>NZ_SOCO01000001.1:2100750-2129523 GCF_004365115.1 Stenotrophomonas sp. CC22-02 | reverse complement strand
CGCTGGCAATGATCTGCTGATCGGCGGCGGCGGCGATGACATCCTGCGCGGTGGCGCTGGCAGCGACACGTATCACTTTGATCTGGGCTGGGGCAACGACAAGATCGTCGCCAGCGACACCGGCACGGGCCGGGTAGAAACCATCCGATTTGGCGAAGGCATCCTTGCCAGCGACATCCGCCTGAGCCGCACCACCTACGACCTGGTGCTGACCCACAGCAATGGCGATCGCATCACCGTCGACATGGGCCTGTACAACGACGCGGCTGCCGGCAGTGCGTACCGGATCGACCAGGTCAGCTTCGCCGACGGCACCCTGTGGACGATGGACCAGATCAAGCAGATGCTGTTGCGTCCGACCAGCGGTGCGGCCAGCGCTACCGGCTTTGCCGGCAATGGTCTGATCCAGGGCGACGAAGGTAACGACAATGCGCTGGCGGGCCACGATACCCTGTACGGTGACGCGATCTACAGCACCGATCGCACAGCCGGCCGCTTCGCCGTCATCGAGTTCGGTGAGGGCATTGGCGCTGTCAGCCCGGGAAGCTATCGCATCGATCACAGCAACGAGGTGGCGCTGTTGATCTCGGCATTGGCGGACGGTGGTGGGGCCACGGACTTCGCTGCGGCGATACCGGTGCGGGCCGATGACCTGCGCCACCAACTGGTGGCGATGCCGAGCGCGTTGATGCTCGGCTGAGCCATCCAGCTGGATTTTCGGAACCGGAAGTGGCAGGGACAGTCCTCCACCGTGGAGGCTGACCCGGGCCAGAGGTGCCTCCGCCCGAGCTTTGGCCGAATGTCGAGATGCTCGGCTGTGATTGGGATTCATCCACGCATGGCGTGGATCTACTGATCGTGGGATCCGCGCGTCAGTCGTGACCGCTGTCGTCCAGGCTGATGATGCCGCGCCGCAGCGCCTGGGTGACCGCATGGGTGCGGTCACCCACCCCCAGTTTGTCCATCAGGCTCTTCATGTGCGCCTTCACCGTCTGCTCGGAAATCTGCATGCGTTCGCCGATGCGCTTGTTCGACAGGCCACCTGCGACGTGCCGCAGCACTTCGGTCTCGCGGGGTGACAGCCGGTCTTCCACCACGTGCGCGGCGATGCTGGCAGCCACCGCCGGTGGGATCGGTGCGCGCCGGCCACCGGCCACCATGCGGATGGTGTCGACCAGTTCATGGCGCAGCATGTCCTTCAGCAGATAGGCACTGGCACCGGCCTGCAGTGCGCGCACCGCGCGCACATCGCCCCGGTAGGTGGTCAGCACGATGATCCGTGCGCGCGGGTCGAGCGCGCGGATCCGTACGATTGCTTCCACACCATCCAGGCGTGGCATCTGCAGATCCATCAGCACCACGTCGGGGTGCAACCGCTGGTAGCACGCGATGGCCTCTTCGCCGTCGGCGGCTTCGCCAAGCAGCTGCAGATCGGCCTGCGCGCCCAGCAGCGCCGCCAGGCCGTCGCGCAGCAGGGGGTGGTCATCGACCACCAGGACGCGGATCGGGGCAGGGATTTCAGTCATGCTTCGGAGTGCTCCAGGGCCAGCGCCAACGCGATGGAAGTCGGTGATACAGGCGCCGCGGGGGGACCGCCAGCGCAATTTCGGTACCCAGTCCGGGGCGGGTCCACAGCTGCAGCCCGGCACCCAGGCGCTGCGCCCGCTCGCGCATGCCCTGCAGGCCCCAGTGGCCGTGGCCGGCGTTCTCGTCGGCGATACCCATGCCATCGTCGCGCACGTGCAGCAGGAAGCAACGCGTGCCGTAGGACAGCTCCACCTCGATGGCACTGGCGTCGGCGTGACGCAGCGCATTGCGGATCGCCTCGCGCCCGATCAGGAAGACCTCTTCAGCGGCGTCGGCCTGAAGCAGTGGCACTGCCCCCTCCACGGTCAGGCGCAGCGGGTTGGTGCCCTGACCCGCGTACTCGGCGTGCACATCGGCCAGCGCCGATGCAAGGTCGCGGCCGGCGAATGGACCGTCGCGCAATGCGTTGACCCGTTCGCGGCCCTCGGCCAGGTTGCGTTCGGCCAGCTGCATCGCCGACTCCAGCTGGCTGCGCACCGGCTCCGGCGTCTGCGCGGACTGGCTGATCGCATGCAGGCGCAGGATCAGGCCCTGGCTGCCCTGCAGCAGGGTGTCATGCAGGTCGCGGGCGATGCGTTCGCGTTCACCGTGGCGCTCCTGCAGACGGGCACGGAACAATGCCGCCAGCTGGCCACTGCGGATGCGTACGGCCATCACCAGCAGCGCCAGTATCGCCGCTGCGCACAACAGCTTGAACCACACCGTCTGCATGAACGTAGGCGCGATGCGGAAGCTGCGGCTGGCTGGCGTGGTGCTCCAGATGCCGTCTTCGTTGGCAGCTTCCACCTCGAAGCGGTAACTGCCCGGCTCCAGGTTGGTGTAGTACGCACGGGTACTGCTGCCGGCGTCCTGCCAGCCGTCGTCGACGCCGGACAGGCGGTAGCGGTAGCGGTTGCGCTCGGGGCGTGCCAGCGACAGCGCCACGTAGTCGATCTGCAGCTGGCTGGTGCCCGCAGGCAGGCGCAGGCCGTCGTGCAGGGGCTGGTGCGCGCTGCCGTACAGTACCTCGCCGATGCGCACGCTGGGCGCCATCATGTTGACATGCGATCGCGTGGTATCGAGCCAGGCCAGGCCCTGGTTGGTGGCCAGCCACAGCAGTCCGTCGTCGGCCAGCGCGGCGGTGGCGATCGGCCCGCTCTGCAAGGCAATGCCTGGCATGCCGTCCACCGCATCGAACAGGCGTGGCGTCACCTGCATGCCGGTGCGCAGGACGCGGCGCAGCTGGCTGCTCTGCAGCCGCACCAGGCCCCGGCTGCCATTGAGCCACAGGTGCCCGCGTGCGTCGGCGACCATGCCGGTGATGCCTTCGAGCACACCGGCCATGTCGGTGTGGACGGGCACGAATGGGCCATGTCCCACGCGCGCGGCAAGGCCGGCTTCGCCGGCCACCAGCAGCAGATCCTGATGCTGCAGCAGCGCAGTCACCGGCCCCACGGCAAGACCGTGGGTGGCATCGAAGGTGTCGATGCCCGTGCTGCGCATGCGGCGCAGCCGGCCGTCGGCATAGCCGAGCAGCAGCTGGCCGTCCCGGTCCAATGCAAGCGACGAACAGGCCTGCTCCGGCAAGCGCGCTTCGCGCTGCCATTGGCCATGCTGGTAATGCAGTACGCCGTGTTCGCCACTGCAGACCCAGGCCTGCGCGTCGTCGGCGAACAGCAGGGCATGCAGCGGTTGCCCGGTGAATGGTGCCGGCAGTGGAATCAGGGTGGTGTGGCCGGCCACCGTGCGTGCCAGGTTGACCCAGTCGAACTGCCAGACCGGCGTGGGCGCCTGGCGTGCGGCCGCCTGCAGCTGCGCGGTGCTGCCGTCCAGCAACGGCCGGCGCAGATCGTACAGTTTGAGGTCCTCGCCATAGCCATACACGCGTCCATCGCTGGCCCGCACCAGTGAGCGGTAGGGGTCGCTGGGGCCGGCGGTGAGCGTATGCACGCTGCGTGCGCGGAAGCGGTTGAGGCCAAGATTGGTGCCGACCCAGAGGTTGCCCTCGCGATCGACGATGATCGGCACGGCCGACGTGGCGGTCAGCCCGTGCGGTGAATCGAAGCGTTCCATGCGCACGGCATGGTCGCCCTGGAAGGTGACCCGCGCCACACCGCCATGTGGGCTCATCGTGGCCCACAGCGCACCATCGGCGGTGAACTGCAGGCGCGCGGCGACCAGATCCGGCAATCGCCGTGCTTCGCGCTCACGCTCGGCCATCAGGCCCTGCGCGTTGGCCAGCGGCGAGGTACCGCGTACCCGATCGGCAAGCCACACTTCGCCCTGCGGGCTTTCCGCCAGTGACGCCATCTGCGATACGGCGATGCCGGTGTCCTTGAACACGGCATCGCCTGATGCGCGCATCCAGACCTTCAGGTCGGCCAGTACCCAGAAGGTGCCGCGGCTGTCATGCAGCACCCATTGCACGCGATGCTCCGGCACGCCGCTCCCGCTCGGCAGCGGTTGCCAGCGCTGGCCGTCGAACCAGCGCAGGCCACCATTGATGGCCGCCCACAGCCGACCCTCACGGTCCTGGCTGAAGTGTGGCACCACGCCGACCGGCACCCCCTGGCCGCGGCCGTAGTTGTGCAGCTGGCCGCGCGCGAGCTGGCTGATGCCGGCCTGGAAGTAGCCGATCCAGAGTGCGCCATCGCTGCCGTGCGCCAGCGTGACCATGTTGGAGGAGGGAAAGGCGCTGCCGACCGGCGCTGGCTGGCGTTCAAAGCGGCGGCCATCGAAGCGGTAGAGGCCCGAGCCGGTGGCCAGCCACAACAGGCCATCGCGGTCCTGGCTGATGTCCCAGATATCACCCGGCGCGCCCTGGCCAACCCGCCAGGCGGTGTGCTCGTAGCCGGGCAGGCCGCTGCTCAGCAAAGGGCGCTGCACGGCGAACGCCTGCAGGGAGATCAACAGCAGCAGGCACGCCAGCAGCGCTGGCAGGCGGTGCTGGAACGGGAAGGGGCGGCCACGCATGGCGGGCATTCTGTCAGGTACGGAGCAGGCCCGGGTGACCCGAACGGGGTAGGCGCATGGCGCGGCGCTGGGCTATCACCCCGGCATGTTCCGTGGAGCCCGGCCATGCAGCGCCTGTTTGTGATGTTTCCCGACCGTGCACCGGGCATCGGCCTGCTGTGGCTGCGGCTGTGCGTGGCCGCTGCGTTGTGCATGCCGGCGCCGCACGCCGGTGAGTGGTCGATACCCGGCCTGGTGGTGGCCGCGATGCTGGCGCTGGGCGCGCTGACCCCGCTGGCGGCGGTGCTGGCAACGCTGGGCCTGTACCTGCTGGCCCAGCCCTGGGCACTGGCGCCACTGCCGCTGGCGCTGCTGCTGCTTGGGCCGGGCGCCTATTCGCTGGATGCCCGGCTGTTCGGCCGTCGCCTGCTGGGGCGGCGGCCTCCCCCATTCGGGTAGGTGCCGGCTTCGTCCGACGGGGGTAGGGCTTCCGGCGCGTGGCACCGACCATGAGCCACCCCTCTGCGGCGTCCCCCATGGCCACCGTCTCCCTGCCTGCTTCGCCCGCCGCATCGCTGGCCCCGCACCAGACGGCGGCGTTGCAGCGCGCCCTGCGCTATGTCGATGAACACCTGTCGCAGCCGCTGCGGGTGACCGAGCTGGCGGAGGCTGCCTGTGTCAGTCGCTTCCATCTGGTTCGCCTGTTCCGTAGCGGCACGGGCGCCAGCCCGCTGCGCTACGTGCGCCGCCGCCGCATCCAGCGCGCCTGCCAGCTGTTGCCGGCCGCGAAGCTGCCGATGTCATCGCTGGCGCAGCAGCTGGGCTTCTTCGACCAGAGCCATTTCGTCCGCAGCTTCCGCGCCGAGACCGGCTGCAGCCCAGGCCAGTACCTGGCTGGCGATGCGGCCCTGTTGCTTCCCCCAGAACGTGCTTCCAACGGAGTCCATCCATGAGCCTTGCCACCGCTGTTGCCGCCCCGTCCCTGTTGTCGCCCACCGATCACGCGCTGGTGCTGATCGACTTCCAGTCGCAGATGGCATTTGCCACCCATACCATCGACATCTCTGCGCTGCGCAACAACGTGTCGCTGATCAGCAAGGGCGCCAAGGGCTTCAACGTACCGGTGCTGCTGACCACGGTGGCCGAAACGTCGTTCTCCGGCCCAATGTTCCCGGAACTGCCGGAGATCTTCCCGGGCCAGACCGTGTTCGACCGGACCTCGATGAATACCTGGGAGGATCAGGCGGTGATCGCGGAGATCAATCGCATCGGCAAGCGCCGCCTGGTTCTTGCCGGCCTGTGGACCAGCGTCTGCATCGTTGGTCCGGCGCTGTCGGCGTTGGCGCAGGGGTTCGAGGTGTACGTGATCACCGATGCCTGTGGCGATGTCAGCGAAGAGGCCCACGAGCGTGCGATCACCCGCATGGTGCAGGCCGGCGCGGTGCCGATGACCAGCGTGCAGTACCTGCTGGAACTGCAGCGTGACTGGGCGCGTGGCGAAACCTACGAGCTGACCACCGGCATCGCCCGCGACCATGCCGGTGGCTACGGCATCGGTATCCAGTACGCCAAGCGCATGTTTGGCGCGCAGGAAGGCGGGCACTGAGCATGCTGGCTGGGCATGGCCTCGACCTGGCCCTGCTGATGCTGCGCGTGGCAGCCGGGGGATTCCTGCTGCCCCACGCGCTGGGCAAGCTGTTCGGCTGGTTCGGCGGCCCCGGGCTGGCCGGCTTCGCTACCGAGTTGCGCGGCTTCGGACTGCCAGCGGCGGCGCCATTGCCGCTGCTGCTGGCCCTGTTGCAGGTGCTGTGCGGACTGGCCGTGCTGCTGGGCTGGCAGGTCCGCATCGCCGCACTGGTCTCCGCCGCGTTCATCGGCTTCACCGTACTGCTGGCCCTGCCCAAGGGCTGGTTCTGGATGCGCGGTGGCAGCGAGTACCCGTTGATGTGGACCACGGTACTGCTGGCCGTCGCGCTGGCCGGGCCCGGCGCCTGGGCGCTGGACGGCCAACGCCTGCCGGGAGACCACGCATGAGTCACGATCCACTCGACCACGGCCGCCGCAACGTGGTGCTGGCCAGCGGTGCCGCTGTTGCGCTGGGTCTGGCCGGCCGTGCCGGTGCCGCATTCGATTCCACTTCCAAGGAGCGTCGCATGAGCACGCTGGTCATCCGCAATGCCCGCATCACCACCCTCGATCCGCAGCAGCCACACGCACAGGCGCTGGCCGTGCAGGAGGGGCGCATCGTTGCCGTCGGCAGTGACGAGCAGATCATGCGCGACTGGGGCAACGAAGCGACCGTGATCGATGCACAGGGCCGGCGCCTGCTGCCCGGCCTCAACGACAGCCACACGCACCTGATCCGCGGTGGCCTGAATTACAACCTGGAACTGCGCTGGGATGGCCTGCGTTCGCTGGCCGACGCGATGGCGATGCTGAAGGCACAGGTTGATCGCACCCCGGCACCGCAATGGGTACGCGTGGTCGGTGGCTTCACCGCCGCGCAGTTCAACGAGAAGCGCCTGCCCACGCTGCAGGAACTCAACGACATCGCGCCGGATACGCCGGTGTTCCTGCTGCACCTGTACGACCGCGCGCTGCTCAACCGCGCCGCGCTGCGTGCCTGCGGCTACACCAAGGACACGCCGGACCCGCCGGGCGGGCAGATCGTGCGTGACGCGCTGGGCAACCCGACGGGACTGCTGCTGGCAAAGCCCAACGCGCTGATCCTGTATGCAACGCTGGCCAAGGGGCCCCGGCTGCCGATCGAGTACCAGGCCAACTCGACGCGCCACTTCATGCGCGAGTTGAACCGCTTGGGCATCACCTCGGTGATCGACGCCGGCGGTGGCTTCCAGAACTATCCCGAGGACTACCAGGTCATCGAGCAGCTGCATCGCGATGACCAGCTGACAGTGCGCATCGCCTACAACCTGTTCACCCAGAACAAGGGCAAGGAAGTGGATGACTTCCGCGGCTGGAGCGAGATGCTGCAGCCTCGCCAGGGCGATGACCTGCTGCGCCACAACGGGGCCGGCGAGATGCTGGTGTTCTCCGCGGCCGACTTCGAGCTGTTCAACGAGCCACGCCCGGAGCTGCCACCGGAGCTGGAGCCGGAACTGCACGATGTGGTGAAGCTGCTGGTCGAGAAGCGCTGGCCGTTCCGTATCCACGCCACCTACGACGAGAGCATCACCCGCATCCTGGACGTGTACGAACAGGTCAACCGCGAGGTGCCGTTCGACGGCCTGCACTGGTTCATCGACCATGCCGAGACCATCACTCCGCACAACATCGAACGCATCCGCGCGCTGGGAGGCGGCATTGCCGTGCAGCACCGCATGGCCTACCAGGGCGAAGCCTTCGTCGAGCGCTATGGCGTGCAGGCGGCGCGGCACACGCCGCCGGTGAAGCGGATGCTGGCCGAAGGCGTGCCGGTGGGTGCCGGTACCGATGCCACCCGCGTGGCCAGCTACAACCCATGGGTGGCGCTGTCCTGGCTGGTGACCGGGCGCACCGTCGGCGGCCTGGCCCTGTATGGCGACGAAAACCTGCTGGAGCGCGAACAGGCACTGCGCCTGTGGACCCAGGGCAGTGCCTGGTTCTCCGGCGATGAAGCGGTGAAGGGCACGCTGAAGGCTGGCCAGCTCGCCGACTTCATCCTGCTGTCGGCTGACTTCTTCCGCGTCGACGACGCGCGGATTGCCGACATCACCAGCGTGCTGACCGTGGTTGGTGGCCGCATCGTGCACGCCGACGGTGACTACGCCGGCCTGGCGCCGCAGCTGCCGCCGGCGATGCCCAACTGGTCACCGGTGAACAGGTTCGGGGGCTACCACGTGGGTGGCGCCGCGACCGGGCTGGCCGCAGCCCACCGTCATCACCACGGTGTGGCCTGCACCACGCATGGCGCCCAGGGTCATGCCGCCCAGCACGCGGCACCGACCGATGACCTGACCGCGTTCTGGGGCGCGATGGGATGCTCGTGCTTCGCGTTCTGAGCCTGGCGCTGCTGGCCGCGCCGACAGTGGCGCTGGCCTGCGAACACGGTCGTTGCATCGAGGCTGGTGACGGCCAACTGCAGTGGGATGCGTCGCTGCGCGTGCGTGGGATGTACTACGACCCGAGCCGGTTCGGCATTGGCGGTAGCGAGGATGGCTATGGCCTGCTGCGCGCGCTGGCCTCGGCCACCTATGTGGAAGAGACCTGGCAGGCGAAGCTGCAGCTGGGTGTGCACGGGGAGGATGGCAAAGCCGGCGGCCCCGGCCGTACCGATCGCAGCGCGCTGGATGTGCAGCAGGCGTACTGGCGCTGGCAGCGCGGTGGCTTTCACCTGCAACTGGGGCGGCAGGAGGCCGGCTACGGCAGCTCGCGGCTGTTGTCGGTACGCGATGGGCCGAACATCCGCCTGGCCTTCGACGGAGCACGTGCCGGCTGGAAAGGCCGACTCGGCATGCTGGACCTGATGGTGCTGCGGCCGGTGGAGAACCGAGCCGGTGCCTTCGATGATCGGGGTGAACACGGTGCCCATCTGTGGGGTGCGTACGCCACGACGGCACGCGGTCAGGCGGCGGCCCAGTGGGATCTATATCTGCTGGACTACCGCCGCGACGGCGCGCGCTTCGCCGCAGGCAGCGGTACCGAACGTCGGCAGACCCTGGGCGCGCGCTGGTTCGGCCAGGCCGGTGCACTGGACTGGAACAACGAACTGGTGGTGCAGGGCGGCGAACTGCGTACCGCCACGGGTGACCTCGACATCCGCGCCTGGACGCTGGCCACCGATACGGGGTGGCGCTGGTCGGACCTGCCGCTGCAGCCACGGCTGGGCCTGAAGGCCGACATCGCCAGCGGCGACGGTAGTCTGCGCGATGGCCGGCTGGGAACGTTCAATGCCTTGTTCCCGAAGTCGGCCTACTTCAGCGAGGCCAGCCTGCTGGCGCCGGCCAACCTGATGGATATCCAGCCTACGCTGAGCCTGCGCCTGCACGACACGGTGACGACGGAGCTGGGCGTACAGATGGCCTGGAAGCATCGGCGCGCCGATGCGGTCTACACCACGCCGGCACCGCTGCTGGCGCTGCCAGGCACTGCCGGTGGCGCACGCCGCATCGGCAACCAGTACAAATCCGAAACCCACTGGCAGGCCAGCGAACACTGGCAATGGCAGCTGCAGCTGGCCTGGGTCGATGCCGGTCCTGCACTGAAGCAGGCCGGGGGCCAGGACACGCTGTTCGCCTCGATCGTTGGAGCATGGCAATGGTGAACGCAACCGCGTCACAACCTTCCGTACCGGCCGCAGGGGCCTGGTCGCCGTTGAAGATCCGGATGTTCCGTTCGATCTGGCTGGCGATCCTGGCCAGCAACATCGGCACCTGGGTCAATGATGTGGCCGCCGCCTGGGTGATGGCCGAGCGCACCGGTTCACCGTTGATGGTGGCACTGGTGCAGTCGGCAACCACAGTGCCGATCGTGCTGCTGGCATTGGCCGCCGGCACGCTGGCCGACATCGTCGACCGGCGCAGGTACCTGCTGGCCACCCAGGGCTGGATGCTGCTGGTGGCCGCGGTGATGGCGGCGCTGACCGCCATGGACATGCTGACCCCGCAGCTGCTGGTGCTGCTGACCTTCTGCATGGGGTGTGGCGCGGCGATGGCGATGCCGGCGCAGGCGGCGATCGTGTCCGAGCTGGTGCCGCAGCCGATGCTGGCTTCGGCGGTGGCGCTGAACTCGATCGGCATCAACATCGCGCGCTCGATCGGCCCGGCCATCGGCGGCGTGATCGTGGCGCAGCTGGGTGCGGTCTGGGCCTTTGGCTTCAACGCCATCACCTTCGCCGCGATGCTGTTCGTGGTGTGGGGCTGGAAGCGTGACCCGAAGCAGTCCAGCCTGCCGCCGGAAGGCTTCGGTGCCGGCCTGAAGGCAGGCCTGCGCTACGCCAGCCGCGCCGGGCGGCTGCAGGCGGTCCTGATCAAATCGGTTGGTTTCTTCTTCTTCGCCGCGGCGATGAACGCGTTGCTGCCGGTGGTGGTGCGCGGGCAGATGCAGGGTGGGGCGGGGCAGTACGGCATGCTGCTGGGCTGCATTGGTATCGGTGCGGTCGGCGGCGCGCTGCTGCTGCCGAAGCTGCGCGCACAGATGGACCGCGACCTGCTGGTGCTGCTGGCCACGCTGTCGCTGGCGTTGAGCCTGGTCGGGCTGGCGCTGACCCGCAGCTGGTACGTGCTTCCCGTGGTGATGCTGGTCAATGGCTTTGCCTGGATCACCGTGCTCTCTTCGCTGCAGATCGCCGCGCAGACGGCGGTACCGGCGTGGGTACGTGCGCGCGCGCTGGCGCTGTACATCATGGTGTTCTCTGCCGGCATGGCCGCTGGCGGCCTGAGCTGGGGCGCGCTGGCGCAGCGCACCTCGCCTGAGCTGGCCCTGCTGGTGGCTGCCGCCGGTGCGGTGATCGGCGGACTGCTGGTCTGGCGCGTGCGCATCGCCGGTACCGAAGACCTGAACCTGCGTCCGGCCGGGCACTGGCCGGCACCGGAACTCTCAGTACCGGTATCGAATGATCGCGGCCCGGTGCTGGTGACCATTGAATACCGCATCGACGATGCCGATCGCAGTGCGTTCCAGGCGCAGATGCGCGCGCTGGGAACGATCCGTCGCCGTGATGGCGCCGTGGTCTGGGGCGTGGTTGAGGATGTGGCGACGCCGGGCATCCACCTGGAGTATTTCGTGACCCCGTCGTGGCTGGAGCATCTGCGCCAGCACGAACGCATCACCGCCGATGACAAGGCGATCCAGGAGGTGCTGCGCGAACTGCATCGCGGCGAACGGGCACCGGTGGTACGTCACTTCGTGGGCGGCCATGACCCGCTGCCCAAGGCCGGCGTTCCGCACCACCACAGCGACATCTGACCCCAAAAAGGGGACGGAGGGAATTGAGTCGTTTGTGCAGAAGCGACTTAATTCCCTCCGTCCCCTTTTTTAGCGGCGGCGCTGCAGGCGCCGCCGCCACACATCACTTGCGTGCGAACGCCAGCAGGTCGGCGTTGAACGCGTCGGCGTGGGTGACCGTCAGGCCGTGCGGTGCACCGGCATACACCTTCAGTTCGGCGTCGCTGATGATCTGTGAGGAGAGCTTGGCCGAGGCATCGAACGGTACGATCTGGTCATCATCGCCATGTACGACCAGCGCAGGCACGTCGATCTTCTTCAGGTCGTCGCTGTAGTCCACTTCCGAAAATTCGTGGATGCAGTCGTACTGGCCCTTGACGCCGCCGAGCATGCCCTGTAGCCAGAACGAATCACGCATGCCCTGGGTGACGCTGTTGCCATCGCGGTTGGCGCCGAAGAACGGCGTGGCCAGGTCCTTGAAGAACTGCGAGCGGTCGCCGCCGGTGCCCTTGCGGATGCCGTCGAACACCTCAAGCGGAGTGCCGGCCGGGTTGCCGGCGGTCTTCAGCATCAACGGCGGCACGGCGCCGACCAGCACCACCTTGGCGACGCGCCTGCTGCCGTGGCGGCCGATGTAATGGGCCACTTCGCCGCCGCCGGTGGAATGGCCGACCAGGATTGCGTCCTTCAAGTCCAGCGCGTCGATCACCGCGGCCAGATCGTCGGCGTAGGTATCCATGTTGTTGCCGTCCCAGGTCTGGCTGGAACGGCCGTGGCTGCGACGGTCATGGGCAATCACGCGATAGCCGTTCTGCCCCATGAACAGCATCTGCGGGTCCCAGGCATCGGAAGACAGCGGCCAACCGTGGGCGAACACGATCGGCTGGCCGCTGCCCCAGTCTTTGTAGAAAATGCGGGCGCCATCGGCGACGGTGACGTAATTGCTCATTGCAGGTTCCTTGGCGGAAGGGAGGGAAGGCATCGGCAGGCGTGCCGGTGCCTCCCGCAGTACAGCGCAACGGGTGTCGAATGCCTTGCACGCCTGTGCTGGATTGCCGGGGCTGTGACGTGTATCGCTCTGGCAGTGGGCAGATGGCCGGCTGACGATGGCGGCAGTCCCGTCGAGGAACCTGCGATGCCGAGAGTGCAGTGCTGCTCGTTGTTGTGTCTGCTGCTGGCGGGCGCCGTTCACGCGCAGACCCAGGTCTACAAGTGCGTGGAGGGATCCCATCCGGTCTATCAGCAGACGCCGTGCCAGGGGCGTGCGGAATGGCGCTGGGAGGTTCCGGCGGAACAGTCCTTGTCGCGTGGCCCTGTGCCTGCCGCGGCCACACCCGCGCCGGCCCGGCGTCGGGCGTCACGCCCCGGGCGCGCGCGGGCTGCGCTGATCCCGATCAGCGCCGATCCCCGCGCCTGTGAGCGTGCACGGCAGCAACGCGGGAAGGCGCTGGCCAGGGCCAGGCGACTGGACTTCGTACAGCGCCGGCAGCTGGATGACGCGGTGCACGACGCGTGCCGCTGATTTTCGTGCTGAAAACGACAACGGCGCCCAAGGGCGCCGTTGTGCGGAGACGCTGGAAGCGCGGGCTCAGCGACCGTCGCTGGCCGCCGCCGGTGCCGGCGAGGGCACGCTGTCCGGCTTGGGCAGGCTCAGCTCCGGGTTGCCCTGTTCGGCCTGCAGGATCTGGATACGGCGCTGCAGCGCGTCCAGCTGGCTGTTGGTGCTCTGCACGTCGGTACTCAGGCTGACCGCCTGCTGCTGGGCCTGCTGCAGGGCCGCGCTGACCTGGGCCGACTGTGCCTGCTGCTGTTCCATTTCCTGCTGCAGGGTGCGCAGGCGCTCCTCGTTGTAGGCCACCAGCCGCTCGGTGTAGCGCTTGCCGGCTTCCAGCCGGGTGGTGTCGATATAGACCTGGGCCAGCTGTTCGGACTGCTGCGCAAACGTGCGGTAGACGCGCTCGGCGTTGTCCACGGCATCGGTCTTGATCACCCGCCAGAAGTTCTTTTCCTGGAACAGGGCGACGTAATACGTCAGGGTGTTGGCGTTGAACAGCAGGCTGGCACCGTAGTTGCCGTTGTAGGTGGTGCGCAGCTCGGTCAGCTGGCGCGAATCCATCAGCTGCTTGAGTTCGTCCACGGTGTTGCGCACTACCGGTGCGGTGCGCGCGGCCGGCTCTGCGGCGGCTTCGCGGTCGCCACGGGCGGCCATCGCCGCCGGTGCCACCAGCATCATGGCCACGGCCAGCATTGCCGCGCCGCGCGCCTGACGGGCGAAGACCGCGCCCCCTGAAGTTTCTCGCATGTCTAGACCATCCACGGATGAGTGTGGGTTGAGATGAAGGTGGTTCCCCGCCGGGAGTCTAGCATGGGCGCGGGCGCCGCCAAGGGCGCCCGTCACGGGTCAATAGACCAGCTGCGCGGCGCTGCACTGGATCGATTGCACGTTGACATCGGTCCGGCCCAGTTCCAGCCCCAGCACACTGGCCAGCAGGTTGGTCAGCAGGGTGCCGACGCTGTTGAGGACCGGGCGCAGCGCGGCCAGGATCGGCTTCAGCAGCGTGCACAGCAGCCCGCTGCAGCTGACGCTGCCATCGGGGTTGGTGACGCCGGTTCCACCGGCACCATCGAGGAAGCCGGCCGGCGCGGTCTGGATGTACGAGGCGAGGTTGTTGCGCACGCAGCCGTTGTAGTCGATCAGATTGCCGAGCAGGCTGTCGCAGCGGTTGATCAGCAGGCCGCCGACCAGTGAGCCGAGCAGCCCGTCGAGCACGCCCAGGCCCTGGCCGGTGACGGTGACCTTGAACGCATCCCAGACCGGCCCGTCCTTGTGGCAGGTGACCAGGTTCAGCAGGCCACAGGCGTAGGGCAGGCCACCGGGCACATTCCAGCTGTTGAGCGGCGCCAACTGTCGGCTGGGGTCGCCATCGCGCAGCAGCGGAATCAGCTTGTTGACGTCATAGCGCGTGTTGGGCGGGAACGTCGCCTGCAGGTAGCGGTCGGCCAGCGCCTTGGCGGTGTCGTTCGCGCTCATGCCCTGCTTGGGTGAGCTGAGCATGCCGGACAGGACCCGCAGCAGCTCGTTGACCAGATCGGATACAGCGTTGCCCAGTGCCAGCGGATTGATCTGGGTGGACCCGCTCTCACCGGCGGCCAGGGTCAGGTTCTGCGAACTGGTCAACGCCGGCAGGGCAATCTTGTCGTTGATCAAGGGCTGGCCCAGCAGTGTCAGCAGCTGTTCCTTCTGCAGGGTGTTGTCACAGACATTGTTCTTGGAGAACCGCTGTGCGGGATCGACGTTGCCGACGCAGGCGCGCAGCACCGAGGAATCGACCTGGATGGTGGCCTGAGGCGAGGTGCCCCCGCACTGGATGCCGGTCAGCGTGCCCATCGCGTTGGCCACATCAACATGCAAGGGCAGATGCAGGCGCGTACCCAGCAGCTGCAGCAGTGGGCCGAGCGCAAACAGGTTGTTGCTGTCGACATCGGCCATCAGCCGGACCTGTGCGTTGTAGGCGCGCGATCCGACGCCACCGATGGCGATCGACGGCGGTTCGACCACCCCGGCCTGCACGTTGATGCCCAGCAGGTTCAGGCCGCCGATCGCGATGCCGTTGCCTTCATTGGCGATGGAAATGGCGGTGCTGATCAGGTTGAGGACGCTGATCTTCGATTCCAGTGCGCTGCCGGCGGTACCGTCCGGAGAAATGACTTCGGCGAACAGGCCGCCGCCACCGGATTCGCTGCCCAGCGCAATGTTGAGCTTGGTGATGTCCAGCCGGGTGGCGACCAGGTCCGACAGGGCGCGCAGCTGCACGCCGACGGTGGTATCGCGGCCGACCACCGTGGCGGTGGCATCGACCAGCTGCGCCAGCGAAATCTTGTTGACCGCCAGCAGGCGGTTGAAGTCGGCCACACTGAGGTTGGCGCTGACCGGAATGTTGAGCGCCTTCAGCAGGCCGGAGGGCGTGACGTTGGCCTGCGCCAGGCCGTCATAGGAAAGCACCGTGGCGTTGGTGACATCCAGGCCGATCAGGCGCAGGGTCGACATCAGCAGCGAATCGCCGCGGGTCCGCAGCAGCTGCGAGCCGACGGCGAACACCGCCGTGGGCTCCGAGCGGCGCGCCACCGCCTGTACACTGACGGTCGGCAAGCTGGTGTTCTGCCCGAAGAAGGGCAGCACGCTGCGCTGCGCGATCACCTGCACGGCGTTGCGGGGGTTGGCCGCATCCACGGTGGCCTGGAAGCGGTTGGTCGTGTCGCGTGTCGCGCTCCAGTTCCCGCACCTGATCTGCAGGCTGCCGGCAAACCGGTTCTGGGTCAGCGCGCTCTGCCGCGCCGCGCTGTTGTCACTGTTGTCCGACGTGCACAGTTCCAGGCGCTGGGCGCCGGCCAGTGCCGCCAGGTCGGCGACTTTCTGCGCATCACGCTTGGCCCAGAACAGATAGCCGATCTCGACCAGCCCGAGCATGGCCAGCAGCGCCAGCATGACCAGCATCATGGTGACCGACATGCCGCCGCGGGGGCGGTTGAAGCTGAACTGGCGTGGGCGTTTCATGGTCTACCTCAACGTCCGGATGAGGATGTTCCCTTGGACTTGCCGACATCGGTTTCAAAGAAATCGGGAATCTCGTGCTGGAAGCTCTTCAGGTAGCGCGCGTAGCTCAGGGTGGCCTGGTCACCGAGGATCGGCAGGCGCGCGCCGGCCTGCTGTCCCGAGGCCTGCAGCTGGAACAGGCTGCGCGTGGCGTCGCCGATCTCGCTGCGGCGTACCGCGGGCGCAGGTGCGGCTGCAGTGCTGGCGAGGTCGTAGGCAGGGGGTGATGCGGGTGCCGGTACGGGTACACGTGCCTCGGGCGCGGACACGTCGACCGTTGCCAGCGTTTCGGACTGCAGCGGTTGCGCTGCGGTTGCCGCGGGACGGGCACCGCCGAGCATCTGCCCGGTCAGCGGCTGTTGCTGTGCCTGGGCAGCTGTCGCCAGCAGCAGGCCGCTCAGCGCGGGCAACAGGCGACGGGTCAGGAGCGGCTTGATCATGGCGTGTTCCCGGTGGGCTGGTCTGGGGTGCTGAAGCGTTCAAGCATCGAAGGTGGCAGGCGCTGCGGATCCCGTGCATCGCGGATGTCGCGGCGCGCTTCGGCGGCCAGCCGGGCTGCGGCCTGCGGGCGGGCGGGCGTGCTGGCAACCGCGCGGGGGGCTGCCGCCTCGCGTGCCGCTGCTGCAGCCTGGCGCTGCTGCAGGCGTGCGCGGATCTGCTCGGCCTGCTGCTGGATGCCGCGGCGGCTGTCTTCGTTGAGATTGGCCTGCTGGGCCAGGCGCTCAGCCGTGGCGGTGTCGCCACGCAGCACCGCCCACAGTGCAAGGTTGGCCGTCGCCTTGGCATTGCCGGGTGACAGCTCGAGCGCCTTTGCCAGCGGCTCACGGGCCTGGTCGAACTGTCCGGCACGCAGCCGCGCGTAGCCCAGATCGCCGAGGTAGTCGGTGTTCAGCGGTTCCAGCTGGGTGGCCCGGGCCAGAGACTGCTCGCTGCCGGCGTCGTCATCGCGATGCGCGGCGATCAGGCCCAGGCCATGTGCGGCGGCGGCCGCCTGCGGCCCCGTGGACAGTTCACGGTAGAGCGCGATGGCCGCGTCGGCCTGCCCGGTCTCGCGCAGGGCGTCGGCCTGCAGCAGCCGCAGCGCCGGGCGATCACCGTAGCGCTGGCGGAATGCATCGACGTGGGCCAGCGAGGCATACCAGGCGCCCTGCTGCTGCATGCGCGCAATCAGTTCCAGGTAAGCGTTGCGACTGTCCTGTGGCGCCGGTTCGGGCGCGGCCAGGCTGGGCGCGCGCAGGTACTTCGGCGTGGTCGACGCGCAGCCACTGGCGACGGTGGCAAGGGCGAACAGCAGGCAGGCGGTGCGAAGGGCGGGCATCAGGTCGTTCCCATCGAGGACATGGTGGCGGCCAGCGCAACCAGCGCCGGGCCGGCAAGAACCAGCATCAGCGCTGGCAGCAGGGTCAGCATCATCACAACCGTCATCTTCACCGAGAGCTTGCCGACCTTTTCCTTCAGCGAATTGCGGCGCTGCTCGCGCAGGCGGATGCTGAACTGGCGCAGTGGCTCCTGCACCGCGCCACCGTGTGCATGCACCTGCAGGATCAGTTGCACCAGGCTGCTCAGGTCGTCGTCACCGTAGACGTCACTCAGCCGGCGCAGCGATTGTGCGCGGGTGCGCCCGCGGGTGTAGGCCACGTTGGCTTCCTGCAGTTCGCCGCCGAGGATCGGCAGCGCATCACGCAGCTTGTCGCCCAGCGTCTGCAGGCTCTGGTCCATGCTGAATCCCACCCCCTGCAGCAGGCGCAGCAGATCGATCAGCAACGGCAGCTCGTTCTCGACTGCGCGGCGGCGACGCTTGACCCAGGCAGACAGGGCGAACTTGGGCAGCAGCAGTCCGGCGGCCAGTGCACCGATCACCACCATGATCTTCGCCAGTCCCGTCGCCTCGCTGAAGGCCAGCGCAAGGGCCAGCACCAGCAACGCCAGCAGCAGGCGGACGCCGAGATAGATGGCGGTGCCGCGCCGTGTGTTCCAGCCGGCCAGATCCAGCAGCAGGCGATCCTCGTTGGCCAGCAGCGCGGCTTCCAGGCGACCACCACTGAGCGAGCGGCCGAAGCGCTCCAGCCAGCCCAGCGAGTCGCGGCTCGCGGCTTCCACTTCGCGCGCTTCGTCACGCGGCTGCAGGGCGGTCTTGAGCGTGGCCGACGTGCGCTGTTCACGATGGCTGCGGACCCAGCCGGCGAAGCCGAGCAGGGCCACGCCTACGGCCAGCACCAGCAATGAAAGCGCAAACCAGGTGCTCGCACTCATCGGGCTTCTCCAGGGGGGCTGCGATGACTCATAGCGATTTGGCCAGTCGATACAGCAGGAAAGCGCCCACCAGCTCCAGGCCCAACGCGATCAGCAGGACCTTGTGGCCGAGCGGCTCGTGCAGCACGGGCTGGAAGAAGTCGGGGCTGGCGATGGCCATCAGCACGGCGCTGGCCGGCGGCAGCAGGCCCAGCACCCAGGCCGACATCCGCGTTTCCGAGGTGGTCGCCGCCAGCTCCTGCTGCGCCTGTTCCAGGTCGCGCATGAAGTCGCCCATGCGCTGCAGGATCTGGTCGGAGCGGCCGCCGATGCGCACGCTGACGCCGATCACCACCGACAGCACCTTCAGTACATCCATGCGATAGGGCTGCGCGGCGAGTGACAACGCGCGATCCAGGTCCATGCCGCTGCGGGCATAGCGCACCGTGGTGTCGAGCAGGCCGCGCAGCGGCGCGCTGGTCTGCATCGACGCGACCTGGAAGGCCGCCTGCAGGCTGTTGCCCAGCGCGGTCAGGCGCACCAGGTTGTCGAGGAAATCGGGCAGCTGGTGCAGCAGCTGCGCGCGCAGCCGGGTGATCCGGCGCATGATCCACAGCCAGCAACCAAGCGCGTACAGCAGCAGGGTCAGCGGGAACATCCACGCAGTGCCCAGCCGCAGCATCGCCGTCAGTGACAGCACCAGCCCCGGCACCAGCAGCATCACCGGAAGTTTCCAGCCAGGTTGCAGGCCCGCACGTTGCAGCAGTCCATTCCAGGGCAGCGGCCTGCGCCCGCTGCCGGCAGGCCGCGGGGGCTCGTTGGCGGCGGTACTGGCGATGCCGGCCGATGGCGAAGTGGCTGTATTGCCACGCGCCAGCTGCTGCTCGGCATGCTGCAGTGAAGCCTGGCGCTGCTCGCGGGTGCTGGCCGTGCCCCACAGCCATGCTGCCAGCGCCAGCAGCACGGAGATGATGCTCAGCACGCCCAGCAGCAGACCGGTGCCCATGTTCAGAAGTCTCCGTACAGCGATTCGCGCAGCAGCTGGCGGAACGGCTCCAGCTTGTGCGAATGGGGCTGGAAGCCCAGGCCGATCCAGCGGTCGATTTCCCGACCATTCGCGTCGATCTGCAGTTCGTGCCGGAACATCTCCTGGGTGGTGATCAGGTTGTCGCTGACCCCGGTGATTTCCGTGATCGAGACCAGCACGCGGCGGCCGCTGCCCAGTCGCGAGATCTGCACGATGAAGTCGATCGCACTGGCAATCTGCCGGCGAAGGCTGTCCTCGCTGCCCTGGAAACCGGCGAAACCTGCCAGCATCTCGATGCGGTACAGGCAATCACGCGGTGAATTGGCATGGATGGTCGCCATCGAGCCGTCGTGGCCGGTGTTCATCGCCTGCAGCATTTCCAGCACCTCGGCGCCACGGACTTCGCCGACCACGATGCGGTCCGGCCGCATGCGCAGGCTGTTGCGCACCAGGTCGCGGATGCTCACCGCACCGTGGCCTTCGGCGCCGCCGATACGGCTTTCCAGGCGCACCACGTGCGGGTGGTTGAGCGACAGTTCGGCGGTGTCCTCGACGGTGATCACGCGCTCGTTGGGCGGCACGTAGCTGGCAAGTGCGTTCAGCAGCGAGGTCTTGCCGGAGCTGGTTCCGCCCGATACCAGGATGTTGCAGCGCCCCAGCACCATGGCTTTCAGCAGCGCCTGCATCGGCGCGTCGAAGGTGCCTTTGGCCAGCAGCTCGTCAGGCGTGAACGGGTCCTTGCGGAACTTGCGGATGGAGACCATCGGTCCATCCACCGCCAGAGGCGAGATGATCGCGTTGAGGCGCCCGCCATTGGGCAGGCGCGCATCGACCATCGGGTTGGAGTCATCCAGGCGGCGCCCCAGTGGTGCGAGGATGCGGCGCAGGATCCGCAGCAGGTGGGTATCGTCGGTGAAGCGCTGCGTGGCGCGCTTGAGCTGGCCGCCCTGCGAGACGTGCACGTCCTTGAAGCCGTTGATCAGGATGTCTTCGATCGACGGGTCATGCAGCAGGTCGTCGAGCGGGCCGAAGCCGGTCAGCTCCTTGACCAGCCCTTCAGCGACCACCTGCATTTCTTCTTCATTGATCGGGATGCGCCATTCCTGGATGAAGCCCACCGTCTGCACCTGCACCCAGCGTGCGATGGTGTCCGGCGCCCAGGAGTCAATGTCGATTCGCTCGTCCTCGATGCTGTTGAGCAGGTGCTCATGCGCGGCCGACAGCACCTTCTGGTACTGCTCGGTCTGCGCGAACGGCAGGTGGCCCGGCGGGGTGTCGGGCAGCACCGGGCGGGTGGCGGCATGCGGGAACGGGGTTACCTTGTCTTCCATTGCGATCCACCCAGGGCAAGGGAGAGTCTTTCCCGCAGTCCCTGTGCCTGCACCGGGCATGCAGCCGGGTCCAGGCGCGAAACGAGCGGGGCGAGGGCACGCAGGTAGGGGTCGCGCGGTGCATCCTGCAGCAGCAGGTGGCCCTGGCTGGCAGCAAGGCGCACGCGTGGACGTTCGGGCAAGGTGGCCAGCAGCGGCACCTCGAAGCGGCGCGCGATCTGTTCGGGGCTCATGCCGCTGCTGTCGTCGTGGCGATTGATCACCAGCTGCAGCCGCTTCTCGCGTTCGCGCTGCCCGGCAAGGTGCTTCAGCGCCTGGTCGAGCGACACCAGGGTGGCGATCGAGGCGTCGGTGACCAGCCAGATTTCGTCGGCCTGGTCCAGCAGCAGCGGTGGCAACTGCCGCAGCGGGCAACCACCGGCATCGCACAGCACACTGGCGAACACGCCGCGCAGGCGCTGCAGCAGTGCACCCGGATCGGAGGGCGGCACCGCGTCACTGCCACCGGCCCGATCCAGCAGCACCAGCCCGGAGTCATGGCGGGCCATGGCGGTACGGGCGAGGGTGGCGTCGATGCGGCTGGCATTGCGCAACGCGTCTTCGTAGTGGAAGCGGCTGTCCAGATTGAGGTACAGCGCGAGATCGCCGGACGGCTGTGCCAGCTCCATCAGCAGGCCGTCCTGCTGCAACGCTTCGCCCTGGGCGAGGGTGCGGGTCTGCTGCGCGAGCACTGACAGGTGCGCGGCCAGGGTGCTGGTGCCGACGCCGGCACGCACGCCCAGCAGCACGATCAGGCGGGCCTTGTGCGCCAGTTGTGGCGAGGCCGCCGGTCTTGGCGACAGCGCACGGCGCAACGCGGCTTCGATGCCGGCGTTGTCGCTGTCCAGGTCCAGCACGTCGCGCAGGCCGGCGCGCAGCGCGATCACCACGCCTTCGACCTGGCCGGCACCGGTAGCGCCGACCGCGACCAGCACCAGGTCCGGCTGTGTCTGCTGCAGCTGCTGGGCCAGTGCGCTGGACGCGGCCGCGTGTTCGGGGCGGAAATCGAGCAGCACCAGGCTCTGGCCCCCGCGTTGAAGGTCCTGTGCGGAGGTCGGCGCGTTGCTGTCCTGCCAGTGCAGGGTGGTGGTCGGCGGCAACTTGGCAGCCAGCCGGGGCAGCAGTTCGCGATCCATTCCGTACAGGACCAGGTTCATCGGTGGTCCTTGTGGATGCAGGGGCTGGGCGGTGGCGTAGGGCATGGTCGTGGTATCGCAGGCATCATGGAATCAGCGTGAGAAGCCGGGCACCGGGTCCTGGCTGATCGGGCCGAGCAGCCACGAGCCCCATTCGGGCAGGTTCGGCTTGGCTTCGCGTGCGCCGGGCAGTGGCAGCTCGGTGTTGCGTGCCAGCGGCTGCACCAGCCGCGGCGTGACGATGATCACCAGCTCCTTGTCCTGTCGCTTGTAGTCGAAATTGCGGAAGAACGAGCCGATGATCGGCAGGTCACCGAGCAGCGGAATCTTGTTGACGCTGGACACCACGTTGGAGCTGACCAGGCCGCCGATGACGAAGCTCTCGCCGTCACCCAGTTCAACCGTGGTATCGGCACGTCGTGTGGTGATCGAAGGGATCTGCACGCCGTTGAGGGCAATGGAGTTGCTGTAGTCCAGGTCGCTGGCTTCCGGTGCGACCTTCAGTGCGATGCGGTTCGGCGCCAGCACGGTCGGGGTCACGGTCAATCCGATGCCGAACGGCTTGTAGGTGATGGTGGTGGTGCCCAGGCCCTGCGGTTCCAGGATCGGCAGTTCGCCACCGGCCAGGAAACTGGCGCTCTGTCCGGACAAGGCGACCAGCGTGGGCTCGGCCAGCACGCGGGCCATGCCGTTGCTCTGCAGCAGGTCGACATCGGCATTCCACAGGCCCTTGGTGGAACCGAACACCAGGCGGAACGCCGAGGAAATCGGTGAGGTGGACTCGTTGCCCGATTCGCCTTCCTTCATGCCGGGCAGGATGCCGGTGTTGCCGGGCAGCTGGCCGCCGGGACGGGCGATGCCGTAGGCGAAGCTGCCGTTGCGGTTCTGGAAGCTGATGCCGATCTGCTTCAGGGCGGTCTTGTTGAACTCCACCACCTTCACCTCGACCTGTACCACGCCACCGCTGCTGACCGTCGATGCGTCGGCGAGCTGGCCCTCCTTGCCCAGTGCCATCGCCGCAGTCTGCTGTTCCTGCATGTGCGCAAGCACGCTGTCCGTGCTTCCCTGCAGCAGGCCCTGGTGGTCCTGCTGGGTGAACAGCAGGCCGCTCGTGCCGGTGCTCGCCGCGCCCTGCACGGCACTCTGCACGCGCACCTGTACGCGCTGTGGCTCGGCCTGCTTGCGGTGCCACAGCAGCAGTGTGGTGGTGCCGGGCGCCTTGCCCACCAGCAGCGCCTGGCGCTGTCCGCGCAGCATCACGATGTCGGCGACACCAGGGTCGGCGATGGCCACGCGCTCGAGGTCGGCGGGCAGGCTCCAAGGGCGCTGCTCACGGGCCTGCAGCACCAGATCGTCGGCGGCCACGCTTGTTGCCGGTGCCAGCAGCACCAGCATCAGGGCCAGCCAGCGCTGGCGAGGGGAGGGGCGTGGAGACAGTCGGCGTTGGGTCATGGATGCACTCGGGGCAGGTCAGAGGGAACCACGGGGAGCGGAGCTGTCACCCCGGATGATTTCAATGCCGGAGGCGCGGGGTGCACCGTGGCGGACCGCCGGCGCGCGCGGCGGCGCCTGCGGGTTGACGCGCGTCGGGGCGGCGCCACGCCCGGCCAGCGCATCGCCATCAATGCCTGCGAAGGCATGGTTCTCGGGTCGCTGCAGGGCCACCTGCTGCTCTGCGTCCAGTCCGCGCAACGGATCGATCACCCCCCGCGTCTGCGGGAACAGGGCAAGGTCGGGCAGGCCGGTATCGGCCGGATTGCGCAGCGCCAGGAACAGCTTGCCCTGCTGGGCGCCCAGCAGCAGCCGGTTGGCGTCCGCCACCGGTACCGCCAGTACTGCGCTGCGCGCCGGCTGGCGGGACTCGTCGCTGGCGCCATGGCTGCTGCCGGTGATGTCCGCGGCGCGTGCATCGTTGCGATCGCTGCCATCGGTGCTGGCGGCGGTATCGCCCGGGTTCGGCGCGATATCCTGCTGGCCATAGCTCAGCACGCGCAGGCGCGACAGCAGCAGGCGCGCCTGTGCAGCCTCGCCCGGTCCCCCTGCGCTGGGCTGGGCGGTACGCAGGTTGAGGAACACATCGACGAAATCGCCGGGGAGGATGCGATTGCCCGCGCCGACCAGCTCATCGACCGGCACCGCCAGTGCGCGCTCACCGGGCCGCAGCTGCAGCGAGAAGCCCTGCGCGAGGGCCGAGGTGCTGATCGCGCTGCCTTCAGCAATGTCCTGGACCGGAACCTTGCCGACCACGGTGGAAATGCTGGTCGCGGCGCCGGCGACCGGCGTGGTGCGCTGGGCCAGCCGCAGGCCATTGGCAGTGATCGGCTCGCCGGCGGGCAGCCGGGCGACGGCTTCGACCACGGTGATGGCCTGCGGGTCCGCGCTGGCGACCGGCGCCACATGTACCGGCGCGTCGGGCTTGCGGCCGATCATCAGTGCAATCACGGCCAGCAGCACGGCCAGGCCGATCAGGGCGACGGCGGCGATGCGGGTCAACTTGAGCATGGAACCGTCTCCTGTACCAATCGTCAGGTGCCGCTGCCGAGGTCGAGCTGGGCGACCGCGACGCTGCGGATGGGAGCCTGCATCACCCACCCGTAGAGGGTGGCGGTGCCGGGCAGGAAGGGGTGGCCGGCATAGTCGTAGCTGACCGTGACGGTGATGCACTGCGCGGCGGGCAGCCCTGCACAGGGCGCGGGCGCGGCGACCACGATGGCATTGCTGCCGCCTGCGCTGCAGTCCACGTCCTGCTTGGAGAACTGCAGCAGCCACTGCATTGAGTTGCGTGCTGCGACACAGGCCGCGGTGCGGCGCTGGGCGTTGGTGCCGTAGCGCAGGGAGGCGCGTGCTCCCTCTGCGGATGCGGTCGCCAGCGTCTGCTGCGCGGCCATGATCATCACCCCGGTGAAAGTGAACAGCAGCAGCGGCAGCAAGCCGAGCATCAGCATCAGTGCGAACTCGATGCTGGCCACGCCGCGTTGCCGGCGAGGGCTGCGAGTGTTCATGAAACACCTCCGTAGACCTGGATGATGATCCAGCCGATGGCCGACAGCGCCAGATAGGCCGCGTAGGGAATACCGTGGCGTCCCTGCCGTGCGCTCTGCAGTTCGCGCAGCGCAGGATGTGTCTGCCACTGCGAGCTGGCCCGGGTCATCTGCAGCTGCAGGCCGGCCGGCAACATGGGGCCGAGGCGGCGCGAGGCCAGCACCACCAGCGCATGAAGCCCGGCGGCGAGGCTGGCGACCACCCAGATCGGCAGCAGCGCTTCCAATCCCAGCAACAGGCCCAGCACCGCAAAGAACTTCACGTCGCCCGCGCCCATCCAGCGCACGGCGTAGAACGGAAGCAATGCGACCAGCCCCAGCGCCGCGCCGGCAACGTGGGATCCCCACGGCAGGCGCGGCGTACTGAACTGGCCAGCGATCAACAGCGGTACAGCCAGCGCGCACGCGGCAAGCAGCCAGGCGTTGGGCACCCGGCGGGCATACAGATCGCTGATCGCGATCCGCAGGCACACGCCGATGGCCAACAATCCCAGCAGTGTCATCGCACACTCCGTCGCCCGATACCGGGCTGTCCCTGGAAACTCTCCGACCTTGCTTCCAGTAGTTTCACTATTACCGGAGTTTGGATCGGTCCATATCCGCCGCGTTTACTTCGCCGCCGTGGTGGCGTCCTTGGCGATATCCGTCAGGTGCGTGAACAGCGTTGTGAAAAACGAGGTGATCTGGGTGCGGCCGACCGCGATCAGGACACCGGCAATGACCGCTGCCAGCAATCCATATTCAAGCGCGGTAACGCCGTCTTCTTCCTTCAGGAACGTGCGGATCGATGCGTTCATGGTGATTTTCTCCCTCTACCTGTCTGCTGCAGGACACCTGTTGGGCGGTGGCCCGGCTCCGCCGGGATCGTCCGTGGACCCCCGCGCGTCCTGGCGGGGGAGGCACGACGGGGTGTGCCCGCCGTGCTCAAGCAGGGTGATCAGCCCAGGGGAAAATGCCGGCCGCGCGCCGTCCACCGCGCGACGCTGCGCCGCTGGTCGGAATGTCGTGCAATACGGCCATGGTCATGTGCTCCCCCAGGGTGCGGCCGCTTTGAAGTGGCCGGATCACCGTGTTATCGACTTTGCCTGAATGGCGGTTGGCTGCAACTGGAACCTATATGCAAATTCGGCAGAAACCCGTCAATGCTTAAACTTTCAGGCTGTTTCTGTGACGCAAATCCGTTCGTCGGCAAAACGATTCACCGACGTGCAGATAATGTGATGCCCTTTCGATCACATGCGAAAACCGTGCCAGTGGTGGCCACATTTTCTTCACCTGTGTATCTATTTTCTTCAATGCAGGCTGCGGGTTTACCCAGGTGGATTATCGGGCATACTCGACTTCAGCTTGTGGCAATTCCCGGGCAGTTTGCATGGCATTGGCTGCGTCCGTCCCGGCAACGACGGATGTTCGTGGAAAGGTGTGGCCCTGTCAGGCAGTGGGGGCCGCAGCGTGTGACGGATCAATGGGGGATGACACTGTCATGGTCGATGGTGGGGTAGGAGACAGCGACGACAGCGGCCTGCGATCGATCGATCTGGCAACGCTGAGCGGCGTACTTCGAGTGTGTGATGTCGAACTGTTGTTGCTCGATGGCAACGGGCCGCGAGCGGCATTCGCTTCGCGTGTGCACGAGGAAGCGCTGTTCTGCAGCATCAGCTGCGGATTCCATTGCCGCGGCCGTTTCATGCTGCCACCGGACTGGGCGATGCTGGGATACCTGCACGCGACCGACGAGACGCTAAGCTGGTGCCACGGCGTTCCACTGGCGCCGGGAATGGCGTTGACGGTAATGCCGGAGGGCATCAGCGAGTTCACGCTGAGCCCGGGTACGCACCTGACCCTGATGCTGGTGCCGGTTGCCCGTGTGCAGCGCAAGCTGACCGAGCTGAGCCTGCGCAGCACGCCACCGGCCGGACAGGCATTGTCGCTTTTCAACCTGTCCAGCGAATCGGCGCCGCTTGCGCGTCATTATCAGCAGTTGCATGTCCAGCTGGGGCAGGGCGGCACCCTGGAGCCAGAAGAGGCAGAGCGCCTGCTGCACGAGCATGTGCAGGCGCTGCTCGGGGCCGGCGCTTCCGACCGGCCCGGCTGCAGCCGCGCGCGGCGAACGCATTATCTGATCGCGCAGCGCGCGGAGAACTTCATGCGGCTCAACCTGCGCCGCAATATCTACATGAATGAGATATGCGATGCGGCCGGGGTCAGCGAGCGTGGCCTGCGCTACGCCTTCGAAGACCTGTTCGGCACATCGCCCAACCGCTATCTGTCGATGCTGCGGCTGTGCGCGGCCTGCCGCAGCCTGTCGATGGCGGATTCCAGCCGGCGCTCGGTGAAGGCAATCGCGCTCAGTTGCGGGCTCTGGGACCTCTCCCGCTTCGCCGACAACTACCGCAAGGTATTCGGCGAACTGCCCCGCGATACCCTGATGCGCGCCCCGGCGCAGATTGGCCAGCCGGCCTGAATCAAGCGGCACAAGGGTTTTTCCGCGGTTTCTGCCGGAATTGCACATCCGCTTGCCGATAGGGTTGCCGCTTCTGCATAACCGGCTGCCGATTCCGGTCGTGGATTTGCCGGAATGCGCGATTGCCGTGCCGGAATGAAGTGCGCCGTGGCTTCCGCCCGCGCTGAAATGTCAGTCACCTGCCTAGCGGCAAGTCCACTGACATTCCAGTTGTTCGCCTACGGGGGAAATGCTCATGAACCGCATCTACCGGCGTGTATGGAACCGCCAGCTCAATGCTCTGGTTGTGGCCTCGGAACTGGCCACGGGCGACAGCGGTGGCAGCGCTGCCCGTGATCCGCGCAGTGTCCTGCTGGTGCCGACCGCCCTGGCCCTTGCCCTGCTGTGTGCGCTGGCCAGCGGACATGCGGAGGCATCCGAATCGAATCAATCGCTGCGCGACCTGCAGGCGCTTGCCGCCAAGTACACGCAGCCGATGCCGGTCAAGGTTGATGCCGAAGTTGCATTGGCGGCTGCCGCGCGACAGGCGCAGAGCAGCCCGGCGATCAGCGCGGATGCGCGCGTTGGCCTGCAGCTGAGCACGGCGTCGCTGCCGGTGGTGCGTGATGTGCTGCCGGCCACCGTACAGGTGAAGCTGGCGGCCGGTAGCACGCCGAAGCAGGTGGCCGTGCCTGGTCTTGCGGCCGACGTGCGCGCCAGCGTAGGCCTGGGCAACGCAGCATCGCGTGCCGCGCAGGTGGATGCATCGCTGGCTGCACAGGTCGCACCGGCGGCGCAAGCGCCGCTGGGCATTGCCGCAGACGCACGCGCCAAGGCCAAGGTCGGTCTTGCGGGCGCGCAGGTGGCGTCGATCGACAGCAGTGCCAAGGCTGCAGCCGGCGTCAGTGCTGCGTCGGCGGGAGGCCTGCCAGGCCTGAAAGCAGAGGCTGACGGTGCGCTGGAGTCGAAGCTGAAGGTGGCGGGTCACCAGATCGACGCTCACGGCCAGGCCAGGGCGACGGCAGCGGTCACGCTGCCGGCCAAGGAAGAGGTGCCGGGGGAAACCCATGACCGTGCGATCACGGCAGCCTTCGACACCGGCGTAGCGGGCAAGGTGCGGGTGCAGGCGCCGGATGGGCAGGAAGTGGTGGCAGATCGCAATCTCAAGCTGGCGGGCCAGGCGACCGTTGCGGCGCAGAACAGCGCGCTGGGTGTGGGTGGCCTGGTTGGCGGTGTGGTGGGCGCCGCTGGGAATGCTGTCGGCGGTGCATTGAATGGCACCGTTGGAACGGTCGGGAGCGCCGTTGGCGGAGCGCTGAACGGTACGGTTGGCAGCGTCGGTAGTGCGGTAGGCGGCACGCTCAACAACACCGTGGGCGCCGTCGGTGGTGCGCTCAACGGCACGGTCGGCAGCGTGGGCGGTGCCCTGGGCGGCACGCTCAACAATACCGTGGGCGCCGTGGGTGGCGCATTGAACGGCGCGGTCGGCACAGTCGGCGCGGTGGGTGGCGCCGTCGGTGGTGCGCT
>NZ_SOCO01000001.1:1565808-2100305 GCF_004365115.1 Stenotrophomonas sp. CC22-02 | reverse complement strand
GTGGGTGGCGCCGTCGGTGGTGCCCTCAACGGCACAGTCGGCAACGTGGGCAATGCCGTGGGCGGCACGCTCAACAACACCGTAGGCGCCGTCGGTGGCGCAGTGAATGGTGCCGTCGGCACGGTGGGCGCGGTCGGAGGCACGGTGGGTGGCGCAGTCAACGGTACGGTTGGCGCCGTAGGCAGTGCAGTCGGCACCGTTGGCAGCACCGTCGGTGGCGTGCTGAACGGCGCCACTGGCGGCAGCACCGGTGGCCTGGGCGGGGTGCTGGGCAACACGCTGGGCAACGTGGGCAGCGCCGTGGGCAACCTGCTCAATGGCAATCTCAATGGCACCCTCGGCAATCTGGGCAGCGCCGTGGGTGGCCTGGTCGGTGGCACGCTCGGCGGACTTGGCCTGACCAAACCCTCTGCGATTCCGCCGACCAGTCCGAAGGCGCCGGCTGCCGCCGACCCCAATGCGGGCCTGATCATCGGCACCGGCGGCCTGGTCGGTAATGTTGGCCAGCTGATCGGTCCGACCACCACCAGCCTGTTCGGTGGCAACGGCTACCTGAGCAACGGCAATCTCAAGCTCAGCAATGCCAACGTGATGCAGACCTATTCGACGGTCAACGTGCTGGGACTGCCGGTGGTCAACCTGTCGCCGGTCGGTAGCACGCTCAATGGCCTGGGCGGTGCGGTTACCGGTGGCAGCTCGCACCTGACCCTGATCGGTGGCGTCACCTCCGACAGCTACATCTACAACATCAACAACGGCAATCCGGGCGGCCTGCTTGGCCTGTTGCTGCCGAAGGATTCGCCGGCATGGGCGGCCAAGTGCCTCGACATCGCCCTGGCCGACATCTCCTGCTGGGCGGTCAATGCCGCACAGGATTACCAGGTGCTGATGGGTGACGGCGCCTTCGCCAACGGTTCCAAGGAAGTGGTGATCGGCGCCAACGCCCGCCACGAACTGCCGAAGGTGGATGCCAACGTCGCCTTCCCCGGCGCCGGCACCAATGATCCGAGCAACCCGACCGGCGTACCGACGGCTGACTATGCCGCGCGCATGGGTCACTCGGTGATCGTCGGCGACAGCGCCGTCGGCACCGCCAACGGACAGACCCTGCTGGGCGCGGAGGCGACTTCGAACCAGGCCAACTCGGTCGCACTGGGCTACCGTTCGGCTGCACTGCGCGGTGCGCAGGCCAGCTACAGCGCCTATGGCCTCACCGCGCCGCAGGTCTCGGCCGGTGAAGTGTCGGTGGGTACCGCCGGCGGTGGCGAGCGCCAGATCACCAATCTCGCCGCGGGTAGCGCCAACACCGATGCGGTCAACGTGGCCCAGCTGAAGGGCGCGATCAGCCTGATCAACGGCGTGGCCGATGTTGCGGTGACCTACGATCTGGACGGTGCCGGCAACCCGAACTATCGCCGGGTCACGCTGGGCGCGGGCACCGGTACCACCACCATCGGCAATCTTGCCGGCGGCGCGGTTACTGCCGGCAGCCTGGAGGCGGTCAACGGCGGACAGCTGGCAGGCACCAACGCCGCCATCGCCAGCTTCTTCGGTGGTCGTGCGGCCTTCGATCCGGCCACGGGCGCCTTCACCGCGCCGCTGTTCGAGATCAGCACCATCTCCACCGGCGGTGCGATCGCCAAGGGCCTCTACACCAACGCGACCGATGCCTTTGCAGCGGTCGATGGGTCGCTGGTCAACCTCAACACGCAGATCACCGATATCCGCAACGGCGGTACCAAGTACCTGCGGGTCAATTCGACCGGTACCGAGGCCGTGGCCAGCGGCACCGACTCGATCGCGGTCGGTACCAACGCCCGTGCAACCGCTGCCAACAGCATCGCCGTCGGTGCTGGCAGCCTGGCCGACCGCGCGAACAGCGTGTCGGTCGGCGCGGCGGGTGCGGAGCGCCAGGTCACCAACATGGCAGCCGGTACCGCCGCCACCGATGCGGTGAATGTCGGCCAGCTGCAGGCAGCCGCGGCCGGCGCACTGCGCTACGACCTCAACGGCGACGGCAGCGTCAACTATGCCAGCGCCACGCTGGGCCAGGGCGGCACCGCCACCACGCTGCGCAACCTCGGCCCGGGCCAGGTCAGTGCCACCAGCAGCGAGGCCATCAACGGCGCCCAGCTGTTCGCTGCCAACCAGGCCGTGGCCACCCACCTCGGCGGTGGCGCGGCGGTCAACGCCAGCGGTGTGCTGACTGCGCCGACTTACTCGATCAACAACATCGCCGCCAACGGCACCATCACCAAGGGCAGCTACAACGACGTCGGCACCGCCTTCGACGCGGTCAGCAATTCGCTGGCCAACGTCGCCGACCAGACCGGGGAGATCGACAAGCTGGCGGTGAAGTACGACGTCGATGGCAGTGGCAACGTGATCAACAGTGTCTCGCTGAAGGGCACCGGCACCGGAGCGGTGAAGGTGACCAATGTCGCCGCAGGCAGCATCCTGGCGGGCAGCAGCGATGCCATCACCGGCGACCAGCTGTTCAGCACCCACAGCACCATCGCCAACTACTTCGGTGGCAGCACCGCCTTCAACGGCACCACCAATGTGTGGACAGCGCCGAAGTTCAGCATCTCCAGCATCGCCACCGATGGCAGCTTCACCAGCGGCGACTACAACAACGTCACCGCGGCCTTCAACGCGGTGGACGGCTCGCTGAAGGTCCTCAACCAGCGCATCACCAACGGGGGCGGTGGCAGTGCCTACCTGGCGGTGAACTCGACGGCGGCGGCTGCAACTGCGGCCGGTGCCGAAGCGGTGGCGGTCGGCCCGCAGGCCAGTGCCGCAGGTGCCAACAGCGTGGCGGTCGGCAACGGCGCCAGCAGCAGTGCCGGCAACAGTGTGGCGCTGGGTGCCGGTTCGGTGGCCAGCGTCGGTGCGCAGAGCGGCTACACCGGCGCCTATGGGCAGACCGGTGCCAGCAACTCGGCCGGTGAAGTGTCGGTCGGCAGCAGCGGCAGCGAGCGCAAGATCACCCACGTTGCCGATGGCTCCGACGACCACGATGCGACCAACGTCGGCCAGCTGAAGAATGGCGTGAACTACGCCATCGACCAGTCCAAGTCCTACACCGACCAGAAGATCAAGAACATCACCAATGTGGCCGGCAGCTTCCGTGCCAACAACACCAACAACCTGGCCGACCCGTCCGCCAGCGGTGCCAATTCGGCCGCTGGTGGTGCAGGCTCCACGGCTGCCGGCGCCAACTCGACCGCGCTGGGCAACGGTTCGCAGGCACAGGCCGACAATTCGGTGGCACTGGGTGCGGGTTCGGTGGCGAACCGGGCCAACACGGTCTCGGTCGGTGCCGCCGGTGCCGAGCGCCAGGTGGTCAACGTGGCCGACGGTTCGCAGGCTACCGATGCGGTCAACGTTCGCCAGCTGCAGGCCTCGCAGCAGGGCACGATCCGCTACGACACCACGGTCAATGGCGCCACCAACTTCAACAGCGTCACCTTGGGCAACACCGGTAGTGGCCCGACCACGGTCCGCAACGTAGCCGCCGGTACTGCCGGCAACGATGCGGTCAACGTGGACCAGCTGAAGTCGGGCATGGCACAGACCCTGGACTGGTCGAAGGCCTACACCGACGAGCGCATGGGTGGCTTCGAGCATGATCTGCGCAAGACCGACAACCGCGCCTCGGCCGGTATCGCCTCGGCGATGGCCACGGCGGCGCTGCCGCAGCCCAGTGAAGCCGGCCGCAGCATGGCTTCGATCGCCGCCGGCAGCTACAACGGCGAATCGGGCGTGGCGCTGGGCATCTCCGGTGTCTCCGAAGGCGGGCGCTGGATCTACAAGTTCAGTGGTTCCACCAACAGCCGTGGCGAGGCCGGTGTGGCCGTCGGTGCCGGCATCCAGTGGTGATCGCCGCCGCCGGGCCGCCAACGCGGCCCGGCATCGCGGAAACGTCAACAGGGGGAATGACATGAAACAGCATCGCATCGCCCGGGCCGGCCACGCTGCCGCGACGCTGGGACTGATCCTGGGACTCGGCCTGCTGGCCGCCTGCCGCAGCCATGCGCCAGCCGCCGATGGCCCCGCCGAAACCACCGCCGTGCACTTCCCGGAGGCAGCGAAGGCGTCGCTGAAGGAAGGCACCTATCCCGACGTCGCCGATCTGCGCCGCTTTGCGCCCGGGATGAGCAAGCGCCAGCTGTACACCCTGCTGGGCACGCCGCACTTCAACGAAGGCATGTGGGGCGTGCGCGAGTGGAATTACCTGTTCAACTTCCGCACTGCGCAGGGCGCGGAGTACTTCACCTGCCAGTTCCAGGTGCGCTTCGACAGCAAGGGCATTGCCCAGGCCGGGTACTGGAAGCCGGAATCGTGCGCGGCCGTGCTTGATCCGCCGCGGCCTCCGGCTCCGCCTGCACCCGCACCGGCGCCATTGCCGGAACAGCCGTTGCGTCTGTCTGCCGACGCACTGTTCGGCTTCGACAGTGCGAAGCTCAGCGCCGAAGGCCAGCAGGCCGTGCAGGGCATCCTGGCGCAGGTGCGCGAGGCGGCGCAGGTTCAGTCGATCCGGGTGACCGGGTACACCGACCGCATCGGCAGCGCCAGTTACAACCAGGCGTTGTCGCAGCGCCGTGCCGATGCCGTGCGCACCGCACTGGTGCAGGGTGGGGTGCCTGCCGGCAGCATCAGCGCCGAAGGCCGCGGGGCCGCCGAACCGATCGTGCAGTGCGAGCAGCGCAACCGCCGCGAGCTGATTGCCTGCCTGGCACCGAACCGGCGGGTGCAGATCGCGGGGATGGCCCATCCGCGCTGAGATTCCTGCGCCGGGGCATGACCCCGGTATTCCGAGTCCCCCCTGACCGTCGGCAGGACGTGGCAACGTCTCCCCCGTCATCCACGCCTGCCGGCGGCTCAGGTTTTCCATGGTGCACGCGATGAATGCCCAATTCCTGCCTCTTTCCATGAAGACGGAAGCCACACTGAGTGTGTATGGCCAGCTCGGCAACCACGCCGTGGTGCGTATTCCCGGGCGGCGGCTGCCGGGATTGATCCTGCAGGCCGATACCGTGGCGGGTTTCCTGGCCCAGCTGCAGGAAGCCCAGGCCTGCCTGCGCAGCGGCCGCGCGCAGCGTACCGATGCCGAGCTGGACATGCTGATCGACGTCCTGCAGCAGTGGTACGCGCTCATCGAATCGCGCCTGGCCGATGCCGGCGAGGCGCTGTAGAAAAAAAGGGGACGGAGGGGATTAAGTCGTTTCCGGCACTGCCGGGGCAAGAACGACTTAATCCCCTCCGTCCCTTTTTTCTAGGCGCGGGCGCTTACGTGCCAGCAGGCGGCATCCACGCGCACGCGGTCGCCCTCGATGAAGGGGGTGAACGCCGCCAGGGCCCTCTCGCCGAGTGCGGCGGCGCGGGCTTCCGGCATCGAGCGCAGCGCCAGTCCCAGCGGGCCCAACTGGCCTACGTACGTCGGCAGGTCATCACGGGCGATCGAGCAGGGCAGGTCCACCGCGACCACATCCACATCCTTCCAGCCGGCGGCCAGCAGCACCTGCCGCACGCGTTCGCCATCGGCGAAGGCGAACTGTCCCGGAGCGCCGGGCACGCGTGGCGGTAGTTCCAGCGCATCGCCGATGGCGCGCTCGGCAGTGGTCATGAACGGATTCTCGTCTGCACCGCGCCAGGCAATGAAACGAAGGCCGGCGCCGGGCAGCGCCGCGCGGTGCAGGTTGGCGAAGGCCGCGCCGCTGTCCTCAAAGAACATCACGCCCAGCCGCGACTGGATCCAGTCGTAGTGTGCCGGCGGCAGCGGATACTGCTGCGCATCGGCCACGATGAAGTCCGCCGCCCGTCCTGCGTCGACGGCACGTTGACGGGCCAGCGCCAGCATCGGCGCGGAGATGTCCAGGCCGGTGCAGTGCGCCTCTGGTCGCGCCGCCGCGGACGCGAGCAGGCTGGCGCCGGTACCGCAGCCAATGTCCAGCAGTTGCGTGACGGTGTCCGGCAGCTCGCTGACCAGCAGATCGGCCATTGGCTGGAACAGGCCATCGAGCATGGCCTGTTGCGCGACCCATACCTGCCCGCCAGGGCCATTCCAGAGCGCGTTCTGATCAACCGGGGATGTGCTGGCCATGGCCTTGCCTTGCGGGGAAGTTGCCCATAGGTTGGCGCTTGAAGGCGACTTGAGGTCAAGCCCATGCGTGAACTGGATATCGGCGAGGTGGTGAAAGGCAGTGGCGTGCCGGCCTCGACACTGCGCTACTACGAACAGCTGGGGCTGTTGCAGGCCCTGGGCCGTCGCGGCATGCGCCGGCAGTACGACGAGCAGGTGCTGGAACGGCTGGCGCTGATCGGCCTCGGCCAGGCGGCCGGGCTGTCGCTGCAGCAGATCGGGGTATCGCTGCCGCCCCTGCGTGGATGCCTTACGCTGGACCGGGACGCCCTGCTGGCACAGGCCGAGATACTGCAGCGGCAGATCAACCAGCTGCAGCGGATACGCCGGCACCTGCAGCGTGCGGCGGCCTGCCCGGAGGCGCAGGATGCGCGCCAGTGCGGCTCATTCCGCAAGTTGCTGAGGGCCCAGCAGCGCATCGCGGGAGGGTGAGAGAAGCCCATCCACGCCATGCGTGGACGAATCAATCGCGGGTACTGACTTCCCAGGTGGCGTGCAGCACGCCCGGCACATGTTCCATCCGCGCCAGCACCACGTCCAGTTCATCGGCGCTCACGGCGGTGCTGACCAGGACCGCGATCACATCGGTGGGCGCGTCGGCATGTTCGACCACCTGCACATCGCCAACCGGATACTGCGCGGCCTCCAGCGCATCGACCAGCCGCTCGCGTACGCGTGGCACCGCTTCGGCATCCACGCTCAGTCGCACCTCGTAGGTCGCTTCGGTCGCCGCCTCGTTGATCGGGATGCGGTTGATCGCATTCACCAGCGGCCGTAGCAGGGTGTTGCCGGCGATGATCAACACCGTCAGCAGCACGCCCTCTGCCAGCATGTCCGCACCGGTGCAGCTGCCGACGGCCGCCGAGCACCACAGGGTGGCGGCGGTATTCAGGCCGCGCACGTTCATGCCTTCCTTCATGATCACGCCGGCGCCGAGGAAGCCGACGCCGGAGACCACGTAGGAGATCACACGCACCGCCTCGGCGCTGCCGGCGATGCGCATGCCCAGGTCGACGAAGGCAGCCGCGCCCACCGCGACCAGCACGTTGGTGCGCAGGCCGGCGGTGCGCTGCCGGTACTGGCGCTCGGCGCCGATCAGCGTGCCGAGCACGAAGGCGGCCAGCAGGCTGACCACGGTGTCGGCGAAGGGGCCGGCCTGGAAGGTTTCAATGAAGCGCATGGCCCGAGTCTACCCGGTGGAAGTGACAGTAGTTCCACGCCAACGCGTGGACATCCAGATGTGCCGGAAACGACTTAATCCCCTCCGTCCCCTTTTTGTGGGGTCATTCGGTGTCCTCGACGCGCTCGCCCATCAGTTCGCGCTGGCGCTTGTCCAGTTCCTCGGCGTAGCGCTTGCGCACGAAGGCTTCGGAGACCACGCCCAGCACCTGGCCGTCGGCGGTGACCACGGCCAGTTCGTCGGCCTGGGTCTGGTCGAAGCGCTGCATCACGCTGACCACGTCCGCGGCCGGCGACAGTGACACGTCACGGTTCTCGGCCAGTTCGCCGATCGCGGTCTCCGGCTTCACGCCATCGCCATAGACGCGCGGGATCTGCACGATGCCGGCGTAGTGGCCTTCGCCATCGATCAGCACCACCCGGCTGCCCGAACCCAGCGGGAAGCGCTGGCGGAACGCGGCAGCGTCGAGGTCGGCCGGTGCGGTCGCCACGCCCTTGCGCATCAGCCGGCCGGCGTTGAGGTTCTGCACCCAGCCGACGTCGCGGGCGCTCTTGATGGTCTCGCCGCGCAGGTGCATGCGCCAGGTCGAGAACGAGTAGCCGAACCACTGCCGTACCAGCGTGCTGGACACCAGCACCGCGCTCATCACCACGCTGGTCAACAGGAAGTCGTGGGTGCCTTCCAGTACCAGCATGGCCATGGTCATCGGTGCGCCGACCACGGCGGCGGCCAGCGCCGCCATCCCGGCCAGTGCGGCGGAGGTGGCGTCGATCACCGGCACCCCGGTGGCCATGGCCAGCAGGCCGGCGAACAGGGCGCCGACCAGGGTGCCCATGAACAGCGAGGCGAAGAACAGGCCGCCGCGGAAGCCGAACCCGAGCGAAATGCCCGAGGCCAGGCACTTCAGGGTCAGCAGGCCGCCGATCCAGATCAGCGGCAGGTGCGTGGTCAGGTCCAGGTGCAGCGCGCCATGCCCGGACGACAGCACCTGCGGGCTGGCCAGCGCCAGTGGAATCAGCAGCAGGCCGCCCACCACCGGCCGGCACCACAACGGCAACGGGCTGCGCTTGACCGTGCCTTCGATCGAGGCGATCAGCCGCATCACCGCGATGCCGACCATCGCGCAGCAGCAGCCGAGCAGGCCGTAGATGGCGTAGTCGGCGGCGCGGACATCAATCGTCGAGGCTGCCGGCAGCAGGTAGGCCTCGATGCCGGCCTGGTCGGCCACGAACGCGCCGGCCAGCGCGGCGACCGCGACCGGCGCCAGTGCAGCCGGGGTGTAGGCGCCGATGACGATCTCGAAGGCGTAGAACGCGCCGGCCAGCGGCGCACCGAAGGCGGCGGCGATGGCACCGGCGGCACCCGCGCCGACCAGGATGCGCACGTCGTTGCGGCGCAGGCGCATCACCCGGCCCAGCTGCGAGCCGCTGCCGGCGCCCATCTGCGTATACGACGCCTCCAGCCCGACCGAGGCGCCACAGCCGTTGGACAGCAGGGTCTGGGTCAGCACGATCAGGTTGTCGCGCATCGACATGCGGCCGCCGTGCAGCGCATTGGCTTCCACCGCATCGAGCAGAGGCCGTTTCAGCCGGGTCGCGGCCAGGCTGACCAGCCCGACCAGCAGCCCACCCAGCGGCAGCACCAGCAGCGCGGTCCAGGTCAGCGAGGGCAGGGAGCTCAGCCGCATGCCTTCGTCCAGGCCGTACAGCGCGCCCTGCAGCCAGCGCGCGATGCCCGATTGCAGCAGGGTCAGGTAGCCGGCGATCAGGCCGACCAGCAGCGCCAGCGCGATGAACCACAGGTCGCTGCCGCGCAGGCGCAGGCGCAGGCCCTGGAAGGCCAGATGCAGGCGCGATGGTGAAACGGGCAGTGACATGGTGGCGGCATGATACGCCGCCACCGTGAGCGCCACCGTCACTGCATCGGGCGGTTATCGCCTCAGAAGCGGTAGCGGCCCTGCACGTAGAAGGTGCGCGGCGCGGCCACCATGCGCCCGGCGTTGCCGTCGACGTTGCGGGTATACCAGAGCTTGTCGGCCAGGTTGTTCACGCCCAGCGCGATCTCGCTGTCGCCCAGCCCCGGCACCTGCCAGGCCACCTGTGCGTTCCACAGGCGCACGCCGGGCACGCGGCCCACGCGCGCGTCGGCGGTCTCATCCCAGGTGTTGGCCGCATCGGAGAACTGGCCGCTCTGGTGGGTACTGGAAACGTTGAAGGTCCAGCCGGCCAGGGCATACCGGGCACCCACGCTGTCGGTGTCGCGCGAATAGAACGGCACGTCCAGGCCGCGGTTGTCGCCGGACTGCTGGATCGCCTTGGTCCAGGTGTAGTTGGCGTACAGCTCCAGCCCGGCCAGCGCGCTGTCCTCGGCGAAGTGGTACTCCAGCGCGCTTTCCACGCCCTTGTGGTCGGTGGCGCCGATGTTCTGGAAGGTCGGCGGGGTGATGCCCGGCACCTGCAGGATCTGGTTGTCGAAGCGCATCTTGAACACGGTGACTTCCGCGCGCAGTGCGCCGTCCTGCCAGCGCGCGCCCAGCTCGGTGGTCTTGGCCACTTCCGGGTTCAGCGGGTTGCTGGCGCTCTGCGAATTGAGCTGGATGTTCTGCACCGGCCCGAACGAGGTGGTGTAGTTGCCGAACACGGTCAGCTGCGGGGTCAGCAGATAGGCGATGTTGAGCGAGGGCAGGGCCTTGTTGTTGCGGCTGCTGAAGGTCGCGCTGCCGCCGGACTGGCGGCGGTCCATGTCGATCCACTCCATGCGCACGCCCGGGGTGATCCGCCACTGGCCGGCCGCGATGCGATCGTCGATGTAGAATGCGTGGGCGTCGGTGGCGTTGTCGAAGCGGGTAGTGGCGCTGGCCGCGCCGGTGCGGCGGGTGACGGTGTAGCTGCGGTCGTTGCCGCGCTCGCGCAGGAAGCGGTAGCCGGCGGTGATGTCATGCACGGTGCTGCCCCAGTGCAGGCGCTGGGTGTAGCGCGGCTCGATGCCAAGCACGCGGTAGTCGCGGGGCTGCACGGTCAGCTGGGTGTTGGCGGCATTGATCAGCGAGCTGGCACGGTTGCTCTCGTTGTAATAGGCCAGCACCTCGAACTCGCTGTTGGCCGAGAGCGTGTTGGTGTAGCCCAGGTCGATGCCGGTGCGATGGCCCTTCCAGAAATCGGTGGGGCGGGTGTTCTGGAACGGGTCGGCGTCGTACTGCGCGCGGGTCAGGCCGCCCGGAGTCAGCGAGCGCACATCGTAGTAGGACAGCTTGGCACGCAGTTCCTGCTGTTCGTCGATGGCGTAGGCGAACTTCAGTGCGAGATCGTTGAAGCGGTCATCGCTGCCCTGGCGCCAGCCGCGGCCGTCCTGGCCGGAGTAGAGCAGGGCGGCGCCCAGCCCGTTGTCGCCGGTGCCGCCGAGGAAGGCGTTGTACTGCGTGCTGTCGCCGCCGCCGTGGTCGTAGGCGGTGTAGCGCACGCCGGCCTCACCGTGCAGGCCGGCGCCGGTCGGAATGGCGCGGGTGCTGAAGTTGATGATGCCGCCCACGTTCTGCGGCCCGTAACGCACCGCGCCGCCGCCGCGCACCACGTCGATCGATTCGATGTTGGACAGGCTGGTCGGTGCGAACGACAGCTGCGGCTGGCCATACGGCGCCACCGCCAGCGGCACGCCGTCCAGCAGCACGGTGGAGCGCGGCGAGTAGCGCCCGGTCAGGCCACGCACGCCGATGTTCAACGACACCGAACTGCCGGCCGTACCGGAGTTGTCGGTGACCTGCACACCCGGAATACGGCGCATGGCATCGCCGATGCTGGCCGCGCCACTGGCCTCGATGCGCTGGCGGTCCACCACGGTGCGGGCGCCGGCGAAGCTCTTGACGCTGTCGTGCAGGCCGGTGCCCAGCCAGCTGCCGGAGACCTGGATGCTGTCCAGCGTGGTGGCGCTCTCCTGAGCGAGGGCGCTGGCGGCCGGGAGCAGGCACAGGGCGAGGGCGGCGGCCAGTGGCAGGCGGGCCGGTCGGAGGGCGTTGATGGGCATCGGTGCAGGTCGTGGAAGGTCGTAAATGAGAATTATTGCTGATTCCATTCGCCAATGGAATGCGCCTGCGGTTCATGCCGATGACCGGATGGTAGAGTGGTTGATTGCTTCCTGACTCGCTGAGATCCGCCATGTCCCAAGCCGCTTTCTACCCTGTCGGAACCCCTGGCCAGCCGTGGGGAGCGGCGGAACGGGAACAGTGGCGTGGCCGCCAGCAGCGCCTGCGTCGCTATGACGAAGAGGTGCTGCCGCGCATCCAGGCACTGGCCTCGCGCTTCGACAAGGTGGCCTATGGCCAGCTCGACTACGCGGGCGAGACCTACACCCTGTTTGCCCTGCGCAGCCGTGACTGGAATCCGGCCCTGCCGGCCGCGCTGGTCACCGGTGGCGTGCACGGGTACGAAACCAGTGGCGTGATGGGGGCGCTGGAATTCCTTGAAAAGCACGCCGCCGACTATGCCGGCAAGGCCAACCTGCTGGTGGCGCCGTGCGTGAACCCGTGGGGCTTCGAGCGCATCAACCGCTGGAACTTCGATGCGATCGACCCCAACCGCAATTTCCGCGCTGACGGCCCGGCCCGCGAGTCGACCGCCGTGATCGAACTGATCGCGTCCTACCAGGGCCAGTTCGTGCTGCACATCGACCTGCATGAAACCACCGACAGCGACGAGAGCGAGTTCCGCCGGGCCCTGGCGGCGCGTGATGGCAAGCCGTTCGAGCCGGGCCTGATCCCGGATGGCTTCTACCTGGTCGACGACAGCGAGAACCCGCAGCCGGCGTTCCAGCAGGCGGTGATCGCGGCGGTGGAAAAGGTCACCCACATCGCCCCGGCCGACGACAAGGGCGAGATCATCGGTTCGCCGGTGGTCGCCCATGGCGTGATCGAGTACCCGCTGGAGAAGCTGGCGCTGTGCGCGGGCATCACCGGTGCGAAGTACACCACTACCACCGAGGTCTACCCGGACAGCCCGCGCGCCACGCCGCAGCAGTGCAACGACGCACAGGTGGCCGCGGTGTGCTCGGCCCTGGACTACGCACTCGCCCATCGTTGATGAAAAAGGGGACGGAGGGAATTAAGTCGTTTGTGCCACAAACGACTTAATTCCCTCCGTCCCCTTTTTCGGTTCACCCCAGCGCGTCGGCCCACCACAGGGCGGCCGGACCCGGCGGCGTGTCGCGGCGCCACAGCAGGTCGCTGTGGATGCGCCGGGGCCAGCCGGGCAGGGTCAGTTCCACCAGCTGCCCACGGTCATAGCGCTGTACCAGCGCGCGTGGCAGTTCGGCCCAGCCGATGCCGTCCTCGGTCATCTCCATCACCATCAGGTAGTCGGTGGCGGTCCACGCCAGTCCGGTGGCTGCACGTGCATGTTCGACCTCGGCGCTCAGTCGCACCTGCCGGTACCGGGCCAGCTGGGCTGCAGCGCGGCGGCCGGCGTCGGCCAGCGGATGCTCGCGCGCCACGTACACCGACAGTTCGCTGTGGTGGGCCAGCGGCCGGGCCACCAGTTCATCGGGATAGCGTCCCTGCCTGGGCAGCAGGCCCAGTCCGGCCCGGCCGCTGCATACCAGTTCCAGCACGTCCTCACCTTCGGCATCCAGCCATTCCAGCTCGATCTCCGGGAACGCCTCGGCAAACCGTTGCAGGACCCGCAGCTCCGGATCGAGCTGGTAGACATCGGAGAACACCACGGTCAGGCGCGACTCGACCGGTGCGGCCAGGCGCACGCTCAACTGTTGCAGGCGGGTATCGGCAGCGAGGATCTCCTGTGCGTGCCCCAGTACCTGCCGGCCGGCTTCGGTCAGCTGCGGGTAGCGCCCACTGCGGTCGAACAGGCTGACCCCCAGGTCCGCCTCCAGATGGGCGATGGCGGTGCTGACCGTCGACTGGGTCTTGCGCAGGCGGCGCGCCGCCGCCGAGAACGAGCCCAGCGCCGCAGCTTCCACGAAGGCCTGCAGGGATTCAGGGGAATAAGGCATTGATCCATCGCTCCAGTCGATGGAATCTATTTTGATCCCACCGTAAAAGACGATGATACTTCCGGTCGTCGCCCCTGTCTGCGGGGCGTTCCGGATCATCCACGCATGGCGTGGATCTACTGATGGCGGGGCGCGGTCCTCGCCCTGCAAGGAGTTTCACATGTCCCGTACTGTTCCTGCCCATGGCGCGCTGGTCGCCTGGGCTTGCCTGACCGTGGCGATCGTCGCCGAAGTGGTCGGTACCTCGTTCATGGCCCATGCCGCCCGTGATGGCGGCTGGACCGGTTACCTGGTCATGGCCGGCGCGCTGGCGCTGTCCTATTACTTCCTGGCGCTGTCGGTGCGTCGCATCGCGGTCGGCGTGGCCTATGCGGTCTGGGAAGGCCTCGGCCTGACCCTGCTGACCGTGGTCGGCCTCACCGTGTTCGGCGAGAGCCTGTCACTGCAGCAGCTGGCCGGGCTGGTGCTGGCGGTGGTCGGCATCGTCTGCGTCACCCTCGGGGAGGCGCACTGATGAACACCCTGGCCCTGTTTTTCGTGATCTGTTCGGCCTTGATCGACGTCGCCGCCAACATGATGGTGGCCAAGTCGGAAGGCTTCCGCCGCTGGCGCTGGGGCGTCGCTGCGATCGTCATGGTCTGGATCGCCTTCGCCCTGCTGGGCCAGGCGGTGCGCTACATGGACCTGGCCACCGCCTATGCGATGTGGGGGGCAATCGGTGTGATCGGTACCGCCACCTGCGGCCGCCTGTTGTTCGGCAACCGCCTGCGTCCGATCGGCTGGATCGGCATCGCGCTGGTCACGTTCGCGGTGCTGCTGCTCAGTACCGCGAAGTAGTTCGTCGCTGTGCCAACCAAGGTTGGCACCCACCAGCGCGTGAGCCGCCGCAAGCAAGCGCCCCGGAGCGGAACTCCCGGGGCGCTGTCGTATCCGCAGGGCTTAGAAGCGTGCGGTGAAGTTCAGCCGCGTGGTGCGGCCCGGGCCTGGCATCAGGCTCATCGCCAGCGTGTCCATGTAGTAGGTGTTGCGCAGGTTGCTGACCACCAGTTCCACCTCGGCTTTCGGGGTGAACTGCCAGCGCGCGTAGAAGTCATAGATCGCGGTGGGCAGGTAGATGTTCTGCAGGCCGGTCGAGCCGGTGGTGTTCCAGGGCTTGTCCAGTTCGTGGGTGGGGCCACTGTTGTAGGTGCGGCGGATGCCGGTATCCAGGCGGCGGTCGAACAGGCGGAAGCCCAGCGTGCTGTGGATCGAGTACTTCGGCGGGTTCTGCGCGTTGACGAACGAAGTGCCGAAGCCGCCGTCCACGCAGTCCGGCGTGGTATCCAGCTTGCTCCACTTGGCATACGGGTCTTCGCGCAGGCGCTTGGCGGTGGCCGCATCGCAGGTGCGCGCGCGCTGGTAGTAGCTGGCCGACAGGTCCAGGTAGGCAATGCCAGCGTCATAGCCCGATTGCAGCTCGTAGCCGGACACCGTGTAGTTGTCGACGTTGTCGACGTAGAACGCCCAGGTGCTGGAATCGAAGCGGCGGGTGATCGCGTTGTCGATATCGTTCTTGAACCAGGCCACCTTGAACGCCAGGCGGTCGCCATCGCGCCAGAGGTCCTGCTTGAGCAGGCTGAAGCCGATGTCCCAGGAACGGTTCTTCTCCGGCTTCAGGTCGGCCACCGGCGCCGAGGTGCTGTTGCCCAGCGTCGATTCGAACAGGCTGGGCATCTTCCAGCCCTGCGCGTACTTCACGTAGAAGAACATGTCCGCATCGAGGTTGAAGCGGGCCTCGGCATACGGCGCGAAGCCATGGCCGGAGCGCCGGATCGCCGGCTTGTACCCCCACGCGGTGGGAATCTGCTTGGTGTAGAAGCCGTTGGCACCGCGCGGATCGGGAATGAAGCCATCGAAGTCGTAGGCCTGGCCCAGCGTGCTGTCGCCATACGGCGTGGCGCGCAGCGAGTCATACGTGTAGTTGCCCTGTGCGTCCGGGTACCACTCCTTGTACCAGCCCGGCAGCAGCTGGCCGCCCTTGCTCAGGCGGGCGAAGGTGTAGCGCAGGTCGCGCGATTCGCTGACGAAGGCCACGCGGTTGCGGTCACGGGTGCGGTAGTCGATGAAGCGCCCGCCCGCGGTCAGCGACAGCCAGTCCCACGGCTGCCACTGCAGCGAGGCGACGACGCTGGCTTCGCGGCGCGTGCCCGAGCGCAGGTAGCGGTTGTTGTTGTAGTCCACCGGCAGCACCGGTGAATTCGGCGCGGTGTCCTCATGCTGGAAGGCGGCACCGTAGCGCAGCGTCCACTCACCCAGATCGTTGCTGAAGCGGGTGGTGTTGCTGCTGTCCAGGCCCCAGCGCTGGGTCTTCACGTCCGACTGCAGGCCCGGGCCGTAGGTCTCGCCCAGCGTGTCGGGCATCGCGTCGCCAGGATAGTTCTTGAACAGCGGCGTGTTGGCGATGTTGCTGTTGAACATGCGGCTGGTGGCGGTGGTGAACCACAGGGTGCTGCTCAGGTCCAGCCACGGGTGTGCCTCGGGCCGGTAGCGGTGGCGCAGCGAGGTGGCGTTGACCCGCATTTTCCCGGGCTCGAACTGGAACATGGTGTTGGCCTTGTCCACGTAGGTCACCCATTCGTTGGACTCGCCCACGCGGCCGATCGCCGACGGCATGATTTCGCCGAAGCTGGAGTTGAAGAAGCGGTGGCTCAGCTCCAGGCGCTGGTCGGGGTCGGGTGTCCAGGTGAACTTCAGCAGCGCCGATTCGTTGTCGGTATGCGTGTTGAGTACCTCATCGCCCGGATGGAAGAGCTTGGACACCGCCTGGCTGGACATGCCGGTGCCGCCGCTGGACAGGTGCTGGTCGTCGTAGCGGTGCGCGCCGTTGCTGCCGGCAAAGTAGTTGCCCTGGCGGCGACGTGCATAGGCGGCCACCAGCTGCCAGTCTTCGCCGCGCTGGGCGAAGGCCAGGCTGCCGTTCCAGTCACGCGGGTCGCGCAGGCTGTTGCGGTTGTCGCTGCCACGCGCCACCTGCTTGAACACGCGCGTGCGGTCGATGCTGTTGTCGGCCACGCCGCCGCGCACGCGCAGTCCCCAGGCCTGGCCGTCGTCGAGGATGTCATCGACGTTCAGCGTTTCCATGTAGACCACGCCGCCGATCGCGCTCGCGGCATTGGCGGCCAGGCTCGGTCCCTTCTCGATGCTGATCGCGCTGATCAGGTCCGGATCGAGGTAGCTGCGCTGCTGCACACCGGCATAGCCGCGGTACACGTCGATGGCCTGCTGGCCGCCGTCGATGATCACCGGCACCCGGTTCTGGCCCTGCAGGCCACGGATGTTGACGTCCAGCGCGCCACCGTTGCGGACGTCAGCGGTATGCACGCCGACCGCACCGGCCAGCACGTCGCCGATCGACTGGCCGCGGAAGCGCTCCAGCTGCTGGCGGTCCAGGTGCACGCGCGAGCCGCTGTCACGGTAGACCGCATCGGCATCGGCCAGGCCCCACGGCGAAGCGCCTTCGCTGGCCTGGCCAGCCACGCGCAGGGTGCCGATCTGGCGTACCCCGGCCTCGGCGTTGGGTGCCGCCTGCAGCACCACGCCGTTGGCATCACGCTGGAAGGTCAGGCCGGTACCGGCCAGCAGCTGTGCCAGTGCGGCATCGGCGCCGAGCGTCGCCTGCACGCCGTTGCTGTGGCGGCCACGGGTCAGGCGCGCGTCGGCGGCGATGGACAGGCCCGATTGTTGGCCGAACGCGGTCAGGGCCCGGTCGAGCGCACCCGCCGGGATCTGCCAGCGCACGGATGCGGCGGTGTCCTGTGCATGGGCGGCGGCCGGCAACAGGCACGGGGTGGTCAGGGCCAGGCACAGCGCGATGGCCAGCGGGCGAGGGGAGGGGCAGGGTAGTTTCATGGGGGCGGCGACATCCGCAATGGGTTCCCTGTTAGGGCCCGGTGAGGGCGCAGAAAGGGAACCGCTGTTTCAAAGCGGGCGCATGATGGTCCACCACGGCCAGCGCTGCTCGATGCGGATCGGCAGGGCGCGGGCCAGCAGCTGCAGGGCCTGCAGGCTGTCCAGGCGTGGCAGTACCGCGGTGACGTTCAATGCGGCGAGCGCCGGATCACACCCCAGGTAACCGCGATGGTGGCGGGCCAGCTCGTCGATGACGCGGATCAGGGGCACGTCCTGGACCTGCAGTCGGCCGTCGTGCCAGTCGCCACGCAGCGGATCGGCATCGACCGCCGACAGTCCGCCCAGTGGACCGATCCGTACCGCCTCGCCTGCGGGTACGTCCTGCGCCGCGCCGAACAGCGGCAGGCAGCGCACCACGCCTTCGAACACATCCAGGCGACTGCCCTGCAGCTCACGGCCGACCGCGAAGCGGGTGCCGATCGGCTGCAGGCGCACGCCCGGCACATGCACCGACAGCGGCAGATGGGCAAATGCGGGCAGATGCCCGGTCTGCAGCAGCAGTTCGCCGCGCAGCAGGTGCACGTCGCGGCGGCCGTTGCCGATGTCGATCGACACTTCACTGTCGGCGTTGAGCCACAGCCGGCTGCCATCGGCCAGGGTCCAGTGGCCTGTGTGCCCGGCGGCCGTGCGCTGCGTCTGCAGGCCGCGCTGCAGCTGCACGGCGTGCAGGCCGAGCAACGAGAAGGCGCCAAGGCCGAGCGCGCCGCCGAGGCCGCGCAGTGCCTGCCGGCGGCGACGGCCAGCGGCATCCAGCGCCTTCGCTGCCGCCGGGGCCGACAATGGCGCGAACGATTGCCAGACCGACTCGACCCGTTGCCACGCATCGGCATGGCCGGCATCAGCCTGCAGCCAGGCCCGCCAGTGCTGCTGGTCGGCGTCGCTCCATCCCTGCTGGCGCAGCGCGAACCATTCCGCAGCCTGCTCCAGCGCCGGGCTGGCAAGTGCGGCACTCATGCCGTGGCATCGCCGGACAAGCGCAGGCAATGCAGCATCGCCTGCGCCATGTACTTCTTGACCATGCGCTCCGATACGCCCAGCTGCTGGCCGATCTCCGCATAGCCGAGTCCGGACAGCCGTGCCAGAAGGAAGGCACGCCGTGGTCGTTCGGCCAGGCCGGACAGCATGTCGGCGATGGCATGCAGCAGCTGCAATGCCTGCGTCCGTTCTTCCGCAGACGGGTGCACCGGCTCCGGTTGCGCGGCCAGCGCGGCCAGATAGGCGCGCTCCAGGTCGGCGCGCTGCCAGTGGTTGACCAGCAGGGCGTGCGCGATGGTGCTGAGGTAGGCACGCGGCAGGCGCAGCTCGGACGGATCGACGCGACGGCTGAGCAGGCGCAGGAAGGTGTCCTGGGTCAGGTCGGCCGCGCAGTCTGCGTTGTGGGTGCGGCGGCGCAGCCAGCCCAGCAGCCAACCATGGTGTTCGCGGTAGAACCCCGCCAGCGCAGTGCTGGAGGCGGCGGGCACGGCCATCGGCATCGGTCATTAATGAGAATGATTCCCATTATAGAATGATCGTGCGTCACTCGACAAACCTTGTGCAGCCAGGGCGCGAGGAGGGTGGATTTGCGATGCGCCCCTGCGCTCGCCGACACTGCGGCTTTCCACAAGGAGTGTCCGCATGTTCAGCCACATCACTGTTGGAACGAACGACATGAAGGTCGCGCACCGCTTCTATGAGGCCCTGTTCACCGCCCTCGGTGCGCGCCCGGGGGTGTTCGACGACAAGGGTCGACTGGTGTACTTCAAGGATGGCCGGATGTTCATCGTCACCGCCCCCATCGATGGTGAGCCGGCGTGCCATGCCAACGGCGGCACCATCGGCTTCACCCTGGACAGTGCCGAGGCCGTGCGCGGCTGGCAGGACGCCGGCGTGGCCCATGGCGGCACCGCCATCGAAGACCCGGCCGGCATCCGCAACATGGCCGGACGCCAGTTGTTCCTGGCCTACCTGCGCGATCCGGACGGCAACAAGCTGTGCGCGGTGCATGTGATGTCGTGATGCAGGGCAGGCACGGCGGCGCGCGCGTGATAGCACGAAAGCGCGCGCGCAGGCCGTGACCCGCGGCCGCGACTTCATGCTCTGTCCACTGCGGTTCAGCCAGAATCGGTCGGCTAATCCTTTGATCTGCCGGAGAACGCCGCCCCATGGAAGTCCTGGAGCCGCAACAATCCCCGGTGCGCACCCTTCGGCCTGTGTTCGCCTTCGCGGCGATCGTTGTCGTGGCGTTCGCGCTGTTTGTCAGCCTGTTCCCGCTCGGTGCGGGCCGCCTTCTGGTCAAGGCACAGGACTGGGCCGCACTCAATGTCGGCTGGTACTACCTGCTGGCGATGACCCTGTACCTGGTGTTCGTGGTCGGCGTGGCGCTGTCCAAGTACGGTGGCATCAAGCTCGGTGCCGACCATGACGAGCCGGAGTTCAGCTATCTGTCCTGGGCCGGCATGCTGTTCGCCGCCGGCATCAGCATCACCCTGTTCTTCTTCTGCGTATCCGAACCGCTGACCCACTACCTGCAACCGCCGCAGGGCGACCCGGCGGCGGGCGAGGCCGGCGCGCGCCAGGCCATGCAGTTGCTGTTCCTGCACTGGGGCCTGCATGGCTGGGGCGTGTTCGCACTCGCTGCGATGGCGATGGCCTACTTCGCCTACCGCCACAACCTGCCGCTGGCGCTGCGTTCGGCGCTGTACCCGCTGATCGGCAAGCGCATCAATGGCCCGATCGGCTACACCGTGGACGCGCTGGGCATTGTCGCCACCGTGTTCGGCATCGGCGCCGACATGGGCTTCGGCGTGCTGCACCTCAACGCTGGCCTGTCGCACCTGTTCAACATCCCGCATTCCAACCTGGTGCAGATCATCCTGGTCGTCAGCATGATGGGCGCGGCGGTGGCCGTGGCCGTCTCAGGCGTGGAGAAGGGCGTGCGCTGGATGGCCAACATCAACATGCTGCTGGCGATCGCGCTGGTGCTGTTCATGCTGTGTGCCGGACCCACGCAGTACCTGCTCAGCACGTTGATGCAGAACCTGGGCGACTACCTGGGCAGCGTGGTTGGCAAGAGCTTCGACGTGTATGCCTATGGCGGCCGCCCGGAGTGGCTGGGCGGCTGGACGGTGTTCTACTGGGCCTGGTGGATCGGCTGGGCGCCGTTCGTCGGCCTGTTCATCGCCCGCATCTCGCGTGGCCGCACCATCCGCGAATTCGTGTTTGGCGTGCTGCTGATACCGCTCGGTTTCACCCTGGCGTGGCTGTCGATCTTCGGCAACAGCGCGCTGGACCAGGTGCTGCACCATGGCCAGCAGCAACTGGCGCAACTGGCGGTGGATGATCCACCCACCGTGCTGTACGCGCTGCTGGACGGCTACCCGTGGAGCAAGGCAGTGATCGCGGTGACGGTGTTCGTCAGTTTCATTTTCTTCGTGACATCGGCTGACTCCGGCGCGGTGGTGCTGTCCACGTTGTCCTCGCATGGCGGGGCACCGGAGGATGATGGCCCGCGTTGGCTGCGTGTGTTCTGGGGCACGGTCATCGCGGTGCTGACCGCCGGGTTGTTGCTGGCCGGCAGCATCGATGCGCTGAAATCGGCGGTGGTGCTGGCGTCGCTGCCGTTCTCGGCGGTGTTGTTGCTGATGATGTGGGGCCTGACCCGCGCCTTCAGTGACGAATCGCACCGCAAGCGCGCGCTGCAGTACCGTCCCTCGCCGCTGATCGGTGACGACCGCCACCACCAGGGCTGGCGCCAGCGCCTGAGCCAGGCCATGCACTTCCCGGTGCGCGACCAGGTCTACCGCTTCATGGACGACACGGTGAAGCCAGCGATGGAGGCGGTGGCCGAGCAGTTGCGCGGGCAGGGCTGGGATGTGGCCACGCGATTCGAGGCCGGCGACATGGAGTTGACGGTGAATCACGGCGAGCAGCAGGACTTCCTGTACCGGGTGATCCTGAGTGGCTACCTGACGCCGTCGTTCGCTGCGCAGCAGCTGCGCAACCAGCGCTACTACCGCGCCGAGGTGCATCTGTTCGAGGGCAGCCAGGACTACGACCTGGTCGGCTACAGCCGCAAGCAGATCATCAACGACATCATCAGCCAGTACGAACGGCACCTGCAGTTCCTGCACCTGAGCCGTTGATGCACGAACGCTGTGGTGGGTGCGGACCGTTGGTCCGCACACCCTTGTAGAGCCGCATCAGAACCGGTAGCGTGCCCCCAGCGAGACGAACTGCCCGCGCAGGTTGTACTGGCTGATGTCGAAGCCGTTGGAGCCACCGGCCGGATCGAACGGCGGGTCCCTGTCGGTCAGGTTCAGCACCGACAGTGACAGCGTGGTGTTGGCAATGCCTTCGTACGCCACGTACAGATCCAATTGGTGATACGGCTTGACGCGGTCGCGCAGGCCCGGATTGCTGGTCGCCGTCGCCACGCGCTGGTCGTAGCCGCTCACGTACTGCAGGCTCAACGTGCTGCTCCAGTCACCCACCGCCCAGTTCAGCGAGGTCGTGCCGCGGGTGCGCGGCAGTGCGCCGTGGCGGTTGTTGCCGGCACCGTCATACGGGGCCTGGCCGGCCACCAGCGGCTGCTTGAAGCTGAGCAGGTGGCTCCAGCTGCCGGCCACGGTGAAGTTGCCCCAGCCGTCGGTGCGGAAGGTGCGGGTGGCGTCCAGGTCCAGCCCCGAGGTGGTCAGCTCGCCCTGGTTGGCGTACTGGTTGGTGATGAACTGGATGCGGCCTTGTGCATCACGCTGCACGCGTCCCGGGAACAGCGTCGGGTTGTCGACGATGAACTGTGCGCTGTCCGGCTTGACCAGGTTGTCCTGCTCGATGCGGTACCAGTCCAGGCCGATGCTGGTGTCGCCATCCGGCGACCACACCGCACCCACGTTGAAGTTGCGCGAGCGCTCGGCCTTCAGGTCCGGGTTGCCGGTACGGATGTTGGTCACGCCACGACTGCCACCGGGCTGCAGCGGATCCAGCGGATCGATCACCGAGCCGTAGCTGACGGTCTGGCCCGGCGCGATCTCCGGCAGCGAAGGTGCACGGAAGCCGCGCGAGAACGAACCGCGCAGCAGCAGGCTGTCCAGCGGCTGCCAGCGCAGCGCCACCTTCGGCGAGAACGCCTTGCCGAAGTCATCGTAGTGGTCGCCACGGCCGGCCACCTGCAATTCCAGCGTGCGATGCAGTGGCACGCTCAGTTCGGCGTAGGCGGCGCTGACCTGGCGCTCGCCGTTGACCACGTTGATCGCCGGGCGCAGTTCGGTACCGGACAGCACCTGCGCACTGGTGCGCGCGTCCAGTGATTCCTTGCGGAACTCGGCGCCCCAGGCGAAGCCGACCGCGCCGGCCGGCAGCTCCCACAGCGTGGTCGAGGCCTTCACGTTCAACGCGTGCAGCTTGTACCAGCCGGGGCGCTTGGTCTGCAGGCGCAGGGCATCGAGCGCGCCCGGCGTGCTGGACGGATTGAGGAAGTTGTAGCTGCCATCGCGCAGGATCTGCTCGAACGCGTAGCGGTTGACGAAGTTGTCGACGTATTCGCGCTGCGCGCTCTGCGAGGTCAGCGCCGCCACCTCCCAGTCCCAGCGTTCGCCACTACCACGCACGCCGGCCAGTGCACGGTAGAACACCTGGGTGTTGTCCTTCAGGCGCGGGCCGAGGTCGAAGAAGGTGTACTCGAATGGCAACGGCGAGTTGCCCGGGTTGTTCGGGTGGCCGACCGGCAGCGCTGCCGGCACGTCGATCAGGGTACCGGTGGCCGGGTTGTAGGCGCGCAGGCCGGGGCCGACGGTGAGCGGCGCACTGAAGATCTGGTCGGCCTTGTTGTGGCTGTACAGCACGTCGGCGAACGCTTCGACGCTGTCATTGAAGCGGTAGGTGGCACTCAACGACGCCTGCAGGCGCTCGGCGCCGGGCTGCAGGGTCTTGAACGGTTGCGCGTTGAAGGCGCAGGCCTGGCCGGGCAGGGTGCTGCCGAAATCGCTGTACGGACGCAGCTGGCTGCCATCGGGGCAGTTGGCGAACGGATGCGGCGCGCGTGGGCTGGACAGCCAGTTGCCGCCGGCAGTGGACCAGCCGGCCAGGCGGCCACCGGGCTTGTCGCGGAAATCGCCGCTGCGGGTGTAGGCGCGCTGATCGGCGTCGAGGCGATCTCGCTTGAGCAGGTCCAGCCCGAACAGCACGTTCCAGCCCTGCTGTTCGAGGTCACCGAAGCCAGCCAGCAGGTTGGCCTTGCGTTCGTCGAGGCCGCCCTGGGTAGCGGTGCCGAAACCGCCGCCGACCTCCACGCCCTGGAAGTTCTTTCGCAGGATGATGTTGATGACGCCGGCGATGGCATCGGAGCCATACACCGCCGAGGCACCGTCCTTCAGCACTTCGATGCGTTCGACCGCGCTGATCGGCAGTGCGTTGAGGTCGACGAAGGTGTCCTGCGTGTTGAGCGCGAAACCGAAGTTGGAGACGCGGTAGCCGTTGACCAGCACCAGCGTGTTCTTCGGCGACAGGCCACGCAGGCCGATCGAGGCCGAGCCGGCGGCGAAGCTGCCGGTGTACTGCTCATCGAAGCTGTTGCCGGCATTGGCCGACAGGTTGCGCAGCACGTCGGTGAGGGTGGAGCGGCCGGTCTGCTCGATCTGTTCGCGGCTGACGATCTGCACCGGGTTGGGCCCGGCGGTATCGCTGCGCTTGATGTTGGAGCCGGTCACCAGCACGGCGCCGAGGGTGGTGCTGTCCTTGCCGGTGTCGGCAGTTTCAGCGGCGCCGGCAGTCCCGGCGGAAAGGCCCAGCGCGATGGCGCCGGCAAGCAGGTTCAGGGTGGTGCGGTACATAGAAGCGACAACGCCGAACGGGGGAGGAGCTTCCAGTACCGCATGCAGTTACCTGCGCCTTCCAATGACGAAAGCGCATTCAGTTATACATCACAGGTTCTTAACGAAATGACTCGGTGGGTGCGGACCGTTGGTCCGCACGCTGCTGTAGAGCCGATCCTGCGCTCGGCTCCGCACACTTACCGGAAAGCAGCCGAGCATGGCTCGGCTCTACAGAAGGCAATGGCAGCCCATCAAGGCCGCAGCAGCACCTTGCCGTTGCGACCCGAGCCGCCCGCGGCCTTCGCTGCCTGGGCAATGTCATCCAATGCGAAGACCCGCTCCACCGGCAGGGTCAGTTCGCCGCCGATGGCGCGCTTCAGCAGTTCGCCGACCAGCCGCCGCTTGTCCTCCACCGCCATCGCCTGGCTGACCTTGCTGCCCCAGAAGCCCTTCACCGTGGCCTCCTTGTAGATCAGGCCACCGGCGGGGATGTGCATCGGCTGGCCGCTCATTACGCCGAACGAGACCAGGGTGCCGTGGTGGCCAAGCAGGTCGACCAGGTCGCCGCTGGCGTCGCCGCCGATGGAATCGACCGCCGCCGCTGCCTGTGCTTCGCCCGTTGCTGCGCGCACGCGATCCTTCCAGCCGTCCACCGAAGTATCGAATACGTGATCGATGCCGAGTGCCTGCAGCTGCGCGACCGCGTCGGCGTTGCGCACCAGGTTGGCCACGTGCACGCCGCGCGCCCGCGCCAGCATCGCCAGCGACTTGCCGACGGCCCCGTTGGCGGTGTTCTGCACGATCCACTGGCCCGCTTCGACGTGCAGGAATTCCAGCAGCATCAGCGCGCTCAGCGGCATCGCGATCAGCTGTGCGGCCATCTCGTCGGCGATGGCGTCCGGCATCGGAATCACCATGCGTGCCGGTGCGATGAAGGCTTCGGCCCAGGTGCCGTGCACCGAGGCGGCGGCCACCCGCTGGCCGATCTGCAGGCCGTCGACGCCTTCGCCGAGGGCATCGATCACGCCCAGGGCTTCGCTGCCAGCGATGGCCGGCAGCGTCGGCTTGTAGCCGTACAGGCCACGCACGGTCAGCAGGTCGTGGTTGTGGATCGAGGCCAGCACGGTACGGATGCGCACCTCGCCGGGGCCGGGTTCGGGCAGGGCCACATCGGCAACGGCAAGGACGTCGGCCGGGTCGGCGAAGGAAGCGTACTGGGCAGCGCGCATGGGCGGTGTTCCGGGGAAAGTGGAGGTTGTATCGAACTGGGGACGCGGGCGCGGTCGACAAGGCGCCGCCGCTGCAACACGGCATCCTGCGACGGATCGTCGCGTCATGTCGTGATTACCTCATCTTGTGTTGACGGCTAGGAATATCCCCACTATGTTGTGGCCGTCACTCCCGGTCAGCCGCCGCCGCCGGACATGCAGCAAACGTCCCGCGGCCCGCCCCTGAAGGCTTGCCGTGTCGACGCGGCCGCCATCGCGCGGACACAGGTCGCCCCCACGGCCCGGATACCGGCCGCAGGCGCAGGCTCTTGCCGACGACCTGATGATCCCGTGCGTTGGCATCCCACCCCGATCGCCCCGTGCGCCGGTATCGCGTGCAGGGCTGCCACGGCATCGACGCCGCTGTGCGTGCGAGCCTGGAGACGCAGGACCATGACCGACAACACCTACCGCGCGGCCGATCTGGCCGGCGCCGGCGACGCTTTGCGCGCCGGTGGCGAGCGCGTGCCGACCTGGATCACCAAGGAGGCCGGCAACCGCCGCCTGCCGTTCGACGCCGAGCGCCTGCAGCGCAGCATCGATACGGTGCACGCGGAGTTTCCGCAGCTGGATGTAAGCGACTATCGCCGCGTGGTGCAGGCGATGGTCGAGCGCAAGCCGAGCCTCAGTGCCGATGATCTGGTCGACCTGCTGATCCGCGAGGCCGAATCGCGCGTGGATCTGGTCGCGCCGGAGTGGGAGCAGTTCGCCGCACGCATCTACCTGCGGCGCCTGTACAAGCGCGCCAGCCGCAACCGCTTCTATGACGTCAGCCTGAAGTACGGCTCCTACGTGGGCCTGCAGGAAAGCCTGGCCGACCGTGGCATCTACAGCAACGACATCCTGCGCTGCTATTCCAAGGAAGAGCTGCAGCAGGCCGGCGAGATGATCGAGCCGGAGCGCGACCGCCTGTTCGCCTACAACGGCCTGTACCTGCTGGCCACGCGCTACCTGGCCAGCGACCGCAGCCGCGAGGTCTATGAACTGCCGCAGGAGCGCTGGCTGACCATCGCGCTGTACCTGATGCAGGAAGAAAAGCCGCGGGAGCGGCGCATGCAGCTGGTCGGCGAGGCGTACTGGGCGTTGTCCAACCTGTACATGACCGTGGCCACGCCGACCCTGGCCAACGCCGGCAAGGTCGGTGGCCAGCTGTCCAGCTGCTTCATCGACACGGTGGATGACAGCCTGCAGGGCATCTATGACTCCAATACCGATATCGCGCGCGTGTCCAAGCACGGTGGTGGTGTGGGCGCCTATCTGGGCTACGTGCGCAGCAGCGGCGCACCGATCCGTGGCGTGCCCAATTCCTCCGGCGGCGTGGTGCCGTGGATCAAGCAGCTCAACAACACGGCCGTGTCGGTCGACCAGCTCGGCCAGCGCAAGGGCGCGGTGGCGGTGTACCTGGATATCTGGCACCGCGACATTGAAGCCTTCCTGGATCTTCGCCTGAACAATGGTGACCAGCGCCTGCGCGCGCACGATGTGTTCACCTCGGTGTGCGTGCCGGACCTGTTCATGGAAGCGGTCGAGCGCCGCGCCGACTGGTACCTGTTCGACCCGCACGAAGTGAAGAGCGCCAAGGGCTGGTACCTGCAGGACTTCTACGATGAGAAGCGCGGCTCAGGCAGCTTCCGCGACCGCTATGCCGAACTGGTGGCCGATGAGCGCATCAGCCGCCGCACGGTGAAGGCGATCGACCTGTTCAAGCGGATCATGCTCAGCCAGCTGGAGACCGGCAACCCGTTCCTGTTCTACCGGGACGAGGTCAACCGCAAGAACCCGAACAAGCACGCGGGCATGGTCTATTCCAGCAACCTGTGCACCGAGATCCTGCAGAACATGAGCCCGACGCGGATGATCCAGGAGATCGTCAGCGGCGACCAGATCGTCACCACCCGCCGCGCGGGTGACTTCGTGGTCTGCAACCTGTCCTCGATCAACCTCGGCCGTGCGATCAGTGCGCCGGATGACCTGCTGGCCACCGACGTGCTGGAGCGCCTGATCCCGATCCAGGTGCGCATGCTCGACAACGTGATCGACCTCAACGCGTTGCCGGTACCGCAGGCCACGATCACCAACCGCAAGTACCGCGCCATCGGCCTGGGCACCTTCGGCTGGCACCACCTGTTGGCGCAGCAGGCGATCCAGTGGGAATCGCCGGATGCCGAACAGCTCGCCGACCGCCTGTACGAGCGCATCAACTTCCTGACCATCCAGGCCAGCGCGCAGCTGGCCAAGGAGAAGGGCAGCTACCCGATGTTTGCCGGCAGCGACTGGCACAACGGCCGCTACTTCAGTGACCGTGGCTACAGTGGCGCGGCCTGGGACAGCCTGGCCCGCGAGGTCGCCACGCATGGCCTGCGCAACGGCTGGCTGCTGGCGGTGGCGCCGAACATGAGCACCGCGCAGATTGCCGGTTCCACCGCATCGATCGATCCGATCTACAGCGCGTTCTACTACGAGGAAAAGAAGGACTTCCGGCGGCCGGTGGCCGCTCCGGGCCTGTCGCTGGAGACCTGGTCGTACTACGAGAAGGGCGCCTACAAGGTCGACCAGTTCGCCAGCGTGCGCCAGAACGCGCGCCGCCAGCGCCACGTCGACCAGTCGATCAGTTTCAACCTGTACGTGCCCAGCACGATCCGCGCCAGCACGCTGCTGGAGCTGCACCTGAGCGCGTGGCGCGAAGGCTTGAAGACCACCTACTACGTGCGCTCCAACGACATCGACATCAGCGAATGCGAGTGGTGCTCCAGCTGATTGCTTCGACTCCTGTAGAGCCGAGCCTATGCTCGGCTCAGGCGCAAGGCAGCCGAGCGTGGGCTCGGCTCTACAACGGCAACGTAAGCAATACGAAGGCAGAAAACCATGGCAACCCCCCTCGACCGCATCAAGATCCTCGAACCGCGCCATCCCAACCGCAGCACCGGCATCATCAACGGACGCACCAGCGGCATCCTGAACTGGAACGACATTCCGTATCCGTCGTTCTATCGGGCCTACAAGGAACTGTCGACCAACTTCTGGATCCCCGACGAAGTCGACATGAAGGCCGACGCGCGCCAGTACGGCGAGCTGTCCGGGCGCGAGAAGAATGCCTACGACTCGATCATCGGCCTGCTCGCCACGCTGGATTCGCCGCAGACCCGCTTCATCTACAACGTGGCCGAGTACATCACCGATCCGGCCGCGCATGCCAACGCGGCGATCATCGGCCAGCAGGAGGTGATCCACAACGAGAGCTACAGCTATGTGCTGGCCTCGATCACCGACCTGCCGAACCAGAACCGCGTGTTCGAGCTGGCGCGCACCCATCCGACCATCATCAAGCGCAACGCGCCGATCATGGGCGCGTATGACGACTTCATGCGCGAGAAGACCGCCGAGACGCTGCTGAAGTCGCTGATCCAGTCCTCGATCCTGGAAGGCATCAACTTCTATTCCGGTTTCGCGTACTTCTACAACATGGTGCGGCAGAACCGCATGACCGGTACCGGCAAGATCATCAGCTTCATCAACCGCGACGAGCTGGCCCACACCAAGTTCATCAGTGAGTTGATCCGCGCCATCATCGGCGAGAACCCGGAGCTGCAGACCAACGAGCTGACCGCGTATGTGCACCAGGCGTTCGAGCATGCCATCGAGCTGGAGACCGAGTGGTCCTCGGAAGTGCTGGATGGCATCGACGGCATCGATGTGGAGGAGATGACGCGCTACGTGAAGTACCGGGCCAACAAGATGGCCGGCATGCTCGGCATCGAGCGCCTGTACAGCGACACCACCGACAACGTGATGCCGTGGATCAAGGCCTACGCCGACAACTTCACCGAGACCAAGACCGACTTCTTCGAGATGCGCAATGCAAGTTACAAGAAGACCAACGTCGACAACGGCTTCGACGACCTCTGAGCCCGGCGCGGCGCTGAGGATCCTGGTGGTGGTGGCCTCGCTGAGCGGCAACACCCGCGAGCTTGGCCGGCAGATTGCCGGGCGCTGCCGCGCTGCGGGCCACGCGGTGCACTGGCAGGAGGCGGATGACCTGCGCCAGGCGCCGCCCTTGGCGGCCGACGAGGCCGACCTGGTGCTGCTGGGCTGCTGGACCGACAACGCCGGCCGCACGCCTGCGGAAATGAAGGCGTGGGTGGCCGGCATCGCCGAGCGCGGCGAGCGGCCGCGCCAGCTGGCGGTGTTCGGAACCGGCGAGACACAGTGGGGGCAGGAGTACTACTGCGGCGCCGTGCACCGCTTGATCCGTTACTTCCGCAGCGACTACCCGCCGCTGGAGATCGAACAGATGCCGCATGGCGAGCGCCATGCCGCGGCCATCGAGGCCTGGACCGATGCGGTCCTGGCCCATTACTGGAGCAACATCGATGCAGATCATCGACGCCACCACGCCTGAGCAGTTCCAGCAGCTGCTGGCCGAACACCCGCGGGTGCTGGTGGATTTCCACAAGGACCAGTGCCCGGGATGCCGGATGCTGGAAATGTCGCTGCATCGGGTGGCGAACAGTGTGGCGGGGCAGGGCACGACCCTGTTGCGGGTGCAGCTGGAGGTGCTGGGCGAGGCGTTCTTCAGGGAACTGGGGCTGCGGCAGACGCCGACGTTGTCGCTGTTCCGTGACGGAGACGAGCGGCAGCGCCTGCCTGGATTCCAATCGCCGCAGCAGATCGAGGCGGCCATCGCGTTGTATCTGTAGGCCGCGATCCCGGCTTATGTAGAGTCGAGCCATGCTCGACTGCCTTTCGCGCGACGCGCGATGAGTCGAGCATGGCTCGACTCTACAACGGGCTATGCGCCGGCGAAGGTATCCACCAGCAGCTTCACGTTCAACACCACGATCACCAAGGCGATTACCCACGCGATGCTGCCCAGCCAGCGCGGTGCCACCAGTGCGCCCATGGTCATCTTGTCGGTCACGATCCGCACCAGCGGAATGATCGCGAACGGCAGCTGCATCGACAGCACCACCTGGCTCAGCACCAGCAGCTTTACCGCGCCCTGGTCGCCGAACAGCACGATCACCACAACCACCGGAATGATCGCAAGCGCCCGGGTGATCAAGCGCCGCAGCCACGGCGGCAGGCGCAGGTGCAGGAAGCCTTCCATCACGATCTGTCCGGCCAGCGTGGCGGTCACCGTGGAGTTCAGCCCCGAGGCCAGCAGGGCGATCGCAAACAGGGTGGCCGCCGCGCCCACGCCCAGCATCGGTGCCAGCAACTGGTGCGCCTGCTCGATGTCTTCCACATCAAAGCGGCCGTTGGCGTGGAACACCGCCGCGGCCAGGATGAGGATGCTGGCGTTGATGAACAACGCGAGGGTCAGCGCGAGGGTGCTGTCGGTGACCGCCCAGCGCAGCGCGCTGCGACGCCCTTCATCGGTACGCGGGTAGGCGCGGGTCTGCACGATGGACGAATGCAGGTACAGGTTGTGCGGCATCACCGTGGCGCCGATGATGCCGATGGCGATATACAGCGCATGCGGATCGGTCACCACCTGCGCACGCGGGATGAAGCCGCCGAGTACCGCCATCACCGGTGGCGCAGCCATTGCGATCTGCACCACGAAGCAGGCGAAGATCACCATCAGCAGCGCGATCACGAAGGCTTCCAGTGCGCGGAAGCCGCGGTTCATCAGCAGCAGCACCAGCAGCGTATCCAGCGCGGTGATCACCGCACCCCAGAGCAGCGGCAGGTCGAACAGCAGCTTCAGTGCGATCGCCGTGCCGATGACCTCGGCCAGGTCGCAGGCGATGATCGCCGCCTCGCACAGCGCCCACAGCGCCAGGTTCACCGGCTTCGGGTAGCGCGCGCGGCAGGCTTGGGCCAGGTCCATGCCGGTGGCGATGCCCAGCCGCGCCGACAGCGCCTGCAGGATCACCGCCATCAGGTTGGATATGAGGATGACCGACAGCAGCAGGTAGCCGAAGCGGGAACCGCCGGCCAGGTCGGTGGCCCAGTTGCCCGGGTCCATGTAGCCGACCGAGATCATGTAGCCCGGGCCGAGGAAGGCCAGCAGGCGGAACCACCAATGGCCCTTGTCAGGCACTGCCACCGACGCGTTGAGCGCGCCCAGGCTGGCCGGAGTGGAGGCCGAAGGGTCGCGGGGCGCCAAGGTGTTCATGGGTCCGAATATAGCTCCTGCTATAGTCATTAGCAATGTGAAACAATCGTCTTTATCGCGTTACTGGTCCAGAATTCAGGTTCAACACCGGAGTACACCGGAAGGACAGGCGCAGGCGTGGGCAAGACCGACGATTCGACATCGCTGAAGAGCACCCCCTTGATCGAGGCCGAGCGCCAGGTCGAGAGCTTCCGGCAAGTGCGCGAGGCGCACCGGATGGAGCTGGTGGAGGACTATGTCGAGCTGATCTCGGACCTGCTGGCCGACGGCGGCGAGGCCCGCCAGGTCGACATCGCCACCCGCCTGGGCGTGGCCCAGCCGACGGTGGCGAAGATGCTGCGGCGCCTGGCCCGCGACGGCTGGGTGGTGCAGCGGCCGTACCGTGGCGTGTTCCTGACCCCGGAAGGCGAGGCGCTGGCGCATGCCAGCCGCCAGCGCCATCAGACCGTGGAGCGTTTCCTGCTGGCGCTGGGCGTGGACGCGGATACCGCGCGCCGCGATGCCGAGGGCATCGAGCACCATGTCAGCGAACAGACGCTGGCGTTGTTCGAGGCGTTCGTGCGCAAGGCCGAGGGCGGGGCGCCGTAGTGGACGCGCCGGGCCATGCCCGGCGGGTGTCCGTGTGGTGGCGGAATCAGGTGTTCTGTAGAGCCGAGCCATGCTCGGCTGCCGTTGGCGCGGTGATGGAATCAGTCGAGCATGGCTCGACTCTACAAATGCATCCACGCAGGGCGTGGATCTACTTGCGGAATCTGCTTTTGTTCGCGCGACCCTACAATCCAGGCGGACATCGCGCCTGTTGCTGCGCGCACGCCTGCTTCGTCCATGCCTTCAACACCGGCTGCAGTCCTTCGTAGCGCCGGCCTTGCCAGCCATTGGCAAGCACATTGCCATCGGCGTCGATCAGCACAAGATTGGGCGGGCCCAGCCCCGCCAGGGCCTGCAGCGCGGGCATCCGCCTGGCGCGGCGCGGGTCGAGCACCGGCCACGGCATGTCCTGCGCGTGCATGTAGCGCCGCAACGCGGCCTCGCTTTCGTCCAGGCTGACGTACACCACTTCGGTATTGGCGCCGGCCTCGCGCAGGGCATTACGTACGCTGCGCAGGGTCGGCACGAAGGCGTGGCAGGGCGCGCACCAGTCGGCACCGAAGTACAGCGCAATCAGCTTCGGTGGCGGAGACCAGTGCGTGGGCTGCAGCGATCGCTGCTCGGGCCGCATCAACGAGGCCGAAACCTGCGCGTGCAGGTCGGTCGCCATCGCCGGCGCGGGGAGCAGCAGCGCGCCGGCCAGCAACAGTGTTCGCAGTGTGTCAGAACGCATAGCGCAGGTTGACGTACCACGAGCGCGCAAAGCGCGGCCCGTAGACGTAGTCGCTGTCGCGCAGTGCACCGGTTTCCAGGTCCTTCTGGCGCTGGTCGAACACATTCTTGACGCCTGCCGCCACCGACACTTCCTGCTGCGCCTGTGCGCCCAGATGCCGGTGCCAGCGCGCACCGAGATCGGTGACCAGGAATGCACGGGTGCGATGCAGTTCGCCCAGCCGGTTGTTCAGCACCGACATCGGGCCGGTATGGCGCAGCGCGACGAAGGTTTCCCACGGCTCGGCCGGCATCCAGCTGAGCTGGGCCAGCCCGGTCCAGCGCGGTGTCTTCAGGTAATCGCGGCTCTCGATGACGGTGTCGCCGCCCTCGCCGGTGTCGTCGAAGATGCGCTGCGGTTCGCGGAAGCGCGAGCGGTACCACGAGGCGCCGGCGGTCAGCCGCCACTGCGGCGAAGGTTGCCAGCCGAGATTGGTTTCCGCGCCCAGCACGTTGGAGCCGGAGGCGTTGTAACGCAGCTGGCTCAGCTGGCCGTCATCAGCGCGCTGGATCTCGCCCAGCGCGAAGGTGTCGCGGATGCGCGCATACGAGGCGGTGGCATCCCAGCTCCAGACCGGGTTGGCCGGGTCCGAACGCCAGTCGAAGCCGAACAGCGTGGTCAATGCGCGTTCTTCCTTCAGCCCGTCGGTGTTGCGCACGCGCACCTGTTCGCCGCCGAGGGTATCCACATGCACGTCCTCGACGAAGATTTCCGGTGCACGGAAACCGGTGGCGATGCCGGCGCGCCATTTCAGGTTCGGCGTGGCCTGCCAGGCCATCGCGATGCGCGGCGAGAACACCGCATTGTCCAGTTCGGAGCTCTTGTCCACGCGCGCGCCGAGTACAAGGTCGATGTTGTCACGCAGGCTCCACTCGTCCTGGATGAAGGCGCCCAGGTTGTGGAAGGTTGCATCCTCCAGTACGGCAAGGCGCTGCCCGGCGCCGTCGCGGTTGTCGTCACGCAGCGCCTCATGCTTGTACTGCACACCGAAGGCCAGCGCGTGCGCGCCCAGTCGCCAGTTCAACTGGCTGTCGATGTAGTGCAGCGGGTTGTGGGTGCGGCCGTACTGGCGCCACGAACGCGAGGCGGCACTGCCGGCCACGTTCGGGTCCAGCTGCGACGGGTCATAGCCCGGCGCCGATGGATCGGTGACCACGTCGCCGAGGCCGCCATAGAAGCTGTCGCGATCAATGTCGGCGAACGCATAGGCCAAACGGAAATCGACGTCGGCGTTGATTTCCTGGTCCCAGGAAATGCTGCCACGGCGATACTTCGTATCCAGCGATTCGGCGATGTTGGCCAGGTACTCGGGCTGGTCCAGGCGGTTGCCGCCGCGGCGGGTTTCATCAGTTACCTGCAGGTCCAGGCGCAGCCGCGTGCCCGGCGTGGGTGAGTACCAGGCCTGCAGCCCGCCGACCTTGAGGTTCTTGCGGGTGATCTCGGTATAGCCGTCGCCGTTGTAGTCGATGCCGCTGTTCCAGTTGCGCTGTGCAATCACCGACAGCCCGGCATCGGCGTCCTTGGCGACCAGGTCCAGGCGCACGTCGGCGTTCTTCTGCGGCGTGCCCTTCAATACGTCCACGCCGGCCTGCACGTGGCCGCCGCTGCGTGCCGGCAGCGGCGGGATCAGGTTGATCACCCCGGCCACCGCGCCCGGGCCGTACAGCGCCGAGCCACCGCCCTTGACCACTTCGATGCGGTCGACGAAGCCGGCCGGAATCTGTTCCAGCCCGTACACGCTGCCGAGTGTGGACAGCAGCGGAATGCCATCGAACAGCAGCTGGTTGTAGGCGCCGGGCAGGCCCAGCAGCTGTACTTCGCTGGTGTTGCAGTTCTGGCAGTTGCTCTCCACGCGCAGGCCGTTGATCAGTTCGGCGGCGCGCGAGAAGTCGGTGGCCGCACGCAGTGCGATGTCCTCTTTGCGCAGGACCTCGGTGCGGATCGGCACGTCCGACAGCAGGCGTTCGCTGCGGGTGGCGGTACTGACCTTGACCTGCACGCGGTCCAGTTCGGTCGGCTTCGGCGAGGCAGCCAGCGCAGGCAGCGGCAGGACCAGGGCGATGGCGGCGGCCAGAGGCAGCCGATGGAAGAGCGGGGCGGCAACGTGCATGAGGGTGTCGTCCTTGGGGGAGGAAAGGCGGCGAGGGCGACCTGGCTGGGGCATATGAAAGCAGTGGCTCATAGATATAGCAAGTGCTATATAACGAAGCCGCAGCAATTCTGGGCGCGCCAAGTGTCCGGGCAGATCATGCAAGTGTTATAACATTACATATCGAAGCCGCGACCCTGCCGGTGGTCATGTGCCGCGATGCACGCTTCGCGTTTTGTCAGCCGCGGCGGAAGGCGGCGGGGGTGCGGGCGCCGACGATGATCATGCGGATCATCGTGGAGATCTGCTCGACCAGTTCCGGGTCGTTCTCCGGAGGTTGGTCCATGGCCGACGCGCCCATCGCGAACACCAGGCGCGTGATTGCCATCGAGACCAGTTCCGGCTTGTGCAGGACCGCGCCATCGAGGGCGGCCAGGCGCACCAGGTCGTGCTGCAGCTCTTCCTCGAAATAGTGCAGCTCGCGTTCGACCGCGTGCTTGAAATCGTCCGAGCCGACCGCGCCTTCGCGCAGCAGCACGTGCAGCAGCTTGTCGTCGGCACGCAGCTGCTCCATGAAGGTCTCCACCGACACGCGTACCACGCTGGTGGCGCTGGAGGTGGCGCGCTGGCGGGCTTCGCCGATGATGGTGCGCAGCGAGCGGCCGGCCACGTCGATCAGGGCCACGGCCAGTTCGTCCATGTCGCGGAACTGCCGATAGAAGCTGTTCGGCGCGATGCCCGCCTCGCGGGCCACCTCACGCAGGCTCAGCGTGGACAGGCTGCGGTGCGGCCCGATCAGCTTCAGCGCGGCAGCCAGCAGATCCTCGCGGCTCACCGTTCGGCGGGTCGGGCTGTTGGCATCTTCGTTCGGCGTCAGGGCGGTGGCGGCGGCCATGGGTGTTCCGGTGGGTCAAGGCTGAATCATACCCAATCCGGTTCAATATACACATGTATACACAGGTGTATGTGCGCCCGTATAGTGCGCCCATGAGCGCTGTCGTCCGTCCTTCCCTGTTTTCCCCGCACCGCTGGGTGTCGCCGACGCTGTTCGATTTCTGGGCAGGTCAGCTGAATCCGTTGTGGACCCTGCGTGAGCCGATGGCCCGTCTGGTACGGCGTGAGCCGGCCGGCGAGGGCGCGGTAACCCTGGTGCTGCGCACCAACCGGCACTGGGCCGGCATGCGCGCCGGCCAGCACGTGACCCTGAGCGTGGAAATTGAAGGACGTGTGTGGCAGCGCAGCTACAGCCCCACCGTGTTGGGGCGGCGCGAACTGGCGATTACCGTCAAGGCGGTCGAGGGCGGCCGGGTCAGCCAGCATCTGGTCAACCACGCACGGCCGGGCGAGCTGTTCCGTGTCGATGCCGCGTTCGGCGAGTTCCATATGCCCGCCGCCGCGCCGGTGCTGCTGCTGGCTGCCGGCAGCGGCATCACGCCGATGCGCAGCCTGCTGCGCGAAGCCTGCCAGCGCCCATTGGCGGCGCCGGTCGACCTGTTCTACTGGGAGCGCACTGCCGCCCATGTGCAGTTCCGTGATGAACTGCAGGCGCTGGCGGCGGCGCAGCCGAATCTGCGCGTGCATCTGCTGGCCACCCGCGAAGGCGATACCCCGGCCGCGCGCATCGACAGCCACGACCTGCAGGTGCCCGGCGATGACACGCCGCTGGCACAGCGCCATGTGCTGGCCTGCGGCCCGGATGGGTTCGTCGCCGCCGCACGCGAACGCCTGGCGCATCAGGTGGCGGGCTTCCAGGCCGAGGCCTTCACCCCGCCGGCACCGTTGCTCGACGCCAGCAGCGAAGGCGAAGTGTCGTTGACACTCGCGCGCAGTGGTCGCCAGCTGAGCGTGCCGCGCGGCCGCTCGCTGCTGGAAAGCCTCGAAGCCCATGGCATCAAGCCCAAGCATGGCTGCCGCATGGGCATCTGCAACACCTGCACCTGTGATCGCGTCAGTGGCGCGACCCGCCACCTGCGCACCGGCGACCTGCAGACCGAATCGGCGCAGCCGGTGCGGATCTGCGTGAGCGCGCCGACCACCGACCTGACCCTGGATCTCTGAGGACGCCTGCCATGACCCGCGCTACCGACCGTGCCCTGAGTACTGCCGAGATGCATGCCTTCGGCGAGGAACTCGACGCGATCCGCGAACGTGTGATCGGCAGCCTGGGCGCTTCCGATACCCGCTATATCCGTCGGGTGGCTGCTGCGGTGCGCTGGTTCGGCGTGGGTGGCCGTGGCCTGCTGTTCCTGGCGGCCTTCTCGCCGCTGTTCTGGATGCCGCTGCTGTGGCCGGCCGCGATCACCGGCACGCTGCTGCTGGCGCTGTCGAAGATCCTGGAAAACATGGAGCTCGGCCACAACGTCATGCACGGCCAGTTCGACTGGACCGGCGACCCCAAGCTCAATGGCAACACCTACGAGTGGGACATCGTCGCCACCGCCGACAACTGGCGCAAGACCCACAATTTCCGCCATCACACCTACACCAACGTGCGTGGCATGGACGATGACATCGGCTATGGCCTGCTGCGCATCTTCCCGGAACAGCGCTGGAAGCCGTTCTACCTGCTGCAGCCGATCATCGCACCGATCTTCGCGCTGCTGTTCCAGTGGGGCGTGGCCGCGCAGGACCTGCGCCTGGGCCGCTGGCTGAAGGGCCGCATGAGCGCCCGTGCGATGTGGCTGCAGACCCGCCCGGTGGCGCGCAAGATGGCCCGCCAGGTGCTGAAGGACTACGTGTTCTTCCCGCTGCTGGCCGGCCCGTTCTTCCTCACCGTGATGCTGGGCAACATGGTGGCCAACGGCCTGCGCAACATCTGGACCTACGTGATCATCTTCTGCGGCCACTTCACCGCCGAATCGGAAACCTTCCCGAAGGAATGCCTGCGCAATGAATCGCGTGGCCACTGGTACCTGCGCCAGCTGCGTGGTTCGTCCAACATCAGCGGTGGTTTCCTGATCAACGTGCTGTCGGGCAACCTCAGCCACCAGATCGAGCATCACTTCTACCCGGACCTGCCGGCCAACCGCTATGCGGCCATCGCCAAGGAAGTGAAGGACATCTGCCGCCGCTACGGCCAGCACTACAACAACGGCTCGCTGCCGCGCCAGTTCGGCCAGGTGGTCTGGCGCATCCTGCGCCACGCGTTCCCGAGCAAGCCGCGCCGCCTGCCGATGGCGGACATCATGTCCGCACCGGCATCGGCCAACGCGGGCTGATCCACTCAGCCCGCCTTCGCCAGGGCCGCCTGTTCGCGGTCCAGGCGACGCAGGAACACCTGCATTTCCTTGCGCGCCTGCTGGTCGCCCTTGCTGCCGGCCACGCTCAGCCCGCGCTGCCACGCTTCGCGCGCCGCCTGTGGCTGGCCGCTGGCCAGCCAGGCCTTGCCCAGCAGTTTCCACGCTGCCGAATACTGCGGATCGAGCACCACGCAGCGGCCCAGATGGGTCGCCGCGCGCACCGGGTTGCCGGCATCCAGCCAGCCCTTGCCCAGGCCGAAGCGCAGCAGCGCGCCGTCCTTGCCGCTGGCCAGCATGCATTCCAGGGCCTCGATGTTCATCAGCGCACCTCCTGCAGCAGTTCCTGCGGTCCCGGCTGGAAACGGCCGCGATGGAACAGCAGGGGCGCGCCCCCGTTCTCGTGGACATCGATGATGCGGCCGGCCAGCAGCAGGTGATCACCCACCGGCCATTGCGCGTGGCGGGTACAGGTGAGGTGGGCCACCGCACCGGCAATGCGCGGCGGGGCGTCTTCGTCATCCTCCAGCAGTGACAGGCCGTCGAAACGGTCGCGCACCTGTGGATCGGCGAAGCGCCGTGCCAATGCTTCCTGGTCGGATGCCAGCACGCTGATCGCAAAGCGGGTGGCGCGCTGGAAGGTGGACAGGCTCTGCGCATGCAGCGCCAGGTTCCACAGCACCAGCGGTGGCTGCAGCGATACCGGCACGAACGAGTTGATGGTCAGGCCGACCGGCTTGCCCTGCGCGTCGCGCGCGCAGACGATGGCCACGCCCGTCGGGAAATGGCCGAGCAGCCGCCGCAGTGCACGCGGCGGCATCCCGACCGACGGCACCGGGGCCGGGGCGGGGAACACCCCCGCCCACGGCCCGGCGTACGGCAGTGTCTCGCCGCTCATGAGGCCCGGGCCTGGCGGTAGCGCCGGCCGACCTCGGCCCAGTTGATGATGTTGAAGAACGCACCGATGTAGTCGGGGCGGCGGTTCTGGTAGTGCAGGTAGTAGGCGTGCTCCCAGACATCCAGCGCCAGGATCGGCGTGTTGCCGGACAGGCCGACCGCTGCGCCCATCAGCGGGCTGTCCTGGTTGGCGCTGCTTTCAACCTGCAGACGACCGTCGCGATCAGTGGTCAGCCACGCCCAGCCGCTGCCGAAGCGGGTCTGCGCGGCCTTGCTGAAGGCCTCCTTGAACGCATCGAAGCCGCCGAGATCGCGATCGATCACCGCGGCGAGTTCGTCATCAGGGGTGCCGCCGCTGGCGCTGAGCACGGTCCAGAACAGGCTGTGGTTGGCGTGGCCACCGCCATTGTTGCGGACCGCGCCGCGCTGCGCTTCGGGCACCGCATCAAGGTTGGCGATCAGCGCCTCGACCGGTTGCGCAGCGACGCCGGCCTGCTCGAGGGCGGCATTGAGGTTGTTGACATAGGTCTGGTGGTGCTTGCCGTGGTGGATCTCCATCGTGCGCGCATCGAAGTGCGGCTCGAGGGCGGCATAGGCGTAGGGGAGCGGGGGAAGCGAGTACGACATCGAAACGATCTCCGTGGGGAAGGCCAGGAAGCTGGCCATGGGGAGATCGTTATCGCACCTAAACATTGGTTGAGGTCAAGCGCGGCGTGGAGGCGTGGTAGTGCCGGCCGCTGGCCGGCAATCAGGCAACATCGGGATGCCGGCCAGCGGCCGGCACTACCGCAATCAGCTCAGCCAGTCCCTGCAAGCGCTGTCGACCTGCTCGCCACACGCCTGCTGCATCCGCTGCTGCAACCGCGCCAGGGTCTCTGCGCCCTGGTGCTTGCCACTCCACGCCTTCAGCTGCCCGGCCAGGCGCTCGAAACGCTGGCGCGTGCGCTGGTGGTAGCCGGACGGCCGTGCGTCCAGTTCGACGATCAGCGAGGTGGTGGCCTGCTCGATGCGCGGTGCATCGTCCGGCGCCAGCTTCAGCAAGCCTTCCACGTACAGCACGCCCCATTGCACGCGGGTGGCCGGGCCCTGCGCACCGTCGTAGGCACGCTTCAGCCACTCCAGCGCACCGGCGGTGTCGCCGCGCTGCTCGGCCAGCTCGGCCAACTCGGGCATGTAGTAGTACGGCTGCTCGCTGCGCTTCAGTTCCGCCAGCAACAGCGCCTCCGCACCTGCGTCGTCACCCACCTCGCGCAGGGCGTACACCGCGCTGCTGATCGTGGCCTGGCGCGCATGGGCATCGGTGGCGGCAGCATCGGCCGCCGCCACGCGTTGCTTGACCCGCGCCACCAGCGCCACCGGCAGCGCGCCTTTCGGTTGCTGCTGGCGGGCCAGCGACACCTCTGTCAGGGCCCGCGACAGCGCGTCGTCGGCGCGGTCGCCGCGATCTGCGTCGGCGCGCTCCAGCGCGACCAGCAGCTGCTGGCCCAGCGTAGTGCGGGTGGCCGGGCCGGCACTGGCCTGCTTGACCAGCGTGGCGCCGGCATAGCCCAGCAGCTCGCGGTTGCGGCGTACCTCGGCCGGTTGTGCCAATACCGCCTGCAGCAGTTCGCGTACTTCGGTGGGTGAAGCGCTCGGTTTCTCCGCGGTGGCCAGCGCCAGCAGCGCGAAACGACGTTGCAGGGCCGCTTCCGGCGCCGTCTTGGACAGCTGCCGGAGCACGTCTTCGCCCCTGCGTTCGCCGGCCAGGCGGTTGGCATCCACTTCCCAGCCGTAGTCGCCCAGCACCTGCCAATCCTCGGCGGCCAGCCTGTCCGGCGTCGCCAGCGCGGTGGCCAGTGTGGCAGCGACCGCGCTGCGACGGCCAGCGGCGACGGTCAGTGCGCGGGTCAGTTCGGCCGCGTCGTTGCCACCGGCCACGCGGGTGATTTCGTTGCGCTGCGGGTCGAGCACGATCAGGGTCGGGTAGCCGCGCACGCCGAAGCGCTCGCCCCACGCCTGCGCCCCTTCCTCGTCGCCATCCAGGTAGACCGGCACGAACGTGCGGGTCAGCGCGATGAAGGCCGGGTCCTTGAACAGGCCGGCCTTGAGCTGGTTGCAGGGCGGGCACCAGACCGCGCCCCAGTACAGCAGCACCGGCTTACCGCTGTCGGCGGCCTCGGCGAACGCATCGTCGACGTCGCCCTGGCGCCAGGCGATGGCGGTGGCCGGCGCCGGGGCTTCGGCAGAGTTGGCGGTGGACACCGGGGCCGGGGTGCAGGCGCTCAGCGCCGAAGCCAGCAGCAACACGGAAAGCGCGACGCGCATCGGCAGCATCTCGAAGGGCAGGGTGACAGGCCATTGTAGGAAGGGCCGGGGAACGTGCTGATTCAGTTTGCTTATGACGGGCATGCTGCAGGGCATGACGCCCGTCGGGCCTTGCCGGTCGATGCCGGGAGGATGCCTTCAGGCCGCTGCCCGCACCATCTGCTGATACACCAACCCATTGAACTCGCCGACGTCACCGTCCAGCACGAAGCCATAGCGCAGGTAGGTCGGCACTGCATTGAGCGAGGCGCGCACGGTCAGCATCGGCCCGCGCACCTGCGGCAGCACCGCTTCGAACAAGGCATGGCCGATGCCCTGGCCCTGGCAGGCAGGATCGACGAACAGCATCGCCAGGTGCCGTCCCTCCTTCAGTTCGACCACGCCGACCACGCGTGCGTCCTGCTCGGCGACCAGGATGAGGTTGTCGCCCTGCAGGCGTGCGCCGAACGCATCGGCGGCCGCAACGCTACCGAAGGTGGCGATGCCGGTCGCGCTGAGCGACGGCGCCACGGCCTCGTTGAACGCGGCCAGGCACACCCCGCTGATCGCAGGCAGGTCATCGGCATGGGCGGGGCGGATCTTCGGCATGCAGCGTTCTTCCCGTGGTGTGTGGCGCGTCAGCGTCGCCGGGTACCTGCACGCTAAGCTGGCGGCATGAGTGAATTCAATCCCGCCTACGCTTCGTTGTTTCCGCAGCAAGGGCTGAGCCTGGGCCTGATGACGCCCGTTGCGGCGCACGGGCTGGCCGATCCGCACGCGGCGCGGCGCATCGCGCGGCTGGCCGACGATCTGGGCTTCGCCGCACTGTGGACGCGCGACGTGCCGCTGATGGTGCCGCAGGGGCCGGATGCCACGGCCAGCGCGTTGGACGATCCGTTCCTGTGGCTGGGCATGCTGGCTGCCGCGACCGAGCGCATCGCGGTCGGCAGTGCGGCCATCGTGCTGCCGCTGCGGCAACCGCTGCAGGTGGCGAAGTCGGCATTGAGCCTGGACCGAATCAGCGATGGACGTTTCGTGCTGGGGCTGGGATCGGGTGATCGCCCGGAGGAGTTCGCCGCGTTCGGTGAGGACCTGGAGGGCAGGGCAGCGACCTTCCGTGAGCGCTGGTCGCTGCTGCGCGCGGCGCTGTCACCTGATGCCGATGAGCGTGCCGCGGTGCTGCGGGCGACCGGCGGCTTCGATGTGCTGCCGGCGCCGGCGACGCGCATCCCGATGCTGGTGGTGGGCACGGCGCGGCAGAGCCTGCAGTGGATCGCGCGCGAGGCCGAAGGCTGGGCCACCTATCACCGCGAGGAGGCTGCATAGGAAGGGCGCATCGGCTTGTGGCAGCAGGCGCTCGTGCAACGCGGCGGGGCAGGCAAGCCGTTCGTGCAGTCGATGCTGCTGGACCTGCAGGCAGACCCGCAGGCACCGCCCGAGCCGCTGCCGCTGGGCCTGAAGGTCGGCCGCGGCGGTCTGCGCGACTACCTGCTGCGCGTGCATGCGCAGGGCGTGGCGCACGTGATGTTCAACCTGGTCGATAACGGGCGGCCGATGGATGAAGTGCTGCGCGAGATCGGCGAGCACATCCTGCCAGTGGTATCCGCGCGCCGACTGTAGCGTCGAGCCATGCTCGACTGCTTCTGCTGGATACGCCGAATCAACGGCAGTCGAGCATGGCTCGACTCTACAGGGAGCGTGCATCTGCGTATCATTCGCATTTGATTTTCCGATGCCGGAGCCCCGCGTGACCCAACATTCCCCCATGCACCCCACCGGACGCCTGTTCGCAGTGGTCGCCTTCATCGAGGCCGTGACCTGGGCCGGCCTGCTCATCGGCATGTGGATGAAGTACGGCCCGATGGCCAACGTGGCACTGGTGAAACTGTTCGGCCCGCTGCATGGCGTGGCGTTCCTGGTCTACGTGGCGGTCACCCTGTTCGCGGCCGTGCGCCTGCGCTGGCCGTGGTGGGCCAGTGCCCTGGCGCTGCTGGCGGCCATCCCACCGCTGGTGACGTTGCCACTGGAATGGTGGTTCAAGCGGCGTGGTTTGCTGGGCCTGCGCGCAATGCGCTGAATCCACTGTTGCATGCCCGTTCAAGAGAATGGGTATCAAATGCAAATACGAGCCGTTATCATTTGAGGATGGTGTCCGCCCCTGAACGGGATGGATGCCGGGCGGGGCGCACAGGCGTACCCGGCGATCCTTCTCTGTTACGGCTGGTGTTCCATGCACGCACGTCCCGTCGTCCCCGGCTTGCCGGCGCTGGTCCTGGCAGCCCTGATCGGCACCATGGCGATGATGTCCTTCGTCGCTGTGATCGGTCCGGTGGTCCGCATGCTCGGCCTGTCCGAGTGGCACGCTGGACTGTCGGTCACGGCGGCGGGCGTGTTGTGGATGCTGGCCGCGCGCCCATGGGGGCAGCTCAGCGACCGCATTGGCCGCAAGCGCGTGCTGATGCTGGCGATGAGTGCCTACACCGTGGTCTACATCGCGCTGGCGGTGTTCATCGACGTGGCCCTGCAGGCGGTGCCGCCGGTACTGGTGTCGGTGCTGGTGCTGGTGGGTGCGCGCGGCCTGATCGGGCTGTTCTATGCGGCCGTCCCGCCCACGGCCGCCGCGCTGATTGCTGACAAGGCCCCGGCCGGGCAGCGCGCCAGCTTCCTGGCCCGGCTCGGCAGTGCCAACGCATTGGGCATGGTGCTGGGTCCGGCGGCCGCGGGCTGGCTGGCCTACACGAATCTGTCGCTGGCGCTGTATGTGGCCGCCGTGCTGCCGCTGCTGGCGCTGGCATTGCTGGCCTGGCGGCTGCCGGCCACGCCAGCGGTGGCGGGAAGCGGCGCGCAGCGCCGCGCGCCGATGCGCAGGCTCGACCCGCGTCTGCGCCTGCCGCAGTTGGCGGCGTTCATCGCGATGGTGTCGGTCACTATTGCGCAGGTCACGGTCGGCTTCTTCGCGATCGATCGATTGGGTCTGGATGCTGCAGCGGGCGCGCGCATGGCCGGCATAGCGCTCACCGCGGTCGGCGTCGGTCTGATCCTGGCGCAGGCGTTGGTGATGAAGCTGGACGTGCACCCGCGGCGCTGGATCATCCTCGGTGCACTGATCTCCGGTATTGGTTTCGCCTCCGTGGCGGGCGTACAGCAGGCCTGGCAGTTGCCGGCGGCCTACGCACTGGCGGCGTTCGGCATGGGCTTCGTGTTTCCCTCGTTCCAGGCGCTGGCCGCCGATTCAGTGGAAGCGCACGAGCAGGGCGCCGCCGCCGGCACCGTGGCGGCCGCGCAGGGCCTGGGCATGGTGGCCGGGCCGATGCTCGGCACGCTGTTGTATCGCGGCGGGCCGAGCCTGCCTTACCTGCTGGTCGGCGCGCTGCTGCTGCTGCTGTGCGCGCTGGCCGCAGCGCACCGGATGAAGGAGACCCCATGAACGACTCCCTGATGCAGGGCGCGTGGCCAGAGGCTGCGCCGGCGCTGCTGGAGAACACCGACGACGCGTCGCTGTTCCTGCTGCAGCATGCTGGCCAGCACGTGCACGCACGTGGCTGCCGGGCGACGCTGCCGAATGGCGCGCTGGCCAGCCTGGCCGGGCGTGTTGCCGAGTTCTTCGCGCAGCAGCGCGGTGGGCCGGGCCTGCTGGTCGGGGCGGTGCCGTTCGAGCCACGTGCCGACGACGCGCTGTACCAGCCCGAGCGCCTGCTGCCGGCGTTGCCGCTGCAGCCACAGGCGGCACCCGCGCTGCAGGGCGCACTGCAGGCGGAGCCCGCAGCGCAGGACTATGCAGCTGCCGTTGCCGCTGCGGTGCAGGCGCTGCGCGCACCCGAGCAGGACCTGCACAAGGTGGTGCTGGCGCGCAGCCTGTTGGCGCGTACCCGCAACGCGCTGTCACCGGAAGTGCTGCTGGCACGCCTGGGCGCCGATCCTTCGGTGGCCACCTACGCGGTTCCGCTTCCGGTCGAACTGGGGCAGGCGCCCGCCTGGCTGGTCGGCGCAACGCCCGAGTTGCTGCTGCGCAAGCGTGGCGCGCAGCTGTTGTCGCATCCCTTGGCCGGATCGGCACGCCGCAGTGCCGATGCCGCCGAAGACGAGCGCGCCGCGCAGGCATTGCTGGCCTCGACCAAGGACCATGATGAGCACCGTCATGTGGTGGACGCGATCGTCGATGGCCTGTCGCCTTACTGCAGCCATATCGATGCGCAGCCGCGTCCGGCGCTGCATGCCACCGCCAGCATGTGGCACCTCGGCACGCGTATCCATGCCACCCTGAAGGACCCGCAGACTCCCGCAGCCGAGCTGCTCGCGCAACTGCATCCGACACCGGCGGTCTGTGGCACGCCGCGCCTGGCGGCGCTGCAGCGCATCCGCGAGCTGGAGCCGGTGCCGCGCGGCTTCTATGCGGGCGCGGTCGGCTGGCTGGACGCCCAGGGCGACGGCGACTGGTACGTGGCGATCCGCTGCGCGCGACTGCAGGGCACGCAGCTGCGACTGTACGCAGGTGCCGGCATCGTCGCCGAGTCGCAGCCCGAAGCCGAAGTGGCCGAGACCGCAGCGAAGTTTGCTGCCCTGTTGAATGCGCTGGGCGTCCACGACGCCGCGCCCGCGATCGAGCCTGCTGCATGAACACTTCCGACACTTCTTCCCGCATGCCACTCCAGCAGGTATGGCCGGACGATCTGGTGGCGCGCTATCGCGAGGCCGGTCACTGGCGTGGCGAAACCTTCCCGGCCTTCCTGCGCGAGCGCGCGGAATGCTATGCCGATGACATTGCCGTGGTCGCTGGCGACGTGCGCCTGAGCTATGCGCAGCTGTGGCACGAAGCCGGCCGCATCGGTGCCGGGCTGCTGGCACGGGGCCTGCAGCCGGGCGAGCGGGTGCTGGTGCAGCTGGGCAACACGGCCGGTTTCATCACCACGGTCTGTGGCCTGTTCCGCGCCGGCCTGGTGCCGGTGTATGCGTTGCCGGCGCATCGCATCACCGAGCTGGTGCACTTCGCCAACAAGGCCGAAGCCAGTGCCTACATCACCACCGATCTGCACGACGGCTTCGATCATCACGGGCTGGCGCGGGCATTGCAGGCCGACGTGCCGGCGATACGCACGGTGGTGATCGACGGCGATGCGCAGGAATTCATCGCGTTGGACGGGCTGCAGGGCGACCGCGCCCGGCTGCCGGCCGATCCGGACCCGCAGTCGGTGGCGTTCCTGCAGATCTCCGGTGGCAGCACCGGCCTGTCCAAGCTGATTCCGCGTACGCACGACGACTACATCTATTCGTTCCGTGCCAGCAACGCGATCTGCGGCATCGACCGCGACAGCGTGTACCTGGTCGCGCTGCCGGCCGCACACAACTTCCCGATGAGCTCGCCGGGGTTCTTCGGCGCGTTGTATGCCGGTGCCCGCGTGGTGCTCAGCCCCGGCCCCGGCCCGGATGCGGCGTTTCCGCTGATCGCCCGCGAACAGGTGACCTGCTGTGGCCTGGTGCCGCCGCTGGCGTTGCTGTGGGCGCAGGCGGCGGCGACCACCGCGCATGACCTGTCCAGCCTGCAGGTGCTGCAGGTGGGGGGCGCCAAGCTGGTGCCCGAGGCGGCGCGGCGGGTGATCGACGGCCTGGGCTGCACGCTGCAGCAGGTGTTCGGCATGGCCGAAGGCCTGGTCAATTACACCCGGTTGGATGATCCGGAAGACCTGATCGTCGCCTGCCAGGGGCGGCCGATCAGTGCGGACGACGAAGTGCGCGTGGTCGACGACCACGACCAGCCGGTGGCCGAAGGCGAAGTCGGGCACCTGCTGACCCGCGGCCCGTACACCATTCGCGGTTACCACAACGATGCGGTGGCCAATGCACGCTCGTTCACCGACGATGGCTTCTACCGCACCGGCGACCGCGTGCAGCAGCTGCCAGGGGGCTACCTGGTGGTGCAGGGGCGCGCAGGTGACCACATCAACCGGGCCGGCGAGAAAATCTCCGCCGAAGAGATCGAAGATCATCTGCTGGCCCACCCAGGCGTGTTCGACGCCGCCGTGGTCTCCATTCCCGACGACTATCTCGGTGAGCGCAGCTGCGCGTTCGTGATCCAGCAGGGTGAGCCGATCAAGGCGCCCGCGCTGAAAGCCTGGATGCGCACGCGCGGCCTGGCCGCGTTCAAGGTGCCGGACCAGGTCGTGTTCGTCGACAGTTTCGATACCACCGCGGTCGGCAAGATCAGCCGCCGCGAACTGCGTGCGCAGCTGCGCGCGCGTCATCTGCAACAGACAGGAGAAACGCGCTGATGGCGCTGCCCCGCATCACCCACTATCCCTTGCCGACCGCCGCCGAACTGCCGCAGGCGCGCGGACCGTGGCGCCCGCAGCGTGATCGCATCGCGCTGCTGGTACACGACATGCAGCGCTACTTCCTGGCCGCGTTCGATGCCGGCAACGCGCCGCTGCGGCCGGCCGTGGACAACATTGCGCGGCTGCTGGCACATTGCCGCGCCCATGGCATTCCGGTGTTCTACACCGCCCAGCACGGTGACCAGGACCGTCGTGATCGTGGCCTGCAGGCCGACCTGTGGGGGCCGGGCATGCGCCGCAGTGCCGACCATGAGCCGATCATCGAAGCCATCGCACCCCAGCCGGGCGAGCATGTGCTGGTGAAGCACCGCTACAGCGCCTTCCAGCGCAGCAATCTGGAAACGCTGATGCGGGTGCGCGGACGCGACCAGCTGCTGGTGACCGGTGTGTATGCGCATATCGGTTGCATGGCGACGGTGGTGGAAGCGTTCCAGCGCGATATCGAAGCCTTCATCGCCGCCGATGCCGTGGCGGACTTTTCGCGCGCCGACCACGATCAGGCGCTGCACTGGATCGCGCGCACCAGCGGTGTGCCGATGACGACCGACCAGCTGCTGGAGGCGCTGTAATGACTGCTGCGGGTGAGGTGCTGGACCTGGAACGCATGCGTGCCGATGTGGCGCGGGTGCTGGACTGTGCGCCGGCCGAGATCGGTGACGACGACAACCTGATCGACCTGGATCTGGATTCGATGCGCATGCTCGGCCTGGTGCTGGCCTGGGGCAACACCGGGTTGCCGCTGGAGTTCTCGCAGCTGGCCGAGCACACCACGCTGCGCCAGTGGTGGGGCGTGGTGCAGACGCTGCAGGCTGCGCAGCGCGCATGAACGCCGCTGCGTTGGCCACACCGCTGGCTTTGACCGAGGCCCAGGCCGGGCTGTGGTTCGCACAGCGGCTGGCACCGGACAATCCGTCGTTCAATACCGCCCATGCGGTGTGGATCGACGGCCAGCTGGATGTGCCCGCATTCGTGGCGGCGGCCAACCAGGCGGCGGTTGAATCCGAGGCCTTCGCGCTGCGCTTTGCCGAAGGCACCGACGGGCAGCCAGTGCAGTGGCATGACCCGGCGCATGTGCCGCTGCTGTCGGTGCGTGATCTGTCCGGCGAGGCCGACCCGGTGTCGGAGGCGCGTGCGCTGATGCAGGCCGACCGGCTCAGCGCGGTCGATCCGACCCGCGACCGGATCAGCCAGCAGGTGCTGTTCGACCTGGGCGGGCAGCGCTGGGCGTGGTACCTGCGTGTGCATCACCTGGCCGCCGATGGCTATGGGATGGCGCTGTTCAGCGACCGTGTCTGCGCGCTGTATTGCGGCCGCGCAGGTGAGCCCTTGCCGGGATTGGTTGGGGTGCTGGCCGACGACGCGGCCTATCGCGCAGATGCGCGCCGTGGACTGGCCGGGCAGTGGTGGCGCGAGCAGCTGCAGGGGGCGCCTGCGGGCGTGGGCCTGGCGGGTAGCGAGCCGGCCAGCGATGATGCGCTGCGCTGGGTGCAGCCGCTCGATGCCGCGTTCCGCGAGCAGCTGCTGCAGGCTTCGGCGCGCTGGCTGCAACCCTGGCCGGATGTGCTGGCCGCGTTGTCGGCCGAGTACCTGCGACGGATGAGCCCGGCCGACGAAGTGGTGGTGGGCGTGCCCTTCATGGGGCGGCTCGGCAACGCATCGGCGCGCGTTCCGGCCATGGTGATGAACGTGCTGCCGCTGCGTGTCGCGGCGGGCGAGGGCAGTGTCGAGGCGTTTACCCGGGCACTGGGCCGGCAACTCAGCCAGGGCCGCAAGCACGGCCGCTATCGTGGCGAGCAGTTACGCCGCGACCTGGGCCTGGTCGGCGCGCAGCAGCGTCTGCACGGCCCGCTGGTAAATGTGCAGCCGTTCTACGCGCCGCTGGCACTGCCCGGCGTGCAGGCGACGCTGGAGGTGCTGTGCACCGGGCCGGTGGACGACCTGACGCTGGGCTTCCGTGGCGATGGCCAGCGTGTTCTGGATCTGGAGATCGAGGCCAATCCCGCGCTGTACCGCCGCGAGGAAGTGCAGGCGCATGCCACGCGCCTGCTGCATTTCGTGTCGGCGGCGCTGGACGCTGACGACATTGCGACGGTGCCACTGGCCACGGGCGAGGAAGCCCAGCAGGTGGTGCACGGCTTCAATGCCACTGGACATGCGCTGCCGCAGACCACGCTGGTCGAACTGCTACAGCAGGGCATGGACCGCGATCCGCAGGCGACCGCGTTGGTCCTCGGTGATACCGGGCTGGACCACGCCACGCTGGAGGCGCGCAGCTTTGCGCTGGCCGCCCAGCTGCGCGCGATGGGCGTCGGCCCAGGCAGCGTGGTGGCAGTGGCGTTGCCACGCTCGCTGGAACTGGTGATTGCGCTGGTGGCGGTGCTGCGTGCGGGAGCCGCATACCTGCCGCTGGACCTGGCCCATCCTGACGAACGCCTGGCGCGCATCCTGGCCTCGGCGCAGCCGGCCTGCGTGCTGGCCGCGGCGGATGTGTCGGCGCGGATGCCCGGGGTGCCGGTGCTCGCGCCGGAACAGTGGACCGCGCTGAGCTTCGCCGCGCCATGGGCCGATCCGGCGCCCGACGATGCCGCCTATGTGATCTACACCTCCGGTTCCACCGGCGAGCCCAAGGGCGTGGTCATCGAGCACCGCGCCATCGTCAACCGCCTGCTGTGGATGCGCGAGCACTACGGCATCCATGCCGACGACCGCGTGCTGCAGAAGACCCCGGCCACCTTTGATGTCTCAGTCTGGGAGTTCTTCCTGCCGCTGCTGTGCGGAGCCAGGCTGGTGCTGGCCGGGCCGGACGCGCATCGTGATCCGACCGAGCTGGCGCGGCTGATCCGCGCGCATGGCATCACGACGGCGCATTTCGTGCCGTCGATGCTCGATGCCTTCCTTGCCGCACCGGCCTCCGAAGGCCTGCAGCTGCGTCGCGTGTTCACCAGCGGCGAGGCGCTGGACGCCTCACTGCGCGACCGCTTCCATGCGCGCGTGCGCGCCGAACTGCACAACCTGTATGGCCCAACCGAAGCGGCAGTAGACGTGAGCTACTGGCCTGCGTCGGCGCAGGACCGTTCACGACCGGTGCCGATCGGTTTCCCGGTCTGGAACACCCGCCTGTATGTGCTGGACGCGCGGATGCAGCCGCTGCCGGTTGGCGTGTCCGGTGATCTCTACCTCGGTGGCGTGCAGCTGGCCCGCGGCTACCTTGGCCGCGATGACCTGACCGCCGAGCGCTTCCTTGCTGATCCATTCCTCCTGGGCGAACGCATCTATCGCACCGGCGATGTGGCGCGCTGGCGCGACGATGGTGCGGTCGAGTACCTCGGCCGCAGCGACCACCAGGTGAAGCTGCGCGGCCTGCGCATCGAGCTGGGCGAGATCGAGGCGGTGCTGCGCGAGCTGCCGGGCATCGAGCGCGTGGAAGTGCTGCTGCGCCAGGACGGGCCCGGCGATGCCCGGCTGGTGGCCTACGTGCCGTCCGTTCTGGCAGACGCAACCGCACTGCGCAGCCATCTGGCCACGCGCGTGCCGGACTACATGGTGCCCTCGGCGTTCGTTGGCGTCGATCACTGGCCGGTGACCGCCAACGGCAAGCTGGACCGCAATGCGTTGCCGAAGCCGCCGCAGCAGGACGTGGGCGGGTTGGCGCCGCGCACGCCACTGGAGCAGGAACTGGCCGGCCTGTTCGCGCAGGCGCTGGGCCGCGAGGCGCCGGTGGCAGTGGATGCGGACTTCTTCAGCCTCGGCGGCGACTCGCTGTCGGCGGTGCACCTGCTGCTGGCCATCGAACAGCGCTGGCGCTGCGATCTTGGGCTGGGTGCCTTGTTCGCCCAGCCAACCGTGGCCGCTTTGGCGACGCGCATTGCTGAACCCCCGGCACTGGCCGACCATGCGCTGGGGCCGGTCATCGCCTTGGCCGCCACCGATGCCACCGGTCCTGCACCGTTGTTCGTGCTGCATCCGGCCGGTGGCATTGCATGGAACTATCGGGCCCTGGCCAGGGCGCTGCAGCCAGCACGTGCGGTGTACGGCCTGCAGTCTCCCGCGCTGGATGCACGCGAACCGATGCCGTCCAGCATCGAAGCGATGGCCAACGACTACGTGCGGCGCATCGTGACGCTGCAGCCGCAGGGGCCGGTGCACCTGCTGGGCTGGTCGGTGGGCGGCATCCTCGCCCAGGCGATGGCGGTGCGCCTGCATGAGATCGGCCGTGAGGTGGGTGAGCTGGTACTGCTGGATGCCTATCCCAGTGAGTGCTGGCGCGCCGAACCGGAGCCCGACCCGATTGCCGCGCTGCGCGCACTGCTGGCCATTGCCGGGCATGACCCGGAAGCACATCCGGAGCTGGACAGTCGCGAGCGCATTCTCGGCTTCCTCCGCCGTGGTGGCAGCGCGCTGGGCAGCCTGCCGGACGTGGTGCTGGACGGTGTGGTACGCGCGGTGACCGGTACCAATCGATTGATCCGCGAACACATCCACCGGCCGTTCGACGGCACCCTGGTGCATGTGCGCGCCGGTCGTGACCATCAGGCACGCCCGCAGCTGCAGTCGGCGCTGTGGCGGGCACACGCGCGCAAGGTGCAGGCGCTGGAACTGCCGTTCCTGCACGCCGAACTGACCGGCCGCGACGCGGTGGCGCGGCTGGCACCGTGGTTGTCGGCGCGGCTGCGCCACTGGGATGAGCAACAGGAGATTGCAGCATGCAGTTGACCGGCTTTGAAGGCCGCGTGGCGCTGGTGACCGGCGCCGCCGGTGGCATCGGCGAAGCGCTGGTGCGTCTGCTGGCCGAGGCCGGTTGCGCGGTGGTGGCCACCGATCGCGAGGCGCCCCGCGTGGATGACGCGCGCGTGCACGCGTTTTCGCTCGATGTGGCCGACAGTGTGGCGGTGGACGCACTGGTGGATCGGGTGGAAGCCAGTCTCGGGCCGATTTGCCTGGCCGCAAGCGTGGCCGGGGTGCTGCACGTGGGCGACGTCGCTGGGACCACCGATGCCGACTGGCGCCGGGTATTCTCGGTGAACGCCGATGGCGTGTTCCATGTCGGGCGTGCACTGGCACGGGTGATGTCGCCGCGCCGGCAGGGCGCGATTGTCACCGTCAGCTCGAATGCGGCCGGGGTGCCACGGCACGGCATGGCCGCCTATGCGGCGTCCAAGGCTGCCGCCACGATGTTCACCCGTTGCCTCGGGTTGGAGTTGGCGCCGCTCGGCATCCGCTGCAACATCGTTGCCCCCGGTTCAACACTGACCCCGATGCAGACCGGCATGTGGCAGGACGAGCTCGGTGCCGAGCGGGTGATCGCCGGCAGCCTGGAGACCTACAAGGCCGGTATTCCACTGCGCAAGCTGGCCACGCCCGAAGACATCGCCCATGCAGTGATGTTCCTGCTGTCCGAACAGGCCGGCCACGTGGCGATGAGCGACCTGTACGTGGACGGCGGCGCCACCCTGCGCGGGTGAGCCCTGGTGGCCGCTTGCCGGCAACCGAAGACCCCCGGTAGTGCCGGCCGCTGGCCGGCAACCTCATTCAATTTCAGACATCTCCCAACATCCGTCGAGGCGAGATCTGACGTTCAACACCCACTGATCGCTCCACCATGGCGTATGAGCAGCCATCGCCTCCGCCTGGGCCGTCGCTCGATCATCGGCCAGGTCTACGTTCTGACAACTACCACGCATCAGCGCTGCCGGCTCTTTGAAAGCGAAGCTGCAGCAGCATGTGTAATCGACCAGTTCCATTACATCGAACAGCGTGGACTTGTGCAGTCACTCGCATGGGTCGTCATGCCGGATCACGTCCACTGGATGTTCGAGCTGCGCGCAGCTCACCTCCCAGACATTGCACGCCGAATGAAGTCGTCGAGTGCGCTTGCGCTGAATCGCCTGGCGGGTCGTCGAAGTACGGTGTGGCAGCCTGGCTACTTCGATCATGCAGTGAGGGCTGAGGAGTCGCTCGCGCGGCAGGCTTTGTACATCCTGGGGAATCCGGTACGCGCTGGCCTTGCTGGGCAGGTCGGCGCGTATCCCTATACGTGGTCGGTCTGGTCGTGATGCCGGCCAGCGGCCGGCACTACCAGGATTTCGCACATGGCACCTGCTGTCAGGGTAGGGTCAGGCAATAGACCAGCACGCGGTTGTCGTTGTCGTAGGGGCTGTCACAGGCCTCGCCCTGCATGCGGCAGTGGCGGGCGATGAAGTCGTTGTCGTTGCCGATCAACAGCAGCACGTCGTTCGGGTGCTGCGGGTCCAGTGCCGGCAGTACGTCCATGGCCTCCCACTTCTCCGACAGCAGGCCGGCATGCGGGCCGCGCTTCGTGTCCAGGTCCAGGCCGGCGCGCGCAAGCTGCGGGCGGTCGAGCAGGTTCAGCAGCTCGTCGCTGCGCGCGGGCACGATGCCGGCCTTCAACACGGTGTCCGCCGCTTCGGCCAGTACCGAGGTGGTGCCGGTTTCGTAGGTGCTGCCGGCCAGGTTGCTGGCAGCGGACACATCCACCAGCAGCACCGACTTGTAGACGATGGGGTCGTCACCGTCCTTGCCGAGGCCATTGCCATCACGGGCCAGTAGCAGGAAGCGGTTGGCATCCAGTGCGCGCAGTTCGCTCTGCGCGGCGGTACGGTCCAGCTTGCCCTTGCCGTCGTGCGCGTACGCGGGCAAAGCCATCACGTAATGGCCGATCGGCTGCTGTGGCGTCGGTGAGGTCGTCACGTCATAGACCAGCACGCGGGTAGTGATGCGTCCGGCCGCATTGCCCTGCGCGCTGTCCTGCAGCGTCGCGCTCTGCAGCGCCACGAACAGGCGGCTGCCATCGGGTGACAGGCCCATGCCTTCCACGCCCTGGTTGTTGCGCCGACCGGTCTGTGGCGGCACCAATGAACCAAAGGCCGGCTTGCCCTCGCGCTGCGGGCGGATCGCGGGCGGCGCCACGATCACACCCTGCAACTGGCCCTGCGCATCGAAATAGTAGACATTGGCGGTGTACTCGTCGCCGATGTAGAAATGACCGTCGGCGCTGAACTGCAGCGATTCCGCATCCAGCGAGACCTTGCCCGCACCGGCGCCGCTGGCAGGCGAGGGCAGCACCACGTCGCGCTGGATGATGGTGTGGTCGCCCGGGTCGGCACCGGTGAAGGGTTGCCCGTTGAAGTCCTTCAGCACGACGCCCTTGTCGGGCACCATGCTCAGCGTGCCCAGCGCACCGGGCTTGCCCGGCGTGGTGTCGATGCGCAGCTGCATGCGCTCCACGCGGCCGGCGTAGTCGTAGAACAGGCCGGCCTCGGGGTCGTTGCGGCCACGGTCGGGCAGGGTCCACAGCACGCCTTGATAGCCGTTGGTGGTGCGCTTCCAGGTGCCGGGCTGCACCGCCAGCGACGAGAACGAGCCCAGCGTGTCGCCGAGGAAGTCCACCGTGCCCGCCGGCAGTCGCCCGGCGGCGACCAGGCCCTTGTCCACGTAGGTGCGGCCGCCCAGTTCAAGGGTGCGTGGCGGTGCGCCACTGGCCTCGTGCGGGGCGGAGTATCCGCTGGCGGAGAGGGTGGCCAGCAGCAGGGCGGTCGCGAGCATCGGTGGACTCCGGGCGGTCGATCAGAAGCGAAGGTCGATCGTACCGAACACCTGGCGTGGTGCCGAGGCATGGAACACGTACAGCTTGCCGGCCGGATCGCTGGGCGCGAACACGCTCGAATCCAGGTTGCTGGCGTAACGCTTGTTGGTCAGGTTGGTCACGTTGAACGACAGGCGCATGCCCTTGGCGAAACCGACCTGGCCGAAGTCATAGCCACCGGCCAGGTCGAACACGGTGAAGCCACCGAAGCCCTGGTCGTTGGTGTAGGTGTAGAAGCGCTCGCCGGTGTACTTGCCACGCAGGCTGGCAAACCAGCCGTTGTCACGCCAGGTGATCTCGGTGGCCAGCAGCTGCTTCGGCGTATCGGTCTGGATCTTGCCCTTGATCTGCTGCTCGACGCCGGCCTGCACGTAGTTGGAGGCATAGGTCGAGCGGTTCAGCGACGCCGAGGTGTACCAGCTGAAATGCGCGTTCGGGGTCCACAGCACGGTCAGCTCGGCGCCGCGACTGTCGACGCCGCCGACGTTGTAGAAGCGGTTGCCGCAGGTCGGGCCGACCGGCTGCCGCGAGTCACAAGGGTTGTACTGCAGCAGGCGGTTGTCGAAGCGCACATCGTAGGCAGCGATCGAGGCCTGCAGGGTGTCGGTGACGAAGCGGTAGCCGGCTTCCACTGAGCGCGACTCTTCCGGCTTCAGGTTGCCCTGTGCGTTCCAGGTCGCCTGGCTGACCGCCTGCGGACCGAGCTTGAAGCCACCCTGGAACATGGCGATGTTCTCGGCAAAGCTGGCGAAGACTTCGTGGTGCTCGGCCAGGCGGAAGTTGGCACCAACGCTGGGCAGGAAATTCTTGCTGGCCTTCAACGAACCGGTGGCGAACTGGTTATTGGAGGTCGGCGAGATCGGCGTCTTCGCGTCGCCCGGCAGTGCCTGTGCATCGGAGGTGGCGTGTGGGCTCTTGGCGCCGAACTCCAAGGTCAGGCGGTCATCAAGCAGGCGCCAGGTGTCCTTCAGGAAGAACTGATGGGTCTTCCAGCGGGTGCGCTGGGCGAACACGCCGACATCGGAGGGCAGGGTGTTCATGCCGCTCAGGTCACGCGGGCCATCCACGGCGGTCTGGTAGCGCTCGGCGCTGCTGGTGTTGCGCTCGTACCAGACGCCACCTTCGATGCGGTGCGCACCCAGCTCCCAATCGAACGACAGCGTGCCGCCATCGCGGTCGATGGTGTAGATGGTGTTGCGGAAGATGATCGGGATTTCCTGTGCGGTGCCCTTGTTCGACCAGGCGCCACTGTTCCAGTTGTGGCCTTCGCCGCGGTCATCATGGTGGTAGGCCAGCGCGCGCAGGCTGAAGCCATCGGCCAGGAAGAAGTCACCGGCCAGGTAGTACAGGTTGTCGTCACGCAGGATCTGCCCGGCGGTGAAGGCGCCATCGGCGTCCTTGTCCGGGCCGCTGCTGTCGCACTTCTTCGCATTGAAGCTGGCGGTGTTGCAGTAGGCCTTGGCCACCGCCTTGTTCCAGTCCGGCGCGTAGCCGCCCCAGTCCCAGCCCAGGCCGCGCGACATCTCGTCCTTGGACAGGTAGAAGTAGTCGGCCTGGGTGGTGCGCGAGGTATCGACGAAACCGGTGATCTGGCCGCGGCCAAAGTTCCACACGCCCTTGGCGTTGAACTGCTTGGTGGTGGATTTGTTGTACGCGGTCTGGTCGTTCCACAGATCGGAGACGGCATTCATGCCGGAAACGTAGCCGGAGAAACCGTTGTACTCGCCGCTGTCCACGCGCACGAAGGTGCGGCGGTTGGCGTCGCTGCCGAAGGTCTGCACCACGCGGCCGCCGAGTTCCTGCGCCGGGCGGTCGGAGGTATAGGAAATGGTGCCGCCGAGGTTGCTGGTGGACGGCGTACCGAGGCTGCCGATGCCCACCGCCAGCTCGGCGCCGGCCATGTTCTCGCTGATCAGTGCGCGGTTGATGGTCAGGCCGTTGTAGTTGTTGTAGGCGCCATCGCCCAACGGCACGCCATCGAGCGTGTAGCCGAGGCGGGTGGAGTTGAAGCCGCGCAGGCTCAGCGTCATCGACTGTTCGTTGGTGCCCAGCGCATCGGCCGACTGCGCGTTGACGCCCGGCAGTAGATTGAGCGTCTTCTGCAGGCTGGTTCCCGGCGGCAGGATGTCGAGGTTCTCGCGGGTGATGCGCTGCACCTGGCGCGCTTCACCGCTGCCGATCACCGAAACCGCATCGAGGTCGGTGGCGGACGTGCCGTGGGAGGTCGGGGCAGCATCCTGCGCCCAGGCCGCGGGAGCGAGCGCGATCGACAGCGCAGCGGCCAACAAAGTCTTCGTCATGTTACGGACACTCAGGCAGGCACGAGCCGCCGCGTCGGTGCGGAGCTCATGGAATTCAAAAGGGGAGACGGCCGATGCGACCGGCGGGCGCTGCAGGCGCCGTGGGTCAACGTGAAAATGGTGCGCTAGACAGATGACTGTCTGGTGACATGTTCAGGTGTTGTGAGGCGCTCTGCGGGGTGGGTAGTGCCGGCCGCTGGCCGGCAGCCACATGGACCCATCGGGCAATGTGCAGTTGCCGGCCAGCGGCCGGCACTACCAATCGGTGTTCAACGATGCTTGCGCGTGCGCTTCGGCTTCGCGGTATCGCCGCCGCTGGCGGTGCCGTCCTGCAGCGCCTGCAGCCACGACAACGTATCCACATAGTCGATGAAGTGGCGCAGGTAGCCGGGGCTGGTCGCCTGCATCGTGTCCAGCATGCGCTGCACCAGCACCGCCGAATTCAGCGGGCCGCCGTCGGCCGGGGCTTCGGTGCGCAGCGAGCGGCGCACCTGCAGTTCGCTGCGTAGTTCCGACCACTCGCGCTGCACCTGCTGCAGCATCGGCAGCTGCGGGTAGTGCGGCAGCGAGCGTGACCCCGCATCGAGGTCGCGCACCAGCGCACGCAGGCTGTCTTGTGCGGGTGGCTTACTTGGCATCCGGCGCCTTGGGCTTGGGAATCGGCGCGATTTCCACGCGACGATTGCGCGCGCGGCCGTCCTCGCTGGCATTGGAGCTGACCGGCTGCTCGCTGCCGAATGCGGCGGCGAACACGGCATCGGCGGGCACGCCGTCGGCGATCAGGGTGCGGGTCACGGTCAGCGAACGTTGCGCGGACAGCTCCCAGTTGTCGGCGAAACGACGGTTGCCTTCGCGCACCGGCGCGTCGTCGGTGAAGCCGCTGACCATCAGGATTTCTTCGCGGCTGCCCAGATAGGCGGCCAGCGGCGCAGCGAGGCTGCGCAGCAGCTCCTGGCCTTCTGGCTGCAACTGGTCCGAGTTCAGTGCGAACAGCACGCTGCCACTGATGCCGATGCGGCCATCGACCAGAGTCACGCGGCCGGCCGCCAACGGGCCGGCCAGCGCCTGTTCCAGCGTCTGCAGGCGCTTGGCTTCGGCCTGGCGCTGCTTCACTTCCTGGTCCAGCCGTTGCGACAGCTCCAACTGCACCGCCACCACGCCGACCAGGATCAGCACGAACGCGCCCAGCAGCACCGACATCAGGTCACCGAAGGCGGCCCAGATCGGGGCGTGCGAGCTGCCATCGACCTCCAGTTCGTCACTCATGCGCTGCCGGCCTTGCTGCGGCGCGCGGCCAGCTGCTGCAGTTCTTCCATCACCTGCTTCTGCGACAGCAGGCTGAGATCAACCACCTCGCGTGCCTGCGCCACGTAGTAGGCCAGCTGCTCGTCGCTGCGGGCCAGCGAGGCATCCAGCGCGCCGCCAATCTGCTCCAGGCGGCCGGACAGTTCGGTGGAAACGCTGCCGAACTGTGCGACCGCCTCGCCGAAGGTGCCGGCCAACTGGCCAACGTCACTGGCGCTGCCGCTGAGGGCTGCTGCAATGCCATCCAGCTTGCCGGTCTCCGCGGCGATATGGTCGGTGAAGCGGTTGCCGACGCGTTCCAGCAGCTCGGCCGAGCCGCCCACCAGTGCGTCCACCGCGGTGCGCTGTTCGTGCGAGGCGTGGTTGATCGCATCCAGCAGGGTCTGCACGGTGGCCAGCAGGCGGCCGCGCTCTTCCAGCATCGCGTTGTCGCGCACCAGGCTCTCGGAGAGCGTGCTGCGCAGCTCGTTGATGACATCTGCCGCGGCCTTGGGCGCGGCGGCGGCGGTCTGCAGCAGGGTGGAGACTTCCGCCAGCGTGGCGCTGGCCTGGGCACGGCCGTTTTCGCCGATCTGCTGCGCGGTTGCCGCCAGCGTGTCGCAGACCTGCTGCTGCTGCGCGGCCAGGTGTTCGCCGTTGGCCTGCAGGCGCTGGGCCAGATCGGTGGAAACGTGCTGCAGGGCATCGCTCCAGCGCTGCAGGCGCTGTTCGTCACCGGCCTGCAATTGCGCCTGCAGCGTGGCGTGCGCCTGCTGCAGTTCGGCACTGACCGCATCCCAGCGCGCTTGGCGCTGCTGCTCGCGGCTGTCCAGGCTGGCCTGCAGTTCGGCGTGCGCGCTGGCGGCGGCGGCCTGTGCAGACTGCCATTGCTGCGAACGCTGCTGTTCGTGATCCTGCAGGAGCGCCTGGCTGGCAGCATGACGCTGGTCCAGTGCCTGCAGCAGTGCTTCGGCGCGCGCATCCAGATGCTCGCTGGTGGCCAGCAACGCCTGCTGCTGGCGTTCGACCAGCGCGGTATTCAGTGCCTGCTGCTGTTCGGCGGCGGCGCGCCAGGCGTCGGCATTGCTGCTGGCATCGGCCTGCAGGCGCTCGCCGATGCGTGTCACCAGCGCTTCGGCGTGCGTGCCCTGGCCATCGCTGAACGCCTGCAGGTGCTGGCGCAGATCGCTCACCAGCGCCTGTTGTGCCTGGGTCTGCTCGCTCACCACCTTGGCCCAGCTGGCTTCGGTAGCGACGCGGCTGCGCTCGAAACCGTCGCTCAGGCCGGACAGCTGCTGCTGCACCGCCTGCTCGACACGGGCGTGCAGCGCCTGGCCATGCTGGGCCAGGCCGGCCAGGGTGGTCTCGGCCATCGGCTGCAGCGCGCCACCGATGGCGGCGGCGCTGGCTTCTGCACCTTCGCGCAGCGACTGTTGCAGCGACACGGCCAGGCGCTCCTGCAGGGCCTGGCTCTGGGTCAGGAACTCGGCCTGGCCGGCCAGCAGGCGCTCGCTGGCGGCGGCGCTGTGCTGTTCAAAGCTGCTGGTCATCGCCTGCAGGCGATCGACCAGTGCCGGCAGGGCGGCGGACTGCGCCTGCAACAGGCGCAGCGACTCGGCGCGCTGCCAGGCCTGCGAGTACGGGTGCAGGTCGCCGGCAATGGCGCGGTCCAGCTGCTGCACGGCCTGCAGGCGGTCGCGTCGCAGCAGGGCAGCCAGCAGGCCCAGCATCGCCGAGCTGGCCACGCCGGCGATCGAGGTGCCGAACGCCACCGCCAGGCCCTGCACCGGCGAAGCCAGCGAGCCACGGATGGCGGCCATGTCGGTCGCGCTCTGCAGCGCAAGGCCGGTGCCGCGCAGGGTATCCATCATGCCCAGCAGGGTGCCGAGCATGCCCAGCAGCACCAGCAGGCCGACCAGGTAAGGAGTGAGTACCGGCGCAGGCAGGGCGGTGCGCTCGCCTTCCACGCGCAGGCGCACGGCGTTGCGCAGGCCCACCGGCACGCGCTCCAGCCAGGGGGACAGGCTTTCCGTCGCGCTGGACAGGTCGTTCAGCGCAGTGCGCAGGCCGTTGCTGGCCTGGCGGTAGCGGTACAGCTCCACGCCACCGGCGAGGTAGCAGGCGGCGATGATCGCAGCCACCGCTGCCCCCAACGGATGCACCGAAACGTAGCCAATGCCGATCCAGCACACGGCCAGCAGGCCGACAAGGAAAACAACGACATGGAAAGCAGTTCTGGACATGGTATTCCGGTCAGTGGGAGCGCAGGGCGTCTTGCAGCCCGTCGATCGGGTGGAAGCGCAGCTGCAGCTCGGCGAGCAGCAGGGTGCGCATGTCATGGCGGAAGGCCGCGCGCCAGCCGGGCTGGCCGTGCACGCGTTCAAAACGGGCGCCGAGCACCCCTGGCGCGGTGGCCAGCAGGCTGTGCTCGCGCGGAGTGAGCGTCTGTTCCATCACCGCATCGACCTCGGCCAGCCGTGCCAGTGCCGGCGAAACCTGTACCAGCTGGTCGCGCAGGCGGCCGCGCAGGCGCCCGGTGGCGGTCTGGATGGCCTGCTGCAGCACCCGGTAACGCTGGCGCAGCGAGGCGAAGTTGGGCGCGGCGGCGGCTTCGGCCAGGTCGAGCAGGCGCTCGGCCTCGGCATCCTCGCTGATCGAGGCCAGCAGGCTGGCATGGGCCTGGGCGCAGTCGGCCAGCACATCCTCGACCGCTTCGGCGGCCTCGCCCGGCTCGGGCAGGCGCCCGCCAAGGGCTCCGGACAGGGCCACGGCACGGCTCCAGTCCACCCACTGGCCGAGCCGATCGGTCAGGGCGGGACTGCTGGCCGGCATCGCGCCGTCGCTGAGACGGGCGAGCAGGCGGAGGAATTCCGGTCCACCCAGGACCGGCTGCGCTGCGTTCGCCATCAAGGGGTGAGGGGCCAAAAACCGTTGATTTTACAACCAGATGACCCCGGCTGGATGAAGGCGGGGCCGGGGGAGGGGGCCCGCAGGCGCGACAAGGCTTAGAATGTCCGGCTGCACCCACCCGTTCGACCCTGGAGTTCCCCAATGACTGTTGCGCAGTTCTACCCGATCGGCACCCCCGGACAGCCCTGGGGCGACGCCGAACGCGCACAGTGGCGGGCCCGCCAGCAGCGCCAGCGCAGCTACCACGACGACGTGGTGGCCGCCCTCGAGCGCCTGGATGACAGCATCTTCGATGTGATCCAGTACGGCCAGCTGAACTACGCTCCGGACCACTATCCGCTGTTCGCCGTGGTCAACCACAACTGGAACCCGGCACTGCCGACCGCGCTGATCACCGGCGGCGTGCATGGCTACGAGACCAGCGGCGTGCATGGTGCCCTGCAGTTCCTGGAGCAGCAGGCCGAGCGTTACCTGGGCCGGCTGAACCTGATCGTGGCGCCGTGCGTCAGCCCGTGGGGCTACGAGCGCATCCAGCGCTGGAACCCGGATGCCATCGACCCGAACCGCAGCTTCCGTGACGGCGGCCAGATCGAGGAAGCCGCCGCGCTGATGCGCTGGGTGGCCGAGCGCAAGCCGAACCTGCTGGTGCACCTGGACCTGCACGAGACCACCGACAGCGACCTGCACGAGTTCGATCCGGCCCGCTGCGCCCGCGACGGCAAGCCGTTCGAGCGCGACACCATTCCGGACGGCTTCTACGTGATCGGCAACAGCGAAGATCCGCAGGCCGAATTCCAGAAGGCGCTGATCGCCGCGGTTGCGCCGGTCACCCACATTGCCCCGGCCGATGCCGAGGGCAATCTGGTCGGCCTGCCGTTGCAGTCGCCGGGCGTGGTCTGGGGTGAATCGCGTTCGATCGGCGCTTGCGCCGGCTTCACCGACGCGCGATTTGCCACCACCACCGAGGTCTACCCGGACAGCCCGCGCACCAACCCGCAGGAATGCAACGACGCGCAGGTGGCGGCGGTGTGTGCGGGCCTGGATTTCGCCCTCGCGGCGCAGTAACGCATCAGCACAGCGTAGCGCCGGGTCATGCCCGGCGGGTCAGGCGTGACCTAGCCCAGCAGGATCACGCCCCACACCGTGCCGACCATCAGCAGCGCAGTGGTCTGGGCAGCGCTGCCCATGTCCTTGGCGTTCTTGGACAGCGGGTGGTGGTCAAGCGAGATGCGGTCGACCACCGCTTCGATGGCCGAGTTGAGCAGCTCCACCAGCAGGCTGATGAAGCAGACGGCCAGCACCACGGCCCGTTCGATCGTGCTGATGTCCAGCACGAACGCTGCGACCATCAGCAGTGCGTGCAGCAGCAACAGCTGCCGGAAGGCCGCTTCGCCCCGGAAGGTGGCGATGAAGCCGTCGCGTGAATGGATCAGCGTGTGGAAGATGCGGCGAAGGCCGGTCTTGCCATGTGGATACTTGCCGCTGTTCGCGGGATGAGGTGGCTGCATGCCGGTCCTGCCATGAATTGACCTCGCGACAGGATGTGAAGACGGGCGTCGGGAAAGCGTCGGACACCCGTTAGCATTGCGCTCAACCGGCGTAGTACTGTGAAGGGCCGAGCCACCCTGCGACGCAGGAACTGCCGGGCGCGGCCGCCGGCGATTCACTCCACCGGGCTGCGTGAATCGCGGATCGAATAGATCACCGAGAAGATCTTCCAGCCCTGTTCGGTGCGGATCAGCTGCCACATCTCCTTGCCCCAGTTGGTCTTCACCCCATCGTCGTGGAAGCTGTAGTCAAACGACACCGAAGCCACATCGCCATCGGCCTCGATCTTCGTGTTGGAGAATTCTTCCTCCCTCGGTTTCGGCGACGCTACGGCACCATCGATCAGCGCGATGAAATTATTGGCGGGAATCTTCCGCGCCTTGATCGCATCGGGCTTGGCCTTGCGGATGTCCTGCAGGCGCACATCCTCCGAAACGTACTGCCAGCCGATGTCTTCTGCCTTGTCCGAAAAGAACAGGCCCATGTAGGTCGGCTTGTCCTTGTTGATCAGCGAGGTGCGGAACGATTCGACCACCTGTTCGATGGCCTTGATGTCGGCGGGCGCGTTCTGCACGGCGTAGGCCGGCAGGCAGGCGGAGAAGCAGAGGGCGAAGACGGCCGTTCTGGCGGTTGACACGTGAAGTTCCTTCCTGGGTGACAGAGATGAGCGCGGGAGTTGATCGGCGTATCCGGTTTCGAAAGCACGCTGCCTTTACGACGCCAGCATGAGGGGCGGCGTTGTGCAGGGTAGTGCTCTCCCGTGCTGCCGGGCCATGCCAGCCATCACCCTTCCGCCCCCATCTTGACGTTCCCAGCCACCAAGCGCAGGCTGGCCCGGCACGTTTCCTAACCAGAAGGAGACTTATGACCGCCACCGCTTCCCTGCACCCGGCGCCCGACACCCCGGGCCGTTCCCGCCTCTGGACTGTGTTCTGGCTGCAGGGCGTCATCCCCAGCAATATCCTGTGGGCGGTGGCCCTCTGGGCGCTGGCCAACCAGCGCACCCCGTTGCTGCTGGGAGTATTTGCCGTGCTGCTGCTCTATACCGGCTGGATCATTCCGGCGGTCTGGCGGGCGGCGCCCAGCGCACACAATCCCAACCTGGGCGTGGCCGCGCGCGGGCTGACCGTGGCCTGGGGCCTGAACACCGTGCTGGTGATCTTCTTCCTGACCCTGCAGTTGGTGGGTCAATAGAACTGAACAGGCTCGCCGCCCCGGTCGAAGGCGGCGAAGCGGCCGATCTGACCGTCATGGATGGCGTTGACCATCAGTTTCAGCGGGCGCGCGGCCTCATCACTGTTGGGGGCGAACCCGGCGCGGCCGTCCAGCGCGGCCACGAACACCAGGTCCCAGTCGATGCCGGTGGTGGTCGATTCAGCCGCCAGCGCCTGGAAGCTGGGCACTTCGGCGGGCAGCTTGTCCACGCACAGCACCGGCGACAGGGTGCCGCCCTCGCGGCGGTCATGCCGGTCGCGCTGGTCGTCGGTGGGCGACTCGGGCAGCTCGGCGCGCACGAATACAAACAGCAAGCGTTGCGGTTCAGCCTGCTGGCCTGCGGCGTGCAGCAGCTGCTGGAAATCGTTCATCATCATGAGGGTTGTCACACGCCCGCTGCACGGAAAGCCGCATGCTGCCACAACGCCTGCCGCGCGGGGCCGAAGACGATTGATTTAAGTCATGCCCATGGAACTGATGGCCGCGTACTCTGGCAATCGTTCCAGCAGACGAGGGTTTCCGGGCCGTTCCGGGCACAGGCAAGACGGTGGAGCAACAAGGTGGACCAGCCATGAGCCAACTCACCGACGGTTTCGGACGCAGCTTTCCGTACCTGCGCCTGTCGTTGACCGAAGCCTGCAACTTCCGTTGCAGCTACTGCCTGCCCGATGGCTACCAGGCCGATGGCCGCCCGCGCTTCCTGCAGGTGGATGAAATCGCGCGGCTGGTGCGCGCGTTCGCCGCGCTGGGCATGAGCAAGATCCGCCTGACCGGCGGCGAACCCAGCCTGCGCAAGGACCTGGATGAAATCATCGCCACCGTGGCGGCGGTGCCGGGTATCCGCAAGGTGGCCATCACCACCAACGGCACACTGCTGCCGCGGCGCCTGCCTGGCTGGCACCGGGCGGGGCTGACCGCGCTGAACGTAAGCATGGACAGCCTGCAGCGCGAGCGCTTCAAGGCCATTACCGGGCACGACCGCCTGCCGGAGATCGAGCAGGGCCTGGCCCTGGCGCAGGCACTGGGCCTGCCGGCGATCAAGCTCAATGCGGTGCTGCTGCGCGGCCTGAACGACGACGAGCTGCCGCAGTGGATGGACTACCTGCGCGACCGCCCCTTCAGCGTGCGCTTCATCGAATTGATGCGCACCGGCGACAACGAAGCCTATTTCCAGCGCCACCACCTGCGTGCCGACGTGGTGATCGAGCAGCTGCTGGCCGCTGGCTGGCACGAGCGCCCGCGGGCCGCCGATGCCGGTCCGGCGCGCGAGTTCGGCCACCCCGGCCATCGCGGCAGCATCGGCATCATCGCGCCGTATTCGCGTGACTTCTGCAAGGGCTGCAACCGCCTGCGGGTGACCGCCAAGGGCGACCTGCGGCTGTGCCTGTTCGGCGAGTTCGGCGTGCCGCTGCGGCCGCTGCTGCAGAGCGACGATGACCATGACGCGCTGCTGGCGCGCATCACCACCCAGCTTGGCCTTAAAGCGGCCGGGCATGGCCTGCACCAGGGCCAGACCGGGCTGACCCCGCACCTGGCCTCCATCGGAGGATGAGCAACACGATGAGTGGGGAATTGAATGCGGCCTTCCATATGGCCGATGTCCGCGACAAGCGCATCACCCGCCGCCGTGCGGTGGCGGTGGGCGAACTGCATGCCGGCCCGGTGGCCTATCCGCTGATTGTCGAGCGCCGCCTGCCCAAGGGCGATGCGCTGGTGATGGCCGAGATTGCCGGCCTGCAGGGCGCCAAGATGGCCTCGATGCTGATGCCGCTGTGCCACCCGCTGCCGCTGGAGCTGGTGCAGGTGTTCTGCGCGCCGGTACCGGAACGGCAGGCGATCCGCGTGTGGTGCGAGTGCGCCAGCGAGGCGCGCACCGGCGTGGAGATGGAGGCGCTGGCCGGCGTCAACGCGGCGCTGCTGACCCTGTACGACCTGAGCAAGCCGGTGGAACCGGCGCTGCGCATCGAAGGCATCCGCCTGCTGTTCAAGGAAGGCGGCAAGCGCGGTGTGTGGCTGCACCCCGATGGCATGGACGAGGCCGAGCGCGCGCGCTTCAAGCCGCGTGCGCCGAAGGGTCTGGAGGGCGCGACCTGCGCGGTGATCACGCTGAGCGACCGTGCCAGCGAGGGCACCTATGAAGATATCTCTGGCCCGACCCTGGTGACCGGCGTGAAAAAGCTGGGCGGTGAGGTTGTGGCGGCCGAGGTGCTGCCCGATGGCATCGAGCCGTTGGCCGGCCGGCTGCAGGTGCTGGCCGCCGACGGTGTGCGCCTGTGCCTGTGCACCGGTGGTACCGGCCTGGGCCCGAGTGACCTGACCCCGGAGGCGCTGCGTTCCTTGAACGCGCGGCCGGTGCACGGCCTGGCGCAGATGGTGCGGGCGCTGAGCGCGCAGCACACGCCGATGGCGTGGCTGAGCCGCGCCGAGGTGGTGCAGCTGGGCGGCATGCTGGTGTTCGCGCTGCCGGGCAGCCCGAAGGCATCAGCGCAGTGCCTCGATATTCTGGCGCCGGTGCTGGGCCACGCCTTGGCGATGATCGACGGCGGTGGCCACTGATGATTGCCTATAGCGAAGCTCTGCAGCACCTGCTGGATGCGGCCACGCCGCTGCCGGCCGAGCGCCTGCCGCTGCATGAGGCCGGCGGGCGCACCCTGGCCAGCGATATCCACAGCGCGCAGTCGTTGCCGCCGTTCGACAACTCGGCGATGGATGGCTTTGCGCTGCGTGCCAACGGTGCTGCGTTCGATAGCGGTACCGAATTCGCGGTGCAGGGCTGGCAGGCCGCCGGCGATGCCGGTGCCGAGGGCGGCGAGGGCGCCTGGGAAATCATGACCGGCGCGCGCATGCCGTCTGGACTGGATACCGTGGTGCCGGTCGAGAATGTGGAGATCCTCGCCAGCGAGGACGGCCGCCCGACCCGCATCGCCCTCAAGGCGCCAGTGAAGCCGGGCCAGCACGTGCGCCTGCGCGGGCAGGACGTGAGCGACGGCGAGCGTGTGCTGCAGGCCGGGCAGGTGCTGGATATCAACGCCCGCACCCTGCTGCACGCCATCGGCGTGGGCGAAGTGGCGGTGATGGCACGACCGAAGGCCGCTGTGATCGCCACCGGCAAGGAGCTGGTGACCGAGGCCGTGCAGACGCTGGAATCGGGCCAGATCCGTGACAGCAACCGGCCGTACCTGGTGGGTCGCCTGCAGGCGGCCGGCGCCGAGGTGGTCTGGCAGGGCACGGTGGGCGATGACGTGGCCGCGTTCAACGCGGTGCTGGACCAAGCGCTTGCTGCAGGTGCGCAGCTGCTGATCAGTACCGGCGCGGTGTCGGCCGGCCGCTACGATTTCGTTCCCGATGCGCTGCGTGGCCGCGGTGCGCGCATCGTGTTCCACAAGGTGGCGATCCGCCCGGGCAAACCGCTGCTGTTTGCGGTGCTGCCCAATGGTGCGCTGTACTTCGGCCTGCCCGGCAACCCGGTTTCGGCCGCCGTCGGCCAGCGCTTCTTCGTGGAGCCGGTGCTGCGCCGTCTGCTGGGGCTGGCGCCGGAAACCGTGTTGCAGCTGCCGCTGCAGGCCGACGTGCGCAAGCCGCCGGGCCTGCGCTTCCACGCGCGTGCGCGGGTGGAAATGGACGGGCAGGGGCGCCTGAGTGCGCGCGTGCTGTCCGGGCAGGAATCGTTCCGTTTGATGTCGATGCTGCAGGCCAATGCCTGGGTGGTGCTGGAGGCCGAGGGAGACCTGGCCAACGCTGGCACCTACGTGCGCGTGCAGGGCTGGGGTCACCACGAACCGGTGCAGCTGGTGAGCCAGGAGTGATGATGAAACAGGTGAATCTGCAGTTGTTCGGTGCCTTTTCCGATCTGGATGCCAGCCGCGAAATCGCGGTCGACGTGGCCGGTGGCACCGTGGCCGACCTGCGCCAGGCGCTGCGCGAACTGTTGCCGGTGCGTTGGCCGGGCTTCCGCGCCGGCCTGCTGGATTACTCGGCATTCGCCGACCAGCAACGCGTGCTGCGCGACCACGAGGCACTGCCCGACGATGGCCGGGTGGCGATCCTGCCGCCGGTAAGCGGGGGCTGAGCCATGAGCGAGAAGATCATCGCGAAGGTGGTGGACCGCGCGCAGGCGGCGATCGATCCGGCCGAGGGCATCGCTGCGGTATCCGATCCAGGTTTTGGCGGCATCGATGTGTTCATCGGCAAGGTGCGCGACGTCAATATCGGCCGGCCGGTGACCGGAATCACCTACGACCTGTTCGAGCCGCTGGTGCTGAACGAGTTCAAGCGCCTGGCCGCGGAAGTGGAGGCGGCGTTCGGGCCGAAACTGAAGCTGTACGTGGCCCATGCCAGGGGCCGCCTGGGTATCGGCGATGTGGCGGTGGTGGTGGCTGCCGGCAGCCCGCACCGTGACGAGGCCTTCCGTGCCTGCCGGCAGCTGATCGAAGCGGTCAAGCACCAGTGCCCGATCTGGAAGCAGGAGCATTACGAGGACGGCGACAGCGAATGGAGCGAGGGGTGCAGCCTCTGCCATGCGGACAGCGAGTCCGCGCACGCCCATGACCACGCGCACGACCACCCGCATTGACGGCATCGTGCTGGCCGGCGGGCTGTCCAGCCGCATGGGCCGCGACAAGGCGCTGCTGCCCTGGCAGGGGCGCACGCTGCTGGAGCACATGCGTGGCCTGTTGTTGCAGGCCGGTGCCCAGCGGGTCTGGGTGAGCGGCAACTATCCGGCTTTCGGCGGCATCCCCGACCAGGTGGCGCGCTGTGGCCCGTTGGGCGGGCTCCATGGTGTGGCCATGCGCATGCCCGATGGCCCGGCCTGGGTGGTGCCGGTGGATACGCCGCTGTTGCCCCCGCGCCTGTTACATCAATTGCGTGACGGCCATCGCAGTCCGTGTACGATCTTTGCGGGCCACCCCCTGCCCATGCTGCTGAATATGGACGATGCTTGCCGGGCCGCGCTGGCATCGATGCTGGATGACCCCGACGGCCCGCGCTCGCTGCAGGCGCTGCAGCGCCGCCTGGGCGTGAACACCGTCGCCCTGGCCCCGGTTGACGAGGCCGGACTGGTCAACTGCAATACCCCCGAACAATGGGAGGATGTTGCGTCATGAAAGTGCAGTTGCAGGACCAGTCGGTACGGCTTCGCCTGGACGAGGCCGAGCTGGCGCGCCTGCTGGCCGGTGAATCGGTCGAGAACATGACCCGCTTTGGCGGCATCGAAGGCTGGGGCATGGCGGTCTCGCTGCATGCCGGTGAGCAGCCCGTGCTGCTGGACGGCGGCACCTTCTGCCGCCTGGTGCTGCCGCGCTCGGCAGTTGAGGCATTGGCTGACCGGCTGCCGTGCCGGGATGGCCTGCCATTCGACATCGCCCTGGAAGATGGCAGCCAGCTTCAGCTGCAGTTCGATGTGGATGTACGTGACAGCGTGCGCCAGCGCGGGGTAACCCGGCGCAGCACGGCTTCATCGGTTTGACATTTGTCAGGGGCAGGGTGGAAACCCGTTCCTGATTGATCCAGATCAACCCCGTCGTCCGTGCTGCACGGCCTAATGGCTGCATGACGACGGGTTACAACTTGAAACGCAGTACCCACGTCATTCCACAGCCTTGGAGCCATGTATGACCGTCGGTAGCGATCCTGTTGTCCGCAGCACCTCCCGTCCGGGTCGCGTCATCAGCGACTGGACGCCGGAAGACCCCGGCTACTGGGAGCGCACCGGCAAGCGGGTCGCTACCCGCAACCTGGTCATCTCGATTCCCTCGCTGCTGCTGGCCTTCTCGGTCTGGGTGCTGTTCTCGGCGGTGTCGATCAGCCTGCCGAAGATCGGCTTCAATTTCAGCACTGACCAGCTGTTCTGGCTGGTGGCACTGCCCAGCCTGTCCGGCGCGACCCTGCGCATCTTCTATTCGTTCGTGATTCCGATCTTCGGTGGCCGCCGCTGGACCGCGCTGTCCACCGCCTCGCTGCTGGCGCCGACGATCTGGCTGGGCTTTGCGGTGCAGGACCCGGCCACCCCGTACTGGGTGTTCGTGGTCATCGCCATCCTGTGCGGATTTGGCGGTGCGAACTTCTCGTCGTCGATGTCCAATATTTCCTTCTTCTACCCCAAGCAGAAGCAGGGCCTGGCGCTGGGCCTGAATGCCGGCCTGGGCAATGTGGGCGTGTCGGTGGCGCAGGCGGTGATTCCGCTGGTGATCACCGTGGGCGTGTTCGGTGCGCTGGGTGGTGCGCCGCAGCCCACGGTGGAGGGCGGGGCGTCGCTGTTCGTGCAGAACGCAGGTTTCATCTGGGTGCCGGCGATTGCGATCTGTGCGGTTGCGGCCTGGTTCGGCATGAATGACCTGACCAGTGCGCGTTCCTCGTTCTCCGAGCAGGCGGTGATCTTCCGCCGCAAGCACAACTGGCTGATGTGCTGGCTGTACATCGGCACCTTCGGTTCCTACATCGGCTTCTCGGCCGGCTTCCCGATGCTGGTGAAGAGCCAGTTCCCGGACGTGAATCCGCTGGCCTACGCCTTCATCGGCCCGCTGCTGGGCGCGTTGATGCGCTCGGTGGGCGGCAGCCTGGCCGACCGCTGGGGCGGCGCACGCCTGACCTTCTGGGTGTTCGCGCTGATGATCGCCGCCGTGTTCGGGGTGCTGCACTTCCTGCCCAGCCACGGCCAGGGCGGCAACTTCCATGGCTTCCTGCTCAGCTTCATGGCGCTGTTCGTGCTCAGTGGCATCGGCAACGGCACCACCTTCCGCATGATCCCGGTGATCTTCCGCACCCTGCACGAGCGCTGGTCGGCCAACGACAGCGCCGAAGGCAAGGCGGCGGCCGCGCACCAGGCCAGCATCGAGTCGGCCGCGGTGGTCGGCTTCTCCGGTGCGATCGGCGCCTATGGCGGCTTCTTCATCCCCAAGAGCTACGGCTCGTCCATCACCTTGACCGGCAGCCCCGACATGGCGCTGTACGGATTCGTTGTTTTCTACATCACCTGCCTGGCCGTGACCTGGTGGTGGTACTACCGGCGCGGTGCCGAGACACCCTGCTGACAACATGAAAACGCACCGCAGCCAATGAACACCACAGCCACGTTGCAGATGTCCGCAAAGGGAGACCCCCGATGAGTTATTTCCTTGATCGCTTGCAGTTCTTCAAGCGTGACCCCCAGTCTTTTGCCGATGGCCATGGATTTGCCAAGAGCGAGGGCCGCGACTGGGAAAACAGTTACCGCGCCCGCTGGCAGTACGACAAGGTCGTGCGCTCCACCCACGGCGTGAACTGCACCGGCTCGTGCAGCTGGAAGATCTACGTCAAGAACGGCCTGGTCACCTGGGAAACCCAGCAGACCGATTACCCGCGCACGCGGCCGGACCTGCCCAACCATGAACCGCGTGGCTGCCCGCGTGGCGCCAGCTATTCCTGGTACCTGTACAGCGCCAACCGCCTGAAGTACCCGCTGATCCGCGGCACGCTGCTGCGCCTGTGGCGCGAAGCACGCAAGAGCAAGGCGCCGGTTGATGCCTGGGCCAGCATTGTCGAGGACAAGGAAAAGGCGCGTTCGTACAAGAGCCGCCGCGGCATGGGCGGCTTCGTGCGGCTGCAGTGGGAAGAGGCCAACGAGATCATTGCGGCCTCCAACCTGTACACGGTGAAGCAGTACGGCCCGGACCGCGTGGTCGGCTTCTCGCCGATTCCGGCGATGTCGATGGTGTCCTACGCGGCCGGCGCACGCTACCTGTCGTTGCTGGGCGGCGCCTGCCTGTCCTTCTACGACTGGTACTGCGACCTGCCGCCGGCCTCGCCGCAGATCTGGGGCGAGCAGACCGACGTGCCCGAATCCGCGGACTGGTACAACAGCCGCTACATCATCGCCTGGGGCTCGAACGTGCCGCAGACGCGCACGCCCGACGCGCATTTCTTCACCGAGGCGCGCTACAACGGCACCAAGACGGTGGCGATCTGCCCGGACTATTCCGAGCTGGCCAAGCTGACCGACCACTGGCTGCACCCCAAGCAGGGTACCGACGCGGCGCTGGCCTTCGCCTTCGGCCACGTGATCCTGCGCGAGTTCCACGTCGATTCGCCTTCGCAGTACTTCCAGGACTACTGCCGCCAGTACTCGGACATGCCGATGCTGGTGCGCCTGGAGCGTCGCGACGATGGCCGGCTGGTGCCGGGCCGCTTCCTGCGCGCCAGTGAACTGGGCGGGCTGGGCGAAGCCAACAACCCCGACTGGAAGACCCTGGCCTATGACGAAACCAGTGGCCAGATCGTGGTGCCGAACGGCTCGATCGGCTTCCGCTGGGGCGAGAAGGGCAAGTGGAACATCGAGGAGAAGGCCAGCAACGGCGCCGATACGCGCCTGCAGCTGAGCCTGGCCGAGGGCCATGAAGGCATCGAAGCGGTCAGCTTCCCATACTTCGGTGGCATCGAGACCGACGGCTGGACCGCGGCGCCGGCCGATGACGTGCTCGACCGGAACATCCCGGTGCGTCGCCTGGCCCTGGCCGACGGCGGCGAAACTCTGGTGGCCACGGTCTACGACCTGCTGCTGGCCCAGTACGGCGTGGACCGTGGCTTTGGCGGCGGCAACGTCGCGCGCAGCTTCGACGACATGGTGCCGGGCACTCCGGCCTGGCAGGAACGCATCACCGGCGTGTCGCGTGCGGAAGTGATCGAGATCGCCCGCGAGTTCGCCCGTACCGCCGACAAGACCCACGGCCGTTCGATGATCATCGTCGGCGCGGGCATGAACCACTGGTTCCACAACGACATGAACTACCGCGGCCTGATCAACATGCTGATCATGTGCGGCTGTGTGGGCCAGACCGGTGGCGGCTGGGCGCATTACGTGGGGCAGGAAAAGCTGCGCCCGCAGACCGGCTGGCAACCGCTGGCGTTCGGCCTGGACTGGAGCCGCCCGCCGCGGCACATGAATGGCACCTCGTTCTTCTACTTCAACACCGGGCAGTGGCGTTACGAGAAGCTGCAGGTGGACGAGCTGCTCTCGCCGCTGGCCGATGCCAGCAAGTACAGCGGCAGCCTGGCCGATCTGAACCTGCGCGCCGTGCGCATGGGCTGGTTGCCCTGCGCGCCGCAGCTGGACCGCAATCCGCTGCAGCTGGTGCGCGAGGCGGACGCAGCCGGCGTGGCCCCGGCCGACTATGCGCTGGGCAAGTTCAAGGACGGTTCGCTGGACTTCGCCTTCGCCGACCCGGATGCGCAGCAGAACCACCCGCGCATGATGTTCATCTGGCGCTCGAACCTGCTTGGTTCGTCGGGCAAGGGCCACGAGTACATGCTGCGGCATCTGCTGGGCACGCGCCATGGCCTGCAGGGCAAGGACCTGGGCGAGATGGGTGCGATCAAGCCGGAGGAGGTGAAGTGGCGTGACGAGGCACCGGAAGGCAAGCTGGACCTGCTGGTCACGCTCGACTTCCGCATGTGCACCACCGCGCTGTACTCGGACATCGTGCTGCCGACCGCAACCTGGTACGAGAAGGACGACCTCAATACCTCGGACATGCATCCGTTCATCCATCCGCTGTCCAAGGCGGTGGACCCGGCCTGGGAATCGCGCAGTGACTGGGAGATCTTCAAGGAGGTCGCCCGCACCGTGAGCGAGATGGCGCCGGGTGTGCTGGGCGTGGAAAAGGACCTGGTGCTGGTGCCAACCCTGCATGACACCCCCAACGAACTGGGCATGCCGTTCGGCGTGGCCGACTGGAAGAAGGGCGAGTGTGAGGCCCTCCCGGGCCAGACCATGCCGTCGATGACGGTGGTGGAGCGCGACTACCCGAACCTGTACCGCAAGTTCACCTCGCTGGGCCCGTTGCTGGACAAGCTGGGCAACGGCGGCAAGGGCATGAGCTGGGACACCAGGCACGAGGTCGAATTCCTCGGCAAGCTCAACCACACCGTGCACGACGAGGGCGTCAGCCACGGCCGCCCGGCCATTTCGACCGCGATCGATGCGGCCGAGGTGATCCTGCACCTGGCGCCGGAAACCAATGGCCACGTGGCAGTGAAGGCCTGGGAGTCGCTGGGTACCTTCACCGGCCGTGAGCATACCCACCTGGCGGTGGGCAAGGAGCACGAGGCGATCCGCTTCCGTGACATCCAGGCGCAGCCGCGCAAGATCATCTCCTCGCCGATCTGGTCGGGGCTGGAAGACGACAACGTCAGCTACAACGCCGGCTATACCAACGTGCACGAGCTGATTCCGTGGCGCACGGTGACCGGTCGCCAGCAGTTCTACCAGGACCACGAGTGGATGATCGACTTCGGCGAAGCCTTCATGGGCTACCGGCCGCCGGTCAATACGCGCACGGTGGAGCCGCTGTTGAACCAGCGCCCGAACGGCAACAAGGAGATCGTGCTGAACTGGATCACCCCGCACCAGAAGTGGGGCATCCACAGCACCTACAGCGACAACCTGATCATGCAGACGCTGTCGCGCGGTGGCCCGATCGTGTGGTTGAGCGAGGATGACGCGCGCAGTGCCGGCATCGTCGACAACGACTGGATCGAGCTGTTCAACGTCAACGGTGCGATCGCCGCGCGTGCGGTGGTCAGCCAGCGCGTGATGCCGGGCATGGCGATGATGTACCACGCCCAGGAACGCATCATCAATGTGCCGGGTTCGGAGATTTCCGGTACCCGCGGCGGCATCCACAACTCGGTGACCCGCATCGTGCTCAAGCCGACCCACATGATCGGCGGTTACGCGCAACTGGCCTACGGCTTCAACTACTACGGTACCTGCGGCACCAACCGCGACGAGTTCGTGATCGTACGCAAGATGGACAAGGTCGATTGGCTTGATGGCGAGGCCGTGCCGGCCGCCGCCAAGGAGGTGGTGTGATGAAGGTCCGTGCACAGATCGCGATGGTGCTGAACCTGGACAAGTGCATCGGCTGCCATACCTGCTCGATCACCTGCAAGAACGTCTGGACCTCGCGCGAGGGCGTCGAGTACGCCTGGTTCAACAACGTGGAAACCAAGCCGGGCATCGGCTACCCGAAGGAATGGGAGAACCAGGACAAGTGGAACGGCGGCTGGGTGCGCACCCGCGCCGGCAAGCTGGTACCGCGTGCCGGCGGCCGTTGGCGGATGCTGGCCAAGATTTTCGCCAACCCGGACCTGCCGCAGATCGACGACTACTACGAGCCGTTCGACTTCGACTACCAGAACCTGCACACCGCCAAGGACAGCCAGCACCAGCCCACCGCGCGGCCACGCTCGCTGATCAGCGGCGAACGCATGCAGAAGATCGAGTGGGGCCCGAACTGGGAGGAAATCCTCGGTTCGGAGTTCAGCAAGCGCTCGCGTGACTACAACTTCGACCAGGTGCAGAAGGAAATCTACGGCGCCTTCGAGAAGACCTTCATGATGTACCTGCCACGCCTGTGCGAGCACTGCCTGAACCCGGCGTGTGTATCGGCGTGCCCGTCGGGCGCGATCTACAAGCGCGAGGAAGACGGCATCGTGCTGATCGACCAGGACAAGTGCCGTGGCTGGCGCATGTGCGTGTCGGCCTGCCCGTACAAGAAGATCTATTACAACTGGAAGAGCGGCAAGTCGGAGAAGTGCATCTTCTGCTACCCGCGCATCGAGATGGGCGAGCCGACCGTTTGCTCGGAGACCTGCGTGGGTCGCATCCGCTACCTGGGCGTGATGCTGTACGACGCCGACCGCATTGCCGAGGCTGCCTCGGTGGCCGCCGAGAAGGACCTGTACCAGGCCCACCTGGACATCTTCCTGGACCCGAACGACCCGGCGGTGATCGCTGCCGCGCGCAAGGAGGGCATCCCGGACAGCTGGCTGGACGCGGCCAAGCAGTCGCCGGTCTACAAGCTGGCCATCGACTGGAAGCTGGCGCTGCCGCTGCACCCGGAATACCGCACGCTGCCGATGGTCTGGTACGTGCCGCCGCTGTCGCCGATCCAGTCGGCGGCCGAGCGTGGCCGGGTGGGCATGAGCGGCGAACTGCCGGACGTGGCCTCGCTGCGCATCCCGATGCGCTACCTGGCCAACCTGCTGACCGCCGGTGACGAGGCGCCGGTGGTGCGCGCGCTGGAGCGGCTGATGGCGATGCGTGCCTGGCGCCGGGCCAAGAACGTGGACGGCGTGGAAGACACTGCGGTGCTGGAGCAGACCGGGTTGAGCATTGCCCAGGTGGAAGAGATGTACCGCTACCTGGCCATCGCCAACTATGAGGACCGTTTCGTGATTCCGACCGGCCACCGCGAATATGCCAACGATGCCTTCGGCGAACGCGGCGGCTGTGGCTTCACCTTCGGCAACGGCTGCAACGGTGACAGCCCGGCCGATCTGTTCGGCCAGCGCAGCACCAGCACGTTCGTGGTGGACAAGGGGCCGAACCACCGTCGCAAGGAGGTGGTGTGATGAGCGTGCTCAAGCTGGTCGGGGTGCTGCTGGACTACCCCCGTGAGGAACTGTGGCAGCACGGCGAGGAACTGCTCGCCGCCTGCGACGACCCGGCGCTGAGCGCCGCCCGCCGCCAGCAGCTGCGCAGCTTCGTGCAGCAGCTGCTGGGCACCGATGCGCTGGATGCGCAGGCCGCCTGGCTGGCCAGTTTCGACCGTGGCCGTTCGATGAGCCTGTTGCTGTTCGAACACATCCATGGCGAATCGCGCGACCGTGGCCAGGCCATGGTCGATCTGGTCGAGACCTACCGCCGTAACGGCTTCGAGCTGGACGCACGCGAGCTGCCGGACTACCTGCCGCTGCTGCTGGAGTTCCTGGCCCATCGGCCCGGCAGCGAGGCCCGCGAGTGGCTGCACCACATCGGCCACATCGCCGGAATGCTGGCTGCGCGCGCCGCCGAGCGCGAGCTGCCGCACCGGGTGCTGTTCGAGATCCTGGTCGAAGCCGGCGACGGCAAGGCCGATCTGCAGGCGCTGCGCCAGCGTGCCAGTGAAGAAGTCCGCGACGATACCGCCGAGGCCATGGACCGCTTGTGGGAGGAAGAGGCGGTGCGCTTCGGCGCCGAAGCCCCTGCCGAAGACTGCAAGCCGCCCGTGCGTTCGCCGGCCCGTCCTTCGCATCGAGAGGTCCAGCCATGAGTTACTCCCTGCATCAATTCGCCTTCCAGTACTACCCGTACATCGCCGTGGCGGTGCTGCTGATCGGCAGCTGGGCCCGCTATGACAAGGCCATGTACACCTGGCGCACCGGCTCCAGCCAGATGCTCTCGGACAAGGGCATGCGGATCGGCAGCAACTGCTTCCACATCGGCATCCTGGCCATCCTCGGTGGCCATCTGGTCGGCCTGCTGACCCCGCATGCGGTGTACGAGCACTTCATCACCTCCTCGCAGAAGCAGATGCTGGCGATGGTGGTCGGCGGTGTGTTCGGCGCGCTGTGCTTCATCGGCATCAGCATCCTGCTGGTGCGCCGCCTGTTCAATGCGCGTGTGCGTGCCACCGGCAGTTTCGGCGATACCCTGGTGCTGGTGCTGCTGTTCGCCCAGCTGTGCCTGGGCCTGTACAGCATCCGCATTTCGGCCGGCCACCTGGACGGCGGGGTGATGGTGCAGCTGGCCGAATGGGCCCAGCACATCGTGACCTTCCGTGCCGGGGCCGCCGACTACATCGAGGGTGTCAGCTGGGTCTACAAGATGCACATCTTCCTGGGCCTGACCCTGTTCCTGATCGCGCCGTTCACCCGCCTGGTGCATGTGTGGAGCATTCCGATCAGCTACCTGTGGCGGCCCTACCAGGTGGTGCGCCGGCGCCAGGCCACGCTGCGCTACGGGCCGCGGGAGTAAGCCATGGGCAGCCTGCCGAAATTCCTGCCGATCACCGTGATCGACTCCGCCGCACCGGTGCCCGCCGAGGCGCATTCGCATCACCACGATGCGGCGGAGCAGGGGCCGCGTTCGCTCGGTCAGCCGGCACCGTGCCGGCTGTTCGTGGACGAGACCGCCATCAGCGAGGCCGAGATCGCCCGCGAGATGCAGCACCATCGGGCGATGCGCCCGGAACAGTCGCGCGCCGAGGCGGCGCGTGCACTGGTGGTGCGCGAGTTATTGAGGCTTGAGGCGCAGCGGCTGGGGCTGCAGGCGCCCGAGGGTGGCCGGGTCAGCGATGAAGAAGTGCTGATCCAGCAACTGCTGGAAGATGCGATCGAGGACCGTGTACCGACCGACGAGGACTGCCGCCGTTACTTCGAGCAGAACCCGGAGCGCTTCCGCTCGCCCGATCGCGTGCGCCTGCGCCATATCCTGCTGGCCGCACCGGCCGACGACGTGGCCGGGCGGTTTGCCGCACGCACCGAGGGTGAGCGGCTGGTGGGACTGCTGAAGGAATCGCCGCACCTGTTCGCCGATTTCGCTCTGCGCCATTCGCGCTGCCCCTCCAGCAGCGAGGGCGGTGACCTCGGCTGGCTGCAACGTGGCCAGACCACGCCGGAGTTTGATCGCCAGGTGTTCCGCCTGCGCGAAGGCCTGGCTGGCTTCCCGGTGGAATCACGCTGGGGCTACCACGTGGTCTGCGTCGATGCCCGCGAGGAAGGCCAGCCGCAGCCGTTCGACGCGGTGCTGCCGCAGCTGCGTGATTACCTTGAACTGCAGGTGCGCCAGCGCGAGGTGCAGGCCTACCTGTTGCAGCTGCAGGAACGCTATCCGGTGCGCGGGCTGGAAGAGATCGAAGCTGAAGCGGATATCGGCTGACCCACCTTGAACGAGGAGACCCCATGAACCAGGCTCTTGCCCCCGCCAGTGCCGGGCAGCAGCAGCGTGCGCTGTGGCTGAGCACTTTCGCTTTTACCGTGTGTTTCGCCGTGTGGATGATCTTCTCGATCATCGGCATCCAGATCAGCCAGCAGCTCGGACTGAACGACACCGAGTTCGGCCTGCTGATCGCCACCCCGGTGCTCACCGGTTCGGTCAGCCGTGTGTTCCTTGGCATCTGGTCCGACCAGTTCGGTGGCCGCAAGGTGATGGTGCTGGTGATGCTGTGTGGCGCCGTGGCCACCTGGATGCTGACCTATGCGCAGACCTACACCCAGTTCCTGTTCGCTGCGCTGTGCGTGGGCATCGCCGGTGGCAACTTTTCGGTCGGCGTGGCCTACGTGTCGAAGTTCTTCCCGGCCAGCAAGCAGGGCACCGCACTGGGCATCTTCGGTGCCGGCAACATCGGTTCGGCGGTGACCAAGCTGCTGGCGCCGCTGGTGATGGTGGCCGCCGGCTGGACCATGGTGGCCAAGGTCTGGGCGGTGGCGCTGGCCGTCACCGCCGTGTTGTTCTTCCTCTTCAGCAAGGAAGACCCGTCGCTGGAACAGCGCCGCCGCGAAGGCGTGAAGCCGGTGCCGTTCGCCGAACAGATGGCGCCGCTGAAGAATCTGCAGGTGTGGCGGTTCTCGCTGTACTACTTCTTCGTGTTCGGCGGCTTCGTGGCACTGGCACTGTGGCTGCCGCACTACCTGGTGGGCGCCTATGGCATGGACGTGGGCACCGCCGGCATGCTGGCGGCGTGCTATTCGATCCCGGCCAGCCTGTTCCGCGTGGTCGGTGGCTGGATGTCGGACAGGATGGGCGCGCGCCGGGTGATGTACTGGACCTTCGGTGTCTCGGCCATCTGTACCTTCCTTCTGGCCTACCCGGACACCGAGTACGTGGTGAAGGGCATCCACGGCCCGATCCACTTCCACCTGGCCATCGGCGTGGTGCTGTTCACCGTGCTGGTGTTCGTGCTGGGCTTCTTCATGTCGCTGGGCAAGGCCGCGGTCTACAAGCACATCCCGGTGTACTACCCGGATCGCGTCGGCGCGGTCGGTGGCGTGGTCGGCATGATCGGCGGCCTCGGCGGCTTCATCCTGCCGATCGTGTTCGGTGCGCTGAACGATGCGCTGGGCATCTGGAGCAGCTGCTTCATGCTGCTGTTCGTGCTGGTGGCCGCTGCACTGGCCTGGATGCATTTCGCCATCCGCCGCATGGAGCGCCGCCACTTCCCGCAGATCGACCGCGAGACCGACCTGCCTGAAGCCATCGATGCCGCCGCGGTCGATCGTGCGCGCGGCAGGTGAACGCGGTTGCCGGCCAGCGGCCGGCCCGACCGTGTGTGTGAAGGGGTAGTGCCGGCCGCTGGCCGGCATGAATCCGCGGATGCGTCGCGCTTGATTTCAATCAGGGCAACGCGAGGAGGGACGCCCGAAGATGTCTGCCATGAGCTTCCACGTTGACCAGAGTGAGGACACCGCGCTGCAGGCGGCATTGCTGCGGCAACCCCGGCATGTGCTGTTCCCGCCGGCTGACCAGTTCAGCACCGGCTTCGGCGAAAGTGGATGGCGCGCCGCGGTGCGCGCCAGCAACGAGCACCTGATCCCGCGCGGCCTGACCCTGGGTTTCCAGGCCGGCCGCGGCGGACGCGAGGTACCGCCGCAGGCCTATCTGGAGACACTGCTGCTGGCGTTGCGGTTGCAGGCCGATGCACTGGCCGAGGACCGCGAGGTGGTGGCCATGGTCCTGCAGCTGGGGCTGGCCGAAACGCTGCCACCGCCGCAGCTGGGCCAGCTGCTGGACGCGGTGCCGCAGCATCTGCGCACCGTGGCACGACCCCAGGTGGAGGTGCGGCTGGATGCAGGCAGCGCGTTGTCACCGGCACAACTGCGTGCGCTGGGGTGCACCCGCCTGAACGTGATCGACCGGGCCGACGCGCCGGGGCCGACCCTGCTGGCGCAGGCACGGCAGGTGGGCTTCACCGCGCGTTACTACCAGTTGCGGGTGCCAGCCTGCGAGGATGCAGGCTTCATCGAACGCCTGCATGAGGTGCTGGCCGAAGCGCCCGAGCGCGTGCTGCTGCCGGCACCGTGCGCGTTGCCGCAGCATCCGTCCGCCGCGAACTGGCTGCAGGCCTGGCGCCTGCTGCGCGCAGCGGGCTACGAGGCGATCGGGGGCGATCACTATCAACGGGGTGACCTGCCGAACCCGCACGGGCCTGGCGATGGCCAGCGCCACTGCGACCTGGCGGGCGTGCCGCGCCGTGACCGCAGCGATTTCATCGGCCTCGGCCTGTCTGCCTGCAGCCAGATCGGCGAGGTGTTCTACCGGCTGGAGGACGAATGGGATCAATGGCGCGCTCGGCTGCAGGCCGGGCACATCGGCGTGTCTGCCGGCCTGATCCTGTCTGAAGACGAGCGGCTGGCGGCCGAGGTGGCGCAGAGCATTGCCTGCGACCACGCGCTCGATGCCGCCGCCTTCGAATGGCGCAACGATGAACCGTTCGAGGAGTGCTTCGCCGCACAGCTGCCGGCCCTGTCGCCATTGCTCGCTCGCGGCTGGGCGCAGTGGGACGCACGCGTGCTGCGCCTGGCCGAAGAAGGTCGCCTGCTGTGGCGTATGATGGCTGCATGCTTCCGGCCGGCGGCCGCCATCGCTTGAGTCTTGCCTCGATGTCTCCGAATCCGCCCTCGCATGGCCGCCTTCGCCAGGCGACACCGAATCCCGCCGCTGCCGACGACGGCGACGCACTGCATTTCTGCAGCACCTGTGCGTTCTCCGATGCCTGCATGTCGCAGGGGTATGACAAGACCGCGCTGGGTGACCTGCATGTGCTGGTCGACCATGTCGGTCCGTTCCATGCCGGTGACTACATCTTCCGTGCCGGCGAATCGTTCGATTCGATCGCGGCGGTGCGCGCGGGCATGGTCAAGACCTTCGTCGATGACAGCCAGGGCAATGAGCAGGTGCTGGGCTTTAGCCTGCCAGGTGAGGTGATCGGCCTGAACGCGATCCATGGTTCGCGCTTCCCCTGCAATGCGGTCGCGCTGGATACCGTGCACCTGTGCCGCATCTCGTTCCCCAAGTTGAGCCTGCTGGCCACGCGCATGCCGGGGCTGCAGGCCAAGCTGTTCAGCCTGCTCAGTGCGGAGATCGGCAAGGTCGCCACGCTGGCGGCCAACCACCGCACCGAGGAGCGCATGGCCGCGTTCCTGCTGGACATGTCCGAACGTTATGCACGGCGCGGCTTCTCGGCCACGCGCTTCAACCTGACCATGGCGCGGACCGAGATCGCCAACTACCTGCGGATGGCGCCGGAAACCGCCAGCCGCGTGCTGCGCCGCCTGAGCGATGATGGGATCATCGCGGTGAAGCAGCGCGAGATCCTGCTGTTGCAGCCCGAGCGCCTGGCGGCGCTGGCGGTGGCTGACGAATCCGATCCGAACTGAACCTGGCCGGGAGCCGACCATGAAACGAGCGGGACTGTTGTTGCTGGGACTGCTGGCCACGATGCCGGCCTGGGCGGCCGACCTGACGGTGTCGGCGGCATCGAGCCTGACCGAGAGCTTCCGGGAGCTGGGCGCCGCTTACGAGAAGGCACACCCGGGAACCAAGGTCGATTTCAACTTCGCTGCCTCGGGCGTGCTGCTGCAGCAGATCAGCCGCGGCGCGCCGGTGGACGTGTTCGCCTCCGCAGATGAAACCACCATGGACCAGGCCCAGCAGCAGGACCTGCTGGCGGCCGGCACCCGCGAGGTGTTCGCGGTGAACGCGCTGTGGGTGGTGGTGCCGCCGCAGGCCACGGCCGCGCCGCGCAGCTTGAAGGACCTGGCCGGCGCCAGCGTGCAGCGCATTGCGCTGGGCAACCCGGACAGCGTGCCGGTCGGCCGCTATGCCAAGGGCGCGCTGGAGAAGGCTGGGCTGTGGCCGTCGGTGCAGGGCAAGACCATCACCACGCAGAACGTGCGCCAGTCGCTGGATTACGTGGCGCGTGGTGAAGTGGACGCCGGCTTCGTCTACGCCACCGATGCGCAGGCGATGCCTGACCGGGTGCGCCGGGCCTTCGCGGTGCCGGTGTCGGGGCGCATCGCCTATCCGCTGGCGGTGACCAAGGCCAGCGCGCAGCCGGTCGAGGCCAAGCGCTTCACGGCGTTCGTGCGTTCGGCACAGGGCCAGGCGATCCTGGCCAAACACGGGTTCGGCAAGCCCTGAGGCATGGATCTCGACTGGAGCGCACTGGGGTTGTCGCTGAAGGTGGCCGGTTGGGCCACCGCGATCAACCTGGTGCTGGGCGTGGCGCTGGGCGCGCTGCTGGCGCGGCGGCGCTTTCCTGGCCGTGAGCTGCTGGATTCACTGCTGACCCTGCCGATGGTGCTGCCACCGACGGTGCTCGGCTATTACCTGCTGGTACTGATCGGCCGCAACGGCCCGATCGGCGCATGGTTGCAGTCGTGGTTCGGCATCAACCTGGTATTCACCTGGCAGGCCGCGGTGATCGCGGCGGCGGTGGCCTCGTTGCCGCTGGTGTTCAAGCCGGCCCGCGCGGCGTTCGAGGGCGTGGACGGGCAGCTGGAGCAGGCCGCGCGCACGCTCGGCGTGTCCGAAGCGGCGGTGTTCTTCCGGGTCACGCTGCCGTTGGCCTGGCGAGGCATCCTTGCCGGCCTGCTGCTGGCCTTCGCGCGCGCGATGGGCGAGTTCGGCGCGACGCTGATGGTGGCCGGCAGCATTCCGGGCCGCACGCAGACGCTGTCGATCGCCATCTACGAAGCGGTACAGGCCGGGCAGGATGGCAAGGCCAACGCGCTGGTGATCCTGACCTCGGTGGTCTGCATCGTGATCCTGCTGCTGGCCGCACGGCTGGTCGGCGGGCGCCGCCGGGAGCTGCGTGATGTGGCTTGACCTGCGGGTGCAACGGCGCCTGCAGGCGGCCGGACAGGATTTCGTGTTGGACGTGTCGCTGCAGTGCACGCAGCGGCAGGTGGTGCTGTTCGGGCCCTCGGGCGCGGGCAAGAGCCTGACATTGAAGGCGGTGGCCGGGCTGCTGCGGCCCGGCCAGGGCCATGTGCGCGTGCAGGGGCAGACCCTGTTCGATGCGGCCACCGGCATGGATCTGCCGCCGCAGCGTCGCCGGCTGGGCTATGTGTTCCAGGACTACGCGCTGTTCCCGCACCTGAGCGTGCGCCAGAACGTGGCCTTCGGGCTGCAGAAGGGCTGGTTGAATCCACGCAGCAGCCAGCGCTTCGAGCCGGTGGAGCAGTGGCTGCACGCTTTCCGCATCGACACGGTGGGCGATCTGCTGCCGTCGCAGATATCCGGCGGCCAGCGCCAGCGCACCGCCCTGGCGCGTGCCCTGGTGACCCAGCCGCAGGCGTTGCTGCTGGACGAACCGTTTTCCGCGCTGGACCACGACCTGCGCCAGCACCTGCGCCAGGAACTGGAAACGGTGCTGGACAAGACCGGCATCCCGTTGCTGCTGATCAGCCATGACCCGCAGGACGTGGCCGTGTTCGGCCAGCAGGTGGCCCGTGTGGTGGACGGCCGCATCGTCGGCGAGTGACGCGTGATGGGCGCACTGGCGATGGTTGGTTGCCTCTGATGGTAGTGCCGGCCGCTGGCCGGCAACCATGAAATCCGTAGCAGCCGGCCAGCGCCCGGCGCTACCGGGTCATCCGTTCGTCTCCCACTGGATGAACGCCCAGCGCCGTGTCGGTGCCATGCCGAAACGATGCTGCGGTGAGCGTGCATGCCATGCGCGCACGCGCGCCTCCTCATCCGCATCCAGCGCACCGAACAGCTCCACGGCCTGGCGCACCAGGCCGTCGGCATCCTGGGCGACGTCGCGCACCGATTCGGGCAGGTAATCCACCTGCGGCGAGCGGCCCATGTCCAGCAGCATGTTGATCGGGTAGCGGTGATCGGGCATCGGCACCCAGTCGCGGCCGAGCAGCTCGGCCAGCTCGGGCACGCCGGCACGCGGGCCGGTGGCGAAGGTGATGCAGGCGCGCTGGCGGGCGTGCGCGTCCAGCCTGCGCAGCGCTGCCTCAAGGTCCGGCACCATCAGTGAGCGCGAGGCAATGGCAAGGTCGCAGCGCGGCACGGCGTGCCAGTCATCGGTCCACGACAGCGGCCACGGGGTGATATTGGAGACGCCGTCGCGCGCGATCGCGGCGCGCAGGCCGTCGAGCATGCCGCTGCTGTAGTCCAGGGCATGCACGTGCTGCACCTGTGCAGCGATGGGCAGGCTCAGCAGGCCGGGCCCGCAGCCGACATCCAACACCGTGGCCACACCACCCAGATCAAGCCGGGCCAGGAAGGCGTCGCTGTAGTCATCATGGCGGCGCTTCCAGCTGGTCTGCGCGGCGCGCGCATCCCAGGCACTGGCCGGCTTGGCCTGGAAAGCACAGGCCAGCAGGTGCTGGCGATAGCGCGCGGCGTGGTCGATCGGGGTGGGTAGCGGTGTACTCATGGGGAAGATCCAGAAGCGGACAGGGCGGCAGCGACGCGTGCCGCATCGACGCCATACAGGGTGGCGAGGCGTTCGGGGGTGGCGATCTCCTGCGCAGGGCCCAGCGCCTGCAGGCTGCCCGCCGCCATCAGTGCGATGCGGTCGGCCACCTGCAGCGCGTGCTGCGGTTGATGGGTGGACAGCAGCACGCCGATACCGCGGTCGGCCAGGCGACGCACGGTATCGAGGATGCGCAGCTGGTTACCGAAGTCGAGGCTGGCGGTGGGCTCGTCCATCACAAGCAACTGCGCCTGTTGGGCCAGCGCACGCGCGATCAGCACCAGCTGACGCTCGCCGCCACTGAGCGTGGTCACCGTGCGTTCGGCGAGCGCATGCAGCCCCAGTTCGCGCAGGCACTGCTCGGCAATGGCTTCATCGGCACGCCCGGGGGCGGCCAGCAGGCCCAGGTGCGCGGCACGCCCCATGGCCACCACCTCGCGCACGCGCCAGGCGAAAGGCATGGGTGAGGCCTGCGGCACATAGCCGATGCGGCGAGCGATGGCGGCGCGGTCATGCGCGCGCAGCGGCGTTCCCTGCAGCTCCACCTCGCCGCGCACAGCGGGCAGCAGGCCGAGCAGGGTGCGGAACAGGGTGGTCTTGCCACAACCGTTCGGGCCAAGCAGGCACAGCACCTCACCGGGGTGTACCGACAACGCGAACGGCGCACCCAGTGCCACGCCGGCATGGCCAATGACCAGTCCTCGCGCTTCCAGCAACGGCGCGTTGCCGCTCATGGCCGACGCTCGCTGCGCGCCAGTACCAACAGGAAGCAGGGCACGCCGACAAACGCGGTGAGGATGCCGAGCGGCAGTTCGATTGGCGCCAGCGTGCGCGCCAGCGTATCGGCCGCAAGCAGGAAGCTGGCGCCGAGCAGCAGGCTGGCCGGCAACAACCGACGGAAGTCGGCGCCGACCAGCAATCGCGCGATGTGCGGAACCACCAGCCCCACCCAGCCGATGATGCCGGCCAGCGACACCGCTGCCGCCGTGCACAGCGTGGCCGCGGCGATCAGTGTCCAGCGCAGCGGCGTGACCGCTACGCCCAGCGCGCTGGCCTCCTCGTCGCCGAGGCCGAGCAGGTTCACCCGCCAGCGCAGCAGCACCAGCGGCAACAGCCCGATCAGCAGCAGCGGTGCGGTGACTTTCAGGTCATCAATGACCACCGCGTTCAATCCGCCCAGCAGCCAGAAGGTGATCGACGGCAACTGCGTGTACGGATCGGCCAGCAGTTTCAGCAGCGAGATACCGGCACCAAGCAGCGCCGACACTGCAACACCGGCCAGCACCAACACCAATACCGGATCGTGCCGCCGCACCAGCGCCGCCACCAGGCAGACCAGGCCGACCGCACCCAGGCCGCCGGCAAAGGCGATGCCCTGCACCAGCAGCATCGGCAGGCCGAGGAACAGGCCCAGCGACGCGCCAAGACCCGCGCCCGCGGAGACGCCGAGGATGTCCGGCGACACCAGCGGATTGCGGAACATGGCCTGGTACGCCGCGCCAGCGGCGGACAGCACCGCGCCGATCAATACGGCGGCCAGCACGCGCGGCAGGCGGATGTGCCAGAGCGCCGCCTGCACCGCAGGCGCGGGGGGATCACCCATGCCGAACAGCTGCCAGCCGATGGCGTGCAGCAGCGCCGCCGGTTGCACCGGGAACTGGCCGACCGAGAACGCCAGCAGCAGCATCGCCAGCAGCAGGCTCCAGCCACCGGCATGCCAGGCCCAACGTGGAAGCATGCGCATGCTCAGGCGTTCGCCTGCAGGCTGCGCGCAAGCGCGGCGGGCAATGGCTGGCCCCACAGCAGCTGATGCAGCGCGCTGATGCGGTCGCGCAGGGCGGCAGGTGCCAGTGCGGGCGTCGCGCCGGGATGCAGCCTGGACAACAGCCAGGGCAGGCCGGGCAGGCGATTGATGCCGGGCGGGCCATCCAGCCATCCGAACGGCAATACCGGCGCGCAGTGCAGGCGGCGATCGCGCACAGCGCGCAGGGCGCGCCAGCGCGGATCCTGTGCTGCCCGTGCGGCGAAGCCGGCATCCTGGGTCAGGATCACGTCCGGGTCCCAGGCCAGCAGTTGTTCGAACGAAACGCGGGCCAGGCCGCCGGCACCGGCACTGGCCGCCACATTGCGCCCGCCACAGAACTCGATCACTTCGGTATTGATCGAGCCGGCCAGGCCGCTTTCCAGGCCATCGCTGCCGCGCCCGTAGTACACGCTGGGCCGCGCCGCCTCCGGCCGCATCGCCAACACCTCGCGGACCAACGCCAGCTGCGCCTCGGCGGCCTGCGCCAAGGCTTCGCCGCGTGCGGCCACGCCAAGCAACCTGCCGAGGTGGCGCAGCTGCGCTGGATGATCAGGCAGGCGCCCGGCAATCAGCTCGAAGGGAATCGCGGTCTGCTTCCAGACCCGCTCGGCCGAGTCGCGGTAGTTGGCATCGAAGTCACCGGCATCCAGCACCAGGTCCGGCTGCATCGCAAGCAGGCGCTCGAGGCTGACCGTACTGCCGCGCCCGGCCAGGCGGCCGACCACCGGCAATGCGCGTACGACCGCCGGCAGCTGCGCCAGCGCGTCGGGCGAGACCTTCATCGGCCAGCCCAGCAGGCGCTCGGGCGCCACCGCGGCCAGCAGCACCGCGGCCGGTGGACCGGCCGCGAACACGCGCCTGGGCGTGGCCTTGGGTGCGCCCAGCCGCAGCACACGCTGTGCCGGCATCGCCAGCAGCTCGGCACTGGCGATCAGCAAGGGCGCGAGCGCGAACGCCTGCAGCAGGGCGCGCCGCCTCATGCGGCCGCCTCGGGTGCTTTGCGGCAGGCATCCCACCAGGCCTGCACGGCCGCGTCCTCGGCGGGCAGCTCGATGGCCATGCCGCCGGTGAACTGCCGCCACGCGTCGAGGTAGGGCAGCTTCACCGCGGTCAGCAGCGGAATGCCCGCCAGCATCAGCGCCAGCAGCTCATCGGCCATGCCGCCACCTTCAGATTCCAGCGTGCCGAAGCGGTTGGCGATGGCCAGCTCCGCACGGTCCTGCAGCGCCCGGCGCAGCACCACGCTGGCATCGGCGATGCCACCCGGGTCGAGGTTGCAGCCACAGGACGCCGGGCCCAGCGCCTGGCTGATCGGGTAGCGTGAAGCGGGATCGGCCACGTCCATCAGCGCCATCCGCTTGCCGCCGTTGGCCGCGGGCTCGTGCGGCAGGTGCACCAGCCCGCGCACGCGATGTCCGGCGGCCAGCTGGCGCGCGGCGAAGGCGGCCAGCAGTCCATCGGGCTCGCCGCTGTGGTCATGCACGATCGCCGCGATGCGCGGTGTCGAGGACGCGGTCATGCTCAGAACCTCCAGTTGGCATTGGCGAACCAGGTACGCCCCGGCATCGGGTAGCCGTCGGCCAGTTCGTACCATCTGTCACCGATGTTGCGCACGCCGAGGTCGAAATCCCAGGCCTCGCGCGGGCTCCAGCTGGCCTTCAGGCCGGTGATGCCGTAGCCGGGCAACGCGCGTACCGGTCGCGCCGCGTCGGCGTAGCTGACCTTGCGGCCCTGTTCGGCTTCCAGCGTGGCCTGCAGCTTCCACTGCGGCAGCAGCTGCCAGCCCACCGCCATGAACAGCCGCTGGCGTGGGCTGTCGAGCAGGGCCACGTTGCGGTCCTGCAGGTTGGTGCGGCGCAGCCAGGTGTAGCTGGCCTGCAGGTCCCAGTCGTCGCCGATGCGCTGGCGCAGGCCCAGTTCCACACCCTGGTGGCGGGCCTTGCCGATGTTCTGCGCCTGGTTGCAGGTGCTGCCGCCGCACTCGCGCGACGCCACGACCGCGTTCTGGATCAGGTCATCGATGCGGCTCTGGAACAGGGACGCCTGCAGTTGGCCGCCTTCCCACCAGCGGCCACGCAGGCCCACTTCGAAGTGGGTGGCGTGCTCGGGCTTCAGGTCCGGGTTGGGCAGGGCCGCGCCCATGCGCGCCGAGTAGCGGTCCTTGATGGTCGGGAAGCGCGTGCGCCGCGCGGCGCTGGCGTACCACTGCTGGTCCGGTGCCAGCTGCTGCACGTATTCCACTACCGCATTGGTGGCATCGGTGCTGCCGGTCGGCCAGAAGTACACGCGCTTGGCGTCGCGCCGGTCATGGCCGATACCCACGCGCAGGTGCGAGGTATCGGTCAGTGCGATGCGGTCCTCGATCGCCACCGAGGTGGTGACATCACGGAAGTCCTTGGTCGGCGAGTGCGGGTTGCGTTCGCTGTGCTGGTCTTCCTTGTAGTGGATCGCGAACTGCAGTTCCTGGCGCGGCAGCGCCGTCGTGGCCAGGGTCACCGAGCCGCCCACGGTGCGGTCATCGTAGATGCTGGGGAAACTGCTGTTGTCCATCGCTACCTGGTAGGTGCCGTCGGTATAGGCGTCCAGGCCATTGCCATAGGTATCGCGGTAGACGCGGGTGCGCAGCGTGGTGTGCTCGCCCAGGCGGGTGTTGCCGATGAAGTACAGGCTGTCCTTGTCCCACCACGGCCAGCGCCAGTAGCGGATGCCGCTGCGCGCGGTGCCGGTGTAGACCGGGTTGTCCTTCTCGCCATCCTGGCGCGCGTAGCCGATCGCATACTCGTCGCCCTCGCGTGGGGTATAGCCGAGCTTGAACGACAGGCGACGGTCGTCGCGCGACGCGTTGCGGCGGTCCTTGCCGGTGTCGGTGGGCACCCGCTTGTAATCGACGAAGCCCTTCGGCAGCGGGAAGTCATCGGCCTTCAGGACCGATGCGCCCAGCTGGAAGTACCAGTCGCCGCGGCGGCCGCCAAGATTGACCGCCGCCTTGCGCTCGCCACCGTCGGCGATGCCCAGGCGCACATCACCTTCCAGCGGGCGCTCGGGACGGCGGCTGACCAGGTTGATCGCACCGCCCAGGATGTTCGGCCCGTACAGCAGCGAGGCCGCGCCGCTGGCGACCTGGATCTCGGCCAGGTCGAAGGTGGTGAAGCGGCCGAAATCCACGTAGCCGTCGTAGGGCACGTAGAGCGGAATGCCGTCGAGGAACACCGGCACCTGGCGGGCATCGAAGCCGCGCAGGTAGACCATGTCCTCGTTGCGCGAGTTTCGCGCCAGGCTGACGCCCGGCAGCACGCTGACCGCATCACCGACCGTGTTGCGGTCCAGCTGCTGTATGCGCTCGGCGTCGAGGCTGCGTTCGGCCACGGTGGGCGAGGTGCCGCGTTCGGCATGCACGTCGATTGTGCCCAGGGTGAATACCGGTGGCGGCGAGGCGGTGTCGGCCGCGGTGGCGGCCAGCGGCAGCAGCAGGGCAGACAGGGGTAGAACGAAACGACAGGTACGCATCCTCGCGAGTCCTCGGGTTCGTTATATCCAAGATGATATAACGGTTGGCAGGGGTCAACTTGATGACCGACCCGGGGATTCTCGGCGCCGGCCGGCGCGGCCACCTTGATCGATATCAAGCCCGGTGCAGGGGGGCGACGCCGTACACTGGCCGTTCGCGCGCAACGCAGGAAAACGAGCACGATGAGCGAGGCCGGGCCACCGTTGGAGCTGCAGGGCAACCTGTGGCTGAGCATTGCCGGACAGAGCGTGGGGGGCCGCGGGCGCTTCGCGCTGCTGGGCCTGATCGATGCCTGTGGCTCGATCAGCCAGGCCGCCAAGCGCATGGGCATGACCTACAAGAACGCCTGGGATGCGGTGGATGCGATGAACACCGCCGCCGGCGAGCCGCTGGTCGTGCGCAGTGTAGGCGGCCGTGGCGGAGGGGGTGCGCAGCTGACCGAGCGCGGCCACCAGCTGATCGCCCGCTTCGAAGAGGTCGAGCGCGCGCACCGCACCTTCCTGCAGTCGCTGCAGGCCACCCCCGGGCTGGACGAGGATCTGGCCCTGATCCGGAGAATCGGCATGATCACCAGTGCACGCAACCAGTTCCATGGCCGGGTCAGCGCGCTGGCCACCGGTGCGGTCAACGACGAAGTGCAGATTGAAGTGGCGCCGGGGCTGGCGCTGGTGGCCACGATCACCCACGGCAGCGTGGAAGCATTGGGGCTGGCGGTGGGCGTGCCGGCGTATGCGCTGGTGAAGGCCTCGTCGGTGATCGTCGCGCAGGGGGAGGGACGTTATTCGGCACGCAACCAGTTCAGTGGCACGGTGGAACGGCTCACCGAGGGCGCGGTGAACGATGAGGTGGTGGTGGACATCGGCCATGGCTGCAGTGTGGTGGCGGTGATCACCCGCACCAGCACCGCAGCGCTGGAGCTGCGCGAAGGCAGTACGGCAACGGTGCTGTTCAAGGCCTCGAGCGTGATCGTCGGCGTGCCCATGTAGAGCGGTCTTCGGCAGTGCCGGCTGCCGGCCGGCAGATTCATGGTGCGAAGCGTAGCCGGCCAGCGGCCGGCTCTACCCGATCGACGGATCAATACAGCTCGCAGTGCGTGCGGCCTTCGCCCCGCAGTGCGTCCCAGTGCCCGGCGCCACCGATGGCATCGATGGCGTCGCGCACCGCGCCTTCAAGGTGGCGCTTGTTGCCGCACAGGTACAGATGCCCACCGCGGGCCAGCACATCGTGTACCTCGCTGGCACGCTGCTGCAGCACATGCTGCACATAGACCTTGTCGGCCCCATCGCGCGAGAACGCCGTATGCAGGCCAGCCAGCGCGCCGCGTGCGTGCCAGTCCTGCAGCTGCTCGCGATAGAGGTAGTCGTGTTCGCGATGCTTCTCGCCGAACACCAGGTGCACTTCACGTTCGCAGGCGGTCGCCTGCAATTCCTGCATCAGGCCCATCAACGGCGCGATGCCGGTGCCGGTGCCGACCAGCAACAGCGGTGCTTGCCCGGTATCGGGCAGATGGAAGCCCGGATTGGAGCGGCAGTACACACGGGCGTGGTCGCCGCCGTGCAGCAGGCTGCCGGTGGCGGTGCCAAAGCGCTCGCGGCCACGCAGGGTGTAGCGTACCTCGCGCACGCACAGGCTGAGCTGGTCATCGCACGGGTGCGAGGCAATCGAATAGGCACGCGGCAGGCGTGGCGACAGCAGCTCGCGCAGGCGCGCCAGCGGAATGCTGTCCGGGGTGGCGTGATCCTGCAGTACGTCCAGCAGGTCCAGGCCGTGCAGGTACGCCTCCAGTTCGCGCTTCTGGCTGACCTTCAGCAGGCCCTTCAAGGTTTCGCTGCCACCGAGCCGGGCCAGTTCGCGCAGCACGTTCTTGCCCAGCAGGCGCAGCTCGCGGTCGTGCAGGGTGGCCACGGCGCCGGTGTCGCCGTACCAGTTGGCCAGCGCCTGCAACAGTGCAGGGTCGTTCTCTGGTACCACGTGCAGGGTGTCACCGGCCCGGTAGGCCATGCCGCTGCCGGCAATGTCCAGCTGCAGGTGCCAGGCCGCGGGATCGCTGCTGTTCAATCGGCGGCGTTCAACGATGCGCGCGGCAAAGGCGTTGTCTTCGCCATAGGCGGTCACCTGCAGGCGCAGGTCCTGGCCGGCGGCGGGGTTTCCGTCCAGCACCTGGCCGAGCACCGGCTGCCATTGCTGGAAGAACTGCTCGTAGCCGAGATCGGCATCCACGCGGTGCAGCAGCGGTTGTGCCTGACGCTCGCTCAGTGCGGCATCCAGGGCCTTGGTGAAGCCACAGAAGCGGGGGTAGCCGGTATCGCCAAGCCCGAACACCGCATAGCGCAGGCCGCTCAGCGTCGGGGTCTGGCGCAGTGTTTCGAAGAACTGCTCGCCGTTGGCCGGCGGTTCGCCGTCACCGAACGAGCTGGAAATCGCCAGCAGCACATCGCCGTGGCCGAGGCTGGCCACGTCGATGTCGTTGAAGGGAAGCACCTGCGGCGCGTGCGGCTGCAGGTCCGCGCCCAGGCGCTGGGCCAGGGCGCGGGCATTGCCCGACTCGGACGCGAAGCCCACCAGCAGGCGGCTGATGGCGGTGCTGGTCGGGACGGCGTTCACGCGGCCTCGTAGAAGTCGTCGAACTTTTCCTTGCTGAACTCGACCAGGTCGTAGTTCTGCATCAGGTCGTTCACCACGCGGCGGATGCTGATGTACGAGGTGATGTTGCCGTCGGCGTCGAACAGCGGCTGCACGGTGGTGTCGACCACGTAGAGCACGCCGCCCTTGCCTAGGTTCGGCACGATGCCGGTCCAGGTCTTGCCGGCCTTGATCGTGTCCCACATGTCCTTGTAGACCGCCTTGGGCACGTCGGGGTGGCGCACGATGCTGTGCGGCTGGCCGATCAGTTCTTCGCGGGCGAAGCCGGTAAGCGTGCAGAACAGATCGTTGGCGTAGGTGATGTTGCCCTGCAGGTCGGTGGTGGAGATCACCATGACGTTCTGCAGGGCGTTGAGGAGCTGGGCGTTGTCGGGGGTGTAGCTCATCGCAGGGTCCTTTTGGATGCCGGAAACGCCGGCGTGTTCGGGTCCTGCATAGAAATACGCCCGCGCAGCGGCGGGCGATTTGATATTGGTCAAGTGACCGACGGGATCGGCTGCGACCGGGTGTCGCAGGGAGTTACCTGTGGAGCCGGACATGGGCTCGGCTCCACCCAGGAAGGCCGAGCGCGTCAGCCCATCAGGTAGCGCAGTACACCCGCCGAGACCACGCCGATCAGCACCGTCGGCAGCATCGACAGGCGCGTGGCGGCCAGCAGGGTGATCGCCAGTGCCGCCAGATCGGCCGGCTTGTCGGCGACGAAGTCCGGTGCGATCACCGAGATCAGCACGCAGCCGGGTGCGGCTTCCATCACCGTGACCGCGCGCTTGCTCAGCGTACGGTTGCGCAGCGCCAGGAATCCGACGATGCGGGTGAGGTAGGTGGCGGCTGCCATCAGCACGATGGTCAGCACCGAGGACCAGTGGATCAAGCCATTGAAGATCATGCTGCCTCCTCCGCCAGCAGCCAGGCCGCCGCGAGGCCCGCCAGCGCACCGCTGGCCACGTACCACGCGCCGGGAACCAGCAGGTAGGTGGCAGCGGCCACCACCAGGCTCACCAGCCACGGACGCGCGGCCTTCATGCCCTGCCACATGCCGCGCAGCAGTACCAGGAACACGGCGGGGAACGCCATGTCGAACCCGTAGGCGTGAATGTCACCGAGCATCGGGCCGATGATCGCTCCGAGCGCGGTGCAGGCCACCCAGACCGTGTACAGGCCGGCCGAGACGCCCAGGTAGTAGGCAAGGCTGAAGCCGAGGGCGCGGCGGCGTGCGTCGGCCACGCCCATCGCCCAGCTCTCGTCGCACATGAAGAACAGCGCGGGCAGCACCCGGCGGCGCGGAAGGTGCTGCAACAGCGGTGCCAGGCTGGCACCCATCAGCAGGTGGCGGCTGTTGACCAGCGCGGTGATCGCCACGATCAGCGCGATATGCGGCGGCGAGGTCCACAGTTCGACCGCGGCGAATTCCGAGCCGCCGGCAAAGTTGAGGCCGGTCATCAGAAGTACTTCAAGGGCGGTCAGGCCCTTCTGTGCGGCCTGGGCGCCGAGCACCAGGGCGAAGGGAATGAAGCCGATCATCACCGGCACAGCGGCGCGCAGGCCGCGCAGGAATTCGGCACGCGGGGCGGTGTCGCAGGCGGCGTCAGGCAGGGGGAGGGTGGTACGGGCGTCCATGGAACGACACAACTGAGTGGGGTGGCCCATCCTAGCGGCCTGATCGCGAAATCGGGTTGCGTTGATGCCACTGGATTGGTGAGGATTGGAATTTCATGCGGCCTGTGTCGCCAAGGGTGGAATTTCATGCAGTACCAGCTCGACAATCTCGATCGGCGCATCCTCGACGCTCTGCAAGGCGACGGGCGCCTGCAGAACCTGGAGCTGGCGCGTCAGGTGGGCCTGTCGCCGTCGGCCTGCCTGCGCCGGGTGCGGCTGCTGGAGGAAGGTGGCTACATCGATCGCTACGTGGCGCTGCTGAACGAGGCCAAGGTCGGCCGGGGGTTCACCGTATTCGTGCGGGTGTGGCTGCGCGGGCAGGACGAGGACACCACCAATCACTTCATCAACAGCATCAAGTCTTTCCCGGAAGTACTTGAATGCCATCTGATGGCCGGTGACTGCGACTTCCTGCTGCGGGTGGCGGTGGCCGACCTTGATGCCTACCGGCAGTTCCAGATGCAGCACCTGAACCGGATTGCCGGGGTGCAGAACACCAAGACCGAGATTCCGATGCAGCGGATCAAGCAGACCACCCGCCTGCCGCTTTGAGGGCTGGGGGCTGGCCGGGTTGCACCCGGCACCCGCGGTCGTGCCGGCCGCTGGCCCGCACCCCAGGAGCAACAGCAACAGCGGCTTCCTGGGGGGACGGGGCGGCGTGGCCAGGCAGGACACGCCGTAAACCCATCCATGGGGGCTCGATGGCGCCATCCATGGCGCCAACGGTCCTGCCTGGCCACGCCGCCCCGCCACCTGACAGTTTCCTGCGATGTGCCGGAACGGCACGAGCTGCTCTTGGCGAGTGTCGACCTTAGCTGCTCCTGGTGGATGTCGACCTTAGCTGCTCCTGGTGGGTGCCGACCTCAGCTGCTCCTGGTAGGTGCCGACCTCAGCTGCTCCTGGTGGGTGTCGACCTTGGTCGACACGCTTTGGTCGGCATGGGGCCGCGTCCCGTTGCTTCACAGCGGGCTCCGCACAGCCGGGCTCGCTCTCGGCCATGGGCGCTGGTCATCGCAATGACATGTGCTGCCGGTACGGTTTGAACCCGCTTGCTGGTCGCGCGGGCCGGGGTTCCGGTCGTACCGCGCGTGCACTGCAGCTGCTGTCGCTGCCGAGGGTCATGTGTTCTACGTCAGGGGGCTGAATGGACACCATGCGGTCAGAACTTGGAGGGTGGCCATCGCCGCATGGCTGCTGCTGTCCTTCGCGGCCGCCGCACAGGACGGTGTTCATGCCTACGACATCCCGGCGCAGCCGCTGGAGCTGGCCGTCGAGCGCTTCAGTGTCGTCAGCGGGTGGTCGGTGATGTACCCGGGTGACCTTGCCGCCGGGCGCAGCAGCCATGCACTGCGTGCCAGCCTGCCGCCCATGGCAGCACTGCAGGCGTTGCTGCAGGACACCGGCATCGAGGCCGAGGTGATCGGTGAGCAGCGCGTGGTGCTGCGCCGGGGCGCGCCATCCGCGAATGAAATGACACCAGGCAGCGAACCTGCCGACGCCGAGCGGCGCCGTCGCTATGGCGACGTGCAGCAGCGCCTGCGCGAGGCGTTCTGTGATGACCCGGGCATCGCGCCGGGTCGTTATGCGGCAACGCTGCGCTTCCGCATTGACAGCGACGGCCAGGTGCACGCGCCCGAGCTGGTATCCGGCACCGGCAATGCAGGCCGCGACGCGCGCCTGCTGCAGGCGCTGGCGCAGCTGGTGCTGGCACCTGATGCCGCTGCGCTGCCGCAGCCGGTGACGCTGCAGATCCGACCTTCCGGCATCGACCACGACTGTGGCCGGCGCTCGCCCCTTCCATGACTTCAAGGATTCGAACATGAGCAACGGTACGGCTGGGGCAGTTGACCTGATGGACCACCTTCTAGGGGCCTATGACGAGCTGAAGCGGCGGCTGGTGCGTAAGCTGGGCTCGGAGGAGCTGGCAGGCGATGCGCTGCAGGATACCTGGATGCGCCTGAGCGCCCGCCGCGATCGGCTGGACGCGGTGCAGAACCCGGCGGCCTACCTGCTGCGCATGGCGATGAACACCGTGATCGACCGCCAACGCGCCGACCATCGGCTGCTGAGCCTGGATGAGGTGGATGCGCTGATGGACCTGGCCGATCCGGCGCCGGGCCCGGCGCAGGCCGCGGAACTGGACTTCGCGTTGCAGGACATGGTCGCCCTGCTGCAGCGCATGCCCGAGCGCCGCCGCCGCATCCTGCTGGCGATCCGCGTCGATGGCCTGCAGCAGCGGGACGTGGCCGAGCACCTGGGGGTGTCGCTGCGATTGGTGCAGCGCGAACTGAAGGCGGCCCAGGACTACCTGGCCGAGCGCAGCGGGCAGGGGCGCCAGGTGCGGTTCTGAGCGCCGGCATCCGTCTACACTTTGACGCCGAGCAGAACCCCGCAGCGTGCGGGTCCGGCATGAGCCCCCATGGACGCTGACGATCGCCCGCAACGCCCGCTGGATGCCGTCGAGCGTCAGGCCCATGCGTGGGTGGTGCGGCTGACCTCGGGCGAGGCCACCGCCGCCGATGGGCGCAGGTTCCGCGCGTGGTGCGACGCCGATCCCCGCCATCGGGAGGCGTTTGGCCGTGCACGCCGGCAGTGGGACCAGGTGCGGCTGGCGGGCGAGCAGCTGCCCGCCGCGGCGCGCCAGCCGGTCGCGCCGGGCCGTGCACAGCGCTGGAGCCGGCGTGCCTTTCTTGGCGCTGCGATTGCCGCGCCGGCCAGCCTGGTGGTGGTCGCCGCGATCCGCCCGCCGCTGGGCCTGTGGCCGCCGGTCACGGCAATGGCCGCCGATTTCCACACCGGCACCGGCGAGCGCCTGCAGATCACGCCGGTGCCGCAGCTGAAGATCGATCTGGATACGCAGAGCAGCCTGCGCCGTCGCGCCGCCGCCGATGGCGAGGGCTTTGAGCTGGTGCAGGGCCAGGCCGCGATCGAAACCCGGGCCGGGCTGCGCCTGGCGTTGTTTGCCGGGCCGGGCTGCGTGATCGCCGACGAAGGTGCGGTGCGCCTGGACGTGCGCAACACCCACGGCCAGGTGCGGGTCACCTGCCTGCACGGCAGCGCCCGCATCGAGCACCCGCAGGGCCGCCTGCAGCTGCAGGCGGGGCAGCAGACCCGCTACGACGAGCGGCTCAGTGGCGTGGTGGCCGAGGCGGTGGCCTCGGAGGTGAGCGCCTGGACCGAGGGCATGCTGGTGTTCCGCCGCGCGCCGCTGCGTGAGGTGGTGGACGAGATCAACCGCTACCGCCGCGGCAGGATCGTGCTGGGTGAATCGGCGTTGGCGCGTGCGCCGGTCAGCGGCCGCTTCCGCATCGATGATCCGGACGCGGCCCTTGAACAGCTGCGACAGTCGATGTCGCTGGATCTGCGTCGCTTTCCGGGTGGCATCGCCGTCCTTGGTTAGATGATGACGCTGGCCCCGCGCTTCACGCAGGGCCGTTGCAAGCAAGGAGAGGCCTGGGGTGCGCAACGAGACCATCGGTGTGCTGGATCTGCGTCGCAATCTGTCGGCGTTGCTGGAGACCACCCAACGACGACCGTTGATGGTGCATCGCTATGGATCACCGTGGGTGTGCGTGGTATCCGAAGCGCAATGGCAGCAGCAGGCGGTGCTGCTGGAGTTCGATCCGCAATCGCATCCGTTGGCGATGCTGCTGCGCCTGCAGCAGCAGGTACTTCCGCTGCCGGAGGCGGGTGCGCTGGCATCCGCGGCGATGGCAAGGGCGCTGCTGCTGATGGGCATGTACGCAATCGATGAGCTGGCGCAGCTGCACGACCAGGTGCAGCACCATCGGCTGTGGCACTGGTTTGTGGCTGGCGGCCATGGCGTGATGGAGGGCTGGCAGCTTTCGCCGTTGCGTGCTGCGATGGCGTCATGGCTGGATGACGTGGCGATGACCGATGCGCTGGCGGCCTTCGCGCAACGCAGCGAGGTGGCCGTGCTGGCGCGTCGCTGTGGCGGCGACGTGCCGCGCCTGGAGCGCGAAGCCTGCAGGCGGATGACGCTGCGATGACGCCGATGATGAAGCGCTACGCAGCGCACAGAGAAGCATTCGCGCTGTCGCTTCATCCGCCCTGCCGACGTCTTTCCTGAGTACGGCGCATCACGCGTCGCAGAACGCAGGCGATGCCGATGGCAGACAGTCGCAGTGTCACCATGCTGGAACTGGACCGGCACCTGAGCCAGACGCTGGAGCAGGCACGGCATGCGCCGATGAACGTGCAACGCTATGGACGCTCGTGGGTATGGATGCTGTCCAGCGATGCGTGGGCGGATGCAGCGCGTTGGGCAGCCCAGGACAGCAGCGCGCATCCGTTGTTGGCCCTGCGCAGGGTGCTTGATGCGCAGTTGCGGCCCTGGCCCGAGACCGTCATGAACCTGCTGCCGTTTGATGCAGGCGATACGCGCGCGCTGCAACGCGCCGCGTTGCTGGTGGTGCTGCGCGATCTGAACAGCGCGCAGCGGGTGTTTGATGATCTGCGCTACCACCAGGTCTATCGGCTGTTCGTTGGCCTCGGCCACGGCACGGCATGGTCGCCGATGCAATGCGTGCGGCTGCTGCAGGCATGCGCGCAGCCGCTGCTGCGTGCCTGTATCGAAGACACGCTGGGCGAAGTGCCTGCACCACTGCTGGAAGCCGCGTGCGTGCCTGCAATGCGCGCAATGCCACAGCAGGTGCAGGCACTGCGAATAGCAGGCGGATGTTTATCGTACTGACACATGCACCGCTGACCATGGCGCAGCGGTCTCTTCCAGGATGACGGGGGCGGAACAATGGCAAGGCAGGTTCGTGGTCGCTGGGCTCGGCAGCAGGGTTTCAGCCTGATCGAGATCATGGTGGTGGTGGTCATCATTGGCATCCTCGCCGCCTTGATCGTGCCACGCTTGATGGATCGTCCTGACCAGGCGCGCGTGGTGGCGGCGCGGCAGGATATCGCTGCGTTGATGCAGGCATTGAAGCTGTTCAAGCTGGACAACGGACGCTACCCCACTGCCGAGCAGGGGCTGAAGGCACTGGTGACGCCACCGCAGGGCGGCGGCGCAATGCCGGTGACGCCCTATCTGGACCGCCTGCCGAATGACCCGTGGGGCCATCCCTACCAGTACCAGATTCCCGGCACCCACGGCGACATCGATGTGTTCTCGCTGGGCGCGGACAGCAAGCCGGGCGGCGAGGCCGGCAATGCGGACATCGGCTCCTGGCAGCTGTGAGGCCCGCCGATGGCAACCCGGATGCGTTCGGTGTCGTGCGCCGGCCAGCGTGGCATGGCGGTGATCGTGGCGATGCTGGTGGTGGCCCTGGTGGCGGTGATCGCCACCGCGCTGCTGACCCGGCAGTCGGCGCAGCTGCGCATGCTGCGCGGCGACCAGCTGCGCGCGCAGGTACGCATGACCGTGGACGCCTCGCTGGAGCGCGCGGCACAGCAGCTGCGTGAGGACGCACGCGAGCAGGTGACGACGGTGCGCGGCGGGCGCTGGGCGCGGCCGCTGCAATCGCAGGTGCCGCTTCCGGTGCAGCTGCAACTGGTCGATGCGCAGTCGATGTTCAACGTGCGCAACCTGCTGGCACACGGCAGGCCGGACCCGGACGCACGGCACGCGTTCATCACCCTGTGCGCCGGGCAGGGGCTGGGGCAGGGCGCCTGCGCCGCTGCGGCCGAGCACATACAGGCGCGCCTGCGCGATGGCGACATCCAGGCGCAGGCGCCACTGCCGCGCGAATCATTGATCGAGCAGGCCTTTGCGGGGTCGGATCCGCTGGCCGTACAGGCGCTGGCGCGGCGCACCGTGGTGCTGCCGGCGCAGACCCTGGTCAATGCCAACACCAGCGATCTCAGCGTGCTGCAGGCGGTCACGCCCGAGGTCGAGCGAGGGCGCCTGCAGGCGCTGCTCGGAGAGCGTGACGGTGGCCACTGGCTGCTCAATCGCGGTGACATCGCCAATCGACTCCAACTGAGCAGCGCGCAGATGGCCCTGGTGCCCCTTGGCATTCATAGTGAGTGGTTTCTCGCCGTCGGCCAGGTACAGGCCGACGGCCAGGCGGTCGACTTCCGGGCACTGATCTGGCGTGAGTACCGCGATGACGGTGTGCGCGTGCAACGCGTGTGGACGAGGATCGGCGCATGAGCATGCAGTTGAGGATCTGCCTGCCACCGCTGGAGCGCCTGCGCACCGACAATGAGGTCGATTGGGCGCTGCTGCACAAGGGCGCCGTGCAGGCGCATGGTCGCGGGACGCTGATGACACTGGGCCAGCGCCATCCACAGGCCGAGGTGCTGGCCTGCCTCGATCCGCACGATCTGATCCTGCTGGAGCTGCAGCTGCCGCCACTGACCGGGCGCAGGCTGCAGGCTGCATTGCAGGGCGAAGTGGAAGCGATGCTGCTGGACGACCTGCAGGAGGTGGCCCTGGCGCATGGCGCGCAGGCCGACGACGGCAGCGTGCCGGTCGCCTGGCTGGGCCAGCAGGCGATGGTGCAGGCACAGCAGCTGCTGGAAGCGTGCGGCCTGCGGCTGCGGGCACTGTACCCGACGCCGCTGCTGCTGCCGTGGAACAGCGGGGAAGCGACGCTGCGGGTCTGCGGCGAGCACCTGCTGGTGCGCAATGGCCGCGATCGAGGTGGCGTGCAGTGGTGCGGCGGGCGTGACGCGGGCGCGGTGATGCAGGCGCTGGCGGCGCGGCTGCAGCAGTCCGGCGTACAGGCCGTGCAGTGGATCGGCAGCGTACCGTCCACGTGGCCGGAAAGCCTGCCTGCAACGGCGGTCGCGCAGGAACTGCAGGCCTGCGGACCGCTGCCGGGGTGGTCTCTGCCTCTGCCCAGTGCGGCCCGGAAGCGGCCGCGGCTGGCGATCGGGCTGGCATTGGCCGCGGTGCTGCTGGCGGCACTGGGCCTGCAGCTGCAGGTTTCGCGTTGGCGCAGCGAGGGCGAGGCGCTGCAGCAGGACATGGCGCGGCAGTTCAGCGCGCGCTTCCCCGAGATCACCGACGTGGTGGACCCGGTACTGCAGGCGCGGCGTGCGCTGGCCACGCCAGCGCCGATGCCGTCGTTGCCGGCGGTGCAGCGGCAGGTGGCCAGAACGCTGCAGGCGATTCCGGAACTGGGCGGCCAGGTTCGCGGCCTGCACTACCAGCCGGGCCAGCTGGACCTTGAACTGGACCCCGATGTGCAGGCGCTGGCCGACGACGCGCAACGGCTGCAGCAGTGGCAGCAGGCAGCCCAGGCGCAGGGCCTGGAGCTGGCACGCGCGAACGATGGGCGCCTGCGCGTGAGCGGGGGCGACCGGTGATCACACCGACCCTGCGCCGGGGTGCGGGCCTGGCAGGCCTGCAGCAGCGCTGGCAGCGCCTGCCGCCTCGTGAGCGGTTGATGCTGGGCGTGATGATGGGCGCGCTGCTGATGGCAGGCCTGTGGTCGTTCTGGCTGGAGCCGCTGCTGAAGCAGCGCACGCACTGGCAGGCAGAGCTGCCGCGGCTGCAGGCACAGGCCACCGCACTGGCGCCGCTGTTGCGCGCCCGCGAACGTCAGCAGCAGGCCCGGGATCAACGCCCGACGCTGGCCGGGCTGCGCGAACGGATCAGGTCCGCTGGCCTCGCCGAAGGACTGCATATCGAAGCACGCGACGGGCGCTGGCACCTGCAGGTGCAGGGCGTGCCCGCCGACGCGCTGTGGAACTGGCTGCTGCCGGTGCTGGCCGATCCGGCCATCGAACTGCAGCAGCTGCAACTGACACGTACAGGGGATGCGAACATGCCGGTGGCACGGATTTCCGGAAACATCGTGATGGCGCCCGCTGCGGGTGGTCATTCATGAGAGCGACGCGCAGTCTCGCCTGCAGCAGCGCGCTGGCCCTGATGGTGGGCATGGCGCATGTTCCGGCTGTGGTGCTGGCGCAGGACGCCCGCGATGAACCGGTGCAGTTGAACCTGGTGGATACCGATATCGGTGGCGTGCTGCGCATGGCAGCGCGCTTCACCGGCCGCCAGTTCCTGGTCGACCCGCGGGTGACCGGCAAGATGACCGTGGTCTCCGAGGGGCCGGTCAGCCGTACCCAGGCCTACCAGCTGCTGCTGGGCGCGTTGCGCATGCGTGGCTTCGCCGTGGTCGAGAACGGTGGGGTGAGCCGGGTGGTGCCACAGGCCGACGCCAAGCTGCTCGGCGGACGCGTCGGTGCGGGTGGCGCCGGCGGCGAGGTGACCACGCGAACCTTTGCGCTGCGCTACGAGAACGCGGCTGCACTGGTGGCGGTGCTGCGGCCGATGATCAGCCCGGACAACCCGATCACGGCCAACCCGGGCAACAACACTCTGGTGATCACCGACTACGCCGACAACCTGGAGCGCATTGCGCGGGTGATCGCCAGCGTGGACACCCCGGCTGGCGTGGACACCGATGTGGTCAAGCTGCAGCAGGGCATTGCGGTGGACGTGGCGGCGATGGTGGCGCCGCTGCTGGATGCACAAGGCGCCGAGCCGAGCCAGAAGGTGGTGGTGATGGCCGATCCGCGCAGCAACAGCGTGCTGCTGCGTTCCAGCAGCCCCGGTCGCACGCGCCTGGCGCGGCAGTTGGTGGAGAAGCTGGACAAGGCCCAGGACGAGTCCGGCAACCTGCACGTGGTGTATCTGCGCAACGCCCAGGCCAACCAGCTGGCCGGGGTGCTGCGCGGCGTGGTGGCCGGGCAGAGCGATGCACCGGCAATGGGCAGCAACGAAGGCATCACGCCGCTGCCCGGCGATGCCAGCCGCAGCACGCCGTCACAACCGTCGCAGGCGCAGGCGCAACAGGCAAAGGCCGGCGGCAATGCGCTGGAATCACAGCGGCTTGATCCCAACCGCCGCGACCCGATCGAGGCCGGCAGCACCGGCTTCAGCCAGAACGGCATCTCGGTGCAGGCCGACGTGGCAACCAACACGCTGCTGATCTCGGCCCCCGAGCCGGTGTACCGCAACCTGCGGCGGGTGATCGACCAGCTTGACCAGCGCCGCGCGCAGGTGCTGGTGGAAAGCCTGATCGTGGAGGTCAACCAGACCGACGCGGCCGAACTGGGCGTGCAATGGATGCTGGGCAATGGCCGCACCTTCGGCGGCACCCACTTCGGGGGAACCACGGGTGGCAGCGGGCTGAACACCGCCGCGCGCACCACTCTGGACGTGCTGCCCAAGGATGGCCTGAAGATCGGTGTCATCGACGGCACCATCAACCTGCCGGGGGTCGGCCAGATCCTCAACATGAAAGCACTGGCCAATGCGCTGCAGAGCCGGGGCGGTGCCAACATCCTGTCCACGCCCAACCTGATGACGCTGGACAACGAGGCGGCCAGCATCATGGTCGGCCAGACCGTGCCGTTCGTCAGCGGTCGTTACGTGACCGACGGCGGGGGCGGCAGCAACAACCCGTTCCAGACCATCGTGCGCGAGGACGTCGGCCTGAAGCTGCGCGTGCGCCCACAGATTTCCGAGGGCGGCACGGTGAAGCTGGACATCTACCAGGAAGTCAGCAGCATCGACGCGCAGAGCGCCAGCAGCACGGCCGGCATCATCACCAACAAGCGTGCACTGGACACCAGCGTACTGCTGGACGATGGCCAGATCATGGTGCTCGGTGGGCTGCTGGAGGACAGCGTCAGCCATGGTCGCGATGCGGTGCCGGGGCTGGGAAAGATCCCGGTGCTGGGGGCGCTGTTCCGCAGCGATACGCGCAAGCGCGCCAAGACCAACCTGATGGTGTTCCTGCGCCCGCACGTGGTGCGCGACCCGGCCGCCGGGCAGCGTCTGACCCGTGACCGCTACGACTACATGCGCAACGCGCAGGCCGGTGCACAGCCGGCGCAGAGCTGGGCGCTGCCCGCGCTTTCCGCGCCGCAGCTGCCGCCGCAGGATCTGCCCGTGCTGGGGCAGGGCAATGTGCGCGATGGCCAGGGCCAGCCGTTGCAGAACACCAGCCTGGCGGCGTTGTATCCCGCAGGCGAGAGTGATGCACAGCTGGTGCAGTTCGCGCAGGGGCTGGACGTGGCACGCGCCAGCCAGGGCGTGGCGCAGGCACGGGCGCTGGGATTGCGGGCCTATGCCGAGGCCACGCCGGGCGGGAATGGGCAGCGCCTGCGGGTGCGGCTGCCACGCGATCCGTCAAAGCTGGACCCGGCCTTGCAGCAGCTGCGCGGGCTGGGCTACACGCCGGAACTGGTGATCGGTCCGTGAGCACGACCGCGCCGTTGCCGTATGCCTGGGTGCGCAGCCATGGCGTGATGCTGGCCGAGGCCGGCGGCGAGCCGGTGCTGCTGGGTACTGCCGAAACCGCCGCCTGGGCGGTGGCCGAACTGCGCCGCCGGCATGGCCCGCTGCCGTTCCAGGCGCTGGATGCCGCCGCATGGCAGCAACGGCTGGGGGAGCAGTATCGCGACGGCGGCGATGCCGCAGCGGTGGTCGGTGCCGCTGAAAGCGAAGTGGATCTGGACCGCCTGATGCAGGACATGCCCGAGGTCACCGATCTGCTGGACGCGCAGGACGATGCGCCGGTGATCCGGATGATCAACGCGCTGCTGGCGCAGGCCGCACGCGATGGTGCCAGCGACCTGCACATCGAGCCGTTCGAGACCCATTCGGTGGTGCGCTACCGGGTGGATGGCACCCTGCGTGACATGGTGCAGCCACGCCGTGCACTGCATGCGGCGCTGGTGTCGCGCATCAAGATCATGGCGCACCTGGATATCGCCGAGAAGCGCCTGCCGCAGGACGGCCGCATCGCGATCCGTGTCGGTGGCCGGCCACTGGACATCCGCGTGTCCACGGTGCCGACCGGACATGGCGAGCGCGCTGTGCTGCGCCTGCTGGAAAAGGATGCCGGCCGCCTGCAGCTGCAGCGGCTCGGCATGGCCGACGACACCCTGGCGACCTTCACCGGGTTGATCCGGCAACCGCACGGCATCGTGCTGGTGACCGGCCCGACCGGCAGCGGCAAGACCACTTCGCTGTATGCGGCGCTGGGCCAGCTCGACAGCAGCACCAGCAACATCCTGACCGTGGAAGATCCGGTGGAGTACGACTTCGCCGGTATCGGCCAGATCCAGGTCAATGCACGCATCGGCATGAGCTTCGGCACCGCGCTGCGCGCGATCCTGCGCCAGGACCCGGATACGATCATGATCGGCGAGATCCGCGACCTGGAAACCGCGCAGATCGCGGTGCAGTCCTCGCTGACCGGCCATGGCGTGCTGGCCTCGCTGCACACCAACGACGCGATCTCGGCGGTGACCCGCCTGGCCGACATGGGTGTGGAGCCGTTCCTGCTGGCCTCTTCGCTGCGCGGCGTCCTGGCGCAGCGGCTGGTGCGGCGCCTGTGCACCCAGTGCCGACATGCAGAGGTGGATGGCGAGGGCCGTACCGTGTGGCGCGCGGTGGGCTGCGCGGCGTGCGCGAACAGCGGCTATCGGGGGCGCACGGGTATCCATGAACTGTTCGTGGTTGATGAGCGCGTGCGCGCCCTGATCCACGAAGGGCAGGGCGAGCCGGCACTGCGGGAGGCGGCGCGGCGTGCCGGCATGCGCAACCTGCGCGAGGATGGCCAGCGCTGGGTCGACAGTGGCGTGACCACGCTGGAAGAGATCCTGCGCGTCACCGGCGACGCCTGAGGCGACGATGGCACTGTTCGACTACCAGGCCGCCAATGCGCAGGGCCGCATCGAAAAAGGACAGCTGGATGCCGACAGCCCGCGCAGCGCGCGCCAGCTGCTGCGCGGACGCGGGCTGACACCGGTACAGGTGAGTGCGGCACGCGCCGCGGGCGGTGGCTGGGGCGCGCGCCGGCTGTCGGCCAGCGAGCTGGCCTGGGCCACGCGCCAGTTGGCCAGCCTGCTGGCTGCAAGCCTGCCGCTGGAAAGCGCGCTGAGCGCGGTGATCGAGCAGGCCGAGCGCCCTCACGTCGCGCAGGCGCTTACCGCGGTGCGTGCCGACGTGCGCGCCGGCCAGCGCCTGACCGTGGCACTGGCCGCGCGGCCGCGTGATTTCCCGCCGATCTACCGTGCGCTGGTCGGTGCGGGCGAAGACTCCGGTGATCTGGCCCGGGTGATGGAGCGTCTGGCCGACTACATCGAGGAGCGCAATGCACTGCAGGCCAAGGTGCTGACGGCCTTCATCTACCCGGCGGCGATCAGCCTGGTATCGGTGGCGATCGTGATCTTCCTGCTCAGCTACGTCGTGCCGCAGGTGGTGACTGCGTTCGTGCAGGCGCGGCAGACGCTGCCGATGCTGACCCAGGTGATGCTGGCTGCCAGCGCGTTCGTGCGCAACTGGGGCGTGTGGGTGGCACTGGTCAGTGGCGCGCTGGTGGTAGCGTGGCGGCTTGCTCTGCGCCGGCCAGAGCTGCGCCTGCGCTGGGATGCGATGCTGCTTCGGCTGCCGATGGTCGGGCGTTTTGTTCTGGGCGTGAACAGTGCGCGCTTTGCCTCGACGCTGGCGATCCTGCTCGATGCCGGCGTGCCGCTGCTGCGTGCCCTGGAGGCGGCGCGGCAGACGTTGGGCAATGCATTGCTGGCGCGCTGCGCCGACGATGTATCCGCGCGGGTACGCGAAGGTGCGGCGCTGGGTGCTGCGCTGAAGGTGCAGAAAGTCTATCCGCCGATCCTGGTGCACCTGGTGGCCAGTGGCGAGAAGACCGGTTCGCTGGCGCCACTGCTGGATCGCGCTGCACAGACCATCTCACGCGAGATCGAACGCCGGGCGATGGCACTGACCGCACTGCTGGAACCGACCATGATCCTGGTGATGGGCGGCGTGGTACTGACCATCGTACTGGCGGTGCTGATGCCGATCATGGAGATGAACCAGCTGGTGCAATAGATCCACGCCATGCGCGGATGGATCACCCGATTCTCCACACAATCCTCCACACCTTTTCCTGATCTTCCACAGGTTTCTTAAGCGGCCTGTCATCGGCGCGGACCAGCATGGACACGTCGCCGCAGAGTGGGCTGGGAGGCCCTCGGCGGCAGCAGGCGTGAAGTGACCGTTCCTCCCTTGGTGTTTCCCTTCGCAGTAAACCCTTCAGGAGAAGATCATGAACAAGTACAAGACCCTGGCCGCGCTGGTTGCCACCGCACTGCTGGCTACCGCAGGTGCCGCCTCGGCGCAGTCGCTCGTGCAGGGCGGTGGCGCTTCGCTGCCGGCCAAGCTGTACAAGGGTTCGGCCGACAGCATCCTGCCGGCCAACTTCAGCTATGAAGTGACCGGTTCGGGCACCGGCAAGCAGGCCTTCCTGGAAAACCGTGCCGACCTGTTCAAGACCACCGGCACCGTGCATTTCGCCGGCAGCGACTCGGTGCTGACCGACGCTGAGATCGCCGCTTACGCCGCCAACTTCGCCCCGACCTACGGCCCGCTGATCCAGATTCCGTCGGTCGGCACCTCGGTCACCGTTCCGTTCAACAGCGCCGGTGGCAATCTCGACCTGAGCGTCACCCAGCTGTGCGGCGTGTTCTCCGGCAAGATCACCAACTGGAGCACCCTGGATGCGAATCGTTCGGGCCCGATCACCGTCGTGTACCGCAACGAGAAGAGCGGCACCACCGAACTGCTGACCCGCTTCCTGGCCAGCGCCTGCTCGGCCAGCGACACCGCCGGCAGCACCCTGATCGGCGGCAAGTTCAGCACCACCCAGGAGTTCTGGAAGCAGTTCTCGTCGCTGCCGGCGAACTTCACCACCGCTTCGGCGCTGGGCAGCCAGCCGCTGTATGACAAGGTCTACGCCACCACCGGTGCGATCGGTTACATCGGCCCGGACGTGGTACCGAACCTGAGCGACGCCACCAAGATCGCCAAGGTGCGTGGCTTCTCGCCGAACGACCCGAGCGTGCAGGCCACCCTGGACACGGTGCTGCCGCCGACCGGCGCTGCTGCCAATGACGTGCGCAACTGGGCCCCGGTGTTCACCAACCCGCCGTCCGTCGGTTACCCGATCGTGGGTTACACCACCTTCGAGCTGGGCCAGTGCTACAAGGCCGGCAACGTTGCGCTCGCCCTGCGCGGCTTCCTGCTGGGCCACTACAACGGCAACAACGATGCCGCTTCGCGCGCCCACGGTTTCGTTCCGCTCACCCCGGCCTGGCGTGATGCCATCCGCAACCGCTTCGTGCTCGCCAGCAGCGTCAACGGCGTGAACAACGCCAGCGCCTGCGCCGGCCTCGGCCGCCCGTAATCGCGTCGAACGCAGTGCTTTAACCGAGCGCCGGCCGTGAGGCCGGCGCTCTCTTGCGTGTGGCTGCCGGCCCCGGACCGGGCAGGCATCCGGCCCATTCCTGCACCGGCGGCGCTGTCTTTTGATGTCGGCTTCACGCAGCCGTCCCCGTCTTACAGAAGCAGGGCGCGTGCCGCCCGATCCTTCAGAGCGCGCCGTGATCGCGGCCGCCCAACCAGGTTGACGAGGTTCAGATGTCGCATCCGCTCACGACCGCTTCGCGCCCGTCCACGCTGCGCCGCAGCCACCCGATGGCCTGGGCCGTCGCCGTCGCGCTTGGCACGGTGGTGGCGCCGGCCAGCCAGGCCCAGCAGGCCTTCAGCCCCGCCTGGTTTGCCGACCGCGGTGCGGCCCAGGGCGCGGCCGCGCAGAGTGGACGCATGCCCAGCGGGGTGCCGATCCAGTTCCAGCTGCCCGCGCAGCAGCAGGATGCGGCCCGCCAGCAGCTGCAGCAGTCGATCGACAACCTGGGGACCGCCGCACAGGCCATCGCGCTGCAGCAGCGGCTGCAGCAGGAAGCCAGGCAGGCCCGGCGTGACGCGGGATTCGTGGTGGCCGACGGGCTGGGCAAGGACGGCCTGAAGGTGGATGAGAACCCGCTGACGCGGGGCTGGACCAACGCGCGTGAGGCCATCCAGGCGCAGGGCGCCGACGGCCGCGTGCAGGTCACCATCGAACAGACCGCGGACAAGGCGATCCTGAACTGGGAGACCTTCAACATTGGTGCCAACACCACGTTGAACGTCCTGCAGAACGCCGACTGGGCGGTGTTGAACCGGGTCAACGATCCCAACGCGCGGCCCAGCCAGATCCTCGGCCAGCTGAAGGCCGACGGCAGCGTGTTCGTGGTCAACCGCAACGGCGTGATCTTCGGCAGCAACGGCCAGGTGAACGTGCGCAACCTGGTGGCGGCGGCCGCGCGGATCAGCGACACGCAGTTCCGTGACGAAGGCCTGTACAGCGTCAACGCCAGTTCGGATGCGCTGACCGAGGCGTTCGGCAAGGTGATGGTGGAGCGTGGTGCGCGCATCGCCACCCATGAGCCCACCACGGCCACGCGCGGGGGCGGCTATGTCCTGCTGGCAGGGCGCAGCGTGGAGAATGCCGGCCAGATCGACACCCGCAAGGGACAGACCCAGCTCGCCGCCGGCGACAGCTTCGTGATACGGCGTGGCGTGGGCACGGCTCAGAACACGTCCTCCACCACCGGTGGCAACGAAATCGCGCCGCGCTTCGTGGCAGGCAGCACGGCAGGCGATGTGCGCAACAGCGGCCTGATCCAGGCACGCGAAGGCGACATCACGCTGGCCGGACGCCATGTCGAGCAGGCCGGCGTTGCGGTTGCCACCAGCACCCTGAACCAGCGCGGCACCGTGCACCTGCTCACCTCCGCCAGCGATGGCAAGGCCAGCGTGACCCTCGGCCGCGATGCCACCACGGCCATCCTGCTTGAGGACGATGGCAAGACCACCGCGCTCGACAGCCAGCGCCAGGCGCTGCTGAACGAGTCGTCGGCCCAGGACAAGGTGCGCAGTACCGCTGCACAGGGCGCGTTCGACAACCTGTCGCGGCTGCAGGATCGGCGTGACCAGTCGCGCGTGGAAATCGTCTCTGGTGGCACGGTCGAGGCCCAGGCCGGGTCGCTGACCCTGGCGACCGGTGGCCAGATCGTGGTCGACGCACGCCAGCGCACGCTGCTGGGCGATGGCGCACGCGTGGATGTATCCGGTGCCACCGGGGTGAAGGTGGCGATGGAGAGCAACCAGCTGGAAATCAACGTGCAGGGCAACGAACTGCGCGATGCCCCGGACGTACGCGATGCCGGCACGCTCAACAGCAGCCGGGTCTGGGTCGACCGGCGCGGCCTGATCTACGTGCCGGCCGGTACCGGCGGCCATGAGGGCGAGCGCTGGTATGCCGGTGGAGGGCTGCTGGAAGTGAGTGGCTACCTGGGCAACCAGCGCCACTCCATCGGCGAATGGGCCGCGCAGGGCGGCACCGTGCAGCTTGCCGGCAGTGAAGTGGTCAGCGCCGCGGGTTCGCGGATCAACCTGTCCGGCGGCAGCCTCGATGTGGCCAGCGGCATGCTCAAGGAGAGCTGGCTGCGCGGCAACGATGGACAGATGTATCGCCTGGACGACGCGCCGGTGGATCGTGGATTCGCCGGCCTGTATCGCGGTTTTGAAGTGGAACAGGCGCGCTGGGGCATCACCGAGGCCTGGCGCAATCCGTTGATCGGCAATGAATCGCGTTACGAGAACGGCTACACGGTGGGGCGCGATGCCGGGCGGCTGCTGGTTTCGGCGCCGACCGCGGTGCTCGAGGGGCAGATCGATACTGCCGTATTCAATGGCGTGCGGCAGACGCGGGCACCGGGCAGCAGCACCGATGGCTACGTGCAGTCGCAGACGGCGGTGGCACGTGGCGCGCAGCTGTGGCTGGGGCGCTACGACGGTACCGGCCGCAATGCGGTGTTCGACTCGCAGGTGCGTATCGGCACGCCTCCGGCGGCCACCGCCCGCTGGAGCCTGCAGGGCGCGCTGGATGAGAGCCGGCGCAACACCGTCTGGCTCGATGGTGCACAGTTGAGCGCGCAGCAGTGGGGCCGGCTGGACCTGGCGACGGCAGGTGGCATCCGCATCGACGGCGAACTGGCGCTTGCCGATGGTGGGCAGCTGAACCTGGTCGGTGGCCGCGTCGACATCAACGGCCAGGTCCGGATTGCCGGGGGCGGTCTGACCGCCAGCAATCTTCTCGCCGACGCCACCGGCCGCATGCAGGTGGTGCAGGCCAACGGTCGTGGTGTGGTCACATTGGGCGAAGCGGCGGTGATCGACCTGGACGGCCGCTGGGCAAACCAGCGCCTGGACGGTGGCGCCGGCAGCGCGCAGGCGTGGATCAACGGCGGTCGCGTGAACCTGGAAAGCAGCCATGATGTGTCGTTGGCCGCAGGCAGTCGCATCAGTGTGGATGCGGGGGGACGCGTCGACCTGCAGGGCAAGGCCCGCGCAGGCAAGGGCGGTGACATCGCCCTGCTGGCCGACAGCAGCCAGGTGACCACCGACGGCAGTGGGCGCTTGCAGCTGGACGGGCAGATCAGCGGCATGGGCAGCAGCGGTGCCGGCACCCTGCAGCTGGCGACCGGAGGCAAGGTGAGGTTGGCTGACCGGGCCCGCGACGATGGCAGCCTGTGGCTGTCGCCGACGCTGCTGCGCAGCGGATTCGGCCAGTACGACATCAACGGCCATGCCGGGCTTGAGGTGGCCGATGGCACCCGGCTGGACGTGCGCGCACCGACGTTGCGCGTGCGCCAGGCCGCTGCCGATGCAGCGACCGCAGGCGAAGGCCTGGAGGCCTGGACGGCACCGCTGTATGCCTTCGACCCGGGCAGCGGGTCGGTTACCCAGCGGCAGGGCGCAAGCGTGCTGCTGCGCTCGCAGCGCAATACGCTGGGCGGTGATGTAAGGATCGGCAACAACGCGGTCGTGCAGGTCGATGCCGGACAGTCGATCGAGCTGCGCGGCGGTGGCAACATCGACGTGGCCGGTGCACTGATCGCCAAGGCAGGCAGCATCCGCCTCGACGATGTCCGCGACAACCAGCAGCGCTACCAGATCGGCGGCACCCCGTTGCGCTATCGCATCGGCAGCAACGCGCTGCTGGATGTGTCCGGCGACAGCTTCGCCGCGGAGGACGCTGCAGGTCGCCGCCAGGGCGTGCTGCATTCGGGTGGCAGCATCGGGATCGGCGGTACGCTGGACTGGGAGTCGCGCGACGCGCTGGAGAACCGCCCGCCGGATGCCTTCGTGGTGGTGGAGCGGGGCGCGGTTCTGGATGCGTCCGGTAGCCGTGAGACGCTGACAGTGGATGGCAGTGGCACCCGTTCCGTGGCCAGCGACGGCGGCACGATCGTGCTGCGCTCGGCCAATGGCCTGTACCTGGATGGCACGTTGCGGGCGGCGGCCGGTGGCGTGGGCGCGCAGGGCGGCACGCTGGGCGTGGCCTTCGGCGGTGGGGTGTACGAGCGCCGGGCGGGGGCTGCGGAGCTTGGCCCGCGTGCAATCACCCTGGTGCAGCAGTCCAGCGATGCAGCCCCCGGCTCGTCCACGCCATTGCAGCACGGGCACGCCGAGCTGTCGGCGGCACAGGTGCAGGCCGGTGGCTTCGACCATCTTTCGGTGTTCGGCGATCTTCGCGCCGAAGGCAATGTCGACCTGCGCGTGGGACAGAGCCTGCGCTTGTACGGGCTGAGCGATGCCGCGATGGGCATGGCCACGGGCAGCGCGGCGGGAACGGCCTTGCACGTGCAGGCGCCTTATGTGCGCCTTGCGCAGGCACGCTGGTTCCGTGACACCTCGGACAATCCCTTTGTGGCGCCGGTGGCAGCCCGTGCCGATGCCGGTGACCACAGTTTCAGCGCCTCGGCGCAGGTGCTGGACGTACGCGATACGGTCGATCTGGCCGGCTTCGGCAGCGCCCACCTTGCCAGCAGCGGCGACCTGCGGCTGCTGGCGAAAGTCAGTGGCAACAGCAACTTCTTCGATACCCAGCTGCTGGCGCCGTCGAGCCTGGACATCACGGCCGCACAGATCTATCCGGTTGCCGGGACCAAGGGCCGCATCGCGGTATCGATCTACGATGTGCTGGGTGGACAGAACAACTGGACCGATGCCAAGGGCGTGCTTCGCATCCATGGCACCGGCGCCACGCCACCTGCGGCCGATTCGGTGTTCGGTTCGCTGGCGTTGGTTGCCGCCACGGTCGAGCAGGGAGGCGTCGTGCGCGCGCCGCTGGGACAGCTGGTGATCGGCGGCCTGGGCCCAGGCAATGTCGCGTCGCGTATCACGCTGTTGCCCGGCAGTGTGACCTCAAGCAGCGCCGCCGGCCTCAGCGTTCCCTTCGGTGGCACCGTGGATGGACAGCGCTGGCGCCTGAACGGCAAGGATGTCAGCCCCAGCCTGGTGGGCATGATCAACACCGTGGATACGGTGGGTGTCGACCTGCACGCCAACAGTGTCGACATCCAGGCCGGTGCGCTGCTGGACCTGTCCGGTGGCGGCACGCTGACCGGCGCAGGGTTCGTCAGTGGCCGCAGCGGCTCGGTGGACGTGCGCAGCCACGCACTGCGTGACGCCAATCCGGCCTACACCTTCAGCGCCAGCAGCAACGCGGTGTACGCCATTGTTCCGTCCTACCGCAACGGCATCGCGCCGCTGGGCCTGGCCGACGGCAGCACCGACCCGGGCATCGGCCAGCGCATCACGGTGCCTGACGGGGTGCCGGGCCTGGCGGCGGGCACCTATACGTTGCTGCCGGCGTCCTACGCGCTGCAGCCAGGCGCGTTCCGGGTGGAAGTGGGCGCGCAGGGCACGCAGCAGGCGCTGGCCACCGCCACCGGAACCGGCTCGTGGAAAGTCAGCGGCCAGCAGGCGCAGGGGCTTGCGCCTTCCGCATCGCCGTTGTGGACGGACCTGGTGCTGACCCCGGCCGACGTGGTGCGCCGCCACTCCGGCTACAACGAAACTGGCTACAACGCGTTCGTGCAGGACGATGCGGCGCGCCGCGGCATCGCGCGTGGCATGCAGTCGGTGGACGCCGGCACGCTGCGGCTGACGCTGGGCGCAGGTGCAGGCCTGGGCACCACAGACGCACTGCGCATGCAGGGCATGACACGTTTCGCGGCCGAGGCTGGCAGCAAGGGCTTCGGCGGTACGGTGTCGGTGGTCGGCAATGGTGGCCCGAGCACGCTGGAAGTGCTGGGTGCAGGCCAGCGCGCCAGCGCGGGCAGCATGGCGGCCATTTTCGCCGACGCGCTCACGGCGTTGCAGCCCTCGCGCCTGATGGTCGGTGTGACCCTGCGTCCGGACGCCACTCTGCCCGGCACGTTGAACGTGAGATCGGAAGACGGCGGCGTGCTGGTTCGTTCCGGTGCAACGCTGAGCGCCCCCGAGGTGATCCTGGGCGCAGCAGCCGGTGGCGCGGGCGTGGTGATCGAGCAGGGCGCCGTGATCAGTACGGTCGGGCGTGGAAAGCCCGGCTACGACGCCACCGATGGCTACCTGATGAAGCTCGATGCGATCACGGGCGTGCTGGCCGTGTCCAACGGCCAGACCAACCTGCTGTCGGGAGGCGCGGCGGCCCGCGTTGCAATCGATGTGGGCGCCTGCCGCAGCGACAGCTGCACCGGGCAGACCCGGTTGCTGTCCGAGGGCAGCATCAATGTCAGTACCGAGGGCGGGTTCCAGCTGCGCGACAATGTCAGCTATGGCACACGCCGGTTGGGCCTGTCGATGACCGCCATCAACCTCGGTGATGCTGCATCGCTGCAGGCGATGGCCGCACAGGGTGCGCTGCCGCAGGGGCTGGCGCTGAACCAGCAGACCCTGCAGCAGCTGCTGCGGGGCAATACCGCGCTTGGCACGCCCGCGCTGGAGACACTGAGCCTGTCCGCGCGCGACGCAATCAATGTATTCGGCAGCGTGGACCTGGACACCCGCAATCCGGCCACCGGCAACAGCAGCCTGCGCGAGCTGGTGCTGGGGGCGCCGGCGATCCATGGCTACGGCAAGGCCGGTGACCAGGCCCGCATCTATGCCGACACGCTGGTATGGGATGGCACACAGGCGGTGTCGACGGTGCTGACCGACGGTACCCCGCAGGCGCCGGGCGCGGCGATGGTCGATCGGCTCGGCCATGGACAGCTCGAGCTCAACACCCGCTCGCTGATCCTCGGACGCGCGCCCTATACACGCCCCAGTTCGGAAGTGCCGGCCAACCGCCAGGTGCTCGGGTTCGACGGCGTCTCGCTGCGGGCCACGCAGCAGGTGCAGTTCGCCGGCAAGGGCACGCTGGACGTCTACCAGGGGCAGGGCGCCTACCAGGCCGGCACGGGCTGGCAGTACAGCGGCGGCGCACTGGACATCCAGGCACCGCTGCTGACCGGCGCGGCCGGAAGCACCCTGCAGGTACGCAGCGGGGGGGATCTGCGCATCAGCGGCGCCGGCCAGACCCAGGGGCACGACGCGCTGGGCGCCGAACTGGGGCTGCAGGCACGCAACATCCTGATCGACTCCGCCGTGGCGCTGGCCTCGGGCCGCCTGCAGGCCAGGGCGGATGGCGACGTGGTGCTGGGCAGCAACGCCCGCATCGACCTGGCCGGGCGCCGCATCCGCATGGACGATCTGGACAAGTACAGCTGGGGTGGCGACGTTGAACTCACCGCGCGCCAGGGCAACGTGCTGGCCGCCGCTGGTTCGAGCATCGACGTCTCGGCATCGAACAACCGCGCAGGCCGGATCACCGCCAATGCGCTGGGCGAAAACGCGGGTCGCATCGAGCTGGCCGGGACCCTGCGTGGCAGCGCGAGTGGTCGCCAGGCCACCGGTGGCAGCACGGTGCCCTATGACAGCGGCGAACTGGTGCTGCGCGCGCAGCAGCTTTCCGACTTCGCCGGCTTGAACCGCCAGCTGGATGCGGGCGGCTTCTTCGGTACCCGCAGCTTCCAGCTCAAGCAGGGCGACCTGACCGTGACCGACACGCTGAAGGCGCGCAACGTTGCGCTCAGCATCGACGGCGGCAGCCTGCATGTGCTCGGCACCATCGACGCCAGCGGAGAGCAGGTGGGAAGCATCCGCCTGGCCGCGCGTGACCGCCTGCAGGTGGATGGGCTGCTGGATGCACACGGCAGCGCGCTGCGGGTGGACAGCTACGGCAAGATCATCGACAGCAGCAACCGTGCGCTGGTGGAGCTGGGCAGCCGCGACGGCGAGGTGGTGCTGGGCAGTGCCGCGCGGGTTGACCTGCGCAGTGGCACCGCGGTTGCACAGGGCACCGCGCCCGGCCAGAACGATGGCGTCGCACGAGGCACCTTCACCCTCAATGTGCCGCGACGGGGTACCGACGATGCAGCAGTGCGCGCCGAGTCCGGTGCGTCGGTCACCGGCGCGCGGGATGTGCTGGTCAATGCCTTCCGGCGCTATACCGACGCGCCGCTGGCAGCAACGCCGGACGTCAATGGCCATCGGCCGCAGCTGGTCACCCAGCAATGGCTGGACACGGTGGTCGATCCGCACAACCAGGCATGGATGAACGCCGCCCTCGGCAATGCCGATCTGGCGGCGCGCACTGCGGCACTGGGCAAGGTACGCCTGCGGCCCGGCGTGGAGATCGTGGGCCAGGTGTCGGCCGACAATCCCACCGGCAACCTGACCGTGCGCGGCGACCTGGACCTGTCCGGCTACCGCTATGGCCCGCAGGCCAATCGCAATGACCCCCTGCGTCGTGGATTCGGCGAGTCGGCTGCGCTGGTGCTGCGTGCAGCGGGCGACCTCAGCATCTACGGCAGCATCAATGATGGTTTCGCGCCGCCCCCGGCCAATCCCGATGAGTCGGGCTGGATGCTCGGAGAGACGGCCGATGCCAATACGCTGCGCATCACGCCGCTTGGCGGCGACATCGTGGTGCCCATCGATGGCGTGACGCTGCAGGCCGCGACACGGTTCCCGAAGGGCGCGGTGCTGAACTACGCGATCCCGGTCACGCAGACCGATGTGCCCGCCGGCACCGTGCTGCCGGCGGAGATGCGGCTGGGCGCCCTCCTGCTGCTGGCGGCGGGCACGGTGCTGCCGGCAGCCGTCACCCTCGCCGACGGCACCGTGCTGGCCGCGGGCAGCCTGCTGCAGCAGCCGTTGCAGCTGGCTGCCGGTGATCGGCTGGGCGCCGGCTTCCGGCTCGCCTCGAAAGCAACGCTGGCGGCGCAGCTCTGGCCGGCAGGCGCGGCGTTGCCGGAGGCCATGGAGTTGTCCGGCGCGGTTGCACTGGCACCGGGCTCGCTGATTCCGTCGATGACCGCGGTGAAGCTGCCCGGCGGCAAGCCGGTCAACCTGCGGCCGGCCGATGCCAACGGCAGGCAGGGCCGCAACTGGGCGTTGGCGGCAATGTTGCCGGAAGGCACCACGTCGTGGGATGTCACTGCCGTGGCCGGTGCCGATACGTCGGCCGCCGATCCGCGCCTGCGCCGGCTGGATGCCAAGGGCGACCTGATCCTGGCCGACAGCCACTATGGAACGATCGGCACCGTGCAGAAGACCAGCGAGTGGATCGGCGAGCGGGTGCTCACCCTGGATGGCGCGCTTGCGCTGATCGGTGATCCCTCCTACGCCAATCGACCGTTGAAGGAAGTGGCCGAAGAACTGGGCGTCGACGAGCAGACCCTGTGCGACGCCGGCGAAGGCTTCTGCGGCCTGGCCCCGCGCCTGGTGGCCAAGCAGGCCTCGCTGGACCTGGTGGGCGACGAGTCGGCGGTGGGCATGTCGGCGAAGGAATTCGCCGAGATCTTCGGCATGACCGAAGAAAGCTTCTGCGCGATCACCAACTACTGCTATGGCGGTGGCGAACTGATCGAGAAGACGATCTATGGCTCGAAGTTGGGCACGCCGTTGTGGAGTGTGCTGCGCACCGGCAAGGGCGACCTGCAGTTGTTGGCCGGCCGCGACGTGCGGATGATGTCGGGCTTCGGTGTGTACACCGCCGGCGCCCCGACATCGCTCGGCAACGGGCGCGATGCAGCGTTCAATCCGGGCCGGGCGCCGGCACCGGGGCTGTCCACCGTGCTTGGGCCGACCGATGCGGACGGGCGCTATGCAGCCGCCTTGGGGGCATGGCAGGCCTGGTATCCGGACCAGGGCGGAAACCTGACCGTTTCCGCGGGCCGCGACATCCGTGGCGACCTGTGGGACAGCGCCGGCCAGGTCGGATTCGATGTCACGCCGCGCAGCCAGAGCGAAGGCGCGGGCTTTGCCCCCAGCGCAGTGGGCAACTGGCTGTGGCGCCAGGGCAGCCCGGGCGTGGCCGGGGCGCCGCCCACGGCGACCAGCTGGTGGGTGAACTTCGGCAGCTACACCAGCCTCCCGACGCTTACCGGTGCGCGCATGGTGGGCTTCATGGGCTTCGGCACACTGGGTGGCGGCAACCTCACCCTCGAGGCCGGCCGTGACGCGGGCGTAGCCAGCGGAACCGTGGTCAATTCACTGGCACGCCATTCGTCCGGCGTGGTGGCAGCGGTGGGCTCGACCGGGCGCGTCGAGGCCGACGGTACGCTGCACCTGACCGGTGGCGGCGACCTGGCGGTGCGCCTGGGTGGCGCGCTGAATCCGAACCTTGCACTGGCAACCAGCGATCCATCATTGAACCAGCCCAACCTGCCGCTCAGTGGTGCGCTGGTGAACCTGCGCGGTCGCATGCAGCTGGACGCGGCACGCATCGGTGGCATGGTCACCAATGTGGCGCACTACGTGGCGCCGTACAGCGGCCTGAGGCAGGAAGATCCGTTCCGCGCGCAGCTGGGCGATGCCATGGGCGGGCCGGTGCTGGTGCTGGGTGACGCGGTGGCGACCCTGCAGTCACGAGGCGACCTGGTGCTGGCCGGCGTGGCCGATGCCGGCCGGGTACCGGTGCCCAGCTACAACGCACTGGCGCTGGGCGATGGCCGCACCGCCGCTTCCAGCAGCTGGTTCTCGCTGTGGACCGCCAATACCGCGGTGGACCTGATCTCGGCCGGTGGCGACCTCGCACCTGGCCAGCAGAGGGGAACCGTGATGGCCACCGCCGAGTCCGGCGAACTGTTCGCCGAGGCGGTGAAGCAACGTGGCGGTGCCGATCTTCGCTACTGGCTGTATCCCTCGCAGCTGCGGATGCTGGCCGCCAGCGGCAGCATCCGCCTTGCGGAAACATCGACCACGGGCGGTGATGCGCGCGATGTGCTGCTGACCGCACCCTCGGCACGCGGTTCGCTGGAAGTGCTGGCGATGGACTCGATCCTGGTGCCGATGCGCGGTGCCGACATCAGCAGCTCCGGCGCCGATGTGCGCTTGCCGTCGCCGTTCGCACCGGCCTTCACCGCCGAGGTGGGCGCCACGGTGATCGGCAACGCTTCGGTGGATGGCGTGGCAGGCAATCCGCGCGCCTCGCTGCCGCTGTTCACGTTCGGCCCGAATGCGCCGCTGGCGCGGGAACTGCGCGAAGGCACCAACGCGCCGAATCGATTCTATGCAGTGCGGGGTGACATCGTCGGCCTGAGGACCGGTGGGCAGTGGACGCTGGACAATGCCATGGGCACGCGCAGCCTGCTCAACTGGAGCGATCTTTCCGCCCCGGTGCAGGTGCGCGCCGGTGGCGACATCCTGGTGTCCAGCATCGGCGCGATGAACACCACTGCCACCGACATCACCGTGGTGCAGGCCGGGCGCGATGTGGTGCGCAGTACGGTGCACGTGGCCGGACCGGGCAACGTTGATGTCAGCGCGGGTCGCCAGCTCCGCTTCGAGGACGCGGGCAGCGTGACCACCACCGGCGGCCTGATCCAGGGCGACACCCGGCCGGGTGCCAGCGTGTCCTTGACTGCTGGCGACCAGCACATCGCCTTCGATGCCGTGCGTGCGCGCTACCTGGGGGCTGCCAATCTTGCCGATCCTGCGCAGCCGCTGGCATCGCAGCCGGGGAAGGTGGCCAAGGTCTACGACGCCGAACTGAAGCAGTGGCTGTCGCAGCGGTTCGGCATGCGCGTCGACGACGGCTCCGCGCTGGCCGCCTTCGATGCGCTGCCGAAGGAGCAGCAGCACATCTTCCTGCGCCAGGTCTTCTATGCCGAACTGCGAGAGGGTGGCCGCGAGTACAACGATGCCGAGGGACCGCGCTTCGGCTCCTACCTGCGCGGGCGCGAAGCCATCGCCACCCTGATGCCGGACAAGGATGCGAACGGTGCGATCCTCGACCGGACCGGCGACATCGTGATGTTCGGTGGCTCCGGCGTGCGTACCGAGGCCGGTGGCAACATCGAGCTGCTGGCGCCGGGCGGCCAGATCGTACTGGGCGTGGCGGGCGAGGTTCCGCCTGCCAGTTCCGGCCTGATCACCCAGGGGCGCGGGGATATCCGGCTGTTCAGCCAGGACAGCGTGCTGCTGGGGCTGTCGCGGGTGATGACCACCTTCGGCGGTGACATCCTGGGCTGGTCGGAGCAGGGCAACATCAACGCCGGGCGCGGCTCGCGCACCACGCTGCTGTACACCCCGCCGCGCCGCGTCTACGACCGCTGGGGCAACGTCGTGCTGTCACCGCTGGCGCCTGCGACCGGCGCCGGCTTTGCCACCCTGAATCCAATTCCGGAAGTGCCGGCCGGCGACGTCGACCTGATCGCACCGCTGGGCACCATCGACGCGGGCGAGGCGGGCATCCGCGTCTCGGGCAATATCAACCTGGCCGCACTGCAGGTGCTCAATGCCGCCAACATCCAGGTGCAGGGAGAGAGCAAGGGCCTGCCGGTGCTGGCCACGGTGAACGTCAACGCGCTGGCGGCAGCCAGTGCAGCGGCAAACAGTGCCAGCCAGGCTGCACAGGACGTGATGCGCAAGAGCCAGGACGACGCACGGCGCAACCAGCCGTCGGTGATCAGCGTGCAGATCCTCGGCTTCGGCAGTGGCACCAGCAGCATCCAGCCGCCGGCGCGTGGCAACACCGCCAGCAGTGGCTACGACGACAACAGCGCCTTCCAGTTCCCGCAGGCCAGGCGCGACGAAGGCAAGCAGCGCCGCTGAGCATCGATCGGCGCAGCAGACGGCAGCATCGGGCCAGCCGCCATGGAAAGGTGGCGGCCCCAGCCAGGACGGCACGGAGGGCAGGGAGCGGCCATCAGCGGTGAGGACCACCGACACGGCGCCGCCGGGTGCAGGAGTGCGCCCGGCGGCAGAAGGGCAGTGCATCGTTGCCTGCCAGTAGATCCACGCCATGCGTGGATGCATCAGCCGCGAGACATCCTAAAACCCCAGCACCCGCCGATAGCTCAACGCACCGCGCCCGTCGCGCAGCTCCAGTCGCAGCTCCAGGCCGGTGGCCGGCAACACATCGCCTTCGCCCGGCAACGACGCCCAGCCCGCCCCGGGCTGCCACGCACGCACCTCGAAGCGCTGCACCGCGCGTGCCACCACAATGCCCTTCGACGGCTCGGGTGCGGGCAGCGGGTAACGATCAGTGGCAGCGCCGCTGGCCCGCCACACCGTGTCCCCCTGCCGCCACCAGCGCACGCGCTGCCAGCGCAGTCCGTCGCTGCCCACGCTGCGGGTGATTTCCAGCGCGAAACTCCCATCCGGATGGCGTTCGCTGACCAGCGAGGGCGGCAGCAACCGTTGCGGCTGATCCGCCGGACGCACCGCGCCGTTCATCAGCGCATCATCGGCCCGCATCTCGACATCGCGCTGGAACTGCTGCAGCGCGCGCAATGCATGGGTGGTCTCCGCATCGGCCTGGCGCAGGCGCTGGTCGCTGCTGGCCACGCTGTCGATGGCCCGCCAGCAGATCAGTGCCAGCACGCCCATGATGGTGATCGCGATCATCACTTCAATCAGGGTGAAGCCATGCACCGGGCGCTTCATGGCGTTGCCGTCCAGGGCAGCTGCATCCGTGCCAGCGACTGCCGCGGGGCCTGTTCGGCCACCACGCTCAGTTCCAGCTGCGGCTGCCCATCCGCCCCGGTGCCCAGATGCTGCAGCACCAGGAACCGGCTGCGCCCCTGCAGGCAGCGCTGGCGTACCTCCTGCGGTACCTGTCCGGCCAGGCGCAGTTCCTGCCATCGATCCTGCGCACACATCAGGGCCAGCCGACGGTCGCGCAGGCGCGACTGATCGTCGGTGGCGACCGCGACCGATCGCATCACCGCGGCCAGGGCAATCGACACGATCGCCAGTGCGATCAGCACTTCGATCAGGGTGAATCCGCGCGGGTTCCGTTTCACTGCACGACCTGCAACTGTCCGCTGCCATCATCACGAAGACGCAGCTGGCGACCGTCCAGCGACAGCCGCACTTCCCAGGCAACGCCGATCCATTCCGGGCTCAATTCGATGGCGGTGGCCGGCTGCACCGAAATGCCGGCGGCCTGCCACGTCTGCGGCCGCAGCAGGTCGTCGCGCTCCATGTCCACCCAGCGGCTGCCTTCGCGGCGGCTGAAATGGTAACCGTCGGCGTTCGCCTGCCAGCGCACGGTGTTGCCATCGATGCGGGCCTCGTCGCGCGCAACCTGCAGGCGTTGCGCCAGCCGCTCGGCCTCCTGCCGCAGCTGCCGCGCCGGGTCGAGCAGGCTGCCCAGGCCCAGGCCGATGCCGGCCGTGCAGATGCCGATGATCACCAGCACCACCATCAGTTCCAGCAGAGTGAAGCCACGCGGAATGTGCAGCATCGACATTGCCTCCGGTCCTTGCCGATGCCTGCCAGCGTATGCGCGCATGATGAAACAAAAGCGTCAGCGCCAGCTGCTAGCGTGGGCGGACACGAACGTGGCGATGGTGCAGGACATGGACAGGCGCTGGGATCGCAATCGGCTGTTGACCGCGCTGGCAGCGACGCTGCTGCTGGCGGTGGTGGCCTACTGGACGGTGACCCTGTCTGCCGTCGCGCCAGCGGCGGTGGCCAGCGAGGCGCCTGCCGAGGCCGCTGTGCGGCCGATGTTCGCAGCGGCGGCCAGCCTGCCCCTGGTGCGCCTGCTTTCGCCCGGCGCCGTCCAGACCGAAGTGGTGGTGTTGGGCGTGATGGCCGGCGACCATTCGCCGCTGGCCCTGCTTTCGGTCGATGGCCGTCCTGCGGCAGCGTACGCCCCCGGCCAGCGGCTGGGGCCCTGCACGGTGCTGGCCAGCATCGGCGCCAGCACGGTGGAACTGAACCAGGCCGGGCAGTCGCGCAGCCTGCCGGTGCCGGAGCTGCCACCGGTGCCGACGGATGGCATCGTGCCGGCCGCTGCGCAGGGCGACGCCCCGTAGCGCCGAGCCCACGCTTGGCTGCAGATGCACGGGCTCAGCGCGCCGGACGCTGCGGCACCACCGAACGACCAAAGGCATCGCCCATGCGCTGCCGCGTGCCTTCCAGGTTGTACTGCATCAGCTGGTTGCCAGGCTGCCGCATCAGGCGCTCGGCTTCGGGCCGGGCCGGTGACTTCGCCTGTTTCGGCGCCGGTGCCAGCTTGCGCTGCAGGCAATCCCAGGCAGGGATGCGCTCGCCGTTGACCTGCACTTCGATGCACGGTGCGGCATCGTCCTGCTGCTTCGCTTCCCCGGCGTGGAGCGCTGGCACCACCAGCAGCAGTGCCAGGGCGAGGGCAGGGCGCAGGCCCGTCTTCAATGAACTGCTCATCTCGAATCTCCTGCGGCAACCGGTGTTCTTCAGCGAAGACGTATGGCGAAGGCAGTGTCCGCCCGCGAGGGTTCCGGCGCTGTCAAAAGATGACAGGGCTGTCACAAAACTGTTGGCGGCTTTGACGCGACGTGCACGTCCTGTTGGTAGATCCACGCTCCGCTCCATGGCCATTCCCTTCGATACGACGCGATGCCTTCGATGACTCCTGTTCCGTCCCGAGCCGTCCGCCTTCCGCTGCGCCTGCATCCGTTGGTGCTGGCGCTGGCCATGATGCCGCTGCCGTTGTTCGCACAGCAGGCGCCCGCGCCCAGCGTGAACATCAACGAATACATCGTGCGCGGCAACACCGTGCTCGATCCGCGCCAGATCGAACGTGCAGTGGAGCCGTTCCTCGGCCCGGGCAAGACCCTGGCCGATGTCGAGAAGGCGCGCGATGCGGTCAATGCGCTGTACCAGCAGGCCGGTTACCAGTCGGTCTACGTTGAACTGCCGGAACAGCAGGTCAGTGGCGGCGTGGTACTGCTGAAGGTGCAGCAGACGCCGATCGGCCAGCTGCGCGTGGTCGGCACGAAGCACGAGTCGCCCGAACGCATCCGCGAGCGCGTGCCGGCGCTGGCCGAAGGCAAGGTGCCCGATTTCGAGCAGGCGCAGAAGGAACTGACCGCGCTCAACGAAGGCGGGCGCCGGCAGGTGATGCCACTGGTGCGCGAAGGCCAGGTGCCCGGCACCATGGACGTGGACCTGCAGGTTGAAGAGAAGTCGCCGTGGCGGATCAGCGCGGCACTGAACAACGATCGCAGCGCCGATACCGAGAAGCTGCGCCTGAGCACCTCGCTGGCCTACGACAACCTGTGGCAGCGCGGGCACAGCGTCAACGTCGGCGTGTACCTGGCGCCGCAGGACACCCAGCAGGCCAAGGTGTTCTCGGCGTCGTACATGATGCCGTTCGAAGGCACGCCCTGGAGCCTGGAAGCTTCCGGCTACAAGTCCGACAGCCGGGTGCTGAATGCCGGCGCGCAGGTCGGCACCGGGTCCGGCACCAACGTGATCGGCAATGGCCATTCGATCGGCCTCAAGCTCAACTATCGCCTGGCCGGCAGCCGCCAGTGGTGGCGCCAGCTCAGCCTCGGTGTGGACTTCAAGGACACCGAGGAAGACACGCAGATGGAAAAGGGCAGCCTGAAGACGCCGTTGAAGTACGCGCCGATCACCCTCGCGTTCGTCGGCGTGCGCCAGGGCGAGCAGGACCAGTTGAGCATCAATACCCAGCTGGTGGCCGGCACCCGCCGCCTGCTGGGCTACGGCAGCGATGCCACTGCATTCGGGCAGAAGCGATTCTGGGCCGATCCGAGTTTCGTGGCCTTCAAGGCCGACGTGGCCAACACCCATACCTTCGGCAGCGACTGGCAGTGGTATGCGCGCGGCTCGCTGCAGGTGACCGACGCGCCGCTGGTGTCGGCCGAACAGTTCGCCGCCGGCGGCATGTACACCGTGCGCGGCTATCTGTCGGCCGAGGCGATCGGCGACTACGGCGGCCTGGCCAGCCTGGAATGGCGCACGCCGGCGTGGTCGCTGTGGAGCGGCACCGACCTGCGCGTCTACAGCTTTGCCGACGCGGCCTACCTGCGCCTGCGCCAGCCGCTGCCCGATCAGCGTGACAAGTACAACCTGGCCTCGGTCGGCCTGGGCGCGCAGCTGCGCCTGGGCGAACACCTGCAGCTGCGCCTGGACTACGCCTGGCCCTACGCCGACGGCCCGGTCACGCGCAAGGACGACCCGCGCCTGCATTTCAACATCAGCACCAGTTACTGACCCTTCCCTTGAACATGCGTTCTCCGGAGACCCTTCGCATGGACCGTTTGCTTTCCCGAGTGTTGTTGCTGCTGGCCGCGCTAGTGGCGCTGCCCGCCGCTGCGGCCGATGCCAATTGGTGGCAGGCCGAATGGAAGTACCGCAAGCCGATCACCGTCGACGCCGGCCCGCAGGGCGCCGGCCTGGCCGGTGACCCGGGCCGCACGCCGCTGCTGCTGCGCCTGCATACCGGCAACTTCGGCTTCGATGGCACCCAGGATGCGGGCAGCGACCTGCGTTTCGTCTCGGGCGATGGCCGCACCGTGCTTGCCCACCAGATCGAACAGTTCGATCCCAAGCTCGGCCTGGCACTGGTCTGGGTCGATGTGCCGGCGGTGAGTGCCGCGGCGCCGCAGACGATCTGGATGTACTACGGCAACGACAAGGCCCCGGCCAGCGGCAATGGCCAGCAGGTGTTCGACCCGGACTACACGCTGGTCTACCACTTCGCCGAAGCCAATGCCCCGGCCCGCGATACCACCGCCTATGGCAACAATGCCGGGGCCGTGGTGCCGCCGTCCGAAGGCTCGGTGATCGGCCGTGGCGTGCAGCTCGGCGGCGGTCCGCTGCCGCTGCCGGCCAGCGCCTCGCTGGCGCAGCAGGCGGGCGCGCCGTTGACCGTTTCCGCGTGGATCAAGCCGGGCAGCAACAGTGCCGCACAAGCGATCTATGCCCGCCGCGACGGTGCGGCCGAGCTGGTGCTCGGCATCGAGAACCGGGTGCCGTTCGTGCAGCTCAACGGCCAGCGCAGCACGCCTGCGCAGCCGATTCCGGAAGGGCAGTGGGCGCATGTCGCGCTGACCGCAGAGAAGGGGGCGCTGCAGCTGTACCTCAATGGGCGCGTGGTCGCCCAGCTCAGTGGCGATCTGCCGGCCCTGAACACCGCCGCCGTGGTGGGCGCCGATGCTGCGGGTGCGGCGCAGCCGCTGGCCAACTTCGAAGGTGCGCTGGATGAGCTGCGCATCTCGCGGGTGGCGCGCCCGGCGGCGCTGCTGCTGGCCGATGCCACCGCGCAGGGCGCCGATTCGCGCCTGATCAGCTACGGTGCCGACGAGCAGTCGGCCGGGCAGAGCCACTTCGGTTTCATCCTCAAGGCGATGCCGTTCGACGCCTGGGTGGTGGTGGCCATCCTTGGCCTGATGATGCTGCTGTCGTGGGCGATCATGATCGCCAAGAGCCGCCACTTTGGCCGCACCAGCAGGGCCAATGCCGTGTTTACCGAGAGCTTCGGCAAGCTGTCCGGTGTGCCGCTGCGCACCCTGTCCGACATGGATCGCCAGGGCAAGGCACCGACCGCCATGCACGAGGGTTCGCTGTGGCGCATCTACCAGGTCGCCATCGATGAAATGCAACAGCGCCACCAGCGTGATGGCAACAGCGGCTACCTCAGCGCGGCCACCATCGCCGCCATCCGCGCCTCGATGGATGCGGTGATGGTGCGCGAGCAGGAAGGCATGGCGCGGCGCATGAACTGGCTGTCGACCACCATTGAAGGCGCACCGTATGTGGGCCTGTTCGGCACCGTCATCGGCATCATGCTGGTGTTCGTGGTGGCGGCGATGGCCGGCGCGGTGGACATCAACTCGGTGGCGCCGGGCATGGCTGCGGCGTTGCTGTGTACCGCGGCTGGCCTCGGTGTCGCGATCCCGGCCCTGTTCGGCTACAACTACCTGGGGGCGCGCGCCGAGGCGATCGGCGCGGACATGGCGGTGTTCATCGACGAATTCGCCGCGCGCCTGGCTGAAGAGCAGGACGGGCGCGGCCCGGCCGCGGTCCAGGGCTGAGGGGCGCGCCATGGGCCAGAAGGCGAAGTTCGGCATCAAGAAGCGCGAGAAGGGCATCAACGTGACGCCCTTCGTCGACGTGCTGCTGGTGGTGCTGGTGATCTTCATCCTGACCAGCAACGCCTCCATCCCCGGTATCGAGGTCAACCTGCCGAAGGCCAGCAACAGCGTGGCGCTGGAGAAGCCGAAAACCAAGGCGATCACCATCGACCCCAGCGGCCAGGTGTTCCTCGATGCCTACCCGGTGACGATGGCTGAACTGGAAGACCGCCTGCGCACCGAACGTGCGACCACGCCGGACTTCCCGGTGATCGTGCGCGGCGATGCGCAGGTGCAGTACGCGCGCGTGGTCGAGGTGCTGGACCTGCTGCGGCGGCTGGAGCTGGCCCAGGTCGGGCTGGTCACCGGCAAGGCGCAGGGCTGAGGCATGACGGCCCATCAACCCCCTCGGCCGGAGCCCGGCATGCGCGGTCGCCAGCTGCTGGTGACCGTGGCGCTGGTGCTGGCCGCGCTGTTGGTGCTCGGCATCGCGGTGTGGTGGCTGCTGTTCAAGGACACCGCCAGTACCCGCAGGCCGGTGGTGCAGCCGCCGATGCTGGCGCTGCCGCCCCCTCCGCCACCGCCTCCGCCCCCACCGGAAAAGCCGCCCGAGCCGGAAACGCCGGAAGAAACGGTCCCCGAGCCCGAGCCGCTGGATCAGCCGACCCCGGCGGAAGAACCGACGCCGACCCCGGACAACGCCGACCCGGTAACGATGAATGCCGACGCGCAGGCCGGCGGCGACAACTTCGGTATCCAGTCCGGCACAGGCGGCGGCACCTCCGGCGTCGGCCGCGGCGGTGCCGGCAATGCCACCTACGGGCGCTACCTCGGCTACCTGATGCAGCAGGCGATCGCGCGCGACGACAAGGTCAAGCGCCTGGCGTTCCAGCTGCAGGTGAATGTGTGGCTGGCCGCCGATGGCCGCCTGGAAAAGGTCGAGCTGGTGCGCGGCAGTGGCAACGAGGAGGCCGATGCGGCCGTGCTCGATGCGCTGCGTCGCATCGGCAAGGTCGACCAGGCACCGCCGCCGTCGCTCGATTTCCCCGCCCGCGTCCTGATCCAGGGCCGCCGGCCCGGGGCCTGATTCCCGACTTCCGTGATTTCCACTCTTTCGATGAGAACCGTGATGAACGACCACGACCGCGCACGAACCGACTCCCGCCGCCCGCGGCCGGCCCGACGGGCGCTGCTGTGCTGCGCCGTGCTGCTCAGCCTGGCGGCCCCGGCCGGTGCGATGGCCGCAGAAACCACCATGGTCAAGCTGATCAAGGGCCTGATCGCCAGCGGCGCGCTGAAACCCGAAGACGGCCAGGCACTGTTGGTGCAGGCCGAAGCCGAAGCGGCCGCCGCCCAACGCACCGCCGCCAGCGGTAGTGCGGCCGCCAGCGGCGGCGTGGCCCTGGAAGCCGGCGACGTGCGCGTGCCTTACGTGCCGCAGAGCGTGCGCGACGGCATCCGTGACGAGGTGCGCCAGGATGTGATGGCGCAAGCGAAATCGGAAGGCTGGGCGGCGCCGAACGAAGTGGCCGAATGGACCAAGCGCATCAAGGTCACCGGTGACATGCGCGTGCGCAGCGAATCGCGCTTCTATTCCGAGCGCAACAGCGACATCGTGAGCAACTGGCCGGCGATCAATTCCGGCAATGGCTTCGATACCAACACCAACACCAACCTGCAGCTGCCGCCGCTGCTGAACAGCCGCCAGGACCGCCGCAACCTGTGGCGCATCCGTGCCCGCCTGGGCATCGAAGCGACCATCGGCCAGCACACCACCGCCGGCGTGCGCCTGGCCAGCGGCAGCAGCAATGGCCCGGTGTCGACCACCGAACAACTGGGCGGTGGCCTGAGCAAGAAGGATGTGTGGCTGGACCAGGCCTGGCTGGCCTACAGCCCGGCGGACTGGGTGACGGTGCGCGGTGGCCGCTTCGGCAATCCGTTCTGGACCAGCGATACGCTGTTCTCCAACGACCTGAACTTCGACGGCCTGGCCGCCAACCTGAAGTACGACTTCGACGGCGGTGACCTCGACCTGTTCGGCAACCTGGCGGTGGTGCCGCTGGAGTACACCTCCGACAGTTCACCCAGCCAGAGCCGGGTCAAGACCCCGAACGAGAACAAGTGGCTGTCCGGTGCGCAGGTGGGCGTGAACTGGCGCTTCAACGATGACAACACGCTGCGCGCGGCGCTGGGCTACTACGACTTCAAGAACATCAGCGGTCGCCTGTCTTCGCCGTGCGCACTGTATGCAGGTGCGGTGGGCTGCGATACCGACTGGTCACGCCCGGCCTTCATGCAGAAGGGCAACACCCTGATGCTGATCCGCGACATCGCGCGCAATCCGCTGGACCCGGCCAACACGCCCACCCCGCAGTACGTCGGCCTGGCCTCGGCGTTCCGCCTGGCCACGCTGAACCTGCGCTGGGATACGCAGCTGGCGCAGGGCATCGGCCTGCGCCTGGACGGTGACTACATCCGCAACCTGGCCTACGACAAGCAGGCGATGTTCAGCCGTGCCAACAATGGCATCGTCAACAACTACGACGCGGGCGGCACCGCCAGCATCAACACCTTCCACAGCGGCGATACCGCGTGGATGGTGCAGGCCACCTTCGGTGCCACCGAGCTGAGGAAGAAGGGCCAGTGGCAGGCACTGCTGGGCTACAAGCACATCGACGCCGATGCGCTGCCGGATGCCTACAACGACCCCAACTTCCACCTGGGCGGCACCAACGCCCGCGGCTACTACGTGGGCGGTGCCTACGCGCTGGATGCGCGCAGCTGGATCAGCGGCAAGTGGATGGCGGCCAAGGAAGTGTCCGGTGCGCCGCTGTCGATCGACGTGTTCCAGCTGGAGTTCAATACCGGCTTCTAGCCGGATCGCGTGATGCAGATCACGCCGGGTGTGGCGGGGGCGCAGCGATGCGCCCGTCTAAGGAAAGGAGACCACGCGTTGCACCAAAGGAGAAGTGGATGAGCCGTCGCAAGCTGTTTGAAAGTCCTGAGCCGTCCAGCCAGGTGCTGGGTATCGGGCCGGCCTATGTATCGGTGGAAGGGCTGCGCCAGCATCTGGCGGAGTTCCTGCTGTATGCCGGCCGGCCGGTGGTGATCATGCGCGGGCGCAGCGAAGTGGGCTACTTCCTGCCGGCGCGCTGCTGGCGCCAGCGCGATGATGATCCGCTGGCGGCGGCCGCCGCCGACCAGCTGCTGGATGCGGCCGGTTTCCAGGCCGAGGACATCCAGCAGGTGGAGCAGGAGTTCAACGCCATGCGCCAGCGCACCGTGCTGCATTCACGGCGCTGAAGTAGATCCACGCCACGCGTGGATGGGGTTACGCCGCACCCCCACGCTCACTGGTGATGCGTGCACCCTCGCGCATCACCAGGGTCACCGGGGTCTTCTCCACCACCTCCAGCAAGCGCTGCCACTGTGCATCGCTCAGCTCCGCGCTGGCATGCAGGACGCGGTGCACGTGGAAGCGTCCCTCCTCGTCACGCTCGGAGCGTAGTTCGGCATGGAACTCACCCAGTTCCCAGCCCTTGCGCTGCGCGTACATGCGCAGGGTGATGGCGGTGCAGGCCGCCAGCGAGGCCAGGTACAGGTCGAACGGGGCGAAGCCCTTGCCCTGGCCGCCCAGCGTTGCGGGCTCGTCCGCATCGACATCGAAGCTGCCATTGCTGATGTGGTGCAGGTAGTTGTCGCCGGTTGAAACAATGCGTGCGTAGGCCATGGGGATCTCCTCTGTAGCGCCGGGCCGTGCCCGACGCGTTGGACTCTACCGCCTTGCGCGCTCAGCTGCGCTGCGAATCCAGCGGCTCGTGGTTCTTCTGCACGTCCTGCGCCTTCAGGTAGCTCTCGATCAGCAGCTGGTAGTTCGGGAAGATCTTCGTGTAGACCTCGGCCCACTGCTGCGCATCGTCGCGGTTCCAGCTGCGCTGGATCTCCGAGGCCACCGCGGCGGTGTCCATCGGCACCACGCCTGCCTGTACCACGCGCGCCAGGGTGATCTCCTCGGCCATCTTCGAATAGGTGCCCGAGGCATCGATCACCGCGAACACCTGGTAGCCATCGGCGGCGGCGGCGATCGACGGGAAGGCCATGCACACGCTGGTGATGGTGCCGGCGATGATCAGCTGTCTGCGGCCAGTGGCCTTCACGGCGGCAACGAATTCGGGATTGTCCCAGGCATTGATCTCGCCCTTGCGCGCCACGTACTGCGCATGCGGCGCTGCGTCGTGGATCTCCGGGATCAGCGGGCCATTCGGGCCCTGCGGCACCGAGGCGGTGGTGATCACCGGCATCCGGGCCAGCGTGGCCATCTTCGCCAGTGCAGTGGCGTGCGCGCGCACGGTGCTGAACGGCATGTCCGCGATGGTCTGGAACAGGCCGCTCTGGTGGTCGATCAGCAGCATCGCGGCGTTGTCCGGATCGATCACCGGGCGTGCGCCGTTGAAGTTGGCGGGGGTACTCATGGTCAGTCTCCTGTGGGGGAAGGGCCGGTGGTGGCCCGTTGGCGCGGCGGGTGATTGCCCGCCGCGCGGAAGCGCTCAGTGCGCGATCTGGCCGAAGCGGCCGCTGTTGAAGTCGTTGACCGCCTGCGCGATCTCGGCCTGGCTGTTCATCACGAACGGGCCATAGCCCACCACCGGCTCGTCGATCGGCTCGCCGCTGAGCAGCAGTACCGTGGCGTCGCTGTCGGCATCGACAAACACGTCCGTGCCAGCGCGGTCGAAGGTGACCAGCTGTGCCTCGCCGACCGGCGGGCCGCCGTTGACCCGCACCGAGCCCTTCAGCGCCACCAGCGCCAGCGTGCGGCCATCGGCCACCGGCAGTTCGGCGTGGTGGCCCTGGCGCAGGCGGATGTCCCAGACATCCATCGGCGTGTGGGTGCGCGCCGGGCCGGCGTGGCCGTCGAAGGTGCCCGCGATGACCCGCACGCGGCCAGCGCCCTCAGGCAGATCCACCGAGGGAATTTCTGCGTCGAGGAGAGTCTGGTAGCCCGGCGCACCCATCTTGTCTCGGGCCGGCAGGTTCACCCACAGCTGCACCATGTCCAGCGTGCCGCCGCGCCGGCTGAATTCCGGCGTATGGAATTCCTCGTGGAGGATGCCGGAGGCGGCGGTCATCCACTGCACGTCACCCGGGCCGATGGTGCCGCCGGCACCGGTTGAATCGCGATGGGCGACCTCGCCCTCATAGACGATGGTGACCGTCTCGAATCCACGGTGCGGATGCTGGCCGACCCCGCGCGGCGTATCGCTGGGGGAGAAGGTGTAGGGGCCGGCATAGTCCAGCAGCAGGAACGGGCTCAGGTGCTGGCCGTGGGTGTTGTAGGAAAACATCGAGCGGGCGGGAAATCCGTCGCCCACCCAGTGCGGGCGGGGGGCGCTGTAGGTACCGGTGACACGCTTCATGGCGATCTCCTGGCCGGGGCTGCCGGCCGCTGTTCTTCGTTGCGGGAGACGATATCGCCGCGACAATAGGGTCGGTAGACGCCAATATTTGCCGTCATAGTCCTATCTGGTGAACAATGGGTGCGCGCCTTGGGCCACAGGAGATCGCCCCGTGTTCATCGCTGATATCCGCCGTTGCGACCTCAACGACCTGTTCTACTTCGCCATGGTGGTCGAGCACGGTGGCTTCTCGCAGGCTGGCCGGGCGCTGGCGATGCCCAAGTCGAAACTGAGCCGGCGCATCGCGCTGCTGGAGGAACGTCTCGGCGTGCGGCTGATCCAGCGCTCGACGCGGCGCTTCTCGGTCACCGAGGTCGGCCAGGACTACTACCGCCACTGCAAGGCGATGCTGGTCGAGGCCGAAGCAGCCGAAGAAGCCATCGCGATGTCACGTGCCGAGCCGCGCGGCACGATCCGCCTGGCGTGCCCGATCGCGATCCTGCACGCGCGCATCGGCCCGATGCTGGCCGACTTCCTGGCCCTGCATCCGCAGGTGACGGTGCAGCTGGACGCCACCAACCGCCGCGTGGACGTGGTGGGCGAGGGCGTGGACGTGGCGATCCGGGTACGGCCACCGCCACTGGAGGACAGCGACCTGGTGGTGCGCGTGCTGGCGCGCCGGGTGTGGTGCACCAGTGCCAGCCCGGCGCTGCTGCAGCGGCTGGGTACGCCGCAGGTGCCGGCCGACCTGGCGATGATGCCGACCGTCGACCTGGCCTCGCCCAGCCAGCAGCATGCCTGGGAGTACACCGGGCCGGACGGCGTGCAGGCCAGCGTGCACCACCGCCCGCGTCTGGTCAGCGATGACATGATCGCGCTGCGCGCCGCCGCGGTTGCCGGGGTCGGGGTGTTGATGCTGCCGCGGATGATGATCAGCGAGGAGCTGGCCCGTGGTGCGCTGGTGCCGGTGTTGCCCGCGTGGGTGCCCAGGCACGGCATCGTGCACGCCGTGTTCCCATCGCGGCGTGGATTGCTGCCGGCCGTGCGGGCGCTGCTCGATTTCCTGGCCGAGCGCTTCGAGGCGTTGGATGAACCGTAGGCTCCGCATCCACGCATGGCGTGGATCTACCGGGCCGGGGCGGCTCCCTCCGGCACATACACCATGCGCCCGTCCGGCAACCGATAGGTCACGCCGGCCTTGACCCCGCCACCTTCGCCGATCTCGCCGGTGGACTGGTAGCGGGTCAGTTCCTCGCCCTGCTTCACGGTGATGCGCATGTTGGCTTGGCCGGGGTTCTCGATCACGGTCACGTCCTGGCTGGTGAACGGATTGAGCGGGTTGCGCACGATCACGATCATCAGGATGCCGGTGACCACCAGGAACAGGTCGATCAGGTTCACCACCGACAGGATCGGGTCATCGGCTTCGTCGTCGTCCATGAAGCGCATCAGTGCGCCTCCTGCAGGCGTTCGAACATGCGCAGTTCCTGCAGCAGCCAGCGCCGGCGCACGGTCAGCACCAGGTAGGTCAGGCTGGCGGCCACCAGGGCCAGGATCACCGACGAGAAGGCCACCACCATGTTCTCGCCCACGCCCTGCGCGTCGCTGCGGGTCAGCGCCAGCAGGGCGGGCCCCATCGGGATCATGGTTGCCACCAGGCCCAGCATCGGTGCGGTTCGCGAGACGATGCGCAGGCCTTCCAGGCGCTTGAGGATATGCAGTTCCAGATCGTCACTGCTGCCGCCGTGGCGGGCCTGCCAGGCCAGCAGTTCGGGCCGGTGGCGGCCACGCCTGCGCTGCAGGCCTTCCCACAGGAAGGCGCCGAAGCTGAGGAAGGCGTAGGCCAGCGACAGCAGGATCAGCAGCAGGACCGGAGCCAGGAACAGGTGGGAGAGATCGTAGAGCGTGGATTCAAGCGCGTTCATGCGGAAGCCGGGTTGGAAGGAGAAGGGGAAGGGTCGGCGCGCCGTGCGTTGCGCCGCGATTGCAGCACGGCGCCTGCGCCGAGCAGGCCCAGCAGCACGGCGAGTGCCCAGCGCGTGGCCGGCGCGTGCGGGGCAGGCGGCGGCACCTGCCGCATCACCCGGCCACGCACGCTGGGCGAGGGGGCCGGTGCCGGCTCGACGGTGGCGGGTTGTCGGGCGGCGGCGGCTACATCGGGTGCCGGTGGGGCGGCCGATGCGCGGCCGAGCCCATAGCCCGGATGCACCTGCGTCGGTACCGGCTCCGATGTCGACGACGCCTGCAGCTGCTGCAGCCGCGCCTGAAGCTCCGCGCGGGTGCGGTCATCGGCGTGCCAGTAGCCGCGCGAGATTGCTTCCTGCAGGCGCTCGATCATCTGCACCTGGGCGCTGGCGTTGTGCTGCTCGAACCACTGCGCCAGGCCCAGCTGCCGGCTGTCGCGCACGAAGGTGTCATGCACCGCCTGCCACTGGTCGGTGCGGACGGTGTCCGGCGCGGTCACCTGCCAGCCGAACAGGTTGTCGACGTTCTTCAGCACTTCCAGCGTGCCGGCGTAGCCCTCGGCCTGCATCGCACCGATCCACTGCGGGTTGAGCGTCTGCGCGCGCAGCTCGTCGGCGAGGAAGCGTGCGGTGCTGCGCGTGCGCGGTGCGGGTTCGCGCAGGTCGGAGACGTACAGCGCCGGGCTGGCACCATCGAGGTGGCGCACGGCCAGCGCCAGCCCACCCAGATACTCGAAGGGGTGGTCGGTGCTGAGCAGCCCATGGGTGTTGGAGGAGCGCGACAGTACCGCCGCCTGTACGCCGCGCAGTTGTTCGGCGAACAGGTTGCCACCGGGCAGGGTGCTCGCCTGGCCATCACTGCCGTAGCCATGCTGCAGGCGATCCAGGAAGCCGCTGGCCAACGCCGCATCGTCCTTGCCGGCCGTGCTGCCGCGCGCCAGCACGGCATGGTTCAGGCCGCTGCCATACTCGCCGGGGGCGTTGCTGAAGATGCGCAGGCGCGACAGACGCTGCGCCTGCTCCGCAGGAACGCCGTCGCGCTGCAGGCGTTGCTGCACGGCCACTGCATTGCCGGCAATCGGATTGCTGGGCGAGGCCGGCATCGCCGCCAGCTGCTCGATGGCGCCAGCCAGCAGCCGCAGGAACGGATCGAACTGGTCGCGGTAGACGCTGGTGGCCTGGATCACCACGTCGATGCGCGGGCGTTGCAATTCCGCATCGGGCACGATGTCGAGGGCGATCACCTTGCCAGCACTGTCCCAGCGTGGGCGCAGGCCCAGCGCGTGCAGCACCTGCGCCTCCAGCACGCCGAGGTGGCGGATGGCCTCGCTCGACCACAGGCTGATGGCCAGCTTGCGTGGCAGCTGCCCATCGTGATCATCACGATAGGCCTGCAACAGCTGCTGCAGGGCCAGCTCGCCGGTGTCGAACGCTGCGCGGGTGGGAATGCGGTCGGGCTCGAACGCGAACAGGTTGCGGCCACTGCGCAGTTCCGGCGTGCGGATCGGATCGCCGCCGGCACCAGGCAGCACGAAGCCACCACGCAGGCCGCGCAGCAGCGATTCGACCTCCTGTGTATCGGCCAGGGCTGCATCCAGTTGCACGGCATGCTGCAGCGCTGCGCGCAGATCGGGGGTGGCGACGCTGGCGATCGGCGCACCTTCGCGCAGATGACGCGCCAGCGTGCGATAGGCGAGGCCCTGCTGGATCTGCTGGTAATCCACCGCAGTGGCCTCCATCGGGTCCTCGCCCAGCGCCTTCAGATAGCCGGGCCCCAGCTGCTGCATCACCATCAGCAGGCGGTGTTCGGGCGAAGCCGGTTCGCCGAAGGTATGCAGCCCCAGTGGCAGGTTGCGCCGGGCAAGTTCGTGCAGGTGGTCGTGCAGCACCGGCAGGAAGCTGTCGAAGCGCGCCTGCATGTCCACCGCGCTCCAGCCCAGGTCGGCGGCGATGCCGCTGTCGGTGGCCAGCGTGCGCAGGCGTGCGGCAGTGGCATCACGCACCGGCCCCTGGTCCAGCTGCTGCAGTTCGTGCACCACCGCGTGCAGGTCGCGCAGCTCGTCGTACAGCCCGGACGGCGCGAACGGCGGGGTCTGGTGGCTGACCACCACGGCACGGCCACGACGCTTGGCCTGGATCGCCTCGCCGACGTTGTCCTGGATGTACGGGTAGAACACCGGCAGTTCACCCACTGCCAGCCATGGATAATCGGCGGCCCACAGGCCGCGGTCCTTGCCCGGCGTCCATTCCTGCGTGCCGTGGGTGCCGAAGTGGATCAGCGCATCGGCCTTCCACTGCTGGCGCAGGTAAAGGTATGCCGCCAGGTAGTAATGGCTCGGCACCGATGCCATATCGTGGGTGGCCTCACCGACACGGCCCGCTCGCGGCGGCTGCGGCATCAGCAGTACGTTGCCCAGGCGCAGCCGCGGCAGCACGAACACCGCCTGTCCCTGCCGCTGCCGAACGGCAGGGTGGTGCGCAGGATCGCCCCACTGTGCGTGCAGTTCGTCGCGGCGCGCGGCGGGCAGGGTCGCCAGCCAGCGGCGGTAGTCCGCCACCGGCAGGGTATCGGCCAGCCCGGCATCGAGCAGCGCGTCCAGCCGCTCCGGATGGTAGTAGCCCCCCAGCAGTGCCTGCAGTTGCTCGATCAGGGTCTTTTCATCCACCGCCTGCGTCGAATACCCGGCCTGTGCCAGCCGTGGCAGCAGCGCCTCGATGCTGCGCGGTACATTGAGATGCGAGGCGGACAGGTTGCGCTCGCCGTCCGGTGCATTCCAGAACAACAGCGCCACGCGCTTGTCGGCCGCGGCGGTGTGGCGCAGCGCCGCCAGCCGCTGCAGTTTGGCTGCCAGTGCATCGATCTGTTCGGGAATCGGCTGCAGTTCACCGCGCGCATTGGCCGAGACCACGATCGGATCACTGGCGCCCCAGGCTTCGGGCACGGCGACGAAGGTCGCCAGGGTCGCCATCGGAATGCCGGTGGTCGCCGCGCGCCAGTCATCCGCATCGCCTTGCCGATGGTTCAGCGCCTGCAGCACCGGCACGTCCAGCGTGGAAAATTCGGCGGCACGCGCGATGCCGTTCTGCAGATGGGTCAGGTTGACCAGCGCATCCACCTCGATGCCGCGCAACGCCTGTTGCAGGGCGTCGTCGGCGGCGGCATCGAACCAGACGCCGAACAGCGCGATCCTGCGTGCGCGCCCGGCCTCGATCAGCGCGTCCAGCACCTGGGTCTGCATGCCGCTGAGCATGCTGCCGGAGATCAGCACCGCCACCTTCGGCCATGTTGCCTGATTGTCGCGCTGCCACTGCGCCTGCAATGCGTGCGGGCTGTCCAGCCACTGGCTGCCGGCCGTGCTGTAGCCGGTGGCCGGCAGCACCTGCGGCAGCGGCAGTCCGTCGGTTCCGGCATCGCTGCGCCAGGCCTGCAGGTATGCAGCCAGCGTGCGGATGTTGGCTTCGCCACCGTTGCCGTAGTAGCCGGCGATCCTGCGCGCCACCTCGGCGGGCAGCTGCCCGGAGGCCGGCGCGCTGCCCCCCACGCGCAGCCATGGCACCTTGCCGTTCTTCAATGGCTCTTCAACCACGGCCATGACCTGTTCGACATCCGCTGGTCGCGGCGTATCCAGCAGCACCAGGTCGCTGCCTGCCGGCCAGTCGTGCGGCAGCGCGGTCGCAGGGTCGACCACCCGCTGCCGGAAGCGCACCCCTGCGGGCGCGCCCAGTGCGTCCAGGCGGGCGATTTTGCCGGGCAGCACGAAGCTGCTGCTGACCACGTCCACCTGCAGTGGCTCAGGCTCGGCATGGGCCAATGCGGCCGGCATCAGCCACCCGAGCAGCAGCCATGTCCACCCGCTGCGCATGGTCAGAAGGCCAGTTCGATGCCGGCATGCACGTAGCGGCCGGTTTCCGGGTACGGGTACAGCGCACCGGTTTCGTCCAGCCGCTTGTCGGCCAGGTTGTCGATGCCGGCCACCACGCTCACCGCCGCGGTGACGCGCCAGCGCGAATCCAGCGACCACAACCAGTAATCAGGCAGGGTCACCTGGCTGCTGCCGGCCACCTGCTGCTGCGGGCCAACATACTCGCCGCGCACGGCGGCCTGCAGCGGGCCGCGCTGCCAGTTCAGTGCGGAGGCGCCGCTGCGTCGTGGGCGCTCCGGCAGCCACTGGTCGGTCTGGCGGTCGCGTGGGTCCAGCCAGCTCCAGTTCGCTTCGAAGGTCAGATGCTCGGTGATCGGCGCGGTGCCGGCCAGCTCCAGGCCACGGATGCGGGCACGGGCCACGTTGGTGTAGTTGCGCAGTTCGCGGCCGCGCACGCCGCAGGCACGCACGCAGGTGGTCTGGATCAGGTCCTTGAGGTCATTCTGGAAGGCGGTCGCCTGCACTGACCAGCGTTGTTGCTGCCAGGCCACCGACAACTCGGCGCTGGTGTTCTGTTCCGGCTTCAGCTGCGGATTGCCGACAATGGTGAAGCGCCCGCCGCCGCCCACCGCGGAATACTCCGGCGACAGCTGCTTCAGGCTCGGCGCCTTGAAGCCGCTGCCGATGCCGCCCTTGATCGTCAGTGCTTCGGTGGCATGCCACACCGCATAGGCGCGCGGGCTGTGGTGCCAGCCGAACTCGGGATGGCGGTCGCCGCGGCTGCCGAACACCAGCGAGAGCGCGTCGCTCACCTGGATCTCGTCCTGCACGAACAGCGCGCTCTGGTCCGATTGCAGGTGTCCACTGCGTGCGCCGGCCGCATCGTCCAGTTGCTGGCGCCGCCATTCGCCACCGATGCTGACGCGGTGGCGCGCACCCAGCGCAACGGTGGCGCGGGCATCGACGATCTGGTCGGTCAGCTGCTGCGGCCGCGAAGCCTCACCGCGGTCGCGACGGTTGTCGCGGTCCAGCGTCGCGCGGTAGGCACTCACCCGGGTTTGCCCCCAGTCCCAATCGCCCTGATGGCTCAGCGTGGTCTGGCGGCGACGGATGTCGTCGATGGTTTCGTACACATAGGGCGCGGCACCGGCCTGCAGCGCATGGCGGCGTCGTTCCTCGCTGCCCTGCAGGTGCGACAGGTCAATGCGCTGGTGTGCATCCGGAGTCCAGGTGAGTACCGCGCGGCCGGTGTTGGCGCGGCGCCCCTCCTGCTCGTCCAGGCGGTCGTCGCTCGGATCGCGGCTGGCATCCTTCTGCCGGTGTTCGGCAAACACGCTCAGGCCCAGCGTGCCGGGCAGCAGTGCGCCACCCGCATAGAAGCCGGCCTGGGCGGTGTTGCCACCACGGTCACCGCCGACCACGCCGGCGTTGTAGACCAGGTTGCCCTGCCAGTCATCGGTGGCGCGGCGGCTGATCACGTTGACCACGCCACCCAGCGCCTCCGAGCCGTACAGCGAGGACATCGGGCCGCGTACCACCTCGATGCGTTCGATCGCCGCAGCCGGCAGCCAGCCCAGGTCGAAATCCGAATGGGCGATGGCATCGGCCGACGCACTGACGCGCTGGCCGTCCAGCAGCACCAGCGTGTAGCCAGGGTCCATGCCGCGGATGCGGATGCCGCGGCGGCCGAAGCCGACCCCGGCCACGGTCACGCCCGGGCTGCCGCGCAGCGCATCGGCCAGGTCCAGCACCGGCCGCAGCTGGATCTGCTCGCGGGTGATCACGCTGATCGAGGCAGGTGCGTCGCTGGCCAGGCGATCGGTGGCGGTTGCGGTGACCACGATCGGGTCCAGCTGCGAAGGGGCGTCGGCCGCCGCTGCCAGTGCGGGGGCCAGGGCAAGGAGGATCGCGCCGGACAGGCGGCGGGCGGGGGTGAACCGGGACATGGGAAGGGGTCGCTACGAATGTGACGATATAACATAGCATTACCTTCACGAAATCTTCATAGGCCGAAGGTCCTGCTCCCGGCGACATCGCTGAACAAGGGTGCGGTATCGCGGCGAGGCGCCTACAATCCGGGCTCGGACCGTCGCCATCACGCCCATCATTCCCCGGTCCGGCCTTGGCACCTATGTCTCCCAATGCCCTGGCGCTGGTCGAGCTGCTGATCCGCGAGCGCCGTGCGTTGTCTCGCTTCATCGCGCGCTACCTCGACCCGGCCAGTACCGAGGACACCCTGCAGAACCTGTACCTGAAGGCCAGCAGCGTGCCCGGTGATCCACCGATCCTGGAGCCGCGCGGCTATCTGTACCGGATGGCCTATCACCATGCGCTCAACCGCAGCCAGGCCGATGCCCGCGAGCGGCGCGCGATGGCCGAGTACGCCACCGACATGGCCGAGGCGGGCCACGACGGCGAGGCTCAGGCGCTGGACCAGGCGCAACTGCGCGAGATCACCCAGACCATCCTCGCGCTGCCGGTGCAGGTCCGCGAGTGCTTCGTGCTCAACCGCTACCTGGGCCTGAGCGAACGCGAGATTGCCGCGCGCCTGGGAATCTCCAAGAGCCTGGTCGGCAAGCATGTGCTGCGCGCCGCGCTGTTGATCCAGCAGCATCAACAGGGAGCGCGCCGATGACCGGCGTTTGCCGTGGGCAGATCGCGCCCGCCGTTGTCACAACAGGAAAGCGCGCCCGTTCGCGGTGCGGCAGGCCACAACCATGACCACGTCCGAACCCTCGCCGCGTCAGGCCAGGCAGGCGTTGCGCTGGGTGATCCGGTGCAGTGCAGGCCCGCTGCCGGAACGCCAGCAACGAACCCTGCAGCGCTGGCTGCAGGCCGATCCGCGCCACGCGCTGGCCTGGCGCCAGCAGCAGGCGTTCTGGCAGGGGCTGGATGCCGCCGGGCCCGACGTGCTGGCGGCGCTGCCCGGGTTGACGGCTGATCGCCAAGGGCTGCGTCCGATCACGCCGCGCCGCCGCCTGCCGTGGCTGCTGGCCAGTGCTGCCGCGGTGGTGCTGATGGTTGCCGCTGCGCCGCACGCGCTGCTGCTTGCTCGTAGTGACCTGCGCAGCAGCGATGCGCCGCGCGTGGTGCAGCTGGACGACGGCAGCACCGCCGTACTCGACGCTGGCACCGCACTGGCGATCGAGTTCGATGGCCAGCAGCGCCACCTGCGCCTGCTGCGCGGCCAGGCCTGGTTCCAGGTAGCGCACGAGGCTCGCCCGTTCCAGGTCGAGGCGGCGGGCGGCGTGGTCCGTGACGTCGGCACCGCCTTCAGCGTGTCGATGCTGGATACCACGGTCACCACCCAGGTCAGCGAGGGTGTAGTGGATGTGCGCCCGGGCGATGGCAGCGTGCAGCGCCTGCATGCCGGACAGGCGCGCGTGTTCCGTGACGGGCGCTGGCTGCAGCCGGTGCAACTGGAAGATCCGGAGAGCATGGCGCCATGGCGGCGTGGCGAGGTGGTGATCGATGATCAGCCGGCCGCGCAGGCCATCGCCGATCTGGCGCGCTACCGTCGTGCGCCGGTCTGGGTACTGGGCGGGCAGGGTGCACGCGTACGGGTCAGTGGCCTGTTCCATCTGCAGCAACCGGAGACCGCCATCGATGCGGTGGCCGCGCAGGCGGGACTGCGCGTGCAGCGTCTGCCTGGCGGAGCGCTGGTGTTGTGGTGAGGTGCAGCCGGTTGATGACAGAAAGCGCCGCATGAAAAAAACATGAAAAAACCGTGGGCACTCGCCGTGCCCCGTTGTCTATAGAGGTATAGCCAGAGCGAAACACCGTTTTTCCTCAAGCCAGACACACCACCGGCACCGGATGTGCCGATGGTCCCGCCCCGCTTGAGGAGTTCCTGTCCATGCCGTCCACGGCATCCGCCTGTCATCGCCGCGCCACTGTCCTGGCCCTGGCCATCTCCACCGCATTGCTGCCGCTGGCCTGGGTGCCGGCCGCGCAGGCGCAACCGGCGGTCGTCGCGCCGCTGCGCCAGTACGCCATTCCCGAGCAGCCGCTGGCCGATGCCGTGCGTGCGTTCGGCCGCCAGGCCGATGCCCAGGTGGTGTTCCGCAGTGATCTGGTGGAAGGCCGTCGTTCCAGCGCGGTGAGTGGCGAGTACAGCCAGATGCAGGCCCTGCAGCAGCTGCTGCAGGGCAGCGGGGTGCGCGCACAACGCGGCATGGACGGCACCTGGAGCCTGCGTGCCGCAGCGGAGGCGGGTGAAGGGGAAGGGGTGCGGGTGACCGAGACACTGGACGTGGCCGGTCGCCTGCAGTCGGAAGGGGGCGAGGCCCGCGATCGGCGCGGCTACGATGATGTGTTCGCGCTGGACCTGACCACGGCGTATTCGGGGCGCGACCGGGTGGAACGCTATCGCGGCTCCAACCCGGCCGACGTGGTCAAGGATCTGGTCGGCGTGTTCAGTGGCGATGCGCGCAACAGTGGCGCACTGGACATCAACATCCGCGGCATCCAGGGGCCGGGGCGGGTGCCGGTCAGCATCGACGGGGGCGAACAGGCGTTGACCGTCTGGCGCGGCTACAACGGCGTCAGCAACCGCAACTACATCGATCCCAACCTGATTGGTGGCATCCAGGTCATCAAGGGGCCAGGGCTGGTGCGCGATGTGCACAGCGGGATCGGTGGTGCGCTGGTGATCAAGACCATCGACGTTGACGACATTGTTGCGGCCGGCGAGCGCTTTGGCGGGGAGCTGAAGATCGAAGGCAGCAGCAATGCGGTGGCACCGCGCCTGCCGCGGCTGCATACCGGCGAGGACTACCGCACGGTGCCCGGCTTCCCGCAGGGGTCGCCGAACTCGCCCTATGACGACCGCACCCTGGTGGTGCCGGTGAAGTCGCGCAGTGGCAACAACCCCTTCGACGGCGAGGACCAGGCCTGGCGCCTGGCGCTGGGCGTGCGTGGCGACAACGTCGACCTGATGGCCGCCTACGCCTGGCGCAAGCGCGGCAACTACTTCTCCGGCAGCAAGGGCAGCAGCTACTACGACCAGGACCCGCGCGAGAAGTACGAATACCAGGGCATCGACTACATCACCACGCTGGCGCGCTACTTCAAGCCGGGCGATGAAGTGCCCAACACCTCCAGCGAGCAGGAATCGTGGCTGGTCAAGGGCAGCTGGCAGATCAACGACGATCAGCAGCTGAAGGCCACCTGGCGGCGCACGCTGTCGCACTATGGCGAGATCATGCCGTCGCGCATCCTGTCCGCGCCGGACTATGGGCGCATCCAGTGGCCGCTCAGCCGCGTCGATTCGGATGCCTGGAACCTGGAGTACCGCTTCCAGCCAGCCGGCAGTCGTTGGCTGGACCTGTACGCCAACCTGTGGCGCACGGAAACGGAAAGCGACACCTACACCGCCGGTGGCTTTCCCAACTTCGCAGTGGGCAACCCGGCATGGAACCCGGACGCCAGCCCGATCCTGCGCAACACCGCGCTGGCCAACGCGCGCAACGACCGCACCGGCCTGATCCTGAGCAACCGTTTCGCCCTGCATTCGACCCTGGACCTGACCGTGGGCGGCAACTGGCAGTACGAGAAGCTGGGTTCGCGCGATCCGTACTTCGGCACGACCGATGGCTGGCGCATGTTCCCGCGTGCCGGGCGTCGCCAGGAGGGTGAAGGCTACCTCACCCTGGAGTGGCGCCCGGTCGACTTCCTCACCCTCAATGCAGGCGTGCGTTACAGCCGCTACTGGGCCTTCGATGATTTCCTCGAGGCGCACCCCGAACTGCTGACCAAGGGCGTAGGTGGCAAGGAAGCGCAGTACACCGTGAACGAGTTGCTGCCCCGTCCGGCAGACCTGCAGTCACGCATCGATGCACTGGAAGCGCGCCGCGCCGTCTGGGAAAAGCGGGGCATGGGCTGGTTCATCGACCAGAGCATCCGCAACCTTCTGGCGCCGTACGAGACCCCGCGCCCGGTGCAACATACCCGGCCCTGGCTGCCCGATGCCGATGGCAACTACACGCGCGCAGGCAACCCCTGCCTCAATGGCGAAGTGGCGGCCATTCCCGGCGTGCAGCCGGTGTTTGCCGGCAGCGACCAGGTCTGCAACATCGGCAACAGCGTGCAGTCGCGGCCGGTGGATGGACGCAACAGCCGCCGGCGCGACCATGCATGGCTGCCGACCTTCTCGGCCACGGCACACCTGTCCCCGGCGGCCCGTGCCTACGTGCGTTACAGCGAAGCGGTGCGGTTCCCGAGCATGTTCGAAAGCACCATCGCCTTCTCCGGCAGCCTCAATCCCCTGTACGCGCTCAAGCCCGAGCACGCCTACAACTACGAGATTGGCTACGTGCACAACCTGTCGGCCCTGTTCGGCAACACCGCCGATGCCGACGTCAAGCTGGCGTACTACGTGCACAAGACCCGGGACGTGATCGAGCGCGACGGCAACTTCCTGTTCGACAACATCGACAAGCAGACCATCCGTGGCATCGAGCTGCAGGCGCGCTTCGACAACCGGCGCTTCTTCACCGATCTGGGCATCACCCGCACGCTGGAAAACGAAGTGTGTGACGAGAGCACGGCGGTGCTGCTGGACGCGAACCGCGGCCTGGTGCCGAACTGCGTGCAGGACGGCTTCGTCGGTGGCTACCTGCTGACCCAGGCCATCCCCAAGCTGTCGATCAACTGGTCGCTGGGCACGCGCCTGTTCGATGAGCGCCTGGAACTGGGCAGCCGCATCGTGCACTACCAGCGCCACGAGAACCCTGATCTGCAGGCCTACCGTGACCGCCTGCTGAGCGGCGGCAGCGGCCTGCTCTGGCAGAACGTGCCGTTCACCTGGGGCAACATCACCACCGTTGATGCCTATGCGCGCTGGCGCTTCAACGAGCATGCCAGCGTCGAACTGGTCGGCAGCAACCTCGGCAACCGCTACTACGTCGACCCTGCCACGCGCTCCACGCTGCCGGCGCCGGGCCGCACCCTGAAGCTCGGCGTCACCGCGCGCTTCTGATCTCCCACTTTCAAGCGTTGTACCCGTAGTTCCCTCAATCAAGGAGCAATACCATGAAAATGATCTCCCGTTCGGTTCTCGCCGTTGCCGCCTCGCTGGCTCTGGTCGGTGCCGCGCATGCTGCCGACATCGTCGGTGCCGCCAGCGCCAAGACCGATGCCGAGCTGTACGTGGCGGTGGGCGAATCGCAGGTCAATGGCGGCCCGCACCGCGCTGGCAAGGCCGGTATCGGTGTCGGCACCGTGTCCCAGGCCAAGCCGGTGGACTTCCAGGGCCTGAGCGCCTACTCGGCACCCACCACCGTCAATGGCGTGACGGTACGTACCCTGGCCATGCCGATCACCGGCGCACCGGGCAGCCACGCCGGCATGGGCCACTTCAACTTCGTCAAGGTCGGCAGTGGCGATGTCTGGTTCGGTGAATGGTCCAAGGATGGTGCCGCCGGTGGCTTCAACAACCGCCAGGTCTACTTCGTCGGTGACCGCGCCGGCACCACGCTGCCCGCCGGTGTGGCGTCCTACACCGTGGCTGGCCTGAACAAGTTCAACGGCAGCAACCTGCTGAGCGGCACCTTCGACGCCGACTTTGGTGCCGGCACCCTGGATGGTGCACTGTCCGGCAATGGCCTGAACCTGGCCATCGTTGCCAACATCAACAGTGCCGACGCATCGTTCGCCGGTTCGGCCAACGTCAATGGCAGCGTCAACGGTACCACCCAGGGCCAGTTCTTCGGCGCCAACGCCGCCACCCTGGCCGGCATCGCCACCTTCGCCGGCAACAGCCAGTACGACACCGCCTTCGGCGGCAGCAAGAACTGATTGCCACGCCCCTGACGGGGCAGGGCAGGGACAAGCCGCGATCCGCCAGTCCCTGCTTCGGCCCGCTGCATGCACCACCACGGATCGACCATGCGCCATCCCATTTTCCTTGTGATCCTGTTGCTGGCGGCTGCCGATGTGCGCGCCCAGCAGGATGACCTTCGTCGCGTGCTTGAACAGGGCAGCGAACTGCGCCACCAGCAACAGGACCAGCAGCGCCTGCGGCAGGCCGAATCGGAGCGGCCGACCATCACCATCGACGGCCAGACCCTGCGCGTGGAGCGCACCGTCGACGATCTGGGCCAGGCGCTGTACCTGTCGCTGCAGCATCAGCAATGGGCCGCCGCGCAACGCTTCCTGGATGAATACATCGAACTGCCCGGCCACGACCCGTTGCTGCGCCACTACGCGCAGGGCGGCCTGGCGCGGGTAGCCGGCAATCACCGCCGCGCGGCCAGCGAGTACGAGGCGCTGCTGGCGGCACAACCGGATTTCCTGCCGGCCCGTCTCGAACTGGCGCGCGTCTATGCCGAAGACCAGCGCGACCGCGATGCCGTGGCGTTGTTCACGGCCATCGCCGGTGGCATCAATGCCGACGACCCCGCCACCGCAGGGGTGCGCGGACGGGTGGACGCCTACCTGGCCGCGCTGCAGGCGCGCGAGCGCTGGAAAGGAGCGCTGGCCGCCGGCCCGGCGTGGAGCGACAACATCAACCGAAGCTCGGCCAGCCGCACCTGCCTGTTCGGCGTCGGCGAGACCTGCATCATCCAGCGCAATCTTCCCGATGCCCAACGCGCGATGGGCCTGGACTACGACGGCAACCTGGAACGTCGCTGGGCGCTGGCCGGCCATCATGGCGTCTATGTGCGCGGGCTTGCGTTCGGCCAGGCCTGGCGCGGGCACAGCGCCTACAACGAACTCAATGCCAGCGTGCAGGCCGGCTACAGCTGGCGCAGCGCACGGCATACCCTGCAGATCGCGCCGAGCTATGACTACCAGGGCCTGGGAAATCGAGCCCTGCAGGGCGGCAGCGGGCTGCACGGCGAATGGCAATATGCGCTGGACGCGCGCAGCCTGCTCAAGCTGGAGGCCGACTGGAAGCGCCAGCGCTATCGCCAGCGCGGCCTGGCCAGCAATTACGACGGTGAGTTGGCTGCGGTGTATGCCACCTGGTTCCGTGCGCTCAACCCGCGCTGGACGCTCTTTGCCGGACTGGACCTGAGTGACAGCCGTGCCGCCAATCCGGCCAACGGCTACCGCCAGCGAGGCCTGCGCCTGGGGGCCGCGCGCCAGTGGACGGGTACCACCGCCACCGTGTTCGTTTCATTGCGCGAGCGTGACTACGATGCCTGGAGCCCGTTGCTGGAGGCGCGGCGCGAGGACAGCGAACAGAACCTCATCGCCATCGTGCGCAGCGAACGGCTGGCGGTCGCGGGGCTGGTACCCAGCCTGAGCCTGCGTTACGCCCGCATCGACAGCAACGTCGGCTGGCTGTACAGCCATGACCGCAGCCTGCTCAGCCTGAAGTGGGAGCGCGCGTTCTGAGGTAGAGGCCGGCAGTACCCGTTCTTCGTTGATCGTCACGCGCTCTTGTAGGCCGGATCGCGCATCCTGCCCTCGTTGCGACCGCAGGCGGGTCGCGTGCATCGAGGAGTGCAGGGCGTGCTGGAAGCCGGTAACAAACCAGAGGGCCTGAAAGGGCTGCGCGTGCTGGTGGCGGAAGATGAATTCGCCATCGCGATGTTCCTGGTCGACTACCTGGAGCTGAAGGGCGCACAGGTGATCGGCCCTGCCGGAGACCTGCAGGCATTGGGGCGGCTGGTCGATACCCATCCGATCGATGTCGCATTGCTCGACATCAACCTCGGCGGCGAACAGGTCTATCCGTTGGCCGATCGCCTGGCGGAGGCAGGGACGCCGTTCCTGCTCACCTCCGGTTACGACGACAACCTGCCGAGCCGTTTCGCTGCTGCCCCGCGCTGCACCAAGCCCTATCACATCGAGGCGTTGGTCGAGCAGCTGGCCGGGCTAGTCGCTGCACCGCAGGCGTCTGCGGGCATCGCCTGACCGGGCCGTATGGGGCGCCGTATCGAAGGTTTCCACGCCGCCGACCGGCAGGCCGGCATGCCGCCGGCGCTGCGGCTGCACGCCCGCCACGACGGGATGGCTGCGCGCATTGCCCGCCATGACTGGGCGTCGACCGGGCTGGGCGGGATGGACCGCTGGCCGCCGCACCTGCGCGCCACCGTGGACCTGATGCTGGCCCACGGCTTCCCGATGATCGTGCTGTGGGGCGAGCAGCTGGTTCAGCTCTACAACGACGGCTATGCCGAGATCCTCGCCGACAGGCATCCGGCCGGGCTCGGCCAGCCGACCCGCGAGTGCTGGCCCGAGGTCTGGCACATCAATGGGCCGCTCTACACCCGGGTCTGGCAGGGCGAAACCCTCACCTTCGAGGACAAGCTGTTTCCGCTGGCCAGGCACGGCCGCCTGGAGGATGTCTGGTTCACCATCACCTACAGCCCGATCCGTGGCGAGGAAGGGCGCATCAACGGCGTGCTGGTGACGATGTTCGAGACCACCGCCGCGCATCTGGCGCAGGCCGCGCGCGAGCGCGAAGAACTGCGTCGGCGCGAGAGCGAGCGTCGCCTCGAGCTGGCCTTCAGGATGCTGCCGGTGGGGTTGTGCATTGTCGATCTGGACGGTCGCATGCTGTTGTCCAACGACCAGATGCGCGCCTATCTGCCCACCGGCAAGGTGCCCTCGGCCGATGCAGACAACCAGCACCGGTGGCGAGGCTGGCACACCGACGGCAGCGCCATCGGGCCCGACGACTTCGCCATTGCCCGCGCGATGCGCGGTGAAACCGTGGTGCCCGGGCTGGAGTTCCAGTACCTGCACGACGATGGCCGCGCGCGCTGGACGCGGGTTGCCGCCGCGCCGTTGCGCGATGCCGATGGCGAGGTCAGCGGCGTGTTCGCCATTGCCGTGGACATCGACGACCTCAAGCGCGCCACCGAGCGCCAGTCGGTGCTGCTGGCCGAACTGCAGCACCGGGTGCGCAACATCATGTCGACCATCCATGCCCTTGCCTGGCGTACCCGCGCGTCGGTCGGCAGCGTGGATGAATATGCCGAGCGCCTGTGCGGGCGCCTGATGTCACTGGCGCGCACCCAGAGCCTGCTGACCCGCGGCGCCAACGCCGGGGTCTGCCTGCGCGGCATGCTCAACGAGGAAATCGCGGCGGAGACGCCGTCGATGGCCGCCTACCGCCTGCAGGGCGAGGATGTGCTGCTGCCTCCCAAGGCGGCCGAAGTGCTGTCGCTGGCCATCCACGAACTGGCCACCAATGCGCTCCGTCACGGTGCGCTGAGCCATGACAGCGGCCGCATCGAGGTGTCCTGGCATCTGCAGGTACAGGATGAGCACCCCTGGCTGGGCCTGCACTGGTGCGAGCGCCATGCCGAGGTGGACGGCTGGGCGCTGCCCAGGCAGCGCGGCCTCGGCCGCACCCTGATCGAGCAGCGCGTACCGTATGAACTGGCCGGCACTGGCGAGCTGCGCTTCAGTCCGCACGGGCTGGACGCCTGGATCCGGTTCCCGCTGCGCGAGCGTGACAGCCTGCTGCAGACCGATGCGCCGCAGCCCGGGCCGGCCCGGTGAAACCCGGTTTATCCCCAATTTGGCCAAATTGGGTATAGTGGCCATAGTCCACCTCTACCCGGAGCTGTGCCATGACCCTGCCGCTGGATCTGCCCGGCCTTGAAAAGGCCCCGGCCTCGTCGGTGAAGACCCGCGGTTGGCCGAGCCTGATGCGCACCGTGCGCGAGAAGCAGGCGCTGGTCATCACCAACCACAACCACCCCGAAGCGGTGATCGTGGACATCCGCACCTATCAGGAACTGCTGGCCAAGGCGGCCGGCGGTGATGCCGGTGAACGCAGCGAAGAGCTGATGCGCCTGCGCAGCGAGTTCGACCAGACCCTGGCCGGCCTGCAGCGCGGCGAGGGGCTGGGCAAGGTGCTGGGCCAGCCGATCCGTCGCGGCCGCAAGGTCACCCTCGGCCGTCCGCTCTGACCGATGGGGCGGATCCTGGTGCTGGCCGGCGTCAATGGCGCCGGCAAGAGTTCGCTGCTGGGCACCTGGCTGGAGGCCGAAGGGCTGAGCTGGTTCAACCCGGATGCGTTCACCCGGCGCCTGGTGGAGGCCGGCTGGCCGTTGCCCGAGGCCAACGCCGAAGCCTGGCAGGAAGGCACCCGTCGCCTGCGCCAGGCGATGGCCGACGGCACCGACTTCGCTTTCGAGACCACGCTGGGCGGCAACACCATTCCGCGCCTGCTGCGCGAGGCCTGCGAACGGCACCACGTCGCGATCTGGTTCTGTGGCCTGGCCGATGTCGAACTGCACATCGCCCGTGTAGCCGCGCGGGTGGCAGCCGGGGGCCACGACATTCCGGTCGAGAAGATCCACGCGCGCTTCGATTCCGCGCGCGAGAACCTGCTGGACCTGCTGCCGCACCTGGCCGAACTGCATGTCTACGACAACAGCGCCCCGGCCGATGCCGAGGGCTGTGTCGAACCGCTGCCGGTGCTGGCAATGGCGCAGGGCCAGCTGCAATACCCGGTGTCGGTGGCCGAGCTGCTGCACACCCCGGACTGGGCCAAGCCCATCGTGATGCGTGCGATGGAATTGAATACCTCGCGGTAGACCGACGCCATGCGTGGATGCCTTGGCTGCGGCTAGACTGACCGCATAATCAAGGAGGATGGCATGCACGGACCTGCGACGTTCCGCTCCACTTCGATCTACCTGGTGCTTGCTGCGCTGGCGCTGTCGAGCCTGCCGGCGATGGCCGGACAGCCTGCCGTCAAGCGCACGGTGCCGCCGCCCAGCATGGTCCAGGCGTTCCGCGGCGCTGAAGCCAACTTGCGGCTGATTCCCGGCGACGACATCGAATCCGATTTCCGTCCGGTGTGGACCGCTGTTGCCGACCTCGATGGCGATGGTCGTTCCGAAGTTGTGTACTTCTACACTTCTACCTACACCGGTGGCAGCTTCGCGCAAAGCAATGTGGTGGCGGTAATGACAGCGCTGACGGCAAACGATCCGCGCGGCCAGGAAAACCCGAAGAGCCTGTCGCCGGTGGAAGCAGAGGACTATGCCGCCATCCGCAGGTATGGCTATGGTGACGACGCGGCTGAACAGATTCCAGGCGCCATCCGTGCCATCCGCATCCAGGGTGATCGCATCATTGTCGATTTCACGGTCACTGCCGGGGCAACAGTCTGCGAATGGAAGAGCCCCAACCGCCATGTCTGCCCGCCGGACGGTCACTACACCTGGACGCTGCGCTGGACACCAGGGAAGCTGACCCGCATCAGGAAGTAGCGCCAGGTAGCGCCGGGCGTATCGGCCCGGCGCTACCTGGCAAGTAGATCCACGCCCTGCGTGGATCGCGTTTCGCGCTGGGCCTCAGGCCGGCTTCACCTGCTCGGGCTCCGCAACGTCGGGCAACGGCGGCAAGCTCGGGTCCACCGTCACCGGCACGTCGCTCTTCAACAACGCGGCCGCTTCCTTGTCGCTGCCCACCGCCGGCGGTGAACCGCGCAGCGGCAGGCCGGCGGTCTCCTTCACGAACAGCATGGTCACCAGCCCGATCACCGCCGCGCCCATCAGGTAGTAGGCCGGCACCAGCGGATCGCCGGTACGCTCCACCAGCCACGCGGTCACCAGCGGCGTGGTGCCACCGAACAGCGACACCGACACGTTGAAGGCGATCGACAGCGCGCTGTAGCGAACCGGGGTATAGAACAGCGCCGGCAGCGTGGACGGCATCGAACTGGTGAAGCACACCAGCGCCAGGCCCAGCAGCATCAGGCCGAGGAAGATCATCCAGTCGTTGCCGCTGCCCACCAGCAGCAGGCACGGCACCGCCAGCACCAGCAGCGCGATGCAGGCACCGATGATCATCGGGCGGCGGCCCAGCTTGTCACTGAACAACCCGCCGACGATGTTCAGCGGCATCATCACCAGCATCACGATGATGATCAGCAGCAGGCCCTTGCTCTCGGCGTAGCCCATGGTGACGCTGAGGTAGCTGGGCATGTAGGTCAGCAGCATGTAGTCGGTGACGTTGAACACCAGCACCAGGCCCATGCACACCAGCAGCTGGCGGCCGTGCACCTGGAACAGTGCGCCCAGCCCCGGCCGGTCATGTTCGCGCTTCTCCGCTTCCTCGGCGAAGGCGCGGAACGCCGGGGTTTCCTCCAGTTTCATGCGCATGTACAGGCCGAGCAGGCCCAGCGGGCCGGCCACCAGGAACGGAATGCGCCAGCCCCAGTCCAGCATCTGCTCGCTGCTCAGCAGCATGTGCAGTGCGGTCACTGTGCCGGCGCCGGCGATGTAGCCGCCCAGCGTGCCGAACTCCAGCCAGCTGCCCATCAGGCCGCGGTTGCGGTCGGTGGAGTACTCGGCGATGAAGGTGGCTGCCCCGCCATACTCGCCGCCGGTAGAAAAGCCCTGCACCACGCGCGCCAGCAGCAACAGCACCGGCGCCCAGATGCCGATGCGCTCATAGGAGGGAATCAGGCCGATGGCAAAGGTGCCCAGCGCCATCAGGATCATGGTGAACGCCAGCACTTTCTGGCGGCCGTAACGATCGCCCAGCGGGCCGAACACCAGGCCGCCCAGCGGCCGCACCAGAAATGCCACGGTGAAGGTCGCGAAGGCCGCGATCACCTGTGCGGTGGGATTGCTGGAGGGGAAGAACACCTGGCCGATGGTGACGGCCAGGTAGCCGTACACACCGAAGTCGAACCACTCCATGGCATTGCCCAGTGCAGCGGCGCCGACGGCGCGCTTGAGCATGGGCTTGTCGACAACGGTGATCTCATCGACCTTCAGGTGGCGGCGGCGTTTGAACCAGCCGAAATGAGCATGTGAATCGGGGGTGTCCTGCATGGAGGCTCCCTGTCAGGTGGGGGAATGAGCGATGGGGTGTGTTCCGGGAACAGGCGCAGGCGCGATGCCACGCGCACGGCACGGCACCGCCGCAGGGGCGGAAACACGGAAACGGGATCACCGCGGCAGCGCAGTCAGCGGCCGGGTGTCACATCAGCGTGGGGAGTGCAGGCAGAAGGGCCTGCGAGCGTCAGCCGCCAGGATCCAGCGCGAGGCGATGGAAATGCAGGGCGGGAACATGCGTGGCAAGCGAAGCGCCGGTCGGCAGTGCTTCCCACGTAACAGGTGCGCCCGTCACGTAGTGGGTCGTGTCGATCATCCGTTCATCATAACGGCATCGGCGTGAGCGTGCAGCGAAGCAGGCTGAGCTGCACGCTGTGTTCCATCACGCCTGTTCATCTGCAGCGCGTCTGCGATGACATGCGTTGAACGAACTGTGGCCGCGCCGCTCACGCACGGCTGGCTACGGTGCAGGTGAACGCACTCCACAAGGAACATCGCATGACCCGTCGCATTCCCGAAGGCACCCTCATCATCGTCGCCGATGGCGGCTCGGCCCGTGTGTTCACCAACGTCGGCAGCGAGCATCAACTGGCCTTGAAGCAGGAAGGTGAGCTGCGCCTGCAGGACATCAGCGAGCAGGGCATCTCGGGGCAGGGGCCGGCCGGCGCGGTGCCGAAAGACATGTCGATCTCGCAGCTCAATGAAGCCACCTTCGCCAAGCAGGTCGCCGAGCAGCTCAACGACGATGCCTTGAACAACCGCTATGCACACCTGGTGCTGGTGGCCGACCCGACCACGCTGGGCCGCATCCGCCCGCTGCTGCACAAGGAAGTTCAGTCGCGCCTGCTGGGTGACATCGCCAAGGATCTGACCAACGCACCGTTGGCCGATATCCAGAAGGCGCTGGCGGCGTAACGCACATGCCGTTCATGCGTGATCACCTCTCGGCAGAGCCGGCCCATGCGGATGTGGAAGCACAGCCGGGCTGGCAACTGCTGGAATTTGGCGCACCGTGGTGCGGCCACTGCCAGGCCGCGCAGGCGGCATTGCAGGCCTTCGTCGATGCCAACGATCTGGTGCATTGGAAGATCGAAGATGGCAAGGGCAAGCCGCTGGGCCGTGCGTTCAAGGTGAAGCTGTGGCCGACCGCCGTGCTGTTGCATGACGGCCACGAGGTGGCACGGGTGGTGCGGCCGTTGGACAGTGCCGACCTGGCAACCCTGCAGGCGGCACTGCCGGATTAGGCGCGGCTACGCGCGAGGCTAGCGCAACGGGTAGAACGGCTCGATCAGCTCGGTGCCGGTGGCTTCATCGCCCTTGAACGACAACTCGAAGGCACCGCCCCACAGTGATTCGGGGTGGTCGAGTACCTGCAGGGTTTCCATGCGCAATGCCTGCATTCCAATCAGGGCAGCGGCTTCGTCGCGGCTCACCCAGCGGTACTGCTTTTCCGCGGTCGTGCCCGGTGGCTGTCCACTGCGTAGCGTGGCGCGATAGTGCTGCCGGAACGATACCGCGTCGTGCGTTGGGTCGGGCGGGTCCTCGTTGAAACGATAGCTGTAGAGGGCCGCCAGCGTGAACGGTGACACCTGCAGGCCAAGCTCCGTTGCCAGCTGCCGCAGTGCTTCCTGCACGCTCTGCCTGCGGTTGGCGCGCACGGCAGGCGTCATCCAGCCGCTGCGGTTGTGTTCCAGCAGCAGGCGGCCCTGATCGTCGGTGACCAGCAGGCGCAGGATGGTGTAGTCGTCCTGCGCAGTGCGGGCAACGGCCGGTGGCGGTGGGGGCGGATCGGCATGGACGGCAGAGGCGGTGGCGATCATTCCTGCAATCGCGATCCATCGTGCAGCGCGGCGGGCCATGCGGGCTCTCCCTGGTCTGGGCGCAGGGTAGGGCGGCCCAGAGCGTCGGGCAAGTGCCGGCTCAACCCCGTCGGGATCAATGAAGCGTCACCTTCTCCGCCTCCTCACGCAGCGCCTGCAGCAGGCAGCGCCCGTGCTGGCTCAGCATGATCATCGCGGTGGCGATCTGCTTCGGGTTGTAGCCCATCGGCGCGGGCGGTTTCGGCTCCGGGCCATACTGCTCGCCGATGAGGATGGCCATGCCCTCGGCGCTGTTGAAGGCCTGTTCGATGCGATGGAGCAGCGACTCCATGGCCGGGCTGAGCGGACGTTCGTGGATCATGCGGGGAACTCCCTGGGTGTGATGGCCACCGCGAGGGTGGCGGGCGATGCGTGCTTGGAACTCCCGGACAAAAAAGAGAAAGCCGGAGGGCCTGACGGCCACACGCAGCGCCCGCCGTAATCACGTCGAGCAATCTCTTCTTTGTTTTTCGGGGGTTCCAATCCCGGCAGCGGTATGCCCGCTGCGGCGCCATCCTGCACACGTCACGCTGCGAACGCCCATTGATTGTCTCTGCCAAACCGGCAGGATCGAAAGATCACATCATTCACCACATCAGGTTCCTACAAAATCATGTCAGGCGCGACCCTCCCTGTCGCGCCTTCCATGCAATGGCCGCGAACGCCTGTTCAACGGCCACACCTCTCGCCCCGTTATCAGCCCTCGATCGAACTGGCGGCGGGCCGAAGACGACGCATTACCAGCTGTAACTGACACCCACCTGCGCACTGGTCTGGTGGTAGCCGCTGGCCCGTTGCAGCGACAGGCCGCCCCAGGCGCCGATGCCGTTGCTGAACTTCACCGAGGCACCGCCGCTGAACTCGCCACGGCTGCGCGGGATGCGTGCATCCACCCGCTCGTCATCCATGCGGATCTGCGATTCGGCGCGGGTATGCAGCCAGTTGGCGGCGAGGTAGGGCTGTACTTCCGCCGCACCGTTGCCCCAGCGGGTCACGCCGGACAGGCGCAGGCCCGCACGGCCGAACAGGCCGTTGGCGTTCTCGGCGCCCACTACCGTGCCGTTGGCTTCGGTGTGGCGGTTGCTGTCCCAGCGGCTGTAGCCCACCTGCAGCTGCGGCTCCAGATAGAGGCCGCCATTGCTGGCGCCGCCCACGCGGAACGCGTAGCCGGTTTCCACCGCACCCTGCCATGCCCGGCTGTCGTAGCGCTCGGCAGCCAGGCCGATGCCTTCCACGCGGTTGCGGAACTGCGCGCGCTGCAGCGAACCATCCACATAGAAGCCTGCATAGGGGTCGGCACCGTTGCCGCCACGCCAGGTGCCATAGATACCCAGCGCTTCGCCCTTCACCTTGCCGCGCGCGTAGTAGCCGCTCAGTTCATTGGTGGAGGTGCTGCTGGCATTACCACTGGACAGCATCACACCCGCGCTGCTGCCCGATTCATGACGCCACAGATCGGCGCCGACGGTCAGCGCCTGGCTGTTGCCATGGATGTCGAGCTGGCGGCTGATGGCATCGAAGCCATTGCGCGAGCCGTCCACCCGTGCCCAGGCACGGCCGCCGTTCTGGCCGGCGTGGCGGTCGTGGTAGCCGAGTCGGAACATGGTCTGCGCGGCCTGCAGGTTGGCCAGGTAGGCACCCGGTTCCGGGCGCAGCACCGGGTCCGGAATGTCCGGGTTGCACTCGGGCAGGGTCGGGTCCACATCGCACGGGTCGGGCTGGGTCGGCAGCTGCGAACGCAGGTACCAGTTGCCGTCGGCACCGGTGCCCTTGAACAGGAAGTACTCGTACTGGCCACCCACGGCACGGCCGGCCAGGTTGAACTGGCCATTGGACGCGCCGCCGACCTGGATCAGCTGGATGCCCTGGTTGGTCTGCGCACCGGCACCGCCCACGTTGTTGACGCGCACGTTGGCGGTACCGCTGGTGTCGCCGCCGATGATCAACTTGTCGGTGGCCGCATCATCGCCGGCCAGCACGGTGTTGAAGGCGAGGGTGCCGCCGTTGCCGGTGAAGTTGCCGGCCACGTTGAGGGTGTGGAAGGCCGAGCCGTCGCCGAGGGCGACCACGCCACCGTTTTCGACGGCCAGGTTGGCTACATCACTGTTCTTGTTGAGCTGCCACTGGCCGCCCTGGCTGAGCGCAACGTCGATTGCCCCGGTCATGCCACCGACCAGCGATGCGTTGTCGCGCAGTGCCAGCGAGCCGGTGGCGCCGGTACCGGCGCGGATGTCGCCGCGCAACTGGCTGTTGCTGACATCCACGTCGGCGTGGACCTTCAGTGCCGGGGTGCTGGTGTTGGGCTGGATGTCGATCAGGACGCCGTTGCCGGCGACCAGCTCGGCGCCGTTGCGCAGCGTGATGTCAACATCAGTGTCCTTGATGCCTTCAGAGCCGACATAAACTGCACTTCCCGAAGTGCCTTCCATACGAGAGCCATCCACGATCAGCACCGAAGGTCCATCAGGTTTGCCGGCCAGCTGATCTGAGCGAACCAGTGCACCGTGCTGCTCTCCGCGCACAATGCTGCCCTGCATGATATTGGCGGTCCCCTGATAGAGATTGAGGCCATTGCCATCCGTGTCCCCGCCGGTCCCCTCGCGCCTGCCCTCCACCGTGGAGTTGGCCAGCATCAAATCGCTGTGCCCTGCAAGAACGATTCCGGCTCTGAACCCAGAGATGTAGGACGAAGCGACGGAGACGCTAGATGCGGGGCGTGTCGGATTGATAAAGTTGCTGCCAGCTGTCAATCCCACTGAGCCATCAGAGACGATGCGGCTGCCGATGATTGTCGCGGACGAGCTACTGAGGCCTATGGCCTCAAACCTTCCGCCGGCAACATCCGCATTGGTCATCTGCAGGTGGCTCTGTGTATTGACACTTATCCCATTGGCGGTAGCGCCAGACGCGAGAATCAGCGTAGCGCCATTGCGGACGAGCCATCCGTCCAGCGGGTCGCCAGGCAGAATAGTGTGAGTGGCACCATTGTCCACAATGGCCGCGTGCGTGTTGAGAGACAAAGCAAGCGCACCGGCCAGCAGGCACGGTGCAAGCAGGGTAGGGGAACGACGAACGGCGATCTTCATGACGGAACTCCTGTGGGTATCGAACTTCAGGAAAGGAACCGCATTCACTTCGTCGGTGTGAATGAAGCGCTGAGATTGCGTGAAGACAAAGTGATTCCGGTGCGCTTTCCTGCCCCGTCGGCGCAAAGTGCGATAACGGTCACGTTACGACCGGGGATGTCGCAGGGCACCTTCTCGGGCCGCTTTTGGGCTTGACACCAGTCTGGTGAGCGTCAACGACCCAAACCATGCAATTAGTTGCATAGGAAATCGGACAACTTCTGTCGCCTTTGGATTCATTCAGCCGCAGCGCAACATGCGATGCCTGAATGCCGGTGCTAGCATCGGCCATCGCCTGAATCGATCCAAATGCCGATGCCCACGCTGGACCGTCGTTTCCTGATCGCCGTTGCCGCCACTGCCATGCTGGCTTCCGGTGCCGCCCTGGCCGCCACGCCGAAATCCGCTGCAGAGCGCGCCTACGCGGCGGTCGACCCGTTCATCGGTACCGGCGGCGAAGGCCACACCTATCCCGGTGCCACGGTGCCGTTCGGCATGGTCCAGCTCAGCCCGGACACGCGCATCCAGCCGCGCGAGAAGGCCTATGGCTGGGCGGCCGGCTACCGTTACGACGACAGCAGCATCGTCGGTTTCTCGCACACGCATTTGTCCGGTACCGGTCATTCCGATCTGGGCGACATCCTGCTGATGCCGTTCACCGGCACGCCGGGGCTGGAGCGCGGCGATCCGGAAAAGCCGCGGAGCGGTTATGCCTCGCGGTTCCGCCACGACGATGAGAGGGCCGAGCCGGGCTATTACGCGGTCACCCTGGACGATTACAAGGTGCGCGCCGAATTGACCACCAGTGCGCGCGTGGGCGTGCATCGCTATGCGTTCCCGAAGGGCGCCGACGCCAAGGTGCTGCTGGACATGCGCACCAGCATGTACGACTACCCGGGCAAGGTGCTGTGGTCACGGGTGCGGGTGCGCGCCGATGGCACGGTGACCGGCTTCCGCGAAACCCGCGGCTGGGCACCGGGCCGCCAGCTGTACTTCGCGATGCGTTTCTCGCGTCCGCTGGCCGGGCATGAACTGCACAACACCGAGCAGGATATCGTCTACAAGGGCTTCCCGCCGCCGGGCGAGAAGGACCCGGCGCAGCGTGCGCAGATCGAGGGCCGGCAGCTGGTCGGCACGTTCGCCTTCGGCAAGCTGGACGCACCGCTGGTGGTGAAGGTGGCCATTTCGCCGGTCAGCGAGGCCGGCGCCATCGCCAACCTCGACGCCGAAGTGGCCGACTTCGATTTCGACCGGGTGCGCGCGCAGGCCAAGCAGGAATGGACGCAGGCGCTGTCGGTGCTCGATATCGATGCCCCGGAACATGCACGCCGCAGTGCCTACACCGCGCTGTACCACACCATGCTGGGGCCGACGCTGTTCATGGATGCCGACGGCCACTACCGCGGCCCGGACAACGCCGTGCACAAGGCGGAGGGCTACACCCACTATTCCACGTTCTCGCTGTGGGACACCTACCGTGCGCTGCATCCGTTGCTGACCCTGGTGCAGCCGGAGAAGCGCAACAGCGACTTCGTCAATTCCATGCTCGCCCACCACGACCACAGCCCCTACGGCATGCTGCCGGTGTGGTCGTTCCACGGCCTGGAAGACTGGTGCATGATCGGCTACCACGCGGTGCCGGTGATCGCCGATGCCTACGTGAAGGGCATCCGCGGCTTCGATGCCGACAAGGCACTGAAGGCGATGGTCGAGACCGCGAACTACGGTCCCTATGACGGCATCGCGCAGTACCGCGAGCTGGGCTATGTGCCGATCGACGAGGAAGGCGAAGCGGCCAGCAAGACGCTGGAGTACGCCTTCGACGACTGGACCATCGCGCGCATGGCGCAGGCGATGGGCAAGACCGATGTTGCGGCCACCTTCGACAAGCGCGCCGGCAACTGGCGCAACGCCTTCGACAAGGACACCGGATTCATGCGCGCACGCAAGCGCGATGGCAGCTTCCGCACGCCGTTCGACCCCAGTGCCAGCGGCTACGGCACCGACTACACCGAAGGCAATGCCTGGCAGTATTCCTGGTATGTGCCGCAGGACGTGGCCGGCCTGGCCGCTGCGCACGGGGGCAGCGACAAACTGCTGGCGCGGCTGGATGAAGTGTTCAACGCCAAGGTCGATCCGTCCATTTTCGAGCACATGGAAGACATCACCGGCCTGATCGGCTGGTACGCGCACGGTAACGAGCCCAGCCACCACGTGGCCTACCTGTATTCGTACGCTGGCCAGCCGTGGCGCACCCAGGCGCGCCTGAAGCAGATCATGGACACCCAGTATGCCGATCGCCCCGATGGATTGGCGGGCAACGATGACGTCGGCCAGATGTCGGCGTGGTACGTGTTCACCGCGCTGGGCTTCTATCCGGTGGCGCCGGGCTCGGGCGAGTACATCCTGGGCTGCCCGTTCCTGCCGAAGACCGCGATGCGCCTGCCGAACGGAAAGACCTTCACCATCGTGGCCGACGGATTGGACGACAAGCACACCTATGTGGGTAGCGTGAGCCTCAACGGCACGCCATTGCCGCGCACGTTCCTGCGCCACGACGAGATCCTGGCCGGTGGCGAACTGCGCTTCAGCATGCAGGCCGAGCCGAACAAGGACTGGCCGGGGCAGGGCGCGCAGGCGCCGTATTCGATGACCCGGTGATTGGGGGCTGACCCCGTCCGCCTGCATCACCGCGCCCTGGGTAGGTGCCAACCTTGGTTGGCACGCGGGAGAGCAAGAGCGCCCACCGCGTCGGCATTACCGCGCCTTTGGTGGGTGCCAACCTTGGTTGGCACGCGGGTGAGCGAAAGCGCCCACCAAGGTGGGCATCTACCGGAGCGAAACCGCAGCCCCACCGCGTCGGCATTACCTGCCTTTGGTGGGTGCCAACCTTGGTTGGCACGCGGGTGAGCGAAAGCGCCCACCAAGGTGGGCATCTACCTTTTTTAATCTTTTCCATACCCGCGTCGGCATTACCTGCCTTTGGTGGGTGCCAACCTTGGTTGGCACGCGGGAGAGCGAAAGCGCCCACCCAGGTGGGCATCTACCAGCAGCGGAACTGCAATCCCACCCGCGCGCCACCGATCGGGGCGGTATCGATCACCAATGCCGCATCATGCCGCTGTGCGATCTCTGCCACGATCGCCAGCCCCAGTCCGCAGCCGTCGCCTTCGCTGCTGGCCCGGTAGAAACGTTCCGTGACACGCCCGCGTTCGGCCTCGACGATGCCGGCGCCGTCGTCGTCCACCCACACCTGCACGCCTTCGGCGTTCTGCTGCAGGCCGAGCGTGATCACCCCGCGCACGCTGCCATAGCGCAGCGCATTGTCCAGCAGATTGCCAAGCGCTTCGCGCAACAGCTGAGGATCACCCGCGATCGACACGCCCTCGTCGGGCCCGTCGTAACCCAGGTCTACGCCTGCGGCCAACGCCCTGTCCGCATAGCGCTCCACCACACCGCGCGCCAGCACCGCCAGATCCACCGGCTGCAGCGGCAACGCGCTGCCTTGCGGATCTTCGGAACGGCTCAGCATCAGCAGCTGGTTCACCAGGTGCTGCAGCCGCGCCAGCCCGGCGAGCGTGCCGGACAACGCCAGCTGCTGCGCCTGCGGATCATGCTGGCGCAAGGAACTCTCCAGCTCCACCTGCATCGCCGCCAATGGCGTGCGCAGCTGATGCGCGGCATTGCTGACGAAGCGCCGTTGCGCGGCCTGCATCGCGTCCAGGCGCTGCAGCAGCGCGTTGTAGGCCTCCACCGCCGGCCACAGTTCGCGCGGCGCCTCCTGCGCGGGCTCCAACGGCGCCAGCGGGTCGGGGCGCGGGCTGGCCAATCGCCGCGCCACTTGGTTGGCATGCCGCGCGGCGGCGCCGGTACCCGACCACGCCAGCCACGCGGCCAGCGCGAGGATCGCGGTCTGGAACGGGATGCTGGTCATCAGCAGCTTGCGTTCCAGCCGGTGGCGCTTGCGCAGCGTTTCAGCCACCCGCAAGCGGATCTCGTGGCCGGGCCCGGCGCTGACCACTACTTCGACCATGCGCACCGGCTGCCCACGCAGTCGCGCGTCGTAGTAGACGGCCTCGCCATCACCTCCGGCGGCAACGGCGGGGCGCGGCAATGCTTCGGGCAGGTCGCCATACAGGCGTCCGCCTCCGGCATCGACCACTTCGCCATGCACTTCATCGGTGGTGTCCCACGTGAACATGCGCGACACCGCCGGCGTGATCTCGATCGAGGCGCGTCCATCCTGCACCTCCACCAGTTCGGACAACGACATCGCCGAGTCCAGCAGCCAGCGGTCGTAGACCTGGCCGGCGTAGAAGCGCGCCAGTGCGAATGAACCCACCGCGCTACACAGCATCAGCACCAGCAGTGGCAACCACAGGCGCCGCAGCAGCAGGCCACGCAGGCTGTGCACGCGCTCAGTCACCGCCGGCCTCCAGCCGGTAGCCGAGGCCGCGCAGCATGCGGATGCCAACGCCGGCACGCGCCTGTTCCAGCTTGCGGCGCAGGCGGCTGACATGCACCTCGATCACCGACAGGTTGGCCTCGTGGTCCCAGCTGTACAGCGCATCGAACAGGCGCTGCTTGGTGACGGTGCGGCCGGGATGCTGCATCAGCGCCTCGACCAGCGCCAGCTCACGCGCGGTCAGTTCGACACGCTGGCCATCCACCTGCGCCTCGTTGCGGATGCTGTCGAAGCACAACCGGCCCAGCCGCTTCTGCGCCGGTGCATCGCTGCGGCGGCGTGACAGCGCACGCAGCCGCGCTTCCAGCTCACCCAGTGCGAAAGGCTTGGCCAGGTAATCATCGCCACCGCGGTCCAGCCCCAGAATGCGGTCGTCGACGCCATCGCGCGCGGTCAGGATCAATACCGGCAGGGTGACACCGTCGTTGCGCAACCGCGACAGCAGGTCGAGGCCATCGACATCGGGCAGCGACAGATCGAGCACCATCACATCATACGGCGCACTGGCCAGCGCGGCCGGCGCATGCAGCCCGCGCGAAAGGTGGTCGCACAGATGCCCGGCGCCCTGCAGGGCGCGGATCAGCCCATCGGCCAGGGCGGCATCGTCTTCGATCAGCAGGATTCGCATTGCAAGCTTCGTGCAAGGTTGGGGCAAGTTTGGCGCAAGTGCGTCACCTTACCGTGACGCGCATGAATTTCTCCCTTCGACTTGCGGCTGTGCTGGCCGCCCTCGCGTGCGCGCCCACAGCTTCGGCGCTGTCCCTGGCGGACGCGCAGCGCGCCATGGAGGCGCACAACCCGGACCTGCGTGCGGCGGCACTGGAGCTGCGCGGTGTACAGGGTGATGCGCAGACCGCCGCCCTGCGGCCCGCAGCCGAGCTGTCGATCGGCAGCAGCAAGATCAGCCCCAAGCATGGCATCGGCCCCGGCCGCTGGCAGGACAAGCGGGTGGACAGCACGCTGGGTGTGGGCTGGACCTGGGAGCATGGTGGCAAGCGAGCGCTGCGCATCCGCCAGGCGGACGCGTTGCTGCAGGTGGCCGGGCTGGAAATGCTCGATACCCGACGCCGCCAGCAGGTGGCGCTGCACGAGGCCTATTTCGGCCTGAAGAGCGCGCAGGAGCGGGCGCAGATTGCCGAGGCCAACCGCCAGAGTTCGAGCGAACAGATGGCGGCGGCGGACAAGCAGGTCGCAACCGGGGCGATGGCACCGGTGGATCGTGCGCGGTTGGCGGTGGACGACCTTGCCGTGGCCGATGCCGCGCGCGAGGCGGCGCTGGATCTGCGCGACGCCCGGCACGCGCTGGGGCTGCTGCTCGGCAGCGATGACAGCAGCAGTCTCAGTGCCGACGACCCGTGGCCCGACACGCGCAGTGTGGCTGACACGCGTGCGTTCGATCCGCAGCAGCGTGCCGATCTGCGTGCCGCACAGTCGCGCCTCGCCGCGGCCGACGCCGGTGTGGCGCTGGCCCGCAGCGAGCGCCATCGCGACATCCAGCTGGGGGTGGAGGCCGAGCGTGAGCCGACCGACATCAGCGGTGTCACTTGGGGGGTGTCGTTGACGATTCCGCTGGGTGGACCGTCGCGCGCACGCGGTGCCATCCAGCGCGCCGAGGCAGATCGGGACAGTGCGGCACTGGAACTGCAGGTGTTGCAGCACGAAGCGCGCGCCGAACTGGACCAGCTGCAGGCCAGCGCGCAGTTTGCCGCGCAGCGCCGCACCGATTACGAAGGGCTGCAGTCCGACGCCGCGCGCAAGGCGGTGCAGGGCATCGAGCTGGCCTACCGCCGCGGCGCCGCCAGCCTGACCGACCTGCTGGATGCGCGCCGCAGCTGGCGCGACTTCGAGGCCGCGCTGATCGAGGCGCGTGCCGACCATGCCATTGCCCTGGCGCGCTGGGAAGCCGCCACATCCGTTGCCGAAGGAGAGTCCCGATGAAGCCAACCGTCGCCCATCGCCCGCGCGCGCGCCATGCGCTGTTGCCGGTGTTGCTGGCACTGGCCCTGCTCAGCGGCTGTGGCCGCGAGCCGGCGTCGTATAGCGAAGATGCGCCACAGGTCAGTGCCGGCCAGATCCAGTTCCCGGCCGACAGCCGCCAGCTGGACGTGCTGCGCAGCGAGGCGGTGACCGCCGGTGCCAGTGCCAGCCTGCAGCTGCCGGGCCGGGTGGTCTGGGATGAGACCCGCTCCAGCGCATTGCGCACGCCATTGCCGGGGCAGGTCGCGCGCATCGAGGTGCAGCCGGGCCAGCAGGTAAAGGTGGGCCAGGTCATCGCCTGGATCACCTCGCCCGAGTTCGGCCAGGCCCAGGCCGAGGGCGCGCGTGGCCGTGCCGAACTGCAGCAGGCACGCAAGGAGCTGCAGCGCACCCGCGAGCTGCACGCCGCTGGCGTGGCGTCCGGGCGCGAGCTGGACGAGGCCGAGGCCAACTTCGCCGGCAGCCAGGCCGATCATGCGCGCGCAACGGCCTTCGCCAAGGCGTATGGCAACGGCCAGCACGTCGATCAACGCCTGCCGCTGCGTGCGCCTATTGATGGTCTGCTGGTGGAACGGCGGATGAGCCCGGGCATGTCGGTCAGCCCCGACAGCGAACAGCCGCTGGCGGTGATCGGCGATCCGGATCGCCTGTGGCTGTTGCTGGACATTCCTGAAAGCCTGGCCGGGCGATTGAAGCCCGACATGCCGGTGAGCGTGCCCGGCGCCGATGGCAAACCCCTGCAGGCCACGCTGCAGCATGTGGATGACTTCGTCGACAGCGAGCGCCGCGTGGTGCAGGCCCGCGCCGAGCTGGACAACCGCACGCGCGCATTCAAGGCCGGGCAGTATGTGCGCGCACAGGTGGCGCTGCCGGCCGAGGGCGGCGTTTCGCTGCCCGATGCGGCGGTGCTGTTGATCAACGGCACGCAGGTGGTGTTCGTGGAGGAAGGCAAGGGCCGCTTCGTGCGCCACGCCGTGCACGCCGAAGAGCTGGGCGATGGCCGCCTGTGGGTGCGTGAGGGCCTGGCGGCAGGCAGCAGGGTGGTGGTCGAGGGTGGCCTGCTGCTGCAGCAGCTGGTCGACAGTGCGCCGACGGCGGCCAGCAGCGGCACGGGGCACGCCGCCCCATGATTGATCGCCTGATTGCCTATTGCCTGCGCCAGCCGCTGATGGTGATGCTGGCGTTGCTGTTGTTCATCGGCGCGGGCATCGCCGCGTTCCGCGTGCTGCCGGTGGAAGCCTTCCCGGACGTGTCCGACACCCAGGTGACCGTGGTCTCGCTGCACCCGGGCCGCGCCGCCGAAGAGGTGGAGCGCGAGGTGACGATGCCACTGGAGGTGGCGCTGTCCGGCATTCCGCATTCGGTGCGGGTGTTCTCGCATACCCAGTTCGGCCTGTCGATGATCATCCTGACCTTCGATGACAAGGCCGATGATTACTTCGCGCGCCAGCAGGTGCTGGAACGCCTGCAGGGCGTGGAGCTGCCGGAAGGGGTGACGCCGGAACTGGAGGCGATGAGCTCGGCGGTGGGCGAGATCTACCGCTACGTGCTGAAAGGCCCGCACCTGACCTCGACCCAGCTGCGCACCGTGCAGGAATGGACGATGGAGCGCAGCCTGCGCACCGTCCCTGGCGTGGCCGATGTGATCAGCTTCGGTGGCTTCGCGCGGACCTTCCAGGTCAAGCCGGACCTGGACAAGCTGCGCGACCGCGGCATCAGCCTCGGTGAGTTCGCCGAGGCGCTGGAGAAGGGCAGTTCGAATGCCGGCGGCGGCTACGTGGAGCGTGGCCAGCAGCAGTTCCTGATCCGCGGCGTGGGCCTGATGCGCTCGCCGGCCGACATCGGCAACGTGGTGGTCGGGCAGCGCGGCGGCACGCCGATCCTGGTGCGCGACCTGGCCAGCGTCGCCGACACCGGGCTGCCGCGGCAGGGCCTGGTCGGGCAGGATGACAACGACGATGCGGTGTTCGGCATGGTGCTGATGCGCAAGGGCGAGAATCCGTCCGACGTGCTCGACGCCTTGCATGCGCGCATCGCCGAGATCGAGGCGAACCAGTTGCCGGCCGGGGTCAGCATCGAGCCGTTCTACGACCGCTCGTGGCTGGTCTCGACCACGCTGAAAACGGTGTTCCGCAACCTGCTGGAAGGTGCAGTGCTGGTGTTCCTGGTGCTGTGGCTGTTCCTGTACAACGCCCGCGCGGCGTTGATCGTGGCGGCCATGATGCCGCTGGCCCTGCTGTCGACCTTCCTTGGCCTGCATCTGTGGGGCGTGCCGGCCAACCTGCTGTCGTTGGGGGCGATGGACTTCGGCATCATCATCGATGGTGCGGTGATCGTCACCGAGCACATCGTCTCGCGGCTGTCGAAGCTGCCACCCACGGCAGACAGGAAGACGCGCTTCTCCACCATCCTGTCGGCGGCATCGGAAGTGGGGCGGCCGACGTTCTTCTCGATGATGATCATCATCGCCGCGCATATCCCGATCTTCACCCTACAGCGCCAGGAAGGCCGCATGTTCGCGCCGATGGCCTATTCGGTGACGTCGGCGCTGATTGGCGCGTTGATCCTGGCGCTGACCGTGGTGCCGCTGTTCTGCTACTGGTGGCTGCGGCGCGACCGCATGCGCGACGGCAATCCGCTGATGGACCGCTTGACCGGGTGGTACAGGCCGGTGCTGGAGCGTGCCCTGGCCCGCCCGCGCGCGGTGGTGCTGACCGCGGTAGCGCTGCTGGTTGCTACGCTGGCACTGGGCACCCGGCTGGGCTCGGAGTTCCTGCCCGAGCTGGACGAGGGGTCGATCTGGCTGACCGCCACGCTCGACCCCAGCACCAGCCTGGCCGAGGCGCAGCAGCAGTCGCGGCGTATACGCGAGCTGGTCGGCACGTTCCCGCAGGTATCGACGGTGGTGGCCAAGCTGGGGCGCCCCGAAGATGGTTCCGATGCCAAGGGCGCCAACCAGATCGAGGCGTTGGTGGCATTGAAGCCGGAGAAGGAATGGCCGAAAGGTGTGGACAAGCGGCAGCTGGTGAGCGACCTGCAGCGCACGCTGGAGCAGCGCATACCCGGGCCGGAATTCTCGATCTCGCAGCCGGTGCGCGACAACATCCTGGAGAGCATCTCGCAGATCAAAGGCCAGGTGGTGATCAAGGTCAGCGGCTCGGACCTGGACGTGTTGAACCAGCAGGCGCAGGCGATCCTGGGCCAGGTGCGTGGCGTGGAGGGCGTGGAGAGTGCCTTCATCGACCGCGACGGCGCGTTGCCGCAGCTGCAGATCGAGATCGATCGTGACCGCGCCGCGCGCTATGGCCTGAATGTGCGCGACATCGACGAAGTGATCGAGACCGCACTGGGCGGGCGCCAGGTCGGCGAGCTGTGGGAGGGCGACCGCAGGTTCCCGATCACCCTGCGCCTGGATGACGCCGACCGCGACCTGCAACGGCTGCGCACGGTGCCGGTCGGCATCGGTGACGGCCATGCGGTGACGCTGTCCGACGTGGCCGAGTTCCGCATGGCCAGCGGCGCCATCAACATCTCGCGCGAGAACGCGCAACGGGTGAAGGCGGTCAGCATTTTCATCGCCGGGCGTGACATGGGCAGCGTGGTGGCCGACATGCGCAAGCGCGTGGACGCCAGCGTGCAGCTGCCGGAGGGCTATCGGCTGGAGTGGTCCGGGGAGTTCGAGAACCAGCAGCGTGCGATGAAGCGGCTGGGCTGGGTGATTCCGCTGTCGGTGCTGCTGATCTTCGTGCTGCTGTTCGATGCCTTCAAGGACATCAGCAGTGCGGCGCTGATCCTGGCCAACGTGCCACTGGCGATGATCGGCGGCATCCTGGCGCTGTGGCTGACCGGCATTCCGTTGTCGGTGTCGGCGGCGATCGGCTTCATCGCATTGTTCGGGCAAGCCGTGTTGAACGGGGTGGTGATGCTCAGTCGCTTCGCCCAGCTGCGCGAACAGGGCATGGACCTGCTGCAGTCTGTGGTGCAGGGTTCGCTGCAGCGCTTGCGCACGGTGCTGATGACCGCGCTGCTGGCGATGTTCGGCCTGCTGCCGATGGCGACTTCGCACGCGATCGGTGCCGAGACCCAGAAGCCGCTGGCGGTGGTGGTGATCGGCGGCCTGCTGTCGGCGATGCTGCTGACCCTGCTGGTGCTGCCCACGCTGTACTACTGGGTGCACCGCCGCCGCGAGGCGCGGTAGATGCCAACCTTGGTTGGCGCGTGCGGAACGCCCACCAAGGTGGGCGCCTACCGGGGTGGATGCCAACCTTGGTTGGCATGTTGCCAATCGCCCACCAAGACGGGCGACGAACAGCGTGCCGTGCCCTGGTAGATGCCAACCTTGGTTGGCATGCGCCAAGGCGCCTGCCCACGGCGGACAATCGTGCATAATCAGCCCACACCATCCGGACAGCCGAACAATCGACCGCTTTACGGCCATGCGCGCCTTCGTCCGTATCGTCGAGCGCCGCAGTTTCACCCGCGCCTCCGAGGACCTTGGCCTGCCACGGGCCACGGTGACCGACGCGATCAAGGCGCTGGAACAGCGCTTGGGCGTGCGCCTGTTGAACCGGACCACGCGGCTGGTGGCACCGACCCTGGAGGGTGAAGCCTTCTACGGTCGTTGCCTGCGACTGATCGCCGACATGGACGACGCCGAGGCCGCGTTCCGTGACGTGCCACCGCGTGGCCTGCTGCGCATCGAGGTGCATGGCACGCTGGGCCGGCATCTGCTGTTTCCGCACCTGCCGGACTTCCTGCAGCGCTACCCGGACATCGAGCTGGACGTCAGTGAGGGAGATCGCTATGTCGACCTGCTGCGCGAAGGCGTGGATGCGGCGGTGCGGGTCGGCGCGCTGGCCGACAGCGACCTGGCGGCGCGACGGCTGACGCTGCTGCGCGAGGTTACCGTGGCCTCGCCGGACTATGTGCGGGCCCGGGGCCTGCCCGTGGATATCGACTCGCTGAAAGACGGCCACGCCATGGTCGGCTATCGTTCCAGCGCCACTGGCCAGCTGATTCCCCTGGAGTTCCAGCAGGACGGGCAGATCCGCTACGTGCCGTTGCCGGCACGGGTGCTGGTGTCCGGTGCGGATGCGTTCCTCGGCGCTGCGCTGGCGGGGCTGGGCATCATCCAGGCACCGCGTTACCGCATGGACCCGTACATTGCGCGGGGCGAGCTGGTAGAACTGTTGCCGCAGATGCCGCCAACGCCGAGCCCGCTGAACCTGGTCTACCCGCGCAACCGCACGCCCTCACCGCGATTGCGGGTGTTCATCGACTGGGTGGCGACGCTGTTCGAGCGGACGCCGTAGTGCCGGCCGCTGCGCCCGGCAGCAGCAGTTCGAACACGGTGCCGGTTTCATCCGAGGCAACGCTGACGCTGCCGCCATGGGCCTGGGCGATGGCGCGGGTGATCGCCAGGCCCAGCCCGGCGCCTTCATGGCGGCTGCGCTCGCCACGGTAGAAGCGGTCGAACAGGCGCGGCAGCGCTTCGGCGGCAATCGGCGTGCCGATGTTGTGCACGCTGATCCTGCACCGGCCAGCCCGCTGTTCCAGTCGTACCCGCACCTCGCTTCCCGCGCGGGCGTGTTTCAACGCATTGGACAACAGGTTGGCGATCGCACGGTGCAGCATCAACGGGTTGCCATCGACGCGCGCGATACCGTCGCGGCGCAGCGTCAACTGCCGGTCCTCGGCCAGCAGCCCGTAGAACTCCAGCAGCGAATCCACCACCGCATCCAGCGCCAACGGCTCGCGCGAAGGCAGTACACCGGGTGTCTCGGTCTGTGCCAGGTACAGCAGGTCACCCACGGTCTGCGCCAGCTGCTGCAGTTCTTCCGCACAGGAGGCCAGCGTCTCCCGATAGGCCTCGCTGCTGCGTGGATGGGCCAGCACCACCTGAACCTGGGTCAGCATGTTGGTGATGGGCGTGCGCAGTTCGTGGGCAAGGTCGCCGCTGAACTCGGTGAGGCGCGCGAAATCCTGCTGCAGCCGGGCCAGCATGGCGTTGAGGGCCTGCGCCAGCTGCTCCAGCTCGGCCGGCGCCCGGCGTGCACTCAAGCGCCGCTGCAGGCGCCCGGCGGTGATCTCGCGGGCGTCATCGGCCAGCGTGCGCAGGGGGCGCAGCGTGCGCTGTACCACGTAGCCGCCGAGCAGGCTGCTGGCCACCGCAGCGGCGACGATCGCACTGGCGAGCAGATGGCGGAAGCGCTGCAGGAACGCGGCATGGCGGGCATCGTCGATGGCCAGCAGGGTGACCAGCTGGCTGCCGTCGGCCAGGGTCTGGCGCAGGTGCAGGGCATGCATGCAGCGGCCGTCGGCAAGCGTCCAGTCATGCCGGCGCGGTACCGTATCGACGGGTTGGAGGCGGGCATGTTCGCGCAGCAGTGCCGGTGCCGTGGAAAACAACACGCCGCCGCGATCATCGGCAATATGGAAGGCGATGTCGGGATGGTGGCCCAGTGCTTCGGCCAGTCGCTGCGCGCGTGCATCGGCCGGTCCACGGCTGGCCAGATCATTGATCAGCGCCACCTTGTTCTCCAGTTCGATGAAATCCTGCGCGACCAGATCGTGGCGGGCGCTGACATAGATCGCCATGCCCAGCGCCGCCAGCACCGCCGTGGCCACGATGGCGAACAGCACCGTCAACCGCACCGCCATGGAACGGCGCAGGCTCATCCGTCGCGCGCAGCGCCGTCCTCCGGCGCTTCCAGTACATAGCCCATGCCGCGCACGGTCACGATCAGCTTGGCGTCGAACCCGTCGTCGATCTTCGCGCGCAGGCGGCGGATGGCCACATCGATCACATTGGTGTCGCTGTCGAAGTTCATGTCCCACACCTGCGAGGCGATCAGCGAGCGGGGCAGCACTTCACCCTGGCGGCGCGCCAGCAGTTCCAGCAAGGTGTATTCCTTCTGGCTGAGCGCGATGCGCTGGCCAGCCCGCTCCACCCGGCGGCGCAGCGTATCGACCACCAGATCGGCGATGACGATGCGCTCGGCCTGCGGCAACGCCTGGCCTCGGCGCAGCAGGGTGCGCACGCGTGCCAGCAGCTCGGCGAAGGCGAAGGGCTTGGCCAGGTAGTCGTCGGCGCCCAGCTCCAGCCCCTGCACCCGGTCGGCGATGCTGCTGCGTGCGGTAAGGAACAGCACCGGCAGCGGCCAGCCATCCGCGCGCAGCCGCGACAGCACGTTCCAGCCGTCCAGCCCGGGCAGCATCACGTCGAGGATGACCAGCTGGTACTCGCCGGTGCCGGCCAGATGCAGTCCATCGACACCATTGCAGGCCAGGTCGACCACGTAGCCGGCTTCGATCAGGCCCTGGCGCAGGTAGTTGCCGGTCTTGGGTTCGTCTTCGATGATCAGCAGTTTCATGGTGCGCCCATCATCGCAGCTTGCGCCTGCATCGGGCCGGGCCGCTCATGCCAGCGGATCCAATGTGCCCAGCACCGCCACGCAGGCCAGCACCAGCAGCACCAGCACCGACTCGCAGGCCAGGCTGTGGCGCAGGGCGCGCAATGGGCGCGGCTGCCAGCCGCCGCGGATGGACACCGCCAGCGCGGGTACCAGCCGCCAGCGATGCAATGCGGCCAGCGCCAGCATGCCGCCCACCAGCGCCAGCTTGAGCAGCAGCCAGCGTCCATGTGTGGTGCCGGCCAGGGTCTGCACCGATCCCCCAAGATCGACATAGGTATAGGTGCCGGTCATCGCCAGCGTCGCGACGATGAGCGTGCCGGGCAGGGCGAAGCCGTGCGCCGCCCGCCACAGTGCATGGGTACGCTCGCGCAGGCCCACGCCCTGGGGACGCAGCGCCAGTTGCAGCAGGGCGGCGATCGCGCCCACCCAGGCGCCCGCGGCCAGCAGATGCGCGAGGCCGGCGATCAGCCGCAGCGTGCCGCCGGGGCCGTCACCGGCGGCGGCATGGCCGTTCCAGGCCAGGCTGGCCAACGCGACCGCCGACAGCAGCATCAGCGCGGCACGCCATCGGCCCTGCAATGGGCGGTTGATCGCCAGCAGCGGCAGCATCGCCAGCAGGGTCGCACCCCGCAGCAGGCCTGCCTGGCCCACCGGCGTTCCGGTGAGGAACCAGTGTGCGGTCGCGCCATCGATGTCGGTTGGCGCGATGCCGAGCACGCCGGAAAGCCGGGTCAGCGCGTCGACGGCCACCAGCAGCAGCGCGATGAAGGTCATCGCCAGCAGGGCGACGCGCGGCAGCACCGGGCGCACGAACAGCGTGCGCCCGAACAGCAGCATCAGTGCCACATACAGTGCCAGCCTCAGCCCATACGGCGAGAGCTCGACCACAAGCGCGGCCTTACTTCACGGTAAAGCGGTAGGTGCCGGTGACCGGATGACTGTCCTGGCCGACTGCACGCCATTGCAGTGCGTAGCGGCCTGCGGGCAGCGGCTTGCCGAAGCGCGCGCGCAGGGTGTGGCCGTCTTCGGAGACCTCCTGCGCGGTGGTCGGCATGGCCATCTTCATGCGGCCGTGGTCCATGCTCAGCTCGATGCGGGTGGCACGCGGCATCACCTTCTCACTGAACTGCAGCTCGATCTGGCTGGCCGGGGCCACGGTGGCATCGGCGGCCGGCGTGGCCCGCAGCAGGCTGGGATGGGCCAGCGCCAGTGGCGCGATGGCGAGGCCGGCCAGCATCAGCATGAGCGGGGCGGGACGCAGCAGGGAACGGATCATTGCGGAGCACCTGTGGGGACTGTGGCCCTCAGGGTGGAGGCCGGCACCTTTCGATGGCCTGACCTGGACATTACCGGTCTGTAAGGTTGGCCGGTGCTGCACAGCGGCGATCCGGATCAGCGGCTGCGCGCCTGCGCGATCCAGGCCGAGGGCGAACAGCCAAGCACACGGCGGAAGGCCGCGCTGAACTTGCTGGGGTTGGCGTATCCGCTGGCCAGGGCCACGTCGGTGACGGTGCGGCCCTGTGCCAGTGCGGCACGGGCCCAGTGCATGCGGTGCCGGGTCAGGAACGCGTACGGCGGCAGCCCGGTGGCGGCGCGCAGGGCGCGGCTGAAGCTGGACGGCTGCATCTGCACGGCGGCAGCCAACTGGACGACGCCCAGCGGCTGGCCCTGCTGTGCATCGATGTAGTCCTTCAACTGCAGCAGCCGTTGTGCCGACAGCGGCGTGGCCGTGCCAACCACCTCGCGCCGTTGGCCGGCAAGCTGGCCCAGGCGATGCAGCAGCACCTGCGCGCCGTGTTCGAGAAAACCGGGCAGGCACGCACCGGCCTGCGCGCTGCACCACAGCGCCTGCAGCACCGAGGCCACCACCGGATCCTGGTGAAGCCGCGCCGCCAGCGGCTGCAGCTGCTGCAGCGCCCGCGCGTGCGGGTACGCGCGGGTGTCGATGGCAATGCCGAGCACGTCGACGGCGGGGCTGGCGTAGGTGCCGCTGTCGCCAGGCAGGACCAGGTTGAACTGGCCCGGTCGCCACGGTGCCTGCAGCACGCCGTTGAGCGTGCGCTGCTGCAGCCAACCCCCGCCGGCCATGGCCATGCCCAGGCGCAGTTGCTGCGGATGCCCCATTTCGCCTTCGTTGGCCTCGAAGCGGTGGCGCAGCAGGACCACCGCCCCGTCCGGGTTGACGTGGGCGGCCGCTGGCTGGGAGCCGGTTTCGCGCAGCAACTGGTCGGCGAGGGCGGGCATCACGGATCCGGAAATGGAGCGGCGCTGCCGCGAATGGAGTGGCGGGATGGCACGAATGTTACAGGATAACACTCTTGACCCGCGCTGCCGCCGCCCGCGCGTCCGCCTTTCCATCCGTTGAGGTCCGTCCGTTGAAGTCGTCCACGCCTGCTGCCGCCCTTGTTGCGGCATCCCTGCTCATTCCTGCCATGCCCGCGCTTGCCCAGCAGGCCGACCCGGCCACGCTTGACGGTGTCCGTGTCACCGGCTCCAAGCGCGATACCCCGTACCTGAAGAGCGACCTGTCGGTCACCGTGCTTGATCGGCAAGCGCTGAAGGAGGCCGGTGTCACCGAGTTCCGTGACCTCGACAAGCTCGCCCCGAACGTGAAGTTCAATGCGATGGGCCAGCTGAGCAACATGTTCATCTCGATCCGCGGCATCGAGTCCAATCCGTTCCTGGTCAACCGTGCGTCGGTCTATATCGATGGCATTCCGTTCCGTGAACTGAGCAATGCCGTGCTCAACCGGGTCGAGTCGGTGGAGGTGCTGCGCGGTCCGCAGGGCACGCTGTATGGGGCCAACAGCGAGTCCGGCCTGGTGCTGGTGCGCACGCGGGGGCCGGCCGATGCGCGCGAAGGCGAACTCAATGTGCGCAGTACCTGGTTCGGCAATGGCAACGGCACGGCACTGGATGGCTTCCTGGCCGGCCCGTTGAGCCGCGATGGCCGCCTGTCCGGCTCGGTGGCGTTCATGGGCTCGGACGAGGATGCCTACCTGAAGAACCTCACGCCCTCCGGTGCGCGCGGCAGGGTGGGCGAGGGCTACCTGCAGGGCAAGCTGCGCTGGCGGCCGAGCGACTATGTTTCGGTGAATGCACTGGCCTACCATCTTCGCACCCGCGCGCCGGGCATGTTCGAGTACGAGTACCTGCCGCTGGATACCGGCCTGTACAACCGCACCTACGGCAGCTCGCTCAACGGCGGCCGTCGCGCCGGTGATTTCACCTACATCAATGACGCACCCAAGCGCACCGGGAAGGACGAGTCGGTGGCGGGCCTGAGCGCGCAATGGCAGCTGCAGGCCGGCACGCTTGACGTGGCCGCCTCCTGGCGGAATGAGGAAGTGACCTCGGCCGGCTACGACTTCGACATGACCCAGAGCCCGGCACTGGCAGGCCGCATCTACGACCGGAAGAATGAATGGACGGCCGAGGCGCGCTTCAGTTCGCCCAGTGACCAGGCGCTGACCTGGATGGCCGGTGTGTCCACCTACCGCAACAGCAAGGATTCGATCCTGGGTACGTTCGTCGGCCCTGCGCTGCGCGGGCTGGACAGCTACAACCTGGCGCCGCGGCAGACCTCGAAGGGGGAGGACTACAGTGTGTTCGCCACCGCCAGCTACACCTTCCCGTCGCTTCCGCAACTGACCGCAAGTGCGGGCCTGCGCCATGAGCAGGCGCGGCGTTCCACCGAGCAGCGTGCCGGTGCACTGGACCTGGGTGCCGGCGGCCGCGTGCTGTACCGCGATGCTGCGCTGGCGCATACCTTCTCGGCCACACTGCCGCGGGTGTCGCTGCGCTATGACGCCACCGACGATCTGTCGTTCTATGCGGCCTCGGCCAAGGGCTATATTCCGGGCGGCTTCAATCTGGCCGCAGCGCAGAGCGATGTGGTCAACGACAAGGTGCTGCGCTATGAATCCGAACGCATGTGGAGCCATGAGCTGGGCTTCAAGATGAACCTGGCCGGTGGCCGTGGCCACATCGGCGGTGCGCTGTTCCACATCACTTCGGACAACTGGCAGGAGATCCAGGTCGCCACCGATGCCAACGGCCGCCCGATCTCGTCGGACTACGTGGGCTCGGATGCGTCGATCCGTTCGCGCGGCGCGGAACTTGAAGGTGTGTTCGACGTGATGCCCGGCTTCACCCTGATGGCCAACGTGGGCTATGTCGATGCCAAGTACACCAAGCTGTGGGTCAGTGTCGACCAGAACCTGGCCGGCAAGCGGGTCAAGCTGACCCCGCATTACACCGGCTATCTGGCGGCGCGCTACCAGTTCCAGTCCGGCCTGTATGCCCGGTTGGAATCGCAGTTCACCGGTTCCAGTGCGCTGGACGAACGCAACCGCGCGTTCCAGCCGGCCGTCGCGGTGCTGGGCGCGCAGTTGGGCTATGAGCGCGGGCCGTGGAGCACGCGCGTGTTCGTGCAGAACCTCACCAACAAGCGCCGCATCAACGGCCTGATCTTCGACAACCTGGCGTCCGGCCGCGACGGCAACTACTACGGCCCGGTCGACAGCCCGCGCATCGTCGGCGCGGAAGTGGGCTATCGCTTCTGACGAGGCGGGGACGCCGGCCAGCGGCCGGCACTACCGGTGGTGGTGCGGCGCAGACGGCCCGCGCTTCCAACGGACGGTAGTGCCGGCCGCTGGCCGGCATCTTCGCAGCGCTACCGGTGCTGGTGCAGTGCCCGCCGGTTGCCGATATGCGCACAGGCCAGCAGCACGCCACCGCAGGCCGTTGCCACGCCATGCCACAGCAATGATTCCTTCAGCGGCAGGTACAGCGACGCCGACAGCAGCAGGCCGGCGCCCACGCAGGCCAGGCGCAGCGGCCACCGGCGGCCGTGCCGGCGCAGCCCCGCCATCGTGCTGGCCAGCGCCAGCGCCGAGGCCACCAGCGCGAACAGCCACTCCCAGCGCGACATCAGCAGCAGCAGCGTCATCGCGCCATGGCCGGGATGCTGGAACGAGCGCAGCGCCATCATCGCGGCCGGCACGAACGCCAGCAGCAATGGCAGGGCGACGCAATGGGCGGCGCAGGCCAGCGATAGCCAGGCACCGGCCAGATCGAGGCGGGGATGCCAGCGTGCCGAAGCTGGCGGCTGGGCCAGGGCCCTTGCGGGCATCGAGGGGATATGGTCCATAATGTTACATAGTAACAATTGGAGTCTCCCCCATGAAGCTTCCCGCTGCTTTTTTCCTGCTGCTGGCTGCCAGCGCCGCGCAGGCCCACGACGTCCGCCAGCTCGGTGCGCACGTGCACGGCCAGGCCACTGTTGATCTCGCGCTCGATCAGGGCGTGCTGGAACTGGCCCTGCATGCGCCGGGTATCGGCATCCTCGATTTCGAACGACCGCCGGCCAACGCCGCTGAACGGGCATCGCTGGCACGCGCCACCGCGGTGCTGAAGAGCGGCAGCTGGGTAACGCTGCCGACGGCGGCGCATTGCCGGCTGGCCCGCAGCGATGCCAGCGCCGAGGGCTTCGATGCAACCGCTGCGGCACCGGCTGCCGGGCAGCACCGTCACGCCGGCTTCAGCGCCAACCTGCAGTACCGCTGTGCCAATCCCGCAGCGTTGCGCGCCCTGGTGATGCGGCTGCCGGCGGTATTCCCCGGTCTGCACGAGGTCATCGTCAACACCGCAACCGATCGTGGCCAGGGCCGCAGCGTGCTGACCGCCACCCAGCTGCGCGTGGTACTGGCACCGTGAGCAGCGCTGCGGTGATCAGGCTGGATGAGGTGCAGTTCGGCTACGGCCTGCGCCTGGTGCTGGACATTCCGCAGCTGTGGATCGAGCAGGGCAGCAGCGTGCTGCTGCGCGGGATCAGTGGTGGCGGCAAGAGCACGCTGCTGGGACTGCTGGCCGGGGTGCTGCTGCCCGGCAGGGGCCGCGTCGAGGTGGCCGGGCAGGCGTTGCAGGCCATGCGCGGCGCCCGGCGCGACCGTTTCCGCGCCGACCACCTGGGCGTGATCTTCCAGCAGTTCAACCTGCTGCCGTTCCTCAGTGTGCGCGACAACGTTGCGCTGGGCCTGCGCTTCTCGCACCTGCGCAGCGAGCGCATCAGCGGGCCGCTGGACGCCGAGATCGCGCGCCTGCTGGGCGCCCTGCAACTGGACCCGGCGCTGATGCAGCGGCGCGCGGGCACCCTGAGTGTCGGCCAGCAGCAGCGCGTGGCGGCCGCTCGTGCGCTGATTGGCCGGCCGGCGGTGCTGCTGGCCGATGAACCGACCTCGGCGCTGGACCGGGAGGCCGCCACGGCCTTCCTGCAGTTGATGTCCGCACAATGCCAGGCGGCCGGCACCACCGTGGTGGTGGTCAGCCACGATGATGGCCTGCAGCCGCTGTTCGACCGCACGATTGCCCTGGCGGAGATCAACCATGCAGGTGGCGCCCATGCTTGAGCTTGCCTGGGCCAGCCTGCGCAGCCGCGCGTTGAGCGTTGGCCTCACCGTACTGGTGATCACGCTCAGCGTGGTGCTGCTGCTGGGCGTTGAACGCGTGCGCACGCAGGCGCATGAAGGTTTTGCCAGTACGGTGTCGGGTACCGACCTGATTGTCGGTGCGCGTTCGGGGCCGGTGAACCTGCTGCTGTATTCGGTATTCCACATTGGCGACCCCACCAACAACGTGTCCTGGCAGTCCTACCAGGAGCTGTCCGCGCTGCCGCAGGTGAAGTGGGCGGTGCCGTTGTCACTGGGGGACTCCTGGCGTGGCTACCGCGTGGTCGGCACCAGTGGTGGCTACTTCGATCACTACCGTTACGGCGCCGGTCACGCATTGGCGTTCGCGCAGGGGCGGCCGTTCGACGATCTGTACGACGCGGTGATCGGAGCCGAAGTGGCCGCTGCGCAACGGGTCGGTGTTGGCGACGAGATCGTGCTGGCGCATGGCACCGGCGCGGTCACCCTGGCCACCCATGCCGACAAGCCGTTCCGCGTGGCCGGCATCCTGCAGCGTACCGGTACGCCGGTGGATTCATCGGTCCTGGTCTCGCTGCCGGCCATCGAGGCGATCCATGTGGATTGGCGCTCGGGTGTGCAGCTGCGCAGCCAAAGCGTCAGCGCCGAGCAGGCGCGTCACCTGGATCTGACCCCGACCAGCATCACGGCGTTCATGCTCGGCCTGAACTCGCGCATCGCCACCTTCTCGGTGCAGCGCAGGATCAACGAGTACCCGGAAGAGGCGATGCTGGCGATCCTTCCGGGCGTGACCCTGCAGCAGTTGTGGCAGTCGCTGGGCACGGCCGAACGTGCCCTGCAGCTGATCAGCGCGATGGTGGTGCTGCTGGGCATGGTGTCGCTGGTGGCGCTGCTGGTTTCGACCCTGCAGGAACGGCGGCGTGAGATGGCCGTGCTGCGTGCGATCGGTGCGCGGCCGGGTTACATCGCCGCCCTGCTGGTGGTTGAAGCGGTGGCGACCAGCGCGTTGGCCTGCGTGCTCGCGCTGGCCGCGCTGGCCGTGGCCAGCCTGGCGGGCCGCGCGTGGGCGCTGGCCAGCTTCGGGCTGTCGATCACCCATGTCTGGCCGGACGCTCGCGAGCTGGCGTGGGCAGCAGGCGTGCTGGTGATCAGCGCGGTGGCCGGGCTGGTGCCGGCAGTGCTGGCCTATCGGCGCACGCTGGCCGATGGCCTGTCGCCGGGAGGCTGAGCATGCGCTGCTTGTGGATGTTGCCGACGCTGCTGTTCCTGACTGCCTGTGAGCGGCCGGTGGATACCGGCGTGCAGGCGCTTCCGCCGTCGCCGGTGGTGGATGGCAATGGCGCCGCGACGGCGGGCACGACCGAAGAACAGGAGCTGGACTGGCTGGAGATGATGCCCGGTGATGAGCTGGCCGCGCTGGAGCGGGGCGAGGGCCCCGAGGTCGAGCACAACGGCAACCGGCGCATGCCGCAGTTCGGCACCTTCCGCACCGTGGACGCGGTGCTGGAACGGCCGGTGCGCCTGCCGGGCTACGTGGTGCCGCTGGCCAACGCGCAGGACGGGCGCCTGACCGAGTTCCTGTTCGTGCCGTACTACGGCGCCTGCATCCACGTGCCGCCGCCACCGCCCAACCAGATCGTGCACGTGCTGCTGCCACGCCCGATCGACATGCCGGACATGTATTCGCCGTTCTTCCTGGCCGGCACCCTGCGCGCAGAGCGGCTGGACGACGACCTGGCCGGCTCTGCCTACACCATGCGCGATGCGCACCTGAGGCCCTATGAACCGTGAGCACGTCGCCCTGCTGGTGGGCTGCCTGTGCCTGGCGGGTTGTACGCAGCCGGTGCCGACCGCTGCACCTGCCAGCACCGCGCAGACCACGCATTCCACGAAGCCGACGGTGGCCGATGCCCCCATCAACCGTTGGGACGCGCTGCGGCCCGATGAGGTGACCTATCAGCGGCCGCCACCGCAGATCGGCCTGTCACGCAATGGCATGGACGGCGTGGGCGGTTTGATCGACGACAGCGGTTCCGGCACACCGCCGGGGCAGGAGATCGACCATTCCAGCCCGGACCGCGCCAGGCAGTTCGGCTCGTCGCAGGTGGTCGATGCCGCCGATGGCCGCGCCGTGGATCTGGACGGCTACGTGGTGCCGTTGGGCACCAACGATGCCGGGCTGGTCGATGAACTGCTGTTCGTGCCGTTCTACGGTGCGTGCATCCATGTGCCGCCACCGCCCCCGAACCAGATCATCCATGTGACCCTGGCCACGCCGATCGCGCTCGGGGACCTGTGGGACCCGTACCGGCTTGCCGGCCGCCTGCAGGTGAAGCGCTTCGATGCGGATATCGCCAGCGCATCCTACGACGCCGCAGCGGCAACGCTGACGGCGATCCACAACTGATGCGTGCGCGCTGGGTCATCGTTGCGGGCGTGCTGGTGAGCGGCGTGGTCTTGGCCGTGTGGTGGCAGCGGCGTGCCGCGGTCTCCGAGCCACCGGCGATCGCGTTCCCGGCGCCCGCGGCGGATGCGCGCCAGCGCATCGAACAGCGCATGATCGAAGAGCCGGCCTTTCGCAACGACGTGCTGTTCCTGTTGGCGGCCACGCTGCGTGATCGCTGCCAGCCGGCACAGGCGGGGCTGCTGGCGCGCATGGCCAATCGTGCGTCGTTGCCGGTGCTGGCGGCGGTCAGCGCGGTGACCCAGCAGGATCCCACGCTTGACCGGCCGATCTACCAGTACATCCAGCATCGCGCCGATGCCCTGCGCTGTGGCCAGCCGTTGCAGATGCCGCTGGCGGCGGGCCGCAGCATGGAGGTGGACGTCGAGCAGTACGCACGCACCTTCCCCGACAGCTATTTCGATCCGCAGCGCAGCAGTGAACCGCGTGACTTCGCTGGCCTGTCGTTGCAGCAGCGTGCGGGCAATGCCTGCAACAGCGTGGTGTATTCGGTGCTGCCGCTGGGCGGCACCGATTGGCGCTGCAGCAGCCTGCGCGCCAACGCACGTGCACGGGTGCGCGGCCTGTGCGAGGACGAACTGCGCCGCCAGCACGGCGGCATCGGCGGCGAGCTGGACATGGCCGTGGGGCAGGGCATGCAGGCGGCCGTGGTGTCCGCGATGGCCGCATTGCCGGAAGACTGCCGGTGAGTGCTCACCCGTAGCGCCGGGCCCTGCCCGGCTGGGGCGTCCGGCCGAGCAGGCGCGCCTCTACAGAAGCTGAACCGGTCGATCCTGAAAGCCATAACTATACAGGACATCCTGTATAGTTATGGCGGTACTTCACCCCATCAGGTTTCCCCCATGGCTCTGTCCCAGCCCTTGGCCGGTGCTCCGGCCCTGTCGCGCGCCCGTCGCTGGGCGCTGTTGTTCACCGTTGCCGCCGGCCTGCTGCTGGTCACGCTGGACAACTCCGTGCTCTACACCGCGCTGCCCACGCTTACCGAAGAACTGTCGGCCAGTGCCGGCCAGGCGCTGTGGATCATCAATGCCTATCCGCTGGTGATGGCCGGCCTGCTGCTCGGCGCCGGCACGCTCGGCGACCGCATCGGCCATCGCCGCATGTTCCTGATCGGCCTGGTGGTGTTCGGTGTTGCCTCGCTGGCCGCGGCATTCGCGGAGAGTGCCGCGCAGCTGATCGCCGCGCGCGCGTTCCTGGCGGTCGGCGCGGCGGCGATGATGCCGGCCACGCTGGCGCTGATCGGCCTGAGCTTCCATGAAGAGCGCGAGCGCAACATCGCCATCGCGATCTGGGGCTCGGTGGCGATCGTCGGCGCCGCGCTCGGCCCGATCATCGGTGGCTGGCTGCTGCAGCATTTCTGGTGGGGCTCGGTGTTCCTGATCAACGTGCCGGTGGTGCTGGTCGCCTTCGTGGCCACGCTGCTGCTGGCGCCGGAAGGCCAGCGTGATACCTCGCGCCCATGGGATCTGGTGTCCTCGGTGCTGGCGCTGGCCGCGCTGTCCGGGTTGGTCCTGGCGATCAAGTCGCTGATTGCCACGCCGCCGTCGTACGCGTTGGGCGCGGGCGCGCTGCTGCTGGCGGTCATCAGCGGTGCGGCGTTCGCGCGGCGCCAGCAGCAGTTGCCGTACCCGCTGCTGGACTTCGCGATCTTCCGCAATCCCGCGTTCCTGGCCGGTACGCTGTCGGCGGTGTTCACCCTGTTCGCGATGGCCGGCCTGCAGCTGGTCACCACCCAGCGCTTCCAGCTGGTGGCGGGCTTCACCCCGTTGCAGGCGGGCCTGCTGGTGTCGGTGGCGGCGCTGGGTAGCCTGCCCAGTGCGTTGCTGGGCGGCAGCATCCTGCACCGGGTCGGCCTGCGTCCGCTGATCTGCGGTGGCCTGGCCGCTGGCGCGGTGGGTGTCGGCGTGGTTGCGTTCGGCTTCCCGCACGGCCTGGGCTGGGTGGTGGCCGGCATGGCCATCACCGGCTTCGGCATGGGCTCGGCCATCTCGGTGGCGTCCACTGCCATCCTCAACAACGTGCCGGCGCACCGTGCGGGCATGGCCTCGTCGGTGGAAGAGGTGTCGTACGAATTCGGTGGCCTGCTGGCGGTGGCGATGCTGGGCAGCCTGAGCGCGGCGATGTACAGCGCCTTCCTGCCGGTCTCGGCCGACATGCCGGCGCTGGCCCGCGAGGGCTTCACCCAGGCCCTGCATGTGGCACGCGAGAGCGGGCAGGGCGAGTGGTTCACGCTGGCCACGGCCGCGTACGACCGCGGCTACCAGATCGTGCTGCTGGTGATCACGGTGATGCTGGCGGTCGGTGCGACGATCATCGCGCGCCTGCTGCGTGGCCGCGTCGGCAGCCGCGAGGGCGCGGCCGATCGCGTAAAATGACGCGATGAGAACCAGCAAGCGCGACCGCATCCTCGACGCCGCCGTCAACGTGATCAATCGTGACGGTGTGCGTGCGGTCACCTTCGAGTCGGTGGCGGCCGAGGCCCAGCTCACCCGCGGCGGCCTGCTGTACCACTTCCCCTCGCGCGAGGCGCTGCTGCGCGGCATCGACGAGCACCTGGTGCAGGCCTGGGAAGCGTCGATGGAGGCGCTGCTGGGCAAGCGCGCCGGCGAAGCGACGGCGCTGGAGCGCTACCAGACCTTCGTGCGGGTGTCGGCGCAGAGCGCCACCCGTGCCGAGCTGATGTTCATGCTCGAATCGGCTGACCCGGATGCCGATGAACGCCCGTGGGGCCCGGCGGTACGACGCTGGGCGCCGTTGCCGCCTTCACCCGGGCAGGACGACCCGGCCGCGCTGGACAACTTCGTGGCGCGGCTGGCGGCCGATGGCCTGTGGATCTACGAAGCAATGTACGAAGGGCAGCTGGATGAGGGCGTGCGTGCGCAGGTGGCCGAACGCATCGCCGGGTTGCTGGCGAAGCCCGACGGGTCACCGCCCTTGTAGAGTCGAGCCATGCTCGACTGCTCTGTAGAGTCGAGCCATGCTCGACTGCTCTTCATTCAGGTCACAAAATCCCACGCTTCGCGCGAAAGTCGACCGGCGGTCGACTCTACCCCTCACCCATTTACCCGACCTGTGCTGCGTTCGCCGCCAGCCACGCCCGTGGCGACGCCCCCAGCCGCTTGCGGAAGGCCTTCGACAGCGACGCGGTATCGGCAAACCCCACCTCGATGGCGACCTGCTTGACCGCTACGCCTGCCCGCAGCTGCGCGCAGGCCAGGCTCAGCCGCCAGTCCAGCAGGTAGCTCGCGGGCGTCGCCTGCATCACCTCCTTGAACACCGCCGCGAAGGCGCTGCGCGACATGCCGGCGGTGGCCGCCATGCGTGGCAGCGTCCATTCGTGCTGTGGCGCCTGATGCATGGCGACCAGTGTGCGCGCCAGCCGTGCATCGGACAGGCCGCGCATCAGCCCATGGCTGACACCCGCTGCATCCGGGTGGTCGACCACCCAGCGCAGGATCTGGATCAACGCCACCTCGAACAGACGGTTGGTCAGCAGCCGTGAACCACAGCGCTGGCGATCAGCCTCGGCAAACAACAGGTGCAGGGTGTCGTCCAGTTCGCCGATCGCCGCCAGTGGCACCACCATCACCGGCGGCAGTGACTGCACGATCGGATTGCGCGCACCGCCATCGAAATCCAGCGTGGCGCAGGTGAAATCCGGGCCCTCCAGCGGCGCGTTGTGGAATACGTGGTGCAGCGGCTGCGGGTACAGCAGCAGGCTGGGGCTGTCGATCTTCAGGCGTGGCAGTGCGGTATCGCCATCGGGATGGCGGACCTCCATCTCGCCCTGGCGAAGGATGTGCAGGAACGCGCGCCCTGGCTGTGGCGCGAACACGTGGCGTCCACACAGCGGCCCGCTGTGGAACAGCGCGGCCTGCACGCGAAAACGCTCCAGCAGCGAGGACAGCCGGTCAGGCGCGGAGGCATCTGTCTGGGTTGGAGAAGCGCTCATGGACGAATGGACAATACAAGAAGCCGATATGGCCTGATGTGTCCATGGAGTCTACCTAGGATGGCCGGGTCGTCCAATCCCGGGCGCTATCCCAAGGAGATCCACCATGTCCCGTGTCCCCCTGATCGATGCTTCCGCCACCACCGCCGACCGCCAGGCCCTGCTGGGCCAGGTGCATGCCGCCTTTGGTGCCACCCCGGCGATGTTCCGTGCCGTGGCCAACTCCCCGGCCGCGCTGCAGAGCATGTGGGGGGCGTTCGGTGCGCTGGGCGCTGGCCGCCTGTCACCGTTGCTGGGCGAGCAGATCGCCGTGGCCATCGCCAACCGCAATGCCTGCGAGTACTGCCTGGCCGCACACACCGCGCTGGGTCGCAAGGCCGGCGCCAGTGGCGAACAGATGGCCGCCGCGCAGATCGGCCAGTCCAGCGATCCGGTCACGGCCGCCGCACTGGACTTCGCACTGAAGGTGGTCGAGCAGCGCGCGCAGATCACCGATGGTGATGTGCAGGCGCTGCGCGCGGCGGGTTTCGACGATGAGCTGATCGTTGAAATCCTCGCCCATGTAGCACTCAACCTGTTCACCAACTACGTCAACGTAGCGTTCGACGTGCCGGTGGACTTCCCGAAGGTGGCGCTGCGCTGACGTGACGTCCGGCCCTTCGGTAGGGTCGACCGCTGGTCGACTGCGTTTCGTTCAGTTGGCGAAAAGCCCGCGCTGCGCGCGTTAGTCGACCAGAGGTCGACTCTACCGAGCTGGTTCGTCGGCCTGCAGCCGTTCGGGATGGGTGTACACGTTGAATCCGTTTTCGCGCGCGAACCCGACCAGGCACAGCCCGGCGCTGCGGGCCAGGTCGATCGCCAGCGCGGTCGGCGCAGACACCGCGGCCAGTACGCTGGCGCCGGCGCGCACCGCCTTGCTGACCATTTCGTAGCTGGCGCGGCTGGAGATCACCAGCAGGCCGCCGTCGATGACGTGTTCGTTGTGGTGCAGCGCGCCGATCAGCTTGTCCAGCGCATTGTGGCGGCCGACGTCTTCGCGCACCCAGCCGATCCTGCCGCTGGCGTCGGCCCAGGCCGCAGCATGGGTGGAACCACTGACTTCGTTCATCGGCTGGTGTTGCGACAGGGTGGCCAATGCCCGTTGCAGCGCGGCATGCGGATAGGTGCGGCGTCCGCGGATCTGCGGCAGCGGACGCAGTACGTCCTCCAGCTGGCGCGTGCCGCACAGGCCGCAGCCGCCACGGCCCGGCAGCAGGCGTCCGTTGGCCGGGTCCAGATCGGCGCCGGGTGCATCGTCGGTCACGGTCATCTGCAGCTCGATGCCCTCCAGCTGTGGCCGTACGTCGATGGTCACCAGCTGCGACGGCGCGGTGATCAATCCTTCACTGAGCGAGAAGCCCAGCGCGAAATCTTCCAGGTCGCAGGGGGTAGCCATCATCACCGCGAAGGCCGCGCCGTTGTAGCGCATCGCGACCGGCACTTCCTCGGCCACGACGTCGACCTGCTGCTGTTGCCCCTCGCTGCGCCAGCGCTGCATCGGGCGCTGGGCCGTGCCGGCAGGCGGGGTGTGCGGCGGGGTCGAGTCAGGCATGCAGCGCATCCGGGCAAGAGGGAAACGCAGGTGGTGGACCACCCACGGCATCGAGAATAGCGCAGTGGCCGAGCGCTGACGCGGCGGTAACCGTTGTCATGACACGCTGCGCTGCAATCGGTTCCAGCCTCTGGCGCCGTTGCGTGGACCATGCTTGACTGTAGGGCTTGGCGAGCGGCCGAATGGCAGCACGCCCGCATTCCGCGCCGTTCTGTTGTTGCGTTCCTCCCGCCAGGTTCCCGAACATGTCCGAGCAGAAGCCGCCGCGCTACAAGCCCTACAACCAGCCGGCCGGTGGCTGGGGTGCCGCGGGCGCCACCGCCAAGGTGCTGCTGCAGCAGAGCGTGATCGGCAAGGGCTCGAAGGCGCTGCTGGCGATGAACCAGCCGGGCGGGTTCAAGTGCCCGAGCTGTGCGTTTCCCGATGCCGACGAGCGCAGGAAGCTGGAATTCTGCGAGAACGGGGCCAAGGCACTGGCCTGGGAAGCCACCCAGTTCCGCGCGGGACGTGAGCTGTTCGCGCAGCACACCGTCACCGAGCTGATGGCGCAGACCGACTACTGGCTGGAGATGCAGGGCCGGTTGACCGAGCCGATGCGCTACGACGCGGCCACCGATCACTACGTGCCGTGCAGCTGGGAGGAGGCCTTCGCGCTGATCGGCCGCCACCTGCAGGCGCTGGACAGCCCGCACCAGGCCGAGTTCTACACTTCCGGCCGCACGCCCAATGAAGCGGCGTTCCTGTACTCGATCTTCGTGCGCGAGTTCGGCACCAACAACTTCCCGGACTGCTCGAACATGTGCCACGAGCCGACCAGCCGTGGCCTGCCACCGGCCATCGGCGTGGGCAAGGGCACCATCGTGCTGCAGGACTTCGAGCATGCCGAGGCGATCTTCGTGATCGGCCAGAACACCGGCACCAATTCGCCGCGGATGATGAGCAACCTGGTCGAGGCGCGCAAACGTGGCATCCCGATCGTGGCGGTGAACCCGATGCCCGAGCGAGCGCTGATCCGCTTCGCCGAGCCGCAGGACGTGGTGCAGATGGCCACGCTGGGTTCCACCGAGATTTCCAGTGAGTTCGTGCACATCCGCATCGGCGGCGACCTGGCGCTGATCAAGGGCATGATGAGGGTGATGTTCGAACGCGAGGCGCAGGGCGAGCATGTGCTCGACCACGACTTCCTGGCCGAACACACCGTGGGGCTGGACGCGCTGCGCGACGATGTGATGGCGCAGGACTGGGACGATCTCGTTCGCGTCTCCGGCATCTCCGAAGCGCAGATCCGCCGCTGTGCGGAGATCTACATCCGCTCCAACGCCACCGTGATCTGCTACGGCATGGGCCTGACCCAGCACCAGTACGGCTCGCGCCTGCTGCAGCAGGTGGCCAACCTGCTGATGCTGCGCGGCAACTTCGGCAAGCCCGGCGCTGGCATCGGGCCGATCCGCGGCCACTCCAACGTGCAGGGCGATCGCACCGTCGGCATCGACGAGAAGCCCAAGCCGGCCTACCTGGACCGCGTGCAGCAGGTATTCGGCTTCGATCCGCCACGTGAGCACGGCCACCATGTGGTCGAGTCGATCGAAGCGATGCTGGATGGCAGCGCCAAGGTGTTCATAGGCCTGGGTGGCAATTTCATCCATGCCGTGCCCGATACGCCGCGCGCCTATGAGGCGATGCGCGGCCTCGAGCTGACCGTCGGCATCGCCACCAAACTCAATCGCGGGCATCTGGTGCATGGCCGCGATGCGTTGATCCTGCCGGTGGTGGCGCGCTCGGAACGTATCGTGACACCGGCCGGCGAGCAGTTCGTCACCATCGAGGATGCGATGTCGAACGTGACTGCTTCGCGCGGTGTGCTGGAACCGGTCAGTGCCGAGGTGCTGCCCGAGGTCGAGATTGTCTGCCGCATGGCGATGGCAACGCTGCCTGGCAGCAAGGTCGATTGGGCCGCGTGCATGCACGACTACACCCCCATCCGCGACCTGATCGCGGCGGTGTACCCGGAGATCTACACCGGCTTCAACCAGCGCATCCAGCAGCCGCATGGCTTCCACCTGGATATTCCGCCGCGCCGCCGGGTGTGGCCCACGCCCAATGGCAAGGCCAACATCCTGGTGATGCCCGGCCTGGACGTGGACGAGCCGGTGGATGACCCCGAGATGCTGCGGCTGGCCACGGTGCGCTCGCATGACCAGTACAACACCACCATCTACAGCTACAACGACCGCTACCGCGGCGTGTACAACGATCGCATGGTGCTGTTCATGAACATCGAGGATCGGCTGGCGCGTGGGCTGCAGAAGGAAGCGCAGGTCAGCCTGGAGACGATCACCCGCGATGGCGTGAGCCGGCGCATCGACGGCCTGACCGTGCTGGACTACCCGATGCCGCGCGGCGCGCTGGCCGGCTATTACCCCGAACTGAATCCACTGCTGCCGCTGGACTACTACGACCGGATCAGCGGCACCCCGGCGGCCAAGTCGATTCCGGTAAGGATGCGTGCGATGGCGGCGGCGATAGCGTAATGCGCGCATCGGCTATCATCGAGGCGTGAACCTGCCTGGCCTGCTGTTGCGATGGATGCTGCTCCTTGCCCTGGTGCTGAACGCACCGGCGCTGGCGCTTGCGTCGCTGCCGGATGCAGCCGTAGCTACAGCAGGGCATTGCGCCGCCCCGCATTCCACCGCCATGGACGGATGCTGCGACGAAGCGGCATCAACGCTCTGCCCGAGCGATGAGTGCGAATGCCCACCGGCCTGCCTGGGCATGCTGGCCACGTTGAATGGAACGCCCGCGTCGCCCTGGCGCGAGGCGCCTATGCCGTTCAACGCGGCGCAACGCGCGCCGCCGCCTTTGCCGGGCCCGTTGCGGCCACCCATCGGTTGATTCCTGCAGGCGCGCAAGCGCCTGCCATGGCTGCTCATTCGACTTACGACCCTACCTGCGCCATTGATGCGCCGGTGGCGGGCGGTACTGCCCGCATCTGCAAAGGAATCAACCCATGAACCGTTCTCTCTCCCTCGGCCTGCTGCTGGGCACCGTGCTTGCCACCGCCGCCTGCGCACGCGCTGCTGAAGACGCCACCGCTGCGTCGTCTGCAGGGCAGGCCCCGGCGGCACCCATCAAGGCCAGCCCGGCCTCGATCGATCCCGCATTGCCGATCGCTGTCGTGCACAAGACCGCCAGCTGCGGATGCTGCGGCATCTGGGTCGACCACCTGAAGGCCGAAGGCTTCCAGGTGGAGGTGCGCGATACCGATGACATGAACCCGATCAAGGTCCGGCTGGGTGTGCCGGCCGGCAAGGGCTCCTGCCATACCGCCGAGATCGGCGGCTACGTGGTCGAAGGGCATGTGCCCGCCGAGGACATCAAGCGCCTGCTGGCCGAGCGCCCGGCGGCGCGCGGTCTGGTGCTGCCGGGCATGCCGGCCGGTTCGCCGGGCATGGAGATGCCGGATGGCTACGTGCAGCCGTATACCGTCGAGCTGGTGCGTACCGATGGCAGCATCGAGGCGTTCGCCGAGCATGGGCAGGGCGGCTGACCTTGTAGAGCCGAGCCCACGCTCGGCTTGCTCTTTGTAGAGTCGAGCTGTGCTCGACTGTTCTTCGCTTCAGTCGAGCAAGCTCGACTCTACGGAATCAATGGGCGTGGGCTGTTTCCTTGGCCAGCTGCGCGTTGAACTTCGCCTCGGCGTCATCCGCGTAGGCCTTGCAGGTCAGTGCCTTGGCACCTGCCTTGCTGCCGGCGGCATAGTCCCAGTGGCTGGCGCCCGGGTGTGGCGTCAGCAGCAGGTCGCAGGGCAGCCCGCGCACGGTGGCGAAGCTGCGCGTGTAGTCCTCGATCAAACGCGGATAGCGGACGTTGCCACGCAGCTGGTAGCCCGGCGCGCTCAGGCTGTCGGCATAGGCAATGCGCACCGGCTTGCCCTCGCGCGTGTCGGTCCAGGTCCAGGCCGTGCTGCCGGGGGTGTGCCCGGGCATGAAGTGTGCGGTGAAGGCGATGCCACCCACGGTGACCACCTCGCCATCCATGACGATGCGGTCGGTGCTGGCCGGCGGATAGGTGATGTCATCACCGAAGTGCAGGTCATCACTGCCGCCGCGTGCCAGCAGGACCGCTGATTCCGCGTTGGCGACCACGCGCGCTCCGGTACGGCGCTTCAGTTCCGCCACCGGGCCGGCGTGGTCGGCATGCGCATGGCTGAGCAGGATCAGCCGCAGGTCCTGCGCTGCCACGCCGCGTGCCTTCAGGTTGTCGAGCAGGTGGCCGGCCATCTGTGGCATGCCGCCGTCCAGCAGCACCGCGCCTTCGCTGGTCTGTACCAGCAGCGCGGTCAGGTTATCGGTGCCGATCTGCCAGGTGTGGTCGGCAATCTGCAGCGGTGCCATTGGCTGCAGCCAGGACGCATCCACGGTGTATGCCCGCAGCTGTGGCAGCGGTGCTTCGGCGGCTGCCGCGTGGGCGACCGGCAGTGCAGCAGCCAGGGTGAGGGCGAGCAGGGAAGAGCGCATGGTCCAGGTCCGCTTGAAGGAGGCCCAGAAACTAGCATGGGCCTCCTTCATCGCGTTCCGCATAGTTTTCATGGCTCCCATAAGGGCGCCATGGATCAGTAGCGATACTGCCAGCCCAGGGTCAGCACCCGGCCACGGCCGGAGAAGTAGCTCGGGTTCGACGGCGTGGTCTGCGAGTAGTAGCTGATGTACTGCCTGTTGGCCAGGTTCTGCACGCCCAGGGTGAAGCTGTGCTTGTCCAGCGCGTAGCGCGCGACCAGGTCCACGGTGGTGTAGCCCTTGAACTCGGCTACCCGCGCGCCCTGCAGGTCGAAGTCGCGGTCGAATGCGCGGCTGGCCTGCAGCCGCGTGCTCAGCTGCGGTGTCCAGTTCTGCTCCCAGAACGCGGTCAGCCGGTTCGGCGCGATGTTGACGCCGGCCAGATCGCTGTCGAGGCGGCCATCGAGGTTGGCATCGTAGCGGCCGTTGGCGCGTGCGTAGCCCAGGCCGAGGCGGCTGTCGCCCAGGCGCAGGCGCAGGTTGGTCTCGAAGCCTTCCACCCGGGTGGCCTGGCGCTGCACCGCGTAGGCGTCGATGCCCGGGTCGTAGACCAGCACCGAGCCGAGCTTGGATTCGGAGGTGTAGTAGGCGATGTCGCCGCTGAAGCGGCCATCGTCGTACTCCAGCCCGATTTCGCGGTTGTCCGACACGACCGGGGACAGGTCGATCAGGCTGTCCACGCGCTGGCCGTCTCGGTTGATCGCGCGCAGCACCCGGCCGACGTCGGCCACCGTGTAACCCTCCGAGTAGGAGGCGTACGCATTGAGGCGATCATTGAGGTACCAGACCGCGCCGAAGTTGGGCAGGGTCTCGCTCATGGTCGGCTTGCCGCCGGCTACCTTGCGCGCGCCATAGCGGGGCAGGGTGGTGTAGTCGCCCACTTCCAGCTCGCCCTTTTCGTAGCGCAGGCCGCCGGACAGCATCAGGTGGTCGGTCGGCCACCAATGCAGCTGCAGCAGCGGTGACAGGCTCTGGTAAGTGGTCTGCGGCACCCAGTTCATGCCACTGGCCAGCAGCACCTGGTGGGTGCGGTCGCGCAGGCCGTCCAGGCCCAGGGTCACGTCCAGCGTGGTGTCGGCGATGCGGGTCCAGCTCTGGGTCAGCTTGAAACCGCGCTTGTCCGATTCGTTCTGGGTCTGGTCCCACGCGGCGTTGGCGCCGGTGTTGCCCCACGGGTCCCACTGGCTGGCGCCATAGCGGCCTTCGAAATCGACCGCGAAGGCCTGCGCCTGGAAGCGGCCACCGAGCAGATCGGCAGCGCTGTAGTCCAGGGTCAGCGAGCGCGAGCGGTTCATCGGCGGCTCCAGCGGCGTGTCACCGCGCACCGAAATCGTCGGCCGACCGGTGCGGTAGTCACCGTTCACCGCCAGGTAGTTGTCCAGCCCGCGCAGTTCGTAGCGGTTGGCCATCAGCTGCAGCCGATGGCCCTCGGCAATGGTCCAGCCCAGCTTGGCGAACACATTCGACGAGGTCGAATCCATCAGCTCGCCCTGCGCATTGGTGCCGATCGAACGGCCCTCGCCATCATGGAACAGGCCCTGCTTCTCATAGGCCAGGCCGGCGACCAGGTCGAACTGCTCACCGCGCACACCGACCAGCGCAGAACCGCGCTGGCCACTGTCATCGCGGCGGCTGGGCAGGGCGCTGCTGTAGCTGATGTGGGTGTCGAGCAGGAATGCACCGGGCTCGCTGGGCGCGCTGCGGGTGATGATGTTGACGATGCCGCCGGTGCCACCGATGCCCTGCAGCGCGTTGGCACCATGGATGACCTCGATGCGTTCGATCATCGCCGGGTCGATGGTGTGCGAGTCACGCGAGCCATCGCGCAGCGGCGTCGACTGCGGCACGCCATCGACCATGTACAGGATGCCGCGGCCGCGCATCGTTTCACCGTAGTTGGACATCTTCTCGCGCGCCGGCGCGAAGGCCGGGATCTGCGAGGAGAGTACGCGCGAGACGTCCGAGCCCAGCGCCAGCTGCTGCGCGATGTCTTCGCGGGTGAGCACGGTGATGGTGTTGGGCATGGCGGTCTCGCCCTGCGGCATTCGCGCGGTCGAGGCCGATACCGTGACGCGGGCCAGCGAGGTCGGTGCCGCAGCTGCAGGCGCCCGCGCCGGGGCGTTGGCCTTTGCCGGCGCTGGCGCTGCCGCGGCGCTGACCACGAAGACGCCCGGCGAACGTTCCTGCAAGGCCAGGCCCTGTCCCGCCAACAGCCGCTGCAGGGCGTCGCGTGGGGTGTAGCGGCCGTCCAGCGCCGGGGCCGTGCGGCCGCTCACGCTGTCGGCGGCGAACAGCAGCTGGATGCCACTCTGCCGCGCCAGTGTGTTGAGCGAGGCCTGCAGCGGGCCGGCGGGCAGATGCAGCTCCATCGGTGCAGGCGCAGCGGCCTGCGCGGCGGCGGGCAGGGCAGCGCAGAGGCAGGCGGCGAGCAGGGAGGGCGCCAGCCGACGCAGTGCGGCGGGCGAAACAGGGCGGGTCATGCGGGGTCCTTCGGAGGGGTTCAAGCACCTGCCGGATGGGATGGCGCGCAACCCACCCTTGCGGAGGCGATCAAGGGCGATCAATCGCGCCTGCGCAGGTGCAGGCTGCCATCGGCGGCGGTGTGCACCTGTACCGGCAGGATCTCCGGCAGCAGCGCCACGGCGGTGTCGGCGCGGTCGGCGTCGAACACACCGGACACCTGCAGCAGGCCCAGGCTGGGGTCATCCAGTACGATCGGGCGGTCGTGATAGCGCTGCAGGATCCGCAGCACCTCCGCCAGCGGCAGCCGATCGAACTGCAGCCGCCCGGTGGTCCAGTCGGCCGGGTCGGTGTCGATCGCCTCCGGTGGAGAGATCGCCCCCGGCTGCGCCAGCAGGCGCTGGCCGGGCTTCAGGCGCTGCTCGGCATCGCTGCCCTCGGCGCGTACCCCCACCTCGCCGCGCCACAGGGTCACTTCGCTCAGATCGCCCTGGCGATCCACATCGAACACGGTGCCGTAGTTGCGTACGCGCACCGGTCCGGCATCGACCTCGAAGCGTCGCCATGCGGAATGCTGCACCTGGAAGCGGACGCGCCCCTGGATCAACACCACCTGCCGTGAACGCAGGTGGCGACGCACCTGCAGGTGGGTGCCGGCATCGAGCAGCAGGCGGCTGCCGTCGGCCAGATCGAGTGCGCGACGCTCGCCTGCCGCGGTGCGATGGTCCTGCACCTGCCAGGCCGGATCGACCAGCAACAGCGCGCCGGCCATCAGTGCCAGTGCCGGCAGTACGACCTTGGCGGCGCGGCCGCCGCGACGACGCCGGAGCATTTTCGGGTCCGGCAGCGGAAAGCGTTCCTTCAGCGCATCGCGATGCTGGTCGAGCAGTTCATCGGTGGTGGGCGCCTGCGACGGCTGCGGCCGCGAGGGTGGCCCGGATGTGCGTCTCATCGCTGTGCGGCCTGCTGGCGGCAGTCGGCCATGGCCAGCCGCAGGTGGCGCTCCACCGCCTTCAGGCCGATACCCATCCGCTGCGCGACCTCGGCCTGGGGCAGTGCGTGGATCTTGTGCAGGATGAACACCTGCTGGCGCCGGCACGGCATGCGCTCGATGGTCGCGCTCAATTGCTGCAGCGCCTGCTGGCCCTGGGCCTGCTGCTCGGGCCCGGGTCGCGGGCAGGCGTCGTCAGGCAGTTCGGCATGTGCTTCCACCCAGTGCCGGCGCAGATCCTCGGCGCGGCAGCGATCAACCGCCGCGTCATGCGCGATCCGGCGCAGCAGCGCGATCGGTTGCCGTGCATCGTGCTGCGGCGGGCGCTCCAGCAGGCGCACGCAGACGTCGTGCACCACCTCGCGGGCCAGCCCGGGCGAACGGAAGCGGCGGCGCAGGTAGTCCACCAGTTCCTCGTAGTGGCGCACCAGCGAAGACACCAGCGGCAGCGCGGGTGGGTGAGGCGAGGGCAGCTGGGACATCCGGACCGGCAACAGGGGCGAAGGGCGGCTGCAGGGAGGGTATCCCTGCACGATGACGCAATACTAATGGGAACCGTTCGCGTTTGCCATGTCCCGGCTGCCATTGATTGTTCGCAGCGGCTGGAAGGTGAAACCACGATCATCGGCTGGAGCGCAGAATCGGCCCGGGCTAGCCTGCCTGCAGGCTCAAGGAGATCGTTGCATGCACGTGCTTCTGGTGATCACCGCCGGCGTCCTGCTGCTGGGCGTGTTCCTGCTGTTCGGCCGGCTCTGGAGCGTGGGCAGCTCGCAGCTGCCTGCCGCGCTGATCGCGTTCATCGCCACCTGGCTGCTGGTCTCGGTGGCCAACATGTGGATAGGGGTCAGCAAGGCCGGCTACAGCGTGCGCGAGGAACTGCCGATCCTGCTGCTGGTGTTCGCCGTGCCGGCACTGCTGGCGGGCCTGTTGTACTGGCGCCTGGCGCGCTGAAGGCCGGCCATGAGCACCCGACTGCGCCTGCCCGCGCTGCGCCATCGCGATGGCCACCATGCCCGCGTGACCTACGAAGAACTGTTCTTCGACCTGGTCTACGTGTTTGCGGTCACCCAGCTCAGCCACCACCTGCTGCACCACCTTGATCTGGCCGGCGTGCTGCAGACCCTGGTGCTCTGGTTCGCGGTCTGGCTGGGCTGGCAGTACGCCTGCTGGGTCAGCAACTGGTTCGACCCGCAGGCGCCGCGCATCCGCGGACTGCTGTTTGCCACCATGCTGCTGGCGCTGCTGATGTCGTCGTCCATTCCCGAGGCGTTTGCCGACCGGGCCTGGATGTTCGCCGGGGCCTACGCCACGATGCAGGTGGGGCGCACGGCATTCGTCCTGTTCGAGGTCGGCCGCAACCATCCGCTGGCCCCCAACTTCCGCCGCATGCTGGCCTGGGTCAGTGTTTCGGCGTGCTTCTGGCTGGCCGGTGCCGCGGCCGATGGCGCTCTGCGCCTGGCGTTGTGGGCGGTGGCGGTGGCCTGCGAGTACATCTCGCCGATGTTCGGTTTCGCGTTCCCGGGCATGGGCCGTTCGCACACCCGCGACTGGACCATCGAGGGCGGGCATCTGGCCGAGCGCTGCCAGCTGTTCGTCATCGTGGCGTTGGGCGAGACCCTGCTGGCCACCGGCGGCGTGCTCAGTGAAGTCGAGCACTGGAGCGGGGAAGTGGTCTCGGCGGTGCTGGCCACGTTCGCCGGCACGATCGCCATGTGGTGGCTGTACTTCGGCATCTCCAGCCGCGATGCCACCGAGGCCATCACCCATGCCGAAGACCCCGGGCGGATGGGCGCCAACTTCCATTACGTGCATGCCTTGCTGATCGCCGGCATCATCGCCACGGCGGTGGGCAACGATCTGGTCATGGACCAACCGCGTGCAGCCGTCAGCACGGTGTACGCCACGGTGCTGGTGGCCGGGCCGTTGATCTATCTGCTGGGCAGCGCGCTGTACAAGCGCGTGGTCTACGGGCACGCGCCGCGTTCGCATCTGCTGGGCGCCGCCGCGCTGCTGGTGCTGGGCCTGGCGTTGCCGCGGATGCACCTGCTGGCCGCCGGATGGCTGACCAGCCTGGTGCTGCTGGGCGTGGGACTGCTGGACACGCGGCTGAAGCGGCGCACCCGGCAGGTGGAGGGCTAGAACCCGCCGCCGGTCTTGAAGCCACCGCCACCGCTGATGCCGCCGCCGCTGCGGAAGCTGCTGCCGCTGGAACTGGAACTGGAACTGGAACTGGAGCTTGAACTCGAACTCGAGCTGGAGCTGGAGCTGGAACGAGAGCTTGAACTGCTGGATCCGCCCGCAAGCAGGTCGAACAGGCTGCCAGAGGAGCGGGTGGCGCTTCGGCTGCTGGTTGTGCTGAAGAAGGACGCGGCGACCGTGGACGAGGTGGCCGCCCGGTAGGTCGACGCCTTGTAGGCCTGGCGCTCGATGTCGGCAGCGGCCTGGTAGCTGCTGCGGGCGGCCTGCAGGTCGTCCAGGCGCTTCTTCAGTACAGCCATTTCGCGGGTGTGCTCACCGACCAGGCCTTCGATCTCGTCCAGGCGAAGACGAGTGCGGTGGATGCGTTCAAGCACGGCATCGTCTTCGCCGGAGGCGGTGACGCTCACGCGCCGGTACAGGTCGTCCATGCTGGTGGCCGACAGCCTGCGTGCCAGCGCGACGAGCAGGGCGCTGCCTTCGGCATCGGTCCAGCTGCGGAAGCCATCGATCTCTGCCTGCTTGGCATCCACGGCCTGCCGGTGCAGCTGCTCGGCCAGCAACGCCTGTGCCACCTCGCCCTGTGCCGCCTGCAACTGCTGCCGCAGCGGGTCGCCACCTGCGTGGGCAAGCGCGGCGTCGCGCGCCTGCTGCACCGGCTCACGCGCCGCAGCGACCTCGTCGCGGGCACGTCCGGCATGCAGCTGCAGGTAAGGCGGAAGCTCGACCAGCGTTGCGTACTCCCGACGCGCCCGGTCGAATCCGCACAGCTCGGCCAGCCAGCCATCGACGGTGCGTACCACTGGCCAGCCGCGATAGACCGTGCCGCCGAAGCCGCGGCCATGCAGGTACATGAAGATCGGGTCGGCCTGGTAGGCGCCGGCCTTGGCGTCATGTTCCGCCTGCGCCGAAGCGGCCATGCGCTCGACCGTATCGGCGCGCGCTTCGGCCAATTGCAGGTCGCTCTGCAGCGCCCGATAACCCGGCTCTGCGTCCAGTGTGGTGTCCACCTGCTCCTGCAGGGCCTGCAACCGCTCACCGGCCGCATTGCGTGTGGCAATGGCCTCTTGCGAACGCTGTTGCAGTGATTGTTCGATGTCCAGCAGTACGCGCAGCTCGTCGGCCAGCACCGTTGCTTTGCGATCGCGGCGCTTCAGGTCGGCGTTGGACTGTTGCAGCAGGTCGCGGGCCACCACCGGTGGCGAATCCACGGCCGCCTCGGCCTGCAGGCGCGCCAGTGCGTTGAACTCCTCGCGCACCTGCCCGTGCAGGGATTCCTGTTCCTCGATCAGGTTCCGGCACTGATCGCCACGCTCGGCCAGCCGTGCCTGGACCTGCCGGATATCGGCCACAACGTCGGCGATGGCGTCGTTCAAATCTCTCATGTCAGCTCCTTACCCATCACCATTGGGTGATGTAGCCGCCGGTGGTGGGCATGCGGAAACGCGGCGACAGGCTGCCGCGCGGCTTGCTGCCGATCTGGTCGTCCTCGATGATGCCGTTGTCCTGCTTGTCGGCTGCGACCCGGTTGTAGGTGGTCTCCGGCACGCGTACGGCGAACAGCGAGGCCCACTCATCCTTGCCGGTTTCCTCGTTGCGGATCAGCAGTTCGGTGGCGTTGCCGGCCTCGTCCAGTGCTTCGGTCACCAGGTAGTAGTTGCGGCTGCCATTGGCCTTTTCGCTGTAGCGCCAGACGCCGGTACGCTCACCGTCACGGTTGACGATGCGGTACACCAGGGTCTTGGACAGCAACGCAACCAGCTGGCCGACCTCGTCGATCGCCGGCCCGGCTTCGGCCAGTGTCTCGACGCGGACCCGCTGGGCGGCCTGGTCCAGCGCACGTTCCAGCCGTTTGCGGTCTTCGCCCGCAACGCCCGTGGCCAGGCCGTCGGCCTTGAGCTGGGCCAGCCGCTCGTTGAGTGCGACCAGCTTGTCGGCGCTGCCGATCAGCTCCTTCAGGGTGGTGACCGCCTGGGTGGCCGCGGCCATGTCGCCGGCGCGAAGTGCGACATCGCCGGCGGTGTAGGCGCGTGCGCGTACCTTCTCGGCGTCCGGCGTGAGGCGTGCCGCCCTTGCGGCGGTGTCGGTGGTGTCCAGCAGTTCGCTGGCATCGATGGCCTGGCCGAGCGTGGTCACCCGCTCGGTCAGTGCGGGCAGGGTTTCCCTGGCGCGCGCCAGCAGCGCTGCGGCGGCCTGCCGCTGCTGCTCCACCTGGGCGGCGGCCTGTTCGCCGGTGGCGCTGCCACCGCTGCTGATACGCGTGAGTTTGTCCTGGCGGATCAGGGTGGGCAGGCCCGCCATGGCGGCGTGCACGCCGGCGAAACGCCGTTGCGCTTCCGCCAGCGCTGACTGGGCGCGCTCGGTCAGGGACTGCAGGCGCTCCGCACTGGCGCTGGCGCGCGGCAGCAGCCCCTGCAGGGACTGTTCCTGCCGGGCCAGCAGGGCACGCGCTGCCGCGGCTTCCTGCTGCTGCGCTGCCACCTTGTCGTTCAACACCTGGACGTTCTTCTGCACGTTGCTTTCGTGCACGAACGCGCCGAAGCTGCGCGCCATCATCAGCAGCGCACCGAGCACCAGCAGCACCAACGCCGCTATCAGCGCCCACTTCAGCAGCCGACGGCGATCGATCCAGCGCCGGGCCAACCAGGCCTTCCAGCCGCGCGGCGCAGCATAGAGGTAACGCTGCTCACGCTGGGCCTGGATGCCGGCCTCGAGGATCTCGTCGGAGACCTCGATGCCCTGCGAGCGGTACAGTTCAAGCAGGCGCTGCTTGAGCCTCGCCTGGTCATGGCCGCTGTCGGCCAGTGCCTTCATTTCGGCATTGCGGTAGCGCAGCTGGTCGACCACGTCCATGGTCAGCAACGCATCCTGCAGCTCGGCAGGGGCCATCGTCGCACTCACGTCAGCGCGGCTCCGGGCTCGGCGGTGCCTGCAGCAGTGCGGCGAAACGCTGCTTGCCCTGTTCGACATACTCGGCAATCTCCGCCGAGTCGCGGGTGGCCTGGCTGCGCAGCTGCTCGATTTCCTGCAGCGACGTCTCCTGGAAGCGCACCACCGCATCGACCAGCCTGCGCACCGAATCGACGCCGATGGTGGCGCCGTAGCCGGCCTTCAGGCCCTCGTGCAGCACTTCATCGCCAATGTTGGCCACCGCTTCCAGCCCCTTGGAGGTGCCCTCGGTCATCGCATTGAGCGCCTGCGTGGACTCGTGCAGCCCCATCTGCGTGGTGAAGGCCAGGTTCAAGGCGGTGAAGCTGGTTTCGTTGGTAGAGAAGAACACCACCGAGCGCTCGTTGACGCGGCGCTTGACCTCGTGCGACTGGTGCACGCGCAGCATGATGGCCTCGGAGGTGGCGTAGTTCACCTGCAGGTTCTCGGCCAGATCCTTGGCCAGCTGGTAGCGCGACTCCTCGGCCTGGCTGCTGCGCAGCGCTTCATCGCGGGCCATCACCAGGCGACCGGTATCGGCGGCATCAGCGGCCGGGTCGGCCGATTCCACGCGCTGTTGCGCCTGCTTCAGCGCTTCGCGCGCTTCGGCCAGCCTCTGCTCCTGTAGCTTCAACAGCTCATGCGCCTGGATCTCGGCATCCTTGATCGACAGGCGGAAGTCGCCGTACATCTCCAGCACGCGCGATTCACGCTGCAGCTGCTCGGCCGAATCGCGGCTGACCTCCAGGAACGTACGGCGGATCTTCTCGAACCGGCTCGGGATATCGCCGCGCGTGACCTTCATCCACAGGTTCTGCAGGCGCTCGCCCATGTCGATCTTGCCGTCGCGGACCTGTTCGACCATGGTGCTGGCATCGTCACGGATGCTGTCGAAGGCGCGGACGATCTCGGTGTAGCGGTCGGACACCTTGGCCGAGCTGATTTCATCACGCATCACGGCATTGAAATGGCCGGACTGCTGCAGCACCCGGGCGATGGCCACCACGCGGCCCTGGTCAAGCGTGGACAGCTGCGAAACCAGCGCGATGGCCGGTGCGTTGTTGTCCTGCGGGGCGGCCAGGCCCAAGCGGCGCAGCGTAGCCATGGCGCGGTCGAGGTAGGTGATCGGCGCGGTAGCGGCCGGCGTGGCAAGCAGAGTGTTCTCGGGCATATCGACGGCTCCGGTCAGGGCGTGCTGGAAAGATCCTGCCGCGCAGAGCGGGCAGATCGCTGCGGATGGGTGGGGCGGCCGGGCAGGCGTCTCGCGCTGCATGGCAGGGCCGCCCTGGCCAGGGCAACGGACCCGTTGCGAATGAGAGTGGCGTCCTGTTCGAGCATCGATGAAGCGCTCCCTGCTGATCGCCCCCTGGCGATTCCAGGTCCATTGTAACGGGGGTGATGGTCAGGTGAAGCCCCACCGATGGCAGGGTGGAGTAGCGTTGGCGCACGTGCCGGCGCAGGCAAGCGAGGCCTTTGTGCAGAACCTACCGCAGTGGTTGATCTGGGCTGGACTGTCTGCCGTGTTCGCGGCGCTGACCGCGCTGTTCGCCAAGGTCGGCGTCAAGGGCGTCGACTCGGACCTGGCCATGGCCATCCGCACCCTGATCGTGGCGGCGGTGATCCTGCCGCTGGTGGTGGTGACCGGCAAGTGGTCCAACCCGCTGCTGCTGCCGGGGCGCACCCAGCTGTTCCTGGTGCTCTCCGCCCTGGCGACCGGCGCCTCATGGCTGTTCTACTTCCGCGCGCTGCAGAGTGGCGAACTGGCCAAGGTCGCGGTGGTCGACAAGTTCAGCGTCGTGCTGGTGATCGTGCTGGCCTATCTGCTGCTGGGTGAACGGCCCAACCTGCGCGAGTGGAGTGGCATCGGCCTGGTCGTGGCCGGGGTGATCGTGCTGGCCACCCGGAAATAGCGCAGGCGGAATGCGGTGCGACGCTGCCGACCGCTCTGCCTTGCTGCAGGGTCAGGGCGTGCCCGCCTGCAAGCGGTCGTACATCCGCACCAGATCGACCAGATTGCGTGCGCCCATCTTGCGCATCACCTGTGCGCGGCGCACCTTCACCGTGATCTCGCTGACCGCGAGGTCGCCGGCGATCTGCTTGTTGAGCCGCCCGCGTACCACCCCATCGACCACCTCGCGCTCACCGGCATTGAGCGTGTTCCAGCGTTGCTGCAGGGCATCGAGTGCCTCGCCGTCGCGGCGGCGCTGGCGGTCCAGCTCGATGCCCTTGTGGATCGCATCCAGCAGCTCCTGGTCACGGAACGGCTTGGTCAGGAATTCGATGGCGCCGTCCTTGATCGCGTTCACGCCCATCGCAATATCGCCGTGGCCAGTGATGAACACCACCGGCAGCTGCAGGCCATGCGTGCCCATGCTGCGATGGAACTCCAGCCCGCTCTGGCCCGGCATGCGCACATCCAGCACCAGGCAGGCCGGTGCATCGTCCAGTTCGTGGTCCAGGAACGCCTGGGTGGAGGCGAAGGCCCTTACCTGCAGTCCCATCGAAGCCAACAGATCCTCAAGCGCCGCGCGCACCGAGGGGTCGTCGTCGATCACGTAGACGATCGGTGCCGGATCGACAACCGGGGCAGTGGGCTTACGCATGAGGAACATCCGTGGCGATGGGCAGGTCGAAGACGAAGCAGGCCCCGCCGCCGCTCGGGCGTTCGGCGCGGATCCGGCCGTCGTTGGCTTCGATCATCGAACGGCTGAGGCTGAGGCCGAGGCCAAGACCATGTGACTTGGTGGTCCAGAACGCATCGAATACACGCTCGGGATGGTCGGCGGGGAGGCCGACACCGCGATCGCGCACGCTGAGGCTGATCCGCTGGCCGTCGCGCTGGGTCAGCAGCGACAGGCGCCTGTCAGCGGCAGGCACCGCTTCCATCGCGTCGACCGCATTGAGGATCAGGTTGCCGATCACCTGCTGCACCTGCACCCGGTCGGCCTGCACCGGTGGCAGGTCGGCATCCAGCAGCAGCGCCACCGCCACGCCATGCCGATCCAGCTCGCTGCGCGACAGTGCCAGCATTTCTTCCACCGCCTGGTTCAGATCGAAGGCGCGTCGCTCCGGCGCGGCACCCTGGGTCAGGCCGCGGATGCGCGCGATCACGTCGCCGGCGCGGTGCGCATCGGCCAGGATGCGGGCCACGGTCTGCCGCGCCTTGTCCACGTTCGGCGGGTCCTGTGCCAGCCAGCGCTGGCAGGCCTCGGCACTGCTGGCGATGGCCGCCAGCGGCTGGTTCACCTCGTGCGCGATGGAGGTGGTCAGCTCGCCCACGGTGGACGCGCGCGCGACCCGCAGCAAGCGCCCTTGGGCCTCCTGCACCGCCGCCTTGGCCGCTTCCATGTTCAGGGCCAGGTAGGTGGTGATGCCGATCACCAGCATGCCGATCACCGAATTGACCAGGCCGATGCGGTAGGTGCCGAAGCGGGTCAGGAAGAAGCTCAGAGCGGTCAGCGCGATGCAGGCAAGGGCCAGCGCGATCAGCCCACGTGCGCTCAGCACGCGCGAGGCGGCCAGGATGACCGCCGCGTAGAAACACGCCGCCGCAACGGCGTAGTCGGTGACGGTGTCGATCAGGAAGATCGCCGCCATCACGACGATCAGGGCCAGCAGCACCAGGGGGCGACGGGGCGACAGCGATGGCATCGGGGTGGCTCCCTGGCGTGGGTGGAAAGGATAGCAAAGCGGGCATGGGTCGGTTGCCGACCGGTAGTGCCGGCCGCTGGCCGGCATCTGCAGGATCTTCCCGGAGTTCATGAGGTTGCCGGCCAGCGGCCGGCACTACCGCAGCGGCAGGCATGGCATCTGATGGTTTGTGCCGACCAACGGTCGGCACCTACCGAGGCAGGGTGCGAAGGCAGGATGTGCTGGCTGCGGGTGGGTGCCGACCGTTGGTCGGCACGACCCCGAGTAGTCCGCCTCGCTACTCCTCCAGGCTGGCGTTCCAGAACCCCTGCAGTACGCCAGGCGTGGTCGCCAGCGTTGCCAGCACGGCATCCAGTTCGCCGGCATCGACCGTGGTGGCATACAGCACTGCTTCGATCTCCACATCGCGCTCGCCAAACGGCCGCTGGTCCACTGCGCGCACCGGGTACTGTGCCTGCTCCAGCAGCAGCAACAGCTGGTCGAGCACGTCGGCCTGCTGCTCGCGCTGGCAGACCACGTTGATCGCATAGGTCGCCTCGCTGAAGGCTTCCGGCAGCGGCTGCCGCTGGATGCGATTGACCACCGGCCGCAGCAGCGTATTGGCGGCCAGCACGAACAGCGCCGCCATCAGCGCCTCCGGCAGCAGCTTGATGCCGGCGCACGCTCCCACCGCCGCCGAGCCCCACAGGGTGGCAGCGGTGTTCAGGCCGGATACCTGCGCGCCGTCCTTCATGATCGCGCCGGCACCGAGAAAGCCGACGCCGGAAATCACATAGGCCACCACATGCAGCGGCGACGGCGGCCCGCCGTACAGGTCATGGAAGCGCACGGCCAGGTCGACGAACACCGCCGCGCCTACCGCCACCAGCGTGTTGGTACGCAGCCCGGCAGTGCGCTGGCGCAGTTGCCGTTCCAGGCCGATGGCCGTTCCCAGCACGAAGGCCACCGTCAGGCTGATCAGCGAGCTCAGGGTGGCGCCGGCGTTGAACGCCGGCAGGTTCGGATTGATGTCGAGCATCCATTTCTCCCTGGACAAGACGACCGGCGCTTACTGCCAGCCGTAGCGACGGATGTAGAACTTCTTCAGCGCGGTGGTCAGCACTGCATAGCCGAACAGGATCGCCACCAGGAACGGCCAGTAGCTGGCCGGCAGGGCCTGCAGCTTGAAGTAGCCAGCCAGCGGACTCATCGGCAGCGCCACGCCGATGGCCATGATCAGGCCGGTCATCAGCAGCAGCGGCGGCGCGGCGATGCTCTGCAGGAACGGCACCTTCGGCGTGCGGATCATGTGCACGATCAGGGTCTGGGTGAGCAGGCCGACCACGAACCAGCCGGACTGGAACAGGCTCTGGTCGGCCACGGTACGCGCGTCGAACACGTACCACATCAGGGCGAAGCAGGTCAGGTCGAAGATCGAGCTGATCGGCCCGAAGAACACCATGAAGCGGCCGATGTCCGCCGGGTTCCACTTCAGCGGCTTGCGCACCAGCTCCTCGTCCACGTTGTCGAACGGAATGGCGATCTGCGAGATATCGTACAGCAGGTTCTGCACCAGCAGCTGCAGCGGCAGCATCGGCAGGAACGGCAGGAAGGCCGACGCCACCAGCACCGAAAACACGTTGCCGAAGTTGGAACTGGCGGTCATGCGGATGTACTTGAGCATGTTGTTGAAGGTGCGCCGGCCCTCGATGACGCCTTCCTCCAGCACCATCAGGTTCTTTTCCAGCAGGATGATGTCGGCAGCCTCCTTGGCGATGTCCACGGCGCTGTCCACGCTGATGCCGATGTCGGCCGCACGCAGCGCGGGTGCATCGTTGATGCCGTCGCCGAGGAAGCCGACCACCTTGCCCTGTGCGCGCAGCTCGCGCACCAGGCGCTCCTTGTGCAGCGGCGTCAGCCGGGCGAACACGCGATGGTGGTGCAGCGCCCGCGACAGTGCGCCATCATCCATGCGCTCGATCTGCGGGCCGGTCAGGATCGTGTCCGCGTCCAGCCCGACCTGGGCGCAGACGCGGGCGGTGACCAGTTCGTTGTCGCCGGTGAATACCTTCACCTCCACGCCATGCGCGGCCAACGCCTGCAGTGCCTGCGCGGCCGACTCCTTCGGCGGGTCGAGGAAGGCCACGTAGCCGACCAGGGTCAGGTCGCACTCGTCGGCCTGCGAGTAGGCGGTCTGGCTGGCTGCGGTTTCCTTCATCGCCACCGCCACCACGCGCAGGCCCTGTTCGTTCAGTTCCTCGGTGGTCTGCCGCACGCGTGCCAGGCGGCGCTCGTCCAACGGCATGTCGTGGCCGTTCTCGCGCACGGTGCTGCACACCGCCAGCATCTCTTCCACCGCGCCCTTGCAGATCAGCTCATGATGATCCTCGCGCTCGGACACCACCACCGACATGCGGCGGCGCTCGAAGTCGAACGGGATTTCGTCCACCTTGTGGTAGTCCTGCGACAGCCGCAGCGAGCTCTGCAGCTCCACGTGCTCCAGCACCGCGCGGTCGAGCAGGTTGATCAGCCCGGTCTGGAAATGGCTGTTGAGGTAGGCGAAGGACAGCACGTCCTCCGAATCGTGACCGAACACGTCGGTGTGGCGTTCCAGAGCGATCTTGTCCTGGGTGAGGGTGCCGGTCTTGTCGGTGCACAGCACTTCCATCGCGCCGAAGTTCTGGATCGCATCCAGGCGCTTGACGATCACCTTGCGCCGCGACAGCAGCACCGCGCCCTTGGCCAGGGTGGAGGTGACGATCATCGGCAGCATTTCCGGGGTCAGCCCCACCGCCACCGACAGCGCGAACAGGAACGCCTCGGTCCAGTCGCCCTTGGTCCAGCCGTTGATCAGCAGCACGAACGGCACCATCACCAGCGCGAAGCGGATCAGCAGCCAGCTGACACTGTTGACGCCGGCCTGGAATGCGGTGGGCGCACGGTCGGTGGCGGTGCTGCGCTGGGCCAGGGTGCCGAAGTAGGTGCGGTTGCCGGTCGCCAGTACGATGGCGGTGGCGGTGCCGGACACCACGTTGGTGCCCATGAACAGCAGGTTGTGCTGCTCCAGCAGGCCGGCCAGGCCATCGCCCGGGTGCGCGAACTTCTCCACCGGCAGCGATTCACCGGTCATCGCCGCCTGCGCCACGAACAGATCCTTGGCGGTCAGCACGCGGCAGTCGGCTGGAATCATGTCGCCGGCCGACAGCACGATGTGGTCACCGGGCACCAGTTCGCGGATCGGCAGGTCCAGCAGGCGCGCCGGGCGGCGGCTGTGCAGGTGTGCACCGAAATACTGGTCGGCCACGTCGGCGGCCTCGGTACCCGGATTGCGGCGCAGCACCCGTGCGGTGTTGCCGACCAGGGCCTTCAGGCGTTCGGCCGCGCGGTTGGAACGGCCCTCCTGCACGAAACGGATCAGCGTGGACAGCAGCACCATCGCGCCGATCACGATCGTCGCCTTGAGGTCTTCGGTCAGCCAGGACACCGCCGCCAGCACGGTCAGCAGCAGGTTGAACGGATTGCGGTAGCACTGAAACAGGTGGCGCCACCACGGCAGTGGCTTTTCGTGATCGACCTCGTTGGGGCCGAGCGTGGCCAGCCGCTCCCCGGCTTCGTGCGGGCTGAGGCCATCGGCATGCGAATCCAGCGTGGCCAGCAGCTCGGCTTCCGGCTGCTGGGCCAGGGTGACCAGGCCGGTGGTAAGCGCGAACGGCGCCACTTCGGCACTGCCCGGGCCGAAGCCAGCCTCGGGCATCGCACGGCGGCGGAACAGGTTGCCTGCGCGACGGCTGCGCAGGAAGGCGTTGAACCAGGCGTTGAGCAGGCTCATGGGACTCTCCTCGAATGTCAGAGCCGGCCGGGGCCGGAACACGAACGGAACGGGTGGGACAGGTCAGGCGTGGCGCATCGCCAGCACCGCCGGCGACCACGGCTGCATGTGCAGGCGCTGGCTGCCGCCGATGCAAAGCGGCTTCATCGCATCGCGCAGGGGGTAGGGCAGGTGGCGCAGCACGTTGATGCGCTCGCTGATCGGCAGCAGTGACAGCGCGTCGGCCACCACGCGTGGCGAGCCGAGCGACAGCGAACGGGCGAACATGACCGGGCCGTGCTGCAGCAGCTGGCTGCGCAGGGCGGCAACATCGCGCTCACCGATCAGGCGGCGCAGGGTGATGTAGAGGATCTTGTAGGACATGGGGGCGATCTCCAGGCAGGCGGCACCTGGCGATCCCCCGTCACTCAGGCAGGCAGGGACCGGCGGGCAGGCGCCAGGAACAGGCAACAGGCAGGCATCCGGGGCGCGTCGCGCCCGGCAGGGTCGGGGTCCATCTGCGTCTCCATGAGGGGAGGGTGCCGGCCAGGGTTGCCCTGGCCAGTGGCGCTATTGTCCGCCCCTGAATGGGGCAGTCCTAGAGGCTCGTGGGTTAGCCCGGCTATACCTTGGTATAGCCACGGGCGGGAGAGCGTGCGCGGCCAACACGGCCAGGCGCGCGCACAGGCGCGCCGGCGCCGGGAATCAATGCGCGGCCGCAGGTGCGGTCTGCTTGCAGACGTCGTATTCGCCGCGGCTCAGTTTCTGGTCGCGGTCGGTATCGCAGGTGTGCAGGCGCTCGGCCCAGTCCGGTGCGACCGCATCCACTTCGGCCAGGGTGACGATGCCGTCCTTGTCCTTGTCCAGCGACTCGTAGGAGGGAAGCAGCTTCACCTGGGTGACGTCTTCGGCTGCGGTGGCCTTGCTGGCCTCCTGCGGCCTGGAGCAGGCGCCCAGCAGCAGGGTGCTGGCCATCACGAGGGCAGCGGGGAGGAAGCGGAAAGCGATCATTGGCGTTCTCCTGGGAGGGTGTGGATCGCCAGCGTGGCGCCCATGGCCGGATGATCGGCACCGCTCCGTAAGGGAGGCGCGAAGAAGGCCGGTGATCGCGCAGGTGGGTGGGCCATCGTTCACGCGACGCCCGATGGCCGTGCAGCTGACGGAATTGTCAGGCAGGCGACAGCCAGGCGCTGGAGGCCACTGGCCAGGATGGCATCAGGCCCGCGCAGCCCCCGCGCCGGCACCGGTATGGACTCCCCGCATGCGAATTCCTTTCCTGTCCGCTCGAATGCGTCGCCGCCACCTTGCAGTGGGTGCGCTGTTGCTGGTGGTGCTGTCGCTGGTGATGCTGTTCCATGGCGTATCGCGAGGTGACGCGCAGCCGGCCAGTACCCCACCACCGGTGCCGGTGGTCACCGGCCGCGTCGAGCAGCGCGATGTGGCGCATTGGCGCAGCGGCGTAGGCACGGTGCAGTCGCTGCAGAGCGCGGTGCTGCGGCCGCAGGTCGATGGCGTGCTCACCGAGGTGCTGTTCGAGGAAGGCCAGAAGGTGCGCAAGGGACAGCTGCTGGCACGCATCGATGATCGCGCGATCCGCGCCGATCTGGGCGGCGCGCAGGCCGCAGTAGTGCGTGACCGCGCCACGCTGGATGCCGCACGCTCGGACCTGGCCCGCCTGCAGCACCTGTCCAGCGACCAGCTGGTCTCCCGGCAGATGCTTGAACAACAGGCCGCGACGGTACAGCAGCTGCAGGCGACCGGGCACGGCAACCAGGCGGCGGTGGACGCCGCGCAGGTGCAGCTGTCGTACACCCGCATCCTGGCGCCGATGGACGGCCGCATCGGCCTGCGCCAGGTCGATCCAGGCAATCTGGTGCGCGCCACCGATACCCAGGGGCTGGTCACCGTGCAGCAGACCGACCCGATCTCGGTGGTGTTCGCGCTGCCGCAGGACGCATTGCCGCAGCTGCGGCAGGCATTGGCCTCCGGTGAAGTGGCGGTGCAGGCGCTGGACCGCGACGGCGGCCAGCTGCTGGCCGAAGGCCGCCTGCAGGTGATCGACAACCAGGTGGAGGAAACCTCCGGCACCGTGCGCCTGCGTGCGCGCTTTGCCAATGCCGATGATCGGTTGTGGCCCGGCCAGCTGGTCAGCGTGCGCGTGCGCACCGGCCAGAGCACCGGCGCCCTGGTGGTGCCGGCGGCGGCCATCCAGCGCGGTGTGGACGGCAGCTTCGTCTATCGCGTGCTCGGCGACGGCAGCGTGGAAGTCCTGCCGGTCACCGTCGGCGAGGCCGAGAACGGGCAGGTGGCGGTTCAGGGCGAACTGCGCGTGGGCGATGTGATCGTGCGCGACGGGCAGTCGCGCCTGCGCCCGGGTGTGGTCGTCGCTGAAGCCGCGGCAGCGGCCGTGCCGGTTGCCAAGGGCGGGGCCGCCCCATGAGTGCGCGTGTCTCGTTGTCCAGCTGGTTCGTCAGGCACCCGGTGGCGACCACGCTGCTCACCCTGGCGGTGGTGCTGCTCGGCGTGGCTGCACTGCCACGGCTGCCGGTGGCGCCGCTGCCGGAGGCAGAATTCCCGACCATCCGGGTCAATGCCAGTCTGCCCGGGGCCAGTGCCGACACCATGGCGTCGGCGGTGGCCACGCCGCTGGAAACGCAGCTGACCGGCGTGCCTGGCATCATCGAGATGACCTCCACCAGCGCGCTGGGCAGCACCTCGATCACGCTGCAGTTCGATCTGGAAAAGGACATCGATACCGCCGCACAGGAAGTGCAGGCGGCGATCAATGCCGCCGCCGGGCGCCTGCCCAGCGACCTGCCGAACCTGCCGACCTGGCGCAAGGTCAATCCGGCCGACAGCCCGATCCTGGTACTCAGCGTGGTGTCGGCGCAGATGTCGATGACCGAGCTGAGCGATCTGGCCGAAAGCCGGCTGGCGCGTTCGATCAGCCAGATCAGTGGCGTGTCCGAGGTCAACATCGTCGGCCAGCAGCGCCCGGCCATCCGCATCCAGGCCCAGCCGGAGCGCCTGGCGGCGATGGGCATGACCCTGTCCGATCTGCGCGGGGTGGCCCAGAACGCCAGCCTCAACCAGGCCAAGGGCGCGCTGATGGGCGAGCAGCGGACGTCCACCTTTGAAGCCAATGACCAGTTGTTCGATGCGCAGGACTACCGGCAGCTGGTGGTGGCCTACCGCGCGGGCTCGCCGGTGACGCTGGGCGACGTCGCGCAGGTGGTCGACGGTGCCGAGAACGCCTACGTGCAGGCGTGGCCGAACGGGCAGCCGGGCGTGGGCCTGATCATCAGCCGGCAGCCGGGCGCCAACATCGTGCGCACCACTGACGCAGTGCTGGCAGCACTGCCGGAGCTGCGTGCGAACCTGCCGGCCAGCGTCGATGTGGACGTGCTCAACGACCGCACGCGCACCATCCGCGCCTCGCTGCACGAGGTGGAAGTGACCCTGGTGCTGACCATCGTGCTGGTGGTGCTGGTGATGGGCCTGTTCCTGCGCCAGCTGTCGGCCACGCTCATCGTCGGCGCGGTGCTGGTGGTGGCGCTGGTGGCCACCTTCGCGGCGATGTATGTAGCCGGTTTCAGTCTCAACAACCTCACCCTGGTGGCACTGGTGGTGGCGGTCGGCTTCGTGGTGGACGATGCCATCGTGGTGGTGGAGAACATCCATCGTCATCGGGAGGCCGGATTGGGACCGATCGAGGCCGCCCTGAAGGGGGCCGAGGAGATTGGTTTCACCGTGGTTTCGATCAGCCTGTCATTGATCGCGGCGTTCATCCCGCTGCTGTTCATGGGCGGCGTGGTCGGGCGCTTGTTCGCCGAGTTCGCGCTGACCATCACCGTCGCCATCCTGATCTCCATCGTGGCCTCGCTGACACTGGCGCCGATGATGGCCGCGCACCTGATGAAGCGCATGCCGGCGCATCGGGACAGCCAGGACACACTGGCCGGGCGCCTGCTGGCCGGCTACGACCGCAGCCTGCAATGGGCGCTTGGCCATCCGCGGCTGATACTGCTCGGCTTCGGCGCCACCGTGGCGGTGGCCGTGGCGTCGTACGTGATGATTCCCAAGGGCTTCTTCCCCCTGCAGGACACCGCGTTCGTCATTGCCACCACCGAAGCGGCACAGGACATCGGCTTCGAGGAGATGGCGGCCAAGCACCAGCAACTGGCGAAGATCGCCGCCGAGGACCCGGCGTTGCTGGCCTACAACCATGCGGTGGGCGCAACCGGTGGCAGCCAGACGCTGTCCAACGGGCGCTTCTGGTTCATCCTCAAGGACCGTGGCGACCGCGACGTGGACGTGCACGCCTTCATCGACCGCCTCCGCGCGAAGATGGCCAGCGTGCCCGGCATCACCGTGTACATGCGCGCCGCGCAGGACATCAACCTCGGTGCCGGGCCGTCGCGCACCCAGTACCAGTACGCCCTGCGCGGGCAGGACAGCCGCGAACTGTCGCGCTGGGCCGAACAGCTGACCACGCGCCTGCGCGGCCTGCCGCAGCTGCGCGACGTGTCCAACGACCAGCAGGTGGGCGCCAGTGTCACCCGGCTGCAGATCGACCGCACCGCCGCAGCGCGCTTCGGCCTGACCGCCAACGATATCGACCAGGTGCTCTACGACGCCTTCGGCCAGCGCCAGATCAACGAGTTCCAGACCGACACCAACCAGTACCGGGTGATCCTGGAGATCGCACCGGGCCTGCTCGGCCAGGTCGATGCGCTGTCCTACTTCCACCTGCGCTCGCCGCTCACCGGGCAGATGGTGCCGTTGTCGGCGGTGGCGCAGGTGCAGCCGCCGGGCAACGGTCCGCTGTCGATCAGCCACAATGGCATGCTGCCGGCGGTGAACCTGTCGTTCAACCTGGCGCCGGGTGTCTCGCTGGGCGAGGCGGTCACCCTGGTCGGGCAGGCGCAGGCGCAGATCGGCATGCCCGCCAGCATCAGTGGCCGTTTCCAGGGCACCGCACAGGCGTTCCAGGAGTCGCTGGCCAGCCAGCCGATGCTGATCCTGGCCGCATTGCTGGCGGTCTACATCATCCTCGGCGTGCTCTACGAGAGCTTCGTGCATCCGCTCACCATCCTGTCCACCCTGCCTTCGGCCGGTATCGGTGCGGTGCTGATGCTGTGGCTGTGGGGCCTGGACTTCTCGATCATGGCGCTGATCGGCATCGTGCTGCTGATCGGCATCGTCAAGAAGAACGGCATCCTGATGGTCGACTTCGCCCTCGATGCGCAACGCAATCGTGGATTGACACCCATGCAGGCCATCCACGAGGCCTGCCTGACCCGTTTCCGCCCGATCATGATGACCACGCTGGCGGCACTGCTCGGCGCCATCCCGCTGATGATCGGCTTCGGTACCGGCTCGGAGCTGCGCCAGCCGCTGGGCGTGGCGGTGGTGGGTGGCCTGCTGATCAGCCAGGTGCTGACCCTGTACAGTACCCCGGTGATCTACCTGGCCCTGGACCGGCTGTTCCTGCAGCGCCGACGTGAGCGCAGGGCAGCGGCCGGCGCCGCGCTGACGGAGCCCGGATGAAACTGCTGATCGTCGAGGATGAGAGCAAGACCGCCCACTACCTGCGCACCGGCCTGGGCGAGCAGGGCTGGGCGGTGGACCTGGCCGCCGACGGCGTGACCGGCCTGCACCTGGCCCGCGAATTCGACTACGACGTGATCGTGCTGGACGTGATGCTGCCGGGCATGGATGGCTTCAACGTGCTGCGCGAACTGCGTCGCAGCAAGCAGACCCCGGTGATCATGCTGACCGCGCGTGACCGCGTGGATGATCGCGTGCATGGGCTGGGGCAGGGCGCCGACGACTATCTGGTCAAGCCGTTCTCGTTCATCGAACTGCTGGCGCGGCTGCAGGCGCTGGTGCGGCGCGGACGCCAGCAGGAGCCGACCGAGCTGCAGGTGGGCGACCTGCAGGTCAACCTGCTGGCGCGCCGTGCCTATCGTGACGGCGCGCGACTGGACCTGACCGGCAAGGAGTTCGCGCTTCTGGCGTTGCTGGCGCAGCGACGCGGCCAGATCCTGTCCAAGACGGTGATTGCCGCCCAGGTCTGGGACATCAACTTCGACAGCAATACCAACGTGGTGGAAGTGGCGATCAAGCGGCTGCGCAGCAAGCTCGATGGCCCGTACCCGAGCAAGCTGCTGCACACCGTGCGCGGCATGGGCTACGTACTGGAAGTGCGCGACGACGAGGACGATGGTCGATGAGGATGTCGATTGCGCAGCGCCTGTCGGCGATGTTCGCGCTGGCTGCGCTGCTGGTGTTCACCCTGCTGGGCCTCGGCGTGTACGGCGTGCTGGAGCGGCAGGTGGTGCGCTATCAGCATGCCGAGCTGCAGACCAAGCTGCACGCGGTCAGCGGCAGCGTGGCCATGTGTGATACCCGCGAACGCTGGAGCAAGGTGCGCGACAAGGTCGGCAACCTGATCTCCGGCGACCGCGACACGCTGGTCTGGGCCTGGAGTGACGATCCGACCTTCCGCATCGGGGCGGAGCGTCCCAAGGTGCGACCGCCAGCCAAGGGTGATGCCGGAATGGGGACGTTGCAGCGGGCAGGCGAGCACCCGTTGCGCACCCTCTACGAACACGTGCCGGGCAAGGGGGTGCGGCCGGCGGTGGACCTGTGGATCGGCATCGATTCGGAGCCGTACACCCACGCCTTGCAGCGCTTTGCCTGGGCGCTGTGGATCGCAGGTGCGCTGGGCGTGCTGCTGGTGGCCGGGCTTGGTTACTGGATCGCACGCCTGGGGCTGGCACCGCTGCGCGCGCTTTCCGACGAGGCGCGCTCGCTCAGTCCACAGCGGCTGTCGCAGCGCCTGGCGGCCGATGGCCTGCCTGCGGAACTCGGCCATCTGACCGGCGCGTTCAATGGCGCGCTGGACCGGCTGGAAGCGGCCTACACCCGCCTGGACGGCTTCAACGCCGACGTCGCCCACGAACTGCGCACGCCGCTGGCCAATCTGATGGGCCAGACCCAGGTGGCGCTGTCGCGGCCGCGCGACAACGCCGAACTGCAGGAGGTGATGCAGTCCAACCTGGAAGAGCTGGAGCGGCTGCGTGCCATCGTCAACGACATGCTGTTCCTGTCGCGGGCCGGGCAGGGTGACATCGCCATGGAGACGCGTGAGGTTGCGCTGGCCGAGGAAGTGGCGGCCGCGGGCGATTTCCTCGAGCTGTTGTTCGAGGATGCCGGGCTGACTCTGCACATCGAGGGTGACGCCACTGCCCGCATCGACCCGTCGCTGTTCCGGCGGGCCTTGACCAACCTGCTGCACAACGCCGTGCAGCATGCGACGCCGGGAAGCGAGGTGCGCGTGCAGCTACAGGCCGAAGGCGAGGGCGCGCGTATCGCGGTGATGAACGAGGGTGCGGGCATCGCCGCCGAGCACCTGCCGTTGCTGTTCGAGCGCTTCTACCGCGTAGACCAGGCCCGCGAGTACCGGGGCGAACGCCACCACGGCCTTGGGCTTTCGATCGTCAAGGCCATCGCCATGCTGCATGGCGGCGACGTGTTCGTGGCCAGCCGCAATGGGCTGACCACGGTGGGGTTCACGGTGATGTGCTGAGGCTGAGGCTCAGCTGCGGTGGCCGTACTGGTCGGCAAACGCATCGGTGGCCCGCACCAGCGCATCGACCGTGGCTGGCTCGTTCGCACTGTGGCCCGAGGTCACCATCTCCAGCTGCGCTTCCGGCCATGCCTTGGCCAGGTCCCAGGCGCTGCGCGGCGGGCAGATGATGTCGTAGCGGCCTTGCACGATCACCCCGGGCAGGTGGCGGATGCGGTCGATATCGCGCAGCAGCTGGTTGGGTTCAAGGAAGATGCCGTTGCGGAAGTAGTGCGCTTCGATGCGCGCCTTCGCCAGCGTGTCCAGCGGATCATCGGTGGATACGGCATCCACATCGTGCTGCAGGGTAGCGGCGTTGTCCTCCCAGCCCAGCCAGGCCTGCGCGGCTTCGATGCGGGTGGCCTCATCGGTGCTGTCCAGGCGCGTCCAGTAGGCGGCGATCATGTCGGCGCGCTCGCCCTCTGGAATGTAGGCCTCGTAGCGGTCCCAGCGTTCGGGGAAGATCCAGCGCGCACCGCCGCTGGCCTCTGCGAACCAGCGGTTTTCGATCTCGCGGCCGAGGAACACGCCGCGCACGATCAGGCCGGTCGCACGCCCGGGATGCGCCTGCGCATAGGCCAACGACAGCGTCGAGCCCCAGGAGCCGCCGTAGACCAGCCAGCGCTCGATGCCCAGATGCTCACGCACCTTCTCGATGTCGGCCACCAGCGCCTGCGTGGTGTTGTCGCGCAGCTCGCCGAACGGCGTGGAGCGCCCGCTGCCACGCTGGTCGATCAGCACGATGCGGTAGCGCGCCGGATCGAAGAAGCGGCGATGGGTCGGCGAAATGCCGGCGCCCGGCCCGCCGTGCAGGTAAACCACGGGTATTCCGTCCGGCGTACCGCACTCCTCGATGTGCAGGGTGTGCAGATCACTCACCGCGAGGGTGAACTCGCGGTAGGGCTCGATGGCCGGGTACAGGGTGCGCATGGCGGGCGTCTCACAGGCGGGGCCTGCCAGCATACCCCCCGCCGTGGTGCCCGGCGCCGTCGCCTGCTTGCGCGGTGATGGAAATGCACTTGCCGATGCGCATAAGCTTCGGCGATGCAGCAGACCAAGACAGGGAACCGTCCATTTGATCTCACCCTCGGCAGCGGCGCACGCGAGCTGCTGAAGTGGCTCGCGCTGCTGGCCATGACGGGCGACCATGTGGCCAAGGTGGTCTACGCGGGCTACCTGCCAGTGATCAGTGAACTGGGGCGCATCGCGTTTCCCCTGTTCGCGCTGGTGATGGCGTGCAATCTGGCCCAGCCGGGCGCCGATCTGCCCAGGTCGATCCGCCGCCTGGCCCTGTGGGGGCTGATCGCCCAGCCGCTGCATGCCTGGGCCTTTGGTTTCTGGCTGCCGCTCAACATTCTGCTCACCTTCGCGCTGGCTGCGGTGGCGGTGCACGCGCTGGCCAGCAATCGCCCGCTGTTGCTGCTGCTGGCGGCCGGCGTGCTGCCGATGCTGGTGGACTACCAATGGGCCGGCGTCGGCTTCGTGCTGCTGGGGTGGCTGGCGTTCCGCCATCGTGCGTGGTGGCTGCTGCTGGTCGGCCTCGCAGCGGTGTGCTGGGCCAACCACAATGGCTGGGCGCTGCTGGCCATTCCGGTGGTGCTGTTGCTTGCCCGCGTGCAATGGAAGGTGCCGCGCTGGCGCTGGGCCTTTTACGGGTATTACGTGGGGCATCTGGCGCTACTGGCCGGATACGCGTGGCTTCACGCCTGACAACAGGACGGCCGTCGCTGCTCAGGCAACGGCGGCGTGGCAGTCATGTGGCGATGCGCGGAGGAAGCGACGGGCGGATGGCGGCACGGGTCATGCCCGATCATTGATCGCCGGTGGCGATGCGGTCCGGAGCGCGGTGGCCATCGCAGGCCCTGCCGGCACCCGCCTCCAACCTGACAGCCCGTGCTGCAATCGGATAAATTGCAGGGGCACTCACATCAGGATCACGGTCATGTCAGGCTCAGACGCAGTGCATGGCCCCGGCAGGCGTGCGGCAGCCGAACGCTTGGACGACCTGCGTCGGCTGCGCCGCCGGCTGTTGTTCGGCGGTGGTGCGCTGATCACCGTATTGGTGATGCTGACCGCCATCGTCAGTTCCTTCGCCGATGTCGGGGAGTTCCATGACCGGGAGCGGCACTCGTTCAACGAGGCACGCGCTGCGGTCGAGTACTACCTGCTGCAGCGTGATCGTGCCTATGCCACTTCCATCAATGGAAATGACGTGTTGTGGCGCGACCAGCGCCCGGGGCTGATTGCCACCGGCACAGCGCTGGCCGGACGCTTCCACGCGCAGGGCGAAGCAGTGCTGGTGCGTGCCGAAGGACGCACTGCCGTGCCCTGGCTGGTGCTGGGGCTGAAAGACGATCCGTTGCCGGAACAGGAGCTGGCTGCGTACCTGGGCATGGTGGACATCTACTCGGCCTACACAGCCGATTCGATCACCTCGCAGAACGCCTCCGGGCCGCTGCTGGTCTATGCGTACGAGCCGCAGGGGCGGTTGCTGGCGGTGTCCAACATCGGTGACGAATCCCAGTTGCTGCAGACGCTGGGCGTGACCACCCGGCGGCAGGCGTTTGCACGGCTGCTGCAGGAAGAAGCACAGGCCCGCCAGGTACCGCCGCGGCCCGGCCCGATCCGTGAAGCCGCACGCGAGGGGCGCCTGCTGTCGCGCTATGGCATCAACCCGTTCACCGGCCAGCCGTCGCTGGTCGGCAGGGTCACCCTGGCAGAGGGCACCAGGCCCTACTTCCGTCGTGTGGTGTTCGAATCCATCGGCAACATCAAGGCCCAACTGGAAGCGCGTGAGCAGGGCCGCTACCTGGTCACCACGGCAGAGGGGCAGGTGGTGCTCAGTACCGGTGGCCTGTCCAGCCAGGAGCAGGACCTGCTGACGAGGCTTGAGCCAGGCTACATGGGGCGCGCAGGTGCGCAGCCGCCGCGCGGGTACAGCCAGGGTCGGTTCGTACTGGCCAGCGGGTTGCCGGGCGTAGACTGGACCCTGAGCCATGCATACGGCTGGGCCGATATCTGGCGCAGCCAGGGCGCCTATCTGTTGGCCCGCGCGCTCAGTGCGCTGGTGATCATTGGCCTGCTGTGGTGGCTGCTTCGGCGCATCGACCGGCGAGTGTTCACCCCGGCGCTGGTCGACGCATCACGCGTGTACGAAAGCGAGGCACTGAGCCGGGTCATCATCGGAACGGCACCGGTAGGGCTGGTCCTGCTGGCCAGGGGCAGTGGTGAGCCGCTGCTGCAGAACGACGCTGCGCGCCAGTTGGTCGAGAGCGTACACGCGGCCGGCGAAGTCGCTCCGCAGCCGCTGTACGTGCGCCTTGCCGAGTTGGGGCGCAACGCCAGCCTCGATGAAGTGCTGGAACTGCAATGGTCGCCCGCCGAATCCGGCACTGCCACCCAGCTTCAGATCAGCATGGCGCAGGCGACATATGACGAACAGCCGGTGTGGGTCTGCGCACTGCGCGATGTCACCGCGCAGGTGGAGCTGGAAGACAACCTGCGCCGCGCTCGCGAGGATTCCGAAGCGGCACGCCAGTCCGCCGAAGCGGCCAACCGGGCCAAGTCCGCCTTCGTAGCCACCATGAGCCACGAGATCCGCACACCGCTCAACGGCGTGCAGGGCCATCTGGAGCTGCTGGCCCGTTCGCCGCTGCAGCCAGGCCAGCGCGAGCGGTTGGACCGTATCCGCTTCTCGGCCGACGCGCTGATGCGCATCATCAGTGACGTGCTGGATTTCTCCAAGATCGAGGCCGGCCAGCTGGATGTGGAGCCCGTGCCCTTCGCGTTGCGGCCGCTGATCGAGGGCGTAGCACTGCTGTTCGCGCCCGACGCGTTGCGCAAGGGCGTGCGCCTTTACTTCACCGTGGACGCGGCGGCCGACCAGCTGTGCGTGGGCGATGCACACCGCATCCGCCAGATCCTCACCAACCTGGTGGGCAACGCGGTCAAGTTCACCGAGTCCGGGCGCATCCTGCTGCAGGCAGAACTGCACCACTCGGCGGGGCAGGGTGCTCAGCTGCGCGTGCAGGTCATCGACTCCGGCATCGGCATGAGCCCGGAACAGACCGCGCAGCTGTTCCAGCCGTTCCAGCAGGCCGACGCCAGCGTTTCGCGTCGCTACGGTGGCAGTGGGCTTGGCCTGGCGCTGTGCCAGCAGATCGCCCAGGCGATGGGCGGGCAGGTATCGGTGGAAAGTGCCGAAGGAGTTGGCAGCAGCTTCACCCTGCTGCTGCCGATGCAGGTACAGGCGTTGCAGCCACCGCCCACGCAACCGCTGCTCGGCCGGCGGGTGACCGTGTTGTCGAGCACACCCGAATGGCGCGCCGAGATGGAGCGCCTGCTGGTCGCGTGGGGGGCGACCGCCACCGTGTTCGACCGCCCGCAGAGCGACGACGAGGGCGGCGACGCGTTGCTGATCGTGGGCGACCACCGCGCGTGGAGCATCGATGAAGAGCAGCAGCTGATGCAGGGCTACGCGCGCACCGTGCATGCCCATGCGCAGGGCCCGCTCAGCGCGGAGGCGCGTGGCGACTGCATCGAGGTCAGCAGCTATGCCAGCGAGGCCGTGCTTGAGGCACTGGGGCCCGGCGAAAGAGCGGGTGGCCACGTGGCGGTGGTGAAGCCTGTACGAGCAACGGCCGCGCGCGGGCGCGTACTGCTGGTGGAGGACAACGAGGTGAACCGCGAGCTGATCCAGCAGCAGCTGGAGGAGATCGGTTTCGCCGTGGACGCTGCCGGCAATGGTGCGGAGGCGTTGGAACTGTGGAAGGACGGTCACTACCGTGCGGTGCTGACCGACATCAACATGCCGGTGATGGATGGCTATGCCCTGGCCCGTGACCTGCGTCAGCGCGGCCAGTCGCTGCCGATCCTGGCGATCACCGCCACGGCGCTGGCCAGTGAACGCGAGCGCTGCCTTGCTGCCGGCATCGATGATCTGTTGCTGAAGCCTTTCAACCTGGACCGGCTTGAGGTTGCCCTGGCCCGCACCAACGCTCCAGCGGACCACGTACGCGGCCAGCAGCGGGAGGCGGGGCCCGCTGCGGTGCCGGTGCCTCGCGACATTCCCGCAGGCATCCGCCGGATTTTTGTTGATACCGGCGACCAGGATCTTCAGGCCATCTTCGATGCACGCGCCAACGGGGACACTGCAGCGCTTCTGGAGCGTGTGCACGGATTCAAGGGGGCATTGCAGATGATGGGCGAGCAGGCGCTGGCCGAGCAGTGCGGCGAGATCGAGAGTGCGTTGCGCCAAGGTGCGAGCGCCAGCGATGGGGCATTGGATGCACTGCAGCTGGCTCTCAGCGCCCGCCTGGAGGACTATCGCCGCGATCTGGACGCATCCTTGTAAGATGCAGCGGCGAGGGCATGGCGTATCGATGCCGGTGGCCAGTTGCGAATCGGAGCCGAGCATGGCTCGGCTCCACAGTAGATCCACGCCATGCGTGGATGCCTTTCAGAAATCCATCGTCGCCGACAGCAACACGGTTCTCGGCGCGCCCAGCGCCAGGCTCGACAACAACGGCATGCCCCAGTACGCCTTGTTGGTCACGTTGTTCACGCTGGCCCGCAACGCCAGCGGGCGGCCGGCCATCGTGGTGCTGTAGCGCGCACCCACGTCAAACAAGGTACGCCCGGGCACCGACAGGCGGTTGTCGGCACTGATGTACTGCTTCGACATGGCGGTGGCATTGCCGGTCAGGGTCAAGCCGTCCAGCGCCGGCACATCCCATTCCACGCCCAGCTTGGCCTGGCGCTGTGCCACCGCAGTCGCAATGCGGCCTTCATTCACGCCGCCCGCGGTGCGGGTCAACTTGGGTTGCACGTAGGCCACGCCACCCATCAGGCGCAGACCCTCCCGTGGTGCACCGAAGAAGCCCCATTCCACGCCGCGGTTCCGCTGCTCGCCACCGAACGAGAAGATATTCGTGACCGGGTCGGTGTAGCTGCTCGGTCGCTTGATCTCATACACGGCGAAGGTGTGCGCGAAGCGGCCCAGGTCCAGTTTCAGGCCCAGCTCTTTCTGCTTGGTGCGGAACGGTGCGAACACATCGCCGGCATTGGCGGCGGTCATCGGCGCGGTGGCACCTTGGCTCAGGCCCTCGATGTAGTTGGTGTAGACCGAGACTTTGTCCGTGGCCTTCACCAGCAGGGCGAAGGCCGGGGTGGTGGCACTCTCGTCATAGCGCGAGGTGCGCGCACCGGTGGCCACGCTGAAGGTCTCGCTCAGCACCTGCTGGCGGCGCACGCCCGCGGTCAGCTGCACGCGGTCATCGGCGAAAGACAGGGTGTCGGCGAAGCCGATGCTGTCCAGCTTCAATTCGGTATGCGAGATGTGCGGTGCCACGAACGGCGCCGCCGGGCCCCACACCGGGTGGTACAGGTTGGTGGTCCAGTCCCAGCCGGGCACGCTGCGGCGTCCGTAGTCGTTCTGGGTGTGCTGGTAGTGGGTTACGTTCGCGGCCCACTGGTGGCCGACGCTTCCGGTGTGGAAGCGGCCGCGCAGGCCGGCATCACCGGACTGCTTCCTGATGTCGAACGCGAGCTGGCCGATCACCGTGGTGAAGTCGCCGGCCGGGTTCAGCACCTGCGCGCTGATCGAACCGTTGTAGCGGTAGTCGGTCTTGCTGGTGCCATAGGCCAGGTAGGCCATCAGGTTGTCGTTGATGTCCAGTTCGCCGCGCAGCATCGCGCCCTTGTCGCGGCTGTCGACGTAGGCCCAGTCCGGGTTGATCAGGGTGTCGCTACGCGGCGGCCGCGGAATGGCCACGCCCGGCGCCAGGCCAACGCCACGGGCCGGGCCATCGACGCGGTCGTCGGCACTGTACAGATCGGCGGAGATGCGCGCACGCTCGCCGCGCCAGTCCAGCGCCAGCGCGCCCAGCTGCACCTTCTTGCCCTGCTTGCCCACGGCGCCGTCGCCATCGCGGTAGCCACCGTTGAAGCGGATGCCGAACTGCTTGTCGGCGCCCAAGCGGCGGCCGAGATCAACGTGCGTGCCGAACTGCGCATCGGAGGCGAAGTTGGCGCTGACCCGCAGCAGCGGTTGCTCGCCCGCGCGCTTGGGCACCAGGTTGACGCTGCCACCGACCGAGCCGCCCGGCGGCATGCCGTTGAGCAGTGCAGACGGGCCCTTCAGCACCTCGATGCGCTCGAACATCTCCGGCGAGGTGCGGTAGTACGGCGCCATGCCGCTGAGCCCGTTGAAGGTGGTGTCGCTGGTGCTGGAGGCAAAACCGCGGATCGAATAGTTTTCGCTCCACGAACCGGTCACGCCGTTGCTGAACACCGTTGGGTCGGTTGCGGCGATGACATCGGTCAGGTCCCTGGCCTGGCGGTCGCGGATGAAGGCCTCGGTATAGCTGACGGTGCTGAACGGCGTGTCCATGAAGTCCTTGTCGCCGAGCAGGCCGACGCGGTTGCCGGAGGCCACCTGTCCGCCGGCATAGTCGCCGGTCACCCGGCGCTGTTCCTGCACCTGCACCGAGGGCAGGGTGGACGGCGCCGAGTCGGCCAGCGCAGCGAACGAGGCCAGCAGGCCCAGTGCCAGCACCGACACGCGGTAGCGCGGCGCCGTGCCGGGCGGATGCATCGGCACGCGGGAACCACCCACGGCTGGACGAAGGATCGAAGAGCGAACGAACTGCACGGTCATGCCAGATTCCTGTAAATCGCAGGTGCGAACGCGCCTGGCGCGCTGCCATCGGCAAGCACGGGGAGAGGGCGCAGCGCAGGGTTGTCGGCTGGGTGGGAACCTGGCGGGAAGTGAGCGACGGGCTCGAGTCCGGCGTGCATCGTGGTTGCGAACCAGACGCATTCCGAATTAGTTGAGTAAATTAAACTAAATTGCAGGAGGCGGACAAGAGGGTCCATTTGCTGGCACCCTCGCAACGGTATGAACATGCAACCCGAGATCCCGGCGCCGGCCCGTGGCCGCCCGCCCACCATCACCCCCGATCGCCTGGCCGATATCGGCATCAAGCTGGGCCTGCCGAACCTGACCATGGCCAACGTGGCTGCCGAACTGGCGGTGACCCAGGCCGCGCTCTACAAGCGTGTGGCCAACCTGGAGGCGCTGAAGCGGCTGGTGGCCGATACCGTGTTCCAGCGCTGGCAGATTCCGCGCGCCTCGGCCGACGCGCCGGGCGGGCTGGAGGGCTATCTGATGGGTTTCGTGGCGTCGCTGTGCGAGGTGGTGAAGGCCCACCCCGGGCTGCCGCCGTACCTGCTGCGGCGCGCGGTGGCGACCGCGCCGATGCTGGACAAGATCGCCTCGCACCAGGCGCATGTGGCCGAAGTGTTCGGCCTGCCGCTGGACAAGGCGCGCTGGCTGCTGGCCACCATCGCGTTCTACTGCATTGCCGGTGCCGACACGATCTACGCAATTGCCGATGACGAAGAGGGGCAGGTGATCACCGAGTTCAGGCAGGGCATGCGTGCGCTGGTGATCGGCTCGCTGGAGGTGCTGCAGCTTCGCTAGATCCACGCCATGCGTGGATGCCGTTCTACGGTTCGCCAAGGCCCCATCCACGCATGGCGTGGATCTACAATGCGACCATGCCTGCCACGCCCACCCTCGATGATCTGCGCCGCTACGCGGTAGCACGCACGCTGTTCAGACCCACCACGCTGCTGACCGCGATCCGCCGCCTGGGCTTCGTGCAGGCCGACCCGATCCGTGCGCCGGCGCGCGCGCAGGATCTGACCCTGCGCCATCGGGTGAAGGACTATCGCGCAGGGGATCTGGAGCGGCGCTATGCGCGCCTGCCGGTGGAAGAGGATTGCCTGGTGAATTACGGTTTCCTGCCACGCGAGCACCTGGCGCTGATGCATCCGCGCGTATCCAGGCGCGCGTGGGACGCCGAAACCCAGCGCCGCGCGGCGGACGTGCTGGCCTTCGTGCGCGAGCGCGGCAGCGTGCACCCGCGTGAGGTGGACCAGGCCTTCGCCCACGGTCGGGTGACCAACTACTGGGGCGGCACCAGCAATGCCAGCACCCATCTGCTCGATGGCATGCACTACCGCGGCCTGCTGCGTGTGCAGCGGCGTGACAGCGGCACGCGCATCTATGCGGTGGCTGAGCACACCGAAGCCGATGCCAGCGAACAGGCGCAGATCGAACGCGCCGCCGCCCTGATCGACCTGGTGGTGCGCAAGTACGCGCCGTTGCCCGCGGCCAGCCTGACCTATCTGGTGCGCCTGCTCGGCTACGGCGCACCGCATCTGGCCGAGCAGACCCGCAAGGCATTGGCGCTGGCCAGGCAGCACCTGGCCAGCTGCACGCTGGAGGGCACCACCTGGTACTGGCCGGCGGATGAGAACCCGCGCTCGCGCCGTCATGCGCCGGACGAACAGGTGCGCCTGCTGGCGCCGTTCGACCCGGTGGTCTGGGACCGCCGCCGCTTCGAGCTGCTGTGGCAGTGGGTCTACAAGTTCGAGGCGTACACGCCTGCGCCGAAGCGGCAGTACGGCTATTACGCACTGCCGGTGTTGTGGCACGACCAGGTGGTGGGCTGGGCCAATCTGAGCGTGCGCGACGGTGAGCTGGTATCGAGCGTGGGCTATGCCGGCAGGTCGCTGGCCCGCGACAAGGTGTTTCGTGGCGCGCTGGACGACGAGCTGCAGCGCATGGCCGCGTTCCTGTAGCGTCCGGGCATTCGTGCCCACCAAGGTGGGCACCTACCGAAGCAATTCCAAACTAGTCTGGTGGGCATCTACCGATATCGTCGTGCATGCGCCACCATCGCCAACACCACTACGCCGGCGGCCACGCTGGTGTGGCCGGATAGTGCGGCCAGACCAGATCCCACCCCCAGCCCGCGCATCGCGAATACGGTGCTGAACACCAGCAGCGCCCACCCCATGGCCCGCAGCTGCTGGGTCGCTTGCGCGCTCAGCACGCGACGCACCACGTCCCGCTGATGGCGTTCCATTGACAGTGCAAGGCAGGCGAACGCCGCCACTGACAACACGAATAGAATGAGGTGGATCATGCGCCGGCCTCCGGTACCGCATTGCGTGACGCTGCAGACGGCCGTGCGCGCTTCGCCTTTGGCGCATGCCGCCAGGTGCGCCAAGCCAACAATGAGTGCAGGGCGGCCAATGCCAGCAGGGTCAGGTCGGTCCCGGCAAACGCCCAATCGCCCATCGCCAGCGCGTGCCACAGTGGGTGCGAGGTGGTCATCGCAGTCAGTACTGGCAACAGCGCCAGCAGCAGTGCCGCCAGCAGGAACTGTTCGATCCACGCGCGCTTCGGTGTACGCAGCGTGGCGTGCACGAACATGGCCGCCCAGGCCAGGAAGAACAGATGCACCTCCCAGGCCGCGCGACTGTCCATGGTGACGGGCAGCAGGCGGTTGGCCCACAGGTAGGCGGCCATCGCCACCGACAGGCCGGCGACGGTGGCGATGTTGAGCCGCTCGACCAGGCGGAAACCGAAGTAGGGCCGTTGCGGATCGGGCAGCTGCGCGCGTCGCTTGACCGTCCACAGGACCAGCCCGGTGCCGACCATGGCGGTGCCGGCCAGGCTGACGATGAAGTACAGCCAGCGCAGGGCGGCATCGGCGAAGCGGCCCAGGTGCAGGCCATACAGCACGCCCTGGGTATCGGCGGCGACGCCTGAGTGTTCCTTGATCTGCAGCAGCTGCCCATCGCTGCCGTCGAACAGCAGGTAGTTCGGGGTGGTGGAAACACGGCTGGACTGCGCGCGCACCACGGCCACGCGTGCGTTCTCGTCGCCGGGATTCTGCACCTGCACGCTGCCTGCAGCGCCAGTGCACCAGCGCTGCTCGGCCTGTTGCACCAGCGCACCGACGTGGGTGAGCGGAGCAGGCTGGCCTGCTGCCTTCTGCGGCGGCAGGAACAGGCGCATCTCGCTGATCACTTCGGCCTGCTGGCGTTTGTCCGGCAGTTTGGCCAGGCCCCACGGCATGTACAGCACCGCCAGCATCACCAGCCCGCTCCAGGTGATCATGAAATGGAAGGGCAGCCCGAGCACCGAGACCGCGGCGTGACCGTCCAGCCACGAGCGCTGGCCCTTGCCCCAGCGAAAGGTGAAGAAGTCGGCGAAGATCTTCTTGTGGGTGATCACGCCGCTGACGATGGCCACCAGCATGAACATCGCACACAGGCCAACGATCCAGCGGCCCCACATGGCCGGCATGTAGTGCAGGTTGAAGTGGAAGGCGTAGAAGAAGTCGCCGCCACCCGTATCGCGGGCCTGCAGCGGTGCACCGGTGCTGGCATCGAACAGGCCCGAGTCGAAACCGTGGCGGCCGCGTCCGCCCGGGCTGGCCCACATCGCCGACACCCATGGCATGCGCTGGCTGGGCAGGCTGAGGTTGATCTGGCTGGCTGCAGGCGTGTCGGCCATGATCGCCGTGACGGTACGCTGCGCGACCGCAGCCGCGTCCGGCAACGTAGACGGTGTGGCGATCTCCGGGCGGGTGTAGCGCGAGAGCTCGTCGCGGAAGTAGCTGGCGGTGCCGGTGAGGAACATCGCGTACAGGATCCAGCCGGCCAGCAGCCCCACCCAGATATGCAGGTCGGACATGGTCTGGCGGATACCGCGTGGCTTCGGGGAGCGATCGACCTGGCTCATGCCCCGCCTCCGTCGCCAACCGTTTGTGCGATCAACCACAGCGGCAACGCGGTCATGACCAGGCCCAGCCACGCACGCCATGCCGAGCGCACTGCGAATACCCAGACCACGGCGCCGGCATACAGCAGGAAGCTGGCAAGCATGCCGCTGAACACGGCCTGGCGGCCATCGATGGGCAGCGCCAGTGCGGCGATGCTGCACAGCGCAGCCAAGGCATAGCCACCGAACAGCGCGGCGAGGATACGTGAGACCAGCGGCAGCCAGGCCAGCACGGAAGCGGTACGGGAAACGCTCACATCAGTTCTCCGGGGCGCCCTGCGCGATGGCGGGGCGCTCGTGTATCAGGCATCAGAAATCGACGGTGGCCGACAGCAGGGCGGTGCGCGGCGTGCCCAGCCCGGAGCCAAGGCTGCCGGCCCAGTACGCCTTGTTGGTGAGGTTCTGCACGGTGGCACGCAGCACCAGCGGGAGACCGGCGGCCTGCAGCGCGTAGCGGGCACCGAGGTCGAACACGGTGCGGCCCGCCACCCACTGGCTGTTGTCTGCGTTGATGTAGCCCTTGGACAGGCTGACTGCATTGCCGGTGAGGGTGAGGCCGGCCACGGCGGGCACATCCCATTCCACGCCCAGCTTGCCCTGCCACTGCGGGGTGGCGGTGGCCAGGCGGCCCTGGTTGATGCCGCCCTGGGTGCGGGTCAGCTTCGGCTGCAGCCAGCCGATGCCGCCGAGCACGCGCAGCTGTTCGGTGGCCTGGCCGAACACGGTCCATTCCACGCCACGGTTGCGTTGCTGGCCGCCGAACGAGAACACGTTGGTGGACGGGTCGGTGTAGGCGCCGGGCTTCTCGATCTCGTATACGCTCAGCACACTGGCCAGGCGACCGAAGTCAACCTTGGCGCCGACCTCGCGCTGGCGCGTCTTGTACGGCGGAAACACGTCGCCAGCGTTGGCGGCGGTGGCCGGGGCGGTGCTGCCTTGGCTCAGGCCTTCGATGTAGTTGGCATACAGCGACAGGCGATCGCTGGCCTTGAACAGCAGCGCACCGGCTGGAGTGTTGGCACTGGCGTCATAGCGTGCGGTGCGCTTGCCGGTGCTGCCATCGAAGGTATCGCTGAGTACGGTCTGGTGACGGACGCCCAGGGTCAGCTGTACGCGATCATCGATGAAGGACAGCGTATCGGCGATACCCACGCTGGTGGTGCGCACTTCCGCGGTCTTCGGCAGCGACGCGTCACTGAAGCTTCGATCAATGGCCGGGCCCCACTGCGGGTTGTAGATGTTGGTCACCCAATCCCTGGCCAGCAGGTTGCGTTTGAAGCCGAATTTCTGGTCGTGCTGGTACCACGCCGCACTGATCGCCACCGCGTGATCGACAGCACCGGTGTGGAACTGTGCCGAGAGGCCGGCTTCGGCGGTGTCCTTGCTGTAGATGAAGCGCTGGTGCGCGAAGTTGTTGCGGAAGTCGCCGGCTGTGTTGGTGATCAGCGTGGTGGCGCTGGCGATGGAGTCGAAATCGGTGTGGCCGTGGCCGTAACTGGCGTGCGCCTGCAGGTGGTCGTTGATGTCGAACGACCAGCGCAGCGCGGCGGCCTGGTCCTTGACGGTACTGAAGGTCCAGTCCGGTGCGAACAGGGTGCTGGCCTTCGGCGGGCGGGGCACGGCCAGGCCGGGCGACAGCGACACGCCACGGTTGAGGCCATCCACATGGTCGCGGCTGCTGAACAGGTCCAGCGACACCTGCGAGCGCTCACCACGCCAGTCCAGGCCGAGCGAGGCCAGCTGCGTCTTGTGCTGCTGGTGGTCGGTGGCGGTGTCGCCGTCGCGGTGCACGGCATTGAGGCGCACGCCGAACTGCTTGCCCGCGCCGAAGCGGCGGCCGACATCCAGATGACCGCCCCACTGCGCGTCGCTGCCGTAGCTGGCAGTGAAGCGGGCCAACGGCGTGTCGCCAGCGCGCTTGGGCACCAGGTTCACCGCACCGCCCACCGAGCCGCCCGGCGGCATGCCGTTGAGCAGCGCGGCGGGGCCCTTCAGCACCTCGATGCTCTCGGCCAGTTCCGGGGTGACGCGGTAGTAGGGAATCAGCCCGTAGAGGCCACCGAATCCGATATCCGACGAGGCGACACCGAAACCGCGGATGTTGAAGTAGTCGGTGATGCCACCACTGGAGCCACTGCTGTAGACGCTGGGGTCGGTCAGCGCGATGACCCGTACCAGGTCCGGCGCCTGGATGTTGTCGATGAATTCGGCGGTGTAGCGGGTGGTGTTGAACGGCGTGTCCATGAAGTCGAGCTCGCCGAGCAGGCCGACGCGGCTGCCGCGCGTGACCTGTCCACCCGCATAGGCATCGGTGGGTGCGGTCTTGTCGGCGCGCACGTTCACGGTGGGCAACTGGCGGGCGCCATCGGGTGCATCGTTGGCGTGGGCGGCGATGGCGATCAACAGGGTGGGCAGCAACGCTGCACGTGCGGCCACGGACAGCGCGGAGCGGCGTGGGAGGGGCAGGGTTCGCAGGGGGAGGGACATGGCGGTTCTCGTGTGGTGGGTCGTGCGATCGGCCAGCACGGCGCCGTCGGTGACCTGCAGGGGCAGGACGACGCGGGCTGTGGAATGGCTGGCAGAGGGCACGGCGCTGCCGCTGGGGCAGTGCTGCACGCGAGGTGCGTGGGCGATCTGTGGCTGGGTGGAACGAAGCGCGTGGCGCGGATGCTGTCGTGTGGATCAGATATCGTCGGCGAGGTCGTCGAGGTCCTGCAGGCCACCGCCGCGCGCCAGCACGCGCTCGTAGTTGCGGCGGCGACGCCGGTCGGTTTCGGTGGTGGTCTCGCCACGCTTCCAGTAGCCGGCAACGGCAACATCGGTGCGTGGCAGGCCGACCGTTTCGATGAAGTGGCGGCGCAGGGCGCGCATTTCCTCGCGCTCGCCGGCTGCCCAGACCGTGCTGCCAGGCTGCGGCTGCTGTTGGCGCGCGTGCTGCAGCAAGGGTGCGTCACCGGTGGCAAGGCGATGCACGCAGACACCGTCGGGGTGCGGCAGCTCGTCTACCGGGAAAGCATCCTCCGAGCTGACCCAGGCCTGCGCACGCTGACCGACAGGCCACTGCTGCAGCAGGGCAAACAGGGCTGGGATGGCGCTCTGGTCTGCGAACAGCAGCGCGCAGGTGCCTTCGCGCTGCGGCACCTGGAGATGGGGGCGCGGCCCGGTCAGATCGAAGGCATCACCGGGGCGCAGCGCACGTACCCACGCCAGCATCGGCCCCGGCGCCTCGTGCAGCACTATGTCCAGGGTGAACTGGCGAGTGGCGGCATCGACGCTGCGCACGGTATAGATCCGTGATACATCGCCGAACCCGGCGCCCAGCTGGATGCGCACCGCGGTGTTGGCACGCTGCCAAGGTGCAAGTTCTGCGTGTTCCGGTAGCTGGACCAGGAGGCGCAGCAGGCTGGCGCACGGCTGCACAACCGCGACCACCTGGACCTGCAGCGCCTGCAGGCCGCGATCATGGTCGGCGCTGCGCAGCGGCCCGGCGGGGGTGATTGAAGTGGGGGACGCGGACATCGACAACGATCCTGGACACTGCAGATGCGAATTAGTTACATCATAGTAAACTAAATTGATCGCACCGCAACCCGGGCCTGTCCGAACGACACGCGACGCGTTGACCACTGCGTGGCGGCGGACCACCATGACAGCCCTTGCCCGCGCATCACGCAGGAACCGTTACCGCATGGCTGCACCAAAAAAGACCGCTGCCCGTGGGCGACCGCCCAGCATCACCCGCGAGCGCATCGTCGACGCCGGCATTGCCATGACGCTGCCGGGGCTGAGCTTCGTCGGCGTGGCGGCGGCACTGGGTGTCAGCCATATCGCGCTGTACAAGCATGTGGCGAATCTGGCGGCACTGCGCGAGCTGGTGGCCGAGGCGATCTTCGAGCGTTGGCAGGCACCGGCGCTGTATGCCGCTGGGCAGCGCAGCATCGTGGATGATCTGCGTGCGTTCCAGCGCTCATTGCGGGCGCTGGTGGATGACAATCCGGGCCTGGCCCCGTTCCTGGTCAGCCACGGCGCGAAGACGCCGGAGATGCTGGCGCGTATCCAGCGCCACCATGCCGAATTCAGTCGCGTGCATGGCCTGCCGCTGGAACAGGCGGCATGGCTGCTGTCGACCGTGGCCTATCACGCCGTGGCTCTGGCCGACACCGTGTATTCCCGGCATGCGCTGGTGGATACCACGCGTCGGACCTTGGATCGGAAGGCACAGCAGGCCGAGTTCGACCGCAGCATGGAAGCATTGATCATCGGAGCATTGGCAATGTGCGGGCGCACGGTGGCCTCTGGGTAGCGCTCATTCCTGATGGGCAGCTACCGGTCGTGCTCCGCATCATCCATGCCCGGGCTGACCCGGCGGCCGATGTCCTTCAATCGCGCCAGCTGGTCCACCATCGACGGCGCATCATCCAGGCTGCCGACAAACGTCCACAGGTAGGTCATCACCGCGTACACATGGCCCGGGGTCACCCCGTCGGTGGTGGCGAGGCGGCCGATGGTCAGCGCGAACAGCACCGCGGCCGCTGCACCGACCACCACGAAGGCGCCGGCTTCGCGGTCGGACAGCAGGATGCGCAGTCGCGACAGCGTGGTGTAGTGGCGGCGCAGCACCGAGGGACTGACCCGGTCGACCAGGCGGATCTCATGTTCCAGCCGGTTGTTCAGGCGCCCATGCAGCTGCTCGTTGCGGCGCGCGAACGATGGCAGCAGCAACAGCGCGCCCAGCAGGGCGACCAGGCTGGCGGCGCCGACCAGGGGTTCGATCGCCAGCAGCATCGCGGCTGCGCCGAACATCGACACCAGCGCCGTGGCGATGATCGGCACGTGCTTCTCGAAGAAGTCGACGAACTCGCGCGCCAGCACCACGCGTGCGGCCGAGGTGGAGGTCGCTTGGCCGAGACGCCGCTGCGCCTGCACCACATTCACTGCCAGGTCGGCATAGATGCGGGTGAAGGTACGCGTATCCACCGCACGGCGGGCGGCACCGACCAGCCAGAACAACAGCACCACGCCGGCATAGGAGAGGGCGTGGCCGATGTCGCCGCGGATGATCGCGTCCACCGCGAAGCCGGCAAACAGGGGGTAGGCCAGCAGCAGCGCGTTCTCTAGCGCGACCAGCGAGAACGTACCGGTGAGCTGCCAGGGATAGGTGCGCAGGATCGCTTTCAGGGTAGCGGCCGCATTCTGCTGGCCGATGCTGCCGGCGGCGGCCGCCGGATCGTGGGGGTGTTTCATCGGGATGCCTGGAGGGGACGGAGACAGGGCAGGGGATGGATGCCGGCCATCTCCCCGGTCATGCCCAGTATCGGCAGCCGTTTGGAGCGGGCATGGAGGGACGATGGAGGTTGCGTGGAGAACATCGCGGTGTTCAGCGGAGGGCGTGGTGCCCACCAGGGTGGGCCGCTACCCGAGCTTCAACGCCGCGCGTGCACCGGCCAGCGCAGTTCGAACGAACTGCCGCCCCGCTCGGTGGCGCGGCAGCGCGCCGTTCCGTGATGGGCCACGGCAATCGCGCGCACCACCGCCAGGCCCAGCCCGGAGCCACCGCTCTGCCGTGAACGTGAGACGTCGGTGCGCTGGAACGCTTCGAAGATGCTGTCGCGCAGTTCATCTGGCACACCCGGTCCGCCGTCTTCCACGGCCACGGTGCAATGCCCTTCGGCCAGCATGACGCGTACCTGCAGCGGGCAGGGAATGGCATGGCGGCGTGCGTTCTCCAGCAACGCCAGCACCGCCTGGCGGATGCGCGCCGGATCGCAGTCGGCCAGTGCCGGGCGCGCCTCCAGCGTGACCGAGAAGCTGCTTTCGGTGAGTGCCTCGGACATGGCTTCGACCACCGCCGCCACCTGCACGCTGACATCGCTGCGTTGCAGCCGCAGGTCCAGGTGGCCGCTCTCGGCCAGGCTGACCACGCGCAGGTCCTCGATGATGCGGGTCAGGCCCTCCAGCTGGGTGAGCATGCTGTTGAACTGTTCCGGCCCTGGTTCGAACACGCCTTCGGCGATGCCCTGCAGGCGGCCGCGCAGGATGGTCATCGGCGTACGCAGTTCGTGCGCGATCGCCGCGTTCCAGAACACCCGGTTCTCGGACATGCGGCTGAGGCGCTCGGCCATCGAGTTGAAATCGCTGACCAGCGCGGCCGCTTCAGCCATCGTGGTGTCACCGCCGCGTGCACGCGCGTCCAGATCGCCGCTGGCCACCCTCCGCAGGCTCTCGGCCACCGAGTTCAACGGGGTGATGATGCGCCGGGTCAGGCGTGAGGCGACCAGCGTGGCGAAGATCACGACCACGCTGGCGGTCAGGCCGATCCACAGCCATTCCAGGCCGGACGGCATGATGGTTTCCGGCTGGTCATACCAGCGCGGATAGAACACCTCCATCAGGTAATAGAACAGGTAGAAGCCACCGATCGACAGCACCGTCGAGCACAGCGAGGCAACGGTGATGGACAGCGTGATCTGGCGTCCGATGCTCTTGCCTTTGGGGTTCATCATTCAGTCCAGGAAGCGGTAGCCGACGCCGCGGATGGTGGCGGGAATGCCGATCACACCCACCTCTTCCAGCTTGCGCCGCAGTTTGCTGACATGGCTGTCGACGGTGCGTTCCTGGGTATCGCCTTCGGGCAGGCAGGCATGCAGCAGGTCCACCCGCGCATGCACCTGCCGTGGCGCGCGGGCCATGTGCACCAGCAGGCGGAACTCGGTGAGGGTGAAGGCCAGTGCATGCGCCTGGTCGCCGCTGCGCACGGTCACGTCGTGGCTGCGCAGGTCGATCTCGAACGGCCCCTGCCGGATCAGCCCGTTGGGTTCTTCGGCCACCGTCCTGGCACTGCGGCGCAGCACCGCCTGGATGCGCGCCACGATCTCGGCCGGATTGAACGGCTTGGCCACATAGTCGTCGGCGCCCACGCGCAGGCCGGTCAGCTTGTCCACGTCCTGGTCCAGCGCGGTGAGCATGATCACCGGGGTGTTGCCACGCCGGCGCAGTTCGCTCAGTACCTGCCAGCCATCCAGCCGGGGCATCTGCACGTCCAGCAGCACCAGGTCCGGGCGCAGCTGGCGGTGGGCGGCGAGGGCGGCTTCGCCGTCGGCGGCACGGGCGCTGCGCAGGCCGGAACGGTGCAGGTAGGCACCCAGGATGTCGGCGATCTCGCCTTCATCCTCGGCAATCAGCACCAGCGGTGGCTGGCGGGTACGGAGGGCGTGTTTCATTGCGTGATGCGCAGCGTTGCGGTGGCGGCCAGTCGGCGAGGCCGACGAGGCTAGCGGCCGTTGATGGAGACTCGGTCGAGATTGTGTCGAGATTTCATGGACACGCGCCGCCACGTTCAGCTGCGGGCCGCCTGCCTGAACGGCGGCGCCCTCTCCACGCAATCTCCATGCTGGCTGCAGAAGACGTCCACACGCGGGCAGCAGACTGGGGGCTCGGCGGTCGCACCGGGCGACTGCGTGCAGCTGGGCGTTTCGATGAGCAACCGCAGGACCTGGATCAGTGTTGCCGCCGTGGCCGCGTTGGCTGCCGGCGCCGCCGCGTGGGTACTCGCCGAGGGCGACGAGGCCGCGTTGATCACTGCGCCGGCCCGGGTGGCCGATCTGGAAAAGACCGTGCAGGCGGTCGGCCGGGTCAATCCCAAGGAGCTGGTGGCGGTGGGTGCGCAGGTGTCCGGGCAGGTCAAGCGCCTGCATGTGGTGCTGGGCCAGCGCGTGCAGGCCGGCGACCTGATTGCCGAGGTCGATTCGCAGCCACAGCGCATCGCGCTGCGCAGCGCCGAGGCCGCCACCAGTACGCTGCGCGCCCAGCACACCGCCAGCCAGGCCCGCTACGTGCAGGCCAGCCGTGTGTTCGAGCGGCAGTCGCAGCTGGTGGCGTCGCGGCTGGTCTCGCAGGAAGGTTTTGAAACCGCACGGGTGGCCCGTGATGCCGCCCGTGCCGACGTGGCCGCGCTGCAGGCGCAGATCGACCAGGCGCTGACCCAGGTGGAAACCGCACGGATCAACCTGGGCTATACCCGCATCGTTTCGCCCACTGACGGGTACATCGTGGCGATTGTCACCAAGGCCGGGCAGACGTTGAACTCGATGCAGACCACCCCGACCATCGTGATGCTGGCGCAGATGGACACGATGACGGTGCGTGCCGAGATCGCCGAGGCCGATGTGGAACTGGTGGCGCCGGGGCAGCCGTTGTGGTTCTCGACACTGGGGCCGAGCGGACGCCGCTATGAATCCCACCTGCAGCAGCTGGAACCGGCGCCGTCCTCGATTGCCGAGGCGGCCACCGGCACTGCGGGCGGCGCTGCACAGACGCCGAAGGCGGTGTACTACGCCGGCCTGTTCGACGTGGCCAACCCGGGCCTGGCGTTGAAGCCGTCGATGACGGTGAAGGTGACCCTGCAGCTGGCGCGGGCGGCCAATGCGTTGCAGGTGCCACTCACCGCGCTGACCGAGTCGGACGACACACAGGGCCAGCGCGCCACCGTGCAGGTGGTCGATGCCAAGGGGCGCGTGCACGAACGTGCAGTGACCACCGGCCTGCGCACCGCCACTGCCGTGCAGATCCTGACCGGCCTGCGCGAGGGCGAGAACGTGGTGGTCGGCCAGGCGCCCAGCGGCGCCGACGCCGAGCCGACCAGCCTGCTGGGAATGTGAGCATGGCCGAGGCACTGCTGGAACTGCGCGGGGTGTCGCGCGCCTATCGCTCCGCCGCCGGTGAAGTGGTGGTGCTGAAGGACGTCTCGCTGCGCATCGATGCCGGTGAATTCATCGCCATCATCGGCCCGTCAGGATCGGGAAAATCCACGCTGATGAACATCCTCGGCTGCCTCGACCGGCCGACCGAGGGCAGCTACCGGGTGAACGGCGAGGCCACCGAGCAGATGGCGCCGGATGCGCTGGCACGGCTGCGCCGCGAGCATTTCGGTTTCATCTTCCAGCGTTACAACCTGATGGAGAACCTGAGCGCCACCGAGAACGTGGCGCTGCCGGCGGTGTATGCCGGCGTGGATGCCGATACGCGCACTGCCCGTGCGCGCACGCTGCTGGAAACGCTGGGCCTGGGCGAGCGCACCGCGAACCGGCCGAGCCAGCTGTCCGGCGGCCAGCAGCAGCGCGTGTCCATCGCGCGTTCGCTGATGAATGGCGGCGCCATCGTGCTGGCCGATGAGCCGACGGGCGCGCTGGACCATGCCAGTGGCCAGCAGGTGATGGCCGAGCTGAAGCGCCTGCACGCGCAGGGCCATACGGTGATCCTGGTGACGCACGACGCAGCGATTGCGGCAAACGCTGCACGGGTGATCGAGATCGCCGACGGCCGGGTGGTGGCCGACCGGGGCGAACGCAGGACGCAGGCCGCGCACTCCGCACGCGCACCCGAACACAGGCCTGCGCCGCTTGCCGAACGCCACGCCCGGATGGACGCAGTGCGCGAAGCGGCGCGGATGGCCGTGCGTTCGATGCTGGCCCATCGCCTGCGCACGTTGCTGACCATGCTCGGTATCATCATCGGCGTTGCTGCGGTGGTGACCGTGGTGGCGCTGGGCAAGGGTGCGCAGACGCAGGTGGAGTCGCAGATCAACGAGCTGGGCGCCAGCACGCTGGAGATCTACCCCGGCGCCGATTTCGGCGACCCGCGCTCGGCGGAGATCGAGACACTGGTGGTGGGCGACGCCGACCACCTGGCCGCATTGAGTTACGTGGACAGTGTCAGCCCCAACCTGAGCGGGTCGGTGACGGCGTTGCAGGGGAGCCGTCGCGCGAACACCCAGGTGCTGGGCGTAGGCGCGGATCTGCCGCGCGTGCGCGGGCTGCGGCTGAAGGCCGGGCGCTTCTTCAGCGCTGCAGAAGTGGACGCGCATCGCGCCGTGGGCGTGGTTGACCAGAAGGCAGCGAAGGCACTGTTCGCCGGCAGCCCGATCGGCAGCACGGTGCTGCTGGGCGGCATGCCGGTGGAGGTGATCGGGGTGGTGGGGGCGAATGCCTTTGCCGGCGGCGCAACGCCAACGGTCTACGTGCCGTACACCTCGGCCGCCTCGCGGCTGCTGGGCAGCCAGCGCCTGGAGAGCATTACCGTGCGCGTTCGCGACAATGTGCCCACCAACGCCGCCGAGGCCTCGCTGGGGGCCGAGCTGCAACGCCTGCATGGGCGCCGCGACTTCTTCATCTACAACGCCGACCAGATCCGCAAGGCGGTGATGAAGTCCAGCCAGACCATGGCCGCGCTGGTCTCCGCCATTGCGGCGGTGGCGCTGGTGGTGGGCGGGGTGGGGGTGATGAACATCATGCTGGTGTCGGTGAAGGAGCGCGTGCGCGAGATCGGCGTGCGGCTGGCGGTGGGTGCGCGCCAGGGCGACATCCTGCGCCAGTTCCTGATCGAGGCGGTGCTGATCTGCCTGTTCGGTGGCGTGCTGGGCGTGCTGTTCGCGCTCGCGGTGGGGGCGCTGTCCAGCCTGCTGTCTCTGGGCGTGCCGTTCCTGTTCACTGTTGGGCCGGTACTGGCCGCGCTGGCGTGCTCGTCGGCGATCGGGCTCGGCTTCGGCTACTTCCCGGCGCGCAGCGCGGCGCAGCTGGACCCGATCCAGGCACTGGCGGCGGAATGACGCCATGTGCGCCTGTGGGTAGCGCCGGGGAGCGCCCGGCGCCATCGCTCAGGCCGCGTAGACCTGCGTGTCCACATATTCCGACAGGCCCCTGCACGCCAGCAGCAGGCCCTCGCGCACGTCGTTGCCCACCTGCTGCGCCTCTTCGCCATCCACGCGCACGCGCTCGCTGGCATGCAGCAGTTCCAGCAGCACGGTGAGGCCGGCGTTGGCGCGGTTGATGCGCGCCAGTGCCACGCACTGCCCCGGTGCGCGCCCCTTGCGCTGCAATCGCTGGCCGTCGGCCGCTTCCACGTCGCGGATGCGTTGCAGGCAGTCCAGCAGGGTGATGCCGTTGGCGGCGGGATTGGCGGCGAGGGTGGTTTCCAACGGCCGGGCGAGGGTATCGGGCAACTGGCTGGCGACATCACCGAGGGTGGCGAACAGGTACGGGTAGCGGTCGGCGCTCATGGCGGTTTCCTTATGCGTTACGCGAAGGAGCCACCCTGCTTGACAGCAAGGGTGGCGGACGGTGCATGGTTCCAATACCGGTGACTAACGTTGCCAAAGCTCCGGCGGGCACGAGGCCCCCACGCACCGCCCGCCATAGATGCGCGGACAGAGTGCCTGCCGGCGCCTTCCAGAGGGATTGGACGACGCCGACAGGCAAGCGTAAACAACATTAGTCAAACGGGATTGGAAGCCCGTGCCACCCGTTGTCGGTGGCTGGATATGATTTGCATGCAGCGCTTGGGCTGCCAATGAGAATAGTTGAAAAGTTCGAAATTATTGGAATGTGGATGCAGCCGCGCAGCGGAGGATCGAGGCGTGCCAATCACGACATTGCGTGCGATGCCGCGTAGCGGGCGCGGCCTGTCAGGAAGCCGGCCGCGGATGCCTGCGCACGCGCGCGCGTTCGCGGTACAGCCGGCTGTCGGCACGCTGCAGGGTATCGCCCACCGATTCGCCGGGGGTGTGGTGCGTGGCACCGAGTGAGAACGGCGTCGGCGACTGCGCCGCATGCTGCAGATACCACTGTTCCAACACCGCCAGCCGCCCCGTGTCCGGGGTGATCAATACCACCATGAACTCGTCGCCGCCCATTCGCACCACGTTTTCCGCCGCACCCAGCGGCGAGCGCAGGAAGGCGGCGAACTCCACCAGCACGGTATCGCCGCGCGCATGGCCCTGGGTGTCGTTGATCTGCTTGAAGTGATCGAGGTCGAACATCAGGCAGGCCCAGGGCTGGTCGGCCAGCTCGTCCAGCCGTGGCAGGAAGCGGCGGTTGTAGCTCTGGGTGAGCGGATCCTTGAAGGACATCTCGCGCAGCTGCTGTTCCTGCATGCGCAGCGCGGTAACGTCCTGCGCGTGGCCCAGCACGTAGGGCGGACTGGCCTCGCTGTCGAGCACGTTGTGGTAGGCCCAGAAGTGGCGGGTGCCATCGGCGGCGATCAGTTCGATCACGCCGGCATCGGTGTGGTTGATCGCGATGCGTGCAAGATACGCCTTGAACGCGGCGTGCTTCTCCGGCGGCATCAGGTCGCACAGGCTGCGCCCGATCATGTAGCTCTCATCGAAGCCCAGCGATTGCACCGCGGCCGGATTCACCGAGGTCAGCACGCCTTCCAGCGTGTGCGTGCAGATCAGCCCCAGGCTGTAGTGGAACAAACGCCGGTAGCGGGTTTCGCTGGCCTCCAGCGCATCCAGTGCGGCGCGCTCTTCGGTGATGTCCTGGATGGCCCCGACCAGCCGCGGGCGTCCATCGACCTGCTGCCGGCCGCCGACCACGCGCGTCCAGATGTCGCGGCCGTCGGCGGTGGTCATGGGTAGCTGCACTTCCCAGGAGGTGCCTTCGTCGATGCAGCGCTGCACGGCGGTGCGGATGATGCTGCGGCTGTCTTCGCGATAGAACGACAGTGCGGTTTCCAGGGTGGGCTCGAAGGTGCTGCGCACGCCGTGGATCAGCTTGGTCTCGCGGGTCCAGCGCACCTCGTTGCTGGCCAGGTCCAGTTCCCAGCCGCCCACCCGCGCGGCGCGGTTGGTGCGTTCCAGGAAATCCTCGCTGCGCTTCAGTTCGCGGTGCAGGGCCTTGGCCTGGCCGACCTGCGCCATCAGCGTGCTGCGCTGCTCCAGCACCTGGGTAGTGACCCGGGCCAGGTGCACCATCAGTTCGCGCTGCGACGGCGACAGCACGCCGGGCATCGGGTCGAGCAGGCACAGCGTGCCAATGCGCGCACCATGCGCCGAGCCCAGCGAGATGCCGGCGTAGTGGCGGATGCGGGGGCCGCCGGTGACCAGCGGATTGCTGGCAAAGCGCGGGTCCTGGCGGGCGTCTGGAATCTCGAACAGCGCATCCTGCTGGATGGTGTGCGTGCAGAATGAGATTTCGCGTGCGGTCTCGCTGACCCCGTCCAGCCCGATGTTGGCCTTGAACCACTGGCGTTCGTCGGCCACTACCGAAATCAACGCCATGGTCATGCCGGTGGCGGCACGAGCGGCGGCCACGATGGCGTCAAACACGGGCTCCGGCGGGGTGTCCAGCAGGTGCAGCCGGTCAAGTTCAAGCAGTCGTTCGGCTTCGTCCATGGCGCTTTTCAGGGCTGGGTGGCGAGGGCGGCTTCGGCGGCTGTCAGGCGCTACGCTAGTGCGTACCGCGTTATGTAGCCCCATCACCGGGTGATGCCAACGTGAGGCAGCGCGGTCAGCGCTTGCGCGGCGAGCGGGCGGGGCGCACTGAAACGTGACGGTGGTCGCGAACGTGCCAGCGCCACGGAAACTCCACCGCGCGCGAGATGCCGATGCGCGGGCCGACCACCGGGTCGAGCGGGGGTGCGGTGCCATCGCTGGCGATGACGATGCCCTGGTTGCCGGTGACCAGATCGGCACCGTCGAAGCGGCGGTCCAGCCCGAACGCCTGGGAGAGTTTGCCTGGGCCGCTGGCCAGATCGTGGTCGCGCCTGGCAGCCGGGCGCAATTCGCGCATATGCTCCAGCCCGGCCAGCGGCTCGGCGGCACGCAGCAGCACGGCCACCCCTTCACCGATCTCGCCACACACCACATTGCTGCCCCAGTGCATGCCATAGGTGAAGTAGACGTACAGGTGCCCGGCTTCGCCGAACATGCTGGCGGTGCGCGGGGTCGGCCCGCGGTAGGAATGCGCGGCCGGGTCCACGCTGCCGGCGTAGGCTTCGACCTCGACGATGCGGGCCGCGCGTCCATCGTCGCGCACCAGCAGCTTGTTCAGCAGCTCCGGCGCAACCTCGGTGGGCGGGCGCTGGTAGAAGCGGCGGGGGAGAATCTTCCAGTGCGGCGGCAATCCATCCAGCACGGCAGGGGCGGGCTCTGCGGGAACACTGGGCAGTGTGAGCGCTGCCGGGTGAAGCCACTGCCGATGCCGGCTCACGGCTGATCGGTACGCGACGCCAACGCGGCGCGCCGGGCGGCGTAGACCTCCGGTGTCTGCGGCTTCACGAACAGGGCCACCAGCTCGGGGTACTCACGTTTCACTGCCGCCTCGATGCGGGTGATGCAGGCCTCGATCTGCGGGGTACGGCGGTCATCCTCGAACTCGGCGCTGAGCATCGCCACGACCTGCTGCGGGCCCATCTGCAGGGTGGTCACGCCGTTGGCACGGCGCAGGTCAGGATCGGTTTCGGCCACGGCCAGGATGCGCTCGGCCACTGCCGGATGCGCGGGCTCGCCCACCAGCAGCCCCTTGGTTTCCCGCGCCAGCAGGAAGGCCGTGACGGCCAGCACGGCGGCGATGCACAGCGAGGCCACGCCGTCGAGGGTCGGCATGTCCAGCCACTGCGCGGCGAGCAGGCCGATCAGGGCGAAGCCGAGGCCGAGCAGGGCGGCGCTGTCTTCCAGCAGCACAGTGAAGGTGGACGGGTCCTTGCTGCGGCGGAAGGCTTCGAAATAGCCGAGCGTGCCCTTGGTGCGCCGGAACTCGCGCAGCGCCACCCACCACGAGGCGCCCTCGAACAGGAAGGAGATGCCCAGCACGCTGTAGCTCAATGCGTAGTTGCTGGCGGGCTGTGGGTTGCGGATGTGCTGGATGCCTTCGTAGGCCGAAACGCCCGCGCCTGCAGCAAACACCAGCAGGGCGACGATGAAGCTCCAGAAGTAGAGTTCGCGCCCATACCCGAAGGGATGCACCGGGTCGGGGGCCTTGCCGGCACGCCGCAGGCCGTAGAGCAGCAGCAGTTCGTTGAGGGTGTCGACCAGCGAATGCACGCCCTCGCTGAGCATGGCCGAGCTGCCGGAGATGCCTGCGGCGATGAACTTGGCCACGGCGATGGCCAGGTTGCCGGCGAGGGCTGCATAGATGACAAGACGGGAACCGGTGGGAGCGGACATCGCGCAGGCGGTAGCGGGCGGAGCGGATCATCTTCCGCGCCCGCCCGTGCCCAAGGCGTGCAGGTACGAGGCGTCAGCGCCCGGCGGGGTTCAGATACAAGCGCGCGCCGTCGGATTCGCGCGACCCTGACCAGCGACCACCGCCGGAGAAGCTGAAGCGCCCGAACACGGTGTTGCTGGTGTCGGTCAGAAGCAGCTGGTCACCGGACAGCACCCAGCGATTGGCAGAGAAGAAGCCGTCCGGGCAGCCGGCGGGCACATAGGCGCTATAGCCACCGAACCATTCGCTGTTGCGCAGTTCGATGGTGCAGGTGCTGCCATTCTCCTGGCCCAGCGTCCAGCGTCCGAACAGGTCACTGTCGCGGATATCGCGGCTGCGACGGCGGTCATGCCCCCAATCATCGTCACGGTCGTTGCGGCCAACGCCGGCGTCTACATCAACCGCCCTGTTTTCACTGCGTATTTCGGACTGGGAGGTGTCGCCGGTGGTGGACTGTGTGGCCAGGCTCCCGATATCGCCGGAGGTGGACACTTCGCTGTTCCGGGTCTGGGTGCTGCTGGATTGTGTGGTCTGTTCGGTGCGGGTGGTCTGTTCGCCGAAGCGGAACGAGGCGTCCTGGGCCACCGCGGGCAGGGCCAGGCAGCACAGCGTGGACAGGCAGGTACGGGCAAGCACGGCAGCCGTCGCAGGAACCTCGGCAGGGTCGACCGGGCGAGTATCGAGCCGGTGAGGCGGGGACCGCGTGATGGTTACGCGGCCCGCGCCGGGTCAGCATCGGCGGCGTGGGCCCAGGCAGGCGGACTGCCGGGGGTGCCATCTACCCTCGGCCAGGCGTCAGACCTTCCACAGCACAACGGCGCGGCTTGCGAAGTGCTGGCAGCGCTCCTCCACCTGCTTGAACCTGAAATGCGGCAGCCCGGCGACATCCCGGGTCAACTGGATGTTGGAACTGGCGTACTCCTTCTTCTTGGATTGGAAGGGATTGTTTGACGCCACCACATTCAGCTCGTCCGCGATGAGCGTCATGTTGCCGATTCGATGCAGCATCCGGGAGTGCTTGGTTTTCCATCCATCGCCCAGATAGCTCGGCCAATCGCCAAGCTCCTTCTTGGTGCTCGCTTTGTCTGCAGCCTTGGGAATGATGTGTTCGAGTTCGAGCTCATCCGGATCGGCAAGGTAGTACTCGTTCTTGTGGCCGATCGCATCGTACTCGAGGACCTGCAGCGCATACCTGGCACGATTGATCACTGCGGGCACGAACGGGAATGCGGCGAAGGCGGCGCCGAACTCGTCGTCGTCGGGCGTGTGCTCGCGCAGGATGCCTATGGCGGTCTTCTCGTAGTCGACGTCATCCAGGCCTGTCAGCATTGCGAAGATCGTCTCAAGTTCGTTGGAGCGCTTCTCGCAGATATGCCTGCGCATCATGAAGGACTCCAGCGTTCTGAGCAGCCGGATCCTGGCCTTCTCGTCGAGGCTGTCCCTGCCGAACATGTCCAGCAGCCAGGTAAATGCCTGGAACGCCTTGATATCCCAGAGATTGCCGATATGCCGGTCCAGCTTTTCAAAGCCGGTCTCGCACCAGAGCAGCTTCGAATAGAGTTCGGCGGACTGCCGAAGGGCTTTCGCGAATGCGATCAGCTTGACCTTCCGGGCCTTGCCGGACTTGGGGCCCGCATCCGCTGTATCGTCCTCGTCCGACGCGACAAGGATTCCATCCTCCGTCTCGTCGTCGTCCTCTTCGTCCTTGATGACCGAAGAGAGAAACTCGGTCATGGATTCGGCCTCGACCACGCTGCGCAGGTAGTACCCCTTGAAGTCGCCCACCAGCTTGGTCTTTGAGACTTTGCGATGGAGCTTTCCAGCCAGCCACTGGCGGAAGAAGTCGTCGCTGTCCAGCCCGTCGAGGGCCACAATCAGCTTCCGCCAGTCATCCTTCACTTTGTCCAGCGTGGCCTGCGAAAGCGATGAGGCGTGGCCGAGCAGGAAATTCTTGATGATGTCGGTTGGCTTCAGGCGCAGCCCGCGGTTGTTGATGGTCTCGAAGAGCTTGTAGGCATCCTTTGCCGCGCCCACATCCAGCCGGATGATGGAGGCGTTGTTGAGCAGCTTGTGGAAGAACTCGTTGAGCTCATCGGTCTTCAGCTGTTCGACCCAGGCGGTGAAGTTGAGATGGGCGCCCTTCAGCCGTTCGTTATCAACTTCGGACACATCCATCGAATCCATGATGGCCGCGTAATCGGAGTGATCCAGGTCGCCAAGATGAAGCTTGGGCTGGGTCTTGCGATCGATGCCTCGACAATGCAGCAGCTTCTCAAGCTCCTGGGCGGCCTCCTTGTCACCGTCCTTTTCGTATCTGCGCGCAAGCACGCGCATCAGGATGGTGAGGGTGGTGACGCGCTGCTGGCCGTCCACCAGCTCAAGATGATTCACGCCGGGTTTGTGCGTATCCGACAACAGCAGCACGGTACCCAGCAGGTGTGCATCAGCGGCGGGCAGCAGGCGGATATCGTCGAACAGTTCCCGTTGCTGGCGCTGCCCCCAGGCGTACCGACGCTGATAGGCCGGTATCAGGAACTGTTCGTTTCCCACCGAGAAAAACTGCTGAAGCGTGAGTGTTGTCGGGGTGATCTTCATGATCTAGATTCTCCAAGCCTTCATGCGGCCGTTTCATCGAAAGTGGGTTTGAAGCGGGCCTGCCTGGGCAGGGTACGGGTTCCTATTATGCGTTCGCATGGATCGGGTTCGTGTCAGGTTTTTCCTGACACAGGGCTGTCCTTGCAGGAGTCGACTGTTGCAGAAACGAGATAATTCCAATGCACTCTGGCCCGGTCTTTTCAAGGGCCGCCGATCTGTGTTGAACCCCTACGAGTTTGGCCCGCTGCAGCAGCGTGATCGTGTGGCTGCCATCGCGACGCTGAAAGCGAATGGTTGCGCACCACTGAGCGCCACGAGCGTGCTTCCCCCGGTTTTCCTGGTGGAGGGCAAAGCGCAGGATGGGATGGAGATCGTCAAGGCCGCATTCGCTGCCGTGCGTCAGGGTTTCGGGGGCGCGATCCATGCCTTCCGGCCCGGAAGACTCTGCGGATTCGTGACGGATTCCCCGTACGCCAATGGCATGGCCTGGACCATACATCCGGGTGAGCCCGCCTATGGCCTGTCAGTCACGGCAGGCAGCCTTCTGGAAACCGTTGTCGCAGCCTATCGGGTGCTGAGTGTTCCGGGGCTGGACCCCGCGCTCCCCATGGAACGTACGCTGGAGGCGACGATGGAGTGGCCGCGTTCCGAAACCTTTCGCATTCCCGACAGCCAGCAGAGAAGGGATCGAGGCATCCGCTACGCGCATTGTGGATTCCTGGCGATTTTCATGCATGAGTTCGCGCATGTGGTGAGAGGCCATCTCGGGTATGAAACCGCCACTTGCGGCAGTCTCTACATGGATGAGCGTCCTCTGATGCCGGCGCCAGGCGATTCGAAGATGCGCCTGTACATGGAGTCGGACGCGGATGAAATGGCGGGGCGGCTGCTGGCGACCTGGCTGCTGAGATCCCGGCAGGACGGCAGCCCGATGGACGAGGCCAAGAAGCTCTCGATCGCATTTGATTTCCTGGTGGGTACTACGCTTGCCTTCTCGGCGTTTCCCAGGGTGCAGAACGCCTATCACACCGGGACGCTGCGTGCCCGGGCGCTGATCGGCGCGATGCTTCAGCATGCGGGGGATGGGCGGGTCGATGGCCAATCAGTGGATCGAGTCCAATATGCGCGAGGTCCTGCTGTGCATGCAGGCGGCGGGATATCCTGCTGAAAGCTACCTTTACTCCGCGGCGGAGGCGAAGGAGCTCATGACGACCACGTGGAGCGGCATGCGCAAGCACCAGCGGGACTGGTCGCAGTGCGCTCCGTTCCAACAGGGGAAGCCGAGCACCATGCGGCCCAGGTGACGTCGAGCGGCGCTCAGTCCGCCATCACCCGCCCAATCGCATCGGCCAGCAGGGCGCGCACGCGTGCCGGTGGCAGGTCCGGGTCGCGCACGGCGCGCATGGCCAGGCCTTCCACCAGCAGGCGCAGCAGCAGGGTGCGCCCGGCGATGGCCTCCTCGTCAATCGGCCGACCCAGGCGCGCATCGTGCTGGCGCAGCCAGTCATGGATGGCGGCGCTGGTCTGTTTGTCGTGGGTGCGCAGTACCTGGGCCAGCATCGGGTCGCGGTGCGCTTCGGCGTTGATTTCGGCATAAAGCGCCACGCTGGCGATGGCGTTGCCGTGGATCGGCAGCACCGCGCCGCGCGCCCACTGCCGGTAGCACTCCAGCAGGCCATCGACCAGATCGGATGCCGCCGGCATCTCGCTGATCGACGCCTGGTCGTGGCGCAGCTGGCGCTCGATCAGGGCCAGGATCAGGGTCCGCTTGTTGGCGAAATAGCGGTACATCAGCCCTTGGCTGATCTCGGCCTCGGCGGCGATATCACCGATGGAACCGGCGTGGAAGCCGCGGGTGATGAAGCACTTCTGGGCGGCATCGAGGATGCGCCGGCGCTGGGCCTCGGCGTGTGCGGCGGCGGCGTCATCAACGGGTGGGGCTACGGCGGGCTTTGGCGTCATTGCGGAAGGTCAGGGCGTCCAGAGACGGGATAGTACGTCACAAAAGGTGTGAATGAACGGTCATTCATTTGTAATTCCCGACTCCCAGACTGCGCCGGCCTTCTCCTTCCGCGAACGAGTCCGATGCGCTACGCCACGCTGCACCGCCCGCTGCTCACCCTCGCCATTGCCGCCGCGCTGCCGGCGATGGCCCATGCCGAAGACGGCCCCCATGCCGAAGCCGATGCCACTGCCTCCGCCGACGCGGCACGAACCGTGGTGGCGCTTGACCAGGTGGTGGTGACCGCGCAGAAACGCGCCACCAACCTGCAGGAGACGCCGATTTCTGTGTCGGTGGTCGACGCCGAGGCGTTGAAGGATCGCAGCGCGATTTCGCTGGGCAGCCTGTCCGATGGCTCGATTCCGTCGCTGCGGGTGACCCCGTTCGCAACCCGCAGTTCGGCGCTGAACATCGGCATCCGTGGCATCGGTGCGTCCGGCGATGCCAACCAGCCGGCGCGCGATGCCGGCGTTGGCATCTACGTCGATGGCGTGTTCATGGGCCGCGCGCAGGGCCTGGGCAGCATGCTCTACGACGTGGAGCGCATCGAAGTGTTGAAGGGTCCGCAGGGCACGCTGTTCGGCCGCAACACCGAAGGCGGTGCGGTCAGCATCGTGACCAAGGCGCCGACCGGCGAGTTCGGCGGCAGCGTCAGCGCCGGTGTGTCCAACTACAGCGGCTACAACAGCGCGCTGCACCTGGACCTGCCCAAGGTGGGTGATGTCAGCTTCAAGATCGACGCGGTGCAGGCCAAGCGTGGCGGCACCACCGACAACCCGATGCGTGGCGAGCGCGACTTCAACAGCTACGACAAGCGTGGTGCTCGGTTGAGCGCGCTGTGGCAGCCGCGCGATGATGTCTCGGTGCTGTATGCGTTCGATCGTTCCTACGATGCGACCACGCCGTACCACACCCAGGTGCTGGTGCCCGGCGCCTACCTCAGCCCGCTGCAGAAGGCCGGGGCCAGCCTCGACCGCCGCGACAGCGCCATCCTGGGCGGCCCGCAGGAAGACAACACCGGCCGCACCAGTGGCCATCTGTTGAACCTGTCGTGGACCTTGAGGGAAAACCTGGAGCTGAAGTCGATCAGTTCCTACCGTGAGCTGACCCAGGGCCAGTTCGACATGGGCCTGGTCGATGCGATCTCGGCCTACGGTGGCGCGGGTACGCCGTTCGGCCGCTACAGCCTGGCCCAGGTCTACCAGCACCAGTACAGCCAGGAGTTCCAGCTGATAGGTAACACCGCGCAGGTGCAGTTCCTCGGTGGCGCGTTCTACTACCACGAGACCGCGGGCGACAATGCACAGACGCCCAACATGCTGGTGTGGGGGCCGGGCGGGAACAGCTACACGCTGAACCCGGCCACGAACCCGCTGGACCTGTCGCGGGTGCGCATCGACCGCGCCAGCAAGGCGTGGACCGACAGCCTGGGCGTGTTCGGCCAGGCCACGTGGACCCCGGAGGCGATGCCGGGCCTGCACCTGACCGCCGGTGGCCGCTACACCCGCGATGACAAGAAGGGCAGCCTGTACATCGTCAACGGTGCGGCGACGAATCTTGCCTTCAAGGATCGCTGGAGCCGCTTCGACCCGATGGTCAACATCGCCTACGACCTGGGCGAGCACGCGATGGTCTACGCCAGGTACAGCACCGGCTTCAAGGCTGGTGGCGCCAACTCGCGCTCGACCCACTACACCGCGTTCGGCCCGGAAGAGGTGACCGCCTATGAGCTGGGCTTCAAATCGCAGTTCTGGGACAACCGTGCGCGGTTTAACCTGGCGGTGTTCGATTCGACCATCGCGCACAAGCAGATGGACTTTTCGCTGCCGTTCGACCCGAACAGCGGTGAAACCCGCACCACCATGGTCACCACCAACGCACTGAGTGATGGGAAGTCGCGCGGCGCGGAGCTGGAATTCAACGTGATGCCGGTGGACAACCTCACCCTCGGCCTCAACTACGCGTATACGAAGATCGATGCGCAGACGGCCACGGACCCGTTCGGTGCGGGTGTGCAGGTGACCGTGCAGCCGCTGCTGGCGCCGAAGAATGCGGGCAGCCTGTCGGCCGACTACCTGGTGCCGTTCGCCAACTTCTCGGCGCTGAAGTTCCATGTGGACGGCAACTGGTCCGATGGCTACTACACCAGCGAGTACGACCAGATGCTCACTGACAGCTCGTTCGTGGTGAACGCCCGCGTGGCGCTGGTGGATGTGCCGGTGAACAGCACCGGCACCACGATGTCGTTCTCGCTGTGGGCACGCAACCTGCTGGACGAACAGCACCTGTTCTACAAGCTCAACAGCCCGGCGCTGGGCCAGACCGGCATCTTCAACGATCCCCGCACCTTCGGCCTGGATGTGGCCGTCAACTTCTGATTCGAACGGAGACTCCCATGAAGCACCGCTCTACCGAACTTGCCCTGGCCGTGATGCTCAGCCTGCCGCTGGCGGCGACCGCCGTGGCCGCAGACGCAACCCAGGCCGTTGCCGCCAAGCCGGCTGCTGCCGCCAATGTGAAGCCGGTGGCCGCCGATGCGCAGCGCGTACTTCCGCTGCAGGGGGCGTGGAACGTGCGCACCTTTGCCGGCCTGCAGGGCCGCCACGGCCAGATTCCGGCTACGGCGTTCGTGCGTACCGCCGATCTCGGCCGGCTGACCGACGCCGATCGCGATGCCCTGGCCGCTGCCGGCGTGAAGCTGGACATCGACCTGCGTACCGCCGATGAGCAGGCGCAGTCGCCGGACCTGCTGGCCACGGATGACCGCTTCGACTACCAGCGCATCTCGCTGATGGGCACCGAGAAGATGGACCTGCAGAAGATGATGACCCGCTTCCCGGATTCACTGGGCGAAGCCTATGTGCAGTGGCTGGGCCACAGCCAGCCGCAGTTCAAGCAGGTGTTCCAGCGCATTGCCGCGCAGCAGGACGGCGCGGTGCTGTTCCATTGCACGGCGGGCAAGGACCGAACCGGCATCATCGCCGGCCTGCTGCTGGACCTGGCCGGGGTGCCGAAGGCCGAGATCGTGCACAACTACGCGATCTCCGCGCACTACCTGGAAGGCCAGCCGAAGGACAGCGCGATGAACGCGCAGATCATGGCGCTGATCAAGCAGAATCCGGAGATCGGCCGCAAGATGGCCGGCATGTCCGGTACCGCACCGGACAACATGGAGCAGTTCCTGGCGGCGCTGCACAGCCAGTACGGCGGTGCCGAAGGCTACCTGAAGTCGATCGGGGTGAGCGAGCAGGAGATCCAGCAGCTGAAGGTGCGACTGGGGCAGGCGGGCTGAGGGTCGTGCCGGCCGCTGGCCGGCTCCCCTGTGACGTCAGGCGAACGAGGGAATGCCGGCCAGCGGCCGGCACTCCCCGCAGCCAGGCATGGCCTGGCTCTACGGATCGGGTTTCACCCGGGCCACGCGTCGTCGATAGTCATACACATTGTCACCGCGGATGCGCTTCTCCTCGGTGCCGGTGATCCGGTCCACCTTCTGGTCCGAGCCGGTGACCGGTTGCGCCTGGATGTCGGTCTCGTGCTCGAAGGAATGCGATTTGTCGGTGTTGCGGTAATAGCGGTACAGCGCCCAGTACAGCGCGGTTGCGCCGGCCGGACCTGCCGCCAACAGCCAGAGGCCACTGTCGTCGCTCATGTCGATGCCACCAGGAAGGCAATTGCGAGGGCTTCAATGACGGTGCCGGTGGCCAGTGCCGCCAGCAGCATCTTCCATTGCTGCACGGGCACGCTGCCCATGGTTTCACCGGTACGCCCGTTCACCGCGATGTAGTGCAGCATGCCGCCGTTCTTTCCGGGCTGATGGTAGGAGTACAGCCAGACCGGCAGGTACATCGATACCCATCGGGTGCCATGCACCTCCAGCTGCTCCTGCTCCCAGCGCACGCCACGGTTGTAGCGCTTCACCGAACCCTCCACCTGCGCGCGGGCGATCGAGAGCAGCTGGTCTTCCAGCCGCGGACGCAGCTTTTCCACGTCCAGGTTGCGCTTTTCCGAGGTGAAGCCGGCCAGGTACGAGGCGTTCCACTTCACCGCGTTCTTGGTGTCGAACGGCAGGATGGTGTTGATGATGTTGTTGGTATTGGTGCGGATATCCAGGTTGCCGCGCTCGGCGGAGGACTCCAGCGGAAGGTCATCGACGGTGAAGTCGACCTGGCGCTCGACCCGGTAGACATCGGCATCGTAGAGGGTGCGCTTGTTCTTCTCGCTGCCCACTGTGTACTGCCGGGTCTGGATCTCGCCCTTGCCGGCCACGGCCGCACTGACATTGCTGTCCACGATCATGTAGGGCAGGAACACGCCCACCACGTTTTCCGGGGTGAACTCATCCTTGAACGCCTTCAGCGCGAACATCCTGCGCTTGTCGACGAACTGGCGGATGCGCGCGACCGCATCGTCCTTCCTGATATGGAAGGGAAGGACGGCATCGGGTACCGCGCCGTTGCTGATCTGCTCGTTGACGCCGAACACATGCCGGCACCAGTGACAGCGCGCCGTCATCGTGCTTTCGGTATTGACCGTGACTTCGGCGCCGCAGCCGGTGCACTTGAAGGTCATCAACGCCGAGGTGTCGGCGTCGATGTCACGCGCGCCGGAGGCGATGACGGTGCCACGCAGCTGGTCGATGGCTTCGCCCAGCCCGAACTCCTCCTCGACCCGCGCGCCATGCCATTCGTGACGGCAGTACAGGCAGACCAGGATGTCGGTGCCGGCCTTGGGCCGGATGTCGGTGGCGCCGCACTTCGGGCAGCGGTTGAGGCCATCCTTCAGCTCGCTGGCCGAGGTGTCGATGGCGACCGGGTCCGGGGCTTCCACTTCATCGCGGATGGCCTGTGGCAGCGTCGAGGTGTCCAGCGGGAAGCTGCCGGGCAGGGGAGGGACGTCCTGCGGCGAACCCGGTCCATTCAACGACGCCGCCGGCAAGGGCGGCGGCGTCGCGGGAGCGGATCCGGGCAGCGGCGGGGGGCCGTTTCGGGGATCGGACATGTTCGTTGCGCGTCCTGCCGTTACAGGCCCAGTGCCTTGGCCTTCAGGGCGTCGTAGTCGCTCTGGGTGATCAGGCCCAGGTCCAGCATTTCCTTGGCCTTCTTCAGCTTGGCCACCGGATCGTCCGCAGCCGGCGTCGCCGGCTGCTGCATGCCGCCGACACCGAACATGCCCGAGGCCATGCCGACGCCCACCAGGCCTGCCGCACCACCGTTCTCGCCGGCCGACTGGATGCCCTGGGCGACGCTGGCCTGCAGGTTGGAATTGCCACGCGAACCGGACAGCGCATCGGCGCGCTGCACGGTCTTCAGCAGTTCACGGGTGTTGGCGTCGTACTCGATGGAAACGATGGCGGTCTTGACGATGGCCAGGCCACGATCGCTCTGCCACTGATATGCCTGCTCGACCGCGGCCGACAGGCTCTGCGCGAAGCCGATCGAATCCTGCTGCAGCTTGGTGATGCGGTTGCCCTTGCCCGGATCGTTCGTATACAGGCTGAAGGCCGGGGCCAGCGAACCGACCACTTCATTGAACAGCTGGCTGGCGGCGGCGTTGTCCAGGTCGGTGAAATCGAACACCTGGCCCGGCTGCAGGTAGCTGGCCGGCACGAAGTTCTTCACGAACAGGATCGGGTCGACGATCTTCAGCGTGTACGAGCCACGGGTGACCGCGCCGACCTGGGTGTTGAGGAAACCGTCGTCCCAGTAGATCTCCGACTGGGTGCCGAAGCGGTTGTCCGGCAGTTCCTTCAGCGACACGAAGTAGGCGGCCTGCTGCGAGCCCGGCTGGCCGCCGAACTTGAAGCGTTCCCAGCTCTGCTTGATGAAGGTGCTGACTAGCCCATCACCGGCGAAGATCGACTGCGAGTTCAGATCGTCCGAGCGCCACTCATAGCCGCCCGCTTCGGCAACGAACGCGGTGATCGCGCCATCCTGGAACAGCAGCAGGCCGTAGCCTTCCGGCACAACGATCTTCGAACCGTTGCTGATGATGTTGGACGAGCCGCTGGTGTTGGAGCCGCGGCCGGCGTTGGTGCCGCGCGGCACCGCTGCGAACAGGGCCGCCGTGGACGGCAGGCCCGTGGGCACGGTGTAGAAATCCTTCCACTGGTCGGCCAGCACACCGCCTACCGCACCCTTCACCGCCTGTACCAGACCCATGTCCAACTCCCTGTGATTCGAGGGCAGGCACCGTGCCTGCCGAGCGTGGCTGAATATAGCAGCGGCCGGGGACGGCAGGAGTGCCGGAAGATGAATCCGGGTCAGCGCCGGCCGGCAGCGCCGGGCCCGGCGCGGACCACCTCCAGCACGGCGGCCATGTCCAGCGCGCCGAGCCCTGCGTGCTGTGCCTCTGCGAACAGGGCATCGCTGGCCTCGATCAGCGGTGCATGCATGCCGACCTCGCGCGCAGCGGCGGCCACCAGCGCGCTGTTCTTGTGCACGTCGGTGATCGATGCCTGCACGGCAAAGTCGCCACGGGCCATCTTGTCCAGCTTGATACGTGACACGTCACTGGCCATCGGCCCGGCATTGAGCACCTGCGCGAAGCGTTCCAGCTCGATGCCATGGGCTTCGGCGAAATGCACGGCTTCGGCCAGGCCGGTGACCAGCGTGATGAGGTACAGGTTCACCGCCAGCTTCATGCGCAACGCTGACGGCACGTTGCCACAGCACACCGTCTGCCGGCCCATCGGTGCCAGCAGTGGCGCCGCCACGGCGAGATCGGCATCGGTGCCGGCCAGCAGGATGACCAGCTGCGCCGCTTCGGCCTGCACCCGTGAGCCGGACACGGGCGCTTCCACGTAACGGCCGCCCGCGGCACGGATCTGTTCGCCCAGTGCCTGCGAATACGCCGCGGAACTGGTGCCCATGTTGATCAGCAGGCGGCCCCGCACGCGGTCGCCAAACGCGCCGCCCTGTCGATCGAGCACGCTGTCGATGGCTTCATCGTTGGCCAGCATCAGGATGACCGTGCCGCAGGCGGCAAACACGTCCTCCAGCTGCGCGGCCACCTTCACCCCGCCGCTGCGTGCGGCGGCGGCGGTGCGGCCGGAACGGGACCAGCCCAGCACCGGGTGGCCCGCCCGCGCGAGATGGCCCGCCATCGGCGTTCCCATGACACCCAGGCCGATGAATCCCAATGACATGGCAGGCTACCCGTGGTGGCAAGGCGCCCATCATGCCGCAGTTCCCTGCGCGCAGGCCGGTGCTGTGGCGCGGGCGGGGATCACTGGAAATGCGGCGTCACGATGTCATGCGCCGTTGGGCAGCGTATGGAAGCGGTATTCACGTGATTATCATCACGATTTTCTTGAAACTGCCTTTTGATAATCCGGATTCCGCGCGTGCCGTTGGTCGCGGACGAGGCCGGATCCGTCCAACGTCCGCATCGTCGACCTGCCGACGGCAATCCCTTGGGGGCATGGGAGCGGACTGCGTGCGCGTTCACCTGCGTGTCCGGCGGCTGGCATGAGACACGGCGAGGGCGTCGCAGCATCACGCAGTAAAACCGGGACGGTAGCCACTGCGCGATCGCCTGGTGCGTCTGCACCGGGTTGCCATTCGAAAGGGGAGTTTCAATGCACAGGCAAGTCAGTGAGATGTTGCAGCGCGCCTATCGACCCCACCGGTCCCTGACCGATCTGCTGGGCGCGTTCGTCAAGGAGTTTTCGCAACACCATGCCCTGCGTGGGGGCCGTGTCCATCTGCATGGACCAGACACCGCCCCTGGCCAGGACGCTTCGCTCGCCACGCGCAGCCATTCGGCGCAGGCCAGCCAGCGCCTGCCGATCCGCTACGGCGGCGAGGTACTCGGCGAGCTGCAGCTGGAAGGCGAGGCGGGTAGGCTGGACAGCAGTGCGCTGGCGCTGGGTGAAGCGTTTGCGCATCGATGCGCACACCTGATCAAACGCTATGAAGCGCAAGCCTGGGCCGAACAGGCCCTGAGCCGCCCGTTGCTGCTGGTCGGCGCCTGCGACGCGCTGAAGCGGATGGAGGAGTTCGTCGAGCGCGCTGCCGCCAGCCAGTTGCCGGTGCTGCTGCGCGGCGAGTTCGGCACCGAGAAGATGGAACTGGCCGCGGCCCTGCACAGCTGCGGTCCGCGGCGGCGGGGGCCGTTCGTCGAAGTCAACTGCGCCCACCCACAGGACACGCCTGCGGACTGGTTCGCACGCGCCCGCGGCGGCAGCCTGTACTTCCACGAGGTGGATGAGCTTCCGGTGCCCTTGCAGGCGCAGCTCTCGCATTGCATCCGCGACCTGGAGACCGCCACGGTCCAGTCCGGCCAGGCCCGCGCGATCCGAGTGATCGCCTCCACCAGTGCCGACCTTGAACAGCGTGTGCGCGAGCGGCAGTTCTCGCGGGCGTTGCTGGCCGGACTGGAGTTCCTCACCGTGGACATTCCTCCGCTGCGTGAGCGCATCGATGACATCGACGCACTGGTGGCGCGCTCGCTGCAGATGCATGGGTTCAACCCACAGGTCATCAGCGATGACGTGCTGGACGCGCTGCGGGGCCATGACTGGCCCGGCAACCTGCTGGAGATGGAGCGGGTGGTGGTGCGCCTGGCAGTGATGACCGGTGGACGCAGCATCCGTCGTGAGGACCTGCTGCGGCATGCACCTGGCCTGATGCTGGGCGAAGCGGCGGTGGACGCGGATCGTCCGCTGCCCGAGGCGGAGGCGCTGCAGGTGGTCGGGGCAGCAGCGCAGGCTGGGGCTTCGACGGCACCAGCGCCGTCGCACGACGGCCTGCACGATGGCCTCAAGCGTGCGCTTGCCTACCTGAAGGATCATGCGGCCGAGCCGGTCACGCTGGGCGATCTGGCGCGCCAGGCGCATGTGAGCCAGTCGCACCTGGGCTTCCTGTTCCGCAGCGAACTGGGCACCACCTTCAAGCTGCTGCTGCAGCAGCAGCGCATCGAACACGCCAAGCAGCTGCTGCGGGGCGGGCAACGCCTGCGCATCACCGATGTCGCGCTGCAGGTCGGCTTCGGCGATCTCAGTCATTTCGAAAAGAGCTTCCGGCGCCTGGTCGGGGTCAGCCCGCGCAGTTACCGTCGCATACCGGAACAATGAAAGACCCCGGCGCAGGTTCAGGCCTGCCCGGGGTGTGCGCATCACCGCAGCGGACGCTACCTGGCGTTCGCTTCGGCGGCCCTGCGTACCGCTTCCTCGGCAGCCTCATCGGCGCGCCGGGCGGCTTCGGCGGCGGCTTCGACGGCGTGCTGCGAGACCATCATCGCCTGGCGGATGCCTTCCTCGCTTGCCGCCATCGCGGCGTCGGCCAGTTCCTGCGCAATCTGCATGGGGGTTTTGCCGCCGGGACGGTCCGGCGTGGGGAACGGAGAGGGTGGGATCGGGAAGGTCATCGCAGGAACTCCTTCTGGGGCTGGGGAGGAGGAGCCGTCGTTGCGCTCCCCCAGGATGTGGCGTAATGCCGCCTGGGCATCGGCCAGGATCTTCTGCGCCTGCTGCCGCGCGGCCTGACGGCCGGCGGTCACGGCCACGCCGGCGGCAGACGCCAGCGCGGCCGTGGCGGCCTGCACGCCGTCATCCGGCGCGGGGGCGGGTGAGGGCGGGCTCACACCGCGTCTGCCTGGTATCCGATCTCGGCCTCATCCTCGGCGAAACGGCGCGTCCGGCGGTAGTCCAGCAGGGTGATGACATTGTCCTCCACCTGTATGCGCGCCTGTTCCTTGGAGCCATCGATGGCGAACAGCACGCTGGCACCGTCCTGGCCGAGCTGGCCGCGCGAGACCGGATGGTTGTCGAGGAACGCCTGTGCGCCGCGCAGTTGCCGACGCGCGGCCTCGCGCCATCGTTCGCCATCCAGCCGCAGCCCATCGCCATCGCCCAGGAACGTCGCGACCTGCTGCGCGGCCAGCGAAATGCGGGCGTAGCCGATGTGGCGGTTTGCCGCCAGTGTTTCGGCAATGGCGGCGCGCACCTGCTCGGGGGATGGAAGATGCGAAAGCTGAGGCCCGTCCAGATATCCGAACAGCATCGGCAGCAGGGTCTGCAATGCGTGCGTGGCGCGTTCCAGGCGCAGGTCGCTGTTGCCTCCCGGCCGATAGGCACGCAGGTAGAAGCGGAAATAGTCGGCGAATTCGATCGGCCTGCGTGCGTGCTGCAGGGCGAAACGGGCAGCTTCGGCCTGGGCCTCGCTGGGTGGGTTATGGCCGCCGTGCTCCTGGGCCAGCTGGTACAGCGCCAGCGATTCACGGAAGTCGAGCTGCTGCAGCAGCGGCGCGTCGCCGGCGCCAACGGCCGCGAGGAAGGGCCCGTATGCGCCCAGTTCCTTGTTGCTAAGCAGGCTGTGCCGGACCAGCACACTCTGCACTTCATTCGACAGCAGGTTGCTGGGCGGACTCGATTCCAGCTGGCGCAAGGCTTCAAGTTCGTCGGTGTGAAGGCTGAGCAGCTTGACCGGGCTCACCTGCAGGCCGGCATGGGGCAGCCAGGCCATGCGTGACCCATGCAGGCCCTGCTGCACGCCTTCAAGCATCGCACCTTCGTCTGCAAAGGCGTATCGATGCTCGTGTGAATCGATTGCCCACTGCAGCCAATGGTGGCCGCCATCGACGAACGGCAGCACGCGCTTGGTCCGCGAACTGAACTGGCCGGGATGGGGAACGGGGCGACCGTCGATGAAAACGCTCATGCGTGGCTCTCCTGGCGGCCTCACTGGGCCGGAAAATCCTTGAGGACGGTCGCAGCGGCGCTGCCGACGCGGGTGAAGTCGTCGGTGGCCCCCTGCATCATGGTCTGCGCCTGCGTGAGCACCCTCGCATACTTCTCGTCTCCGGTCGCCAGGTATTGGGCCATGGCCACACCGGCGGCGGTGGTTGCGATGGTGGAAACGTTGCGCAGCGCGTCGGCAGCGTCCTGCACGGCAATCGCCGCGGACTGGGCCACCGACTGGTAGGCCTTGCCGGCGCCACTGGTCTTCACCACGGTCGTGGCCATGGTGGCCGTCTGCACCTGGTTGATCACATCGATGACCTGGGCGTTGACGTTGCTCGGGTCCATACGGGCTCCTTGATGGGCGGGGGCGGCCGGAATGCAGCCGCAGCACGGTCACGGCGTGGCGTCGGTGCCGTCGGCGGCCGCGGTGGAGGGGGAGTCTGGCGCGGGGTCGTGGGCGGGACCCGCTGCCGGTTCCGGACCGGGCGTGGAGTCGGGCGCAGGGCCGGGCGCGGGCGCCGCGCCGTCGCCTGCAAGCTGTTCGAGCGTGTGCAGGCTGGCGGTGGCGGCCGCAGCGTCGGCAGTGGCACCGTGGGTCTGTGCCTGCAGGACGCTGATGGCGGTCTTTCCTTCTGCGGTAGCCGCGGCGATCACCGCCGCGGGCGAAGGCGGCGCCGGCACCGGTCCCGGCAGGGGAATGACCTGCGGCGGTGGCGGCGGCGGCGGAAGCGGAGGCGGCGGTGGTACCGGCCAGGGGGCATTGATCATCTTCGCGCAGGCGGCGGTGACCGCGGCGTTGCTGACCATGCCCGCACCCTGCTGGCGCGCAACCGCGTTGTGCATGGCCGTGCCCAGCGTCTCCAGCATCACCATGTCGAGCATGCTGAAGGACTGCGCCGGCCCCTGGGCCACCAGCAGGGTCGAGGCGGCACTGACGCTGTCGACGATCTGGCTGTTGACGGTGTTCTCACTGCTCATGATGGAACGGCTCCCTTCTGGATGATCAAGGCCAGGACCTGGGCCAGGCTGGCGCCGGCGGTGACCTGGCCGCGTTGCTGGTTGGCCACGGCGTTCTGCATGGCCAAGCCGAGGCTGTCGGCCATCGCCAGGTAAGTGGCGGACATCGCGAATGACGGGGCGAGGGCGATCGCCAGGCCCGAGCCGGCGCTGGCAGCGTCCAGCAGGTAGCCGGTGGCGGGCGATGCGGCCATCAAACAGGGGCCCGGCGTGACGCCACCCGGGCGGGGGCGCTGAGGGGGGCGTCACGCCGGGCCGACACGTCAGCGCAGACCCAGGATTTCGCGGGTGGCCACGCCGTTGGAGGCGGTGTCGATGGCATACAGCGTGGACACGCCCTGGGTGGTCGAGGCCTGCATGGTCACGTAGGACTGCTGCTGGTTGTTGGTGGCGTTGTGCGCGGCGTTGGACAGTGCCTGGCTGGTGGCCACGAACAGATTGCCCATTGCGATGGCCGGCGCATCACCAAGCACCTTGGTGTTGACCTGCGAAACCGAATCGGTGATCTGGCTGTTGACGGCGGTGGGAAATGCCATGGTGGAAACTCCTTGGGTGGACAGCACTACAGGAACGGAGACTGCCGGCACTTAGTGGAATCAGCCGAGAATCTTCCGGGTGGCGGCGCCGGTGGCGCCGGTATCGACGGCGTAGAGCAGCGCAACGCCCATCGTGGTCGCGGCCTGCGCCGTGACATACATCTGCTGCTGGGCGAGCGTTGCGTTGTGGGCCGCATTCGCCAGGGCCTGTGCCGTGGCCTGGTACAGCGTGCCCATCGCCGTGGCGGGGGCCACGCCCAGCACCTGCAGGTTGGCCTGGCTGACCGAATCGGTGATCTGGTCGTTGACGGCCGTGGGAAATGCCATGGCTCAGCTCCTTGCCTGTCGGCGCATCACGCGCCGAGGATCTGCTTGGTGGCCACGCCGGTGGTGGCGGTATCGATCGAGTACAGCGTGGCCACGCCCATGGTGGTGGCCGCCTGCGCGGTCACGTAGGACTGCTGCTGGGCATTGGTGGCGTTGTGGGCGGCGTTGGCCAGCGCCTGTGCGGTGGCCTGGTACAGGTTGCCCATGGCGACGGCGGGGGCGTCGCCCAGCACCTTGGTGTTGGCCTGGGTAACCGAATCGGTGATCTGGTCGTTTACAGCGGTCGGGAATGCCATGTCGAGCTCCTTGAGGTTGGCGGGTCAGCTACGGAACGACGGATCAGGAACCGAGGCCGCGGACGCGGGTGCTGAGGATTTCCTTGCTGGCCACGGCCGTGGTGGCGGTATCGATCGAGTACAGCGTGGCCACGCCCATGGTGGTGGCCGACTGTGCGGTCACATACGACTGCTGCTGGGCGTTGGTCGCGTTGTGGGCCGCATTGGCCAGCGCCTGTGCGGTGGCCTGGTACAGATTGCCCACCGCCACGGCGGGCGCATCGCCCAGCACCTTGGTGTTGGCCTGGGTGACCGAATCGGTGATCTGGTCGTTTACCGCGGTTGGAAATGCCATGTCCTGCTCCTGCGAAAAGGTGGAAGTGCGTGGTATCCAGTGTCACGGTGCGTGGTGCGTAACTGCGTGTGCTTCACCGTGGATGCAGAGTAGAAACAAGCGCTGCGGCTGGATTGGTGGAATCGACGGAGAATGCGGGGGAAATGGTGTGAAGAGCGGGGCCGCGATGCGGGCGGATTGCTGGTCGGCACGGAGTCTCGATGAATGTGCATCGGCGCCCGGCGCGGCCCCGTCATGCGCGGGCTCAGTCTGCGGGCAGGCCCTCGATGTAGCGCGCGATTGCGGCGTACCAGTCGATGCTCTGCCGGTGCGCGGGACCGCCCGGCGGCGGATCCACCGGCTGGCGTACGCCCAGCAGGGAGGAAATCTCGGCCTGTTCCACCCGCTGCATGCGCGACAGTTCCCAGTCCACGATCGAATCCGAGGCCGGGCGGCGCATCCAGGCCGGCCGTGGCGCCAACTGCTGGTTGAGCGTGGTCGCCAGGGTCGCCAGATCGACCTCTGCGGGCGCGGTAAAGCAGACCAGGTAGAACAGAACCTCACCGGGTTGACTGCTGAACGCGACCGTGTGCTCCATGACATAGCCTGCATCAAGGGCCATTCCGGTTTCCTCGGCAAACTCACGGCGGGCCGCCACCTCAGCCGCTTCGGCAGCGCCCTTGGCGCCACCGGGAAGCGCCCATTGTCCAGCCTGGTTGACGGTCACTGCCGGGCGCTCGGCGGTCCAGGTTTCCAGCGCTGCCTGTGCCCCTGCGATGCGTGCGCCGAGCCCTGCATCGGGCCACGCAGCGATGGGAGGTACGCTGAGCGCGACGCGGGCGGCGAACCCGGCGGCCAGCGAGGCACGATCGACGGCGGTCAGTACATACGGAATCGCGGCCTGCAGTGCCTCGACGGTGTTGAGCCCGCGGGCGGTCTGGACTTGCCCCGCCGCGGTGGCGACCGCCGCGATGGCCGGGGCATTGGCTACCACGGTACTCCAGGCGGTGCGGGCGGCAGTCTCGGCATTGGCCAGCAGCGCGATGGCGCTGTCGGTCTGGGCGGCACGGTCCGCGGACGTCAACGCAGCGTTCAACAGCGCTGCAGCCTCCATCACCAGAACCGGCGTGGCATAGGCGCTCCACCAGTTGTTGGTGGTGCGCTTCTGGGCGATCAGCCATTGAGTTCCGGATCTCACGGCGGCATAGACGGACTGGGGCATCGGTGTTCTCCTTCGTTTGGGTGGTTGGGATCAGTTGTTGCGGTGTTCGATGAGATAGCGCGCCGGCTGCACGGGTTTGCCTTTGGCGTCGGTCACGATCGGCCGGTACAGCGTGTCGTAGCGCGCTTCCCAGGCAGGCACGCCGTCGCGCTCAAGGAATCGGCGCTCGCTCTGTGGTGGCAGATCCACGTCGCCGGGCATCACTGGCTGGTCATGGCCCAGATCGAACAGGTACTCGGCCAACTGCTGCGAAGCGGCGTGAATGCGATCGCACAGCCTGGCGCGAGGGCCGCGGCGCCGGAAGTAGTCGAGGTCGTTCCAGTCCACGTCTGCACGGTCGCGCAGCGGCTCCAGAGCGTTGAGCACATCCCAGTTCTTGAACGCATCTCGCCAGATCGACTGATCCAGCAGCACGTTGGGCAGGTTCAACACCGCCCATTGATAGACGGCCAGATCCTGCGTGCGCAGCACATCCATCAGCGAGGCCTTCAACCAGATGCCGGTAAGGTCCTTCAGGCCGCTGTGATAAGGCGCCCAGTCGCGCTGGGCCTCGGTCATCGTGGCCCCCTGGTCGGCATCGATCGCCTGGGTGGAGCTGGCATCCCAGGCGGCGCGTTGCATCTCCAGCTGCAGCGGCTCGCTGATCGATGCCAAGGCGCCGGTCAGCAGCTTGCTCGACACCAGATAGAGCACCGCGCATCGCGGCAGGTTTACCGGGTTGAAGGCATCGTTCTGGTCCAGGTTGTCCACCCTGACGATGTAGAGGCAGCAGGCCCGCAGCAGGACGTGCCGCCAGTACCAGAGATTGAGCTTGCGGTTGTCGCGTTCGGTAATGCAGGGATGAGGGTCATGGCCGTTCACCAGTGCGGTGTACTGCGGCATGGCCGTCTTGCGCAGCATGTACAGGTAGTAGCCGGACAGGGTCATGGGCAGGTTCATCTGCGAGGAGAAGCCGCTGGACCAGAACTTGCTGTACTTGGCCAGGATGATCTGGCGCGTGTAGTCCGGCCAATCGGCGCGCTGCAGGCTATGCCGGTAGCGGCCCGCCGGAATGTTGATGCCGTCGTCGACGTTGTACACGTTGATCTCATCGCCTACGTCGCCCCAGCTGGCGTACTCCCAGGAAGGCGGCACCAGCGCCGGGCCGTTGTCGGGCAGCAGATCAAGTTCGAGCTTTCCGCTCTGGGCGGCTTCGCTGAGCAAGTTGTGAAGGCGCGGCCGGAAGCGCTCCTGCCAATCGCTGAACAGGCAGGCGACGATGGGGGGTGCGTCGTCGACCGCGACATCTTCCAGCTGCATGTCGACATTCTGCGGGGGCAGGGTGACGCTGACCGAGTCGCACAGCGCCTGGACAAGCTTGGCCTTGAATGCGTACGCGGACCTGATCGTATCGAAGCGCAGCGGCGGACTGACCAGCTCGAAGGTATTGTCCGAATCCGATTCGATCACCCACGCGCCGCTCTGCCCAAGGTTCACTTTCTCGTTGTTCTTCCGGAAGATCTGGCCGGGCTTGAAGCGGGCCGCCACCACATGGGTGAACGCGAAGACCTCGCTGTCATGCGTGCAGAATTCGATCTCCATGCCGTAGGTATTCGACGGGATGGCTTCGCCGCCGCTGTCAACGACGATGTGATTGATGGTCACGGCTTCTTTCGGACGCGTGTCTTTTACGGTCCAGCCGCTGACGGGGTCTGGGACGATGTTCAGCATGGAGCACCCTGCTTGTCGCGAGGCCCGGAATGGCCGGCTCAGGGGCATGCTAGAAACGGGGAGACTGCGGGAATCGGCCGAATCGACGCGCAATGCGGTGCCATTGCGCGGATCTTCGCCGATGCGGCGGAATCGACGACGGCGGGCCACAGCCACGCCGTCGCCGGCCACGGGGGCTAGAGCATGTACGGGATCTTGAAGGCCAGGGTGAAGTCCGGCGCATCCGGGGTCAGGCCGATGCCGAGCAGGGTCACCAGGGTGGTGTGCTGGTTCAGCGCGTAGGTCACACCGAGATTCAGTGACGCCGCATTGGCATCGCTGCCGATCACCTTCATCCACTGCCCGCCCTGGAAGCGGGTCGACGCGCGGGCGCTGATGCGGTCGCTGAAGGACAGGCTGAGGCTGGTGCGTTCGTTGAACGCGAACGCCACGCCAGCACCAAAGTACACCGAGCCGCCGAGCTTCACATCGCCGGGATTGACGGTGTCGGGGTTGCTGTCGATGTCGTTGAAGCCGCGCGGGAACGAATGCACGTAGCCCAGATTGGCGAACAGGATGGCCGGGTCGGCGGTCTTGACCATCGACAGGCCCACATTGGCCTGCCAGACGCCATTGCCGGTGGGCTGTTCTTTCGGCACGGCGAAGCGGATGTAGTCATCGTCGTCGCGCTCGATCACCTTCCAGTCCAGGCCGTAGGGCGCGCGCCCGGTGGGTGCGGTCACCCCGGCGGTAAGCACGGTTTCAGGCCGCCAGCCGCGCTCACCGAACAGGCGGTAATTCGCGCTCAGGCCGATATCGCCCAGGCCATTGCCATTGGTCTCTTCCTGGGCGATGGCGGCGGCCGCACCCCCGGCGCCGCCTTTCTGGTACACCGTGCGCCGTGCGAGGTACGGCACGTCCAGGTTGAGCGTCAGGTTGGGGCTGACACCCCAGCGTGCGGCCAGGTTGTAGGTGAGCGAATCGGACTCGACGTTCTCGATGGCGATGTTGCCGAGGAAGATCGCGTCCAGTGCCAGGAATCCGTTGAGGGTGAGCTGCTTGCGGTCATAGCGGGCGTAGGTGAGGCTGTTCTCGATGGTGAAGCGGCGCGAGAACAGGGCCGATTGCTGCTGCTTCACATCATCCACGCTGCGCCGTGATTCCTGCCTGGCCTGCTGCGCCTCGGCCGCGGTGCTGGCGTAGCCTTCGCCGCCCGGCGCTGCCTGTCCCGGCGCTGTCTGTAGAGTCGAGCCATGCTCGACTGCCGTGCCCGTGTCCGTGCCCGTGCCGGCTGCCGCCGCCGTTGCCGGCCCAGCGGGCCCCGTGCGCCCGCTCAATCGCGCCTGCATCGCCTGCACCTGCATGTCGAGTTCGCGCAGGCGTCGCACTTCCTGGGCATAGTTGCTCTTCAGCTGCTCCAGCTGGTTGGCCAGGGCCTGCACATCGGCGTTGTCGTCGGCCGTCGGCGGCGCGGCGAGGGCGGTGCCCGCCAGCGCCGCCAGCGCCAACGGGGTGATCCTCAGAAGGGTATGCATGTTCGTGTCCTGCGTTGTGGAACGCGTCCCCCAATGCCGCGCCGTACTACTGGCCCGGCCCCATGCCGCGGTTCAACGCAATCGCCTGGGCCACGTTCTGGCTCAACGGCAGGTTGCCACCCGCGGTGTTGCGTACCAGCTCCAGCCGCAACTGGTTGCTGGCTGCCTGGCCGTCACCGGCCAGGGCAATGCCCTGGCCGACGCTGCCATTGCGTATCCATTGCTGTACCAGGCCCTGACCATCCACCTGCAGCTGCAGGCGCGCCTGATTGCCATCGAGCACGGCGCTGGCGCTCACCCCGGCCTGCTGCGCGCTGGCCGAGTGCGTGCCATCGGACTGCATCGCGGGAACGTCGCCGTCACGCACCAGCAGCGTGGTGGTGTTGCGCGCGGCGTTGCCATCGCCGGCGATCTGCACGCTCTGCACCAGCCCGCTGACATTGGCCAGGCCGCTGCTGTCGATGCTGCGGCCCGCTGTGACAGGCAGCGGCGCATCGGCGGCGGTGACATGCACGCTGGGCTGGAAGCTGAGCTTCGGCGCACCACCGCCGCGGAAATCCATGCCCAGGGTCAACGTGCCCTGCAGGGTCGTGCCATTGCTGGCCTGCCACTGCGAAACCATCGTCACCCCGAACCAGGCCACGCTGTTGCCGCCCACCGTGTAGCGGCCACGCATCAGGTTCAGTTCGGGGTCCGGAATTTCCTTCAGGCCGCGACCCGGTGCGGCGTCCGCCGCCCGCACCGTCAGCGCGGGAAGCATCAGCAGCAGGGTCATCAACAGGGGAAGACGGATCATGGCGAAGCCTCCTTCAGAACAGGTCGGCATGGCTGAAGCCGAAGTCGACCAGCTCGGCATCGGTGATCGGTCCCTGCCGCGCGTAGAGCGCGCGGGCACTGGGCCGTTCGCTGGGTTGCAGCAGCACCGTGTTGCGGTCGAAATCACTGCCGATCACCACGAACACGGCGCGTGACGGCCAGGCGGCAAGAAAGTCCGGCAGTGCCAGGCTGCGGTTTCCGAGAATCGGATCGGCCACTTCGACGATGCCTTCGCGCACCTGCTTGAGCACCACGAAATGGCGGAAGCCGCGCACGTCCATCAGCACCAGCCCTGGCACGCGCAGGGTGCGCAGGCGGGCTTCGTCGATGCGGTAGCCGCGCCCGCGCATGCCCAGTGATTCCACGTAGCGCTTGATGTCCAGCAGCGAAAAGCCGCGCTCGGCCACCAGTGCCGGATCTGAAACCCCCATCATTCCCTGGATCACCGTCGCCTCGTCGGTGTCCAGGTGGTAGGCATGGCGCAGGATGGTGGCCAGTGCGGCCGCGCCACAGCTGTAATCGGTGTGCTGGCGCACCACGTTGCGGTAGCGCCGCTCCTGCATGCTCTCCACTTTCTGCTGCAGCAGGGCGCCATTGGGCAGTACCCCGCTGAAGCGCACCTCGCCCGCCCACGCGGGGTTGATGCCCAGCAGCAACAGGCACGCCAGCAGCCAGGTTGAAGGTCGGCAGCGGAACATCGCGTTCTCCGGCAGCAGGGGGGAGCCCCTGTTCCAAGGGGGAGGAGGAACAGGGGCTCCCGGAACCCGGTCATTGGCGGATGGCCGGGGTGTTGCGCTTACTCGCCGCTGCCAGCACCGCCGCCGGTGCTGGGCTGGGCGACTGCCAGGGCCAGGCTGTTGGCCTGCAGGTTGCCGGTGCCCGATGCCACGTTCACGCCGATGTTGCCGGAGGCGCCGGAGAAGGCACTGCCCGACAACGCCGAGGTGTTGGTGGCATCGACGTTCACCCAGCGCGTGGTGCTGACCGTGCCACTGAGGCTGGCATACAGATCGGCCACGCCCAGCTCGACGAACTGGCTGGTGCCGCTCTCACGCGTGTCGAAGCCGAGGCCGCCCACCCCCGGCCGGTTGGGGTTCATCGTGGCGTTCTGGATCTCGTTGTCCAGGTCGATGTGGCCGGTGCTGTTGCCACCCGGATGCGGCAGTGCGCCGTTCCATGTATCCAGGTAGTAGTTGGCCATCTGGTAGGCATTGCCGGTGCCGCGATAGGTGCCGGCGCCGTAGCCCAGGGTCAGGCCACTGACGCTGCCGCGCATGCCCACCTGTACGGTGTCGGTGTAGGACTGCACGAAGCCGGCGTTGCTGACGGTGTTGCCGGTGGAGACCTGGTTGGAGCTGATGCTGGATTGGGCAACGGCCGTGGTCGCCACCGAGGCGGCCAGCGCGTTCTTCTGCTCGTTGTTGTTGCCCGACGCGATGTTCACGCCGATGTTGCCCGAGGCACCGCCGAAGGCATTGCCGCCAAGCGTGGCCGCATTGGTGACGCCGGCGTTCTGGGTGACGTTGCCGAACCCGGCCTGGTTGACGAACACTTCGGCGTCGGCCATGCCGAAGCTGAAGGACGCATCCGCCGCCGACAGCGATGCGGCATTGTCCTGCGCGTTGTTGTCGCCGGACACCACGTTGAAGCCGAGGTTGCCCGACGCGCCTGCGCCTACGCTGTCGCCGATCGAGGCGCGGTTGGTGACCAGGCTGTTGCTGGTGGCGTTGTTGCTGATCGACTGGCGGTTGTCGATCACCGCGATGGCCGCCGAATCGAGGTCGATGTCGCCGGTGATGGTCGGATCACCGGAGAAATTGACGTCGGTGCTCAGGCGCAGGTCTTTTTCCAGGTTCACGTCGACGCCGTGATTGTTCTTTTCCTTGCGTTCGTCGGCCTGGATGGTGCTGTGCTTCTGCACATTGACGTTGACGGTGCGGTTGCGTACGTCGTTGTCGGTGTGATTGTGGGTGTCGTTGCGGGTTTCGCTGACGGTGTGGTTGTGGTTGATGTTCGCGTTGGCGTTCTGGTTGTCCCAGCCATTGGCCGCAGCGGCGGTCGAGGCAGTGGCAATCGCCATGGCGAGCATGGTCCGTTTGACGGTCGCTTTCATGGTGCCCTCTCTCTCATCGGATGGTGCATCGGTGGGTGGTTGTCACGGGCGGTCCTGCACGACCAGGCCCAGTACGTTGGCCGTGTCGTTGCCGCTGCCCGCGATCTGATTGAGTTGCAGGACCCCGTCGAATCCCCGCAGTGCGGTGCTGGCTACACCGGCGCTGCGGGTTCCCGTCGCAGCGCCGCGATCGACGCCGTCCCGCCCCCCTGCCAACGCGGAACCTTCGGCGGCCAGGGCCGTGTCGTCGGTTTCGCGTATGCCCTGTCGGGCCAGCGTCGCGCTGACGACGTTGAGCGTCGAGTTGGCGCTGCCGCTGGCCTGGTTGATCGAAGCAATGCCGCTGGCGCCTGCCAGCGCCTCACCGCCGATGTGCGCGGCGGCATGCAGCGGTGCGGACAGCACCCGGTTGCCGTTCTGCAGCTGTTGCGCGCTGATGGCCACATTGGCGCGTTCAGCGCGGGCGATGCCGCGCAGATTGGCCTGCAGATTGAAATCGCCTGCCGCCTGGTTCACCGCGATGGCGCCGCTGGCACCGGCCAGTGCGCGGCCCTCGATGCGGGTCAGGTCCAGGTAGGCGAGCATGCCGCTGTAGTCGTCGGCCGATGCGGACAGCGGCGCGGCAATCACCGCCAGCAGCGTCCAGGCCAGGGCCTTCATTTGCCACCTGCCGGGGCGGTGCCCTGCAGCGGGAACTGGCCCAGTGCGCCGCGCACCGTATCGGCGATGCCACGGGTGCTGTTGCCGACCGCGCCCAGCGGGCCACTCATTGCGCCGCCAAGACTGCTGCCGACCATGCCGTCGCCGTTGCGGCCCAGCGTGCCGCCCAGCGCCTGCTGGGTAACGCGTTCAACGGTGGTGCCGCCCGCTGCCGCCGGGGGCGTGCTATGGCCTGCACCCATCCCCGCGTAGTCGGCATCGCTGAGTTCATCCATTCCGGAAGCCGGGTCACCGCTTCCGAGCGCCGCGGCGATCTCGCGCTGCGGCTTCGGATCGGCGATCAGCGCGATGCCCGGTGGCGCCATGCGGTAGGCCGGCCGGGCCGCGACATCGCGCAACAGGACTATTTCGCCCGGTTGTGCCTTCACCCCCTGGCGGGCACCGGACGCGCCTGCAGCCGTGGCGACGGCCAGCAGGGCAAGGGCCAGCGATGCAGCCAGGCCACGAATCTGGGCGGTACCGTCCATGCCGATCTCCCGCGATGGGTGCGGCGGAACCACGCATCAACCGTGCCAACTGCCAAAGGCTGGTGCGGCAGCCGATGCCGGCGGTGTGGTGGGGTGGGGTGCTGCCGGGGCGTTACAGCGGCGTCGGGAAATTGTTGGGATTGCGCAACCCGCAGGCGCCACAGGGCAAGGGGACGGGCGACTGTCGCATTGTTGTTACAGGTGCCGTCGCGGACTGCAACGGTGCCGCTTCAGCCGGTGATTTCTTGACGCGCTGCTCATTGCGCCGCTGTTTAGCGCGGCGCTAGGATCCGCCCAACAAAGGCCGCCGAGGTGGCCGTGGAAGTCCCGGCGGAGGGCGGCACGCCGGCGATCGACTGACAGCCCGCCGACGGTGTCCGGATGCTGGGGGAAGCATGGCGGCGGTCCCGGAAGCTTCAAGCTCGCGCTGTGTGCTGTGGTTTGGCCAGCCGCTGCCGAACGAGCGCAGCGCGCTCGCGGCCGCAGGCTGGTACGTGCGCAGCATTCAACCTGACCCTGCCATGGCGATCGGGCTGCGTGGCCGTGATCGATTGCTGGCCGTGCTCGATCTTCGCCACCTGGACGCAGCGGCGCTGCAGCTGCTCGCGCCCTGGATCGAACAGCACCTGCATCTGCCCTGGCTGGCGGTGCTGCCGCCAGGCGCAGGCGCCACACCGTCGGCATGGTTGCCCGTGCTGCAGCACTGCCCTGCGCGGTTCACCCTGCCATTCGGCCTGCAGGACCTGGTCTGCGCGATGCGCCGCCAGTTCGAGGCGGATGATCCCCCCAGCGACGAGGCCTGCGCAGGGCAGGGGCCGCGCGCATTGATCGGCGAAAGCCCGGCGCTGCATGCGGTGCGCACGGTACTGCACAAGTTCGCGCCGGTGGAGCTGCCGGTGCTGGTCACCGGCGAAACCGGCACCGGCAAGGAGCTGGCCGCGCACGCGCTGCATGCGCTGTCCGGGCGCGCCGGCAAGCCGTTCATCGCAGTGAACTGTGGTGCGATTCCGGCCAACCTGGTGCAGTCGGAACTGTTCGGGCACGAGCGCGGTTCCTTTACCGGCGCCGACAAGCGCCAGATCGGCGTGTTCGAATCCGCCCACGGCGGCACCGTGTTCCTGGATGAAGTGGGCGATCTGCCCGCCGAGGCGCAGACCAGCCTGCTGCGGGTGTTGCAGGAGGGGACGTTCGAGCGTGTCGGCAGCAGCCAGTCGCTGCGTGCCGATGTCCGCGTACTGGCCGCGACCCACGTGGAACTGGAACAGGCCGTGGCGCAGGGGCGGTTCCGCAGCGATCTCTATTACCGGCTCAACGTGCTGCGCCTGCTGATGCCGCCGCTGCGCGAGCGCGGTACCGATGTGTTGCTGCTGGCCGAGCACTTCCTGCGTTGCTTCCGGCGGCGCCACACGGTGCGCGCACGCGGCTTCTCGCCCACAGCGAGCCAGGCGATGCGGCGCTTTGGCTGGCCCGGCAATGTGCGTGAACTGCTCAACCGCGTGCAGCGGGCGGCGATCATGGCCGAGGGCGAGCTGATCAGCGAGCGTGACCTTGAACTGGGCGAACCGGCAGAGGTACTGCCCAGCGCGATGCTGCATGATGCGCGCGGCCAGGCCGAACGCGATGTGCTGCTGCAGACGCTGCGCCACACCGGCTACAACGTGTCCGAGTGCGCGCGGCAGATGCAGATCTCGCGGGTGACGGTGTACCGGCTGTGCCGCAAGCACCGGCTGGAGCTGCCGGCGCAGCGTTGAGCCGGGTTGACGGCGCCGCCCGTACCACCCAGTCTGCGGCCAACGACCGCCGCCCTTGCCCTGTGCGAATGAACCAGAGCCCCGAACTACTGCGCCGCCTGCTGCGCGCCAAGGACCGGATGGACCGGGCCAGCCATGAAGACTGGCCGGTTGCCCGCCTGGCCGAGGTCAGCGCGGTTTCCCCCGCGCACTTCGCGCGCTCGTTCAAGCAGGCCTTCGGCCTGCCACCGCACCGCTACCTGCTCAGCCGGCGCATCGAACGGGCGGTGGCGCTGCTGCGCGACACCGAGCTGGCGATCACCGAGATCGCGGCGCAGACGGGCTGGACCAGCCTGGGCACCTTCGGCCGGATCTTCCGCGACATCACCGGCGACAGCCCGGGCAATGTGCGTGACCGCGAGCGCGCCGGGCACGCCGTGGCGGGGAGTGTGCCCGAATGCCATGCGCGAGCGGCGCAGCGGCCTGATCTCAACATGGCAGTTTTGGAGAAGCGCCGCCGCCAGGCCGTTGCTAACGTGGACCGCACCTGAGGGAGGTCCCATGACGAATACCGTGAACACGGTCGGCCTGTATGTACGCGACCAGGATGAAGCACTCGAGTTCTACGTCGGCACGCTCGGTTTCGAGGTGCACACCGACGTGCGCAATGGCGGCTACCGTTGGTTGACGGTGCGCAGCCCCGGCCAGGACGGTTTCCAGCTTGGCCTGTTCGTTCCCGGTCCGCCGACCCATGACGCGGCGACGGCGCTGGCGCTGCAGCAGCTGGTGGCCAAGGGGGCGATGCCACCGCTGGTACTGGCGGTGGATGACTGCCAGGCGCGCTATGCGCAATGGCAGGCAAACGGGGTGGAGTTCACCCAGGCGCCGGTCGAGCGCTTCGGCGCCATCGACGCCGGATTCCGTGATCCGTCCGGGAACGGCTGGAAGATGATTGAAGCCCGCTCTGAAGCGAGGCGTCGTCAATGAGTCGCGGTGGTTGGGCGCGGCCGGTGCACCGCTGGACCTCGATCGTGTTCACCCTGGCGGTGATCGCCAACTTCGTGGCGCGCGCGATGGGGCAGGGTGAACCTTCGGCGTGGATCACCTACTCACCGCTACCCCCGTTGTTCCTGCAGCTGTTCACCGGCCTGTACCTGTTCGCGCTGCATTACGCGGTAATGCGCCGCAGCGCCTCGCTGGGCGCTGCGGGCTGAGCGTGGATCAGGCGACCGCGTAGCCGGCAAGCAGGGCCGGCAGGTCTTCCATGCGCTGGAAGATGACCTGGGCGCCGGCCGCACGCAGCGCCTCCGGCGTGCTGTGGTGGGGGCCACCTTCGCTGAAGCCGAACACGGTGGCGCCGGCCGCCACGCCCGCGGTGGCGCCGGTCACGGTGTCTTCGATCACCGCGCAGCGCTTCGGGTCCACGCCCAGCGCGGCGGCGGCCGCCAGGTAGACGTCCGGGTGCGGCTTGGTGTTCGGCATGTCCTGGCCGCTGTAGACGTGGTCGCCGAAGGCATCGAGGATGCCGACCTTACCCAGCTGCAGCTGCACCTTGTGCAGGTCGGCACCGGAGGCACAGGCGATCCGGCCGCCGGTGGCCGCCGCGATCGCACGCACCGCGTCCGGCGCCCCCTGGATGGCCTGCAGGTCACGCTCCAGCGCGATGTTGCGCTGCAGGCGGAATTCCTCCAGCCATTCCTCGGTGAACGGCTTGCCGGTGCGTTCCTCGATCAGGCCGGCCAGATGGGCCACCGACTGGCCGAGGAAGACTTCACCCGCCTGCGCCGGGGTCAGCGCCCAGCCACGCTCGGTGAGCATCTCGGAGAGCACGCGGGCCACCAGCGGCTCGGAATCGACCAGAACGCCGTCACAATCGAACAGCACGGCATCGAAGGGGTAGGGGGACATCAACACTTCCTGGGGAACGACAAGCCCCCATTATCGCCCGCTACCCCCTGCCGGTCACGGCTGCAGGACGTCGCTCCACAGCTGGCCCGCCTGCAGCTGCAGCATCCGGGCTGCGGTGGCGGCGTGGGTACGTGCCTGTTGTTCCGCCAGTTCGCGGTCGAGCAGGGCGCGTTCGGCCAGCAGGTACTGGCCCATGCCCAGTTCGCCCAGCTCCCAGGCGCGGCGGCTGCGCTCGGCCGCGGAACGATGCGCGGCCAGCGCATCGCGCTCGGCCTTCCAACGGTCCTGCAACGCCTGCCCCTGGTGCAGTGCGTCCCAGACCTGCAGCTGGGCGTCGCGCTCCACGTCCTGCGCCTGCGCATGCAGCGCGGCCTCGCGGGCGGATTCCTGCTGTGCCTGCGCACGCCGGTAGCCGCCACTGAACGGCACGCTGATCACCACGCCAACGGCGTTCTCGGGATCGCGCCCCTCGCGCAGCCAGCGCACACCGACCGTCGGATCGGGGCGGCGATTGGCGCGTGCGCGCTCGGCCAGCAGCGACTGTTCGGCGGCCCTGCCGTGGGCCACCGCCCGTGCTGTACTGCGCTCCAGCAGCTGTGCCGACAGCGCTGCGGTGTCCAGCGGAAGCCGTTGCGGTTCGGCCACCGGCGGCGCGCGCTCGGGCACCGGCAGTTGTGGAAAGCGCAGGTGCAGCCGCTGCCGTGCCTGTGCCGCGGCCGACTGCGCACCGATCAGGCGCGCCTTGGCCGAGGCCAGATCGGCGTCGATCAGGTCCAGGTCCAACGTGGACAGGGCGCCCTTGTCGTGCATCTGGCGTGCCGCGTTGCGCTCACGGGCGAGCAGCTGTTGCTGTGCCGAGGTCAGCTGCAGGACCTGCTCCGCGTCCAGCCATTGCATCCAGCTCTCCAGCAGCAGTTCGCCCAGCGCCAGCTGCGCGCCGTGCTGCGTGCGGTCGGCCACCTCGCGCATCTGGGTGGCGATCTGGCGGTCCAGCCGGGCTTTGCCGGGTAGGCGGACAGTGCGGCCGAACTGGGCCTCCCACTCGTTGAAGCGACCTTCAGCGTCGCTGCGTCGCTGCTGCGGGATGACGCTGGCTTCGAATTCGTACGGCCCGCGTTGCACGGCCTCGGCACCGTAGCCGCTCGCCTCATGCTCGGCGCGCGCGGCCAGCAGTTGTGGATGCCCCTGCAGGGCCACCCGCACGATCTCGGGCGATGGAAGGTCGTCGCCGGCGGCGTGGACGTGGAACCCGGGCAGTGCCAGTGCGACGGCCAACAGCGCTGGGCGGAGCAGCTTCATGCCAGCCTCCCCATGCCCAGCACCGGCTCGGTCCACCAGCGTGCATCGCCGGAGGCGACGTCCTTGCGCAGTGCCATCAGCAGTTCGCCCACGCGCGCGGAGGGCAGCACCATCCACAGCACCCGCCGCTGCACCCGCCCACGCACCTGTTCGGGCACCTGCGCGCTGCTGAAGTCGCTGGTGTGGCCTTCGGCGTGCAGCAGGGTGAAGCCGGGCATGCCGGGTGCGGCGATCAGGCATTCGGTGATGGCGTCTTCCAGCACGGGCGGGAACACCAGGTTGAATCGAACCAGTTCAGTCATGGGGATACCTCACGCGCCACCGCCGGTTGGCCGTAGCGCTGGTAGAGCAGGGGAAGCAGCAGCAGGGTGAGCGCAGTGGACGTAACCAGTCCACCGATCACCACAATCGCCAGCGGACGCTGGATCTCCGAGCCAGGGCCGGTGGCCAGCAGCAGTGGCACCAGGCCGAATGCAGCAATGGTGGCGGTCATCATCACCGGGCGCAGGCGGCGCAAGGCACCTTCGCGCACCACGTAGTCCATCGAATGGCCCAGTGCATGCAGCTGGTTGAAGCAGGACACCAGCACCAGGCCGTTGAGTACCGCGATGCCGAGCAGGGCGATGAAGCCGACCGATGCCGGTACCGACAGGTACTGCCCGGACAGCCACAGCGCCAGCACGCCGCCGACCATCGCGAACGGCACGTTGCCAAGGATCAGCGCCGCCTGCCGGACCGAGCCGAAGGTCATGAACAGCACCACGAAGATCAGCGCGATTGCCGCCGGCACCACCACGCCGAGACGGGCGGCGGCACGCTGCTGGTTTTCGAACTGCCCGCCCCATTCCATGCTGTAGCCGGGTGGCAGCGGCACGTCGCGCGCAACCGCCGCGCGTGCTTCTTCGACGAAACCGACCAGATCGCGGCCGTTGACATTGGCCTGCAGCAGCACATAGCGCGACCCGGACTCACGGCGCACCATCACCGGGCCGCTGGTCTGCGCAACGCTGGCCAGCGCGGTCAACGGAATACTGCCCAGGTCCGGCGTGGCCAACGACTGCAGGCCGAAGCGCTGCACCGAGCCACGCACCTCGCCATCACCGCGTACCAACAGCGGAATGCGCCGGTCCGGCTCGATGATCTGTCCCGCCGACACGCCTTCCACCTGGGCGCGCAGCTCGTCCTGCACGTCGGTGACGGCGAGCCCGGCACGGCCGGCCGCCAAGGGGTCGACAGTCACCTGCAGATAGGCCACGTCATCGGCGGCCTGGGTCAGCACGTCCTCAGCACCGGACACCGCCTCCACCGTGGCCTGGGTGCGCTGCGCCAACGATGCGAGCACTTCCAGGTCCGGACCGAAGATCTTGATCGCCAGATCGCCACGACTGCCGGTCAGCATCTCCGCCACGCGCATTTCGATGGGCTGGGTGAAGCCGTACTCGACCCCGGGGAAGGCCTGCATCACCGTGCGCACTTCGCCGATCAACCATTCCTTGTCGGCGACGCGCCAGCGGTCGCGCGGCGCCAGCTCGATGAACAGGTCGCTCTCGTTCAGGCCCATCGGATCAAGCCCCAGCTCGTCCGAACCGACGCGCGTGACCACGTGGCGGATCTCCGGAATGCCGGCGATCAGGGCGCGTTCGATCGCACCGTCGATGGCCTGCGAGCGCTCCAGGTTGATCGAAGCCGGCTTCTGCACCTGCAGCAGCAGGTCACCTTCGTCCATCGACGGCATGAAGGTCTTGCCGGTGACCAGATAGGCCGCCGCGCCCAGCAGCAGCGCAAGTGCAGCGGCAGCATAGGCCAGCGCCGGCCGCCGCAGCACGGCCCCCAGCAGCGGCGTGTAGCCGCGCAGGATCTGCCGCATCAACCACGGCTCGTGATGCGCCTGCTCCTTCAGCAGCAGCGAGGACAGCACCGGTACCAGGGTCAGCGACAGCAACAGCGAGGATGCCAGTGCGAACACGATGGTCGCCGCCACCGGTGCGAACATCTTGCCCTCCAGGCCTTCCAGGGTCAGCAGCGGCATGAAGGTCAGGCAGATGATGAAGATGCCCGCGGCCACAGGTGTGGCCACCTCACGGGTCGCCACGAACACGCGGTGCAGGCGCGGCAGGCGTGCGCCAGGGCCTTCCGGGTCCAGCCGGCTGACCACGTTCTCCACCACCACCACCGCCGCATCCACCAGGATGCCGATGGCGATGGCCAGGCCCCCCAGGCTCATCAGGTTGGCGCTCATGCCGGTCAGGCGCATCAGCAGGAACGTGCCCAGTGCAGCGAACGGCAGCATCAACGCCACCACCAGCGCCGGGCGCAGGCCACCGAGGAAGGCCAGCAACAGCACCACGACCAGCACCGTGGCCTCCAGCAGCGCGTTCTGCACCGTGCTCACCGCGCGGGTAATCAACGAACTGCGGTCATAGAACGGCACGATGCGCACGCCCGGCGGCAGGCTTGAGCCCAGCGAATCGAGCTTGGCGCGGATATCGCGTACCAGCGCCGAGGCATCGGCGCCACGCAGGGCCACCACGATGCCCTGGACCGCTTCGCCCTTGCCGTCGCGCGATACCGCGCCATAGCGGGTGCGCGCCTCGGCGCGTACCGAGGCGACGTCGCTGATCCGCACCGGTGGCAGGCCCGGCTTGACCACCACGGCAGCGACGTCATCGAGCGTGCGCAACGCGCCTTCGATACGCACGATCAACGCTTCTTCGCCCGCGTCGAGGCGCCCAGCACCATCATTGCGGTTGTTGCGTTCCAGCGCCTCCACCAGATCACGGAAGTCCAGGCCGGCCGAGGCCAGCCGGGCCCGGTCCGGCACCACCACCACGCTGTGCGCATAGCCGCCCAGCACGTTGACGTCGGCGACGCCCGCCAGCGTGCGCAGCGCCGGGCGCAGCGTCCAGTCCATCAGCGAGCGCTTCTCGGCCAGGTCCAGGCCACCGCCTTCAAGGGTGAACATGTACACGTCGGACAGCGGCGTGGAGATCGGTGCGAGGCCACCGTTGACGTCGGGCGGCAGATCCGCGGCGACGTTGCCGAAGCGCTCGGCCACCTGCTGGCGTGCCCAGTAGATGTCGGTGCCTTCGGCGAAATCGATGGTGATGTCGGCAATCGCGTACTTGGCGGTAGAACGCAGCAGTGTGCCGCGCGGCACGCCCAGCAGCTCCATCTCCAGAGGCGTGATCACACGCGCTTCGACTTCCTCCGGCGTCATGCCGGGCGCCTTCAGGATCAGCTTGACCTGGGTTGGCGAGATGTCCGGATAGGCATCGATCGGCAGCTTCAGAAAGGCCATCGCCCCGGCCACCGCGATCGCGGCCGACAGCAACAGCACCAGCACCCGCTGCCGCAGCGAGAATTCAATCAATCGCGAGAGCATGGCTTACTCCCCCTGCGACGCGGCGGCCGGCACCATCGCCTTCAGCAGGGCGGTACCGCGGCTGACCACCGATTGCCCGGGCTGAAGCCCGGCGGCCTGGATCACGGCATGCTCGCCGTCACTGCCCAGCACGCGCTGCACCTCGACTGCGTCGATGCGCCCAGCGTCGATGCGATAGACCCTGTGACTGGCGCCAGCCGGCAGCACGGCCGAGCCCGGCACGCGCAGGCTGCCCTGCGGCGCCGGCACCTGCAGCGTCACTGCGAACTGCTGGCCGGCCACCACGCCGCCGGGCGACGCCAGCCGCGCGCGTACGCGCAGGCTCTGCGTGGCCGCATCAGTATCGGCACCGATGGCCTGCACCACCGCGTCTTCGCCGCTGGCCAAGTGCAGCGTCTGGCCCAGGGCAATCTCCGTGCGGTACTGCACCGGCAGGTTGAAACGCACATCCAGCGGCCCCGGACGGGCGATCAGGAACGCCGATGCAAGCGCGTCCACGGCCTGGCCGGTGTCGACGTCACGGCGCAGGACCTGGCCGGACATCGGCGCGGTCACGATGTATTCGCCGGGCATGCCGTCCTGGGCCATGCGCAGGTGCGCCATTGCGCCCTCGGCCTGTTGCAGTACGCCCTGTGCCGCCGCGGCGCGGGCGCGCGACTGTTCGTCGCGTGCGGCCGGCACCACGCCCGCCGCCAGCAGCTCACGGTCGCGGCGGGCCTGGCTGGCCGCCGCCAATGCATCGCTGCGTGCGCTGATCAGCGCGGCCTGCGCGGCCAGCGCCTCGCGGCTCTGGATGCTGGCCAGGGCCTGCCCGCGCTCGACCATCGCACCTTCATCAACCAGCAGGCGGGTGACCACACCGGCATACGGCACGACCACGCGCGCACTGGCGTCCAGAGGCGCGCTGGCCTCGGCCGCCAGCCCCGGCAGTGGATAGGTGTCGGCCGCGACCACTGCCTGACTGGCAATACCCTGCGCGGCCATCTGTTCAGCGGTGAGCACCAGTGGGCCGTTCGCCACGCTGGCAGCCGCTGTCGGCGGCGTGGTGGGCGTCGGCCACAGCCAGACGACCAGTACTGCGATCAACAGCAGGGGAACGGCAACCAGCAGCATGCGCCGCACCAGCAGAGGCCGGCCGGTCGCGGGAGAGGGGGAGGAGGGCATCGAAGCGGGTCCTGTGGAGCAACCCGGGCACGGTGCCAGCCGAACCTTTGGAAACGCTTTGGCAGGCCGCTACAGCGGCGCGAACGGTCCCAGCAGCACGTGCAGCCGAGCGTGGCGCACGTCGAACAACAACTGCACGCCGTGGGCCTGGGCCAGGCCCAGCGACAAGGCCAGGCCGAGCCCGGCGTGGCGCGCAGTGCCGCCCTGCGGGTCACGGCGCCAGAAGCGCTGTCCGAAGTGCTGCAGATCGTCCTTGCGCAGCATCTTGGCCGGGTTGCTGATGCGCACCCAGAGCCCATCAGCGGCGGTCTCGACAGCGCATTCGATGTCGCCTGTGCCGGTCGCATATTCCAGCGCGTTGGCCAGGAGATTGGCGAAGATGCGCTCCAGGATCGCGACATCGGCGGTGACCCAGCGAGCGCCCGCGGTGCCGAGCACGATGGCGCGCGCGTCGCTGGACGGCGTGCGTTGGGCGGCACGCACTGCCTGCGTCAGCAGGTCCTGCAGGTCAAGCGGATCACTCAGTGGCACGTCCTGCCCGGATTCCAGCCGGGCCAGCTGCAGCAACGCGTCCACGCTGCGCTGCATCCGCAGTGTCGCGTCCACGGTGCCCCGCAAGGCCTGCTGCGCCTGATCCGGCGCCTGGGCTGCCAGCGCCGACTCGGCACTGCTGCGGATTTCCGCCAGCGGGGTGCGCAGCTCATGTGCGACGTTGGAGGCAAAGCGGCGTTCGCGGTCGACCGCCTGGTACAGGCGCTGCACGCCGGTATTGAAGGCCTTCGCGAATGGGGCCAGCTCGGCCGGGAACTGCGCGCCGATGGGCTGCAGCGGCTCGTTCACGTCCAGTCGAGAGACCTGTGCGGAGGCGCGGTGCAGGAACGCGAATGCACGCCGGACGCGGCCGATCGCCATCAGCGAAACCAGCGCGGAAATCAGCAGAGTGGCGAACAGCAGCGCGCTGTGGATACGGGTTTCGGCCTTGTCCCAACCTTCGCGATCGTTGGCCACCACCAGCGTGGCTTCGCGCGCGCGGCCATCGGCGAATACCTGCACGGGTATTGCCACCGCGCGGCCGTGGCGGCCATCGGGCAGCGCCGCGTCGTAGAAACGTGGCTGGCGCGTTGCGGCCCCGGAGTAGGGCAGTGAGCGCCCCGCATTGCGCGTCGATTGGCGCAGCAAGCGGCCATCAGTGGCGTACAGGCTGAAGAACTCCACGTCCAGGTCGATGCTGCCGGCGTCGCTGCCGTGGCTGCCATCGCGCTGCCGTGCCATCGTCAGCGGCAGCAGGCCCTGCAGGGTCCGCGCGCGCTCCAGCAGCACGCGATCCAGGTGTGCATGCACTTCGCGGTCGACCCAGTAGTCCATGGTGAAGAACAGCGCACCGACCGCGGCGCCGATCGCCAACAGGGTGCTCAGCACCACGCTGCGGTAGATCGAGCCAGTGCCGCGCGTGCCCGCGCTCATGCGATGCAGTAGCCGAAGCCGCGGCGGGTCTCGATCAGGCCCGCTGCGCCGGCGCGCTCAAGCTTGGTCCGCAGGGTGCTGACAATCACCTCCACCACCTTGTCCGAGGCCTCGCTCTGGGTGTCGTACAGGCGTTCGAAGATCATCTGCCGCGACATCACACGGCCGCGATTGCGCAGCAGCAGCTCCAGCAGGCCATACTCCTTCGGTGTCAGTGACAGCGGCTGGCCGTCCACCAGCACCGAGCGGGTCCGCGGGTCCAGCAGCAACGGACCGATCTGCAGCTGCGCCGGCAGGGTCTGCGACGGCCGCCGGAACAGCGCCCGCACCCGCGCCATCAGTTCATCGCGGAAAAAGGGCTTGACCAGATAGTCATCGGCGCCGGCGTCGAGCGCCTGGATGCGGTCGGACACGTGGTCGCGCGCCGACAGCACCAGCACCGGGGCGCCACCGCCGTGCGCCCGGTAGCGTTGCAGCACCGTCACCCCATCCACGCGCGGTAGCATCAGGTCCAGCACCACCGCATCGTAGTCGTAGGCCAGCAGGTAGCCCAGGGCGGCGTCACCGTCCCGGGCCAGGTCGCAGACATGTCCCTCGGCCTGGAAATCGCGGCTGAGCGTCTGCGAAAGCACGTCGGAGTCTTCAACCAGGAGCAGGCGCATGCTGGGGCGGGGCGGTGGGGGGCTACGATTCTAGCGATACTTTGGCCACACGGCCGGCCCTACCCGCGCATGCGCTGCACCGTATCAGCTCAGGTCGCAGCCCGCCGGCTGCGGCCAGGTGGTGGCCGGCAGCATGTTCTTCAGCGAGGCCGGCGCATTGATGGCCACGTAGCTGGCACCCAGCAGCTCTTCCAGGTCGGCGATGGTGACCAGGTAGCTGTCCAGGCTGCCGAGGTTGGCTTCATTGGGGATGATCCAGCTGATCGCCTTGGCGGTGCCGGTGTTCGGGTCGCGGGTGATGATCGTCTTCCAGAAGAATTCCGGCGTCGGGATGCCGTGGCTGGACAGGAAGTAGTCGTTGGACGCATCGCCGTAGACCACGCCGCCGTAGACGTCCACCGGCGCGATATCGCGGTAGCACTCGGCCACGTTCTCGGCCTTCACCCATATGCCCTGGTTGAAGCTGGACACCTGCGGCACGATGTTGGTCATGTAGTTGGCGCGGCGGATGTAGGTCGCGTTGTAGTCCATGTGGTTGGAGGTCACCAGGTGGCCGCGGTCATAGCCGGACCGGATGCTGGCATACGAGGCGGTGCTGGTCTGGCCGAGGCAGCCGGCCGGCAGGTCCGGGTCCTTGTAGAAGCTGGACGGACGCGCGGCGGAGCCGGTGTCGGCGGTGAGCGTGTACTCGTAGCGGGTGGCGCTGTGGATGCTGCAGTCGTAGGTCAGCACGAAGCCGCCCTTGTTGAGGGTGACGACCTGGGCCTGGGCGGCGCCGGCGAAGGCGCTGAGGACGAACGCGAAGAAGAAGCTTGCAAGACGCATTGTGGTGCTCCAGCAGAAGATTCAGGGCGCAGCCGTCCGCCACGACCAGGCCGTTGCCAGGTCGGGGAAGGAGGGTGCGGAGAGGGGTGCTGCGGACTGCGGTGGAACGTGACCGCGATGACAGGGCCGCAGAGGCCGTGCGGTGTCGTAAGCGTCACAAGCGGTCGTCTTTCGGTCAATGACGAAACGACGGAGCTGTGACAGCGCGCAAGCACTGGAGATGTGTCAGATGGAGCCGGGCATGACTGAAACGCAGGCGTGCTAGGGCGTCGCGATGCCTGTGGCTGTCGTCAGGGGTTCGCCTGCAACAGGTAATCACCCTTGCGTGTTCCCGGCACCAGCGACCACCCCGGCTTCAGCGCCAACGACCATCCCGGACCCCGTAGCGGCAGGTCTGCGTTTGCAGGTGCCTGTACGAACACGGCCTTCCAGTCGCCCTGCATCAACGCGCCGTCAGAGACGTCCAGGCTGCCCCAGGTGTCGGTCAGCCGCATCGTTGGATACACCGTGCCGTGGCCCTGCAACGGTTGCATCGCGTTGGGATTGAACTGGATGCGCATGCTGTGCAGATCCAATCGCACCACCGGGCCTGTCACGAAGCGCGCACGGTTGTGTTCCAGCTGCGCAAGGCGATGTTGTTCGCGCAGCGTTTCGGCTTCGTGCAGTAACGGCCCGTCGTAACGCGCGGCAGCAGCGCGCAGCGCGGTCGCATCCACCTGCATGGGGATGCGTGCCGCTTCTGCCAGGTGCCTACCGAGATCCCGAGCGTTGCCGGCCAGATCGCGGCGCCAGCCAGGTGCGGCCTGGTCCAGCAGCAGGCCATACGCCGGGCCGGTGGCATAGGCGAAAGAGCGGACGAAGCTGCGATCGTCAACGTGTACGCGAAGGTCATGCAGCGCCGCCTGGATCCGTGCCGACGGCGTTGGATTGCCGACGAACACACCGGTGTACTCGGCCAGGCCCTCGTTCAATTCCAGCGCCGCTTCTTCCTGCGCGGCCGCAGGGAAATGGCGGTATCGCTCGGCGCGGAATGCCAGCGCATCCGTCATCGCGCTGCGCAGTGCCACCGCATCGGTGGCTTCGAGTGCGTGCGCAAGTGCGCGCCATTCCAGCTGCAGCCAGTAGCGCCCTTCAAGCGTGTCCAGGTGGTCGTTTCCGCCCTCGCTCGGCGCGATGATGGGCAACGCCGGTTGCAGGCGATGGAACATTTCGTGTGCTAGCAGCGTACTGCGACGGGACGCGTCCTGCGGCAAAGGCCAGAGCAGCTGGGTCCAGCGTGTACCCGACCAGTCCACGGCGGTGTTGGCGAGGATTGCATCCGCCGGAAGCTGGCCTTCGAATACGTTGCCACGTTCTTTCAGTGCGCCATGTGCGTCTGCATGCGAGGCGATGACCTGCCGGCGCTTTGGATCAACCAGCATCATCGGCCCGCACAGGGATTGCCCCCATAGCCGGCCCCGGTCTCCATCGCAGAGCTGTTCGGCGTGCTGGAAGACCCTGTGCGCCGCCGCGTCGGATAGTTCCTGTTCGCTGGCCATCGCGGTACGCAGGGGACATAGCGCCAGGGCGGCAGTAAGGACGAGGTGTGGCCTCATGACGTCGATCCATCCTTGGGATTCAGCGCTTCTAGCATCGATCCAAAGGGTGGGCAATGCAGCAAACGTCATGCTGCGTCGCAAGGTGCCAGCCACCATTCGCACTGGTACGGTCCGAGCCGTTGCACCACCACCGACGGGGAGAGACGACGATGCGCAAGGTTCTGCTGCTGTTGCTCCTGCTGACCGGGTTGGCCCCCAGCGCCTGGGCGGCCACGGTCAAGACCACCCACCGGACCATTCCCAGCTGGGATGGAACGCCTCTCGGGGCCTTCGTCATCGAACCGCAGGATGCGGGCAGCGGCCGGTATCCGCTGCTGGTGATGCCCAGCAGCTGGGCCGTGCCCAGCGTCGAGTACGTGGGCGTGGCGCAGGCGCTGGCACGGCGTGGCTATGTGGTCATCAGCTACAGCTCGCGTGGCTTCTGGGAATCCGGCGGCAGCATCGACATCGCCGGGCCGGCCACGGTCGAGGATGTCAGCGCCCTGATCGACTGGGCGCTGGACAACACCCGCGCCGATCCGGCCCGCATCGGCGTTTCGGGCATCTCCTACGGCGCCGGTACCAGCCTGCTGGCGGCGGCACGCGATCCCCGCATCAAGGCGGTGGCCGCGCTCAGCGGCTGGGCCGATCTGCAGGCCTCGCTGTACAGCAACGACACCCCCAGCGCGCAGGGGATCGCCCTGCTGGTGGCGGCCGGATTGGCGACCGGGCGGCCCGGTACGGAGCTGGCCACCATCAACCGCAATGTGCTGGTCGGCAATTACCAGGGCGCAGTGGACTCGCTGCTGCCGGTGGCGGCCCAGCGCAGCCCTGCGGCCAGCATTGACGAGATCAACGCCAACCAGCCGGCGGTGTTCCTGGCCAATGCGTTCAACGACAGCCTGTTCCCGCCGGGGCAGCTGGTGGACTTCTTCAACCGGCTGAAGGGCCCCAAGCAGCTGCAGCTGCGCCACGGCGACCATGCGCTCAACGAAGCGTTCGGGGCACTGGGCATTCCCAACGAGGTCTACGACCAGGTGGGTGACTGGTTCGATCACTACCTGAAGGCGGTGGCCAATGGCATCGACCGCCAACCGGCAGTGCAGCTGAAGTCACAGAAGGGCAGCTGGAGCCGCTATCCGGACTGGAAGGCGACCAGCGATGGCGCCGTCAGCTACGGGCTGACCGCACCCTCGGGCCTGCTGCTGCCGACCGGCGGCCTGGCCGAGAAGGGCGGCACGACCGGCTGGAACTACCGCATCGGCAGCGGGCTGCTGACCGCGGCCAACTCCGGCGTGGCGATGGCCTCCGGCGCGCTGCAGATGATCAACCTGCCGCCGGGTGCCTACGTGCCGTTTGTCGGGCGTACTGCTGCCGGGGTCTGGCAGGGGCCGGTGCAGTGGAGCGCGCGACGCCTGGACGGCGCGCCGGAAGTGCGCCTGACCGTCACCCCCAGCCGTGCCAACACCACGCTGTATGCCTACCTGTACGCCGAGGATGTGCTGGGCAATGGCCAGCTGATCAGCCACAAGCCGTACACGCTGCGTGGCGCCACGCCAGGGCAACCGAAGACGCTCGACCTGCGACTGGAAGCGAGCAGCTGGAACCTGCCGGCCGGCAGCCGACTGACTCTGGTGGTCGACACGGTGGACCTGCGCTACGCCGGCATCAGCCAGCTGGGAGGAACAGTGACCTTCAGCTCGCCGGCCAACGCGCCTTCGGTACTGAAGGTACCGTTGCATTGAAACGGGCCAGGGCAGGGATGGACCCATGACCATCGCGTGGCTGCTGCTGGCAGCGGGGCTCGTTGCGCCAGGCGCGGCAGGCGCAGCCACGGGTTGGCGAGGCACGCTGTTGACGGACCTGGCGGCTGCCGACGCGGCGATGCGCGGCAGTCATCCGGGCACGGTGGACCGGCAGAACCCGGGATTCGTCCTCCAGCTGCGGGATGCGCTGGCCGTTGCGCGGTCACGCGCGGACACGGTCGACAGCTTCGCCGGCTACTGGTGGGCCATGAAGGGTTACGCGGCCTCGTTCAATGATGGCCATGTCAGCCTCAATGCGCGTGCCGCTGCGCCGGAGCTGCCGACGCGGTGGCCGGGCTTCCTGACCGGCTTCGATGGCGACGCGCAGGTGGTGATGAGCGTGGACGATGGTCCAGGCCATCCGCCGTTGGGTGCACGCCTGCTGTCCTGTGACGGCGTCGATGCGGCGACGCTGGCCGCGCGCCGGGTGGGCGACTTCAGTGGGCGCTGGAACCTTCAGGCCAGCCGCATCCAGAGCGGTGGCGAAGTCCTGCTGGAGCAGGGCAACCCTTTCCTGCCCACGCCGCGCAGCTGCGTGTTCCGCACCGATGGACGCGAAAGCACCTACGCGTTGCAGTGGGCGCCACTCGATCCTGCGCAGCGCACGCAGCGGCTGGCCGATACCCGCCGCAGTTTCCGGCCGGCCAACGGCTGGCATGCCCTACCCGGGGGCGGCTACTGGATCACCACCAGCAGCTTCAATGCCGATCCGGCCGCGCAGAATTTCAAGGAACTGACAGCGTTGCTTGAAGCGCTTGCACGGGTGCCCGAACCGCTGCAACAGGCACCGCGGGTGGTGCTGGACGTGCGTGGCAACACCGGCGGCGCGTCGCAGTGGAGCATCGAGCTGGCGCGATTGATCTGGGGGCATGCCGCAGTCGACGCGCTGCCGGATCACAGCTGGGTGGAATGGCGGACGTCGGATGCCAACATCGCGCAGCTGCGCGGCTTCCTGCAGAAGCTGGAACAGGCGCCGGATGCATCGCCGGAACTGGTTCGCATGCTGGAAACCGTGACAGCGGGAATGGCGCAGGCTCGAGGGCGAGGTGAGGCGCTGTGGCGTGAGCCGTCGGAGGCCAAGGCGAGTACGGTATCGGCGCCGGCGCCCGCCGCACCCGTGCGCGCGGGCAGGGTGGTGATCGTGGCCGACGCCGCCTGTGGCTCGGCCTGCCTGGATGCGCTGGACCTGTGGAAGCGCCTGGGTGCGGTGCAGGTGGGTGTCGAGACCTCGGCCGACAGCCTGTACATGGATGTGAGGCCGGACATGCTGCCCAGCGGGCTGGCCCGGATCTCGGTACCGATGAAGGTGTTCCGTGGGCGGCTGCGCGGCTCGAACCAGCCTCACGCACCGGATCGCCGTTATGGCGGCGACATGCGGGATACGCCGGCGCTGGAAGCGTGGGTACTTTCGCTGCAGCAGCACAGTGGTACCGGGCCAGCGGGCCCTCCATAGGAGACCACCGTTTGAACACTCCAGGCCCTGATCCTGCAACCACGCCCTCCCAGGGCAGGGCGCTGCGTCGCTGGATGCTGACACTCGCCGCGTTGTTCGGCGTGGCCCTGCTGATCTACCTGGTCAGCGCCCTCCTGCCACTGGCCAGGCCCGGTGGGATATATGGCGGAATGGGGGTGATGATGATGCTGCCGATCCTGTTGGCGTGCGCGGCATTGGCGGGACTGCTGGGCAGCTCGGTGGTTGCGGCGATTGCATGGTGGGCCGGGGTGCGCCGGATCGGGTTCGTTCTGGTGATGCTGATTGCTGCGTGCCTCAGTGCAGTCAGCTTCATTGCGGGCTACGACTCGCCACTGGTCAGGTGATCAGCGCAGGTCCGGCGGATTCATCGACGCATCGCGCACATGGGCATCGCCGGGCTCAGGTTGCAATCGCGCTTCGGTGTCCGGCGGGAACATGGGAATCCTGCTGGTCCGCATCACCGCCCAGCGCATCATTGCGTGCAGGTGGTTGAACGGCAGCATGGTCAACCACATCACCGCGGGCATCTGCGCGTCGGCGGCGAAGATGCGTTCCTTGCAGAATGCAAGGCTCTCGCGCTTGCCGTCCACCGGCATGCAGTACTGCACCGCATCCAGCACCGCCGACGGCCCTTCCTCCATGTAGCGCCGCAGGAATTCCCAGTGCGCATGCGCATTTTCGATGCGGGAGGTGGCGATGCAGAAGGCGAATGTTTCCCTGACCGTCGCGCCGTCCGCGTCCAGGATCAGGCCGCGGACATCCCAGTTGCGCCCGCCGAAGGTTCCGGTTCCGCGACCCAGGGTGAAATAGATCTGGTCCCATCCCGCGCTGAGGATCGTCCCGTCCAACCGGAACACATGAACCTGGCGATGCTTGCGGTCGAGCACGATGGGGTAGTAGGTCCAGCGGAACAGTTCGCGGCACGCTACCCACGCACTTGCTGCAGTGAACGCCGCAAGCATCGCCATGCTGATGAACACGGCTGCCCAGAGGCCATTCTCGTTGGGCAGCTTCTCCACGACCAGCATCCACAGCAGCATCGACATGCCGCCAAATCCGAACGCCACGCCTATCGCACCCAGCAGGGCGAGAAAGCCGCGCGGGCCGTACCACCGATCGACTGAGACCAGGCAGTTCGAGTTGATCTTCACGACGCAGAGCTGGGCCAGCAGAGGCACGTCAAGACGCGTCTTCTGCCGCAGCCGATGCTCTCGATCGAACGCGGCGAGGGGACGGTTGCTGGGAAACCCCGAGGTGAAGCCGGTGAAGTCCATGGTCGCTCCTTGCTGCGTGGATTCTAACCAGTTCATCAGCGCGGCCGGGAAGCAAAGCGCAGTCCTCATCCAGCGGCTTGCGTTGAAGGGCGTATCCCGGGAGACTCAGTGCGTTGGCGTTCCCGAATCGATAACAAGGATGCTGTCATGGCGCTTCAGCAGGAACTTCGCGACCTGATCAATCTGTCTCATGCGTTGGCCTGGAAGGGCGCGGGAGAATCGCCCAGCGCATCCAACGTTCCCGACGAGCCCGGGCTGGTTTCGGCGTTTCTCGACGAATCCATACAGAATCAGCTCGAAGCCAGCCTTCAGAGCGCGCTCGGCAGCAGCGCAAGCGTACAGGTCAACAGTATTTTCACCCACAAGACCCCATTGGTGACGCCTGAAGGCCGCAGTGCGGTGGAGATCGGTGATCTGCTGCTGGTGCGGCAGCACTTCGTAACGACAACCGACTCCGTCGAGGGGCGGGCGCTGCTCCTGCAGGCCAAGAGGAACAAGCATCCGGACAGCGGCGACATCTCGGAAGGCAAGCCGCAGATCCAGTATCTCCTGTACAAGGACTGGCCGCGTTTTCACGGTGATGGTCGCCTCGGCCACTGTCCGGACCCGACGCCGACGGGAGGCGTCGAGCAACCCTGGGACTTCAGTCTTTCCAATCCACTGGGCAGGTTTGGCCAGTATGTGGCCATCTTTGATGGCCAGGCCCACCCGCATCCGGCGGTATTGCCGCTTGCTGCGCCCACGGCGGCTTTTGATGCATCACGTTATCCGCCTGATGGCGGGAAGGGGACGCCGAGGACAACATGGGCATGCGGACAGGTCCAGCCGACCCCGCCGGTCACGAACATTGCCTGCAACGATGACTTTGCCGAGGTACTGGAGCAATTCTTCCTTGGCTTCGTGGGTGAACACTTCACCCCCGGCACGGTGAGTGGCGACGACCATTGGTCGCGCTTTGTAACCACCATGCTGGGGGCGGCCACGCAATCCAGCTACACATTCCTGTCCTCCCGCACGAACGTGCTGAAACCCACTTCGCGCGGTGCGAAGATAAGTACGCTTCTGGGTATCCAGCCCCTGCTCAAACTGGCGATCATGAAGGAGATTGATCGCCACTTTCGCAGTGCGGCGTTCACTGCATCGTTTGACTACGACCGCGAGCCGCACTTCTTCCGCCGGGCGACTGAGCGTTCGGAATTCGTCAATCATCTCGCCCACATCCGGCAGAGGCTGCGCCGGGACCTCGATATCGAGTATGGCGGGTGGCTGCCGCCGGACGATATGCCCGGGCCGGACAGGAGTGGGGGAGGTCATGTTCCGATCCTCTCGATCGCCAGCAGTGGACCGAAACCGCTTCTGCCTGAGCCAAGAGAGCCCCGCTTCCGGGGCGAATAGCATCGGTGCCGGTACGCCGGCGGGGCGCGCTCCGGCCCTGCCCGGTCAGGGTCGCCCCGGATCATGCATGCCCCGCAGCTTCTTCTTGTTGATCTTGCCCACGCTGGTGCGCTCGATGGACTGCACGAAAGTGACGCGTTCCGGAATCGCATAGCGTGAGATGTCGCCCGAGCGGCTGCGCGCGGCGACGAGTTCAATGATCTCTGCTTCCGTGACGTCGCTGCCGGCCTTCCTGACCACTAGCGGCAGCGGCCGCTCGCCCCATTTCGTATCTGCGATTCCGATAACCGCCACTTCGCTGACCGCCGGGTGCAGGGCGATGATGTCCTCCAGGGCAAGCGAGGAGATCCACTCGCCGCCAGTCTTGATTACATCCTTGATGCGGTCGGTCACGCGCAGGTAGCCGCCTCCGTCGATGTTGCCGATATCCCCGGTATGCAGGTAGCCGCCCGCCCACAGCGCCTCGGACGCTGCCGGATCGTGCAGGTAGCCTTCGGTCAGCCAGGGCGCGCGCACCACTACCTCGCCGGTGGCGATGCCGTCGTGGGCTACGTCGTTCATGTCCGGGTCGACGATGCGCAGCTCGACCAGCGGCACCGGTATGCCGGCCTTGGTGCGCAGCGAGAGAACCTCATCCGCATCGGTCACGGCCTTGGCATCGATCTGGGCGACGGTCAGCAGCGGGCAGGTCTCCGACATGCCATAGCCACCGAAGATGTCGATGCCGCGCGCCAGTGCCCGTTGCGCCAGTGCACGCGGCAGGGCCGCCCCACCGATGATCACCTTCCAGTGGGCCAGATCGGTGTCCGCCGCAGCGGGATGCTCCAGCAGCATGTGCAGGATGGTCGGTACGCAGTGCGAGAAGGTCACCTTCTCGCGCGCGATCAGTGCCAGCAGGTTGGCAGGCAGGTAGCGACCCGGGTACACCTGCTTGATGCCCAGCAGTGTGGCCACGTAGGGCAGGCCCCAGGCATGCACGTGGAACATGGGGGTAATCGGCATGTAGACATCACCGCGATGCAGGCGCCCCTGGGTGGCTGCACTGCCCAGCGCGGCCATGCCGGTCAGCGAATGCAGGACCAGTTGCCGGTGGCTGAAATGGACGCCCTTGGGCAGGCCGGTGGTTCCGGTGGTGTAGAACACCGTGGCACGGGTGTTCTCATCGAAGTCCGGGAACTGCGTGACTGCAGGGGCGGCGCGCAGGCCAGCCTCGTATTCGGCCACGAAACCCTCCGGCAAGGGGCCGACGGCATCCTCCAGCAGGATGCGCGTGCGCAGATCCGGCAGCTGCTCGTCGATGCCATCCAGTATCGGCAGGAACTCGCGATGGGCGAGGAGTACCCGCGCGCCACTGTGGTTGAGCGTGTAGGCAATCTGTTCGGGGGCCAGGCGCACGTTCACCATCATCAGCACCGCGCCGATCATCGGTACGGCGAAGTAGGCCTCCAGGTAGCGGTTGCTGTCCCAGTCCATCACCGCCACGGTATCGCCGTGCCTGACGCCGAGCGAGGTCAACAGCCCGGCCAGTTGGCCGATGCGTGCCTGCAGCGTCCGGTAGTCGAAGCGGACCGAATCGCCATAGACAATCTCCTGGTTTGGATTCACCGCCAGTGGCGTGTGCAGCAGCTGCTTGATCAGCAGCGGACAGGTAGGGGCGCCGGCAGCAGCGGAGAATGACATGAGGTGTCCTCGTGGGCGACGTATCGGTGGCCGCCCTTCATACCGCCACACTAGCCGCACACCCACGCAGCGCCAGCGTACCTAGGTACGCCTCCCCGAGGCGGGGCGATTTGTTACTCTCGCCTGCACATGCCAACCCTGCTCATCGCCGACGATCACCCCTTGTTCCGCGCGGCCCTGCATCGTGCGGCCGAAGAGGCGGTGGCCGACCTGCAGATCAGTGAGGCCGATTCACTGGACGGCGTGCTTGACGTGCTCGAGCGCCAGCCGATCGACCTGATGCTGCTGGACCTGCACATGCCGGGCAACCACGGCCTGGCCGGACTGGCCACGCTGCGCGCGTTGCAGCCGGGGCTGGCGATCATCATCGTTTCGGCCAATGAAGAGCCGCAGGTGATCCGCCGTGCCATCGACCTCGGCGCCGCCGGCTATCTGCCCAAGAGTTCAGGCCTGAACGAACTGCAGTCTGCGCTGCAGTCCGTGCTGGAAGGCGAACGCTGGATACCTTCACTGCTGCGCGAACCGGTTGCACGGGTCGCAGCGTTCAGCAAGGACGCCGACCTGGCCGCGCGCCTGGCCAGCCTGTCGGCGCATCAGTACCGGGTATTGAGCCTGGTGGCCGAAGGCCTGCTCAACAAGCAGATTGCCGACCGGCTCGGGGTACAGCTGCGCACCGTCAAGGCGCACATGACTCGGATCATGGAACGGTTGGGGGTCCGCAATCGGGCGCAGGCGATCCGCGTGCTGCATGAAATGGGCCTGGCCGATCCGTCCCGGCAGATCGAAGACGCGGCAGAGCGCTGACCGCTCAGGGCGCTATCGCTGCGGGAGAGGCCAGCAGGTGGTTGATCGCCCAGCGCAGCGCCAGGAGCCTGAAGGGCTTGCTCAGCAGTGACAGCCCCGCGCCGCGCACCGCCTCACGGGTCCCGGCGCCGGTGTCGGCACTGAGGATCACCGTGGGCCGTGGCCCTTGCGCTGCAGCCAGGCGCGTGAACAATGCCACGCCGGTATCGCCGTCATCGAGGTGGTAGTCGAACAGCCACAGTGCCGCATCGTGCGCCGACGCATCGATGCCTTCGGCACCGCGCAGGGCGATGACATCGCAGCCCCAGGACAGCAGCAGCTGCTGCATGGCCGCCAGTGCGTCGGCATCGTTGTCGACCACCAGCACACGGGTGCCCCTGAGAGTGCTGCCGGCGTTGGCGGGCGGTTCGATCCGCGGAGCCGCCGGTGCAGCACTGCGCGCCACGCGGACCGAGAACACCGAACCGCGATTGACCACGCTGCGCAACTGCAACGGTGCGTGCAGCAGGGCCGCGATGCGGTACGCGATGGTCAGCCCCAGCCCCAGGCCCTGGCCATTGCTGCGGTCCACCCGATGGAATTCCTCGAACACCACCGCCTGCTGCTCGGCGGCGATGCCGGGCCCGGTGTCGTGTACGCCGATGGACAGGCATTGGCCGTGGCGACGCACGCCCAGCAGAACGCCACCGTGCCGGGTGTAGCGGATGGCATTGGCCAGGAAGTTCTGCAACACGCGGCGCAGCAGCAGCGGATCGCTGTGCACCCAGGCGTGGGTGCGCAGGTAGCGGAACTGCAGGCCACGCGCCGCTGCCAGCACCGCAAATTCCTGCGCCAGCGGGTCGAGCACGGTTGAAAGTGCGAACGGGCGCGGATCGGCCACCAGCCCGCCGGCTTCCAGCCGGGAGATGTCCAGCAGGCCGGACAGCAGGTCATCGGTGGAATCCAGCGCACCGCGGATCTGGCGCAGGAAACTGTCCAGGAACCCGGATTCGATGTGCTGCGACATGGCATCGGTCAGCAGCTGTGCCGCGTGCAGAGGTTGGATCAGATCGTGGCCGACGGCCGTCAGAAACCGGGTTTTGGCTGCGTTCGCGCGCTCGGCGTCCTGTACCGCCTGCTGCAGCCGGGCGGTACGGTCCTGCACGCGGCGCTCCAGTGTTTCGTTGCTGCGTCTAAGTGCATCCTCCGCGCGACGGAATGCGGTGACATCGGTGAAGGTGGCTACGTAGCCGCCACCGGGCATCGGGTTGCCGCGGATCTCGACGATGGTGTTGTCCGGGAAAACCCGCTCGGAGAGATGCGGGGTGCCGCGTTGCATGTGCGCGACGCGACGCTGCAGTGCCTTCTGCGGTGTGTCAGTTGGGCCCTCACCGATCTTCAGCTGCGCCAATGCCCAGGCGGTGAGGTTGATCACCGGCTGCCCCACCTGCAGCAGCTCCGGTGGAAAACGGAACAATGCAGCGTAACGGCTGTTCCAGGCCACCAGCTGCAGCTGCGCATCGACCACGCTGATGCCCTGGCTCATGTTTTCCAGCGCCGCTTCCAGCAGGCGCTGGTTGAAGCGCAGTACCTGGGTCGCTTCGCCGACGGCACGGGTCACCGCTTCCAGTGGCGCGGCGCCGCCGTCGCGTGCGGCCTCGACCAGCAGGCGTGCCATGCCGGCGCCGACCACAGCGGTCAGCTCACGTTCGACCGCAGTGACCCGGTCGTCATCCAGCAGCTGCCCGGCATCTCCTGCCATCAACTGGCGCGCACGCTCCTGGCCGAGGAAGCGGCCGGCGGTCTTCCGCAGCGAGGCCGCTGCCACCGCGTCGCGCCGACGTGGCAGTGAAGGACGCACCGCCCGCGATACCAGGGCGACGGTGAGCAGGTTGACCGCCAGGCTCGCGCCCATGCTGATGGCGATGTGGCCGGGCTGCATCCGCAGCGAGACCACCGTCAGCCAGTGCAGGCCCTCCGGGCTGGCGGCCGGTGCGGGGGCAGGGAGCACCATCGGCAGCAGTACCAGCCACAACCAGGCCAGTGATCCCAGCACGATGCCCGCGACGATGGCCGGCGAGGATGTACGTGGGCGGTACACCGCCAGCAGTACCGCTGGCGCCAACTGCGAGAGCGCGGTGAAGGACATCAGGCCGAAATCACTGAGCGCCTCGGTATCGCTCATCGCGCGGCTGTACAGCCACGACATCAGGAACACGGCAAGGATGCCGGCACGGCGGAACGCCAGCACGCGCGGACGCAGGTCGGCATGCGCCACGCCGCCCTCGAAGCCACTGATCAGGCGCGAACCGAAGCCGTGGTTGCCGAGCATGATCGACAGGGTCAGCCCGGACAGGATCATCATGCCGGTTGCCGCGCTCAGGCTGCCCAGGTAGGCCAGCAGCGCCAGCAGGTGGTGGCCACCGGCCTGCGGCAAGGCCAGCACGTACAGGTCGGGCGTCATCGTCGCCGGCAGCTGCGCGGCTCCGGACAGTGCCATCGGCACAGAGGGCAGGCCGATCAGCAGCAGATAGACCGGAAACATCCAGCGTGCGGTTTTCAGGTCCGAGCTCTGGCGCAGTTCCACTACCCCGACATGGAACTGGTGGGGCAGGGTGAAGGCGGAGATCGCGCCCAACGCGACCATGGTGAGGTAGTCCGGGACGATGGCCGGTGGCGGCAGCTGCGCCATCCTGTCCAGCAACGGCATGCCGGAGCGGTGCACCGACAATGCCGCATACAGGCCGATGGCCAGCAGCGCCGCCAGCTTCAACAGTGACTCCAGCCCCAGCGCGACCACGATGCCACGGTTCGGTTCGGTGGCCGACGCCTTGCGCGCGCCGAACAGCAGGGTGAAGGCCGCCATCGTCAACGCGAACCAGAACGACATGTCCAGGTGCGCGCCGGCCGGTGCGAAGCGATCGCCAAGCAATGCCCCCAGTCCCTGGCTGACGGCTTTCAGCTGCAGTGCGATGTAGGGAATGATGCCGAACAGTGCAACCAGGGTGATGGTGAAGCCGAGGCCGCGATCCGCGCGCAGCCGGGCCACCACCAGGTCGGCGATGGTGGCGCTGTTGTGCTGCTTGGCCAGGCGTCCCAGCCGCACCAGGAAGGGCAGGCCGAAGGCGAAGATCAGCGCCATCCCGGCCAGGGTCGGTGGAATCGGGAAGCGCCATTGCAGACCCTGCGAAGCGGCGCCGTAGTAGGTCCATGCGGTGCAGTGCACCGCCAGCGACAGCGCATAGATGGCCGGCCACGCGCGCGCCAACCGGTGCCCCTGGCGCTCGCCCCAGAGGGCCACGCCAAACAGCAGTACGGTCCACGCAATACAGGCGAACAGGACGACAGTAGGCGTCAACATCGCTCCAGTGTAGGCAGGGAGCCGGGCAGGCGGGTGCTACGGGGCAAGCACGATCAATGACAGCTGCTCAGCAACCAGTGCCAGCTCGCCATCGTCAACGCGTTCGACGGCCTTGCGCTGGGTCAGCAGCCACTGCCCTGGCTGGCGCGCCTCCAACGACACCAGCTGCGAGCGCACCCGTACGTCGGTGCCGCTGGGTACCGGCGCCAGGAAGCGGACCTTGTTCAGGCCATAGTTGAGGACATGGGCAATGCCGGGAAAGCCGGCCAGGGCAGCCACGTCGTCCTGCACGGTGAGCGAGAGCAGCAGGAAGCCATGCGCGATGGTGCATCCACCGGGCAGCGCCGCCTGTGCGCGCTGCGGATCGACGTGGATCCAGTTGTGGTCGCCGGTAGCGTCTGCGAAGGCGTCGATCGTTGCCTGCGCGATGTGCATGCCGGCGCCCACGCGTTCCTCTGCAGCCCACCGCTGCAGGGCCTGCAGGGCGCTGGGCAGCGCCTCCGCCACAGGCCCGGTGCTCATCGCACATGCTCCAGCAGGGCCAGGATTGCATTACGTGCTTCGGGCTCGGACAACATCGGCGCATGGCCGACGTCAGGTACTTCAACCAGGCGGGCACGCTCCGATGTCGCCGCCATCTGCCGGGCGACATCGGCCGGCAGGATATCGGACAGCGCACCGCGCACCACCAGCACCGGCACCCGCGCGGTCAGCCCGCGCACCGCGCGCCACAGCATGGGGCGCAGCAGCCACAACAACCAGGGCCGCGTGGTGCGGATCACCGCCGGGTCGTAGTCCAGTTCCAGCAGCCCATCGCTGCGCGGGCGGAAGGTGCGCACCGCCATCGCCCGCCAGTCCTCGGTGCTGAAGCGCGGGAACGCGGCCTTGCCGATCGACGCCACATAGGCCGTGGCCTGCTCCAGATCCATCGGCGGCACCGGCTTGCCGGCGTACTTGCCGATCCGCGCCAGCGCCTCGCGCGGGACCTTGGGGCCGGCATCGTTCAGCACCGCCGCGGAAATCAGCTGCGGTGCGCGCGAGGCGAGGGTGATGGTCACCAGCACGCCCAGCGAGGTACCGACGAACACCGCCTTGTCGATGTTCTGCGCGCGCAGCAGTGCCACCATGTCATCTGCATAGGTGCGCGGGTTGTAGCTGGACGGATCATGCGCACTTTCTGATCCGGCGCGGCCACGCAGGTCGACCGCGATCACGCGCCAGCCCACGGCAGTGAGGGTGCTGGCGAGCGCATCGAAATCGGCGCCATTGCGGGTCAGGCCGGGGATGCAGACCACCGTGCCGCGGGCCGCCTGCCCGGTATCCGGTGCATGGTCCCGCGCGTGCAGGCGCAGGCCATCGTCGCTGTTCCAGTACAGATCTACGTAGGACTGCATCATGCACGGGGCTTCCTGGAAATCGTATCGGATGCTCTAGAAATCGTAACGGACGCTGAGGCTATATTGGCGTGGCGGGCCGTAGAAGCCAATCAGCGTGCCGACCGCCGGGATGTTGTAGCCGGTGGTGCGGTACTCCTTGTCGGTCAGGTTGGTGCCCTGCAGCGAGAAGGTCCAGGCATCATCCAGCCGCCAGATCACACCGGCATTGAGCAGCCCGTAGCCGTCCTGGCGGATCGCCGGGCTCAGATCGGTGGTCGGCCACACTTCGCTCTGGTAGCTGTAGCTCACCCGTGCCGACAGGTTGCTGCCGTTGGCCAGCTCGGTGCGGTATTCCACGTTCAACGCGCCGGAAAATTCCGGCGCATTGGTGAACTTCATCTGCCGGGCCACGTTGATGCCGCGGTCCATGTACTCGTCGTACTTCGTGTCCAGCCAGGCCAGGTTGCCGGAAATCAGCCAGTGCTGGGTGGGCAGGTACTGGTATTCAACCTCCAGGCCCTTGACGGTGCCGGCGCCGGCATTGGTGAAGTCGCCGAAGAAGGAATCATCGATGCCATCGCCATTGGTATCCAGACCGGTGAACACCGACAGCTGGATGTCCTTGTACTTGTTGTAGAAGGCCGACAGGTTCAGGAACAGGCGCTGGTCGAGGAAGGCCATCTTGCTGCCGACCTCGTAGCTGTCCACGGTCTCGTCGTCGAACGGCTCGGCCGAGCGCGGCACCGCCACCGCGTTGGCACGGATGTTGTAGCCGCCGGACTTGAAGCCGCGCGTGGCCAGGCCGTAGACCATGATGTCCGGGGTGATCTGGTAGTCCAGCGAGACCTTGGGCGAGACATTCTTGAAGTTGGTCTTCTTGTCGAAATCCGCGGTCACCGCCACCGGCCGGCTGAAGCCCGGGTCGGCATAGAGCCGGTTGAGCACGATCGCGCGCTTGTCCTCGTCGGTGTAACGGGCGCCCACATCCAGCTTGAGCCTGCTGGTCAGGTCGAAGGTCCAGTCCGCGTACAGCGCAATGCTGTCGGTCAGCACCTTGCCCTGGTTGTCGGCGAACTGCGCGCTGAAGTAGTTGTTCTGGATCTGCCCGCCGGCCTCGCCACTGAACTGGTACAGGCCGACCACGCCGCGCAAGCGACCGCCCGCATCGTAGTTCAGCTGCACTTCGTTGCTGACCTGGTTGTCATTGTAGGTGCCGCTGACGTCGGCCAGCTTGACCGGCGTGGTATCGAAGTCGATGTTGGCCTCGCTGTCCGATTCGCGCTTGGCCACCACGTACTTCACTGCGATGTCTTCGTTCGGCCGCCAGTTCACCGTGGCCGACGCGCCCTTGGTTTCCACGTTGTTGAGATTGCGCATGCCCGAGCGGATGTCGTAGCGGCTGTCCATCGGCGGGTAGGGGCGCAGGAACGGGTTCGGCGCCAGCATCTTCGAACCACGCATGCCGGACTGGTCGTCGATCCAGTCCAGTGCGAACTGCACGTCGAAGTCGTCGCCCGCGTAGGCGCCGAGATTCAGGCGTGCCGCGTTGATCTGCTTGTCGCTGACCGGTTGGCCGTTGAAGGTGTTTTCGCCAAAGCCATCGTGATTCATGCTGGCCACCGCCACGCGCGCGCGCAGGCCGCTGTCGGCGCCGCCGATCGGGCCGCCGATGGCCGCCTTGGCATCGAGCTGGCTGTAGTTGCCCACGGTGATCTGGGCGAAGCCCTCGGTCTGGGTCGGCAGGCCACGCGAGATGTACTTGATCGCGCCGCCGATGGTGTTCTTGCCGTACAGCGTGCCCTGCGGGCCGCGCAGTACTTCAATGCGCGAGACATCGAACACGTCCAGCAAGGCGCCCTGGGGGCGCGCGATGTAGACGTCATCCAGATAGATGCCCACGCCCGGGTCGGCGCCCCAGGTCGGGTCGGACTGGCCGATGCCGCGGATATAGGCGGTGACCGTGCTGCTGGCGCCGCGCGCGGCGTAGATGGTGAGGTTGGGCACCTGCGCATCCAGGTCGCTGATGTCCTGGACATTCATCCTGTCCAGCGCTTCGGAAGTGAACGCAGTAACCGCCACTGGCACTTCCTGCAGGGTTTCCTCGCGCTTGCGGGCGGTGACCTTGATGCTGTCCAGGTTGGTCGGCGAGGCCGACCGGCCGGCCGGCGGCGCTTCCTGTGCCAGTGCCGGCACCGCGGCCAGCCACGCGCCGATCATGAGACTCAAACCATTCCGCTTCATCCGCTCCTCCCCCAGGCATGTCCGTATTGATGGCCCCTTGCCATCCCTGCAGCCAAGGCTAGCGGTGTCATCCGCCGCCAGCGAGTGGACCTAGGTCCAGTCGGCAGTGGCCATGGGATGCGGATACTGGGGGCGCCCCCAGCCGGGAACGCCCCCCGGTACGCCTTCATCCACGACCCACGCATGAGGATCTGGCCATGAACTCCACAATCGATTCGATCAAGCGGCTGCTGCTGATGCTGAGCTTCTGCCTGGCAGCAGGCAGTGCTTCCGCTGCAGGCCCGGCCGGCCATTGGGATATCGGCCTGTACGACAATCTGTTCGGCGCCCGCGAGTACCAGGTCTGGGTACCTGCCGGCTACGACGACGCCCAGCCGCTTCCGCTGCTGCTGGTGCTGCACGGCTGCGTGACCGGGCCGAACCTGATGGGCGAGGCCTCGGGTTTCAACGATGTGGCCGATACCGAGGGCTTCATCGTGGTGTACCCGCGACAGAACGTCACCGCCAATCCGGCGCGTTGCTGGAACTGGCAGCTGCCGATCAACCAGGCGCGCGACAGCGGCGAAGCAGCGATCCTGGCCGGCATCGTGGACAAGGTGAAGGCGGGCTACAGCGTTGATCCGCACCGCGTCTACGTCACCGGCATTTCCGCCGGCGGCGCGATGACCTCGATCATGCTGGCCTGCTACTCGGACGTGTTTGCCGCCGGCGCCATCCATTCCGGTGGCATGTTCAAGGGGGCGACCACGATTTCCGGCAGCGCCTATGCACTGCTGGCCGGCAGCATCTACTCGCCCGACAGCAACGGCCGGCTGGCCTGGCAGTGCTCCGGATCGCCGTCGCCGCGACCGCTGCCGGTACTGGTGTTCCATGGCAGCGCCGATCTCACCGTCAACCCGGTGAACGGACAGCAGGCCGTGCGCCAGTTCCTGCAGACCAACGATCTGGCCGATGACGGCCAGGACAATGACTCGGTGAAGCATGTGCCGACCAGCACCTATCACGGGCAGGTGCCGGGTGGCCGCGCCTATACGGTCGATACCTATGCCTACGGCGGCCGCACGCTGGTCCAGCATTATGTGGTGCAGGGCATGGGCCATGCGTGGAGCGGCAGCCAGTCGGGCCTGCCGTTCACCGACCCCAAGGGGCCGGATGCCACGCTGATCACCTGGTTGTTCCTGAAGGACTACCAGCGCTGAGCCTGGTCTTCAGCGCCGGGCCCGCGCAATCGGGTGCTCCGTTCGGCAAGGAAGCGCTTGGGCGGGGCACCCACGGTCTTGCGGAACATGGTCACGAATGCGCCCGCGCTGTCGTAGCCCAGCTCATCCGCAACAGCCTGGACGGTCTTGCCGCTGGCCAGCATCGGCAGCGCGACCACCACATGCATCTGCCGGCGCCAGCGCCTGACGCTCAGGCCGGTTTCACCGGAGAACAGCCGGGACATGTTGCGCTCGCTCATGCCGATCCGGCCGGCCCAGACGTCCAGCGTTGCCCGCTCGGCGGGCGCGGCCAACATCGCACTGGCCAGCCGGCGCAGCCTCGGCTCGGACGGCATCGGCAGGTGAATCCACTCCGGCGGCGCGGCAATGAGTTCGTCCAGGAGCACCGCCATCAGCCGCGCCTGTGCGCTGCCGTGCTCGTACTGTTGGGGGTGATCTGCCAGGCGTTCGAGCAGGGCGTGCATGAACGGGGTGATCGCCATCGTGCAGCACCGCGTGGGCAAACCCGGTACCGCTCCGGGTTCAACGAACACGACGAATCCATGCGGTTTCCCGCTGCTGCTGGCCCGATGGGTCAGCCCGCCCGGAATCCAGACCGCCCCCTGCGGCGGAACCACCCACAGGCCGGCATGGGTTTCCAGCGTGATCAGTCCACGCGTGGCGACCATCACCTGTGCCTTCCGGTGTTCATGGAAGGGCATTTCCCAGGCATCGGGAATGGGTTCCAGTCCAAGCACCATCACCGGCAGGTCGATCCGATCGGGGTAGTCAGGACCGACCTCGTCCTGCCCTGCAAGCGAAATCGTCACTTCGTTACCCGCCCGGTGTGCGTTGGGCGGGCCCTGTAGCGCCGTTCAGGCTCCGTCACGTGCCTGCTCCGGGTCGCGCCTGTGCCAGACGCAGATGAAACCCATCAGGACGTGGACGATGGGCGGGTCAGCACAGGGGGCGGCGACGGCCGCGGTGGTATCGCTCATGTGGGCATCCTCTGTAGTCGAGGATGGGAAGCGTATTCGGCAGCCGGAACGGGGTCATTCGACAGTTACGCCAGGTGATTCATCAATCCGGCCAGATGAGCGCAGCCAGATCCGATCGGGTTGTCCAGCGCGCTGTGGCCAACGCACAGCGCACGGCTACAGCAGCAACAGGGCGCCGATCAGTGCGGGTGGCATCACCAGCGCGCCAACGCGCAGGAAGTCGAGCGCGCTGACATGCTCGCCTTCGCGGCGCAGCGCCACCAGCCACAGCATCGTGGCCAACGAGCCGGTCACCGACAGGTTGGGGCCCAGGTCCACGCCCACCAGCAGCGCGGCCCGGGTCTGTGCCGGCAGATCGGCCATCTGGCCCAGCGATCCTGCTGCCAACCCCACTGGAAGATTGTTGGCCACGTTGCTCAGCAGCGCGGCAGCGCCCCCGGCCAGCCAGCTGGCCTGCCCGGGCGATGCCTGTGCCAGGGCCTGCAATGCGCTGGCCGTGCTCTGGATGGCGCCGGTCTGTGCCACGGCCTCCACCAGCACGAACAGGCCAGCCACCAGCGGCAGTACGCCCCACGACACGTGGCGCAGCATCGGCAGCGGGCTGCGGCGCTGCCGGATCGCCACCACGGCGACGCTGAGTGCCCCTGCACAGAACGTGGCCAGGCCCAGCGGGCCGTTCAGTGCCGAGGTCAGCAGCAGCACGCTGCCGGTGAACAGGACGCCCAGCGCGCTCAGCCGGCCGCCGTCGGTCAGCGGCCGATGCTCCGGTGCCGCCACCAGCGGCTGGGCGATCTCGTGCCGGTGCACCCAGCGCAGCACCAGGTAGGTGGCGCCGATCGCAGCCAGCGAGGGCAGTGCGAACTGCGCCAGCCACTGCAGCAGCGGCGGCATGTGCTGGCCGTACACGACCAGATTGGCCGGATTGGAAATGGGCAGCACGAAGCTGGCCGCATTGGCGATGAACGCGCAGACGAACAGGTAGGGCAGGGGGTTGGCACGCGCCGCCCTGCAGGCGGCGTAGACCGCGGGCGTCAGCACCACGGCCGTGGCATCGTTGGAGAGGAACACGGTCACCAGCGTGCCGACCAGGAACACCAGGTCGAACAGGCGCCGCCCCGAGCCGCCGGCATGGCGGACGGCATAGAGCGCCAGCCAGTCGAACAGGCCTTCGCGACGGGCAAGCTCGGCCAGCACCATCATGCCGACCAGGAACAGATAGACGTCACGGCCCTCGGCCACCGCACCCCAGGTCATGTCCAGCGATACCGCACCCAGCAGCGGCAGCAATGCGGCAGCCCCCAGCGCCCACACGTATTCCGGAATGCGGAACGGACGGAACAGCAGGCCGACCGTGGCCACGGCCACAGCCGCCCAGATCAGCAAGGGTGAGTAGGAAGCGGGCATCGGGCGGGGGATCTCGGCTGCGCCGGCACGCTACCAACAGCAGCGCGCCCGCTGCACCCACGGCAGTTCGGAGGGAGCGGCATCATACCCTGCGAACTGTGTTGCAGCGGGCAACCACGCCCGGGCCGGGGTCAGGCCGAGAGTTCCTCGCGCACGATCCTCGCCCCTTCGCTGAGCGCGCGCAGCTTGCCCCGGGCGACATCGCGGGCCAGCGGTGCCATGCCACAGTTGGTGCTCGGGTACAGCTTGTCGGCATCGACGAACTGCAGCGCCCTGCGCAGGGTGCTGGCCACTTCCTCGGCGGTTTCCACCGTGCTGGAGGCCACATCGATGGCGCCGACCATCACCTTCTTGCCGCGTACCAGTTCGATCAGATCGATCGGCACGTGCGAGTTGTGGCATTCCAGCGAGATGATGTCCAGGCTGGACGTCTGCAGTTTCGGGAACGACTCCTCGTACTGGCGCCATTCCGATCCCAGCGTCTGCTTCCAGTCGGTGTTGGCCTTGATGCCGTAGCCGTAGCAGATGTGCACGGCCGTTTCGCACTTCAGTCCTTCAACTGCGCGTTCCAGCGCGGCCACGCCCCAGTCGTTCACTTCGTCGAAGAACACATTGAAGGCCGGCTCATCGAACTGGATGATGTCCACGCCCGCGGCTTCCAGCTCCCTGGCTTCTTCGTTGAGGAGCTTCGCGAACTCCCACGCCAGCTTCTCGCGGCTCTTGTAGTGTGCGTCGTACAGCGTGTCGATCATGGTCATCGGGCCGGGCAGGGCCCACTTGATCGGCTGCGAGGTCTGCCGCCGCAGGAATTTCGCATCCTCCACGAACACCGGCTTCGGGCGGCTGACCGCGCCGACCACGGTAGGCACGCTGGCATCGTAGCGGTTGCGGATGCGCACGGTCTCGCGCTTCTCGAAATCAACGCCGCTGAGGTGCTCGATGAACGTCGTCACGAAGTGCTGCCGGGTCTGCTCACCGTCGCTGACGATATCGATGCCGGCATGCTGCTGTTCCTGCAGGGACAGGCGCAGCGCGTCCTGCTTGCCTTCGGTCAGGGCGTCGTCCTGCAGCTTCCAGGGCGACCAGAGCTTTTCGGGCTCTGCCAGCCAGGAGGGCTTGGGCAGGCTGCCGGCGGTGGAGGTGGGGAGCAGTTTCTTCGTCGACATTGCGTGTTGTTTCCTGGGGGCGAATGGAAATCGATGGATCAGCGGGCAGCCCACTGCTCAAGCACGGCGCGGTACGGCTTGATGAAGTGTTCTTCGGTGAACCGGCCCTGCTTGACCGCCAGCTGGCTGCGCTCTTCGCGGTCGTAGACGATGCGGGTGGAGGAGTAGTCCTGGTGCTTCAGGCTGGGCTGGTAGACCTTGCCGGCCACGGAATTGGCGTTGTAGATCTCCGGGCGGTAGATCTTCTGGAACGCTTCCATGGTGCTGATGGTGCCGATCAGTTCCAGGTTGGAGTAGTCGCCCAGCAGGTCACCGCGGAAGTAGAACGCCAGCGGCGCGACGCTGCCCGGCGGCATGAAGTAGCGCACCTGCAGGCCCATCTTGTCGAAGTACTGGTCGGTGGGGGAGAACTCGCCCTGCCGGTACTCCACGCCCAGGATCGGGTGATGGTTCTCGGTGCGGTGATAGGTCTTGCTGCTGGACACGCTGATGCAGATCACCGGCGCCTTGCTGAAGTTGGCGCGATAGGCGTCCGACGCCAGGAAGTGCCTGAACAGCTTGCCGTGCAGGTCGCCGAAGCCGTCCGGAATGCCGAAGGTGGCCTTGCCCTCGTTGCTGGCCGGCAGCACCACGCTGAAGTCGTAGTCGCGCACGTAGGACGAGAAGTTGTTGCCGACGATGCCTTCGGTGCGCGTGCCGGTCTGCGTGTCAACGATGGTCGGTCGCAGCACTTCGATCAGCGGGAACGGATCACTGCCATCGCCGCCGTCGATGTGCATCTCCACCGAGATGATGTCCAGCTCGACCGCGTAACGGTCGGCATTGGGGTTGTCCCAATGGGCCAGGTCGTTGAAGCGGTTGTTGATCATGCTGATCGTGTTGCGCAGGTTTTCCTGCCGCGACGCGCCACGGGCCAGGTTGGCGAAATTGGTGGTGATGCGCGTGCCGTCAGCGGGCTGGTAGTCCTCGTTGAAGGGGATGCGGGTGATGCTGAAGGTAAAGTGGTCGGTCGTCATGGGTGGCGTTCCGGGTTGCGGGGTGACATCCGAATGCAGGCCTGCGGCATTCGGCATTCAAAGGGCTGCTGCGATCTCGGCGGTGGCCGGCGCGGCGCGATGGGACAGGGCAAGCAGGGGCAGCGCCCGCTGTACCGCCAGCCGCGCCCGCTGCATCAGCGCCTCGTTGTGCACGCGGCCATCGGCGAAATCGCGGTCGGTGGCATAGACGCCCAGCGGCAGCGTGCGGGCCTGGAAGAAGCTGAAGAGCGGCCGCAGCTGGTGGTCGATCACCAGTGCATGGCGTTCGCTGCCGCCAGTGGCGGCCAGCAGGATGGGAGTGTCGACCAGTGCGTCCTGGTGGATGAAGTCGAAAAAGTGCTTGAACAGCCCGGTGTAGGAGCCGCGGTAGACCGGTGTGGCCACCACCAGCACGTCGGCCTGCTCGACCGCCGCCAGCTGCCGCTCCACCGCCTCGGGCAACTGCGAGCGCCACAGCGCACCGGCCAGCTGCGGCGCCAGTTCGCCCAGCTCGATCAGGTGCGGTTCGCAGGCAACGTCTTCGCCGATCAGGTCCAGCAGGTGCTCGGCCAGGGTTGCAGCCCGCGAGGGGCGCTGCAGTCCGCCGGAGACGGCGACGATACGGAGGGGGCGGGTCATCGGTTTGCTTTCAGCTGGGGAGGGGCTGCTTCGGGCGGTCTGCGCGGACGCAGTCCTGCAGGCCGGCGGGGTGACCGGGCGTACAGGCAACCGAAGGCATGACGCGATGCTAGCCATGCCCTTCCATGACGTAAAATGGTATTACTTCACCAATCCATGAGCGGGATTCATCATCATGCTGGAGCGGATCCATCTCAGCATCGTGCAGCAGGTCGAGCAGCAGGGCTCGTTGACCGCCGCTGCCGGCGTCCTCAACCTGACCCAGTCGGCGCTCAGCCACAGCATGAAGAAGCTGGAGCAGCAGCTGGGCACCGATGTCTGGTTGCGCGAAGGGCGCAGCCTGCGCCTGACCCAGGCCGGGCAGTACCTGCTGGCGGTGGCCAATCGCGTGCTGCCGCAGCTGGACCTGGCCGAGGAGCGATTGGGCCAGTTCGCACAGGGCGAGCGCGGCGCGCTGCGCATCGGCATGGAATGCCACCCCTGCTACCAGTGGCTGCTGAAGATCGTCTCGCCCTACCTGGCCGCGTGGCCGGACGTGGACGTGGACGTCAAGCAGAAGTTCCAGTTCGGCGGCATCGGCGCGCTGTTCGGCTACGAGATCGACCTGCTGGTCACGCCCGATCCGCTGCTCAAGCCCGGCCTGAAGTTCGTGCCTGTGTTCGACTACGAGCAGGTGCTGGTGGTGGCCAGCAGCCACGCCTTGGCCAAGGTAGACCACGTAAAGCCGCGCCAGCTCGGCCAGGAAGTGCTGATCAGCTACCCGGTGCCGTTCGAGCGCCTGGACATCTACAACCAGTTCCTGCTGCCGGCCGGCATCACGCCGCGTCGCCACAAGACCATTGAAACCACCGACATCATGATGCAGATGGTGGCCAGCGGCCGCGGCGTCGCCGCCATGCCGCGCTGGCTGGTGGAAGAGTACGCCGCGCGCATGGACGTGGTGCCCGTGCGACTAGGCGCGAAGGGCATACCCAAGCAGATCTACCTGGGGGCACGCGAGGCGGACACCGCCATCGACTACCTGCAGGCCTTCGTGGAACTGGCCCGCAACAGCACACCCATCGCCAGCAACGTGCGCGGGGGCGGGTGATGTCCGCACGTGCGCCTGCCCAGGCAGCGGCTTTCATCTACAGGTATTCACTGGAGGTCAGCGCGAAGGCCCTGCCTGCGTTGCGCGCAGAAGCAGATCGCATCGCGCCGGGCACGATCATCTCCATTCCCTACCTGGCCAGCGAAGACGACAACACGCGACTGGCGGCGGCACGCGCCGTGCGTGAGCTGGGTTTAGAGCCGATGCCACATCTGTCGGCGCGCCGCATCGAGTCGCGGGCTGCGCTTGAGCGTTTCATGCAGCGTGCCGCCAGTGAGGCCGGGGTGGAACGATGCCTGTTGATCGCGGGCGATCTGGCAGCGCCTGCCGGGCCGTTCGCCGACAGTGCCGCGATCATCGACACCGGCATTCTCGAAGGCTCCGGCATCAAGGTGGTCGCTATCGGCGGGCACCCGGAAGGCCATCCGGTGATGGGCAGTGGCGAAAGCTGGCAGGTGCTTGAACGCAAGTGCCAGGCCATCGAGGGACGGCGCATGGCGCCGCTGATCATCACCCAGTTCGCCTTTGATGCCGACATCGTCCTGGCCTGGCTGGACGCACTGCGTTCGCGCGACATCCGCGTTCCGGTGCTGGTCGGCGTGCCTGGGCCGGCCAGCATCACGCGGCTGGCGCGCTACGCCGCGATGTGTGGCGTGGGAGCCAGTGCCTCGATGCTGGCGCGCTACGGCATCTCGATCGGCCGGTTGTTGGGAACGGCCGGGCCGGAAGTGTTTGTCGACCGTCTCGTGCGGGGGCTGACCGACGCCCATGGCGCGGTCAGTCCGCACTTCTTCCCGTTTGGCGGCATCGCAGCATCGCTGGCGTGGATCGAGCGCTACCGGCGGCACGCACTGGCGTCCAGCCCCTCATAGGCCATCAGTCATGGTGGCCGGGCCGCGTTCGCGGCAGTCCGGCACCGCTACACTGCGGCATCGACTCGTGAGGTAGGTAGATGCCAAGCGCCATCCAGCAGTTCTCCATGGAATGGAAACGGTCAGTGCTGAGGGTGGTGTCCGCGGCGGCGGGTTCGCTGGTGTTGCTGGCCGGCATCGCCGGGCAGGCGAGGGCGGCCGCTGGCCCGGCCGAGATCGCGCAGCTGGTGGACAGCTATGCAGCAAATCGTGATTTCAACGGCGTCGTGCTTGTCGCCCAGCACGGGCGCATCCTGTATCGGGGCGCCCATGGGCTGGCCAACCGCGAATGGCAGGTGCCGAACGTCGAAGACGGCGTTTTCCGCATCGGCTCGCTGAGCAAGCCGATCACCGCCATCCTGGTGATGCAGCTGGTGCAGGAAAACACATTGCGGCTGGACGGCACGCTGGGCGAGTACCTGCCCGCGCTCTATGCCGGCACGCCTGCGGCTGCGGTCACGGTGGCGCAGCTGTTGAATCACACGTCCGGCATTGCCGACCTGCCGCGCAGTTACGAAGACCCGTGGTGGCAGACGCAGGCCCGGCTCTCCCTGGCACCCGATGACTTCGCCAAGACGTGGATTCCCGGCACGCTGCAGAGCGCGCCGGGGGCCGAGTGGCGCTACAACAACAATGGCTACTTCCTGCTCGGCCTGATCATCGAGAAGGCAACGGGCGCCAGCTACGAGGCCAACCTGCAGCGCCGGATCCTGGACAAGGCCGGCATGACCAACAGCGGGCTGTACCGCGCCAGCGCACTCATTCCGCGCCTGGCGACCGGCTACCAGACCCGGCCGGACTTCAGCCTGGCGCGCCCGATGCTGATCGATCCGAGCGTCTCTTTCTCGGCCGCCGGCCTGTACTCCACCGTTGACGATCTGCTGCGGCTGGACCAGGCCCTGCAGGATGATTCGCTGCTGAGCGCGCCTTCGCGGCAGGCCATGTGGACCAACCATCGCTCGGGCTATGGCTACGGCTGGGAGGTGGAGAACTGGCCCTTGCCTGCAGGTGGCACCTACCCGGTGGAATCGCATACGGGCAGCGTTCCGGGCTACCAGACCTACTGGCTCCGCGCCGGGCAGGATCGGTCGGTGGTGATCGTGCTGGACAACTATTGGCAGGGCGAAACCGCAGCGAGCCTGGGCAAGCAACTGATGGGCGTGCTGCACGGCATGCCGGTTACCCTGGCGCGGAAGAATCTGGGCACCCTGCTGGTACCGGCTGCACTTTCATCGGGTGTGCCGGGCATGACCCGCGCCTATGAGGCACTGGGGCCTGCGGCCAGCCAGTACGACACCTCCGAGCAGGCGCTGAACTCACTGGGCTATCGTCTGCTGAGGATGAAGCGCGTGCCGGAATCAGTGGCCGTGTTCCAGTGGAATGCCCGCGCGCACCCGCAATCGGCGAATGTGCATGACAGCCTGGGCGAAGCCTACCGGGCCAATGGCCAGCGCAAGCAGGCGATCAACAGCTACCGCACGGCGGCGGCGCTGGCGCCCGTCGATGCGCGCCTGCGCGCCGTATTGAGGGAGCTGGAACAGGAGTGAACGGGGCGCTTCAGCCCGGCAAGTCGCACTTCATCCGGCCGTCCACATAGTAGGGCTTGGGGACGTTGGGGTTCTCGCTGGTCTTCTCGAACACCACTTCGAACGAGGCGGTATCAGGCGCGCCCTTGCGATCGGTACACGCATCCTGCAGCTTCTTTTTCACCGCCGTGATGCCGGCCTCGCGGTTGGCGCCGTCGGCGCTGTTGGTCAGGTTCACGGTCTCGGCCGAGGCCAGCGGGCTCAGGGCGAGCAGGCCGCCGGTCAGCAGCAGGGTGTGCAGCTTGGTCATGGGTCGTGCCTCGTGGGTTTCCAATGGAGTCCCAGCATAGGGTTGGGCCGTTAACGGCATGTGGCCGCAGGGGCCTGAGTCGGTGCGCATCGCAGCGTAATCCGCGATTGCTGACAGCTGTCACTGGCCGCAACCGGCGTGGAAGCGAATAGTGAGCGCCAAGACGTAGACGCTCCGCCACCACTCAGCCGAGGGACGACCCATGAACATGCTCCAGCACCTTGCCTCGCAGACGCCGATCTGGGTCTGGCTGCTTCTGGCCTTCCTGGTCACGCGCGGTATTGCCGCCATGAAGCCGGGCGAAACCTCCCTGCAGAAGCTGGCCGTCGTGCCCGTGCTGTTCACCGTCTGGGGCGCCTGGTCGATCAGTCACCGCTACGGGATGTCCCTGGGTGCCTGGGGTGAGTGGCTGGCCGGCATCGGCTCGGGCGCGGCGCTGGGATGGCTGCTGCTGGGCCACGTGAAACTGACGTTCGACCGCGCCACCGGGAAGCTCTGGCGCAATGCGGACTACAGCGTGTTGCCGCTGCTGCTGGTCACGTTCCTGATGAAGTACGGCTTCGAAGTCGCCTTTGCGGTCTCGCCCGCATTGACCACCCATGCCGGCGCCAGCGCGGCGTACCTGCTGCTGTCGGGTGGGTTCACCGGCCTGTTCATCGGCAAGTACTGCCGCTACCTGGCCTCGTTGCGGCTGGACGCGGCGGGCAAGGGGCTGGGGATCGCGGGCTGAATCGGTCGGCCGTGATGCGTCACGTTAATGCCGGGTCACGGCGTCGCGCAGCACGGATCGGGTTGATCGTATGGCCTTCGGGAGCCCACTTGACAGGCCTGTGAACTGCCCCCAATCTCGGCGCGGGGTTGCGCACAATGGAAGCTGCGCAGGGAATGTTATGTCACAGGGAGACGCGGCACCTTCGGTGCTGGGGGGAGAGCGTGCGCAGGATCGACAGGATCTGGCGTTGCGTGGTCTGGTACTGCTTGCTCAATTTCATGGCATTGCGGCCGACGCCAGTCAGCTGGCGCATGACGCTGGCCTGGGCGATGGCCCGATGGACGAAACGACCCTGGTGCTGGCGGCCCGCAAGCTGGGCTTCAAGGCGCGGATGGTGTCGACGCCAGCTGCGCGCCTGGCGCTGTCCAACCTGCCCGCGCTGGCGCTCGGCGACGACGGTGATGCGTTCATCATCGCCCGCATCAGTGGCGATCAGGTACTGATCCACGACCTGGCCGGGAAACGTCCGCAGAGCATTGACATGGCCGCGCTCCGGCAACGCTACCGCGGGCGCCTGCTGCAGGTCGCATCGCGGGCCTCGGTTCTCGGTGAGCTGGCCCGGTTTGATTTCAGCTGGTTCATTCCGGCGGTGATCAAGTACCGGAAGATGCTGCTGGAAGTCTTCGTCGTCTCGTTCTTCATCCAGTTGTTCGCGCTGGTCACGCCCCTGTTCTACCAGGTGGTGATGGACAAGGTGCTGGTGCATCGAGGCCTGACAACGCTGGATGTGATTGCGATCGGCCTGGTGTCGATCGCCGTGTTCGACGTGGTGCTCAGCGGGTTGCGTACTTATGTGTTCGCCCATACCACCAGCAAGATCGACGTCGAGCTGGGTGCCCGGCTGTTCCGGCATGTACTGGCGTTGCCGCTGGCGTACTTCGAATCCCGGCGGGTTGGCGACACCATTGCACGCGTGCGCGAGCTGGAGAACATCCGCAACTTCCTCACCGGGCAGGCATTGACCTCGGTCCTGGACCTGCTGTTCACCGTCGTGTTCCTGGCCGTGATGTTCTACTACAGCGGCTGGCTGACCCTGATCGTGGTGATCTCGCTACCGCTCTATGCGCTTGTTTCGGCGGGCATCACCCCCGTTCTGCGCAAGCGGCTGGATGAGAAGTTCGCACGCGGCGCGGACAACCAGTCCTTCCTCGTTGAAACCATCAGTGGCATCGGTACGGTCAAGGCGAATGCCGTCGATCCGCGGGTGACGCGCACCTGGGACAGCCAGCTGGCCGGATATGTCAATGCGGGCTTCGGGGTCACCAAAATCGCGACCGTCGGCCAGCAGAGCGTGCAGCTCGTGCAGAAGCTGGTCAGCGTTGCCATCCTGTTCTGGGGGGCAAAGCTGGTCATTGATGGCGAGCTGTCACTGGGCCAGCTGATCGCCTTCAACATGCTGTCCGGGCAGGTCGCCGCGCCGATCATCCGCCTGGCCCAGCTATGGCAGGACTTCCAGCAGGTAGGCATTTCCGTCCAGCGTCTCGGCGATATCCTCAACACCCGCACGGAACTTCCCGGCAGCCGGATGGCATTGCCACCCATCCGTGGCGACATCACCTTCGAACAGGTCGGCTTCCGCTATCGCCCGGATACGCCGGAGATTCTGGCTGGCATCGATCTGCACGTACCGGCCGGGCAGGTGATCGGCATCGTCGGGCGTTCCGGCTCCGGCAAGAGCACACTGACCAAGCTGGTGCAGCGCCTGTACACGCCCGAACGTGGGCGGGTACTGGTGGACGGGCATGATCTGGCCCTGGCCGATCCCGCCTGGCTGCGGAGGCAGCTGGGCGTGGTACTGCAGGAGAACTTCCTGTTCAACCGCAGCGTGCGCGAGAACATCGCACTGAGCGATCCGGGCATGCCGCTGGAGCGGGTGATCAAGGCGGCAACCCTGGCCGGCGCCCACGAGTTCATCTCGGCGCTGCCTGAGGGCTATGACACCAAAGTGGGCGAGCACGGTGCAGGCCTGTCGGGTGGCCAGCGGCAGCGCGTGGCGATCGCGCGTGCGCTGATCACCGACCCGCGCATCCTGATCCTGGATGAGGCCACCAGCGCCCTGGACTACGAGTCGGAGCACGCGGTGATGTCCAACATGCGCGAGATCTGCAGGGGGCGCACCGTCATCATCATCGCGCACCGCCTTTCCACCGTGCGCAGGGCCAACCGCATCGTCGTCGTCGACCGTGGCCGCATCGTCGAGAGCGGAACGCACGATGAGCTGCTGGCACAGCCGGGCGGACACTACGCGCAGCTGCACCGCCTGCAGCAGGGGGCAGCATGAAGCACATCCGTGATGCAGTCGGCGCCTTCGCCGCGCGCTACCTTGCCGTATTCCGTAGCGCCTGGCAGGCCCGCCACGAGATGGACCCGCCGCCACGCAGGGCCGACGAGCGGTCCTTCCTGCCCGCACACCTGGAGCTGATTGAAACCCCTGCCTCGCCCACCGCGCGGTGGACATTGCGCATCATCATCGCGTTGTTCTGCGTGGCGGTGCTGTGGGCCAGTCTCGGCAAGCTCGATATCGTTGCGGTAGCACCCGGCAAGACCGTCGTGGACTCACGGACCAAGGTCGTGCAGCCGGCGGAAACCAGCGTGGTGCGACGCATCCTGGTGCGTGACGGGCAGGCGGTGAAAGCGGGGCAGGTGCTGATCGAACTTGATGCCACCGCCACGTCGGCCGACGTGGCCAAGGCAGGCGATGCATTGTTGAACGCGCGCATGTCCGCCCTGCGCCTGCGTGCCCTCGCCGAGGCCCTGGAGGATGGTGCAGCGCCGGTGTTCCATGTTGATCCGGACCTGCCCACAGACCGGGTACAGGCCGAGCAGGCGCTGGCGCGAAGCCAGTACGAGGCACTGCAGGCCAAGCGCCACAATCTGCAGGCCCTGATCGCGCAGCGCCACGCGGAACTGGAAACAACCCAGGACTCGGTGAAGCCCCTGGAGGAATCGGCGCGGATCTCCCGCCTGCGCGCCGACGACTATCGGCGCTTGCTGCAGGGCAACTACGTTGGGCGTCACGACTACCTGCTGCGCGAGCAGGAGCGGATAGCCGGCGAGCGCGATCTTGCTGCGCAGCGCAATCGCGTGCAGGAGATCCGGTCGGCCCAGCGCGCCGCCGAGGAAGAACTGAGGGTGCTGGTGGCCGACTTCCGGCAACAGACCCTGGATGGCCTGCGCGAGGCGCAGGAACAGATCGGGCAGATGACGCCTGAAGTGTCGCGGACGGGGCAGCGTGACCACCAGATGACCCTGCGGGCCCCGGTTGATGGCACCGTACAGCAGCTGGTCGTGCACACGGTGGGCGGCGTGGTTACGCCGGCGCAACCGCTGCTGGCCGTGGTCCCCAGCGAGGAAGCGCTGGAGGTCGAAGCCACCATCCTCAACAAGGACATCGGCTTTGTGCGCACCGGCCAGGCGGTAACCGTGAAGGTGGAAAGCTTTCCGTATACCCGCTACGGCTACCTGACGGGGAAAGTAGTAAGCGTCTCCCACGATGCCATGCAGGACGAGAATCTCGGCCTGGTCTTCCCGGTGCGGGTGAAGCTCGACAAGGCCACCCTGCAGATCGACGGGGTGCGTGTGCGGATGACTGCCGGCATGAGCCTGAGTGCCGAGATCAAGACCGGGAAACGGCGGGTCATCGATTACCTTCTGAGTCCATTGCGCCAGCATGCAGGCGAGTCGCTGCGCGAGCGTTGATCCACCTTGGCGCCTGAGACGGGCGTCCATGCCACTCTACAAATGAGGTCATTCGTGCGAATGCTTCGCTTGCTCCTGCTTCCGCTGCTGGCAATCCTGTCCGCGTGCCAGGACCCGCCACCCCAGCGCCCCGTACATGTGATGCTTCGACCCTACCTGCTGCGGCCCGGCGTTGACCCGGCTGGCAGCAACGCCGTGGTGGTCTACCTGAACCGCGACAACGGCCGCGTAAGGGAAGGGCCAGGCAGAGCGGCAGGGACGCCATGGACGACCGTCCGCCTGCTTGTGGGCGTCGGCGCCACGCTGCCTGCCTCAATGTCACTTCGAGGCGATGAGCGCGTCACTGATGAAGGCGATGGATTCCAGCGACTGGAACGCGACAGCGGGTCCCGGGTGCACAGCATGCTTCGCTTCATGGGTCCCTGCGGGCACGAGGTGCTTGCCACCGCATGGTCGAACGACTCACCGAGCAGGGGCATCTACCGTGCAGAAATGCAGATGGAGGGATTGTACCTGCAGTACTCCTATGGCGCGGAGAGCCACGCCGACCATCTGCGCTTCGCGGCTTGGGCATATGCCTGGTACATGGGGGAGCCTTGCTCGCAGCCGACGCAGGACACCGGGAGGGTGTCCAGCAGCAGAACGCGCATCGCGCCTGGCGGGCATACCCCCTGATGCATTTGCAGTGCACTTCGTAGTGGTCCTGTTATCCCCTCAACCTTCACCATGCCGCATCAAGGAAGAACATGTCCGGTATTCTCAATCTCGATTCGTCCCAGCGCACAACGCTGCAGAACTACAGCAACTCAGGCCAGCATGCCGAGGCCTATCGCTACCTGAGAGATCTTGCTGCATCCCAGGCCCGCACCTCGGACGCTGCCACGGCTGCCGAGCTCAACAGGATGTCCAACTGGTTCGATTCCGCTGGCAAGATCAATGCGAATGACGGCAGCCTGGTAAGCGACCTGGTCCGTGGTGCCACCATGTGGCAGGGCACCGTCAATGGACTCAACGCCAATGAGGCATGGTTCCAGCAGGGCTCTGATCTCCTTGCCAACACAGTGGTGAACGACGTCCTGGGCGGCCACGTGCAATCGCTCGGTGACATCATTGGCAAGGATGTGATGACCGCCGTGCAGGATATGCAGCTCGGCGAGGCTGACCGATGGGCAGGCACGCTGGGTGACCAGTTCGATCCGCCGCTGGGGCTGGGCGAGGATTTCGTCCAGGTACAGAGCGAGGACGGCACGGTCACCGGCTATGTGCAGGATCTTGCCGCTGCCATCCTGTCGAACATCAACGGCGTGCTGCGCGCGGCCGGCCTGGAAGCGCCGCTGAGCGAGGCGATGGGCTGGGTCATGGATCATGGGTTCGGTCGGTTCCTTGACCTGCTCGGCGAGGGAATGGGCTGGGCCATGGACAATGGCCTGGGCCGTTTCATCGATCGGTTCGAGGATCTGGCGCGGCGCATCCGCGGCGACAACACCTACCGGATCGAGCGCTACGACCCCCTGGCGCTGGATCTGGACGGAGACGGCCAGGTGCGCACGGTGACCGAACGCGGCTGGGCCGGCACCCTGTTCGACCATGATGGCGATGGGATCCGCACCGCCAGTGGCTGGGTGGATGCGCGCGATGGCCTGCTGGTCCGTGACCTGGATGGCAACGGGCGAATCGATTCGGGCCGCGAACTGTTCGGTGACCAGACGCGCCTGGCGAATGGCCAGCGGGCGGCCAATGGTTTCCAGGCACTGGCGGCGCTGGATGACAACGCCGACGGCCGTATCGATCTGAATGATGCGTCGTTCGCGTCGCTTTCGGTGTGGCGCGACGCCAATGGCAACGGCATTACGGATGCAGGAGAACTGCTGACCCTGCAGGAGCTGGGCATCACGTTCCTCGGAACCACCATGGGCGGGGCCAGTGGCGACGTGGAAGGTGGCGCGCTGCTGGGCTCGTCAACGTTCGGCCGCCGCGATGCGAACGGCATCGAGCAGACGCATCTGCTTCAGGACTTCAACTTCGACAACGACAGCCTGCGCTCCGACTATGCCGAGGATGTCGCGGTGCCAGAGGCCATCCGTGGGCTGGTCAACAGCCGCGGCATCGGCAACCTGCGCTCGCTGCACCAGGCCGCAGCGCTGTCCCCCGCGTTGCAGGCCCTGCTGGTCAGCTTCTCTGCGGGAGAGACACGCCAGGTACAGCGTGACCTGCTGGACGATCTGATCCTGGAATGGGCACGCACCAGCCCCTACTTCTCTTCGCAGGCCATCCGCATCAACAGTGGCGGCGGCGTAGAGGACCCCAACTCCACCAACGTGGTGCGGCTGCGCCCCAACGAAGTACTGGTGTGGCCGGAGCCGACCTGGCTGGATGACGTCCAGACCATGAAGATGCGCGTGGTTGAAGCGATCATGGGCTACGCGCCGATCACCGATGTCTGGTGGGGAACGCAGACCGTGCAGCAGTACGTGCAGGTCTACGACGCGATCTTCGAAGCGTTCTATGCAACGCTCAGCAGCAAGTCGCGCCTGAAGGGCTATACCGACCTGATCCAGCCCACCTGGGATGTGCAGGCGGGCCAGGTCAGCTTTGCCTTTGCCGCACTGGAAGCCAAGCTCAACACGCGCTTCGCCAGCAGCCAGGCCGATGCCATCATCGACCTGGCTGAGCTGCTGCGGGCGCAGGGGCGATTCCTGCTGGGCAACGGCTGGGCCGCGGGCGAGACCATGCTGCGCACCTGGCTGCTGCAGGCGGAGTCCCAGCCCGACCTTGGTGCGGCACTGGCCGCCGCAGGCCTGCAGCTGAGCAGCGTGGCGACGGACGGCTCGGTGGCAGGCAGCCTCGGCAGCAATGATGGAATCCTTGTCGGCCGCGACCAGGCCGCCGATGTGCGCGAGCAGTTGCGCGGTGGCGCGGGTGATGACCTCATCCTCGGCGGCGCCGGCGACGATCTGCTGGACGGCGGCCAGGGCAGCGACACCCTGTTCGGCGGCACAGGCAACGACACCCTGTCGGGCGGCGCAGGCGCCGACCTCCTGTCCGGGGGCCAGGGTGAAGACACTCTGGACGGCGGGGAGGGCGACGATCTGTTGTACGGCGACGCAGGCAACGACAGCCTGAGCGGCGGCGCCGGCACGGACCGTCTTGAAGGTGGGTTGGGTACCGATGCGCTCTATGGCGGTGCGGGCAACGATGTCCTTGACGGCGGCGCCGGAGACGACTACCTGCAGGGCGGAGAAGGCAGCGACCGCTATCTGTTCGGCCGTGGCAGCGGCCATGACCGCATCAACAACTACGACGCCTCCAATGGCCGTGTCGACACGCTCGAGATCGGCGCGGGCATCCTTCCTTCAGATCTGAAGGTATGGCGCAGCGGCGACTATCTGTGCCTCCAGATCATCAGTACCGGCGACCGTGTCGATATCCAGGACTACTTCCGCGCAGACGGCCAGAGCGACTATCGCCTGGATCGCATTCGTTTCTCCAACGGGGTGCAGTGGAGCATTGCCGATGTCAAGGCGCTGGTCCTCATTCCGGTGCCGGGGGTGGACGATCTCTACGGCTACGACAGCGACGACATCATCCATGGCGGAGACGGCAACGAGTGGTTGAGTGGCCGCGGCGGCAACGACACCCTGACCGGTGGAGGCGGTGCGGACACGCTGAACGGTGACGATGGCAACGACCAGCTGGACGGTGGCGAAGGCGACGACCGCCTCAATGGCGGTGACGGGCAGGATCTGCTGGTGGGCGGCAGCGGCAACGATACGCTCGATGGTGGGGCCGGCGACGACCAGCTGTGGGGTGGCGCCGGCAACGATCAGCTGCGCGGTGGCCAGGGCAATGACGTGTACGGGTTCGCCGCTGGATTCGGCCAGGATGTGATCGACAATCATGACGACAGTGCAGGACGCCTTGACGCGATTTCGTTCGCCGCGGACATCGCGCCGACGGACATCGTTGCCACCCGGGTTGGCGACGACCTGCTGCTGGTGCGTGCGGGCAGCACCGATCGGCTGACGGTGTCGCGCTACTTCCAGAACGATGGCAATGGTCCCTCGCGCGTGGACGAGATCCGCTTTGCCGACGGCACGATCTGGACCGTGGCCGCCGTGCGCCAGCGGGTGCAGGTGGCCACCGCTGGCGATGACCATCTGCAGGGCTATGAAGGCGACGATGTTCTTTCCGGCGAGGGCGGCCATGACACCCTGTCCGGCGGGCAAGGCAACGACCAGCTGTTCGGCGGCGAGGGCGATGACACGCTGCAGGGCGGCGACGGCAACGACCTGCTCGATGGCGGCCAGGGCAGCGATACGCTGGATGGCGGCGAAGGCGATGACCAGCTGTCCGGCGGGGCCGACATGGACGCGCTCTACGGCGGTGGCGGCAATGATGTGCTCGACGGTGGCGAGGGGCGCGATTGGCTGGCCGGGGAGCAGGGTAACGATGAGCTGCGCGGCGGTGCTGGCGACGACGAGCTGATGGGCGGGGAGGGCAATGACATCCTGCAGGGCGATGCGGGCAATGATCGTCTGGCCGGTGGCAGCGGGGATGACCAGTACCGGTTCGCCAGCGGTGACGGCCAGGACATGATCCTCGATACCGAGGGCGCAACCACCCTGCAGCTTGTCGACCGGGCGCTGGCCTCGGCCGTGCTGCGACGGGACAACGGCGATCTGGTCCTGACCTTCCTCGACGGCAGTGCCGACCAGATCCGTCTTGAGCGTTATTTCGACCCGATCACCGGCCTGGCGGCCCTGGGGCTGTCGCTGGTGGCGGGCGGCGTCACCCGCCTGCTCGATCCGGCGGCGCTGGATCTGGCGGTCCTGGAAGCCACTCCGCTGGCCGACGTCATCCACGGCAACGCCGGCCAGAACATCGTGCACGCCGGAGAGGGTGACGACACGGTTCATGGCCACGACGGCGATGACACGCTGTATGGCGAGGCCGGCGACGACCGCCTGTTTGGCGGGCAGGGTGCCGACCTGCTGGAGGGCGGCGCTGGCAACGACTGGCTCGACGGCGGCGAGGGGGTGGATGAAGCACGCGGAGGTACGGGTGACGACACCTATATCGTGGACAACAGCAACGACCGCATCGTCGAGCTTGCCGGCGGCGGTCGTGACCATGTCCTGAGCAGTGCCAGCTACGCACTGTCCGCGCAGCTGGAAACCCTGACGCTGACGGGCGCGGAGGACATCGACGGCACCGGCAACGAACTTGCCAACGTCCTGACCGGCAACGAGGGCGCCAACCGGCTCGACGGTGGCGCCGGCGATGATCAGTTGTTCGGCGGCCAAGGAAACGACCGCCTGCTGGGTGGCAGCGGTAACGACGTGCTTGATGGCCAGTCCGGGGACGATCACATGGAGGGCGGAGCCGGTGATGACATCTACCACGTGGACAGCCTGCTGGACAGCATCGTCGAACTCGCGGGCGAAGGGTTCGATGTCGTGCACGCCACCAGCGACTACACGCTGTCGGGCAACATCGAGCGGTTGGTGCTGGTGGAAGGGAGTGGCGCCATCACCGCCATTGGCAGCGCCGACAACAACGAACTGACAGGCAACAGCAACAGCAACCGCCTGGATGGCGGGGCTGGAGCCGACCGCATGGTGGGTGGCCTGGGCGACGACACCTATGTGGTCGACCAGGCCGGCGATGTCGTGGTTGAACTCGCCGGCGAAGGCCACGACACGGTGGAATCGAGCATCGATTATGTGCTCGGCGATACCCTGGAAGATCTGGTGCTGACCGGCAGCGGCAACATCAGTGGCACCGGCAACGGCGGCAACAACCAGCTGACCGGCAATGCAGGCAACAACCGCCTCGACGGCGGCGCCGGTGGCGACCGGATGCAGGGAGGCGAGGGGGACGATTACTACATCAACGACAGCAGCGGCGACTGGATCGTCGAGCATGCCGGGGAGGGCGTCGACACCGTCGAGCGCCGCTACGAGACAAACCTCGTGCTTGCCGATGAGGTCGAGAATCTGATCCTGGCCGTCGGCATCCAGACCGGTAATGGCAACGGGCTGGACAATGTGATCACTGGCAATGCCGGTGCCAATACGCTCGGCGGCTGGGACGGCGATGATCTGCTGTACGGCCTGGATGGCAATGATTCGCTGTTTGGTGGAAGCGGTAGCGACACCCTGTTCGGCGGCAACGGCAACGACTATCACGATGGCGGCGAGGGCATCGACCGCATGGAAGGTGGGGCCGGCGACGATGTCTACATTGTCGATGACAGCGCCGACGTGGTGGTCGAGGCGCTCGGTGCCGGCAAGGACCAGGTCCAGTCCAGCGCCTCGTACGTGCTGTCCGACAACATCGAGAACCTGTTCCTGACCGGTACGGGCGCCATCAATGGCAGTGGCAATGCGCTGGACAACTACCTGGCCGGCAATGCGGAAGCCAACACCATCCACGGGCTCGGTGGCAACGATACGATTGTCGGTGGCGGTGGCAACGACACGCTGATCGGTGGCAGCGGCGATGACAAATACGTCTTCGACACCAGCAGCGGCACTGACACGGTGGACAACACCGGCGGAGGCTTCGACGGCGTGTTCTTCACCGGCGGCATCGGCCGTGAGCGGATCTCGTTCAGCCGCGATGGCAACGATCTGCTGATCACGCTGGACAACGCTGCAACGCCGGCCGTCCGGGTCACCAACCACTTCCTCGGCGGCGACGCCGCGATCGACTACGTGCAGCCGGACGGCGGCTCCTACCTGACCACCGCGCAGATCAACCAGATCGTTGCCGGCGGCAGTACCGGCGGGCAGTTCGACCAGGTCATCCAGGGCACCGCAGCCGGCGAGCAGCTGGCGGGCAGCGCCGGCAAGGATCTGATCGAGGGCCTGGGCGGCGCCGACACCCTGTTCGGCATGGGCGGCAATGACACCCTGCGCGGTGGCGACGGAAACGACTACCTGTCCGGCGGCAATGGAAGCGGCACCGGCTCGGGGGATGATCGCCTCGAAGGCGGGCTGGGCAATGACACGTTGCGTGGCGAAGACGGGAGCAACGTGCTGATCGGTGGCGCAGGCGACGATCAGTACGTCTATGGCGGCGGCATCGATGTCATCGACAACACGGGGGGCGGTACGGACTGGTTGATCTTCCAGAACGACATTTCGCTGTCCAAGCTCGCCTTCGCCCGTGATGGCGACAACCTGGTGATCACCGTCAACGGCAATGGCAACCAGAAGGTCACCGTCACCAATCACTTCCTCGGCGGTGACATGGCGCTGGACTACCTGCAGCCGGCAGGTGGCTCGGCGCTGAACACGGCGGCCATCAATGCACTGGTGCCGGGTACCGGTGGCGGCAATCCGGGAGGCGGCAATGACGGCGACTATCCCTCACAGATCACCGGCACGGCGGCCGGCGAGCAGCTGGTGGGCACCAGTGGCCGTGATCGCATGCAGGGCCTCGGCGGCGACGACACCCTGTTCGGCATGGGCGGGGATGACAAGCTCGAGGGGGGCGATGGCAATGACTACCTGTCCGGTGGCAATGGCAGCTTCAGCGGCTCGGGCAACGACATCCTCATCGGTGGCGCGGGCGACGACCAGCTGGTGGGCGAAGACGGTAACGACCTGCTGTTCGGTGGCGTGGGCAACGACACGTACTTCTACCGCGCAGGCGGTGGCGTGGACACCGTGGACAACACCGGCGGCGGTACCGACTGGCTGTACTTCGACGGCATCGCGCGCAGCCGCCTGAGCTACTACCGCGATGGCGATGACCTGCTCGTGCGGGTGGACGCCGATGCGGGCCAGCAGATGCGGGTACTGAAGCATTTCCAGGGCGGGCAGTACGCCATCGCGTTCGTGCAGCCGGGGGACGGAGGCAACGCCATTTCGGCATCGGCCATCGCCGGGCAGCTCAAGCCACTTCCGGCCGCAACCACGCGTGTGTCGGCCCGCACGGCGGACGCGTCGGCCAATGCGGAAGTGCGGCAGCTGATCGAGGCCATCGGTGGGTTTGCCGGTGATGCCAGCACCGGCTGGAGCGAGGCGCAGGGCGTTGTGGCCGAGCCGCTGATGGGGCATGCCGGCTACGATCCAGGGCATGCCACGAGGACCGCGTTGCGCATCAGCGCCTGAGGAACGGGCTGTCGAGGCGCCGATGACGGCGCCTCGATGCCTGCCGGCGCCCCAGCACGTGCCTCGGCACCCCGTCTACACACCCGACGCCAGGGCGGCGCGCCGCCCTTTACGCCCAAGCCAGGCCAGTGCCGCTGCCGCGGCCAGCAGCCACGGAATCAGTACCAGGTTCATGCGCTGCCAGCCAAGCGCGTCCAACAGGCCTCCCGCACCAAACGAACAGCCCAGACCGACAACGAAGATGGTCATGTCGTTGATCGCCTGTGCCCGGGCGCGCTCGGCCTGCGTGTAGGTCGTGGTGAGCAGTGCCGTGCCTCCCACGTACATGAAGTTCCAGCCCACCCCGAGCATGACCAGCGCCGTCGCAAAGGAGCCGAATCCAGTCCCGGTGGTCGTCATCAGTACATGCCCGACGAAGATCACCGCACCGGCCAGCATGATGCGGACAGCGCCAAAACGAGCGATCAGCGATCCGGTAAAGAACGAGGGCAGGAACATGCCCAGCACATGGAGCTGGATCACCGTTGCGGCACTGCCAAGGGCGTGATGATGGTGAACCATGGCAATGGGCGTCGCCGTCATCGCCAGGATCATGATTCCATAGCCGGTCGCAGCGCCGAACAGCGCCACCAGGTACGCGGGCTGGAACACGATCTGCTGCCATGGGCGCCCAGCGGGCTCACCCGGCTCGGTTTTCGAGGTGGCCGGCATTCGCAATCCCGCCAGCACCCCGGTCGCCACCAGCGAGACAACGGCCAGGATGATGAAGGAGCCTTGATACTCCGCCTGCAACAGCGGCCCGCCCAGGCGGGCCAGCGATGGCCCGACCAGCGCCGCAATGATGCCGCCGGCCATCACCAGCGAAATCGCCCGGGGGCGGAACGCTTCGTCTGCCACCTCGCTGGCGGCGAAACGATAGAACTGCGCGAAGGCCTGGTATGCCCCCACCAGCAGCGTGCCGGCAGCCAGCAAGGCCATCGAATGGCGGGCTATTCCCAGTGCGGCAATGCCGCCGCCGGCCAGGCCCAGCAGCGAGCCGCAGATGAATCCGACCCGCCGCCCGGCCCTGGCCATCCACATCGCGGCGGGGAAGGTGGTCAATGCCGTTCCCAGGAACATCGTCGCGATGGGCAGGGTGGCCCACTGCGGGGCAGGGGCGAGGTGAGCACCCGCCAGCCCGCCGACGGTCATGACGATCACCGAAACAATCTGGAACAGCGCCTGGGCGCTGGCCAGCAGGAACACCTGCCGATGCATGGGGTTGCCGGGCATGGGGACGCTTCTTGGATAGGATGGGTGCCGTGACGCGGGTTCAGCCAATGACTGGACTAACATTCAATCAATATGCAGAATGTTTGAGTATGGATAAGGCAAAGTCAATCCCCCAGCCCAGGCAGGCGATCTATCACGCCCTGGCTGACGTCGCCCAGGCGATCGGCCATGTCCACCGCCTGGAGTTGCTGGAGGCGATTTCGCAGGGGCCGCGCAGCGTCGAGGCGCTGGCGGAGGCAACCGGGTTGAGCGTGGCCAATACCTCGCGGCACCTGCAGTTGCTGCGGCGGGCCCGACTGGTGGAGCCCGAGCGCCAAGGCAAACGCATCTACTACAGCCTGTCCGGCGAGGCCGAGGTCGTTGCGCTGCTGCGGGCGCTGGGCTGCTTCGGCGAGCGCAATGTTGCCGAAGTGCAGGGTGTCATGCGGGATTTCTTCGAACGGCGCGATGCCCTTGAACCCGTATCGCGCGAAGCGCTGCTGGAGCGCCTGGCGACGGATGGGGTAACCCTTCTGGATGTTCGGCCTTCGTCGGAGTACGCCCTGGGCCATCTTCCCGGTGCCTTGAACGTTCCAGCGTCGGAACTGGAAGCGGCATTGACCCGCCTGCCCCGGGACAGGGAGATCGTGGCCTACTGCCGAGGCCCGTATTGCGTGATGTCCTTCGAGGTCGTGGAAAAGCTGAGGGCGCTGGGCTTCACTGTGCGGCGCCTGGAGGATGGCTTTCCCGAATGGAAGGCGGCCGGTTTCGAAGTGGTCACAGGGCCGTAGCAGTCCAGTTGCGGCGTCGACAGGCCAGCGGGGATCACACCGATACATGGCCGGGTTGCAGAAGGAGCACCGTCACGGCCAATGTGAAGCCGTCATGAAGGCGTCACACCGCGCCCGTACCTTGCGGCGCACTTCAGGGGGCAGGGGCGACGCAGGTGGCCGAACAGGCAAGACGGCGCCTGGCGCGCATGTTCGAAGAGCACGCGCCGCTATTGCGTGGCTTCTTCGTGCGACGCGGTGCGCGGCAGGACGCCGAAGATCTGGTCCAGGAAACCTATCTGCGCCTGCTGCGCGCGCATGAAGGCAAGGGCGAGCCGATCGCCAACCCGGAAGCGTACCTGTTCACCGTCGCGCAGAATCTGGCACGCGAGCAGGCCGCGCGCCGGCGCTGGTCGACCCTGTCCATCGAAGAAATCGAAGGCCCGGGCCAAAGCCTGGCCAGCGGGGAATGCGTGGAAGATGCCGCCGAACGCGAGCAGCGCCGCCAGCGCCTGCAGACGCTGCTGCAGACCCTGCCCGAACACACCCGGGCGGTGCTGGTCATGCAGTACCGCGATGGATTGAGCTACAAGCAGATCGCCGAACGCATGGGCGTGTCAGCGCATATGGTGAAGAAGCACGTGGTACGCGGGCTTTCGGTGTGCCGTCGGGCGCTGGCCGAACCGGCAGGGAGGTCGTGAGCGTGGCCACTGAACATCCATCGGCGCTGACCCTGGCCGCCGCACAGTGGCACGCGTTGCAGCGCGAAGGCGACCTCAGCCCTTCGCAGCAGCAGGCCTTCATGCAGTGGCTGCTGGTCTCCCCCGAACACCTGCGCGAGTACATGGCCATCAGCGAGGTGGCCGGTGCGTTGGCCGATGCGCTGCGCGGCATGCCGGATGACGTCGACGCACTGTTGAAGGCTCCCGCGCCGACGCGCAATGATCACAACGTCGTGCGGTTGTCGCCACGCCCGTCCGCCGCATCGAACCAACGCCGGGCACGGCCCACACCCGGCTTGCCGCGCATCGCGGCCGCAGCGGCGCTGATGCTCGCTGTAGGCGTAGGTGCCACCATCGCCTGGCCGCGCACCGGGCACTATGTGGCCGCACATGGCATGCCGCGAGAGGTCACGCTGCCCGACAGCACCGTAGTGCGCCTGGACGCTGAAAGCGAGATATCGGTACGCATGACCCTGCTGGGGCGGCGCGTCGAGCTTGAACGTGGCCAGGCCAGCTTTGCCGTGGCCAAGGACCGGCGCCCGTTCGCGGTACACGCCGCCGGCCTGCAGGTGACGGACATCGGCACCACGTTCGATGTTTCGCTGCTGCGCGAGCAGGCCCGTATCGGCGTCAGCGAGGGGCGCGTGCACGTGCGCGGCGATGGTGGCCGCGGCCGCATGCTGGCCGACCTTGGCGCCGGGCAGGCGGCACAGGTCGACTACCGTGACCAGCGCGTGCGCATCCGCGAGGAAGACGCCGCCAGCATGACGGCATGGTGGACCGGGCGGGTGCTGTTCCGCGACGAGGCGCTGCGCGACGTGGCCGACCGCTTCAACCGGCGCAACACGCTGCGCCTGCACGTGAGCGATGACGCCGGTGCGCTGCGCCTGACCGGCAACCTGCGCGCGGATGACGTGGCGTCGCTGCGCGCATTCCTCGACCAGCAACCCACGCTGGTCACGCAGGTGGCAACGGACGGAATCCATGTACGGTTGCGCGCGGGAACGCCGCAGGCGCTGTAAGAAAAAATTCATCGAACAAGTGGTGCCCGATCGGCGCGCTGCGCCCTCGTAGATGGGGAATGCAGGAACACACCTGTTCCGCGACCACCGCCATTCCCTACTGGACCCTACGATGCGCCGCACCCTGTTCCTTTCCATTGCCCTTGCACTGCAGATCACCGCCACGGCCGGCGCCAACGCCGCAGAACCGGCCCGCGTCTCCAGCGAAGCGATCGCCTCGCAGCCGCTGGACGGGGCGCTCAATGCGCTGTCGCGCCAGACCGGCCTGCAGTTCGTCTACAACGCGCAGAATGCGGGCAATCCGCGCACCCCGGGCGTGCCGGCCGGCCTGAGCGCGGACGCAGCGCTCAGCCGCCTGCTGGCCGGCACCGGCCTGCGCTACCGCTATCTCAATGCCACCACGGTCACCATCGAGGCACAGGACGCCAGCGCGCCGGCCGCCACCTCCGCGCTGGCAGCACCCGAGGCGGTCGTGGGCGCAGTTGCGGCAACGGCACCGGCCGGCGCTGCGAACTCCGGTGCGCAGGCGGCCAACCTTGAAACCATCCAGGTCACCGGCAGCTACAGCCGCAGCCTGGAGAAGGCCGTGGACATCAAGCGCGCCACGGTGGGCTTTTCAGATTCGATCGTCGCGACCGACGTGGCCGATTTTCCCGAACAGAATCTCGCTGAAGCCCTGCAGCGCATGCCGGGCGTGACCATCGAGCGCAACAAGGGCCTGGGCACCAAGGTCAATGTGCGCGGCCTGCCTTCGGAGTACACCCACGTTTCGATCAACGATCTGGCGACCGCCTCGGGCAGCGGCGGTCGCGACGTGGAATTCGACATGTTCGCCTCGGAGATCATCCAGCAGGTGACCGTGCAGAAGTCGCCCACCGCCGCCGACGAAGAGGGCGGCATTGCCGGCTCGGTGAAGATCTCCACCGCACGCCCGTTCGACTACAACGAACGCAAGCTGGTGTTCTCCGCCGAAGGCGCGCACAACAGCATCTCGGAGGAGGTGGATCCGCGCTTTGCCTTCCTCGCCGCCGATACCTGGGGTGACTGGGGCGCGCTGGTCTCGTACTCGCAGTCCAAGCGCACCAACCGCACCGACTCCACCTCGGGCATCAACTTCCGGCCGTCCTCGCGCTTCCTCACTGCCTCGGGCACCCGCGGTACCCAGGCGCAGGCCGTGCTGCTGCGCGACGCGGGTGTCAACATCACCAATCGCAATGATGCCGAGCAGACCAACCGGGTCGTGTTCCAGGACAAGGTGGGTGATCGCGTCTACCTCAACGAGCAGGACAAGTGGGGCGCCACCGGGTCGTTGCAGTACAAGCCCAGCAACAACTTCAGCCTGACCTTCGACGCGATGGTCGGCGGCTATGACAGCACCGAGGACGAGTACGACGCAGCCGCCTATTCGGCCTCCAGCCGCAGTACGTTCGATACCATCCATGCCTACGATGCCAGTACGCTGTCCGAGTACGGCATGGTGGTGCTGCGCGATGTGTCCTACACCGCCACCCAGCACGAGATGCTGAGCAAGGAGCGGATCAACAAGACCGACTACAGCCAGTACAGCATGGCGATGGACTGGAAGGGCGACCGTTGGTACGTGGATGCGCTGGTGGGCTACTCCGGCGCGGAAAAGACCTCGGATTTCTCCAATCTCAAGCACGTGGCCTATGCGCCGTCGCGCACCCGCTGGACCGGCAGCAGCGGTGAAACCATCCCGACCGCCGCCGCCGGCAGCTTCGACATGTACAACGACCCGAGCCGGTACCTGTTCGAGGCCTACGAGACCACGCTGGAGAAGGTGAAGGACGACAAGTACGCCGCCCAGGTCAATGTCACCCGCCTGCTGGACATGGCCTTCCTGCCCGCGCTGCACACGGTCCGGTTCGGTGCGCGCTACACCGATCGCTCCAAGGAACGCCAGTACGGCGAGCTGAAGATCACCGGGCCGAGCGCGGGCAGCAGCGCCTGGGTCAACACCCGCACGATGGCCGACAGCCCGCTGCAGTACATCGACGACATCGTTCCCGGCGGCAGCTACTCCAACAAGGGGCTGGCCTGGCAGCAGATCTCCAACGACTACGCACGCAGCGCGTTCCGCTACGCGGGCTTCCAGACCCCGTTCGATCCTGGCCAGTTCTACCAGGTTGACGAGAAGGTGATGAGCTTCTACGCCATGGCCGACTTCGCCTTCGATATCGGCAGCGTTCCGTTCACCGTCAATGCGGGTGCGCGCTACGTGGACACGAAGGTCGATTCGTTCGGCTATCACCCGATCCAGCTGCCCAACGGCAGCACCGGCTACACCGACACTCCGGTGTCGAAGGACGGCAGCTACGACGATCTGCTGCCCAGCTTCAACATGACCGCCGAGCTGTCGCACGGCCTGCTGCTGCGCGCGGCGGCGTCCAAGGTGATGATGCGCCCGGCGCTGACCGACATCGCCTACAAGCGCACCGCCAGCTGGGGCTCCTACCGTTTCACCGATGGCAATCCTGAGCTGAAGCCCACCTATGCCAAGCAGTGGGAGATCGGCCTGGAGAAGTACCTGGACAACGGCGCGCTGTTCGCCGCCAGCTACTTCCGCAAGAACATCGATGGCGTGGTGATCAACTCGCTGACCGGCGTGGTTCAGAATGTGGCGGTATACAACGCCAACGGCAGCCTCAATGGCATCTACGATTTCGACGTCTACCAGCCGGTGAATGCCAAGGGTTCCTACCAGGTCGATGGCGTTGAACTGGTGGCACAGCTGCCGCTGAACATGTTCACGCCGTGGCTGGACGGGTTTGGCATCAATGCCAACTACACCATGCTGGACAGCTCGCTGGCCGGCGAATCCAGCCTGGGCATCCGCACCCCGATGCCGGGGCTGTCGGAGAAGACCTGGAACCTCACCGCCTACTACGAGAATTCGCGCTTCGACGCGCGCGTGTCCTACAACCACAAGGGCGCCTACGTCGAATCGATCGGTTACAACCTGTACCCGATCTGGCGCGATGCCTATGGCCAGATGGATGTGTCGATCGGTTACCGCATCACCGACAACATCAAGATCAGCCTGAAGGGCATCAACCTCACCAACGAGCGGACCAGCGGCTACACCATGGACCCGTCCTTCCCGACCATGGATGAGACCTCGGGCCGTCGCATCAGCCTGGGCCTGCGCGCGGACTTCTAAGCAGGCATTCACGCACCGGCAGCGTGCGGACCCGCAAGGGTCCGTGCGTTGTCCGTGCGCCTTTCTGAGGTGAACCCATGAAGAACCTTGTAATGCTGGCGCTGCTCGCAGCGGCGGCCCCGGCATTGTCCGCCCCGGCGGAGGCAACCCCGCCAGTCGACGCTTGCCGCCAATGGCTGGCCGGTGACCACCATGTGCACAGCGAATGGAGCGTGGACTGGGACCGCCGCACCACGCCGCCCACGCCGGTGCGTGGTGGCGACTCGCCCTACAGCCGCAGCCACAACGCAGCACAGGCCAGGGCCTTCGGCCTGCGCTGGATGGTCCACACCGACCACGGCGGCCCCGGCCACTCCGCGGTCACCCGCGACCATGCCTATCCGGCGCTGCTGCAGGCGCGCACCGATGTGCCCGAAGTGATCCAGTTCAATGGCATGGAATTCGATGTGCCCGCGGGCGAGCACGCCTCGCTGATCATCGCGCCGGGCCCGCAGGAACGGGAGCAGCTGGTCATCGCCGAGCGGGACTTCAGCCGCAGCGAACCACTGCACGGCAGCCGCGATAGCGAACAGCAGATGCAGGCGGCATTGGCCTACCTGCGCGGCCTGGCCCCTGCGCCACTGATGTTCATCAACCATCCTTCGCGTACCGCAACCGGCATCGGCGAGTGGGGCGAGGTAACCCCGGACGAGCTGCGCGGCTGGCATGCGGCCGCACCCCATGTGCTGGTGGGCATGGAGGGCGCCCCCGGTCACCAGGCCATCCGCAGCGAACGCGGGCTGTACCGCAACGCCGCCGCGCCGACACTTGGCGGCTACGACCAGATGACCGCGCAGGTCGGCGGCATCTGGGACCAGATGCTGGCCGATGGCATCCGCTTCTGGATCACCGCCAACTCCGACTCGCATGTGAACCTGCGCGATGGCGGGCGCGATTACGACCCGGGCGAGTACAGCAAGACGTACGCTTGGGCGCGGCCGGAGGCCGAAGACATCCTGGATGCCCTGCGCAACGGCCGCATGTTCACCGTCACCGGCGACCTGATCGACGCCTTGGAGCTGCGGGTGGCCGCCCGCGACTCCAGCGCCGGGATGGGCGGCACGCTGGTGCTGCCGGCAGTGCAGACGATGCAGGTGGAGGTGCGGGCACGGCAGCCGGCGCGCGCCAACGCGAACGGGCAGCACCCGGCGCTGAAGCGCATCGAGCTGATCGTGGGCAGCAGGGAGGAGGGCGGCGCGTTGCAGATGCAGCGGCGCGGATTCGATGCCGCAACGTGGCGGCGTGACGGCGACTGGATCGTGGCGCGCTGGTCACTGCCCGTGCCGCCGCGCGGTGGCTTCGTGCGGGTGCGGGGCAACAGCACCGGTGCGGTGGATGCACTGGCGGACGCGCCCGGCGAGGATCCGTGGGCGGATCTTTGGTTCTATTCCAACCCGGTCTTCGTCAGGGTTGCCGAGGGTGCTGGCCCGCCGCGCGAGTGACGTAGCACCGGCGCGCCTTTCGCGAGGGGGGGGGACGGGCAGGGCGGGGGAGTTCCAATTGCAAATGACTCTCACTACACTTGCAGGTCTCCACCCCTCTGTCGCCCAGTGCGGCCCATCCGCCGGCTATCCAAGTGAATGTCCCGCCCTACCTGTGCAGACCGCAGGCATCTGTCCTGAGGACGCCGTGTCCGCGCTAGGCCGGGGCACGGGCGGGGCCGCGAACCAGAGCGCATCAGCAGAGGCCGGCCTGGCCGAGAGCGGCTCATCCACGGGCGGCAGTCTGCTTTCCAAAGCCTATGCCCGTTGGCGGGCGCCCATCCTCCGCGGCCTTGCGCGCGTCAGAGGCGGAGACGCTGAGGACGCCCTGCACGACGGCGCAGTCAAATGGATTGCGGCAAACCCTTCGCTGGCGTCCAGCGATCAGCAGGGGGCCTACCTTCGCCGGACGGTAATGAACACCGTGGCCGACGAATACCGCGAGCGCAGCGCAGGCCGCCGCGTGCAGACCGTACCTCTGGCAGATGCGGAGGACGCCGGCCATCCCATGGCCAGCGATGAATCACAGTGCCCGCTGCAGCTCACCGCACAGCGCCAGCGCCTGCAGCGCCTGGCAGACGCGATGGCCGAACTGCCCGAGCGCCAACGCGAAGCATTCGTGCTCTGCCGCTTCGATGGCCTGACCCAGGAAGAGGTGGCCGCCCGCATGCAGATCTCCCGGCGCATGGTGGTCAAGCACCTGGCGCGCGCGGTTGCTTACTGCCAAGTGCGGGTACGCTATGCGTCGCTGGAACAGATGCAGGAACTGCATCGGTCCAGCGGGGCAGGCGAGGAGTTGGCGCCTGCCATTGATGCCGATCTTCCCTGCCGATGACCGATCTCCCTTCTGCCGCAGGTTCTGACCCGTTTGCCCTGCACGAGGCGGCGGCCACGTGGCTGCTGCGACGGCAGGATGTGGACTGGCGCCCGGATGACGAGGCGGCCCTGCAGCACTGGCTCGCCGAAAGCGAAGCGCACCAGCAGGCGTTCACCGACGTGGCCACGACCTGGCACGACCTCGGCCAGCTGCCGCGCCCCGCCTTGGCTTCGGACACTCAGGCCGCGCGTGCGCCAGCGGCACCTGCCGCCCTGCGACCGGAAGGCGTGACGCGCCGCGCGCGGTCGCGACGCCTTCCTCGCGTGGCGACCGCTGCGGCGGTGGCGCTCCTGGCCCTGGGTTGGGTCGGCTACGGGTGGTACACCACGCCCAGCTACGTACAGGACGTGAGCACCGGCGCTGGCGAGATCCGTGATCTGCAACTGCCCGACGGCTCACGGATTTCGATCAACGCGCGCAGCACGCTGGCCGTGCATTTCTATCGCTCCCGCCGCGAAGTCGTGCTCAGCCAGGGCGAGGCGTTCTTCGAGGTCGCCCCGGCGGCCGAGCGGCCCTTCAGCGTGGATGCCCAGCGCAGCCGGGTGACCGTGGTTGGCACTGCCTTCAATGTGCGTAACGGGCCGGGCGAAGTGCTGGTCAAGGTGCTGCATGGGCATGTGCGGGTACAGCCGGACCGCACCGAAGGCGCCGCGCCGGTCAGCCTGTACGCCGAACAAGGCCTGGCGGTGACCACTGCCACAGCCACATCTCGTCCCATTTCTGCCAGTGCAGACAGCATCGGCGGTTGGCGCAACGGGCGCCTGGTGTTCCGGCGCACTCCGCTGGACGAAGTGGCGCAGGAAGTCGCGCAGTATCTGGGCCACCCGGTCACGCTGGGCCAGCCAGGGCTGAAATTCCTGCCGGTTTCCGGCTACGCCGCCACCGACGCCCCGGCCAGCTTCGTCGAGGCGCTGCCGGATCTGTTGCCTGTGCGGGTGACCCGCACGGCGCAGGGCGGCTATCGCATCGACGAGCGGCCTGTCACGCGCTGACGCCGCAGGAAGAAATTGTTCCAGCACGGGTTCCCACCCCATCGCTGTTTTCCGTTTACCCCAGTGAGGCCAGTGGTGGCCAAGCATGATGGAGCGGTAATGGGGTACATGAAGATCAAGCGCGCACTTGTCGCCCGCGCGTTCTCTACGGGTGTACAGGCCACGCGGCTGCCGCTGCTGGCCGTGTGCATTTCCAGCGCACTGGCTGCGCCGGCCATCGCACAGGCGCAACCGGCGGCGCGCATGCCGTTCAATATTCCAGCGCAACCGCTGGATGCAGCACTGCGCCGATTCTCCGAACAGTCGCGGCAGCAGGTGTTGTTCAGTGAATCGGCGGTGGCCGGCCGCCGCGCGCCGGCGGTGACGGGCAGCTACACGCCGCAGGAAGCATTGGCGCGCCTGCTGGAGGGCAGTGGGGTGCGTGTCAACGCCACTCGCCCCGGCGTGTTCACGCTGGCGCAGGACGCAGCATCACCTGCGCGCAGCAAGGATGCCCAGACCACCCTGCAGACGGTGAATGTGACCGCCAATGGCCCAGGCGATGGCTCCTACACGACACGTGAGCTGAGCCTGGGCAAGCTGGGGCAGAGCATCCGCCAGACCCCGCAGTCGGTCAGCGTGATCACCCGCCAGCAGCTGGACGATCGCAACCTCACCACGCTGGACGAGGCACTGGCGCAGACCACGGGCGTGACCAAGACCGCCCGCAACTTCGGCAACCACAAGTTCTCGATCCGCAGCTTCACCGTGGACGACAGCAACTATCTGGTCGATGGCGTGGCCGGCATCGTCTATGCCCCGGTGGGCTGGCTGCCGATCGACACCGCCGTGCTGGAGCGGGTTGAAGTGCTGCGCGGTGCCGGTGGCATGATGCTCGGCGCGGCCGACCCCAGCGGGGCGATCAACATGGTGCGCAAGCGCCCGCGCGACCAGGCCCATCTGGATCTGGCGGCCACGCTGGGCTCGTGGGACAACTATCGCCTAGAGGTCGACGGTGGTGGCCCGCTCAATGCCGCTGGCACGGTACGTGGCCGACTCGTCGCCGCCTACCAGGACCGCGACTACTTCCAGCGCGGCACCTCATCGAAGACGCCGGTGGCCTACGGCGTGATCGATGCCGACCTGGGCCAGGACACCACGCTCACCTTTGGCCTGCGTCATCAGGCCAGTGACACCGACGGCTACTGGCTGTTCGGCCTGCCGCGCTACACCGATGGCGGGGCGCTGGACATCAAGCGTTCCACCTCGCTCATCCAGGACTGGAACCGCCAGGAAGGCTCCGTTGACGAAGCCTTCGCCGAAGCGGAGCACCGCTTCAACGAACGCTGGAAGGCGCGCCTGTCGGTGAACCGCACCGAATCGGACCTGGACCAGCGCGTTGCGGTTCCGGTGGGCGGGGTGGACCGGGCCACCGGCATCGGCTCGCGCTTCTATGACATCTACTTCAACCGATCGCGCGTGCGCAGCGATGGTATCGATCTGCACACCACCGGCAGTTTCGACGCCTTCGGCCGCACCCACCAGCTGCTGCTGGGGGCGATGTGGTCGCGCCAGCGCACCCGCCAGAGCTCGGCGGACCTGGCCATCGACGTGCCGATCGATGTCTACGCACCGGACCACAGCGCCATTGCACAACCACTGCAACCCGCGTGGGACTGGTCGGAAAACGCGCGTGCGCAGCAGAGCGGCGTGTACAGCAACCTGCGCCTGCAGCTGGCAGAACCGCTGCACCTCACGCTGGGTGGCCGGCTGAGCTGGGTGAAGTACCAGTCCAACGATGGCTTCACCGGCGCCAGGAGCCGCGAGTACGAACAGAAGCACGAATTCACCCCGTACGCCGGCCTCGTCTACGACCTGGGCCCGCAGTGGTCGGTCTACGCCAGCTACGCCGATACCTTCCAGCCGCAGAGCTCCTACGTCACCTCATCCGGTGCGGTGCTCGATCCCGCCATCGGCGCCAACTACGAGCTGGGCGTGAAGGGCGAACTGAACGATGGCCGCCTGAACGTCTCCGCTGCGGTGTTTTCCATCCGCAAGACCGGCAACGCCGTGGTGGACGCGTCCGACCCGGGCAGCTGCCCCGGCTCGCTGGCCTCGTCCGATTGCTACCGCAATGGTGGAAAGCTGCGCAGCAAGGGCTTTGAACTCGAAGCCAGCGGCGAACTGGCGCCCGGCTGGCAGATGATGGCGGGCTATACCCACGTCACCAGCCGCGACGATGAGGGCGCCACCATCAGCGCCGAAACGCCGCGCCATCTGCTGCGCCTGTCGACGTCCTACCAGCTGCCCGGCCGCTGGAATGCGTTCTCCGTGGGCGGTGGCGTCTCTGCACAGAGCAGCTATTCCTATCCGGCCTACGACGACCCGGACTGGCGCATGGGCGCAGCGGGACGTGCGGTGTGGGACCTGCGTGCCGGCTACCGGATCAATCCGCGCTGGAGCGTGGGCCTCAACGTGGCCAACCTGTTCGACACGCGCTATTACGCAATGATCAGCCAGATCCGCCGCGGCAACTTCTTTGGCGAACCCCGCAACGTGATGCTGACGCTGCGCGGCGCGCTGTGATCCTCCGCAACCGGCGGGGCAAGGGCCTGCCCGCCACGGGGATGGCATGAAGGCGGGCTTCCGGCAGAGCATGTCGTGGCTGCACACCTGGTGCGGCCTCACCTGCGGCTGGTTGTTGTGCGCGATCTTCCTCACCGGCACGCTCAGCGTGTTCCGCGAGCCGATCACGCGATGGATGGAGGCCGGCCCGGTGCCGGCCTCCCCGCAGGAAATGGATGCAGGTGCGCAGGCAGCGCGAGCGCAGCAGTGGTTGGCTGCAAACGCCGCCGATGCCCGGGCATGGCAGATCCGTTGGCCTGCCCAGCACGGCTGGCCGCTGCAGCTGTCATGGGAGGATGACGGCGGCACCGCGCACGAACGCTGGGTGGATGCCGGCACCGGCATGCCACACCCTCCACCTCGCCTTCGGGAAACCGAAGGCGGGCGCCACTTCATGTCGTTCCATTACACCTTGCACGGCGGCATGGCCGGCTACTGGCTGGTCGGCTGGATCACCGCCTGCATGCTGCTGGCGCTTGTGTCCGGCGTGGTGGTGCATAAACGCATCTTCAAGGACTTCTTCACCTTCCGCCCGGGCAAGGGGCAGCGCAGCTGGCTGGACGCGCACAACCTGAGTGCCGTGCTGACCCTGCCGTTCCTGTTCATGATCGGCTACACCGGGCTGACCTTCTTCTACAGCAGCTACCTGCCGTGGCCCGTGCAGGCAGCCTATGGCGATGCCGATGATGCCTATGCACGCTATGAAGCCGAACTGGCACCTGCGCGACCTGTCCCGGCCGGCATCCTGGTTGCGGGCGCGCAGTTGCCGAACCTGCCGGACCTGCTTGCGCGGGCGCAGGCCATCAGCGGTCAGCGGCCGGCACTGGTGGTGATCCAGGCGCCCGGCACCGTGCACAGCGTGGTGGAAGTGGAGGGCCGCAAGACAGCGGGGAACACCGGCAAGCACCTGTTGAGCGAGGCCAGCCGGGTGACCTTCGATGCGGCCAGTGGCAGGCTCCTGCAACAGCATGCAGCGCATCCGCCGCAGTTGGGTGCCGTGCAGGTACACGAAACCATCGAAGCCCTGCACAAGGCCGATTTCGGTGGCTGGCCGATGAAGTGGCTGTACTTCATCAGCGGCCTGCTGGGCACGGCAATGATCGCTATCGGCACGCTGCTGTTCTCGCTCAAGCGGCGCAAGCGCAGCGAGCACGAGTTCGGCGCCGCCACGGCAGGCATCTACCGTTGCGTGGAAGCCTTCAACGTGGCATCGCTGGCCGGGGTGGCACTGGCAAGCATCGTCTACCTGCACGGCAATCGGTTGCTGCCACTGGAAATGAGCGATCGCAGCGCATGGGAAATACGCATTTTCCTTCTAACCTGCGCGGCCTCGGTGCTGCACGCACTGTGCCGCCCACCGCGCGCAGCCTGGATCGAGCAGTTGTGGCTGGCCGCCGCGCTGTGCCTGGCACTGCCGCTGGTGAATCTGGCAACCACCGGGCAGGGACTGCTGATGTACCTGCAGCGGGGCGCATGGCAGCAGGCCGGCGTAGAGCTGGTCGCCCTGGCCTTCGGGCTGGTGCTGGCAAGAATGGCCCTGATGCTGCAGCGGCGCTGGCCACGGGCGCAGGAGGCCCCACGCAGCGCCAAGCCGGCGCCCGGGCAGGGCGCGGCCCATCGCTGGCAGGTGGCGAGCCGCGTGCTGGCTGCCTCGGTGGGGGCCTACGTGTTCACCGCGCTCACCGCCACGGCACTGGCGCTGTTGCTGCCCTCGCTGGTGAATGTACGCACGTCCGTTTCGGTCCTGACCAGTTCGCTGCTGGGGTTCGTGCTGTTGATCGCCGTTGCCGTGGGCATCTTCAGTACCCGTAGTGTAGGGAAGGCGTGGCTGGTCGTGGCGGCAGGGAGCGCCCTGATGGGAGGGTTGGTGGCGATGCTGCGGCCGGGGTGAGGGTAGGGGGGGGGCGGCCTATCACATGCTTCCATCCAGGCTCTTCCGGAAGAACGCCCCCAGCTCTGCAAAGGGAATCAGATCGGTCCGGTCATACAGATCCACATGGCCTGCACCCTTCACCCACAGCAGCCTCTTCGGTTGTCCCGCCAGCCGGTAGGCTTCCTCGCTGAATTCCCTTGAATGCGCCTGATCACCCGCGATGAACAGCATCGGACGCGGCGAAATGGTCTCGATGTCGTTGAACGGATAGAAGTTCATGAACTTCACATTGCTGGTCAGCGTCGGGTGCGTGGTGAGCTCCGGTGATGAGCCGGCCGGGGTGAACTCGCCGCGCGAAGTACGGTAGAAGTCGTAGAACTCGCGCTGGATCGGATGAGTGTCTGCCTCAAGCCTATGCACGGTGCCGGAGGTGTACTGCGTGGCGCCGCCCTCGGCTTCAACCCAGCGCTGGCGTGCGGCGGCAGCAATCACGGCCTTGCGCTGCTCTACACTCTGCGAGCGGTTGAGGGCACTGCGGTTCGCAGCACCCATGTCATACATGCTGACAGTGGCAATGGCTTTCATGCGCGGGTCGATCTTGGCCGCACTGATCACGAAACTGCCACTGCCACAAATGCCAAGCACGCCGATCCGTTCGCGATCCACCTGTGGCTGCGTGCCCAGGTAGTCGACGGCGGCGCTGAAGGCTTCGGCATAGATGTCCGGCGCAACCGCATTCCGCGGCTCACCCGCACTTTCGCCCCAGAACGACTGATCGATGGCCAACGTCACGAAGCCCTGTTCGGCAAGCTTCTGCGCGTAGAGATCCGCGCTCTGCTCCTTCACCGCGCCCATCGGGTGGCCCACGATGATGGCAGGCAGGGCGTGCCCGGGCTTTCCATTCTTCGGTACGTACAGATTGCCGGCGATCTGCATGTGGTACTGGTTGCTGAAGTGCACCTTTTCAGTGATGAGCTGGGTGCTTCGATAGAAATTGTCCGCGCCGTGGGTCATGTCCTGTCCAACTGCAATGAAGGGGAGGGTGGCGAGAGCCAGAGACAGCAGCAGCGTCTTCATTCGCTCATCTCCGAATACTGCTCGTCGCTTACCTTCTCCAGCCACGTCACCGGGCTGCCATCCACCGCCTCGGCAATCGCAATGTGGGTCATCGCTACCGCGGCACTCGCGCCATGCCAGTGCTTCACGCCCGGGGCGATCCACACGGTGTCACCCGGACGGATCTGCTGACGCGGCTGACCCCACTGCTGCACCCAGCCCACGCCTGCCGTCACGATGAGGGTCTGGCCCAGCGGGTGGGTGTGCCAGGCCGTGCGTGCGCCGGGCTCAAAGGTGACCGTTGCACCGCCTACGCGTGCCGGCGCGGGGCGTTGGAAGCCGCCATCGATGCGCACGTTGCCGGTGAAGTAGTCAGCGGAACCTGAAACGGACGAGGCGCTGCCCGCAGGCGTTACGTTCAGGCCGGCGCCGGTCGAGCCGCCGCCAGCCGCAGGCGCGGCCATGGACATCAAGGTGCCGAGAAGCATGGACATGGGGAGTGCTCCAGGAGTTGGGGGATTACCAGGCGTAGGCATTGGGTGCCTCGCCGCCAGGGCTGGGCCAGATCGCATCCAGCCGAGCCAATGACTCGCCTGAGAGCTTCAGGCGAGGGGCCTTCAGGTTCTGCAAAAGCTGGTCCACCGTGCGCGGCCCGCTCAGCACGGTGGTCACCACCGGGTTGTGCAGCAGCCAGGCCAGGGCCACATCGGCAGGTGCTTCGCCCAGTTGATCGCAGAACGCCTCATACGCTTCGAGCTGGGGTCGCAGGCGTTCAATGCGGTGCAGGATCTGCGGGGTGGCGCGACGTCCGGTGGCCACCTTCTTCAGCACGCCGCCCAGCAACCCCATGCCGATCGGGCTCCAGGGAATCAGGCCCAGCCCGTGGTAGCGCAGTGCCGGGATCACTTCCAGTTCCACGGTGCGCTGGGTCAGGTTGTACAGGCTCTGCTCGGCGACCAGGCCAAAGCTGTGCCGCGCGGAGGCCACGCCCTGTGCGGTGGCGATGTCCCAGCCGGCGAAGTTGCTGCTGCCCACGTAGGTGATCTTGCCTTCGCGGATCAGCTGTTCCATCGCCTGCCAGATCTCTTCCCAGGGCGTGGCTCGGTCCACGTGGTGCATCTGGTACAGATCGATATGGTCGGTCTGAAGCCGGCGCAGGCTGGCCTCGCAGGCGCGGCGGATGTGATACGCCGACAGACGACGATCATTCGGGCCCGGCCCCATCGGCTGGTACACCTTGGTCGCCAGTACCAGGCCGTCACGCTTGCCACTGCGCTTCAGCCAGCGCCCGATGATCTCTTCCGAGAGGCCGAAGCCCTGCGCCATGTCCGGTGACTGTGCCCCGCCGTAGACATCGGCGCTGTCAAACAGGTTGATGCCGGCGTCCACGGCAGCATCCATGATGGCAAAGCTGGTCGCCTCATCGGCAAGCTCGCCGAAGTTCATGGTGCCAAGGCCCAGCCGGCTGATCTTCAGTCCCGAGCGGCCCAGAGATGTGTAGTGCATGGGTAACTCCTTCAGGAATGAACAGGCACGCGTTGCCGCTGCGCCGAGCGCGCAGCGATGTACGAGGTGACCACCGAGCCCAGCAGCAGGAGGGCGCTGAACCAGAACGTGGCGCGGTAGCCCTGGTGGTCCAGCAGCAGGCCGCCCACGGTGGCACCGATGGCAATGGCCATCTGCACCACGGCTACCATCAGGCCGCCGCCGGCCTCTCCGTCATCGGGCAGGGTGCGGGCCAGCCACGACCACCAGGCCACGGGCGCCGACGTGCCAAGCAGGCCCCACAGCGCGAACAACACCGCCACCCTCGGCAGCGTGTTGCCGATGAGGATCATGCACGCAGCCACCAGGGCCATCAGCGCTGGCAGCAGCACCAGCGTGCGGAACATTGCCTTGTGCACGAAGGGCTCGATCAACACCGTGCCGGCCAGGCCCGCAGCGCCCATCAACAGCAGCAACAGCGACAACGTTGAAGGCGATACGTGGAGTGTGGCTTCCACGAACGGCCGCAGGTAGGTGAACAGCGAGAACTGGCCCATGAAGAACAGGCTCACGCCCACCATGCCCCACGCCACCGGCGGGCGCTTCAACAGCGCGAACACATTCCACGAAGCACGCCCGGCGGTCGCCTTCATCGGTGGCAACGCGGCGATCTTCCACAACAGGGCCACTACGGCCACCGGCACCAGCGAGAAGAATGCGCCGCGCCAGCCGATGATGGCGCCGAAGTAGCTGCCCATCGGTGCAGCAATGACCGTGGCAAGCGCGTTGCCGCCGTTGACGATCGCCAGTGCGCGGGGCACCTGGTGGGAGGGAACCAGGCGCATGGCGGTGGCCGCCGACATGGCCCAGAAGCCACCGATGGCCACGCCGATCAGTGCACGGCCCAGCATGAACACCGGGAAGCTGGGCGCCAGGGCCGCCAGCGTGCCCGAGAAGATCATCGCGGTGGTGAGGCCCAGCAGCAGCCATTTGCGGTCCAGCTGCCCGGCCAGTGGCGAGACCAGCAGGCTGGTAACAAGGGCGAACGCGCCGGACACCGCAATGGCCTGTCCGGCCTGGCCTTCACTGACCCGCAGGTCGGTGGCGATGGGTGTCAGCAGGCTGACCGGCATGAACTCGGAAGCAACCAAGGCGAACGCGCCGAGTGACAGGGCCAGCACGGCTCCCCATTCCCTGGGGGTTGCCGAGCGGGCAGGCGCGGCCACGCCCGCCCCGGCCGGGGGAGGATTGAGTGAACTCATGAAGGTTTCCAGGCCCAGAAGGGCGATGACGGCGGAAGGCTCCGGCTGCCGGAGCTCCCGTGGTTGGGGGAGGGGGCCAGTCTGGACCACGCACGGACACTTGATTAGATAATCAATTGCGAATAGGTCAATTAGTTGCACTAATTAATCCCTGTGACACACTGCGCCCATGGCACGACGCAACTTCAATGACCTCCTGGCTTTCGTGACCGTAGCGCGGGAGGGCAGCTTCACCCGCGCGGCGGGTGTGCTCGGAGTTACCCAGTCTGCACTGAGCCAGGCAATCAAGACCCTGGAAGAGAGCCTGGGAATCCGGCTGCTGACCCGCACGACGCGCAGCGTTTCGCCGACCACCGCCGGCGAGCGCCTGCTGCAGTCGATCGGCAACCACTTCGACGACATCGAAATGGAGCTCGAAGCCCTTACTGCGCTGAGAGACACGCCAGCCGGGCAGGTCAGGATCACCAGCGGCGACCACGTGCTGCGCACCGTTCTGCTCCCCAAGCTGATGCCGCTGCTGCATCGCTATCCGGACATCCGCATCGAGTTCGACGTCAGCTATGCATTGCGTGACATCGTTGCCGACCGCTTCGACGCCGGTGTTCGACTTGGCGAATCCATCGACAAGGACATGGTTGCCCTGCCCATCGGCCCACGCCTGCGCATGGCCACCGCAGGGACGCCGGGCTACTTCGCTGCACACGGAATTCCGAAGATGCCAGGTGATCTGACCGGCCACCGATGCATCAACATCCGCCTGCCCACCAGCGGTGGACTGTACGTGTGGGAGTACGAGAAGAAGGGTCGCGAGATCAATGTGCGCGTGGATGGCCCGCTGGTGTTCAGTACGTCACCGCACATGGTCGATGCCGCGCTTGACGGCCTGGGACTGGTGCATCTGCCTGTCGATGAGCTTGCGGCTCACCTTGAAAGCGGTCGGTTGGTGCGGGTGCTGGAAGACTGGTGCCCACTGTTCCCCGGCTATCACCTGTACTACCCCAGCCGACGGCAGCCTTCCCCGGCGTTCAGCCTGGTGCTGGAGGCATTGCGGGTTTAGATCGATACCGCGCTCACCCTCACCACATTCACCCCGCAGCAGCGAGAATGCATCCCTGGGCGCGCCCTGGCGCGCGCCGCTCACTGCCTGCAGGATCGTAACGATGTCCAACACCCCCTTTGGCGAGTCGTCATGCGCTGCCGCCGCCAGCGGTTGCGTCGAGGTGCGTGGTGCACGCGAGCACAACCTCAAGAACGTCGACGTCTCCATTCCGCGCAATGCACTGGTGGTGTTCTCCGGGGTCTCGGGGTCGGGCAAGTCATCGCTGGCCTTCGGCACCGTGTTCGCCGAAGCGCAGCGGCGCTACTTCGAGTCGGTGGCGCCGTATGCACGGCGCCTGATCGACCAGGTGGGCGTGCCCGATGTGGATGCCATCGACGGCCTGCCCCCGGCAGTGGCCCTGCAGCAGCAGCGCGGTGCCAGCAATGCGCGTTCATCGGTGGGCAGCGTGACCACGCTGTCCAGCCTGGTGCGCATGATGTACTCGCGCGCCGGGGCGTACCCGGCCCATCAGCCCATGCTGTATGCCGAAGACTTCTCGCCGAACATGCCGCAGGGCGCCTGCAGCACCTGCCATGGCCTGGGCCATGTCTACGAAGTGACCGAAGCGCTGATGGTGCCGGACCCATCGCTGACGATCCGTGAGCGCGCCATCGCCTCCTGGCCGCCGGCCTGGCATGGCCAGAACCTGCGCGACATCCTGGTCACGCTCGGCTACGACATCGACGTGCCGTGGAAGAAGCTGCCGAAGAAGCACCGCGACTGGATCCTGTTCACCGAAGAAACGCCCAGCGTGCCGGTCTACGCCGGATTCACCCCTGCCGAGACCCGCGCCGCGCTCAAGCGCAAGCTCGAACCCAGCTACATGGGCACCTATACCGGTGCGCGCCGCTATGTGCTGCACACCTTTGCCAACACCCAGAGCGCGCTGATGCGCAAGCGCGTGTCGCGCTACATGGAAGGCAAGCTGTGCCCGGCCTGCCACGGAAAGCGCCTGAAGCCGGAAGCGCTGTCGGTCACCTTTGCCGGCGTGGATATCGGCGAGTTCATGCGGCTGCCACTGGACCAGCTGGCGGAGCTGCTGGAGCCGGTGGCACAAGGTGATTTCAGCGCGCACAGCAAGGGCGCTCGCACCCGCAGGAGTGCGACACCCCGCGATCGCGCGCGTCGGGCCGCGAGTGGCCAAGCGACCCACGCCGGTGCCCCCGACGTGCGGCTGACCTCGGCCCTGTCCGAAGAGAAACGCCTGGCCGCACAGCGGCTGGCAGGCGGTGTGATGGCACGGGTACGCCAGCTGCGTGAACTGGGCCTGGGCTATCTCTCGCTGGATCGCGCCACACCCACACTGTCGGCCGGCGAACTGCAGCGCCTGCGGCTGGCCACGCAGCTCAGCTCGTTGCTGTTCGGCGTGCTGTACGTGCTCGACGAGCCCTCGGCGGGCCTGCATCCCGCCGACAGCCAGGCGCTGTACGACGCGCTCGACCGGCTGCGCGACGGCGGCAACTCGGTATTCGTGGTTGAGCACGATCTGGAACTGATGCGCCGCGCACAGTGGCTGGTGGATGTGGGCCCGGAGGCGGGGGAGCACGGCGGGCGCGTCCTCTACAGTGGCGAGCCGGATGGCCTGCGCCACGTCCAGGACTCACGCACGGCCCGGTATCTTTTCGACCAGGTGCCTGCGCCCGCCAGCCGCCAGCGCAGCGCCGGCAACTGGCTGCAGCTGCAAGGCATCCATCGGCACAACCTGCAGGGTGTGGACGCACAGGTACCGCTGGGATTGCTGACCGCCGTCACCGGCATTTCCGGCTCGGGCAAGTCCAGCCTGATGGCCCAGGCGCTGCCAGAGTTGATGCTGCTGCACCTGGGGCACGAGCCGGTGGACGAGGGCGCGGACGCCGAGCCCACCGACGGGCCGACCGTGATCGAAGCAACGCGAGGCCGCCTGGCCGGCGATGTGGATGCCATTCAACGCGTCGTGCAGGTCGACCAGAAGCCGATCGGGCGCACGCCACGCTCCAATCTGGCCACCTATACCGGCCTGTTCGATCACGTGCGCAAGCTGTTCGCCGCAACACCGGCCGCACGCCGCCGCCGTTTCGACGCCGGCCGTTTCTCGTTCAACGTGGCCAAGGGCCGGTGCGAAACCTGCGAAGGCGAAGGGTTTGTCAGCGTCGAACTGCTGTTCATGCCCAGCGTCTATGCGCCGTGCCCCACCTGCCACGGTGCGCGCTACAACGAAGCCACGCTGAAGGTGCAGTGGAATGAGCGCAACATCGCCGAAGTGCTGCAGATGACGGTGGACCAGGCGCGTGCGTTCTTCAGCGAAGAGGATGCCATTGCCCGCCCACTGCAGCTGCTGCAGGAAATCGGCCTGGGTTACCTGAGGCTGGGCCAGCCGGCCACCGAGCTTTCAGGCGGCGAGGCCCAGCGCATCAAGCTGGCCACCGAGCTGCAGCGCAGCCAGCGCGGGCGCACGCTGTACGTGCTGGACGAGCCCACCACCGGCCTGCATGCCTCCGACGCGGACCGGCTGCTGGTGCAGCTGCAGCGACTGGTGGACGCCGGGAATACCGTGGTGATGATCGAGCACGACATGCGCGCGGTCGCGCAGGCGGACTGGGTGATTGACGTAGGCCCCGGCGCTGGCGGGGCAGGGGGCACCATCGTCGCGAAGGGAACACCGCAACAGGTGGCGCGGGCCAAAGGCAGCAGGACGGCACCGTTCCTTGCGCGCGAGCTGGCTTCCCTGTAGAGCCGAGCCATGCTCGGCTGACCCTCGTGCCAGTCGCTTCCCATGGAAGCAGCGCCTCCTGCAGCAAAGCCGGTTGCTGGAGCGGGGAGGGGCGGGAAAACAAGAACGCCTGGCGAAGCGTGTAATGGCGAATCCCCTGGTGACGCTCCAGCCAAAAGCATCCACTTTGATGCTGCAGCGCACACAGAAAAGCACGGACCAGCTAGTCCCATCCGGCTATAGGACACCAGCGCGACTCGACGCACACTTCGCCCCGTAAAGGCCGACGGGAGGGCGTGATATGAGTCTGCATGTGGGAAAGCTGCGCGGGTTGGCGGTGCTTCTGTTCCTGCTGAACCCCTTGCTTGCCGGTGCGGTGCCGGCAGCGCCGCCTGCATCGGCGCCCGAGGTGATTCCGCTGTGGCCGCAGGACCACTGGCAGCAACGCGCGCGTGGCCCGGAACGGATCGGCGCCGAAGGCAGCGCGAAGGGCGCGGTCTCGGGAATCAGTAACGCGCGCATGGAGATCTACCGACCGCTGAAACCGAACGGAACAGCCGTGGTGATTTTCGGCGGCGGCGGCTACTTCCGCATCCAGATTGGCAGCGCCGCCAAGCCGACGGCGCAGTGGCTGCAATCGCTGGGCGTCACGGCCGCGGTGGTGTACTACCGGCTGCCTGCCGATGGATGGGCGCCGGTTTCGCCGTTCCAGGATGGCCAGCGCGCCATGCGGCTGCTGCGCGCGCAGGCCGCAAGCCTGGGGGTCGATCCGGAGCGCATCGGCGCATTGGGCTTTTCCGCCGGCGGCAATCTGGCCGGTATCGTCGCCACGCGCTTCGATGCCCCGTTGTATCCGCCGGTGGATGCAGCCGACCAGCTGTCAGCGCGCCCGGACTTTCTTGGCATGATCTATCCGGTCGTTTCAATGCGCCCGCCGCTGGACCACACCCGGTCGAAGCGGGAACTGGCCAGCCAGAACGACGCACAGCAGGCCTATTCGGTCGAACAACACGTCCGCAAGGACATGCCGCCGGTGTTCCTGGCCCAGGCCGTGGACGATCGCACCGTGGATGTCGGCCACAGCGTGGCGATGTACCAGGCCACGCATGCGGCAGGCATTCCGGTGGAGCTGCATCTGTTCGAAGCCGGAGGCCACAGCTGGGGGTTGGGCAAGCCCGGGACATTGGTGGCGCAGTGGCCGCGGCTTTTCGCCAACTGGGCACGCAGCCACGGCTACCTCGGGCCGCCGCCTGTGCGGCTGCCGCCGCACGATGCCAGCGCGATACCCGCCGCTGCTGCTCAGCCACCTCGCTCGCTGGACGATGATGGCGCGGGCGACTGAGCCGCACACTGTATTTCATTCGGGAGAACTGCATGAACTCACTGAAGCGTGCCGCGCTTGGCGCGGCTGCCGGCGGCTGCCTGTTGCTGGCTTCCCCCTCTGTGCTGGCCGCGGCTGGAGATACCGAAGCCGGATTGCGCGCGCAGGTGCAGCAGCAGGCAAAGCAACTGCGCGATCAGGCATCCCTGCTGGAGCAGCTGAGCGCACGCCTGGCTGCACTGGAGGGGGCCTCTCAAAGTACCGGCGCGGCACCCGGCAGCGATGCGGGCCTCGATGCACAGGTGGCTGCGGCCATCGCTGACACCCGCCAGGACGACATGGCCATTCTGCAGGCGCAGGTGGCACAGCTCGCCGCAACCGGGGGAGGCGGTGACGGCAATCTGCGCTGGCGCAAGGGTGGACCTGAGTTCCGCAGCAGTGATGGCCAGTTCACCTTCCACCCCCGCGGCCGGGTGATGGTCGATTTCAGCAGTACCCACGGTTCCGCATTCGACGCACGCAACATCACCGGCACCGACCTGGCCAGCGGCCGCCTCGGTGCCGAAGGTCGGATGGGACCACTGGGCTACAAGATCGATGCGGACTTTGCGGGCAACGATGTCTCGCTGAAGGATACCTATCTGTCCTGGGACACGCGGCTGGGTGGCCTGCCAACGGAAATCTACGTGGGCAACAAGCTCAAGGACCGTGGGATCGATGGTGGCACCAGCGGCGTCAATACACCTTTCATGCAGCGCAATGCGGTGGCGTCGGTCGGTGCCCAGCAGAGCGGGTACTACGGGCTGGGCGTCACCACCAAGGTGATCGGTGATGGCTGGCACGCCAGCGTGGCGGTGACCGGTGACGATATCGGCAATGACAGCACGGCCAGCGACACCATTGCGTATCTGCTGCGCGCGCACTGGAACCCATTGCGTGGCCAGGCAGGCTTCGTGCATCTGGGAGGCTGGTACTGGTACGAGGATCTCGGCCAGGATGTCGGCAGCATCAACAAGACCTCTCCGATCGCGCTGGGCTGGAACGGCAACGTGCGCGTGTCGGCCAGCTCCATCGCCAACGTCACCGACAACCACGCCTGGGGGCTTGAGCTGGGCGCAGTGTACGGCCCGGTGTGGGCCTTCGCCGAACACACCACCCGCACCATCGAGTCACGCACGGTCGACTCGGTCGACCAGCAGGCGACATCGGTCTACGCAGGCTGGCTGATCACCGGCGAGCGCCCCGGCTTCAGCAGCCGCTCTGGGGTCTGGGGTACCACGCGCGTATTGCGTCCGGTGCAGGAGGGTGGCGTTGGCGCCTTCGAGCTGGCCGCGCGCTATGACCGCTACGACTTTCTCGATGCGGCCCGGGGCGGCGAGGGCACGGCATGGACGCTCGGGGTGAACTGGTACCTCAACAACTGGTCGCGCCTGATGCTGAACTACGTTCACTGGAAGACCGACAACAAGGTTGGCAACGCCCAGGGGCCTGACTCCGGAAATACCGTGGGCGTGCGAGCGCAGGTTTCGTTCTGATGTGGATGGGGCAGCAGGGTCATGGCTGCAACTGAAGTGCTTCCAGCACCCTGCAATCGGCTACGCGCCCGCCCGGGCAATTGCCGATCATCCGCTGCAGTTCGCCCTGCAGCGCCTGCAGGTCGCGGACCCGGCGCGCGATGTCGGCGATATGCGCCTTCACCACGTCGTCCACCGAGCTGCATTCGTGCTCGCGCTGCTCACCCAAGGCGATCAGCTCGCGGATCTGCTCGATGGAAAAGCCCAGCTCCCGGGCCCGGCGCACGAATGACAGCCGCCGTTGGTCCTGTGCACTGAAGTAGCGGTAATTGCCGTCGGACCGCAGCGGTGGCTGGAGCAGGCCGATCTTTTCGTAATAGCGGATGGTCTCGGCCTTGGTGCCGGTCTGGCGGGCCAGCTGGCCGATGGTGAGGTGAGCGGGCATGGGCTTGACCTTGTAGGGGCTACAGGGTTGATAACGGCTGCCTCACCTCCTTTCAAGCCCAGGCCAGGCCTGGCCGGAGATACCCATGGATCACTGCTGTGGCCACAAGCGCCAGGAACTGGAAGCGCTGGCACTCCACAGTGCGCAACGGCGCGTGCTGGTGGCGGTACTGATCATCAACCTGGCGATGTTCCTCATCGAATTCGGCGCAGGCATCGTGGCGCGCTCAAGCGCGCTGCAGGCCGACGCTGTCGACATGCTGGGCGACGCCATCGTGTACGGCCCGAGCCTGTGGGCGGTGAACCGGGGTGCGCGCTGGGAAGCCGGTGCAGCCCTGGCCAAGGGAGTGCTGATCTTGGGCTTCTTTGTGTTCATCGTGCTGGAAGTCATCACCAAGCTGGCAAACGGCGTACCCCCTTCCAGTGGCGTGATGCTCGGCTTCGGCGCCATCGCGCTGGCGGCCAATCTGGTGTGCCTGGCGTTGCTGTGGCGGTTCCGCACGCTCAACATCAACATGAAAAGCACCTTTGCGTGCTCGCGCAACGACGTCGCCGCCAATATCGGCGTACTGGTGGCTGCCGGTGGCGTCGCGCTCACCGGTCGTGGCTGGCCGGATATCGTGGTAGGTGCGGTCATCGCGCTGCTGTTCCTGAAGTCCGCGGTGGGCGTCATCAGCGAAGCGTGGCCCGCATGGCGCGCGGCTGCGAGAACGTGAGGTGAGACAAGGGGCTCCGGCGAGATGCCAGAGCCCCAAGAGGCTTACTTTTCCTGCAGGAACGTCAGCAGGTCCTGGTTGACACGATCCTTGTGCGTGTCGGTCAGGCCATGCGGCGCGCCCGGGTACACGATCAGCCGGGCGTTCTTGATCAGCTTTGCCGACTGGCGGCCAGAGATGTCGATCGGCACGATCTGGTCGTCGTCGCCGTGGATGACCAGCGTGGGCACATCGAACTTCTTCAGGTCGGCGCGGAAGTCGGTGGCCGAGAACGCGGCGATCGAATCGTAGGTGTTCTTGTGGCCGCCCTGCATGCCCTGCGCCCACCACGCATCGATCAAGCCCTGGGACACCTTCGCGCCCGGGCGGTTGAAGCCGTAGAACGGGCCCGACGGGATGTCCTTGTACAGCTGTGCGCGGTTGTCCATCTGCGCCTTGCGGATGCCGTCGAACACTTCAATCGGCAGGCCGTTGGGGTTGTCGGCGGTCTTCAGCATGAACGGCGGCACCGAGCTGATCAGCACCGCCTTCTTCACCCGGCCGGTGCCATGGCGGCCGATGTAGCGCGCCACTTCGCCGCCGCCAGTGGAGAAGCCCACCAACGTCACGTCGTGCAGGTCGAGCGTGTTGATCACCGTGGCCAGGTCATCGGCGTAGTGATCCATGTCGTTGCCTTCCCACGGCTGGCTGGAACGGCCGTGGCCACGACGGTCATGCGCGATGACGCGGTAGCCGTGGTTGGCCAGGAAGATCATCTGCGATTCCCAGCTGTCCGAGTTCAGCGGCCAGCCGTGGCTGAAGGTCACCACCGGGCCGTCCTTCGGGCCCCAGTCCTTGTAGTAGAGCTGCACGCCATCGGCGGTGGTGATGTAGCTGGCGGTACGCGCGACGCTGGTGATCGGCGCCGGCTTGGCCGGTTCGGCGGCCTGCGCGGACAGGCCGGCCTGGACCGAGAGGGCGAGGGTGGCAACGGCCAGGGTGCGGGCGAAGGTGTTCATGCGCGAATTCTCATGGGTGGGTGGTGAGGCGTACTTTGCGCCTGCAATCAGGCGCCTGGGTGATGAACTGTCCTGATTTCTTGATAGATCGTCTTGCGTGGATGTGCACACCCGAGACGCTGCCCATCGCGCGTTGACAAGGTAGAACGTTCGTTCTACCTTACAGCCATGCACAAGACCGGCACCGACACCGCGCAGAAGATCCTGGCCACCGCCGAGGCGCTGATCTACCAGAACGGAATCCACGCCACCGGCATGGACCTGCTGGTGAAGACCTCAGGCGTGGCACGCAAAAGCATCTACCGGCACTTTGAAAACAAGGACCAGGTGGCCGCTGCGGCATTGAACGCGCGCGATGTGCGCTGGCTGGACTGGTTCCAGCAGGCGTGCGACAAGGCCGACAGCCCGGAAGCGCGCATCCTCGGCATGTTCACCGTGCTCAAGGGCTGGTTCGAGTCCGAGGGCTATCGCGGCTGCGCCTTCATCAATACCGCGGGCGAGGTGGGCGACCCCGACGATCCGATTCGCCACATCGCAAAACACCACAAGCAGAAGCTGCTGGATTACACGCTGGAACTCACCACGCAGCTGGATATCGAGCAGCCGGACGCATTGGCGCGGCAGCTGCTGGTTCTCATGGAAGGCGCCATCACCGTCTCGCGCGTGATGGGCGACTACAACGCCGCAGACACTGCCAGGGACGTTGCAAAGGTGTTGTTGGAACAGGCCAGGCGCTGACGCCTGAGTCGTCAAAACCCGTCGAAGCACCCCGTTCATCCACTTGATTGGAGGCCCCACCGTGTCCACTGAAGCACCCCGTCCGCCGCTGCCGCCGTTCACCCTTGAATCGGCCATCGAGAAGGTTCGCCTTGCCGAGGATGGCTGGAACTCCCGCGATGCCGACAAGGTCGCGCTGGCCTATTCGCTCGACACCCGCTGGCGCAACCGTGCCGAGTTCACCCACGGCCGCGAGGAAGCGAGGCAGTTCCTGGCCCGCAAATGGAAGAAGGAACTGGACTACCGCTTGATCAAGGAATTGTGGGCCTTCAGCGGCAACCGAATTGCCGTGCGCTACGCCTATGAATGGCATGACGACTCCGGCAACTGGTTCCGTTCTTATGGAAACGAGAACTGGGAATTCGGAGCCGATGGGTTGATGGAGCATCGGTTCTCGAGCATCAACGACATGCCGATCAAGGAGAGCGAGCGCAAGTTCCATTGGCCGCTGGGGCGTCGCCCGGATGATCACCCGGGGCTGTCTGACCTGGGCATGTGAGCGGCTGCGGCGGCGCCACCGGAAGTGCGCCTGGGCTACGATGAGGCGGCCGGCATCTGCCGGCCGGGGCAGGGGACGCAATGGACATGCAGGCAGGGGGCGAACTCGATTCGCCGGCAAAGGCCGATTCGCAGGAACTTACCTTCCACTGGCTTTACCAGCGGGTGCAGGGGCTGGTTGAGCACAGCATCTACCCGAAGGCGGGAAGGGTGGAGAGGTGGGCGTTCCGCGTTGGAGTATTGGCGGCCCTCGTCGGGGTTCTCAGCAGCCAGCTTCCGGAGCGATGGGTCGCGGTCACCTTTACCTCTCCGCTCGTCACGGCATGCCTCGTGGTGGAGATCGCCAGCTTCATCGTTGCCGGCGTCTTCGCAGCCCGTAGGGGTATCCGCCAGTTCAGCCAACCACGGCTGTCGCATGCGCAGGAGATGGATGGCGAGTTTTCCCAGTGGCAAGGGGTAATCGCCGAACTCCGAGGATTTCCCAGGGTCGAGCGTGAGCGTCGCCTCAAGTACGTCAGCCACCTGCGCACAAGCATGATCGAGCGGATGGGCCTGATGTACGGCGGGCTGCAACGTCTCGGGCCGTTTCCGCTGTTGATTGCCCTCTACCTGCAGGTCCGCGGATGGCAATGGGGTGATTGGGCCAGCGCCTTTGATGTCGGGGCGCTTGGTGCGTTCCTCATATACGGGCTGGTGCTGCTCTACCTTGCGGGATGGATGCTGATCGGCCTGCGCACCCGCCTGGACACCTACGTCGCCCTGCTCGAAGGCTCCATCCACGAACCCGAGCCCCCGCAGCCAGCGCCCCTGTAGAGCCGAGCCATGCTCGGCTATTGCGTGCCACATCGCACACCATCAGGCACCTCGCCAACCAACATCTGCAGCACCCGATCCATCAGAACAGGCTCCGGCACGCTCGCCAGCACCTGCTCCAGATAGTCCACGGGCTCCAGCTGCCATTGAAGCAGTGCACGCAACGGCACAACGGCGGGCGCCCGCTGATTCGCATCCAGTGAGACCTGCAACAGCACATGCTGCGGCCGCTTCTCCAGCCACAACACGGGCACGCCCCTGCAGTGAACCTGGAAAGAGGCGCCTTCATGCCGCTCCACGAACTGGAAGCCGTGCCCACGCCGAACCTCCACGAACTGCATCGCTTGCCGGCGCAGCTGTGAAAATCGTTCGTTGGAGATGCGCTGAAACGCGATAGGCGAGGGGACAGGTGGCTCAAACCACTGTGCCTGTGCCGCAATCATGATCCCGACGCATAGGGCCGTGGCCGCCCAGCTGCACCAGGCCACTCAACCCTCCGGGCGCACCCGCGTGCTGGCGTGCGCGGTGAGTCCCAGCCCGGCCATGATCAGCCCCTCCATGATCCGCGGACCGACGTCCTGCTCCAGCTCGCCGTTCTCGCGGGCGCGCTGCGCAGCCAACAGGATCTCCATCACCACGCGAAGGCCTGCCAGCGAGCAGTCGGTGTCGGCAAGGGCGATGCGCCGGCCCGGCATCAGGTGGCGCTCTGGCCAGGGCTGGCCATCGGACGTGGCGCCCGAACCGATGCTGTGCAGCAGGGCAACGAGGGTGTTCCGGTCCAGTGCGGGGCCGTTCGCGGGCTCTTCCTGGATCGGTTGCGGGGCAGGGGAGTAGCGCTTGGTCATGGCAGGGCTCCTTGCGGGCAGGCAGAAGCCGCCACCGATGAAGGTGGCGGACGGTGCGAGGTTCGAAACCCGGTCTACGCTAAACCGGCAGGCACGAGGCCTCCACGCACCGCCCGCCATAGCCGGCCGACGGATTGCCAGCCGGCACCACCTGACGGGTGATGCCGGCTGGCAAGCGTTTACTTCAGCGTAGAACCGGGGTTTCGAAGCCCGACCACCGGTACTCGGTGGCACGGAGAGGAATACGCCCGGTTGTGCGCGATGCCAATGCAGTAAGGCCGATCCCGTCACCACATTCAACATTTTCAGAATCGTTGTATATGGCGCGACGTGGCTGAGGCCTTGGGCTGCAAGGCTATTCGCCGAATCGAAGACGCAAACCTGTGTGCTGTCGGCTTCTGCCTAGTTGAACCACGGGCGAGGCGAATGCGACATGCGGGTGCATGACTACCAGTCGTCAGCACCCCTCCATTACTGCCTTGGACCACTCAAGCCAAGCGAAATTGTCGCTGCGTGGAAAAAAGAGAGGAGCACGGAAGATGCAACGGTCCATTTATAGTGGCAACTCATCGCCTTACCCTAACGCTTAGAGCGCAACGTTCAAACCTGACTGACGGAACCAATCCTCTGACCCGATCTTCAAGTGCGTCGCGGGTCGCCTCGGGCATCGCCGCACCCGTCGTTACCACCAGTCCATCGAAAGCATTTTCTGCTAATCGGAGATCGATGTGCCTCACATCAGGAGTGAATCCAGAGAAATTCGATGCTGCAGCTGCTCCAATGCTATCGAGCAGTTCGTCAATATAGCCGGCAGGATCTCTGGCGTAGTCAATCGCAGGCCCCTTGAATGCACTGAGAACGAAGCGATGCTCAGCCTGGTCCGCCCACGCCACACCTTTGACCCGTGCGACGTAGGTGCCATCTCCATCGATCGTAAGGCCGCTTGAGGTCACCTTCAGCCTGCGACTGACCTCCACCAAGGGATCGACTGAATAGAGAACGTCCGAGCCAAACTGAGATTTCATGTCGGCCCCAAATGGAATGGCTAGGTACCCATTTCCAAATAGTGTGTCGCGACCATAGGGCGTTTCCACGGAGAAGATCCTGAGGCCTTCCTGCTCAGGGGTGCCATCGACCCTCAGACGCCCTGTCGGCCGAGCGACCTCAACATCCAATGGTGACCAAGGGAAACGAACCTCTGGCAGTTCAATACGCACCCCTCGGTCACCATCTCCATAACGGGCCCACATCCCAGCCTCTCCATGCGAGCTGCGAGACCAAGAGCTGACAAAGAACAAACGCGGATCTATCAACGGGCTCGCGAATGGAACTTCGGACTCATCATCCAGAAGATCAGCGCGGGTAAAGCGCAAGGACTTGTTCTCTAGAATCAGTGGAAGTGTGTCAGCTTTGGTGTAATGGTGAAGCGGCACTGTTGATCTCCCAAACTGATCAAACTGACGAGCACAACAACGAGGGGACATGCAGTTCGGCTCCGATCCGGCGCAATACCGGTGGGCACTAGAACGGCTTGCCTGCTTTATAGGGACACGCGTATCGATGCCAGGCAGCATACTCAGCGTGGCTTCTGAAGACTTGAGTACATCTACACAGCCAGCACCGTGAAGCACTAGGTGTGCAAGGTATTTTCGCCGATTGGCGCGTCAGTTGCAAAAGGGTCTATCGTCGAATCAATAGAAAGATGGCATGGTTGCCCGCAAGATTGGGGAGTGTGCCCTTATGCCGAATGCCGCATCGATTACGACCATGGAAACCTTAGAGTTCCTGTACGACCCGTCCGCAGGCGTTAGTGCCGGCGTATTTGAAGGCGCCTACGGTTTTTGCTGGGCTCCGGAATCTCCCGCGATAGGATTGCTGGACTTGATGGCGTCCAAGCGAAACCAGCCGGCTTACAATGCATCTTGGATATGGCAGTTCAAGCCAGGGCGCGTCACGCCGGCTGGTACGGCCACCGCGATATTGCCGGGTTCCGGGCATTGGGCGGCGGCCAGGTGCTTGACCTGTTCACCACTGAGCAGCTTTGGGCCTTGGGCTGGTCTGTCAAACGGACGGAGTTCGGCATACTGCTGTCAGCGAAAGACCACGAAATCATCTCGAACACCTGGCCCGTTGATCCGTTCAGCGAACAATCGGATTCGACCACCGAGCGCATAAGGGCTGCGGCGGGGTCGCCTGTGACGAGCGCGAGTCACGGGCGACTACCGCCGCAGCGAACGGGAGCACCCTGATCGCAGCTGGCAAGCGCCCACTGGGCACGCTCCCCGAGACGCCATCATATCCGGCGACCCTCTAATTATCGTGACGCGTCACGAACATTTTGGGGTGGGATATCATGCTCCCGAACCTTGGGGGCGAAATGGACATTCGATCGGCACCAGTTCTCGCTGTATTACTGCTGGCAGCCCCGCTTCATGCGCAGCAAATACGATCGGCCACCGGCCCGCAGCCTTTACCCAGGCATGTAGCACTTGGGTCAAAGGCGAGCAACCTTGGTGCCGAGCCGTTGAATTGCCAGCAGCATAGCGATCCGCGCATACGGCTTTACTGCACCGATGTCGAGCGATCCTTGATCCAAAGTGAGGCACGCCGCCAAGGCATGCCAACGCCATCGAGCGAGATTGTTCGCATGCCAGCCTACGGAAGTGCAGAGGCAAAGCAGCTTGGCGCTGCATGCATGGGCGGCACTGCAATGCGGCGCCTCAGCAATGGCTGGGAGCAGTTGCGAAATGCTAGGGGTGAATGGCTCCGCTGCCGCGATCCGTGAGTCAGCGCCCTAGAAGGGGATATCGAGCGCAAATCGGAATCTACCTTGATACCTGGCCCGCTTGTTTAGGAGCTCCTTCACTGACTCAGATAGCTCGGCATCCTGATTCAACAGATCGATAGTGAAACGATCCTCATCTAATTCGATCTCCAGAAAATCGTCCTTATAACCTAGTTCGACTGAAGACACTTCGCCGTACACCCCAGTCAATCGGCGTAACGCCTCATTGATCCGCCATACCAGCATGCCGTTCATGGCCTTTGAAAAGTACGATCGGACATGCACATTCGAGATGATTGCCTCGTAGGACCGCCCAACCAGTTCGGTGAAGAATTTCGCTGAGGGTGCCGTAGATTCTGTTAGACACTTCAAGTACTGGGGCAGGGCGCTCGCCTGAACAAAGTGGACCAAGGCGGATAGTTCTCTTCGATTGACCATGTAGCGGGATAGATGTGTTATCCCATCAATTTCGGTCACAGTCGGTGAATTTCCCTTGTAGAAGACATCAACTAAGGGCGCATCCACAATGGAAAGTAAAGTGAAGTGATAGAGCCGCTTCTTGTTCTTTGCCCTGTTCGGCAAAGACTCCATCTCATGATCCAGCGCCTTCATCACGCTAACGATTGATCCAAAGATCTGGTCGTCGTTCTGCGATGTGACTGGCGCTGTAACCACAGGCCGCGGCACTGCAGCATCGTGACTCGCACCACCTTTCCTCTTGCCTTGATTCTGTTGAGTCACTCCAAGCTGCTGGAAAGCGAAGACGGACTTTGTTGCAGCGAAGAGGCCCTCGTAAGTGCCACCGAGAGCGCCATACAATTCTTTTCGCCAATCTTCAGTTTTGAGGTACGTGCGCAAAGGTTCAACGTCGGTCCAGAAGTGGACAGGATTCCAATCATAATTCGGATCCTGGCGGGGCTTTTCCTCAGTAAGGAAGGCCCAGGTACGCGCCTCATCCTTCTTGCAGCTTGCGAGCACTGCCGAGACCACTTCCAAGTCTCCATTTGTAACGGTCCTATAGGCAATTAGATCGAGCTCTCGGGCACGCCCGTCCACATCGTCGGCGTAGTAGCGGCTCCCTATGGTTGTCCAGCGGGCCTTCTTGAAGGCGCTCGCAACGACATGCTCAAGAATGAAGCCCGTCTTTTCCAGAGCTGCCGGTACTTGATCCAGGGGCACGACCTGGCGCTTGGGTAGCATTGCGAATTCTCCGAAGGCGGGTGTCCGAGTTTAGCGGGGTGTAGGGGCAGCGCCCCTACGGAAGCGCTTCACACGCGCTGGCGCGGCCTCGGTCCACGGCTCATGTAGATCACATTGGACGCCTCGGCGCTGGGGCCGGGATCACGGACGCCGAACCGTCGTTCTCGGCGAATTCTGAGGGCTTCGGGAAGGTAGATAACGCTGGATTTCGCTGTAGCCGAACATCTCCGGGCGGCCGTAGCCCTGGGGGCGGCCTTGTTCGTCGCAGAGATTTGACGGCAAGCTAAGTCAATGATTCTTTGGGGCATAACTCTACCGAAACGCCACGAACTCCACGATTCAACGCAGATCTTTCTGGGCCCAGGGGGCCAGTCGCAGACATTCTTTCCACTGGAAGGGCAGATGCCGACAATTGGCGCCTCCGGAGATTCGATGCAGACAATTCTGCATCTCAACCAACTTAGTGAGAGGCGGTCCAAGTTTGGCAGGGAAGGGCCATCCATCCACTACACCTGGCCGCGGTCTCTGTTTCGCTCCTTGCCGGCGCATCCCAGCCACGCCAGAGTCAGAATGCACGAGCTCCTTCTATGTCTGATCATGACCACTGGGCGGATCAGTGCGGCCTCATCATCAGTAACAGAGCCGTCAAGCCGGCCGAGCAAGTGAAGGGCGGAGCACGCGAAGCCGCGGCCCAGCACCCGCTCGTATGCTCGCGCGAAGGCTGCGATCGAAGGGTTGTCAGGGGAGAGGATGGACGTTGCCTGGGCGATCTCCCTTAGCACCGCCTGTGTGGGCCGACCTAGTACACGGCCGTCCAGGAACAGCTGCTCGCGGACCCTGTAGGCGGGGAGCAAGACAATCGAGGCGCGGGAGAATGGCCGCCCACCTTCAGAGGTCCCAGGCAAGCCTAGGCAGGCTCGCTCACGTGCCGAGAAGCTCGACTCGCGGAACTTTGCCGCAACTGAAGCCGTCACCCGCGCCATCGGTCTTTCAAACGCCTGAGGAAGCTCAAGAAAGAAGTCACGACCCGGTCCCATGGACGGGGCAAGGCGCGAGAACTCTGCCTTCTGAGAACGTGCTTCGACGGATTCGCCATGACGTACGGTAGACGTTCTGACGAGCACATCCGACGAGGCCTGGTGCGGTCGGTACCAGGGGTAGGCCCTGCCGCGGAACAGGACTGCCGCCTCCTCGGCGGACGCCAGATCATCCCCCACCCCGACAAGGGTTCGCCGAACTCGACTGGCCCCGGCCCAGCGCAGGTATCGCTTGATCCAGCTGGCACGAAGGGCCTCGATCTTACCTTCTTCGTCAATGGTGTTCCGGCTCGAAACCGGGTCATGCCCGCATGGACAAAGCAGGGGAGAGGCATCGGAGCGAAAGCCATGCCATAGGGGCCTGGAGCAATGCTCGCACTCGGATCTGAGGGGTTGCGAGTGCCACGGACACCGGTTGACCCAAGGCATCTGGAACAACATCGAGTGATACCCAGTTTTCATGCACTCAGTGCACCCTGACAGGTACGGACGCCAGTGCATCGCAGAACCGCTGAATACTTGCCAAGCAGTTGGCTGCCACAGTGGGGCGAGGATAGATGCAGCAGGAACTCTTGTCGCAATCGAAGTTCTGGCCTTTGCGGAGAGACAGAGCTGACGACACAAATCCTCGCTGTACCTTGGGCGGATGCCCAACGCAGCATGTCCATCACTGCAATAAAGGCTATTGAATCTCAGCGTCTGAACAACGAATCCGAACGGAGATATGCCAGTGATCCACGCTGGTGGTAGGTGGGCTACGGCTCTGACTTCGCTGCCGCTATCCATTGAAGCCTCCATCTGCTGTGAAAGTCAGCGCTCCCGATTCGCCATCAAAAGCAGCAAGATCTGAGAAGGCAACCGACATTTCAATGTCACTGGATGTGACCTCTTTGAAGCCACTTCTGCAGATCACTCTGGTCGCCAAGTAATACGCAATGAGGCGCATAGCCTTTAGAGGCCACTCATCTTGACCGGAGTGCCCGGCGGCAGCACGAAAGCTGCAGCCGGCATTCCAGATCTGCTCACTGAAATGCCGTAAGCGAAAGTCCCCGTCGTAGAGCTCTGGCGCGAGGCTCCTGGGCAAGGTAACCCCGGCCCCTGGGCTAACATCTACCTCGTCCTCGAAGCGCTCCAAGAACGTCTCAACGTCTAAGGCACCTCGGATGCCATGCAGGCGGTGGTAGCGGGTCAAGAAGCGTCCACGGACCTGAGGCGTGACCGTGGTTCTATTGATCTCCTCGCGCCGACTTGAGGTGTGATTGTCCTGAAACAAGAAGATGACAAAGAGTGAGATACCTTTCTTCTCCAGCGCGTTGTCTATCGTGATGAAGTGTTGAAAGGCGGCTTGCTCCAGCAGGTTTGCATCATCGGCAATAAAGAATAGCGATCCGCCGCCCGCCGACCTAAGCATCAGATCAACGGTATTCACGATCCTCTCGATCTTGCGATCAGCAGACTGGTGCGAAATCACCTGTGAACCAAGCTGTGAAATGAACCAGTCTAGGAATGCGGACTCTCCAGGACCAAGCACGCGGAGGTTTGCCTGCCTGGCCACGTACTTATACTCGGTCCATTCGGTATTAGCGCAGATGAATTGCGCGAGGGTACTTTTCCCAAACCGTGTGAGCGAATGAAAGCCGATACCGCGGTAGTCCACCTCAAGTGCAGAGATGATCTTGGTGAGCGCATCTTCCATACCTAGGGTCGGGATGATGGGCTCTCCTTTGTAGTTGAACGTGGTCATTTCTTTGCCCCTTTCCTTCCCAGGTTGACCCGGCCGGTGATGGGTACGAACAAGTCCTCTGCAGGCATTCGCTGTTGGGCGATCTCGGCCACAGACAGTGCCACTTCCTGAGCCACCGGAACGGCCTCACATGGCGCATCGAGATCCCGCCAGTGTCGCGTTGCTGCAAGCGCAGCGCCGTGCTCTGAGCTGAAGGTCTTTTTTACATGCTTCCTGTACGCGATAACCGCGTCTTCTGCACCGTTGATCTCGAAGCCATCTGTTTGGCTTCGGCGCTGGATCAAGCGTCTAAGCGCGATGCTATGCGGTGAGCGGCCCCAGGGCCGGAGCGCCCTGAGGACTACGAACAGCTCTCCTGACTCGGTGTATAGATACAAGAACCTTCCATCGTGGATGTCGACTTCTGCCGCGAAAGTCTGGCCTAACAAGTCCCACCTGTTCTTCATGGAGGCAGATCTATACCTAGCGTGTTCATATTGCGCATAGGGCTGACGCCCTTCACGCCGATCTCCCCGAATGGTTACGGTGAAATTGTGCTTGGAAAGTGACCGAGCCCGTTCTTCGTGATCCTTTGTAGCGAACAGCCATCCGCCAGAGGCGGCAAACGACTGTAGTGCCTGCACTGGCGCGCGATTCTGGAGCGTGTTAATCGGCGATATGTTCGAAGCCGAGATCGTGACATCCATGAGATCTTCGAGCGCCGTTGGCTGTAGTGGGAAGTCCTCGAACTTGTAGCCATTCGTTCTGGTCGCTTCTGATAGCTCACCCGCTGGCCGGAATCCACCCGGCAGCTTTCGAATCACCGCTTCTTCTATACGCTTGTTCCAAGCCTCCAGATGGCCACGTGTCTCAGGAACATGGCCATACCCAAAGTGGATAACACCCATCAGCTCGGATGCCATCCGCACCCTATTGACCCGCAACTTGTGAGCCATTGCATTGTCTACACTCGTAATTGCCCCCGTCGCGACAAATCCAATGGCGGACGAGGATCCGATGCACGCCCCTGGCTCATAGTTCATGGAGGGCGCAACAAGGTCACGAACGAGCCACTCCCTCAAGCTATCCGCGCATGCCGCGTTGAACTCGGTTCCGTTGTAATTGGTGGCGAACGAAAGCCTCCAGCTGCAGCAGAGCCTCAGTAACGCGAAGTAGCCGACTATCAGCCAGGTCTTTGGGACCGTTTGGAAGAACGGGTTTCCGTCAGCGTCCTCGCCTTCAACATTGAACTTCGTGTCCAGTGCGTGCCCATCGAACTGCACCCAATCCCCCATCTGAAGTGCAAACACCTCGTTCAGCTGGCTGGCGAGTGTTGCATCCTCTATATCGAAGCCATCATCTACAAACAGAGAACCTTGACGCAGTCGTTTCAGGTACTGCAGGATGCTTCTCCTCGCGCACGACTTATCGTTTGCTGGATAGCGATCAGCCGGAACCGACTTGTGCACAGTCTTCTTCAGTGATTTGAAGAAGCGATCAAACTTGGGGCTGCGCTCATTTCTCGAAGGCAGTGGGCCAGCGTAGCTGATGAGCAGCTCTTTGAACTCTGGGAGTTTTCTTAGGAACGCATTGAATGCTCCCGGTCCTGCGGCAACAGGAAAGTCTTCGGCAACCCTTTCGCTGGCATTCCGTACCTTGTAGGGTAAGCAGGCGCGCCAACCCCAAGGCCGCCCATCCGGCGAAGTTTGCTGTGCATTTCGAATTGTCAATGCAAGCGTCTTCGCGTTGAGTCCGTGACGTTTCGCAGCTGAGGCAATTGACGAACCGGCGGCGACGGAGTGAACTGCCTCAACGCGAGTCTCGTAGGACTTTAGCTGTCCTGCCGTCAACCCTTTGGGACTAACAGCATCCCAGGACAGTAAGTCTTCGCGACTTACCCCGCTCATTGGGCTGCTCCCAGCGAAACTGATGACGACGTCCGGAGCCTCTCATTGAAGTTGATCTCAAGATCGCCACGATGCACAAGAAGACATGTCGCACTGCGAATATCACGCCAGTCGAACGTTGTTCGAAGGCTTGTCTCGATTGCATGGAATGAGCTCACGGGATTCTTTCTCATGTGGGTCATCACCGCCTCAACAAAGACAGTGACTCCTCGCGATCGTCTCGCTGCCTGGACGTAGGGCAACAGTTCCAGTCGCGTTGCATTGGCCACCCGCGACGCCAAAATGGACTGGACCTTCCGAATCACCAGGTTCAGGCCCGCACGCTGTGAAGCTTCCAATAGCTCAGAGCAGAACTGCTGCTCGGCGCGAAGTGCCGGAACGCTCGCGACGGCCTGCCTTCGGAATACGATGAAGCTCTCGGCGCCAGATTTCCTGGAGACCCAGAAGCAGAGCTCAATCATGCGGTCACGCACCAGTAGAGTACGAGGGCGCTCGACATAAGCTGCGACGCTAGGGTCAAATTCCAGGTCCAGCGCCAAGGCCAAGCGACATGGCTCGACGACGGTCACTAGGCGGTGATCATTCCTTGGTGAGTGGTAGTTGTACGTGTCCAGTCTCGTGTATTCAGCACGTGCAAGCGGCCGGGGTGCATACGCCTGCGTGCTCAGTAAGGGCGAGCCACCCAACGCAGCAGTTGGCAGGCTGGGAGGGCTATTCATGACGCTCCTCCCGCTGAGTGGGCAGCTGGTGGTCAGCACGGGACCCAGCAGCCGAAGAAGCGACACAGGTTCGGCACCTTGACTGATCGTTAGTGGGCGCGCACTGGGCGCTGCGATGATTGCCATCGCTCGCGACAGTCACTACCGAATGTTGGCGCGAGATGCAGCTCGGAATGATCACGAGCCGATTTCGATGGCCACAGCAAGCAGTCCCAGAAGTGCTGGTGCGGCGTGGGCTGCGATAGTTGCCCCGGCTGGTGTCGAAAGCTCCCGGGTAGGTTGCTCCTAAGGACATTGTTTTCTCCGGCTGAAGTGCTCTTTGGAGCCATGCCGCGAAGAAAGGGGCCGATCAGGTCGAAACCTTCCCGCACGGCGGCAGCTGCCGCCGTGTGTGAAAGCAATGACCGTCTGGCCGTCCATCACTGGCGGCTTGACTTTGCGGAGGAAATGCCGGAGCCTAAACTCACTGACGTCTAGTGCTTTCAACCTCTCGCTCTATCGAGAGGCAAATGCCCCCGCTGGAACGGGGGCATTTCCATTTCCGGGGTTCAGAGAGGCGGTGTCAGCTCATATTTGGGTAAACCTGACGGGTTGAAGGGCAATTAGCCCCCGGATGATGCCTTCGCGGAACCGACGAAGGCCGCTACATCGACAGTGTCAGCGAACCATCCACGTCGCCTGGGCAACAGAAACATCTGGAAGGGCAGAGACCCCCGTGCACGCGCCTTAGCTAGGGACGCAGTGTTCTTGTAACCCAGAACCCGTGCCGTCTGAGCAGCAGAGAGGACGGCACCGAAGGTACGCAGGTATTTCGTCTCGAGCGAGTCTTCGGACATGTGCCGTGCTCAGTCGCGGTCAGGCGCGCACTGTCGCGCACCGCCGACTCTACCTGTGCGTGCCATCGCCTGCAATAGGCCTAAAGCATTGATTGCAATAGAATAAATTGCGAAAAATTTGCCACGTAGATACTTTGTAATTGCCCTTACACAGACTTAGAAATTGCACTAACTCGGCTTTCCGATGGCCCCGCTCAGCCATTGACCTCATCAAGTAGCGACCAACAGCCACAGCCTGCAGTGAGGGGGATGTCACGGCCGTGGGTGTTCCACGATGCCAGGGCGAACGCGCGTTTTTAGGACTGCGCCATCCTTCAACGTGCCGATAAGGGCGCGTTATCGTGGGAGCGCGGATAGCCGCCATCCTCTCGAGACTGAGGCTGGTGACGGGGACCATCCATTGGTTGACGCCCATCTTGGCAGGGGCATCAACCCCGCTTCTAACAGCATGGTTTCTTTGATCTGAAGCGGTAATCGCTAGAGAGAGGGAACCGTGATCCTCTGCAAATCCAGCTTGGCCCTGAGCGCATAGTGCTTGCGTGTGACCGGCACGGTGCAGGTCAGGCTCGGATCCAGGTAATCCTTAAACATCGGCGGTCGCGAAGCGCCCAGATAGAACTGCCGATCCTGCTTGACCGCTGCTGGCAACAGTACGTCGGACAGATCGCTGTCGGACGCATCGGTCACCAGGCAGGGGGCATAGCGGAAGCCGAGCCTGCGCAGCAGGTACAGACGGTGCGAGCCATTGGTCAGAATGATCCGGCGGCCAATGCGCGTTGCGCTGATGAGGTTGTCGCTGAAACCGAGATAGATGACAAGGGCGTGGCTGGCCGCGCCGAACGGCTCGTAATCGGCGATGCAGCGAGGGTCGATCGCCGCCACGTCCAGAAACCTCAGGTCGTTGGACGCAGAGGCGAATGTGTAGCTGCCATCGGACTGGGTAAAGCGCACATCCGGATGTGCATGGCGTCCACTTCGCGCCACCAGCTCCATGATCTCCCGTGCATCGGGTGACGCGGCCGTGGCCGCCGCCAGCTGATCGATGTGGCGCAGGTTGATGCACTCCTGGAAGACCACCAGCCGATCGATCTCCACCATCTGCCAGCAGCGGGACACCACGCTCGTCATGCGGTGCATCGAGGGCTGGCGGAGGGCCTGCTCCGCCAATGGCTGCATCTCTTCGGGCAGGGCAAGGGCGTCCATGGCATCGGCGGCGTCTGCTTCGTCCTGATGAAGGCGACGCACTAGGGCGCGGGCGTTCCGCCATTCCTCCACCAGCGTCGCTTCATCAAAGCGTCCTGGCGGGCAACGCTCCCTGACGAAGCGGATGAATTTCGGCAGCGGAAACAGGCCCTTCAGCAGAAGGGTGGGATCAAGGCCATCGTCATTGATGTCGGTGGGCATCCATCTCGCTCTCGTGGGAGTCGCTGCAGCGACGTCCGATCCGGTCGGCCGTCACACCAAAATAATATGTTATATCGTAACATTTGCGTGCCTTGGCGGCAATCGTGCTGAACAACGCAGGGCGACGCCGGCTTGGCCGCTGTGCATCCACTGCATTGCGTGGGTGCACCCACTAACTAGAGGAGATGTTCATGAACGAACTGATTGAGCTGGGCGTAGTGGCTGGAGAGCAGAATCACGAAGACCAGGGTGAACTGATCGAGCTGGGCTCGGTGGTTTCCGAAACGAAGGCGCACAACCACGGCACGTTGTGGGATGGCGTCTTCCCGACCACCTCACCCTGATCCATCGCACCATGCATGACCTGCGGTGCATGCCCCCGCATGCACCGCTCTGATGCCTGCAGCAGCATGAGATCACGCTCGCGATGGACCAGCCTGAAGCTCCATACTTCCTTTCGAAGCACGCGCATGTCTGTGTGACCGGTGACGCGATGGTCATTCTTGACCAGGCCTCCGGCAGCTATCTCTCCATCGATCGGCGCTGGGCGGCGGGGCTTGGCGGCGTGGTGCAGGACTGGCCCCTGGCCTCCGACGGAGTGCCCAGGCCGAGGATGCTCCAGTCGCTGATTGATCGGCGCCTGATCACCCAGGATCCGCTGCGCGGAAAATCCGCAGCAAGCGCCGCAATCGCGTTGCCCCGGCACTGGGTGCGCGAGGGCGAGTCCCGGGGATGTCCACCGATCACTGCCCGCGATGTGCGCCGCTTCTTAGCCTCGGTCACGCGTGCGGCATGCAGCAGGATGTTCCTGCCTTTCAGCTACACGGTTTCGGCAGCGCGCCGGCGTGGTCAGGCATCCACGCCGGGCGAGGTGGACCTGCAGCAGTTGGCCCTCCTGGTTCGGGTATTCGATTGGCTGCGACCGATCGCCTTCAGGAAGACCGATGAGTGCTTCCTGTACTGCCTGGCCATGCGCGAGTTCCTGGGGTCGTACGGCATCGTTCCCGCGTGGGTGTTCGCGGTGCGGACCCAGCCGTTTGCGGCGCATTGCTGGTTGCAGCACGGCGACCGTGTCCTGACCGACATCCCTTTCAACCTGCGCCGGATGACGCCCATCCTGGTGCTGCAGCCGGCCTGATCCATGTACCGATATGTCGCTGTGTTCTGGAACGATCATTCCGAATCTGCCCGTGCGCAGGCGCTGCAGGCCATGGAACGGATCGAGGTGGGCCGCCCCGGAATCGCATGCGTGATGAATGGCAGTGGCGGTGCCATCTATGCCCAGACTGACAATCCTGGCTACTTCGAGTACAGCCAGTCCGGCCCGCTGGTAGTACTCGGCAAGCTGTTCCACAAGGTGTTCGGCGCCGATACCGTTCCTGCCCAGGTAGTTCCCGATGCTGCGGCGGGCACGACCGCCTGCAGTACGCAGGGCAGGAGCCTAGTGGAGCAGTACTGGGGGCGCTACGTGGCCTTGGGCTACCAGCCGGATACCGCCAGCTGGTTCGTGCTGCGCGACCCGACGGCGGAGATTCCGTGCTACATGACCACGGTCGATCAGCTGACGGTGGTCTTTTCGAACATGGAAGACTGCCTGCTTCTGGGATTGGGTGACTTCAACGTCGACTGGTCGTTCCTGTCCTATTCGCTGCTGTTCCCGTTCCGTGATGGCCTTCAGACAGGATTCGAGGAGGTCGTCGCCCTGGAGGCGGGCGAGGCGGTGACTATCCGCGATGGCCAGCCGGTTGGCCGGCACTATCAATGGGACGTGGTGCGGCAGGCCAGTGAAGCGCCCATCGAAGATCTGGAGGAGGCCGTGCAGCTGGCACGTGCAACGTTGCTGGGCTGCATCGGTGCGCTGGCGAGCCAGCATCGATGCATCCAGCTTCAGCTGTCCGGCGGGCTGGACTCCTCCATTGTCCTCGCCGGCCTGCTGCATGCGCCCTCCGCACCGGAAGTGAAGTGCGTCCATCACTACGATGCCGGCATTGGTGCCGATGAGCGCATGTTCGCGCGCATGGCCATTGCCGGTGCCCGTGAATCCTCGGGACGAAGCTGCGAGTTCGTCGAGTACCAGCGGCAGCCGCACTGCTCGCTGGAAGAGATCATGGACTTCCCGCGAACCGCTCGTCCTGCACATTGCTCGGGCTACCTGCTGCATCGGCGCGACGTGGATTTCGACGCAGATACGGTGCAGTTCACCGGTGTCGGCGGCGATGCGGTCTTCCTGCGCTTCAAGGGCAATGCCGCTGCCATCGATTACGCGTGGCGACGGGGGATCGACCGCGACTTCTTCCGTGTTGCGTTCGAAACCGCGCAGTCGGGCGATTCGCTGTTCGGGGTATTCAAGGATGCCTTCGTCCATGGCGTGCTGAAGAGGCCAGGCAGCATCAATGGCCGCTGGGGCAACCCGTGCGAATGGGTGAAAGTGGATGCTTCTGAACAGGATGGCACGCCGCCTGCCTGGTGGCGGCATGCACGTGCACAGGGGCACAGGCTCTCCCCGCACAAGCTGGCTCACATCGGGCGCATGATCTTCCCGACCAGTGTGCTCGATCCGTTCGAGGGCGCAGGGCGCTGGCACGGGGTGTCACCGCTCAGCGCACAGCCTGTGGTCGAACTCTTTGCCCGTCTGCCGCTGCACCTGCTGATGGCCGGCGCGGAGGACAGGACGATCGCGCGTCGTGCACTGCAGGGCCTGCTGCCGCAGGCCCTGCTCTCGCGCAAGGTGAAGTGCTACCTGGACGATCACTCGGTCGCCGTCACCCAGCGGCATCAGCAGTTCATCAGGGGCCTGCTGGTGGACGGCCTGCTGGCGCGGCGCGGCTACATCGACAGCGCATCGGCCGACGCGGGTATCCGCAGGGTCAGCCCGGATCACTCATCCCAGGTGCTGGGTATCTTCGGCCCCCAGGTCAACATCGAAGCCTGGCTCAGGCGTTGGATGGGCCGACCCGGCGTGCCTGCGGTCGGCGTGGCCTAGGCGCTCCGGCTCATTTCCTCAAGGTATAGGCTCTCAAGATCATTGGCGGTGATCGTGCTGGCATCCAGCGTCCTGCGCAGCCTGCCGGCCTGCATCAATCCGATGGTCGTCGCCACTTCGCGGGCACGGAACAGATCGTGGGTGGCCATCAGGATCGCCGTGCCGCGGTCACGCTGGCGCACGATCAACTCATGGAACTCGGCCGAAGCGGTCGGGTCCAGGCCGGACGTCGGTTCATCAAGGAGCAACGCCCCGGCTTCCTTGATGATGGCCAGCGCGATGCCCACCTTCTGGCGCATGCCCTTGGAGTAGAACCCGACGCGCCGCCCGAATGCCTCCGGCGCCAGCCCGGCGGACCTGAGCGCGTCCTTCAGCCGTGCGGGCGAACGTTGCTCCACCGCAGCCAGCCGCGCGAAGTAATCCAGGTTTTCATAGCCGGTCAGTTCGTCATACAGCGCCACGTTCTCCGGGATGTACAACAGGCGCCGGCGCACCTGCTGTGGCCGCTGCCAGGCACTGAGCCCATCAACCTCGGCGGATCCGGAGGTAGGTTCAAGAAAGCCCAGGAACAGCTTGATCGTTGTCGACTTGCCGGCCCCGTTTGCGCCCAGCAGGCAGAAGATCTCGCCGGGGCGCACCGTGAAGCTCACATCATCCAGCGCCCGATGCGTGCCGTGTTCCTTGACCAGATGCGTTGCAGTCAGCATGTGTGATGTACCTCAGGGAGTGCCCAGCCGACGCCGCAGCAACCCGGCCGCGATCAGCAGTAGCAGGGTGGCCACGGCCAGCGCGGCCAGGTCGATCAGTACACCGCGTTGCAGGGCACCCGCTGTTTCCTGGAATTCGAAACGGGGCAGGGCGTCATACTCGGCCAGCGTCTGTGGCATGTCACGGTCCAGATAGTCCTTGTGCAGTTGCCGACGTGCCTGCCAGTAGGCGAGAACCTGCTGCTGGAACGCAAGCGCCCGGTCGGCGTCCGACCCGGCGAGGCGATCCAGTGCATCCTGCACTGCTACCGACGGCAGCAGCAGGCGCACCCGGTCCAGTGACTGGCGCCGCGCATCCTCTGCCTCTGCATGCGCGGCGATCAAGGGGGCGATGACCTGATCGGCCTGGACAAGATCGGCATAGGCCACGCGTGCGGCATCGGCAATGCGCGGCGCTGGCGAACGCGTGGCGGGCGGCTCTGCCGCGTGGCGCAGCTGCTGCTGGCGGGCAGTGTCGGCCAGCTGCGCCTTCAGCGCGGTTGCCAGCTGCATCTGTGAGGGCGGCGGAACCATCAGGTTCACCGCTGCCAGCACCAGCGACGGGGCCATGACCACGATCAGCAGCCACAGTGCGCCGGCGGCGATGGCGGCCTCGGTGGTGCGCCGGGCGAAACAGCCGATAAGCACTGCCAGCGCCAGCCAGAAGCTGCCGTAGGCGAGCACGATCAGGGCAAGCACGACCAGGCCGGAAGGGCTTGTTGCACCCGACCCAGCGGTAACGGCAACGATGATGGCCAGTGCAGGCAGCAGCACGATAGCGCCGCGGGCCGATGCCTTCACCGCGATCAGTCGCCCTGCCGCGATGGGCTGTGACAAGACCAACGCTGTGATGCCGCGTTCGCGTTCGCGCGACCAGAGGTCGAAGGTGGCCGCCAGGATGACCAAGGGCAGCAGGAACACAACGACGAAGGCCAGGTCGAATCGGCCAGCGGCCTGCACGGCGGGATTGCCGATGTCGGACCAAACATGCCTGAGCAGCCGGGTACGGTCACCCAGCGCAACCACGTCGGCGGTATAGGGGTAGGCTTCGGCCTGTCCAATCGACAATGCCGCCATCGGGGCGGGAGGGAGCACCGGCTGGACCCGGGGCAGTACCGACGGCGCCTTGCCAACGAACCCCCGGCTGCGCTCCCTGGCATCCTGTTCTTCCGCGTGGATCAAGCCGATGGCAGCCTCGCGCTGCCCCACCCATGCACTGCCATTCCAGGCTGCATAGGCCGCCAGCACCACCAGCAGGCCAAGCAGCACTGGCAAGGCCCGGTCACGCAGCAGACGACGGATCTCATGCCCTGCGATCGACAGGCTGCTCATGGGGCACTTCCGAGATGCCGCGCTGACGTAAGCACCAGCCCCAGCGCCAGCAGCACCCAGGTCAGCAGAATGGCGACGTTCACCAACTGTGCCGCGGCGATCTGGCCCAGCGACGGCTGCCGTGGGCTGTACACCACGGAGCGGGTAAGGGTCGCAATATCGGCTAGATGCTTGCTGCCGTTCACTGCCTTGTGCTGTTTCACTTCCAGGTTGAGTGCCTGGATCAGCCGGTAACGATAGTCTTCGACGCCCCGCAGGAAGGCCAGATGTGCAGGGAAATCGGTGCGGGCCAGTGCCCGTGACGCGGCCTGCAGCGCGAGGGTGGGGGACAACCCCGCGAAGGCGCGTTGCGTGGTTTCCTGCCGCTGGTAGGCGGTGTAGATGCGTTCGAAGTGGCGATTGTAAGTCTCGCTGGAATTCGCTTCAGCGAACTCCAGCGCCACACCGCGGAAATTGACCGGGAGATCGTCCACGTCGCTCACTTGGTAGCGTGCAAGCATCTCTGCTCTGAGCGCGTCCAGTCGCTTGTCCGCTGGGTCGTGGCCATCGGCGCCGTTCTCCGCGTCCTCGGTGACCGCCGCCCGGAACGCGGGTGCAGTAGGCGTGGGATCCAGCGATTCGGCCAGTGCGGGGGCCACCCGTGGCGCGAGCAGGGTGGCCACCACCCAGAAGCCGAGCAGCACCACCAGGGACGTGCGTGCTGCGCTGAAGCGCGCCGAGACGCCGATGGTGATGGCGCAGAACACCAGGAGATAAAGCGCGTACGCCGCGACCATCGCAACGAGCGCGATGATGTCGGCCGTGCCGAGGATGTGTCCGCCCATTCCCGGAAGGCTGACCGCCAGCAGGGCAAGGACCAGCAGCAGCGACGCCGTCGCCAACGCGATCAGCCGGCCACCGATCAGCACATGGGCCGATGCGCCACTGCCGAGCTCCTGGCGGAGGGTTTCGCGGGCAACATCGCCGGAGAGGCTGCCGAATCCGGCAAGGATGATCAGCAGGGGCGCCACGACCTGCAGCGTCCATGCTGCGGAAAAGCCATCGAAGCGGCTGAGCGCGGCGCCGGCGTCGATGGGGCGGTGCCGGGCCGGGTTCTGCGCATGGCCTTCAATGAATACCGACGTGCCAACGAAATCCGAGATGCCCGGGTCAAGCGCCGCCAGCGGCCGCACAGGCGCGGGAATGGCGCGGCCGACGTGCGCGGCGGCATGCGGATCGATCATGCCCTGGCTGTCCCACAGCCCTGCCTCCTGCTCCGCTACGATCTGGCGCTCCTGGGCCTGCTGGGCCAGCCGTGCTGCCCCCGTGGTAACCGACGCCCCCGCAAGCAGCAGCAGGGTCAGCGCGAGCCACAACAGGCGCCGCTCGCGCCACATCAGCTTCAGCTGGGTCGTGGCAACGGTCAGGGTCTGGCGCAGGGCCGATGCGGATCTGGAGAAGGCGGGGGAGGCATCGCTCATGGCGGGGTCCTACCAGCGATGGGTCAACGTCATGGACAGGAAGCGGCCAAGCGCCGTTGCATTGGTCGGGTCGAAACCGGTGTTGATGCTGTTGACGATGAACGGCGGGTTCCTGTCGAACAGGTTCTGCACGTTGAAGGCCAGCGAGGTGCCCTGTCCGGCGCCGGCAGAGTCGCTGAAGTCATACCTGAGATTGAGGTCGACCGTTGTCCACGAGCTGACGTGGGGGTCGGCCCGGTTGGCGGGATCGCGATAGCTGTCCACGTAGTTCACGAACAGCCCACCGGCGACCTGCCGGTGGCTCATGGCGAGGCCACCGCGCACCTTCAGGTCGACCGGGAAGTACACCGTGTTCACCGCGTCGACCTCGGGCGAGGTGGCGGTCACGCGGCGCTTGGAATCGATGATGTACTGGCCGGCAAGGTTCAACGCAAAGCGGGTCTGGCCAGCGTCGAAGTCGTAGGAGGCATTGAAATCGACGCCGCGTTGGGAAGTGAACGCGTTGTTGCGGAAGCGGTTGTCGAGGATGACCTCGCTGCTGGTTTCATCGGTACCTGGCGCCAGGGCATAAGGGCCTGCCCGCGATACGAACAGGCCCAGGCCGGAGGCGCCGAGCTGGCGTGCCTGCTGGATCTGCTGCGGCGTCGGGTTGACGGTCAGCAGGTCCGCATAGGGCGCGGTGGACTGCAGGAACAGCGACGGGAAGCTGCCACCGAAGCCGCTGCCGATCCGGTCGGCATACTCGATGTGATAGTAGTTCGCGTCAACCTTGAAGCCCGGCAGTGATGGGGGCGCGAACGAGAAGCCTCCCGTCCAGGTCTTGGCACGTTCAGGCCCCAGATCCGGGTTGCCGTTGGAGAGCATCATCAGCACCGTGCTTCCGCTGGCCGCGCTCGGGTTGGGTACCTTGGCCACCACCACGGTGTTGTTCAGCTGCATGTCCTGGTAGACCGGCGCACGATAGGAGCGGCCGTAGCTGGTGCGGAATGAAAGTCCTTCCGTCGCCTCCCACAGCAGGCCCAGCTTGGGATTGAGGGTGGAGCCGAAATCGCTGTAGTTGTCGTAGCGTGCGGCCGCAGTCAGTGACAAGCGACGAACGCCAGGCGTGTCTGCGAGCAGCGGAACATTGAGCTCAGCAAAGGCGGAGCGGATCGTGCGCTGCAGATCCACCGGCTTCTCGAGGCCGCGGTGGTCGAGCAGTTCATAGCCATCTCGGCGGTAGCCCGCACCGAATGCCGCGCGCACTCCGCCGGCCGGGAGATTGAACAGCTCGCCGTCGGCAATCACTTCCAGATAGCGCGATTCGGAATTCGTATCCGTCGGCGGTGCGGTGCTGACCGAACTGCCCGAGATGGTGGTTCTCTCGTAGGAGACGTCGCTCCTGCCGAATCCGGAATTCAGGCGTGCCTGCCACTGGCGCGGAAGCTCAAGGGTAAGGCCGGCGAACACATCGAACTGCCGCGTATGCGGGAACAGGCGGGTTTCGTCGGCGGTTCCGGAAATGGTGGTGTCCATCTCGCGCCTGGCAAAGGAGCCGGTCAGGTTGAGCGTCAGCACATCGCTGAGTTCCTGCTCGCCATCCAGGTACAGGCTGTGCCGCTTCGATCCGGGATAGATGTCGTAAGGCCTGACTGTAACGTTCCGGGAAAAGTCCTTGTCTACCGCAGCGAGGTGGGCCTGCTTCAGGAACTCGTAGCTGGCCATCAGATGGCCCCCCTCCCAGGACCAGCCGGCGGACTGTGATGCCTGGTACTCGTCCATGTTGCCGCGGGTGACGCTGCCATATCGGAGCGAGGTCTCATAGCCGGTGAAATCCCGGCGCAAAACGATGTTGACCACACCGCCGACGGCGTCGGTGCCGTAGATGGCAGAGGCACCATCGGTAAGGATCTCCACGCGCTCGATGGCACTCAGCGGAATCAGCGAGATGTCGACGTACTGATAGCGGTTCGAGGAGGTCACACGGTGGCCGTTGATCAGCGTCAGCGTGGTGCCCGTTCCGAGGCCGCGCAGGTTGATGGCAGTGCCCTGGCCGAAGTTGTTGCCGGTGTCGCGGTCGACGCCGAGGTTGCCGACATTGGCGCCGTTGGCGCCGCCACCGAAGTTCTGCGGCAGCTTCTCGAAGAGCTGCTGCAACGAGGGCACCCCGCTTCGATCAATGGCCTCCCGGTCGATCACGATGACCGGGGAGGCACCGCCGCCAATGGCGTCGCGGATGTTGCTGCCAATGACCATCACCTTGTCCAGCGTGGCGGTTTCGGATCGCCGGTCGACCTGGGCATGGCTGGCGGGAGCGCCGGCGTCCTGCGCCATTGCCGGAGCGTTGAGCTGGAGTGCGGCGGCCAAGCTGGCGACCACCAGCGCCGCCGGCCTGGCGGTGGATGCGTTGTTCATGCCCCGGTCCATCGATCTCATCGGATGTTGGTCTGCGGCACGAGCCATCGCGCCCTCAATGGCGATGTTATATCATATCATTCAGGGTGCGCGACGCTTCTTGCGGTGGCGAGAGGCGAGGGCAGGCGCACCGCCACACGGGAGTTACTGCACCAATGCCTGACCGACGCTGATGAGAACGTTCGCGCTGCCACCGCCGGTCACCGAGATCCTTGCCGCGTACTGGAAGGCTGACCGCAGGCTGCTACTGTTGATCGCCGCTACCGTCGTGCTTTCCAGCTTGGCCACGGTGGCAGCGCCGTATCTGTTCTCGCGCCTGATCGACCGCATCAGCGCGGAAGACCTGCGTGAACTGGCGGCATGGTTCCTGCTCTACGCGGTGATGCTCGGTGCCGCCAGCATCCTGCAGAACACCGTGCAGTACCTGTCGTTCCTCAGTGGCGAGAACCTGGGTTTCATCACCAGCACCCGCTATTTCGCGCGCCTGCTGAAGAAGACCCACAGCTTCTTCCTGGATTACAACGCAGCCGAACTGCAGGTGGCCGGCGAAAAGGGGCGCAATGCCCTGAAGATCGTGGTGCAGCTCGGCCTGGTGGTGTTCATTCCCAGTGCACTGCAGATCCTGCTGACCTTGGTCACATTGGGAGCGCTGATCAACCTGCAGGTGGTGGTCATCGTGCTGGGCTATGGTTCTGTTGCCATCACGCTTTCGGCCATCGCCACCCGCCGCGCGCGGATCCATCGTGAATCGGCGCTCGAGGCAGGCCAGCAGAATGCGCGCTTCGTAGGCAATGCGATGAACGCAATGGAGACGCTGCGGCAGTTCGGCGGCAGCACTTGGATGATCCAGCGCTTCGAGCAGAAGGCCCAGGAGGTCCGCGACAGCTGGCGCGCTTACGTGCTGCAGCGGATCGGCTTCATCGCGCTGCTGGGCATCTGCTTGGCGGTCGAGTTCATCGTCACCTTCGCACTGCTGCTCCCGCGCTACCAGAGCAGCCACCTGAGCGTCGGCGATATCGTGCTGTTCAACCTGCTCTTGCTGCAGCTCAACATGCCCTTTGAAATGATCGCGCGCTCGATCGATGACGTCGCCCGTTCCTGGACCCTGCTGACGCCGTTGTCGGCGCTGTGGGCGGCAGCCGAAGAACGGCAGGCCGAGAACGTCGGCCGATTCCACGGAGAATGCGGCCGGATCGAGTTCCAGCATGTCAGCCATCACTACGGCAATGGCCGCGGCGTCCATGATGCGTCCTTCCACGCCGGGCGCGGCGGCATCAACTTCCTGATGGGTGAGACCGGGGCAGGGAAGTCGACGCTGTTCAAGCTCGCACTGAAGTCGATCGAGCCCCAGGCCGGCCGGATCTTGATAGATGGCACCGACTTGGCCCAGATCGAACGTGCCGCCTGGCATGCCGCCGTCGCGGTGGTTCCCCAGGATGTCATCCTCCTCAACGAGAGCTTGGCTGACAATATTCTGCTGGGGCGCCCCCGCGACGATGCCCGGTTGCGCCTCGCCACCCACAGGGCATCGATCCTGGCGTTGATCGACGCGCTGCCCGAGGGCTTTGAAACCACGGTGGGCGAGCGCGGGCTGAAACTCTCCGGCGGCGAACGGCAGCGCATCGCCATCGCGCGTGCGCTCTATGGCGAGCCTGCGATCCTGCTTCTGGATGAAGCCAGTTCGGCGCTGGACGAGGCGACGGAGCGCGAGATCATTGCTTACATTCGCGAATTGGCCAAGGAGGTGACTGTGCTGGCCATCACCCATCGATGGAGCGTTGTGACCGCAGCCGATCAGGTCATCGACCTTGCCGGTGATCGAAACCAAACTTCGTCGGAGGATTGCGCCGTGAAGCAAAGCTCCAATCGCAAATGACTCTCTATACACCGTGTGACCGTGCCCTGCTGGTGGGTGTAAGGACGTCCCTTTCGGTCTTGGCAAGTTCACTGCTGGGGTTCGTGTTGTTGGTTGCCGTTGCAGTCGGCGTCTTCAGCAGCCCACTGTTGGGGCAGTGTTGGGAAGGTGTGGGCTGATTCTGGCGGCGGGGATTGCCCTGGTGGGATTGCCCTGGTGGGGTTGCTGGTGGCGGTGCTGCGGACAGCGCGAGGGCGCTCCCAAAGGAAAAGGCGCCTGCGGTTGCTAGTGCGAACGATTTGCATTTGCTATTATTTAACGCGAAATTAACGCCGCCGCAGCTGCCGCCTAGGGCGCACTTCCTACCGTAGGCCCACAAATGAACAAGATCGCCACTACTTCCCGCGCCCCGAAGCGCTCTCTGTTGTCCGTGTCCATGGCCCTGATGCTGGCCGTCCCGCTGGCCGGTCACGCTGAAGCACCACCCTCGCCAGAAGTCCCCGATGGCAGCGCCACCACACTCGATGCGGTGCGGGTCAACGCTTATCGCACAACTACCCACACTTCCGGCGCAACCAAGACCGACACGCCGGTTGCGGAGATGGCCAAGTCGGTCTCGGTCATTGCCCGCGAGGAGCTTGATGCCCGCGGTGTGCAGAACCTCAACGAGGCGATGCGCTACGTAGCTGGTGTTGTCCTGGAGAGCGGCGGCATCGACAACCGTGTGGACGACTTCCGTATCCGTGGCTTCGATGCCGGCAGCTGGAGCAACAATGTCACCATCGATGGCATGCGTGCGCCACAGGGCGGTCAGTGGAACCGCACCATGGTGGACAGCTGGAACCTGGACCGGGTCGAGGTTTTGAAAGGCCCCTCGGCCGTCATGTATGGACAGGTGGCTCCGGGTGGCATGGTCAACCAGGTCAGCAAGACCCCAACACCCGATCAGCAACAGGTGCTGCAATTGGGTCTGGATGGAAACGGTCAGTACAGCAGCGCGTTCGACCTGGGCGCGGCATCGGACGACAAGCGTCACCTCGGGCGCCTGGTAGGCCTGTATCGCGACGGTGACACCCAGATCAAGCACACCCAGCAGCAGCACTGGTTCCTGGCCCCCAGCTATACCTTCCAGATGGCCGAGCGCACGCGACTGACGGTACTGGGCCTCTATCAGCGCGATGACGGCGGCTCGACCTACCAGTTCCTGCCGATGGACGGCACGCTCAGGGCCACCCCCTATGGACGCATGAAGAACACGACCTTCATTGGCGAACCGAACTGGAACACTTACGACCGCACGATCTGGACGGCCGGCTGGCTGTTCGAACATGCCTTCAACGAGAACTGGACCCTGAGCCAGGGTGCCCGCCGCACCAACGTGGAATCGACCTTCCGCACCGTGGTGACCAATGGTGGCCTGAACCCGGATGGCCGCACGCAGAAGCGCCGTGCCACCTGGGGCGAGGGAGACTCTCAGGGCGACACCATCGACACCCGCGTTACCGGCAAGTTCCAGACCGGCTCGGCTGAACATACGCTGCTGGTGGGCGTGGACTGGCAGAAGGCCGATTGGGATGCGGCACGCGGGGCGATGCGTGATCCGGCGCCGATCGACATCTTCAATCCGGTCTACACCGGCTATGTCCCGGTCACCAACAGCATCAGCTACTCGGGAGGCGTCAACCGCCAGACCGGTGCCTACCTGCAGGATCAGATCGCGCTGGACAAGTGGCGATTCACCGTGGGTGGCCGTTACGACTGGACCAAGGACGACACCTGGACGCAGTCGTACACCGTGGCCACGGATCGCTACGGAGCACGCGCGCCGAGCCGCGTCAAGAACGAGGCCTTCAGCGGCAACGCGGGCATCCTGTTCGTGGCTGACAATGGCCTGACGCCGTATCTGAGCTATGCCGAGTCGTTCCAGCCGGCAGGCAGCACAGCTACACAGTCTTTCGACCGGACCCCGTTCGACCCGATCACCGGCAAGCAGTGGGAAGTGGGCGTGAAGTATCAGCCATCTGGATTCGATGGCCTGATCACGCTTTCGGCCTACGATCTGCGCCAGCAGAACATCCTGACCAACGACCCTGATCCCAGCCACAACACCTGCGGCACGACCGGCTCCAGCCAGTGCCAGGTGCAGGACGGCGAAGGCCGCGTGCGCGGCGTAGAGCTGGAAGGCCGCATCACCCCGCTCGATGGCTTCAGCGTGATCGGCGCCGCATCGTGGATGGACTCGGAAGTCACCAGGAGCAACAACGGCTATCAGGGCAAGCAGCTGGCGATGGTTCCGGACTGGACCGCTGCGCTGTGGGGTGACTACACCTTCCAGGGCGGGGCACTCGCAGGTCTGAGCCTTGCCGCAGGCGTCCGCTACAACGGCGAAAGCTACGGTGACAGCGCCAACGTCTACCTGATTCCGTCCTACACGATGTGGGATGCAGCTATCCGTTATGACGTCGGTGCGATCGGGAGTGTGGGCACGCAGTTCGCACTGAACGTCAGCAACCTGACCGACAAGCGATTCGTGACCACGTGCAGCGGTGTCTCCTCATGCTTCTTCGGCACAGGACGCACCGTCACGGCCACCGCCCGGTTCACCTGGTAACCCTTCTGCCCCGTGACCGGCCAGCCAGGTCACGGGGCCTCCAAATGAGACTTCCAGAATGTCGGTCGTGATGGCAGTGCTGGCTTCAGCCGCGGGTGTGGTCGGGGCGTGGCTGTTCTATCTGGCGTCACCGAAGCAGCAGTGGCGGCGCGCCGGACCCTGGCCTGTCCGTGGGAAATGGATTCCCGGCAGCACCTTGTCGCTGGTCTCGCTGGCCATGTTTCTGTCCTTGATGGGAAGCGGTGCGGCCTTCTTCACCTGGCTGACGATTCTGATGCTGGTCTGGTCGGCCGCGCCCTTCCTGGGCGTCTGGCGCGCTCGACAGCGTGGAGGTGCCCATGGCCGGCCCTGACAAGCTGCAGAGCCGACACTGGTTCGGGAAGACATGTGCCGGTGTACTGCTGGGCTTTGGGCTCTCCCTGGCCCTGTCCGGCGTGTTCGCGTGGTTCGGACCCGGCGGCATTGATGGCGGGGGCGGCAAGGCCCAGTTCAATATGTGGCTGGTCGCGCTGCTGTGGGCGCCGATCCTGTCATTTGTTTTCCTTTTTCGTAGCAGCGCAAGCGCCTGGCTGTGGCTCGGTGCTGCCAACGTGGTCGCCTTTGGCGCGCTCTGGCTGGCGCGCAGCCATCTGGGCTGACTGGACCTCACATGAAGATCCGCAACGACATCATCAAGGTCTACAAGGACGTGCACATCTGGGTCGGCATCTTTGCTGGCCTGATGCTGTTCGTTGCCTTCTATGCCGGCTCGATCACCATGTTCGAGAAGCCGTTGGAGCGATGGGCAACACCCCCGTCTGCGCTGTCTGCGCCGGTCCCAATGGAACGTGCACCTGAACTGCTGGCCGCGGTGCTCAAGGCGCATCCCGAGGCGGCGAAGAACTACAGCGTGATGGTGCAGACGTCGCCTGAAGCGCCTGCCCGCGTGATCTGGCGAGTACGTGGCGACAAGCCACGGCAGTTCACGGAGTTTGGCGCAAGCTTTGACGAGAAGGGCCACCTCCAGGTGGAGCAGCTGCGAAAGGCACCGGTGGCGCAGCTTGTCGACACCTTGCATCAGTTCGTCGGCCTGCCGTTCCCCGATGCGATTTCACGCCCCATCATGGGCATCATTGCGCTGATGTATGCCGTGGCACTGATCTCCGGCGTCATCGTGCTGTTGCCGACGTTGGTGAAAGACTTCTTCGCCGTGAGGGTAGGCAAGAACATCAAGCGCATGTGGCTGGATGTGCACAACGCGCTGGGCATTGTCAGCCTGCCGTTCCACCTGATCATGGCCGTAACCTGCGTGGTATTCGCGTTCCACGATCAGATCTACGACATCCAGGACAAGGTGGTTTATCCCAACGGCATCCAATGGGGCGAAGAGCACGATACCGAGCCCGCTCCGGACGCCCAGCCTCTGTCTGCTCCTGCACTACTGGAAAAGGTAAAGGCACAGCTGCCAGGTTTTGAGGTCTACAGCCTGGGTTTCCAGCAGAAGGGCAGTGTGGTCGAGGGGCGTGTCACCGGCCTGGATATCCGTTACGGGACCCGTGCCCGCACCTACATGAGTACCCACCTCAATCCGTACACTGGCGTAGTGGACACACATGACCTGCCAGGACACATGGGCGGCTGGGATACGGCGGTCAATGCCTTCTTCATGCTGCACTTCGGCAGCTTTGGCGGGAACCCCGTGCGCTGGATGTACCTGCTCCTGGGGCTTGGCGGTGCGATCGTGTTCTACACCGGCAACCTGCTGTGGATCGAGTCACGACGCAAGAAGCAGCGCGATGCCAACCTTCCCGAGCAGAAGCGATCCACCCGTGTACTGGGATCGCTGACCATCGGGGTGTCCCTGGGCTGTGTTATCGGCATATCGGCAACACTGGCAGCTACCAAGTGGCTGCCTGGGCTGGTTGCCAATGTCCCGGCATGGCACGAAGGCATCTACTATGCGGCCTTCCTGCTGGCAGTGGCCTGGGCATTCCTGCGTGGGGCCGCGCGCTCCGCTTATGAGCTGCTGTACGTTGGCGCAGTAGCGACGGCACTGATCCCGGTCGGCAGCCTTGCGGCGTTGGCTGGCGTCCCCGGCACCTGGAACCATTCAAGTGCCGGGGTGGCCGTGGACGCGACCGCAATTGTCGCTGCTGCCATTTTCTGGCAACTGGCGAGGCAATCCAGGAAGCGCGCAAAGGTCGGCCACAAGGACAGTGTCTGGGCCATCGAAGGGAATTCTCCCTAGGGCAGGGCATCAAGAAGCCGAGTATTAGATCGGCTTTCGGAACTACCTCCGAGGAGGGCAGGACCGTTCTGCGGCCGCTTCTATCTGCTCAGTGACGAACTTGAGGCCTTGGCGTAGACCATCGAGGTAGTCATTGGCCGCTTCTCCACGCTCGTCGGCATGGCTCTCCACGACCATCGGAATCAATTGCGCCCACGCGGCGCGCAAGGCCGAGGGATTAGAAGCACTGGCGACAATCGCCCGCATGGCGCATTCCAATGCCCTGGTTCGGCCATCGGACTTTGCAATACGGCGCTCGCACTCCCTTACACGCAGCTCCAGCACCAAGAACGCGTCTTCCCCTCGCTTGAACATGGCTCCACTCCCCGTGGCGGGGCCGACAGGCCCCTACACGATTGTCGCGCTAGGCGATGGGAAATGTGAACCACGTCTCGTTCAGTTTCGAGGATGACGGATATTTGATGGACAGCCAATCAGGCGGGCGTTGCTAATTGCTTGGCGCTTACCGTAGGCGCGGCAGGACAGCACGGCCCCACTTACATGCCGAGTGATAGAGTGTGAATAGGTGCCGACGTGGCCCTCTTCCAAGGCAAAGACATGCCCATCCGGGCCGTTGTATACGCAAGCGAAGCAGTCCAAGATCTTTCGATTGAGCAGCTAGAGGCACTTGTGGCGGATGCTGCCAGGTTCAACAAGATGGCAGGCGTAACGGGAGTTTTGCTGTACGACGGAGCAAGATTCGTGCAGTACTTTGAAGGCCCGGAAGATGGAGTCGCCAGCGTCTATGAGCGCGTGCTGCAATCGACGAGCCACACGGGCATCGTAGAACTGGCGAGAGGCCGCATATCTACGAGGCAGTTCCCCTATTGGTCAATGCATCGACTTCCGGCCGATCAGCTGCTCGTGGGCAAGCTGGCAAGGGTCGATTGGTCGCGCTTCAAGAAGAGTGAGCCTGAGGAAATTGCTGGATCGGCATGGGGAATTGATGTGCTGGCCGCAGCTGTAGCGCCCTACGTGCAAGCTGCATAGCTTCGACTCAGATCCGATCACGACGATGCCCTTTCGGGGCGTCAGCAGCGATGGGTGTGAACACCATCAACCGTTCGGTTGCACTGAGTGGGGAAGGCTCGTGCGTGTAACAGTCGTCTTTCGTCTTGCTACGCCATTCCTCGGCGCGAGTACATAGTGGAATAGATGCCATTCACGGATCAGTGAATGGCTCGTCGCCATTGTGTGATTTGGCCAGGACAGCGGCGGCATCAGCTTGCACAGGAGTGCCGTAGAGCCATCCTTGGCCTACAGCAGAAGGCGCGATCTGCTGCAGCAATGCATCCTGTTCCGCAGTCTCCACTCCTTCCACGATCACCTCCAGGCCGAGCTGGCGGGCGATCTGGTACATGCCCGGCAACACCGGGCGCAAGGGTGATTCCTCAGTGATGGCCGATACGAACATGCGGTCAATCTTGATACCGATGAAGGGAGACTGGGCAAAGTGTGAGAAGTTGGAGCTGCCAGTTCCGAAGTCATCAATGAGGAATCGGAATCCCAATGCTGCCAACGCTGCCATGTGTGCGGTTACGCCAGGGCAGACCAGTTCCTCACGTTCGGTGATCTCGATCCTGACCTGATCCGGTAGAACACCGGCCTGCTGCGTGACGCTTACGACGAAACGAACAGTATCCTCCGAAGCCATGTCAACGGGCTCAGCGTTTATGCTCAGGTATGGTGCATTCTCGCCTGCGAGGGCCGGTGCCATCTCTCTCAGCGCCTTCGACAGTACGTACCGGAAAAGATCTGAACTCAGGCCAAGTTGGCGGGCCATTGGTACGAAGATGCCAGGAGATATTTCGCCTTCGCCAGCTGGGCTCCAGCGGCTTAGCACTTCGAACCCGACAAGGCGCCTATCCACAACGGTGTATAGAGGCTGATACACCAACTCGATCTCGTTTCGGCGCATGGCAAGGCTGAAGCGCTGCTGGAGCGTCTGCCTTGCGGTCCTGTTTCGGCGAATTAGGAGGTACGAGAAGGTAATGCCAAGCGCGGCACCTATGCCGATGATGGTGTAGAGCAGAGATGGGGCAAGGTCCCAGATGCCCCGCCGGGGCCGTGATACGAATGCACAGACGTTTGCCTTGTTGCTGCATCGGCTCAGCCGTATGCGGGATGATGCGGCTTCACTGGCGTCCGTTGCAGGTTCCACACTCCGGAATACATAGGAGCGATCACGCGTTTCGACAGTGAATGTGCTGGTTCTCGCGGGGTCCAAGCCATCGAAGGACGAGGGCGATGACACCGTGAATGTCTGGCCCTGGGCGATCAGGTTGGTGCCTCCGTAAGGCGAGCCAACGAGATCGGACGTATTCCATAGCTTGGTCTCGCCCGATGAATAGTGCGGCGCAGGAAGCTTGAACGGAACGATCCTTCCCCAAAGCGCGCTGCACAGCAGGTGACCCTCCTGGATGCGCCCCACGTCGCTCATATAGCTCGAGTTGAACGCGATTTCCTTGAGTGCTCGAACGTCTTCGTCGGAGCAGGCAATGACAGCAGACTTCAGCGCTGCATCTGAAGCGACGCGTCGGGCTCGAGAGACAGTCTCTGCTCGAGCTACCACCGCTTCAGCGATGGTCTCTGTGGACTCACTATCCTCAACATACAAGACGGCTTGAGCAACTATCAGCATCGCCAGCATGGACAGCGCTGCAGAACCCAGAATCGTCGACAGAAATCGCACGCGGTTGCCAGAGACGGTCAATCAGTTCCCCCTGAAACGGATTTGCACCTAACTCAGAGTCAGAGTCGCATTGCTTGTCCCGCTTTTATCGGCATTTGGTCACACAACTGGAGTGATCGACTCCGCTTGCTGGATGGTTCAATATGAATGGCTTATCTGCGCGGCATTCGTCTGGACTGGCGGCCATCCACCCTTCGATCAGGCCATCCTGCAGCCCCCGACATGCTTTAGTGGAAGTTGGCGGACACTCCGCCCCCCCCTAGGACCACTGTCATAGCTCTGCAGAAAGACGTAGGAGGCTGCTCAGGATGGCATGTCCTGTATGTTGAGTGTGGCGATGATCTGCCCAGCAACCTCCGCATCTGCGCAGAGGAAGAAGACTGCATCCTTCTCAGCTGCCTGAGAAAGGAAATGGTGGACGGTGATCAGTGCCGCTGTGGTGTTTCGGACGAACACCTCGTGGCACTGCGAAAGCCTAACGTGCGCAAGCTGCGCAGCAAGTGCCTGCTTGGTTGCTCGGATTTCGGCAGTTTTGTCACTCTCAACCCGCCCAGGCAGGCCGACTCCGCAACCGGTATAGACACACTTGTCCTTGAACCTGGTCTTCCAGGCGAACTGAGGGGAGTTCGGTTCGAAGGCGGGCGCGTGCAGGGGATTGCTCTTGATCATTCAGGGGCGACGGTGTGTGGGCTGGTCGCTTCCTGCGAGGTGCGCGCGGCTGCTGATGCTGCTCACGGCCGCTCAGTCTTGAGTGGTGTACGGAGCGTAGTTCTGCGAGCGTGAAAGTCCCGCGACTGTGCACCGCTTGTTGCCTTGCTTCCTGCACGCGCTGAGCACATGGCTGTGCATACGATCACCGCTGAATTCGAGGTTGTGCCGCATGCTTAAGTGTTCAGTTGTGTTTGTAAGCTCCGCTGTCGAAGAAGTGGCTGAAAGCCGGCTTGCCGACCTAATGGCTGCTGGGGCTAGGTTCAACGATGCGTGCGGGTCGCGAGCGGTTGTGTGCTTCGATGGACGCCGCTTCTTTACCTACCTCGAGGGAACCGCTAGTTCGGTAGCTGCGACTTTGGTCTACATCGAGTCATTGGCCATCCACTCAGAGCTTGTGCAGCTCGCTCGAGGGACTGTTCAGCAGCTCCGCTTCCCGGAACAGCCGTTGCTATTCATGCGGGTGACCCCCTCTCAGCTTAAGTCCTTGGTCCGCGCCGACTGGACCAATTTCTCCCAGCGCCTGAAAGGCCGTTTTGATCCCGTTACGGGCATGGAGCAACTCGCCGATCTGGTTGCGCAATGCCGCGAGTCGGCGGCAGCCTGAATTGCTGCGGCTCCCCCGGAGATAGCACCTTGTGCCGTCCTCGGGTGTATAAGCGATCAAGGGCAGTAGGGAACAGATCGATGCGCTTTGAGTTCACGCATACCCACATCTATCCCGGGGCTACCGCCGATCTCTCTGGCAGCCTCCCGGCAACTGACGGTGAGACCACGTGCTTGGTGGAGTTGAGTGATGGCGTCGTCCTCTCGACCAGTTGCTCTGTGAGGGGGGAAGAGGTTCTCCTTTCAATGCCGGAGTACCTCACGGCTCGTGGCGCGAAGATACCCGCAAAGACGTGGGCGCTTCGCAGGGACGTTGAGACAGGAGCATGGCGGGCGAAATCTCGGGTCAACACCTAGAGTGCGGGTGTCACCTTGGATGATTCTCGCATCACGTGGCGGCAGTTATCCTGTGAGGCCCACACCGAGAAGTACAGATGCACGAGTTTCAAGATTGGATATTCAGCGCCAGGGGAAGAACCATAACGGCCAGGGTTCAGGTGGATGGGCGGGGGGGCGGCACCATTACGCGGTTTGAGGTCAGGCCCGGTCCGTCACAAATCGGCCTTTCAATCAAAGTGGGCTCCCAGCAGGAGGCCGCCGCCGAGCTTGAGCGAATCCTTACTGGTCTACTGGGCGCTGATTGGTAGCCCTTGGGTCGATCGAGGAAATCTGCTCGGTGAGCATGCGAAGAGACTGCTGAAGCGCAGCGGTGAAAACCGGGCCGTCGGTGCCGGCATGAACGTCCGCCGCTTCTACCAGCATAAGTTCCCACACGCGGGCCAGTGATCGCCGATCGTTGTGGGTGGCGATGGCAGCGCCAAGCGCGTATTCCATCGCCTTGAGGTAGGCCCGATGGGCTTCCAGATCGACCTCGCACGAGCGCAGTCGTTCAGCAATTTGCTCTAGGGTGAGTGTCATAGTGGGCTCGACTTGCGCATGAATAGGACGGATAGTCCGTGTGGGCCACTGGGCGTACACAATGAGCATCCTCAACGTTTTGCTGCGTGCTGACCAGCTCCTTGTTGCCGTTGACACCTTGGCGGAGGATGCCCAGACCGGCGCCCACTCATCTGGTGCAAAACTGCTCCTGATTCCGCAGCACAACCTTGTGCTGGCTGCGCGCGGGTCCACGCAGTTCTTCCTTCGCATCTACGAGCTGGCTCTGCAGGCGAGCTTCCGTGCTGATTTCACGATGGAGCAGCTCTCCGCCGAGTTGGGCCTGGTAGTGGATCAACTATGGCCGAATTACGTGAGGGCGGCAGCCGAGGCTCGCTTGCCGATCGAAAAGCTTGGGACCGAGCTGGTGCTGGGTGGCTGGTCGCCGAAGAGAGGCCGGATGGTGGCCACAGCGTATGCGAAGAGCGACAGCTCCAGGTCAACGATAGTGCAGCCCCTAGATGGGGGCTTGGCTTCACCTGGGGAACCGCTGGCCGGCAGGCCGGATAGCTTCGCTCCAGCCGACGTTCTTGCGGCTGGCAAGGTCCAGGCTACCTGGCTCAATGAACGCGTGGGGCGACAGGTCGCTGGAGGACGGCTGTTGGCTGGTTTCCTGGAGAAGGGGCAGGCCTTGATCAAGGATCTTGGAGAGATATAGGTCGTTGGCGTCAATCGGGCTAACGCCAAAGCGCGCCCGCACCTTATCTCTCATCTCCATGGGATCACAGTAGGCCCAAGGTCAGTCATGGATAAGGGATGTTTATCGTGGGTAGCGAATTAGTCCTAGCCCCCGATCTGGCGTCCGATCCGAGGGCTTGTACGCCTCATGGCGGGGGCGATGATCGCGATAGGTGCACTGACCTTCGTTTCCGCCGTTTGGTTTAAGCTAGTTGCCTGTCTGGGCTGGGGGAGGTCATCGGATGATTGTGCCGCGCTACGGGTACGGATATTGGCAGCGATATGGTTGGCTTCATCCGGAAGAACTCCGGTTCGTCGCCCATGACAGCGATCATTTCGTCTTTGTGGAAGAAGCCGTATCGGTCACGCCAGATGAGTTGCTTCGCCCTGACGGCGAGCCGATTTCCACCGAAATCGTCGTTGGCAAGTGCCCCTGGCGCTTCCGCTCCAGCGGGATCCAAACTCGCAAGTTCATCGAGGTCGTGGATCAATTCGAGGCACTGGATCATGACAATATCACCGAAGAGCAGCGGCGACGGCGGCGAACACAGCTGGTGGAGATGTTCGGCGACACCCCGCTTCCCCTGTTCGATCTCTATGCGGATGAGACGAGTGAAGACCTGCTGTTTCTGAGAGGCAGCCTCACGCCCGGTTCCTGGTATTGGATCGGGGTTCGCGAGCGCACGAAGGAAGACGACCGTCTGCCGGTCTTTGTAGGAGCGACCGAGCTTTCACCTGGTCCCTATCAGCCCGGGTCTCTCGAATTCATCGACCGAATTCCACCCTATCTCGAATATCGGCTTCGCGACATATTCTCGCTGGCCCATGTTTCCGATGCCGGATTCGAGGAGGGTGGCGGCGAAGCCGCCCCTCCGCCTGATAATCCGCGTGACGAGCCTGAAGACACGGATTGGCTCACGCTCAATACGAAGGCCGACTTTGGCCAGAGGCTATCTTCTCAAGAGTTCGAGGCTTGATATGGCTACCGTTCGAAACAGGAAAGCGATCGCGAGCCCGGATCTGGCCAATATCGCGGGGCTCTCGCCCTTGGCGAAGGCATCTCGGATTCTCGGCGTGCGCGTCTTCGACGTAGGTCAGGGTGATTCCATAGCGGTATTGGTCGATGTCGAGGGTAACGAGGAAGCGGCGCTGCAGCTCGACTATGGCGGGCGTGAACGCCATCCGTTCACGAAGAATAGCGACGTTGACCTTCGCATGCCGATTGCCGGTAACCGGCTCCTTATGCTCACGCATTGGGACGAGGATCATTGGTGCTCGGCGTCGAAGGGAACCACGGCCCAGAATGCTGTCTGGCTCGTCCCCCGCCAAGTGACGTCGCCTCGGGCGGCTCGCTTCTCCGCGACACTGGATGATATCCACTGCATCCCGGAGAGCTTCGTTGGACAGGCTCTGCGCTTCGATACCCAAAATGAAGATTATATTCTCTGGGAGAAGATCGGCTCGTTCCCTGGCGCCTTTGCCAAGGACGAGGATTGCAACAAGAGCGGGGTCGCACTCGCCATCGTGAGGAAGGGGCCGGACGGATTTGAAGCGATACTGCTCCCCGGCGATGCACCTTTCGAAAAGATCGGCTGTTTCCTGCAACTCAAGCAGCAGGGCGTAGCGCTGCGCGGAATTCTCGCGTTTCATCATGGTGCTGGGACCCATTGGACGCAGGCGACAGAAAGCCTTTTGCAGAATTGGACCAAGGCGAAGACTCTTGAAGTGGTTTTTTCCTGCTCGCAGCCGAACAGCTACAATCATCCTGACGAGGAGCGATACAGGGCGCTGCTGCCGAAAGCGACCGCGTTCCTGCGAACTGCGGATGCGCGCGCCAATAAAGATATCGCGATAGATCTTCGATTCTGAGTGCACCCGGCCCCAGACCGCTGGATATCTAATCCTAGGGGCAGTTGTAGACAAGACTAGATTCCAGTCCACTCCTCCACCGTTTTGAGTTGTTTTTTGTGGGTTCCGTATTTGAAGCGGAACTCGTACTTTAGAGTGACCTCTACCCCGAAGTGCTGCCGACCTAGAGCGGAAAATCCGGCGTATCGGGGGCTCGACCGACGTTCCCTCGATTTGAGTGGCACGATGATTTGGAAGATTTATCAGGGGTACGGGAGGGCAGCTGCCGACCCAGAGCAGTCATCGCGATTCAGCGGCGGCAGCACGGCCATGCCGGATCGTGGAGGCGTGATGGGTGTGCAGCGTCAGCGTCACTGCGCTGCGCAATGAGCCGAGGTTCAACCCCAAAGGCTCATCGATTGCCAGGGTGAGGGCTCTCTGTAGGGGAATGAGCCAGCAGCTTCCGGGCAAGCGGGGGGATGTCAGTCAAGAAACGGAACGGGGAAGGTTCCGGGTTGCGTTTGGTGCGGCAGCTGGCAGGGGTGTGGTCGGGGGATAGAGCCAAGGAAGGCCAGTGAAGGCTATTATTTCGCGCTACGAATGGGATTCACGCTTAACCTTTTTGGAGCCATAGATGGACAAGTGCCTGTTTTGCGATCGCGATCTTGACCCTGGTAGCGAGGAGCATGTTTTCTTATCAGCACTGGGCGGGCGTCTGGCGACTCGGAAAGCGACCTGTCTTGTCTGCAACAACGCTTTCGCGAATGAAGAGACGGGAAAGGTCGACGATGCCCTTGCCAAAGGGTTCGAAGAGATCCGCAATGGGCTGAAGATATGGTCGGGCCGGAACAAGGCCCCGCCAACGCTGCTACGCGCAGCAAAGCTAGATGTTGGGCTTGAATTTGATTTGGCACCGGGGTTCGTTCCTGTGGCAAGGCCGGGGAAGGTCCCCAGAGAAATGCTGTACGGGGTAGAGCAACAGATTAGGGCGAACAGTCAGGCCAATGCCGAGCAGATGCTCTCCATCCTTGCCAAGCGAGGGGCTTCCGTTGAAGTGTTGAGTGCAATTCGGGTTCAGGAGAAGGCGCCTACGGTACATCGGCAGATTTCGTTCGATGGGCCCAAGGTTTGGCGGTGTGCTGCGAAGTCGGCGGTGGTCGGATGTGTGGTTCTGTTCGGAAACGGACAGGCACGCAAGCTTCTCTCTGGGGATCTGCTTAAAGCAATTCGTTATGGAGAGCCTGCCATCAATCGCTTTGCGGGATGGGATTTCGTCAACGAATGGCCGAAGATCAACTCGCTCACTCCGCACGACAAGACTCCTGATGCGCAAAGCTCAGGATTCGAACACGTTCTGATCGTGGCCGACGTAGGTGACAAGTGGATCGCCTATATTTCCTTGTTCGGGGGGTGGCGACTCTCACTGGTTCTTGGGCCCAGCTCAGGTCTTCCGACGCGTGGCTTTGCGTTAAATCCACGATCAGCGAAGCCAGCACGTTTCACTGTAGAGGCCACTGCGCCGACCTTCTATTCCGAGCGAAGGGAAAACTCGTTCCAAACGGAGCATGCCCATGTGCGGGCGGGGATTTCAAGGGAGTTCGACCGAGCGCTGGCGCAATGGAGTATCGAGGCGCGGGAGGACTATGCAGAAGATCTAGTCCGGGAGTTGCAAGAAACCGTCGCACAGGCTGGTGAGGATGAAGCGCAACGAGTACTCGCCGTCAGTTCGTTTGCACAGAAGCTCGCTTGCATTGAGCTGGGTGACTCCTGGGAAACCGATCTCAAAACCCTGTTCGCCGACGACAAGGATCCCTGAGATATCACCCTCCAAGATTAGACCAAGGACCGACAGTGAAATCCAACAGCCGCGACTGCTCGACCTAGGCGCAAGACCCCAGTGCTCCAGGTCGATGAGCCTGGAAGGCTGAGCATCATCGATGCGAAAAGACCTAGATGACTGCTCTTGGCGTGTGGCGGGCATCGGCGAGGTAGGGGATTAGGAAGATCTATCGGAGCTAGGGCTTTGGTGTGCACCTTAGCCCGCTGCTCCGCGTACAGCGTCATGCAACCAATGACGATAGCCCTTTAATAGGACCGAAGGCCTAATCCGGGCGCCGGCCGGCTCAAGCGAGCGGCTGATCTGTTAACAGTCACACCCATGTTGCGGCCAGCCCCTGCTCAGGCGGGCCTTGTACGTGAATGCGTCTACACCAGGACTGAAATTCACTGCAAGAAGGGGCGGCCTAGGGACGCTTATACGCTCCTGGAAATAAGATCCACTGGTTCACGCGATTTCGACGTGCTATACGTCGGTCCAGCTTGGTGCGCTAAGCTCACGCTCAACCGCCGGTGATCGACGCCAATACTTTGGTTCATATGTCGTCCAACTTCAATGACCCGCAAATATCGCCGCCCGATCCAGGCGAACTGGCAGGAGACCCTGCACGGCAAGCCGTTGCCTCGATCCGAGGCATTGTTTATCAGATTTGGTGGTCGATCGACGCCTGGTTACGTCTGGGGTCGGCGGATGAGGTCATCTTCCTCGAGGGAGCGGAGGATCTCGACCGGATTGCTTCAGGGGGAGCAATCGCCGGTCAAGTCAAGCATGAGGTCGAGAAGATATCGCTAAACAACCAACGGTCCCACGAGGCGCTCGAGAACTACTGGACACTTAGCCAGCGTGAGACTACACGCCGGGTAGATCTTCACTACATCACGACCGCGTCCGCCGCAGTAGAGCGAGATGCACAGTTCGATGGCGTCGCAGGCATGGAAGCATGGCGCATTGCCCAGACCAATACTGACATGGCGTCACGGATTCAGGCATATCTACTGCCAAAGCTCTCTAGCACTAGTGCTCTAAGACGGTTCCTAAACACGGCTACGACGGAGCAGGTCAAAGACCAGCTCATCAGCCGTGTTCATTGGTTCCTAGAACAGCCGGGCCTCAATCAGGTGAAGCAGAGCGTCGAAGACCGGCTGGTGGTCCGCCTCAATGATGCGCACATTTCATTGTCCTATGTGGAATCAGTCCGCGACCGGCTTCACTCATTCGCGTGCGATGTATTGGTGCGGCCGGAGTCTACCAGCCGCCGCCTGACTCTAGCGGACCTTCTCAGGGAGATCGAAAGGGCGACGACAGAACATGTGCCAGTCCCAGCACTTCAGTTCAAGCAATTCCTTACAGCACTTCGAGCGGGCGCCTTCGACCCCGCCTCAGCGCTCCTGAAGGTAATGCTGCAACCTGTGCCACAAGCTCCGGCCGCACTTCTCACCAGAGCATCTCTTGTCGATCAAGTTCGGCTTAAAGTCTCGCAACGCAAGACTGTCTTACTGACGGGGACGATTCACAAGGGAAAAACAACATTAGCTCAAGTTATAGCGAGCGCCCTGTGCCCAGAGGCTTGGTGGTTCCTTGTAGAATCGCGGAGTGGCGTTGACACTGACAATCTTCTTAGAGCGATAGCAGCAAGCATCGGTGACGAATCTTCGCCATCACTCGTCGTAATCGACAATATCGATCTTTCCCCGGCAACATATGCGGTATACGGGCAAACCCTGGCCTTGCTACTAGGCCGCGCCGCACGCGCAGGTCGTGGCGTGCTTCTTACTGCTCGCGGCGAGTCCGTTGAACTGGCGCAGCTTTCTGATCTCGCAGGCATCGAAGTCGTCGACGTACCTGAGATGTCGGTCGAGGAGGTCGAGCACCACTGCCTCAACAATGGCTGTCCCGAAAGCGTTTCTCAAACATGGGCTGCTTTCATTTGCGGAACGACTGGGGGGCATCCAAAGCTAGTTCAGGTGCGTGTAATCGAACTCACCGCGAAAAGGTGGCCGCCGCCCACGCCAGCCGATGTCACAGCGAGTTCGCCCGCAATCACCAGTGCCAAACAGATTGCACGCAGGATGTTTAGCGGATCGGTCACCGCAGAGACGGCCGCATTTGTGTACACGGCTGCCGAGGCGACGTTTCCACTGACGCGTTCGATGCTGCTGAGCTTGGCGAACGCGGTGGGAGGCATCTCAAATGGGGGCGATGTCATTGATGCTCTGCATGGCAAATGGCTAGAGCAGACCTTGCCCGGGCGGCTGAGTGTGACGCCGCTGTTGAAGGGGGCTGCAGCTGAGGCGTGGTCAACGGAGCACCGGCAACTTGCCCACCGCCGGCTTTATGACGCAATTGCTAGAGTCGGGAGTCTGCACGTATCCGATGCTGCAGCACTCTTGTTCCACGCCTATCTCGCGCATGACGCGAGCCGTCTAGCGCACTGCGCACGTGTTTTGGAGACCATCGGCGAGGAAGCCATATCGGCCGCAGTCTTTCAGCATCTACGTTGGCTGCCGTACGTCGCGTTGTCCGAAGGCCAAAAATTCTTTGAAACCCAGGCATTTGTCAGCGTAATGTTGCGCCAGCTTCAATTCTCGGTGGCGAGCCAGATCGACGCTGAGACGGTTCCGACGATCCTTGCCCGCTGGTCCGATGAAGTTGAGAGCATTCGGGAGCCGGAACCGCGATCAGCACTGGAAGTGATGCGCTGCTTGAAGCTGTTGGTAAGCCGGAATCCACGAGTTCCATTGAGGTCGAAGCTGGCCGCCATTGGCACACTCAGTGGCCTTAGGGGCGAATCGGCCGACGTTGCTGAACAGTTTGGTCGTAAATTTATCGCTAGTTCCTTTGATTCATCCGATGGCATTCCGGGAAGCGCCACAAGCATCGAGCTCTACCTAGCACTTCAGGCGTCGTCCGTTCGAGACTTTGAGACGTTGGCACACGTTCTCGATTGGCTCGATCTAGACTCCAGTGCCGATCAAAGGCAAGCCTTCGAAGCCGTTCTTAGCTGGCCTCTGGTTAACTCCTGTGGAGCCTTCGTGCACGGCGCGTGGGCATCACTGAGCACCAGTGATGCCGCCTGGGAATCAACTTGCGTGATGCTGTCACGTGCTGCAGAAGTTGCGCGGCACTTCAATCTTGCTCAGTTCGGAAGTGAAGTCGCTAGAGCCATGTCAATTATCCGAGGCGAGTACCTTCATGACCATGCAGGTGCGTTACGGGTTTTGGCGGACGCCGCGTCATCATTCGGAGAGACCGTTACGATACGCGAACAGCGGGTCAACGCACTCTTCCAGGCCAATGATGACACTAACGCCCTCGCTGCTTGGGAGCAAGTTGTATCCGACCCTGAAGCTGTAGTGCGCCTAGATGCATTCGCCTACAGGCGGGCCGGAATTTGCGCCTGCCGTCTCGAGCGGTGGGTGCAGGCTGAACTCTATTTTGTCTCAGGCTCGGATGTAAGGGCTGACTACCGCCTCGAAATAACAAGACACGGGCTCTTGGTTGACGCTAGTCATGTCGCAGCCATGGGGGGTGAACCTCGGCGCGCCGCACGGATGCTTACCGACCTGCTGCCCGAATTGCCGGAGCAGGCTTATGAGGATGGGCGCGAAGATTGGGAGGCACTAGTTCGATTCACCAACGGCCTGTGCGATCTCATTTACGCAATTGCAACACACGCAGACATCTCAGCATTGAGGGTACCTTTTGGAAAAGCCTCCGAGCCCGGGCTGAGTTTTGGACCTTCGCAGCCTAATCAACGAATGCGGGTTGAACTCACCATTGCTAAAGCCGGACTTCTGGCTTCGCAACTCGGAGATGTGTCGCCCACGTATCGCACTCATCTAGAAGTACTGCGAACATCTAGCTTTCCGTTGGTCAGATTCTGCGCTGCGGAGTCTCTGCTCGCATTCGAGTTCAATTCCGGGACAGGTCCAGGGTTCGCGCTCTCTCTCGCCGCCTTCGAGCAGGCGTACAATGCTCTCCCGCTCTCCGTGCATCCACAGGAAGCGCAGAGTGACGATGGCGCGATGCCACTCGCAAGGTCAAGGATCAACGCTGAGGGGCTCTTTGCGGTGTTTGCTGCAGCCGCAATTTGCTGTGAGAAGCCAAGCCAAACCATTGCGTCTTGGCGTGACGATGCATTACGCATTTGGGGAGCCAGCAGTGAGATTGTCTCGTCGCTGTCCGATATGTCCCGCGGGCTCGCGCTGCGGAGGGATGCTGCCCTCGGAGTCGTAACGCGCCGAGTGGATCGCTCAATCGGCGAGACATTCGGGGCCGCACTTGGACTCATGGGCGACCCTTCTCTAGATCCTGAAGGAATGTTTCAGATACAGCGCCTCGCAGCGTCAGCTACCGTCTGCTTCCCTGAAGGCTTACTAGTTCAGAAAGCTTTCGGCAGGCCAGTGGCACGCCGACTCTCAATGAACTGGACACGCCTTGCTGCAAGCTGCCCTTTGTTCGAGTTTCCGGAGCGCGTTCCCTCGCTGGTCAAGACTGTTTCTTTGATCGAGGACGGTGAAGCTTCCATCGGCGCGCTCTTGGCGGCCGCAGCGCGGACCGTTGGGACAGCCTTGGGCGAGCTTGAAACAAGGCTCGAGTAGGGGCCAAGATCTGCTGGATGATTGGGAGCAGCTTTCAGGGTAGTCAGATCTTTGAAAGCAGCTCGTATGCCCCGACTATTTGAGCAGCCGGGCGGCCGGATTATCTACGGCTTCGCCGGCTTGAAAATAGCCAATCACGCTCGCGACCGAGCGATGCTCGGTCATTGCCATCACTGCGGGCAGTGGTACACCTTGCCTGCCGGCCTCGGTCACGAATCCCGATCGCAGGCTGTGAGCCCCGAAGTCTCCGTCTAGCCTCGCCATACGAGCTCGCCGTTTGACTATTGCAGCCACTGAACCAGGGAGTAGAGCAGGCCCCACCCGAGCCTTCCAGATTCGACGGAAGATCGCCCCCTCAATGATGCCCGCAGCATCCAGCCAAGCCGAAAGTGCCTCGGCGCTTCGCCCCAGGATCGGCTTGTCCGGCGACGAATCCGTCGTGACGCCCGCCTGTTGAGTCTTTGAATGCTCCAGTCGGTAGATGTAGCCTTCATCGTCAATCCTGCGCAGGTCGCGCATGTCGGCGGCCGCGATCTCGCTGCGCCGACGACCACCGCTAGCGAAACCGAAGCAGAGTAGGGCACGGTCACGCAGGCCCTCCAGGCTGTCATCGCAGGTCACAATCATGGCCTCGAGTTCGGCCCGAGTGATTGCGGTCTTCTTGGTTGGCCGCTCACCCCGTTTGACTGCAGCGCGCCGAGCCCGACTGAGCAGGGTGCGGACGCTGGGGAGCTCGCAGGGATTGGCCAGCCGCTTGAGCTTGTGGGCGGTTGAGAGTACTGCCACCCGCTGGACCACGGTCGAGAGCTTCAGCGGCCCGACCTTGGCCTTGAGCCCGGCGGCCACTAGCGTCTGATCCAGCGCCTCCGGCAGCTCACTCACTAGCTCGGCTCCACGTCGACGTTGAATATGGTCGACCAGAAACTGGATCACCACAGCCTCGCTGACCGGAAGCCCAAGCTCGATGCCATAGCGCCCCCGGTGCCAGCCGGCCCAGTAGCGCAGGGCGGTGGCATAGCTGCGGGTAGTATTGGCCGCAGCCGCTTCGGCCAGCAGCTCACGCACCGCTTCGCCGGCTTGTTCGGCCAGTTGTTCTGGCAAAACCAGGTGCGTGGCCGTCGTTGGCAAGGTCGAAGATGTGTAATTATTCTTCATAGTATGTAATGTACGCTATGAAATGGGGTGCCTACTCGTGATAATCATCACTTATCGTGAGTACGTTATCAGCAGAGTAGGGTGCCAGTACAGGAGACTTCGCATGGCCCGCGGCATCACTGAAACTGACGTCCATACCGCCGCCGACGAGTTGGTCGCCAAGGGCGAACGCCCAACCGTAGAACGGATCCGGGCTCACCTCGGGACAGGCTCGCCGAACACCGTGACCCGCTGGCTGGAGACGTGGTGGAACCGACTTGGCACGCGCCTGCAGCCAGCGCGTCAGGACCTAGAAGATGCACCGGCGGTGTTGGCGCAACTCGCCGGACAATGGTGGGAGCTAGCGTTGAGTCATGCCCGGGAGGCCGCCCATCGAGAGCTTGCAGAGGCTGAGCAGTCGCTGGCCGCCCGGCGTGATGCACTGGAGGCTAAGTCCCGATTTGTAGCTGACGAGCTGACGCAAATGCGCTCAGAGCGCGACGATGCTCTCACAGGAGAGAGAATTGCCGCTACGCAAGCTACAGAGCTCCAGCACTTAGTCGACCAACTCCGTATGCAGATCTCAGAGCTCACAGAGCAACGGGACACCGCGCTTCGGAGAGCCGACCGAAGTGAGGCAGCGAGACAGCAACTCGACGTCCGGCTTCAGGAGACCCTAGAGACGGCGAAATCTGAGAGGGAGGACTGGACCGAGTACGTCAGATCTGTCGAGAATCGGGCGCTCAGCGATGTTGATCGTGCCCGCCAGGAGGTGAAGGAACTCCAGGCGCAGCTAAGCAAGGCATCCGAACAACACAGGGCCCTTGAGAAGCAGCTGCGTCAGGATATCCAGGCCGCCCAATCAGCGGCCGCCACAGCCAGTCAGTCTGCCGATATCCTGCGCGGCAGATGTGACGCGCTAGAGGGGCAACTTTCAGGGCTTCGAGATTTGCCAGCTCAGCTGGAGGTGGCGCTCAAGCGATCCAAAGAAGTTCGTCCGCCTGCGGCTCGCAGACGCCCAAAACAATAGCGCTGTGCCGCGCTCCTAGTAGCTGACACGCAAAAGAACGGGGCGACTTCATTTGCCCCGGAGGCCAGTCCGCTGACTCCGCGCAAGGCGCGTTCTGCGAGCTAGCCAAGCAGCCCAACAGACGAATGAGACCGCAAATCCGACGATTGCCATGGCAACCAGCATGATCTCTCGATCAGTTTCGTTCATTGGGGGATTCTCGGAAGTTGAGCCTTAGCGTGTATGCCATGGTACCTGACGCTTCGGAGTGCAAGTGCGGGCGCGATGGCTGCATTCGAAAATATTCAAGGACAGCCTCAGCTTGATCCCCGAAGTGCAGACAGCATGGCTGCATGCTGCGCTAGAGCACCCGGGCATGCAAGATCCGCGCTGGAGCGTGCTTTGGCCAGCGGAAGCATCATGAAATGATGTGCAAGTAGCAGCCATGCCCGGCCCGATGACGCGTTACAAAAGGGAAGCTAGCTGTACGGGCTTCCCACGAACTTGAGGTGAATCCTCAGTGGTGATCAAGGGTGGAAACATCTGCAATACAGCAACTAAGGCGCAGAAATCTCTGCTCTCGATCAGCGTCCACCCAGAATGTCTGCCTGGACACCCAGAATCTCTGCTTCAGCGCGGCAGAAATGTCTGTCAACGAACAGCCTTGGCTATCATCACTCGCCATTCCCGGGCAATGTTGCAGGTCAGAAACCACTAGGCCATGTCGCAGGGCTCAGCTGGTGACGTTCGGGAGTGAACATGTGCCCAGCCTGGAAACCGAAGCCGGCCCTAATGCCGGCCAGGTCAATTCGTTCGTGCGGATCGATCTTGATCATGCTGCGAGCTCATCCTTGTCGGGGGTTCCAACAGGGAGGCAAGAGCCAAGCCAGAGCCGCAGCCATTGCCAGATCGAGCCGACGAACCGGATCACGCCCGATACATCATTTCGCATAATGTATATTATGTTACGGAGCTTAGGAGCCCACACGACCCCTGGCCAGCCCCAAGCTCCTGCTCTGACCTGGAGCCTGATTGGGCGTCATCGGAACCTGGCCAACCCTCGTGATCAATGCCGCCACACTACTGGCTCTGTCACCGGCGCCGTTTCACTGCCACCTACCAGGAACCGCTTTAGCCGTCGCTACCGTACGCACGATCAACACCGCCAGCAACGGGATGGCGATTCCATACACATACTGGGTCAGCGTCACGCCAATCCCGAACGGGAACCAGATCGTTGGAACCCCCAACGAACCGAGTTCGCTCGTGTACTGCGATATGGTAATCACAAGAAGCACGGTCAGTGCCATGCCGCGCATTGGCCCATTGCGGGCTATCCGCGCGGCGACAAGCACGAGCAGCGCGAGTGTGCCGAGGCGGAAGACCTGTGTGCCCCAAACCGCCCCCATAACGCCTCCGGCAATCCCGAGAGCCGCCAGAACAAGGGCGCCAGCATCGATCCCCCGCGAAGGTGGAAGCGCCCAGCGATTCCACGACAGCGCCCATGCCGCCAGGCTGAGCGGCATCCACAGCACATTGTTCAACCATGTGTAGGCAGGAAGGCTGAGCAGATCCGTCCAGGAGACGATCGCGTTGTCGAGCCGCTTCACGGCAGAGAGCAGAAGCGCGACACAAACGAAGGCGATGAACGACTGATGGCTGCTGAGCGGCCTTAGCGACAGCGCCAACACGATCACCATCGCCATCGCAAGCGGCTCGACCACTTCAACAATGTAGCCCGCGACGGTACGCCACCATTGCACGCGATATAGCTCACGGCTTTCTGGTTGCGGGGCAAGGGTTGGGGCTACGTGGATGCCGCCGCTCGCAGGGACGGCAACGCTGCCGGGCTGCATGAATGTTCTTATGGCAATCACGCCCTGCGTGCCTGCGGCATCGGCGGGCAGCGAAAAGATCATCGGCCGCGTACCCACGACACGAGGCGACTGCCCTAGCCTGCCTGAGCCCCCCAGGCGCTTGCCGTTCCAGTACAGCTCGTAGCCATCCTCCACGGCGGTGGGCCCGAGGATGTCCCACACGCGGTCGCCCTCTGGAATTACAAGCGAGCGCCGGTACCAGGCATATCCCTGATACCCGGAATGACCGTGTGCCATCCATCCGCCGACATAGTTGGGCAGCCCCACGTCGCCGTCGATGCTGCTGGCCGGTGCGCTCAGGTCGAGCGTTTCCCAGGACGAATCATCCGCCGCGATACCCGCCCAGCGCGGATCGTCACCGACATGAAATTTCCATGGCCCGTCAATCAGAGGTGCCACAGCGCGGAGCCTGGGTGGATCAGGCCGACCGCCGATGGCAAGGACGGCGGTAGTACACACCCAGGCCACCAAGGTGAGCGCCAGGATGCCTGTCACGAGCGTGCGTTGCGCCGATGGTGCGAGGAACTGGAATCTGGTCGCCGCAGTCATTACGGGTCCTCTGTGAGGTCGAACGCCTGCCGCCAACTGAGAGCAGGTTTGCGCTCCAGAGGATGGACCGACAGCGTCACCAGCACAATCGGGGGCCGGACCGCTCACCGCCCCTGCCCCGCCTCCCCCTGATCACCACAGCGCCGATAGTCGAACGGAATCCGCAGAATCTTCCCATCCTCCCCCGTCCCGGAAATGCTGGCTTTCAAGTCGGCGCCATCGCGCCGGTACTCAATGCGATTCGGGAAATCATGCTGCGGGTTCTCGAACACCACCCAGTTTTCGCCGTGGTCGGCAATGACGAATGTGGTCGGCGCAACGCCGTTGGGCTGCACATGCAAGCCGGCCGCCTTGCCTGCCGGCACCAGGCGCATGTACTCGAATGACGCCATGCTGCCCTGGCTCAACGTACGCGACATGCCAAGCAACGCGCCGCCGGCCTCGGGCAGCCACACCTCTTCAAGCCCGCGCTCCTCTGTACCGCCGCACCAGTGCCCGGCCAGCCAGTCAAACCTGGCTGGTGCGGCCGTGACGGCACTGCTTCCCAGCGCCAGCCCTGCGCCAAGCACCACCAACGTCGACTTCAACATGCCCTGACCTCCTGGATGGCTTGGACGCAGGCTAGCGCGCCAGCCCCGGAGGCGCTTGTAAAAACGCGCAGGATGGCGTCCGATGCCGCATGGACTACTTCGAGCACCCTGCCCCCGACGATCTGCGCCGGCATGTCCAATGCCTGTGGTGGCTGCGGGACGAGGCGCCCGGGAATGACGTACAGGTCATCTACCCGGATGGCCGTTGCGAGCTGATTGCCGAGCTTGGCGTGCCGCTGCATCTGCATGGGGCCGATGGCCGGATCCGTTCCGATCTGCCGTTCTGTTTTGCGGCTCAGCAATGTGGTCCGATCCGTCTGCAGGCCGTCGGCGCGGTGTTCTGCATCGGGGTGCGGCTGCAGCCGGCAGCGAGCGCTCTGGTTGCTGGCCCTCGGTTGCCCGGGCTTCGAGACCAGGCGCCGGACCTTTACACACTGGATGCTGCCTTTGCCGAAGTGTTCAGCACGGCCGCACGCGCCAGCGCAGCCAGTGGCTCGGCAGAGCCGCTCTGGCAGATCCTGCGCGAACGCTGCGCCAGCTTCGCCCTGGATCAGCGCGTTGAACAGGCGGTTGCGGCGTTGGATGCCATCGAGGGGGACCTGCGTATCGCCGAACTGGCACGCCGGATTGGCATCTCGTTGCGCGGCCTGCAGACGCGCTTTCTGGCCGCTGTGGGCATGACACCCAAAGAGTATGCCCGTGTCCGCCGCCTGCAGGCGCTGTTGCGCACGTTGGATGGCGAAGCGGCCAGCATCGCCTCGGCCGCCGCGCGTCACGGTTACAGCGACCAGGCCCATGCCACGCATGATTTGCTGCGCTGGACCGGCGTCACGCCCAGCCGACTGGTCCATGCACTGCGCGGCGATCGTGGCAGCAGCGATGCGGTGCAGCTGGCAGCGGCGTTTGTACGCGGAACCAGTGCCGGTCGCACGCCGTGAACCCCTTGCTCTACCACGCTCTTCAACCAGGACATCGGACGACCCATTACGATCCGTTCGGGCCGCGTTTGAAATCTGGCCGCGCTGTCACCTTCTGCAACTCGATGCAGCGCAGAGCGAGTGCTCTGCCGCCATCGTCGCTCGCCTTGATCGATCCATCGTGGGACAGCAGCACGGCTTCACGCCTTACCCGATACGCCGAATCTGAAGATGCCCGCGTTGGTTCATCCACACCCCCTTGAAGCGGGGCTCCTGGCAAGGCGGATTCGGGAATCGATCCAAGAACCGCGAGCTGAGCGCACAAGCCCGCGTAGTAGGCATAGTACTCATCCTGCCCACGGGCATCCCCGGCAATTCGACCGAGTATATGAAAGGTCTCATGCGCCACTAGATCAACAAGATTTCCCTCTCGTCTTTCTTGGTTACCGAATGCCGCCACCGCCAACGCAAGGTGCGCCGATCGATATCCGAAACTCCACCTGCTCACGGAAATGGATTGCCCTTCAGGCACGATGATGACCGAATAGCGGATGCTGCGCTTAGGGAACCATCGCTCCGCTTCGGTGGCGGAGGCGTCTATGTTCCGGCAGGTTCTTTCAACATCTGGCTCGACGCCCGGGTAGATCTCAAGTTGGATGCTGTGTGTGACAGACTCGCATACCTTGATCTCAGGGGTGCCGGACGCCAGATTCGATCCAGGTAGATGGCTCTCACTGCGCAGGTAGATCCAGCCTGCCAGAAGGGTCGAGCTGACCGATGTGTAACCTGCGGATGAGACCTGCGGCGGAATGCTCTTTGGCTGCAAGGCGCAGGCACCAATGAAAGAGCAGAATACAAAGACGCAGGATGTTCGCCAGATCATGCTCGCTCTACGTTGCTAGTGGCTTGAGGCTTGCGTTGCAGCGGGTCTGACTCGATTGAATCAGACCCGCTGAGCTAGTCTACTGGATGGGGCAAGGCTGGTTTGTGTTGTGTATGGAGCAGCTTCCACCGCTGAACTGCACGGTATAGCTTGCCTGGGTGGCTCCTTCGTATTTGGCCTGCCCGGCTATGACCTGTGGCCCAGCGCCGTATCTGGAGCGGAAAGGAACGAGATCGTAGGACAGCGCATCCCCTTCTCCCATGTTGGCGTAGAGCCAATTATTGGCGCTGTCGGCGTTGGCGAGTTTGATGACGGTACCAGTCTTGACCCACTGGAACTGCTGGGCTGCGACAATTGCGCCACTTGCGGAATTCTTCACCTGGAGAGTAACGGATCCGCTGCTGGGATAGGGAATCGTCGAGCCACTGGTGTCCAGCTGAAAACTCGCCGCATCTGGCAGGGCGTTGACCAGCTGAGCGAGGAAGTTCCTCTTTCCACCACCTTCCCAGATCACTTCTGCTCCCGCCTTGCATTCTCCTCCTGCCCCCGACTTTCCAGAGCATTCGCCGTACGCTCGAACGCTTTTTACATGAAGATTGCAGCCTGGCAAGAATAGCACCGAGGCTCCTACCACCATAATCGCAACGGCACGTCGACCCGATTTCACACTCATATTCATCTCCCTACGTTCTGAGGGCATCAGAAAATGGAAATGTCCGTTCCCTGCCCAGTTGGATAATGTGGGGTCAGGTGACCCTGGACTAATCCGACCTCCATCTATGTAGGGTTATTCCGATATATCTGTCGGGTAATGATTGCCCTCGTGACCGAAATCGCAGAAAGCGTGCCGAGAAATCACGGCGGCAGGAAATAGTGGGCGTCGCCTGCCGCACCATTCTTGGCAGTTTGTTGCCCCGGCCCTTCCAGGCCGCTACAGAAACCGGTGCATCACAAACACGTCCACCAACCCCAGCGTTCCATGCCGGAATGCCTCCGGTAGCGTTCCAACCACGGCAAACCCCAGCCTCCGGTACAGCTCAACCGCTGGCGCATTGGTGCTGACCACGTAATTGAACTGCATGGCCAGGAAGCCTTCCGCCCTCGCCCGGTCCAGGCTGTGCTCCACCAGCGCCCGCCCAATGCCGCGCCCCTGCACTGTCGGATCGACCACGTAGGTGGCGCTGGCCACGCGCGCCCCCAGATCGGGGAAGTTGGCGCCCATCTTGTACATTCCGACTACGCGGTCTTGCAGAAGCGCCACATAAGCCGGCTGCAGCCCAAACCAGTGGCTCTGGAAGGTGCTGGCCTCGAAGGTGCCGGCGAACGGCAGCGCATCCTCGGTCGCGATGGCAGCGCTGAAGATGGCCCACATGGCGTCGAAGTCACCTGCGGTGGCAGCCCGGATTTCCATGCGATTCCTCGCGGATCGGCGTAGTGGCCAAGGCCGACACTAGCAGAAACAAACCACGCGGCCGTAGCTGCTTCACGTACCGCCGCCATCGGTTCCGCAATAGTTGAGGCAATTCCGGCCTGCAGAGCAGTACATGCCCCCTACTTCCGCGCGCATCCCGCACCGTTTTCGCCGATGGCGCGTGGCGGGCGTTGTCCTGCTGGGCATCTACGCGCTGTACCTGCTGGCCGGCAACATCTTCCTCAACACCCCGCTGTTCGACCAGGTCACCAACCGCAAGCCGCACAAATTCGTGATGACCACCGGCCCGGCCATCACGCTGCTGCCCGGACATGTCATTGCTTGGAACGTGCACATGCGCGGCCACGTCAACCACACCGTCTACGTGCTGCACGCCGAGCGTGCCAGCGCCCGATTGGCCGTATTTCCCCTGTTCAAGCGGGAGGTCCGGGTGCCCCGGCTGCAGGCCACGGGAGTCTCCGCCGAAATCAGCCGTGTCGAGGAAGCCATTCCGCCGCCGCCGCGCAGCGACCAGGGCTGGACCCTGCGTTTCGACGCGATCCACAGCGACAGCATCCGCAGCGCACGATTCGGCAAGCTGTTGATCATCGGCAAGGGCCAGGGCACGGTCGGGTTCCTCAAGCAGCTGCGCGGCGGCCCGTCCGAACTGTTCGATTCCGAGGTCTCGTTCCGCGATGCGGACACCAGCTTTGACGGTGTGCAGCTGCTGGGCGACATGAACCTGACCGCGCGCTTCAGTTATCCACGCCACTACCGCGACCAGGCGCCCGGGTTGGCCAAGCTGAAGATCCTGCATGCCCAGCTGCACGTGGATGCACGCAGCCAGGGTCTGCGCATGGATACCGATGCGCAGCAGCCGCGCATTTCCAGCGCGCCGGTGCCCGGTCGCCTGCAGCTGGCCGCCCACCTGATCGACGGCCAGCTGCAGCCCGGCGATCGCGCGCGCTGGCAGGTTCCGCTCTATCTGGGCGATGGCGCGCCCGATCGTGGCCTGCTCGCGCTGCAGCTCGATGTGTCCAACGACCTGCGCCTGCAGGCGCGCCTGCCGCCTAAGCCGGGCTCGGGCAGCGAAGTCGATGCGGACATCCACATCACCGGGCGCGACATCCCGTTCCAGGCGCCGGCCCAGCTGCTGGAGCGCAGTTCCGGCACCGTGCGCGGCGAATGGACCTTTACTTCGCTCAACTGGATCCCTGCCCTGTTCGTGCGCAAGCCGTGGCTGCAGCTGGATGGCGGCGGCACGTTGAAGGCCGACCTGCGCCTGCGCCATGGCGAGCTGATCGAAGGCAGCACCGTGGACATTCCCTCAGCGGCCGCCGTGGCCGAAGTTGCCGGCGTGCGCCTGGCCGGCACCGCCAGCGCGCATGGCGAACTGAAGGCCGGCACGCCCAATCAAGCGCAGCTGGCGATCCGGCTGCCCCGCTTCAGTGCGCGCCCCAGCGATGCCAAGGACGTGCGCCTGTTCGACGGTCGCGACCTGGCCGTGGACCTGACCGGCGACGGACGCCTGCAGGAACTGCGTAAGGGTGTACGCGCCCGGCTGCGTTTCAGCGAAGCCACCATTCCGGATCTGGCCGCCTACAACCGCTACCTGGGGTCGTCGCAGCTGCGGCTGTTGCGTGGCACTGGCAGCCTCAGTGGCGATGCCACGCTCGACACCGATGGCCGCGTTGGCCATGGCACGGCGCGCCTGCTGGGTCGCAACGCCAGCGCCAAGGTCGCAGGCCTGGACATGGGCGGCGATGTGGACGTGAACGCAACCCTGCGCCGCGGCGATTTCAACCAGCGCCACTTCGACCTGTCCGGTACCACCGTCGAACTGCGCAACGTGCAGGTGGCCGGCACAGAGTCCAGCGCCGCATGGAAAGGCCGTGCTGCGTTCAAGCGGGGCCGCATCGACGCGCAGTCCCCATTCCAGGTGGACGCCACCACCGATCTGACCCTGAGTGATGCGCGCCCGTTGCTGGCGGTGTTCGCCACGCGCACCGACTATCCGCGCTGGACGCTGTCGCTGCTGGATTCCGGGCAGGTCGATGCGCAGGCCAGGCTGCGCTGGCGGCCGGGCCACCTGATGATCGACGGTCTGCAGGCCGAGAATGATCGCCTCTCGGTGCGCGCACGCCTGGATCTGCTGGAGCAGCGCAAGCGTGGCGATCTGTATCTGCGCTGGGGGCTGCTGGGTGCTGGCATCGAGCTCGATGGCGACCAGCGCCAGTGGCACCTGGCCAAGGCGCGCGAGTGGTTCGACCAGCGTCCTTCCCTGTTGCCTTCAAGCCAGGACGGAAGCGCGGCGGGCACTTCAGACTGATCGCCCCCGGCCTGCATCCATTTGCCGCCTCTGTTCGTATGAGGGGGCACAGGCATCATGGAGTTGTACGCGATGAAGCGGAGTTCACAGGCGCTGGGTCTTCTGGGATGGTTCGCGGTCACCTTTGCGGCGGCCGCATTGGGCGCGTGGGCGTCCAGGTCCGCTGCCAGCTTCTACGCCAGCCTCGCCCTGCCTGCCTGGGCACCGCCTGCCAGCGTATTTGGGCCGGTCTGGACCCTGCTTTACGCGATGATGGCGGTTGCCGCCTGGCTGGTGTGGCGGGAGCGCGGCTGGGGCGGTGCGCGTCCGGCGCTGACACTCCATCTATCGCAGCTCGCGGTCAACGCCTTGTGGAGTTGGCTGTTCTTCGGCTGGAAGCTGGGCGCACTCGCCTTCGCTGACATCCTTGTACTGATCGTGCTAGTGTGCGCGACGATCTTCGGCTTCCTGCGCATCCAGCGTGGCGCCGCAGTGCTGATGCTGCCCTACCTTGCCTGGATCTCGTTCGCCTCGGCACTCAATTTCGCCGTGTGGCGTGCCAACCCCGGGGTACTGTGAGCACCCATCAGCGTCCTCAAGCCTGTGCAGCCACCTGCGGCTGCCAGGCACGCAACAGCGACGGCTTGAATGCCTGCTGCCCGCAGCCGGCAGGGCAACGCACCACCCGCGATGCGGAGTGGCTGACCAGTCCCTGCCCTTCCTCTGCCTTGAACACCGTTTCGCACGACAGGCAGCGGGCCACCAGCGAGTACAGGTGCAGCAGGCGGCCACTGGCCGGGTCCTGCAACGCATCCACATCGAGCAGTTCGAACTGGCAGCTGTCGGGCAGCATGCGATACGGCATGGAAGGCAGGGTCTGCAGGTTCACGGTCGTGGTGGCTCAGGAAGGTTGGCCTACGGTAGGCAACCCGCTGTGCAGCGAGCGTGCAGCGCGCATGTACCTTCTGCGAAACACGCAAGGGGTCGCCGTACGGCGAAAATGAAGAATTCAGCTTTCAATGAAAGGCTCTTCACGCTTACGAAGTGGTATGCGAATGCACGCTTTTGCTTCACCATCACCGGATACCGGATGCAGTGCTGGGTTGTCCCCATCTGGGATGTTCCCGTCATCCATGAATCATGAGTGCCGCCTTTGATGCCTTCCGTTGAGTCCAAGCACGACGCTGCGCTGTCCCGTTGTGCACGCGAACCGATTCATACGCCGGGCGCAATCCAGCCATACGGTGTTCTTCTGGTACTGGAACCGCAGTCACTGCGGGTGCGTGAGCGCGCCATCAGCCAGCCCAGGCTGCTGCAGCAGTTCGGCGAGCCGCTGATGCAGCACGTCAGCGAGGTACTCGGCGGCGTGCTGGCGCCGTTCGAGGCGCTGTTCCAGCAGGCCGCGGTCGGCAGCAGCGCGCATGTCGGCGCCGTGCACCTGGACGGCCACGGCCGGCATCAACTGCTGGTGCACCGCTCCGCCACCGACCTGCTGGTCGAGCTGGAGTCGCCCGTTCCCGGCCAGCCGGGCTCGCTGGAGGAGCTCTACCCGGCCATCCGCGAGCTGATGACCGCCATCGAGTCGGCCACGACGGTGGAAGACCTGTGCCAGCTGGCCGCCGAACACATGCGCCGGCTCACCGGCTTCGATCGCACCCTGGTCTACCAGTTCGATGCGGGCTGGAACGGCATGGTGGTGGCCGAGGATGGCAACGGCCTGTTGCCGTCCTACCTGGACCTGCGCTTTCCCGAGTCGGATATTCCGGCCCAGGCCCGCGAACTGTATCGCCGCAACCGGGTACGGCTGATCGCAGACAACAACTACACCCCTGCCCCGCTGATGCGCGCCGAGGACCATCGCGACGCACCGCCCACCGACCTCAGCCTGGCGGTGTTGCGCAGCGTTTCGCCGGTGCACATGCAGTACATGCGCAACATGGGCACCGGTGCATCGATGTCGGTGTCGCTGGTGCATGAGGGCCAGCTGTGGGGTCTGGTGTCGTGCCACACGGTGCATCCGCGCCGGCTGCCCTACCACGTGCGCACTGCGTGCGAGTTCATGGGCCAGATTCTGTCCCTGCAGATTGCCCTGAAGGAACGTGCGCGGGCCATCGAGGAGCGCGTGGCGCGCCGCTCGGTGCTGGTCAAGCTGCTCGCCCGCATGGCCGGCGACGAGGACTTCATGGCCGCGCTGCGCCACGACGAAACCAGCCTGCTGTCGCTGACCGGCGCCGCTGGCGCGGCCATCGTGCACAAGGGCGACTGCATGCGCGTGGGCGTGTGCCCGCCCGCGACCGACGTGCTGGTCCTGGCCGACTGGCTGGCCGCACAGCAGGCCGGGCAGGAAACATACTGCACCGACCATCTGGCCGGCGACTGGTCGCCCGGGGTACGCCTGGCCGACGTGGCCAGCGGCGTGCTGGCGGTGTCCATCTCGCAGCTGCATGACAGCTACCTGATGTGGTTCCGCCCCGAGGTGGTGCGCACCGTGCGCTGGGGCGGCGATCCACGCAAGACCGCCGCACCGGACGTGGCGCTGTCCCCACGCAGCTCCTTCGAGGCCTGGAAGGAAACCGTGCAGCAGCGCAGCCTGCCGTGGAATGACGCCGACCGCGATGCCGCGCACGAGATGCGCACCGCCATCGTCGACATCGTGCTGCGCAAGGCCGAGGAAATGGCCGAGCTGAACGAACAGCTGATGCGCAGCAACAAGGAGCTGGAAGCCTTCTCGTACTCGGTCAGCCATGACCTGCGCGCGCCCTTCCGCCACATCGTCGGCTATTCGGAACTGCTGGGCAGCTCGGCCGGTGAACGCCTCAACGGCACCGAACGCCGCTTCCTCGACACCATCGTGGAATCGGCCAAGTCGGCCGGTACGCTGGTGGACGATCTGCTGAGCTTCTCGCAGATGGGCCGTTCCACCCTTGGCCGGGCGCGGTTGGACATGGCGGTGCTTGCCGAGGACGTGCGCAGTAGCCTGGCATTGGACTACGCCGGCCGCGACGTGCAATGGACGCTGGCGCCGCTGCCGGAAGTGCAGGCCGACCCGACGATGATGCGGCTGGTCTGGCAGAACCTGCTCTCCAACGCGGTCAAGTTCACCCGCGAGCGCGAGCATGCGGTGATCGAGGTCGGCCATGAGCGCAGCGAGGAGGAGGATCACTTCTTCGTGCGCGACAACGGCTGCGGCTTCGACATGCGCTATGTCGACAAGCTGTTCGGCGTGTTCCAGCGCCTGCATCACGTCGAGGAATTCGAAGGCACGGGCATCGGCCTGGCCAATGTACGCCGTATCATCAGCCGCCACGGCGGCAGGACCTGGGCCGAGGGTGAGCCCGGCAAGGGCGCCACGATCCACTTCACCTTACCCCGTTCCACAGGAGATCACCCATGAGGGACCTGCGGCCGATCCTCCTCGTCGAGGACAGCCCCAAGGATGCCGAGCTGACACTGGCTGCGCTGTCGCGCTGCCAGCTGCTGAACGATGTCATCCATGTACGCGACGGCGCCGAAGCGCTGGACTACCTGCGCTGCGAAGGCAAGTTCGCCGGCGCCAACCACGGTGGCCCGGTGGTGGTGCTGCTGGACCTGAAACTGCCCAAGGTGAACGGCCTGGAGGTGCTGGAGCAGGTGCGCGGTGACGCGCAGCTGAGCAGTACACCGGTGGTGATGCTGACCTCCTCGCGCGAAGAGCAGGATCTGGTGCGCAGCTACGAACTGGGCGTGAATGCTTTCGTGGTCAAGCCGGTCGATTTCAAGGAATTCTTCGATGCCATCCAGGGGCTGGGCATGTTCTGGGGCATCACCAATCAGCCACCGCCCCATCGCCCCAACGGATCGGGGCAGCACAATGCATGATGGATCGCGCCGCAGTGAGCGCCTGCGCATCCTCATGCTGGAGGACAGTGCGCTTGATGCGGAGCTGATCACCGCACAGCTGCAACGCGCCGGCCTGGATTTCGAGGTCGAGCGGGTGTGGTCACGCAACACCTTCATCGAGGCGATCGACCACCATCCGTTCGACGTGATCCTCGCCGACCACGTGCTGCCGGGCTTCGACGGCGATGCGGCGCTCGCGCTCGCACGCGAGCGGATTCCGCACACCCCCTTCATCTTCGTCTCCGGCACGCTTACCGAGGAACTGGCGGTGCAGGCGCTGACCCGCGGCGCACGCGACTACGTGGTCAAGCAGCGGCTGCAGCGCTTGCCGGATGCCATCCGGCGGGCACAGCAGGAAGCCCGCGAACGCACCCAGCTGGCCGATGCACAGGCCGCGCTGAACGACAGCCAGGCCCAGTTGCAGCAGGTGACCGATGCCGTGCCGGCGCTGATCGCCCAGCTCGACAAGGAACACCGCTACCGCTTCGCCAACAGGGCATTCCTGGACTGGCACGGCATCAGCCTGGCCGAACTGCTGGGCCGTAGCGCGCGCGATGTCAGCGGCATTTCCGCGTTCGAGCATGCCCTGCCCAGCCTGCAGCGTGTGCTGCAGGGCGAGCGCAGCAGCTTCCAGGTGGAGTTGGTGCACCGCAGTGGCGAGTCACGCTTCGTGCAGATGGACTGCGTACCCGAACGCGGCGCCGATGGAGAGGTGGTGGGTTACATCTGCCTGGGCAGCGACGTCTCCGGGTTGAAGCAGGCCGAACTGGCGTTGCGCGAGGACAACCAGCTGCTGGAACGACAGGTGCAGGCCCGCACCACAGAGCTGCGGGCCAGCAAGCGACGCCTGCAGGCGATCTTCGAATCCAGCTTCCAGCACCAGGTGCTGCTGGATCTCGCAGGCCAGGTGGTGGACGCCAATATCGCTTCGCTGGCCGCAGTGCTGGCCGACAAGCCCGAGGTGATGGGCCTGCGTTTCGGGCAGTCGCCCTGGTTCGCTGGCACCGATGACGTCGGCGCGACCGTTGACCGGGCCGTTGCCGATGCTGCCAAGGGGCACAGTTCGCTGCATGCGCTCGACCTGGAGTTGCCGACCGGCCGGCGCAGCTTCGATTTCTCGTTCCGCCCGCTGCTGGATGCCGAGGGCGCGGTCACCGCCGTGGTTTCGGAGGCGGTGGAAACCACCGCACGGCTGCACGCCGAGCATGCGCTGCGGCAGGCGCAGAAGATCGAGGCGGTGGGCCAGCTCACTGGCGGCATCGCCCACGATTTCAACAACATCCTCACGGTGATCTCCGGCAACGTCGAGCACGCCATGCTGCTCAGCGAGCGTGCCGGCGAGCCCGGAGCGATGGTCGGCCGTGCGCTGGACAATGCCCTCAAGGGCGTAGGCCGCGCCGCCAGCCTGACCCAGCGCCTGCTGGCGTTTGCCCGCCGCCAGCCCTTGCACAGCCAGGCCGCCAACCTCAACGACCGCCTGCTGGACATGCATGACATGCTGCAGCGTGCACTGGGCGAACTGGTGCAGCTGGACATCCGGGTCGCCGAGGACATCTGGTGCATCGAGATCGACGTCAGCCAGTTGGAGGCGTCCGTGCTCAATCTGGCCGTCAATGCACGCGATGCCATGCCGCACGGCGGTCGGCTGGTCATCGAAGTGGACAACAGCCATCTCGACCACGACTACGCCGCCCTGTTCCCTGATGCAGCACCGGGCGAGTACGTGATGCTGCGGGTCCGCGACAACGGCCACGGCATGGATGCGGCCACGCTGGCGCGGGTGTTCGAGCCCTTCTTCACCACCAAGCAGGTGGGCCGGGGCACCGGCCTGGGCCTGTCGATGGTGCACGGCTTCGTCAAGCAGTCCGGCGGGCATGTGCTGATCGATTCGGTGGAAGGCGGCGGCACCAGCATCACCATGATGTTCCCGCGCTCGACGCTGGCCCTGCCCTGTGAGGGAACGGCACCGCAGACCGGGCTGGCCGGCTATTCACCGCGCCAAGAGACCATCCTGGTGGCCGAGGACAACGACGATGTCCGTGCCCATACCGTGGACGCGCTGCGCATGCTGGGCTACCGCGTGCTGGAAGCGCACGACGGCCCTTCGGCCCTGCGCCTGCTGGAGCGCCCTGACACCACGGTGGACCTGCTGTTCTCCGACGTGGTGATGCCCGGCATGTCGGGCTGGGAACTGGTGCGCGAAGTGCGCGAACGCTGGCCGGACGTCGCGGTGCTGTTCACCTCGGGCTACCCGCGTGACCACGATGCGGTCGGCAGCCAGGGCCGTGCGGCCGCGCTGCTGCCCAAGCCGTTCACCCGCAGTGATCTGGCGCAGGCGGTACGCACCGCGCTCGAAGCCGCGCTGCACTGAGATCAAGCCACCGGATCGCGCACTCCCGCTGCGATCCGGTTGATGTCCGCGCACTCGACCGTGGCCGGCGGATGCTCCCGGCCGGCCAGCGCGATCATTGCCTGGCCCAACGCCAGATTGCTGGTCACCAGCGAGGGCGCGATCGCGCCCGCTAGTTTCATCAGCGGCGCGCCACCCCAGTACAACGGCTTCAGCAGGCCATGGCGGGTGCCGGTGCCTTCCACCGGGCGCACGCCACCTGGCCGCAACATCACCGTGCGAACCGGCAATGCCTGCAGTGCCTGCTCGGTTTCACCCTTGATGCGCAGCGGCATCAGCCGGCTGCCCGCATCTGCGCCTGCACCGGACACATACAGGAAGCACCCCTGCGGATTGGCCGCTGCCCACGCCCGGGCAACGGCCAGCGTGGTGTCCAGCGTGACGCGACGGTACTCGGCCTCGGCGGTGCCTACCGGTGGCGCACCGGCACAGTAGAAGCAGGCATCGAACCCTGCCAGCTCATCCTGCAGCGTTTCGATGTGCAGGAACTCCGGCACGATCAGTTCGCTCTCGGCACTGCGGAGGCTGCCCGGATGCCGGACCAGTGCAGTCAGCTGAGACACCTGGTGCGAGCGCTGGCAGGCCAGGGCCACCCCCTGCCCCACCAACCCGGTAGCGCCGGTCAACAGAACCCGCAATGCACCGGCAGCCGCCACTGTCTTCCCCCTAAAGCTTCACGAAACGCTGGATTTTCCGCGCCAGCCAGCCACTGAACACCAGCGGCGCATCCAGCGCGGACACGCAGATGCACGGCACGCCCGGTGCGGTGACGGGCTGGTGCTCCACTTCCTCATCCAGGTCTGCCACATCGCCCGGCGCGAACAGGCCCAGCGCGTCGTTGTACGAACCGTGAAGGATCTGGGTCAGTTCACTGCGTCCGTGGCTGTGCATCGGCAGGCACTTGCCCGGTGCGATCTTCAGCATGATCAGCGACGGCATCTGTTCGGCGCGGATGCAGTGCACCCCCGGCGCCATCCAGCGCCAGCGCAGGCCACTCAAGGTGCTGCCGAAATACGGATGCAACGACGCCGGGAGATGGTCCGGATTCGCCCCCGGTCGCTCCTGCAACAGCGGCCGCGCAGCGGAGGGGGGAGCGGTTTCCGTCTCCGTCGCCAGCTGCATCAGCATCGCTTCGCGCAGCTGCTCGCGGCGCGCATCGTTTGCAGCTGGCTGGGTCTGCTCCAGCAACATCGCGCCGATGGCTTCGGCCTCACGCAGGCGCTGCCGGCAATGCGGGCAGTGTTCAAGATGGGCGCCGGCCACGATGCTCAACGGCGCGGGCAGCGCACCGGCCGCATAGCTCATCAATGTGGATTCGTGCAGATGGTGGTGCGGATTCACAGCGCACCTCCCACTTTCGACTGCAGTTGCAGGAACGCACGTCGCAGATGCGATTTGACCGTGCCCAGCGGCATGCCCAGCGCCTCGGCAATCTCGCTGTGGCTCTTGGCTTCGAAATAGGACATCCGCACCAATCGCGCCTGCACGGCAGGCAGCTCGTTGATGCGCTGGCGCAGCCGCGCCTGGTCGGCGAACTGTTCGGCGCTGCTGCGTTCGACCACATCCAGGGTTGCCGCGTCCTCCACCGCCGCCTGCACCTGCAGCCAGCTGCGCTCGCGCCGCACCCGATCGATGTGCAGGTTGCGGGCAATCCGGTACAGCCAGGTACTCAGCGCCCCTTGGGCGGCATCGTAGTCGGCGGCGCGCAGCCACAACCGCAGCAGGCATTCCTGCGCCAGCTCTTCGGCCACCGCATCCGGCGCCCCCAGGCCGCGCAGATAGACGCACAGCCGTGGCATGAAGTGGTCGTAGATCCGCATGAAACAGTCGCGGTCGCGCAGGCGGGCGACCCTGTCCATGTCACCGGCCCAGTTCGTCGGCTCGCTGCTCGGCTGCTGGGAACTGGACACGATGCGTGCGGTATCGAAGGTGAGGAGAATGCTGGCGGCGTCAGGGTACATCTGCGTTCGCGGCGGGCAGGTGAAGGTCTGTCCTCTGTACGCGCACCGGTGGCGATTGGATGCAGGCGACCTGCTGCATCCGAGCGGCCACCGGCGCCGTATGCCTTCTGACCTCCCTCTCCGGATGAACCCCCATGCGTGCCGCCTGGCTGCTGCTCTGCCTGCCCCATGCCGCGCTGGCGGCCCCTTGGCTGCGCACCGAGGGCATTGCCACCTCCGCACAGGGGCCGGCGCTCTATCGCGAAGTGCACTGGCAGCGCGACGCGAGCGACGGTGCCGAACGCTGGGTGTTGTACCAGTGCCCGGATGGGCGCCCCTTCGCCCGCAAGCACCTGCCCGCGACATCCCGCCCGCAGGCGCGCGGCTACTCGCTGGACGATCTGCGCAGCGGCCAGAAGGTGCAGATCGAGGTGGCCGGCGGCAGTGTCCTGATCGACTGGAAGGAGGATGCCGATGCGCCATCGCGCCAGCGCCGCCTGGAACTGCCCGCTGATGCCGTGATCGATGCCGGCTTTGACGCCGCCGTGCGCCAGCATTGGCCGGCGCTGATGCGCGGCGAGCGCATCTCGCTGCCGTTCCTGGTTCCAGGCCGGCAGCGCTATTTCCCTGTACAGGTTCGCCGCACTGGCTCCCTGCGCTGGCAGGGGGTGGGCGCGCAGCAGATCGAGGTCAGCCTCGACACCTGGTATGGCGGCATCGCACCGCGCCTGCAGCTGGTCTATGCCGATACCGACCGACGACTGCTGCAGTTCCAGGGCACCAGCAACCTGCGCGACGCACGGGGCCACTATCCGCAGGTGGTGGTTCGATTCGCCAGCGCTGCGCGCGCAAGCAGCGCCAGCGAATGGCAGCAGGCCTGGGCGCAACGGCTCGTCGCCGGTTGCGGCGTGACGTCCGGGTGAAGCAAAACTAACAGCGGCAGCACGCATCCAGTGGGCATTGTGCTGCGTAGAGAGAACACACGACCCCCTTCGAGACCCCTCATGGCCTCTGCAGCGCCCCTCCCCCGTCGCCGTTGGCGCCTGCTGCGCACAGTGCAGCGCTGGGTCGACACCGGCAGCGCTGCAGACAGCGCCGTCGACCGCCCCGGGCGGATCGACTGGCTGCGCGCGGTACCGTTCGCACTGATGCATGTGGCGTGCCTGGCGGTGATCTGGGTGGGCGTGTCATGGACCGCAGTGATCGTTGCGGCGGCGCTCTATGCCGTGCGCATGTTCGCGATCACCGCGTTCTACCACCGCTACTTTTCGCATCGCACCTTCCAGGCGTCGCGACCGGTGCAGTTCGTATTCGCTGTCATCGGGGCCGCCAGCGTACAACGCGGACCACTGTGGTGGGCCGCGCATCACCGCCATCATCATCGACATGCCGATCAGCCGCTGGACCCGCACTCGCCGCGTGAAGGCGGCTTCTGGCGCAGCCACATGGGCTGGTTCCTGACCCGCGAGGCCTTCGCCACGGATCTGTCGCGCGTTCCCGACCTGGCGCGCTTCCCGGAACTGCGCTGGCTGGATCGCTTCGACACCGCGGTTCCCGTACTGCTGGCCGCAGCGCTGTATGCGCTCGGCGCCGCCCTGGAGCGCTGGACGCCGGGCCTGCACACCTCGGGGCCGCAGCTGCTGGTGTGGGGCTTCTTCATTTCCACCATCGTGCTGTTCCATGCCACCGTGACCATCAACTCGCTGGCGCATCGATTCGGCCGGCGCCGTTTCGAGACCCGCGATGACAGCCGCAACAACCTCTGGCTGGCCCTGCTTACCTTTGGCGAAGGCTGGCACAACAACCACCACTTCTTCCCGGGAACCGTCCGCCAGGGCTTCCGCTGGTGGGAGGTGGACCTGACCTGGTACGGCCTGCGCGTGATGGCGGCCCTTGGCCTGGTAAAGGGCCTCAAGCCGATTCCCGAGTGGGTGCTGGCCAAGGCGAGGTACTGACATGCGCATCGCGATCATCGGCTCCGGCATTGCGGGCCTGGCCAGCGCCTGGTGGCTGGACGGCGAACACGAGGTCACGCTGTTCGAGGCCAACGACTATCTGGGCGGCCACACCCACACCCACGACGTACAGGTGGATGGCCTGCAGATGGCGGTGGACACCGGCTTCATCGTCTTCAATCCGTTGCACTATCCGCTGCTGACGGCATTGTTCGACGAACTGGGCGTGGTGTCCCAACCGACGACGATGAGCTTCTCCCTGCACAGCGAGCGCAGCGGCGTGGAGTACAACGCCACCTCGCTGGACGGCCTCTTCTGCCAACGCCGCAACCTGCTGTCACCCCGGTTCTGGGGCATGCTGGCCGACCTGCGCCGGTTCTACCGGGACGCGCCCCTGCTGCTGGCCGAGGATGAAGGCCCCACCCTGGGCCAGTACCTGCATGCCCAGCGCTACGGCGAGGCATTCATCGAAGAGCATCTGCTGCCGATGGCATCGGCGCTGTGGTCCTCCCCTACCCGCTCGGTGATGGAGTTCCCGGCCCGTTACCTGGCCCTGTTCATGGCCAACCACCAGATGCTGCAGATGACCGGGCGCTCGCCCTGGCGCGTGGTGAGCGGCGGCTCGGCGCGCTATGTCGACGCGTTGCGCGCCCGCTGGCGCGTGCGTGAGCGGCTGCAGTGCCCGGTGCATTCGGTCGAGCGCATGCCGTGGGGTGCGCGCGTGCACAGTGCTGCCGGCGTGGAGGGTTTCGATGAGGTGATCCTGGCGTGTCACAGCGACCAGGCGCTGGCGCTGCTGGGTGACGCAGACCCTGTCGAACGCGAGGTGCTCGCTGCCATCCGCTACCAGCCCAACGAAGCGGTGCTGCACACTGACGCAACGCTGCTGCCACGCAACCGCAAGGCCTGGGCCGCATGGAACGCGCATGTGCCGCGTGACCCGTCTGCGCCCTGCACGGTCAGTTACTGCATGAACCTGCTGCAGGGCCTGCCCGGTGACACGCCGCTGGTGGTGACGCTCAACCGCAGCGAGGCGATCGACCCGGCCAAGGTCCTGCGCACGCTGCGCTACGCCCACCCGGTGCACGACCACGCAGCCGTCCGTGCCCAGCAGCGCTGGCCCGAGCTGCAGGGCCGTCGCCACACCTGGTTTGCGGGCGCGTACTGGGGCTGGGGCTTTCATGAGGATGGAATCCGCAGTGCGCGGCGCGTGGTCGATGCGCTGCGTGCCTGCGAGCCGCACCGGCTGCTGCCGGCGGCCGGCGAGGTCGCGGCATGAGCGCCAGCGCGCTATATTTCGGGCAGGTGATGCATCGGCGGCATCACCCGCACCCGCATGCGTTCCGTTACTCGATCGCACAGCTTCTGCTCGACCTGGACGAGCTCGATACGGTGTTCGCTGGCCGCTGGCTGTGGTCGATCAATCGGCGCAACCTGGCCGAATTCCGCCGCAGCGACTACTTCGGTGATTCCACGCGGCCCCTGGCCGATGCAGTACGCGACCACGCCGCGGCCACCCTCGGCTTCCGGCCTGCCGGCCCGGTGCGCCTTCTTACCCACCTGCGTTTCGCCGGGCACGTGTTCAATCCGGTCAGCTTCTATTACTGCTACCAGCCCGATGGCAGCACCCTGGACTGCATCGTGGCCGAGATCACCAACACCCCGTGGAAGGAACGGCATGCCTATGTGCTGCCGATCTCCACGGCCACCCATGAAGGCACCTCGCTGCGCTGGCAGTTCGACAAGCGCTTCCACGTCTCGCCCTTCATGCCGATGGACTGCCGCTATGACTGGCGCTTCAACGTGCCCGGCGATGACCTGCGCGTGCACATGCAGGTCTGGCGCGACGGTGTCCGCCAGTTCGATGCCACCCAGACCATGCAGCGCTGCGCACTGGACGGCCCCGGCCTGGCCCGGGTGCTTGCCTGCTATCCGCTGATGACGCTGCAGGTAGTGGGCGCGATCCACTGGCAGGCCTTGCGCCTGTGGCTGAAGCGCAACCCCGTCCACGACCACCCCAACCTTGCCGGGAAACCGCGATGAACTCGATGACTCCTTCGGTCGCGCTGCCGCGCCCTGGCGCACTGGATGCCTTCCTGCGCCGCCGCCTGCTGGCCCAGCTCGCCCCGCTGCACGAGGGCCGGCTGTGTGTGCGTGACGCGCTCGGCGAAGTCTGGCTTGGCGATGCCGGGGGCGAACTGCATGCCACCGTCACCATCGACGACCCGGCGTTCTATCGCAAGGTCGCCGCGCAAGGCAGCGTTGGCGCAGGTGAGAGCTACATCAATGGTGAATGGCGCTGCGACGATCTGGTCACGCTGATACGGCTGCTGGTACGCAATCGCGATCTTCTCGACAGCATGGAACACGGCCCGGCCCGCGTCGGCGGTTGGCTGCTGCGCGGCTGGAACCGCCTGCGCCGCAACAGCCGTGAAGGCAGCCGCCGCAACATCGCCGCGCACTACGATCTCGGCAACGACTTCTTCGCCCTGTTCCTGTCGCCGGACCTGATGTATTCGTCGGCGCTGTTCTCCGATGAAAGCGAATCGCTCGAATCGGCCTCGCGGCGCAAGCTGGACCGCATCTGCCAGCAGCTGCGGCTCAGCCCTGGCGATTGCGTGGTGGAGATCGGCACCGGCTGGGGCGGCTTCGCCGTGCATGCCGCTACGCACTATGGCTGCCACGTCACCACCACCACCATTTCCGCCGAACAGCATGCGCTGGCCGCCGCGCGCGTGCAGGCCGCCGGCCTGCAGGACCGGGTCACCCTGCTGATGCAGGACTACCGCGACCTGCAGGGCCAGTTCGACAAGCTGGTCTCGATCGAGATGATCGAAGCCATCGGCGCCGAGTACCTGGATACCTATATGGCCACGTTGCAGCGCCTGCTGAAGCCGGACGGCGTGGCCCTGCTGCAGGCGATCACCATCGAGGATCACCGCTACGAGCAGGCCCGGCGCAGCGTCGACTACATCAAGCGCTACGTCTTCCCGGGAAGTTTCATTCCATCGATCAACGCGATCATGGCGGCCAAGACCCGATCCAGCGACCTGCAGCTGACCGCCCAGCAGGACTTCGGGTACTCCTACGCGCTGACCCTGCGCGCCTGGCGCCAGCGCTTCCTGGCGCAGCTGCCGGCAGTGCACGCACAAGGCTTCGACGCGCGCTTCTGCCGGCTGTGGGAGTTCTACCTGGCGTACTGCGAGGGCGGCTTCCTCGAGCGCTCGATCGGTGTCTCGCACCTGCTGCTGGCGCGCCCCGGCCATCGGCCGATCCAGGATGCGGACGGTGGGCACTGAGATGCACCGCTTCTGGGCCAACCTGCTCGGCAACCAACTGGTCTGGCTGAGCGCCGTGGCCGGCGCCGGTCGCGGCTGGCAATGGCCCGCACTGCTGGCTGCGTCGCTGTACATCGGCAGCCAACTGCTCACGTCCCCACAGCCGAGGCTGGACCTCCGGCTGCTGGCATGGGCGCTGGCCTGTGCCTGGCTGGTCGACGCCAGCGCGGCGGCCAGCGGCACGGTGCGTTATGCCGCCGCCGCGTTCGGTTGGGCGCCGCCGCCGTGGATCATGGCGCTGTGGGCGGCGTTCGCGATGACGCTGACCACTTCGATGCGCTTCCTGCAGCGGCACGTCGCGCTGCCGATGCTGTTCGGCCTGCTGCTGGCGCCGCTGGCCTACCTCTCTGCTGCGCGCGGCTTCGACGCGGTGCAGTTCGCAGCGCCGGCATGGCACGGCCTGCTCGTGCTCGGCATTGGCTGGAGCATCGCGCTTTCCCTGCTGTGCAGCCGTGCCCGGCGCGGATCGCGCGGCGCGCCGCAGCCCCCCCTCGCTGGAGCGCCGTCATGATCGACCTGTTGTGGGTGCTGTTGTACGCCGTGCTGATAATGAGCTGGGGCTGGGCCTGGCAACGCCGCCACACAAACATCGGTGTAGTCGATGTGCTGTGGGCCAAGGGCGTCGGCGCATCTGCACTGTTGCTTGCGTTGCTCGGCGATGGCGCGCTGATGCCGCGGGTGGCGCTGGGCATGTTCGGCGGCCTGTGGGGCAGCCGCCTGGCACTGCATCTGTGGCACCGGGTCCGTCACGAGGCAGAGGACGGGCGCTATCGCTACCTGCGCGAGCACTGGCATGGCCACCAGGGAAAGATCTTCGGTTTCTTCATGGCCCAGGCCCTGCTGATCATCCTGTTCGCCCTGCCCTTCGTGGCGGTGGCGACCAACCCGCGGCCCGGGCTGTCGATCTGGATCGTGGCCGCTGCGGGGGCCTGGCTGCTCAGCGTGGGCGGTGAAGCGCTGGCCGACCGCCAGCTGGCCCGCTTCCGCGCCAACCCGGCCAACAAGGGCCGCACCTGCCGGGATGGCCTGTGGCGCTACTCACGGCACCCGAACTATTTCTTCGAATGGCTGCACTGGTTCACCTATGTGCTGTTGGCGGTCGGCTCGCCGCTGTGGTGGCTGGCCTGGGCCGGTCCGCTGCTGATGTATGTGTTCCTGTGCTACCTCAGCGGCATTCCGTTCACCGAAAAGCAGGCCCTGCGCAGTCGCGGCGATGACTACCGCGACTACCAGCGCACGACCCCGATGTTCTTCCCCTGGTTCCCACGCCCCTCCAAGGAGCACGCTGCATGAACGCGATCCCGTCACAGAACCCCACCGAAGCGGGTGAGAGCGGGCTGATCGCCTGGGCCGAGCGCGGCTGGGTTCCGGATGCAGCCTTGCGCGCTGGCATCCGGCGCCTGTGCGCGCAGCGCCTGCACGAGGAAGCCGAGGGCGGCATCGAGGGCCAGTCGGCCCGCTTCAACCGCCGCATCGCCGAACTGGCCGACAGCCCACTGGCGCTGCATACCGATGCCGCCAACCGCCAGCACTACGAGGTGCCCGCCGCCTTCTTCCAGGCTTGCCTGGGCAGGCAGCTGAAGTACAGCAGTTGCTACTACCCGACCGGCAACGAGACGCTGGACCAGGCCGAAGACGCGATGCTGGCCCTGTACGGTGAACGTGCCGGGCTGGCCGATGGCCAACACATCCTGGAGCTGGGTTGCGGCTGGGGCTCGCTGACCCTGTGGATGGCCGAGCGCTATCCGCTCGCCCGGATCACCGCCGTGTCCAACTCGAACAGCCAGCGCCAGCACATCCTGGCGCAGTGCGCGTCGCGAGGGCTGCATAACGTCGAGGTGCTCACCCGCGACGTCAACCAGCTGGAACTGCCACACGCGCAGTTCGACCGCTGCGTCTCGGTGGAGATGTTCGAGCACGTACGCAACTACCAGCGCCTGCTCGCGCGCATCGCGCAATGGCTGAAGCCGGACGGTGCACTGTTCGTGCATATCTTCGCGCATCGCACGCTGATGTATCCGTTCGAAACCGATGGCGGCGACAACTGGATGGGCCGGCATTTCTTCACCGGCGGGCTGATGCCGGCGGCCGATACCCTGCTGCATTTCCAGCACGACCTGCAGCTGGAGCAGCGTTGGCTGATCGATGGCACCCATTACCAGCGCACCGCCGATCATTGGCTGGCCAACCAGGATGCGGCCCGCGACCGCGTGATGCCGGTGCTCGTTGCTACCTACGGCGAAGCGGCCGCACGGATCTGGTGGCAGCGCTGGCGCATGTTCTGGATGGCCTGCGCCGAACTGTTCGGCTACGACGATGGCCAGCAGTGGCTGGTGGCCCATTACCTGTTCCGTCCCCGCTGAGGTGTCGCATGCGCATGTTCTCGTTGCTCCCCCTGCTGGCGGTCGGACTGTTCGGTAGCGGTTGCAGCTCCAATGACACACGCCCCCTGCCACGCCCGCCATCGGTGGACGTGCCGCGTTTCATGGGCGACTGGTACGTGATCGCCCACATTCCCTCGCGTCCCGAGCGCGAGGCGTTCGATGCGGTCGAGAGTTACGCACTGCGGCCCGATGGGCGCATCCAGACCACCTTCACCTATCGCAAGGGCAGCTTCGACGCGCCACAGAAATCGATGCATCCCATCGGCCGGGTCGAAAAGGAAGGCCACGGCGCGGTGTGGGGCATGCAGTTCATCTGGCCGATCCAGGCCGAGTACATCATCGCCTGGCTGGCTGATGACTATGACCAGACCATCGTGGCGCGCAGCAAGCGCGACTATGTGTGGTACATGGCACGCACGCCGCAGGTGTCGGACAGCGACTACCAGCAGGCGGTGCAGCGCATTGCCGCGATGGGGTATGACACCCGGAAGCTGCGACGGGTGCCGCAGTCGGTGCGATGACTTCCTGCTACGGCGCTGCGCGGCCGCTCGACCAGCACTTCGCACCGGGCTGACACCGCGCATCCACGGTGTTGATGCGGCAGACCTCACACTGCGGTTCCCCACGTGAAACAGGCACCACCGGCATGCATCCCGAATCCCGCCCACACACCTGCAACCTGTTGCTGGTGGAGGACCAGTTCGACCTGGCCACACTGATGGAGCAGGCGCTGCAGCAACAGGGCGACCAGGTCACGCATGCCTACAGCGTGTTCGATGCACTGGAGCTGCTCGACGCCCGGCAGTTCGACGGCGCCGTGCTGGATGTCGAACTGCGCGACGGCGTGGTGTTTCCCGTCGCCGATCGGTTGGCCGAGCTTGGCGTGCCCTATCTGTTCGTGTCGGCGGTCTATGACCAGCTGGTGCCGGCACGGCATCGCGGCGCCCCGTTCGTCGCCAAGCCGTTCCATCTCGAAAAGCTGCAGCGGGCCGTGCAGCACGCCATCAGCGGTGGCCGCGCTACTGCATCGCCGGGAGCGGACGACAGTCCTCGCAATCAGACGCACACGCGCAAGACCTGCTGATCGACGGGCCGCCCCATCCGGCCCACCCACAGCACTCAATCCAGCGCGAACCCTGCAACCCTGCCTTCTTCGTCGGGGCGGATCATGTAAGGCATGAAGACGCCGGGGCCGAACGTCGCCACGTAGCGGTACATCGTGCCCTTCTCGCTGGCCTGGCTGCCCTTGAAGACCAGGGCGTCCGGCTTGCCATAGGGCCCAATCGCCTTCGCCAGCCCACCACCCAGCCCCGCCTCCAGCCTTGCACGCAGGTTCGCGCTGAAATCCGCATAGCCATGCCCGGCCTGCAACTGTTCAAACGTGGCCCGTGCCCGTGCCGTCACGGTGGCCTCTTCGCCAGGCGCAGGCTGGCTCCACGCAGCGACGATGGCGGGATGAAGCGCACTGAAGACCGCATTGGTCAGCGTGATGCCGGCCTCCGGCGTTTTGTCTCCCAGATTGGTGAAGGCAATGATGCGCAGCCCAAGTTCGGGGAAGTACTCGTCGGCGGTGGTGAACCCCTGCGAGCCGCCGGTATGGCCGATCCTGGCCTGGCCGTAGACCGCATTGATGAACAACCCGAGCCCATAGTCGGCGCTACCGCCCTCAGCGGTGTGAACCGGCGTGATCATTTCGCGGTAGCCGGCCTGGCTGACCACCCGCCCCCCGCTCAGGCCACGATCCCAGCGCGCCAGATCGTCCAGCGTACTGACCAGAAAGCCCGCAGCACCACTCCAGTCCGGGTGGAAATAGGGTGATCGGCGCAGGACGCCCGCCTCGTGCCGATACCCCACCGCCATGCCCTGCAGTCGCTCCGTATCGGCGTGGGTGAAGGTGTGCCGCATGTCCAGTGGCTCCAGCAGATGCTGGCGCACATAGTCGACGTAGCGTTCGCCCGATACCACCTCGATCACCCGGCCGAGCAGGATGTACCCGGTATTGGAGTACGACCAGCGGCTGCCCGGTGCGAAATCGAGAGGACGATCGCGGACGCGCGCGATCAGCCGATCAAATGCAATGGGCTGCGTCACCAGGGCATCGACCTCCTGTTCGGGCCCATCGAAATAATCGTGCAGCCCGCTGGTGTGGGACAGCAGCTGGCGCAGGGTCACCTCGTGCGCATGCGGGGCGTCCGGCAGATACCTCGCAAGCGGATCGTCCAGCGTCAGCTTGCCGGCCTCCTGCAGCTGCACGATCGCAGCGGCGGTGAACTGCTTGGTGATCGAGCCGATCTCGAAGGGTGTGTCGGTACGCACCGCCAGGCCCCGCGCCCTGTCGCGCTGGCCATAGGCCTTGGCGTGGATCAGGCGCCCGTCCTGGAGGACCATCACCGCCGCACCGGGAACATTGAAGCGACGCATGACCTGGCCGACGCCACGGTCGATGCCTTGGATCACGGCCGCATCCAGTGCGCCGTTCGCGTTGCCTGAGGCATCGCCGCCTGCCACTTCCGTGGCAACAGCGGGCGCGACGCTGCCCGCCACCGCCAGCAACAGACTCCCCAGGGCAATCCAGATACGTGCCGTGCGCATTCCCGAGCCCATATAATTCAAATTTGAACTATAGTTTGAATTATGAACTCCCCCGCCGCAAGCCGCGCCACCCCGGCAGCACTCACGCTGACACCCGCCCAGCTTGCCGCGATGGCCTCGCCCGCACGCATGGCGATACTGCAGCGCCTGGACGCCGAGGGTCCGGCCAGCATCCGCGAACTGGCCGAGCGACTGGGCCGCCCCGCCACAGCGCTCTACCACCACCTGGCGCACCTGCAGAAGCACGGCCTGGTACGCATCACCGAACACCGCAACACCGGCCGCCGGCCCGAAGCCGTCTACGCGGCGACCTCGGCACGGCTGTCCTCCCGCGACGCGGTGCGTACCCCGGCCGGCCGGCGGAGCCTCGTCCGCGTGGCCACGCGCGTGGTCGCCGCCACCCTGCGCGCGTTCGCCTCGGCCGCCACCCACGCCGCCGCCCGCTTTGAAGGACCGCAGCGCAACTGCGCGGTCCGCCACCTGTCCTTCCGCGCCGACCACGAGCGCCTCGCCCGCATCAATGCATTGATCGAAGCGCTTGAGACCACCGCGCTCGACGCTGGCCCGCAGGGCGATACCGTGCTGCTGACCGTGCTGATGGCGCCCGCCGCACACACGCCGCGCAGCGCATCGACCTGACCGCCCCGTCCATCGCCCCCATCAATGAACATTGCCGACTTCAATATTCATTGACGATCGATACTTAGGAATAATCGCAAAAATACAACAAACTCGATGTGCGGCATGGCAACAGCGCCAGAATGGTCGCCACGCCCGCGGGCGCTGACCACCTGTGTGCGCATGAATGGATATCCTGCACCGCGCCGGCTGCGACTGGCACTCCTGGACGATCACGAAGTCGTCCGACGCGGGACCGCACTGCATCTGTCCCGGGACATCCGTTTCAGGATCGTCGCCAGCCACGGGCACAGCGATGCGTTCATCCAGGATCTGCAAAGAACACCGGTGGATGTGGCCATCATCGACCTGACGCTGGCGCGCGGGGATCGCGAGTGCATGGAGCTGGTGGGGCTGCTGCGCGCGGCATTCCCAGCCGTCCCCCTGCTCGCCTTCGCCACCCTGTCACCCAGCATCCACATCGGCCCGCTGATCGACGCCGGGGTCAGGGGCGTGGTCAGCAAGGCCGAGCCGCTACCACTGCTTTCCGAAGCGATCGTGCGCGTGTCGCTGGGGCTGGACCGCCTGCCCCCCGACTGCCGGAATCCGGCGGACAGCGAAGACCTCAGCCGCAACGAACGTGAAGTGCTTCACCTGCTGCTGGCCGGCCTCACCGTCTCGGAGATCGCCCAGCAGCGCCATCGCAGCATCAAGACGGTCAGCACGCAGAAGAAGGCCGCGCTGCGCAAGCTGGGCCTGCGCAACGATGCGGAGATCTATGCCATGCGGCAGCAGCTGGAGTCACTGTGAGTCGGCGCCAACGCCCGCGCCTGCTCCCTACCCTACTGCTGGTCCTGCTGCTGTTGCCGATGGTGTCGGCCGGGGACCCGCCGTCGCCGCCCTGGGCGGCGGGACGCGAAGTCCGCGTGGCGACAGCACCCTCGCTGCGCCCCTTGCCACCGGCATTGGCTGATACAGCGCCGCTGCCCACCCTCGCCCACGGCTACGCCACGCTGGTGGCACGCCACTCCCAGTTGCGCTTCACGGAACATCCCTACCCCAGCACTGATGCATCGGTGGCGGCGGTATGCCAGGGACAGGCCGACTTGGTGCTGGTCATCGGTGCAGTGCGGCCGCTGCACCAACCCTGCGCCGGCCTTGTAGCCTCGCCCCCCTTCCACGGCGGCAAGACCGTCCTGGCCGGCCGCAGCGGCGGGCGCCTGCCGCACGATGTCGCGCAACTGGACGGACGGACACTGGCCGTCGTCAATGGCGGGCCGTATGCCGAATGGCTGCAGGTGCATCACCCCGAGCTCCATCTGCTGCACCTGCCTGACCGGCACGCAACACTGGTGGCTGTCGAGACCGGCGTCGCTGATGTTGCGATTGGCCTTGAATCGACGCTGCAGCCGATGATCCGGCGCCACTTCGGCGGCACGCTGCAGCTGCAGCCCTTCGAGAGCGCATTCTCCACCGACCTGTACCTGATCGTGCGCGGCATTGACCGCCAACTGCTGGCGCGCATCGACCAGGCACTGCACGACATCACGCTGGAAGAGCATGCCGGCCTGCTGCAACTCTGGGCCCGCCAGGCACTACCCGCCTCGATCCAGCGCATGTTCGACCAGATGCGCATGCCGCCGCCGCACTGGCTTCTGGCCCTGACCGCGGTGCTGGCCGGTCTGCCGATCCTGTGGCATGTCGCGGCCCGTCGCACAAGGCGTGAGCGCCGCCGTGATGCCCGCGCGGCAGGCATGGTCAGCCACGAGATGCGCAATTCGGCACAGGCGATGCTGATGTCGATCGATCTGCTGGGCCGATCGCCCCTGGCCAACGGTCAGCGCGAGCTGCTTGCGGCCGCGGCGGCCGCCGGGCGCTCACTGCGCAGCCTGCTGAACCGATCACTGGATTTCTCGCGCCTGGCCGGTGGCGGCTTCAGGCCGCGCGCAGGTGCCTGCAATGTGGCCTCGCTTTGCAGGCAGTCGCTGGACGCGATCCGGCCCCAGGCCCGGCTGAAGGGCTTGCAGCTTCGATTCGACTGCAACCCCGATCCTGTGCCGGTTGTCGCACTGGATGCAGAAGCGCTTCGTCAGATTGTCGACAACCTGCTAGGCAACGCAGTGAAGTTCACCGATGTCGGCGGCATCGATCTGCGCGTGCAGCTGGCGCCACCGATCGAACCCCGGGCGCTGGTGCTGGATGTGATCGACAGCGGCATTGGCATTGACGCCAGGCACATCGGGCACTTGTTCCGTGCCTTCCAGCAGGGCGAAGGCGGCCAGATGCGCGGAGGCAGCGGCCTCGGCCTCTCCATCGCCCGCGAACTGGCCCGCGCCATGCGCGGCGACCTCACTGTGCACAGCGTCGTGGGGCGCGGCAGCCGCTTCACCCTGTGCCTGCCGGTACAGCCCGCCGGCAGCGATGTCCTGGCCCCGGATGAACCTGCCTTCGGCCGCCCGCTTGCCGGCCTCGACCTGCTGCTGGTGGAGGATCATCCGTTGAACCGACAGATCATCGCCGAGCAGCTGCGACGACTCGGCGCGAACGTGCATGCCGTTGCCGGCGCTGCGGACGCCCTGGCCGAGCAGAGCCAGGCCCCGCGCCCGGTCGTGCTGCTGGATATCGGCCTGCAGGGCATGGATGGCTACACACTGGCGCGGCAACTGCGCGGCCAGGCCCGTGGGCCGCTGCGGCTGGTGGCGCTGTCCGCCCGCACCGGGCGCAGGCACGTGGCGCGCTCACGCAAGGCCGGATTCGACGCGATGCTGACCAAGCCGCTGCAGGTCACACCATTGCTGCAGGCGTTGCAGCTGACGCCCATCACTGGTGACGAACCGCCCAACCCCGTTGCGGCGCTGGGCCCCGTGCATCTGGCCGACATCCACGGCGAGCTGACAGGTATCGAGCGGGCGCTCGCGGATCACGATGCAAGGGCGATGCGCCATCATGCGCACCGCCTGCAGGGAACACTGCAGATCTGCGGCGCCGCCGACCAGGCCGAGATCGCGGCCGATCTGTGGGAACTCGGCCATGACACCGCGCCCGACTGGATCGATGCGCGGCGACTGCTGCGGTTACTGTGGCACTGGCATGGCTCCCGCACTGCGGAAACCATGCCTGCCAACTGATCAGGCGGCCAGGCGCTCGACCTGGCGACGGGTCAGGTCATTGAAGCGACCCAGCGACATCAGGTGCTGGTGGATCAGCGCCAGCCAGCCGCTGCGATGCCACTCCACCACGGTCGCTTCCGGCAGTGCAACGAACTTCTCGACGTCGACCACCTGGAAGCCATTGAGGTTGAACTCGCGGCCATCCGGGGTACGCACGGTGGCGTTGCGCTCGACCAGCAGGCCGTTGTCGATCAGGGCCTTGGAGAAGGCCTGGGTCTGCTCGTGCTCACGGGTGAACTGGCCACAGAACTCCAGCGCCTGCTGCACCATGTCGGTGGCCTTGCCGTCGACGAACAGCGGCTGGCCTTCGTCACCGCCCTTGACCACGCGCGGGCTCTCTTCATCGATGCCCAGCAGGAAGTCGTTGTCGGCGCCGGTGTCGATGAAGATGAAGGGGTGGCGACGCAGGTAGGCCGGGACGTAGGCCTCGTCTTCCCACAGGCCGTCCTTGATGAACAGGTTCTCTTCCGACACGCCGACGGCGGCCATCGGCACCGCGGTCGGGCCGGCGAACAGGATCGGGAAGTGGTGCAGCGCCAGCGAGAACTCGCCCAGCACCAGCGGAATGGCGTTGTTGCCGGCGGCGAACTCGAGCTTGCCCGGCAGGACGCGCAGATCGGCGTGCACATCGGCCTGCAGCGGCACCGGACGGGTGTAGAACAGGGGAGCGCCGCTCGGCGCTGCTTCGGTGGTGGTGTCGCTGGTGGTGGTCATCTTGGGAACCGTTCGATCATGCGCGCCTGCCATCCCGGGCGCGCCAGCGGGAACAACCTGAATCCCGCATTATCAACAAGCTCGATGACAAGGGCCACCCCGGCGAGGGCCTATTTCAGCTGCAGGGGGTATCGCTGCCACAGCACGTGGACGAGAAAACCGGCCAGCTCGGTATCACGGGCGCTCACCGCAGCGCGGATCTTGTCCAGCAGCACCATGTCCGAACAGGAGCGCACATCGGCGTGATTGGCCTGCCCTGCCCTGCGCGCACGGTAGCGCGCAGCCCGCTGTGCATCACTCATTGCGTACCCGAACTTGGGCGGACGACCGCGCTTGCGCGGCAGGGTCAGCTCCAGGGTTCCGGGGTCTTTGTCATCACGCATGGGCGGGGTGCGGGCGGCGGCGAGCAACGGGGGGTGCGCAATTTATCGTGAGGCATCACTTTAATCCAGCTTTTTCTGCAGTTTTGTTGCATTGCAGTGCAAATGCATCACGCCTCCCACAGCAGAATCAGGCCACGCGTGGATGCCTCAGCAAAGCCTGCGCAAAAAAGGGAGCCCGCGAACGGGCTCCCTTCACCTTCCTCATGCCGCGCGTACAGGCTCGTAACCGTGCAGATGCGCCTCGCTGCTGGCCCGCCCCTGGCTGAGCGAACGCAGCGAGGTGGTGTAGCCCACCAGCTGTGCCAGCGGCGCAAAACCGTTGACCTCGGCGCGACCGTCCTGGTCCTCGATGCGGGCGATGCGGCCGTGACGGCGGTTGAGGTCGCCGACCACGTCGCCCACCGACGCCGAGGGCGAGTGCACCGTCACCGCCATCACCGGCTCCAGCAGCTGCGTGCCGCCTTCGGCCAGCGCCGCCTTGATCGCCTCGGCGCCGGCGCGATGGAATGCCATCTCCGAAGAGTCCTTGGCATGGGTCTGGCCATCGACCAGGCTGACCTCGATACCGACCACCGGATGACCTTGCGGGCCTTCCGACAGTGCAGCACGCACGCCCTTCTCCACCGCCGCGATGAAGCTGCGCGGCACCACGCCACCGACGATGCGATCGTTGAACACGACCTCACCGTCCTCGCGCGGCGCCACGTCCAGCACCACGTGCGCGAACTGACCCTGGCCGCCGGTCTGCTTGACCAGCCGCCCTACCACGCCGGCCATCGCACGCAGCGGCGTCTCCTGGTAGGCCACGCGCGGCGCACCCACGCCCACCTCGACCTTCCATTCGCTGCGCAGCCGCTCGACCATCACCTCCAGGTGCAGCTCGCCCATGCCCCAGACCAGGGTTTCCGCCGTATCGCGATCGGTTTCGACGCGGAACGACGGGTCCTCCTGGGCCAGGCTGGCCAGCCCTTGCGCCATCCGGATCAGATCGGCGGCACGTGCCGGCTCCAACCGCCATGCCAGCACCGGTGCCTGTGCCTGGATGTTCTCCAGGCGCAGCGACCGCGCACGGCCGCTCAGCGTTTCACCGCTGACCGCATCCTTCCAGCCCAGCACCGCGACGATGTCACCGGCCACGGCCTGTTCGATGTCGTGGGTCTGGTCGGCCTGCACCCGCACCAGGCGGCTCACACGCCGTCCCTGCGGATGCTGCGAACTGGCCACCGCATCACCGACCTTCAAGGTGCCCGAGTACAGCCGCACGAAACTCAACGCACCGTGCTGCTGGTGGGTGATCTTGAACAGCAGGCCGGCCAACGGACCGTCCGGATCCGGCGGCAACACCGCCTCGCCGTCCTCGCTTTCAGCGACCACGGGCGGGCGATCCAGCGGCGATGGCAGGTAATCGACCACCGCATCCAGCAGCGTTTCAATGCCCTTGTCCTTGAACGCCGCGCCGGCCAGTACCGGCACTCCGGCACCGGCCAACGTTGCGCGCCGGATGGCTGCACGCAGCTGTTCCGCATCGATCACACGGCCTTCCAGCCAGGCATCAGCCAGCAACTCGTCGTGATCGGCTACGGCCTCGACCAGCGCATCGCGCTGCGCCTGCCACCGCATGCGCGCTGCGTCGTCCCACGCGGTAATCGTCGCTGCAGCGCCGTCGTGCCACTGCAGCACACGCTCATCGACCAGATCGACCCAGCCGTTGAAGTCGCTCTCGCTGCCCAGCGGCATGCCCAGCGCCCACGGCCGCGCGCGCAGCTTGTCCTGCAGCTGCTCCAGCACACGCTCGAAGGAGGCACCGACGCGATCCATCTTGTTGACGAACGCGATCAGCGGCACGCGGTGGCGGCGCGCCTGGCGCCACACGGTCTCGGACTGCGGCTGCACGCCATCCACCGCCGAGAACACGGCCACGGCACCGTCGAGCACGCGCAGCGAACGCTCGACTTCAATGGCGAAGTCGATGTGGCCAGGGGTGTCGATCAGGGTCAGCCGATGCGGCGGCAGGTCGCGCGGCGCCCATTGCGCCTGCACGGCGGCGGCGCCGATGGTGATGCCACGTTCGCGTTCGATCGCCGAGAAATCGGTGGTCGCATTGCCGTCGTGCACTTCGCCGACGCGATGGATCTCGCCGCTCTTCCACAGCAGGCGTTCGGTCAGCGTGGTCTTGCCGGCGTCGATGTGGGCAATGATGCCGAGGTTGCGGCGACGGGAAAGGGTCTGGGTGTTCATGAATAGGTTCCTGCAAAGCCAACTTCGGGGGCCGCGCACCCCGGTTGGCGACAGGGCGCGCGGCTAGCGTTCGGTCTCGGCGATCTGGTGCATGGCACGTTCTCCTTGCGGTACATCGGGTTACGGGGAATGGAACTGGGGAAACGAAAAGAGCGCCCCGAAGGGCGCTCTGTCGAAGGTCCAGCGATGGCCGTCTCAACGGCCTCGTGGGGCTCCAGGCAGACACGCCCGTTCCGCGCTTGCGCGGGTCAGGGTGAAAAACTTCAGGAGCGGCATCCGGTTCATGGGGCGCATTCTAGACCTGCCGATCTGGCGCGCAAGTGAATATTGCGCACGTTAATGGAACGATGCGCACCACTGCAGACCCACCCCAGGGGTGGCTGCAATCGGTCCCTGGCGCCTTACTTGCACCCATGCAGCGTGCGGGCCTCCGCCACGGTCGCAGCACGGTCATCCCCCATCGAGACCCATCCTTTCAGCGACATCGCCGGATCCACCTGTGCCTGGCGCGGGCCGCCATGGATCACCACCTCGGTCCAGCTGCCGACCGGCACCAGCTCGGACAGTCTCGCCGCCTGGTCATCTTCGGTGCTGAACATGGCATCCGGCGACGCGGGCTTGGCATTATTCACGGTCTCGGTCTTGCGCGCCCATACCCGCAGCGCACCATCCGGCAGGCGCTGAGTGATGACGTCATGGCGCTCCACACCGTAGGCCCACGTGTTCTCGCCAACACCACGGGTTTCGCTGCCGTCGTCCGCGACCGCCACCACCTCGCCTGCCGGTCCGATCACTCCTGCCACCGCACCCAATCCCGACATCAGTGCCTGGTAGACGATCATCTGCCGCTGCTCAGTGGTCAATGAACCGACATCCGCCTTGCCCGCAGACAACTTCAGATAGGCCGCTTCCTTGCACAACACCAGTACCTGCTGGTCATCCCACCTCACCGACATTTCCTCGTTGGCGAAGTACTGCGTCTTCAACGACGTAACGGTGCCATCCTTACCCTCTGAATGCCGCGTCTCGATCAACGAGGCGTTCTCGGCTGCATCGGTCAGCGAAACCGGAGAGGTGGCAGCCGCATGGGCGGCGCATACAGAAGCGAGCAGGGCGGCAAGCAGCACGCCGCGCGGAGCGGTACGGAACATGGGGTCAGTCCATTGAGGGATTCGAGCACGCCATGATATGCCAACCAGACTCGACAGCCCCATTCCAACCCCGGATCAGCTCATCTCGCCATAGGTACAGCCTACCGTCACCCACCCCGGCGAAAAGGAAAGATCAACAATCAACCGTATGTGTCGATTGTCCGGAAGCGTTCTGTAGAGATTGAGGCCTTTCCAGCCATGTTCTCTTTCCATGGCCTCGGCATTCCAGCGCGATGACATGCCTCCAATCCGCTTGGCAATGGACATCCCCCGTGCCATCTCCTCGCCAATCGGGACCGGTATGGCAAGAAGCATTTCCTGGCGACCCGACACATGCACAAGCGACGACGACTCTCCCCACGCCGTAATGGACGTCCGGGTTTTCCAGAGCATCAGTGCCGCACCAACGCCCGCATCGCTCTGGGTGAAATCGGCGAGGTCGCCCGCTGCGATCCGGTCAGTGAAAGCGTCCAGCTCCCGGTGAGTCAGCTGACACTGCAACAAGCGGGAAAGAATCGATGACGTGTCCTGTTGCGCGTGGGCTGAGAATGAGAGGCCGACAGCCACACAGAACGCACCCAGCCGCATACCCCACAACCTGTCCATCACCATGCCCACGTTGAACACCTTCTACGAATTCTCGATGAAGGCCCATCAATGCGGCAGCGCATTCAAGAAGTAAAGTCGGCGCACCGGCTTCCACCGCCTCCTCGTTGGGCGACGTGCATCCTGCCGTTGCAGCAACTGCTGACGGGAAGCCACATGCGTCACAGGCGACGTGGAGATGACGCGTGATCGTACGATTTCGTATTTCTTGTATACCGCCAATGACAGCGGCAAGTGAACATGCGCCGACCCTATCCCGAGGCGGCACACATGAGCAAACCGGCAGAAAAGTTCCCCAATGACCCTTCGCGGCTTGCATGGGCGTCACTTCTGATGGGCAACTGGCTGATTGCAATCGTTGCCATCGTGTACGCAAACAAAGCCGCGTCACTTCATCTCGCGGGCCGGGCAGAACTCAGCCTGGCCGCCGCACGCAGATCCCGGGCCTGGGCTTATGCATCATTTGCCCTGCTGTGGATTCCGTTCGCCATAATAGTTGCCGCCGGCATGTACCTGCGTCTCACGGGATCGCGGTAGCCCCCGTACTCAGGTCACCACCACCAGCGGCACACCACGTCGCGGATGCTGCAGCACCACCACATCCTGCTGGTAGACCCGCTGCAGGTTGTCCTCGGTCAGCACCTGCAACGGCGTGCCATCTGCGGCCACCCTACCCTGCTCCAGCAGCACGATGCGGTCGGCATAGCCGGCCGCCAGATTCAGATCGTGCAGCACTACGATCACGCAGGCACCGGCTTCGGCACAGGCACGCACGCTGCGCAGGGTGCGCTCCTGGTGACGCAGGTCCAGCGCGGCGGTCGGCTCATCCAGCAACAGCAGCGGCGTGTCCTGCGCCAGTACACGCGCAAACGTGGTGCGAGCGGACTCGCCACCGGACAGCTGCTGCACTTCGCGCAGGCGCAGCGCCTGCAGTTCGGCGGCATCGATGGCGCCTTCAACATGAGCATCATCCACCACAGGATCGGGCGGGTGCGGCAGGCGCCCCATCGCCACTACCTCTTCCACGCTGAAGGCGAAACGCACGCCATGTTCCTGCGGCATCACCGCGCGCTCGCGTGCCAGTGGCCCCGCCTTGTAGCCTGCCAAGGGTTTGCCGCGCAGGCTCACCTCGCCCGCATCGGCGCGAAGGTCACCGGCCGCCACCGCCAGCAACGTGGATTTGCCCGCTCCATTCGGACCCACCAGCGCGGTCACCGTCCCCGGCTCGAATGCGAGCGAGATGCCATGCAGGATCTCGCGCTGCTGGCGGCGCACCACCACCTCGTGCAGTTTCAACAGCACGCTCATGGTGCGGCCTTGCGGCGCTGCTGCAGCACCAGCCAGAGGAAGAACGGCGCGCCCAGCGCAGCCGAGAACAGGCCCAGCGGAATCTCCGCCGGCGGGTCAAGCGTGCGCGCCGCGGTGTCGGCCACCACGATCAGCAGTGCGCCCAGCAGGCCGGACAACGGCAGCAGCCAGCGATGGCCGGGGCCAACCAGCAGGCGCGCCACGTGCGGCACCACCAGGCCAACGAAGCTGATCGAACCGGCAAAGGCCACCGCCGCGCCCACCAGCAGCGCACTGAACGCGACCAGGCGGCGGCGCGTGCGGGTCACATCCAGGCCGAGGTGCTGCGCCTGGCGCTCGCCCAGCGCCAGCATGTCGAGGGGCGTGGCCAGCCGCTGCAGCGCGAACACGCCGATCGCGAACAGCGGCACCACTGCTGCCACATCGGCCCAGTTGGCGCGTGCCAGCGAGCCCATCTGCCAGAACACCAGCGATTGCAGTTCGCTTTCGCTGGCAATGTAGGTCAGGAAGCCGATCAGCGCCGAGCAGAACGCCGCCATTGCGATACCCACCAGCAACAGGGTGGCATTGCCACTGCCCTTGCCCGGGCGCGCCAACGCATAGGTCAGGCCGATCGCCAGCGCGCCGCCAACGAACGCGGCGACCGGCACCAGCCAACCCGCCGCACCGGCAGCGCCAAGCACGATGGCGGCGACCGCACCCAGTGCCGCGCCCTGGCTGACGCCAACGATGCCCGGATCGGCCAGGGGATTGCCGAACAGACCCTGCAGACTGGCCCCGGCCATTGCCAACGACGCGCCGACCATCGCCCCCAGCAGCGCACGCGGGATGCGCAGCTGCCAGACCACGGCCAAGTCACGACTGCTGACCGCCTGCGGATCAAGCAGGCCCAGCTTCACGCCCAGCGCCTGCACCACCTCCAGCGGCGGCAACCGCAACGGACCCACGGCAAACGACGCCAGCACCGCCCCCAGCAGTGCCAGCAACGCCACCATCAACATCACCCGCCCGCGACGGCGGCGCCGATCCGCCGGACTCATGCCTTCGGCAACGCCGCCAGGGCCTTGGCCAGCGCCAGCGCACCAGCACCGGAACCAACACTGGTGTACTTCAGCTGCACGTCCGGCATCACCCAGACCCGGTTGGCCTGCCCGGCCGGGGTCTGCTTCAGCGTCGGGTAGGACTTCCACAGGCCTTCGGCCCCGCCGAACAGCTGCAGGTCATGCTCGGTCACCAGGATCACCTCCGGTGCTGCCGCGACCACGCCCTCGTTGCTCAGCTGCGAGTAGTTCTTCACCCCCGCCTCGGTACCGATGTTGACGCCACCAGCCAGTGCGATCAGCTGCGCCGACGCGCTGTCGGCACCAGCCACGGTCGGCGCGCCGCCGGCGCCGGTGGCCGAGACGTGGATCACCCGTGGCGCATGGCCCAGGCCCTTGCCAATCGCTGCAGCCTCGTCCAGCTGACGCTGCACCTGCGTGGCAAGCGCCTGCCCTGCCTCGGCCAGCCCGAGTGCAGCGGCGACTTTGCGCACCTTGTCAGGTGCCGGCTGCAGATCGTCGATGACCACCGCCGGCTCGCCCACTTCGCGCAGCTTCTTCGCCAGCTCGGTATGGCGGCGCAGGCTGTTGCCCAGGAACAGCGAGCCCTGCAGGCTCAGCACGCCCTCTACGCCGGTGGTGCGGTTGAACAGGAACTGGTGCGGCGCGGCCAGGCCCGCCTGGGTGGTGGTGTTGGTCGGTGCGGCGAAGACCTGCTTGCCAAGGCCCAGCGCCTCGATCACCGCAATGACATCGTCGCCACCGGCGATGATGCGGCTGGTGTCGGCCACCTCGATATCGGCGCCGTCATCGGAATGCACCTTGGCCGGCAGCACGGCCTTCTGGTCGTGCACGGCCGGCATCTCGGCACCGGCCACGCGCTGCCAGCCTGCCGGCAACGCACCTTCAGCCGCCGCCGTGACGGCCGGCGCCTCGGCAGGCTTCTGGCCCTCGGACGTAGCCGGCGCGCCACCGCAGGCGGACAGCACCAGCGAGACAGCCAGGGGAAGCGCACACAGGCGCAGACGGGACGCGATGATCATGGAGGTTCTCCTTGCTGGCCGGGCGGCACACGCGCCGCCCGGCCCGGTGGCTTACTGCTTCGGGGTGATGCGGGTGATGCGGTCACCCTTCGGGTCTTCGGCGCCGCGCGACTTGTTCACCGCGAACACATTGCCCTTGCCATCGGCGCGGACGTGGTTCGGCAGCGTGCCGCCATCAAGGTTGGCGACCACCTTGCCATCGCCGTTGACCACGGTGACGGTACCGGCGCCGCGGTTGCTGACATAGGCCAGGCCGGAGGCATCATCGAAGGCGACGTTCAGTGCACCGGCACCAACCGGCACGTCGTGCAGCACCTTGCCGGCGGCCACATCGACGATCAGCAGGTTGTCGGTGCCCTGCGAGGCCACGTACAGGCGATTACGCGCCGCATCGAAGGCGACGCCGGAGGCGCTGATCGAATTGCCCAGGTCGATGACCTTGTCGACCTTGCCGCTGGCCACGTCGATCACCGCCGCTTCCGGCGTACCGATGCTGACGGTGAACAGCTTGCCGCCCTTCTCGTCCAGCACCAGGCTCATCGGGGTGAACTTGCCGTCATCGACGCCGGACTCCAGCGTCACCGCCGGCAGTTCCTTGAAGGTCTTGGCGTCGAACACCGACAGGTGATCCTCACCCGTCGCCGAGGCGAACACCTTGCCGTGGGTGCCATCGACCACCACGTCGCGCGCGTGCGGCACGGCATCGACCGGGAACTGGTGGACCAGTGACAGATCCTTCTGGCGATAGACCGCGATCGAGTTCTGGCGGGTATTGGTGACCCAGACGTTGCCGTTGGTGTCATCCACGCCGACGCCGTAGACCGCATACACCGCGCCATTGGTGCTGCCCGGCACCTGCGCCGGGGTGATCGCCTTGGTCACCTTCAGCGTCTTCGGGTCCAGCTTCAGCAGCTGCGACTGGGTCACCGGCGGGCGGCCCACCGCCGAAGTCACGAACACCGCGTTGCTGGCGGCGCTGTATGCGGACTGGTACAGGCCCGGCACCAGCTTGTTGGACTGGGTGGCGAACTGCGCCTGGCCCGACAGCGGCAGCTGCGGCGAGACGCGCAGCTTCAGCACCGTGGCCGCGGCCGGCTGGCTGGCACGCACCACCACCGGGTGGGTGCCCGGCACCGCATCGGTCGGAATGCTCAGCTGGGTCTTGAAGTTGCCATCGGCATCGACCACCAGCGGCTGCGCGTTGAGCACGCTGTCGCCACGCAGCAGGCTGACCTTCTGGCCCGGCACGAAACCGCGACCGACCACGTCGGCGGTACTGCCGGGAGCCACGTTCTCACCACGTGAGACAACCTCGCCCTTGAAGGTGGCGTTGGCCGGCTGGTCGAACACTGGCTGCGCGGTGGCGGTCACTGCCAGCAACAGGCCCGCGGCCAGGGAAGTGAGACGGAAAGACGGACGGAACGACATGGAAGGCTCCTTGCACACGTAGGCCGCGCCACGTGGCGCGGGATTCATCGGTTGCCTGGGCCGCTGCACGTCGGCAGCCTCGCCTGGGTAGTGGGGTCGCACGGCATCGCGTGCGAGGGAATTCATTCGGTGGCGTTGTCACCGCCATTGGCAGCGCCGTCACCGGCACTGCGATCGGTCACGCCATACAGCTCATGCAGTGCGGCGTGGAACGAGGCCGGCAGCATCGGACCGTGGCCGAGGCCGTCGAACTCGCGGTAGTGCACGCTCAGTCCGGGCACCTTGCCCAGCCGCTCGGACAGCTGCATCGCTGCGTCCGGGGTGGCGCCGCCGATGCGGCGCAGGTGCGCGACCACGCGCGGGTTGTTCATGTCACGCTTGCCGCGGTCACCCACACGCTCGGCACCCCCCAGCATCAACCACAGCGCTGCCGGCTGGCCGTGCGAGTTCTGCACGAACTGCTGCTCCGGGTCGCCCAGCGCCGCACCCTGGCTCCACCACAGCGATGGACTGGCCGCCAGGTAGGACTGGAAGGCGGCGGGGCGGGTGTACAGCGCATTGAGCACGAACAGGCCACCCAGCGAGTGGCCCCACAGCGCTTGCTGTTGCGCATCGATGCGTGCGCGACGCTCGACTTCCGGCTTGATCCGACGTTCGATTACATCGAGGAACGCTGCAGCGCCGCCTCCTACCGCCTGGGTCGTGCCGCTCTCGTCGTCGGCGCGATCGATCCACGCGGTGTAGTCGCGGGTGCGCGCCTTCGAATCGATGCGCAGGTCGTTGTCGTAGCCGATCAGCACCAGCACCGGCGGCGCTTTGCGTGCCGCCAGCTCGGCCAGGATCGGCTGGTCCAGCACCATCGCCACGGCATTGCCGTCCAGCGCGTACAGCACCGGCAGCGGCGCCTTGCCCGCCTTTGCCGGGATCGCCACGTTCACCCGCCAGCGGCGTTGCTGGTCGGGGCTGTCCACCACGAAATGCTCGAAGCGATAGCTGGCCGCCGGCTCCTCGAGCACGGTGTGACCGATCTTCTGCAGCGGGTTGCGCTGCTGCGCATGGGCGTACGGAGTGGCCAGGAGCAGACCCATCATCAGGGCGACGAGGCCGCGGGCCAGCGGACCACGGTGCGGAGGCAGGACAAGATGCTTCATCGGCGGCGGCAGAAGCGGCCCGTAGCCGCCGGTTCACAAGGGACCGCAGTCTACCGCAAACGCGAATGATTATCACATCGATCACACGTCACACTGTGTATCACGCGCGCGCATGCCCACTTGCACAGAAGGCGAAATTTCACCTACTTTGCCGCCCACCGGGGCATTGGACCGCCCCGCTTCCAACGCTGCCATGGAGGGCGGGCCGTCCGCCGCCGACCGGGTCGCGTTCATTCGCGCCACAACCGCCATGGGATTGGATCCCATGAATGTGAGACCCCTTGAAGCACACCGCACTGATCGCCCTCACCCTCGGCCTGCTCGCGCCGCTGGCCGCCCATGCCGCACAGGATCTGCCCACGCTCTACCAGGCCTTTGAAGAGGCCGGCAATTCGACGCTGAGCATGGATCAACTGAACCAGACGGTGACCTTCACCGCCGTGGCGCTGGGCGTTTCCAGCAACATGGCGGGCGAGCCGCTCATCGAGGCCGGCGATGACCAGGGCAATGTCCTGGCCCGGCTGACCAGCGATGATGAGCAGCAGGCGGCCAAACTGGGCGCACTGGAAGAAGGCGCTGTCTTCACCGCCAGCTGCACGCTGCAGTTCAGCTCCGGCACGGACTACCTGTCCTTCGGCGATTGCGCCATCAAGTAAAGACGAAGCCGGCCAAACGCCGGCTTCTTCTCTTTCCCCTGTAGCGTCGAGCCATGCCCGACTCGTGCAGCATCACGGCCCCGTGGGCACCGGGCCATACGGATTTTCCTGCGGCGTACCCGGCAGCAGCGAGAAGATCATGATCACGATGCCACCGCCCGGCACCAGCGCCAGCAGGAACAGCCAGCCCGACTGGTTGCAGTCATGCAGGCGGCGCACGGTCACGGCAATCAACGGCACGATCGTGGCCAGCCACATCACACCCAGCAGCACCACCATGCCGATCAGGATGCCGGCCAGTGCATCGGCACTGTTGCGCAGGAGGATTGCCAATACACCGGCCAGCAGCATCACTGCCGTTGCGACCAGGAACAGGAACAGCTGGTACATCCAGTACTCGCGGCGGTTGGCGCGGCCCTCGAACTGGGCGTAGCGCTTCAACGGCAGAATCATTTCCTGCACGGCATCGATCCTTGAAAGAGAAGCCGCGCAGTGTGCCAAATGCACGCGCACGCGACAATGCAGCGTCGCGCCCTGCCCGACTGCCATGCCCCTGTAGAGTCGAGCCATGCTCGACTCAATACGCGCAAGAGCTGAGTCGAGCATGGCTCGACTCTACAAAAGCGGGATCAACGGCCTTTTGCGGCCCTCGCCGCTTCGCGCTCGGCACGCAGTCGATCCAGCTTTTCCTTCAGCTTGATTTCCAGGCCGCGCGGCACCGGGTTGTAGTACACGCGCTCGCCCATCGCATCCGGGAAGCCGGTCTGGTCCAGCGCAATGCCGCCTTCGGCGTCGTGGTCGTACTGGTACTCCGCGCCGTAGCCCAGCTCCTTCATCAGCTTGGTCGGCGCGTTGCGCAGGTGCAGCGGCACCTCCTCGGTACCACTCTCGCGCACGTCGGCCTTGGCCTGGTTGAAGGCCGCATAGCCGGCATTCGACTTGGCGGTGCTGGCCAGATAAAGCACCAGCTGGGCAAAGGCTAGCTCGCCTTCCGGGCTGCCCAACCGTTCGTAGATGTCCCAGGCCTCCAGCGCCATGCTCTGCGCGCGCGGATCGGCCAGGCCGATGTCCTCGATGGCCATGCGGGTCAGCCGGCGCGCCAGGTAGGACGGATCGCAGCCGCCATCGAGCATGCGGGTCAGCCAGTACAGCGCGGCATCGGGGTTCGAGCTGCGCACAGACTTGTGCAGCGCCGAGATCTGGTCGTAGAACTGCTCGCCGCCCTTGTCGAAGCGTCGGGTGCGATCGGCCAACACCTGGGTCAGGGTCTGCGGGGTGATGCGGCCACCCTCGCCGCCCGCCAGTTCGGCGGCGATTTCCAGCAGGGTCAGCGCACGCCGCACGTCGCCATCGGCGGCGGTGGCGATTTCCAGCAGCAGCTCGGGAGCGACCTCGATGCCCTCTTCGCCCAGGCCGCGCTCACGATCACCCAGCGCACGCTCCAGCGCTTCGACGATGTCGGTGGGCGAGACGCCCTCCAGCACATGCACGCGGCAGCGCGACAGCAACGCCGAATTCAGTTCGAACGACGGATTCTCGGTGGTGGCGCCAACGAACAGGATGGTGCCCCGCTCGATGTGCGGCAGGAACGCATCCTGCTGCGCCTTGTTGAAACGATGCACCTCATCGACAAACAACACGGTGCGGCGGCCTTCGGCAAAACGCTGCGCGGCCTCGGCCAGCACCTGGCGCACTTCCGGCAGGCCGGACAGCACCGCGGAAATGGCGCGGAATTCGGCGTCGGAGTACTCGGCCAACAGCAGCGCCAGCGTGGTCTTGCCGCAACCCGGCGGCCCCCACAGGATCATCGAATGCACGCGACCGGATTCGACCGCGCGACGCAGCGCACTGTCCGGCGCCAGCAGGCGCTTCTGCCCGACCATTTCGTCGAGGGTTCGCGGGCGCATGCGCTCGGCCAGCGGGCGCAGATGTTCCCGATCAACGCTCAGTAGATCGGGGCCGGGGAAGGAGGTGGAGCGATGTCTTGGCACCGGGCCATTGTACCGCGAGCGCGTGCCAACCAAGGTTGGCACCCACCACGGCGGCCGGGCCATGATCGGTAGTGCCGGCCGCTGGCCGGCAACCCCGCAACCTGTCGGAAATGGGCCGGTGCGGGTGCCGCCGATACATCGGTAAGCCGCTGATTCACATGGAGCATGCTTTCGCGGGACCCATGCATCCTCATCAGTAACCGAGAATTTGAAGCTCAACCATTCAGGACTCACCCGTGCGCGATCCCGAGTCCAATGCACTTGAGTTCGTTGCCGGCTGCGCCGTCGACGCGGACATCTACTACCTGGCTGCAAGGAGTGGCCCGGGGCACGAATGCTATGACCCTGATCCCGGCCCGCCCTCCCGGATGTTCTTCTATCAACATCAAACGAATGAGAAATGGTTCTATCACGACCTGTCCGACTGGCAGGTCGAGTCCGCCATCTTCATCCCTGAACAACAGGACGGGCGGGAGCGCCGTGTACTGGCCCTGGACTTCTACGGCCACCTTGAAGACCTAGCTCGATCAGGCACGAAATGCGAGTTCATTCCACCTGAAGGTGATCACTTCTGCGGGGGCCTGACCCGAGTTCGGCAACTGGGCAAGGATCTGTTCTGCTGTGGCGTGCACGGGATGATCTATCACCGTAGCGAGACTGGCTGGAAGCAGCTTCCCACCCACTTCCCCGCACCCGAACGCGGAAGCCTCAAGGACGAGCTTGAGTCAATTGATTTCGACAACTGGCTTGCCTGCGTTGGCCATCTGTTCGAACTGGACGGCGTGCCACCACTACCCGCTGACCCTGCAGAGCGTGACGCAGAGCTTCGGCGAAGATTTGAAGAATCACGCGCCGATCTAGCGCAAATCGGCGAGAATCAAGCGGTCAAGCAGCTACTCGCTGATTTGGATCTGGCCAGTGTGAATGACCTCTGCGGAACCGGCCTTTCCGATCTCTATGCGATCGGTTCTGACGGCCTGATTGCGCACTGGGATGGCGTGACGTGGGCCATTCCAGAGCAGATCACTTCTGCCGAACTGCTGCATGCATCCAGAACGGATTCGGGCGAACTGTTCCTGGTCGGTACCGAGGCAACAATCGTAACGGGTCAGATCAGTATGGGCTTCACGTCCATCCCGCATCAGATCAGCCCTGACGTCCCGTTCTACTGCGCTTGCCAGTACGGGCAAGCCATCTACATCGGCTCAGAGAATGGACTTTATCTCTACAGTCCCAACTCCGGAGTGGTTGAACGCCTGGAGGCGGGCATTCCTGAAGAACTGATGGATGCTGCAATCAACGACATCAGTTCCGTCGATGGCGTGTTGTGGGTGCTGACGCCCTGGGATCTGATTCGATTTGATGGCACCGCGTGGCAGGTGATCGTTCATCCGGACAAGGGATGATCCGGCCGAGCGCGTGCCAACCAAGGTTGGCACCCACCAGGGCGGCCGGGCCATGATCGGTAGTGCCGGCCGCTGGCCGGCAGACCAAGAGCGCGTCGACCAAGGTTGACACCCACCAATGCGGTGCCGGTTGGCACCCACCAGAGCAGGTAGCGCCGGGCCGGGCCCGGCGTCCCCGATCAGTTACCGATGACGTCGGTGCCCTTCGGCGGGGTGAAGCTGAAGGTGCCGGCGGCGAAGCCCGGGTTGCGCTTCCAGCCACTGAAGGTGATCACGGTGCGCTGGCCGACCGCGTCGGTGATTTCCATCTTGGCCAGCCCCTGGGCGTTGAAGCCCAGCGCGGCGTACTGGAAGCTGGCTTCGGTGTCGCGCTTCGGCGACAGCGACAGCCACTGCAGCCCGTCGCGCTGCGCGGCCTCTTCACTGACGTCGTACTGCTGCTCCAGCAGCGCCGGATTGATCAGCGCGGTCAGCGGGCTGTTCTGCTCTTCCTTGCCCTGCTCGCGCACGGTGGCCTGCTCCAGGTCCGGCTCGTACATCCAGACCTTCTTGCCGTCGGCCACGATCAGCTGCTCATGCGGGCGCACGTACTCCCAGCGGAACAGACGCGGCGCAGACAGGGCAACGCGGCCGCTGGTCGATTCCTTCACCTTGCCGCGGCTGTCGAACACCTGCTGGCTGAACTGGCCATCCAGGCCTTTCAGGCCACTGGTGAAGCTCTTCAGGTCATCGCGGGCACCGGCCCAGGCGCTGCCGGCAGCAGCGCAGGCGACGGCCAGGGTGGTGGCGGCAAGGAAACGACGGAAGCGGAAGTTCATGCAGGAATCCTGTGGGCGCATGCGCCAGGAAAGGTGGTAGCCAGTGTGCCCGGGCAAAGATGAATGGGCGATCAGGGCGACATTATGCCGCCCCGAACGTCCATCGGCGATTCAGCCGCCTGCCGCTGGCAGCTTGCCGTACAGCACCTGCCCGCGGAAGCCGCGACGCACTTCGCGGTACAGCGCGCGGAACGCCGGGTAGTCCTGCGGCTGGCACAACGCCTCCGGCCCACGCACCGCGTTCTGCTGCAGGCGGTGGCGCACGATCACGTCCTGGCCCTCGCGGCTCCAGTCCACCCGGTACTCACCGGCGGCGTTGCTGAAGCGCTGGCTGGCCGGGATGGCGATGATCGGCGCGTTGGCCGGGAACTGCAGGCGATAGGTTTCCTCGCGCAGGCTGGCGTTGCAGTAGAACGGGGTCTCGTTGGCCGGCGCCGATGCGGTGGCATACAGCCCGCGCACCGATTCGCCACCCGGCGGGTCCGGCACGGCCATGCCGCCGGCCACGCTGAAGTCGGCATAGTCCTCAGCCTGGAAGGCCATGCGGTAGCCGAACGGCCGGGTCAGGTCGACCGGCACGCCCTGGATCTGCAGCTGCCCTCGCCCATCGAAACCGGACGCGGCCATGATCTGCTCTTCAGCGCGTGCACGGTTCTGCGCATTGAGCTGGGCGAACTGCGCACGCATGCCGATCTCGGCATTTTCGCCCAGCTTTGGCACGGTCTCGCCGCGCAGGTTGCCATTGGCATCGAAGGTGAAGCGCACCTCCATCGATGTGGCATTGCGCTGCGGTGTGTTGGCCGGGGTACGCGCCAGCGTGGCATCGCGGGTACGCATCACCGGAGCACCAAGGTCACCCTCGGGCAGCTGGCCGAAGCGCGCCCACGCGGTGGTCGAATCCAGGTACAGATCAAACTCGGGGATGTAGGTGATGGCGTGGTTGAAGCGGCCCAGCACCGGAATCTTCGGCAGGGTCGGGCCGCCACCGGCGCCGATCAGCACCGGTGAACTGGCGATGCCCTTGGCCGCCAGCAGCGCCTCCAGGATCGTCACATGGTCCTTGCAGTCGCCATAGTGGTTGTCGAGGATGCTCTGCGCGCTGTTCGGCTCCAGGCCACCGTTGCCCAGGTACACCGCCACATAGCGGATGTTCTGCGCCACCCAGCGGTACAGCGCGTCGGCCTGCTCGCGGCGGTCGCGGATGCCCGTGGTGATTTCATCTGCCAGCGCCTGCAGTTCAGGCGTGACCTGCGCCGCAGGACCCGCCTTGAGCTGGTAGGCGCGACCCATCTGCGACCAGTCACGATAGGTGCTGGCCATGATGTTCGGGCCAAACTCCCAGCCCGCCGCCGACCAGTTCTGCGCCGGCATCGCCTCGCGACGCTGGTAGCGCCAGCGCCACTGCGCCTGGCCGTTCTTTACCGTCGGGCGATCGCTGCCCTGCACGCCGCGGCTGTCGACGAACATCGGCAGGTTGGCCGGTGCGCTGAGGGTGACCTCGGCGTCCTCGTACTCGGTGAAGACATTGAAGGTCTCCCACAGGCCGAAATAGCCGGGGAAGTAAGGCGTGGCCTGGGTGCGGCGCACCTGGTAGTACAGGCGCGTGCCCGGGGCCAGGTTCGGGAACACGATCACCCGCACCTTGCGGTCGGCATACATCGCCGCCGAAGCGCTGGAGTAGCTCTCCTGGGTGTAGATGCGGTCGGCCGGCACGTCGCGGCGCTGGCCGTCGGCGGTGATGGTGTAGGCGCCCAGTACTTCCAGCGTCTCCATCTTCTCGCTGTAGCTCAGCCGCACCTGGCTGAACTGCTCGACGGAGGCCTTGGTCTTGAGCAGGACTTCGTAAGTTTCGGTCTGCACATTGCCCGCATCCGGCCGCACCTGGTAGTCGGCGCGGTAACGGACAATGCTGAAATTGTTGCTGGCTTCGGTGTCGCCGCTGGTGGAAGGCGGCGCCGTAGCGGGCGCGGAGGTGGCGGTGTCTGCCAGTGCCGGGCCGGCAGCCAGGAAGGCTGCCAGCGCCAGTGCCAGCGCGCTGGGTACGGGGTGAAGCATGCGTCGGTTCCTTGGACGTCGTGGGGGATACGTCGGGTCTTACTTCGGCGGCGGCGGTGCCAGCACCGTGCGGTCGCCGTTGTGCTCGGGCGGGCTGACCACGCCGGCCGCTTCCATGGCCTCGATCAGTCGCGCTGCACGGTTGTAGCCGATCTTCAGCCGGCGCTGCACGCCGGAAATCGAGGCACGGCGGGTCTCGGTGACCACCCGCAGCGCTTCGTCATACAACGGGTCGGACTCATCGCCGGCAGAGCTGTTCTCGGGCAGGCCGGTGGCGCCGACCACCACGCCGTCACCCATCGTCTGCACTTCGTCCAGCACGCCATCGACATAGTCGGCCGGGCCCATCGCCTTGAGGTGCTCGACCACGCGGTGCACTTCCTCGTCGGAAACGAAGGCACCATGCACGCGCTCGGGCATGGCGGTGCCCGGCGGCAGGTACAGCATGTCGCCGTGGCCCAGCAGGGTTTCCGCGCCGGACTGGTCGAGGATGGTGCGCGAGTCGATCTTCGAGCTGACCTGGAAGGCGATGCGGGTCGGGATGTTGGCCTTGATCAGGCCGGTGATCACGTCCACCGACGGGCGCTGCGTAGCCAGGATCAGGTGGATGCCGGCCGCACGCGCCTTCTGCGCCAGGCGTGCGATGAGCTCTTCCACCTTCTTGCCGACGATCATCATCATGTCGGCGAATTCGTCGATGAAGATGACGATGAACGGCAGCGTCTCCAGCGGGCGCGGCGCCTCGCCCAGTTCCGGGTTCGGCTTGAACAACGGGTCCATCAACGGCTGGCCGGCGTCCTGGGCTTCCTTCACCTTCTTGTTGAAGCCGGCCAGGTTGCGCACGCCCACCGCGCTCATCAGCTTGTAGCGGCGCTCCATCTCGGCCACGCACCAGCGCAGGCCGTTGGCGGCCTCCTTCATGTCGGTGACCACCGGCGCCAGCAGGTGCGGGATGCCCTGGTAGACGCTCAGTTCGAGCATCTTCGGGTCGATCATCAGCATCCGCAGGTCTTTCGGCGAGGCCTTGAACAGCAGGCTCAGCACCATCGCGTTGACCGCCACCGACTTGCCCGAACCGGTGGTACCGGCCACCAGCAGGTGCGGCATGCGTGCCAGGTCGGCCACGGTCGAGCGCCCGGCGATGTCCTTGCCCAGCGCCAGGGTCAGCACGCTGGCCGACTTGTCGTACTCCTTGGAGCGCAGCAGCTCGGACAGGTAGATCATCTCGCGGGTGACGTTGGGGATTTCCAGGCCGATCACCGATTTGCCCGGAATCACGTCGACCACGCGCACCGACTTCACCGACAGGCCGCGCGCGATGTCCTTGTCCAGCGAGCTGATCTGGCTGACCTTGATGCCCGGTGCCGGCTCGATCTCGAAACGGGTGATGACCGGGCCGGGATTGGCGCCAACCACCTGAGCCTCGATGCGGAAATCCTTCAGCTTGAACTCGATCTGCCGCGACAGCGCGTCCAGGGTTTCCTTGTCGTAGCCCACCGGCTGCGGCTTGGGGTCATCCAGCAACGCCAGCGGCGGCAGGTCCGAGCCATCGCCATTGACGCCACGGAACATCGGGATCTGCGTGTCGCGCTTGGCCCGGTCACTCTTCTCGATCACCGGCTCGGGGCGTGGCTCGATCTTCACCGGCTCGCGCTTGGCGCGCACCTCGGCATCGGCCTTGCGCACCTCCTGGCGCTCCTCGCGCATCACCCGGGTCTGCTGCCACTCGGTGACTTCTTCCTTCTTGCGCGCCAGCAACGGTGCCAGCGACATCACGCCGCGGCCGATCTTCTCCATCACCGTGAACCAGGACAGCCCGGTCGCCAGGGTGATCGAGGCCAGCAGCAGCACCAGCACGAACAGGTTCGCGCCCAGCGCGCCGAAGCCCACCGTGAGCGAATTGCCGACCAGCTTGCCGAGGATGCCGCCGGCGCTGGACACATCGCCACTGAACAGGCGCACATGCAGGAAGCCGGTGCCGGCGATCAGGAAGCCGACCAGCCCGACCAGGCGCAGCGCCGGGTCCAGGTCGTTCTCGCCCTTGCTCTCGCGCTTGAGGCCGAACATGGCGATCCACGCCAGTGCGCCCAGCACCACCGGCAGCAGGAAGGCGACGTAGCCGAACAGCTGCAGCAGCACGTCGGCGATCCAGGCCCCGGCGCGACCGCCCAGGTTGTGTACCGGCGCGACCACGCTGCCGGTATGCGACCAGCCCGGGTCGGTGGCTGAATAGGTGAACAGACTGGCCGCCAGGTACAGCAGGGCCGGCGCGATGGCGATCAGGCCAAGATCCCGCCAGAGGCGTTGGCGGCGTGGGTTGTCGGTCGCCGCCGCCGCGGCCGTGCGACGTGACGCCTTGCTGTCGTCGGACTTGGAGCGTTCGGGGACCTGCTTCGCCACCTTAGACCATACCTTTGGAATGCGCTGTTAGTGATTGATAATAAATGAGACGGCGTCAGTTTTCAGTTATGCGACGTTTCACGGGGCGTTCGGGGCGCCGCAACCACCGCTGGATGACGGCGTTCTGTTCATCGGCTTGAATCGCCCTGCCCCAGCCGCCACTCTATGACCAGCCACGGATGCTGCGCAAACATCGCCAGCGCCTTGTCCCATCTACCTTTTCGCGAGTCTACATGAGCACCAGCCTGCCCTCCCGCCACCAGCGCCTCGTCATCCTCGGTTCCGGCCCGGCCGGCTGGACCGCCGCCGTCTACGCCGCCCGTGCCAACCTGAAGCCGGTCGTCATCACCGGCCTGCAGCAGGGCGGCCAGCTGATGACCACCACCGAGGTGGACAACTGGCCCGGTGACGCCCACGGCCTGATGGGCCCGGACCTGATGGCGCGCATGCAGGCCCATGCCGAGCGCTTCGAGACCGAGGTCATCTTCGACCACATCCACACCGCCGACGTGTCGCAGCGCCCGTTCAAGCTGATCGGCGACAGCCATGAGTACACCTGCGATGCCCTGATCATCGCGACCGGCGCCACCGCCAAGTACCTGGGCATCCCGACCGAGGACGAGTTCAAGGGCCGCGGCGTGTCCGCCTGCGCCACCTGTGACGGCTTCTTCTACCGCGACCAGGACGTGGTCGTGGTCGGCGGCGGCAATACCGCCGTGGAAGAGGCGCTGTACCTGTCCAACATCGCCCGCAAGGTCTACCTGGTCCACCGCCGCGACACCCTGAAGGCGGAAAAGATCATGCAGGACAAGCTGTTCAAGAAGGTGGCCGAGGGCAAGATCGAGACCGTCTGGCACCACCAGGTGGAGGAAGTGCTGGGCAACGATGCCGGCGTGACCGGCGTGCGCGTGAAGTCCACCCTGGATGGCAGCACCCGCGACATCGACGCCCACGGCTTCTTCGTGGCCATCGGCCACCACCCGAACACCACCCTGTTCGACGGCCAGCTGGCGATGAACAACGGCTACCTGGAAATCCGCTCGGGCCTGGGCGGCAACGCCACCCAGACCTCGGTGGAAGGCGTGTTCGCGGCCGGCGACGTGGCCGACCAGCACTACCGCCAGGCAATCACCTCGGCCGGCTTCGGCTGCATGGCCGCACTGGATGCCGAGCGCTACCTGGATGCACAGGGCAAGGCCAGCTGAAACCCTGACCGGGTGCTGCAGCGTCGGGCCAGACTCGACCCATGCAAAAGGCCGGCGCCACAGCGCCGGCCTTTTTCGTTGCGGAAGGCAGGGTTGAACCCTTACTCGGCCGCCAGGTACTCCACCTTTGCGGTGAGCACACCCTCGCCCGCCGGACCGCCATCGGTCGAGTACACAAACAGCGGCTGATCTTCCAGCGCCACCACCGCCGGCAGATGGTCGGCCAGTGCGATGTAGCGGTACTCGACGCTCATCTGGATGACGTTCGGATACGTCTCCTGGTGGCTGTAGTACTTGTACTGGCTGGACTCGATCGCGATCAGGAACGACTCGCCATTGCCCTTGATGTCCTGAGCCGCGCCGAAGCGGTCGTGGATGCGGTACTGCACGCCAACAGCAGGATGAGAGGTGCTGAAGGTGGTGTAGCCGTCGATCTGGCCCACCGGATGCTCCTGGGCCAGGAGATCGCCACGCAGGGCCACGACCATCGGCTTGCAGTAGGCAAAGGCATTCAGACTATTGCCGGGCTTCTGCCAGTCGGTCATCGGTTGGCCGACACCCTTGAAGCGATAACCCTGACTGATACGCCAAAGGCCGATGTTGCCGCCAGCCTCGCAGTTCTGTGGCGTAAGGCCCGCCTGCAATGCAGAGGCCGGGGCTGCAGCGGTGAGTGCGGAGAGGGCGACGGCGGCGGCCAGCGCACACGACAGCGGGGTGAACGTTCGGATCATGTAGTACTCCAATAGGTAGAGGGGCCGAGCGGCCCCTGTGCGGGCGTCGGCAGACGGAAAGCAGTCTTTCCACCAGCGATGCTAGGAACGCGTCGGCCACCTCGAAATAGGACAACGCCCAAATCTCTGCCGCGCCCACCGACCGCCCCTCCCCCCTTGTAGGGTCGAGCCATGCTCGACTCAGGGCGGACGCGAAGACGCCCGCCCATGCAAGTCCTGCCATTGCCGCCACGGAAGCCGATCAGGCCTGAACACATGCCTGCGTGAACTCCATGGGGGCAGCCGCCACACCATCCGCATCCTTCAGCGCAACCTTCCAGCGAACGGTACCTGGCATGGAAGACGAGCAGCTCGCCCCGAATTTCAATGGCTCGTCTGGCGTCTCAAACCGCCCCACCCAAGGGGTACAGAATCCCGGCCGATCGCAATCAGCCACCGACACCTCAAGTGCCAACGGATACTGGGGGTTTCCCACGAAGCTCACGGACACATCGCGCGAAGACTGGAGCGGAACCTCGATATCCGGAAGGGGCTGGAGTGCCAGGGGCTCGCACACTTTGCCAGTGGCCCATAGGCGATAGCCCTTCTCCACGCCCTTCATCGACGCCGAGCGGAACACGGGATCCTGCAGTGCTGCAGCATCCTCAGGATTCGAGTGATAGGCAGTTTCGACGATGACAGACGGCATCTTTCCGATGCGGTTTTCGCCGTGAGCTCCTTGATTTGAACTCTCGCGAATCGGGAATGCCTCATAGCCGGGCTGCGCACGGATGAGCTCCCGCATTGAACAGATAACACTGTCGGCCAAGGGTTTGTCCTGTGGCTTTTCACGGTGGCAATACACCTCAGTGCCGCGAACACCAGCGGAATCGTGGCCATTGGAATGCAAGCTGATCATGACATCCACGCCCAGATGATTGGCGTAGTTCGGACGAGCCCGTATGTCCTCATCCTTCTCGCGCGCGGAATCAGTGCTGTTTGGAAACTCATTCCACATATCGGCGCGCTCTGGAAACAGAGCCTTGAGATGATAACGGGACGACATATGTTCCCAGGGCATGTTCGATTCAGGGTGAAGATCAGTTGATCGACTCCGTGCCCGATGAACGGCCAGGCCACTCCGCTGTTCAATCAGCGCCTGCAGTTCGTCGCCATAGATTGGACTGAGCGTGTCCTCCTGCAGCCCTAGCGGCGCTGGTCGCTGGAACTTCCACTCCCGGCTGGGATGCAGGCTGATGTAACCATGACTTGACGAGACCAAAGCCGAACTGGGCGTTGCCCTAGGCCTGCTTTGCACCGGCACTGCCAGGTCGTCCGGGTAATAGTCCTCAAGGGGCTTTCCCTCAAAAAGGAAGTTGATGTCATTTACCTCCAACCCAGACTTTTCCGCGAAAAACCTCAGCGACGATGCCATCGGGTGGAGGAAGAGCTCATCGTAGCTACCCTCCGGACCTGGAAGGTATCCGGGGCCGAAGTTGACAGTCATTGATCGCTTGTCCATTTCAAGTCGGATGTTCACGCTCACCTGCCTCAACGTGCCCTTTTCCTGCAGGTGACGCATCAACTGGCCCGCGGCCTCCCGCTCAAGCATCGCGACAGCTTCGGCATAGACGCTCGAATCTTCGGCGATAGACGTACGCTGGACTTCAGAACCCCACGCATGCGGCGCAAAGATCAAGCCACTGGCAACCGCCACTACAGCCAGACGCATTCCTTTCATTTTCTGCTTCTCCTCGAGGATGGATGTGCGCCGCTCCCGCAGCGCCCGGCCACCCTGCCCGCCTCGGCACAGCCATTCTTGAACCGCGCACACATGGGCGCAGAATTCAAACTTTCCTCATATTCACCACAGAACGAACCAACCCGATTCCGCCGACACCGTTCGCACACGCCCTGCCCTATCCTGTGCCCCCATGCTCTCCGCCCGCTTCCTCGACGCCCTGCAGTCCATTCCCGCCATCGACTGGGATGCCCTGCACGATGGCCGCAACCCGTTCGTCAGCCACGCCTTCCTGTCCGGGCTGGAAGAGCACGGCTGCCTGCGCGAGGACTGGGGCTGGCAGCCGCAGCACTTCACGCTGTGGGAAGGCGACACCCTGGTCGGCGCCATTCCGGGCTACCTGAAGACCAATTCCCATGGCGAATTCGTCTTCGACCACGCTTGGGCCAACGCCTACGCGCGGCATGGGCGCGACTACTACCCGAAGTGGCTGGGCGCGGTGCCGTACTCGCCGGTGACCGGGCCACGCCTGCTGACCCGTCACGATTCGGAACGGGCTGTAATGCTATCGGCGCTGCGCGAGCACCTGACCGGCCTGGCAGTGTCCTCGGCGCATGTCAATTTCCACACCGCCAGCGACGACGCTGCCTTCGGTGACGACTGGCTGCTGCGCGAGGATGTGCAGTTCCAGTGGCAGAACCCGGGCGACTGGGCCACGTTCGAGCAGTTCCTCGGCGCGATGGACCACAAGCACCGCAAGAACATCCGCCAAGAGCGTGCCAAGGTCGCCCGCCAGGGCATCACCTTCCGCGTAGTCCATGGCGACGAGGCCAGCCGCGCCGATCTGCAGTCGATGTACCGCTTCTACCTGCAGACTTTCCTCGAATACGGCAACGCGCCGGCCCTGACCGAGACCTTCCTGCGCCATCTGGCCGTTTCATTGGGACGCGGGCTGGTGTTGTTCCTGGCCGAGCAGGACGGCGAGCCGATTGCGGGCGCACTGTGCCTACGCGGGGGCGACACGCTCTATGGCCGCTACTGGGGTGGCGCCACCCTGCCCGGCCTGCATTTTGAGACGTGCTACTACCAAGGCATCGAGTACTGCCTGCGCGAAGGGCTGGCGCGTTTCGAGCCCGGCGCGCAGGGCGAGCACAAGCTTGCGCGCGGATTCATGCCGACGCGGGTGCGCAGCCGGCACTGGGTGGCCGATGCGGACTTCGCCGAGGCACTGCAGGAATGGTGCCGGCAGGAACGGCGCGATGTGCGTCGGTACCAGCAGGAACTGCAGGGGCATGGGCCGTTCCGCGAGCGTGCCAACCAAGGCTGACACCCACCAGAGCAACAGCGACAGCCGCACGCATCCGTAGCGTCGAGCTTGCTCGATTTGGGCGATGCCGAAAAGCGTGCCAACCAAGGTTGGCACCTACCGGAGCAATAGGCCTACGGTTGGCACCCGCCAGAACGATGGCGTGAACGCTTCACTCAGGTGCACTGCCAGAAGTGCCCGCTCACCCGGCACTTCGCGCACCAGAACGTATAGAGCATGCCGCCGCTGCCCCACAGCAGCATGCCCTCACCCGTGGTCGGCAGCGTCGAATCCAGCTGCATCACGAACGGCATTTCCTGGCCGCAATCGATGCAAGCCGGGTACCAGGCACTCTGCACCCAGCTGGGCACGCCACCCACGCGCGAGAGATTCTGCCGATGATTGGACTGACCCCAGTCCTGCTGCTGCCAGCGCGCGCTGTCCATGGTCGCCAGGCCCACATCGGCCAGCATCAGATCGCCGCTGTCGGTGGGCGTGTTCGGCACCGCGCGGTGCTGGTTGGGGTGGCAGCTGGGCAGGCCCTCGCCGTCGTGGCGATAGAAGCGCACCGGCGGCTCTTCCCAGCCACAACAGTCCATGCACAAGCCAAGCGTGATCTCGCCTGTGGCGCCCGGCTGCAGCGCGGCGGCATCCGTCTGCAGCAAGCGCTGCAGCGGCGCATGACACCCCCCGCATAGCGCCTCCAGCGGTCCACCCATCTGGCCGGCATGGTGCACCTGCCCGCCGTTCCAGGTCGGATGCAGGCGCCAGATCCGCTTGCGCCAGCCCGGCTCGTCGGCCAACTGGGCGCGATGCTGCGCGCTGCCGAAACGGATGTGCAGCGGCCGCTCTCCATGCAGGCGCCGCGGATGCGGACCGTCGGCAACGCCAGCCCAGTGCGCCCAGACCTCGGCGTCCAGTCGCCCCCAGTCGGCAAGATAGCCGCGCGCAGCGGCATAGGTCGCGGGCTGCGCCGCCAGCAGCAGCGCCCGTGCCCGCGGCATTTCGCGATCATCATCGGCTTCGGCCAACGTCTGCGCCCAGGCTGCTGCCAGTGCCGGCGGCAACGCCCACCACAGCTGCGAGGCCAGTTGCAGCTCATCTTCGATGGCCACGCCCAGCAAGGCATCCCAATCGTCCTGCAGCACCTGCGGGGCCTGGTAGCTGGCGAACTCGATCACGCCGGCCAGCAGTTCGCCGCGCTCGCCGTCGCGATAGCGACGCCAGGCGTCGGTGGCAACCGCCGGCACGACCTCATCCGGCAGCAGGTCCAGCGCCATGTCGAGGAATGCCGAGCCTGGCGAGCGCCGGGCCAGCGCCTGCAACATCAATTCACCCAGCTGGCGCGGCTGCTCAGCGGCCAGCGTCAACAGCATTCCCTGGCTGTCGTTGCGTGTGCGCGGGCTGTCGTGCACATCGAGAATGGCACTGATCGGGTCGCTCATGCGAAGGCTCCTTGCCGCGGGAAGGTGATGGTGCCAGACATCGCGCATGCCTGCGGCGAATACAATGCAGGCATGACCCGCCAGCTGCCCTGGCGCCTGGCCGATGCGCCGGACGCCCCCTTCCCGCCGGCCGAGACTGCGCTGCGCCAGCCCGATGGCCTGCTCGCGGTGGGCGGCGACCTGCACCCGGTGCGGCTGCTGAACGCTTATGCCGGCGGCATCTTTCCATGGTTCAGCGAGGGCGAGCCGATCCTGTGGTGGTCACCCGACCCGCGCATGGTGTTCCGCACCGAGGGGGTGCACCTGTCCAGCCGATTCCGTCGCCAGCTGCGCGGCAGCACGTGGGAAGTCACTGCCGACACGGCCTTCAGCCGGGTGATGCAGGCCTGTGCCGCCGCGCCGCGCCCGGGCCAGGATGGCACCTGGATCAGCCCGGCAATGGTCGAGGCCTACAGCCAGCTGCACGACCTCGGTTTCGCCCACTCCTTCGAGGTCTGGGACCGGCAGACGCTGGTCGGGGGCATCTACGGGGTGGCGATCGGGTCGATGTTTTTCGGCGAAAGCATGTTCAGCGGCGCCAGCGGTGGCTCCAAGATTGCACTGGCTGCGCTGGCGGCCACCCTGCGTGGCTGGGGCTGGGCGCTGATCGATGCGCAGGTGGAGAATCCGCATCTGCTGCGGATGGGGGCCGAGCACCTGCCGCGCGCCGAATTCCTGGCGCATGTGCGGCAAGCCGTGCGCGGCAGCGGGCGCGAAGGCCCATGGACCGGGGCGGTCGGACGGCTGCCGGCACGGGATTTGGCCGGGGGTTAACACAAACTTTGCAAGCTGGCCCGGTCACGCGTAAAATACTGCGCCTTAGGCCCAGCGTGGCCGTTTTCTGAACCGCACAGGACTACATGTCGAAAGACGATTCCATCGAGTTCGAGGGCACCGTCAGCGAGACGCTGCCGAACACCACTTTCCGCGTTCGTCTGGAAAATGGGCACGAAATCATTGCCCACATCTCCGGCCGCATGCGCAAGAACTACATCCGCATCCTTACCGGTGACCGGGTCAAGGTTGAAATGACCCCGTACGACCTGACCAAGGGCCGTATCACCTACCGCATGAAGTAAGCGGTCGGCGCCTGGCGCCACTCCGACAAGGCCAGCCCTGGTTGCTGGCCTTTTGTCATGCCTGCAATCCGGCCCTGCCGAAGGTCATCGTGACCGAACTCACCGTGACGTCGGTCAGCCCCGCTTGCGGCAGATTCGCATCTGCAACAGCGACGGCAATCTGCAATCCGGTCCAGTCCGGATCGCTACCCCCTCGCACCGCCATGAAGATGCCCTTCCTGCTCACCGCCCTCGCCCTGGCCGCGACCGGCCTGCTGGCGCCGACCGCCCAGGCCGCCGACACCACCCCCGCCCAATGCGTACCGCTGGCCGGCGAGCAGCAGATCGTACGCGCCGGCGCAGACAAGAACGTGCTGCTGCGCTCGGGCGACGACCACTATGTCGTGCACTTCCGCAACAGCTGCACTTCAGCCGTGCGCGCCTCCCACCTCGGCTTCAAGACAGACGGGAAGGAGGCGACGGAACTGTGTGGTGAAGGCCGCAGCCAGCTCGACACCGGCCGTGGCACCTGCGACGTGGCGCGCATCGAGCCGATCGATGCCGAGCGGTTCAAGCGCGAAGCGCGTCTTCGCAGCCGCTGACCACAGATACGACAAGGGCGGCCGAAGCCGCCCTTGTCCTGGCTTGTTGCCGGGCTGCGCCCGGCGCCGGCTTACTCCACCGTCACCGGCAACAGACGCTCCGGTTCGGCCTGGGTTTCGACCACCAGCTCGTCGTCGCGGACGTCGATGCTGACCTTGCCACCGTTCACCAGCTTGCCGAACAGCAGTTCGTCGGCCAGCGGACGCTTGATCTTGTCCTGGATCACGCGGGCCATCGGACGGGCACCCATCAGCGGGTCGAAGCCGTGGTGGGCCAGCCAGTCGCGCGCGGTCGGGGTGGCCGACAGGCTGACGTGCTTGTCCTGCAGCAGCATCTCCAGCTCGATCAGGAACTTGTCGACCACGCGCAGGATGTGCTCGAAGCCCAGTGCCTGGAACTGCACTACCGCGTCGAGGCGGTTGCGGAATTCCGGGGTGAAGGCGCGGCGGATGGTCTCCATCGCGTCGGTGGCATGGTCCTGCTTGGTGAAACCGATCGAACGCCGCGAGGCCTGCGCCGCGCCGGCATTGGTGGTCATCACCAGCACCACGTTCTTGAAGTTGGCCTCGCGACCGTTGGTATCGGTCAGCACGCCGCGGTCCATCACCTGCAGCAGGATGTTGAAGATGTCCGGGTGCGCCTTCTCGATTTCGTCCAGCAGCAGCACGCAGTGCGGCGTCTTGACGATCTTTTCGGTCAGCAGGCCACCCTGGTCGAAGCCGACGTAGCCCGGGGGCGCACCGATCAGGCGGCTGATCGAATGCGGCTCCATGTACTCGGACATGTCGAAGCGGACCAGCTCGATGCCCAGCTGCAGCGCCAGCTGCTTGGTCACCTCGGTCTTGCCGACACCGGTCGGGCCGGCGAACAGGAAGTTGCCGATCGGTTTTTCCGGATTGCCCAGGCCCGAGCGGGCCAGCTTGATCGCCGAAGACAGCGTCTCGATGGCCGGGTCCTGGCCGAAGATCACCATCTTCAGGTTGCGCTCCAGGTGCTGCAGCACATCCTTGTCGGTGGCGCTGACCTGCTTGGTCGGGATGCGCGCCATCTTGGCAACGATCGCCTCCACTTCCTCGACGTCGATCAGCTCCTTGCGCTGGCCTTCCGGCAGCAGGCGCTGGCGCGCGCCGGCCTCGTCGATCACGTCGATGGCCTTGTCCGGCAGCAGGCGGTCACCGATGTGCTTCACCGACAGATCCACCGCTGCCTGCAATGCCTCGTCGGAATAGGTCACGCCGTGGTGCAGCTCGTACTTGGACTTCAGCCCCTGCAGGATCTCGTAGGTCTCGCCGACGGTCGGCTCGACGATATCGATCTTCTGGAAGCGGCGGGCCAGCGCCCGATCCTTCTCGAAGATGCCACGGTATTCCTGGAAGGTGGTCGAACCGATGCAGCGCAGCTCGCCGGAGGCCAGCGCCGGCTTGATCAGGTTGGACGCGTCCATGGTGCCGCCCGACGCCGAACCGGCACCGATGATGGTGTGGATCTCGTCGATGAACAGCACCGCATTGGGCACTTTCTTCAGCGCGGTCAGTACGCTCTTCAGGCGCTTTTCGAAGTCGCCCCGGTACTTGGTGCCGGCCACCAGCGCGCCCAGGTCGAGCGAGTAGATCACGGCATCGGCCAGCACGTCGGGCACCGAACCCTCGACGATGCGGCGGGCCAGGCCCTCGGCAATCGCGGTCTTGCCCACGCCGGCCTCACCCACGTACAGCGGGTTGTTCTTGCGGCGGCGGCACAGCACCTGGATGGTGCGCTCGATCTCGTCGGCGCGGCCGACCAGCGGGTCGATGCGACCGGCCCGGGCCTGTTCGTTGAGGTTGCTGGCGAATTCGGTCAGGGCATCGCCCTTCGGCTCGCCCTCCCCGCCCTCGACGCGGCCCTCACCTTCGGAGGACGAGGACGGCTGCTCGCCTTCCTCACCCAGCTTGGCGATGCCATGGGACAGGTAATTGACCACATCCAGCCGCGTGACATCCTGCTGGTTGAGGTAATAGACGGCGTGGGAGTCCTTCTCGCCGAAGATGGCGACCAGCACGTTGGCGCCGGTGACCTCCTTCTTGCCCGAGGACTGCACGTGGTACACGGCCCGCTGCAGCACGCGCTGGAAGCCCAGGGTCGGCTGGGTGTCGCGGCCGTCATCTTCGGCCAGGCGCGACACAGAGGCCTCGATGGCCTGCTCCAGCTCCTGGCGCAGGCGTTCGGCGTCGGCCCCACAGGCCTTCAGAACGGCCTGGGCGGACGGGTTGTCGAGCAGTGCCAACAGCAGGTGTTCGACCGTCATGAACTCATGCCGGGCCTCACGGGCGCGCTTGTAGCACTGGCCGATGGTGTGTTCGAGGTCTTTGCTGAACATGGATTACTCCGGCGGCAGATGGGGACAATATGCGGCCTGACTACGCGATTTCCATCACCCTAGCGGATTGCTGCGTTCAGATGGCGTTAGCAGTAGAGATTGCTTGATCTTCATTCACTCCAGGACAGCCCGCCCAGCATGAGCGAACCCTACCTGAGCCGCTGGCGATTGCGGCGTGATGGCGTGTCCATCAGGACGCCCCATGCCCAGCTCTGGCCGGTGCTGACCGCCGCCGGCGAGCCGGCGATGCTGAAGGTCGCCAGCGAAACCGAGGAGCAGAACAGCCATCGCCTGCTGCGCTGGTGGGACGGTGACGGCGCCGCCCGCCTGCTGGCCCACGAGGGGCCGGCGATCCTGATCGAGCGCGCCCGCGGCGACTCGCTGCGGCAACGCTCGATCGACGGCGACGATGACGCCTGCACCACGCTCCTGTGCCAGGTCCTGCAACGGTTGCACCGGCCACGGAGCGCGCCGCCAGCGGAACTGGTCTGCCTGCGTACATGGTTCGCCGACCTGCTGCAGCCAAGGGCTGTGTTGCCGCCACTGCTGGAACAGTGCAGATCACTGGCGGAGGGGCTGCTCCAGGACGAACGGGAGATCCGGCCCCTGCACGGCGACCTCCACCACGACAACGTGATGGATTTCGGCCCGCGCGGCTGGCTGGCGATCGACCCGAAGCGGGTGCTGGGCGACCGGGCCTTTGATTACACGACGCTGTTCAGCAACCCGGATCTGTGCGGCCCGGGCATCCATGTGGCCACGCGTCCGGAGCGGTTTGCCGCCCGGCTGGAACAGGTGAGCACGCTGGCCGGCCTGGAGCGCGGCCGCCTGCTGCGCTGGATCGCGGGCAGCATGGGGCTGTCGGCAGTGTGGTTCCGCGATGACGGCGACCCCGCGGACGTGGACGAGGCAGTGGCGCGGATGGCGCTGGAGGCACTGGCGGAGGGGTGATCCGCACCTGGCAGGTGCCCACCCTGGTGGGCACACCCCGTCCGGGATCGATACAGGCCTGTGCCCTGCCAGGTGCCCACCTTGGTGGGCACACACCCTCCGGGATCGATACAGGCCCGTGCCTTGGTAGGTGCCCACCTTGGTGGGCACACTGGGACCGGATGCGATACGCCCGGACGAAAGGCAGTCGAGCATGGCTCGACGCTACAAAACGCCGGTCAGGCCTTTTCCATAGTGCACAGCAACGGATGCTGGTTCATCCGCGAGTACTCGTTGACCTGGGCGACCTTGGTCTCGGCTACTTCGCGGGTGAACACCCCGCATACACCACGGCCACGCGTATGCACGTGCAGCATCACCTGCGTGGCCTTGTCCAGGTCCATGCTGAAGAACTGCTGCAGCACGTCCACCACGAAATCCATCGGGGTGTAGTCGTCGTTGAGCAGCATCACCTGGTAGAACGGCGGCGGCGCCACTTCCGGGCGCGCGGGCTCCACGGCAACGCCGTGCTCGTGATGGGAATCGGGGGAAGACTCATGGGGCATCCACCCATTATAGAGGTTGCGCCCGGCCTGCGTCGGCCTGCCGCAGATTGGACGGCACGGACGCCCACCGTCACAATTGCAGCTTCTTTCAAATCTGTTTCACAGGATCTTCATGAAAAGGACCCTTCTGCCTGCCCTGCTGATCGGCCTGGCCGCCGCCGGCCCTGCCGCCGCCGCGACCGAGGCCGACAAGGCCGTGGCCCGCCACCTGGACAAGCTGGGTTACACCTATGAGGTGGACGAGGACGGCGATTACCGCATGGTCTTCGACGTCGAGGGTGACCGCACGCAGATGGTCTATGTGCGTTCGTCGGTGGAAGATTTCGGTACCCACAACATCCGCGAGATCTGGTCGCCGGCCTACAGCGCCAAGACCAAGCAGTTCCCGGTGGCCGTGGCCAACCGCCTGCTGGAGGATTCGCAGGATGCCAAGATGGGCGGTTGGGTGAAGCAGGACACCACCGCCATGTTCGTGGTGAAGATCGACGCCGATGCCAGCGCCGACCAGCTCAGCGACGCCATCGATGCGGCCATCCGCACCGCCGACGCGATGGAGCTGGAACTGACCAAGAAGGACGAATTCTGAGGTGAACACCACGCCGGACCCGCGCTGGGCACCGCACGCCACCGTCGCCACCGTCGTTGTCGACGGCGGCCGCGTGCTGCTGGTCGAAGAGACCATCGAGGGCCGGCAGGTGCTGAACCAGCCCGCCGGCCACCTCGAGCCGGGCGAAAGCCTGGCCGAGGCAGCCCTGCGCGAGACCCGCGAGGAAACCGGCTGGACGGTACAGCTGACCCATTTCATCGGCTGCTACCAGTGGACCGCCGGCGACGGCACCGCCTTCCTGCGCTTCTGCTATGCGGCACGCCCGCTCTCGCATGACCCGGCGCAGCCGCTGGACACCGGCATCGACCGCGCGCTGTGGCTGGCCCCGGCCGAGCTGCAGTCCGCTGGCGAACGCCTGCGCAGCCCGCTGGTCTGGCAGGTGGTGGCTGATTTCCTGGGTGGCCAGCGCCATCCCCTTTCGCTGGTCAGGGAGGTCGCATGAGCACTCCGCGGGTGATGGTGGGCGTCTCCGGTGGCGTCGATTCCTCGGTCGCCGCCTGGCGCCTGGTACAACAGGGCGAAGCCGTAGCCGGCCTGTTCATGCAGAACTGGGCCGACGACGGCAGCGGCGACTGCCGCGCCGAGGATGACCGCCGCGATGCGGTGGCGGTCTGCGGCCTGCTCGGCATCCCGTTCCACTTCCGCGATTTCTCCAGCGAGTACTGGCAGGGCGTGTTCGAGCACTTCCTGGCCGAGTACGCCGCCGGCCGCACACCGAACCCGGACGTGCTGTGCAACCGCGAAGTGAAGTTCAAGCACTTCCTGGACGCGGCCCGCGAACTGGGCGCCGAGCGCATCGCCACCGGCCACTACGCGCGGGTGACCCAGCGCGGCGGCCAGTGGCTCTTGCTGCGTGGCGCCGACCGCTCCAAGGACCAGAGCTACTTCCTGCACCAGCTCGGCCAGCAGCAGCTGGCGGCCACGCTGTTCCCGATCGGCGATCTTGAAAAGAGCGACCTGCGCCGGATCGCGCGCGACGTCGGCCTGCCGACCCACGCCAAGAAGGACTCCACCGGCATCTGCTTCATCGGCGAGCGCGACTTCCGCGAGTTCCTTGGCCGTTACCTGCCGGCCAAGCCGGGCCAGATCCTCGACCCGGCCGACGGCAGCGTGATCGCCGAGCATCCGGGCGTGTTCTATTTCACCCTGGGCCAGCGCGAAGGCCTGAACATCGGCGGCGTGCGTGGCCGTCCGGCTGCACCGTGGTACGTGGTCGGCAAGGACGTGGCCAGCAACGTGCTGTATGTGGACCAGAACCGCGAAAGCCCCTGGATGCTGTCTGACCGCCTGCGCTCGGAGACCGCGCACTGGATTGCCGGTGCGCCGCCGGCGCGGCGCTTCGAATGCACCGCACAGACCCGCTACCGCCAGCCCGACGAGCCGTGTACGGTCGAGGTGCTGGACGATGGCAGCGTGCTGGTCAGCTTCGCCCGCCCGCAACGCGCCGTCACCCCCGGCCAGTCGCTGGTGCTGTATGACGGTGACGTGTGCCTGGGTGGCGCAGTGATCGCCGCCACCGATGCGCCGCTGGAACAGCGCCTGCGCACCACCCCTTCTCCTTTTGAGGTAATCGCTGCATGAGTTTCACCGTCGACGACCGCGTCCTGGCCTTGGCCGGCATTGCCCAGGCCCTGCAGCAGGTACGCCGCATCGCCGATACCGGCCATTCCGACGCCGCCGCCGTGCGCACCGCCGTGGACAGCGTGTTCCGCGTCGATGCGTCCTCGCCACAGGAGGTGTTCGGTGACCGCGACGCGCTGAAGGCGGGCCTGCGCCTGCTGCACAACTACTTCCGCAGCCAGGGCCAGGACCCGATCCTGCCCAAGCTGGCGCTGTCGGTGCTGCAGCTGGAGCGACGCTTCGTGCAGGACGGAGCGACCGTGAACAAGGTCGCCTCGGGCATCGAGCGCGCCCAGCGCCAGGCCACCGAACTGGGCGACAGCGGCCACCCGGACGTGCTGGCCAACCTGGGCGGCCTGTATGCCGACACCATCAGCCACCTGAAACCGCGGGTGATGGTGCAGGGCAACCCGCATTACCTGGGCCAGGCCGGCGTGGTTGCCGAGATCCGCGCCCTGCTGCTGGCCGCGGTGCGCTCGGCGGTGCTGTGGCGGCAGCTGGGCGGCAGCTACTGGGACTTCCTGTTCAGCCGCAAGGCGATGATCGAGGCCGTGGACCGTCAGCTGGCCTGATCTTCACCCACAATCGCCGGGCATCGCCCGGCGAGCGCGCCGCGCAACGACGCGCCAGGCGCCGGAAAACCGGCGCATTCAGAATGCACTTCAAGGCACATCGACGTTAAAGAGAAAGGGGGTACGGCCGATACATCCTCCGTGCACCTCCCGAGAACGTCCATGTACTCACGCATTTTCATCCGTCTGGCCGCCCCCCTGGCTCTGACCCTGCTGCTCCCCTTCGCCATCGGTTTCGAATGGCCGGCCGCCCTGCGCTGGGCGATCCTGACCACGATGACGCTGAGCTGGCTCGGCTTTGCGTGGTGGACCACCCGCGCCCAGGCGCACCGTTCCCCGGAACATGCCCGTGTGCTGCGTGAGCAGGACCAGCTGCTGACCGAACTGCGCAACTTCGTCGGCAACGAGATCGACGGTTCGCGCGGCGAAGTGGAACGTGCCCGTGACCTGATCCGCCAGGCCGTTTCCAGCCTGGGCGGCAGCTTCGATGCGATGAACCGCAAGTCGCGCCAGCAGAGCCAGGCCCTGTCGCGCATCGTTGACCGCGCCGGTGATGAAGGCAGCGCCGGCCTCGACGTTGCCCGATTTGCCCAGCACGCCAGCCATCGCATGGAGCAGCTGGTGGAAGCGCTGGAGCAGGTCAGCGGCCAGAGCAGCACCACCGTGCAGCACATCGACCAGATGGCGCAGCACCTGGATGGCATCTTCGCGCTGCTGGAAGACGTCAAGTCGATTGCCGACCAGACCAACCTGCTGGCCCTGAACGCTGCCATTGAAGCCGCGCGTGCCGGTGAAGCCGGTCGTGGCTTCGCCGTGGTGGCCGACGAAGTGCGCAACCTGTCCGAGCGCTCGACCACGTTCAACGAGCAGATCCGCAAGCTGGCGCACAGCTCCAAGGACGCCATCGCCAAGGTGCGCGAGACGGTCTCGCACATGGCCTCGCGCGATATGGACCGCTCCCGCGAAGCGCGCCAGGAAGCGGCGGCGATGCTCGACAACGTCGCACAGATCAATGCGTCGCTGGGCGACGGCATGCGCGAAGTCTCCGATTGCGCCCGTTCGATCGATGGCAGCGTGGCCGAGGCCGTGCGCGCCCTGCAGTTCGAAGACATCGCCACCCAGGCGCTGGGCGGCGTGCACACCCACCTGGACCGCCTGACCGCGATCAACCGCGAAGCGGTGGCCCTGCAGGAGCTGCTGCACCGCAATGGCGGCGTGTTCGACGAAGAGATCGCCACCGCCCTGCAGCGCACCGGCAGCCGCCTGCGCGAACTGCGCAGCGAATGGGAACGCCCGCCGCACAAGCCGGTTGCCCAGCAGAGCATGGGCGCCGGTACCGTCGAGCTGTTCTGATCCTGATGTCCGCTGCCGTCACCGGCAGCCCGCAAGGCCCCGGTTCGTCCGGGGCCTTTGCCTGTGACCCGCCGTTGGATGCATCCTGTACGCGCACCATGACCCTGATCCGTGCCCTGCCCTCCCTCACCGACACCGAGCGCCCGCGCAACGCGAGCGTGCGTGAGCAGCTGCAACAGCTGGAGGACGTCGCCCGCGAAGAGATCCGCGAACTGCAGCAGCTGGCCGATGCGCGCCCTGCGCCGTCCCGTGCGGACAACGAACTGCTGGGCCTGGCGTGGGACCTGGGCCTGGATGGGCATTCCCTGTAGATCCACGCCATGCGTGGATGGGCCACCACGACATCTGAACCCCCGAGCTTGCCTACCGCCTTTTAGGATTTGTTGCATGGCCTGGAAAGAGGGAACAGGACACACTGCCCACCCCCCCCTGTTTCTCCGGCATCCGCATGGCGTTCAATCTGGAAGAAGCCCGCGAGGCTTTTGAACACTTCCTTATGCTGATGGACGGCCAGATGGAATGGCTTTTGACGCAGGCTCGAATGCATGGCATTGAACTCGATAGCAGCCCCGAAAGCCTCGACAAGCTGGAACGCCTGTATGACCTAATGGCAGCCACGCTTTCTGAGGATGAGCGCGACTCTCTGAGGGTCGTGCTCGCCAGATATCTAGGGGAGACCGTCAGGCTTGTACACGGCGGGAGGTGGACCCTGCCACTTGATGACCGCATGGATATTCACTTCAACAGACCCGTGATCGTGGGGCACTCGACCTATCCCGCGGAAGAATTCAGCCCCATCCATGCGATACGCGCCTACTCGCTTCGTGGCCGCCCGGGGCTGATCAGAAGCATCGTTGCTTGCAGCGTCAATCCGCAGATCTTGAACCTAAGTGAGCTCGCCGAAGAAGATTGACCCTGTCGATCCCGAGAAGCACCTGACCTACTGCAAGGACGTAAACCCTCCGCGCGGCCAACCATCGCTGCCCATGGCATGATTGTCCGGTCCCGCTCATGGAAGACTGATGGCCATCGCCCTGATCGCAGTACTGTTGATCGAGACCGTTCTTCTGTTGGCTTGGGCGGCCGGCTATTTCAGTTGGGGCATCACCCTGTTCAACGAACGCATCGCGGCGTCACCGGCCATGCGGCCCAGCTCTCGCTGAGCAGCCTGGAACGCGACCTGCCGCAGGACAAATGGCTGCATTTGGCCTTCCATGCGCTGCCCGACGGCAGCATGGCATTCCGCGAGAGCTTTGCGCCGAGCTTCGGCCTGCGCTACTTGCCGGTGATGCGTGGACGCATCGTACTCAACGCGCGCAGTTGAAAGCGGAGTTCCCGAGGTAGATCCACGCCACGCGTGGATGATCTCAAGGTGCCGGCATCAGTGCCGACCAACGGTCGGCACCCACCAGAGCCGGTCCAGATGCTGTCAGCGCACCAACACCACTTCGCCGCTGGCGTCGGTGCGCATGGGTGACGGGTGCTGCTGGCGCAGCCACTGCGCCAGGTCACGCGGGCTGAGCGGGCGTGAGTACAGGTAGCCCTGGATCTCATCGCAGCCCTGGCGGCGCAGCATGTCTTCTTCCTGGTGCGTTTCCACGCCTTCGGCCACCACCTTCATGCCCAGCGCGTGGCCCAGATGCACGATGGCCTGGGTCACTTCGGCCGTGCCCGAGTCATGCAGCATCCCCTGCACGAAGCTGCGGTCGATCTTCAGGCGCCCCACCGGGAAACGGTTGAGGTAGTTCAGGTTGGAGAAGCCGGTGCCGAAGTCGTCCACCGCCAGCGGCACGCCGTGCCGTTCCAGCACGTCGAAGCAGTGACGCAGGATGTCGGTGTCACGGATCAGCGCCGACTCGGTCAGTTCCAGCTCAAGCCGTTGTGGCGGCCAGCCGTGCGCGTGGCAGATCTCGATCACACGCTCGGCGAAACCACGGTCACGCAGCTGGACCGCCGATACATTGACTGCGATGCGATCGAAACGCAGGCCAGCGTGGTCCCAGGCTGTCGCCTGCCGGCAGGCCTCGTTCAGCACCCAGTCGCCGATGCGCACGATCTCGCCGCACTTTTCGGCAATGGGAATGAACTCGGCCGGGCTGCAATAGCCGATGCCCGGACGATGCCAGCGCAGCAACGCCTCGATCGCCGGCGGCTCGCCCTGGTGCGCGTGCAGCAGCGGCTGATAGGCCAGGCTGAACTCTTCGCGTTCGATGGCGCCGTGCAGCGCATGCTCAAGCTCAAGCTTGCGCTGGATGCGGGCCAGTGCGTCCTGGCTGTAGTACTGGTAGGTGTTGCGCCCGGCTTCCTTGGCCGCGTACATCGCGGCGTCGGCCGCGCGCAGCAGCGAATCGAAGTCGGTCTGTGCATCACCCAGCATCGCAATGCCGACGCTGGCACCCACCTTCAACGTGGTCTCGCCCCGGCGCAGCGGCTCGGCCAGCGAGGCGATCAGCTTGCGTGCCACGTGGCCGGCGTCTTCCGGCTCGGCCAGGTCGCGCAGTACGACGATGAATTCATCGCCGCTGAAACGCCCGAACAGATCGTTGTTGCGCAGGTTCTGGTGCAGCCGGGTTGCGGCCGCCTTCAGCAGCGCATCGCCGGTGGCGTGGCCGAAGCTGTCGTTGATGGTCTTGAAGCCGTCCAGATCGATGAACAGCATGGCCAGCGAGGTGCCGCGGTCACGCGCTTCCTCGATGGCTTCGGCGGTCTGTTCGCCGAGCAGCACGCGGTTCGGCAGGCCGGTGAGCAGGTCGTAATGCGCCAGCAGCTCGATGCGCTCGTTGGCTTCGCGCTCGCGGGTGATGTCACGGAACAGCACCACGAAGCGCGGCGGCAGGCCGTCCCGCCGGTCCAGCTCGACCAGTACCTGCACCCATACCCGAAGGCCGGACTGCCGGTAGAAGCACAGGTCCAGCTGCTCGGGCAGCCCACCATTGGCGATCCGCACCAACGCCGCTTCGAAGGCGTTACGGGAATCTTCGGTATACAGCGCCAGTGCCTGGTCGAGGGTGATCGGCTCCTTGCGCAGGCCGTGGATGCGATAGCACTCCTCGGTCCACTGCATGTGCCGGGTCTGCACCTCGATCTCGCAGCCGCCGATGCGACCCAAAGCGGAAACGCGGTTCAGCAGTTCGGTGCGCCAACGGATCAGTGCATCGGTCTGGTGCTGTTCGGTGATGTTCTGGACCTGGCCGAGCAGTCGCTTGGGCTGCCCCTCCATGTCCATCAGCGGCTGCATCCACAGCCGCAGGTGCTGCGAGGGCTCGTTGCCGCGGGTCAGCTCCAGCTCCAGGTTTGCGGCGCGACCATCGCGCCACAACCGCCGCCAGGCCGCGCGCAGGGCGCCGCGCGAGCGGGGGTGCAACTGCTTGAGCCAGTGCCGCTGGCCGGGCACGGCGCCCTGCTCCAGCGCCAGCAGCGAGCGCAGTTCCGGCGACCACCAGAAATGACCGGTGGTCGGATCAAACGACCAGCTGCCCATGCTGGCGATGCGCTGCGCCTCGCTCAGGTGCAGCTGCTGTTCCTGCAGCAGCGATTCCAGCTGCTTCTGCTGCTCGATATCGGTATGCGTGCCGACCATGCGCAGCGGCTGGCCATCGGCCGTACGTGCAACCACGCGCCCCCGGTCCAGGACCCAGCGCCACTGGCCATCGGCCTGGCGGAAGCGGAACTGCGCGCTGTACTGCTCGCTCTGCCCGCGCAGATGCTGGTCCAGTGCCGCACGCACCTGGCCGATGTCCTCGCTGTGGACGCGTGACAGCATCTCGGTGGCGGTCTCATCGCCGAGCGCCGGGGTCCGCGCCACGCGGTCACTGGGAATATCCCAATCCCACAGGCTGTGGCCGGCACTGTCCAGCGCCAGCTCCCAGCGCCCGCCGCCATCGATCGGCGTTGGCTCGGGAACGCTCAGCGTGAACGCCAGCAGGTTGCCGGCGCCATCGTGCACGGCGCGCAGGTGACCGTCGTAGTGACCACGCGGGCCGCCGGGCAGCGTACAGGCCACGATGCCGCCATCGGCGGCCATCAGGCGCAGATCCTCCAGCATCGGCGCATAGGCGGCCACAGTGGCCGGCAGGCCATGCTCGCGCGCAGCCGGATTGGCCGCCAACGGGCGTCCCGTACGGTCGACGATGACCAGCGCCGACGCAAGCGGATGCTGCAGCAGGCTGGCGATGATCCCTTGGTCCACGCGATCTTGCTCCGGATGACACGCCCGTCAGCGGGGCACGCAGTGGTTAACGGCGCCTGCGGCGGATAATTGAGTGGTCAGGGCACACCCGCGCGGTAAGATGGCCGGCGCCCCTTTCATCCCTCCCATCCATGCCCGCAGACCCTACCGGCAAGGCCCCTGTTTCCGACCCGCGGATGGCGCAGGCGCTGAGCCGCGACCGGCGGCGGGTGGTGCTGAGCTACCTGGTGATGGCGCTGGCCTGGATGATCGCGACCGATGGCGCGGTGCAGGCACTGGTGCCCGACCCGCAGCAGGCCGCGCTGTGGCAGGGCCTGAAGGGTGCATTCTTCGCCCTGGCCAGCGCCGGGCTGCTGTACCTGCTGTTGCGCCCGCTGGCCGAGCACGTGCTGCAGACCCATGCCCGGCAGCAGGCGTCGGAACTGCGCCTGCGGCAGATGTTCGAGGGCAATCCCGGCCCGATCCTGGTCTACGACCTGGATACGCTGGCCATCCTCGATGCCAACCCCGCCGCCTGCGCGACCTTCGGCTGGGAACGCGACGCGCTGCTGGAGCAGACCATCGATGCTCTGTGGCCGCCGGGCCAGGATCAGGCCCTGCAGACCAAGCTGGAAGCGATCCGCGAGGCGCCGGAGGAATTGTGCATCCTGCGCACGCAGCTGCAGTTGCGTGACGGCAGCCTGCGGCAGATGGAACTGCGTTCCAATGCGATCAGCTACGACGGCCACAACGCCCGCCTGCTGATCGCCATCGACCGCACCGCCGAGGACCTGGCGCAGCTGCGCCGTGACCAGGCGCTGGCGCGGGTGGAAGAAGCGCACGAGCTGGCCCGCATCGGTGCATGGGAACTGGATCCCTCCACCGCCCTGGGCCGCTACTCCAACCAGGTCTATCGCCTGCTGGGCCGCCGCCCGCCCGAGGCGCGCCGTTGGCACCGCTTCGACGAACTGCTGGTCCCGGCCGATCCGGCCACCGCCACCCAGACCGAGCAGCTGCTGTCCGAGCTGTGCTCCGGCGACCCGGTGCAGGTGGACGTGCTGCTGCCACTGCTGTCGATGGACGGCCGTGCATTGATGGTGCACCTGCGCGCGGCCAGTGGCATTGATGAGTCCGGTCGCAGCCGCGTGCTGGGCACCCTGCAGGACGTGACCGAGCGCGAGCAATCGCGGCGCCTGCTGCGCGAGCGCGAGGAGCAGTTCCGCGAACTGGTGCGGGTGTTGCCCGATGGCGTGGTGATTCTCTCCGACGAGCACGTGCTGTACGCCAATGCGTGGGCCGCCAGCCTGTTCGGCTATGGCAGCCACACCCTGCTGGGCGAGCCGCTGTCAGCGCTGGTCGCTGCAGGTGACCTGGCGCGGGTGCGCAGCCAGCTGCGCGCCGGGCAGCCGCACCTGGGCCCCGGGCACAGCAGCGTGGTGGCGATGCAGCGCGCCGACGGCCGCAGCTTCCATGCCGGGCTGGCGGTGGGCGAAGTGCGCTATGGCGGCCGCGACTGCAAGCTGTTGATCGTGCGCGACCTCAGCGATTCCGAGCGCACCCGCAGCGCACTGGAAACCAGCAACCGCGAGCTGCAGGCGATGGCCGGCCGCCTGTTCTCGCTGCAGGAAGACGAGCGCCGCGCGATCTCGCGCGACCTGCACGACGACATCGGCCAGGCGATCACCGCGATCAAGCTGTCGGCCTATGCGGCGCAGGACGAGGATGACCCGCAGCGCCGCGCCGAGGACCTGGCGCAGATCGTCAGCCTGGCCGACACCACCGTGGCCAAGCTGCGCGATATCTCCACCCTGCTGCGCCCGCCGCAGCTGGACGCACTGGGGCTGGAGGCCGCGCTGAGCTGGCAGGCACGCGTGCTGTTCCGGTCCTCGCCGGTGGAACTGCTGGCCGAGATCGAGGCGCTGCCGCATCGCCCGGACAACAGCATCGAACAGGCCTGCTTCCGCATCGCGCAGGAGAGCCTGACCAACGTGCTGCGCCATGCGCGCGCCAGCCAGGTGCAGCTGCAGCTGCGTGACGTCGGGCAACGCGGGCTGCACCTGCAGATCCGCGATGATGGCGAAGGTTTCGACCCGGATGGACCGCGCGGGCTTGGCCTGATCGTGATGCGCGAGCGCGCGCAGAGTGTCGGTGGCCATGTACGGATCGAGTCCGCGCATGGCGAAGGCACCCTCGTCGACGTCCACCTCCCCTACCAGGCGGCCGGCATGGCCACCGTCGAGTCACCGGAATACTGAGCCTATGTGGAATCCCAACCTGCCCCCGGTCAGCATCGACGATGCACCCGACCGCCTTGGCGCCGGCAATCCCGAGCTGCTGGCGATGGTCGCCGACGCGGCTTCGGGCGGTACTGCGCTGATGCTGATGCATGTGGACATCGACCACTTCGCCTCGGTGAACGAGAACATGAGCGCGGAAGTGGGCGACCAGGCCCTGGTGCTGGTGGCGCAGCGCCTGCAGTCCTACCTGCGCGGGCGTGGCAAGTTGTGGCGCCACGGCAGCGACGAATTCCTGATCGCGGTACCGCGCACCGCCGACGTGCCGCTGCCGGAAGACTTCGCCGAGGAGATCCGGCAGCAGATGGAGCTGCCGCTGTCGGTGCTGCCGTACACGCTGTTCATGACCGGCAAGCTGGGCGTCAGCCTGTGCCCGGAACATGCCAGCAGCACCTCGCGCCTGCTTGACCACGCCGAAGACGCGCTGTACCAGGCCGCGCGCGAAGGCGGCAACGCGGTGCGCATCCACGCGGTGGATACTCCGCCCAGCGCGCACAGCGAGAGCATCATCGCGCGGCAGATCGTCGATGCGATTCCCAACGGCGAGCTGAAGCTGCGCTACCAGCCGCTGGTCAGCGCCCGCGACGGCCACGTGGTGGGCATGGAGGCACTTCTGCGCTGGCAGTCGCCAACGCTGGGCATGCTGGTACCCGAGCGCTTCATGCGTACCGCCGAGCGGCTGGGGATCATCGTGCAGATCGGCACGTGGGTGCTGGAAGGCGCGTTGAAGCAAGCACGCATGTGGCGCGACCAGGGCTTCGATGACTTCACCATCGCGGTGAACGTCTCCACCCTGCAGCTGCTGCGGCCGAATTTCTTCGCCGAGGTGATGTCGCTGATGCAGGCCGCCGGTGTTCCGGCACACATGCTGACGCTGGAGATCAACGAAAGCGCGCTGACCAACAACGTCAATTTCGTGCACGAGACGCTGGCCAACCTGCGCAATGAAGGCATCAGCCTGAGCCTGGACAACTTCGGTACCGGTGATTCCAGCCTGAGCGCGCTGGTGCGCTACCCGGTGGACAAGCTGAAGATCGACCGCAGCTTCATCAAGAGCGCGCCGGCCGGCAACCGCGAGGCGGCCATTGCCCGCGCGATCATCGCCATGGGCCACCAGCTGGGCATGACCGTGATCGCCAATGGCGTCGAGTCGCAGGCGCAGCTGGGCTTCCTGCGCCGCAACGACTGCGACGTGTTCCAGGGCTACCTGTTCGGCGAACCGATGTCGGCCGATGCCGCCGGCATGACCCTGCGCCGCCGCTACCTGCGCCCGGAAGCGTTCGCCGAGACCCGCCCCGACCGCACCCTGTTGCTGCTGGACGACGAAGAGAACGTGCTGCGCTCACTGGTACGCCTGTTCCGCCGCGATGGCTACCGCATCCTGGCCGCCGGCAACGTGCGCGATGCGTTCGACCTGCTGGCGATCAACGACGTGCAGGTAATCCTGTCCGACCAGCGCATGAGCGACATGAGCGGTACCGAATTCCTCGGCCGAGTGAAAATGCTGTATCCGGATACGATCCGGCTGGTGTTGTCCGGCTACACCGATCTGAACACGGTGACCGACGCGATCAACCGTGGCGCGATCTATCGCTTCCTGACCAAGCCGTGGAACGACGACGAGTTGCGCAAGCACATCCACCAGGCGTTCCGCACCTACGAGGAACAGCGCCGCAGCAACGCCGGGCCGGCGCCGGTTGAAACCGGCGAAGGTGGCGAGGATCGCCCGCAGCGGTAACCGGCGTTGTAGAGTCGGCCGCTGGCCGGCTACCTCGCGGTACCTGCTTGCATGGGGTTGCCGGCCAGCGGCCGGCACTACCCTAAGCCGTCAGCGCGGCTGCTTCACGGGCAGCACCACGCGGAAGCGCGAGCCGACGCCCGGGGTGCTGTCCAGGTCGATGCGGCCGTGGTGCTTGTTGATGATGCTGTATGAGATCGACAGGCCCAGCCCGGTACCGCTGCCCACCGGCTTGGTGGTGAAGAACGGATCGAAGATGCGCTGGCGCAGTTCCGGCGAGATGCCGCCGCCGGTGTCTTCGAACTCCACCCACACGTGATCGCCATCAACGCCGGTGCGCACGGTGATGGTGCCGCGCTCGGCGATGGCGTGGCCGGCGTTGAGCAGCAGGTTCATGTAGACCTGGTTCAGTTCCGACGGCAGGCACTCCACCAGCGGCAGCTGGCCGAACTCGCGCACCAGGGTGACCTTGTACTTGAGCTCGTTCCAGATGATGTTGATGGTCGATTCCAGGCCCGCATGCAGGTCGACCAGCTTCCACGACTCATCGCGACCGGAATACGAGAAGTCCTTCAGGTCGCGCACGATGCGGGTGACCCGCTCGATGCCCTCGCGCGACTCGGCCATCAGCTGCGGCAGGTCGCGGCTGATGAAGTCGATGTCGAGGCGGTCACGGATATCGTCGATCTCCGGAATCAACGCCTTCGGGTCCGGCGCACGCAGGGCGCGCTCGTAGGCCTCGATCACGGTGAACAGGCTGCGCAGGTATTCCTGCAGGCTGCCCAGGTTGGAGTGCACGTAACCGATCGGGTTGTTGATCTCGTGCGCCACACCCGCGGCGAGCTGGCCGATCGAGGCCATCTTTTCCGATTGCAGCAGCTTTTCCTGGGTGCCGTTGAGGCGCAGGTAGGCCTGGCGCAGTTCGGCGTGGCGCTGCTGCAGCTCGCGTTCGTAGTCTTCCTGCCCTTCGATGTGGCGGAACAACGCCAGGAAGTGCCCTTCACCGACCGGGCCGTGGTGGTACAGGTGGGCGATGACCACGCCCTCGCCCAACGGCAGGCTGCCGTTCCAGTGACCATGCTGGCGCGCCTGCTCCAGCGCATCCGGCGGCAACAGTTCACGCAGGCGCTGCGGCGGCGGCAATGCGCCGTCTTCGCCGTTGGCCAGCAGGTTCTGCGCGGCCGGATTGGCCAGGGCCACCTGCCCGTCTTCGGTGAACAGCAGCAGGCCTTCGCGCAGGCGCTCAAGCAGCGCCTGCAGCACCGGCTGCGGCGGAAGGGGGGCGGTAACCAGGGCGTTGGCAGCGGACACGGCAACTCGGGGCGTTCGAACAGGCGCCCAATATACGCGGTCACGCGGCGGGCTTCAGCCCGCGGGGAGGGGGTGCGATCGCCGTCGCGTCAGGCGACGGCGAGGCGGCGACGGGCGGTGACCGTGTGCGACTGGCCCTTGGCGTCGTAGGCCGAGGCGTCTTCGGTACGGCCCAGCTGGCGCAGCGCCCAGTTGACCTCACGGCGGCGGCGCGACAGCAGTACGCCGTTGGCCCGGTTGCGTTCGGCCAGTTCCTGCAGCTGTTCGCCCTCGCCGACCGGCGGTGCGCCTTCCAGCGCACGCAGCGCTTCCAGCTTGGCGCCGGTGGCACGGATCAGGGCGTGCACGTCGTGCTCGACCAGGGCCTGGCGCTCAACGTCCAGAGCCTGGGCGAGACGCTGCAGCGGCTCGCTCATCGCTGCGGTCATCCCTGCAGCTGCTGGTCCAGATCGAGCATGCGCGAAGCGATCGCGTCCGGATTGATCTTGTAGGTGCCGTTCTGCAGCGACTCGCGCACGGCGGCCACGCGCTGGGCGTCGATCGCCGGGGCGGTGGTCAGCTCACGCTCGATGGCCTGCAGGTTGGTGGCCTCGCCGGTCAGGCGCAGGCTGTCGGCGGCCTCGACCGGGCGCGCCGGCGAATCGCCGCTGACGCCGGGCTTGCTGGCCGGGGTCGTCACGCTGCGCAGTGCCTGGGGGACCTGCAGGTTGCCGTCGATTTTCTGGCTCATGGGGTGTCCTGGAGTTGCCGTTCACAAGGGATAACGGCCGCTGGGCCGTGATCTTTAGGGATATTCTGCGGTAATTCAACGCGCCACGATTACGTCACCTGCGGCATCGACCGTGCCCTGCACGATCCTCCGCGAGGACAGGTTCTCCACCGAGACCCGTTCATTCTCGCCCGCGTCACCCATCGCACGGCCGGCAATGCGCACCTCGACCGAGCCGCGACGCGACACCAGGGCCACATTGTCTCCTCGCTTGATGAGACGCTGGACCACCAGGTCGTTGTTCGACAGCAGGGCCCCGGCCTGCAACGGACGGCGGGCGATGCGGCCGATCGCCGCGCTGGGATCGGCCAGCACCGCACCGGCAATCCGGGCAGCATCACGCTGGGCAGTGGTGATATCGGCGGCGGTGAGGGTTTCTCCAGTGCCGATTCCACGATTGAGTACCAGCACGGTCTGGTTACGCCGCACTTTCACCGGCACGAACAGGCGCCAACCGCCTGCATCGGGACAGCTGACCTCCACCGTGGTGTTGGCAGTGGGCTGCACCTGCAACGCACCGCCACACTTCGGCAGGCGCAGCGCATCGGCCACCTGGGCCTCGCCCTCGCTGCCGGCCGGCAGCGTCGTCAACGCCGCAGCGCGGATGCTGGCCACGGGCTGCCAGTCAGCGGCGCCTGCCCAGGGCGAGACCAGCGCCAGGGCGATGGCATGGAGAAATGTGACCCGGCGCATGGCGCCTCCTGTCGAGGGGATCTGGCCCAACCGCGTGCAAGGGATGTGCCAGATCGACGGGGCCGCCTTCTGTAGAGTCGAGCCATGCTCGACTGCTCTTCTCCGAACAGCCAGTCGAGCATGGCTCGACGCTACAAGAGAGTCGGCCGAGCATGGCTCGACGCTACGAAAGCGCTCAAGTTCGGTGCCGACCGCGCCGATACAGCAGCCATGCCCCATGACCTGCTCAACCGGATCGACCAGCGGACCCGACTGGCCGGCCACAACCGCCTGGCGCTGCTGCTGTTCCGTCTCGGCGGACGTCAGCTTTTTGGCGTCAATGTCTTCAAGGTGCAGGAAGTCCTGCGCCGCCCGGAGCTGTTCCAGGTGCCCGGTCTGCCCAGCCAGTTCTCCGGCGTGGCCGACGTGCGGGGCCGCTCGGTGCCGGTGCTGGACCTGGGCCTGGCAATCGGCCACCCCGAGCGTGAGCCCGATGCGGACACCTCGCCCGGCTACCTGGTCGTCACTGAATTCAACCGCTCGATCCAGGGCTTCCTGGTCAGTGGCGTGGAGCGCATCGTCAACATCGCGGTGGAAGACATCCACCCCCCGCCGGAGCTGGGCGCCGAATCGAGCTACCTGACTGCCGTGACCCGCTTCCAGGGCGAGCTGATCCAGGTGATCGACGTCGAAAGCGTGCTGGCCGACATTGCCCAGGTCCGCGGTGAAGCCGTGCTCGACCCGGCGATGGCGATGCCCGCCGATGGCCCGCAGCTGCAGGTGCTGGTGGTGGACGACTCGCGCGTGGCCCGCCAGCAGATCCGCAGCGTGCTTGACCAGCTGGGCGTGGGGGCGACCCTGCTGTCCGACGGCAAGCAGGCGCTGGACCACCTGCTGCAGATCCACGCCTCGGGCGAGAACCCGGCCGAACGCTACGCGATGGTGATCTCGGACATCGAGATGCCGGCCATGGATGGCTACACGCTGACGACGGAAATCCGGCGGCACCCGGGCCTGGCCGGCCTGTACGTGCTGCTGCACACCTCGCTGTCGGGCGTATTCAACAATGCGATGGTCGAGCGCGTGGGCGCCAATGCCTTCGTCGCCAAGTACTCGCCGCACGAGCTGGCCGATTTCGTGCTGGACCGCCTGCGCAAGGTCGCGCTGGCGGCCTGACGGTCTGCTGATCCGGTAGTGCCGGCCGCTGGCCGGCAACCGCAGAGACACCAGGGAGCCGGCCAGCGGCCGGCACCACCCTCCCCTGTTTGGCACACCGCTTGCAGCTTCCCGGGCAACGTTCCCGTGGGAGTGCACCGTGCGCAACCTGATTACCGACTACCTGGGCGTCCATGCCCAGGCCATGCCGTTGCGCGAACAGCGGATGAAGCTGATCGCCAGCAACCTCGGCAATGCCGACACCCCCGGCTACAAGGCCCAGGACCTGGACTTCGACGCCGCCCTGCGCCACGCCCAGGGGCAGGATGCCAATGGCCTGATGGCCACCACCCACGAGCAGCACTACGAGATCAGTAGTGGCCTGAACCCGTTCCAGATCGCGCGCGAAGGCGTGCAGCCCAGCCTGGACGGCAACACCGTCGATCCCGATGCCGAGCGTGCCGCCTATGGCCGTGCCGCGCTCGAGTACCGCGCCTCGCTCAGCTTCGTCGAGAGCAAGGTGCGTTCCATGCTGACCGCGATCACGGGGCAATAAGCCATGAGCAACCTGCCGATCTTCGACATCGCCGGCTCCGCGCTGCAGGCGCAGTCGGTGCGCATGAGCACCATCGCCTCCAACCTCTCCAACGCCGACACCGTCGCCGGTTCCGCCGACGCCGTGTACAAGCCGCTGGAGCCGATCTTCCAGGCCGTCACCAGCAAGAACGATCCGAACATCACGTCGGTGAAGGTGAAGGAGATCACCCAGAGCGAGGCCGCGCCGATCAAGCGCTACGAGCCGGGCCATCCGCTGGCCGACGCCGACGGCTACATCTACCAGCCCGATGTCGATCCGGTGGCGCAGATGGTCAACCTGATCTCGACCTCGCGCAATTACCAGGCCGGCGTGGAGATGTTGACCACGGCCAAGGAACTGGCGCTGGCCACCCTGACCATGGGCCGCTGAGGCCCGCAGTACCGGATACCGCCATGACCACCTCCGTCAACAACCAGACCAACCAGGACGTCTACGCCGCGCTCGGCCTGAACGCTCCGAACAGCAACGCCACGAAAAAGAAGAACACGCTCGACCAGGCCGACTTCCTGCGGCTGATGACCGAACAGCTGCAGCACCAGGACCCGCTGAAGCCGATGGACAACACGCAGATGGTCGCGCAGATGGCGCAGATGTCGACCGTGCAGGGCATCACCGATCTGAACAAGACGGTGAAGGGCTTCCAGGAATCGATGGCCAGCGACCAGGTGCTGCGTGGGGCGGCGCTGGTCGGCCACCAGGTGCTGGTGCCGTCGGAAAAGCTGATGCTGGAGAAGGAAGGCAGTGTTGAAGGCACGGTCGCCGCACCCTCGGCCGGCATCATCACCGTGGACATCACCGATGCCAACGGCACCAAGGTCACCTCGCTGAGCGTGGAAGCCAAGGCCGCCGGCGAAACCGCCTTCCAGTGGGACGGCAAGGACGCCAACGGCAAGCGCATGGAACCCGGCAAGTACAGCGTGGTGGCCAACCATGTCGACACCGCCGGCAAGAGCACCAAGCTGTCCACCTACGTGCAGGCCCCGGTGGAAAGCGTGACCGTCGGTTCCGACGGCCTGTACCTGAATCTCAAGGGCCTGGGCACGGCCCCGATCGACTACGTGCTCCGCGTCAGCTGAGCCGCACATCCCGCACTTACCAGGAGCATCCCATGGGCTTCAATGTCTCGCTGTCCGGCATCAATGCCGCCAACTCCGACCTGAGCGTCACTGCCAACAACGTCGCCAACGTCAACACCACCGGCTTCAAGGAGTCACGCGCCGAGTTCGCCGACCTGTTCTCGGCCACCGGCTACGGCCTGTCGAAGAACGCCGTGGGTTCGGGCGTGCGCGTCTCCAACGTTGCCCAGCAGTTCAAGCAGGGCCACAACGAACAGACCGGCCGCAGCCTGGACATGGCCATTTCCGGTGAGGGCTTCTTCACCATGAACATGAACGGCACCCGCGTGTATTCGCGTGCCGGCAACTTCCAGACCGATGCCTCCGGCTTCGTGGTCAATCCGCAGGGCGCACGCCTGCAGGTGTTCGCACCGAATGCCGATGGCACCAACTTTGATTCCGGCCGCATCGTCGACCTGCAGCTGCTGACCACCGACAGCGCGCCGAAGCAGACCAGCGAAGTGAAGGTCGGCTTCACCCTGCCGGCCAACGCCAAGCCGCCGACCGTCACCACCTTCGACCCGACCGACTCCAACACCTACAACCACTCCAGCGGCGGCATCACCGTGTACGACTCGCTGGGCGTGAGCCACATCCAGGTCTCGTACTTCGTCAAGGGCGCCAACCCCAATGAGTGGACCGTGCGCAACTACGTGGACGGCCAGCCGGCCGGCACGCCGACCCCGGTCACCTTCGACAACAGCGGCAAGCTGACCGCACCGACGGACGGCAAGGTCAGCCTCGGCACCTTCACCCCCAACACCGGCGCTGGCCAGTTGAACATGACGCTGGATATCACCGGCTCGACCCAGTACGGCGAGAAGTTCGCCCTGCGCAACACCCAGCAGGACGGCTATGCCGCCGGCAAGCTCAACGAGATCACCGTGTCGGAGACCGGCGTGGTCTACGCCCGCTACTCCAACGGTGCCGACAAGCCCCTGGGCCAGGTCGCGCTGACCACCTTCAACAACCCGCAGGGCCTGGAGTCGAAGGGCAACAACCTGTGGGTGGATACCTTCAGCTCGGGCACGCCGCGTACCGGCATGCCGGACACCTCCAACCTCGGCAAGATCCAGGCCGGCTCGCTGGAAGCGTCCACCGTCGACCTCACCGAGCAGCTGGTCAACATGATCACCGCGCAGCGCAACTTCCAGGCCAACGCGCAGATGATCACCACCCAGGACCAGATCACCCAGACCGTCATCAACATCCGTTGATGAGCTGCTGACCCTGCTACGGAACTCCCCGCATGGATAAAGCCCTTTACGTGGCGATGACCGGTGCCCGCGCCTCCCTGCAGGCGCAGGGTACGCTCAGCCACAACCTCGCCAACTCGGACACCCCCGGCTTCAAGGAAGCGCTGGCCAACACCGAAGCCTTCCCGATCCGCGGCCCGGGCTTTGCCTCGCGGGTGGATGCGCTGCACGTCGACGCCGGCTTCAACCGCCGGCCCGGCGCGCAGCACATCACCGGCAAGCCGCTGGACCTTGCACTGCAGACCGGCACCTGGCTGGCCGTGCAGTCCACCGATGGCAGCGAAGCCTATACACGCGGCGCTGCACTGTCGGTCACGCCGAACGGCCAGCTGGTGACCTCCAGCGGCCGCCCGGTGCTGGATGACAACAACAACCCGATCGCCATTCCGCCCTACCAGGCGATGGAGATCGGCGCCGACGGCACGATCTCGATCATCCCGCAGGGCGAAGGCCCGCAGACCATGGCCCAGGTCGGCCGGATCAAGGTGGTGCAGGCCCCGGACGAGCGCCTCGAGCGCGGCCTCGATGGCCTGTTCCGCAACACCGACCCACAACAGCCGTTCGCACCCGCACAGGGTACCGCCGTGCACAGCGGCCAGCTGGAGGGCAGCAACGTCGATGCCGCCGGTGCACTGGTGCAGATGATCCAGCTGCAGCGCCAGTACGAAATGCAGGTGCAGGTGATCAAGCACGGCGATGACAACGCGCGCAGCGCCAACAGCCTGCTGCGCCTGGGCAGCTGACGGAATTCCGGCGCCGCCCGAGCGCGGCGCTGGCACACCGCTTGCACACCCGCTACCGAGGGCCGCATCGCGCGGCCGGTTCCACCAGACAGGACACCGAAGATGAACCAGGCATTGTGGATCGCGAAAACCGGACTGGATGCGCAGCAGATGCGCATGTCGGTGGTTTCCAACAACCTCGCCAACACCAACACCACCGGCTTCAAGCAGGACCGTGCCAGTTTCGAAGACCTGCTGTACCAGCAGGTGCGCCAGCCCGGCGGTTCCTCGTCGGCGCAGACGCAGCTGCCAACCGGCCTGCAGCTGGGTACCGGCGTGCGCGTGGTGGCCACCGCCAAGAACTTCGAACAGGGTGGCCAGCAGCAGACCGGCCGCGCCCTGGACGTGATGGTCAACGGCCGCGGCTTCTTCGAGGTGCAGATGCCCGACGGCAGTTCCGCCTACACCCGTGATGGCTCGTTCAAGATCAACCAGGACAGCGAGCTGGTCACCAACAGCGGCTATCCGGTGCAGCCGGGCATCCAGATTCCCGAAGGCGCGCAGTCGGTGACCATCGGTACCGACGGCACCATCAGCGTGAAGATGGCCGACGGCGCCGCCTCGGTGGAAGTGGGTGCGTTGACCCTGACCGACTTCGTCAATCCGGCGGGCCTGCAGGCCCGCGGTGAGAACCTGTTCCTGGAAACCACCGCCTCCGGCCCGGCACAGAACGGCAACCCCGGCCTCAACGGCCTGGGCACCGTGGTGCAGGGCGCGCTGGAAGGCAGCAACGTCAACGTGGTGGAAGAGCTGGTGTCGATGATCGAAACCCAGCGTGCCTACGAAATGAACGCCAAGGCGATCTCCACCACCGATTCGATGCTCGGCTATCTCAACAACAAGCTCTGACCGGCCCAACCGGGAAACCGCCATGTCGCCCATTTCCACCTTCGCCCGCACTGCCCTCGCCTGCGCCGTGGCCGCCCTGCTCGGTGGCTGCGTGATCGCCGGCGACGTGCGCCCCTACGCGGCGATGGCGCCGATCCAGCCGATCATGCCGCCGCAGGCCGCGCCGACTGCCGGTGCGATCTACGCTGCCGGCCCGACCCTGCAGCTGTATTCGGACCGTCGCGCACGCGATGTCGGCGACCTGCTGACCATCACCCTGCTGGAAAACACCACCGCGCAGACCAGTGCCAACACCGCCACCAACAAGGAGTCGAACCTCAACCTGGGGACGCCCTCGATCCTCGGTGCGCCGGTCACCCTGGGCGGCAAGGACATCCTCAGCGCGTCGGCCACCGGCAAGCGTGATTTCACCGGCAAGGGCAACAGCGCGCAAAGCAACCGGCTGCAGGGCAGCGTCACGGTCACCGTGGTGCAGCGCCTGCCCAACGGCAACCTGGTGGTGCAGGGGCAGAAGAACCTGCGGCTGAACCAGGGCGACGAACTGGTGCAGGTGCAGGGCATCGTGCGCCCCGGTGACATCAGCCAGGACAACACCATTCCCTCCAGCCGCGTGGCCGAAGCCCGCATCGTCTACGGCGGACGCGGCCCGGTCGCGCAGTCCAACGCGATGGGCTGGTTGAGCCGCTTCTTCAACTCCGGCCTGACGCCGTTCTGAGTATGGCCATGAAAGCTCTCTTCTCTTCTACGTGGCAGCGACGCATCGCGTCGCTCTACGGATCATTCTTTCTTCTGCTGGCAATGGCTGCGCCGGCCAGCGCCGAGCGCATCAAGGACCTGGCCCAGGTCGGTGGCGTGCGCGGCAATGCGCTGGTGGGCTACGGCCTGGTGGTCGGCCTGGATGGCAGCGGTGACCGCACCAGCCAGGCGCCGTTCACCGTGCAGAGCCTGAAGAACCTGCTCGGCGAGCTGGGCGTCAACGTGCCGCCGAACGTCAACCCGCAGCTGAAGAACGTGGCGGCGGTGGCGATCCATGCCGAACTGCCGCCGTTCGCCAAGCCGGGCCAGCCGATCGACATCACCGTGTCCTCGATCGGCAATGCGGTGTCGCTGCGTGGCGGCTCGCTGCTGATGGCCCCGCTGCGCGGTGCCGATGGCCAGATCTACGCGATTGCCCAGGGCAACCTGATCGTCGGCGGCTTCGGTGCGCAGGGCAAGGACGGTTCCCGCGTTTCGGTGAACGTGCCCAGCGTCGGCCGCATTCCCAACGGCGCCACCGTGGAACGCGCCCTGCCCGATCCGCTGGCCAACGGCGGCGACATCACCCTGAACCTGCACAACAACGATTTCACCACCGTCTCGCGCATGGTCGCTGCACTCAACAACGCCTTCGGCGAGGGCGCGGCGCGCGCGGTCGATGGTGTGACCGTGGCGGTCACCGCACCGACCGATCCTGGCGCGCGCATCGGCCTGCTGGCCCGCATCGAGAACCTGGAGCTGACCCCGGGCAGCGCGCCGGCCAAGGTGGTAGTCAATTCGCGTACCGGTACCGTGGTCATCGGCCAGCAGGTCCGGGTCGGCCCGGCCGCGATCTCGCATGGTTCGCTGACGGTGACAATCCAGGAAAACACCAACGTCAGCCAGCCCAATGCCCTGTCCGGCGGCCGCACCGTGGCCAGCCCGCAGTCGACCATCACCGCCACCAACGACGGCAGCCGCATGTTCAAGTTCAGCGGCGGCACCACCCTGGACGAGATCGTGCACGCGGTGAACGCCGTGGGTGCGGCGCCGGGCGATCTCATCGCGATCCTGGAAGCCCTGAAGCAGGCCGGCGCACTGAGTGCCGAGCTTGAGGTGATCTGACATGCGCATCAATCCCGCATTCGATCTGCACCCGGCGCAACAGAACGATCCGGCCAAGATCGACAAGGTCGCGCGGCAGCTGGAAGGCCAGTTCGCGCAGATGCTGGTCAAGAGCATGCGTGACGCCAGCTTCGGCGATTCGCTGTTCCCCGGCGAGAACAAGATGTTCCGCGACATGTACGACCAGAAGATTGCCGAGGCGATGACGCGCGGCAAGGGCCTGGGCCTGTCGGGCATGATCAGCCGACAGCTGTCCGGCCAGGCCGCCGACGGCCCGGCGCTGGATACCCGCGTGGACCCGGCCAAGGCCAGCCGCGCCTACCAGCTGAACGCACCGGCCAGGCCCGCACCGTCGCTGCCGCTGGAAGACGGCAGCCAGGCCGTGCGCCTGCTGCAGCAGATGGCGGCCGGCGCACAGTCGGGCGCGCAGGCCGCGGTGGCACCGATGGAGCAGGCACTGGACCTGATTGCCGGCCGCGAGAGCAGCAGCATGCACCGCTCGCTCGGCACCGACGATCCCTACATCGGCAGCCTGCAGGGCGATGACTGGGCGGCTGGCAGCGACCAGTGGTCGGCCACTGCCAGCAATCGCGGCACCGCGATCAGCCCGGCCGATGCCCTGGCCACCCGCACCGCCGTGGCCCAACTCGGCGAGCACACCCCGGAGGGCTTCGTCGCCAGCATATGGCAGCACGCGCAGAGCGCGGCCAAGGAGCTCGGCGTGGATGCCCGCGCGCTGGTTGCCCAGGCCGCGCTGGAAACCGGCTGGGGCAAGCGCCACATCAAGCATGCCGACGGCAGCACCTCGCACAACCTGTTCGGCATCAAGGCCAATGGCTGGAGCGGCCAGCGTGCCGTGGCCGGCACCCATGAATATGTCGATGGCGTGCGTCGCAACGAGACCGCCAGCTTCCGCGCCTACAGTTCGCCGGCCGAAAGCTTCGCCGACTACGTGCGCCTGTTGAAGACCAGCCCGCGCTACCAGCAGGCCTTGCAGGCCGGCACCGACGTGCAGGGCTTCGCGCGTGGCCTGCAGCGTGCCGGCTATGCCACCGACCCACGCTACGCCGCCAAGATCGCCGCGATCGCCGGCGGCCCGACCATCGAGCGCGCGGTCAGCGCCGTGGCCGACGCCGGCTCGCGCCTTGGCCAGACCTTCGCCAGCACCGCAACCGCGGCGCTGGGTATCACTCGTCGTTGAGGAACCCCATGTCCAGCGTACTTTCCACCGGTACCGGTGCCCTGCTCGCCTTCCAGCGTGCGTTGGCGACCACCAGCCACAACGTGGCCAACCTCAATACCCCGGGTTACAGCCGGCAGAAGGTCAACTTCGCCACCGCTGATCCGCAGAACTACGGCTATGGCACGGTCGGCAACGGCACCCGCATCACCGACATCCGCCGCACCGCCGACCAGCTGGCGATCTCGCGCCTGCTCGACAGCAGCGGCGAACTGGCACGCCTGAAGCAGCTTTCCGGCATGGCCGACCGGGTCAACTCGCTGTTCTCGGAAGGCGCGACCAACATCGCCGGCGTCTGGTCGAACTTTTTCGACTCGGTCAGCGGCCTGTCCTCCAACGCCTCCGGCACCGCCGACCGGCAGAACATGCTCGACGGCGGCAAGGCCTTGGCCAACCGCTTCGTGCAGCTCAACACGCACCTGAACAACCTCAATGGCGAGGTCAACAACGGCCTGCTGGCCGGTGCCACCGAGGTCAACCGCCTGGCGCAGGAAATCGCGCAGATCAACGGCGCCATCGGCACCAACATCGCCAATGCCGCGCCGGACCTGCTCGATCGCCGCGACCAGCTGATCACCCAGCTGATCGGCTACACCGGCGGCACGGCGGTGATCCAGGACGGCGGCATCATGAATGTCTACACCGCCGGCGGCAACGCACTGGTGGTGGGCACCACGGCGACCAAGGTCACCACCGTGGCCGACCCCTACCAGCCCGAGCGCCTGCAGCTGGCGCTGGAGACCCAGGGCAACACGATCCGGCTTGACGCAAAGGCCGTCGGTGGCCAGATCGGCGGCCTGCTGGAATTCCGCGACACGGTGCTGACCCCGGCCCAGGCCGAACTGGGCAAGCTAGCCGTCGGCCTGGCCGAGACCTTCAACCAGACCCATCACCAGGGTGTGGACATGTATGGCCAGCTGGGCGGTGATTTCTTCAACATCGGCAATCCGCGCGTCACCGCCAACAATGCCAACACCGGTACGGCCAGCCTCAGCGCCACCTATGGCGACCTGGGCAAGCTGGACGCGCAGAACGTGGTGCTGCAGTTCGATGGCACCCAGTGGAAGGCCAGCCGCGCCGACACCGGTGCCAACGTGCCGCTGACCGGTACCGGCACCGCCGCCGATCCGCTGGTGATCAATGGCGTCAAGCTGGTGGTCGGCGGTACCCCGGCTGCCAATGATCGATTCCTGCTGCAGCCCACCGCAGGCGTGGCCGGCAGCATGGAAGTGGCGATCACCGATCCCTCGCGCATCGCCGCCGCGGCGGCGGTAAAGGGTGCTGCCGCCACGTCCAACACCGGCACCGGCAAGCTGAGCGGGGTCACCGTCAGCGATTCGACCAACGCCAACCTGCGCAATCCGGCCGCGATCGTGTTCACCTCGGCCACCACCTACACCATCGATGGTGGCCCGCCGCAGACCTACACCCCGGGCCAGACCATCAGCGCCAATGGCTGGAGCTTCGTGCTGGACGGTGCGCCGAAGGTCGGCGACACCTTCAACATCACCCCGACCCCGGCCGGCTCGTCGGACAACAGCAATGCCTCCCGGCTGGCCAAGGTGGAGAGCGCCAAGGCGTTCAACAGCGGCACGGTCACCTTGAACGGTGCCCTCGGCGGGCTGACCACCCAGGTCGGTGCCGCGGCCCGCTCGGCCGAGTACTCGCTGGAAGCGCAGCTGGTGATCAACGACAAGGCGCAGGAAGCGCGCGATGAAGTGTCCGGGGTCAACCTGGACGAGGAAGCGGCCGACATGCTGCGCCTGCAACAGGCCTACCAGGCCGCCTCGCAGCTGATTTCCACCGCCGACAGCATGTTCCAGACCATCCTGGGAGCCGTCCGCCGATGAGCAGCCGCATCTCCACCAGCATGATGTTCAACCAGTCCGTGTCGCTGATGATGGCCAAGCAGGCCAAGCTCAGCCACCTGGAGCAGCAGATCGCCACCGGCAGCAAGATCGTCAGCGCCAAGGACGATCCGGTCGCCGCCGGTGCCGCCGTCGGTCTTGACCGCAGCCTGGCCGCGCTTGACCGCATGAAGCTCAATGCCGGCAACGTGCAGAACCGGCTGGGCGTGCAGGAAAACACCCTGGCCCAGGTCAACGACCTGATGGCGCGCGTCAATGATCTGACCATCCAGGCCAGCAATCCGGCGCTGAGTGCACCGGACAAGAAGACCCTGATCACCGAGCTGAACCAGATCCGCGATGGCCTGCTGTCGCTGGCCAACGCCGACGATGGTACCGGCCGCTATGTGTTCGGCGGCACCAACGACGGTGACCCGCCGTTTGCCAAGATCAACGGCAAGGTGGTCTACCGGGGCGACCAGACCCAGCGCCAGATCGAGGTCGGCCCGGATACCTACGTGCGCGATGCGCTGCCCGGCAGCGAGATCTTCATGCGCATCCCCACCGGCGATGGCTTTGTCGATGGCGGTGCGGCGGCTGGCAACACCGGCAACGGCGTGCTGACCAACGTCACCCGCGACGGCAGTGACAGCTGGAACGGGCAGTCCTTCAGCATCCGCTTCACCGCTGCCGACCAGTACCAGGTGCTGGATGGCGCGGGCAATGTCACCGGTACCGGCACCTACAAGGCCGGTGACAACGTGGAAGTGAACGGGGTGCGCCTGCAGATCACCGGTGCGCCCGCTGCGGGTGACAGCTTCAACGTCACGCCTGCGAGCAGCCGCGACATCTTCGACACCATGGACAAACTGATCGCCGCGCTGGATGCCGACACCGGTACCACCGCGAAGATGTCCGCGCAGCAGAACGAACTGCAGAGTGCCCTGCGCGACGTGGCACGCGCCTCCGAACGCATGATCGATTCGCGTGCCGCAGGCGGCGCACAGCTGAAGGCATTGGACAACGCCGCGGACATGCGCGAGGCCAACGGCGTGACCCTGAAGACCACGCTGTCGCAGATGCGTGACCTGGACTATGCCGATGCATTGAGCCAGTACCAGCTGCAGAGCACCGCGCTGCAGGCGGCACAGACGATCTTCTCGCAGATGCAGTCGATGTCGTTGTTCAACAAGATCCGCTGACGCTTCCCTCGCGTCACCCCTGAAAGGCCGCGATGCCCTGCATCGCGGCCTTTTTCGTTTCTGCGCCCGGCGCCATGCCCATTGCGGCGGAATACCCGTGATTGCCCATCAAGGCCGGCGCTGCTCCGCCGATACCTTCATCAGCGCTGGTCGGGCCTGCCCGACCGCCCCTTCCCGGGGTCGCCTTCACGCCCCTCCAGGGCTGAAAAACCCGGGAAAAACAGCCTCCAGCACCGAATTACGGCTCCAGCGGAATTCACGGCTAAAGGTTGTTGACAAAGCGCCGTTATTCATTTGGCAACAGCGAAGCACACAGCCACACAAAAAAACCGGCGGCGCTTCGTTTCATTCACCAACGGGTTCCATATAAGAGGAGACGACCCCATGGCACAGGTAATCAACACCAATACGATGTCGCTCAACGCTCAGCGCAACCTGAGCACCAGCGGCAGCTCGCTCGCTACCACCATCCAGCGCCTCTCGTCCGGCCTGCGCATCAACAGCGCGAAGGACGACGCGGCCGGTCTGGCCATCAGCGAGCGCTTCACCACCCAGATCCGTGGTCTGGACGTGGCCATCCGCAACGCCAACGACGGTATCTCGCTGGCCCAGGTCGCCGAGGGTTCCCTGAGCGAAGTCGGCAACAACCTGCAGCGCATCCGCGAACTGGCGGTGCAGTCCTCCAACGCCACCAATTCCTCCAGCGACCGCAAGGCACTGCAGGCCGAAGTGACCCAGCTGGTGTCCGAAGTGGACCGCGTCGCCAAGCAGGCCGACTTCAACGGCACCAAGCTGCTGGACGGCTCCTTCACCAGCCAGCTGTTCCAGGTCGGTGCCAACGCTGGCCAGGCCATCGCCATCAACAGCGTGGTCAACGCCAAGGCTGATTCGCTGGGCGCCGCCACCTTCGCCAACGGCTACACCGGCACCAGCCTGGCAGCCGCCGACAAGGCCACCGCCGACACCACCTACTCCGGCCTGCAGATCTCGGTGACCCCGCCGGGTGGCACCGCCACCACGGTCACCATCAACGACTTCACCGTGAAGGCGGGCGAGTCGATCACCTCGGCCACGGCCGCTGCGATCAACGGCAAGCTGGGCGAAACCGGCGTCATGGCCTCGGTCAATGCCGGCGTGGTCAGCCTGGCCTCGGTCAAGGACGGCCAGACCTTCGCCCTGGGCGTCAGCGCCGCCACCCCGCCGACCGGCGCCACCGCGGCGACCATCGCCGGCCTCGGCCTGACCGAGACCAGCACCAACGGCGGCCTGCTGACCGGCGCTGCATCCAACTTCGTCAAGGACCTGAACGTCACCACGGCCGAAGGCGCGCAGAAGGCGCTGTCGATCGTCGACAAGGCCCTGGAATCGGTCAACAGCGTCCGCGCCGACCTCGGCGCGATCCAGAACCGCTTCACCTCGGTGGTAGCCAACCTGCAAACCTCCTCGGAGAACCTGTCGGCCTCGCGCAGCCGCATCCGCGATACCGACTTCGCCAAGGAAACCGCCGAGCTGACCCGCACCCAGATCCTGCAGCAGGCCGGTACGGCCATGCTGGCCCAGGCCAACCAGGTACCGCAGAACGTGCTCAGCCTGTTGCAGCGCTGACATGAGCCGCCCCCGGGGCACGTCGGGGGCGTCTAACCCAACTCACGTGCAACCGCTCAAGGACCTCTCCTCATGGCACAAGTCATCAACACCAATACGATGTCGTTGAATGCTCAGCGTAACCTGAGCACCAGCGGCAGCTCGCTGGCCACCACCATCCAGCGCCTGTCCTCCGGTTCGCGCATCAACAGCGCCAAGGACGACGCCGCCGGCCTGGCGATCTCCGAGCGCTTCGGCACTCAGATCCGCGGCACCGACGTCGCCATCCGCAATGCCAACGACGGTATCTCGCTGGCCCAGGTTGCCGAAGGTTCGCTGACCGAAATCGGCAACAACCTGCAGCGCGTCCGCGAGCTGTCGGTGCAGGCCTCCAACGCCACCAACTCGGCCAGTGACCGCAAGGCGCTGCAGGCCGAAGTGACCCAGCTGGTCTCGGAAATCGACCGCGTTGCCAAGCAGTCGGACTTCAACGGCACCAAGCTGCTGGACGGCTCGTTCTCCAGCCAGCTGTTCCAGGTCGGTGCCAACGCCGGCCAGGCCATCGCCATCGACAAGACCATCGATGCCAAGGCCAATGCCCTGGGCGGTGCCAAGTTCGATACCAACGCGCTGGCCCTGGCCGATCCGACCGCGAACGCGGACTTCACCACCACCGGTCTGTCCATCAACGGTGTGGCCATCGCCGATGTCTCGGTCAAGCAGGGCGCCGACGCCGCTGCCACCGGCAAGGCCTCGCGTGAAGCACTGGTGACTGCGATCAACGCCAAGATCGGCGAAACCGGCGTCTACGCCGAAGTGAACGGCACCGCCGGTGTCACCCTGACCTCGGTCAAGGACAGCGTCAACGCCGATGGCTCGTTCAAGGCGATCACTGCCACTCCGGGTACCTGGGCAGGCAACACGCAGGCCACCTTCACCGCCACCGCCGCCGGCGCGGCACCGGCCTCGAAGTACGCCAGCAACCTGGACGTCAGCACCGTGAAGGGCGCCCAGCAGGCGATGGAAATCGTCGACAAGGCCCTGGGTGCGATCAACAGCACCCGTGCGGACCTCGGTGCGATCCAGAACCGCTTTACCTCGGTGGTGGCCAACCTGCAGACCTCGTCGGAAAACCTGTCGGCGTCGCGCAGCCGCATCAAGGACACCGACTTCGCCAAGGAAACCGCCGAGCTGACCCGCACCCAGATCCTGCAGCAGGCCGGTACGGCCATGCTGGCCCAGGCCAACCAGGTGCCGCAGGGCGTGCTCAGCCTGCTGCGCTGATCCGCTCTCTGATCGACCTCCGGGCGCCGCATGAGGCGGCGCCCGGATCCTGAAACACGTTCCACCTTCGCCAAAGGAAAAGCACCATGGCACAAGTCATCAACACCAACACGATGTCCCTGAATGCTCAGCGCAACCTGAGCACCAGTGGCAGCTCGCTGGCCACCACCATCCAGCGCCTGTCCTCCGGTTCGCGCATCAACAGCGCCAAGGACGACGCGGCCGGCCTGGCGATCTCCGAGCGCTTCGGCACCCAGATCCGCGGTACCGACGTTGCCATCCGCAATGCCAACGACGGCATTTCGCTGGCCCAGGTTGCCGAAGGTTCGCTGACCGAAATCGGCAACAACCTGCAGCGTGTCCGAGAGCTGTCGGTGCAGGCCTCCAACGCCACCAACTCGGCCAGCGACCGCAAGGCACTGCAGGCCGAAGTGACCCAGCTGGTCTCGGAAATCGACCGCGTCGCCAAGCAGTCGGACTTCAACGGCACCAAGCTGCTGGACGGCTCGTTCTCCAGCCAGCTGTTCCAGGTTGGCGCCAACGCTGGCCAGTCGATCGCCATCGACAAGACCATCGACGCCAAGGCAGGTTCGCTGGGCACCTCGACCTTCGCAACCGGTGCCACTGACGCGCTGGTCGCCAGCACCGATGGCTCGCGCATCACCGGCAAGGTGATGGGCGTGGACATCGGCACCGTCGAACTGAAGGCCGGTGCAACCACGGCCGATGCTTCGAAGGCGGTCGCCACCGCGATCAACGCCAAGATCGGCGAGGCCGGCATCTACGCCGAAGCCAATGCCGATGGCACGATGAAGCTGAGCTCGGTGAAGGAAGGCAAGGCGGTCGTCGCTGCCGACATCGCGCTTGAGCGCAGCGACCTGAACGCCGGCACCGGCGTGTGGGGCGCGAAGAATGCAGCCGCTGGTTACACCGCTGGCACCGACACCGCCGCCAACGTGCAGAAGCTGGACGTGAGCACCGTGCTCGGCGCCCAGCAGGCGCTGGAAGTGGTCGACAAGGCCCTGGGCGCGATCAACAGCACCCGCGCCGACCTCGGTGCGATCCAGAACCGCTTCACCTCGGTCGTGGCCAACCTGCAGACCTCGTCGGAAAACCTGTCGGCGTCGCGCAGCCGCATCAAGGACACCGACTTCGCCAAGGAAACCGCCGAGCTGACTCGCACCCAGATCCTGCAGCAGGCCGGTACGGCCATGCTGGCCCAGGCCAACCAGGTGCCGCAGGGCGTGCTCAGCCTGCTGCGCTGATCCTCGGCAAGAAGGCGCCGCTGCCGTCGGATTGAACCGACGGCAGCGGCAACCCGGAAGCCACGGTGCACGAAGGCGCGGGCCATGCCCGGCCCGGGAACCCTCCCGAACCGGCTTGGCATCGCCCGCTCCTGCGGACCTCTCTTTCAGCGCTGTACCTTTGACTGTACGTACCGGGCGGCTTCGTCTCCCCCCGATTGTCAGTAGCCTGATCCCTCCCCTGCATTGGGGGAGGGTTTTTTGCAGACTCCCGGCAGCCCGCGGTGAACCTCCCCGCACCCTGCCCCAACCGTCCTGCAACCTGCGTGCCAGAACCCGCGCCAGAGCATTGGCACGGCGCATGCATCAACGAAGTCCTCAAGACCCAGCGGCACAGGCCGCTATTTTCGTTGACGACGGGCCACCGCACGACGGCCAGGCCCGTATACCAGGAGAAACGACGTGGCAGACTTTGGATACGGTGGCATTGGCTCGGGACTGGATATCTCCAGCATCGTCAACCAGCTGGTCGCAGCAGACCGCAAGCCGGCCGACAATGCACTGAACCTGCAGCAGTCCAAAGCCAAGATGCAGCTGTCGTCGATCGGCACCGTCACCTCGGCCTTCGACAAGCTGAAGACTGCACTGACCGCGCTGAAGGCCACCACCGCCTTCGATACCCGCACGGTGACCGCCAGCGGCAAGGCGCAGCCCGCCAATACCGAGGATGTGCTCACCGCATCGGTGGCGCTGTACGACCTGGGCACGACCAAGGCGGCCGCGTCCAACGGCACGCACCAGGTGGAGGTGACATCCCTCGCCACGGCGCACAAGCTGATTGCCGACACCTCGTTCCCGAAGACCGACACCTTCGGCGCCGGAACCTTGACGCTGACCGTCGGCGTGGGCGACAAGGCCAAGACCATGAACGTGGCGGTGGAGGACGGCGACACGCTGACCACCATCCGCAACAAGATCGATGCCGCCGGCCGCAAGGAAGGCGTGCAGGCCACACTGATCACCTCCGGCGACAACCAGTACCTGTCGATCGCCCAGGAGAAGACCGGTGCCGCCAATGCGATCAAGCTGGAGTACGGCGGCAGTGATCCCAAGCTGGGCGCACTGGTCGGCAGCCTGAAACAGAACACCGCTGCAGCGGACGCCGAACTGACCATCGATGGCGTCAAGGTGGTCAGCGCCAGCAATACGGTGGCAGATGCGGTGCCTGGCCTGACCCTGAACCTGAAGGTTCCCGGCAAGAGCACGGTCGTGATCAGTACCGACACGGCCGCCGCCACCAAGGTGATGCAGGAATTCGTGACCGCCTACAACGCGGCCATCGCAGCGATCAACACCGAAACCAAGTACGACGCCAAGACCAAGGAAGCGGCCACGCTGACCGGCGACGCGCAGATGCGTGGTGCTGCCAGCCAGCTGCGTTCCATGATGTCGGGCGTGCTGAAGGAGCTTTCCGCCGACGGCCTGGACCCGAAGGTACTAGGCCTGCAGACACGCGGTTATCCAAACGCCGACGGCAGCCTGGTGCTCGACACCACCAAGTTTGCCGCCGCACTGGCCAGCCAGCCTGAAAAGATCCGCTCGGCCATCACCGGCGACACCGGCGGTGCCGGCACGCTCTACACCATGGTCGACGGCTATGTCAGCACCACGGTCGGCAAGGAAGGCGCCTTCGTCGCCCGCACCAAAGGCCTCAACACCACACTGGACAACATCGACAAGCGCCGCAAGGACCTGGACACGCGCATGAAGGGCGTGGAAGAGCGCTACAAGAAGCAGTTCATCGCGCTGGACAGCCTGATGGGCAAGCTGCAGCAGAGCAATACGTCGCTGCAGCAGCAGCTGGCACAGCTGAACCGCTGAAGGTCTACGCGCAACGCTCAAGTTTGGCGTGCAACGCACCGATAACGGACGCAACAGCAATCATCGCCGCGCCGCCGGCAACGATCCCCTCGATCGCCCGGCGGCACCCCGCGCAAGGAGAATCACGAATGTACGGTTCCAGCCGTCAATATGCCGAACAGTACCGCCAGGTGGGAGTGACCAGTGCGGTCGCCGACGCCGATCCGCACAAGCTGGTGGCGATGCTGCTGGCCGGCGCGCTGGAGCGCGTGCGCCGCGCACAGGCCAGCCTCGAGCGTGGCGACCAGGCCGGCAAGGGCAAGGCGATCGGCGAAGTCTGCGCGATCGTCGGCCACCTCAACGGCTCGCTGGACCATGAGGCCGGCGGCGAGATCGCCGGCAACCTGTCGGCACTCTATGACTACGTGCTGCAGCGCCTGACCGAGGCCAACCTGCACAATGATCGTGCAGCGCTGGATGAAGCCCTGCAGCTGCTCGGCGAAATCGACAGCGCCTGGAACGCGATCCCGCACGAACAGCGCCGCCCGGCCGCGGTGGCACCATGAGCCTGCACGAACTGCACGCGCAGCTGGACGCGTTCGAGAAGGCGCTGGGCGAAGAAGCCCTCGACCAGGCCGACAGCCTGCTCGACGGCCACGACAGCGCCCTGCATGCCCTGCTCAGCCAGCCGCTCACCGCGGCCGACCACGCGCCACTGAGCGCACTGTTCGAACGCCAGCAGAACCTGCTCGGCCTGCTGCGCCAGCGCCGCGACGCGGTCGCGGCCCTGATGAACGATGGACAGCGTTCTCTTCGCGCGGCGCATGCCTACCTGCAGGCAGAATCGCTGGCATGACCCAACTGCCGACAACGTCGCTGCACCACCCCGCCGAAAGCGAGCTGTTCGACGAAACGCTCAGCTGCGAACTGGCCCTGCCCGCCGAGTTCCAGCCCGGCAGTGCCGCCGGCCGCACCAGCAGCGCCGAAGGCCTGCTGCGCAGCCTGGCGCTGGTGGAAGACAGCCGCGTTGACGAGCATGACGACCGCAACGAGGCCAGCCTGCAGCTGCAGCGGCTCGAGGCCAAGCTGGACCTGGCGATGGTGCTGCTCGGCCGGCTGGTTCGCCAGCAGGGCCAAGAACTGACCCTGCGCCCGGTGCGCTGGTCACGCCGTGGCATCCGCCTGCAGCTGGGCCCGCGCAGCGGCGCCACGCCTGGCCAGGCCGGGCTGGTGCGGCTGCAGCCCAGCGACTGGCTGCCCGACCATATCGACCTGCCGGTGGAAGTGATCGCCGAAGCCGCCGATGGCGGCGGTGGCCACTACCTCTGGCTGCGCTTCCAGCGCCTCGGCGACGGCCTGGAAATGGCCATGGAGCGGCACCTGTTCCGCCTGCACCGCCGCCAGGTGGCCGAGGCGCGCCGGGCCCGCTGAAACCCACCCTTGCGGTGCAGGACAGGCAACGCTTGGCGCGCCCGTTCAGCTAAGTTAAGGTGGACTCCCCTACACGGACCAGTTGCGTGCCTGTGCGAGTTCTCATCGTCGACGATCACACCCTGGTCCGCGCCGGCCTGGCACGGCTGCTGCAGGGGTTTGCCGACGTGCAGCTGGTTGCCGAGGCCAGCAATGCCGAACAGGCGCTGCAGCTGGCCCTGCAGCATGCGCCGGATGTGGTGCTGATGGATCTGTCGTTGCCCGGGCGCACCGGCCTGGAAGCGCTCAGTGACATCCGCCTGCGCGCCCCCGGTACCCGGGTGGTGATGATGACCATGCACGACGACGCCGCGCATGTGCGCGATGCACTCGATCGCGGCGCGGTCGGCTTCGTGGTGAAGGATGCCGCGCCGCAGGAGCTTGAGCTGGCATTGCGTGCCGCGCATGCCGGCCAGGTGTTCCTCAGCCCGCAGATCTCGGCCAAGATGCTGGCGCCCATGCTGGGCCGCGAGAAGCCCACCGGCATCGCCGCGTTGTCGCCGCGCCAGCGCGAGATCCTGCGTCGCATCGGCAAGGGCGAAAGCAACAAGGAAATCGCCGCCGACCTCGGCATCAGCGTCAAGACGGTGGAGACCCACCGCGCGCGGATGATGGAATCGCTGGGCTGCCGCCGCGCCAACGATCTGTTGTTGCTGGCCGCCCGCCACCAGCACGAGCTGGAGTGAATCGGCATACAGGCGGCGACGAAATCCCGTCACCCTGACAGGCCCCGACAGGAATCCGTACATGGCGCCCCGCTAACACGGCCGGTTCGGCACCACGAATCAATGACTTGGCGGCGACCTTCGTCAACATCCCGCGCCAATGTAGGGAAAACCCTTACAGCCTGTCGGGATATCTACGAAAGCCCTCAGGAACCCCCTGATTCCGCCCCCGCCGGATGAAAAGCAAGATGCGTTCCACAAGGCGCCGGGGAGCGGTGCCGGGGAACCACGATGAAGGCTGCACTCTCGACCCAGCTGGGCCAACAACTTCACCTCACCCCGCAGCTGCTGCAGTCGATCCGGCTGCTGCAGCTCGACGGCCTGCACCTGGAACAGGAAATCCAGCGCCTGCTGGACTCCAACCCGCTGCTGGAGATCGAAGAGGCCGAAGCCCCCGCCGCCGAGGCCACCGAGGCCAGCACCACCACGCTGGAGACGGCCGCGTTCGACGAGCTGCCGGAATCCTCGATGTGGGACGTGGCCGGCACCAGCTGGCAGGACGGCGACGACGACCGCATGGCGCGCATCGCCGCCGGTGAATCAACCGATCCGCAGCTGCGCGTGCTGCAGCGCCTGTCGCTGGACATGGACGACCGCGGGCTGGCCGTTGCTGCCTTCTGGCTGGACCACTGCGATGACGCCGGCTACCTGCAGGCGCCGCTGGGCCAGCTGCAGCTGCTGGCCAGCGCCCAGTTCGACATCGACGCCGACGGCGTGGAAGCGATCCGCCAGCAGCTGCTGCACGGCGAACCGGCCGGCATGGCCGCGCAGGACCTGCGCGAAGGCCTGCAGGCGCAGCTGCGCAGCCTGCACGGCGTGGTGGCTGCCCGTCACCTGGCCGCACGCATCCTCGACGGCGCGCTCGATGCGCTGGCCGCGCACGACTACCCTGCCCTCGCCCGCCAGCACGACGCCGAGATCGACGACGTGCGCGAAGCCGTCCGCCTGATCCTCTCGTTGCAGCCGCGCCCGGGCGACAGCCTGCTGCCCGAGCGCAACGCGGTGGTGGTACCGGACGTGGTCGCCTGGCACGCCGACGCGCAATGGAAGGTGGCGCTGAACCCGGCCACCAGCCGCCGCGTGTCGATCAACAGCCAGTACGAGCAGGCGCTGGCGGACAGCAACGACGCCGCCCCGGCCCTGCGCGAAATGCTGCAGGAGGCGCGCTGGTTCAGCCGCGGCCTGTCGATGCGCTACGACACCCTGCTGCGCACCGCGCGGGTGATCGTCGAGCGCCAGGCCGCGTTCCTGGTGCGCGGCGAGGAGGCCATGGCGCCGCTGACCCTGAAGGAAGTGGCCGAGGAAATCGGCATGCACGAGTCCACCGTCTCGCGCATCACCACCGGCAAGTTCCTGCAGACCCCGCGTGGCACCTTCGAACTGAAGCACTTCTTCGCCGTGCGCCTGGAAGGCGCCAGCGTCTCCGGCCAGGCGGTGAAGGCCATGGTCCGCCGCCTGATCGACGCCGAACCGGCCGGTCGGCCGCTGGCCGACGAAGCGATCGCCGGGCTGTTGTCGCGCCAGGGGGTGAACATTGCCCGTCGAACCGTCGCAAAATACCGGGAACAACTGGACATCGCCCCGGCCCGAGAACGGCGCCGGCTCGGCGCCAGGCAACCGCAGCTGGCCCGGGTGGGCTGAAAAGGATGTTGGACATGAACAAGCTTACGGTCCTGCTGGTCGATGACCACGAGGGCTTCATCAACGCGGCGATGCGCCATTTCCGCAAGATCGACTGGCTGCAGATCGTCGGCAGTGCCGGCAACGGCCTGGAAGCGATCGAGCGCTCGGAAACGCTGCGCCCGCAGGTGGTACTGATGGACCTGGCCATGCCGGAAATGGGCGGCCTGCAGGCCACCCGCCTGATCAAGTCGCAGGACGACGCACCGTACATCGTGATCGCCAGCCACTTCGACGACGCCGAGCACCGCGAACACGCGCTGCGCGCCGGCGCCGACAATTTCGTCAGCAAGCTGTCCTACATCCAGGAAGTCATGCCGATCCTGGAAGGCCTCAGGGAGGATCGATCGTGAGCGAATCGCGCATCCTTGTACTGGACAACGACGCCGTGCGTGCCGAGCGCACCGTTGCCCTGCTGGAATTCATGGACTTCAACCCGCGCTGGGTCTCCGACGCGGCCGATTTCGACCTGGGCCGCCAGCGCCAGAACGACTGGATGGCGGTGATCGTCGGCAGCCTGGATGACAGCGCCGCCAGCACTGCGCTGTACCACTGGCTCGGCGGCAGCAGCCTGCCGCCGCCGGTACTGCTGGCCGACGGCGATGCCGCTGCCTTCGCGCAGCAGCATGGCCTGCACGAGGCCAACATCTGGCCGCTGGAGACCCCGCTGCGCCACGCCCAGATGGAAGCCCTGCTGCGTCGCGCCAGCCTCAAACGCCTGGATGCCGAGCACCAGGCCGGTGCCGTGCAGGAGCAGGGACCGACCGGCAACGGCCCGGCCGTTACCGCGCTGCGCACCATGATCGAGCAGGTCGCCGCGTTCGATACCACCGTGCTGGTGCTGGGTGAATCGGGTACCGGCAAGGAAGTGGTGTCGCGCGCCATCCACCAGCGCTCGCCGCGCCGTGACGGCCCGTTCGTGGCGATCAACTGCGGCGCCATTCCGCCCGACCTGCTGGAAAGCGAACTGTTCGGCCACGAAAAGGGTGCCTTCACCGGCGCACTGACCGCGCGCAAGGGCCGTTTCGAAATGGCCGAGGGCGGCACCCTGCTGCTCGACGAAATCGGCGACATGAGCCTGCCGATGCAGGTCAAGCTGCTGCGCGTGCTGCAGGAGCGCAGCTTCGAACGCGTGGGTGGCAACCAGACCATCCGCTGCAACGTGCGCGTCGTCGCCGCAACCCACCGCGATCTGGAAACGCGCATTGCCGAAGGCAAGTTCCGCGAGGATCTGTTCTACCGCCTCAACGTGTTCCCGATCGACGTGCCGGCCCTGCGCGAACGCCGCGAGGACCTGCCGGCGCTGGTGGAAACCATCGCCGCGCAGCTGGCGCGTACCGGCCGTGGCGAAGTGCGCTTCACTGCGGAGGCCCTGCAGGCCCTGGCCGGTTACGAATGGCCGGGCAATGTGCGCGAGCTGACCAACCTGGTCGAGCGCCTGGCGGTGCTGCACCCGGGTGGCTCGGTGCGCGTGCAGGACCTGCCGGCCCGCTACCGCGGCGACGCTGCACTGGCAGCAGCGGCCGCACCGGCACCGGTGCAGTCCGTCGCCAGCGAAGAACGCCTGGACCTGCGCAGCTTCTCGTTCCATACCCCGGGCAGCGGCAACCAGCCGGCGCTGGAGCATGGCATCGCGGTCAATCGCGCTGCCGCCCCGGCCGCCCTGCCCGACGAAGGCATGGACCTGCGCAACCACATGGCCAACATCGAACTGGGCCTGATCAACGAAGCACTGGAACGCACCCAGGGCGTGGTCGCCCACGCTGCCCAGCTGCTTGGCCTGCGCCGCACCACTCTGGTGGAAAAGCTGCGCAAGTACGGCATCGAACGCGAGCAGGCCGAACTGGCCGGCTGAACCGCATTTCCAGCATGAAGGGGGCACCAACGCCCGGGCTTGCCCGGGCGTTGGTGTTTGTGGAATTTGCAACTATTCCCAATGCGCTTCGCGCCGGGACGCAATAGCCTCAAGAGTTGCGATTGCCACCGATGAATGTCATGAGCGAGACATTTGAAAGCTCCATGCAGGAAATACTGGAATCCATGCTCGGCGTTTGCCTGGAGTACGTAGAGAATCGCGTGGATGGGGTCTACCTTTACGGCGCTGCGGAGGATGGAACTTCCTCAGCAAACGTCTTCTATGAAATAGGCGGTGGAATCTACAGGATTCACCAGTTGAACGACTCTCCAGCCGCCCAGGGAGGGCAGCAATTCGACCTGTCGCGAGACCGTAGCTTCGCTTTGCTGGATTTCGTCCTGGACGACTTTGACCGCCTGCTTGCGCTTCATGAAGGTCATGAGCGGGAGCCCCCTACCCAACTGAAGGCGCACTTCAACGCCGTTACCGGAAAGCTGAGCATCAAGTTCAGCCATGACCTTCATTTCTCCAATACCGAAGATCTCCTACCCAGCCACTTCTTCGAGGCATGGCTCCAAGAGGTGAAGGAAGGCTTTCCGAACAGCCGTAGCGCTGGTTAGTCCGGAACGAAGTCGCGGCGCCGAACGCGCACACGCCAAATCGGCCAGCTTGCAGGCACAGCCGGGGGCAGATCCCTTTCCATCGGAAAGTACTCCGACCCCTTTGCATTTCCCAGCGCCAGAATTCCGGCCATCGGAGCCTCCAGCCCCAGGCCAGAAAACCGACGCCGGTTAAATGGCGCGTCGATCGGAGTCAGAGCCCATGCCGACCAGAATGTGTCGACCAAGGTCGACACCCACCAAGAGCAGCCCATGCAATTCCGACAGATCGCAGAGAACTGTCGAAGGCGGGGTGGGTCCGGTTGCGGGGGTGTCCGCGGCATGGATGCCGCGGCCAAGCCCCCAAGGACGGGTTTACGGCGTCCCCCGCAACCGGACCCACCCCGCCACCCCTCAGCACACTCGCTTTTGACGTTGAGGTTGCCGGCCAGCGGCCGGCACTACCGCGGGTGCAGGGCGCAGCCCTGCCAGCACACCCTCACCCACACCCTCACGACACTGAATCGAAAACCGGTTTCGGCACGGCACTTGCACAAGCTCCAGCAGACAACCCCATCCCTGTTTCTGGAACCGTTGCAGATGTCCCACTCCGTCACTTCGATCCTCTCCCAGATCCGCTCCTACCAGACCCAGGTGGGACAGTCCGCGGCGCTCAACCCGCTGGCCGAAGCGCCGCGTAGCAATGCCCTGCCGGGCACGGTGCTGGATGCGCCGCAGGTCCAGCCCGCCAGCTTCACCGAAACCCTGCGCGGAGCGATTGCCGGCGTCAACGACGCGCAACAGAAATCCGGCGCCCTGGCCAAGGCCTTCGAGATGGGTGACCCCAGTGCCGACCTGGCCAAGGTGATGGTCGCCTCGCAGCAGTCCCAGATCGCCTTCCGCGCCACCGTGGAAGTCCGCAACCGTCTCGTCCAGGCTTACCAGGACGTGATGAACATGCCGCTGTAAGGAACGTTGACGCATGGCACTGACGCTCTCCAAGGACAGCCTGAACGCCGAGAAGGCCGGGCAATGGTTCGACCGCCTGCAGAGTCTGCAGATCACCCGTCGGCTGGGCCTGATGGCGATGATCGCGGTGGCGGTGGCGGCAGGCCTGTCCGTGTTCTTCTGGTCGCAGAAGCCGGGCATGGTCCCGCTGTATACCGGCCTGGACCAGAAGGCGACCGCTGAAGCGACCGACCTGCTGCGCGCCGCGCAGATTCCGTTCGCGCTCGACCCGGCCACCGGTGGCATCACCGTGCCGGAAAAGAACCTGCACGACGCCCGCCTGAAGCTGGCCGGCTCGGGCCTGACCGACAGCGGCAAGCTCGGCTTCGAGCTGATGGAACGCGACCCCGGCTTCGGCGTCAGCCAGTTCGTGGAAAGCGCGCGCTACCAGCACGCGCTGGAAACCGAACTGTCGCGCACCATCAACACGCTGCGCCCGGTGCGCGATTCGCGCGTGCACCTGGCCATTCCCAAGCCCAGCGCCTTTACCCGCCAGCGTGACGTGGCCAGCGCCTCGGTGACGCTGGAACTGCGCGGCGGCCAGCAGCTGGAACGCAGCCAGGTCGACGCCATCGTGCACATGGTCGCGGCCAGCATCCCGGACCTTGCGCCTGAACGGGTGACCGTGGTCGACCAGAGCGGGCGCATGCTCAGCGTCAGCGATCCGAACAGCGAGGCCGCGGTCAACGCCGCCCAGTTCGAGCAGGTACGCCGTCAGGAGACCTCGTTCAACCAGCGTATCCGCGAACTGCTGGAACCGATGACCGGCCCCGGCCGGGTCAACCCGGAAGTGAGCGTGGACATGGATTTCTCGGTGACCGAGGAAGCCCGAGAGCTCTACAACGGTGAGCCGCAGAAGCTGCGCAGCGAGCAGATGAGCGAGAACAGCACCACCACGCCGGGCCCGCAGGGCGTGCCGGGCGCGACCAGCAACAGCCCACCGGGCCAGCAGGCCGCACCGGCCACCGCGCAGGCGCCGACCGAAAGCAGCAAGAACGCGACCCGCAACTACGAGCTGGACCGCACCCTGCAGCACACCCGCCAGCCGGCCGGCCGCATCAAGCGCGTCTCGGTGGCGGTGCTGGTGGACAACGTGCCGCGCGCCGGTGCCAACGGCAAGGTTGCGCCGCAGCCGCTGTCGGCCGCCGAACTGACCCGCGTCGAAGCGCTGGTCAAGCAGGCGGTCGGTTTCAACGCCGAGCGTGGCGACACCGTGTCGGTGATGAACGCCCCGTTCGTGCGTGACACCACGCCGGTCGAAGGCCCGGCCTGGTGGGAACTGCCGTGGGTGCACGATGCCGGCCGCATGCTGCTGGGCGCGGTGGTGGTTCTGGCCCTGCTGTTCGGCGTGCTGCGCCCGGCGCTGCGCGCGATCACCGGCCAGAAGAAGAACGACGAGCAGGCACTGGAGCCGCATACCGCGGACGTGCAGCTGGTGGATGACGATGGCATGCCGCTGCCGGTGCTGGGCGCCGACCGGGCCAGCCTGGGCGGGCCGGATGCACTGGCCCTGCCGGTGGATTCATATGAGGAACGACTGCGGATGGCGCGTGAAGCCGTAAAGACCGACTCCAAGCGCGTGGCCCAGGTGGTCAAGGGCTGGGTGGCCAATGACTGAGGCACAACTGACCGGTGTGCAGCGCGCGGCGGTACTGCTGCTGTCCCTGGGTGAGCTGGACGCGGCCGAGGTGCTGCGCCACATGGAACCCAAGGAAGTGCAGAAGATCGGCATCGCCATGGCCACCATGACCGACATCACCCGCGAGCAGGTGGAACGGGTGATGGACCAGTTCGGCCAGGAACTGGGCTCGAAGACCTCGTTGGGCGTAGGCTCGGACGACTACATCCGCAACATGCTGGTGCAGGCGCTGGGCAGCGAGAAGGCCGGCAACCTGATCGACCGCATCCTGCTTGGCCGCAACACCACCGGCCTGGATGCGCTGAAGTGGATGGACCCGCGCGCGGTGGCCGACCTGGTGCGCAACGAGCACCCGCAGATCATCGCCATCGTGATGGCCCACCTGGAAACCGACCAGGCCGCCGATGCGCTGAAGCTGCTGCCCGACCGTACCCGCGTGGACGTGCTGCTGCGCATTGCCACCCTCGACGGCATTCCGCCGAACGCGCTGAATGAACTCAACGAGATCATGGAGCGCCAGTTCGCCGGCAACCAGAACCTGAAGTCGTCCAACATCGGCGGCGTGCAGTGTGCGGCCAACATCCTGAACTTCATGGACAGCGGCCAGGACCAGGCGATCCTGGGCGAGATCGCCCGTATCGATGCGCCGCTGAGCAACCGCATCCAGGACCTGATGTTCGTATTCGACGATCTGGTCGACCTGGACGACCGCGAGATGCAGCTGGTGCTGCGCGAAGTGAGCGGCGAGCGCCTGGGCCTGGCCCTGCGCGGTGCCGACATCAAGGTGCGCGACAAGATCACCCGCAACATGTCGCAGCGCGCGGCGGAAATCCTGCTGGAAGACATGGAGGCCCGTGGCCCGGTGCGCCTGTCCGACGTGGAAGGCGCGCAGCGCGAGATCCTGGCCATCGTCAAGCGCATGGCCGATGAAGGCACCGTCACCATCGGTGGCAGCGCGGAGGCCATGCTGTGAGCAACGTCGTACGTTGGCTTGCCCCGGACCTGCTGGCCCAGCCCGAACCGGCGCGGGCCCAGGAGGATGTGTTCGAACTTACCGAGCCGGACCCGGAGCACGAACCGGAACCGCCGCTGCAGCTGCCGACCCTGGAGGAAATCCAGGCGATCCAGGACAGCGCCGAGAAGGAAGGCTTCCAGCACGGCCATACCGAAGGCTATGGCCAGGGCCAGGCCGAGGTGCGTCGCCTCGCCGCGCAGATCGAGGGCATCCTCGACAACTTCAGCCGGCCGCTGGTGCGCCTGGAGAACGAAGTCGTCGGCGCGCTGGGCGAGCTGGCGGTGCGCATCGCCGGGGCGCTGGTCGGTCGTGCCTACGAGGCCGAACCGGCACTGTTGGCGCAGCTGGTCGGTGAAGCGATCGATGCCGTGGGTGGCAGTACCCGCGAGGTGGAAGTCCGCCTGCACCCGGACGACATCGCCGCCCTCGCCCCGCTGTTGAACCTGTCGCCGCAGCAGCGCCTGGTCCCCGATACCAGCCTCAGTCGTGGCGACCTGCGCGTGCACGCCGAAGCCGTGCGCATCGACGGCACCCTGGAAGCGCGCCTGCGTGGTGCGCTGGATGCGGTGATCCGCCAGACCGGAGCAACCGCATGAGCCCGGAATCGCAAGCCGCGCCACAACCAGCCGCACAGCCGGCCGATTGGGCCGTGGCCCGCAACCTGCGCCTGGCCAACCGTCTCGACGGCCTGCGCGTGGACACCGCGCATGGTCGCGGGCTGATCCGCGAGGGCGTGCTGCGCCGCGCGGTCGGGCTGACCCTGGAAGCGGTCGGCTGCGAGGCGCCGCTGGGTGCCAGCTGCAAGGTCGAAGTGGTCGATGGTGGCTGGGTCGATGCCGAAGTGGTCGGCTTCGCCGGCGAGCGCACCTACCTGATGCCCAGTGCCGAACTGCACGGCCTGCTGCCCAACGCGCGGGTGGTGCCCTCGGCGCGCCGTGGCGGCGTGGAAGTGGGCGAAGGCCTGCTCGGCCGCGTGATCGACAGCGACGGCGTGCCGCTGGACGGCAAGGGGCCGATCCGTGCCGAAGGGCATGTCGGCATGGCCGGCGTGTCGATCAACCCGTTGGCGCGCGAACCGATCACCCAGCCGCTGGACGTCGGCGTGCGTGCGATCAACGCACTGCTGCCGATCGGCCGCGGCCAGCGTGTCGGCCTGTTCGCCGGCTCCGGTGTCGGCAAGTCGACGCTGCTGGGCATGATGACCCGCTACACCGCCGCCGACGTGATCGTGGTTGGCCTGATCGGTGAACGCGGCCGCGAAGTGCGCGATTTCGTCGAAACCACGCTGGGCGAGGAAGGCCTGCGCCGCGCGGTGGTGGTCGCCAGCCCCGCCGATCGGCCGCCGCTGGCACGCCTGCACGGCGCCTACCGCGCCACCGCGATCGCCGAGTGGTTCCGCGACCAGGGCTTGAACGTACTCCTGTTGATGGACTCGCTGACCCGCTTCGCGCAGGCGCAGCGCGAGATCGGCCTGTCGGTGGGCGAACCACCAACCACCCGCGGCTACCCGCCGTCGGTGTTCGCCAAGCTGCCGGCGCTGGTCGAACGCGCCGGCAACGGTGCCAAGGGCCGCGGCTCGATCACCGCGTTCTACACGGTGCTGACCGAGGGCGACGATCCGCAGGATCCGATCGCCGATGCGGCGCGCGCGATCCTCGACGGCCACATCCTGCTGTCGCGGCGCGTCGCCGACAGTGGCCTGTACCCGGCCATCGACGTCGAATCGTCGGTCAGCCGCGTGGTCACGGAAATCGCCGACGAACCGTGGCGCCTGCGCATCCGCAAGCTGAAGCGGCTGGTGTCGGCCTACTCGGCCAACCGCGACCTGATCGCCATCGGTGCCTATCAGCGCGGCAACGACGCCGCGACCGACGAAGCCCTGGAACGCTGGCCGGAAATCATGGAGTTCCTCGGCCAGGACGTTGCCAAGGCCGCAGATCTCCCGCACAGCCAGGCGGCGCTGCAGCGCCTGGTGGAACAAGAGAGCTAAGCCATGAACCAGTCCAAGCGCATCGATCCCCTGCTCAAGCGGGCCCAGGAACACGAGGACGCGGTGGCCCGCGATCTCGCCGAACGCCAGCGCGTGCTCGATACCCATCTATCGCGACTGGACGAACTGCGCCGTTATGCCGAGGAGTACGCCAACGCCCAGATGGCGGCGACCAGCCCGGCGCAACTGCTCAACCGTCGCGCCTTCCTCGACCGCCTCGACAGCGCGGTGGAGCAGCAGCAGCGCACCGTCGACGGCAACCGCGAGAAAGTGGAAGCCGAGCGGGCACGACTGATCCTGGCCAGCCGCGACAAGGCCGTGCTGGAGCAGCTGGCCGCCAGCTACCGCGCACAGGAAAAGGTGGTGACCGACCGCCGCGACCAGCGCGAGATGGATGACATCGGTGCGCGCCGGGCGCGGCTGGTGCAGGCCGAAGACCAGGACGGCGCCGAGCAGGGAGGCCGCGCGTGATGCCCGCTCCACTCAGTGGCAGCGCCAGCGCCCAGCCGCAGGGTTCCGGCAATGGTGCGGCGCGTACCGCGCGCAGCGACAGCAACAAGGAATTCAGCCAGCTGCTGCAGGGAGGCGCGCCGGCTGCCGATGCGCCCGCCCGGGGGTCGAGCACGCCGACACCCACCACCCCGCAGGGTCCAGCGTCGGACAGCAAGGATCAGGCCGGCAGCGAGCGAAACCCGGACACTGCCGCCGCACCCGAGGACACCGCGGCCGTGGTGCCCGCAGTACCGGCCAAGCCCCTTGCCGAGAAGGACGCACCGGCAGCGACCGAAGAGGCGCCCTGGCCTCCGCTGGGCCTGGCCGGGCTGGTGCTGACGGTACCGCTCCCCGCCGATCCTGTCGCTACCCTGCCCGCCCCCGCAGCGGCGGCCACCGACGCAGAGGGCGTTGCCCTGCCTGCCGCAGCTGCACAGCCGACCGCTGCGGTTGTGCCGGCCGCTGCGAATGCGGCTGCCGCCGCCACCGAGGGCAAGGCCAACGCCGCGTCCGGCACCGAGCCGGCGACCACGCTGCCGTTGCCTGAGATGCTGCTGCCCGGAAAACGCAGCGAGCGCGGCGAAGACGGCGACGCGCCCCTCATCGGCGAGCGCACCACGGCGCCCCTGCTGCACGCCCCGGCCAACGCCACGGTGCAGGACCTGAAGGCCGCGCTCGCCGCTGGCAACGCGATCTTCAACGGCGAGCCGACGCCGAAGCCGGTGCTCGGCGACGACGGCTTCGACCAGGCCATCGGCGCGCGCTTGGGCTGGCTGGCTGACCAGAAGATCGGCCACGCGCACATCCGGCTGAGCCCGGATGACATGGGCCCGGTCGATGTGCGCCTGCAGCTGAACGGCGACAAGGTGCATGCCAGTTTCAGCAGCCCGCATGTGGACGTGCGCCAGGCCCTGGAAAACAGCCTGCCGCGCCTGCGCGAGCTGCTTGGCGAACAGGGCTTCCAGCTGGCCCACGCCGATGTCGGCCACCAGGCCCCCGGTGGTGACGGCAATGCGTCGGGACCATCCGGTGGCGGCGGGCTGGCTGGCGACGGAGAACCGACGCCGGGCGACGGCAGCGTGTCGTCCGCCCAGCTGATCCGCCAGCGCGGGTTGCTGGACGCTTACGCCTGAAAGGCGTGCCAACCAAGGTTGGCACCCACCAGAGCGGAGCGGTTGGCACCTGCCACCGCGGGGTGATTGGCACTTGCCAGTATCGCGTTGGTGGGTGCGGAGCTTGCTCCGCACGGCCCCACCGGCACCCCGACGGAATTCCGTCGCACCCCTCCGCCCGGCCTTCGGCACGCCCCTTGCATATCCCGGTGAAGCAACCCTCAGGAGCTTCACCCCGTGGCCGCAGCCGCTGAAAAAACCAAGAAGACCGCCGAGAAGGACAAGACCGCCAAGCCGCGTAGTCCGATCCTGATCACCGCACTGGTGGCCGTACTGGCCGCCGCAGCCGCCGGTGGTGGCGTCTGGTTCTTCACCCAGTCCAAGCACGAAGAGAAGGCCGCGCAGGCGCCGAAGAAGACCGCCACGCCCGCCCCCGCCCAGTACTTCGCGCTGGACCCGGCCTTCGTGGTCAACCTCAACGGCCCGGTCGACGGCCCGCGCTACCTGCAGCTGGAAGTGCAGCTGATGACCCGCGACCCGGCCGCGCTGGAAGCGATCAAGACCCACGCCCCGGCCATCCGCGCGCGCCTGCTGATGCTGTTCTCGCAGGTCAGTCCCGACCAGATCGCCGATATCGCCGGCAAGCAGAAGCTGCAGGCCGCCTCGCTCGCCGAAGTGCAGAAGGTGCTCAAGGCCGAGACCGGCAGCAACGGCGCCGACGATCTGCTGTTCACCAGCTTCGTGACCCAGTAAGGGCCCACCGATGAATGACCTGCTGTCCCAGGACGAGATCGATGCCCTGCTCCACGGTGTGGACAGCGGCGCGGTCGAGACCGATCCGGAACCGCCGTCAGGCGAGGCGCGTTCGTACGACTTCGCCAGCCAGGACCGCATCATCCGCGGTCGCATGCCGACCCTGGAAATGGTCCACGAGCGTTTCGCGCGCCTGTGGCGGATCGGCCTGTTCAACCTGATCCGCCGCTCGGCCGAACTGTCGGTGCGCGGCATCGAGCTGATCAAGTTCAACGACTACATGCACTCGCTGTATGTGCCGACCAACCTGAACCTGATCCGCTTCAAGCCGCTGCGCGGTACCGGCCTGATCGTGTTCGAGCCGACCCTGGTGTTCGCCATCGTCGACAACTTCTTCGGCGGCGACGGGCGCTACCCGACGCGCATCGAGGGCCGCGAGTTCACCGCCACCGAAATGCGGGTGATCCACCTGCTGCTGAAGCAGACCTTCGCCGACCTGCGCGAGGCCTGGGCACCGGTGATGGACGTCGACTTCGAGTACATCAACTCGGAGATCAACCCGCACTTCGCCAACATCGTGACCCCGCGCGAATACGTGGTGGTGTGCCGCCTGCACGTGGAACTGGACGGTGGCGGCGGCGACATCCATGTCACCCTGCCGTACTCGATGCTGGAGCCGATCCGCGAACTGCTCGACGCGGGCATCCAGAGCGACCGCAACGACCGCGACGAGAGCTGGGGCCAGACCCTGCGCGAGCAGCTCAACATCGCCGAGGTGACGCTGTCCAGCGTGCTGGCCAGCAAGCGCATGACCCTGCGCGACCTGACCCGGCTGAAGGTCGGTGATGTGCTGCCGATCGAACTGAGCCCGCAGGTGCCGCTGTGCGTGGAGAACATCCCGGTGTTCACCGGCGAGTTCGGCATCGCCAACGGCATGAACGCCGTGAAGATCACCGCTACCCATCCGCCGGGCACCCGTCCGCGCGTACCCGTCATCCAGGAAGACCCGCAATGAACGATATCGACGCCCTCGAACCGACCCCGGCCCAGTTCAGCAGCCTGCAGGCCGATGAGGCGAACGGTCCCGACCTGAACCTGGACGTGATCCTCGACGTGCCGGTGACCCTGTCGCTGGAAGTCGGTCGCGCCCGCCTGCCGATCCGCAACCTGCTGCAGCTCAACCAGGGCTCGGTGGTGGAACTGGAACGCGGCGCCGGCGAATCGCTGGATGTGTTCGTCAACGGCACCCTGATCGCCCACGGCGAAGTGGTGGTGATCAATGACCGCTTCGGCGTGCGCCTGACCGACGTGGTCAGCCCGAGCGAGCGGATCCGGAGACTTCGTTGAGCCTGCTGGCCTCCACCCTGCTGGCGGTCGGCAAGACCGCCGCGCCGATTGGCCCGCAGGTCGGCCAGCACGCGGCCGCCGCACCGAGCCTGTTCGGTGCGGTGCTGGCGCTGCTGGCGGTGCTGGCCCTGGTCATCGGCCTGGGCTGGCTGCTCAAGCGACTGCCCGGCAGCGGCTTCCGGCCGGCCGAAGGCATGAAGCTGGTGGCCAGCCTGAGCGTCGGTGCCAAGGAACGCGTGGTGGTGGTGGAGGTCAACGGCCAGCAGCTGCTGCTGGGCGTGACCGCCGGTGGCATCAATACCCTGCACACCCTGCCCGAACCGCTGCCGCCGCCGGCACCGGTACGCGTGCCGGATTTCAAGAACCTGCCGAATTTCGCCCAGCTGCTGCAGCAGCGGCTGCGCAAGGACCCCTGACATGCGTGTCACCCGTACCCGTGTTGCCACCCTGATGCCGTGGCTGCTGTTGCTTGCCCTGTGCCTGTTGCCGGCACTGGCGTTCGCCGCGCCCGGCGCGCCGACCACGCCGCTGCCGGACATCAACGTCGGCAAGATCGGCGGTGCGCCGGTCAGCCTGCCGCTGCAGACCCTGCTGCTGATGACGGCGATCACCCTGATCCCGTCGATGCTGCTGGTGCTGACCTCGTTCACCCGCATCATCATCGTGCTGGGCCTGCTGCGCCAGGCACTGGGCACCGGGCAGACGCCGTCCAACCAGGTGCTGCTGGGGCTGGCCCTGTTCCTCACCGCGATGGTGATGATGCCGACCTGGGACAAGGCCTGGAGTGCCGGCATGGCGCCCTACCTCAACGGCGAGATCGACTTCCAGACCGCGTGGACGCTGACCACTACGCCGCTGCGTGGCTTCATGCTGGCGCAGATCCGCGAGACCGACCTGATGACCTTCGCCGGCATCGCCGGGCACGGTACCTATGCCAGCCCCGACGCGATCCCGTTCCCGGTGCTGGTTGCCTCGTTCGTCACCAGCGAGCTGAAGACCGCCTTCGAGATCGGCTTCCTGATCTTCATCCCGTTCGTGATCATCGACCTGGTCGTGGCCAGCGTGCTGATGTCGATGGGCATGATGATGCTGTCGCCGATGCTGGTGTCGGCCCCGTTCAAGATCCTGCTGTTCGTGCTGGTGGATGGCTGGGTGCTGACCGTGGGTACGTTGGCGGCCAGCTTCAATCCGGCCTGATATCCCTCGTAAAGCGCAGTCGAGCCTCGCTCGACTCTACATAAGCAGATGGAACCCGAATGTCTCCCGAACTTGCCTTGACCGAACTGCGTGGCGGCCTGATCACCGTGTTGTGGGTGGCCGGCCCGCTGCTGCTTACCGTGCTGGTGGTGGGCGTGGTGGTCGGTGTCGTGCAGGCCGCGACCCAGCTGAACGAACCGACCATCGCCTTCGTCGCCAAGGCGGCGGCACTGACGGCCGTGCTCTTCGCCCTGGGCAGCCTGCTGATCGGCCACCTGGTTGAATTCACCACGCTGCTGTTCCAGCGCATTCCGCACCTGATCGGCTAGGACGCGCGCTTCGATGGATGCCGCCACCCAGATGGCCGCCGACGGCCTGCAGGCCTTCGGCATGATCGGCACCGTGCTGTGGACCATGCTGCGCATCGGCGCGGTGGCCATGGCGATGCCGATGGTTGGCACCCGCGCAGTACCGGCGCGGGTCCGCGTGGTGCTGGCAGGCACCCTGGCCATCGCGCTGGCACCGCTGTTGCCGCCCGTACCCGAGTGGACCGGCTTCGATGCCGCCACCGTGCTGACCATCGCCCGTGAACTGGCGATCGGCGTGGCCATCGGCTTCCTGCTGCGGCTGGTGTTCGAAGCCGGTGCGATGGCCGGCGAACTGATCGCCCAGGGTACCGGCCTGGCTTTCGCGCAGATGAGCGACCCATTGCGGGGTGGCACCTCGGGCGTGATCGGCCAGTGGTTCTACCTGCTGTTCGGCCTGCTGTTCTTCACTGCCAACGGCCACCTGGCCTTGATCTCGCTGGTGGTGGACAGCTACCGGGCGCTGCCGATCGGCGCTCCGCTGCCGGACCCGCACGCGTTCTTCAGCATCGCCCCGACCTTCCTGCTGACCGTGCTGCGTGGCGCGCTGACCCTGGCGATTCCGCTGACGGTGGCGATGCTGGCGGTGAACCTGGCCTTCGGCGTGCTGGCCCGCGCCGCGCCGGCGCTGAACCCGATCCAGCTCGGCCTGCCGGTCTCGCTGCTGCTGGGCCTGTTCCTGCTGGCCCTGCTGGCCGGGGAAATGGGCCCGCCGGTACAGCGCCTGTTCGACGCCGCCTTCCAGGCTGCGGACGCGGTCACACGCTGACCCGATCATCACGTTTTGCCGCTTGCCATGCATTCTTTTCTGTAGAGCCGAGCCCATGCTCGGCTGCCATTGGCCGGAACGCTAGCCGAGCATGGGCTCGGCTCTACATCGGCGCAATTTCACGTATTGCCGCTTGAAGTCCCCCCCGGTCTGCGCGTTAGAGTGAATGCGTGGTGTCCAGGGGGGACGCCACGATCGGCCAGCGTTCCGCGCCGGCCCGCCTCATGCATGCCCCACCGTGGTTTCCGTCGACAGGCAGGTCCGGGAGACTGACGAATGCTGGTAGGCACGTACAACCCGTGGCTGGTGGCGATCTCGTTGCTGGTTGCCGTGATGGCCTCGTACACCGCGCTGGCGATGGCCGGGCGCACGGTCACCGCACCCGGCAAGGGCGCGGCCTGGTGGTGGCGGCTCGGCGGCGGCTTCGCCATGGGCCTGGGCATCTGGTCGATGCACTTCATCGGCATGCTGGCCTTCAACCTGCCCATCCCACTCGGCTACGACCTGCCGATCACCCTGCTTTCGCTCGCACTGGCCATCGCCTCGTCGGTGTTCGCGCTGTGGCTGGTCTCGCTGCGTACCCTGCCGCACCCGCGGCTGGCCGGTGGTGCATTGCTGATGGGCACCGGCATCGCCGGCATGCATTACGTCGGCATGGCCGCCATGCGCATGCGCCCGGGCATCGAGTACGACCCCGGCTGGCTGCTGTTCTCGCTGATGGTGGCGGTCGCCGCCTCGTGGACCGCGCTGTATGTGGCGTTCCGCCTGCGCGCGCAGCGCACCCGCGTGGGTGATCGGCTGGCCGCGGCCGGCCTGCTCGGGCTGGCCATCGTCGGCATGCACTACACCGGCATGGCCGCCGCACGCTTCCCGGAAGGCAGCGTCTGCGGCGCGGCGGTGGGCGACGGGCTGCAGAGCGAATGGTTGGCGATGCTGGTGGTGGTGCTGACCGTGGCCATCCTGGCCGTCGTGCTGGTGGTGTCGTGGCTGGATCAGCGCGTGGAAGCGCAGCTGCTGCGCCTGCGTAATTCACTGCTGAGCACCTCGCTGACCGACGCCCAGCAGGAACTGACCCAGGCCGCGCTGCACGACCCCCTGACCCGCCTGCCCAACCGCCTGCTGCTGCAACGACGCATCGTGCAGGCACTGGCCGAGGCCGAACAGGGCGGCAACCGCTTCGCGGTGATGTTCATGGACCTGGACGGGTTCAAGCAGGTCAACGATGCCTATGGCCACCAGGCCGGCGATGCCCTGCTGGTGGCGGTGGCCGAGCGCACGCGCCAGCTGTTGCGGCCGCACGACATGCTGGCACGGCTGGGCGGCGACGAATTCGTGCTGGTGGTGCGCATCGAGCACGACGAGGACCTGCCGACCCTGGCCCGTCGCATCCTGCAGGCGGTGGGCAGCGGCCCGCTGCTGCCCGACAACGAACTGCAGGTGACCGCCAGCATCGGCGTAGCGATCTGCCCCGACCACGCCGCCAGCGAGCGCCAGCTGATGGCCTTCGCCGATGCAGCGATGTACCAGGCCAAGGAATCCGGGCGCAATGCCTTCGTGCTGTTCGCCGACTGGATGAACGACAGCGCCGAGCAGCAGTTCCGCCTGCTGGCCGACCTGCGCCGGGCGATCGGCAGCGATCAGCTGTTCCTGAACTACCAGCCGAAGATCCGCGTGGCCACGCAGAAGGTGGCCGGCGCCGAGGCGCTGATCCGCTGGCGCCATCCCGAGCATGGCCTGATTCCGCCGGATCGCTTCATCCGCCTGGCCGAACGCAGCGGCGCGATCAACGACATCGGCCGCTGGGCGCTGGACCAGGCCTGCCAGCAGCTGCGGCGCTGGCACGACGCCGGCCACGAAGGCTGGTCGATGTCGGTGAACCTGTCGCCGGTACAGTTCAGTTCGCCGCATCTGCTGCAGGACGTGCGCTCGGTGATCGAACGCCACGCCATCGCGCCCCGCCATCTGGTGCTGGAGATCACCGAAAGCACGGTGATGCGCGATACCGACACCAGCCTGCGCCTGCTGCAGGCGCTGTCGGCGCTCGGCGTCGGAATTTCCATCGACGACTTCGGCACCGGCTATTCCAGCCTGCTGTACCTGAAGCGGCTGCCGGCCACCGAGATCAAGATCGACCATGCATTCGTGCGCGACCTGGAACACAGCGCCGAGGACGTGGTGATCGTCTCGGCGATCGTGGCGCTGGGCCACGCGCTGGACATGGACATCGTGGCCGAAGGCGTGGAAACCGCGGCACAACGCGCCTACCTGGAACGATTGGGCTGCGACTACCTGCAGGGCTACCTGCTGGGCCGCCCGGTCGATGCCGCCCGCTTCATGCAGCTGCACGACCTGCCCCGGCCGCGGGTGGAACTGGCGCAGAGCCCACCGACCCAGCACCCACCGGGGTAACACCGGGCCGCGCGCCTGCGGCGAACGGCCTGGCGCTGCCCGCACCTGCCCGGGCAGCTGCCCACCTGGGTTGGCACCTGAACCCGTCACGGAACAGTTCTTGCACGCACCCCGGCATCCCCTGCCACAGTGCCTGTGATGTCCGAGAACGAATCCGCCGGCGAAAAAACCGAACAACCCACCGAAAAACGCCTGCGCGACGCCCGTGAACAGGGCAACCTGCCGCGCTCGCGCGAACTCGGCACGGCCGCCGTGTTCGGCGCCGGCGTGCTGGCGGTGATGGCCATGAGTGGCTCGATCGGCCGTGGCGCGACCGCCTGGATGAAGCATGCGCTCAGCCCGGAACAGAGCCTGCGGCAGAACCCCAAGGCACTGTTCGGCCACTTCGGCGACCTGCTGCTGCAGTTCATGCTGGTGATCGCGCCGCTGGTGCTGGTCTGCCTGCTGGCCAGCTTCGTCGCACCGCTGGTGATGGGCGGCCTGCGCTGGTCGCAGAAGGCGTTGCTGCCCGACATCAACCGCATGAACCCGATGAGTGGGCTCAAGCGCCTGTATGGCCCGGAGGCCATCGCCGAGTTCACCAAATCGCTGCTGCGTGTGGCCTTCGTCGGCGTGGCCGCCGGGCTGGTGGTGTGGACCGGCTTCGACACCCTGCGCGGGCTGATCCACCACCCGCTGGAAACCGCCATCACCGACGGCCTGGGCTTCACCCTGCGGCTGCTGCTGGCCACCGCCGGCGCGATGCTGGTGCTGGCCGCCATCGATGCCCCTTACCAGCGCTGGAACTGGATGCGCAAGCTGAAGATGACCCGCGAAGAGCTGCGCCGGGAAATGAAGGAAAGCGAGGGCAGCCCGGAGGTGAAGGGGCGCATCCGCCAGCTGCAGCAGCAGATGGCCAACCGCCGGATGATGGAAGCGGTCCCCACCGCCGACGTGGTGGTGGTCAACCCGACCCACTACGCGGTGGCCCTGAAGTACGAAGGCGGCGCCATGAACGCCCCCACCGTGGTCGCCCTGGGCGTGGACGAGACCGCCCTGCGCATCCGTGAAGTGGCCGACGGCAACAAGGTCGCGATTGTCTCTGCCCCGCCTTTGGCACGCGCCTTGTATCGGGAAGGCCAACTCGGAAAGGAAATCCCCGTGAGACTGTATTCGGCCGTCGCCCAGGTCCTGTCCTACGTCTACCAGCTGCGCTCCTGGCGCACTGGGCCGATGCCGGACGCCCCGCACATCCAGGTGGATGAATTCGGCAAGGGAGGCCGCCCGTGAGCGCCCAGCCCTCCTCCGGCTTCAACACCCGCCGCGCCCTGGAAATGATCCGCCAGGGACTTGGCGCGCCGCTGATCGTGCTGGCCCTGCTGGCCATGGTCGTGGTGCCGCTGGCCGCGCCGGTGCTCGATGCACTGTTCACCTTCAACATCGCCATCTCGCTGATGGTGCTGCTGGCGGTGGTCTACGTGAAGCGCCCGCTGGACTTCACCATCTTCCCGATCGTGCTGCTGATCACCACCATGCTGCGGCTGGCCCTGAACGTGGCCTCCACCCGCGTGATCCTGCTCAACGGCCAGAACGGCCATGACGCCGCGGGCAAGGTCATCGCCGCGTTCGGTGAGTTCGTGATCGGCGGCAACTACGCGGTCGGCATCGTGGTGTTCGCGATCCTGACCATCATCAACTTCGTGGTCATCACCAAGGGCGCCGGCCGCGTCTCGGAAGTGACCGCGCGCTTCATCCTGGACGCAATGCCCGGCAAGCAGATGGCGATCGACGCCGACCTCAACGCCGGATTGCTGACGCGTGAAGAAGCCAAGGCGCGCCGCGAGGAAGTCCGCGAGGAAGCCGACTTCTACGGCGCGATGGACGGCGCCAGCAAGTTCATCCGCGGCGACGCCATCGCCGGCATCCTGATCCTGTTCATCAACATGCTCGGTGGCCTGGCCGTGGGCGTGATGCAGCACGGCATGCCATTCGGTGAGGCGGCCGCCACCTATACCCTGCTGTCGATCGGTGACGGCCTGGTGGCGCAGCTGCCGGCCCTGCTGGTGTCCAGCGCGGTAGCGATGCTGGTCACCCGCGCCTCGCGTTCGCAGGACATGGCCCAGGCCATGACCGGCCAGGTGTTCGGCCAGTACCGCGCGCTGGCGATCACCGCCGGCATCCTCGGCCTGGTCGGGCTGGTGCCGGGCATGCCCAACGTCGCTTTCCTGACGCTGGCGGCGATCCTCGGCTTCATCGCTTGGAAGCTGTACCGCAAGGAGAAGGCACCGGCAGCAAATGCCGCGGCAGCGGGCGGCGACGCTGCCGCGCTGAATGCACTGGGCCGCCCGGCCGCACCGGCACCGACCGCCGAACTGAGCTGGGACGAGCTGCGCCCGGTCGATCCGCTGGGCCTGGAAGTCGGCTACCGGCTGATCCCGCTGGTGGATGCCAACCAGGGCGGCGAGCTGATGGCGCGGATCAAGGGCGTGCGTCGCAAGCTGACCCAGGACGTCGGCTTCCTGATCCCCTCGGTACACATCCGCGACAACCTGGAACTGCCGGCCAACGGCTACCGCGTGCTGGTGCACGGCGTGCCGGTGGCCACCGCCGAGATCCATCCCGACCGCGAGCTGGCGCTGGACCCGGGCAGCGCGCTGGGGGCACTGGAGGGCATTGCCGGCAAGGACCCTGCGTTCGGCCTGGATGCCACCTGGATCCAGCCGCACCAGCGTGCCCAGGCCGAAACGCTGGGCTACACCGTGGTCGATCCGGCCACCGTGGTTGCCACCCATCTGTCGCACCTGATCCGCGAGCACGCGCCGGAACTGCTCGGCCACGAGGAGGTGCAGCACCTGCTGGCCAACCTGGCCAAGAGCGCGCCCAAGCTCGTCGAAGATCTGACGCCGAAGGCGCTGCCGCTGTCGGCGGTGGTGCGCGTGCTGCAGAACCTGCTGGTGGAACGCATTCCGATCCGCCAGCTGCGCAAGATCGCCGAAGCGCTGGTCGAACATGCGCCCAGCAGCCAGGACCCGGCCGTACTGACCGCCGCGGTGCGCACCGCACTGGGCCGCTTCATCGTGCAGGAGATCGCCGGAATGTCGGCGGAGCTGCCGGTGTTCACCCTCAACCCGCAATTGGAACGTGTCTTGCAGGAGTCCACGCAGGGCAACGGCGCCGCGCTGGAACCCGGACTCGCTGAGCGACTGCACCAGAGCCTGGCCGAATGTGTCAGCAAGCAGGAAGCCCGCAACGAGCCCGCGGTCGTGCTGGTACCCGGCCCGGTGCGCGCCGCGCTGGCCCGCCTGGTCCGCCACAGCGTTCCGTCGCTGTCGGTCCTGGCCTACAGCGAGGTGCCGGAGGACAAGCGCCTGAAGCTGGTCGGAACGATCAGCTGACGCCGCCCTTCGATGCGCCAGAAAACAGACACCACCTTCGAACCAACGCAACAGACAGACACCAAGGGGAACCCGCACCGTGCAGACCACCGACCACCCGAGTTCCCCGACCGCCACTCCGCCGTCTTCGCCCCGTGACCACAGCATGAAAATCAAACGATTCGTCGCCGCCGACATGCGCTCGGCCATGAACCTGGTGCGCAAGGAACATGGTCCTGACGCCGTGATCCTGTCCAACCGCCGGATCGAGGAAGGCATCGAGATCGTCGCCGCCGCCAACTACGACGAGAGCGCCGTGCAGCGTGCACTGGAAGCCTCGCGCCGCGACGTGGCCCCGCCGCCGGCGCCCAAGCCGCGCACCGCCGCCGATGCAGTGATCGCCGCGGTCACCCGCCGCCGCAGCAACACCCCGGCACCGGAACCGGTGGCCGCCACCACCTCGGCCGTGGCCGCCCTCGCCCGCGCCGCGGTCGGCGCCACCGGCCGCACCCTGGACAGCGCCGACGAGATCGTGCCGACCCGCGGCAGCACCGGCTTCGCCGCCACGCTGGCACGCGCCGCCGTCAACGAACCGGCGCTGCCGGAGCAGATCTTCGCCCCGTTCGCCGAGGCCATCGTCGCGCCGGCCGCCGCCGCTGCCGCACCGGCCAGCCGCGCCCGCTTCCCGATCGATCCGCCGCACGAGGCGCATCACGAAAGCCCGGCGCCGGCCGTGCAGCCGCCGCCGCTGCCGACCGCTGCCGTTGCCGACGTGCAGCCCGGCATCGCCGCCAGCGAACCGGCAGCGGTGGACGCCAACGACGACGCCAGCCCGGCCCCGGTGCTGGCCCCGGCCCCGACGCTGACGGTGGTCGCCCAGGACGATGCCGAGATCCGCCAGCTGCGCCATGAAGTGGCCGGCATGCGCCAGGTGATCGAGCGCGAGATGAACCGCTTCACCGACGAGCGCCTGCGCGGCTGCCCGGTACGCGCCACCGCGCTGGACCTGATGGACGAATACGGCTTCGACGCCGGCCTGGCCCGCGACGTGGCCATGCAGATCCCGCTGGAGACCGAAGCGCACCGTGGCCGCGGCCTGATGTTGGGGCTGATCTCGCGCAGGCTGCCGATCGCTCCGGTCGACCCGCTGGAAGAAGGCGGCGTGATCGCCCTGGTCGGCCCGACCGGCGCCGGCAAGACCACCACCATCGCCAAGCTGGCCTCGCGCTTTGCCGAGAAGCACGCGCCCCGCGACGTGGCCCTGGTGACCACCGACACCACCCGCATCGGCGCCCGCGAGCAGTTGTACGGCTACGGCCGCCAGCTCGGCATCGCCGTGCACGAGGCCAACAGCGGCACCGACCTGGACCAGCTGCTGGAGCGCCTGAAGGACTACAAGCTGGTGCTGATCGACACCGCCGGCCTGGGCCCGCGCGACCGTGCACTGGCCGCCCAGCTGCAGTGGCTGCGCGCCGCCCGCCAGGTCCGCACCCTGCTGGTGCTGCCGGCCAACACCAGCTTCGGTGACATGGACGAGGTGGTCCGCCGCTTCGGCGCGGCCAACCTGCAGGGCCTGGTACTGAGCAAGCTGGACGAGACCGGCCGCTTCGGCAACGCCCTGTCGGTGGCCGTCGACCACGCCCTGCCGATCACCTGGGTGACCGATGGCCAGGACGTTCCGGAGGACCTGCACCGGGCCAGCGCAGCCAATCTTGTACTTCGCCTTGAAGATTTGCGCCGAGCGGCCGATATGCCCTGCAACCCGGAGTTGAACCATGCCGTCGCGTGAGTACGCCAAGCTGACCAAGACCTTCCCGCTGTCGGCCACCCGCAGCGAGCCGCTCGGCCCTGTGCGCACCATTGCCGTCACCGGCGGCAAGGGCGGCGTGGGCAAGACCAATGTCTCGGCCAACCTGGCCGTGGCGCTGGCCGGCATGGGCAAGCGCACGCTGCTGCTGGACGCCGACCTCGGCCTGGCCAACATCGACGTGATCCTGGGGCTGAACCCCACCTTCACGCTGGCCGACCTGGTCGCCGGCCGCTGCTCGCTGGAAGACGTCATCGTTGAAGGCCCGAACGGCGTGCTGGTGGTCCCGGCCGCGTCCGGCCGCCGCCATATGGCCGAGCTGGCCCCGGCCGAGCATGTCGGCCTGGTCAACGTGTTCTCCGAACTGGAACGCGAGCTGGACATCATGGTGGTGGACACCGCCGCCGGCATCACCGACGGCGTCCTGACCTTCTGCCAGGCCGCGCAGGACACCGTGGTGGTGGTCTGCGACGAGCCGGCCTCGATCACCGACGCCTACGCGCTGATCAAGGTGCTGTCGCGCGAACGCGGCGTGGACCGCATCCAGGTGGTGGCCAACATGGTGCGCGACCCCAACGAAGGCCGCGTGCTGTACGAGAAGCTGACCCGCGTCTGCGAGAAATTCCTCGCCGATGTCTCGCTGAACTACCTCGGCTGCGTGCCGCAGGATGACTGGCTGCGCCTGTCGGTGCAGCGCCAGCAGCCGGTGGTGAAGGCCTACCCGTCCAGCCCGGCGGCGCTGGCGATCACCGAGATCGCCCGCCGCACCGCACGCTGGCAGGCGCCGACCGAACCGCGCGGCGGCGTCGAGTTCTTCCTCGAACGCATCCTCAAGCAACGTGGGGTGGCCGCATGAAAGGCGCAGCCCAGTACCGGGAGGTCCAGCGCTCGGCCGCCAACGAGGTGATCGCCCAGCACTCGGACCTGGTGCGGCGCATCGCCCACCACCTTGCCGCACGCCTGCCGGCCAGCGTCGAAGTCGACGACCTGATCCAGGCCGGCATGATGGGCCTGATCGAAGCCTCGCGCAGCTACGACGCCGACCAGGGCGCTTCGTTCGAGACCTATGCCTCGATCCGCATCCGCGGCTCGATGATCGATGAGATCCGGCGGGGCGACTGGGTGCCGCGCTCGGTGCACCGCCGCGCCCGCGACGCCGCCGCCACCATCCGCCGGCTCGAACAGAGCAGTGGCCGTGCCGCCAGCGCCACCGAAGTGGCCGCCGCGATGGAGATGCCGCTGCCCGAATACCTGCGGCTGATGGAAGACGCCGCACGCGGCCAGGTGCTGAGCCTGGAGTCGCGCATCGAGGACCAGGGCGAGCTGGACACCGTCGCGCAGGGCGGCCCGACCCCGCAGCAGGTGCTGGAGCGCGGCGAGTTCGGCCGCGAGCTGGGCAAGGCCATCGGCCACCTGCCCGAGCGCGAACAGCTGGTGCTCTCGCTGTACTACGAGCAGGAACTGAACCTGAAAGAGATCGGCGCAGTGCTCGGCGTCAGCGAGTCGCGGGTCTGCCAGATCCACGGCCAGGCCGTGCTGCGCCTGCGCGGCCGGCTGAAGATTTTCGAGGCGGCGGACGCCGGCCTGGAAGAATGAACATCCCCGAGGCGGCTGCCCCCGGCCGCCCGGAATGAACAACAAAGGAACTCTGCTTTGAACAAGAACATGCGCATCCTGATCGTCGACGACTTTTCGACCATGCGTCGAATCGTCAAGAACCTGCTGGGCGATCTGGGCTTCACCAATACCGCCGAAGCCGAGGACGGGCATGCTGCGCTGTCGCTGCTGCAGAGCCAGCCGTTCGATTTCGTGGTCACCGACTGGAACATGCCGGTGATGACCGGCATCGAGCTGCTCAAGGCGATCCGTGCCGATGCCAAGCTGAAGACCCTGCCGGTGCTGATGGTCACCGCCGAAGCCAAGCGCGAGCAGATCATCGAAGCCGCCCAGAGCGGCGTGAACGGCTACATCATCAAGCCGTTCACCGCGCAGACCCTGGAAGAAAAGCTGGGCAAGATCTTCGAACGCCTGGCGGCCAGCGCCTGATGGACACCACGGTCGACAAGAACGCCCTCGCCCTGCGCCTGCAGGAAGCCCTGGACGCACTGGAGTCCGGTGACGAGGCCGCCTGGCGGCAGCGCATCGACGGACTGGTCGCGCTGCGCACGCAGCCGATGATGAGTGGCCTTTCGCGGCTGGCCCGCGAACTGGGACAGGCATTGGGTGAACTGCCGACCGTACCCAGCGAGGCCGGTGAGCTGGATGACGCCTGCGCGCGCCTGGACCACGTGGTGGCAATGACCGAACAGGCCACGCACCGCACCCTGGACCTGGCCGAGGAATGCCGCAGCCTGACCGAACAACTGCGCGCCGAAGGCCTGCAGCCGGGCCAGGATGCGCAGCTTGAGCGCATCCGCCACAACCTCACCGAGATCGCCCTGACCCAGAGCTACCAGGACCTGACCGGACAGATCATCCGTCGCGTGGTCGGCATCGTCCGCCGCGTGCACGAAGGCTTCGGCGCGCTCGGCCTGCCGCCGGAACAGCATCGCACCGACCCGGAACTGGCCGGGCCGGCACTGAAGGGACTGGACCGCCACGCGGTCTCGCAGAACGACGCCGACGACCTGTTGTCGGACCTGGGGCTGTAAGCATGAGCGCGGTATCCGACGACATCACTGCCGATTTCATCATCGAGGCACAGGAAATCCTGGACCGCCTGGGCGAACAGCTGGTGTCGCTGGAGCAGGCACCGCAGGACAGCGAGCAGCTCAACGCGGTGTTCCGCGGTTACCACACGCTCAAGGGCGGCGCCGGCTTCCTCGGCGTCACCGCCATGGTCGAGCTCTGCCACGCCGCCGAAGAAGCGCTCGGCATCGCGCGCGCTGGCCAGGCGGTGTTGCAGGCCCATCACTTCGACGCGGCCCAGCAATCGCTGGATTACCTGCAGTCGATGCTCGATGCAGTGTCTTCCGGCACCGAACCGGGCTACGCGCCGCCGGAGCTGATCGCACAATTCGACATGCACGGTGGCGGAACCGTGGCCCCCACCGCCTCGGCACCCGCTGCCGGCGGCGGCGACCTGATCACCGAAGACGAATTCGAGGCCCTGCTCGACCAGCTGCACGGCGGCAACGCGCCCACTGCGGTGGCGCCCGCGAAGAAAGCCGACGACGGCCTGATCAGCGAGGACGAATTCGAAGCCCTGCTCGACCAGCTGCACGGTGGTGCGGCCCCCGGCAGCAAAGCGGTCGCCGCCGCGCCGGTTGCTCCGCCGCCGGCACCCCGCCCTGCTGCGCCCACCCCGCCCGCGAAGCCGGCCGCCAAGCCGCTGGCCGAGGCCGAGCACACCGTGCGCGTGGACACCAAGCGCCTGGATGCGATCGTCAACCTGATCGGCGAACTGGTGCTGTCACGCAACCGGCTGAAGACGCTGCGCGCACGCCTGCGCGACGAAGAGCTGGACCGCGCAGTCTCCACCCTGGACATCGCCACCGCGCGCCTGCAGTCGGCGGTGATGCGCACCCGCATGCAGCCGGTCGGAAAGGTGTTCTCGCGCTTCCCCAAGGTGGCCCGCGATGTCGCCCGCTCACTGAAGAAGGAAGTGGACCTGGAGCTGATCGGCGCCGAGACCGAGCTCGACCGCAACCTGGTCGAAGCGCTGGCCGACCCGCTGGTGCACCTGGTCCGCAACGCCATCGACCACGGCGTGGAAATGCCCGACCTGCGCGAAGCGCAGGGCAAGCCGCGGATGGGCCATGTGCGGCTGTCGGCCCAGCAGGAAGGCGACTATGTCAGCATCGAGGTGCAGGACGATGGCGCCGGCATCGATCCGGAAAAACTGCGTGCGAAGGCACGCGAAAAGGGCCTGATCGACCCGGAAGCCGCGGCCCGCCTGAGCAGCGAGGAATGCCTGCACCTGGTGTTCCTGCCCGGCTTCTCGACCAAGCAGCAGGTCACCGATATCTCCGGCCGTGGCGTCGGCATGGACGTGGTGCAGTCACGCATCCGCGAACTGAGCGGCCAGATCCAGATCCAGTCGGAACTGGGCCGTGGCAGCCGTTTCCTGATCCGCGTGCCGCTGACCCTGGCGATCCTGCCGACCCTGCTGGTGCAGGCCGGCGAGGATGTCTATGCGCTGCCGCTGGCGCGCGTGATGGAAGTGCTGCATGCGCCGCGCACCTCGCTGGGCTGGTTCGATGGCCGCGCCGTGCTCGACCGGCGCTCGCATACCCTGCCACTGGTCGATCTGCGCCAGTGGCTGGATGTGACGCCGGCCGCGTCGACCCTGCTGACCATCGTGGTGCTGCAGGCCGGCGAAGCCCGTTTCGGTCTGGTCGTGGACCAGGTACGCGGGCGCGAGGAAGTGGTGATCAAGCCGCTGCCCAAAGCCCTGCGCGGCCTGCGCGGTTACGCCGGTGCAACCTTGATCGGCGATGGTCGCATGGCGCTGATCCTGGATGTGGATGGCCTGCGATGAACCCCGCCGGGCCCTGCCCGGCGGCCCGAAAACTGTGACTACCGTCTGTACGCGATCTCCCGGTGTCTCAAGTCCCATTCATACACGCCGATACCGGAACCATGGATAGACTCAGCCTCATTGGACTCTTTCTCGCCCTGGCCTCGCTGGTCGGTGGCAGCATCCTCAAGGGCGCCGGCCTGGCGTCGTTGTGGTCGCCTGCGGCGTTCGTGATCGTCATCGTCGGCACCATCGCCGCGATCCTGCTGCACACCTCGCCGGCAGTGTTCAAGCACGCGTTCAAGATCGTGCGCTGGGTCGTGCGCCCGCCGCACAGCGATCGCCGTGAGCTGATCCAGCAGATCGTCGAGTGGAGCAACATCGCCCGCCGCCAGGGCCTGCTGGGCCTGGAGTCGCAGGTGGAAGCACAGCAGGACCCGTTCCTGCGCAAGGGCCTGCAACTGCTGGTGGACGGCGTTGAACCGGAGTCGATGCGGCACATGCTGGAGATCGAACTGGGCAGCCAGGAACACCAGGACCAGGCCGGCGCCAAGGTGTTCGAGGCGATGGGCATCTATGCGCCCACGCTCGGCATCATCGGTGCCGTGCTGGGCCTGATCGCGGTGATGAAGAACCTGGCCGACCCGAGCAAGCTCGGCCACGGCATCGCCGCCGCGTTCACCGCCACCATCTACGGCATCGCCTCGGCCAACCTGCTGTTCCTGCCGATTGCCGCCAAGCTCAAGAGTGTGATCTCGCACAATACCCGTGACCGCGAAATGGTCATCGAAGGCCTGATCTCGATCGCCCAGGGCGAGAACCCGCGCAACATCGAAACCAACCTCTCCGGCTTCCTGCACTGACATGGCCCGCCGCAAGCACCACGAAGAGCACGCCAACCATGAAGCATGGGCGATCCCCTATGCCGACCTGATGACGCTGCTGCTCGCCTTCTTCGTGGTCATGTATGCGATTTCCTCGGTCAACGAGGGCAAGTACCGGATCATGGCCGACGCGCTCACCGATGCCTTCGGTGGTGCGCCGCGCACCATCAACCCGGTGCAGGTCGGCAACAAGCAGGTGCAGGGCGGCGGCTGGGACAGCCCGTCGGTGATCAAGTCCGGCACCAAGATCGGTCCGTCCGCACCGGCCCCGTCGCATGACCCGACGCTGCTGCCGTCGATGGCCTCGCAGATGCGCATGCCGGTGTCGGTGCACAACCAGGAACAGATCGCGCGCGCCGAGCGCCAGCTCAACAGCATCGCCGACCGACTGACCGCCGCGCTGGCGCCGCTGATCGACCGCGGCATGATCAGCGTGCGCCGCACCGAACTGTGGATCGAGGTCGAGATCAACAGTGACATCCTGTTCCCCACCGGTTCGGCCGCGCTGGACGTGCACGCACGCCAGACCCTGGCCAGCCTGGCCGACGTGCTGCGCGATGTGCCCAACAGCGTGCGCGTGGAAGGCCACACCGACAACGTGCCGATCGCCACCGCCACCTTCCCGTCCAACTGGGAACTGTCGGCCGGGCGCGCGGCCAGCGTGGTGCACCTGTTCGCCGACCAGGGCGTGCAACCCTCGCGGTTGGCGATGGTCGGCTACGGCCAGTTCCGCCCGCGCGAAGAGAACGACAGCGCGCAGGGCCGCAACCGCAACCGCCGGGTGATGGTCATCATCCTGGCCGACACCTCGCACTCGGTCGATCCGCTCGGGCAGCGCCTGAACGCTGCCACCGGCGCCGTCGACACCAGCGCCACCGAACAAGCCGCCGCAACTCCGGCTACCGCCCCCACCTCCCCCATCGCACCGGTGAAGTTGCCGCCGGTGCCGGCTGGCAGCCGCGTCGGCGCCGCCGTTCCCCCGGCAATGAAGGAGTAAACCGATGCGCATCTGGGCAGTCGCCAACCAGAAGGGCGGAGTCGGCAAGACCACCACCACCCTCGCCCTCGGCCGCGGCCTGGCCGCGCTCGGCCACCGCGTGCTGCTGATCGACCTCGACCCGCATGCCTCGCTCAGCCGCGCCTTCGGCGTGCCGGTGGATCCGCCGCCGGCCGGCGTGCTGGAACTGTTCGGCGCCCCGCCGGCCGACCTGTCCAGCCTGTGCCATGCCAGCAACATCCACGGTCTGGACTACGTCTGCGCGCAGTCGGCACTGGCCACGCTGGAGCGCCGCAGCGCCAACCAGCCCGGCCTCGGACTGGCCCTGCAGAATGCACTGGCGCGCCACCAGGGCCAGCACGACTACATCCTGCTGGACTGCGCGCCGACCCTCGGCCTGCTGATGATCAATGCCTTGGCCGCCGCCGACCGCCTGATCATCCCGACCCAGGCCGAGCCGCTGGCACTGCACGGCCTGGATGGCATGGTCCGCACCGGCGAGATGGTCGAGCGCTCGCGCCGCCGCCCGCTGCCGATCTCGATCCTGCCCACCCTGTTCGACCGCCGCACCCGCGCCGGCAACGAATCGCTGCGCACCATGCAGGACCGTCACGGCGCGCGCGTATGGGAAGACGCGATTCCGATCGACACGCGCATCAGCAATGCCGCCGGCCTCACCCTGCCCAGCGTCGGCGAGGACTACCCGGGCCGCGGTCTGGCGGCTTACCGCCGTGCGTTGAACTGGATTCTCGGCGAGGACGCTCGCGCCCTGGAGCAGGCCGCATGAACAGCACCGGCGTACTGGACGACTATCTGGACGAACTGCTGGGTGAAGCGATTGTCGCCGCGCCACCCGCTGCGCCGCCGCCCGCCAGCGCCCCGCCGAGCGCGGCGAGCGAAGCAGCCGCTGAGCGCGAGCCGACCTGGGATGACCTGCCGGCCGAAGTGATCTACGAAACCGACACCGTGGCCGCTGCCCTGGCCGCGGACGACGCCGCGGACGACGCCGCGCTCGAGGCCGCGTTCGAGGCGGCGGCGACGATCGAGCGCGAGCCGACCTGGGACGACCTGCCCGCCGAAGTGATCTACGAAACCGACACCGTGGCCACTGCCCCGACCGCGGACGACGCCGCGCTCGAGGCCGCATTCGAGGCCGCCGCAACGCCGGCCGCCGCCGAAGGCGAACCGACCTGGGATGACCTGCCAGACGAGGTGCTGCACGAGACGGCCCCGGCGCCGGCCACCGCAGGCACCGGCCCGGAACCCACCTGGGACGACCTTCCGGACGAAGTGATCTACGAGACCGATACGGCTGACAGCCATCACCTCGCCCATACCGACAGCCCAGGCCTGCAGGCGGCATTCGAAGCCGCCGCGGGCGGCGAAGACGTCGCCACGCCGCCGCCGGCCGTGGTTGCGGCGCCGGTACCACCGGCAGCACCGCGAGCTGCTACCGCACCCGCCGCACGCACCGCGGCCGTACCGCCACCGCGGGTCGCCGTGGACGCCCCCGCAGCCAGCCGCCCCAGCAGCTGGCAGGAACTGCAGGCCCAGGCGCACCACCCGGCAAGCAGCCCGCACCCGCAGAACCGCCGCGCCGGCGAGCGCACCTCGCGCTGGCTACGCCTGCGCTGCGGCACCCAGGCCTATGCGCTGGAGCTGCTGAAGGTGCAGGAAGTGGTGCTGCCGGTGCCGCTGCTGCCGTTGCGCGGCACCGCACCGGCCATGCTCGGCATCATGAACCTGCGCGGCCAGGTGGTGCCGGTGATGGACCTCGGCCTGCACCTTGGTGCCGCCGCCGCCGAGGACGACGCGCAGACCCGCATCGTGGTGCTGGAGGAAGACGGCGAGACCATCGGCCTGCGCGTGTCGGCGGTGGAAGACGTCGCCAACCTCACCGACTCGCAGATCGAGCCACCCGATACCGCGCGCATCTGCCAGATCTCCAACGATCTGTTCCGCGGCGTGGCCCGGGTCAGCCAGCGCCCGATGATCCTGCTCGACGCCACCCAGCTGTTGAACTGAGTCGCAAAGAAAAAGGGGACGGAGGGGATTAAGTCGCAAACGCCCCCGTGATCTGCACGACATCAACTGGGTCGGCGCACCGCGCCGACGCGTTACCTGTCGGGGACGCAAGAAGTTGATCCGTTGGATCAACCCCTTACGTCCCCACTGCGCGGTCGCCGTCGCTACGGGTAGCCGCAGACGGGCGCGGCCGTTTGCGACTTAATCCCCTCCGTCCCCTTTTCAACGGCGTCCCCGAAAGGCATCGCATCGACGCTCCGCGTCGATTCTTCTAAAGAACCCCGCCGGGGTGCCGTTATGGATCACGGAACCGTTTGTCCGGAGCAACGATGAGCACTGTCGAACTGGGTGAGGATCTCGGCATCGAGAGCAGCACCGAGCTCAAGAACCGCCTCGCCCCGCTGGTGGCGCAGGCCGGCGAGCTGACCCTGGATGCAAGCCAGGTCGCCCGCATCCACACCGCTGCCATACAGGTGCTGTGTGCGTTCGTGCAGGCTCGCCGCGAGGCAGGCCTGGGCACCGGCTTCCACGGTTGCACCGCAACCTTCCGTGACGCCGCGCGCCTGCTGGGCGTCACCCAGGCCCTGGGCCTGGACGCAACCCATGACAACCTGAAATCTGTGGAGAACGCTGCATGAGCGCACGTATCTTGGTGGTGGACGATTCGGCGTCGATGCGCCAGATGGTTTCCTTCGCCCTCACCTCGGCCGGTTTTGCCGTCGAAGAAGCTGAAGACGGCGCGGTCGCGCTCGGTCGCGCCAAGGGCCAGCGCTTCAATGCGGTGGTCACCGACGTCAACATGCCGAACATGGACGGCATCGCGCTGATCCGCGAACTGCGCCAGCTGCCGGACTACAAGTTCACCCCGCTGCTGATGCTGACCACCGAGTCGGCCGCCGACAAGAAGTCCGAAGGCAAGGCCGCCGGTGCCACCGGCTGGCTGGTCAAGCCGTTCAATCCGGAACAGCTGGTCGCCACCGTGCAGAAAGTGCTGGGCTGATCGCCCGGCACCGCTCCCCTTCTTCGCTTCCGGACCACCACTGCCATGAGCATGGACCTGCAACGCTTCCACGCCACCTTCTTCGAGGAGAGCCGCGAAGGCCTCGACGCGATGGAGGCTGGCCTGCTGGCCCTGGAATCGGGGCAGCAGGACGCGGAGATCATCAATTCGGTGTTCCGCGCCGCCCACTCGATCAAGGGCGGCGCCGGCACCTTCGGCTTCGATGCGATCGCCGGCCTGACCCACGTGCTGGAAACGCTGCTCGATGAGCTGCGTGCCGGCAAGCGGGCACTGGAAGGCCACGCCGTCGACGCCATGCTGTCCTCGGTGGACGTGCTGCGCGCCCTGTTGCGCGAAGCCGAACACGGCCAGGCCGCCGATCCCGCGGCCGTCGCTGCGGTGAAGGCACGCCTGGAAGCGGTGCTCTCCGGCCAGGCCGCGCCGAGTGCCCCGGCCGCCGCGGCCGCCAAGGTGGACGACACGCCGGAAGCCTGGCAGATCGGCTTCACCCCGGCACCGTCGCTGTTCATGAGCGGCAACGATCCGCTGCGCATCATCCGCGAACTGGAACACCTCGGGTCGCTGCAGGTCGCCGCGCGCATCGAGCGCCTGCCCGGCTTTGCCCAGCTCGACCCGCTCGAGGCCCACCTGGCGTGGGACCTGGGCCTGGTCGGCAAGGTGCCGCGCAGCAAGATCGAAGACACCTTCGCCTGGGTGCTGGACGACTGCGAACTGGACATCCGTCCGGCGGCGCCGCCGAGCCTGGCCACCCAGGCCCCGGCCGCAACAGCCCCTTCCACACCGGCTCCTGCGGCACCGGCCGCACCCGCGCCCGCGGCCAGCGGCGGCGTACCCCAGGAAGCCGAGACCTCGATCCGGGTCAGCGTCGACAAGGTCGATGCACTGATCAACCTGGTCGGCGAACTGGTCATCACCCAGGCCATGCTCAAGCAGGTCTCGCACGCGCTGGACCCGGTTCTTGCCGAGAGCCTGTTCGCGGGCCTGGACCAGCTTGAACGCAACACCCGCGACCTGCAGGAAGCGGTGATCGGCGTGCGCATGCTGCCGGTCGACGCGGTGTTCCGCCGCTTCCCGCGCCTGGTCCGCGATCTGTCCAGCCGCCTCGGCAAGCAGGTGCGCCTGCGTACCGTCGGCGAAGGCACCGAGCTGGACAAGGGCCTGATCGAAAAGATCGCCGATCCGCTGGTGCACCTGGTACGCAACTCGATCGACCACGGCCTGGAAATGCCCGACGTGCGTCGCGGTGCGGGCAAGGACGAGACCGGCACGATCACCCTGGCCGCTTCGCACCAGGGCGGGCACATCGTCATCGAAGTCAGTGACGATGGTCGCGGCCTGGACCGCGCCAAGATCCTGGCCAAGGCGCACGAGCGCGGCCTGGCCGTACCGGACAACCCGACCGATTCGCAGGTCTGGGACCTGATCTTCCAGCCCGGCTTCTCCACCGCCGATGCGGTGACCGATCTGTCCGGGCGTGGCGTCGGCATGGACGTGGTCCGCCGCAACATCCAGGCGCTGGGCGGGGAGGTGCAGATTGAAAGCAGCCTCGGCGCCGGTACCCGCACCCTGATCCGCCTGCCGCTGACCCTGGCCATCCTTGATGGCATGACCGTGGCGGTGGCCGGTGAAACCCTGATCCTGCCACTGGCCTATGTGCTGGAAGCCCTGCAGCCGCAGGCCGAGGACATCCGCAGCATGGCCGGCGAAGGCCGCGTGTTGCGCGTGCGCGGCGAGTACCTGCCGATCCTGTCGCTCAGCGAGTACTACGGCTACGGCAACCGTGCGCCGGGCAGCGAGTCGCTGGTGGTGGTGGTCGAGGGCGATGGCCAGAAGATCGCGCTGGAAGTGGACGAGCTGGTCGGCCAGCAGCAGGTGGTGGTGAAGAACATCGAGAACAACTACCGCCGCATCGGCGGGGTATCCGGTGCCACCATCCTCGGCGACGGCCGCGTCGCCCTGATCGTCGATATCGGCGGCCTGGTGCGTTCGCTGCGGATGCCGCAGGCCGCCTGATTCCCATTGCAGGCTGTCCAGAACCGCCGCCCTTCGGGGCGGCGGTTTTTGTTTGCGCGCCACATTCCACCCGGGGTCAGATCCCTTCTGTGAACTCCGTCGGCGCCGTGCTTTCGCATGCAACCACGCCACGCAAGCGAAAGCCCCGCCACTGCGGCACTTTCGCGCCGTCATCCCTACGCAACCGAATGTGATCTGCGTCCATAAAGTCCGCGCGGGCCGCGCCGTTATCCCGCAATGACGGCCGTCACCGAACCCCACCGGGCACTCCCGTTCGCTCTGCAACCACCCCCAGCCGCCGCGACTGCGCCGGCACCCTGCCCACCTGGAGCACCCTGCATGAAGTGGTTCCAAGATCTGCCCATCGCCCGCAAGCTGGCCGTGGGGTTCACCCTCACCACGTTGATGACCCTGGTCCTCGGCGCCTTCGCACTGTTGCGCCTGAGCGAGGCCAACACGCAGCTGGGCGAGATGGCCGGCAACGATATTCCGTCGGTCCAGCACCTGGGCGAGGCGCGCTCGCAGCTGGGTGAATTCCGCACCTACGAGCTGGCGCTGCTGAGCATGCTTGACCAGCCGGACAAGGTGGCCGACTACAACAAGCGCATGGACGACACCGCCAGGACCGTGCACGAGGAACTGGCCGCGTACGCGGCGTTGCCGGCGCTGGCCAGGGAACGCGAGCTGTACCAGGCCGCCAACGTGCAGCTGGAGCGTTACTTCGCCGCCAACAAGGCGATGCGTGACGCCGTGGCTGCCGGTGACGGCGCACTCGCGCAGCAGATCTCCGACGAGCAGTCGCGCCCGGCGCGTCGTGAACTGTTCGCGGCGATGAAGGCGCTCGGCATCCACATCGCCGGCCTGATGGACGCCAAGATCGCTGCCGCCAACGCCACCCACCGCACCAGCATGATCGCCATCATCGGCTGCATCGTGCTGCTGTCGCTGGTCGCGGCCGCGCTGGCCACGGTGATCTCGCGCGCCGTCACCGGCCCGCTCGGCAAGGCCGTGCACGCGATCCAGGCCGTCGCCCGCGGCGACCTCAGCGTCAGCACCCAGGCCACCAGCAAGGATGAGGCCGGCAAGATGCTGGCCGCCACCGCCGACATGACTGCCATGCTTCGCCGCTTCAGCGAGCAGACCCAGCTGATGGCGCAGATGCATGCCGGCCCGGACATCAGCCACCGTATCCCGGAAGACTTCCCGGGTGTCTACGGCCAGCTGGCCGGCGGCATCAACACGGTGATCTTCGAACACCTGGACGCGATCCGTGATGCCATTGACGTGCTCAACCAGTACGCCACCGGCAATCTGGCCCCGGATGCGCGCCGCCTGCCCGGCAGCCGCGCGATCCTGCACGAATCGATGGACGCGGCCAAGGCCAGCCTGCTGGCGATCAATACGCAGATCCAGCAGCTGGCCGAGGCCGCCGCCGCGGGTGACTTCAGCCAGCGCGGCGACGCCCAGCGTTTCCAGCACGACTTCAAGCTGATGATCGAGCACCTGAACACCATGATGCAGGTGGCCGACGGCAACCTCGGCCAGCTGTCGCAGCTGCTGCAGTCGATCGCCGCCGGCGACCTGACCGCACGCATGGACGGGCAGTTCAACGGCGTGTTCGCCCGCATGCGCGACGATGCCAACACCACCGTCGCCCAGCTGACGCAGATCGTCGGCCAGATCCAGGCCAGCACCTCCAGCATCACCCTCGCCGCCGGTGAGATCGCCTCGGGCAACAGTGACCTGTCGCGCCGTACCGAGCAGCAGGCCGCCAACCTGGAAGAAACCGCCGCCTCGATGGAGGAACTGACCTCCACCGTGCGCCAGAACGCCGAACACGCCCGCCAGGCCAACCAGCTCGCCATCGGCGCACATGGCGTCGCCTCGCAGGGTGGCGAGGTGGTCGGCCAGGTGGTCACCACCATGTCGGCCATCCAGGCCTCGTCGAAGAAGATCGCAGAGATCATCAGCGTCATCGACGGCATCGCCTTCCAGACCAACATCCTGGCGCTGAACGCCGCAGTGGAAGCTGCGCGTGCCGGTGAACAGGGCCGTGGCTTCGCCGTGGTCGCCAGCGAAGTGCGCACCCTCGCCCAGCGCTCGGCCGCCGCCGCCAAGGAGATCAAGGGCCTGATCGACGATTCGGTCGGCAAGGTCGCCGAGGGCTCCAGCCTGGTGCACCAGGCCGGCAGCACCATGGGCGAGATCGTCGCCTCGGTGCAGCGCGTGACCGACATCATGGCCGAGATCTCCGCCGCCTCGCAGGAACAGTCGGCCGGCATCGAGCAGGTCAACCAGACCGTGGTGCAGATGGACGAAACCACCCAGCAGAACGCCGCGCTGGTGGAAGAAGCCACCGCTGCCGCCCGCGCGATGGAAGACCAGGCCGTGCAGCTGGGTGAAGCCGTGGCCCGCTTCCGGCTGGCATCGCCGGCGACCCCGGGCACCGCGCCGCGCCTGGCCACCGCACCGCTGCCGCGCCAGGTAGCGGCCGCTGCGCCCGTCCACAGGCCGACACCTGCACGCACGCTGCGCGGCTCGAGCGCCCAGCCGGCACTGGCCGCCGACGGCGACTGGCAGGAGTTCTGACCCCACGCGGAAAGCATCCACGCATGGCGTGGATCCACCTGCGTGGCACGTCGGGGTCAGGTTCCTTTCCTCCAGGAGAGGGATCTGACCCCTCACGCATGGAAAGTGATGTAATTCTCACTTCATAATCCGATGCAGAGGCCGATATCCCCATCGAGCCTCGCGCCAACGCGTGCTGGCGCCCGCCCCTGACCGTAGATTCCATGTCCGACGGCAACGACACTGCAGTGCATGATGTCCACGCGGCCGATGCCGCTGACGAACGTTTCCTGGTCCGCAACCCGCGCCAGCTGCGCCAGTTGCTGCGCTCGCTGATCGACCAGCGATCGCTGATCAATGCGCATATCGACGGCCGCGACCGCTCGTTCCCGACGGCGCTGCTTGATCTTGACGAGGACGAAGACTACCTGCTGCTCGATGGCAGCCCGCAGGAAGCGTCCAACCGCGCCGCCGAGCAGGCCGACCACCTGCTGTGCTTCGCCCAGCTTGAACGCGTGCTGGTGCGGTTCCGCCTGCATGAACTGCAGCGCGTGGACAACGACGGCCACGTTGCGTTCCGTGCACCACTGCCCGACGAGCTGGTCCATCTGCAGCGCCGCGAGCTGTACCGGCTGGAGACCCCGGTCACCGACTCGCCGCAGCTGCTGCTGCCGCCCGGCGAAGCCCGCGCCGAAGCGTTGTCGATGCGGGTGGTGGACATCAGTGGCGGCGGCCTCGCCGTGGTCGTGCCCAACGACTGCGCGGTGTTCGGCCTGCAGAAGCGCTACCCGGCGCAGCTGTCACTGCCTGATGGCCCGGACCTGGACATCGAACTGGTGGTCTGCAACCTGCTGCCGCAGCGCCAGCCCAACGGCATCGAGGTCAAGCGCGTAGGCATGCGCTTCGACACCCTGCCGCGCGGCGCCGACAGCGCCATCCAGCGCTACATCTTCCGCATCGACCGCCAGCGCAAGGCCCGCCGCAACGGCGAGATGTAGTCACGTGGTAGATCCACGCCATGCGTGGATGCCCCTCCGGCGCTACCCGGTAGATCCACGCCATGCGTGGATGCCCCGGGCGCCACAGCTAAAGTCCCCCCCCGAGGGGCCGATATCGAGCCTGACACCGGGACTTCCGGCAGAACCAGGACCCCTCGATGAACGACAAGACCAGCTCCGCCGCCAGCGCCGGTGGCGAATTCCTCAGCTTCACCCTCGGTGCCGAGCACTACGGCGTGGACATCCTCAAGGTGCAGGAAATCCGCGGCTATGACGCGGTCACCCGCGTGCCGGATGCTCCGGACTACATCAAGGGCGTGATCAACCTGCGCGGCACCATCGTGCCGGTCATCGATCTGCGCCTGAAGCTGCGCCTGGACAACGCCCGCTACGACGCCTTCACCGTGATGATCGTGCTGAACGTGGAAGACCGCGTGGTCGGCATCGTCGTTGACAGCGTCTCGGACGTGATCCCGCTGTCGGCCGAGCAGATCCGCCCGACCCCGGAGTTCGGCGCCGCCGTCGATACCCGTTTCATCTCCGGTATCGGTACCCACGACGACCGCATGCTGATCCTGCTGGACATCGAGACCCTGCTCGACAGCGCCGACATGGGCCAGGCCGCCGTTGCCGAAGACGCTGCGGCCTGATCCAGCGGACCTGCTTCACGTTCTGGTCACACAACCCTTCAGTTCCCCCTGGCGGTGCCGATAGGGGGACAGAAGCCGGTCGCGCAGGAGCGCGCAGAACCGGAACGACCATCACCATCCCCGGAGATACACCTCGATGAAGTCCCTGCTTGCGTTCGTCTCGGCCGCTGTCCTGGCCACCACCGCCTCCTCCGCGTTCGCCCAGTCGGCCGACATGATCCCGCCGGAACTGGCACCGCGTTCGGTCGGCAAGGACGGCATGGTCTGTGGCAAGGTCGAAAAGGCCCGCTACGCAGAAGGTTCCGAAGGCCAGCCGACCTTCCTGTACATGGGCGGCGCCTTCCCGCGCCACACCTTCTCAGCCCGCATCGCCGGCGAGAACCGCGGCAAGTTCTCCTTCCCGCTGGAAACCCTGGAAGGCAAGACCGTGTGCGTGATCGGCAAGATCCAGCGCGACGCCTCGCGTGCGGAAATCGAAGTCAGCTCGCCGGCTGGCCTGAAGCTGGCCAACATCAAGTAATCCGCTGTCCGTCGAACCACGCCGGAGCTCGTGCCGGCGTGGTTTCTGCTGCAACCGGGCCCGATGCCCGGGCGCGTCTGCCTTAGGAGCTCGCAACGCCCATGCCGTGGATCAACAACCTGAAACTGATGCCGAAGCTGCTGCTGACCTTCGGCGTCCTCCTGCTGGTGATGCTGCTGCAGGGCATCGTCGCCTATCGCGGCCTGCATTCGCTGAACAACGTCACCACCGAGTTGGCCGGTTCGCGCATGGAAAGCATCCGCATGGCCGGCGAGATGCGCGGCATGCTGGGCGAGTACCGCAACGCCGCCTACCAGCAGCTGATCCGCGCCAGCGATGACGTCAAGTCCGACGCACGCAAGCAGGCCGTCGAGCTGCGCGAGAGCATGGACAAGTCGATCAAGGGCTACCCCGCGCTGGTCGACAACGCGCAGCAGAAGAAGCTGTTCGACACCTTTGCCAAGGAATGGAAGGACGCCCTGGCCTCCTATGACAGCGTCACCGAGATGCTGGAACTGGACCTGCCGGACGACGCCATCGATACCTTCGTCGGCGAGACCCGCACCAAGCACCGCAAGGCCGCTTCGGCGCTGGAAGCACTGATCGCCGAAGACAACCGCCTCGCCCGCGCCTCGCGCGAAGAGGCCGAATCCACCTACGCCGCCTCGGCCGTGCTGACCGTGATCGCCCTGCTCGGCGGCGCCGCGCTCGGCCTGGTGCTGGTCTGGCTGTTCGCCCGTGCCCTGGTCGGCAGCGTGCGTGGTGCCGTCTCGGTGGCCAACGACGTCGCCGGCGGCAAGCTCGACGGCCACATCGACGTCAGCCGCCAGGACGAAGTAGGCGAACTGATGCAGGCCATGCAGCGCATGCAGCGCGACCTGCGCGAGCGCATCGAAACCGACCAGGCCGTGGCCCGCGAGAACCTGCGCATCCGCACCGCGCTGGACTACAGCTCGACCGGCGTGTACCTGACCGACACCAGCAACACCATCGTCTACAGCAACCGCGCGCTGCAGCAGACCCTGAGCCAGTACCAGGATGAAGTGCGCCGCGACCTGCCGGACTTCGACGCCCAGGCCTCGCTGATCGGCAAGCCGGTCACCGTGCTTGAACACCGCGGCGAGATGGACCAGACCCTGCTCGGCAACCTGAAGGCGCACGGCGTGGCCCGTCGCCCGATGCAGTACGGGGATGCCCAGTTCGCGCAGGTGGTGTCGACCATCCGCAATGAAGGCGGCGACACCGTCGGCTACGTGGTGGAATGGCGTGACCGCACCCAGGAAGCGCTGGTCGAGGCCGAAGTGGCCCGCGTGATCGCCCAGGCCGCCGCCGGCGACCTGTCCGGCCGCATCGATGCCAGCGACAAGGAAGGCTTCTTCCTGCAGCTGGCCCAGCAGATCAACGGCCTGCTCGACGCCAACGCCGGCAGCATCGAACAGATCTCCGGCCTGCTCGCCGCGCTGTCGCAGGGTGACCTGACCGTGCGCATGCACGGCGACTACCAGGGCGTGTTCGCCCGCATGCGCGACGATGCCAACGCCACCGCCGCACAGCTGAGCGAGATCGTCACCCGCATCAAGCAGTCCAGCCGCGCGATCAGTTCGGCCGCCGGCGAAATCGCCTCCGGCAACAGCGACCTGTCGCGCCGTACCGAGCAGCAGGCCGCCAACCTTGAAGAAACCGCCGCGTCGATGGAGGAACTGACCTCCACCGTGCGCCAGAACGCCGAACATGCCCGCCAGGCCAACCAGCTCGCCATCGGCGCGCATGGCGTCGCCTCGCAGGGCGGCGAAGTGGTCGGCCAGGTGGTCACCACCATGTCCGCCATCCAGGCCTCGTCGAAGAAGATCGCAGAGATCATCAGCGTCATCGACGGCATCGCCTTCCAGACCAACATCCTGGCGCTGAACGCCGCAGT
>NZ_SOCO01000001.1:621904-1564883 GCF_004365115.1 Stenotrophomonas sp. CC22-02 | reverse complement strand
CGGACACCCCTGCGCAACCCACCCTCCCGGCCACGGACAGGTTCCGTGCGCGTCCACCCCGGATTGAAGAAAGAAGAGCAAGAGCAACAGCCGCACCGCGTTCGGGGTCAGATCCGTTTTCCCCAGGAAAACGGATCTGACCCCTCTTTCCACCTGGAAACCCAACGCTCTTGCCGTCCGACACCGAAATGCCGAGAGGGCTGGGTCGGGGTGGGCTGGCGGGACCGTGGGCACCATGGATGGCGCCATCGAGCCCCCAAGGACGGGTTTACGGCGTGTCCCGCCATCCCACCCCGACCCAGCCACCCACTGAAAATTCAGAGCCGACCAACTGCCGTTGATGTTGCTGTTGCTGTTGCTGTTGCTTCAAAAGCCTGCCGCAGGCAGCGCCGCAGCCGCCGCTGCAAGGAAACCTGAATACGTTCGAACACCACACCTCAATCCCCCGCCCCCGCGGCCGATAACGGGGTTGTCACGGCGTATCCCGCCGCTGACCGGCTCGGCGCCGCCCGCCCGTTTCGACCTGGTCCTGCTCGATGAATCTCCTGCATCGCTGGCAACACTACTTCAGCAACCTCTCCGTCCGGCGCAAGCTCAACCTGCTGACGCTGCTCATCGCGCTCGGCGTGATCGCGCTCTCGGTGATCGCCGCCCGCATGCAGTACCTGGACCTCACCGAGACCCGCAAGACCGCGCTGAAGACCCAGGTCGAACTGAGCTACGGCATCCTCCAGCACTATCACCGCCTGGCCGGTACCGGCGAGCTCAGTGATGAGGCCGCCAGAGGCGCCGCGCTGCAGGCGCTGGAATCGATGCGCGCCGAGAACGATACGTACTACTTCAACATCTACGACACCGGCTACCACCTGCTGATGCACCCGTTCCGCAAGGACCTGGTCGGCAAGGACATGAAGGACTTCCGCACCGACGACGGCGTGCGCATCTACTACGACCAGGTCGAAGCAGCCAAGGCCGGCGGCGGCTTCGTCAACTACCGCTGGGCCAAGCCCGGCAGCAAGGGCGACGTCGAGAAGGTGGCCTACGCCGGTCTGTTCGCGCCCTGGAACTGGGTGGTCAGCAGCGGCGTCTACATGGATGACGTGCAGAAGCAGGCACTGGTATTCACCGCCATCATGGCAGTCGCCGGCGGCGTGCTGGTGCTGATCGTGCTGGCCCTGAGCTGGGTCATCGGCAACCGCATCGCGCGCCCGCTGAAGCAGGCCACCGCCGTCGCCGAAGGCATTGCCAACGGCAAGCTGGACAGCCACATCGGCCCGCAGCCGCACGACGAACCCGGCCGCCTGCTGCACGCCATGTCGGGCATGCAGCAGCAGCTGCACGCGGTGATCGGCGGCCAGCGCGAAATGGCGCGGCGCCACGATGCCGGCGAACTGAGCTACCGCATCGACGCCACTGCCTTCCCCGGCGAATACGGGCTGATGGTGCAGGAGACCAACGCCCTGGTCGGCGGCCATGTGCAGACCCTGCACGACGTGCTCGACGTGGTGCAGCAATACGCCGTCGGCGACCTCAGCCGCGACATCGCGCGCTATCCGGGCGAGAAGGCCACCATGACCGCCACCGTCGATACGGTGAAAACCAATCTCAGCCGCATCAATGCCGAGATCAAGCAACTGGCCAGCGCCGCCGCCGCAGGCGATTTCAGCCGCCGTGGCGACGCACAGCGCTTCGATCACGATTTCCGCCTGATGCTGGAAAACCTCAACGCGATGATGGCGGTCAGCGATGACAACCTCGGCAAGCTCTCGCAGCTGCTGTCGGCCATCGCCGAAGGTGACCTGACCGCACGCATGCACGGCGACTACCAGGGCGTGTTTGCACGCATGCGTGATGATGCCAACACCACCGTCGCGCAGCTGACCCAGATCGTCGGCCAGATCCAGGCCAGCGCCTCCAGCATCACCCTCGCCGCCGGTGAGATCGCCTCGGGCAACGGCGACCTGTCGCGCCGTACCGAGCAGCAGGCCGCCAACCTGGAAGAAACCGCCGCGTCGATGGAGGAACTGACCTCCACCGTGCGCCAGAACGCCGAACACGCCCGCCAGGCCAACCAGCTGGCCATCGGCGCGCAGGGCGTCGCCTCGCAGGGTGGCGAGGTGGTCGGCCAGGTGGTCACCACCATGTCGGCCATCGAAGCCTCGTCGAAGAAGATCGCCGAGATCATCAGCGTCATCGACGGCATCGCGTTCCAGACCAACATCCTGGCACTGAACGCCGCGGTCGAAGCGGCCCGTGCCGGTGAACAGGGCCGTGGCTTCGCCGTGGTCGCCAGCGAAGTGCGCACCCTCGCCCAGCGCTCGGCCGCCGCCGCCAAGGAGATCAAGGGCCTGATCGACGATTCGGTCGGCAAGGTCGCCGAGGGCTCCAGCCTGGTGCACCAGGCCGGCAGCACCATGGGCGAGATCGTCGCCTCGGTGCAGCGCGTGACCGACATCATGGCCGAGATCTCCGCCGCCTCGCAGGAGCAGTCGGCCGGCATCGAGCAGGTCAACCAGACCGTGGTGCAGATGGACGAAACGACCCAGCAGAACGCTGCGTTGGTGGAAGAAGCCACCGCTGCCGCCCGCGCCATGGAAGACCAGGCCGGCCAGCTGGCCGACGCGGTGGCGATCTTCCGCCTCGACAACCAGGTCTCGGCCGCGATGAAGGCGGTGGCCGCCCACGTCGAGCCGGCCCGCGTCACCGCCAGCGCGCCGCGCCCGCAGGCGGCGCCCGCGCCGGCAGCGGTCCGCCACAGCAGCAACGCCAGCACCTTCGTCGCCAGCGACAGCGACTGGCAGGAATTCTGAGACCCACCCGCGGCGGCTTCGGCCGCCGCCTCTGCCGATGGACACGTCCCCCGTGCAAAGTCCTACTCCCATCGTCACCGGCCCCCGCGAATTCGAGTTCGCCGACCGTGATTTCCGCCGCGTCTGCGACCTGATCTACCAGCGCGTGGGCATCGCCCTCGCGCCGGCAAAGCGCGACATGGTCTATGGCCGCCTGTCGCGGCGCCTGCGCACGCTCGGCATGCGCAGCTTCCAGCAGTACCTGGACCATCTGGAACAGGAGGATGGCGATGAATGGCAGGCGTTCACCAATGCGCTGACCACCAACCTGACCTCGTTCTTCCGCGAGCCGCACCACTTCGACAAGCTGCGCGAGGAACTGCAGCAGCGCAACGGCCGCACGCCGCTGCTGCTGTGGTCGTGCGCCGCGTCCACCGGCGAAGAGCCCTACTCGATGGCGATCACCGCCTGCGAAGCGTTCGGCACCCTGAAGCCGCCGGTGCGCATCGTCGCCACCGACGTCGACACCCAGGTACTGGCCACTGCAGGCCGCGGCGTCTACAACATCGACCGTGTCGCCAACCTCGATCCGGACCTGCGCCGCCGCTACTTCCAGCGCGGCAGCGGCCCCAACGAGGGCCAGTGCCGCGTGCTGCCGGCGCTGCGCGACCTGATCGAGTTCCGTCCGCTAAACCTGCTGGCCCCGCGCTACGACGTCGGCGGCCCGTTCGACGCCCTGTTCTGCCGCAACGTGATGATCTACTTCGACAAGCCCACCCAGCGCGCCATCCTCGGCCGCCTGGTGCAGCACCTGGCCGACGACGGCCTGCTGTACACCGGCCACTCGGAGAACTACCTGCACGCGGCCGACCTCATCCAGCCCTGCGGGCGCACCCTGTACCGCCGTGCGGCAAAGGCCGGCGCATGAATGCCTCGCTGCGTACCGACGATGTGATGCGCTACCAGGACGCGCGCTTCAAGACCATCGCCGCCAAGCTGCTGCCCACCCAGTACCTGGTCGTCGATGACACCACCGCGCTGACCACCACGCTCGGCTCATGCGTGGCGGCCTGCCTGCGCGACCCGGTGCTGAAGATCGGCGGCATGAACCACTTCCTGCTGCCCGAAGGCAACGCCGGCGATGGCGCGCCAGCACGCTACGGCAGCTACGCGATGGAACTGCTGATCAACGACATGCTCAAGCGCGGCGCGCACCGCAAGCGCATCGAAGCCAAGGTGTTCGGCGGCGCCAACGTGCTCAAGGGCTTCACCAGCAACCCGGTCGGCACCCGCAACGCCGAGTTCGTGCGCCAGTACCTGCAGGCCGAGCACATCCCGATCATCGCCGAGGACCTGTGCGGCATCCATCCGCGCAAGATCTGGTTCTTCGCCGATACCGGCCGCGTGGTGGTGCAGCGCCTGCCGCACGCCCATGAAGCCGAAGTGGCCGCGACCGAATCGGCCGTGCGTGCCCGCCTGTCCAAGGCCCCGGTCACCGGTGGCGTGGAGCTGTTCGAATGACCCTGACCGGCAACGCCCCCTGCCGGGTCCTGATCGTCGACGACTCTGCCGTCGTGCGGCAGATGCTCACCGAGATCCTGTCCAGCGATCCGGCCATCGACGTGGTCGGCACCGCCGCCGACCCGCTGCTGGCGCGCGAGAAGATCAAGCGCCTGGCCCCGGACGTGATCACGCTGGACGTGGAAATGCCGCGCATGGACGGGCTGGCGTTCCTGGAAAACCTGATGCGCCTGCATCCACTGCCGGTGGTGATGATCTCCTCGCTGACCGAGCGCGGCGCCGACACCACCCTGCAGGCACTGTCACTGGGCGCAGTCGATTTCGTCTCCAAGCCCAAGCTCGATGTGGCCCGTGGGCTGCAGGGCTATGCCGACGAGATCATCGCCAAGGTGAAGATGGCGGCACGCTCGCGGGTGCGCCCGCTGGTGCGCGCCGCCACGCCAAAGCTCACGCTCGAAGCCGCCCCGGCGATGCGCCCGGCCGCGCCGCAGTTCCGAACCACCGACCGCCTGATCGCGATCGGCTCATCCGCCGGTGGCACCGAAGCCCTGCGCGTGGTGCTGGAGGGCCTGCCCGCCGACGCGCCGGCCGTGGTGATGACCCAGCACCTGCCGGCCAGTTTCAGCACGGCCTTCGCCGAGCGCCTGGACCGGCACTCGGCGATGGCCGTGCGCGAAGCCAGCGACGGCGAAGCGGTGCTGCCCGGGCATGCCTACCTGCCCCCGGGCGGCAAGCATCTGCGCATCATCCGTGACGGTGCGCGCTGGCGTTGCCGGGTCGACGACGGCCCGGCGGTGAACCGGCACAAGCCGGCGGTGGACGTGCTGTTCCGCTCGGTGGCGCAGAGCGCCGGTGGCAACGCCATCGGTGCCATCCTCACCGGCATGGGCGACGATGGTGCACGCGGCCTGCTGGAAATGCGCCAGGCCGGCGCGCCGACGCTGGTGCAGGACGAGGCCAGCAGCGTGGTCTGGGGCATGCCCGGCGCTGCGTTCAAGCTGGGCGCTGCCGAAGAACAGGTTCCTCTCGAGCGGATTGCCGAACGGCTGCTGGCGCTGGCGCGCGGCTGAGCCCACGCGCACCACACCTTTCCCGAACGGCCGGCCAAGGGGACCCGGCCGTTCTTCATCGCGTTTCCCCAAGGAGCTCCACTGTGGCACTACGCCTGACCTGCCTGCCTGCCGCCATCGCGTTGGGCCTGATGCTGTCTCCGCCGGCATCGGCAGAAGAACCCGCTACCGTCCCGGCACACGACGCTGCACTTGCCACCGATGCGGCCCGCACCCACCCGGTCGACGGCGCAGCCGCTCCGCCCTCTCCTGATGACTGGAGCACCCGCATCCAGGTGGTACAGGGCGCGCCTTCCAGCCTGCCTGGACACCGCGATGTCGATCTGAAGCTGCGCCTGGTCTCGCGCGGCGACACCGGCAAAGTGGTCACGCTCAAGCTTGTTCAATTGGCGGCCGCCGCCAAGGCCGGCGGTGGCCGCGTCGATGGCTTCTCGAAGAAGAACCTGCGTGGCACCGTCATCGACTCAGTGCCCAGCCCGGCCGTCGACGAAATCCCCGCACTCCTGCGCCGCCATCTGGCCGAGTACTTCATCGCACATCCGGATGCGCTTCCCGAGCATGCGCAGATCGTCAGCGCAAACGCCGGCCTGTGGTCGCTCACCTACCAGTCGCTGTCGGGCAACGCGGTTCCGTACGATCTGCAGCATGAGGCCACCCTCACCATTGCACAGTCGTCCCCCATCAGCCCGCCCTGGCTGAGCATCACCTGCAGCGATCCCGTACAGACGGCGCCGCTGGAAGACTGGCAGGCAGATGACTACGCGCAGGTCAGGACCGCGGCACGCCAGTTCGCGCAGCGCTGTGTCGACCGGCTCGTCGAGCAGCTGCCCACCGTGTTCCCTTCGCCAGGCGCCCAGCTGGCCGCTGCCATCAGTGCCGCCTCGCCCGATCCAGTGCCACCCCAGGACGAGGCCGCAACGGCCACAGGCGCCGGCCATCCGGCACCGGTTCTGTCCACGGACTGGATGAAGGCGGTCCACATCGACCATGGCACCGGCACCGATGCCAAGGGCAAGCGTTCCGGCGACGCAGACCTGCGACTGGTGACCCGATCGGATATGGGCGTGGCCACGCTGGCCAAGATGAACGTCTTCGCCCTGGCCGTGGTCGGTGCACGCAAGGCGCGTGGCTTCTCCAAGGACACCCTGCGCGGCGACACCGTCGAAGGCGTGTCCAGCCCCGCAGTGGAGCGGGTCCCGGCACTGCTGCAGCAGCGTCTTTCCGAGTACTTCAATGCCTATCCCGACGCAGTTCCCAGCGCCCCCGTGACCGTGCGGGCCGACCCGCACGAATGGGCGCTGGTCTACGGGCAGCTCAGTGGCTCGCAGATCCCCTACGAGCTCAAGCACCGCACCACGATCGAGGTGCTGCCGGCCTCGGGCGCATCGGCCATGACCGTTGACTGCACCGATGGCACCCAGTCGGCTGCGCTGCCACAGTGGCAGGCGGATGACTATGCCGAAGTGAGGAGCGTGTCCGACGAGCTGGCCGAGCAGTGCGTGGCACGATTCGTCGCGCGCCTGCCAGAAGCGTTTCCGTCCGCGATGCGCGCCGCCGCGCCTGCCAGCGCCGTTGCCGCTGCCCTGCCCGCCGGCAATCGCTCCCGCATCCGCATCTTCGGTGCCAACGGCCGCAGCATCACCATGCATATCGGTGGCCAATGCCATGGCGACGCGCGAAGGAAAGTCGTGGTCGCGCGCAGCAACAGCGCAGCCGTAGGCAGCCTGGTGGGCGGCAGCCCGCAGAACATTTCCATCGGAATGCCGGAAACCGACACCGTGCGTGCGATGAAAAGCGTCCTGTTCTCTAACCCGAACTTCCAGGAGTATTCGGTGGAGGCCGGCAAGCCGTTGATCTTCGACGCACAATTCCAGAACGTCGCCCACCTCCGCTGCGGAGCAGCACCGGACTCGCTGTCGATCCAGTTCGTGCCGAAGGCGGGTCAGGACTACGAAGTGATGATGCGGCTCGAGAACGAGATGTGCGTACTGGAGAGCAAGCAGGTGGCTGCCGATGGCAGCCTGCGCGTCAACCTCGTGCACGCCCCCAAGGCGTGTGCCGCGCAGTAAGTCGCCGGCACCGCGGCAGGACCAACGCCGTTGCCAGGCAGTGCCGGGCAACGGCATCACCAACGCGTGATCACAGCTTGAACGACACCGGTACGCGGATCTCGCCAGGCGCGGGTACGCCATCCTCGCTGGCCGGCAGGTAGCGCCACCTGCGTGTCGCCGCCTGCGCCGCCTCATCCAGCTCCGGCCAGCCGCTGCTCTGCAGCACGGTCACGCCGGCCCACTGCCCGTCGGCTGCCACCTGCACCATCAGGATCGCTTCCCCCTCTTTCTCATCACGGAATGCCTGCGACGGATAGCGCGGCGGATTGCTGTGCTTGGTCTCCATCACGATCGACGCCGGCACGTGCGCCGGCCGAGCAAGCTCGACAACGGCCTGCTGCACCGTCTGCTGCGCCATCGCGGCGTGCCCCATCATCAGCGTGGCCAGCACCACCACACTGCCAGTCCAGTGCCAACGGTGAATGCAACGGCCCTTCAATCGATCCTGCAACATCCCTGCACTCCAACAAGCGAGGCGGCAAGTCTAGCGCTGCACGCACAAAGAACCCCAGTTTTCACCGGGGCTCTTCGTTTCAACGGGCTACCGGGCAGTGGCCGGCCATATCTCCACCCTGGAGAATCCGGCATTCGCCAGCGTGCACATTGATGCATGGTTGCAGCAGTCGCTGCACGTCGCCTGCCAGCAAGCGGCCGGATGCTGGACGGCGTCCCATGGGAGGCCCCTGGCGCTGCACCTCGGCCTTTGAGCACAGCTGCACCGGGTCGTATAGTCAGACGTCACAGAGCAATGGAACGCCGATGAACGATACGCCGCAACGCCCCGTGGCACCGGCGCACAAGGATGAAGTGCCGGCGTGCCTCCAACATGAAATGCGCAATCTGTCGCATTTGCCCCGAGATGCCCTTCATGGCACCGTCGTCTGCGGCGTAGCCCCCTATTCCGCCATTCAACGAGCAGGACAATCCATTCGGTGTTCTCGGACGCAGAGAACCATGCTCTGTAGTAGCGCTTTACCGGCGCACCCGTGTAATACCTCCATCAGCGACGTGGACCGCTCATGCTGAAATCCGCCCCCAGCCTTGCTCATGTTGCGTTGATCGCTCTGATCACACTGGCCGTTCCAGGCTGCAACAAGGAACGCTCATATCCGGTCTACCGCGAGAATCCTGCGCCCAAGCATGCGCTGCCGATTGTGATTCGCGTCCACGATGCACCCGTGGAAATTCCGGTCCCCAAGGTCTTCGTCACGTACGAGATAGACCCACTCTGTCTCCCTCCGATCAATAACTACGAGGGAGTTCAGTACGAACCGAACCAGCACAAGGTTGAGCTTCAGGCACATCGCCTCAGTTCTACTGAATTCAGCAGTGTTGTATTCAACGACGGCATGGAAGTTGCAGACTATTACGGTCGCGGCCCGTGCACTTGGACACCCGTGCTCGTGGAAGCTTCATTCGCCTTCATCAACGATGATCGCCCTATCCAAGCAACCGCATGGACTTCATTCACAAAGCTTGAAACCGAGAAACTCTCTACTACCTACGTACATCGCGCCTTACGCCCCATGACTTCAGGGGGATCGCCAGAGTGGACGCCTACCGAGCCTTCGACTTGGTACGAGAAGATGTCTCCAGATAAGCGAAAGAATTACTTCCCAATCGAAATCTCCACGCGGACTGAAGGAACAGCCCAATGAATCCTGGAGCAAATGCAGCCCTCTCAGATCATGTCTACAAGGATCCGCTCCCTGAGCCCAGAGCCATTGTTACCATTGCCGGGACGGAATATCGTGTATTGGCCAGCCTAAACTCCGCCACCGGCTACCAAGGCGTCATTTACCATAATCTCGAATCCAAAGAAGTCATCGTCGCCCATCGCGGCACCGAATTTGATCGTCAGCCCATGCTTGACGGCGGCATAGACGCCGCGATGGTCACCGCCAGGGTCAACGCACAACTCGGTGATGCCCTCGCCCTGACCAAGCAGGCCATCAAGCTGGCTGAAGAAAATGCGTATGGTCCGGTGCACGTCACCGGCCACTCCCTGGGCGGTGCCCTCGCGCAGATCACCGCCCATCACTACAACCTCCCCGGCGACGCCTTCAATCCTTACGGTGCCGCCGGGCTCGCGTATCGCCTACCTGAAGGCCAGCCGGCCAATGCGGCGCCCTTCACCAACCATGTGATGGCAGGCGACCTGGTCAGTGCGGGTGGCCCTCATTACGGCACGGTCGAGATGTATGCGCTGCCCAAGGAACTGGAGGTTCTGCGCAACGCCGAGCACGGCCAGCGTGTCGCCTCGCTCGGAACGCTTGGGATGAAAAGCGGCCATGTCATGTCCGCCGCCGTGGCGGTCAGCTGGGCGACTCCCATCGATTGGTTCATTTCCTTGATCGCATGACCGACAAGGGTCCCGTGCAGTCTGTACTGGACAACCCCCAGGCCCGGGTCACGGATCCTGAAGACCTGCGCCGGATTGCCGACTACCGCAACGATGTTCATCAACTGCGCGCGGCGGCGACCGTGCTTGTCGGCGGCGGACCTGGTCTGCTGCGCGACGGGGTCAATTACCTGCGCGGCACCGGGGAAGCCGGTGCGTACGCCCGCAACGAAGCTGAAGCGGAGCAGCAGGCCCACACTGCGCTCAAGCCTGGGGGGCAACTGATCCAGGATGCAACCGACCGGGGCTCGCCCTCTCTCGGCAATCCCGGCTTCTCTCCCAGGAACCCAGTGCAGGAGAGCATCGAGTCCACCTTGGATAAGGCAGGCCTGGATCCCAGGAAGGAAGGCCACCCAGACCAACCTCTCTACCGGCAGATTCGCGACGGTGTATCCGCCGTGGATGCCAGGCACGGGCGCAGCTTCGATGAAACCAGCGAGCGGGTGACGGCCAGCCTGCTTGCAACGGCCAAGAGCAGCGGCCTGGAACGCGTCGATCATGTGGTCCTGGGCAATCCACCCAGCGACGGCTCCGGCCCTCGCATGTTCGTTGTGCAGGGAGCACTCGACAATCCGGCACACCTGCGCGCGTCGGTCGCGGTCAGCGAGGCAATCAGTACGCCCGTGGAGCAATCGCTCGCCAAGGTCGAACAGATGTCGCAGGCACAGCAGGTTGCCCAGCAAGACCACGCCCAGGAGCAGACCCGGACGGCGATGCGCATGGGCTAGGCCATCTGGCCCGGCGCACACAAAAAACCCCCGGCTTTCACCGGGGGTTCTTCGTTTCAACGGGGTGCCGGCCAGTGGCCGGCACTACCGCATCAGGCAGCGACCGTCTTGGCCACGTCCTGATATTCCTCGATCTGGTCGAAGTTCATGTAGCGGTAGATCTCCGCGCCGCTGGCGGCGATCACGCCCACATCGGCCATGTACTCTTCCTTGGTCGGGATGCGGCCCAGACGCGAGCAGATCGCGGCCAGTTCGGCCGAACCCAGGTACACGTTGGTGTTGCGGCCCAGGCGGTTCGGGAAGTTGCGGGTCGAGGTCGACATCGCGGTGGAACCTTCACGGATCTGCGCCTGGTTGCCCATGCACAGCGAGCAGCCCGGCATTTCCATGCGTGCGCCGGTGGCGCCGAAAGTGCCGTACACACCTTCCTTGGTCAGCTCGGAGGCATCCATCTTGGTCGGCGGGGCCACCCACAGGCGGGTCGGCAGGTCACGCTTGCCTTCCAGCAGCTTGGCGGCCGCACGGAAGTGACCGATGTTGGTCATGCACGAACCGATGAACACTTCGTCGATCCTGGCACCGGCCACTTCGGACAGGGTCTTCACGTCGTCCGGGTCGTTCGGGCAGGCCACGATCGGCTCGTGGATGTCGGCCAGGTCGATCTCGATGACGGCGGCGTACTCGGCGTCGGCATCCGGCTCCAGCAGCTCCGGGTTGGCCAGCCACGCTTCCATCTTCTCGATGCGGCGCTGCAGCGAACGCGGATCCTGGTAACCCTCGGCAATCATCCACTTCAGCAGGGTGATGTTGCTGGTCAGGTACTCGATGATCGGTTCCTTGTTCAGGCGCACCGAGCAACCGGCGGCCGAACGTTCGGCCGAGGCGTCGGACAGCTCGAACGCCTGTTCGACCTTCAGCTCCGGCAGGCCTTCGATTTCCAGGATGCGACCGGAGAAGATGTTCTTCTTGCCGGCCTTGGCCACGGTCAGCAGGCCCGACTTGATCGCGTACAGCGGGATCGCGTTGACCAGGTCACGCAGGGTCACGCCCGGCTGCATCTTGCCCTTGAAGCGCACCAGCACCGATTCCGGCATGTCCAGCGGCATCACGCCGGTGGCAGCGGCGAAGGCGACCAGGCCGGAACCGGCCGGGAACGAAATGCCCACCGGGAAACGGGTGTGCGAGTCGCCACCGGTGCCGACGGTGTCCGGCAGCAGCATGCGGTTGAGCCAGCTGTGGATCACGCCGTCGCCCGGACGCAGAGAGACGCCGCCACGGGTGGAGATGAACTCCGGCAGGGTGTGGTGGGTCTTCACGTCCACCGGCTTCGGGTACGCAGCGGTGTGGCAGAACGACTGCATCACCAGGTCGGCCGAGAAGCCCAGGCAGGCCAGGTCCTTCAGCTCATCGCGGGTCATCGGGCCGGTGGTGTCCTGCGAACCGACCGAGGTCATCTTCGGTTCGCAGTAGGTGCCCGGGCGCATGCCCTGGCCTTCCGGCAGGCCACAGGCGCGGCCGACCATCTTCTGTGCCAGCGAGAAGCCCTTGCCGGTATCGACCGGCTGCACCGGCAGGCGGAACAGGTCGGTCGGGGCCAGGCCCAGCGCTTCGCGCGCCTTGCCGGTCAGGCCGCGGCCGATGATCAGCGGAATGCGGCCACCGGCACGCACTTCGTCGAACAGCACTTCGCTCTTGACCTGGAATTCGGCGATCACTTCGCCATTCTTCAGCGCCTTGCCTTCGTACGGACGCAGCTCGACCACATCGCCGTGCTCCATCTTCGACACGTCCAGCTCGATCGGCAGTGCACCGGCATCTTCCATGGTGTTGTAGAAGATCGGGGCGATCTTCGAACCCAGGCAGACGCCACCGGCACGCTTGTTCGGGATGAACGGAATGTCATCGCCGGTCCACCACAGCACGCTGTTGGTGGCCGACTTGCGCGAGGAACCGGTGCCGACCACGTCGCCCACGTAGGCGACCAGGTGGCCCTTGTCCTTCAGCGACAGGATCTGCTGGATCGGGCCGCGCTTGCCGTCTTCTTCCGGGGTGAACGGCGCGTCGTCGCGCTTGTTCTTCAGCATCGCCAACGCGTGCATCGGAATGTCCGGGCGGGTGGTCGCGTCCGGCGCCGGCGACAGGTCGTCGGTGTTGGTCTCGCCCGGCACCTTGAACACGGTGACGGTCAGGCTCTGCGGCACTTCCGGGTTGCCGGTGAACCACTCGGCATCGGCCCAGCTCTGCAGCACGGCCTGGGCGTTGGCGTTGCCCGCCTTGGCCTTTTCCTGCACGTCATGGAAGGCATCGAACACCAGCAGGGTCTTCTTCAGACCGTTGGCGGCGAGGGTGCCGACGCTGGCGTCGTCCAGCAGCTGCACCAGCGGGGCAACGTTGTAACCGCCGAGCATGGTGCCCAGCAGTTCGGTGGCGCGCTCACGGCTGATCAGCGGGTTCTGCTCGCTGCCCAGGGCGATCGCCGCCAGGTACGAGGCTTTGACTTTGGCAGCGTCATCAACGCCGGCCGGCACGCGGTGGGTCAGCAGGTCGAGCAGGAACTCGGCCTCGCCCTGCGGCGGGTTCTTCAGCAGTTCGATGACATCGGCCGTCTGCTGCGCGCTCAGCGGCAGCGGCGGGATGCCAAGCGCAGCGCGCTCGGCGACGTGGTGGCGGTAGGCTTCCAACATGACAACTCCCGGGTAATGCGTAGGTTGAAAAAACAAAAGTGGGCTCAGGCTTGCGGCACGATCAGCTTCAGGCCCTTGAAGTAGTCGCGGTAAAACGTATCGTTCCAGGTGATCAGGCCGTCGCACTGCAGCAGTGCGTGGGCGCCGACCATGAATTCGTCCAGGCTGCGGCGGCTGCCGCTGCGCTGGCGGTGGCGGCGGTGCATCTCGCCGGCGCGCAGCGCCGATTTGGCTTCCATCGGGTTGAAGTGCACGCCCATTTCTTCCAGCGCTTCGAGCACCTCGGCACCGCCGCGCAGCGAGGCGCAGACCTCGGCCAGGGTCGCGCCACAGACCACCACGCGGCCGCCGACCAGGCTCTGGCGCAGGATGGCTTCCACCGCATCGGCCTGCGGGCCGTTGCTGAGCAGCTCGACCAGCACCGGCGAATCGACGGCGATCATCACCGGTCAGTCCTCGTCGCGGACCGAACGCACGGCGGCGTCGGACGATTCAAAGCCGTCCAACGCGAACTTGCCGCGCGCCCGTGAAATGGCATCGTCAACACTCTTGCGCAGGATGATGCGGCTGCCGTCCAGCTCGACCTTCAGCAGCGTGCCCTTGGTCAGGCCGAGGGCATCACGCACCGCCTTGGGCAGGGTGATCTGTCCGCGTTCTGCAACAGTGGCTTCCATCGGTAGGCCCTCCAGAGTATGCACAAATTATACATACTTCCTCGGGCATACTTCCACCCTGGCCCGGACCGGCACCCCGCCAGCCCTTGCCTCGCAAAGGATCGGCCACAAACGTGACATACGCCATACACCTTCCCCTGTAGTCTGGAACCGATGCCGCAGGCCGGAACCGGTCCGGGTGAATCCATTCAGTTTCGGGTTCATACTGGAACCACCGGGGCCACCAGGCCCGCGGCGACCGCAAGCAGGCCCGCCCATGCGCGAGCCACTGCAAGCCATCCGCAAGAAGGAGTTACCCCGCATGAGCGATTCGTTCTCCACCCGCAGCCAGCTGAACGTCGGCGGCAAGACCTACGACTACTTCAGCCTGCCCACGCTGGGCCAGCGCTTCGATATCTCCCACCTGCCCTACTCGATGAAGATCCTGCTGGAGAACCTGCTCCGGCATGAGGACGGTGGCGCCACCGTCGGCCCGGATCACATCGAAGCCGTGGCCCGATGGAACCCGTCCGCCGAACCGGACACCGAAATCGCCTTCATGCCGGCGCGCGTGGTCCTGCAGGACTTCACCGGCGTGCCCTGCGTGGTCGACCTGGCCGCGATGCGCGACGCCGTGGTCAAGCTGGGCGGCTCGCCCGAGCAGATCAACCCGCAGATTCCCTCCGAACTGGTCATCGACCACTCGGTGCAGGTCGATGTGTTCGGCAAGCCCGATGCGCTGGACCTCAACGGCAAGATCGAGTTCCAGCGCAACCAGGAACGCTACGGATTCCTGCGCTGGGGCCAGAAGGCATTCGACAACTTCAAGGTGGTGCCGCCCAACACCGGCATCGTCCACCAGGTGAACCTGGAAAACCTGGCCCGCGTGGTGATGACCGCCGACAAGGACGGCACGGCCATCGCTTATCCGGACACCGTGTTCGGCACCGACAGCCACACCACGATGATCAATGGCATCGGCGTGCTCGGCTGGGGCGTGGGCGGCATCGAGGCCGAGGCGGCCATGCTCGGCCAGCCATCGTCGATGCTGATTCCGCAGGTGGTCGGCTTCAAGCTGACCGGCAAGCTGCCCGAGGGCGCCACCGCCACCGACCTGGTGCTGACCGTCACCCAGATGCTGCGCAAGCTGGGCGTGGTCGGCAAGTTCGTCGAGTTCTACGGTGACGGCCTGCAGCACCTGCCGCTGGCCGACCGCGCCACCATCGGCAACATGGCCCCGGAATACGGCGCCACCTGCGGCATTTTCCCGATCGACGCCGAATCACTGAACTACCTGCGCCTGTCCGGCCGCAGCGAAGAGCAGATCAACCTGGTCGAGGCCTACGCCAAGGCGCAGGGCCTGTGGCACGAGCCGGGCAGCCCGCATGCCCAGTACAGCACCACGCTGGAACTGGACATGGGCACGGTGAAGCCGTCGCTGGCCGGCCCGAAGCGCCCGCAGGACCGCGTGCTGCTGGAAGACGTGCAGAAGAACTACCGCGAAGCGCTGGTGGGCATGACCGCCAACCGGGACAAGCGCAGCGAGGATGTGTCCTCCTTCGTCAATGAAGGCGGCGGTGCGGCGGTCGGCAACGAGCAGCTGGCCAAGGGCTTCGCCGACATCGAGATCGAGAACCGCAAGGTACGGCTGAAGGACGGCGCAGTGGTCATCGCCGCCATCACCTCGTGCACCAACACCTCCAACCCGGCGGTGATGATCGGCGCCGGCCTGCTGGCACGCAACGCGGCGGCCAAGGGCCTGAACCGCCAGCCCTGGGTGAAGACCTCGCTCGGCCCAGGCTCGCGCGTGGTCACCGACTACCTGGAAAAGGCCGGCGTGCTGAAGGAGCTGGAGAAGATCGGCTTCTACGTGGTCGGCTACGGCTGCACCACCTGCATCGGCAACTCCGGCCCGCTGCCGACCGAAGTCAGCGCCGGCATTGCCGCCGGCGATCTGGTGGTCACCTCGGTGCTGTCGGGCAACCGCAACTTCGAGGGCCGCGTGCATCCCGAAGTGAAGATGAACTACCTGGCCAGCCCGCCCCTGGTGGTGGCCTACGCCATCGCCGGCACCACCGACATCGACCTGACCACCCAGCCGCTGGGTACCGGCAGCGATGGCCAGCCGGTGTTCCTGCGCGACATCTGGCCGAGCAACAAGGAAATCGGCGACGTCATCGCCGCCACCATCGGCCCGGAGATGTTCAAGCAGAACTATGCCGATGTGTTCAAGGGTGACACCCGCTGGAACACCATCGCCTCGCCGGACGGCAACCTGTACGAGTGGAGCGATGCCTCCACCTACATCAAGAACCCGCCGTACTTCGATGGCATGACCATGCAGACCGGCAGCATCGACGACGTGCACGGTGCACGCGTGATGGGCCTGTTCGGCGACTCGATCACCACCGACCACATCTCCCCGGCCGGCAACATCAAGAAGGACTCGCCGGCAGGCCGCTTCCTGCAGGAGCGCGGCGTGCAGCCGGCCGACTTCAACAGCTACGGCAGCCGCCGCGGCAACGATGACGTGATGGTCCGCGGCACCTTCGCCAACATCCGCATCAAGAACCTGATGTTCGGTGGCGAGGAAGGCGGCAACACCCTGTACTACCCGGCCGGCGGTGGCCAGCCGGAGAAGCTGGCGATCTACGATGCGGCCATGAAGTACAAGGCCGACAAGGTGCCACTGGTGGTGCTGGCCGGCAAGGAATACGGCACCGGCTCGTCGCGTGACTGGGCCGCCAAGGGTACCCTGCTGCTGGGGGTGAAGGCGGTCATCGCCGAGAGCTTCGAGCGCATCCACCGCTCCAACCTGGTAGGCATGGGCGTGCTGCCGCTGCAGTTCCGCAATGGCGAGAACGCGCAGAGCCTGGGCCTGGACGGCTCGGAAGTGATCGACATCACCGGCCTGCAGGACGGTGCCAGCAAGCGTGCCACGGTCACTGCCACCAAGGCCGATGGCACGAAGAAGACCTTCGAGGTTTCGGTGATGCTGCTGACCCCGAAGGAGGTCGAATACTTCCGTCATGGTGGCCTGCTGCAGTACGTGCTGCGCCAGCTGGCCAGCAAGTAACGCTCCGCTCCCGGTAGCGTCGGCTGCTGGTCGACGACCCGGCAAAAGGGCCGGATCCTCACGGATCCGGCCCTTTTCGTCTGCACACCGTCCCGCCGGCATCAGGTCACGCGTCCACCCTCCAGATCAGGGCCGCACGCCGAACAGGTGCCACGACCTTTTCACTGCGGGGCCCGTGGTGTCCAGCGACCACAGGCCTTCCTCCCACTCAAGATGCCCATCCGGCGCATCCTCGTTGAACACTGTCACCGACATCTCACCGGCGGGATGCGGCGTATCCTCGATGCGATAGCACACCGCACCGGCGTTTCCCTGGTAGACGTTGGAGAGGAAGCCCGGCGGGCAGCGCACATCCAGCACCCGGTAGCCGCTGCTCTCCTCGCTGGCATAGACATTGGTGTGGATCGAATAGGTCACCAGCCCACCCGGATGTGGTTCCAGCTCCAGGTTCAGTTCTGCCGTTTCACCCAGCGCGATCACCGGGAAATTCAATTGCACCATCGCGCCCGGCACCGCATGCGCACTCATCGAAAGCGAAACCATCAACGCACAGCTCAGGATTCGGGCCATTGCTCAACTCCGGAAATGGATCGTTGAACGATGATTACCGCGAACGGCCCTGCCTGTCTTTCAGAGTGCTACGAAATTCCGTGCGGCCGGTTGCCTCCAGCTGTCCAGCAGCGAACGCTTCACCCTGGGTGGCGTCGACTGCTGGTCGGCCATCCAACAAGAGGGCCGGGTCCTCGCGGATCCGGCCCTTCTGGTTTCTTCGCAGCCAGGCATGGCCTGGCGCTACTGCGTCACCGGCAACGTCGGGATACGTGCCAGATGCCCGGTCACCGGCGCGGTGCGTCCGGGTCGGTGCGCAGCGCCTTCAGCAGGCCCCACATGTAGAACGCCAGGGTGAACGAGAACGGCAGGCCGCACAGCACCACTGCCGTCTGCATCGCACTGAAGTTGCCGGCCAGCAGCAGGCCGACACTGGCCACGGTGATGCCGGCCGCCCAGAACACGCGCAGCCAGATCGGCGCGTCGTGGCCATCTTCCACGCCATCGTCGACGCGACGCGTGCACAGGTTGGCGATCATCAATGTGCCCGAATCGACCGGGGTCAGGAACAGCACGAAGCCGATCACCACCGCGGCACCGGCCACGTACGGCGCGGCAGGCAGGTATTCCAGCAGCTTGAACAGCGTCATCGCCGCATCGTGCTGGGCCACCTCGCCCAGCACCGCCTGGCCGTGGTTCAGTACCAGGTCGATGGCGGTATTGCCGAAGATCGACAGCCACGCCAGGGTGAAGCCAAGCGGGATCAGCAGCACGCCCATGATCACTTCGCGGATGGTGCGGCCACGCGAGATGCGCGCCACGAAAAGACCCACGAACGGTGCCCAGGCGATCCACCATGCCCAGTAGAACAGCGTCCACGAGCCCATCCACTCACGCCCCTTCGGGTCGTTGAGGTACATGTCGAAACTCTTGCGCACGAACGCGCCCAGATAGTCGCCGGTGTTCTGGATCAGGCCGTCGAACAGGTGCAGGGTCGGGCCGGTCACCAGCACGAACAGCAGCAGGCCGCACAGCAGGCGCACGTTGAGGTTGGAGAGCCAGGCGATGCCCTTCTCCACACCCGCCACCACGCCGATGGTGGCCACCACCATCATCACCAGCACGATCGCCACCAGCACCTGCGGCGTGTCCGGAATGTGGAACAGGTAGACCAGGCCGGACTGCACCACCAGCGCGCCGATGCCGAGGTTGGTCACCATCGAGATCAGCGTGGCAAGGATGCCGAAACCATCGACCATGTCGCCGATGCGGCCATGGATGCGCTCACCGAAGATCGGGTACAGCGCCGAGCGCAGCGCCAGCGGCAGGTCACGGCGGTAGGCGAAATAGCCCAGCGCCACGCCCACCAGCGCGTACAGCGCCCAGCCGTGCAGGCCCCAGTGCAGGAAGGTCAGCACCATCGCCTCGCGGCCGGCGGCCACGGTACCGCCGGGCTGGCCGGGCGGATTGAGGAAGTGATCCAGCGGCTCGTAGGCGCCGTAGTACAGCAGCGCGATGCCGATGCCGGCCGAGAACAGCATCGATACCCAGGGCACGTAGCCGAAGGCCGGCGATTCCTCGTTGTGGCCCAGGCGGATGCGGCCATACGGCGAGAACGCCAGCCACAGCACGAAGCCCAGGCACAGCACGATCAGCAGCATGTACCACCAGCCGAACGCCGCCGACACCTCGGCCTGCGCCCATTGCAGCCAGTGCTCGCTGCCTTCGGGATAGAGAACGGTAAGCAGCCCGAGGATGCCGATCGACACCGAGGAACTGAAGAACACAAAACGGTTCAAGCGCAGGGGCGAACGCTTGGGATGAGCCAGGGAAGACATGGGGTCGTCTCATCAAGTCCGAGGGAGCACATGGGCGGGGCCGGACCGGTAAACCGGGCCCATGGCGTGGGGCGCGAGCGCATCCTATGGTTTATTGATTGAACGTTCAATCAATAAAAAGCATAATGGCGGGCAGCCCAATCCTTCGGGTCGCAATCCGTGGAGAGACAATGCCGAAGAAAGGCGTGGAACCGGTACGGCGCGAGCAGCTGATCCGGGCCACTTTCCAGACCATCGACGAGATCGGCATGGCCGATGCAACCGTCGCCACCATCGCGAAGAAGGCAGGGCTGTCCAGCGGCATCGTCGCCCACTACTTCGGCGACAAGGACGGCCTGCTCAATGCTGCAATGCGGCAGATCCTGCGCGAACTGAAGGACGCCGTTGCGCGCTATCGCGCCGACGTCGGCGATGACCCGCGCGACCAGCTGCGCGCCATCGTCGATGGCAACTTCGATGACAGCCAGATCAACGGCACCGCCATGCGCGTCTGGCTCACCTTCTGGGCCGCGAGCATGCACCAGCCGGAACTGGCCCGGCTGCAGCGCGCCAACGACCAGCGCCTGTTCTCCAACCTGTGCCACCAGTTCAACCGCCTGCTGCCCCACCCGCAGGCCCGCCTGGCCGCGCGCGGCCTGGCCGCGATGATCGATGGCCTGTGGCTGCGCGGCAGCCTGGTCGGCGGCCAGTTCAATGCCGAGAAGTCCCGGCGCATCGCTTACGGCTACATCGACTTCCAGTTGCAGGCTGTCGCGCTATAAGCGCTTCAGCACCCGCCCCCTTCCAAGGAGTACGCCCCCATGACCACCCTGCCCGTCCAACAGCTCTACATCCACGGCCAGCGCGTCGATGCCACCAGCAGCAAGACCTTCAAGTCGGTGAACCCGGCTACCGGTGAGGTGATCGCCGAAGTGCAGGTCGCCAGCCAGGCCGACGTCGAGCGCGCCGTGCAGAGCGCGGCCGAAGGCCAGAAGGTGTGGGCCGCGATGACCGCGATGGAGCGTTCGCGCATCCTGCGCCGCGCCGTCGAGATCCTGCGCGAACGCAATGATGAGTTGGCCCACCTGGAAACCCTGGACACCGGCAAGGCGCTGGCCGAGACCACCACCGTGGACATCGTCACCGGTGCCGACGTGGTCGAGTACTACGCCGGCCTGGCCACCGCCATCGAAGGCATCCAGCTGCCGCTACGCGAATCGAGCTTCTTCTACACCCGCCGTGAACCGCTGGGCGTGGTCGCCGGCATCGGTGCCTGGAACTACCCGATCCAGATCGCCATGTGGAAGTCGGCCCCGGCCCTGGCCGCCGGCAACGCGATGGTGTTCAAGCCGTCCGAAGTGACCCCGCTGACCGCGATCCGGCTGGCCGAGATCTACACCGAAGCCGGCGTGCCGGCCGGCGTGTTCAACGTCGTGCAGGGCCCGGGCCGCGAGATCGGCCAGTGGCTGACCGAGCACCCGGTGATCGAGAAGATCTCCTTCACCGGCGGCGTCGCCACCGGCAAGAAGGTCATGGCCAGTGCCGCCTCTTCGTCGCTGAAGGAAGTGACCATGGAGCTGGGCGGCAAGTCGCCGCTGGTGATCTGCGATGACGCCGACCTCGACCGCGCCGCCGACATCGCGGTGATGGCCAACTTCTTCAGCTCCGGCCAGGTCTGCACCAACGGCACCCGCGTGTTCGTGCCGCGCAGCATGCTGGCCGCGTTCGAAGCCGCCGTTGTCGAGCGCGTCAAGCGCATCCGCATCGGCGACCCGATGGCCGCCGAGACCAACTTCGGCCCGCTGACCAGCTTCCCGCACATGGAAAACGTGCTGCGCTACATCGAAAGCGGCAAGGCCGAAGGCGCCCGCCTGCTGACCGGCGGTGGCCGTGCCACCGAAGGTGCGCTGGCCAACGGTGCCTACGTGCTGCCGACCGTGTTCTCCGACTGCCGCGATGACATGACCATTGTCCGCGAAGAGATCTTCGGGCCGGTGATGAGCATCCTGGCCTACGACGACGAAGACGAAGTGGTGCGCCGTGCCAACGACACCACCTTCGGCCTCGCCGCCGGCGTGGTCAGCAAGGACGTCAGCCGCGCCCACCGCATCATCCACCGCCTGGAAGCCGGCATCTGCTGGATCAACACCTGGGGTGAATCGCCGGCCGAAATGCCGGTCGGCGGCTACAAGGAATCCGGCGTCGGCCGCGAGAACGGCATCTCCACCCTCGGCCACTACACCCGCATCAAGTCGGTGCAGGTCGAGCTGGGCGACTACGCCAGCGTGTTCTGATCGGCGCGCCCTGAGCGCGCCCCATCGTCCGGCCACCGTGCCGGTCCGACATTCCGCCGGGACGCCTGCATGCAGCGCGCCCCGGCCTGCAGGAGACACCCATGAGCACCCATAACGAGTACGACTACATCATCATCGGCGCCGGTTCGGCCGGCAACGTGCTGGCCACCCGCCTCACCGAAGATGCCGATGTGAGCGTGCTGCTGCTGGAAGCCGGTGGCCCGGACTACCGGCTCGACTTCCGTACCCAGATGCCGGCCGCGCTGGCCTTCCCGCTGCAGGGCAAGCGCTACAACTGGGCGTACAAGACCGATCCCGAGCCCTTCATGAACAACCGCCGCATGGACTGCGGCCGCGGCAAGGGCCTGGGTGGCTCGTCGCTGATCAACGGCATGTGCTACATCCGCGGCAACGCGATGGACTACGACAACTGGGCCAGCATGCCGGGCCTGGAAGACTGGACCTACCTGGACTGCCTGCCGTACTTCCGCAAGGCGGAAACCCGCGACATCGGCGCCAATGACTACCACGGTGGCGACGGCCCGCTGCGCGTGACCACGCCGAAGGCCGGCAACAACGAACTGTTCGCGGCGATGGTCGAGGCCGGCGTGCAGGCCGGCTACCCGCGCACCGACGACCTCAACGGCTACCAGCAGGAAGGCTTCGGCCCGATGGACCGCACGGTGACCCCGAAGGGCCGCCGTTCCAGCACCGCCCGCGGCTACCTGGACCTGGCCAAGCCGCGCCCGAACCTGACCATCGTCACCCACGCGCTGACCGACCGCATCCTGTTCTCGGGCAAGCGTGCGGTGGGCGTGCAGTGGCTGCACAACGACCAGCCGCAGCGCGCCACCGCGCGCCGCGAAGTACTGCTGTGCGGCGGCGCCATCGCCTCGCCGCAGATCCTGCAGCGTTCGGGCGTCGGCCCGGCCGACCTGCTGCGCAGCCTGGACATCGACCTGGTGCACCACCTGCCGGGCGTCGGTGCCAACCTGCAGGACCATCTTGAGATGTACCTGCAGTACGAGTGCAAGAAGCCGGTGTCGCTGGCCCCGGCACTGAAGCTGTACAACCAGCCTGCGATCGGCGCCGAGTGGCTGTTCCTGGGCACCGGCATCGGCGCCAGCAACCAGTTCGAGGCCGGCGGCTTCATCCGCAGCGACGCCGAATTCGACTGGCCGAACCTGCAGTACCACTTCCTGCCAGTGGCGATCAATTACAACGGCTCCAACCCGATCAAGGCGCACAGCTTCCAGATGCACGTCGGCTCGATGCGCTCGCCCAGCCGCGGCCGCATCCACGTGCGCTCCAAGGACCCGCGCGAACATCCCAGCATCCTGTTCAACTACATGTCGCATGACCAGGACTGGCGCGAGTTCCGCGCGGCGATCCGCATCACCCGCGAGATCTTCGCGCAGCCGGCGCTGGCACCGTACAGCGGCCGCGAGATTTCGCCGGGCAGCGCGCTGCAGACCGACGCGCAGATCGATGCGTTCGTGCGCGAGCACGCCGAAACCGCCTACCACCCGTCCTGCTCGAACAAGATGGGCCACGCCGATGATCCGATGGCGGTGGTCGATGGCCAGGGCCGCGTGCATGGCCTGGAAGGCCTGCGCATCGTCGATGCCTCGATCATGCCGCAGGTGGTGACCGGCAACCTCAACGCGCCGACCATCATGATGGCCGAGAAGCTGGCCGACGTGATCCGCGGCCGCACCCCACTCGCCCGCAGCACCGCGCCGTACTACAAGGCCAATGGTGCACCGGTGCGCAAGGGCTGAGTCAGGCGACCGGTCCGGGCCAGAGGTAGTGCCGGCCGCTGGCCGGCATCCGTCCGAACAACGAGGCCCTACGGGGCCTCTTCGCGTTTTCCCTACGGCGGGGTATGCTGCAATGACCGGCCATTGTCGATACGCTCAGGCCGGAACCTAATACACCACGATTCCTGGAGGGGGAATATGAGTCTGGATCGTCCCTGGCTGCAGAGCTATCCGAAAGGCGTTCCCGCCGAAATCGACGTCAACGAGTTCCATTCGGTCGCCTCGGTCTTCGACGCCTCCGTCGCGAAATTCCGCGACCGTCCCGCCTACTCCAGCTTCGGCAAGGTCATCACCTATGGTGAGACCGATGCGCTGGTCACCCAGTTCGCCGCCTACCTGCTGGGCGAGCTCAAGCTCAAGAAGGGTGACCGCGTCGCCCTGATGATGCCCAACTGCCTGCAGTACCCGGTGGCCACCTTCGGCGTGCTGCGCGCCGGCCTCACCGTGGTCAATGTCAACCCGCTCTACACCGCGCGCGAACTCAAGCACCAGCTGGTCGACGCCGGCGTCAGCGCGCTGGTGGTGGTCGACAACTTCGGCGACACCGTCCAGCAGGTCATCGCCGACACGCCGGTCAAGCACGTGATCACCACCGGCCTGGGCGACCTGCTCGGCGCCAAGGGTGCGATCGTCAACTTCGTGCTGAAGTACATCAAGAAGATGGTGCCCAACTACCACGTCAAGGGCGCGGTCCGCTTCAAGCAGGCGCTCAAGCTGGGCAGCCGCCACACGCTTCCGAAGATCGAGATCGACCACGACGACATCGCCTTCCTGCAGTACACCGGCGGCACCACCGGCGTGGCCAAGGGCGCGATGCTGACCAACCGCAACCTGATCGCCAACATGCAGCAGGCGTCGGCGTGGCTGTCCACCTCGGGCATCGAGCCGGGCAAGGAAGTCATCATCACCGCCCTGCCGCTGTACCACATCTTCGCGCTGACCGCGAACGGTCTGGTCTTCATGAAGTTCGGTGGCTGCAACCACCTGATCACCAACCCGCGCGACATGAAGGGCTTCGTCAAGGAGCTGAAGGGCACCCGCTTCACCGCCATCACCGGCGTCAACACGCTGTTCAACGGCCTGCTCAATACCCCCGGCTTCGACGAGATCGATTTCTCTTCGGTCAAGTTCACCCTGGGCGGCGGCATGGCGGTGCAGCGCGCGGTGGCCGAGCGCTGGAAGAAGACCACCGGCGTCACCCTGGTCGAGGCCTACGGCCTGACCGAAACCTCGCCGGCGGCCTGCATCAACCCGCTCACCCTGCCCGAGTACAACGGCTCGATCGGCCTGCCGATTCCGTCCACCGATGCCTGCATCAAGGACGACAATGGCAACATCCTGCCGCTGGGCGACGTCGGTGAGCTGTGCATCAAGGGCCCGCAGGTGATGAAGGGTTACTGGCAGCGCCCGGATGAAACCGAAAAGGCCATCGACGCCGACGGCTGGCTGCATACCGGCGACATGGCGAAGATGGACGAGCACGGCTTCTTCTACATCGTCGATCGCAAGAAGGACATGATCCTGGTGTCCGGCTTCAACGTGTACCCGAACGAGGTCGAGGACGTCATCGCGATGATGCCGGGTGTGCTGGAAGTGGCCGCAGTCGGCGTTCCGGACGAGAAATCCGGCGAAGTGGTGAAGGTCGTGATCGTGAAGAAGGACCCGAACCTGACCGCCGAAATGGTCAAGGAGCACGCGCGGGCAAACCTGACCGGTTACAAGCACCCCAGAATCGTAGAATTCCGAAAAGAGCTGCCGAAGACCAACGTCGGCAAGATTCTCCGTCGCGAGCTGCGTGATACGCCCGCCCAGTAAGGGTTTGCGGGCAAGCAGGCAGAACAGGGGCCCCGCCGGCGACGGCGGGGCCTTTTCATTGCCGGAACATGGCCGGCCCAGCGCTTGCGGGCGGTTCACGACAGGTGCATAGAATCAGTCGCCGCCGCACGTTCAGCTCGCCCCCTCACTCTTCTCCGTCCGCTCTGCGGTTGGCCGGACGGTCACACGGAGAACTCCCATGTCTGCAGTACGCCCCATCATCACCCGCACCGCCCAGCACCCTACCCTGCGCATCACCGAAGAGACGGAGCGGGATGTCTACTGGATCCACATGCACGCCAACCTGGTCAACCAGCCGGGCCGGCCATGCTTTGCGTCACGCCTGGTCGATGACATCGTCGACTACCAGCGCGACCTGGGCGATCGCCTCAGTGCTTCGCATGCTCTGTCACCCCATGTCGTTCTGGCCTCGGACAGCGACGTGTTCAACCTGGGCGGCGATCTCGAACTGTTCTGCCGCCTGATCCGCGAAGGGGATCGCGCCCGCCTGCTTGACTACGCGCAGCGCTGCGTGCGCGGCGTGCATGCCTTCCATGCTGGTCTCGGCGCCCGCGCCCACAGCATCGCGCTGGTCCAGGGCAATGCACTCGGTGGCGGCTTCGAAGCGGCGCTGAGCTGCCACACCATCGTTGCCGAGGAAGGCGTATTGATGGGCCTGCCGGAGGTGCTGTTCGACCTGTTCCCCGGCATGGGCGCCTACTCCTTCCTGTGCCAGCGGATCAGCCCGCGCCTGGCCGAGAAGATCATGCTGGAGGGCAATCTCTACACGGCCCGCCAGCTCAAGGAGATGGGCCTGGTGGACATCGTGGTCCCGGTCGGCGAAGGCGTGGCCGCAGTGGAACAGGTGATCAAGGACAGCAAGCGGATTCCGCACGCCTGGGCGGCGATGCGCGAAGTCAATGAGATCGCCACCATGGTGCCGCTGCACGAAATGATGCGGATCACCGAGATCTGGGTCGACACCGCCATGCAGCTCGGCGAGAAGTCCCTGCGTACGATGGATCGGCTGGTGCGGGCGCAGGCCCGGCGCAATGGCGACCCGGCCTGACAGCCCGGGGGTTCAGGACGGGCTGCGCTCACTGTCGTCGCGGTGCGGTGCCCCTGCACTACGCGCAGCCAGCGCATTCCTGCCGTTGCGCAGGGCGGCCGTCAGGTTGCCGAGCCGGGTGGTCCACTCGCCCATCAGCTGCCAGTCCGCCATGCGCATGATCTCGCCACTGGAGGCGGCAACCTGGACCAGTCCCAGGTTGCTCGCCACACCGCGCAAGGCGTGGGCATGCTCGCGGAAGTCTTCCCAAGCCTGGCGCTCACCGCAGGCCTGCAGCTGGCCCATGCTGGCGTCGACATCCGCCAGGCACTGGTCGATGAACTTGCGCTCGAAGCCATCGCCCATGCCCAGCGCAGCCAGCTCGTCCAGCACGGCGGTGTCGAGCACGCCATCGCCGACCGGTAACGCGGGCACCGACTGGATGCCGGTTTCGGCACGGGTATTGGCCGCAACGTCGGCCAGTACTTCCAGCAACCGGGTGGCGACCACCGGCTTGGCCAGGAACGCGCGCGCGCCCGCCTGTTCGCAGCGCAGGATCGACTCGGGGGTGACATCGGCACTGAGCACCATCACCGGCACATAGGGCATGCCACTGGCCTGCATCACCCGCAGCTGCTTTAGCAGGTCCAGGCCGCTCATGCCGGGCATGTGCAGGTCGACGATCGCTGCGTCGTAACTGGCCTGCTCAAGCGCGTCGAGCACTTCGGCGCCACCATTGACACAGGTGACCTTGTGGCCGGCCTTCTCCAGCAGGCGCTGCAGCACCATCCGGTTGGCTTCATGGTCATCGGCCACCAGCACCCGCAGGCTGCGCACCCGTGCACGATGGCGCAGGAACGGATTGGAGAACGCAATGACGTTGCCGGCTTCGGCCACCTCGGACGCCGCCACCGGCGCCGCCACGGGGTCTGCAACGTCCAGCGTGATTTCGACCCAGAACACGCTGCCGCGCGGGTTGTTCGGGGCGTAACCGACCTGGCCGCCCATCGACTCCACCAGGCCCTTGGCAATGGCCGTACCCAGGCCGGTGCCCTCGTGGCGCCGGGCCAGGCCGACATCGCCCTGCTCGAATGCATTGAACAGGCGGCCGCGCAGGGCCACCGGCACACCGATGCCGGTATCGACGATCTCGAAGCGCAGGCGTACCCGCTCGCTGCCCAGTGCATCAGGGCTGGACACGTGCAGTTGCACGTAGCCGCTGTCGGTGAACTTGACCGCGTTACCCATCAGGTTCAGCAGGATCTGTTGCAGATGGCCGGCATCGCCCAGCAGGCGCGGCGGCACGTTCTCGTCCACCTGGACGCGGTAGTCCAGCGATTTCGAGCGGGTCTGCGGGGTCAGGATCAGGTTGATCGCCTGCAGCACATCGGCCAGCGCGAACTCGTGCCACTCCACCCGCACCTTGCCCGCCTCGATCGCGGAGATGTCCAGCACCTCCTCCACCAGCGCCAGCAGACTGCGGGTCGAGGCCTGGATGGTGTTCAGGCATTCGCGCTGCTCATCGTCCAGGCGGGTGGTGGCCAGCACTTCGGTCATGCCGGCCAGGCCGTTCAGCGGTGTGCGGAACTCGTGGCTCATGTTGGCCAGGAAACGGCTCTTGGCCTCGTTGGCCTGGCGTGCTTCGGCCACGGCGCGGGTCAGGGCGTGCAGCAGCGAGTCGAAGTACAGCGGGATCGCGCCCAGGCCCAGCAGCAGGCCCCAGCCCAGATAGTCGTGGCCCCGCCAGTACGGCGACAGCATCACCGTGCACAGGAAGGCCAGGCAGCCCATCGCGGTGGCCACGCGCAGATAGGTGCTGCCGTAGCGCATGCCGTTGCCGATCGTCACCCACAGCATCACCGCGTACAACGGTGCCGCCGGCTCGCCCTGGATGGTCATGATCCAGGCCATGCAGGTGTAGTCGGTCAGCATGCCGATCACCCGGCGCACATGCGACACGCCCGGATGCACCAGGATCGCCGCCAGCAGGCCGGCGGAAATGGTCAGTTCGAAGGCCAGGATCAGCCAGGTGGCCGTCAGTGCTTCACCGCCACCACTGAGTGAGCGCCAGCCCAGGTAGCTGATGAACAGCGCGGTGATGACGATGCGGATCAGGTTCTGTGCGTGCTCGCTGTCTTCTCGCCCGGACAGGCGCTGCCTGAAGCGGGCCAGCAGCGAACGCGAGCCGGCAGCGACGGCGGGGGTCGTATCCATGGTCGGATGTCGCATCCTTCGGCGCAGCAGGGAAGAACAGCACAACGGAACCGCCAGCAGGCCCAGCCACAGGGAAAGGGCCAGGCCTGGATTGGCCCGCCAGTAAGGGGTCATCAGTACGGTGGCACCGAAACTGGCCATTGCCAATACGATGGCGGCCAGCAGATAGCGGGGGCCGAAACGCAACCCATTGCCGACCGTCACCCACATCACCACGGCATAGACCCAGGCCAATGGCTCGCCCATCTGGATCATGCCGACGGCGATCAACCCGTAGTCGGCCAGCATCCCGGCCACCCGTCGCGGGTCCGAGCGACCCGGCTTCCACAGCAGCCACGCGAACAGCAGCAGCGACAGGCCGAGCCCGGTCACTATGGTCGCCAATACGCCCTGATACTGCTCCAGCCGATGCAGCCGGGCGCCCGACAACAGCACATAGACCAGGATCAGCGAGATCAGCACGATCCGCACGATCGCCTGGCCATGCTCCGAATCCGGACGCTGCGCCAGCCGGCGCTTCACGCGTGCGAACAGGTCCTGCATGTCACCCACCCGGTCGCGTCGATGCCGTCGAGTGCTGGGCGCAGATATCCATCAGCTGCGGGTGGCCGCGCATCAGCGCATCCACGCAGCGCGGGTCGAACAACCGGCCACGCTGGGCGTACAGATAAGCCAGTGTGGCTTCCATGGTCCATGCTTCCTTGTACGGACGGGGCGAAATCAGCGCATCGAACACGTCGGCCACGGCCACGATCCGCGCCTCCAGCGGAATGGCCTCGCCCACCAGGCCATCCGGGTAACCGCTGCCGTCATAGCGCTCGTGATGACGCAGCGCGATCAACGCACCGACCTGGATGAAGCGGTTCTGGCTGCCGCTGAGCAGCTCATGGCCGATCCCCGGGTGCCGGCGCATGATCGCCAGCTCTTCGTCGTTGAGCTTGCCCTGCTTGAGCAGCACGGCATCGGGAATGGCGATCTTGCCCATGTCATGCAGCGGTGCCGCCATCTCGATCAGCTTGACGTCATCCTCGGGCAGGCCGAGCTGCTCTGCGATCAACCCGGCCACCCGTGCCATGCGCTCCAGATAGGCACTGGTGCCGGCATCACGGAACTCGATCGCACGAGCCAATCGCGACAGGGTTTCGCGTTCGCGTTCCTCGACCTCGTGCATGCTGGCCAGCAGCCGCTGTTCCAGCGACAACGCACGCTGTTTCACGTTCTCGGTCTGCTGGCGCAGCTGCAGCAGGTTGTAGCAGCGCGCGCGCAGTTCGCGCGGTCGGATCGGCTTGACCAGGAAATCGATGACACCCGCTTCCAGCGCCGCCTGCCGGATCGGCTCGTCGCCGACCACGGTGATCAGGATGACCGGAATGTCGCGGTGCTTGGGCAGGCGACGGAAACGACGGGCGAACTCCAGCCCGTCCATCTCCGGCATGCGGTAATCGAGCAGCAGCAGGTCGACCGGATGCGCCTCGCACCAGGCCAATGCGGTCAGCGGGTCACCGAAGTCATACACGCTCAGTTCCGGCGCGATGTCCTCGATGACATGACGCAGCATCGTCCGCGCGGACGTCTGGTCGTCAACAATGACGATGTTCAACGCGTACTCTGCCTGGCTTCTCGACCATGCTGGATCATCAGCAGGCGAGGATACTCTGCCGCTGCGAACGCTCGCACCCTGCATCGGCCTGACTCCCGTGTCATACGTCCCGGTTCATGATCGTCATCACATTGTGAAGCGGACGCTTCACAATGCACCATCCCCCTGGCGCCGATCAAGCCATAACAGGCGTCAAGGTAGTGCATTAACGATACGCCGAGTGCGGGACGCGTCAATCGCGCCGTCTCGTTTCGCGACGGCGCGCACAATCAGGAGTCAGAAAAGTGACCTGCTGCTCCGGTTACTGCTCCGGACGCATGTACGGGAACAGCAGCACGTCACGAATCGAGCTGCTGCCGGTCAGCAGCATCACCAGGCGATCGACACCGATGCCGAGGCCGCCGGTCGGGGCCATGCCGTACTCCAGCGCACGGATGTAGTCGGCGTCGTAATGCATCGCCTCGTCGTCGCCACCCTCCTTCGCGGCCACCTGGGCCTGGAAGCGCTGGGCCTGGTCTTCCGGATCGTTCAATTCGGAGAAGCCGTTGGCCAGCTCCTTGCCGTTGACGAACAGCTCGAAGCGGTCTGTGTAGCCCGGATCGTTGTCGTTGGCGCGGGCCAGCGGCGAGACCTCCACCGGATGATCGGTGATGAAGGTCGGCTGGATCAGGGTGTGCTCGACGGTGGCTTCGAAGATCTCCAGCAGCAGCTTGCCCCAGCCATAGGACGGCTTGACCTTGATCTTCAGGCGCTCGCAATGGCGCAGCAGCGCCTCGCGGTCGGTGCAGTCGGCCGCCGAGATTTCCGGATTGTGGTGGCGCACCGCCTCGTCCATGCGCCAGCGGCGGAACGCCGGGCCCAGGTCGATCTTCGCGCCGTCCCACTCGACCTCGGTGCCACCGTTGACGGTCGTGGCCACGTCACGGATCACGCCTTCGGTCAGGTCCATGATCTCGTTGTACGTGGCATAGGCCTCGTACAGTTCCATCATGGTGAACTCCGGGTTGTGCCGGGTGCTGACACCTTCGTTGCGGAAGTTGCGGTTGATCTCGTACACGCGCTCCAGGCCACCGACGGTCAGGCGCTTGAGGTACAGCTCCGGCGCCACGCGCAGGTACAGGTCCAGGTCCAGCGCGTTGTGGTGGGTGGTGAACGGCTTGGCCGCTGCGCCGCCGGGGATGTAATGCATCATCGGCGTCTCGACTTCCAGGAAGTCGCGGTTGTCGAGCCAGGCGCGCATGGCGCGGATGATCTTCGAGCGCTTGATGAAGACCGCGCGCGATTCCGGGGTCACGATCAGGTCGACGTAGCGCTGGCGATAACGCTGCTCGACGTCGGCCAGGCCATGCCACTTGTCCGGCAGCGGGCGCAGCGACTTGGTCAGCAGGCGGATCGATTCGGCCTTGACCGACAGCTCGCCGGTCTTGGTACGGGTCAGGCCGCCTTCGACGGCGATGATGTCACCCACGTCCCAGCCCTTGAAGGCGGTGTAGGCATCACCGAGGACCGTGCCCTGCAGGAACAGCTGGATGCGGCCGGACTCGTCCTGGATCTGCGCAAAGCTGGCCTTGCCCATGATGCGCTTGGCCATCAGGCGGCCGGCCATCTTCACCTGGCGGCCGTTGCCTTCAAGGGCCTCGGCGGTCCACTGTTCGGCATCGGCGAATTCTTCCTGCAGTCGGCCAGCGAAGTCCTCGCGACGGAAGTCGTTCGGGTACGCGATGCCCTGCCCACGCAGCGCTTTGAGTTTCTCACGGCGCTCGGCGATCAACTTGTTTTCGTCGACGGGGGGGGTATCGGTAGCTTCGCTCATGGATCTGCGGGAATCGTGTAGTGAGGGGGGATGCTGCGCCCGGCACAGCCGGTTCCACAGCATACCAAAACCGCCCTGCCCCCGGCCCCTGGCGGCCCCGCCCGGTAGCCGCCAACCCTGGTTCGCGCCGACAAGCCCCGGTAGTCGCCAACCTTGGTTGGCGCTTCGTGTGTCGACCAAGGTCGACACCTACCGGGCCGCGCGGCGCTGGCGTCAGCGGGTGCCGGGGAACGCCTGCCGCAGTTCGTCCACCAGCACCCGCTCGTTCTCCGAATAGTCGATCGGCACCGACACCAGGTGCACCCCACCCTCGTTGAACGCCGCTTCCAGGGTCGGGATGAACTGCTCGATGGCAGTCACCTCATGGCCCCTGCAGCCATAGGCCTCGGCGTATTTGACGAAATCCGGGTTGCCGAAGGTCATGCCGTAGTCGGTGAAGCCATCCACTGCCTGCTTCCAGCGGATCATCCCGTAGGCGCCGTCGTTGAGGATCAGCACCACCAGGTTCAGGCCCAGCCGGCGCGCCGTTTCCAGCTCCTGGCTGTTCATCATGAAGCCACCATCGCCGCACACCGCCAGTACCCGCCGCTGCGGGTACAGGATCGAGGCCATGATCGCCGACGGCAGGCCCGCGCCCATCGTCGCCAGCGCGTTGTCCAGCAGCAGCGTATTGGCCACCTGGGTGCGGTAGTTGCGCGCGAACCAGATCTTGTACATGCCGTTGTCCAGCGCCACGATGCCGTCCGGTGGCATCACCTGGCGCACGTCATGCACCAGCCGCTGCGGAGTGAACGCTTCCTCCTCGGCACGATCGGCCAGATGCTCCAGGATGGTCGCGCGCAGCGGCAGCAGCGCATCGGCGTTCGGCACCGCACCCTCGATGCGATCGGCCAGCTGGGTCAGCGCACGGCCGATGTCACCGATCACCTCCACCTGCGGGAAGTACACCTGTTCCACCGCCGCCTGCGAGTAGCCGATATGGATCACGGTCGGGCCGCCCGGGCGCATCACGAACGGCGGCTTTTCGGTGACCTCGTGGCCGATGGTGACGATCACGTCGGCCTGGTCGATCGCCATGTGCACGTAATCGCGCTCGGTCAGCGCCGCGGTGCCCATGTACAGGCCCGAGCCACCGGCCACCGCACCCTTGCCCATCTGCGTGGTGAAGAACGGAATGCCGGCACGCAGCACGAACGCCGACAGCGCCTCGCTGGACTGTGGCCGCGACGCCGCCGAAGCGATCATCAGCAGCGGACGCTTGGCGCTGCGGATGATCTCCGCCGCACGGTCGAGGGCCTCCGGGCTGGCAATGGGACGATCCACCGCTTGCGGGGGAATCAATGCCACGCTCTCGACCTCGTTGGCCGCGATGTCTTCCGGCAGTTCCAGCAGCACCGGACCCGGCCGCTCTTCCTGGGCCACACGGAACGCCTCGCGGACAATGGTCGGGATGGTGCGCGCCGAGACGATCTGCCGCGCCTGCTTGGTCAGCGGTTTCATGGTGCTGACGATATCCACGATCTGGAAGCGCGCCTGCTTGCTGGCGACGATGCCCTTCTGGCCGGTGATCATGATCACCGGCCACGCACCCAGCAACGCATACGCCGCGCCGGTGGTGAAGTTGAGCGCGCCCGGGCCAAGCGTGGCCAGGCACACGCCGGGCTTGCCGGTCAGGCGCCCATAGGTGGCCGCCATGAACACCGCCGCCTGCTCATGGCGGGTGACGACCAGCTCGATGCTGGAATGGCGGAGCGACTCGACCACGTCGAGGTTTTCTTCGCCGGGGATACCGAAAATACGCTCGACGCCTTCGTTCTCAAGCGCGGCGACGAGCAGGTCTGAACCCTTGGACATTGGAATGCCGTCCTTTTCGCTGGACTGATGGTGGATCGTTGCAGGAAGGATGAGAGCCGCGCGTCAAGGCTTGTCGAACCACACCGTCTGCGCGTTGACGAATTCACGGATGCCGAAGTGCGAGAGCTCGCGGCCGAAGCCGCTCTTCTTCACGCCACCGATCGGCACGCGCGGGTCGGACGCCGAGAAGCCGTTGACGAACACGCCGCCGGTCTGTAGCCGGCGCGCCAACTGCATGGCCCGCGCGCGGTCGCCGGTCCACAGGTTGCCGCTGAGGCCGAACTCGCTCTGGTTGGCCAGTTCCACCGCATGGTCGGCATCGCGCGCGCGGCTGATCGAGGCCACCGGGCCGAAGGTCTCGGTATCGAAGGCCTGCATGCCCGGCGCCACGCCGGCCAGCACGGTGGGCGCATAGAACGCACCCGGACGATCCAACTGGTGGCCGCCGACCAGCAGCTGCGCGCCGGCCTCCACCGAAGCGCGCACCTGCGCATCGAGCTGCTCAAGCAGGTCCTGGCGCGCCATCGGGCCGATGCGGTTGCCGGGGTCGCGGCCATCGCCAATGGTCAGCGCCTGCACCTTCTGGCAGAACTGCGCCACGAACCGGTCGTAGACCGCGTCTGCGACGATGATGCGCTTGCCGGCGATGCAGACCTGCCCGGTGTTCTGGAAGCGCGAGGCCACTGCGGCATCAACGGCGGCATCGAGATCGGCATCGGCCAGCACGATGAACGGATCGGAGCCACCCAGCTCCAGCACCACCTTCTTCAGCGCCTGCCCGGCCTGGGCGGCGATGCTGCGACCGGCCGCCACGCTGCCGGTCAGGGTCACCGCGGCGATACGGTCATCGGCAATCGCGCGGCTGGTGCCCTCGCGGCTGATGTTGGCGGCGATGAAGGTGCCGTCCGGCAGCCCGGCATCACGCCAGGCGGCATCCAGCAGCTGCGCGGTACCCACGATGTTCTCTGCCGGCTTCAGCAGGAAGCCGTTGCCGCCCATCAGGATCGGCACCGCGGCACGCATCACCTGCCAGTACGGGAAGTTCCACGGCATGATGCCCAGCACCACGCCCAGCGGCAGGTAGGACACGTAGGCCTTGTCATCCGGCACCTGGGTCGGCTCGTCGCGCAGGAACTGCGCGCCGTGGTCGGCGTACCAGTCGCACAGCACGGCGCACTTTTCGATCTCGGCCAGTGATTCGGCCTGGACCTTGCCCATCTCGGCGGTGGCCAGCGCGGCCAGCTTCTCACGGTCACGGCGCAGTACGGCAGCCATCGCGCGCAGAACCCCGGCGCGCTGTTCAAGGCTGGTTGCGCTCCAGGCGGCAAAGCCGGCCTGGCCGCGGTCGAGGATCGCCTCCAGTTCGGCGTCGGTGGCGAAGGGATGGCTGGCGATGAGCTGGCCGGTGGCCGGATCGCGGGAAATGGCAGTGCTGGGGGCAGCGGACATGCAGGTCTCCTGGTATCTCGACGACGGGCAGTGGCCCGTCTCCTGCACAGGAATGTGGACCCGTTCGATGGCAGCAACAAGGCGTCTGCTTATCCTGTGACCTGCACTTACCTGCCTGAATGGGGTCTCTTGGCAGGGCTGCGCCCTGCACCCGCCGAAGCAACAGCAACAGCCCAAGCAACAGCCCAAGCAACGGCACAAGCTGGTTTCCTGTGGGATGGCGGGGTGGGTCCGGTTGCGGGAGACGCCGTAAACCCCCAGACCGGCCCAGCCGCTGGCGGCTGTGCGTTCGGGCGCTTGCGAAGCAGTGCTTCGCAAGCAAAGCGCCCTCACCCTTGGGGGCTTGGCCGCGGCATCCATGCCGCGGACACTCCCGCAACCGGACCCACCCCGCCTTCGACGGTTTCCTGCTGCTGTTGGTGGATGCCGACCTTGGTCGGCACGGGGTCGGATCACATCATGAATATCGATATCTGACAGATGTGTCGACCAAGGTCGACACCCACCAAAAGCCGCGGGAAATTGTCAGAGGTGGGGCGGTGTCGGAGTGCGGGGTGTCAGCCGCATGGGCCCGAGGCATGCCTCGGGCGGGTTGGGCAGGACGCCCAACCCCGGTCTTGCCGTGTGCGCAGGAACGCGCACACGAGCAAGCGGCTGCCAAGCCCCCAAGGACGGGTTTACGGCGTCCCCGCACTCCGACACCGCCCCGCCAAACCACGGATAACCCGCTGTTGCTGTTGCTGTTGCTGTTGCTGTTGCTGTCGCTTCGGCCTCTGCAGGTGCAGGGCTGCAAGCCCTGCCGAACAACCCCCTACTTCCGCGGCAGGTAGGTCACCAGCGAGAGGTCATGCCGGCTCTCCGGCACCAGCGCCACGTACTGCAGGTCCAGCAACCCGCGCGTGGGATGGTTCAGCTTCTTCGCACCCTCGTCGAACCGGCGCACGTCGTGCTCCGGCCACCATTGGCGAAACTCCTCGCTGTGCGCCGCAATGTCCTCGACCAGTGCCAGGAACGGCGCCTTGTCCGGTGCCTGCGCCATCGCCGCACGGAAGCCTGCCAGCAGGCCGCGGGTCATTTCTTCCCAGTTGAGGATCAGCGTGCGGTACGGCGGGTATAGGAACATCAGCCGCAACGTGTTGCGCTCGTGCGGCGCCAGCTGGCTGTAGTCGACGAACAGTTCGGCGATGGCCGGGTTCCAGGCCAGGATGTCGAAACGGGTATTGCGCACGTAGGCCGGGATCGGCTGCATCGCCTCCACCAGCTGGCGCAGGCCATCGGTCACGCTCTCGTCCGGCGATTCCAATGGCACGCCATAGCCGGACAGCGCGAACGCATAGGCGCGCTCGTCGTCGCTCATGCGCAGCACCTGCGCCAGGCGCTCCAGCACCTCGGGCGAGGCGCGCACTTCGCGGCCCTGTTCGATCCAGGTGTACCAGCTGACGCTGACCCCGATCGCCAGCGCGACTTCCTCGCGCTTCAGGCCCGGGGTACGCCGGCGCCCGGCCGGCAGGCCAAGCGTGGTGGGGTCGACACGGGCGCGGCAGGCCTTGAGAAAGCCACCCAGTTCCTTGCGTTCAGCTTCGCTGCGCATCATCGCCCCGTCCTACCCTTTGTAGCGTCGAGCCATGCTCGACGCATCCGCTAGCTCGCGAAAAGCAGCCGAGCATGGCTCGGCTCTACAGAAAGCCGGTTCAACCACCCTCGGCGTTGCGCACGAGGGCGATGATATCCGCGCAGGCGCGTCGATCAGGCATCGACGCGCTTGGAACCCACGGCCAGGCCGGCCTTCAGGCTGGCCTCGACGAACTCGTCCAGGTCGCCGTCGAGCACCTTCTGCGTGTCCGAACGCTCGATGCCGGTGCGCAGGTCCTTGATACGGCTCTGGTCAAGCACGTAGTTGCGGATCTGGCTGCCCCAGCCGATGTCGGACTTGGTGGCTTCCACCGCGTCCTTCTCGGCGTTGCGCTTCTGGATTTCCAGCTCGTACAGCTTGGCGGCCAGCATCTTCATCGCGTTGTCGCGGTTCTGGTGCTGGCTGCGGCCGGTCTGGCAGGCCACCACGATGTTGGTCGGGATGTGGGTGATACGCACCGCCGACTCGGTCTTGTTGACGTGCTGGCCACCGGCACCAGACGAACGGTATACATCGGTACGCAGGTCGGCCGGGTTGATGGTGATGTCGATGTTGTCATCGATTTCCGGCGACACGAACACCGAGGTGAAGCTGGTGTGGCGGCGGTTGTCCGAATCGAACGGCGACTTGCGCACCAGCCGGTGCACGCCGGTCTCGGTCTTCAGCCAGCCGTAGGCATAGTCGCCTTCCACGCGCAGCGTGGCCGACTTGATGCCGGCAACGTCGCCACCGGACACTTCCATCAGCTCGGTCTTCCAGCCGCGCGATTCGCACCAGCGCAGGTACATGCGCAGCAGGATCTCGGCCCAGTCCTGGGCTTCGGTGCCACCGGCACCGGCCTGGATGTCGACGAATGCGGCCGCATTGTCCATCTCGCCGGAGAACATGCGCTGGAATTCCAGCTTCTCGACGTGCGCCTGGTGCTTGTCCAGGTCGGCGACCACGGCCAGCGCGGTGTCTTCGTCCTGCTCGGACTCGGCCAGCTCCAGCAGTTCGGTCGCGTCGGTCAGGCCGTCCAGTACCGAGGCGATGCCGCCCACGGTCTTTTCCAGGCTGGAACGCTCGCGGCCCAGGTTCTGGGCGTACTCGGCGTTGTTCCAGACGTCGGGGCTTTCCAGCTCCCGCGTTACTTCTTCAAGACGCTCTTTCTTGGCGTCGTAGTCAAAGATACCCCCGAAGCGACAGCACGCGATCGGTCAGATCGGTGATGCGCTGGCGGACAGGATTCAGTTCGATCATGTCGGCGGTTATGCATTCAAAAGATGACTGGTAATGATACCGCAGGCCGGGGATGCCCGGAATGAGGGGCTCAGCTCCCGCCCAGCGCCTGCCGCAACAGTGGCAGCTGGCGCCGGCTGCAGGGGACTTTCGCCCCGTCGGCCATGTGCAGCAGGGCCTCGCCGCCGTCCAGCGGCTCGATCGAGCGCAGCTGGTCGCGGTTGATCAGCCAGCTGCGGTGCGGGCGCAGGAACTGGCCCGGGTCCAGCCGCTGCTCCAGCACCGCCATGGTGATCCGCAATGGATAGTCATGGCCGCGTACCCGCAGGTTCACGTAGTTGCCGGCCGCCTGTGCGTACTCCACGTCCCCGGTGGCGACCAGGAACTCCTTGCCCAGCTTGCGTACCAGGAAATGCTGCGGGCGTTCGACCGGCTCCACCGCGGGGCCCACGTCGGGCTCGGCCAGCAGGCTTGCCTCGCCCTGCCTGCGCCGGCCAAACCAGCTGGCAAAGTGTTCCAGTGCGACGAACATTGCAAACGTGCGTACATCCTTCAGGTATTCGTACGCAAAACGCTCCAGCCAGCCGGCATCGTCCTGGTAGCGGTAGCCCAGCGACGCATAAGCCAGATGCCTTACCAGCATCATGCCCACCACATGCAGCAGCGACCAGCCCACGCTCGCCAGCAGGTACAGCGGCAACCGTCGCTTCCAGGTATCGGCATGCAGCGGCCAGCGCTCGCAGCCCCACCACACCAACGGCAGGGTCAACAGGAGCAGGCTGAGGCTGCTGAATTCCCAGATCATCGGCTCCCACAGGCCAAGGTCGGCACCGCGCCGGCCGGCATCCATCACCTCCACCAGGGCATTGGTCACCGCCGAGGCCGACAGGATCGCCGTCCATACCAGCAGTGGGGTTGAGGTACGCCAGCGCGGTGGGCGGCCCTGGGTCATTGCTGCATCCATGTCGTCGCGGTGCTCCAGCCTGCCTCAATGGGCCGAGCGTAGCGGCTCCATTGGTCCCACCACCCCCGCCATTGGTCACTGGATGGGTTCCGGCCAGCCCTTGGCGGTCGCCACGGCAGGTGGCCCGCGTCACGTTGCAGTGACTTTTCGGCACGCCACGACCATGACCCGACGCCACGACATCGACGCCCTGCGGGTATTCGCCTTCGCCCTGCTGATCCTCTACCACACCGGCATGGCCTACGTGGACGACTGGGGCTTCCACCTCAAGAGCGTACATACCGCCGAATGGCTGCAGTGGCCGATGGTGTTCGTCAACCGCTGGCGGATGTCGTTGCTGTTCCTGATCTCGGGCATCGCCATTGCGTTGATGCGGCCGGAAGGCAGGCTGCTGCGCTTTGCAGGCCTGCGCACGTGGCGGCTGCTGCTGCCGCTGCTGTTCGGCATGTTCGTGATCGTGCCGATCCAGCCCTACTGCGAAGGCGTGGCCAATGGTCATGTGGCGCCGGGCTTCGGCCATTTCCTGCTGCGCTACTGGCAGGTGCGGCCGTGGCCGGAGGGTAGCTTCGCCGGCTGGCAATACGGCATCACCTGGAACCATCTGTGGTACCTGGCCTATCTGTGGAACTACAGCCTGGCGCTGGCGCTGCTGATGCCGGTGCTGGGCAGGCCCGGGGTGCGCAGGACCCTGGCCCGCGTTGCCGCGTCGCCCACGCTGCTGATCGGCATTCCGTTCGTGCTGCTGCTGGCCTGGGTGATCTGGCTGGAGCCCATCTACCCGTCCACCAATGCGCTGCTTGGCGACTGGTACCAGCACGCGAAGTACGCGACGGTGTTCCTCGCCGGCTACCTGTTTGGCCGCGAGCCCACATTCTGGGAACGGGTGGTCACCCTGCGCCGCACCACGCTGTGGCTGGCGCTGGCAGCCATCAGCTGGTACATGGGCCTGCGCATCCTCGGCCAGGTGCTGCCGTCGGATTCCCCGCTGCGGCAATGGCCCGAGCCGTTCTGGGACCTGCAGGTCCGGACCAGCCAGTCGCTGTACGTCTGGACCGCGCTGCTGACCATCCTCGGCTGGGGCAAGGTCTTCCTCGATCGCCCGTTCCGTTGGTTGCCGTACTGCACCGAGGCGATCTACCCCTGGTACATGCTGCACCAGAGCCTGATCATCGCCCTGCTGTTCTGGCTAAAGCCGCTGCAGCTGGGGCCATGGATGGAACCGGCCCTGCTGCTGGCCGGTACCGTGGGCGGCTGCCTGCTGATCCACGAGCTGCTGATCCGGCGCTCGCGCTGGCTGCGCCCGCTGTTCGGCCTGCGTGCCCCGCCACGATCATTGCCGACCGTGCGCGACGCGGCGGCGGCCTCATAGAGCCGAGCCCCTGCTCGGCTCCGCATCGGCCCAGGGTGACTCATTCCACCGTGAACTCGCCCACCAGCACGGTCTCGGCGCGGTCCTTCAGCCGCATCGTGACCCTCTGGTCCTTCTGCCTGGGCGTGCCCCAATGGGTGGTCAGGCGCAGCATCAGGGTCGTCGCGCCGGTCACCAGCTGCTGGCGGCTGCCAAAGTAATTCGCCTCTACCTTGTACGTGCCTGGCTTGGCGTTGCGCAGCGAGAACTGCTCTGGACCATAGCCGCCGGTGAAGTCCTGCGACATCTGCCCGCCCTGGTAGGTCAGGCGATTGCCGTAGTAGGCGCGCTCGCCGTTCGGGTCAGTCACCCACAGGTCCATGTCGCTGTTGTCGGCATCCCATGACAGCACCACGCGCAGGTCCAGTGGCATCGCCTGCAACAGCCGAGGGTCGATGCTGCGGGTATCCAGGCGCGGCGTACTGCGTGCGACCAGGTCGGTCAGCTCATCCAGCGCGATCAGGGCGATGCCATCGAAGCGGCTGTCCCACGACCGCACCACCACCTGGTACAGCGGCACCAGCGCCTGCTGTGGCTTGCCTGCGGCCGCCAGTGCCAGGCCCAGGTCACGGAAGCTCTGCGGTTCTTCCTGGCCCATCGCCAGCACCTGCTCGAACACCGGCACCGCCAGTGCAGAGGCGTCGGCCTGCATCAGCCGGTAGCCGAGCACGCGCAGCAGGTGGCGGTTGTCGAGGTCCATCTCGGCCAGGTTCGACAGCACGCGCAGTGCCAGGTCGCGCTGGCCCTGCTCCAGCAGCAGGTCGGCCACGTCGAGGAAGAATGCGCTGCTATCAGCATGTGCCTCACGTTCGGCCAGGTAGCGGTCGTACAGCTGCGACGGCGGCCCCTGGCGCAGGCGTCGGGCGATGGTCGAATCCGGCTGCCATGCCGCCAGCTGGATGCCGAGCTGGCCATCGTTGGCAGCAGCGGATGCGTCGACGAACCCGCTGGTGACTGCGATCGCATCCAGCGCCTTGTTCGATGCAGGTGCTGAGCGGCGCGCGCGTGCGCTGCTGGCGTCCATGCGCTGCTCGGCAGCCGCTGCCATCGGTGAAGGCGCAGCCGGCGGGGCAGGCGCAGGGGCTGCCAGCATCGCCACGGGTGCGGATTCGGCTGCGTAGCCTGCGGATGCCACTTCCAGCGCCATTTCCTTCGCCTGCGGCGGCGCGCCCTTCGGCCAGCTGCGGTTCCACCACTGCTGGCGCTCCTTCCAGCGAGCGGCCACCTCATCCAGGCGCTGGCGATCGGCTGCGGCGCGGTCGCTCACTTGCCGTGCAAAGCGTGCATCGTAGTCGGCGCGCAGCGTGCCGGACGGACGGATTGCATAGCGCAGGTAGTCTTCCAGTGTTTCCAGAACGATCAGCGAAGTATCCGGGCCGACCAGGCCGAACTGCTGTGACAGCAGCTGCATCACCTCGCGGTTGCCACGGCGGTCCACGGCCAACTGCTGCAGGCGTGCCTGCGCCCACAGTCCAGCCAACAGTGCACCGTCCTCGCTCTTCTGCGTCGGCGGGAGCGCCAGCCATTCACTCCCGTCAACACGTACCCGCATCGGCACACCGTCGGCCGCCAGTCGTGCATGCAGCCACAACCAGCCCTGGGCTTCACTGCGACGATCGATCACCACGTCCTGTACGCCACGGCCCGCATCGACCTGCACGTCCAACGGCGACGACAGTAGTTCGCGAGCGGCCGCATCAACATCATTACCCAGCGCGACGAAGCGTCCGCCATGCGCTTCGCTCCAGCCACGCAGTCGCACGGCATCGGTACGCGCGCCTGCACTACTGATCGCGAACAGGCGTTGATCCGGCGCCATCGTCGGCAGCTGTTCCGGCCCATAGGTCAGCAGACCATCGCTGACCAGCAGGTATTCCTTCACGCTGGGCTGCGGCTGCCATTGCGCCAGCGCGCTGGCGCCGTCCGGGCGCACCGCCTGCAGCGCTGCGCGCAGTTCGCTCCAGTTGCCACCATGGATGCGGAAGCGGCGCATTGGCTCGGCACGATCGCGCAGTACGGTCAATGCCACCGTGCCTTCGCCCATCGCGGCGAAGTAGCGATCCAGCAGTGCGAATTCGCGCGTGCGATCGCGCTGACCGGCCGAGCCGGAACCATCCCACAGCAGGCCGATCTCACTGGGCAGCGTGCGGGGCACACGCCGGACCGGCACCGGCAGTTGCGCCAGCAGGTAGTAGCCGTCCTGCCAGGGCGCCACCTGTACCTGTGCCTGCCGTGTCGCCGGCAGGCTCCACTGCAGTTGCGTCGGCAGCTGTGCACCGCGGCCCTGCCACTGCAGCTGGCCTGCGCTGATGCGGAATGGCGCGGTACCTGCCGTGACCGTGCCCGGCGCCTGCAGCTTCAGCTCGACCGATGCGGCATTGGCAGCGAACTGCAGCGGCAGCGCCCATTGCCAGCCCTGGGCAGTGAACACCAGCGGCTCGCGGATCACCAGCTGCACACGACGGCTGCCACCGGCCGGCAGCGGATAGATGCGCAGCCGGAACTGATTGCCGGCGGTCTGTTCCAGCAGGCCGGGGTCGACACCACGGCGGGCGATCTCCTCGAACACCTGGCGGCCACGGTCCTTGGGCACCGGAACGGCATCACGAAGCTCACCATCGATGTCCAACGCGAAGCCGGTAATCTGCTGGCCCTCGGCCAGCGGGAACTGCAGCTCGCCCTCCAGCACGCGCCGGTTCGGGTTGTGGAACTCGAGGGTGATCCGGGTCTGGGCAATGCCGGCCAGCGCTTCACCTTCAATGCGGGCACGCTGCAGCTGCACCGGTTGTTCGGCGGCAGGCGCGGTCAGCAGCGGCGTAATGCGTGGCATCTGGGCGCCAGCGGGCCAGATCGCGAGAGCGAGCATCAACACGGCGCAGCAACGGGCGAAGACCATGACGGGACTCCAGTGGGATCGTGGACCGTTGAACGCACGAACGGCCTGGACGGGGTTGGACCCCGCGCCGCTTTTCTTTGCCTGCGCTGGCAGGCACCATCCGCACATTCCCCCACGCGCAAGGATGCCGATGCGATTCTGCCTGCCCGCCGCCCTGCTGGCACTGGCCTGTCCGGGGGGCGTCGCGGCTGCAGCCGCGGCCGGTAGCCTGTATTTCCAGCACCACGACTGGGTTGTGGCCTGTGACAACACCCTGACCTGCCGAGCCGCGGGTTACGCGGCCGACGAGGACAGTACGCTGAGCGTCCTGCTCACCCGCAGGGGCGGCCCCGGGCAGGCCATCGAGGCACGCCTGTCGCTGCAGCCGGATGAGGGCCAGGCACAGCCCGAGGGCGCACTCCGCCTGCACATCCGGCAGCGGGATCTCGGCGCGCTCGCTCCCGTCAAGGGTGAAGGTACCCACAGCTTGAATGCCGCGCAGACCAGCGCACTGTTGTCGGCTCTGGTACGTGACGGCGGAATCAGCGTGACCGATGCCGCCGGCCACCGCTGGCCCCTATCGGACAGCGGTGCGGCAGCAGTGCTGCTGAAGATCGACGAATATCAGGGCCGCCTCGGCACGCCCGGCGCCATGATGCGCACGGGCAGCAGGCCGGAATCCAGCGTACCCGCCGCACTGCCTGTACCGCTGGTGTACAGGGCCGCTACCGTGGACTCGCCCCCTGACGACGCGGCGTTTGCACGGCTGGCCGCCGCACCCGCCCTGCGCGCGGCACTGCGTGCGACGCTGAAGGACAACAGCTGCGAAGGACTGCTGGAGGCCGACGCCGATGCTCCGCTCAGCAATTCCCCGCTGCAGATCCGGCGCCTGGACGCGCAGCACGTACTGGTCAACGTGCCCTGCTGGCGCGCGGCCTACAACACCGGCGACGGCTACTGGGTGGCCCGACCGCAGGCACCTTTCCACCCGCAGTGGGTGACCAGTGATGCGATTGATTACGCCGACGGCCAGATCATCGCGGCGCAGAAGGGTCGCGGCCTGGGTGACTGCATTTCGCAGAACACCTGGACCTGGAATGGCACCGCCTTCGTCGCCACCTCGGAAATTGCAGCAGGCCTGTGCCGCGGCGTACCCGGCGGCACCTGGAACCTGCCGACGCGGGTGACCGAATTGGAAAAAGGGGACGGAGGGAATTAAGTCGCTTATACCTTGTTTGCCGTTTACGACTTAATCCCCTCCGTCCCCTTTTTTCATGCGGGCAGGCAGTGCTCGACGATCAGCTGGATCGCGCTGCCACCACGATAGTCATCGCAGGCCAGGCGATAGGCCAGATGCACATGGCGCGCCGGTGCATTGCCGTGCCAGCCGCCGAAGTGGATGGCGTTGATCGTGCCGGGCACGCCCGGAAGGCGTAGTTCCAGCTTCAGGTGGCGCTCCTTCAGCACGCGCCAGTTGGCCACTTCGAAATGGCCGTCGAACAGCGGTTCCGGGAAGCCCTGACCCCACGGCCCGGCCAGGCGCAGCGCGTCGGCATGGCGATGGTCGAGCTCGTCCGCCGCCAGTTCGCCGTCGCTGAGGACCTGCTGCTGCAGGGCCGCCGGGTCGAGCATTTCCAGCACCACGGCGATGAAGGCGGCCTTGAAGTCGTCAACGTGATCCAGGCGCAGGCTGAGGCCGGCGGCCATCGCATGCCCACCGAAACGTTCGATCAGGCCCGGATGGCGCGCGTCGACCAGCGCCAGCGCGTCACGGATGTGCAGGCCGGGAATCGACCGGGCCGAGCCACGCAGCGTGTCGGCGCCCGGTTCGGCCGGGGCGAAGGCGATCACCGGGCGATGCAGGCGGTCCTTCATCTTCGACGCGACCAGGCCCACCACGCCCGGGTGCCAGTCAGCATCGAACAGGCAGGCCGCCACCGGCCGCTGTCCATCCATGTCCAGCACCACGCGGGTCAACGCCTGCTCGGCGTCGTCGGTCATCGACTGCTGCACCGCGCGCCGTTCCGAATTGATCTGCTCAAGTGTCTGCGCGATGTCGCGTGCCTGCCGCGGATCCTCGGTCAGCAGCAGCGCGATGCCCAGCGCCATGTCCTCCAGCCGGCCTGCAGCGTTCAGGCGCGGCCCAAGTGCGAAGCCGATGTCGGTGGCGGTCAGCCGTGCGGCATCGCGGCCACTGGCTTCGATCAGCGCTCGCAGGCCGACACAGCCCTGCCCGGCACGCAGCCGGCGCAGGCCCGCGCTGACCAGCGCACGGTTGTTCGGATCCAGCGCCACCAGGTCGGCGACGGTACCGACCGCCACCAGGTCCAGCAGTGTGGTCAGGTCCGGGCCCTTGCCATCGGCGAAGACGCCGGCCTCGCGCATCTGCCGGCGCAACGCCATCAGCACGTAGAAGATCACGCCGACACCGGCCAGCGATTTGCTGGGGAAGGCATCGCCATCCAGGTTCGGATCGACGATGACATCAGCCGGCGGCAGCTGCGGGCCCGGCAGGTGATGGTCGGTGACCAGCACCTGCCAGCCACGCGCCTTGGCCGCGGTCACGCCCGCGTGGCAGGCAATGCCATGGTCGACCGTGACCAGCAGGTCCGGCCGCAGCTCGGCCAGCTCCTCCACCAGCGACGGCGACAGGCCGTAGCCGTGCACCATGCGGTTCGGCACCGCGTGGAAGACATGTTGCGCGCCCAGCATGCGCAGGCCGCGCACGCCCACCGCGCAGGCGGTAGCGCCATCACAATCGAAATCGCCGACCACCAGGATGCGCTTGTCATTGGCGATGGCCTCGACCAGCAGGCCCACTGCATCATCGATGCCGGTCAGCAGCTCGGGCGCGTGCAGATTGCCCAGTTTCGGCAGTGCCAGCTCCGGCGTTTCCGCGCCACGCGCTGCGTACAACCTGGCCAACAGCGGCAGCGTGCCCTCCGGCCAGCGGCCGGGTGCGACCGCATCGCGGCGGCGGATCGTCGGGGTATCAGGGGATGGCTGTACAGCATCGGCGGCAAGGGACATCGGCATCGCCGGTTACGAAAGACAGGAGGATGATACCCCCACAGCCACCGGCGGGTAGAGCCGACTGTTGGTGGATCATCGCGCAACGCGCGCGGCTTCCTGCATCCGGGCGAAAGGCAGTCGGCCAACGGTCGACTCTACTGGATCCAATCGGGTGCTCAGTCGTGCAGCTGCCGCGGCTTCTTCCAGAACTGCCAGCGCTGGCCACGGTCCAGCTGGAACTGCAGGCCGTCTTCGAAGTCCAGCACCAGTCGCTGCAGCTCGCCTCGCTTCAGCGCGGCCAGCAGCGGCCGGATCGCATCATTGCCCAACTGCTGCGATGAACGCAGTTGGCGCAGGTCGACCAGCGCATCCACCGCCTGCTCGCCATCCACCGCCACGCCAGCCGCCAGCGCCAGGCCCTGCAGCAGGGCATCACGACTGCGCACCTGCGCATGCGCCGTGCTGACCGACACCGGCATCACGCCACCACCCCAGAACCAGAGTGAATTGATAGGTTGTTGTCCCTGGGCCACGCGCTGCTGGTTCCAGGAATGGTTGTGCAGCAGCACCTGCGCCTCGGTCATCAAGGCCCGCCAACGGCGGCCACCCTCGCCTTCCGGCAGGTGCGAGAACAGGTCATCGCCCAGCACTTCGTCCGGGTTGTCGAACTCGGGCAGCGCCAGGTCGATCGGAAGCCGCAGGTACCAGCGCGAAGGATCCGGTGCGTCGAGCACGAACCCGGCATCGGCAAACAACGGCTGCAGCACCGGCAACAGGGCCAGGCTGTCGGCCAGGGTCGGCCGCAGCGTTTCGCCGTAGGCCATCATCCGCGCGCCGTGCATGTCCGGCACCATGCAGGCCGGATCGGCGCGCAGCCAGCGGGCGCCGGCGGCATCGCCGACGTCACGCTGGCGGGTCAACGCAGCCACCGGCCACTGCGGCGCGGCCACTGTGAAATGACGCTGCAGCTGGGCGCGCTCACCGGCGTCCAGCTGCAAAGCAGTGGCGCGCCCCAGGGCGCGCGCCACGTCGTCCGGCAATGCAGCCGCCGCAAGGCGGCTGCGCGCCGGCAACAGCAGGGTCGCCGTTGCCACCTCGTCAGTCCACGTAGCTGACGCTGACGATCTCGTACTCGCGCTGGCCGGCCGGCGCGTCGATCACGATCGAATCGCCTTCCAGCTTGCCGATCATCGCGCGCGCCACAGGCGAGGAAATGGCGATCAGGCCCAGCTTGATGTCCGCTTCCAGGTCACCGACGATCTGGTACTTCTTCTCTTCGTCGGTTTCCACGTCGGCCAGGGTCACGCTGGCACCGAACACCACCTTGGAGCCGGCATTGAGCTTGCTCACGTCGATGATCTCGGCGTGCGACAGCTCGCCTTCCAGCTGCTTGATGCGACCTTCGATGAAGCCCTGTTCCTCGCGCGCGGCGTGGTACTCGGCGTTCTCCTTCAGGTCACCGTGCTCACGCGCTTCGGCGATCGCGGCGATCACCTTCGGGCGCTTGACCGACTTCAGGTGATCCAGTTCGTCGCGCAGCTTCTGCGCGCCCTTCATGGTGATGGGGGCTCTCATGCATTCAACTCCTTGTGCAGCTCCTGCAACGACCAGACGGGGCCGGTGCCGCGGAATTCCAGTGAATCCACCAGCGCCTTGGCGCCGGCAATGGTGGTCGAGTAGGTGACGCGGTGCTGCAGCGCCTCGCGACGGATCGAGAACGAGTCGTTGATCGCCGAACGACCTTCGGTCGTGTTGACGATGTAGACGATCTCGCCGTTCTTGATCGAATCGACGATGTGCGGGCGACCTTCGACCACCTTGTTGATGATCTCGCAGTCCATGCCGTGCTGCTGCAGCCATGCGGCGGTGCCACGGGTGGCGACCAGGCTGTAGCCACGCGCCAGCAGCGCCTTGGCCACCGGCAGCACGCGCTTCTTGTCCGGATCGCGGACCGAGACGAAGGCCTTGCCGACCGGCGGCGCCTTGATGCCACCGGCTTCCTGCGCACGCGCGAAGGCGGCGTTGAAGGTGCGGCCCACGCCCATCACCTCGCCAGTGGAGCGCATTTCCGGCCCAAGGATCGGGTCGACGCCCTGGAACTTGGCGAACGGGAAGATCGCTTCCTTCACCGAGTAGTAGTCCGGCACGATTTCCTTGGTCGCGCCCTGCTCGGCCAGGGTCGTGCCAGCCATGCAGCGCGCGGCGATCTTGGCCAGCGGCATGCCGGTGGCCTTGGACACGAACGGCACGGTGCGCGAGGCACGCGGGTTCACTTCCAGCAGGTAGATGGTGTCATCGCCCTCTTCGCTGGTCTGGATAGCGAACTGGGTGTTCATCAGGCCGACCACGTTCAGGGCCTTGGCCAGCTCCACCACCTGGCGGCGCAGTTCGGCCTGGGTCTTGGCCGACAGCGAGTACGGCGGCAGCGAGCAGGACGAGTCACCCGAGTGCACGCCGGCTTCTTCGATGTGCTCCATCACACCACCGATCAGGACGTTGCCGTCCTTGTCGGCGATGATGTCCACGTCGCACTCGACGGCGTTGTCGAGGAAGCGGTCCAGCAGCACCGGCGAATCGTTGGACACCTTCACCGCGTCACGCACGTAGCGGGCCAGGTCGGATTCGCCGTAGACGATTTCCATCGCGCGGCCACCCAGCACGTAGCTCGGGCGCACCACCAGCGGGTAGCCGATCTCGCGGGCCAGCAGCAGGGCTTCCTGGTCGTTGCGGGCGATGCGGTTCGGCGGCTGCTTCAGGCCCAGCGTATCGACCAGCTGCTGGAAGCGCTCGCGGTCTTCGGCCAGGTCGATCGAGTCCGGGCTGGTGCCGATCACCGGCACGCCGTTGGCTTCCAGCGCACGTGCCAGCTTCAACGGGGTCTGGCCGCCGTACTGCACGATCACGCCCTTCGGCTGTTCCAGCTCGACGATTTCCAGCACGTCTTCCAGGGTCAGCGGTTCGAAGTACAGGCGGTCGGAGGTGTCGTAGTCGGTCGACACGGTTTCCGGGTTGCAGTTGACCATGATGGTTTCATAACCATCCTCGCGCAGTGCCAGCGCCGCGTGCACGCAGCAGTAGTCGAACTCGATGCCCTGGCCGATGCGGTTCGGGCCACCGCCCAGGATCATGATCTTGTCGCGGTTGGTCGGCGCGGCCTCGCACTCGTCCTCGTAGGTCGAGTAAAGGTAGGCAGTACCGGTGGAGAATTCACCGGCACAGGAGTCCACGCGCTTGTAGACCGGGCGCACCTTGTGCGCACGACGCAGAGCGCGGATGGCCGCTTCATTGGTGCCGGTCAGCTGGGCCAGGCGGGCGTCGGAGAAACCGGCGCGCTTGAGCTTGCGCAGGCGCGCCGCGTCGAGTGCATCGATGCCGCCCGCAGTCACCTCAGCTTCGGCCGCGATGATTTCCTCGATCTGGTCCAGGAACCAGTGGTCGATGAACGACAGCGCGTAGATCTCTTCCACGCTCATGCCGGCGCGGAAGGCATCGGCGACGAAGAACAGGCGCTCCGGGCCCGGCGCCTTCAGCTCGCGGCGCAGGGTCTGCAGGTCTTCTTCGTTGGCCAGGTCCAGGCCGGTCGGATCGAAGCCGACCTTGCCGGTTTCCAGGCCACGCAGGGCCTTCTGCACCGACTCCTGGAAGGTGCGGCCCATCGCCATCACCTCGCCCACCGACTTCATCTGGGTGGTCAGGCGGGCGTCGGCAGCCGGGAACTTCTCGAAGGCGAAACGCGGAATCTTGGTGACCACGTAGTCGATCGACGGCTCGAACGAGGCCGGGGTCAGGCCGCCGGTGATCTCGTTCTTCAGTTCGTCCAGGGTGTAACCCACGGCCAGCTTGGCGGCGACCTTGGCAATCGGGAAGCCGGTGGCCTTGGACGCAAGCGCCGAGGAACGCGACACGCGCGGGTTCATCTCGATCACGACCACGCGGCCGGTCTTCGGGTTGATGCCGAACTGCACGTTCGAACCACCGGTATCCACGCCGATCTTGCGCAGCACGGCGATGGAAGCATCGCGCAGGCGCTGGTATTCCTTGTCGGTCAGGGTCTGCGCGGGGGCCACGGTGATCGAGTCGCCGGTGTGCACACCCATCGGGTCCAGGTTCTCGATCGAGCAGACGATGATGCAGTTGTCCGCGGTATCGCGGACCACTTCCATCTCGAATTCCTTCCAGCCCAGCACCGACTCTTCGACCAGCACTTCGGTGGTCGGCGAAAGTTCCAGGCCACGGCTGACGATCTCGACCAGCTCTTCGCGGTTGTAGGCGATGCCGCCACCGCTGCCGCCCAGGGTGAAGCTGGGGCGGATGATGGTCGGGTAACCGACGCGGGTCTGGATCTCCAGCGCTTCGTCCAGGGTGTGGGCGACGGCAGCGGTCGGGCATTCCAGGCCGATCTCACCCATGGCCACGCGGAACAGCTCGCGGTCTTCGGCCATGCGGATCGCTTCGCGCTTGGCACCGATCAGTTCGACGTTGTACTTCTCCAGCACGCCGTGGTCGGCCAGGTCCAGCGCGCAGTTCAGCGCGGTCTGGCCACCCATGGTCGGCAGCAGGGCATCAGGCTTTTCCTTGGCGATGATCTTCTCGACCGTCTGCCAGTTGATCGGCTCGATGTAGACGGCGTCGGCCATCTCCGGGTCGGTCATGATCGTGGCCGGGTTGCTGTTGACCAGCACCACGCGGTAACCCTCGTCGCGCAGGGCCTTGCAGGCCTGGGCGCCGGAGTAGTCGAACTCGCAGGCCTGGCCGATGACGATCGGGCCAGCACCGATGATGAGGATGGTCTTGAGGTCAGTGCGCTTGGGCATTTTCTTCTCTAAGTCAGTACAGCGTGACAAGGGGGGTGATCGCACGCTGTCGATCAGGAATCTTGATCCGCAGCGCCGCGCCAGCGGCAGCAGCGATGCGGGGGCTTACGGTCCATCGCGACGCCACCGGCAAGCCGGCGACGTACTGATCACGCCTTGCTCTGTTCCATCAGGGCCACGAAACGGTCGAACAGCGGACCGACATCGGTCGGGCCGGGCGACGCTTCCGGGTGACCCTGGAACGAGAACGCCGGCACGTCGGTGCGGGCGATGCCCTGGTTGGTGCCGTCGAACAGCGAACGGTGGGTCACGCGCAGGGTCGCCGGCAGGGTCGATTCATCAACCGCGAAGCCGTGGTTCTGCGAGGTGATCATTACCCGGCCGTTGTCCAGGTCCTGCACCGGGTGGTTGGCACCGTGGTGGCCGTGGCCCATCTTCATGGTCTTGGCGCCCGAGGCCAGGCCCAGCAGCTGGTGGCCCAGGCAGATGCCGAAGGTCGGGATCTTCACGTCGATGAAGGTCTTGATCGCTTCGATGGCGTAGTCGCACGGTTCCGGGTCACCCGGGCCATTGGACAGGAACACGCCGTCCGGCTTCAGCGCCAGCACTTCGGCGGCCGGGGTCTGCGCCGGCACTACGGTCACTTCGCAGCCGCGCTCGGCCAGCATGCGCAGGATGTTGGTCTTCACGCCGAAATCGTAGGCCACGACCTTGAACTTCGCCGGCACGCTGGCGAAGGCGTTGGCATCCAGGTCCAGCTGGCCCTCGGTCCAGGTGTAGGTCTTCTCGGTAGTGACGACCTTGGCCAGATCCATGCCTTTCAGGCCCGGGAACTTGCGGGCGGCTTCCAGTGCCTTTTCCACGTCGATGTCGCCGGCCATCAGCGCACCGTTCTGCGCGCCCTTCTCGCGCAGGATGCGGGTCAGCTTGCGGGTGTCGATGCCGGCGATGGCGACCACGCCACGCTGGATCAGCCAGTCCTGCAGCGACACCTGGCTGCGCCAGTTGCTGGGGCGGCGCGGCACGTCGCGCACGATCAGGCCGGCCGACCACACCTTGGACGCTTCATTGTCCTGGTCGGTCATGCCGGTGTTGCCGATATGCGGATAGGTCAGCGTGACCATCTGCCGGGCGTAGGACGGGTCGGTCAACACTTCCTGGTAACCGGTCATGGCGGTGTTGAACACCACCTCACCGACGGACAGGCCGGGCGCGCCTACGGATTCGCCCTCGAATACGGTGCCGTCTTCGAGGACGAGGATTGCGGCTTGGGTCACGGAAATCTCACTTTGGCTACCGAGGGGGCTGCCGAAGTCACGCCTGCGCTTCACGGAAATCCGGTTGCAAAAAAGCGCGGACGTACGGTCTGGGACCGGTCCGGCTTTCGTGATTCGGCGAGTGCGAATTGTAGCGCTGCCGGGGCGCTCGCGCCAGCGGTTATCGCTGTTCATGAACAGGCGATTGCGCATTCATTTCAATCCGGCGGCGTATGCGCGGGCCGCCGCCTGGTCGTGCCGGCCGCTGGCCGGCAATCCCCCTGCCATCGGGCGCCCGGACGTTGCCGGCCAGCGGCCGGCACCACCGCCTTACGCCAGCAGGTCCCGCACCCGGTAGCTGCCGGCCGCCCGGCCGTGCAGCTGGCGGGCGGCGAACAGCGCGCCGCGGGCAAAAATGTCGCGGTTGGTGGCCCGGTGCACCAGCTCGATGCGCTCACCGAGGCCGGTGAACTGCACCAGATGCTCGCCGACGATATCGCCGGCACGCAGGCTGGCGTAGTGCGGCTGCGCCCCACCCCGCTGCGCGGCCGCCCCCAGGGTCAGCGCGGTGCCCGACGGCGCGTCCTTCTTCTGGGTGTGGTGCGATTCGACGATGTCACAGTCCCAGCCGGCCAGCGCCTGTGCGGCGCGCTCGACCAGCTCGTCCAGCACCGCCACGCCCAGGCTGAAGTTCGAGGCCCAGACCAGCGGGATCTTCGCTGCCGCGGCCTCCAGCGCCTGGCGCTGCGTACTGGAGATGCCGGTGGTGCCCGACACCAGGCCCGCGCCCCGCTCCACGCACAGCGCCAGCATCGGGTCGAAACCCTCCGGCAGGCTGAAGTCGATTGCCACATCGAACACCGGCGCGCCGGGCAGCTCGCTGGCGGCGAAGAACGGCACGCCGTCGACCACGCGCTGGGCCGGCGCGCGGCCGGTCACCGCCGCCACGATCTGCAGGGTTTCGGGGTGTTCAGCAGCCAGCCGCAGCAGGGCCTGGCCCATGCGCCCGGAGGCGCCGTGAATGAGCAATCGCAGGGGAGTCTGGTTCATGCCCGCAGGCTAGCGGCAGCGCACCCGCTCCGGCAAGCGCCATCGCTGCTACGCTGCATGCCCTTTCACGCAATGGATGGCAGTTCCACCATGCAGATCAGCGAACAACTGGTGCTGGTCACCGGCGCCGGCCGCGGCCTTGGCACGCACATCGCCCGCGCCTTCGCCGCGCAGGGCGCGCGCGTCATCGTGAACTACCGCCGCAGCGAGGTCACTGCACGGGCCCTGGCTGCCGAACTGGGCGGACAGGCGATCGCGCTGCCGGCCGACGTCACCGACCGCGCCCAGGTCGACGCCATACTGCAGCAGGCGCTGGCGCACTTCGGCCAGGGCGTCACCACCGTGGTCAACAACGCGCTGGCGAGCTTCTCGTTCAATGGCGATGCGCGCGACAGCGCTGCCGATATCGGCTGGCCGGCCTTCCAGGCGCAGTTCGAGGGCAGCGTGCGTGGCGCGCTCAACACCGTGCAGGCCGCGCTGCCCGGCATGCAGGCGCGCCGTTTCGGCCGCGTCATCAACATCGGCACCAACCTGTTCCAGAACCCGGTCGTGCCCTACCACGACTACACTGCGGCCAAGGCCGCGCTGCTGTCACTGACCCGCACCCTGGCTGGCGACCTCGGCCCGCATGGCATCACCGTCAACATGCTGTCCGGCGGCCTGCTGCGCACCACCGATGCCAGCGCTGCCACGCCCGAGGCGGTGTTCGACTACATCGCCGCCAACACCCCGCTGCGCGGCGTCACCACCCCGGTCGAGTTCGCCGATGCGGCGCTGTTCTTCGCCAGCCCCTGGTCGCGCGCGGTGACCGGCCAGAACCTGGTGGTCGATGGCGGGCTGGTGCGGGACTGAGCCGATGCGCATCTCCGAGGTCAGCCGCCTGACCGGCGCCAGCGCCAAGGCCATCCGCCTGTACGAGGCGCGCGGCCTGCTGCCCCCGGTGCCGCGCGTGAACCGCTACCGGGATTACAGCGAGCAGGACGTGGCCTGGGTGCAGCTGATCCGCCAGGCACTCGCACTGGGCATCTCCCTGGCGGCGGTCTCGCAGCTGCAGGGCCGCGATGGGCGGCTCGACTGGCCGGCCGTGCTGGCCCTGCTGGAGCAGCAGCGCAGCCGCATTGCCAGCGAGCGCGCACGGCTGGAACAGGTCGAGCTTGACCTGCAGCAGGTCAGCGACGAACTACGGCAGTGGCTGCACTCCGGCAGTGGCGACTGCGTCCTGCAGCCCAGCGGCTGCCCTGTCGGCGCCTGACCCGGCGTTTGACTCTGCCCCTGGGGCATAGCCCACCCTCGCGCACTTTCCATTGCCCGAGGTTGCCGTGTCCCGCTCCATCCTTGTCCTGCTGGGCCACCCCGACCGCGACAGCCTGTGCGGCGCCCTCGCCCAGCGCTACGCCACCGCTGCCGAAAACGCCGGCCACCGGGTGCGCCTGATTGCATTGGGCGAGCTCGAATTCGACCCGGTGCTGCGCCACGGCTACCGCCAGATCCAGCCACTGGAAGCCGATCTGCAGGACGTCGCCGATGCGATCGAAGCCTGCGATCACCTGGTGCTGGTCTATCCCACCTGGTGGGGCGCGATGCCGGCCCTGCTGAAGGGTTTCTTCGACCGCGTGCTGCTGCCGGGGTACGCCTTCCGCTACCGGCGCGATTCGGTGTGGTGGGATCGGCTCCTGGCCGGCCGCAGCGCACGGGTGATCACCACCCTGGACACACCGCCCTGGTATTACCGCTGGATCTACCGCGACCCGGGCATTGCGCAGATCCGCGCCACCATCCTGGCGTTCTGCGGCTTCCGCCCAGTGAAGATCAGCCGCCTCGGTGCGGTGCGCAGCAGCACGCCGGCGCAACGCAGCAGGTGGCTGGCGCTGGCAGCGGAGCTCGGTTCCCGCGCCAGGTAGATTCAGGCCAGGGGCAAGGCGTGCGAACCAAGGTTCGCACCCACCTGGGGCGCTCGTTGCGCGTGTCGCGTTTGCCAATTGACCCTCGCGCACGGCGCGACAAGGCTGTGGGCCCTTCCTCCAGCCCAGGCGGGCCCCATGAAATCCGCGACGGTCTTCAGCAGATGCGCAAGGAAGACAGGCTTTGCCGGGACCACCACCACCCGCTACCGGCTGCTGGAGGGCGCCTTGCTTGTCGTGAACCACCAACGCGCCAGCGAACACCGGGGCTTCTATGTGAATGCCGGGCTCTACTTTCCAGAGCTGCTTGAGTATCCGCTTGCACCTTCCGATCTGGAAACTGCGTTCAGGTACCGCTCCAGCATTCCCACGCCGCATGTCGACTGGCGGATCGAAGAGACGCCCGGTCTGCGCCGGGCCTTCATCCAGCAGGATCTGGATGATCTGCTGGAGGCCGGCAATCGTGATGCGCTGAAAGGCCTGCTGCTCGGGGCCCTTGCCGATGTGGCGGGCTTCGCGGCAGCCCACGGAAACCGCGAGTCGGTGCGGCGATTGAATCGGGACGGAAGCTTCCGGGCGATCATCCGTAGAGAGGTCTGAACCCGGGAAGCGTGCGAACCAAGGTTCGCACCCACCGGGAGAAGTTCGCGCCCACCGGGTGAAGTCCGCGTCCACCGGGCGTCCGCCGTCGAGCAAGCTCGACGCTACTTCTTGGTCGGCCCACAGCTGTCGCAACCGCCACATGCGCCACCGCCGCCCGTCGCCGGCGGCGCGATCTTCCGCCCCAGCCCCTGCAGCCAGGCGGCGCGGCCCGGCTTCAGCAGGGCCAGCGCCAGTGCGCCGCGCACCCTGCGCACGGTGCCTGGGAACTGCTTCTTCAACACCACCCAGGCACTGACCAGCACGGCCACCGCGATGATCAGGTATTGCAGCAGCAATCCGCTGTCCATCAGCCGCCTCCCAGCGCCCGGGTCACCTGGTAGGTGATCAGCGCCGCCACGTAGGCCGCGGCGAACAGGTAGAACGCCGAAAAGGCCATCGTCTTCCACGAATTGGTCTCGCGCTTGATGGTGGCCAGCGTCGAGATGCACATCGGGGCGTAGATGTACCAGACCAGCAGCGACAATGCAGTGGCCAGCGACCAGCCGTCGCTGATCAGCGGGGTCAGCGCCTGGCTGGCGGCATCGTCATCGGCCGCCGACAGCGCATACACGGTGGCCAGCGAGGACACGGCCACTTCGCGCGCGGCCAGGCCCGGGATCAGCGCGATGCAGATCTGCCAGTTGAAGCCCAGCGGCGCGAAGAACACCGCCATCGCGTGGCCGATCTGGCCGGCGTAGCTGTAGTCGATGGCCGGCATCGTGGCGCCCACCGGCGCCGCCGGGAACGACAGCAGCACCCACAGCAGGATGGTCAGCGCCAGGATGATGCCGCCGACGCGCTTGAGGAAGATCATGCCGCGCTCGTACAGGCCCACCGCCAGGTCGCGCACATGCGGCAGGCGGTACGACGGCAGCTCCAGCATCAGCGGATGCTCGCTCTTGTCGCGGCGCCACTTCTTCATGATCCACGACATCGCCAGCGCACTGAGGATGCCGGCCGCATACAGGCCGAACAGCACCAGGCCCTGCTGGTTGAACACGCCCCACACCGTCTTCTGCGGGATGAACGCACCAATCAGCAGCGCATACACCGGCAGGCGCGCCGAGCAGGTCATCAGCGGCGCGACCAGGATCGTGGCCAGGCGGTCGCGCGGGTCCTGGATGCTGCGGGTGGACATGATGCCCGGCACCGCACAGGCGAAGCTGGACAGCAGCGGGATGAACGAGCGACCGGACAGGCCGGCGGCCGCCATCATGCGGTCGAGCAGGAAGGCCGCACGTGGCAGGTAGCCGGACTCTTCCAGCACCAGGATGAAGAAGAACAGGATCAGGATCTGCGGCAGGAACACCACCACGCCACCGACGCCGGCGATGATGCCGTCGGTCAGCAGGCTGGCCAGCGGCCCTTCCGGCAGCACGCTGCCGACGAATGCGCCGAGCCAGGCGAAGCCGGCCTCGATGGCATCCATCAGCGGCGTTGCCCAGGCGTACACCGCCTGGAAAATCAGGAACATCACCACCGCCAGGCTGACCAGGCCGAACACCGGGTGCAGCAGCCAGCGGTCCAGTGCGTCATCGATCTTGGCGGTACGTGCCGGCATGCGCACGGCCACCGACAGGATCTGGCGCACCTTGGCGTGGTAGTCGATGCCGCCTTCCGGGCCCGGCACCGGTGCATCCAGGTGCGGCACCATCGCATCCAGGCGCTCGACCAGCGCCTTGGCACCCTGCTTGCGCACCGCCACGGTTTCCACCACCGGCACGCCCAGCTCGCGCTCCAGCGCGGCCACGTCCACCTGGATGCCACGGCGCTGGGCAGCATCGACCATGTTCAGCGCCACCACCATCGGCTTGCCCAGCTCGCGCAGTTCCAGCGCGAAGCGCAGGTGCAGGCGCAGGTTGGTGGCGTCGATCACGCACAGCAGCACGTCCGGCGCGGCTTCGCCCGGGTAGAAGCCACGGCACAGATCGCGGGTGATCGCCTCGTCCAGGCTGGCCGGCTGCAGGCTGTACGCGCCCGGCAGGTCGAGCACCGCGAATTCACGACCAGACGGCGCGCGCAGGCGGCCTTCCTTGCGTTCGACGGTGACGCCGGTGTAGTTGGCGACCTTCTGCCGGCTGCCGGTCAGCTGGTTGAACAGGGCGGTCTTGCCACTGTTCGGGTTACCGACCAGCGCGACGCGCAGGGGGGCGGTGGAGGCAGTAGAGGTCATGCACGTCGTTCCTGGCTGGCGGCGTCAACCACGACGCGCTTGGCTTCACTGATGCGCAGCGCGAACCGGGTGAACCCGACCTGCACCAGCAGCGGCTCCCCGCCTACCGGGCCCTTGGCCACCAGGCGCACTTCCTCGCCCTTGACGAAACCCAGCTCGCGCAGGCGACGGGCAATGGCATCGTTGGCATGCAGGTCCTGCACGGACTCGACCACGGCCGAGGTGTGCAGCGGCAGTTCGGACAGCGTCATCTAGCGTAATCTCTGCTGGATGTAAATGGTTCTCGATTCTAACATTCCCGCGTCGCGTCATGGCCCATGACCAATGGCCCGCTATGATCCATACAGGTATGGAGTGACCCTGGAATCCCATGAACGATGCTTTGCAGATCGAGCGCCGTGGCGCCGTCCTCACCCTCTGGCTGAACCGGCCGGAGCTGCACAACGCCTTTGATGCCAGCCTGATCGCCCGGCTGACTGCCGCGCTGGAAGCCGCCGGCCGCGATGATGCGGTCCGCGCGGTGGTGGTGGCCGGCCACGGCGCCTCCTTCTCGGCCGGGGCCGACATGCAGTGGATGCGTGGCATGGCCGCCGCCAGCGAGGCGGACAACCGCGAGGACTCGCTGGCCCTGGCAAGGCTGATGCGCACCCTGGACGAGCTGCCCAAGCCGACCCTGGCCCGGGTCCACGGCGCCGCCTTCGGCGGCGGTGTCGGCCTGGTCGCCTGCTGCGACATCGCCATCGCCAGCACCTCGGCCCGCTTCGGCCTGACCGAAAGCCGCCTCGGCCTGCTGCCGGCGGTGATTTCGCCCTACGTGATCGAGGCCATCGGTCCGCGCCAGGCCCGGCGCTGGTTCGCCACCGGCGAGCACTTCGACGCCGATACCGCGCTGCGCATCGGCCTGGTCCACCAGCTGGTCGAGCCCGAGCGCCTGGACGAGGCACTGGAACGCCAGCTGGCCCTGCTCGACAAGGCCGGCCCGATCGCCTCGTCCACCGCCAAGCAGCTGGTCCGGCAGGTCCGCGACAGCCATGATCGCGACGCGCTGGATCGGGATAATGCCGCGCTGATCGCGCGCCTGCGGGTCTCCGCCGAGGGCCAGGAAGGCCTGGGCGCGTTCCTCGACAAGCGCGCTCCCCACTGGGTCACGGAAGCCTGAACATGCTCGATCATCTTGGTTTGACCAGCGCCGACCTGGCGCGCAGCAAGGCCTTTTTCCTGCGGGCGCTGGCGCCGCTGCAGATCGGCGTGGTGATGGAAGTGACCGCCGAACAGACCGGCGCCCACGACCACATCGGCTTCGGTAGCGACGGCAAGCCGTTCTTCTGGCTCGGCAATGGCGGCACCGCCAGCCACGGCATACACGTCGCCTTCGCCTGCGCCAGCCGCGCGCAGGTGGACGCCTTCCATGCCGCCGCCCTCGCCGCCGGCGGCCGCGACAATGGCGCCCCCGGCCTGCGCCCGTGGTACCACCCGGATTACTACGGCGCCTTCGTGCTCGACCCGGACGGCAACAACATCGAAGCGGTCTGCCACCGCCCCGGCTCCGAGGTAGAGGTATGAGCGACTACGTCCGCATCGTCGAAGTCGGTCCGCGTGACGGCCTGCAGAACGAAAAGCAGTCGGTGTCCACCGCCGACAAGATCGAACTGATCAACCGGTTGTCGGCCACCGGCCTGCGCAGCATCGAAGCGACCAGTTTCGTCAGCCCCAAGTGGATTCCGCAGCTGGCCGACGCCGCCGAGGTCTATGCCGGTATCCAGCGCAGGCCCGGCATCCATTACCCGGTACTGGTGCCGAACGAACAGGGTTACGACCGTGCGCGTGCGGTCGGCGTCGAGGAAGTGGCGGTGTTCACCGCCGCCTCCGAGGCATTCAACCGCACCAACACCAATGCCGGCATCGACGAGTCGCTGGCCCGTTTCGAGCCGATCCTGCGCCGTGCCGCCGCCGATGGCGTGCGTGTGCGCGGCTACGTGTCCACCGTGCTCGGCTGCCCCTACCAGGGCGACGTGCCGCTGGCCGACGTGGTGCGCGTGGCCCGTGCCCTGCACCAGATGGGCTGCTACGAAATCTCGTTGGGCGACACCATCGGCGTCGGCACCCCGCGCAAGGCACGGGCGATGCTGCAGGCGGTCGCCGCCGAGATTCCGATGACGGCGCTGGCCGTGCACTTCCACGACACCTATGGCCAGGCCATCGCCAACATCGCCACCTGCCTGGAAGAAGGCGTGCGCGTGGTCGACAGCGCGGTGTCGGGCGCCGGGGGCTGCCCGTATGCCAAGGGAGCCAGCGGCAATGTGGCCAGCGAAGACGTGGTCTACCTGCTGCAGGGCCTGGGCCTGGACAGCGGCGTGAACCTGCCGGCACTGGCCGAGACCGGCCGCTGGCTGGCCGGCCTGCTTGGCCGCGCCACCGCCAGCCGCACCGGACAGGCGCTGGCGGCCGCCGGCTGACCGCCGCACCGCGCCGCACCGCAAAGGCGGCGCAGTGCACAACAGCGACGGTCGTGGCTTCCGTTAGAATCGGCGGTTCTCGAACCTGCAGGACCGTTCAATGCAGCTGTCTTCCGTACGTGCCGTGATCACTGGCGGCGTCTCTGGCCTCGGCCTGGCCGTGGCCCAGCACCTCGTCGCCCAGGGCGGCAAGGTGGCCCTGTTCGACCTCAACGACGACAAGGGCGCAGCCGCCATTGCCGGACTGGGTGCAGACAAGGCCCGCTATTTCAACGTCAACGTCAGCGATGAGGCGGCCGTGGCCACCGCCATCGACCAGGCCCACGATTTCCTCGGTGGCCTGAACGTGGCGATGAACTGCGCCGGCATCCTCGGCGCCGGTCGCGTGCTCGGCAAAGAGGGCCCGATGCCGCTGGCCGACTTCCAGGGCACGGTGATGGTCAACCTGGTCGGCAGCTTCAACGTGGCCAAGGCCGCGGCCAACCGCATGCAGCACAACGAGGCCGGCACCGACGGCGAGCGCGGCGTGATCATCAACACCGCCAGCATCGCCGCCTATGAAGGCCAGATCGGCCAGGCCGCGTATGCCGCCAGCAAGGGCGGCGTGGTCTCGATGACGCTGCCGATGGCACGCGAACTGTCGCGCTTCGGCATCCGCGTCAACACGATTGCGCCGGGCGTGTTCTGGACGCCGATGGTCGACGGCATGCCCGAAGCCGTGCAGCAGTCGCTGGCGGCCTCGATCCCGTTCCCGTCGCGCCTGGGCAAGCCGGAAGACTTCGCCAGCCTGGTCGGCTTCATCCTTGGCAACACCTATCTCAATGGCGAGACCATCCGCCTGGACGGCGCTACCCGCCTCGCTCCGAAGTGATTCCCCCGGGCGCCGGGACGGCGCCCTCCCCCAACGACCAACATCATCATGAAAGCCAACGACATCAAGAAGGGCAACGTCGTCGAGTACAACAACGGCGTGTACCAGATCCGCGACATCGAGCGCAGCTCGCCGCAGGGTCGCGGCGGCAACGTCCGCTTCCGTTTCATCATGTACAGCGTGCCGGGCGGCAACAAGCTCGACGCCAGCTTCGATGCCGACGACAACCTGGTCGAGGTTGAACTGCTGCGCCGCCAGTCCACCTACTCGTACAAGGACGGCGACGCTTTCGTGTTCCTCGATGACGAGGACTACACCCCGTACACGCTGGACGCGGACGTGATCGGCGACGACGCCGGCTACATCACCGACGGCCTGACCGGCATCTACGTGCAGGTGATCGACGAGCAGCCGGTGGCGATCCAGCTGCCGGCCTCGGTGGTGCTGGAAGTGATCGAGACCCCGCCGGAACTGAAGGGTGGCACCGCCACCAAGCGCCCGAAGCCGGCCAAGCTCAACACCGGTATCGAGATCATGGTGCCCGAGTACATCGTCAACGGCGAACGCGTGCTGGTGAACACCGCCACCGGTGAATTCGCCGGACGCGCCGACTAAGCGCCTCGTGCTGCCTGCGGCGCACGCCGCCGCAGGCAGCATCTTCCATGCAGCCGGGCACCGTCCCGGCTGCATGGATCACTTACGGCTGCTGGGCGCCGAAGTTGCCGCAGCCGTGGTACTGGCGGGTGCCGATGGTCAGATTCACCTTGGCGTCGAATGATTCGCCACTCATGTCGTCCTGGCAGGTGGTGCGCTGGAAGCTGAGCTTGACGTCGGTGCCATCGGACGCCTTCCCGCTCCAGCCGTCGGCACCTTCGGTGGGCTTGGCCACGTCGAAGCGGCGCTCACCGTAGTCCACTTCCACCTGCAGACCAGGCTTGTCGCCATCCACGACGGCCAGCCAGCCCGGCTCGTTGCCGGTGGCACGGAACGCAGCGTTGCCGGCGCTGCCATCGCCCTCGGTGGCTTCCACCGCGTGGCATTCGCGGTCCGGCTCGCCCTTCAGGCTCAACAGGCCGTCATCGCTGCCCTTGGTCCAGAAGCTGTTGCCCTGGCCATCCCCATACTTCGCGCCCGACGCCGCACGCTCGGAGGTCATCGCAAAGGTGCGATCGCCGATCACCACCGTGGCCGCATCCTCGCCATTGAAGGTCGCGCGCACGTTCAGATCGCCGCATTGGTACAGGGTCTCGCTGCCGACGCCGGTGCCGGTGCTGGCAGCCGGTTCGGGCGCGGCCGGCGGCGCGGCATCATTGCCGCCCGCGGCGGGCGGCTGTGCCGGCTGGCACGCAGCCAGCACCAACGCCAGGGAGGCTGCCAACAGACTGGGAACTACACGCATGGCTCGACTCCTTGTCGACACTACTGAGAGGATCGACCCTATCACCTGGCGGTGAGCGGGGCCTGAAAGCGGCCTGACCACGCTCACGCGGCCAGCACCGCCATCGACAGCAGTTGAGCGCCGCTGTCGCCGGAACTGCAGGTCCACACCCGCAGCAGGCGCAGTTTCAGTTCGCGCTCGCGGTCCTGCCGGCACACCGCCAGGCGCACGTCGCTGGACAACAGCGCCAACCGCCCGCACAGCAGCGTCTCCACCGTGTCCACCTGCAGGCCGCGCACCTGCAGATGGCCTGCGAGCCACTCGCCCAGCCAGGGCAGCTCGAGCATGCGCCCGCCCTGTCCATCCATCATGAACAGCGCTGGCGATACCAGCGTGCCCAGTGCATCGTGGTCGCCGGCCAGCAGCGCCTGGCACAGACGCTGCTCCAGTGCGATCAACTGCAGTTCATGCAGGTCGTCAACGATGTCCCGTTCCATCCACGGATCCTTCCGGCATCGGCCGGCGCCTGCGCAGGCGTTGCGCGATCCATTGCCGCGCGCCCTGCACCACTACATAGAAGACCGGCACGAAGAACACCGCCAGCACGGTCGCACTGACCATGCCACCGAACACACCGGTTCCGATCGCCTGCTGGGTTTCCTTCGACGCGCCCTGCGCCAGCATCAGCGGCACCACGCCCAGCGCGAACGCCAGCGAGGTCATCACGATCGGCCGCAGGCGCAGCCGCGCCGCCTCCAGCGCCGCTTCGGCCAGGCCGCGCCCCTGCTGCTGCAGCTGCCGCGCGAACTCGACGATGAGGATCGCGTTCTTCGCCGACAGCCCGATCACCGTGATCATGCCCACCTTGAAGAACACATCATTGGGCATACCGCGCAACAGCACCGCCGCGACCGCCCCGAGCAGGCCCAGCGGCACCACCAGCATCACCGCCAGTGGAATCGACCAGCTCTCGTACAGCGCCGCCAGGACCAGGAACACCACCAGCATCGACAACAGCAGCAGCCACGGCGCCTGTGCCCCCGACTCGCGCTCCTGCAGCGATTGGCTGGTCCACTGCAGGGCGAAGCCGGAGGGCAGCTGCCTGGCCAACCGCTCCATCTCCGCCATGGCCTGACCGGTCGAGACGCCCGATGCCGGTGCGCCGGACAGATTCAGCGCCGGGAAACCGAGATAGCGCTGCAGCTGCAGCGGCGCCTCGGTCCAGTGTGGCGTGACCAGTTCGGACAGCGCCACCATGCCGCCTTCGCTGTTGCGCACGTACAGCTTCAGCACGTCCTCCAGTTCCATCCGGTGCGGCGCATCGGCCTGCAGGATCACCTGCTGCAACCGGCCCTTGTTGGGGAAATCGTTGACGTACTGCGAGCCCATCGCTGCCGACAGCGTGCTGCTGATGTGCTCGAAGCCCACCCCCATCGCCTCGGCCTTGGCGCGGTCGATGTCCAGCCGCACGCTGGTGCCGGCCGGCAGGCCATCGGCATGCACCTCCGACAGCAGCGGGCTGGCCTCCGCCAGTTTCAGCAGTTGCTGCAGGGCTGCACGCAACTCGGCCTGGCTCTGCCCGGTGCGTGCCTGCAGGGCCAGCGAGAAGCCGGACGAACGCCCCAGGCTGTCGATGGCCGGTGGCATCACGCTCATCACCTCGCCCTCGGCGACGGCCGCCATCGCCTCCTGCGCCGCCGCCACCTCACCGGCTGCGGTGGCACCGGCGCGCTCGCCCCAGTCCTTCAGCATGGTGTAGGTCAGCGCCGCGCTTGGGCCGGAGCCGGAGAAGCTGTAGCCCAGGATCGACTGGTTGGAACCGATGCCCGGGCGCGACGCCACGTGCCGTTCGTAGGCTTCGACCACCGCAAGGGTGCGCTCGGCCGTGGCTTCGGCGGGCAGCTGGATCGAGGTCATGAAATAGCCTTGGTCCTCTTCCGGCAGGAACGCGCCGGGCAGCCAGTGCAGGCCCAGCAGCAACGCGGCCACCAGCGCGGCGAACACGCCCATCACCCGCCCGCTCCGCTGCAGCACCGAGGCCACGCCGCGCTGGTAACGCCCGGTCATCCTCTCGAAGCCACGATTGAAGGCGCCGAACAGCCCGCCACGACCGTGATGGCCATGGCTGTTCGGGCGCAACAAGGTCGCGCACAGCGCCGGGGTCAGGCTCAGCGCCAGCAGCGCCGAGAACAGGATCGACACCGCCATCGCCACGGTGAACTGGCGGTAGATCGCGCCCACCGAGCCGCTGGCCAACGCCATCGGAATGAACACCGCGGTCAGTACCAGGGTGATGCCGATCACCGCACCGGTCAGCTCGCGCATCGCCTTGATGGTGGCCTCACGCGGTGGCAGGCCCTCCTCGGCCATGATCCGTTCCACGCCCTCGACCACCACGATCGCATCGTCGACGATGATGCCGATCGCCAGCACCATCCCGAACATGGTCAGCACGTTGATCGAGAAGCCCAGCGCCAGCATCACCGCGAAGGTGCCCAGCAGCGCGATCGGGGCGACCAGTGCCGGAATCAGCGTATAGCGCCAGTTCTGCAGGAACAGGTACATCACCGCGAACACCAGCAGCATCGCTTCCAGCAGCGTCTGCACCACCTTCTGGATCGAGATCTTGACGAACGGCGCGGTGTCGAACGGAATGCTCGACTCCACGCCACGCGGCAGCAGCGGTGCCAGCTCGGCCATGCGCTCGCGCACTGCGGCGGCGGTCCGCACTGCATTCGCGCCCGGGCGCAGCTGCACGCCGGCCGCCGTCGCCGGGTGGCCGTCTTCCCGCGTGCCCCAGGCGTAACTCTGTGCGCCCAGCTCCACACGGGCGACATCACCCAGCACGACCCGTGAACCGTCGCTGCCCGCACGCAGCACGATGGCGGCGAACTGTTCCGGCGTGGACAACTGGCCATCGGCGCTCAACGGCACAGTGATGCGCTGGCCGGGGACGCCCGGCGAATCGCCGATGCGGCCCGGCGAGATCTCCAGGTTCTGCTGCTCGATGGCCGCGGCCACATCGCCCATGGTCAGGCCGTAACCGGTCAACCGGGTCGGGTCCAGCCACACCCGCATGGCCTGCTCGGCACCGAACAGCTGCACGCGGCCGACGCCATCGATGCGGCGCAGCTCTTCGATGATGTTGCGCGCCATGAAGTCACCCAGCGCCGCCTCGCTGACACTGGCATCCGGCGAGCGCAGGCCGACCAGCATCAGGAAGCCGGAATCGGCCGCTTCCACGAACAGGCCGTTCTGGCGCACGCTGCGCGGCAGTCGCGGCTCGATCGCCTTGATCCGGTTCTGCACGTCCACCTGCGCCAGCTCCGGGTTGGTCCCCGGCTTGAAGGTAGCGGTGATGGACGCCTCGCCGGAGGTGTCCACCGACGATTCGAAATACAACAGGTGCTTGACGCTGGACAGCTCGCGCTCGATCAGGCCGACCACGGCATCGTTCAGCGTCTGCGGGCTGGCACCCGGGTAGCTGGCATAGATGCTGACACTGGGCGGCGCGACGGCCGGATAGCGCTCCACGGCCAGGCGCGGAATCGCCAGTACGCCCGCCAGGATGATGAAGATCGCCAGCACCCAGGCGAATACCGGGCGATCGATGAAGAAACGTGCCATGTTGGATTTCCCTGGAGAGACTGGCCCGGGAAAGGCTCAGCCCTTGCTGCCGGCCTGCACCGCACCGGCGCTGGCGACCGGTCGCTGCCAGTCGCGCGCATCGACCACCACGCCTTCCTGCAGGCGCTCCTGGCCCTCGACCACCACCCGCTCGCCGGCCTTCAGCCCGTGCCGGACCAGCCACTGGCGATCAACGCTGCCGTCGACTTCCAGCGTGCGGATCACCGCCTTGCCATCGCCCGCGATTACCCAGGCATAGGCCTGGCCGCCCGCGCTGCGCAGCACCGCCTGCTGCGGCACGGTCAATGCGCTGGCCGGGGCACCACGCGGCACCCTGGCACGCACGTACATGCCGGGCAGCAGCTGGCGCTGCGGATTGTCGACCAGGATGCGCAGGATCACGTCACCGGTGCGCGCATCGACGTTGATGCCGGAGAACAGCAGCTGGCCGCGTTCGGACAGCGGCTTGCCGGCCGCGCCGATGATCGTCACCGGCAGTTCGCCACGGCCGGCGGCGCTGCGCTGCAGCGACTCCAGCTGCGCGGCCGGCTGGCGCACGTCGACGTAGACCTGGTCGATCTGCTGCACCACCGCCATCGGCTCGGCATCGGCGACCCCGACCAGCGCGCCTTCGCTCACCAGTGCCTGGTCGATGCGGCCGGCAATCGGCGCACTGACCGTGGCGTAGCGCAGGTCGAGCTGGCGGCGGGCCAGGATCGCGCGTGCTTCATTCACTGCCGCGCGCGCCTGTTCGTACTCGGCACTGGCATCATCGCGATGCTGCTGGCTGACCGCCTGCGCGGCGGCCAGCGCATGCAGGCGCTGCGACTGCACGCGGCTGCGGCCCAGCGCTGCTTCACTGCGCTGCAGCGCAGCCAGCGCCGAATCGACGTCGGCACGGAATGCCGCCGGATCAATCTGGAACAGGGCCTGGCCAGCACTTACTTCGGCGCCCTGCTCGAACAGGCGGCGCTGCACGATGCCGCCCACCTGCGCGCGGATCTGCGCGGTGCGCACGGCGGCCACGCGGCCGGGCAGTTCGTCGTCACGCTGCACCACCTGCGGGCCGACGGTGACCACGCTGACACGCGGTGCAGCTTCGGGCGGGGCTTCGGGGGACGAGCAGGCCGTCATGGCCAGAGCGAAGGCCGCGATCAACGCGGCCGGAGTCCTGAAGGTTCTCATTGCTGTGCACAATGCCGCGCGGGCGGCTGAAAGGTTCCGAAGAACGCAGTGTGCGTGGCGATGATGGGGTTTCGATGGAGGAACTGTGGAGATACGATGGAGGCAAGCACCTTAAGGCCCCGCCCCTGCATGCATGCCTCCCCTGCCCTCGCCGCCCTCGTCCTGATCGTCGAGGATGAGGCCGAGATCGCCGATATTCTTACCGCCTATCTGGAACGCGAAGGATTGCGCACCCTGCGTGCCGCCGATGGCCACGGCGCGCTCGACCTGCACCGCAGCGCCCGCCCCGACCTGGTCCTGCTGGACGTGCAGCTGCCTCGCCTGGATGGCTGGAGCGTGCTGACCCAGCTGCGCCAGCGCGGCGATACGCCGGTGATCATGCTGACCGCACTGGACCAGGACCTGGACAAGCTGACCGCGCTGCGCATGGGCGCCGACGACTACGTGGTCAAGCCGTTCAATCCGGCCGAGGTGGCCGCGCGCGTGCGTGCCGTGCTGCGGCGTACGCTGCGTGCCTCGCGCGTGGATGCGCCGAGCGCGCTGCGCGTGGGCCCGCTGCTGATCGACTCGGCAACGCATGCGGTGCACGTGGAGGGCGACGGCTACAGCCACGAAGTGCTGCTTACTCTCACCGAGTTCAAGCTGCTGCACTGCATGGCGCTGGCGCCCACGCGCATCTTCAGCCGCAGCGAACTGATGCATGAATGCCTGCCGGAAAGCGAAGCGCTGGAGCGCACCGTCGACAGCCATGTCAGCAAGCTGCGCCGTAAGCTGGACGAAGTGGGCATGCTCAACGTGCCCGCCAGCGTGCGTGGCGTCGGCTACCGGTTGATGGCCGACCGCTGATGCGCCCCCTGCGCCGCTCCGGGCTGAGCCGTCACATCATCGTCTCGATGTCGCTGATGGTGATCGGCGTGATCGTGATGATGATCCTGTCGTCGTGGCTGCTGTACGCGGTGCTGGTCGAGTTCTTCCCCGGCAGTGCCGAGGAACCGGAGAGCTGGCTGCCGACCGGGCCGGAACTGGCATGGATGGTCGGGGTGATCCTGACCGGACTGGCCCTGGCCATCGCGGCCTCGTTCCGCCTCGCACATCGCATCCTGTCGCCGCTGAACTCGCTGGTCGACAGCGTGCGCGCGCTGGCCGGCGGCGATCTCGGTGCACGCGCCAGTGTCGAAGAGAACTCGCCGGGCGAAGTGGCCACCCTGGTCGAAGACTTCAATGCGATGGCGCGGCGCCTGCAGCACATGGAGAGCGAGCGGGCCATGTGGCACGCCGCCATCGCCCACGAGCTGCGCACGCCGGTGACGATCCTGCGTGGCCGCCTGCAGGGGCTGGCCGAGGGCGTGTTCCAGCCTGACGAATCACAGTTCCGCAGCCTGCTTGCCCAGGTCGAGGGCCTGTCGCGCCTGATCGAGGACCTGCGCGTGCTGAGCCTGTCCGACAATGCGCGGCTGGACGTGCGCCGCGCGCGCACCGACGTGGTGGCCGAGGTGCATTCGGTGATGACCCTGGTCGACCCGCAGTTCCGCGCTGCCGGCTTCGTGCTGGAACTGGAAACCAGCCGCGAGGAACACACCGCGCACTGTGATCCGACCCGGCTGCGCCAGGCGCTGCTGGCACTGCTGGAGAACGCGCGGCGCTATGCCAGCCCGGGCAAGGTGCGGATTGCGGTGCATGACACGCCGGGGCATGTACAGGTGGCCATCGAGGACGAGGGACCGGGCATCGATCCCGCCCTGCACGCCGATATCTTCACTCCGTTCATGCGCGCCGACGGTTCGCGTTCGCGCCAGGGCGGCGGCAGCGGGCTCGGCCTGGCGGTGGTCAAAGCCATCGCCGACGCGCACGGTGGCCGCGTCTACTGCGTCCCGGGCAGCGCCGGCGGCAGCCGCTTCGTCATCGAACTGCCGCGCCAGTAGGCGAACTGGCCGCCTGCGTGCGCAGGTGTGCACCCAGTGCGGCCAGATTGGCATCGATCGCATCCATTTCCTCGCGCTGGTTCACCGGCAACTGCTGGCGCAGCTGCAGGCGCAGCGCCTGCCATGCCGGTACCGCCTGCGCGCTGGCAGTGGCCACGGCCTGCATCAGGAGCGCCTGCTCGTCGGCCAATGGCAATCCATAGCCATCGTCCTGCAGCAGCGTACCCGGACGCAGCCATTGCCCGCTCTGCTCCAGCAGCCCGCGCAGGTTGCGGGTCTGGGTACTGTCCGGTGCGCCCAGCAGCTGGCGCTTGAGCACATCGCGCGCGCGCAGTTCGGCACGTCGTTGCGCGGCCTGCTCCAGCAACAGCAGGCCTGCACTGGCGCGCAGGTCACCCTGCAGCAGCCACGGTGTGCGCTGCCGTGCGGGCAGCTTCAGCCAGCCGCGCACATCGCGCGCGGGCAACGCCAGCTGGGCGGCAGCCACATCGAACAACTGCTGGAAGTGGTCACGCGCCGAAGCGAAGTAGTAGCCCTGCGCCTGTGCTGATTCGCGATCGGCCAGCACCTGCTCATCCAGCACCTGCAGGCGCGCCAGCCGGCGCTTCAGCCCGCGCGGGCTCAGCTGCGCCAGGCCGGCGCTTCCGAGCCGCGGCACACCGGCCTGCAGCAGCTTGGCGGTTTCCACCGCACAGTTGTTGCTGACGAAGTAATAGCGCCCGTCATAGCTCCAGTGCACCTGCGCGGTGCGCTCGAGCAGGCTGGCGATCTCGTCGCGTTCCAGCTGCAGGGGCAACGACTGCAGCCCGCGAAGTTCGACCTTGGTGTACTCGTCCACCACCTGCTGCAGCGGCAGCACGAACAGCCGCGAGGGATAGCCCCCGGTCAGGCCGCGCCAGTTTGAAATCTGCACGTCGCCGACAAAGGCACGGAACGACAGCACGCGGTGATACTCCAGGTCCATGCGACAGTCCGGGCCTGGCGCGCGGCCGGGCCGGCAGATCACCAGCCGCAGCATGCTGTGGCCCCAGCGGCTCATCGGCTGCGCGCTGCCTTCGGCGAACAGGTAGTCCACCGCGTACACCCGTGAGGGATCCAACTGCAGCAGTGATGCCGCCCCCTCCTCCGGCTCCGCCTGCAGCAACGGAACACTGCTGTCGCACTGCGGCTGCGGCAGCGACGGTGGTGTGCCGAAGTGTTGCTGGTACCACTGCGCCAGTGCCGGCCGACGGCAGGTGAACTCGGCATCGAGCACGAAATGCTCGGCATTCACCGCGAGGTATTCGGCCGGGTTCTTCAGCTCATAGCCATCCGGGCTGCGATCACGGAAATCGTTGTGGCCGCGACCGAGATGCCACGGCTTGCGTTGCCACCCGGCCAGATCGCGCCAGCGCGCACTGCGCGACCAATCGGCGCCACTGCGGTCGGCGACGTGGGTCAGCTCGTGCACCAGTGCGCTGCGTCGTGCCCGTCGCGCACCGGGCACGCGGTCGTCCAGCAGGTCGCGGCGCAGCGTGATGCGGCCGGCGAAGGCACGGCCATGCACCTCGGCGGGCAGGTCAGCGCCCCAGCGCACCTGCACTTGCATCGGCAAGGCGCGTAGCAGGCCGTCCGGCAGCAGTGACTGCACATCGGCCAGGGTCTGGCGGGCCAGCTGCTGCTGCGCAGGGCCCAGCCCTGCCGGGTCGAGCTGCAGGCGGTCGGCTGCGTGCGCGACGTGGGCGATCAACAGTAGAGCCACGCCAAGCGTGGCTGCGTTCCACCGCCCAATCCACTGTAGAGCCGAGCCATGCTCGGCTGCTGTTGCAATCCACGTGCGCTGGGCGTTCAGCCGAGCATGGCTCGGCTCTACAGAAAGCGATGACGCCGAGGTCATGCAGCCCGGATCAGCGTGCCAGCAGCGCGCGGGCCAGCTGCAGGTCGCTCTGCTGCTGGGCAGCGGCATCCTGTTCGCGCAGGTGGACCAGCGCGGCCTGCAGGCGTGCGCCGCGGATCTGGCCGTCGCTGGCGACGAACGCAGCAGCATCATCGCGTGCGGCCTGCACCACCTTGTCGTCGCCCGAGCTGCTGGCCGAGGAACCGGAGGAAGCGCCGGTGGCCGAGCCGGCCGAGGTGCCTGCGAAGCTGGAAGCGAAGCCGGCCAGCGGCAGGGACAGCAGAGCGAGCAGAACAAGCGGACGGGTCATCGATTCAAAGCCGGTTGTGGGAATGCGTGGAGCGTAACGGGTACGTGAAGGATTTGCCCGGCTCAGACGTCGAACAGCTTGCCGGGATTCAGCCGCGCTTGGGGATCGAACGCGCGTTTGACTGCCTTCATCAGCGCGATCTCGGCCGGGCCGCGGGTGCTGTCCAGGTAGCCCTTCTTGACCAGGCCGATGCCGTGCTCGGCGGAAATGCTGCCATCGAAGCGGGCCAGCACCTGCGCCAACAGCTTGGTGACGTGCTCGCACTGCGACACGAAATCGGCGTCGCGGGTGTCGTCCGGCTTGAGCACGTTGATATGCAGGTTGCCGTCACCGATGTGGCCGAACCAGACCACGTCGAAATGCGGATAGGCCTGCCCGATCAGCGCCTGGGTCTCGGCCAGGAATGCCGGCATCGACGAGATCCGCACCGAAACATCGTTCTTGTACGGCGTGTAGCGGGCAAGCGACTCGGTGATGCCTTCGCGCAGGCGCCACAGCTGGGCAGCCTGGGCGTCACTGGCACTGATCACGCCATCGCTGACCCAGCCGTTGCCCATGCAGTCCTCGAACGCCGCCATCGCCGCCGCTTCCTGCGCCTCATCATTGGCCGCGAACTCGGTGACCACGTAATAAGGGTGCACCTCGTCGAACGGCGCCTGCGCACCATGCGCCAGCACGTGCTCCAGCGCCCGCTCGGTGAAGAACTCGAAGGCCTGCAGCTGCAGGCGCGCGCGGAACGCGGCGAACACCTGCATCAGCACCTCGAAGCTGGGCACCGCCAGCAGCATCACATTGCTGGCCGGCGGCGGATCGGTCAGCTTCACCGTCGCCTCCACAATCACCCCCAGCGTACCTTCCGAGCCGATCAGCAGCTGGCGGAAGTCATAGCCGCTGGAATTCTTGATCAGGCCCTTGTTGAGTTCCAGCAGCTCGCCGCTGGCGGTGACCACTTTCAGCCCGGCGATCCACTCGCGGGTATTGCCGTAACGGATCACGCGGATGCCGCCGGCATTGGTGGCGATGTTGCCGCCGATCGAGCAGGAACCGCGCGCCGCGAAATCGACCGGGTAGATCAGGCCGTGGTCGAGCGCGGCATTGTGCACGGCTTCCAGTGGCATGCCGGCCTGCACCACCAGCGTGCGATCGACCGCGTCGTAGGCCAGCGCCTTGTTCATCCGCTCCAGGCTGAGCACCAGTTCGCCGTTGGCCGCCACCGCGCCACCGGACAGGCCGGTGCGTCCACCCGACGGCACCACCGGCACGCCCTCGGCCGCGCTCCAGCGCATCACCGCCTGCACTTCCTCAACCGTGGCCGGCAATGCAATCGCCAGCGGCGCCGGCGTCCAGCGCCGGGTCCAGTCGCGCCCGTAATGTTCCAGGTCGGCCGGATCGGTCTTCAGTTTCAGGCCGGGACAGGCCTGCTGCAGCGAGGCAATGCGGGAATCGGTCATGACGGTCCAGCGCGGTGCGTGAAGAACGGGCAAGCGTGCCAGTGGCACGCGCCAGCGTCCAGCCCCACACCGGTACAGATAGCTACCGATGCAACCAATTGCGCACTGCACCATGGGCTTCGCGATCTGGCATAGTGATTGGCCCCTGTCCCACTGGCCGTGTTGCCCCATGTCGCCGAAGAAGACCTCGTTCCCGAAGCAGGATATCCGCGTGCTGTTGCTGGAGGGGGTCAGCCAGACCGCCGTGGAGGTATTCAGCGCCGCCGGCTACAGCCAGATCGAAGCGCACACCAAGGCGCTGCCCGAGGACGAACTGAAGGCGCGCATCGCCGAAGCGCACATCGTCGGCATCCGCTCGCGCACCCAGCTCAGCGCCGAGGTGCTGGCCGAGGCCAAGCGGCTGATCGCAGTGGGCTGCTTCTGCATCGGCACCAACCAGGTCGACCTGGACGCGGCCGAACTGGCCGGCATCCCGGTATTCAACGCCCCCTATTCCAACACCCGCAGCGTGGCCGAGCTGGTGATCGCCGAGGCGATCATGCTGACCCGCGGCATCCCGCAGAAGAACGCCGAATGCCATCGCGGCGGCTGGTCGAAGTCGGCCAGCGGCAGCCATGAAGTGCGTGGCAAGACGCTGGGCATCATCGGCTACGGCCACATCGGCACCCAGGTCGGCGTGCTGGCCGAATCGCTGGGCATGCAGGTGATCTTCCACGACGTGGAAACCAAGCTGGCGCTGGGCAATGCCCGGGCCGCGGCCAGCCTGGATGATCTGCTCGCCCGCGCCGACATCGTCACCCTGCACGTGCCGGAAACCCCATCCACGCAGTGGATGATCGGCAGCACCGAGCTGGCCAGGATGCGCAAGGGCGCGCACCTGATCAACGCCGCGCGCGGCACCGTGGTCGACATCGATGCGCTGGACGCGGCGCTGGCCAGCGGCCACGTCGGTGGCGCCGCGCTGGACGTGTTCCCGGTCGAACCGAAGGGTAACGGCGATATCTTCGAATCGCCGCTGACCCGCCACGACAACGTGATCCTGACCCCGCACGTGGGCGGCAGCACGCTGGAAGCGCAGGACAACATCGGTGTGGAAGTGGCGGCCAAGCTGGTGCGCTACAGCGACAACGGCAGCACCCTGTCGGCGGTCAACTTCCCGGAAGTGACCCTGCCCGAGCACGCCGACAGCCTGCGCCTGCTGCACATCCACCAGAACGTGCCGGGCGTGCTGTCCAAGGTCAACGAGATCTTCTCGCGCCACAACGTCAACATCGACGGCCAGTTCCTGCGCACCGACCCGAAGGTGGGTTACGTGGTGATCGACATCACCGCCAGCGAGGAACAGGCCGCCGCCGTGCGCGACGAGCTGGCCGCGATTCCGGGCACGCTGCGCACGCGCATCCTGTATTGAAAAAAGGGGACGGAGGGGATTAAGTCGTTTGTGGCACATGCGCTGTAAACGACTTAATCCCCTCCGTCCCCTTTTTATCTCAACGTGCCAGCCATCTGTGTGCCATGCGCTGCATGGATTCATCGGACTGTGGGTCGGCCGCGACCTCGGTCACCGGTCGCCAGGCCAGCTCCAGCGATTCCTCGCTGAGTACGAAGGCTTCGCCACCCAGCGCACGGATCACGAAACGCACGTCGTAGTGCCAGTGTCCCGGCACGTCCTTGCGCTCCGGAATCCAGTGCTTGTCCAGATCGAAGATGGCCTGGTCTTCCAGTACCAGGCCGCTCAGTCCCGATTCTTCCTCGGCTTCCTTCAGCGCCACCCGTGCCAGGTCACGGTCGCCGTCGGCGTGGCCGCCCAGCTGCAGCCAGCGCTGCAGCTTCCGGTGGTGGGTCAGCAGCAGGCGCTGGCCATCGGCACTGACCAGCCAGCAGCTGGCGGTGAAGTGGCCGGCCAGCCGTTCGCGCCGGAACGGATCTTCCGGATCGTCCAACAATGTGCCGAATTCGGCAGCCAGTGCGTCGTGAGCGGGCTCGATGCGGGCGTAGTCCCGCAGCAGGCCACGCAGGCGATCGTCAAGCACGGCAAGGGTTTCGGCGGTCTGGCTCATGAATGGGCGGCGTCTGGAAAAATACTGCTCATTATCGCCGTTCATTGTTGCGATTGCGCTTGTGCGTTGGCTTCAGCTTTGGCTAAGGTACAGCGGGCCGTTCGCGCGGCCTTCACCATTCCAGGGTTGCCGGCAACGTATCGGCGGCCCACCCAATCCGATCACTAGGAAGTACTGCATGCTGAAAGCTCTGTTGAGGGTCAAGCCGGTCCAGCCGGCCGGGCACGTCGATGCCGGCGAACCCATCGAAGGCAGCCTGGACGGCGAAGCCACGTTGAAACGGACCCTCACGGCTAAACACCTCATCCTGCTTGGCGTGGGTGCGGTGATCGGCGCAGGTATCTTCGTGCTGACCGGCCAGGCCGCGGCCAACCACGCCGGTCCGGCAGTGATGCTGTCGTTCGTCATCGCCGGTTTTGCCTGCGCCCTGGCGGGCCTGTGCTACGCCGAGTTCGCGGCGATGATGCCGGTCTCCGGCAGCGCCTATTCCTACTCCTACGCCACCCTCGGCGAAGGCATGGCCTGGTTCATCGGCTGGTGCCTGGTGCTGGAGTACCTGTTCGCCTCGGCCTCGGTCGCGGTGGGCTGGTCGGCGTACCTGATCAGCTTCATCACCACTACGCTGCACATGCCGTTCCCGGACCTGCTCAGCGCCGCGCCCATCGCCTGGACCGGCAGCGAGTTCGTCTCCTCCGGCAAGCTGTTCAACCTGCCGGCGGTGCTGATCGTGGCAGCGGTGTCCGGCCTGCTGTACGTGGGCGTGACCCAGTCGGCCTTCGTCAACGCGATCATCGTGGCGATCAAGGTCACCGTCATCTGCCTGTTCATCGGCATCGGTGCGGCCCACATCGACCCGGCCAACTGGCAGCCGTTCATCCCGGAAAACACTGGCGTGCCGGGTGAGTTCGGCTGGAGCGGCGTGTTCCGCGCGGCCACCATCGTGTTCTTCGCCTACATCGGCTTCGATGCGGTTTCCACCGCCGCCGGCGAGACCAAGGACCCGCAGCGCAACATGCCGATCGGCCTGCTCGGCTCGCTGGCGGTGTGCACCATCGTCTACATCATCGTCTGCGCGGTGCTGACCGGCATGATGCCGTACCACCTGCTGGGCACCGACAAGCCGGTGGCCACCGCGCTGGAGCCCTACCCGACCCTGTCGTGGCTGAAGACCCTGGTCGAGATCGGCGCCATCGCCGGCCTGTCCTCGGTGGTGCTGGTGATGATGATGGGCCAGACCCGCATCGCCTACACCATATCCCGCGACGGCCTGCTGCCGAAGTTCTTCGGCAAGGTCCACGCCCGCTTCCGCACCCCGTACGTCGCCACCATCGTGGTCGGCGTAATCGCCGCCGCATTGGCCGGCCTGGTGCCGCTGAACGTGCTGGGCGAACTGGTCTCGATGGGCACCCTGCTGGCCTTCGCCACGGTCTGCATCGGCGTGCTGGTGCTGCGCTATACCAAGCCGGAGATCCACCGCCCGTTCCGCGTTCCGATGGTGTGGATCATCTGCCCGCTGGGCGCGGCCACCTGCCTGTTCCTGTTCTGGCAGGCGTTCGTGGTGCACTGGCACCTGTTCGTTGGCTGGACGCTGCTCGGCCTGCTGATCTACCTGGGCTACGGCATCCGCAACAGCAAGCTGGCCAAGTCGCCCTGATCCGCCTACGGGCCGGCCTCGCGCCGGCCCGTCCGTTTTCCCCGCGCGCCCCTGGCGGCGCGCTTCGACAAGACCACCACACATGTTCAAGCAACTGTGGGCCACCAAGCACCCGCATGCCGCCCATGAAGACGCCAACGGCCTCAGCCTGCGCCGCCACCTCGGCCCCTGGGGGTTGACCGCCCTAGGCATCGGCGCGGTGATCGGCGGCGGCATTTTCGTCATCACCGGCCAGGCCGCCGCCAACCACGCCGGCCCGGCGATCATGCTGTCGTTCGTGCTGGCCGCGGTCTGCTGCGCCTTCTGCGCGCTGGCCTACGCAGAGTTCGCCTCGATGGTGCCGGTGTCCGGCAGCGCCTACACCTATACCTATGCCACCTTCGGCGAGCTCTCAGCCTGGTTCATCGGCTGGATGCTGGTGCTGGAATACGGCGTCTCCGCGTCAGCCGTGGCGGTCAGCTGGACCGGTTATTTCCTCAGCCTGCTCAGCCAGTTCGACATCCATCTACCGGCGGCGCTGGTCAGCGCACCACTCGACGCGCAGCTGCGCCCGACCGGCGCGATCGCCAACCTGCCGGCCGCCGCGCTGGTACTGCTGCTGACCTGGCTGTGCTACGTAGGCATCAGCAAGTCCTCAGCGATGAACATGGCGATGGTCGTGCTCAAGACCGGCCTGATCGTGCTGGTCATCGTGGTCGGCTGGAAGTACGTCGACACCAGCAACTGGACGCCGTTCATTCCGGCCAATGAAGGTCCGGGCAAGTACGGCATGGAAGGCGTGCTGCGTGGCGCGGCGATGGTGTTCTTCGCCTACATCGGCTTCGAGGCGGTGTCGGTGGCGGCGCAGGAATCGAAGAACCCGCAGCGCGACATGCCGTTCGGCATGATGCTCTCGTTGGTGATCTGCACCGTGTTGTACATCGCGATGGCGGCGGTGATGACCGGCCTGGTGCCGTACCCGCTGCTGGGCACCGACGAGCCGGTGGTGACCGCGGTCGCCGCGCATCCGCAGCTGGGCTGGCTGCGCTGGGTGGTCGAGGTCGGCGCGCTGGTCGGCCTGTCGTCGGTGGTGCTGGTGATGATCATCGGCCAGCCGCGCATCTTCATGATCATGGGCCGCGACGGCCTGCTGCCGCCGGTGTTCACCAAGATCCATCCGAAATACCGCACCCCGCACATCAACACGGTGATCACCGGCATCGGCATCGCGCTGCTGGCGGCGCTGTTCCCGCTGGACATCCTCGGCGAGCTGACCTCGATGGGCACGCTGATCGCGTTCGCCGCGGTGTGTGCCGGCGTGCTGATCCTGCGCCGCACCCAGCCGGACCTGCCGCGTCCGTTCCGCATGCCGATGGCGTGGCTGATCTGCAGCCTGGGCGTGCTGAGCTGCCTGGCGCTGCTGTCGGCGATGACGATGCACAACTGGATGCTGATGGGCGTGTGGACGTTCGTCGGCTTCGTCATCTACTTCTGCTACGGCTTCAAGCACAGCCGTCTGCGGGTGAAGTAAGGGGTTTTGCATTGCAGGGCCTGCGGCCCTGCACCCGCCTTTGAAGCCGGAGCAACGGCAACGGCAACAGCTGGGTTGAGGGTTTGGCGGGGAGGCATGGGTTCACGGGGGACGCCGTGAATCCGTCCATGGAGGCTTAGCCGCGCCATCCATGGCGCGGATACCCCCGCGAACCCATGCCTCCCCGCCCCTGACACTATCCCGGAACTTCCGGTAGATCCACGCCATGCGTGGATGAATTCTGTCCGGGGAATGAATCTTCTGTAGAGCGGAGCCATGCTCCGCTCCGAGCAAGCGCAGCGAAGCGACCCGCTTTTCGCTTTTCCTTCTTCACCCCGTGGCTGGCGCACGACGGAACGTGTCCGTGGCCGGTTGGGTGGGCTGCGCAGGGGTGTCCGCGGCATGAATGCCGCGGCCAAGCCCCCATGGACGGGTTCACCGCGTCCCCTGCGCAGCCCACCCAACCGGCCAACCCCCGGAATCTGCTTCTGACGCCAGCCACGAGGGGCTCAGCCGTTGGCCGAATCCAGTAAAATCGCCGGCATGAACGCCCCCACCTTCCCGTACGACACCGCGCGTCTGAGCGAACTGGCCCAGCTGCTGATCGACAACGTCCGCGAACTGGCCCACGCCGGCTGGACCCCGGCCACCAGCAGCAACTTCTCCCACCGCCTGGATGACCGCCATGCCGCGATCACCGTGTCGGGCAAGGACAAGGGCCGCCTGATCGAGGACGACATCATGGTGGTGGACTTCGACGGCAAGGCCGTCGGCCGCCCGCTGCGCCCATCCGCCGAAACCCTGCTGCACACCCAGCTGTACCGCCGCTTCCCGGAGATCGGCTGCGTCCTGCACACCCATTCGCCCGTGCAGACCATCGCCTCGCGCCTGTATGCGCCGCAGGGCCATGTGCACCTGGAAGGCTACGAGCTGCTGAAGGCCTTCGCCGGCAACAGCACCCATGAAATGGCCGTGGATGTGCCGGTATTCGCCAACACCCAGGACATGAATGTGCTCTCGAAACAGGTCGACGACCTGTTGGACCGGCAGAACCTGTGGGGTTACCTGATCGACGGCCACGGCCTGTACGCCTGGGGCCGCGACATGGCCGAGGCGCGCCGCCACCTGGAAGCCTTCGAGTTCCTGTTCCACTGCGAGCTGGAACTGCGCAAGCTGCGCGGCTGAACCCGCGCTCAGGTGCAGATGCCGATCCGGAATCTGCACCCTGCCGCCACCCTGCTACCCTGTCTTCCCCCCGAGACGTTCAAGCTGCCGCCATGAGCCGACTGCGCATCTACGACGAAACCCGCCCCGAATCGCCGCTGCTGGACAGCCAGGACGGCGCGATCATCGCTGCCGAACTGCAGAAGATCGGCGTCACCTTCGAGCGCTGGCAGGCCACCGCGCCGGTCGCACCGGGCGCCAGCCAGGATGAAGTGTTCGCTGCCTACCGCGCCGACATCGACCGCCTGGTCGCCGAGCGCGGGTTCAAGAGCGTCGACGTGGCCTCGATCGCCCCGGACAACCCGAACCGGGCGGAACTGCGCAAGAAGTTCCTCGACGAACACTTCCACAAGGAAGACGAAGTGCGCTTCTTCGTGGCCGGCTCGGGCCTGTTCACCCTGCACGTGGGTGACAAGGTCTACGAGATCGAGTGCGTGAAGGACGACCTGATCGCGGTGCCCGATGGCACTACCCACTGGTTCGACATGGGCGATGAGCCGAGCTTCGTGGCCATCCGCTTCTTCACCGAGCCGGACGGCTGGGTCGGTCACTTCACCGGCACCGACATCGCGCAGAAGTTCCCCCGTTACGTACCCACCCAGGCGTCCTGATCCATGCAGCCCCGCGTCATCCTGACCGACATCGAAGGCACCACCAGCAGCATCTCGTTCGTCAAGAACGTGCTGTTCCCTTATGCCCGCAAGGCGTTGCCTGCCTTCGTGGCCGAGCATGGCCAGCAGCCGGAGGTCCGCCGCTGGCTCGATGCGGTGGCCACCGAGATCGGTGGCGCCTGCCAGGACAGCCTGGTGGCCGAGACGCTGCAGGGCTGGATCGACCAGGACCGCAAGCACACCGCGCTGAAGGCGCTGCAGGGCATGATCTGGGACGAAGGCTACCGCCGCGGCGACTACACCGCGCACTTCTACCCGGAAGTGGCGCCGGTGCTGAACGGCTGGCACGCCTCCGGCCTGCCGCTGTACGTGTACTCCTCCGGCTCGGTACCGGCGCAGAAACTGTTCTTCGGCTTCAGCGATGCCGGTGACCTCAGCCCGCTGGTGTCAGGCTGGTTCGACACTGAAGTGGGCGGCAAGCGTGAGGCCGACAGCTATCGCCACATCGTGCAGGCGATCGGCGTGCCGGCGGGTGAGATCCTGTTCCTGTCCGACGTGGTCGAAGAACTCGACGCAGCCCGCGAAGCCGGCCTGCAGACCCGTCTGATCGACCGCCTTGACGACTACCCGCTGCCGCGCACCGGCCAGGCCGCCAACGGCCACGAGCGGGTCGAGAACTTCCAGCAGATCCAGCTGTAATCAAAAAAGGGGACGGAGGGGATTAAGTCGTTTGTGGCACAAACGACTTAATCCCCTCCGTCCCCTTTTTTGTTCAACGATCGTTGAGGGTCTTCAGCTTCAGCGCTTCGCGCAGGGCAGCCAGGTCCACTGGGCCGCGTACGGCGATATCGCGCGTCTCACCCGGTAACAGGTCCAGCAGGTTGTCTTCGACCTGCACATCCAGCGCGCCGAAATCGATCCACGTCGCGCGCACATACGCCGCGCTCTCCAGCCGCAGGCGATAGTGGTCGCCTTCGATGGACAGCGTGGCCTTCAGCGTCTGCCGCGGCAATACCTGGTCCTTGGCCTCGACGAAGCCAATCACCTGGCGCGCACTGACCTGGCCATCCTGCAGCAGCTCGAACACGGCCACGGTGCGCTTCGGGTCGGCACCGGCCAACAATTCGGCATCGCGGAAATCACCGATCGAGGTCACTCCGGCCGGCGCCAGCGTCACCGCTTCCTCGCGACGGCGCAGCACCTTCCCTTCCACGTCCATCACCCGCAGCCGCCAGCGTGCATCCAGTGCGGCACCGTCGTTGATCAGGCGCACCCGCGTGCTGCCCTCGTCGCGCAGCGCGGCCACGGTGACCGGCGCGAAGAAGCGCCGCGCGGCGAAGTGCAATGCCTTCCAGCGGCCGAAGTAGTCCACGCTGGACCACGAAGCCCCCGGCCAGACATCGTTGAGCTGCCAGTACAGCGAACCCATCGTGTACGGCCGCGAGGCGCGATGATGCAGTGCCGCCAGCGCGATGCCATCGGCCTGCATCACCTGGCTCAGGTAGACGAAATCCTCGAAGTCCTTCGGCGTGCCGTAGCCCAGCTCGATGTAGTGCAGGAGCCGGGTGTTGCCCTCACCGGCCATGAACTTCTGGTGCGCTCGGATCACCGGGCTGTCGATGCGCTGCTCGGCGCGGGTGGCGATCTGGTCCACCGTCGCCACCGACGGCCACGCCTGCAACCCGTACTCGGACATGAAGCGTGGGGTCTCGCGCAGATAGGCCTGCACCGGCAGCGCCGGATTGCCCCAGACCTGCCAGTAATGCTTGTCGCCGCGGGTCGAGTCGTTGGCCTTCTCATCCAGGTCATTGCTGGGCGAGCTGGACCAGTACGGTACGCCCAGCCCTTCCTCACCCACGACCTTCCGCAGGTCGTTGCCGAACAGGTCGACATAGCCCTGCCAGACCTTCGCCGCAAATGCCGGGTCGGCCGCCTTCAGATCACGGCCATGGCCCCAGTCCTTCCACGCGGTCTCTTCTTCGTTGTTGCCACACCACAGGACGATGCTGGGGTGATGCCGCAGGCGGCGCACGTTGTCGCGTGCTTCGGCCACCACGCTGGCGCGGAACGCCGGATCGTAGCCCGGCTGCATGCCACCGCCGAACATGAAGTCCTGCCACACCAGCAGGCCGAGCTCATCGGCGATGTCGAAGAACGCATCGTCCTCGTAATAGCCACCGCCCCAGTTGCGCAGCATGTTCATGTTGGCATCGCGGGCCGCCGTCAACACCTGCCGCAGTCGCGCCGCATCGACGCGCGCGGGGAACGCGTCGAACGGGATCACGTTGGCCCCCTTGGCGAAGATCGGCACGCCATTGATGACGAAAGCGAAGCCCTTCCCGTCCTTGCCATCCTCCTCGCGGCGCAGTTCGACCGTGCGCAGACCGATGCGCTGCTCGCGCGCCAGTTCCGCAGTGCTGCCGCCGTCAAGGCGAGCCTGCACGGTATAGCGATCCTGCGCACCATGGCCAACCGGCCACCAGCGCCGCGGCTTGCTCAGCTCAAGCGGCAGCTCAACGGTGTTGTGGCCGGGCTTCAGCAGCACCGTGCGTTGCACCTGGGCCACGCTGCGCCCTTCCGGATCGTGCACATCCACAGTGACCACCCCAGAACCGGCGGTGCCACCCTGCTCCACCTGCAGCAGCACCGCCAGCGTTGCCTGCTGGGCGTCCAGTGCATCGGTTCGCACGGCCAGATCGGTCAGGCGGTGCGCATCCCAGGCCTGCAGGTCGACGCCACGCCAGACCCCGGCGGTGACATAACGCGGGCCCCAGTCCCAGCCGAAGTGGTAGGCCGGCTTGCGCGCGAAGTTGCCGACCATCGCGTCCTTCGGCTCATCACCATAGGGCGACGGATAGTTGCCAGCGATCTTGTGCGGCATGGCCTGTACGCCCGGCAGCAGCGTGCGGATCGGCGAACGGAGCACGATCTGCAGCTCATTGCCCTTGGCCCGCAACCGGCCCTCCACGCGCGCGCGCCAGGTGCGATGTGCATTGTCCGCACGCAGCAGCGGTTTGCCGTTGAGGAGAACCTCCGCATAGGTATCGAGCCCATCGAAGCGCAGCTCGGCATTGGGCTTGGCCAGCGTCGCTGCATCCACGTCGAATCGGGCGCGGTATTCCCAGTCTGCCAGGCCGATCCATTGCAGCTCGGCTTCCGGCGCACCGACATAGGGATCGCGGATCAGCGCATGGGCGAGCAGGTCGGTGTGCACGCTGCCCGGCACCTTCGCCGTGCGCCACTGTTGCAGGCCCGGATGCGCCGCGCCCTGCGCGTCGCCGGGCAGCATGCGGAACTCCCACTGCGCCTGCAGCGGGGCTGCGGTCACCGGAAACACGGATGCTGCGATCAGCAGCAGGAGCAGACGGACAACGAGGGAAAGGCGATGCACGTGATGCTCCTGTTCTTGCGCCGAGCGAGGCCCAGCGCTACCGGTTCCAATACATCGCGCCTCAGCGCACGACGTTCAACACTTCGTAGCAGGCACCCATGGTGTGGTAATCCACCTTGCCGGCCGGGCTCTTCTCGTCGCTGTACTTGCGGTTGTCGGCATCGAGGATGCGGAACCAGGCGCCGTACCGGTGGTCGACGAAGTGCTCCCACGAATATGCCCAGAGGCGCTCGTACCACTGCCAATAGCGGTCATCGCCGGTACGCCTGGCCATCAGCGCGGCGGTCGCCAGGGTCTCGGCCTGCACCCAGAAGTACTTGTCGTCATCGCAGACGAAGCTGTCGCCGCCGATCGGTGCGCCGTCCATGCCCGGCTGCCGGCGCGATTCCGGTGCGAAGCCGTAGTACAGGCCACCCCGCGCGTCGTCCCAGCTGCGCGCCACGGCCACGTCGAACAGGTGCTGCGCGGTCGGCACCAGCCAATCGGCCTGCACGTGGCGATCGAGGATCAGCAGCAGCTTGGCCCACTCGGTCTGGTGGCCCGGCTGGAAGCCCCAGGGGCGGAACAGGTGCTTGGGATCGTCCAGGTTGTAATCCCAGTCGATCTCCCAGTTCACGTCATAGTGCTCCCAGACCAGACCACCGGCCTTGGCGGCCTGGCGGCGGGTCATGTTGTCAGCCAGCTGCAAAGCACGCTCGACGTAGCGCTGCTCGCCACTGGCCTCGAATGCGGCCAGCATCGCCTCGCACATGTGCATGTTGGCGTTCTGGCCGCGGTAGCCGGTGAAGTTCCACTGGCCATCAGCCTCGTCCTTGTACAGGCCGTGCTGCGGCTCCCAGAAGCGCGCTTCCAGCAGCTGCCAGGTCTCGTCCATCCACTCGCGGGCCTGCTCGATGCCGGCCTTCAGCGCACAGCTGTAGGCCAGCAGCACGAACGCCACGCCGTAGCAGTGGTTCATGTCGTCCTCGACCTTGCCGTCGCGCAGGGTCCAGGCGTAGCCACCGGTGGCCGGGTTGCGGTGCACCTCGCGCAGATAGCGCACGCCGTGCTCGACGGCCTCGCGGTACTCGGCGTTGCCGAATTCACGGTAGGCCATCGCATAGTTGAAGACGAAGCGGGTGCTGCTGACCAGGTGGCGATGGCTCGCGTCGTAGATGCTGCCGTCATCACGGAAGTAGTGGAAGAAGCCGCCGTTCGGATCGATGCAGCGCGGGTGATAGAACGCCATCGTGTCGGCGATGTGCGCGCGCAGGAACGCGGGCGAACGGAAATCGGGCGAGGTGCTCATGCGGTAATGTCCTGGGCCTGCAGCAGCTGCTGCACTTCATCGAGCGAGGGCATCGCGGCGAACGCGCCCTTGCGGGTAACAGCCAGCGCACCCACGGCTGCGCCGAAGCGCAGCGTGGCGGCGATCGCCTCCGGGTCGCGGCAGAACGCAGCAAAACCTGCACCCGCCCCGCCGCGCTCGAGCAGGCCGACCAGCACGCCACCGACGAAGGCATCGCCGGCGGCCGTGGTATCGACCGTGGCCACGCGGAAGCTGGTGACCGTGCCGTGGTTGTCGCGGGTATACCAGTGCAGCGTGGCTGCACCATCGGTGACGATCACCCAGCGTGCCTGCGCGGCCAGCAGGCGTTTCAGCACCACCGCCTCGCCGTCGGCACCCAGCGGTGCCGCCAGGTAGTCCAGTTCCTCGCGCGACAGCTTGACCAGGTCGGCGCGCTCCAGCGCCTGCCACAGGCGCGGCGTCGGATCGACGTCGGCAGGCCACAGGGCCGGACGCAGATTCAGATCGAGACTGACCACCGCGCCGGCCTTACGGGCCCGGTCCATGCCGGCGAAGGTCGCCTCGGCGATGGCCGGCTCGGTCAGGCTGTTGGAGCAGACGTGGAAGCACTGCGCGCTGTCGAGGCAGGCGGCCTGGAAATCGCTGTCACGGAACAGCAGGTCGGCTGCCGGCGGGCGGTAGAAACTGAAGCTGCGCTCGCCGCTGGCGTCGAGGGCAACGAAGGCCAGTGCGGTCTTCGCCGCATCGGTACGCACGATGTAATCCGTGCCCACGCCGTGCTCGACCAGGCTGTCAGCCAGGAAGTCGCCGAACATGTCGCGGCCGAGCATGCCGACGAACTGGGTCTTCGCCCCCAGCCGCGCGGCGGCCACGGCAACGTTGGCCGGCGCACCGCCGGCGTACTGCAGGAACGCGCGCGGGGTATCGGCCGAGGCCGGCGGCTGCGCTAGTAGATCGATCAAAATCTCGCCGAAGCAAACGATGGCACCCATTCCGGACTCAGCCTCCCTGCGTTGCGGAGGCCGGCGTACGCGCGCCGACCAGTCCGTAGAAAATGATGTAGCCGTAGCACAGCAGCGGCAGGATGAAGCTGGCCTGCACACCGATGTGGTCGGCCAGCACGCCCTGCAGGTACGGCACCACGGCACCGCCGACGATGGCCATGATCAGCAGGCTGGAGCCCTTGTTGGTCAGCGGGCCGAGGCGCTCGATGCTCAGTGCGAAGATGGTCGGGAACATGATCGAATTGAACAGGCCGATCGCCACCACCGAATACAGCGCGACATTGCCGGAGCTCAGCATGGTCGTGACCAGCAGCCCCACGTTGACCAGCGCGAAGATCGCCAGCAGGCGGCTGGGCGAGAAGCGCGCCAGCAGCGCCGAACCGGCGAAGCGGCCGATCATCGCCATCGTCCAGTAGGCCGACACATAGTGCGTGGCCTGCTGCTCGCTGAAGCCGCCGATGTTCGGCATCGACAGGTAGTTGACCAGGAAGCTGCCGATCGACACTTCGGCACCGACGTAGAAGAAGATGCCCAGCACGCCCAGCAGCAGGTGGCGCTTGCGCAGCGCATCCAGGTAGCTGTGGTGGTGGCCCTGGTCGGCCTGCTCGGTGGCGTCGCTCAACGCCGGCAGTCGGAACAGGAACACGAACAGCGCCAGCAGCACCAGCGCCACCGCCAGGCCCACGTAGGGGCCCTGCACGGCCTGCGCCTCGGCGGCACGGTAGGCCAGCTGCTCGGCAGCCGGCAGTGCCGCGATGTCATCGGCACTCTTCACGGTGTTGGACAGGATCAGCATGCCGCCGAAGATCGGCGCGATCGCCGTGCCCAGCGAGTTCAGCGCCTGCGCCAGGGTCAGGCGGCTGGAGCTGGTCTGTTCCGGACCGAGCAGCGCGACATAGGGGTTGGCGGCGACCTGCAGCACGGTGATGCCGCTGGCCAGCACGAACAACGCGCCGAGGAAGGCGCCATACACGCGCAGCTCGGCCGCCGGCCAGAAGCCCAGCGCGCCGATGCCGGCGATCACCAGGCCGGCCACGATGCCCTTCTTGTACCCCAGCGCGGCGACCAACCGGCCCGCCGGCAGCGACATCAGGAAATAGGTGCCGAAGAAGGTGAACTGCACCAGCATCGCCTTGGCGTAGTTCAGCTCGAACACCGCCTTCAGGTGCGGAATCAGGATGTCATTGAGGCAGGTCAGGAAGCCCCACATGAAGAAGATCGTGGTGACCACGGCCAGCGCCTTGCCGTTGGTGACGGCAGGTGCGTTGCCCGAAGAACCCGAAGGACGGGGCGTTGCGGAGATCGGCATGCGGTACGCGCCTCGATGCGCGGAAGGTCGTTGTTGCGTGGAAGGGGGTAGGAAAGGAATCAGTTCGGTCGTGCGGCGCTGCTTTCACGGATGCGCAGCTGCACCGGCGCGACCGTGCGCCGCGGTGGCGCATCCGGTTCGTCCAGCCGCTGCAGCAGCAGCGCCGCGGCCTGGCGACCGCGCTCGCGCGGGTCGGCCGTCAGTGTGGTCAGCGGCGGCACCGCCACCGACGCCTCGGAAATATCATCGAAACCGGTAACGGCGAAGTCACCGCCCGGACGGATGCCGCGCGAGTTCAGGCCCAGCATCAGGCCCAGCGCCACGGTGTCGTTGTAGCAGACCGCCGCACTGGGGCGATGGCCATCGGCAAACAGTTCATCGGTGCGTGCCGCGGCTTCCAGGCGGTTCGGTGCCGACTCGATCATCCAGCCCGGCGGCAGCGACAGACCGGCCTCGGCCAGCGCCTGCTGGAAACCGGCGCGGCGCTGATGGCATGAACTGGAGGCGGCATGGCCACCAAAGAACGCGATCTGGCGATGTCCGCGCTCGATCAGGTGGCGGGTGGCCAGGTAGGCACCGTGCTGGTTGTCCAGGGTCAGGAAGTCCCAGTCGGCACCTTCCAGTTCGCGGTTGAACAGCAGCACGTTGGCGTTGGCACCCAATGCCTGGCGCAGCTGCGTGGTATCGCTGCCTTCGGCCGGCGACAGGATCAGGCCGGCCGGAGTGTGCTCCATCAGCGTGGACAGCACCGCCTGCTGGCGCTCGGGCGATTCACCGGTACTGCCCAGCAGGGTCACGTAACCGCGTCCACCCAGCGCCTCGTCCACGCCGGACGCGAATTCGGCGAAGAACGGGTTGGACAGATCGTTGATCACCAGCGCGATGCTCGACGAGGTGCGACGGCGCAGGTTGGCCGCGGCGCGGTTGTAGACATAGCGCTGGCGACGCAGTTCGGCCTCGACCTTGGCCCGGGTATCGACGTTGACCAGAGGGCTTCCGCGCAGCACCAGCGACACGGTGGCCCGCGACACGCCGATGGCACGCGCGATGTCGGTCACCGTCACCGCCTTGCCGGCGCGCTTGCTCGAACTGCTGCCGTTGTCGTTCATCGTCTTCCCGGACTCCGCTGGAGGCTCAAGCCTAATGGATCAGGGCCGTGTCGTGCCGTGCCGTTCGCTGGGTCACCGCGAACGGCACAGTCCGGCTCAGCGCAGCTGGCTGCCCGGTGCCGCGCACCAGGACACCGGCAGGTCCTTCACCGCCGTGCCCCAGCCCTGCTCAGGCGCCTTCGCGTCCAGCGCGAACTGCAGGCGCGGGCCCTGCTGCAGGCGGGTCCAGTCCAGCCAGACCGGCGCATGCGCCTGGCCATCGACCTTCACGCCCTGCACGTACTGCAGGCGCCGGCCATCCGCACCCGGAGCGTCGATGCGCAGCGTGCGGCCATTGCCCATGTCCACTTCCACCTTGCTGAAGCGCGGGGTGTGCAGCAGGAACTGGCCGCTGCCCGGCACCGCCGGGTACACGCCGATGGCACTGAACAGATACCAGGCCGACATCGTGCCCAGGTCATCGTTGCCGGTCACGCCGTTCGGCGCATTGGTGAACAACTGCTGCGCGGCGCGCACCACCGCCGCGGTCTTCCACGGCTGGCCGATCAGCGTGTACAGCCACGGCGAATGCAGGTCCGGCTCGTTGTTCGGGTTGTAGCGGAACTGGTTGTAGTAGCTGTACGGCCCGACCACCCATTCCTTGCGGGCGGCATTCAGCGGGTCGGCCTGCAGCGCATCCATCGCGAAGAACGCGTCGAGGCGGCGGCCGGCCTGTTCGCGGCCGTCCATCGCTTCGACCAGGCCCGGCACGTCCTGCTGCGCCAGCCACTGGTACTGCCACGCCGTACCTTCATGGAAGCCGTGGTGCGAGCGCGGGCTGTAATGGCCATCGGCCGGCGTGTACCACTGGCCATCCTCGGTGCGCGGGCGCGGGAAGCCGGTGAAACCGGTCTCGGCATCACGCACCTGCGGGTCCCACACCTTGCGCCAGTTGCGGCCGCGCTCACGCAGCGTCGCTGCGTCCTGCGCATGGCCGAGGCCATCGGCCATCTGCGAGAGCGCGCAGTCGGCCAGCGCATACTCCAGCGTGGCCGAACCGCCGTGGTGCGGATCGACGTCCATGCCCTTGGACGGGAACGCGCGGTCGTAGACCACGTAGCCCTTGTCCAGGTAGGTCGGGTTGCCGGAGCGGCCGGCCATGCGCGAGTTCAGCGGCGGCGTACCGAAGGCGTTGCGGCGCAGCGCATCCCACGCCTGCGATTCACGGCCCTTGAGCGCACCGAAGCGCCACAGGTCGACCATGAACGGCGTGACCGGATCGCCGGTCATGATGTTGGTCTCGAAGTTGGCATAGCCCCAGCGCGGCAGCCAACCACCCTGCTCGTCGATCGCCAGCAGCGTGCGGCCGATATCGCGTGCCACGTCCGGGCGGGTCAGTGCCAGCCACTGGTTCTGCGCACGGTAGGTATCCCACAGCGAGAAGTACTCGTAGTAGGTCCAGCCATCGGCGCGATGGATGCCATCGTCATAGCCACGGTAGCGGCCGTCGGCATCGTTGCCGGTCATCGGCTGCAGCAGCGCGTGGTAGACCGCGCTGTAGAACACCGCGCGGTCGTCGGCGTTGCCGCCCTGCACGCGCACCCGGCCCAGCTGCTCGCGCCACGACTGCTGCGACAGCGCGCGCATGCGGTCGAAGCCGAGCAGCGCCCCACCCTGCATGCCGTCGGCGCGCAGGTTGATGCGCGCGCCCTCGGCGTCCACGTGCGAGATCGCACTGACTGCGGTCACCGACTGGCCCTTGGCGAGGTCGAAGCTGAGCCAGGCGCCATTCGGTTTCTGCTCGCCTTCCATGCTGTGGCGCGCACCCGGCAGGCCACCGCCCTCGCCCCAGGTGCCATGCGCCTTGAACGGGCGATCGAACTCGATGCGGAACCAGGTGGTGTACTGATGGCCACCACAGAAGCTCTTGGTCACCAGCTTGCCTTCGACCACGCGGTCGCCCACCACATCAACCACGCTGCCGATCACCGAATGGCGTTCGTTGGCCTGGCCGACATTGACCAGCACGTGACCGTCGCCCTGGCGCTGGCTGAAGGTATAGCGTTCGGCGGCGGCGCGGGTGCGCGCGGTGGTCTCGGCATCGATGCCGCCGTAGCTGGTCAGGCGCACCTTGTAGTAGCCGGCCTGGCCGATCTCGCCGTCGTGGCTATAGGACGCGGCGTAGGCCTTGTGGTCGAACTGCTTGGGGTTGGCGGTATCGAAATCGCCGCCGGGGCCGATCGAGCCGGTCACCGGCAGCACCGACACCTGGCCGCCCTGCTCCCAGCAACCGGCGCCGGAGATGAACGAATGGCCGAAGCCGCGGATCTTGTCATCGTCATAGCGCCAGCCGGAATAGTGGCTGCCGATCGGGCTGACCTGGATCAGGCCGAACGGTGCCGACGCGCCCGGGAAGGTGTTGCCGTCGTCCTTGCTGCCGATGAAGGTATTGACCTCGCGTTCCAGCGCCGCCGGCGCCGCCTGCAACAGCATCGGCGTGGCCGACAGGGCGAGCAGGCAGGCCAGGCGCACCAGCGGGCGCGAAGACGATGGGACGGCGGGAGCGGACGGCACTGGACGCATGTCGGGTTCCTGTAGTCGATGACGCGGTGGCAGACGGTGCGGGCCGTCCGGCACCGTTCCACCGAGCCCCGCCTTTGATCGGCAGACAGCTTCCCCTGGAATGACGCGCGACCCGTTGAACCGTGAATTTAGATCGATTCAAGTAGAGCATGGCGATTCCGCCGAATGCATTCTGCGCCGCAGCATGAGGGGGTGTGTTCGGCAGGGCTGCCGCCCTGCACCTGCTACGAGCCGAGGCAACAGCCGAAGCAACAGCAGGCTGTCCGTGGGTAGGCGGGGTGGGTCCGGTTGCGGGGGACGCCGTAAATACGTCCATGTAGGCTCGGTCGCCGCATCCATGCGGCTCACGCCCCCGCAACCGGACCCACCCCGCCTTCGACAGATTTCCGCGAGCTGGAGATCCACGCCATGCGTGGATGAATCTCTGTCAGATAACGAAATCAATCGGGGTCAGATCCGCTTTCCAACGGAAAACGGATCTGACCCCATGACCCCGTGCCGCTCCAAGATCAATCCAACCGTCACCGGGAAACTGTCAAAGGTGGGGCGGTGTGGGCTGGCAGGACCGTTGGCGCCATGGATGGCGCCATCGAGCCCCCAGGGACGGGTTTACGGCGTGTCCTGCCAGCCCACACCGCCCCGCCAAACCAGCAGAAAGCCAGAGCCGCTTTGGCTTTGGCTTTGGCTTTGGCTTTGGCTTTGGCTCCGGCTTTGGCCGTTGCCCTGGCTTCAAGCAGGTGCAGGGCGCAGCCCTGCCGACCCGCCCTGCCCTGCGCACGAAAACGTTTTCACTGATTTCAGAAAACCGTCATCCCTTCGCCACGCCAGTACCATATTGCGCAGCAGCATGCGCCCGCGGGCGACCCATGCTAAAAATCGCCCGCCCATCGCTTAGATCGATCCAAGACGACATTGCGATGGCCGGGAGTTGGGGAGGCAGTCACAGGACGTACCAGGCCACGCGCACGGTGCTACTGCCACTGCATGGCGATAGCGACAATGTCACTTCAAATTAGATCGATTCAAGTTGTCCGTGCCACGTCACCGGATCAATCCAGGAGAGAGGGAGAGATGGGAATGAAGCATTCAACACGTACGCACGGCCAGGACGCATTGTCGCTGGCCATCGCGCTGGCCCTGGCCGCCGCCGTCATTCCGGCTGGCGCCGCCGCGCAGCAGGCCGCTTCCACCGGCTCACAGGACGCCACCACCCTGGACAGCGTCCAGGTCACCGGCTACCGCTACGCCATTGAAAAGAGTCTGGAGCAGAAGCGCGACGCCAATGCCGTGGTCGAAGTGATCACCGCCGAGGACGTCGGCAAGTTCCCCGACAAGAACGTGGCCGATGCACTGCAGCGCGTGCCCGGCGTGGTCATCACCCGCAGCGGTGGCGAAGGCAAGAGTGTCAGCGTGCGCGGCCTGGCGCCGGACCTGACCCTGACCCAGTTGAACGGAAACTATGTCGCCACGTCGGAAACCAACGACGAAGCGACCCGCTCGTTCAACTACACCCTGCTGCCGTCGAACATGCTGTCCAGCGCAGAACTGTTCAAGTCGCCGGAAGCACGCATCGACGAAGGCGGCATCGGCGGTACGGTCATCCTGCACACCCGACGTCCGCTGGACATGGAATCCAACTCCGGATTCGTCACGCTTGAGGGCACCTCCTCCGACACCCACCACGATATCGACCCGCAGGCGTCGGCGCTGTACTCGTGGCACAGCAAGGACGAGCGGTTCGGCGTCCTGGTCGGCGTGACCCAGCAGAAGCGCACCACCCGCACCATGGAAGCCACCACCGAGGACTACCAGTGGTATGGCGCCGGCAAGGCGCGTGATGCCTATGGCAACGTGCAGTCGCAGGATGGCATCCACTACTGGTGGGGCAAATCCGGTTTCAACAACCAGACCGGCGGCAACTACAGCGATTTCTTCATGCCGACGTCGGTCAACTTCGCGGTGAAGGAAGAAAAGCGCGAGCGCAAGGGCGGCCAGCTGACCTTCCAGTTCAAGCCGGTCGACAACGTCACGATGACCGCCAATTACTTCCGCTTCGAGCTGCAGGGTGACTACACCCAGAACATGCTCAAGATTCCGGAATGGAGCATGGCGCGCTACAAAGAGGACGGCAACTGGGCCGGCGGCCGGCTGCTCAATGGCCTGGACTTCGACCCCAGCGGCAGCATCGTCACCGGTGGCCAGTTCGAGAAGCTTCCGGGCAAGGCCTACATCTGCAATGAAGACGAGGCCTGGGCCGCCCATCTCAAGCCCGGCGGCTGGGGGCCGGACGACTGCACCATGCCTACCCCGCAGCTGACCGGTGGCTACAGCAAGGAAAAGGCGCTGTCGCAGACCGCCGACCTGACCATCGACTGGGACATCAGCCCGTTGTGGAAGGCATCGTTCACCGGTGGCCGCACCTGGTCCGAGGGTGGCCCGTCGATGAACTTCCGCATGTCGGCCAAGCCGCGCCGCAAGGTCGGCAACGACTACCTGTCCGGCAACCAGTACAGCGCCTGGGACTTGACCGGCACGCCCTCGGCCACCTTCTCGCCCGACCTGCAGCAGCAGTTGATGAACGGCATTGCCGAGGTGGACACCGGCTCGACCGATTCGTCATGGAAGCGCACCGAGGTCAAGCAGAACTACTTCCAGGCCGACGTCACCAAGCTGTTTGAATCGGGCTGGCTGGACTCGATCCAGTTCGGTGCCAAGTACCGCGACGGCAAGGTCCACCGCAACACCGGCAACACCTACTGGGTGTGCCCGGGCCGTGATACGGCCGACTACAAGAACGGCCGCTACCAGGCCGGTTGCGACCCGACCGCCGGTGATGCGCAGCCGGGCTTCTTCCTGTCCAATCCGATCAGCAACATCGCCGGCGGTTTCAACGCCAACGTGTTCCCGGGCATCAACTATCCGGCCTACATCGATTACCTGAACAAGACCTACGGCGGTTCGCACAACCGTACCGAGGACGACTTCGTCTACAACGTCAACGAGAAGATCTACTCGGGCTACTTCCAGGCCAACTTCCGCACCGAGCGCCTGCGCGGCAATGTCGGCGTGCGCGTGGTGCGCACCAAGCAGTTCGCACAGTCTTCCGACTCGATCGAGAAGTTCAACGACTACTTCCTGGACAACGCATCCGGCGCGCCGATGGCATGCACCGACCCGGCTGCCGCGGCTTATCCGACCTATGGCTGCGAGAGCGGCTTCGTGCGCCTGCCGTACGATCTGGCGCAGAGCAAGACCTACGACCTGATCGGCGTCGACCGCACCTATACCGACGTGCTCCCGAGCTTCAACATTGCCTGGGACATCACCGACACGTTGGTGCTGCGCGGCGCCGCGTCGAAGGTGATCGCCCGCCCGGGCTACACGGATATCGCAACCCCGGGTGCGTTGAGCTACTACAGCGCAGAGTATGTCGACGATCGCCGCGTGGCGGGCGGTGCACCCAATCCGGGCTGGGCGGGTGAGGGCAGCAACAAGCAGCTGCAGCCCTTCAAGGCCACGCAGTACGATCTCGGCCTGGAATGGTACTTCCAGCCGGGCGCCGTGGCCGGTGTCGGCCTGTTCCGCAAGGACGTCAGCAATTTCACCGTGCCGGTCGTGCGCGACATGCAGATGAATATCGGCGGTGAAATGGTGACCGTGCAGAATTACAAGACCAGGGCCAATGGCCAGGATGGCGTTTCGCAGGGCGTCGAGCTGTACGGCCAGTACACCTTCGATTTCGGCTTCGGCGTGCAGGCCAATTACACCTACAACGACACCAACCTTGCATCGATCGTGCTGGACGGCCAGAACATCGGTTCGTCGCCGTTGGTGGGCAGCGCCAAGAACCAGGCCAATGTCACCGTGTTCTACGAGAACGACAAGTTCCTCGCGCGCGCGTCGTTCAACCGTCGCGGCCAGGTGGTGGGCGGCCTGCAGAACGGCATGACGGTCTACACCGAGCCGTATGACCAGCTGGATCTGAACGTGGCCTACAACCTGACCCCGGACTGGACCCTGACCGCGTCGGTGATCAATGCCACCAAGTCCGAGCAGCGCGTGCACCTGGGCAACGACAGCAAGGCCCGCCTGATCTCCAACACCTACGCAGGCCGCCAGCTCTACTTCGGCGCCACCTGGAAGTTCTAAGGCCACACCGGGTTGCCCGGGCCTGCCCCGGCGCAATCCACGCCCCGCTCCGGCGGGGACGTTCCTCCACGGCAGCCGCGCTGGTACAGGTGGCTGCCGTTTTCTTTTTCAGCCCGGTGCTTGACCCTGCCATCGTTGGAAGGTGCACACTGGCCCTACCCCAAGAGCACCGAAGGAGCTACAGATGGAATTCCATGTCGATGGCATGACCTGCGGCGGCTGCGCTCGCAGCGTGACCCGCGCGATCCAGCAGGTCGATCCGAACGCCAGCGTGGTGGCCGACCCGCCGACCGGCCTGGTCAAGGTGCAGACCACCGCCTCGCAGGAGCAGGTCTTCGCTGCGGTGAACGATGCCGGTTTCCCGCCGCGTAGCGCCTGAGCCCCTGCCTTCAGAATGCAAAGCCCGCCCGGTGCTGCTGCACCCGGCGGGCTTTTTCGTGCCTGCGCCAACAACTCAGTGCTTGTGCGCGCGCCGCCGTACCGCCCCGGTCTTCGCGGTATCAGCCGGCACCGGCAACTCGTCGCCGTCACCCAGCCGCTGCAGGATCGGGCACTCCGGGCGCTCGTCACCCGCGCAGCAACTGATCAGCGACTTCAGCGTGTCGGCCATCTGCCGCATGCTTTCGATACGCTGTTCCAGGTCGGCAATGTGCTGCTCGGCCAGGCGCTTGACGTCGGCACTGTGCCGCGAGGTGTCGTTCCACAGACCCAGCAGGTCGGTGATCTCGGCCACCTGGAAGCCGAGATCGCGGGCGCGGCGGATGAAACGCAGGCGGTGGATGTCCGCCTGCGAGTACGCGCGATAGCCCGACTCGGTACGATCGGCCGCGGGAATCAGGCCGATCTGCTCGTAGTAGCGGATCATTTTCGCCGAAACACTGGAGGCCTTGGCAGCTTGACCGATGTTCATGCGGCCCTCTCCTTCAATGGGTCGTGGCGGGAGCGTCCGCCATCGGCGGCTGGAAGCGGCGCAGGCGCAGCGCGTTGCCCAGCACGAACACGCTGGACAGCGCCATCGCACCGGCAGCGAACACCGGCGACAGCAGCACGCCCCAGACCGGGTACAGCACACCGGCCGCGACCGGGATCAGCGCGGTGTTGTAGGCGAAGGCCCAGAACAGGTTCTGCCGGATATTGCCCAGCGTTGCCTTCGACAGCGCAATGGCATTCGGCACGCCCTGCAGGTTGCCCGACATCAGCACCACATCGGCCGACTCCACCGCGATGTCGGTGCCGGTACCAATCGCCAGGCCGACGTCGGCCTCGGCCAGCGCGGGTGCATCGTTGATGCCGTCGCCGACGAAGGCGACGTGCCCATGCGTGGCCTTCAGGCGGCGCACCGCTTCGACCTTGCCTTCCGGCAGCACCTCGGCCACCACCTCATCGATGCCCAGTTGGCGTGCGATCGCCTGCGCGGTGCCGGCGTTGTCGCCGGTGATCATCGCCACCTTCAGGCCCAGCTGGTGCAACGCCGCGATTGCGGCCGGCGTGCTCGGCTTGATCGGGTCGGATACCGCGATGATCGCCGCCAGGCGGCCGTCGACAGCGGCAAACAGCGGCGACTTGCCCTGCGTGCCGAGTTCCGCCGCCAGCGTCGAGAACGCGGTGATGTCCACGCCAAGATCGCGCATGAAGCGATCAGCACCGACCTCGACCCGGGCGCCATCGACACGGGCGCGCACGCCCATGCCGGTGACCGATTCGAAGTCGAGCAGGGCCGGCAGCGCAATGCCCTGCCCGGTCGCCGCGTCAACAATGGCACGGGCAATCGGGTGCTCCGAGCGTGACTCCACTGCCGCCACCGCAGCCAGCACGGTACTGCGATCAAAACCCTCGGCGATCTCAAGATCGGTCAGTCGCGGACGCCCTTCGGTCAGCGTGCCGGTCTTGTCCACCGCCACCACCTGCGCATCCTTCAGCAACTGCAGCGCTTCACCCTTGCGGAACAGCACGCCCATCTCGGCGCCACGACCGGTACCGACCATGATCGACGTCGGCGTAGCCAGCCCCATCGCACAGGGGCAGGCGATGATCAGCACCGCTACGGCATTGACCAGGGCGAAGCTCAGCGCCGGCGACGGGCCGAAGATCAACCAGACCAGGAAGGTCGCCAGTGCGGCCAGCATCACCGCCGGCACGAACCACAGCGTGACCTTGTCGACCACCGCCTGGATCGGCAGCTTCGAGCCCTGCGCCTGCTCGACCATGCGGATGATCTGCGCCAGCATGGTCTGCGCGCCTACCGCCGTGGCCCGCACGGTCAGCGCCCCCTTCTGGTTGACGGTGCCGCCGACCACGCTGCTGCCCGGCTGCTTCTCGACCGGAATCGGCTCGCCGCTGATCATCGACTCGTCGATGTAGCTGCGGCCCTCGACCACCTCGCCATCGACCGGCACGCGCTCGCCCGGACGCACGTCCACCACGTCGCCACTCATCACTTCATCGACCGGGATATCGACCGCGCGGCCGTCACGGATCACATGCGCGACCTTGGCCTGCAGGTTGACCAGGCGCTTGATTGCCTCGGACGTACGGCCCTTGGCGCGCGCCTCAAGGAAGCGACCGAGCAGGATCAGCGCGACGATCACCGCCGCGGCCTCGTAGTAGACGTTCACCGTGCCCGCTGGCAGCAGCCCCGGCGCGAAGGTCGCCACCACCGAATAGCCGAATGCCGCAGCGGTGCCCACCGCCACCAGCGAGTTCATGTCCGGCGCAAGCCGCAGCAATGCCGGGAAACCCTTCTGGTAGAAACGGCGGCCGGGAATGGCCAGCACCAATGCCGTCAGCACGAACTGCAGGTACCAGCTGGTCTGCATGCCGAGGGTGGTCATCACCCATTCGTGCATGCCGGGAATCAGGTGCGAGCCCATTTCCAGCACGAACACTGGCAGCGCCAGCGCGGCGGCCACGATCAGGTCGCGCTTCAGTTGCACGCGCTCGGCGTCCTTCTTCTCGGCAACCTCATCGTCCGGCCGCACGCCCGCCTCGATCACGCGTGCGGCATAGCCGGCCTTGTCGATGGCCGCCACCAGCGCACCCGCGTCGGCCACGCCACGCACCGTGGCGCGCTCGGTGGCCAGGTTCACGCTGGCTTCGCTGACGCCGGGCACCGCCCGCAGCGCGCGCTCGACACGACCGACGCAGGACGCGCAGGTCATGCCCTCCACGGCCAGCTCAAGGGTCGCAGCGGGTACGTCGTAGCCCACCCGCTCCACCGCCTGGATCAGCGCGGCGCGATCGACCGGACCGGACGCACGGATATCCGCACGTTCGGTGGCCAGGTTGACCGAGACGCTGCCCACGCCCTCGACCTTGGACAGTGCCGCTTCGACCCGGCCCACGCAGCTGGCGCAGGTCATGCCCTCGATGGGGAGGCTGATGGTGGGCAGGCTGGCGGTGGCGCGGGGCGTACTCATGATCGGATTCCCATGGATTCCTTCTGGATGCGGACAGGCTAAACCTTGCCATCGTGGGAAGGTCAAATCCAGCCTGTCCGCATTTCCTGAATGGGCACCCAGGTGTCCGCATCCACGCATGGCGTGGATCTACTGACGATGGCGGTCTCGTCAGAAGGTGAACACATACTCCAGTGCGAATTCGCGGCCGACCGCGCCGAGCAGGCGGGTCGGGGCGAAGTCATAGTCCAGCTTGTACGGGTCCTTGTGATTCCAGCTGGCCGAGTTGAACGCGTTGTTGACGTAGACATTGACCTTGGCGTGCTCGGTCACCTGATAGCCCACGTTGAAGTTCCAGGTGATGAACGGTCCGACCCGCCCGAAGTAGCGCGCGGTCTTCTGGCCAGCGTTCGGGTTGGGATTGGGCGAGCCGTCAGGGCGCGTCGCCGGCTCCAGGCAGTTCAGCGACGGGCTGTCACTGGGCACGTAGCCATCGGCGAACGGCAGGCAGCCACCGGGGTTGTCCAGGCGGTCGGTACCCCAGTGGTAGCGCACGCCCGGCACCGAACCGATGCGGTCGGCATAGACGTTGGCATTCCAGTTGCCACGCTGCCAGGCCAGGCTTGCGCGCAGCTTGCTGCGCAGGTCGCGGTCGCGGCGTTCCGGGTTCGGGTCGGCGGCGTAGCGCTGTTCCTTGGTCGAGATCTGGTTGGTGTAGTTCACGCCCAGCTGGAAGCTGCCCCACTGCGCGGTCTCCAGGCGGTAGCGCGCGGTCAGGTCGATGCCGCGTACCTCGCGGCTGGCCAGGTTGAACGGACCACGCTCGATCGACACCAGGCGTCCGTTGCTGTCACGGTTCACGCGCGCCAGGATGCCCGCGCAGTACTCGCCGCCGGCCGGATTGGCCCACGGCGTGCCGTCCATGTTCTTGCCGGTCAGGCAGCCGGCCTCGCTGGCCAGCACTTCGTCGGCACCGACGTCGACGATCATGTCTTCCAGCTTGATCGCCCAGTAGTCGGCGCTGACCGACAGGTTCGGCATCACGTCCCAGACGAAACCGACCGTCCACGAATCGCCGGTCTCCGAACGCAGCAGCGGCGTGCCACGCCGGTTCACATCGAACGTGTACCAGACGTCGGTGTTGCCCACGCCGCAGTTGTTGACCAGGTAAGCACCGCTCTGGATGCAGTGCAGGCGGTCATAGGTCTGTACTTCGGAGCTGCTGGGCTGGCCCAGCAGGTAATGCATGTCCGGCGCATGGAAGCTGGTGGCATACGAGCCTCGCACCAGCAGCGATTCGACCGGGCGCCATTCCAGCCCGACGTTCCAGGTGGTTTCCTTCTGGCTGCCGATGTTCAGGGCCTCGGCGCTGTCATCGGCCTTGTAGCTGCCATAGCGGTCATAGCGCGCCGCTGCGGTGGCGATCACACTGTCCAGCAGCGGGATCTTTAACTCGACGCCGGCCGAGTAGCGCGTGCGCTCGCCGCCACCGCGGTCGACGTTCTGCAGGTCGAAGTCGATGCCGGCGCGTGGATCGGGACTGAGGTGATAACCCTGCTGCGCCACTTCGGCCACGGCGGCGAACGAAATCGGGCCGGCCCAGCCCTGGAACAGTTCACCGGTGATGTCCGCCGACGCCTGGTTGACCCAGGAACTCGCGCGATTCTTCGCCACGGTCCCCATCTGCCAGTACTGCTCCGGCGTCAGCGGATTCCACCAGCGCGATTCGTTCAACGCATAGATTGCTTCACCCCCGGCGGTGGTGCCCAGCCGTGGGCCGAGGAAGTAATCGTAGGACTTCTGCTTGTCCACCACGTTCTGCCGCTCTTCCACGCGATAGTAGGAACGCCCCACCGTCGCACTCCAGTCGAAGCGATCGGCGAGGCGGCCACGCAGGCCCGCGCTCCAGTCCCAGGACAGTTCGCGGTTGGTGTTGCGCAGCGTATCCAGGCCGCCCACTTCGTTCGGAGTGAACTGGCGCACGCCGAGGATCGGGCGGTTGCGGTTCGCATCCCAGTAATAGCCGTTGTCATCGTCGATCAGCGACACGCCGGGCGGATTGGTGCCCCAGATGGCTTCGGAGTGATACACCGCCAGGTTGGTCCAGGCCTGCAGGTCATTGCTGAAATCGAAGGTGGCGTACAGGTTGCCGGAGACGTTCTCGGCGCCGCCGGTCAACAGCCAGTTGGCGTAGTCGGCGCTCATGCCGCACAGGCGGCCGGTGTTGGTGATGGTGTTGGCGGCGTAGTTGTAGACCAGGCGATCGGCAGTGTAGTACTCGCCGTTGAACTTCTCGCAGGTGCCTGCCGGTGGCGCCAGGCGCTGGCCGGTGGTCGGATCGATCAACGCCAGGCCGGCGGTGGGGCGGAAGCCGACCTTGCGCTGCTCCATGTTCCAGGAGGAGTACGGTGCATCATCGGCGTCGTCCATCTGCGGGCGATCGCGGCCGAACAACGGATCGCGCTTGGTGTACTGCAGCGCGTAGGTCACGCTCCAGTTGTCGCCGGTCTTGCCACCGGCCCAGGACAGATCCCAGGTATCGCGACCGCCTTCAGTGGAAGTGCCGCCGCGCACGCGTACTTCGTCGCCGTCATAGTTGGTTTTCAGGATGACGTTGACCACGCCTGCGATCGCGTCCGAGCCATAGATGGCCGAGGCACCGCCAGTCAACACTTCGATGCGCTCGACCGCCGCAGCCGGAATGTTGCCGTAGTTGGAGAAGTTGGTTTCACCGCCATAGGGCAGCGGGTAGTCGGCCACGCGACGGCCGTTGACCAGCAGCAGCGAGCGGTTCGGGCCCATCCCGCGCAGGTTCAGGCCACTGGCATTGGGCGTATGCGAGCCCCACTGCGAGGCCGCTTCAACCGTTCCGGTCGCTTCGGTGAGGGTCTTCAGCGCGTCGTACACGCTGACAAAGCCTTCCTTCTGGATCTGCGCGGCGGTGATCACGTTGACCGGCGCCGGGCCTTCGACGCTGGCGCGCTTGATGCGCGAGCCGGTAACGGTGACCGCATCGAGATCCTTGGTGGACGAACTGGAACTTTCCTGCGCGCTGGCCGCCAGGGGCAACAGAGCCAGGACCAGGGCCTGGGACAGCAGGTGACGGCGCTTGCGGACGGACTGAGCCATGGGTGGTTGCTCTTCGAAGGTGTGGACGCACGGACGGGTGGTGGCGCGGCACTACGGCTGATCCGGGCGCCTGGATCGGTCCAGGACCGATGCGGCACCCTCCCCTGTGGATCGATCCAAACTAAAGCACAGCTGAACCACATCCGGCATGCGGCGACGCAGCAACAGACCATTGAACGCCGCTTCTGGCCCGGCCAATCATTACGAATCAAATGGTTAGGGGGCGCAACTCAACAAGAGGCACACGCGCCGATGACACGATTACGACAATTGCGCGCGGAACGTTCTTGTCCGTCGTCAGCGTGCGCGCTCGCCAGGCATGGCCCGGCCAACTCCATCAGGCGTCCAGCGCCTGCCGCAGTGCCGCCACGGTCGCGGTGGCGGTCTGGCTCCAGTCCGGGTCCAGGCCGCGCAGGGCCGGGTTGTGGAACTGCATCGCCGAGCGCCGCAGGCCCTTGGCCGAGGCATGCAGTTCGGTACAGCCGGTCTGCCGTGCGACGCTTGCGATGTTGCCCGGGGCCAATCCGGCGCCGGCCATCACCGCAATACGCCCCGCCGCCTGGGTGACCAGGCCCGCCAGCACCTCAGCCCCGGCCTCGGCGCTGACCTGGCCGCCCGAGGTCAGCACCCGCTGGCAGCCCAGCCCGATCACCTGCTCCAGCGCCACCGGCAGATCGCGGGCGGCGTCGAAGGCACGGTGAAAGGTCACCTGCAACGGCCCGGCAGCCTGCACCAGTTCACGACACAACGGCAGGTCGATGCCACCCTGCACGTCCAGCGCACCGATCACCACGCCATCGCAGCCGAGCGCACGGCACTGCGCGACGTCCCGTAGCATCAGTTCGGTTTCCAGCGCGTCATAGTGGAAGTCGCCCGCACGCGGCCTCACCAGCACGAACAGCGGAATCGACAGGCGTTCGCGGGCGATCGCGATGCTGGCGAACGACGGCGTGGTGCCACCCTCGGCCAGGTTGTCGAACAGTTCGATGCGGTCGGCGCCACCGGCCTGCGCGGCCAGCGCCGAAGCCACCGAGTTGCTGGCGATTTCCAGGCGCAGCCGCGTGCTCATGCCTGGGTGCTCGTGTAGATCGATGGCGAATCGCGCAGGTCATCCTGGCGCTGCGCATCGCACACCGCGTAGACGAATCCGCGATGCAGTGCATAGGCACCCACCTCGCCCTGCTTGTTCATCGCCAGGAAGCACACCTGCAGTGTCCTGCTCGCTTCCGGGCGCTTGCGCACCACGCGGTCGATCGCCTCGCGGCAGGCCTGCGCCGGTGAGCGCCCCTGGCGCATCAGCTCGACCACCAGGAAAGAAGCGGCGTTGCGGATCATCTCCTCACCCACACCCGACGCGGTGGCGGCGCCGACCTCGTTGTCGACATACAACCCGGCACCGATGATCGGGCTGTCGCCGACCCGGCCGTGCAGCTTCCAGGCCATGCCGCTGGTGGTGCAGGCACCGGCCAGGTGGCCCCTGGCATCCAGCGCGAGCATGCCGATGGTGTCGTGGTTATCGCTGTTGCCGGGGATGCCCCGGCGCTCGGCATTGATCTGTGGCTGGTACTTCTCGGTCTTCAGCCATTCCCGCCAGGCGGCTTCGGCCTGCGGCGTCAGCAGGCGCTTGCGCTCGAAACCCTGCTGCACCGCGAACTGCTGCGCGCCCTCGCCCACCAGCAGGACGTGCGGGCTGTTCTCCATCACTTTGCGCGCCACCGACACCGGATGCAGGATGTCCACCAGCGCGGCCACCGCACCGCAGCGGCCATCGCCGTCCATGATGCTGGCGTCCAGGCTGAGCACGCCGTCGCGATCCGGATTGCCGCAATGGCCGACGGTGGAGTTGCACAGCTCGCTCTCGGCCCAGCGTGCGCCCGCCTCGACGGCATCCAGTGCGTTGCCCCCCTGGGACAGCACTTTCCATGCGGCCTGGTTGGCTGGCACGCCGAAGTCCCAGGTGGAGACCACCTTGGCCCCACCCTGCGTGCGCGCCTGCACACCCGGCAATGCCGCCATGCCTGCGGCCAGCGCACCGGCCTGCAGGAACTGCCTGCGATCCACCATCTTCCCCTCCCAGTCTGCAATGCACGACCGGCCCGATGCCGGCCTTGCCAATCAGTCGTGCGCGGGCTGCCGCGCGGCGTGCCAGACCGCCGCACCGAGCACGCCGAGCTGGCCATGCTCAACCCGCCACACCGGTACCTGGCGCAGCACCTCGGTCAGCACGCCCTTGTTGAGGAAGCGCTCGCGGAAGCGGCCATCGGCCAGGAAATCCTGCACATGCGCGGAAATACCGCCGGCCAGGTACACCGAGCGCGCGCCGACGGCGATCGCCGCGTCGCCGGCCAGGCTGCCCAGCCAGGCGCAGAACACCTGCAGCGTCTCCACCGCCAGCGCATCCTCGCCGCTGCGGGCGGCGCCGATCAGCGCCTCGGTGCTGGTCCACACTGGAGTGACGCCGCGCAGTTCGCACAGGCACGGGTACAGGTTCATCAGGCCGCTGCCGGACAGTACGCGTTCGTTGTCCACGTGCGCCCAGCGCTGCAGCAGCTTGCCCAGCACCTGCAGTTCCAGCGCATTACCGGCGCCGAGCGCGGCGTGGCCGATCTCGCTGGGCAGCACCGGGCGCTCACCATCGGCGAAGCGCAGCGCGGCACCCAGTCCGGTGCCGGCACCCAGTACCAGTGCCGGGAACGCCTGCGCCGGATCGGCGTCGCCGTTCAAGGGCACCAGGGTATCGGCCTGCAGGTAAGGAATGGCCAGCGCCACCGCTTCGAAATCATTGATCAGCTGCAGTTCGTGCAGCCCGGACTGCGCGCGGGTGGCCGACAGCGACACCGTCCACGGCAGGTTGGAGTTGATCAGCACATCGCCATCGAGCAGGCCGGCAATGGCCACCACTGCGGTCCGCACCGGCTGGCCAAGGCCCAAGGTGAAATCAGCCAGGATCGCGGCCAGGCTTGGATACTCGGCGCAGGCATAGGTGCGATGGCTGCCCAGGCGCGGCGGCTGCCCAGCCAGCGTCTCGGCCAATGCCAGACGAGCGAAGGTGCCGCCGACATCGGCGACAACGAGACGGCGCGGAAGACCGCCGCGGGCGGAGTCGGTGGAAACCGGGGACGCTGCTGCGATGGTCACGCGGGCCTGCTTGGATCGATTGAATCGCCCCGATTCTCAGGCATCGGGGCGGCTTTGCCTAGCGCGCTGGTGGTTCAGGTTGGCCTACATGCCTTCCTGCTCGGCCACCTGCACACCGTCCACCAGTACGCGCAGGCGCTGCGGGCGGAAACCGGCGAACAGCAGTGGCCGGGTACGTTCGACCAGCACTTCATGGCCGGCGATGTGGCGCAGCCACGACTGTACCAGCGAGAACGAGAAATGCGTGCCCGGGTGCCACGGATGCTGCACCCACACCTTCTCGGTGGCGCTCTGCAGCAGCATCGCGCCGGTGAACCAATGGCGGCTGAGGGTGACCGGCGTAGTGCCGGCCATGAAACGGATATCCATGCGGGGTCCTTTCGCTGGAGCGGCACTGCCGCGGGTCAGGGCTGGGCAGTCTGCAGACTGTAGCTGGTGGTGGCGGTGAACACCGCACCGTCGGGCTGGGTGGAACGCACCTCGACCTTGTGGCTGCCCACGGCCAGGTCGGTCGGCAGCGCGCCACGCCACAGGTGCGGCGACGCGGTGGCCTCCGGCGAGCGGTCGTAGCCACGCAGGCTGCTGGCCAGGTCGTCGGCGACGTTCTCCACCATCAGTCGCGGATCCGGCTGGCTGACCTGCTTCATCGGCTGCCAGGCACCGCCATCGACGCGGTACTCGACCACGCTGGCATCCTCACCCATGTAGACATTGGCGTAGATACCCCACGCCGGGTAGGCGCCCTGGCGCAGTACCTTCGGTGCATGCAGGCCGATCTGCTCGCTGGCCGGCCTGCCGGCCACGCGGTACTGCAGGCGATAGCTGCCGTTGCCAGCGACGTCGAGCAGCGCGTAGCCCTTCGGCGTGCCATCGCTCATGGTGCTGTCCGGTACCCCGGCGGCATTCTTCACCCCCGACCAGAACGCACCGCAGTTGGCACCGACGTTGTATTCGTGCAGCGGCTTGTCGCCGTTCCAGCCCTCGGCCTTGCCGTGGTAGACGTGCTGCTGGGTGTGGCTGTGGCCGCTGAGCACCAGCACGTTGCGGAAGTCCTTGAGCAGATCGAACAGACGCTGGCGGTCGGCGTGACGGAACGTCTCGCGCCCCGGCGCAGCGTCGAACAGCGGGATGTGCATGCCCAGCACCAGCAGGCGGTCCTTGTGCAGGCCCTTCAGGTAGCTGGCGAGGAAGGCGAACTGGTCTTCGCGCAGGCCACCGACATACTTCGGCCTGGCCTTGGGGTCGTACACCACGTCGTCGAGGAACACGAAACTGGCGCCGCCCTCTTCCACCGCGTAGGTGTCCGGACCATAGATGTTGCGCCAGCTGTCCAGCGAATGCGCGTCGCTGGCCGCGTCGAAATCGAGGTCGTGGTTGCCTGGCACATGGAACCACGGCACGCCCAGCGATGTGGTGACCTTGTTGATCGCCGGGTACAGGGTCAGGTCGTCGTTGACGATGTCGCCCAACGTGGTACCCATGCGCGCCCTGGTCTGGCCGACCAGCGGGGCCACGATCGACTGCTGGTAGTAGCCGATGTCCTTCAGGCTGGCAGTCTGCGAATCGGTGAACACCAGCATCTGGAAGCCGCGACGGCTGTCATGGCGGTCCGCCTGCAGGGCGAAATCCCAGTTTCGGGTGACGTCACTGGTAGCGGCGATGCCGCCGTACTTCAGCGCCGGCGAACCATTCGGGCGATAGTGCCGCCAGAACGACGGCAGGCCGTCGGCCGCCTTCGGGAAGGCATAGGTATCGGGCTTGATCACGAACACAGTCTGGCCATCGCGCACCGGCAGGCTGTAGCTGCCGTCGGCGGCGGTCTTGACGATGGTCTCGCCATTGGAGACCTGCACCCCGGCCAGGCCCGGATCGGTCGCGCCCCGGCCCGGCTTGCCGTCGCGCTCCAGATAGACCTTGCCGCTGACCATGGTATCCGCGGCCCAGGCCGGCGAGGTCAACAACAGGCAGCACAGCCAGGCGGCAGGCAGTTTCATGGGACGGTCCGGGAAAGAAAGACCGCCTATTGTAGAGCCGAGCCGTGCCCGGCTGCATTTCAATGGTGGGTGCGGACCGTTGGTCCGCACACCGTCGTCAACGATGGCGCTTTTCCAGCACCGCCCGCGCATCGTCCAGTGACAGGCCGCGCGCACGCAGCAGCACCAGCAGGTGATACAGCAGGTCCGAGGCCTCGCCCAACAACGCCTCGTCATCCTGCGCGACCGCCGCCAATGCGGTCTCCACGCCCTCCTCCCCCACCTTCTGTGCGATACGGCGGATGCCGCCCTCGAACAGGCTCGTCGTGTAGCTGCCCGGAGGGCGCTGCGCCTCGCGCATCGCCACCAGCTGGCCCAGCCCGCCCAGGAAGTCCTTCGGCGCCTGGTCGAAACAACTCTCGGCACCGGTATGGCAGGTCGGGCCCGCCGGGCGTGCCATCACCAGCAGCGTATCGGCATCGCAGTCGACACGGATCGACTGCACCACCAGCACGTTGCCGGACTGCTCGCCCTTGGTCCACAAGCGCTGCTTGCTGCGGCTGAAAAAGGTCATGTGACCGATGGCCAGCGTGGCCGCCAGCGATTCGGCACTCACGTAGCCCAGCATCAGTACCTGCAGGGTATCGGCATCCTGCACCACGGCCGGCAGCAGGCCCTCGCCCTTGCCCCAGTCCAGCGCCTGCAGCGCGTCCGGTGACGGCCTCACTTCAATAGACATCCCGCACCTCGATCTGCTGTCCGCGCAGGTAGCGCTTCAATTCCGGAATGGCGATGGCACCGCTGTGGAACACGCTGGCCGCCAAAGCGCCGTCAACGTCGGCCTGGTCAAAGGCCTCGGCGAAATGCTCCATCGCTCCGGCGCCCCCCGAGGCGATCAGCGGCACCTGGCACAGGGCCCGTGCCTGCTGCAGCTGGGCGACATCGTAGCCACGGCGCACGCCATCGCTGTCCATGCAATTCAGCACGATCTCGCCGGCCCCGCGCTGCTGCGCCTCCACGATCCAGTCCAGGGTGCGCAACGGTACCGCCTGGGTCTTGTCCGGGTCGCCGCTGAAGCGACGCACGCGCCACTGCCCATCGGCCTCGCGCACCGAGTCGACACCGACCACCACGCACTGCACGCCGAACTCGTCCGCCAGCTCGGTGATCAGCTGCGGTCGGCCCAGCGCCGGCGAGTTGATCGACACCTTGTCGGCGCCGGCGAACAGCACGCGGCGCGCGGTTTCCACGCTGTCGATGCCACCTGCCACGCAGAACGGGATGTCGATCAGGCGTGCGATGCGCTCGATCCAGGCCACGTCCACCGAACGTGCCTCGGGGCTGGCGCCGATGTCATAGAACACCAGCTCGTCGGCGCCCTGGTCGCGGTAGCGCTGCGCCAGCTCGGCGATGTCGCCCATGTCGACGTGGTCGCGGAAGCGCACGCCCTTGACCACGCGCCCATCGCGCACATCCAGGCAGGGAATGATGCGGCGGCTCAACATGCCAGCGCCTCCGCCAGGTCCATGCGCTGCTCCAGCAAGGCCTTGCCGAGGATGGCGCCGCCACAGCCGGCGTCACGTGCCTCGCCGACATCGGCCACGTCGCGGATGCCGCCTGACGCCTGTACGGCCACGCCCGGCAACAGCGCCGAGAGATGCGCGTACAGCCCGATGTTCGGCCCGGCCAGCATGCCGTCGCGGGCGATATCGGTGCACAGCAGGTGGCGCATGCCGGCACGCGCGTAGCGCAGGGCCAGATCATCCAGGGTCACCCCGGCGTTCTCGGTCCAGCCGTGCACCGGCAGCTGCCACTGGCCCTGGTCATCCTGGCGGGCGTCCAGCGCAATCGTAATGCGCTCGGCGCCGAACTCATCGAGCCATCCGACCACCTCATCAGGGCGGCGCACCGCCAGCGAACCGACCACCACGCGACCGGCGCCGGCATCGAGAATGCGTGCCACGTCGTCGCGGCCACGCACCCCGCCGCCGGTCTGCACCTGCAGCGTCGTCTGCGCGCGGATCGCCGCCAGTAACGGCGCCAGGGTATAGCCACCGGCACGCGCCGCATCCAGGTCAACCAGGTGCATCCACTGCGCGCCCTGCGCGGCGAAGGCCTGTGCGCGCGGCAATGGATCATCGCCATACGAGGTTTCCTGCGCGTAGTCGCCCTGGCGCAGACGCACCACGCGGCCATCACGGATATCCAGCGCGGGGTAGACGATGAAGCTCATGCAGCAGTGCCCTCGAGGAAGTTGCGCAGCATCAGCGAACCGGTTTCGCCCGAGCGCTCGGGATGGAACTGCGCGCCGTAATAGCGCCCCTGCTCCACCACGGCGGTGAACAGACCCCCGTGGTCGCAGGCAGCAACGGTGTGCGTATTGAGTGGCGCGGCATAGCTGTGCACGAAGTAGGCGCTGGCACGCTCCGGCACGCCCTGCAGCAGCAGCGACTCGCGCAGCGGCAACAGGCGGTTCCAGCCCATGTGCGGCACGCGGATGCCACAGGCGGGTACCAGCTTGCGCACCACCCCGGGAATCAGCGCCAGTGTCTCCACGCCGGCTTCCTCGGAACGCTCGAACAGCAGCTGCATGCCCAGGCAGATGCCCATCAGCGGCACCTCCAGTCGCTGCAACGGTTCCACCAGCCCCTGCGCATGCAGGCGCTGCATGCCCGGACCGGCCGCACCCACGCCGGGCAGAATCACCCGCTGCGCGCCGACCAGGCCGTCCGCATCACGCACCAGCCGCACCGTCGCCCCCAGGCGCTCGAGCGCATAGCGCACCGAGCCCAGGTTGGCCCCGCCGGCATCGATCAGCGCGACGTCGCTCACAACGCCCCCTTGGTGCTCGGCAACGCCGTACCCTGCCGGGCCAGTGCCGGGCGCAACGCGCGCGCCAGTGCCTTGAAGCAGGCCTCCACCTTGTGGTGGTCGTTGTCGCCGCGTACCTGCAGGTTCAGATTGAGACCACTGGCATCGCACAGCGAGCGGAAGAAGTGCGGTACCAGCTCGGTTGGCATGTCACCCACCCGCTCGCGCTTGAACTCGCCCTCGAACACGAAATAAGGGCGGCCGCTGAAATCCAGCGCGGCGCTGGCCAGGGTCTCGTCCATCGGCAGGGTGAAGCCGTAGCGGCCGATGCCGCGCTTGTCGCCCAGTGCTTCGCGCAGCGCTTGCCCCAAGGCAAGACCCGTGTCTTCGATGGTGTGGTGCTCGTCAATGTGCAGGTCGCCCTCGGCCTGGATGTCCAGCGCGAAACCACCGTGCTTGCCGATCTGTTCCAGCATGTGGTCGAAGAACGGCAGGCCCGTGGAGATGCGCGCATCGCCCGCGCGATCCAGGTCCAGCTCAACGCGGATCCTCGTTTCTTTCGTATTGCGCTGGACCACGGCGGTACGCGGCGCGTCGGCCAGCGCGTGGGCAATGCCCGGCCAGTCCCACTCACCACCAAACTGTTCGGTGCGCAGCTGGAAGCCACGGATGTTGAGATTGTTGGCGAATTGCAGGTCGGTGATGCGGTCCCCAACCATGCCCGAGCGCGCCCAGTCGATGCTGCGGTCCTGCAGGTAGGCGGTCATCAGGCCGATGCCCGGCTTACGCGTGGGCGCGTTGTCCTGTGGCCAGCTGCAGTCGATCAGCACGTCACGGAAGGTGATGCCCTGGCTTTCGAAGATCTGCAGCATCAGATCGTTGGGACCCTCGAAGCTGGCACGCGGATAGCTCTCGCTGCCCAGCCCATCCTGGTTGGTGACAATCACGAACTGGTAGCCGGCGTCGCGCAGCTTCAGCAGCGCCGGGATCACCTGCGGCACGAAGCGCAGCTTCTCGTAGGCATCGATCTGGAAGTCGGCCGGCTCCTCGATCAGGGTGCCGTCACGGTCGATGAACAGGATTGGGGTCATGCCGCGGCCCTCCGCGCCGACAGGGCCGCAAGCACGCGGTCATTCTCTTCAGGACTGCCGATGCTGATGCGCAGCGCGTCGCCCAGCTGCGGCGCGGCGCGCTGGTCACGCACCACCACCCCGGCATCCAGCAGCGTATCGAATGCGGCCTGCGCGTCGGCGAAGCGGACCAGCAGGTAATTGCCGGACGAGGCATACACCCGGCGCACACCGGGCAGGCCGGCCAGTGCCATGCGTAGGCGCTCGCGTTCGGCGATGACCGTGGCCACGCGCTCGGCGGTGCGTGCCAGAGCAGCCGGTTGCAGAGTCTGCACGGCCAGTTCCGCACATGGGGTCGGCACCGGGTACGGCGCCTGACAGCGGCGCAGCACGGCAATCAGTTCCGGCGCGGCGATCAAGGTGCCGATACGGGCAGCGGCCAGTGCATGCGCCTTCGACAGCGTGCGCAGCACCGCCAGGTTGGCATGCGCATCCAGCAGCGTGGTTGCCGACGGTCGCTGCGCGTACTCGACGTAGGCCTCGTCCACGACCACCAGCGCTTGCCCGCGCAACGCAACCGCCACACGCTCGACCTCGTCCAGGGCGATGTCACTGCCGGCGGGGTTCGACGGTGCGCACAGGAATACCAGCTTGACGCGCTGCGCCTGTGCCGTGCTGATGACAGCGTCGAGGTCGGCGCGCAGGCCGTCCTCGCCGTCCACCAGCGGCGCGTCGATCAGCGGCGCACCCTGCAGCCGCGCGCAGACCGCATACATGCCGAACACCGGCGAGGTCACCAGCACGCCGTCGCGGCCCGGCACGCACAGGGCGCGTACCAGCAGATCGATGGCTTCGTCACTGCCACGGCCGATCAGCAGCTGCTGCGACGTCACGCCGTACAGCGCCGCCAGGCCCTCACGCAGTGCCAACGGCTGCGGTTCCGGATAGCGCCGGCTGCTGCCTGTGGCATCGGCCGGATTGGCCCAGGCCGATTCGTTGGCGTTCAACCAGACCTTGCCCTGCACGGCCGCACTGCGCGCCGAACTGTAGCCGGCGAAGGCCTGCAGATCCGGGCGCACCAGCGCCAGCACATCGTCAAGGGTGCTCATGCCACCACCTCCATGCGCAGTGCCACCGCACGCTCATGCGCATCCAGTCCTTCGGCACGGGCGATGATGCGCGCGCAGCCACCAATCGCTGCCAGGCCGGCGGCGCTGGCACTCTGCACGCTGATCAGGTTCTGGAAGCTGGCCACGCTGACACCACTGTAGGCACGCGCGGCACCGGCGGTAGGCAGCACGTGGTTGGTACCACTGCAGTAGTCGCCCAGTGCTTCCGGGGTGTAATCACCGAGGAACACCGAGCCGGCGGCCCGCACCTGGCCCAGCCAGTCGCGCGGTTCGCGCAGGGCCAGGATCAGGTGCTCGGGCGCATAGCGGTTGCTGATCGCAAAGGCCTCTTCCAACGTCTCGACCTGGATCAGCCGCGACGCCGACAATGCCTGGCGCGCGATCTGCTGGCGCGGCAGCAATGCCACCTGGCGCTCTACTTCCGCCTCAACCGCGGCCAGCATCGCCGCGTCGTCGGTCAGCAGCAGCACCTGCGAATCCGGGCCGTGCTCGGCCTGCGACAACAGATCGGCAGCGACGAACGCCGGGGTGGCGCCGGCATCGGCAATCACCAGTACTTCCGATGGGCCCGCCGGCATGTCGATGGCGGCGGCGCCGTCCTGCGCGACCTGCTGCTTGGCTTCGGTGACGAAGCTGTTACCCGGCCCGAACAGCTTGTCGCAGGCCGGGATGGTGGCGGTGCCATAGGCCATCGCGGCGATCGCCTGCGCGCCGCCCAGCTTGAACACGCGCTGCACGCCGGTCAGGCGGGCGGCTACCAGCACCGCCGGATCGGCGCTGCCATCGGCACGCGGCGGCGTGCACAGCACCACCTGCGGGCAACCGGCCAGCTGTGCCGGCACGCCCAGCATCAGTGCCGTGGACGGCAGCGGCGCGCTGCCCGCCGGTACATACAGACCGACGCGGCCGATCGGCCGCAGCATGCGTTCACAGACCACGCCCGGCGCGGTCTCCACCGCGTACCCCGTGCCCATGCCAGCGGCGTGGAAGCGCGCGATGCGCTCGGCAGCATCCACCATCGCCTGGCGCAGTTCGGCCGGCACGGCGGCTTCGGCAGCAGCGAATTCGGCCTCACTTGCTTCAAAGGTAGGCAGCTCGACACCATCGAAGCGTGTGGTGATCGCACGCAGCGCATCGTCACCCTGCGCACGCACCTGTTCGATCAGTGCAGCCACCGCCTCGCGGGTCTGCTGGGCCACGGTCTGCACCGGGCGCGTCAATGCCGCGCCGCGGGCGGGCTCATCAAGTTGCGACCAGATCAGACGATTCATGCCAGCGACCGCTCCACGCTCAACACCATCAGGCCCTGCGCACCGGCGCGCTCGAGTTCTTCCATGCGCTGCCAGCTCAACGGACCCGGGCACATGGTCTGCAGGCGCAGCGCGCCGCCATCGGCCGGCAGCCGCACCAGTGGTTCGGCATCAGCCAGCAGCTGTGCCAACGCATCGACACGATCCTCGCTGGCGCGGAACATCAGCAGCTTGCGGTCCTGGCGCTGCACCACGCCATCCAGGCGGCGCAGCAGCATCGCGCGCAGCGAGGCGCGCGCATCGTCCGGCACGCGCACCGCGCCGGCCAGTACCGCCTCGCTGTCGAGCAGGTTGTGCACCGGGGTCAACTGGTTGGCGCGCAGCGTAGCGCCACTGGACACCAGGTCGCAGATCAGGTCGGCGGTGCCCAGGCGCGGAGCGATTTCCACCGAACCGGACAGCTCGACCACCTGCGCATCCACGCCCTGCTCGGCCAGCCATTGCTTGAGGATGGCCGGGTAGCTGGTAGCGATGCGGGTACCGGCCAGCTGCGACGGGCCCTGCCACTGCCATTCCTCGGGCACCGCCAGCATCAACCGGCACTGGCCGAAGCCAAGTCCGCGCAGCGCCTGGTAGGCGTCGGGCAGGCCGATCTGGCGGCGTGCCGCTGCCTGTTCGTCCAGCTCGTTGCGGCCGACGATGCCAAGGTCGCAGACGCCATCGGCGATCAGGCCGGGGATGTCGTCGTCGCGCACCAGCAGCAGGTCCACCGGCAGCGATTCGCCGTAGCAGAACAGCTTGTCGCGGCTCTCGCGCCAGCTCAGGCCACAGGCGCTGAGCAGGTTGCGGGCGGGTTCGGCCAGCCGGCCACTCTTCTGGATGGCGATACGCAACCGGTCTCGTGCCGGCGCTGCCTGGGTTGCACTCATGGGGGAGGTCTCGAAGGTCGGAACGGGGCGCGGATCAGCGCGAAGCAAGGCGGTCGATGGCGGCGGCATAGCCTCGATGGCCATGCTCGAGCGTGCGCGCCACCCGTCCGGTGGTGGTCACGCTGACGCCGGTACGCTCGTGGATCTCGCGGTATGGCACGCCCTGCTGCAGCAGCGGCACCACCTTCCAGCGGTCGGCCATGGCTTCCAGCTCGGCCGGGGTGCACAGGTCGCGCAGGAAGGCCTCGACCTGTTCAGGCTCGCGCAGTGCGGCAAAGGCCTGGGCCAGGGCCTGCAGGTCGGCCTTCGGGTCTTTGGCGGCAATCTCGGGGCGGGCTTTCACGGGGTCGTTTCCATGCATCAATGTAATAGCGCGTTAGTACATTAACGCATTCTTGCGCAGTGCGTCAAATCGTGGATTGGGGGCATGGCAGGGCTGCCGCCCTGCACCCGCAGAGGCCGGAGAAACGGCAAAAGCCGGCCTACTGAGTGTTGGCGGGCTGGGTCCGGTGGCAGGGGACGCCGTGAACCCGTCCATGGGGGCTTGGTCGCGGCATCCATGCCGCTCACACCCCTGCCACCGGACCCACCCCGCCTTCGACAGCTTCCCGCGAACTTTCAGAACGGCGTGGATCGGATCGAAACCGGCTTTTGTAGAGTCGAGCCATGCTCGACTGCTGTTGCCCTGAAACGCAGAACGCCCACCAAAGGGCGGGCGTTCTTCTTTCAGATCAATAACCTGGCTCGAATCAAGGCTGGCAGCGCACCTCCGCCTGCAGCGCGCCGCGCCGCAGGCACTCACCGAACAGGCTGCCCTGCCGGCTCGGCAGGGACTGGATGTTCTCCAGCTCACCTGCGCCCGTCGGGCACTTCCGCGAGGCCAGCGCCCGCAGGTCCAGCTCCAGCTGCGCGCGATCGATCACATGGCAGCGATCGACCTGCAGCCGATAGTGCGCCGGCCCGATCCGCGTGCTGTGCAGCACCGGATCACTCTGGCAACCCGCCAGCAGGAGCGCACTCAACGCTCCTGCGGCGGCTCGCTTCATGCCATCGCCTTCGACTGCTCCAGCTCGACCTGCAGCGTGCTGGCCAGCTCGTCACGGGACACCTCGAACTGCTGCTCGCGCAGCAGGTCCTTCACCGCCACCACGCCGCGCGCCAGCTCGTCCTCACCCGCCAGCACCACGAAGCGGATGCCGGCCTTGGCCGCGTACTGGAACTGCTTGCCGATCTTCTTCGGCTCCATCTGCACTTCGGTGTTGATGCCACCGGCACGCAGGCGGCGGGCGATATCCAGCGACTGCGGCATGCCCTGCTCGTCCATCAGCGCGACCAGCGCCTGCACGCTGCTGCTTTCGATGCCTTCGATCAGGCCAGCCTCGCGCAGCTGCCAGAACAGGCGCGACAGGCCGATGGAAATGCCCACGCCCGGCAGCTTGGACTTGCTGTAGTGGCTGGCCAGGTCCTCATAGCGGCCGCCCGAGCAGATCGAGCCGATCTGCGGGTGGTCGGTCAGCGTGGTCTCGTAGACAGTGCCGGTGTAGTAATCCAGGCCGCGGGCGATGGAGAAATTCAGGCAGTACGCGGATTCCGGCACGCCCAGCGCCTGCACCAGCTGCAGCACTTCGCGCAGCTCGGCCACGCCGGTACGCAGGGTTTCCGACGAAGCCGCACCGGTCTCCAGCGCGGCCAGCTGCGCCAGCGCATCGGCATGGCCCTGCGAACGCACGGCGACGAAGGCCAGGATCTTCTCGACCTGCTCGGCCGGAATGCCGAAGTCGTCGCCCACCAGCGTCTCGCGCACGTAGTCGGCACCGCGCTTGTCCAGCTTGTCCACTTCGCGCAGCACCGCCAGCTGGCGTTCGCCCTCGGCCACGCCCAGGCTCTCGAAGAAACCGCGCATCAGCTTGCGGTTGTTCAGCTGGATGCTGAAGTCACCGATGCGCAGTTCCGAGAACACCGCGTGGATGACTGCCAGCACTTCGGCGTCGTAACGCACGCTCAGGCTGTCCTTGCCGATCACGTCGATGTCGCACTGGTAGAACTCACGGAAGCGGCCGCGCTGGGCGCGCTCGCCGCGGTAGACCCGCTGCATCTGGTAGCGGCGGAACGGGAACGTCAGTTCATGCTCGTGCTCGGCGACATAGCGCGCCAGCGGCACGGTGAGATCGAAGCGCAGCGCCATTTCCGGCAGCGAGCGGTCGCCCGATTCGGCGGCATTGGCCAGCGCACCGGTGGACTGCACGAAGTACACCTGGCGCTCGGTCTCGCCACCGGACTTGGTCAACAGCACGTCGGACAGCTCGAACACCGGCGTCTCCACCGGCAGGAACCCGAAGCGCTCGTAGTTGCGGCGGATCACGTCCAGCATGCGCTGGAACGCAATCTGCTCGCGCGGCAGCAGTTCAAGGGTGCCGGGCGGGGTACGGGGCTTGATCACGGGCGGAACTCCTGCTGGAACGGGACGTGGGAGGGGGCGACATTCTAGCGCCCCCGCCTCGGGCAGGGTCGAACGGCCGCTTGAAGTATCATAAGGCCCTCCCCGACCGCGATACGCCCCCGCAACATGTCACGGCCTTCCGGCGCTCCGCCCGCCAACAACGATCCCGCCTCGCCGTCCTGCCCCACGCTGGACTGCCTGCACTGCTCGGTTCGCCACCTGGCGGTGTGCTCGGCGCTGTCGCCCGACGAAGTGCAGGCGTTGGAGCAGGTCACTGTTTCACAGCAGGTCAGCATGGGCAGCACATTGGCCCGCACCGGTGAAGAGCGCGACCATGTCTATACATTGACCGCAGGCGCGCTGCGCCTGGTCCGCACCCTGGCCGACGGCCGCCGCCAGATCAACGGTTTCGTGCTGCCCGGGGACTACCTCGGCCTCAGCAGCAGCGATCATCACCGCTACGACATCGAGGCGATCGCCGACAGCCGCGTCTGCCGCGTCGCACTGCCGCAGATGAAGGTGTTGCGCAGCCGTTTCCCGCACCTGGAGCGCAAGCTGCTGCAGCGCGCCTGCCAGGAACTGGATGCCGCGCAGGACGCCGCATTGGCACTGGCGCGCCTGCAGCCGGCCGAGAAGCTGGCCGACTTCCTGCTGCGCCTGGCCGCGCGCGAGGCCCGTCTTGGCGGCGACGGCCTGCGTGTGTCGTTGCCGATGGGCCGTGGCGACATCGCCGACCATCTCGGCCTGACCATGGAAACAGTCAGCCGCACCTTCACCAAGCTGCGCCAGCAGGGCCTGATCGCCCTGCCCCACCTGAACGTGGTGGAGATCCTCGACGAGGACGGTTTGCGCGAGCTGGCCGGTGAAGGGTTGATCTGACCGCATCGCAATTCATGGGGTTGCCGGCCAGCGGCCGGCACTACCCCTGCTGCATCCATCCGGTCGTGCCCAACCCGTGTGCATCCCTCCGGTAGTGCCGGCCGCTGGCCGGCAACCGTGCTGCTCTCCGGTCAGCGCATCAACACCTCACGCAGTGCCGCGTAGTCGGCGGCCAGTGGTTCAGCGTGCGCTGGCCGCTGCAACAGCGCATCCAGTGCCGGCGGCACCGCCACCGGCCCACCGATCAATGGCTCGACCACCGCCTCGAACTTGGCCGGATGCGCGGTGGCCACCACCGCCCAGTCGCCCTTGGCGCCGCGCGCACGCAGGTCCTGCAGGACCTTGACCGCCGTGGCGGTATGCGGGCAGAACAGCTCGCCGCTGCTGGCGTGCGCCGCAGCAATGGTGGCGCGGATGGTGACGTCGTCCACCGCGAACGCACGGAAGGCTGCGCGCAATTCGGCATCGTCGCCGTGGTACAGCCAGCGCAGGCGCTCGAAGTTGCTCGGCGCGCCCACGTCCATCGCATTGGCTACCGTCGCCACGCTGGATTGCGGCTGGTAGTCACCGCCATTGAAATACGCCGGCAGCACCGCATTGGCATTGGTGGCCAGTACGATCTGCCCGATCGGTACACCCAGTGCGCGCGCCAGCACCGCGGCCATCGCGTTGCCGAGGTTCCCGGTCGGCACGACCAGATTGAGCCGGCGACGCGTCTCAGCGTGATGGGTCAGTGCCGCATGCGCGTAGTAGCTCATCTGCGGCAGCAGGCGGCCCAGGCTGATGCTGTTGGCCGAGCTCAACGGTATCTTCGCCTGCAGGTCGCGGTCGGCCAGCGCCTGCTTGGCCATCGCCTGGCAATCGTCGAATGCACCGGCCACCCGCAGGGCCTGGATGTTGTCGCCGAAACAACCGAGCTGGTGCGCCTGCCGTGGCGACACGCGGCCATCCGGATACAGCACCACCACGCGCACGCCGGGTTGGCGATGGAACGCCGCTGCCACGGCGGCACCGGTATCGCCCGAAGTGGCAACGACAATCGTCAGGTCGCGGCCCTTGCCAGCCTGCAGCCGCGACAGCGTACCAGCGAGGAAGCGTGCACCGATGTCCTTGAACGCCGCCGTCGGCCCGTGGAACAGCTCCAGCACATGGTCACCGCCGCCAAGCGGACGCAGCGGCACCGGGAAGTCGAAGGCCTCGCGGCAGATCGATGGCAGCGCGGATTCCAATGCATCACCCGCGAAGAACGGCGCCAGCAGATCGGCAGCCGTCTCAGCCAGGCTGGCACCGGCCTGCAGTTCGCGTGTCGCCGGCAGGTTCTCCGGCACGTACAGCCCGCCGTCGGAGGCCAATCCTGCGGCGATCGCCGCGCCGAGGCCAACGGCCGGAGACTGGCCGCGGGTCGAAACGAAGTGCATGGGTTCGATATCCAGTAGAGGGGAGGAATTCAGCACAGGCGGGCTCCCGGCGCATCCAGCGGCGACACCCAGGCATCACTGTCGAAGCCGGCAGCCGCGAATGCGGCCTGCACGGGTGCCATGGCGGCGTGGGCCTGGTCAGCATCCTCGAACCAGGCGAACACGCTGGGGCCTGCACCAGAGATGCCCGCGCCCATTGCATCGGCCGACAGCGCTGCATCGCGGGCGGCCTCGAAACCGGCGATCAGGCCTGCCCGTCGCGGCTCCACCAGCACGTCGCGCAGCCCGGCGCGGACCAGCCCCGCGTCACTGCGATGGCAACCACTGAGGACCAGCGCGAGGTTCGCGCTCTGCGCGACGAATTCGCCCAGCGCGTAACTGCCCTGCAATGCCTGACGCGCGCGTCGCGTTTCCAGCACCGCGTGCGGATGCACCAGCAGGCTGTGCCAGCTGGCAGGCACCGGGATCGGCAGCAGGCGATCGGCGGTGCACAATGCCAGCCCACCCAGCAGCAGCGGACCAACGTTGTCACCGTGGCGGCCGCCACTGGCCACCGCCTCGCCATCCAACGCATGCGGGTACAACGCTTCGCGTGGCAGCGGCGCATCCAGCAGCGCATTGGCCGCGACCAGCGCCGCAACACTCGACGCCGCCGAACCGCCCATGCCGGAGCCGAACGGAATGCCTTTGTCGATCTCGACGGCGAAACCGAAGTCCAGGCCCTGCCCTTCGCGCAGCGACATCAACGCAGCACCCGCCGTGTTCCCGGCCGCGTCCAGCGGCAGTTCGACCGCGCTGCCACGGATCGCCTCGATGCGCACCACCGGTTCGTCGATCCGACGCACGCATACGGTATCGCCGACCCCGGCGATGGCATGGCCAAGAATGTCGAAGCCCACTGCCACGTTGGCCACGGAGGCGGGAGCGTACGCACGTGCGATCACAGGCGCGCTCCTTCACCAGCGGCCACGCGCAGCAGATCGGCGAACACGCCGGCCGCGGTGACTTCCGGCCCGGCACCCGGCCCCTGCACCACCAGCGGGTTGTCGCAGTAGCGGCGGGTGCGGAACTGCACCACGTTGTCGGTCAGCCGCAGGTTGGCGAAGGCGTGGTCGGCCGGCAACTCCTGCAGGCCCACCGAGGCACCGTCGGCACCGAGCTTGGCGACATAGCGCAGCACCGCGCCGCGCGCGCGTGCCTCCTGCAGCCGCTGCAGCAGACTGGCGTCAGACTCGCCCAGCCTGGCCATGAACGCATCCACGCTGCCGTCGCGCAGCAGGGCCGGCACCAGGCTTTCCACCTGCACCTGCTCCAGGCTGAGCGCGTGGCCGGCTTCGCGGGCCAGGATCACCAGCTTGCGCGCCACGTCCACGCCCGAAAGATCATCGCGCGGATCCGGCTCGGTGTAGCCCATCGACCGTGCCTGCGCGACCAGCACCGAGAACGGCTGGCTGCCATCGAAACGGTTGAACAACCAGGCCAACGTGCCGGAGAAGATGCCCTCGATCGCCAGCACCTCATCACCGGTATCGACCAGATCGCGCAGCGTGGTGATGACTGGCAGCCCGGCGCCGACCGTGGCCTCGTAGCGGAAGCGTGCGCCGCTGGCAGCGGCGGCCGCACGGATGCGCTGGTAGCGCGGCAGCGGCCCGGCACCGGCCTGTTTGTTCGGGGTGACCACGTGGATGCCGGCGGCCAGCCAGTCCTCGTAGCGCTCGGCCACCTCGGCACTGCCACTGCAGTCGATCACCACGGCATGCGGCAGGTGCGCGGCCAGCAGGTGCTCGGTGAAGCGATCCAGGTCGCTGGACTCGCCGGCGTCCTGCAATGCCTGGCGCCAATCGGCATGCAGGCCATCCACTTCCAGGCGCATGCGCGAACGCGAGGCCAGCGCACGCAGGCGCAGGTCGACATTGGCCTTGGCCAGCAACTGCGGGCGCGCTGCCAGCAGCTGATCCAGCAGCGCGGCACCGACATTGCCCGGCCCGATCACCCCCACCGCGAAGGTCTGCGGCGACAGCCAGAAGCCGGCATGTGCGGCGCGCAGCGCACGGGTGGCATCGGCACTGTCCACTGCCACCGAGATGTTGCGTTCGGACGAGCCCTGCGCGATCGCCAGGATGTTCACCTGTGCACGGCCCAGCGCCTCGAACAGGCGCGCCGCCACACCCGGCTGGCCGGCCATGCCGTCGCCGACCGCCGCCAGCACGCTGACGCCGTCGCTGACCTGCACGCGCTGCACCTGGCCCACCGAAAGCTCATGGGCGAACGCATGCAACAGCGCCTCCCTACCGCGCGCGGCTTCGGCGGTACGCACCACGCAGCAGATCGAATGTTCCGACGAACCCTGCGAGATCATCACCACCGACACCTGCGCCTGGCGCAGGGCGGCGAACACGCGCTCGGCGGTACCCGGCACGCCGATCAGACCGGTGCCTTCCAGGTTCAGCAGGGCCAGTCCGGGGCTGAGGGTCAGGCCCTTCACCGGCCCGCGCGGCGAGCGCTCGGCGCTGATGCGCGTGCCCGGATGCGCCGGCTGGAAGGTGTTGCGGATGAAGATTGGCAGCCCGAGGCGGATGGCCGGTGACATGGTCTGCGGATGCACCACCTTGGCGCCGAAATAGGCCAGTTCGCAGGCCTCGTCATAGCTCAGCGATTCCAGCTGCACCGCCTCGGGCACCAGCCGTGGGTCGGCCGACAGCACGCCATCGACGTCGGTCCAGATATGCAGTTCATCGGCGTTGAACAGCGCGGCGAAGATCGCCCCGGAATAGTCGCTGCCGTTGCGGCCGAGCGTGGTGATGCGGTCATGGCGGTCACGCGCCACGAAACCGGTGGCGACCAGGCGCAGTTGTGGATGCTGCAGGCGCCATTTTGCCAGGCGGTCCGCACTGGCCTCCCAGTCGACATCCACGCCCAGTTCGCCATGCCCGACCACCAGCACGTCGCGCGCGTCGAGCACCGCGCAGTCTTCGCCCCGTGCACGCAGGTGCGTGCCAAGCAGTTGCGCGGAAAATACTTCACCCAGGCCCTGCACGCGATCGAGCACTTCACGGGGCAGCTCGCCGATCACTGCCAGCGCGGCCAGCACCTCGGCCAGCTGCTCGAAGCGCGCGTCGATCCATTCCACAGTCTCGCCCACCTGCTCGCCCAGCAGCGCCACCGCAGCGCCACGATGGCGCGCGCGCAGCGCATGCCAGGCCTCGCGCCAGCCTTCGTCACCCTTGGCGGCCAGCTGGGCCAGCTCGATCAGCGCATCGGTGACACCCTTCATCGCCGAGACGACGGTGACCTGCAGCGATTCGGGGCGGGCCAGCAGCAGCTCGGCAACATGGCGATAGCGTTCGGCATCGGCCACCGAGGTGCCGCCGAACTTGTGCACGACAGTGGACGGCGCAGCCAGATCGGCCGGGGCAACGGGATGGGCGGGGGCGTGGGAAGACATGCAGACCTCGGTAGGAGGCCCCGTCGCATGCAGATGTCGAGTTTCCCCGCCACCTGGATGGTGCGGGGCCGTGGTTTTCGGGAGTTACACGAAGACGACGGGCCGCACCAGGGCAGTGGTGACGGTGGTGGTGGTAATGGTGGTAATGGTGGTGGTGGCGACCGGCGCAGTCGAACGGCCCGCGGTGGCGGGTGCGATCAGGCTGGCGTGGGCGGCATCAAGGACCATGGCGCACAGAAAACACCGTGCGCCGGGCCGCTGTCAAGTGCTGCGATGCAAAAAACACGCTGCCGCGATCATCGGCCAACGTGCCGGCATTTGGTTGCATCTGAGACAAAGCAGCCATCAGCGCGCTTGACGGTCGCATTCAGCCGGCATGTTCGGCGATCGCTCGGGGCGCACGGTGGGCGTGCGCGCACAGCATCACCCCGGCCACCAGGAACACGATCGCCAGGGCTTCCAGAAGGGTGGGCCAACGGCCCTGCCAGGCAAACGCGTACAGCAGCGCGAACAAGGTCTCGAATACGATCATCTGCCCGGTGAGGGTCAGCGGCAGCAGGCGGCTGGCGCGGTTCCAGAACGCGTTGCCCAGAATCGAGGCGATCACCGCCACACCGGCACTGATCGCCCAGAACCCGCCCCACTGCGCCGGCGTGTGGCTGCCGGTGTGGCCGATGAAGGCCATCGGCACCAGCAGCAGGGCCAGGCCACCGGTGGTGACGCCTGTCAGCAGCGACCAGTCGTGGCTGGACAGATCGGGCCGCCGCGCCAGCCAGCGGCTGTTGCCGATCGAGTACAGCGCCCAAGAGAACAGCGCGCCGAACGCGCACAACAGGCCGATCAGGCGCTGCCGCCAGGGCGTCGCCATATGTTCGGACATCAGCGCTTCCCAGCCGACCACGGCTACACCGAGCACGCACAGGCCCAGTGCCGGCAACAGCTGCTTCAGCGGCACCGCGCCCTTCTCGCGCACGCCCACCAGGGTCACCACCACCGGGATCAGGCCGACGATGAGCGAGGCCGCCGCACCACCGGCCCACTGCACGGCGGTCGCCAGCAGCAGGAAGTAGACCAGGTTGCCGGCCAGGCTCAGCCACAGCAGACCGGTCCATTCAGCACGCCCCAACTGTGGCGCCAGCCGCTTCCAGCGCGGCAGCAACAGCGCAACCGCGATCAGGCCATAGACCAGGTAGCGACCGGCGGACAGTTGCAGGGCATTGAACGACTGCAGCACGGCGGGGGCGAGGAAGACCACGCCCCATAGCGCGCCAGCGGCAACGCCATTGGCGATGCCCAGGGCCATCGGGTTGTTGCGCATTGGGATTCTTCGTGGGGGAAGAGGCCGCGCAGTGTAGTCGGTGGGCGGCGGAGCCCTCTTGACCCAGGCTACTGCGTAACCGCCTTTGTAGCGTCGAGCCATGCTCGACTGCTTTTGCACCGGCTATCGCGCGAACGGTAGTCGAGCATGGCTCGATGCTACAGATCGGTGCCCCTGCGCCACGCGGCCGGCGTCTGGCCGCACTCGCGGCGCAGCGCGCGGGTCAGTGCGCTCTGCTCGGAATAGCCTGCAGACAGCGCGATGTCACTGATCGGCGCGGCGCTGGTGCGCAGCTGGTGCTTGGCCCAGCGCAACCGGCTGGCGCTGAGCCAGGCCTGGGGACTGAGCCCGAATTCCCGCTGGAACAGCGCATGCAGGCGGCTCTCGCTGACCCCAACGAACGCCGCCATGCGGGCCACCGGCCACGCCTGGCCCGGGTCGGCCTGCACTGCCGCGCACAGCCCCTGCATGCGAGCGCCACTGCCGGCCGGCGCGAACGTCTGCAGCAACTGCGGAAGCAGGGCCGGCATCGGCCGGCCGGCCTGCACATCGGCCAGGCACCGGCGCAGCGCCAGCGGCAGGTGCAGCCAGCGCTGCCGGCACAGATGCTCCTGGGTGCCGTCATCCAGCACGCCTGGCGCACAGTCGACGATCACGAAACCGTTCGGGCCATCGGCCATCTGGTCATGGGCCTCGCCGGCGGCCACGAAAGCGCCCTGCAGCAGGTCCAGGCGGCCGCCACGCCCTTCCATCTCGAACTGCAGTTCGCCCTGCAACGGCAGCACCCACTGCGCGTACTCATGACGATCCAGGCCGGTGGCCTGGCCGTAGTGCCGCAGGTGGAAGATCGCGCCCATCCGGGCAGTGTGCGCGTGTAACACAGGCCGTGCAAACCGTTGCTATAGTCGAGGTGTCAACCCACGCAAGGAGTGCAGGTCATGACCCATCAGCACATGTATTTGCTGCTCGCCGCCAGCGTCGGCCTGGCGCTTGCTGTTCCGGCCCTGGCACAGGAACGTACCCCACCCGCTCCGCACTGCATGGACGCCGTTGGCGTGCAGGAAGTGGAACAGGCCTCACCTCGCTCGATCGCACTGCGCGCGGCCTCCGGCCAGGCCTATCGCATCGACTTCAGCCAGGATTGCCCCGGCGTCCGCACTGCCACCACGCTGAAGCTGGAAGCACCGGCGGGCTGGGCCTGCGGTCGTCCCAGCGAGCGCGTGGTAGTCGATGGCCGCAGCTGCGCCGTCAGTGCGGTCACCCCGGTTCAGAACCGGGACTTCGCCAGCGTCGCCCGCGACAGTGACCGCCTGCGCACGGCCACCCTGCCCGCAGTGACCATCCGCGAGCGCAAGGAAATCCGTCGCGGCTTCGGCGGCTCGCCGTCGTACTGTTTCGCCACCCGCAACGTCCGCGCGTGGTCTTCCGACCCGCAGGGCATGCTGGTGGAGACCAATCCGCGCCGCAATGGTGGCCATCGCTACTACCGTGTCGAGCTCGGCAGCCACTGCCGCCAGCTCGATCGTGCACCGCAGCTCAGCTTCCGCTCCGGCATGCAGAACGGCCTGATCTGCGGCAATCCCGGTGACCGCGTCCTCACCGCGGGATTCGAGAATGGTGACCTGCGCAGTGATTCGCTGGCTCCGCTGCCGCAGTACACCCGCGGCGCCTGCGCCATCCAGGCGGTGTACCCGGCCTCCAGCCAGGCGTCGAACTAACCGTCGACGCCGAGGAAGGTGAACGGCGCGCTGGGCACGAAGTGGCCCAGCGCATCGCCGGCGAAGGTGTTGCGCTGGTCCTTGCCAAGGTCGAGCTTCAGCACCTGGCCACCGAAATCGACCTTGTTCAGATCGACCCAGAACGTGTTCGGGGTCAACGCCGACTCGAAGAAGTACAGCCGCCGCTTGTGGTCGGCCACGGTACGCCAGCGCGTTGAGGAGATGTTCGGTTCACCCGGCGTGGTGATGCCGTATGGCACCGAGGCGTTGCGGATCACACTGAACACACTGGCCAGCGCCTCCACCGGATCTTCGGCCTTGGGAATGGCGTTGATGTAGAACGAGGCGCGCGCGAAGCGATCGGAAGAGCGGTTGGTGCCCGGCAACATCACCGTGCCGCCGATCTGCTGCCAGTAGGTGTTGAGCGCCAGCTGCTGATCGAACACCGGCGAGTTGGTCATCACCTGGTAGCGCCGATCATGATGGATGACCTGGCGCCCACCGATGTACTCGACGATGGCACTGTCACCCGTGGCATCGGACAGCGACAGATGCAGCGTCGCCTGCCGATCCTCGCCGGGCACCTTGTCGGTGACGATCGAGAACGGCTCACGCTTCAGGGCGGCCACCGCCTCGTCCACCGTCGCAAAATTGTCGAGCACATACTGCGCCCACAGCGAGATCGCCAGGCCCGGCTTGTTGCCGCGCTGCTGCGGGTACTCCGATTCGACCAGCCACAGCAGGTTCGCGACCAGGCCTTTTTCGTTCATGCCGTCGGTGGTCGATACGTCGTAGCCGGTGGCCACCACGCTGCCGTAGCGGGCGGTCCAGGCCAGCGACTTCGGGCCGGCCTGCCCGGTGCGTGCGATGCCACGCGGCAGAACGTAGAGATTGGTGGCGACATCCACCTTCCAGTCCATCGAGCGCCCGGTGATCACATCACCGTTGTCGCCCAGGTACACTGCGCGCGTGCAGGCCAGCGCCGGTGCGATCGCCGACGCCAGCGCCATGGCCAGCATCGCCCTTCCCTTCCACTTCATCCGTGCCATGCCAGTGCGCTCCGTTCCCCGTGGTCCATGGATCTGACCCGATCCATCGTGACACAGGGGTGAAGCCTCAGCGCACGAGGCGATCGTGAAGCCAGAAGCCCAGCAGCATCGCCGGCACGAACCACAACGCTTCACGCGATGCCACCGCCAATCCGGCGATGGCCGGCCCCGGGCAATAGCCGGCCCATCCCCAGCCGATGCCGAACAGTGCCGCGCCCAGCAGCAGGCGAGCATCCACATCATGTGCCGTGGGCAGCTGGAAGCGAAGGGCAAACCAGGGCTGCACGCGACGCAGCACCCAACGCTGACCGATCGCACTGACCAGCAGTGCCGACCCCAGCACCCACATCAACGTGGGATCGAACGCGCCAAGGATGTCGAGGAAGCCGAGCACGCGCCCTGCATCGGTCATTCCGGAAAGCGCCAGCCCGGCACCGAACAATGCGCCCGCCACAGCGGCAGCCCAGAGGGCGCGGCTCACAACAGCGCTCCGCCGTGACGAACCACGAAGGTGGTCAGCATCGCGCAGGCCATGAACACCAGCACCGCCAGCAGCGATCGCCTCGAACCGCGGGCCATGCCGCATACGCCGTGGCCACTGGTGCAGCCACTGCCCAGGCGAGTGCCAAAGCCGACCAGCAGACCGGCGCCGATCAGCTGCCAGGCGGGCAAGGCATCACGCAGCAGCACGCGTGGGGCGCTCCCGGGCACCGACGGCCACCACAGCACCAGCCCTGCCGCTGCCAGCAGGCCCATGAGGAAGGCCCAACGCCAGCCGCGCTCGCCTCTACCGGCGCGCAGGCTGCCCGCAGCGATGCCGCTGATGCCGGCAACGCGCCCGGTGGCAGCCAACAGCCACACCGCAGCGGCGCCGATCAGCGCGCCACCCGCCAGCGCGCTCCATGGCAGGTTCATGCCCTACCCTCTCTGACGCCATGCATGGGATTGCCCGATTATTTAGATTTCTCTAAATTAGATCTTTCTAAACAAAAAGGTCAACCATGGCCCGCACGCCGCTCGACACTGCCACGATGGCCGAGCACGCCACGCAGGCGGCCGCCCTGCTCAAGAGCCTGGCCCATCCCGCTCGCCTGCAGGTGCTGTGCCGGCTGGTCGAAGGTGAAACGCCCGTGCCGGAACTGAAGGCGCTGACCGGTTTGAGCGCGTCGGCGCTGTCCCAGCACCTGGCGGTGCTGCGTGGAATGCAGATCGTGGCAACCCGGCGCGAGGCGCAGGCGATCCACTACCGCATGCAGGAAGGTCCGGCGCTGGAGGTGCTGCAGGCACTGCACGCCGCCTATTGCGGCGGCGCTGCGCGCTGATCTCAACCGGCGTGCAGTACCGGTTGCACTACCGCATCCAGCAGGTCGACCGGGGTCGGCGCCGAACGATCTCCTTCCAGGGCCCTGCTGAAACCGGACCAGTCGCTGCTCGAAAGCTGCCGCAGCAACGCGGGCTCCACCGGCAAGGCACGCATCGACCAGTACGGAAACTGGCGCTGGCCGAGGCGACCGCGCGCCAACTCGATGATGTCGATGTGGCTGCCCGCCTGCAGGATGCGCTCATACACCGAATCGATGCCGTCTGGCGGACCTTCGATGTACTGCAGGAAGCGATCACCGTCATGCAGCAGCACGCCGGTCACGCCCGCCATCTTGTTGAAACGCGCGGCATCCTCGACCAGCGCCTGCAGCCGCTCAACGGAAAGCTCCGGCAGCGCCCGGCTGACGTAGGCGATGGCGCGCAATGGCATGGTGCGTCCTTGGCAGGGTGTGAATGCACGGTAGCAGTTGCGGACGAGTCCGTCTCAATGCGGGCGCACCCAGGCTGAAGAGTTCAGCTTTCGGTGCCGCCCGCTGCGTCCCACCGCCGCGGGAGCCTCGCTTCGAATACGACCTGCCCTGCCTCGTTGCGCGCGCCGATACGTCCACCATGTGCGCGCACGAACTGATCGACGATATACAGGCCAAGGCCCAGGCCTTTGCTCTGGTGGAAGCTGGCCTTGAACGGCTCGAACAGGCGCGGCAACAGCGCGTCATCGATGTGGCCGGCATTGCTCACCCGCATCACTACCGTGCGCACATCGCGTCCATCCAGCTGCACCAGGGCCTCGCTGCCGTGCGTCAACGCGTTGCCCACCAGGTTGGCGGCGATCTGCCCCAGCCGATCCATGTCACCCTGCAGGCGGGTATCGCCGATGGCGTCGAAATGGATGCGCTCATGACCGTGCGCGCTGCCCGCCTCGGCAATGACCGCATGAGTGACCTCGGCCAGGTCGCAGGCACTGGTCTCAAGGCGCAGGCCACCACTGCGGATTCGCGAAAAGTCCAGCAGCTGCTCCACCATCCGCGCCATGCGCAGCGTGCTGGCCTCCAAGTGCTGCAGCGTCTGCTGTGCCCCCGCGTTGTCCTCGGGAAGCTCCAGCGCCAGCTTGTCGGCACAGAGCAGGATCGCCGACAGCGGCGTGCGCAGGTCGTGGGTCAGCACCGCGGCCATCGTCTCATTGAGTTTGAGCGCACGCTCCAGCGCTTCATTGCGCGCCTTCAGCAGCTGCCGCTGCTGGTACAGCTCGATGAAGACGTTGACCTTGCTCAGGATCACCTGCGGCGCCACCGGCTTGTGCAGGAAGTCCACCGCACCGGTTTCGTAGCCCTTGAACGCGCGCACCGGATCGTCCGGCGAGGCAGTCAGGAAGATGATCGGCACCGTGCGGCTGCGATGCGAACCGCGCATCAGCTCGGCCAGGGTAAAGCCATCGATCTCCGGCATGTGCACGTCCAGCAGGGCCAGGGCGACCTCGTGCTCGAGCAGCAACTCCAGGGCCTGCGCACCCGAGCCCGCCAGCAACAGGTTCACACCCTCGCGCTGCAGCAGGGCCTGCATGGCTACCAGGTTCTGCGGCACGTCATCGACGATCAGCAGGTTGACCGGGGTCTGCGACTGCGCAGGGTCCGGTGGCAGCAGATTCATGCAAACAACTCCTTCAGGCGACGACACATCAATTCAAGGGGCAGCACGGCGTCGGCGCCGGCGTGCTGCAGAGCGGAAGCCGGCATCATCGATGCTTCGGCTTCCTCGGGGCATTGCAGCCAGGCACGGCCGCCCGCGGCGCGCACCGCGGCAACGCCTTCGCTGCCGTCGCTGCTGGCACCGGTCAGCAACAGCGCCAGTACCTGCGCACCGAACACGGCAGCCGCTGATTCAAACAGGGGATCGATGGCCGGACGCGAGAACAGCACCGGCGCATCGACCGACAACGCTACGGCATCGAAGTCTTCCACCAGCAGGTGGTAGTCCGGCGGTGCGAAGGTCACGGTGCCCGGCTGCAGCGGCTGCTTGTCCTCCGCTTCGCGCACCGGCAGTGCGCAGTACGGCGCCAGCACCTCGGCAATACGGCTGGAGCGATCGCGTGGCAGGTGCAGCACGGCCAGCACCGGCGCGGGCAACCTGGCCGGAAGCGCCCCGAGCACGGCCTGCAGCGCTGCAACGCCTCCCGCCGACGCTCCCACCACCACCACCGCAGGGCGAGCCTGCACCACCATCAGGCCACCTTCCGGTACAGGCGGTGTTCGCGCGAGCAGACGTCGAAGGCATCGTGATGATGCCCGAACTGCAGCGATTCCTTGCTGCCCAGGCCGAGGAAGCCGCGGTGCACCAGCGCCTCGCGGAACAGGCCGACCGCCCGGTCCTGCAGGTCGCGGTTGAAGTAGATCAGCACGTTCCGGCACGACACCAGATGCACTTCGGAAAACACGGTGTCGGTGGCCAGGCTATGGTCGGCGAACACCACGTTGCGGCGCAGCTGGCGGTCGAACACCGCGCCATCGTAGGCGGTGGCGTAATAGTCCGACAGCGATGCCGTGCCACCCGACGCCAGGTAGTTGCGGCTGAACTGCGCCATGCGGTCGATGCCGTAGGCTCCGGCTTCGGCGGTGGCCAGTGCCGCCGGATTGATGTCGGTGGCATAGACGATGCTGCGCTCGAGCAGGCCTTCCTCGTGCAGCAGGATCGCCAGCGACCACACTTCCTCGCCGGTACTGCACCCGGCCACCCACAGCTTCACCGAGGGATAGGTGCGCAGCACCGGTACCACCTGTTCGCGCAGCTCGCGGAAATAGGCCGGGTCACGGAACATTTCCGAGACCTGCACGGTGAAGAACTGCATGGCCTGGGCGAACAGCTCCGGCTCGTGCAGCAGGCGGTGCTGCAGATCGACCAGGCGATCGCACTCGTAACGCTGCATGGCCTGGCGCATGCGACGGCGCAGCGACGACACCGCGTAGCTGCGGAAATCGTAGTGGTAGCGCTGGTACAGCGCCTCCAGCAGGATCTTCAGCTCCAGGTCGAACAGCGCCTGCTCGTTCATTGCCGCGAGCACCAGACGCGGCACAGCGAGACCAGCTTGTCGACGTCGATGGGTTTGGCGATGTAATCGTTGGCACCGGCCTGCAGGCAGCGCTCGCGGTCGTCCGGCATCGCCTTGGCGGTCAGCGCGATGATCGGCAGGTCCTGCAGGTGGCGCTGCGCACGGATCTCGCGCATCGCCGCCAGGCCGTCCTTCTCCGGCATCATGATGTCCATCAGCACCAGGTCGACCTCGCGCTCGGCCAGGCGATCCACCGCCTCCTGGCCATTGCGCGCGATCTCCAGGGTCACGCCCAGCGGTTCAAGCACGCTGGACAGCGCAAAGATGTTGCGTACATCGTCCTCGGCCAGCAGCACGGTGCGGCCATCAAGCACCGTGTCGCGGCGCCGTGCTTCGCGCAGCAGGCGCTGCTGGTCGCTCGGCAGGCTGGCCTCGACGCTGTGCAGGAACAGGGTCACTTCGTCCAGCAGGCGTTCCGGCGAACGTGCGCCCTTGATGATGATGCTCTTCGAATAGCGGCGCAGGCGCTGCTCTTCCTCGCGGTTGAGCGCGCGACCGGTATAGACGATCACTGGCGGGAAGCCGACCTCGTCGTTGCCGGCCATGTGCTCCAGCAGGTCGTAGCCACTGCCGTCGGGCAGCGACAGATCCATCACCATGCAATCGAAGGTGACGGTGCTGAGCTGCTCCAGCGCGCCGGCCAGGGTGCCGACCGCGATGATCTGCAGCTGCTCGCGGCCGAGCAGCAGCTCCAGGTTGTGGCGCAGCTCGCTGTCATCTTCGACGATCAGCAGGCGCCGCACATCACGCTGGCTGGTCTGCTCCAGCTGTTCGATGGCCACCACCAGCCGCTCGCGCGTGGTCGGCTTGATCGCAAAACCAATCGCGCCCAGTTCGCGCGCCACCTGGCCACGGTCCATCGCCGAGACCACGTGCACCGGAATATGGCGTGTGTCGGGATTGCGCTTCAAGCGCTCCAGAACACTCAGGCCGGACACATCAGGCAGCCCGATATCGAGCAGGATGCCGTTGGGACGCAGTTCCGCGGCCAGCGACAGGGCTTCCTCGGCCGTGGTCGCGACCACGCAGTCGAAATCCAGCTCATGGGCCAGCACCACCAGCGCTTCGGCGAAGGTGGCGTCGTCCTCGACCGCCAGGATCAAGCGCCCGGCGCGTTGGCGACGGCCGCGATCATCAGCCACAGTGGCGATGGCCGGCGCCGCCACCGGGGCGACCGCAGGCGCGGCAGCCGTGCGTGCGGTGACCGCTGCCGCAGGCTGCGGCGAAGCTGCGATGACCGCCGGGGCCGGCGCTTCAGCCGACGCCGCTACCGGCGCGCCCTGCAGCGGCAGTTCCAGGATGAAACAGCTGCCGCGGCCCGGCTCGCTGTCGACGTGGATGCTGCCACCCATGCGCTCGGCAAGGTCGCGCGAGATCGACAGGCCCAGGCCGGTGCCGCCGTAACGGCGACGGGTACTGCCATCGGCCTGGCGGAACGCTTCGAAGATGACCTGCAGCTGCTCACGGGCAATGCCGATGCCGGTATCGGTGACTTCGAAGCGGATGCGGCCGCTGCCAGCGGCACGAACGTGCAGGCTGACCTTGCCGTGCTCGGTGAACTTCAGCGCATTGGCCAGCAGGTTCTTCAGGATCTGCTGCAGGCGCTGGCTGTCGGCCACCAGCTGGCTTGGCGCCAGCGCATCGGCCTCGATCTGCAACGCCAGGCCCTTCTGCCGGGCCATCGGCTCGAAGGTCTCGCGCAGGCGCTGCACGACGCTGTCCACCACCACCACTTCGTCGGCCAGCTCGACGTGGCCGGCCTCGATGCGTGACAGATCCAGGATGTCGTTGATCAGTGCCAGCAGGTCGTTGTTGGACGACAGGATGGCGCGCGCATATTTCACCTGCTCGTCGGTCAGGGTACCGTCCTTGTTGTCGGCCAGCAGCTTGGCCAGGATCAGCGAGCTGTTCAGCGGTGTGCGCAGTTCGTGCGACATGTTGGCCAGGAACTCGGACTTGTAGCGCGAGGTGGCCGCCAGTTCGTTGCTGTTGCGCACCAGCTGGCCCTGCGCCACCAGCAGCGCCTGCTTCTGCGCCTCCAGCTCGTGGGTGCGCTCTTCCAGCTGGACGTTGCTCTGCTCCAGCTCGGCCTGTTGTTCTTCCAGGTGGCTCTGCGACTGCTGCAGGCTGCGGCTCTGCTCTTCCAACTCCTCGTTGGCCACCCGCAGTTCTTCCTGCTGCGCCTGCAGTTCCTCGCCCTGGCGCTGCGATTCCTCCAGCAGCACCACCAGCTGTGCGCGCAGCAACGAGGCCCGCAAGGCCATGCCGATCGTCTCACCACAGCGTTCCAGCAGCTCGCGATCCAGGTCGCGCTGCCCGCCCACCTGGGTGCGGCCCAGTTCGATGACACCGACGACGGTGCCATCGCTGCTGATCGGTGCCAGGATGCGCTCGCTGACCGGCAGTCGTCCCAGGCTTGTCTGCAGTTCAAGCACGGCGGCCTCACCGCCGTGCAGGTGCCGGATGCGTTCGTCACGGGCTACCTGCCCGGCCACGCCTTCCTGCAATGCCAGCGACGCCGGCATGCCCGACGGCAGCGCCATGCCACCGGTCAGCTGCAGGCGCCCACCATCCAGCCGGTACACCGCGCCAATGTCTGCCTGAAGCTGGTCGGCCAGCTGGGTGGCCGCCGCCTCGGCGATCTGCTCAGGCCCCAGGTCACCACGCAGGCTCATCGCCACCGCATTCTCTGCTTCCTGCAGCCACAGTGCCCGCATCGCCTGCCGCCGCGCTTCGATGGCGCGGGAGACGATCAACGCGATCATCAGGAACGCGCAGCCACCAATACTGCGATTGACGAACGAGAACGATGAATTGTTGCTGGCCGGGGCCACATTGAAGCCGATCACCAGCAGCACACAGGCGATCGCGGCAACGATGAACGGCGCGCGCACGCTGCGCTGGAATACCGTCACGCCTACCGCGAGGAAATAGGCCAGCCACACCGCATAGCCCAGCGGCACCACCAGCTCCAGGGCGATGGTGGCCGCCAGCAATACGGCGGAGGTCATCCAGATCCAGCGGTCACGCGTGGTCGCACCAGGACGCATGCAGGTCGGTTCCAGAGAGCAAAGGGTGGGTGATGGTACTCCGTGTCGCATTCAGCCGCACAGGACATTTGGCACGTGCCGCACCTGCACGTATCCTTCACACTTCAATGCCTAGCTTCACGTCCCTCACAGGGGTAACACTTATTTCCACGTGGACGCTGCAGCCTCTACGACGTCCGTACTGACGGACCCTTCCCGACAACTGCGACTGCTGATCGACAGCGTGCGCGATCATGCGCTGTACCTGCTTGATCCCGAAGGCATCGTCTGCAGCTGGAACCCCGGCGCCGAGCGTATCAAGGGCTATTCAGCCAACGAAGTGGTGGGAACGTATTTCGGTCGTTTCTACCTGCCCGCCGAGCGCGATGCCGGTGAGCCACAACGCCTGCTTCGCCTCGCGGCGCAGCACGGCCATGTCGCCAGCGAGGGCTGGCGGGTGCGCCGCGACGGCTCGTCGTTCCGCGCCAGCGTGGTCATCGAACCGGTCATCGAGGGCGGCGAACTGCTCGGGTTCGTCAAGATCACCCGCGACATCACCGAACACTGGCAGGCACAGCGCCTGCTGCGCGATGCCCAGCGTGCGCTGCGCAACACCCAGCAGTTCGAAACGGTCGGCCGGCTCAGCCGCGGCCTGTCGCACGAGTTCAACAATCTGCTGACCACCATCGGCAACGCCCTGGACCTGCTGTCACTGCGCGTGAGCGGTGAGGACGTGCGCGCCGCCGAACTGCTCGATGCCGCGCAGGCCGCGACCGACCGCGGCGCCCTGCTGACCCGCCAGCTGCTGGCCTTCAGCACCGGCCAGACCCTGATCCGCGAGCCATTGGACATGAACACGCTGGTGCGGCAGTGGTTGCCGGATCTGCAGCGTGCCTGCCCGCCCACGGTGACCCTGGATGCACGCCTCACACCGGGCCTGCCGCCGGTGAGCACCGATGCGCTGCAGCTGCAGACCGCGCTGGCCAACCTGGTGGCCAATGCGGTGGAAGCCACCGTGGATGGCGGCCGCATCCTGATCGGCACCGCACTGGAACATCGCCTCGACCCGGATGCGGACACCACGCTGCAACGCGGATATGTCACCCTCAGCGTCTGCGATGAAGGCCACGGCATGGCCGCCGACATCGCCGAGCGGGCGACCGAGCCGTTCTTCACCACCAAGGACATCGGCAAGGGCAGCGGCCTGGGCCTGAGCCAGGTGTTCGGATTCACTACCCAGAGCGGCGGCTTCGTCGACGTGTCCACCACCCCCGGTGTTGGCACCACGGTCAGCCTGCTGCTCCCCGCAACAGAGGAAACACCCGATGACCGATGACCCGATCCGCGTACTGATGGTGGAGGACCAGACTGATCTTCGCGAGATGATCGGCCTGGCCCTGCGCGACTTCGGCATCGAGGTGGCCACCACCGCCGATGGCCACGAGGCCGCGGAACTGCTCAAGGGCGAAGCGCGCTTCGATGTGGTGTTCAGCGATATCAGCATGCCCAACGGCATGTCCGGAATCGAGCTGAGCGAGCACGTGGCACGCGAACAACCGCAGGCACGGATGATCCTCTCATCCGGCTACGCGCGCTCGCAGCTTCCGCCGCTGCCGGAGAAGGTCGAGTTCCTGCCCAAGCCCTACCGCCTGCGCCAGCTGGTGCAGCTGCTGAAACAGGATTGAGAGTCCGCCGGGCCTGGCCCGGCGCATCCGTTCCTGTAGCGCCGAGCCCACGCTCGGCAGCGGTGCTCAGTAACGCCCCACCAGGTTCAGGTACCACCCGCGATGGGTGTAGTCGAACTTGGTCAGGTCGTCGCTGAAATCGGTGAAGTTGTAGCCCACGCCGACGCGGAAATTACGCCCGATATCACGGTCGACACCGGCCAGCCAACCCTGCCGGGTACCGCCGTCGCGCACGTCCAGCAGGCGGTACTCCAGCAGCCCATGCCACTGGTAGTACAGGTCGTAGCGCAGCTGGCCGGAGGCGAAGTTGGTGGCCGAGTCGAACCACGGACCGGTACCGCGCCCATAGCGCACTTCGCCTTCGCGGCGGGCCGCCTTCGCCGCCACTTCCCAGCGCTGGTCGATGCGATACACGCCCTCAAGTGACAGCACCTGGGTGCGCTGGTCGTAGTCGACACCATTGACCTGCCCCATCGTCGACAGGTCATACAGGTAGCTGTAACGGCCGAACAGTGCCCAGCGATCGTTGTCCCACGGGCGATAGGCGAAGCCGAGGTTGCCCTCGATGAAACGCGCGCCCGCCACCGGATTGATCGCATCATCTGTGTCGGCGTAGTTGAAGCGCGCCGCGATCCGCCAGCTGTCGTTGAGGCGGTGGCTCAGGCGGTTGGTGCTGACCCACTGCGTGCGACGCTCCGCGCCGGTGTCGCGGCGCCATTCCAGCTTGCTCTGCCATTCGGTGCCCGGCGAGGTCCGCCCGCCGGACAGGCTCACCGCCTTGCGATCGACCTGCCCGGTGCTGGCGTCGAGCTTGCCGTTGCTCAGCGTGAAGCCGGCGTTCCAGCCCACGGCAGGATAGAAATCCATGCCGAAGGTGTGCGCCAGCCCGGATTCCTGCCCGGATTTGAGGAACTGGCTTTCGTTGAACACGTTGACCTGGTCGGACAACCGCCAGCGTTGGCCCAGCGTCCATCCATCCTGCGCATTCGGGCTGAACAGCGGGTCGTACTCGCTGCGGTCGGTCGACTGGGTGAATGCACCATAGAAGCTGTGCTGCGGTGTCAGCCGGTACTCGGCATTGACCTGCGCCGCCGTGCCACGGTCGCCATCGCTCACCTCTGCACCGACAGTGGACAGGTTGGCGAAGGTCCAGGTGCCGCCGGCCACCACCGCATCGTTGTCGGCATAGCGGCCATGGTCGTCGTCCACGGTCAGCTGGCCGCCACCGTAGACATCCAGCGACGTGCCGATGCGGTGGGTGTAGCGTGCTGCAGCCAGCACGCCGGCCACGTTGCTGCCACTGCCGCGGTCCTCCTGCACCCGGCGCAGCTCGGCCGACAGGCGGTCGTTCTCACCGATCCGCCATTCGGCTGTGGCCTGTGCCTGGATCAGCGACTGCGCACCACGACGTGCCTCGCTGTAGCGTGCGTACAGACTGAAGTCGTCGGTCACATAACCGAGCAGCTCGGCGCCCTGTTCGCGCACCCGCTGACCGGTATCGAAGCGTCCGACCGAATAGCCACCGTCCACCTGCCGCCACCAGGCACCCGCGCTCCAGTCGCGCTGGGTCCAGCCCAGCTCACGCAGGTTGACGCGTGCTTCGACGGCGGTCGCCTCGCCTTCGCGCGGCCCTTCCGGATTCAGGCGGCTGAAGCTGAGGCCGCCGTTGTCGGAGAAGAACACCGGTGCACTGGTCGCCTCGCTGCGGCTGTGTTCGACCTTCAGATAGGTGCCACGGCCGGCCTGCAACGTCAGGTCCGCGCCCTTCAGCGAATAGTCCTGGCCGGCGCGCTGCTCATCCACATAGGTGGCACCCACCGCGACATGATCGCCAAACCAGTGCTTGCCACGCACGCCCGCGGTGATGTCATCGCTGTCGAACCCGGTCGGCACCCACTCGTAATCCACGATCAGGCGCTGTTCGTAACCATCCAGCGGCACATCACGGCTGATCCGGCGCAGGTTCTCGCGGCTGACCTGCGCCAATGGGCGGGTCAACAGGATGCGGCCCTGCAGGGCGTCGATCTCGTAGTCGGCACCGCGCACCATCGGTACACGTTGCTCGACACGGCCGGTGGTGCGGTCACGGATTTCCAGCACCACCTGGTCCGAACCACTGAGGATGCTGGCGTGGCGCAGGTAGTACAGGCTGCCACCGGTACCGATGAACTCGCTGTGGCCAGGCGCGGTCTCGGCCTGCGAGCCGAACAGGCGCAGCTCGCTGCGCGCGTCGCCCCAGGCGTTGGCGCCACGCGAGCGCCACGACAGGGCCGCACCGTACAGCGAACGCACGTACTGCGCATACTCGGTGCCGGTCAGCCCGGTGTTGTAGTTGCCCCACAGCGCCTGGTTCTTGTCCCAGTCCATGCGCAGGTAGAAGCGCCCCATGCTGTCGACATCGCGCTGGGTCAGCGAATCATCGCCATAGGTCGGGTAGTACAGGTCCGGATCGAGGCTGCGGAACAGATCGCGCGGATCGGCCGTGGTAAAGCCGGTGAACAGCTCGTCCAGCGGGCGATTCTGGGTATCGGCCTGCGCGGTCAGCAGGTAGCGACCACGGGTCTTGGCCTTCAGGTAGAAGGCCAGGCGCCCATCGCTGAGCACATCATCGTTGCGCTCGCCACGTGCCAGGTCCTGCCCTGCCCCGCTGGCTTTGTTCTGGTACACGGTGATGTCGGCCAGGCCGACACCGAACAGGTACTGGCCACTGACATCGACCTGCAGCGTGCGCGCGATCGCCGGTGCATCCGGCCGCTCCACACGCACATCGAAGGCGTGGTGGCCGATCGGCATCAGGTACTCGGCGGCGAACTTGCGATCCTGGTCCAGTGGATAGCTGTCGCCGTTGATCTTCAGCGAGGCCCCCAGCGGCAGGTCCCGGCCACGCAGGCGCACCCGCGAGCCGTACACCGGAATGTTCTGCTGGCGCAGGCCGTTGCTGTCGAACACCTGCTGCAGCAGCGACAGCGACGCCGCCTGGTTGGCATCGACGGCGGTGCCGCGGCGATCTTCCAGCGCATCGCGCAGCTGCTGGTTGCCCCGCTCGAACTCCGCCGGAGTGACCAGCTGCATCGACTGCGCGGTGGTTTCATCGACATTGCCTTCGGCGTCGAAGGCACGCAGCACATAGACCAGGCGGTCGCCGCGACGCAGCGGTGTCGATGCCGGCAGGGTGCCATCCCAGGTGCCCTGCGCAACGGCGGCCACCGGCAGTTCGAACGTTGCCAGCGGCGCCACCCGGTCAGAGTCGCTGCCGCGGTAGACACTGACTTCCAGGCGCTGGATGAAGGCGGTGTAGTTGCCGCGCACGTAGAACTCGACCGGGCGCACGATGCGTCCCTCATCGAAGGCCACCATGCCCGGCGCCGACACCGACAGCTCCGGTTGGCCCATCGCGGGGTCTTCGGTGGCCCAGATCGCGCCGCCTTCCGGCAGGCGGATCATGAACTCGCCACGCACGGTCGCCTTGCCCGGCTCATCGATGGCCACGCTGACCCGGCGATCCGGCTGCAACGCCTGCGAGCTGGAACGCGTGGACGTTCCTTCGGTCACCGGCTCGTCGTAGCTGCGCGAGCGCAGGCTGAACAACAGTTCGCCCTCGGCATTGCACTGGCTGCCGTCACACCGGATCGGCGCCGGCTCGGCGGTGGGCGGGGCGGCCTGGGCGGTAGCGGCCAGGCCCAGCAGCAGTGCCTGGTACAGCGCGGCACGCGGCAGGCGGGCCGCGCGACGGGCGGCAGAGTGATGCGCGCTCATCGGCGGGTCTCCTGTTGGCGGGCGGCCGCACGGGTAGCGGCGCTCTCCTCGTTGCGAACGCGCAGGCGCTGCTGCACGGCGGGGCTGAGCTGGCTGCGCAGCGCATCGAACACGGCGCTGGCACGGCGCAGGCCCAGTACCTGGTTGTAGGCATGGCTGCCGCGCACATCGGTGTGCCCGACCAGGCTGACCTGGCCACCCCCCATCTTCTCCAGGCGCGCAGCGATCGCCGCCAACAACGGCTTGAATTCCCCGCGCACGGTGGCCTTGTCAGTGTCGAACAGCACGTTGCCCAGCAACGCGCCATTCGCATCGACACCGGCCAGCAGCGAATGCGGGTCCTGCACATCGGTGCGCAGCTGCACGGTCAGGCCGGCGCGCGCGCTTTCGGCCACTTCGGCCTGCATCGCATCGCGCACCACTACGGCACGGGCGAAGGCCAGTGCCTGGCTTTCACCATTGGCTGCGATCACCACGTCACCGCCCTGGTAGCGGTTCACCACCTCGGCCATCTTCACCAGCACCGGGCGGTAATCGGCACGCAGCGCGCTGCTGCCCGGGGCAAACAGCACTTCGCCCAGGGCCAGCTCCATGCGCTCGGCCGGCGCCTGTGGCGACGGCGGCAGGCGCACGCCGAAGCTGAAGCGCGTCGGCACGCCCTGGGTCACCCGCCGCAGCAGCGGATTTTCGGTCGTCAGCTCCGCACCGGCCGGCACCGTGGCCGGGTCCAGCTTGATGATGAAGTTGCGGCCCAGGCGCGCATCACCGCCGTGGACGTCGGCAAGGTGGTAGCGGCCGAACGGATCGGTCTCCACCAGCAGGCCCTCAACCGTGGCCAGGCGCACGCCGGGGATGCCCTGCTCCTGGATGCCCTCGTTGCCGATCACATAGGCCACTTCATAGCCCTCAGCGACGCGGGCAATTTCGCGGCGCACGGTCGGCTCGGCGGCGGTCAGGCCCTTACCGGCCTCGCCACTGCGCTGCACGTCCGTGCCGCCCTGCGCGTCCATCCGCAGGCGGTGACCCTGCGCGCTTTCCAGCACGAAGTCATCGGTGAAAGCCAGTTCGCGCAAGCGCTGCCGCACCACCACCTGGTGTGACTCGGTGCTGTCGGACGTCGACGCGCGGCCGTGCACCGTGCCGATCTGCACGCCGTGCAGCAGCGGTGCGCTGGCATCGGCCAGCGGCTGCGGGCCATCGCCGCGATCCAGCGTGGTCGAGCCGGCCACATAGGCCGAGGCCGCGAAGCCGCCCTGCACGCGCACACCGGTCAGCTCGGCACTGTCCTGCCAGCCGTCACCATCGCGGTCATCGAACACGGTACCGAACACCAGGCTGTCTTCCAGCAGCGGATCGGCATCCATCGCCACTTCGGCGGTGGCGATGTTCGACAGCGGGCTGCCATCATCGGCCGTCGCCACGGCCTGGTTCACGTGATTGCCACTGCGTACGCCAGCGCCGACGCGCAGCAGGTAGGTGATGGTGGCGCTGCGGCCGACCGCGATATCCACCGCGCCGATGCGCAGCGGCGACTGGCTGCTGGCCAGCGAGAACGCGCCGTCATCGTCGGCCACGCGCATCGAACCATCCACGTAGCTGAAGCCTGGCGGCGGCGTATCGACCACCACGCCATCGCGCCAGTGGCTGCTGCCGACGTTCTCGACCACCAGCTGGTAGCGCACCAGATCGCCCACTTTCACCCGGCGCGGACTTGCGGTCTTGGTGATGCGCAGCGCGAAATCGGACACCACCTTGTGGCGCGTCTCGCAGGTCGTGCACTCGGGCGGCGGCGAGCCATCCGGGTATTGCCCGCGCAGGCGGTTCAGCACCTCGGTGCGCGCTTCCTGATTGACGATCGCCTGGTAGACCCATTCATGGCGGCCAACCGCGGTTCCCGCCGGCAGCGTGCACACGATGTCCGTTGCCTGCTGCACGCATCCGGCGGGCAGGCTTTCGATGCTCAGCCCGGCATCGGGGGTGTCCACCAGCTGCAGCGGCTTGCGCAGGGATGCGCGCTCGACCGTGGCGACCAGGGTATAGCGCAGGCGGTCGCCAGGACGCACCTCGGTGCCACTGGCCGGGCCAGCCTGCTTCTCCAGCACCACGCGCGGCTCTGCAAGTGCGTGCTCGGTGCTGCAGTCGCCGCTGCAGGTGGGCGTATCACCGCCACTGCCCAGTACGGCGTTGCGCACGCTGCCACTGGCCTGTGCATTGACCAGCGTGCGATAGCCCAGCGTGTAGGTGCCCGGCGCAGTGCCGGCTGGCAGCGAGCAGACCAGCGGATTGCTGGCGTTGCAGGTGAACGGTCCGGGCTGCGTGACCGACTGCAGATCCAGGCCCACGCCCAGCGTGTCGGTCAGCACCAGCGTATCGGTGGTCTGCGAGTTCGCGATGGTCACTTCAACGCTGTAGTCCACAGCATCGCCGACGCCGACCGGCGCAACGGTGGAGGACTGCTTGCGGTAGGTCACCACCGCTGCCAACACCGGTGTGGTGGTGCTGCAGTTGCTGGTGCAGGTATTGGTACCCGTGCCACCACCCAGCACCGCGTTGCTCACGCTACCCTTGGCTTGGGCGTTCACCTTCGCGGTGTAGTCCACGCTATACGTGCCCGGCGCGGTGCCGGCCGGCAGCGTGCACACCATCGGGTTGGCCGCGCTGCAGCTGAATCCCTGGCTGGCAGTCACCGCGCCGAAGTCCAGGCCGGGGCCCATCGTATCGGTCAGGGTGAACACCGCCGTGGTGCGCGAGTGGCTGACCACGGCGGTCAGCGTGTAAGCGATGCTGTCACCCACCTTGACCGGACCTGCCGCAGCCGAGGTCTTGCGATAGTCGATCTGGCTACCGGTGACCGGCGTGGTGGTATCGCAGTTGGCGGTACAGGACGGCTTGTCGCCGCCGCTACCCAGCACGGCATTGGTGACCTGGCCGCTGGCCTGCGCATTGACGACTGCGGTGTAGGACAGGCTGTAGCTGCCCGGCACAGTCCCCGCAGGCAGGGTACAGACCAGCGGATTGGCCGCGTTGCAACTGTAGGCACCCGCACTGGTCACTGCGCCGAAGTCCAGGCCGGTACCCAGGGTATCGGTCAGGGTCACTACATCGGTGGTGCGCGAGTTGGTCACCACCGTGGTCAGCGTGTAGGTCAGGCGATCGCCCACCGAGACCGGGCCGGTGCCGCTCACCGACTTGGCATAGCTTACGCCGGGCGCCGCCACCGGGGTGGTGGTGTCACAGTTGACACTGCACGACGGATTGTCGGTGCCGCTGCCGAGCACGGCGTTGCGGACACTGACGCTGGCCTGCGCATTGACGGTGGCGCGGTAAGTCAGGCTGTAGGTGCCCGGCACGGTACCGGCCGGCAACGTACACACCAGTGGATTGGAACCATTGCAGGTGAAGATGCCGGCACTGCTGACGCCGCCGAAGTCCAGGCCACTGCCCAGGGTATCGGTCAGGGTGACCACGCCGGAGGTACGCGCACGCGTCACGGTCGCACTCAGCGTGTAGTCGATGACGTCGCCGATCTGCACCGGACCACCGGTGGACGCCTGCTTGGCATACACCACCAGCGCGCTGGCCATCGGCGTGGTGGTATCACAGCTGCCCACGCAGGAGGGATTGTCGGTGCCGCTGGGTACCACCGCGTTGCGCACCTGGCCGCTGGCCTGCGCGTTGACGATGCCGGTATAGGAGAACGCGTAGCTGCCCGGAACGGTACCCGCCGGCAGCGTGCAGACCAGGGGATTGCCCGGCGTGCAGCTGAAAGCGCCTGCGCTGGTGATGCCACCGAAATCCAGGCCGGCACCCAGCGTATCGGTCAGCGTGGTCACCGCGCGGGTGCGCGCGTCAGCCACCACCACCGTCACGGTATAGGCCACCGCATCACCGATCGCGACCGGGCCGGCGGTACCACTCGCCTTGGACACCGAGATCCTCGGCGCGGCCACGGGCGTAGTGGTGGTGCAGTTGCTGCTGCAGGTGGGGGTATCGGTGCCGCTACCGACCACGGTGTTGACCACCTGGCCGCTGGCCTGCGCATTGACGGTGGCCGTGTAGCTCAGGCTGTAAGTGCCGGGCACGGTACCGGCCGGCAGCGTGCACACCAGAGGATTGGCCGCGTTGCAGGTGAACGCACCGGCGTTGCTGACACTGGCGAAATCCAGGCCGGTGCCCAGGGTATCGGTCAGCGTCAGCACGTCGCGGGTGTTGCCATCGGCCACGGTGACATCGACGGTGTAGCTCACCGTCGTGCCCACCGCGACCGGGCCGGGCGTGTTGGAGCGCTTTGCATAGCCCACGCGGGTCACCGGCACGGTTACATCGCTGCGCGTGCAGTGGTCGGCATCGGTGCAGCTGGCGCCCGGTGCGGGCGCGTTGCCGCTGTTGAAGGGGTCGTAGCCACCGCCGACACTGGCGTGATTGGTCAGCACACCGGTCGCCGCTGCAGTGACGGTCACCGGCAGGGTAAATACCGAACTGGACCCGGCGCTGCCTGCCGCTGCAAGGACCTGGGTGCTGGTGCAGGTGACGTCCTGGCCACTTGCGGTGCAGCTCCAGTTGCCACTGGCATGCGTGCCGCTCCAGTTCGGCGCGATGCCGGCCGGCAGCTGGTCACGCACGGTGATCGTGCCCGCCGCCACATTCGGCGGATTGCCGGTCGGCACATCGCTGGTGTTGCTCACTGTCAGCGTGTACTCGGTACCGGCCTGGCCATAGTTCCAGACGCCGCCGGTGGCATTGTTGCTCTTCACCACCTTCAGCGACGGCGCGGTGATGGTGATCCGGTGGTCCTCAACCTCGCCGTCGTCGGCCACGCCGGTCGGGTTCTGGATCTGGACCGCGTTGGTGGAGTAGCGCAGGCGCACGTAGCTGGTACCCGCCAGTACCTGGGCGGGCACGGTCCAGGTCAGGTTCGCCTGGCCGCCACTACAGGCCGCGATACCGCTGCGCTCGTTGGCATCGAACACCCCATTGCGGTTGAAGTCGATCCAGCCGGCCACGCTGCCATTGCCCACGCAGGCGACCGGCTGGTTGATCTGGGTACCGGCCTGCATCACCGTCAGGCGGTAACTGGTCGGCCAGGCATCTTCTTCGCGGCTTCCCACCTGCGGGAAGTTGTCATCGCCCAGCGCATCCAGGCTGTAGCTGCTGCGCTGCTCGGTATCCGGGCCGAGGCTGCCGAGGAAGTCGGTCAACGGCGGCGCCAGGCCACCCGGCGTGTAGCCTGCGGTGTTGATGTTGAAGTTGCTGGCGCCCTGCGGGATGCCGTCGGAACGGAACTGCAGATCGTCCACCACGTGCATGGCATCGCCATAGCTCTGCGGCGCGTCGCCGAAGTCGGCGTAAGGCACCAGCAGGCCGATCGCGATCGCGGTGGTGCCGCCGCCGCGCATCGAGAAGCCCATGTTCACTGCCAGGTTGCCCGGCGCGTGTGCGGCGTTGTCGAAACTGAGGAAGGTGACCGCTGCGGTGTTGTCGTCGTTGCCGGGGCCGAAACGGATGACCTGGTTGGCGCCGCTGGTCGATTTGTTGACCAGGTACGGCGTGGCGTTGGACAGGTTCTTGCGGACCTCGACCACGTTCCAGGTGCCCTGCGCGCTGGCCTCGACGAATTCGCCGCTGTTGTTGATCGACTCGGCATCGGCCATCACTACGCCGCGCAGGCGGTACGGGGCGCCGCCCAGGGTCGACGTACAGGTGATGCTGAAGCTGGAGGTGCCGCTGGCACGTGCGATACCGGCGATCAGCTGGTTGCTGGTGCCAGTGCCGCCGATGTTGTAGAGGTCGTCAAGGCTGTCGCCACCGAAGTTGCCGGGACGATAGCTGCGCAGCACATTGGTCTCGGCCGTGTTCAACCGGCAATCGACGCGCAGGTTCACCCCGGCCGCGACCGGCATGTCGATGGACGACATCGCGCCATCGTTGAGTGCGACGTTGTTCACGCCATTGGCACCGCCCCCCCAGGTCAACCACAGCACGGTGTTGCGGTACGGGCTGCTGCCGCCGGTGGCGTAGGCGGCGGCCCAGGCCAGCGACGGCATCGTCAGCGACAACAGGGCCAGCAGGCCGGCCCTCAGCCAGCCGCTGGATCGCCCTGTCCGGGCACGTTTTTTGGGATGAACGCATCCACCGCCCGCGCTTTCGCGCGACGTCGTCGACTGCCACATGGTTGATTTCCCCGTCGTCGACCCTTGCCGGGCCGAAGGTCAGTGGGTGACCAGCAACGAATTCCCCGGTGCGGCGGTACACATGACTGCGTGTTCCGCCGGGTCCGTGGCGATCTGCTTCGTCCCTTGTCCCCGGTTGGTCAGGCACATATAACTGTGACGACCATAACATATTGCAAACAATTATGTGATGAAGAGCACATTCACATTTGCAGAGTCTGGCGTCAGCTCCACGTGTCCAGTTATAGCGGGCACACAGGTTCGGGCCGGGCACGATTCCGGCAGCCGCCGCCTACTTTCCGGCAAAACACCACGCAGATTCGGCAGCGCTGTGGGGCGTCAGGGCTGCTTCGCGCCCTGCAGGAAGGACGCCAGCAGCGTCGACGACGCCATCGCCGGCGCCAACCGACCACGTGCCAGCGACCAGGTGATGCCGTAGAAGCAGGTCCAGTAGAAGTCGGCCAGCCACACCGCGGTGAATCCGAGATTGAATACGCCGGCTTTCTGGCCGCGCAGGAAAAAAGCCTCAAAACGCTCGCCAATCGGCGCCCAGCGCCCGGGCAGCAGATGCAGGTCGCCCTGGCGCTGCTGCTCTTCCATCATGCGGGCGAACAGCAGCGTCACCAGCTCCCAATCGGCCAGCAGTACATCGGTCACCCGCTCCAGCACCTGCATCGCGTCGGCATCCGCGTCGAACCAGGTGGCCGCCGCCTCCAGCCGCTCAAACCCCGCCACAAACAACGCCTCGTCGATCGCTTCGCGGGTGGGCGCGAACCGGTACAGCGTCGCCCGGCTGATACCGGCACCGCTGGCCAGTTCGCTGAGCGTGCAGCGCGGGTGGCTAACCAGCGTGGCTGCGAGGGCATGGTGCAGGTCGCGGCGGGAACGTGCTGCAGGACGCATGGAAGTACCGGATTCGAGACCCCCTCACGCTAGCATGAATCATAAATTAATGAACTGAATCACAAATGATTCATCAGAATCACGATTGCGCTACAACTGCAGTGCGTCCGGTGCACCCGGGTCGGTGCACGCAGGGATCGCGTCACAGGCATCGAAGGAGACAACGCCATGCTGCATCCGCTACGCGACATTGCCGTGCTGTTCGATGCCGGCGACACCGGGCACCGGGTCCTGAACATCGCCGCCCGACTGGCGCAGGTCCAGCAGGCCCACCTGATCGCGGTCTCCACCGCCCAGCATCCCAGCGACATCGCCAGCGGCTTCGCCCGGGGTGCCGGCATTGCCGCGGCACTCGACCATGAAGCACGTGCCGATGCCGCCTGCACCGCACAGCTGATGCAGAACCTGCGCGCGACCGCCGAGCCGCTGCGGATCAGCACCGAGCTGCGCATCGTTTCAGACTATCTGGGCGGCGCTGATCTGTCCCTGCACTCGCTGTACTGCGACCTGATCGTCGCCGGCTATCCACACACACCGGGTGCACCCAGTGGCTGGCACCCTCTCGGCACGCTGCGCCAGACCGGCGTGCCGATGCTGCTGGTGCCGCCGCACTGGCGCGGCGAACAGGTCGGCCAGCGCATCGTGGTCGCCTGGAATGCCAGCAAGCAGGCACGCCGCGCGGTGGCCGATGCGCTTCCCCTGCTTGCGCGCGCGCAGGCCGTGCACCTGCTGATGGTCGACACCCCCAAGGCAGAGGCCGCACCGGGCGCCGAAATGGCCCAGCACCTGGCCCGGCATGGTGTCGAGGTCGAGATCCAGGCGATCAGTTCCACTCAGGGTGGCGTTGCCGCAACCATCCGCCAGCATGTCCTCGATGCCGAAGCGGACCTGCTGGTACTGGGCCCCTACAGCCGCAGCCGGGTGGTGGAGCGCGTGCTCGGTGGAGTCACCGAGAACCTGCTGGCCGAAGTTCCGGCACCGCTGTTCGTATCCCACTAGCGATGCCCTGCCCCGCGCGGCGGTAGGCGGTCAGCGATTGCCCGGTATGCCGCCGGAAATAGCGGCACAGGTAGGACGCATCCTCGAAGCACAGGCGCTCGGCGATGCGTCCGATCGGCAGCTCGCTGTAGCTCAGCCATGCTTTGATCTCCAGCACCACCTGACGGTCGATCAACGCCTTCGGGGTTTGGCCAAAGCATTCGCGGGTCAGCTGTGACAGATAGAACGGGGTGATGCACAGCGCTTCGGCGTAGGACTGCACGTCACGCTGGCGCGTGCTGCGCTGGCCGACCAGTTCCCAGAAGTTCCAGGCCAGGCGCTCACGCCGGCTGATCGGCGCCATGGGCGCGCCCTTCGCCGGCAGCAGCGTGGCCAATTTGAGAAAGAAGATCTGCAGCAAGGAGCGCAGCATCACATGCCGGTACCGGCCTCCCGTGTGGTGTGCGTCCATCAACTGTTGCAGCCACCCCTGCAGCAACGGCACCTCCAGCGGAGACGGCGTGCAATGAGGCTGCTGATGCAGAAACTTGAACAGCGCGTTGGGCAGTACATAGCCCACTTCGGACGCCACCGCCTTCGGCATCAGGCAGACCACCGCAAGGAAGCCGCGCGAACGCTGCCGCAACAGCGCCAGCGTGTCCTCGGCCAGCACCAGCACGTCGTGCCGCTGCACCGCCACCTCACGGAAGTTGAGGGCGAAGCGCGCGCGCCCCGACACACAGACCAGCAGCGCCAGGCGGGCGTGCCCGAACGACAGCGGGACGCCCTGGCCCTCGGCCAGCGTGCTGACCTCCAGGCGCGTGGATTCGTCCTGATCCAGAAGCTGGGGTATGCGGTCCATGAGCGGATCCGGCTGGATTCCGGCACCCAGCATACGGGGCCCGGTCAGCCTGTTGTGAAAAGTACCGAAGGCATCAAGGTCCGGTACGTTGCGCCCGTCATCCGCCACCGCGCTGCATGAACAGCAAGTCGGGCGTCGAGGCACCGTCCACGGGCTGGAATCCGAGGTCCCGATACAGGGCTATCGCCGCGGCATTGTCCCGATAGACCCGCAGGGTCAGGCGCTGTACGCCCGGTGATTGCAGGGCCTCGGCGCCCAGCAGCTGCATCAGCACGCGGCCCAGCCCGCGCCCCCGTGCCTGGGGCGTAACGATGATCCGGCCCAGATGGGCGGTGCCAGGTTCGCTCAACCAGTATTGGCCGAAGCCTACGCAGTCGCCCTGCCCGTCCAGCAGCACTCGCCCCGGACGAGTGCCCAGCCCAAGCACCTGCGCGAACGCTCCGGCCGGTACAGGGAATGCAACACCCGGGCCGGCCCAGCGCTGCGTCGCTGCGACCGAATCGAGCCAACGGGCGATGCGCGCGTAGTGCGAAGGCTGGACCGGCTGCAGCTGCATGGGCATGGCGATACGGGCATGACGTGGCTATCCATTGTGGGCGTCCTGGAACGCGCAGTCACGCCACGCCGCAGCGCTTGAATTTTGTCCTAGGACAATAAACAATTCCGGGTATCCACACGTCCGCCGCCCGACGGCAGCCCGTCTCTTTCACATTCCCGGGTATCCCATGTTCAAAGGTCTCAGCGCGTTTCCGCTTACTCCGCTTGGTGGGGATGACATCGACACGCGCGCTTTTGCCGCACTGGTCGAGCGCCTGGCCGCATCCGGGGTGGACTCGATGGGCATTCTTGGCTCCACCGGCAGCTATGCCTATCTGGAGAAAGCAGAGCGCAAGCGCGTGCTGCGCCAAGCCCTCGCCCATGCCGGCGGCGTACCGGTGATCGTCGGCGTCGGCGCCCTGCGCACCCGCGACGTGCTGGAGCTGGCCAGGGATGCCGAAGATGCCGGCGCTGCCGGCCTGCTGCTGGCCCCGGTGTCCTACCAGCCGTTGAAGGAACATGAGGTCTACACCCTCTTCGAATCGGTGTGCATGGCGGTGCGCACCCCGATCTGCGTTTACGACAATCCCGGCACCACCCGCTTCCACTTCTCCGATGAACTGCATGGGCGGATCGCCGCGCTGCCCAACATCGGCTCGATCAAGATCCCCCGCCTCTCCGACAATCCGGTGGAAGCCGCAGCAAGGGTCGCAACGTTGCGCGCCCACCTTCCTGCGCATGTCACGCTGGGGATCAGTGGTGACGCCGCCGCCGTGCGCGGACTGGCCGCGGGCTGTGATGGCTGGTACTCGGTAATCGCTGGCCTGTTCCCCGAGGTAGCGCTGCGGATCACCCAGGCAGCGCGCAGCGGTGACATGGCCTCGGCCGAAGCGGCCTCTGCGCAATTGGCACCGCTCTGGGCGCTGTACGATCGCTTCGGCGGCATTCGCGTGATGGCATGCGCTGCCGCGCTGATGGGCCTGTGTAACGACGACTGCCTGCCGCGACCGCTGCTTGGGCTGCAGGGCAATGACCGGGCGCAGGTGGCCGAGGTGCTGGAAGGGTTGGGGCTGCGCTAGACGCGGGAAACGTGTGCGAAAGCAGCCCTGCAGGTGATCACGCCGGCTCGATTGGCATGAGCGACCGTTCCCCGAGCAGGACGACGGCGCCAGTGGCATCAATGGTTTCGAGTGGTCACCCCTGGCAACCAGTCACCGCACCACTGCAGCGTGCAGAAGCAATCCTGATTGCGCCTGACCGCAGACCACAGTTCGGCCTGGCGCTTGACCTGGGGCAGGCGCACGGCCCGCACGCCCTCGGCCTCTCTCATCTTCCAAGCATTCCGGAGGTCTCATGCGCCGCCGTCTTTGGCAGACGCGATAGTGAAGAACTACCGGCCGCTTCCCACAGCACACAACTTTCGCCCAGCTGCAATCAGCCACGGGCATGGGCGCAGAGCGGAAACCTCGATAGCCGTGCAATCAAGCAGAGACGGCCAAATTATGAACGCAATTTAAACAAAACCAGTATCCACTGGGGGGAATCAAGCGATCAGTCGTTAGCAGGAGCTTGTTGGTGCAGGTGGATGTGGGCTGACGTGGACTGTCGAAGTGGTGGCGGTAGAAGAATGGAGAAAACATGAAGTCATCCACGCTGTCAGGATTAGCAGTTGTCGCAATCCTCATTGGATCAACCGCCATCGGTCTGGCTTTTCGCAAGGGTGAGACCAATTCCCCTTCGCCAGCGGCAGTGGTTGACCGGCAAGAAGCGGTACATAACAAAACCACCGAGTCCAATGACGTAGCACTACCTCCCTACGCAAGAAGAGAGATAGGCCGTTCGTTCGTATTCGCTCGCAGCCCGGAGTTGAGGCCGTCGGGCGACCCGCGCGCGTGGATCGACTCGCTCATGCCAGCAGCTGAAGCAGGCGACGCTGAAGCTTCCTACAGCATCTACCTGGCCCTGATGGACTGTGAGATGTACCTGAAGGCGAGCGCGCCCGAGGAACTTGCCGAATCCGAGTCAATTGGCGCCTCAACCGAGTATCAGAGAACGGTGCTTAGAAAGCTCCTGGAGTGCGAATCAATCCTGCCAGGCCAAGCCGCCCGGACTGGATACTGGCTGTCAAAGGCCGCACGCCAGGGATCCATCGAAGCCCTGGTCGCATATGCAGCCAATCCGAGCGCCGTACTTGGACCGGCGCCGAACATGGAATCGGAAGAGTTCCGCGCCTGGCAAAGCAACTCCATTTCGTACCTTCATGAGGCCATTCAAAAAGGGAGTATCGACGCACTCGCACAGCTTTCAAACATATACATGGCTGGCTACGCCACCTCTCGCGACCCCCAAAAGGCATATGCCTTGCAGCTTGCGCTGAGCGAATTCGGCCCGAGCTTCTCCAGCGATTCCTACAGGAACAGCATCGCCCGAGAACTGACACCGAAGCAGATTTCGCAGGCGCGCGAAGCAGGAAGGGAATTCTTTCAGATGACAACCCATAACAAAAGGACGATATCACCATGACGCTTCGCAATGCCGCAATTTCCGGCCTGTTCCTGTTGATCGGAGCAGCAACAGCCACGCCCGCAAGTGCAGGACCAATGGTGTCTCGATTCGGCCCATTCACCTGCCGTGAATGCCTGCTTCAAACTCCCCTGCCTGATGCCGCAACACTTGCGTACATACATAGCAGCCCTGCATTCACAGCCATGACCCACGGCAACGTAATCACCATCTGCAGCGGTAGCAATTGCGTTTCTTACACGAAGACCGATGGTCGCAACTTTGAAGGCGGCCCCATCAAGCCGCTTGAGCAGGGCAACCCCCGCGGCGGCGGCGGCGGCTCAGGCAAGTCGGGCGGGCCATACGATGGATCAAGTGCTGATGGTCGAGATCGCAAGGGCGGCAATGCCCGTGAGAACGAGCGAGACGGCAAGGACTACACCGGAAGGGTCACTGTAGGAAAGTGGACCAGAAAGTGACGGCTCTGTATTGAGATCCATCTGAACTACAACGCTGGGTTGGATCAATCGCGATCCAACCCAGTCAGTTTCGCCCTGGACCATCACACATGGACGCGCATGGAATCACCATCTTCTGCGTCCTGATCGCCTTGACAGCACACTTGGCGGCAAACATGGTGACCCGGCAAACATGGTGACCCCGGCCCGATTCGAACGGGCGACCTTCCCCTTAGGAGGGGGATTGCACGGCCTTTTGATTCAACAACTTGCGGCGCGACTGTGACCAGGCTGTGCCCATTTGCCTCAAGCGCCTCGCTGCATCTGCTGCAGCCCTGCCCTCACCCACGCCTTGCGCGCGTCCTTCGGGCGGGGCTTGGTCTCTGCCGGCGGCTTGCGCGGCTCCAGCGCCGCCTTGATCCGCTCGACCTCCTTCTCCGGCCTCGGCCAGGCGCAGAGCCTGTTGCTGCTGCTCGCGGGTCGGCGGCAGGCCAGGCAGTGGTGGCGGGGGCTGGATCGGGGTGCTGTCGGTCAGCGAGCGACGACCTCACGAAGGGGCAGATAGGGACAGAGCCTGGCCGCGCACCAGCGCTCTGCGTAGCGCTTCGCCTGCCGGACGCCAGGACCGCCATCGAACGTGACGTTCGCCGTTCCCCGGCCGTGGTACCAGAGCGCCCACAGCTCGCCGGCCTGGACCCAGCCAGAGGAAATCGGGGCAGTCCGGAAGCCGTGGGAGGAATACATGGCCGAAAGGATACGACTGGCCGTCGCAGATGCTGCGAACGCGGCGGCCATCTGTCTGAATCGTTCGGAATCGGTGCCGACGCGGCGCTGCTCACGCGCCCCCCGGGTTGAGCTGCCTGCGGCCCCGGATCCGGCAAAGTCAGGATGACCGCCATGGCCGGCCGGCACCATCGGGCTGCATGGCCCTGTCAGGCTGGACGGCCCCCACATACCCCGAGCATGGTGCAGGGCTACCCTACGGCCAGGGAGTTCTGTCGCCTCAGCCGCTCGGTCAACACGCCGCTGGGCTCTGCCGGATAGGCACCAATTCCGGGCCATGGGAGAATGCCGCCTCTTTGGGGGGCTCGAGCTGTGAACAGAAAGAACGAAGACATCCAGGTGCTACGAGCGGTTGCCATCGTGATGGTGGTCCTGCAGCACTATCGCAGCCGCCTTCCAACTCCAGATTGGTATCAAGGGATGTTCGAGCATGTCTCGTTCTGGGCCGGCGTCGACGTTTTCTTCGCGATCTCTGGCTACCTGATCTACCGGACTTTTTCTCGCGATATGCAGCGTGCTGACACCAAATCGTCTGCTCTCGGAAGCTTTGCCGTCCGTCGTTTCCAAAGGCTCTATCCGGCATGTCTGCTCTGGGTGATTGTGTCTATTGCATTGGCTTTCGTACTTACGACCGCCCCTAATGGTGATCCATGGCCAATCATCAAGAGCGGTATTGCGGGCTTAACGGGTTGGTCGAACCTGTATTACGTCATGTGCATACCTGACCTCGTCGTCTGCGGGAATCCGGACTTCAACGGGGTGACTTGGTCGCTGTCAGCCGAATGGCAGTTCTACGCTGTCCTTTCTGTTGCCATGCTCTTCATGGGGAAGCGGGTTGCGGTGCTCGGCCTACTGGGAGTCGCTGTGGTGATGTCCGCCTTCCCCGCTCCGTCCTGGTCCTTCTTCTGGGCCTTTCGACCGCTTGCATTCGTTCTCGGCGCGCTTATAGCAATGACCACAGAGGAAAAGCAGTTCAACCTGCGTCCGGTGGTCAACCGCTTGCTACTTCTCATTGGGGTGGCGGTGACCCTCATTGCGCCGGTTAGCCTCCCGCAACCTTTCGTCGTTCCAGCCATTTCCATGGGTGGTGCGCTCTGCTTATTCTCAGCTCTGTCTGGCAACAGCTACTCCGGACGACTCAGTGGGCTGGCCCGTTGGATTGGTGAAAGATCGTATTCGATCTACCTCTGCCACCTTCCTTCAATTTTGGTGGTGCGCGAGATCCTGACCAGAACCATCGGCACCGACGTCACCTTCGGAAATGTCGCATTGGCAATGGTCATTACCGTTACCATGATCGCCCTACTCTCTGACCTGTCCTATCGCTTCGTAGAGCTTAGATTCCAGCGATCGGCACATGCGCGATCGACACCACCCATTCCTGCGAGGGCCACCGATTCCTAACATCGCGGCTCAGGCGATCCTGGCGTCGATTTCTTCCATGCGAGCGATCAGGCCACGCAGGATGAAGGAGTGCAGGCCGTCCCGCCGGAAGCTGTAAAGATCGCCGGCCGGACGAGCGGGCTGCACCAACTCCCGGCGTGCCTCCTGCGTCACCACTCCGTCCTCGTTGCGGACTTCTGCCAGTTCATCCCACTTTTCCTCCTGCGGGCCCCAGCTATCGTGGCAGATGAATCCATGGGCGAATGGATCCAGGATGTGGCGGCAGCCTGATCAGGTCATCCAGCCTTGGCAGTTCGGGCATGGCGAGACGAAGGCCATGGCGCTGTGGTTGAAGGGTTTGTCACGCCCGACGCCTACCAACTCTGTGGAAGGCCGCGAGGATCGTATCCACCCACTACGCACGGCAAGGCCAAGAGCGAGGTCCGGCTGTTTATGGCCCGCTTCGGCCATCGGCCCATCGACACGCTGCACCCGATGGAAAGGGATTCCTACAAGACGGACCGCCTGACCAAGGACAAGGTGTCACCGGAGACTGTGGGGAAGGAAGTGCGCAGACTGCAGGTCGCGTTTCGGCGTGGCGTGCAGTGGAAGGAACTGGACTTCAACCCGCTGGAGGAAACCCAGGCACCCCGCGGGGTCCGTAGCGTGGCGGTGCGGTTCTACGACCGGACGGCGATGCGTAAGCTGTACCGGGCGAATCCCACCCGGGCACCCCTGTGGTTGTTCATGGCCCACACGGGGCTGCGCCGCGGCGAGCTGGTTGGACTGGGCAAGGATTCGGTCGCCGGGAGCAGGCTCAGGGTCGAGAGCGATCCGGACGAAGACGGCCAGGGCCGTACGAAGTCGGGCAAGTGGCGCGAGGTACCGCTGAACCGGTATGCGCGCTGGGCGCTTCGCCACTTACCCGATCCGCTGGTGGCCGTGCACAGGGACACGCTGTCAGACTGGTTCGCCTCGGATGCCAAGCGTGCGGGAATCGGTGGCAGCCTCCACCGGCTACGGCACACGTTCTGCGCCCAACTAACGCCTGTGCGCGACGACGGCGCGATGGCGAAGCTCAAGTACTGAGTCTGGTCGCTGGGACCACTGGGACCAAACCCTGTGGATATGCGGGAAACAGTGGGAAATACGCACCACCGATACAGCCCAAGTCGTTGAATTTGGTGACCCCGGCCCGATTCGAACGGGCGACCTTCCCCTTAGGAGGGGGACGCTCTATCCAGCTGAGCTACGGGGCCATGCAGCCGGGAAGTTTACAGGCAACACGCCCTGCCCTCCAAGCATTCATGTTCCGGCTGGCTTCGCTGGCGCGTTGCACCATGGCCGCGCGGGTCGCTCTGCTACCATCGGCGATTCAGTTCATCGCGTCCCCCACCTGCCCGCGATGGCGCCAAACAACGTAACGAAACACAGGAGTCTGCATGTCTTCCGAGCTGCTCAAGTCCCTTGGCCTGGACGCGATCAACGCTGGCACGTACCTGGGCAACGGGGAGTGGTCGAGCGCGACCAGCGGTGAGCTGATCACCCCGGTCAACCCGACCACCGGCGAGCCGATCGCGCAGGTCCGCGCGACGACTGAGGCCGAGTACGACACCGTCGTCGCCCGCGCCCAGGAAGCTTTCAAGGTCTGGCGCACCACCCCGGCCCCGCGCCGTGGCGAAGCCGTTCGCCTGTGCGGTGAAGCGCTGCGCAAGCACAAGGACGCCCTCGGTTCGCTGGTCGCCCTGGAAATGGGCAAGAGCAAGCCGGAAGGCGACGGCGAAGTGCAGGAGATGATCGACATCGCCGATTTCGCCGTTGGCCAGAGCCGCATGCTCTACGGCTACACCATGCATTCCGAGCGCCCCGGCCACCGCATGTACGAGCAGTACCACCCGCTGGGCCTGGTCGGCATCATCTCGGCCTTCAACTTCCCGGTCGCGGTGTGGAGCTGGAATTCGTTCCTGGCCGCCATCTGTGGCGACGTGTGCATCTGGAAGCCGTCCAACAAGACGCCGCTGACCGCCATCGCTTCGCTGAAGATCTGCAACGACGCGCTGCGCGAAGCCGGCTTCCCGGACATCTTCTTCCTGATCAACGACGCCGGTACCGCGCTGTCGGAAAAGATGGTCGATGACCGTCGCGTGCCGCTGATCAGCTTCACCGGCTCGACCCAGGTCGGCCGCACGGTCAACGAGAAGGTGGCGCGCCGCCTGGGCCGCTGCCTGCTGGAACTGGGCGGCAACAACGCCATCATCCTGGACGAAACCGCCGACCTGAAGCTGGCCGTGCCGGGCATCGTGTTCGGTGCGGTCGGTACCGCCGGCCAGCGCTGCACCACCACCCGCCGCCTGATCGTGCACCGCTCGATCTACGCCGACGTGCTGGCCACGCTGGTCAAGGCCTACAAGCAGGTGGAAGGCAAGATCGGCGACCCGACCGACGCCGCCAACCTGATGGGCCCGCTGAACAGCGACGGCGCCGTGCAGCAGTTCCTCGATGCCATCGCCCAGGCCAAGGCCGCTGGCGGCACCATCGAAACCGGTGGCACCCGCATCGACCGTGCCGGCAACTTCGTCCTGCCGGCGATTGTCTCGGGCCTGAAGAACAGCGACGCCGTGGTCCAGCATGAGACCTTCGCGCCGATCCTGTACGTGATGCCGTACGACAGCCTCGACGAAGCCATCGACATGCAGAACGGCGTGCCGCAGGGCCTGTCGTCCTCGATCTTCACCACCAACCTGAAGACTGCCGAGAAGTTCCTGTCGGCCGCCGGCAGCGACTGCGGCATCGCCAACATCAACATCGGCACGTCCGGTGCGGAAATCGGTGGCGCCTTCGGTGGCGAGAAGGACACCGGCGGTGGCCGCGAGTCCGGCTCGGATGCGTGGAAGGTCTACATGCGCCGCCAGACCAACACCATCAACTATTCGGATTCGCTGCCGCTGGCCCAGGGCATCAAGTTCGACCTGTGATGGACAACGCCGCACCCTCGGCACCGGATCGGATCCCCGCAGGGGCTCCGATCCTTGATTACAGCGGCCGCCGCGTGCTGATCGCCGGTGGCAGCAAGGGCATCGGTCGTGAAATGGCGCTGGCGTTTGCCGGCGCCGGTGCGCAGGTTTCGGTCTGCGCCCGCGGCCAGTCCGGCCTGGACGCGCTGCGCGCCGATGCAACCGCACAGGGCGTCGCGCTGCACACGTTCGCCGCCGACCTGGCCGACACCGGTCAGATCCAGGGCTGGCTGCAGGCCGCCGCCGACGCACTCGGTGGCATCGACGTGCTGGTCAACAATGCCACCGGCTACGGCATGGCCGACGACGAGGACGGATGGGCGGCCAGCCTGCAGGTGGACCTGATGGCGGCGGTGCGGGCCTCGCGGCTGGCCTTGCCGTTGTTGCGCATGTCCGACGACGCCTGCATCCTCAATCTGTCTTCGATTGCCGCGCAGCAGCCGCGCCCCGGTGGCGCGCCCTATGCCGCGGCCAAGGCCGCGCTTTCGCACTACACCACCTCGCAGGCGCTCGCGCTGGCCAAGGACCGGATCCGGGTCAATGCCATCGCGCCCGGCTCGATCGAGTTCGACGACGGCCTGTGGGACCGCCGCCGCAGCGAAGATCCCGCGCTGTACCACGGCACGCTGGCGAAGATTCCGTTCGGCCGCTTCGGCCACCCGCGCGAGATCGCCGACGCTGCGCTGTTCCTGTGCTCGCCGCTGGCGCGCTGGGTCACCGGCAGCGTGCTCAACGTGGATGGCGGCCAGGTGCTGATGGGCTGACACCGGCATCCCGGTAGCTGCCAACCTTGTTTGGCATGCCTTTCGTCGACCAAGGTCGACGCCTACCTGGCTGAAATGCCGTTCGTCGACCAAGGCCGACGCCTGCCATCGCATTCACCGGGCATGGGATTGCCGGGGCAGAGGCACTATCATGTGCACACTGCCAAGGAGGACCCCGATGAGCGTGGCACCCCGACAGACAAGCGCCCTGGCCGTGGTCAGCCTGGTCATGGGCATCGCCAGCTGGACCGTCCTGCCCTTCGTGGCCAGCATCGTCGCCATCGTCACCGGCCACATGGCCCGCGCCGAGATCCGCCGCCGCCCGCTTGAACTTGAAGGTGACGGCCTGGCCGTCACCGGGCTGGTGCTGGGCTGGGTGATGGTCGGCGCGGTGATCGCTGCGATCCTGGTCTTCATCCTGTTCTTCGGCGGCCTGGCCTGGCTCGCCGCTGTATCGAACTGACCGCCATGACCGCCTCCGACAGCACTGAACGCTTCAGCAGCCGCGTCGCCGACTACGTCCGCTACCGGCCCGATTACCCGCCCGCGCTGCTGCAATGGCTGCACGGCCCGATGGGCGTCAGCCATCAGGCGCAGGTGGCCGACATCGGTGCCGGCACCGGCATTTCCAGCCGCCTGTTCCTGGCCACCGGCCATCCGGTGGTGGCCGTTGAACCGAATGCGGCCATGCGCGGCGCCGCCGAAGCATGGCTGGCACCGCAGTATCCGCAGTTCCGCGCGGTCGACGGCCGCGCCGAAGCGACCGGCCTGGACGCTGCCAGCATCGATCTGGTCAGTGTCGCGCAGGCCTTCCACTGGTTCGACACCGTTGCGGTGCGCGCCGAGTGGCAGCGCATCCTGCACCCGGGTGGACTGGCGCTGATCTACTGGAACTCGCGCCTGCTCGACGCCAGCCCGTTCCTGGTCGGCTACGAGCAGCTGCTGCTGGACTACGGCACCGACTACAGCGCGGTGGCCGAACGCTACCAGGACGACGCCACCATGCAGGCCTGGTTCGGCACCGGGCTGCGCGGCATGGTGCAGCTGCCGAACGTGCAGTACCTGGACCTGGATGCCCTGCGCGGTCGCCTGTTGTCTTCTTCCTACGCACCGCAACCTGGTCATACGCGCCACGCGCCGATGATCGATGCCCTGCAGGACCTGTTCGCCGCCCACGCGGTCGACGGCCAGGTCGCTTTTGAATATCAAACCCGAGCCTTCCTCGGCACGCTGGACTGAACCGACGCATGTATTCGCTTGCCCGCCCCTTCCTGTTCTCGCTCGACGCCGAGCGCGCCCACGGCCTCGGCCTGTCCGCACTGGACCTGGCTTATCGCACCGGCACCACGCCGCTGCTGGCCGCCCGCATCGCGCCGCTGCCGAGCACCGTGTTCGGGCTGACCTTCCCCAATCCGGTCGGCCTGGCCGCCGGCCTGGACAAGAACGGCGAGCACATCGATGCGTTGTTCGCGCTCGGCTTCGGCTTCGTCGAGATCGGCACCATCACCCCGCGCCCGCAGGCCGGCAATCCACAGCCGCGCCTGTTCCGCCTGCCGGAACACAACGCGATCATCAACCGCATGGGCTTCAACAATGCGGGCGTGGACGCGCTGGTGCGCAACGTCGAACGCGCGCGCAACCGCCGTGGCCTGCTGGGCATCAACATCGGCAAGAACAAGGACACCCCCAACGAACAGGCCGTGGATGACTACATCGCCTGCCTGGACAAGGTGTACCCACTGGCGGACTACATCACCGTCAACATCTCCTCGCCCAACACCGCCGGCCTGCGTGAACTGCAGGAAGAAACCGCGCTGCGCCAGCTGGTCAGCCAGCTGCGCGACCGCCAGGAGGCGCTCGCCGCCCGGCACGGCCACCGCGTACCGATGCTGGTGAAGGTGGCACCGGACCTGAGCGAGCGCGACATCGATGCTGCCGCGCGCGTGCTGGGCGAACTGAAGGTGGACGGCGTGATCGCCACCAACACCACCGTCGACCACAGCAAGGTGGCCGGCGACCCGTTGGCCAATGAAGCCGGCGGCCTGTCCGGCGCCCCGGTGCTGGAGCAGTCCACGCTGGTGCTGCGCCGTCTGCGCGCGCGCCTGCCCGAATCGGTGCCGCTGGTCGGTGTCGGCGGCATCCTGTCCGGTGCCGATGCGGTGGCCAAGATGGCCGCCGGTGCCGCGCTGGTGCAGTGCTACAGTGGCCTGATCTTCCGTGGCCCGGCGCTGGTTTCCGAGTGCGTGGAGGCGATCCGTCGCCGCCGCGAAGCGCCCAGCCGCGGCGCGGTGGCGCCGCTGTGAGCGCGCCCATGGACACCACCGACGGCACCGCACCGCTGCGCTGGACGCTCACCCGCAATGCACCGCTGCAGGCGCTGAACACCTTCCACGTGCAGGCCAGCGCCGCACAGCTGCTGGAACTGCACGACCCCACATTGTTGCCGGACGTGCTGGCACTGCCCGAGGTGGCCAACGGCCCGCTGCTGGTGTTGGGCAGCGGCAGCAACGTGCTGATCGCCGACGACCTGCCCGGCACCGTACTGGTGTTCGGCAACCGTGACATCAGCTTCCTCGAACACCGCGCAGACCATGCGGTGATCCGTGCCGGTGCCGGCGTGCCCTGGCACGGCCTGGTGATGTGGTCGCTGCAGGAAGGCCTGTCCGGGCTGGAGAACCTGGCGCTGATTCCCGGCACTGCCGGTGCCGCGCCGATCCAGAACATCGGCGCCTATGGCGCGCAGGTCGGCGAATTCATCCAGGCCGTCGAGGCCTGGGACTGCCACGAGCAGGCCTGGGTGCGGCTGGACAACGAACAGTGCGGCTTCGCGTACCGCGACAGCGTGTTCAAGCAGCAGATGGACCGCTACCTGATCACCGCCATCGAACTGAAGCTGCCGCTGCTGCATGACCTGCGCATGGACTACGCCGGCATCCGCGAGGAACTGCAGGCGCAGGGCGTGGAACTGCCCGGTGCGGTGGACGTGGCCAATGCGGTGATCGCGATCCGCCGCCGCAAGCTGCCGGACCCCGACGTGCTCGGCAACGCCGGCAGCTTCTTCAAGAACCCGGTGCTGCCGCTGGAGCAGGTCGATGTGCTGCTTCAGCACTTCCCCGATCTGCCGGTGTTCCCGTCCGACCAGGAAGGCAAGCGCAAGGTCTCGGCGGCCTGGATGATCGAATCCTGTGGCTGGAAGGGTTTCCGCGAAGGCGATGCCGGTGTGGCCCCCAGCCATGCGCTGGTACTGGTCAACCACGGCAACGCCACTGGCGCCGAACTGCTGGCATTGGCGCGCCGCATCTCGGCCTCGGTGCTGGAAAAATTCGGCGTGCCGATCGAACCGGAGCCCCGCCTGCTCGGCGCACAGTGGTGAACACCCCCACCCTCTCCCCAGGCGCCACCCCGATGCGGGCGGCGCTGCTGATGCTCGGCAGCACGATGGCGTTCGGCCTGATGGCGGTGGCGATCCGCTATGCCACCCGCTACGTGCCCACCCAGGAAGTGGCGTTCTTCCGCAATGCCTTCGGCCTGCTCGCGCTGTTGCCGATGCTGCTGCGCCCGGGCCACGCGCCGCTGAAAACCCAGCAGTTGCCGCGCTATTTCCTGCGCAGCGCGATCGGCCTGGGCTCGATGCTGTGCGCCTTCTGGGCGCTGGGCCATCTGCCGCTGGCGCAGGCGGTTTCCCTGTCCTACTCCACCCCGCTGTTCGTCACGATTGCGGCGGTACTGTGGCTGGGCGAAACCGTGCGTGTGCGTCGCTGGGCGGCGGTGGTGGTCGGCTTCATCGGCGTGCTGGTGATCGTGCGCCCAGGTACCGCCGGCTTCACCGCCGGCAGCCTGGTGGCCGTGGCCGCCGCCCTGCTCAGTTCGCTGGTTGCGATCCAGATCAAGCAGCTGACCCGCGTCGACAGCGCCGACACTGTAGTGCTCTACACCTACGTGTTCTGGGTGCCGCTGTCGCTGGTTCCCGCCCTGTTCGTCTGGGTCTGGCCGACCGGCGCCGCCTGGCTGTGGCTGCTGGCCACCGGCGTGCTGGGCACCATCGGCCAGCTGTTGTGGACACGCGCGTTGCGCCTCGGCGAAGTCTCGGCACTGACCCCGATCAGCTTCCTGCAGCTGCCGTTGGTGACGCTGTTTGGCTGGCTGCTGTTCAACGAAAGCGTGGACCGTTGGACGATCATCGGCGCCGGCATCATCCTTGCCGCCAACGCCTACATCGCCCACCGCGAAGCGGTGCTGTCGCGCCGTGCCGCCAGTGCGGCCGCCTCCGCCGCAGCCAAACCTGCCGAGTAGGTCCCCCTGTAGCGTCGAGCCATGCTCGAGGCATCGCGCGCAGCGCGAAGCCTCATCAATGGCAGGTGACGTGCGTTTACAGCGCCCGATACGCCCGCTCCGCCGCATCGAACACATTACCCGGAGCAAACTGCTCGCCCAGGTAATGCAGTGATTGCCGGCGCAACTGCGGAGAACGCTCTTCTCCATCGCTGCCCAGCAGGACCTGCTGGAACTCGATCAGGTCCTGCAGGATGCGCCAATGCCGGTACCAGGCGATCCAGCGCGGATCTCCCAGGTCATTGCCATAGCCTGCTGCGAAATCAAGCGGATTCTCGCGACCCCAACGCCCGCCCACAGCGCCACCGATGAACATCAGGTCGCGCTCGCGTGGCGCCAGCGACAGGCCATCCCAATCGATCAGATGCAGGCCGCCATCGCTCCCCATCAGTAGATTGCCGGCATGCAGGTCGGTGTGGCACAGGTGCAGATCGACCGGTGCATCCTTCAATGCGGCGTGCAGCTCCAGCGCGCTCGCATGCAGCGCCGCGATGCGCGCATGCTGCTGATCCCAGACCGAAGCGAATGCGCGGCCCAGCCCATCCTGCGCTACCGCCAGCCCTTCACCCACCAGCCACTGCCCCACCGTTTCCAGTGCGGCGGTTTCCATCCGCACGGTGGGCAACGCCTGCTGCAGCTCCGCTGGCAGCTGCGCCGCGTGCAGGCGTCGCAGCACTTCGCCCAGTCGCTTCCACTGCGTGCGGCTCAGTGCCGCCTCGAAGCCGGACTGCCCCTCGATGTAGGGGAACAAGGTGAACTGCAGCCCCCAGCGCTGTACCGACGCGCCCCCCGTCAACGCCGGCCAGGGCGCGACGATCTCCTCGATACCCAGGGTGCCGCGCAGCCAGTGCAGGCTGTCCCAGACTGCCGGATCGACCTGGTAGGTGCGGCACTTCAACCACCATTGCCCGCGCCGCGCATCGACGCGATACACGCTGGCGCTGGCATCGGCGCCCACCGGGCGCGGCACCACTGCGTTCGCCGTGATGGCATAGGACTGCTGCAGGACTTCGCCGAGATGCTGCGCCGAAGCGAATGACATGGATGCAAACGGAAAGTATTACCTGCCGCTACTATCGCAGATGCGTTCGCTGCGACACAGACATGTCCGTCACAACATCGTGCGTCGCGACCCGAGGGCTAGCCCGCAATGCGCCGCATCACCATTTCCAGAGGGCCGCGCGCGAACTGCCATGACCACAGCCACGCCGCCCCGGTCGCCAGCAGCAGGAACAGCAGCGCCCACAGCAGCACCGAGGCGAGCGAGGCACGTCCATCCAGCAGGCCCAGGCTTTCCAGCGTGCCCATGCCCAGCAGGATGTGCCCGACGTACAGGGTCAGGGTCATTCGCCCGGCCGCGGTGAACGGTGCCAACCACTCGCCCGAGCGTAGACGCGCCAGCCACAGGCAGGCTGCGATGACACTGCAGGCCGCTCCCGCGCCCGTCAGCACATAGGCCGGTCCCGGCGGCATCGGCTGCGTTCCCAGCCACGGCTGCCAGGGCGTTCCCTGCGCCAGCTGCTGCACGCCATGCCCGGCCCCGATCAGCAGCAGGCCCAGCACCAGCAGTGCGCGCTGCACCCGAGGCTGCGACAACGGCAGGCGCGCCAGCAGCATGCCCAGCAGGAAGAAGCACAGCCACGGCAGCAACGGATGGAAGCCGTTGAACAACAGGTTGCGCGCCATGCCGGGCCACTGCCACAGGCCGGCATACTCCAGCGTCTGCCAGTTCCAGCCTTCGCTGTAGTCCCACTGCAGCAGCGCCCAGAACGAACCGGCGGCCAGGCCGACGATGCTGGCCAGCAGCAGCCGTGGCGACGCACGCAGCCACAGCACCGCCAACGCGAAGTACACCGCGTAGTAGTGCAGGATATCGGCCGGGAACAGGGTCAGATTGAGCAGGCCCAGCACCAGCAGGAACAGTGCGCGCCGCCAGGTCTGCACGGCGGCCGGCCACCATCCCTGCCGCTGCGTGGCCAGCACCAGTCCCAGCCCGGCCAGCGTAACGAAGGTGGCCGAGGCCTTGCCTTCCAGCAGGTGGAAGAAGCCTGCCAACCCACCCGTACCCTCTGCGGGCACAGCCATCGCCAAGCGGAAATTCACCAGTACCATGCCGGCCAGTGCGAGGTAGCGTGCCAGGTCCAGACCGTGCAGGCGCCGGTCATCGGCGCTCATGCGCGCGCACCCAGCAGCAGTACCAGCAGCCCGATATCCAACGGCTCGGCATCCGCATCACGGGCCTCGCCCAGCCCCTGGCGCAGTGCATCGCTTTCGATGGCATCCAGCAGCACCTGCGCCTGCAATGGCGCGGCCAGCGCCGGGCGCCGCCGCTCGCGCCGTGCCAGTCGCTGCAGGGCGTCGGCCAGAGCCCGCTGCAGCTGCCTGCGATTGGCCGCGAAAGCCTCGGCCACGGCAGGGGTGCGTGCACTCTCGGCCAGCACCTCGACCGCAAGCGTCGCCCACTGCGGCTGCCGGCACAGCGCATGCAGATCCAGCAGGAACGCCATCACCTGCGCGCGCTCGCCGTCGGCGGCCGCCAGCCGCTGAAGCATCGGTGCCAGTTCTTCGCTCTCGGCCACCGCTACCGCAAGGATGATCGCCTCCTTGCCCGGAAAATGGTTGTAGAGGTTGCCCAGGCTGACGCCGGCCGCCTGCGCGATGTCGCGCATGCTGGTCTGGTGGAAGCCCTTGGCCAGGAAGCACTGCAGCGCCGCCTGCAGGATCAGGGCCACGCGCTGCCCATTGCGGTCGATTCGGCTCATGGCGCGAATAGTGAACGAACGTTCGTCCATTTCACAGTGCGCGCGAAGCCACCAGCAGGGCGGCGTTCAGCCCCCGCTGGCTTCAGAAGAACTCGTCGAGCAACCGATAGAACGCCAACCGCCGCTCATCGGCGATCACGCCGTAACGCTGGAACAGCGGCGCCACCCAGCGCGTGTCACCCAAATTGTGCACGAGGCTGCGCGCGGCCAATGCCAGATCCTGGTAGCGGTCGGCCACGCCCAAGCGTCCGCAATCGATGAAGCCGCTGAAGCGACCGTCGGCCACCATCAGGTTGGGCAGGCAGGCATCACCATGGCAGACCACCCGGTCTTCGTGCGCCGGCCGGCTGGCACAAAGCTCGACAAAGACCTGTTGCGCGCTCTGGCCCAGGCGTTCGTCATCGAAGTCGTCGGCGTCGACCACACCGGCTTCGACGCGTGCCTGCGCGGCATGAAGACGCGACGCCAGCCCTTGGTCGAACGGACACGCTGACACCGGCAAAGCGTGCAGGTCGCGCAATGCGTCGGCCAGCACCTCCACCACGTGTTGCGGTGGTAGATCCGCTGACGTGGCCAGGTCGCGGCCGGGCAGCGCACTCATCAGCAGCCAGCGCCGCCCCGCTTCTTCGGCAGTGGCCATCACCGTCGGTGCGGGCTGCCCCTGTGCCTGCAACCAGCGCAGGCGCGCGATCTCATCCCCCAGTTCGCTGAAGGCATCGATCACTTCAGATTTCAGGAACGCATCGGCCTGCCCGGGCCGGTGCACGCGGGCAACATCCGCGCGCGAAACGCCGATCGACTGCCGCTCAAAACGCGCGCCGGCCAGGACCTGCTGCCACGCCTGCGGCAGCGGCAGCGGCAGATCGCCAGGAGTGGATCCGGTTTCGTCCATGCACATGCGCAGGTCCAGCGTCGGTCGGTGACGATGGCGATTGTCGCGCACTTCCGGCAGACGCGTCGCCGCGCTGAACCGGGTCCGTACGCCAGCGCGCGGGTCGATGGACGAATCACGGCAAGCCGTCCACAGTGGCCGGCGCCGCGATGGTCGCTGCAACTCCCGCATACAAGGAAGCAACATGAAGTTGATGGTCATCGGCGCCAGCAGGGGCCTCGGTCGGGCATTCGTCGAAGGCCTGTGCGGCCCGGGTGACACCGTCATCGGCGTCTCGCGCAGCCGCCCGCGCGACATTGCCTGTCCCGAAGGCGTCGAGCTGCAATGGATCGAAGCGGACCTGTCGCGGCCAACCGACGCTGCCGACCATATCGCAGCGCACGCACCGGCCGATATCGATGTGCTGATCCACAACCTGGGCATCTGGGAAGACAAGGCCTTCAGCGAAGAATACGCCTTCCTCGATGAGAGCGACGCCGCGCTCGCGCAGCTGGTCGACGTCAACATCACCGCCACCCTGATGCTGCTGCAGCGCCTGTTGCCCCGTGTATTGAATGCAGCACGGCCACAGCTGGTGCTGACCGGTTCGACCTCGGCACTGCCGCGCAGCGGCCGCCCGGAAGTGGCCTTCGGCGCTTCGAAGTTTGCCCTCAACGGCATCGCCGATGCGCTGCGCGAAGGCTTCCGCGAGCGCCGCCTGGCGGTCACCAGCCTGCAGCTGGGTTATCTCAATACCGACGATGCACTGTCGGTACCGGTGGCTGACGCCGCAGCGCGCGGCGAAGGCGAGCTGGTGCCCGTACACGACGTGGTGACCATGGTGCGTGCACTGCTGCAGCTGTCGCCCTCGGGCTTCGTGCGCGAACTGGTGCTGCCGGCCATCGCCGACCCGCGCTACTGACCTCGGCGGCCAGCGCCGGGAGGCGTCAGTGGCCGCGCGCGCGGCCGTGGTTTACCCTGCTCTTCACTGGCCGTCGGTCACAGGCGGGAACCTGCTATGGATGCGCTTTCACGGGTTACGGCCCAGGTCCTGGACAGTGCCCTGCCCAGCCTGCCGCTGTACCTGCTGCAGGCCACCGCCGTCATCGGCATGATCGGCGTGCTGCTGATCGCCACCCGCCGCGCCGGCCATGCCATCGAAGGGCGCCGCCTGTATGTGGGCGTGGCGCTGGGCCTGATCTATCTGTTCAATTCCTGGTTCGTAGCCCGCTATACCCAGGGCGTGGTCAAGCTCCATCTCGGCTTCGACATCCTGCTGGTCAGCGGCCTGCTCGGCGGCTGGCGCGGTGGCCTGGCCTGCCTGGCCGCCAGCCTGCTGGCCCGCTACCAGTTCTCCGGCACCCAGTTCTTCCTGCCCGCGGCCCTTGAATCCCTGCTGCAGATGCTGGCCGGCATCTGGCTGCGCAGGCGCCTGCACCCGCGCATGCTCAACGAACTCTCGCTGCCGATGATCCTGCAGGCCTGGAGCGTGCGCATCGGCGTGACCGCGCTGGGCCTGGCCCTCGGCGTGGCGATCATCGGCGCCGATCAGCTGCCGGTAACAGAACTGGCGATTCAGCGCCTGCTGGCACTGCCCGTGTCGCTGTTGATGCTGGGCGCCGTATTCGCACTGGTCTACAACGATGCGCAGATCGATGCCCAGCGCCAGCGCGAGCAGGCCTGGCTGCGCATCGACCCGATCAGCGGCCTGCCCAACATGCGCGCGCTCGGCGAACGCCTGCAGCACTATTGGCGCTACAACGACGGCATGGGTCATGCGTGCCTGATCGTCGCCGAGATGGGCAACCTGCGTGATCTGCGGCTGCGTTATGGGCCGCTGCAGGATAGCGGACCATGGCGGCGCGACAGCGGCGACGATGTGCACCGCCTGCTGCCATCGATGCCGGCGGACAGGCTGGAGATCTACCAGTTCGGTGATGCCGCGCTGGCGATCCTGGTCCAGGGCCTGTCGTTGCCGGAACTGCGCACGCAGCCTCGCATCACCGAACTGGCGTCCGGGCTGGCCAAGCGCATCAGCGAGGAGTGGCCAGGCTTCCGGCCGCTGGTCCGCTGCGCGGTGGTCGAACTGAAGCCGCCCGGTGACGCCGACGACGGGCACCTGCCCTTCCGCGCGATCACCCTGGCATTGAGCGCGATCGAGTCGGGCGTCGTGTTCTTCGACGATCCGATCCAGCGTGACAGCGAGATCGACGTGCTGATCGAAGGTGCACTGGAACGCTGGCTCCGTCACGGCGACGCGCCGTTGTGCTACCAGCCCAAGCATCGCCTGCAGGACCGGCGCCTGGTCGGTGCCGAAGCACTGCTGCGCATGCGCGACGGCGAGGGCCGGATGGTCACGCCGATGCGGGTGATCTCGCTGCTGCGCCGGCAGGGCCGCCTGGCCGACCTGGAATGGGCCACCCTGCAGTCGGCCATCCACTTCCTGCAGCAGTGCCGGGGTGACGGCCTGCAGCTGACCGTGGCGGTCAATGTCTCCGCCGAGTCGCTGCGCCTGCCCGGTTTCGGCCTGCGCCTGCAGGAGCTGCTGCAGCTGCATGATGTGCCCGGGACGATGCTGCGCCTGGAAATCGTCGAGTGGACCGAGATCGTCGAACGCGATGTGGTCGATGCCAACATCGCGCAATTGCTGGCGGCCGAAGTGACCCTGTCATTGGACGATTTCGGTGCGGGCTACTCGACCCTGATCCTGCTCTCGCAGCTGGCCATCGCCGAGGTCAAGATCGAGCAGGCGTTGATCGCCACGTTGTCCGATGCCAAGTCACGGTCGATCGTGCGTTTCATCGTCGAAGTCGCGCATCGCTGCGGCGCGATCGTGGTGGCCGAAGGCACCGAGACCCTGGCACAGGAACAGCAGCTGCGCGCACTGGGCGTGGATGTCGGCCAGGGCTATCTGTACTCGGCTGCGCTGCCGGCGGATGAATTCCGTCGTTTCGCCGCCAGCTAGATCGCGTAGTAGCCCAGGAACATCGCCACCGCCGACTCGGCCACGCGCGCGCGTTCCTCGGCGTTCAACGGTGCCTGCCCCATCGTCACCTGCGGCCAGAACGCAAAGCTCTTCACCAGGCCGTGCAGCTGGTGCCCGGCAAATTCCGGATCGACCGCGCGCAGGCGCCCATCGGCAATCGCGGCACGGATCCACGCACTCTCGCCGCTTTCCTTCTCGCCCATGCGGCACACGATCGCCTGCGCGCGTTCCGGCGAGTGGATGATCTCGGCCATCGCCACCCGCGCCAGATCGATGAAGTTGGCGTCGCTGAGCAGCTCCAGCTTCTGCCCCACAAGCTGCAGCAGCTGTGCCGGCAGCGGCTGGTCGGCGCGGTACGGCAGGGTGTCGCTGGCCACGCTGCGCTCCCACAGCTCCTCCAGGATCATCGAGAACAACGCTTCCTTGCTTGGGAAGTGGTTGTAGACGGTGCGCTTGGAGACCCCGGCCGCTTCGGCGATGCGGTCCATGCTGGTGGCCTCGTACCCCGACGCGCGGAACTCCTCCACCGCCGCGCGCACGATGGCGTCGCGTTTGCGGTCGGTCAGGCGTTGCGGGGCACGGGGCATGGCAGGGACCAGTCAGCTGAACGGATGCGTACATTTTACACCGACCAGTGTACTTTTGAAAAACACGAAACTACACTGTGCAGTGTACCCAGCGGACGTCACCCATGAAGCGCCTGCTCCTTGTCCTTTTGCTTGGAATCCTCGCCGTGACCGCCTACACCTTCTGCAAGTCCTGGTCCCTCCCCGACTTCCCCGATTCACCGCAGTACCGCGACGGCAAGTTCCGCAACGCCCTGCCGCGGCCGGCAATGGGCCTGCGCGACGGCGCGGAGATCTGGTGGACGTTCCTGTTCAACAAACCCAAGGGCACGGTGCCGGCGCACCCCATTCCAGTGCTGCCGCTGGACCGCGCCCGCCTCGATGCCGCGCCCGACCGCAGCCTGTTCCGGCTCGGGCACTCGACGATCCTGCTGAAGCTGCGCGGCCAGTATTGGCTGACCGACCCGGTATTCTCCGAGCGCGCCTCTCCGGTGCAGTGGATGGGCCCGGCGCGTTTCCACGCGCCCCCGATCAGCATCGACGAACTGCCGCCGATCGCCGGTGTGATCCTCTCGCACAACCACTACGACCATCTCGACCACGCCGCGGTGATGCAGCTGGCCGGCAAGACCGCGCGTTTCATTGCGCCGCTGGGGGTGGGCGACCAGCTCATCGCCTGGGGCGTGGATGCCGCCAAGGTGGAACAGCTGGACTGGTGGCAGTCGACCGAAGCCAGCGGCCTGCGCCTGACCGCCACCCCGGGCCAGCACTTTTCCGGCCGAGGGCTGGGCGACAGTGATCGCAGCCTGTGGGCGTCATGGGTCATCCAGGACGGCGACTTCCGAATCTTCTTCAGTGGCGACACCGGCTACTTTGATGGCTTCAAGGCCATCGGCGAGAAGTACGGCCCGTTCGACCTCACCATGATCGAAACCGGTGCCTATGACCCTCGCTGGGCGTTCGTGCACATGCAACCGGAACAGACCCTGCAGGCGCACCTGGACCTGCGCGGCAAGTGGCTGCTGCCGATCCACAATGGAACCTTCGACCTCGCCCTGCATGCCTGGCAGCAACCATTCGAGCGCATCACCGCCCTGGCGAAGGCAAACAACGTGCCGGTCGCCACGCCGATGATGGGCGAAGCGCTGGACATGCAGGCGCCGAGCGCCGGCACGCGCTGGTGGGAGCAGGTGCAGTTGTAGCCTGCCATCGCGCCCTGCCTGGAACCCTCTGCCGCACCCGCCTCGCGCGGGTGTTGCAGCAGGCACAGCCGCCTGTGGCGGCCCTGACGCGGACGTACAGCGGGTCGGCGGCCTGATTGTTCGGCTACCCGGATGATGTTGCCGGATCAAGGGGGATTATCCGTCCGGCAATTACGCTCAGGATGATCGTGCGCCATGTGGGTGCGCCTTCCTGGATCTGAACATGAACATCGCTTCCTCAGCCCCCGTTGCTCTTGTTACCGGCGGCTCGCGCGGCATCGGCGCCGCCATCTCCCGCCGCCTCGCCGCCGACGGCTTTGCCGTTGCCATCAACTATGCCGGCCGTCACGAAGAGGCCGAAGCACTGGCCAACGAGCTGATGGCCAAGGGTGGCCAGGCCGTCGCGCTTCAAGCCGATGTCGCCAACCCGCAGTCCGTGCAGTCCCTGTTCGAAGCGATCGAGGCACGTTTCGGCGGTGTCGATGTGGTCGTGAACAGTGCCGGGGTACTGGAACTCGCTTCGCTTGCCGAGAGCGAAGACACCCTGTTCGACCGCCTCATCGCCATCAACCTGAAGGGCGCGTTCAATGTGCTGCGCGAGAGCGCACGCCGTGTTCGCGATGGCGGCCGCATCGTCACCCTGTCCACCAGCGTGGTCGGATTCAAGCTTGAGCGCTACGGCGTCTATGCCGCAAGCAAGGCGGCGGTGGAAACCATGAGCGCCATCCTCAGCAAGGAACTGCGCGGCCGCGGCATCACCGTGAACGCGGTCGCACCGGGCCCGACGGCAACGAGCCTGTTCCTGGAAGGCAAGTCAGCCGAACTGATCGACCGGTTGGCAAAGATGAGCCCGCTTGAACGCCTGGGTACGCCGGATGACATCGCCGCTGCCGTGGCCTTCCTGGCCGGTGCCGACGGCGGATGGATCAACGGTCAGGTCCTGCGTGCCAACGGCGGCGCGGTCTGAACCACGGAGAGACGCCATGAATCCGATCCCCGTTTCCCGTAGCGCTTACGCCCTCGTCACCGTGACCGCGGCGCTCACTGCGGCCTTCGCCGCTGCCGGTGCGCTGCATGCCGGCTGGCCGGTGTGGACGATGTTCATCGGTTGGATTGCCTTTTTCACGCGGCTGCAGGGCACCCGCTCCACGATCGAAAACCTGGCCTGCGTCTGGTTCGGGCTGGGCATCGGCGCATTGGCAACACTTGCAGTGGGCCTGCTCTCGCCCTCATTGGGTGCCTCGTTGGCCGTGCCCGTCGTTGTACTGGTCGTAGCGCTGTGTGTGGTTGCCCTGCGTGGCCTGCCGGTGCTGAACAACCTGCTGGGGTACTTCCTCGGACTGGTCAGCTGGTTCGCGGCCCACCTTGAGCCCTCGCTGGCCCATCTCTCCGAGCTGGCCGCGGCCAGCGCCCTCGGCTCACTGGCCGCCTGGACCGCGCACACCGTGCCGCAGCGCCTGTTGGCCCGCGCCCGGCCATGACCCTTTCTTCTTCTGGAGCTCCCATGTCACACACCATCCTGATCACCGGCGCATCCTCCGGCTTTGGCCTGATGACCGCCAAGGCACTGGCCCTTGCCGGCCACGTCGTCTACGCCTCGATGCGCGAAACACGCGGGCGCAATGCAACCCGCGTGGCCGACATCGCACAGTGGGCAGACGCGCATCACGCCGACCTTCGTAGCGTCGAACTGGACGTACAGTCGGACGCGTCCAGCCAGGCGGCGGTCGAACATGTGCTGGCCGACGCAGGCGCGCTCGACGTCATCGTGCATAACGCCGGGCACATGGTGTTCGGGCCGGCTGAAGCATTCACCCCGGAACAGCTGATGCAGCAGTACGACGTCAATGTGCTGGGCACGCAGCGGGTGAACCGCGCCGCGCTTCCGCACCTGCGCCGCCGTGGCAACGGCCTGCTCGTCTGGATCGGCTCGTCCTCCACACGCGGTGGCACTCCTCCGTTCCTTGCGCCCTACTTCGCCGCCAAGGCCGCAATGGATGCACTGGCCGTGTCCTATTCAACCGAACTGTCGCGGTGGGGCATCGAGACCACCATCATGGTGCCGGGTGCATTCACCAAGGGCACCAACCATTTCCTGCATTCGGGCACACCCGCCGATAGCGCCATCGCGGCCGACTATGAGAACGGTCCCTACGCCGGTGTCGCCGACCAGGCACTGAAGGGCCTGGCAGGATTGGAGCCTGCAGATGCCGATCCCGAGGAAGTCGCGCGGCAGATCGTGCGGGTGGTGGGCCTGCCACACGGACATCGGCCATTCCGGGTACATGTAGACCCCTCACAGGACGGCGCCGAAGTTGTCAATGCCGTTGCCGATCGCATGCGACGCGAAATGTACTCCTCCATCGGTCTTGCAGACCTGCTCTCGCCACGAGGTTGAGCCCGGAAAACCGGTGCACTTGCAGGGCGCCTTCGGGCGCCCTTTCGCAGGACGCCAGCGCGCGGGTGACTGCGTTGATGCGGTAGCCCGGCACTACGCCTTCGGCTGCAACCTGCGCCCTTCCCGGGCCAGATTCAACTGCAATGCGGCCGCGGCCAATTCGGCCATTTCCGTGGTGACCTTCTCGCTGCCACGCGCACGCAACCAACCCAGAATGTCGGCCAGGTGCCAGATGGAGGTTGAGCCGTCATGCACCGGGGACGGAAACGACTGCGGGTTGGCCAGCATCAGCTTCCGCATGTTCTGTCGCGACATCCCGAGCAGATCGGCCACATCCGTAAGCCCCACCAGATCGGGGCTCACCTCCACCAGTTCGGCACCCGGCACGGCCCGCTGCACATCATCCACTGCCGAGCACAGCGCGACCACCGCGCTGTCGGCATCACGGCAGAAGGCCAACGCCATCCTTCCCGGCAAGCCGCTGCCCAGAAGCGCGTCGTCACACCCCGCCTCTACCAGCCGCCGCTCAAGCACTCCGACGTCATCGTAGCGTGCGGGCAAGCGGTACTTCAGGGTGAAATTGAATTCCATCATCTGCCACCTCGCTTCCATCGAAGACTGATTTCATTGCTCACGACTGCAGTTCTCGACCACGCGGCGCAAGGCGCGCGCATGATTGCCAGGACTGCGCGGCGTGCTCCAGATGCTCACGACACAGAATTCTCCGCATCGGCAGTCGGTGTCGTTGTAAGGGCAATACATCCGGCCCCACGCGTGGCTCCCACCTACACGGAGGCTCCAGCCTCGAGCTTCCGCGAACCGCAGCACCGATTCGATGTCCTTGTCGGGATGACGAGCACGAGACATTCCTTGTTCTCCCTAGTCTGCACATGACAGGCCCAGGTTGTCAAATGACAACCTGCATGACTTTGCCTTGAGCAATGACCCTAGCCAATCCCGGTCATGCGTCCAGAGCCACATCCGTCAGCACTCGTTGCATCGCCTACCGCAGCGCGTCATGTAAACGATTACAACCCTTGCTAGCGTAGCGCTCGCCCGATCCCGGCCGAACCTGCGAGGCTGTCTGTAATGGCATTGCGCGCTGAACGCTCCACGGACCTCAAGTGGCCCTCCTCTTTCCGCCTCACCGCAGCCCTGCTGTTTGTAGGGCTGACCTTTTCCACGCAGGCCCAGAACCTGCCGGCCCGCGACCAGTGGCGGGCAAGTGCTTCATCGCAGCAGGTCCCGGCCATGGCCATCAGCCACCTGATCGACAACGATCCGAGCACGGTGACCGGCGGCGCGTTCAGTCCCGGCCACTGGTTCCAGGTCGACCTCGGCGCGCCGGCCACGCTCGCTGGCGTGCGCCTGACCTGGGATGTCTCCAATCCCGAGGGCTACACGTTGCAGACCTCGCTGGACGGGACGCAGTGGCAGACCGCCTACACCATGGGCGATTCACTCGGCGGCGTCGAAACGCTGTACTTCGCGCCACGCCAGGCCCGCTACCTGCGCCTGGCCAGTCCGCAGCGCACCTCCGACTGGGGCGTGTCGATCTTCGAAATGGAACCGCTCGATACGTCGCTCAGCGCGCGCGTGGTAGGACTCGATGCCACGCAGTCCGCGGCGCTGTGGCAAGGCGGCAGTGCGGTAGCCATTCCCGCTGGCAAGGGCGGTGTCCATACGCTCGACATCACCTTGCCACGGCCGCAGCCGAGCACCGGGCTGGCGGTGGACTGGGCCAACGTGCATGGCGCCGCAGCGCTGCAGGCCCAGGATGCAGAAGGCCGCTGGCATGCGCTGGCGATGGATGCGCAGGCCGCGACCCGGCAGCAGAGCTGGCTTGCCGCCAGCGCGCCGCTCGACATCCAGGCTCTGCGGCTGACGGTGCACGGCGACGCTGCGCAGATCGCCCGCATCCGCCTGCTGGGCCCGAAGGCGGTGATGACGCCGATGAAGCGTTACCAGATTGCCGCCAGCGGTGCGCAACGTGCCTTGTTCCCCGCCTCGCTGCAGATGCAGCAGACCTACTGGACCGCTGTGGGCGTGCATGCGGGCCGGCAGAAATCGATCTTCGACGAATATGGCAATCTCGAAGCCTTCAAGGGCGCACCGCTGGTGCAGCCGATCTGGCGCAATGCCGACGGGCACGCTGCAGGTGCGGCGGGGCAGACTGTGCAGCATGCCCTGCGCGATGGCTGGAAGCCGATGCCGTCGGCCACCTGGGCGCCGCAGCCCGGACTGGAGCTGCGCAGCGAGGCCTTCGCCATTGAGCGCGACGGGCAGCCGGTCACCCTGCTTCGCCACCGGCTGCACAACAGCGGCACGACCGCGATCAACGGCACGCTGACCCTGGTTGTACGCCCGATGCAGATGAACCCGCCGTGGCAGAACGGTGGCCTGTCACCCATCCGCGACGTGTCCGTCGAAGGTCAGGCGGTGCGCATCAATGGCCGCACCCTGCTGCATTCACTCACCCCGGTGACGGCGTCGGGCGCCGCGCCCTTCGGAGCGGAAGGTGCAACGGAAATCACTGCCGCCATCGCCGCCGGCACGCTGCCCAGTACGCAACGGGCACGCGATGATCAGGGGCTTGCCGCCGCGGCCCTCAGCTATCGCGTTTCGCTGGCGCCCGGGGCCAGCGAGGCCATCGTGGCCGCCTTCCCGTTGGGTACCGCCGCCGCCGATGCCAACGGCGCGCTGCCAGAAGCGCCACCTCTCGACCTGTCCTCGCTGCCACACGGGGCCGATGCCGCGTTCGACGCGCTGTCCGCGCAGGCCTCGGCGGATTGGCAGGCACGGCTGGGCCAGGTCGGCCTGCGCCTGCCCGATCCCTCGCTGGTCGACATGCTGCGCGCGCAGGCCGCCTACATGCTGATCAACCAGACCGGGCCGGCCATGCAACCGGGGCCACGCAACTACAACCGTTCTTTCATCCGCGACGGCATGGCCACCTCGGCGGTGCTGCTGCGCATGGGCGAAGCCAAGGTCGCGCGCGACTACCTGGGGTGGTACAGCGAGCACGGCGTGCACGCCAATGGACTGGTCTCGCCGATCCTCAACGACGATGGCAGCGTCAACACCGGTTTCGGTTCGGACATCGAGTACGACAGCCAGGGCCAGTATGTGGCGCTGGTTGCCGATGTCGCCCGGCTCGATGGCGGGCCAGAGTCGGTGCGAGCGTACCTGCCGAAAGTGAAGGCGGCGCTGCGCTTCCTGCAGCAGTTGCGCGAACGCACCCTGGTGCCCGGCTACATGGCCGGCCAGCCGGCGCCGGAACGCTTCGCGGGCATCCTTGCGCCATCGATCAGTCATGAGGGCTACCCCTCGCCCACCCACAGCTACTGGGATGACTACTGGGGCCTGAAGGGCTGGCACGATGGCGCGTGGCTGGCCGATGCACTGGGCGATCACGAAACCGCGGTGTGGGCGCGTCAGCAGTACAGGGCCCTGTACGACGCGCTGCACGCCTCGATCCGCGCGACGATGGCGTGGAAGGGCATCGACTTCATCCCGTCCTCGGCCGATCTGGGTGATGGCGATCCCACGGGCGTCTCGATCGCCCTGGACCCGACCGGCGCGCAGAGCGTGTTGCCTGCCGATGCATTGCGGACCACCTTCGCCCGCTATCTGGAGGACGTGCGCAAGCGCAAGCAGCCCGGTGCGCTGTATGCCTACACGCCGTATGAGATCCGCAACGTACTGAGCTACGTGCACCTGGGCCGGCCCGAGGCTGCCGATGAACTGCTGCAGGGCCTGCTGCATGACCGGCGCCCGCTGGAGTGGCAGGTGCTGGCCGAAGTGGTGCATTCGCGGCTGCGCTTTCCGCGCTACCTGGGTGACATGCCGCACACCTGGATTGGTGCCGAGTACGGCCGCACGCTGTTCGGCATGTTGATGCGCGAAGACGATGATGCGCTGTCATTGCTGCCGGGCACTCCGCCGTCCTGGGTGGCCGGTGATGGGCTGGCGGTGGAGCGACTGCCCACTGCGTATGGCACTTTGCAGATGCAGGCGCGGCAGCGCGACGGCACGCTGGTGGTCACCCTGGGCGACGGACTGCGCAACGGCACGGCGGTGAAGGTCTGGTGGCCGGAGCGGAAGGTGCCGAAGGCGGTGCGGGTGGATGGTCGCTCGGTCACCGCGTTCGATGCCGAAGGTGTGCGCCTGGAGAAGCCGTTCCGGACGCTGGAAGCGCGCTGGTAGCGTCGAGCCATGCTCGACGCATCGCGTACCGAGCGAACTGCAGCCGAGCATGGCTCGGCTCTACAGAAGCGGCGGTAGCGCCGGGACATGCCCGGCGTCAGAGTGCAGGCAACCCCGGCGGGTTCGTCTGCGACTGCGGCACCGCTTCCTCGGCCACGTTCCAGCGCGCCAGCGCCTGCGCATACGTGCCGCTGCCGATCTGGGTGTTCAGCGCCTGTGTCACTGCATCGGCAAGGCCGCTGCCCTTGCGCGTGGTCACCGAGATCGCCGCAGCGTTCGGCCAGCCACCGGGGAACAGGCCGACGCGCCGTACCTTGCCGTCGCGCGCCGAGTAGGCGCCGGTGGCATTGGGCTCGAACGAGACGTCGGCACGGCCGGTGATCACCGCAAGCCGCCCCACCACCGCATCATCGAAGTACTGGTATTCCACCGGCTTCAGCCCGACCGCAATGTTCTGCTGGTCCCACTGCCGCAGGATCTGGTCCTGGTTGGTGGCCGCACCGACCACCACCTTCAGCCCGGCCACATCGGCAGGTTTTTCGATCTTCCGGATCGGCCCATCGCTGCGCGTATAGATGCCCAGCAGGTCGTAGCGGTAGCTGGAGAAATCGAACTTCTTCTTGCGCTCCTCGGTAACCGTCACGTTCGACAGCACTGCATCGTACTTGCCCGATTCCAGCCCCAGCGGCCAGTCGGCCCAGGCCACCGGCACGATCACCAGCTTCAGGCCCAGCGCATCGGCAATCAGCCGCGCGATGTCTGGCTCGATGCCGACCACCTGCTTGCTGTCAGCACCATAGTCGGCCAGTGGCAGCTGCCCCGGGTGGGTGGCCACGGTGAACGTACCGGGCGTGACGAAGCGGTAGCCAGCGGGAATCAACGCCTGCGCCTTCGGATCGAGCGTGCCTTTCAGCACGGCGGTGTTCGCACCGGCCAGGCTGGCTGCTGCCACGGTGCCGGCATCCGGTGCCTGGCGCACGCGCGAATAGACGATGCCAGCGATGCCGATGACCAGCACGCCCACGATCAACAGGGTGCTGCGCGACGGTCCACGCGGTGCTGCAGGGCTCATGGCGTTCCTTTCAGGGTTACGGAGTCTTGGCCAGGAAATCGGCGGTGCGTTGCTGCCGCGGGCGCTGGAACAGGGCCTCGGGCGTGCCCTGCTCGATCACCCGCCCCTGGTCCATCATCACCACGTGGTCGGCCACGCGGCGGGCGAAGCTCAACTCATGGGTAACGATCACCAGCGTGGTGCCGGAGCGGGCCAGTTCCTCGATCACGCTGAGTACCTCGGCGACCAGTTCCGGGTCCAGCGCCGAGGTCGGCTCGTCGAACAGCAGCACCTTCGGTTGCAGGGCCAGCGCGCGGGCAATCGCCACGCGCTGCTGTTGACCGCCCGACAGTTGGCGCGGGAAGGCATCGGCCTTGTCGGCCAGGCCCACCCGCTCCAGCAGCGTGCGCGCCTGCTGCTCGGCCTGCGCGCGCGGCACGCCGCGCACGGCGATGGGCGCCTCGATGATGTTCTCCAGCGCGGTCAGGTGCGGGAACAGGTTGAAGCCCTGGAACACCATGCCCACCTCGGCGCGGCGGCGGCGGATCTCACGCTCCGGCAGCTCGTACAGAGTGTCACCGTCACGGCGGTAGCCGATCAGCTGGCCGCCGACGGTCACGTAGCCACTGTCGGCGCGTTCCAGGTGGTTGATCAACCGCAGCAGCGTGGACTTGCCGGCACCGGACGGGCCGATCAGTACGGTCACGCTGCCCGCGCGCAGGTCCAGGTTCACGTCTTCCAGCACCGGCTGGTCGCCGAACACCTTGCCTACGCCATGCAACGACACCGATGCACCCTCGCCCGCTTCAACCTGTGCTGCGATGCGCGGGCGGCTGGTGGCGCGCGGCGTGGGATCGTGCTGTGTACGCCTCGGCGACGAGACACGCGATACCGAGCGCTCGCGCTGCAGCTGGCCGCGCGCGAAGCGCTGCTCCACCCGCCGCTGCAGCAGCGACAGCACGGTCAGGATCACCAGGTACCAGACCGTGGCCACCATCAGCAGCGGCACCACCTCAAGGTTGCGGCGGTAGATCACCTGCACGGTGTAGAACAGCTCCGGCAGCGCCAGCACATAGACCACCGACGTGCTCTTGGCCAGGCCGATCACATCGTTGAACGCCGCCGGCAGGATCGAGCGCATCGCCTGCGGCAGGATGATGCGGCGCACCTGGCGGCCACGCGGCAGGCCAAGCGCGGCTGCCGCCTCGTACTGGCCATGGTCGACCGACAGGATGCCACCGCGGATCACTTCGGCCGAGAATGCGGCCTGGTTCAACGTAAGGCCCAGCACCGCCGCCGTGAACACACCGATCAGCTGGGTGGTCGGGTACGAGAACAGGCTGATGCCGGTGAACGGCACGCCCAGCTCGATGGTGCTGTACAGGTAGCCCAGGTTGTTCAGCAGCAACAACAGCACCAGCAGCGGGATCGAACGGAACAACCAGACGTAGCCCCACGACACCGCCGACAGCAGTGGCGAGCCGGAGACGCGCGCCAGCGCAAGCAGGGTGCCCAGCGCGAAGCCAAGGCCGGTACCCAGTGCGGTCAGCAGCAGCGTGCGGCCCAGGCCTTCCAGCACCGGGCGCGCGAAGAACCACTCGGCGAACGTGCCCCAGCCCCAGCGCGGATTGCCCAGCACCGATTGCAGGGCAATCAGGATCAACGCCAGCGCCAGCACCGTTCCGAACACCTGCAGTGGATGCCGGGCCGGCACGATCTTCAGCGCAGGTGCTGGCGCCGGGTGTGCGGCAATGCCATCCAGCGCGGTCGAGGGCGTGCTCATGCGTGGGCTCCATGCAGTACAGCCTGCACCTGCGCGACCCGTGACGCGGGCGCCTGCAGATACTTCTCGAACGGCAGGTGAGCGATGGTTTCCGGATCCGCCTGCAGATCGAACAGCGCGGTGTAGCCATGGCTGAGGTACAGCCCGACCGCCTCGGGCTGGCGGAAGCCGGTGGTCAGGAACACCCGCCGGTAACCCTGGCGCGCCGCCTGGTCTTCCAGTTCCTGCAGCACGCGCCGCGCGATGCCCTGGCGGCGCAGCCCCGGCAGCGTCCAGATCCGCTTGAATTCGGCGGTCTCCGGATCGCGGTGCGGCATGAAGGCGCCACCGGAGATCGCAACGCCGTCGCGCAGCAACAGCACGAACGCCCCTACCGGAGCGGCGAACGCCTGCGCCGGGTAGCGCTGCAGCTCCTCGCGGGCACTGCCACCGATGCGTCGGCGCACATCCGCATAGCGACTGTCGTACTCCTGCTCCAGGCCATCGAACAGGGGCCGTGCCAGCGGATCATCCACCGAGGTATAGAGGAAGCGTTCGTTGCTGCTCATGCCACGTCCTTCACCAGGTAGTCTTCGGCCAACCGCGCCCACAGGCTGGCGGCCGGCGCGATGGCGGCGTCGTTGAACACATAGCGCGGGCTGTGCAGCGGCGCGCTGTCGCCGTTGCCGACGAACACGAAACTTCCGGGCCGTGCCTGCAGCAGGAAAGCGAAATCCTCGCTGGCCGTGCGCGGCGCGAAGTCAGGCACCACCTGTTCGGCGCCGAAGCCCCGCAGTGCCACCTCGCGGATATAGGCGGTCTGCTGCGGATGGTTGATCACGCTGGGGAAGCCACGCGGGAACGCAATCTCGGCCCGCGCACCGAAGGCGGCGCCGGTCTGCTCGGCAATCTCGATGGTCCGACGGCGCAGGGTGTCGCGCACCTCGGGCAGATAGGCGCGCACGGTCAAGGTCAGTTCGACCACGTCCGGAATCACATTGGCGGCCTGCCCGCCATGGATCGAGCCGACCGTGACCACGCCCATCTGCCGCGGATCGACATTGCGCGACACCACGCTCTGCAGCGCGGTGATGATGTGCGCCGCCACCAGGATCGGATCGACACTGCCTTGCGGCTCGGCACCATGGCCGCCCTTGCCGATCACCTTCAGTCGCGCCCAGTCCACCGACGCCATCGCCGGACCATCGACGAAGCCGAAGTGGCCCACGGGTACGCCCGGCCAGTTGTGCAGCCCATAGATCGCATCCACCGGGAAACGCTCGAACAGGCCATCGGCAATCATCTTCGACGCACCCGAGCCGGTTTCCTCGGCCGGCTGGAACACCAGCTGCAGGGTGCCGTCGATACGGCCATGGTGAGCCAGGTAATGCGCGGCCGAGAGCAGGATGGCGGTATGCCCATCGTGGCCACAGGCGTGCATCAGGCCGTCGGTCTGGCTGGCATAGGCCAGTCCGGAATCCTCGTGGATCGGCAGTGCATCGATGTCGGCGCGCAGGCCGAGGCGACGACTGCCCTGCCCGCGCTGCAGCGTGCCGACCACGCCGGTGCCACCCAGACCGGTTGTGACTTCATATCCCCACTGCTGCAGCAGTTCGGCTACGCGGGCACTGGTGCGGTGTTCCTCGAAGGCCAGCTCCGGGTGCCGGTGCAGGTCGTGGCGGATGGCGATGGCCGCGTCGGCGCGTGCTGCGATTTCGGGCAGCACACCGCTCGACGTGAGTGTCCGCCGGACCTGGTCCTGCACTGCCGCGATTTCTCCGCTCATCGCCCTACCCCGCCTTCCGCGCCGGTTCGGCGTCGGTCGCATGGCGACTGGCCTTGTATGGCAGGCCCAGATGCTCACGCAGGGTCTGCCCCTCCAGCTCACGCTGGTGATAGCCGCGCGCCTGCAGGATCGGCAGCACCTGGGTCACGAAATCGTCCAGGCCTTCGCGCTGTGCAGCGAAGCCAAGGATGAAGCCATCGCTGGCGCCGGCATCGAACCAGCGAATCAGTTCTTCGGCTACATGCTCCGGCGTGCCGATGAAGTTTGGCCGCGGGCTCACGGCTTCCAATGCCACCTGGCGCAGGCTCAGGCCCTTTTCGCGCGCGTCCTGCTTGATGCGGTCGGTGGTGGAACGGAACGAATTGCTGCCGATCCCGCCCAGTTCCGGGAACGGCGCATCCGGGTCGTACTGGCTGAAATCATGGTGGTCGAAGAAGCGGCCGAGATAAGCCAGCGCGTCCTCAAGCGTGGCCAGCGCGGCAATCGCCTGGTACTTGGCTTCGGCCTCCTCGGCAGTATGGCCGACGATCGGGCCGATGCCCGGGAAGATCTTCACGTCGTTGCCGCTGCGGCCGTGCGCGATCGCCGAATTCTTCACCTTCTGGGTGAACGCACGGGTTTCTTCCAGCGACGGCGAATGGGTGAACACCGCATCGGCATACTTGCCGGCCAGCGCGATGCCATCATCGGACGAACCGGCCTGGAAGATCACCGGCTGGCCCTGCGGCGAACGCTGGATGTTGAGCGGCCCTTCCACCTGGAAGAAGCGGCCCTTGTGGTCGAGGCGGCGGAACGTCTCCGGCGTGAAGAACGTGCCGGTGTCGCGCTCACGCACGAAGGCACCGTCATCCCACGAATCCCACAGCCCCTGCACCACCTCCAGGTACTCGTCGGCAATCTGGTAGCGCAGCGCATGTTCGGGGTGTGGCCGCCCGTAGTTGCGCCCCGAACCTTCCAGCGGCGAGGTCACCACGTTCCAGCCGGCGCGACCGCCACTGAGCAGGTCCAGCGAAGCGAACTGGCGCGCCACCGTGAACGGATCGCTGTAGGAGGTCGACAGCGTGCCCGCCAGGCCGATCTTCTTCGTTGCCGTGGCCAGCGCCGACAGCAGCGAGATCGGCTCGAAGCGGTTGAGGAAGTGCGGAATCGACTTCTCGTTGATGTACAGCCCGTCGGCGACGAAGCCAAAGGCGATGCCGTTGTCCTCGGCGGTACGCGCGATGTCGATGTAGAACTGCAGGTTGACGCTGGCATCGGCCGGGTTGGACGGATGCTTCCAGGCATGCATGTGGCTGCCGGGGCCCTGCAGCATGATGCCGAACGGAATGTTGCGCGGGGTCGTGCTCATGGGAATCGCTCCTGCAGGTCAGGCCACCGCCACGCGTGGCGCGGGCGACAGCAGTTCAAGGGATGCCAGGCGTGCGTCCAGGTCGGCCACCGGCGCGTCGAGGATGAACTCGCCCACGCCGAAACGCCGGTGCAGCGCATCCAGTTCGTCACGCACATGCTGCGCATCGCCGGACAGCACGCTCGGGCGTGTTTCTTCGATGCGGAAGTCGGCCACGCCTACCTGGCGTGCGTACTCGGCGGCGGCTTCCGGACTGGGAAGATTCACCGTCTGGCCGGGGCCCAGGTGCAGCTTGTAGACGCGCAGCGCACCGATATGACGCGCCGCGGCTTCGGCAGACGGCGCGGCAAAGGCTACGGTGGCCAGCAGTGGGGGCTGCGTCGACACGCTGCGGTAGGCGTCGAACGCGGCCTCGATATGCTTCGGATCACCATCGAAGTGCGCGGCGTAGACAAAACGCCACCCGAGCTCGGCCGCCTGCTTCGCACTCTGCGGGCTGGCCCCCAACAGGAAGCGTTCCGGTGCCTGCTGCGGAAGGGGCCGGGCCAGTGCGTCGCCCTCGGCGCCAGACAGATAGCCTTCCAGATCGCGCAGCTGCTGGTCGAAATCGGCGAAGGCCGGTCGCCCTGCGGCCAGCGCGGCGGTCGATGCCGGCAGTCCTCCGGGCGCCTTGCCCACACCCAGATCCACCCGTCCCGGCGCCAGCGCCGCCAGCAGGTTGAAGTTCTCGGCCACCTTGTACGGTGCATAGTGGCGCAGCATCACGCCGCCACTGCCGATGCGGATGCGCCGGGTCTGCGCCAGGACCCACGCCGCCAGCACTTCCGGTGAAGGGCTGGCCAGCGTGGGTGCGGCATGGTGCTCGGCAAACCAGTAGCGGTGGTAGCCCAGCTGCTCGGCACGCTGCGCCAGCTGCAGGCTGTGGCGCAGCGCCTGTTCGGGCGACGCACCCTCGGCCACCGGGCTCTTGTCCAACACGCTGATCAGGTAGCTCATCGTCGCGTCCTCGCTCAGGGGTGGGCCACGGGAATGCCAAGCAACCCGTTCAGCGCAGCCAGGATCGGCTCGGCACCGGAGATGTACTGACGATCCTGGTGGGTACCGCTGGCAAGCTCACTACGAACGCCCTGCGGCAGCACCAGCTTCGGCAACGACTGATCCTGTTCACCGATCTCGGCGATCACCTCGCGGCGCGGCCGCGCAAAGCCGATGCGGCGCACATCCAGCTGTGCATCGAGACCATCGATGCTCGACAGCGCACCTTCCAGCAACAGGCTGTGCCGGCAGAAGAAGCGCTGGCCGGGAAGCTGGCCGTCCTCGAACTCACGGTCGAGCAGGAACAGGATGGGTCTATCGGTTGCGTGCAGACTCACGGGGTCGTCCTCATCAGGGCCGGCAATGCAATGCCGATTCGATTTCGATGCTAGAGAAGCCAGCGCCGGCAACAGCGATGCCAGGCGACAATCGGCGGTCAGATCCGGCCATGCAGATGCGCCTTGGCCATAAGCAAAGCGCCGCCGGTTATGGCGTCAGGCAATGCGCCGAAGGGGCGCCGGCAACACCCGCGCCTGCGTGGCCAGATGCCCGACCGCACGCTCGGCCGCAAGCGCGATCCGGGCCTGCAAGGCAGCGCCGTGGATGCGCTCAGCGTCGAAGTCGGCCGGCGTGGCATACACCCCGATCGGCAGCGTGTGCGCCTGCAGGAAGCTGAACAACGGCCGCAGCTGGTGATCGATCACCAGCGCATGGCGCTCGCTGCCCCCGGTCGCCGCCAGCAGTACCGGCGTATCCACCAATGCCTCCAGTTCGATGAAGTCCACCAAGTGCTTGAACAAGCCGGGATACGAGCCGCGATACACCGGCGCGGCCACCACCAGCAGTTCGGCAGCCTCGATGGCCTGCAGTGCCTGTTTCACTTCCGGCTGCGCCTCGGCGCGCGTCAGCGACTGGCCCAGCGAACGCGCGATCGGCGCCAGCTCCACCAGGTCCACGCTGGCGTGCACCCGCTGCTGCAACGATTCCAGCAGGTGCCGGACCAGCAGCAACGTGCGCGACGTCGCGGAACTGGTCGGCGACCCGACCAAAGCAACCACCTTCAATGCAGAAGACATGAAACGCTCCCATGTAGAGCCGAGCCCTGCCCGGCTGCTTTCGCCGTTGTAGAGTCGAGCCATGCTCGACGGCTTTCGCCGTTGTAGAGTCGAGCCATGCTCGACTGCCGTTGGCCTGAACCTCAGAACCGGTAATTGATCCGCCCGTACCAATACGCACCAACATTGCCCAGCACATCGCCGCTGTCCCAGGTGGTCTCGATGCTGGCCACATCGGTGGCACTACGCGCGTACTCCGGCACCTTGCGGGTGCGCTCGTCGAACACGTTGTTGATCCCCAGCGCCGCGCTCCAGCCCGCACCCAGCTCCACGCCACCGGACAGGTTTGTCACCAGCACCGGCGGCTGCTTGTATTCCACGCCATTGTTCAGCCGCTTGATCGGGCCGTAGTAGGTGAAGTCCACGTTCGAGCGCCAACGCCCGTTCTGCCAGCCCAACCCTGCCACCTGCGTGTAGCTGGGCGTGCGGAAACGCAGCGCGTACTCGCTGGACTTTGTCAGCAGGTTGATGTTCGGCAGACCCTGCAGTGCCGCCGGAATGTCGCTGACCTTCTGGATGGTGGTACGGCCGACGTTGGCCGCATAGCTCCAGCGCAGCTTGCCCCAGGCCGTTTCCTGGTTGGCTTCCAGGGTCAGCTCGACGCCGCGCGTGCGGGTGTTGCCCACGTTGGTGAAGTAGCTGGCGTAGAACGCATCACCGGGCAGGATGCTGATGCCGGCCGAACCCAGCAGCGCATCGATGGTGTTCTTCTGCGCCGCGCTCAGCACCGTGCCGCTGTTGTCGGTCACCCGCGCCGGGTCCTGTGCGTTGTAGCCGATCTGGCTGGACTGGCCGAGCTGGCCGCGGATGTCGATCTGGTATGCATCCACCGCCAGATGGAACGCCGGGCTCGGGTCCCAGGTCACGCCGAGGCTGTAGTTGGTGGCCTTCTCCGGCTTCAGCGGCGTTGCGCCCAGCGCGATCGCCGCCGGCGAGGACACCTGCGCCACCAGCGTGGTGCCGCACGGGCAGCTGCCGGTGGCCTGGTAGAACTGCGCGCCCAGGCTGGGGGCATGGAAGCCGTTGCTGACCGTCGCGCGCAGGCCCAGTGCATCGGTGAAATCAAAGCGCGTGGTCAGGCGCCCGGTCGAGACACTGCCGAAATCCGAATGGTCTTCCCAGCGCGCGGCCGCATCCAGGTACCAGCGCGAGGTGATGTTGGTCGCTGCGCCCACATACACCGCTTTGCTGTTGCGCGTGGCCTTCACCGCATCGGCGGTGGAGTAGCCAACGAACGCGGCGGCACCGAAGCCGGTGTACGACTCCCACTGCCCAGCTCCACGCTCGTACTGCTCGTGCTGGTATTCGGCGCCCGCGCTCACTTCCAGCGGCGATGCGAACGCCCCCACTTCGAAGCCTCGACGCAGATCGAGATTGGCGATGCCCTGCTGGTAGTCCAGCTTGCCGTCATAGAAATCGGTGGGCGAGCCCGGGTACGGCAGTGAGTAGTTCACCGAGTTGCGCGTGTAGGTGCGCACGGTGCTGCGGTTGCCGGTCAGGCTGGCGTCGTAGTCCCAGCCGGCGAGCTGGCCTTTCACGCCCGCCGTACCGGTGTACTGCTTCTCCTTGGTTTCCAGCACCGGCAGGAAGCCGTCCGGAAACACGCCCAGCACGCCCGGCGCCTTGTAGGTGGTGAAGATGGTCGCGGGCAGGCGGAAATTCTGGATCGCCTGCGCGGTGCGGTCGCTGGCGGTCGCGTTGGCATAGAACTGCGCGCGCTCGCCCAGGCCATGACCCACATTCACGGCGAAGGCCTTCAACGCATACGACGGCGAACTGAGGATGGTGTTGGCCTCGGCATTGCGGTTGGCCTCGGCCGGGTTCGGCGAAGCCCCCGCCGGCAGCCGGTTGTTGGGGCGCAGCGCCACCAGGTTGCCGTTCGCGTCTACCGCCGGGTAGCTCAGGTAACCATCGATGTAGCGGCGGGTTCGGATTGCATGATGCTGGCGCGTGGTCTCACCAGACAGGTTGACGAAGCCATCGGCGCCCCACGGCAAACCGACGTTGGCACGCACACTGGTACGCGAGCCATCGCCATCGATGCTCTGCCCGCTTTCCACCGACAGATCGCCACCGTGCGCCTGCGATTTCAGGATCACATTGACCACACCGGTGATCGCGTCCGAGCCGTAGATTGCCGACGCGCCATCGCGCAGCACTTCCACATGGTCGATGGCCGATACCGGAATCAGCGCCAGATCGGCCCAGGCATGCCCGGGAAACCCACCACCGTTGGCCCCGCTCACATAGGCACTGGCATTGCGGCGTTTTCCATTCACCAGCACCAGCGTGTAGCCCGGCGACAGGTTGCGCAGCTGGTAGCCGCGGATCAGGCTCTCCTGATCGCTCTGGTAGCCACCGATCTGGCTCAACGAAGGAAGCGCACGCTGCAACGCTTCCAGCAGGTTGCCCTGGCCGGTGGCGGTGAGGTCTTCGGCGGAGATCACATCGATCGGCGTGGAGCTGTTTTTCACTGTGCGCGTGCTGGTACGCGAACCGGTCACCACCACGGCATCCAGCGTGGACGCGGCCACATTGGCGGTCGCTGCGGTGGTGGCGGGCTCCGCATCGGCTTCAGCGGCATGGCTGGGCGAGACCGCCAGGGCCGCGGCGATCAGGACAGCAAGCGTGCTCAGTACGGGGGCGTGGGCGGCAGGCATGGGGGCTCGTTGGGGGTGGGCCGGAAACACGCTTCCATTCAAGAGCGTGTTCATCCGCCACGACAGGCGTGATCGCGTCACCCAGCCGTAACATCCGGCCACCCACATGACCGCTGGTCATGACGTTAGGCGGCAACGCGGTCTGCAGCGCTACATGCCCCAGAGGCATCACCTCATGCCCGCGCACCACGCATCGCCACGCACCGCCGCCCGTAGCATCAAGCCATGCCCATCCTGCCCGCCGATCCCAACGCGCCACTGGTCGCCATCGTCGCCTGCCACGGCCAGGGGCTGTTCGAGTTCGGTTGTGCGGTCGGCCTGTTCGCACCAGTGCGGCCGGAACTGGGCGTGGCCTGGTACCGCACCCAGCTGTGCGCAGGCGAACCCGGCGCACTACGCATGCTCGGCAACACCCAGGTGCAGCTGCCCTACGATCTCGGCAGCGTCGATGACGCCGACATCATCGTCATCCCCGGCTGGCGCGAACCCAGCGAGCGCCCGCCACAGGCACTGCTCGATGCGCTCATCCGCGCCCACGCACGCGGCGCACGCATCGCCTCGATCTGCTCCGGTGCATTCGTGCTGGCCTGGGCCGGCCTGCTCGATGGCCGCCAGGCCACCACCCACTGGCGCCTCACCGAAGCGCTAGCGCGTGACTTCCCCCGCATCGACGTGCGCGAGGACGTGCTGTACGTGGATGCCGGCAGCATCATTACGTCGGCCGGCTCGGCCACCGGCATGGACATGATGCTACACATGGTGCGCAAGGATTACGGCGCGCGCGTGGCCAACCTGGTGGCCGAGCGGCTGGTGCTGGCGCCGTGGCGTGATGCCGGACGCAGCCAGCGCGTCAGCCGCGCCATTCCCAATGGCGAGCCCAGCCGCCTGGCGAAACTGATGGAATGGATGCGCCGCAACCTGCGCGAGCCGCACTCGCTCGGCAGCCTCGCCGAGCAGGCCGCGCTCAGCCAGCGCACCCTGCAACGACAGTTCCTGGACGCCACCGGCCTGTCGCCGATCGACTGGTTGATCCGCGAGCGCGTGGCCTTCGCCCGCGAGCTGCTGGAGACCACCGACCGGCCACTGCAGTGGATCGCCGAGCAGGCTGGCTTTGGTTCGCAGGAGTCGTTCCGGCGCCACTTCCGCAGCCAGGTCGACGCCAGCCCCACCGAGTACCGCAGCCAGCATCGCAGCGGCATCGGTGCGGATCGCCTGGTCGGCTGCTGACCCCGTTACGCGGCGGGCAGATCCTGCGCGGCGACGTTCCATTCCGTGGCCGACCGGGACAGCAGCTGATCGACCCGCCGTTCCAGCTCCACGGCCTTGAACGGTTTGGTCAGGATCTCCATGCCCGGCTCCAGATGCTCGCCACCCACCGCAGCACTCGCGGCATAGCCGGTGATGAACAGCACGGGCAGGTCGCAGCGTCGCTGTCGTCCGGCGTCGGCAACCTGCCGCCCATTCAACGTGCCGGTCAGGCCCACATCCGTCACCAGCAGATCAAAGTGCTGCCCACTGTCCAGCAAGGCCAACGCCTCACTGCCATTGGCCGCCTCGGTCACCGCGTGGCCCAGCCCCGAAAGCACATCGCGCACCAGCCCACGAATGGCATCCTCGTCCTCCACCAGCAGCACCGATCGGCTGGCCGAGGCCGGCTTCACTGGCATCGCACTCGGCAGGGCGACATCGACCGCCTGCGCCGGATCGGACTTTGGCAGGTACAGATGCATGGTCGTGCCCGCACCCGGTGCCGATTCCACGTCCACCTGGCCGCCCGACTGGCGGGTAAAGCCATAGATCATCGACAGGCCCAGCCCGGTTCCCTGCCCGATCGGCTTGGTGGTGAAGAACGGCTCGAAGACTTTCTCCAGCACGCTGGCATCCATGCCCGTGCCGGTATCGCGCACGGAAAGGCGCACATAGTCACCAGCCGGCAGTCCCAACCGTTCGCTGCGCGTTCCTGCCAGCGCTTCGGTGCTGCTGGAAATGATGATCGTGCCGCCTCCCGGCATGGCATCGCGCGCGTTGATGCACAGATTCAGCAGCGCGTTTTCCAGCTGCGGTGCATCGACCAGTACCGCATCCTCGAGGTGCTCAAAACGGGTTTCAATGCTGATCGAAGGGCCGATGGAACGGTTCAGGATATCCAGCATGCCGCTCACCAATGCGGCAACGCGCACCGATGACGGCGCCAGCGTCTGCCGCCGGGAAAACGCCAGCAGGCGCTGGGTCAGCGCAGCGGCACGGTCGGCACCGGAGCGCGCCATCTCCAGGTAGCGCTCCAGCCCATCCACACGGCCCTGCTCCACGCGCATTTCGAGCAGCTCCAACCCCATCGATACCGCGGTCAGCATGTTGTTGAAGTCGTGCGCGATGCCGCCGGTCAACTGCCCCAGCGACTCCATCTTCTGGCCCTGCCGCAGCCGCTCTTCCATCGCCATCAGTTCGGCCGTCCTGGTCTGCACCCGTTCTTCCAGCGTCAACGTCAGCTGCTGCAGGCGTTGCTGGGCAATGCGCCGGTCGGTGATGTCCGAGGCCGCGCCGAACCATTCCTTCACCCGCCCATGGTCATCCAGCAGGGGCACCGCGCGCAGCTGCACCCAGCGCACCGAGGCGTCCGGCAGCAGCGTGCGGTGTTCCACCTCCAGTGCGGACGTGGCCTGCAGCGCCTCATCGATGGCCGTATCCACGGCCAGGCGGTCGCCCGGGTGAACCAGCTGCTCGCGCCAGGAACCCTGCGCATCGCGCAGTTCCGCCGCGTCGCCCTGCCGGTAGATCAGGCTCATCTGCTGCCAATCGGCGGAGATGGAATACAGCGACTGGGTGGCCGCCGAGACCAGCGCCGCCAGGCGCCGCTCGCTCTGCGCCAATGCATCGGCCGCGGTGCGTTCGGAGGTGCGATCGCGGAACACCACCACAAATCCCACCGCCTCGCCTTCCCCGCCGCGCAGCAGCGTCATCGAGCCCTGAGCCCAGAAGCGCCCGCCATCGCGGCGGCGCAGCCAGCGTTCGCCACTCAGCCCGCCGTGCAGCAGCGCATGCTGCATGTTCTGCTGGAAACGGTTCGCCTGCAGATCGTCCTGCAGATACAGCAGCCCGGCATGCTGGCCCAGCACCTCGCTTTCGTGCCAGCCCAGCGTCTCTTCCGCGCCGCGGTTCCACAGCGTGATCAGACCGTCCATGTCGGTGGCGATCATGGCGTAGTCGCGTGCGCTGTCCATGATCTGCCGGTGGCGTGCCTCGGTCAGCGAAAGATGCTGTTCCAGCGCAACCTGCGGCGTCAGATCCAGGCCCTGCACGAAGATGCCGTTGACCTGCCCGGCTTCGTCCTTGCACGGCTGGAACACCACATCAACAATATGCCGTGGGCCAAACCCGGGCTGCGGCACCCCGCTGTCGTAGGACACCTTGCGCCCGATATACGGCTCGCCGGTGCGGTACACCTCATCCAACAGATCCACGTAGCCCTGGTCCAGAGCTTCGGGAAGGGCCTCGACCAACGGCCGGCCAACCACCTCGCGGTGGCCGATCAGTTGCTCATAGCCCGGGTTGACCAGTGCAATGCGGTGCTCGGGGCCGGTCAGGAAGGCCATGAACATCGGCGACTTCTCGAACAGCGCGATCAACCGCTCATTCTCGCGGGCCAGCTTCTGCTGGGCCACGATCATCCCGGTCACTTCCTTGGTCACGCAGAAGGCACCCGCCACCTGCGTGTCGTCGCCGTACAGGGGCGAGAACGAGAACGTCCACCAGGTATCTTCCGGTTGCCCGTAGCGGTTCATCGCCACCGGCACGTTCTCGAAACGCGATCCCTGCCCGGCGAACGCGCGCTCGATCGGCTCGCGCACGGCAGGCCAGGCATCCGCCCACAGGCTGCGAAGCGGTGCACCCATCGCCTGCGGCAGGCGCGGCCCCAGGATCGGCGCATAGGCATCATTGAACAGGAACACCAGCTCCGGGCCCCAGACCAGGTACATGCTCTCGGGGGAGTTGAGCATCAGTTCAACCGCGCAACGCAGCGACGCGGGCCAGTGGTCCGACGGGCCGAGCGCAGTCGCCGACCAGTCATGGTTGCGGACACGCTCGGCAGCAGGCCCCGTCGCGCGGGGGAAAACAGATCGACTCGGTTGCACTTCACATCCTGACGGGGGGCGGGGGTCGCAGCGCCCCAGCGGCATTCAAGCCGCTGCAGGAAATGAGACTGGCCTCGCCAATCTACGCGATCCGCCCACCCGAAAGCGTCAAGACATCGCAACGCGCGCCCGTTGCCGCCAGATCCGAACGCATTGCGCGGCAAACCCCAGCACGAATACCACAGCACACCCCAGCAGCGTCTGCAGGATCACCGGCGCCAGCGGTGCCGCGGCGATCGGGTGCGACAGCGGTACCCGGGTCAGCGTTTCGTTCACGCCCGGCACCAGCGACAGCAGGAAGCTGAAAGACAGCCCGAAGGTCGACAGGTACGGCCGCGCGCGGCCGAGGAACTGCAGCCGCCCGGCCAGCACACCGCCGAACGCGGCCAGCAGCACGATCACGCCGAAGGCGTGGCCGGGATTGAGCCCACCGGTGCTGGACACGGTGAACGAGGTCGCCACCGACAGCACCAGGCCAACCAGATAGGCCTTGCCCGAGCGCGTGGCCAGGTCGATGGCGCGGTGACGGATGAAGCCATACAGACCGGCAAGCACCGGAACCAGACTGACAGCGGTGTGGATCACCCCGAGGGCGGAAAGGGCGTGTGACATGGGTAAACTCCTCTGGATTCTATGAACCTACTAGTAGATAGACTCAATACTCAAAAGAAAGGCCCGCGAACCTCGCAGGCCTCAACAACCAGGTTCAGCGGACGGTGCTCACCCGCGCAATCGCCAGCCGTGCCAGCGTGGCAAACGTGCCGGCATCGCCGAAACCGCGCGCGGCCAGCATCGCGCCATGCACCGCCGACATGAATGCCTTGGCCTCATCGGCCGCGGAGCCCTGCAGGTGCAGCTGCCCCGTCGCCGCGCCCTTCTGCAGGGTCAGCGCCAGCCAGCCGCTCAGGTCCTCGAAATGGCCGCGCACTTCCTCGGCAATCTCCGCGGGAATCATCGGCGACTCGGCCGCCAGCATCGCGCAGATGCAGAACGAGGACGTGCTGCCGGCGATGCAGGCCGACCAGTAGTCCACATAGGCATTGAGTTCCTGCAACGGGTCATCCAGCTGCCGGTCCAGCAGTGCCAGACCTTCGCGGGCTTCGGCCCGGTACAGCTCGACCACCGTGCGCACCAGATCCGCCTTGCTGGGGAAATGGTGGTGGATGCTGGCCTTGCTGATGTTGACCCGTGCCGACACGTCGGCATAGCTGAAACCGTTGTAGCCGCCGGCCTCCAGCAGCGAACGGGCGTGGGCCAGGATCTCCAGGGCCTTGGGCGAGAGCGACTCTTTCATGGACATAAACCTACTAGTAGGTAGACCGACAGTCAATACCCCACCGATAGTACCGGCCGCTGGCCGGCATCCCAGCAAACCAGGCCGGTCCTGTTCCGAGGCCCTCAATGCGAAGACACGTACACCGCCTCTGCCGGCCCCGGCGGCACGGAAAAACTGCGCCGCATGCGTGCCACCTCGGCTGCCGGCGGCAGCGCGAACAGGCGCTTGAACTCGCGGTTGAACTGCGAAGGGCTGGCGTAGCCCACCGCCAGCGACGCGGCCTCGGCCGTCATGCGCTGCCGAAGCATCAGCAAACGGGCCTGATGCAGCCGGGTCGACTTTACGTACTGCATCGGCGACGTGCCGGTAACCGCGCGGAAGTGGTCATGGAAGGTCGCCACGCTCATGCCCGCCTCGGCCGCCAGCTGGCCCACATCCAGCGCCGTGGCATACGCCGCATGAATGGTACGCAGCGCCTTGCCGATGCTGCCGAAGCGCCCGCGCATGGCCAACGCCTCGCGCATTGCAGCGCCCTGTGCGCCGGTCAGCACACGGAAGTACAGCTCACGCACCAGCGCCGGCCCGAGCACCGCGGCCTCCAGCGGATCGGCCAACGCTTCCAGCAGGCGCAGCACCGTGGCCTGCATCGGTGCCTGCATCGGGCTGGACATCATGCTCTGTGCCGGTACCTGCCCCGCACCGGCCTGCTCGCCCAGTTCGATCATCAGGTCCGCTGCCAGCTGCAGGTCCAGGTGCAGATAGATTGCCAGCAGCGGCGCCTGTTCCGACGCCTCGGTTTCCATCGTGAACGGCACCGGCACCGACACCGCCAGGTAATGCTGCGCGTCGTACTGGTACACCTGCCCGCCCAGATAGCCGCGCTTCACGCCCTGGCAGACGATCACGATGCCGGGGTCATACAGCACCGGCGTGCGCGCCAGCGGGCGGTTCGAACGCAGCAGGCGCACCCCGGGCAGCGGCGTGAGCGTATAGCCCTCTTCCACCGCCAGGGTCTGCAGCAGGCCGACCATGCGTGCCTGCATCTGCGCCTGCGGCGAATCGACCACGGACATGAGCGCTCCAGAGGAATAGGCAAGAATGGGCGAATCCTAGACCTGTGGCGCGGATCGCTCAAGCACTAACGTGCAAGCCCTCCCCCAACGAGCCTGATCGCCATGACCTCCTCCCGCCTCATCCTCATCACCGGCGTCAGCAGTGGTTTCGGCCGCGCCCTGGCCCAGCAGGCCCTGCAGGCCGGCCACTGCGTGGTCGGCACCGTGCGCAACGACGAAGCGCGCGTGGCATTCGAGGCGCTGGCACCCGGCCGCGCCTTCGGCCGGCTGCTGGACGTGACCGATGCCAATGCCATCGATGCGCTGGTCGCCGATGTCGAAGCAAACGTGGGCGCCATCGACGTGCTGGTCAACAACGCCGGTTACGGCCACGAAGGCATCCTCGAAGAATCCACGCTGGCCGAGCTGCGCCACCAGTTCGAAGTGAACGTGTTCGGCCCCGCCGCAATGATCAAGGCAGTGCTGCCGCACATGCGCGAGCGCCGCCGTGGTCACATCCTCAACATCACCTCCATGGGCGGCTTCATCACCCTGCCCGGCATCGCCTGGTACTGCGGCAGCAAGTTCGCGCTGGAAGGCATCAGCGAAGTGCTGGGCAAGGAAGTGGCAGCGCTCGGTATCCACGTCACCGCCGTTGCACCCGGTTCCTTCCGCACCGACTGGGCCGGGCGCTCGATGGCACGGGCACCGCGCAGCATTGAAGACTACGACGCGCTGTTCGACCCCATCCGCAGCGCGCGCGAGGCGAAGAGTGGCCATCAGCTTGGCGATCCGGTGAAGGCCGCGCAGGCCATGCTGCAGATCATCGAAAGCGACGCACCGCCCACCCATCTGCTGCTGGGCAGCGATGCACTGCAGCTGGTGCGGACGAAGCTGGCGTCGATGGCCGGCAGCATCGACGCGTGGGAAAAGCTGAGCCGCTCCACCGACGGCATCGCGTGAAGCGTGGGGGCAGCCGATGCGTTCACCGGCTGCCTCCCTCCCGCCTGCTCAGTCCTCCTGCACCAGCTTGAACTCGCGCAGCAGGCCACCAATCTGCGTCTTGTCCAGCTTGTTCATCAGCAGGTTGCGCACGAACGCCGGCCCGGGAATGTCCAGCTCCTTGCCATCGCGCAGGCGGCCGGTTGCAGCCAGCAGCGAGCGCACGTCATAGGTGGAATTGAACACCTCCGGCACGCCGCGTTCGATACCCAACAGCGTGTACACCGCTTCCATCGGCGTGCGCACCGAATACTCGGTGGTGAAGATGCAGTCGCGCTGCTTCGACTCGGCGAACTGGCCGATGAAGGCAAAGTTCACCGCACCCTCCGGCACCACGTCCGGGCGGTCACCGGCCTGGCGCGGCATGAAGAACGCAGTCACGTACGGCATCATCACCGGCACCGTCTTCGCACCGGTCGCAGCCAGTTCGTCGATCTCGTCCAGCGGCACGCCCAGGTGGTACAGCCACTCGCGGGTGATCTCCTCGCCGGTGCAATCCTGCATCGGCTTCTTCACGTAGTCGCCGGGCGTATCCACGAACAGCGAATACACCCACACCACGATCTGGTCCTTGGGTTGGTTCTTGAAATGCGGCTGCCGGTTCACCGTCCAGCTCATCAGCCAGCGCGAGTCGCGCACGCTCACGATGCCGCCGGTCACCACCCTGCCACTGAACGGGTCGCGCTTGGCGATCTTCTGGATGTAGGCGGGAATGCGCGCATCCAGCGTGGTCACCGTTGCCGATTCCCACTTGGTCTCGGGAACATGCGCACCGAACACATCCGGGCGCCCGAACGCCGCATCCTTCGCGGCGATGCGCCGCCACAGGTCCCACGCCGGTGCCGGGCCTTCATTCAAGCGCGCCGCCGTGTGGTGATCGCCGTTGTCTGAATTCTCGGTCAGCGAACCAATGGTCATGAACACCAGGTCATCCGCGCCCAGATCGACGCCACCGGCCACACCGTCGCGGGTCCAATGGAGGCGCGTCGCCTGCTTGCGGCCGGCCTGCAGATCGAAGTCGACGTCGGTCACTTCGGTGCCGTACTGGAACACCACGCCACGGTCCTGCAGCCACTTCACCAGCGGCAGCACCAGCGACTCGTACTGGTTGTACTTGGTGAACTTCAGCGCCGAGAAATCCGGCAGGCCGCCGATGTGGTGGATGAAGCGATGCAGGTACAGCTTCATTTCCAGCGCCGAGTGCCACTCCTCGAACGCGAACATGGTGCGCCAATACAACCAGAAGTTGCTGTCCAGGAAATCGCGGCCCAGCACCTCGTCGATGCGCTTGTTCTCCATCTCGTGCCGGGTGGCCAGGAACAGCGCGATGATGTCCTTCTGCGCCTGCTCGGTCAGGGTGAACAGGCCATCGGTATGCGCATCCTCGCCGCGATTGATCGTGGCCCGCTGCAGCGAATAGTTCGGGTCATCCTTGTTCAACCAGTAGAACTCGTCCAGCACACTGGCATCGTCGATCTCCAGCGACGGGATCGAGCGGAACAGGTCCCACAGGCACTCGAAGTGGTCTTCCATCTCGCGGCCGCCACGGATCACGAAACCCTTCTCTGGCACCTTCAGGCCGTCCAGCGCGCCGCCGGCAATCTGCTGCTGCTCAAGGATGGTAATGCGCTCACCGGCCATCCGGCCATCGCGCACCAGGAACGCCGCACCAGCCAGCGACGCCAGTCCCGAACCAACAAACCAAGCGCGCTTGCCATCAACACCCGCCGGCTTGCGCGGGCGCGCGAAGGCTTCGTAGTTGCCACTGCTGTAGTACATGCACTGCTCCTTCCTGGAGGGGGTAACCCCACTGTAAACGCCCCATGCGTCAGCACCGCTTAGGAATAGTTGCGGGCGCTTGCGACCAAATGCCGCAGCAGTGCCCAGCCCTGCCTGGTAATCCCTTCCGCAACCACGGTTAACATGCAGGTATTTGCCTGCCTATAGTCCACCCAAGGACGGCACCTGCCCGCCCATCGCGAGGAACCTGCCATGGTGGATATCGCACACAGGGTCGGCATCAAGGCCCCCGCAAGCCAGGTGTACCAGGCCCTCGCCACCCCCGAGGGCGTCGCCGCCTGGTGGGCCGAAGACAGCCATGGCGACCGAGATGTCGGCGGCACGGTCAAGGTTCGCTTCACCAATAACGGGCAGGAAATCGGCGCCATGGAAATGAAGCTGGAACAGCTCATTCCCGGCCAGCTTGTGCTTTGGGAATTCCTCGCCGGCCCCGCCGAATGGATCGGCACCCACGCACGCTTCACGCTGAAACAGGAAGGCGACTACTGCATCGTCCTGTTCACTCACGAAGGCTGGAAAGAACGCGTCGAATTCACCTCCCACTGCAGCACCAAGTGGGCGGTGTTCCTGCTCAGCCTCAAGGCCCTGCTGGAAACCGGCACGGGCCAACCCAACCCGCACGACGTCAGGATCGACAACTGGAACTGAAGACGCCCCGCATGAATGCAGACAAGGTATTCAAGGCACTGGCCGACCCCACCCGCAGGACGCTGCTGGACCTGCTCTGCGAAGACAACGGCCAGACCCTGGGCCAGCTCTGCGAACACCTGGACATGGCCCGGCAATCGGTCACCCAGCACCTGGGCCTGCTGGAAGACGCCAACCTGATCAGCACCGTGCGCCGTGGCCGCGAGAAGCTGCACTTCATCAACCCGGTGCCGCTGCATGAGGTGTACGAGCGCTGGGTACGCAAATTCGAGCAGCAGCGCCTGAGCCTGCTGCATGACCTGAAACGAGAACTGGAAGGAGAATGACGATGTCCGCAGCGTCCACCCGCTTCATCCACGTGATCTACATCGCCTCCACCCCGCAGAAGGTGTTCGAGGCCATCACCCGCCCCGAGATCGCCAGCCGCTACTGGGGCCACGAAAACGTCTCGGACTGGAAGCCCGGCTCGCGCTGGCAGCATGTGCGTGCCAACGAAGCGCGCTCGGTCGAACTGGTCGGCGAGGTGGTGGAAAGCACCCCGCCCTCGCGGCTGGTGATCACCTGGGCCGCCGCCTCGCAGGCCGACAACCCCGATGCCTACAGCCGGGTCACCTTCGACATCGTGCCCTACCAGGACATGGTGCGGCTGACCGTCACCCACGATGAACTGGAACCGGGCAGCGGCATGGATACCGGCATCCGCCAGGGCTGGCCGATCGTGCTGTCGAGCCTGAAGTCGTTGTTGGAGACGGGCAAGGGGTTGGATGTGTTTGCGAAGCCGAGTTGAGATGTGCAGCTGTGCAGGTTGGCTAAGCAACCCGCACAGCTCAGTTATCGCCATCCTATCTAGGACGTGTGAATGCGGTTGCGGCTGCGACAAGAGCGCGAGAAGGCAACGCTACTTGCACACCCCAACCTGTCTTCCCTGCCATACAGCCTGCGAAGGAGCTAGCTTCTCATTGGCAGAACCGGCGGGGCTTAGCGCCCCATCAAGATAGGTTGCACGCATGCCGCTTTTCTCCCTTAACAGCGCGATGGACTCTGTCTTCCCATTCAGCAAAATAAGTTGATCTCCACGAACCTCGATCTTCATGACCTCGGGGGTACTAACTTCTCCCTCGTATCTTTGCACAAGGACGTAGCCTCGGTCTGCGCCGCCGATGAACGACAATTCCAGTCCCAACAGGTCGCCGGATTCGGGATGCCTGCAGACGTTCGAATAAGTAGGTGCAGGAATTTTAGAACCATCGCCTATCGCGACTCCAGGCAAGAGCAACAGAGTCAGCGTGATGATTCGTGACAGTTGCAGGTTGATCATTTCTTAGTCTCCATTCCTTAATGCGCGAACTTGACGGGCCGCTTCATCTATAAGTGGCTGCCTATCTCCACCTGGCGTGGGATCGAAATAGAAGTGAGGCGGATCACTCGGCCTGAAAGCCCCCCCCCAAGACAATCCTGCATCCGCAGCCGTACTCCTAATCACACTGCGCTGCTCGTCACCACTAAGGCCTCCCGGAACGTTTCGCAAGCTGGAATAATTCACATCCACAGCAAACCCAGCCGAATGGAGACTCAGGCGCGCCGGTGTAATAGCGTTCGGATCTCCTCTCAGACCTGCCTGCCGTGCCGCATCTCGATATGCAGAGTTGAAACGAAGCTCAACTCCCTGACCAGAAGCTGAGTCCACCCATTCATCAACGCGCGCCGCCATACCTGAATCAAGATATGACGAACCGAGTCCCGACAGCGTCACCCTTTGCATGTGCACGAGTCCTGAAGCCCCAGCCTCAGCAGGAACCCCGCCTGTTACGGTACCGGCAGTTCCTCTGGCAACTCCTGCATCACCTGATCGAACGCTTGGTGGCGCAACCTGCATCACTGTCAAGTTGCCTACAGCGGACCCACAAATACGGGAACCCGTCTGGACCGCGCATCTGCCGTCAGGATCCGTGAAGCGATATGGGTTGTTCGCGGCGTATCTGTAACGATTGAATGCACCGAGTGGATTGCTGTGCGCGGTTACTGGATCCACGCTCAAGAAGGCACCCAGGGTTGGGTCATAGTAGCGCTGCTGCATATACGAAAGCCCATTAACCGCATCCGATATGTGCCCAGCGTAGCCGACCCCGTCGGCGACAGGCTTGTTGAGCACTTCCCCATATGGGTCATAGAAGCTCCGCTCCAGAACCGCCCCGGACGCATCCGTCACAGCAACAGGAGAGCCGATCACGTCCAGGTGCTGATACTTTGGTCGTGTGACTCCATCGCCCCCCGTTTCCAATGTGGCGACGAGCAGCCCACCCAAATACAGATACTCTCTTGATTTCCCGTCGCGCTCACTCTGCTGGCGACGCAGCCGACCTTCGCTGTCGTACATCGAAAGAATGGAACCACTACCCTGAAGCCAAGCTAGGACCCGGCGACCCTGGGCGTCGTAGCGGTAGTTTTCCGGACCTGGAGCAGATCTGAGTCGATTCCCGAGATCAAAGACGAAGGCCTGCCCATTGCGCATTGAGAGATTGCCTTGAACATCGTAGGCCAGCCCAATCGTGGTTGCCCCGTCGGTTGAACGAACGTTCGTCAATCGATTGTTCGCGTCATATGTGTAGGCGTGATCCTTACGCCCTGCAACCTTGGCGCTGCGAATATTGTCCAGAGCATCGTAGGTATAGCGCACAATTCCGTCCCCGCCGAATGCCGGAGATACCGCCTGCACCAGACGACCCTGCCCGTCATACTGCATCTTCCGATCGCGAGAACCATCCACCGCATCAACAATATCGATGACATTACCGATCGCGTCATACGAATAGCTCAAACTACTAACATTCGTCGATGCAGTAATCCGCGAAGGCAGCTGCCTTCCATTCAGCTCCTGCTCGAAACCTACGCCATTACCATATGTGAATGATCTTGGCGCGCCATTCGGGTGATAGCTCGCGCCGCTTACATAGCTACCAACGCGAGTAGGCTGGCCGAGCGCGTTGGGCTCCAGCGGGATATAGAGCCCGCTTGGATACTGGATGCCCGTCCTTGAGCCATTTGCGTCGTAAGCGTACCCAATTGCCCATGAGAACCATCCTTGCTGAGAAGTCGACTCACTAGTCAACAGACCACGCTTGTTGTAGGTGTACACATTTGTGGTCTTTGATACACCACCGTCATTGGCGGTCACGATCTGCGTCGGCAGACCATTTGAAGCATAGCTCCAAACCTGATTTCCATTACCGTCAGGGAACGCCAGTGAAATCAAACGATTGCGGGAGCTATAGGATCTGTCCACACGCCGACCGGACCCGTTGGCAGCCTCCAGATCGCATCTGGACGAATCGGGCAGATTCAGACCGCTGGCCGACCACAGCATATTGCTCGCGCCATCGTATGCGACAACAGTGCTGCCCGATTCTGGTTCAATAGCTTTGCAGAGCTTGCCTCCTTGCCCGTAGACAAAACTACGGCGCAGCTGCGCAGAGCCATCGGTGCTGCGTCGAATGATCGCCGTAGGCCTACCGTAACGATCGCGTGGAATATCAGTTATTGCTGATTCTGGAGAACTCACGGAAATCGCGCTGGATTGCTCCGGCGTACCGAAGGCCTGGTACTGGGTATTCACCGCATAGCCCATTGCATTGGTTGCCAGGCGGCGGTTCCCGGCTTGATAGCTGATGACACTTGTCGCCAAGCCGCTGTCCGTATCTTCGGACACTGACGTAGGTCGACCAAGCGCATCATACTCAGTCCAGGTTCCCTTCAATGGCGGAAGTGACACGCTGACGGTTGTACTAGGGGTTGCCTGTCCGAATCTTCCAACGCCCTCTTGGTTCATGCGCCACTGCATCGGATACTGCCCAGCCGCCGACGGTGCCGTTACATCAAAAGTGAAGTCTGCAACCCCGTTCGGTGGCACAGGTTGGGTCAGTGGGATCCTGGACGGTGCCCAAACCACATTGTCAGCGGGATTCTCGCTGGCTAGAGCATAGCCTCCACCCGCCGACCATGTAGTCTCGCCTGTGTTCCGGAAGCGCACGTGCATCTGTCTCTTGGTGCCAGCCTGCATGCCGAGCGGAAAGCCGTTTCCCTCATCGATCCGCGCGTCATTGACGGGACTACTGACATCAATAGCTGCAACGGGAGTTGCGGGTCCAAACCAACCCTTCCCATCAGCCCACATCTGTCGCTGGAAGTTGTAGCGCCCCGGCACGCTGGGCGCTTGAACGGGGACAGAGATGTCCACCGTGTCACCAGGAGGAACCGCACGCGGCAACGATGTACGCGCCGGCCCCCAAAGGGTAGAGTCGGCCGGACTCTGAGAGCCAAGCCAGTGGCTCCCTGGCTGCCAGGTTGTATCGCCAGTATTTTTCATTCGAACGACGACTGTCTGGCCGGCTGCGGTTTTCATTGCCGCGGCGATCGTCTGCCCGACAAACTCGGCACCGTTGACTGGTTGCCATACAAAAAAAGTTATCCGCCCGCTACTTAACCCGAACCAGCTGCCATTCTTCTGCATCTGAAACAGCACACCGTACTCACCGCCGTTAGTAGCGCCAGTACTGGGAGTCAACGTCAGGTTGAAAGTTGCGCTTTGCCCCGGATATACATAGCCGGAAACCGGCGCACTCGATGCTTGCCAGGACACTAGCCCGTTGTCTGGCATACTGAGCCCGTAGCCCCCTTCAGGAGACCACGTGGTTTCGCCAGTGTTCTTCATTGTAATGGTCGCGACGAACGGCTGACCCGCCACGATACGATTGGCCGACAGCGAGCCCGAAACCTTTTCAGCTGAATCAATCGGCTGTGGCGGCGCATTAACCGTTATCGTCACAGGACCGCTTTGCAGCGACCTAACCACCTCATCGCCATTTATGTTTCTAATTCCCTGTGCCGTCAGCATATATTGGTAGGTGCCCGGCGGAAGGCCATGCACCGTGTAAGGCCCATTGGCAATATTACTTAACAGTACTCCGTTCTGCGTCAGACGCACGTTCGATATATACTCGGATTTCGCTCCGCCATTAGTGCTTCCATATTCCAATGTCATGGTTACGGTTGCTGGAGCGGTATAGGTGGTCTGCGCCGGCCCGGTCAGTTTGACCCAAGCCTGCGCGTGCACGGCAGGAGCCAGCCCGAACAGACTCAAAGCAACCATAAGCATATAGAACCATTGACGCGACGAAACGCCCGCTCGCTTTCCTGCGATGCTCATCATGGCTCTCCAAGGCGATAGCGGCCGGGATAGGATTGAAAAGTCGTTCGGCCCGCATAATCGTAGGCATTAATCACTTGCCTCAATGACGAACTTCGATTCGTCGCATCGTATTCCTCGGTCAGCACGGGCCGCATCAACGCATCGTGATAAGTAACGCGCCGGGCATTACCGGTCGACTCAACCTTTTTCCAATGGCCGGGAGCCAAGCCACGCTCTGATCCGGATGTTCGTTGATTGCTGATGATAGTGTCATTCCAGCCAGTAACATCGCCAGCTGGATAGTGAATCAATTCGAGACGCCCCATGCTGTCGTAAGAGTAGCCCGTAGTCGCGCCAATCTCGTCAGTTCGACTCAGCACCCAACCGTTGTCGTCGATGGTGGCGGATACAGCCGTTCCATCCGCGTATAGAATTCGGCGAGGCGTGCCGCGCTTGTAATCGAGCAGCTTGGTTACATTGCCATTTCCGTCCGCAACCTGCGAAATATTTCCAAGCGCATCGTACGCAAAAGTCTGTTTGAGCTTGCCGAATTCCCAGGTGGATTGTGGCAGCGCCTGGGCATTGAATTCCGTACGACTCTGAACCTCGCCGGTATCAGCATCTTCCATTCGAGCTACCCCCCCCAAGGTCCAGGTACCGAGATTGTCATAGAAGACGGCTCGATCCTTTGCGACCGCCAGTTCGCTCCCGCTGTATTTCTCGACCGGCCTGGCAAACGAGTCGAACCTATCAACCCTCTCGGTATACTGCGTGCCTTCGCGCGTGGTCACTTTTAGCTTCTCAGGCTCCAGAAGGCCTTCCGTTGGCGTGATGATACTCAGCGACTGTCCAACCAGGGCAGTGAACTGCCCAACGGCCTCTTCCTTGGTTAGATACTGATAGGTGATACTCTCGAGGATCGCTCCAGCAGCATTGGCCGTTCGCATTTCCAATAGCTTTGCCTCATCTACCCGCGGCCGAACTCCGAATCGATAGCTTGAGACGCTGCCGTCCGGCTGGGTTACCGTTGTCCAGCGACCGGTTACGGGCACGCCATCCTGGAAGGCATAGCCCGTCGTCATCGGCGGCAAGCCGGGTCCCATGACAGTGCGTGTTTTCAGGTTCCATACGCCAGTGTAAGGAACCTGTTCGGGCGACGAGCACGGACTAATATCGACCGCTCGATAGAAGTATCGATACTCAAGCGAGTAAGTAGCTGCTGCGCCTGCCGGGTGCCCGACCGTGTAGCTGTAGGGGCCATATACCGTCCCCATATTCGGATCGCACTCACTGCCCTCCTGCGCGGGGCCGAATACCGGCGGGCGCAGCGATCCGACCGAGTTGTAGCTCCAGCGCGTCCCATCAGGCAGCACCACCGCTGAAAGCCCTCCGTCAACCCTGGACCCCAGCGCACCCGGCTCACGATACTGATACGTCCAAGTCCGGCCATTCGCAGCCGCAGTAGCGATGCGGTCTCCGGAGTAAGTCAGGCTGATTGCGCGGCCGTCGCTACTCGTAATGGACGTGAGCTTGTCACCCGAATAACCATAGTCAACCCAGTTTCCAAACCTGTCCTCGACGCGGCTTGCCAAGAAAAATACGTGACTGCGTGTCAGTGTTCGAGTGGGCGCCAGTGGATTGTCTTTGTAGGTGAAGCGAGGCATCTCACGACTGACGACCCAGTTGAGGTAGTACCGGGTCCCATCCGGCGTGATAGCAAGGAATGCTTCACCAGGAGCGCCGTTCTTGGTCTGGGAGAGACACCGGATACGCACGTTTCCGGTCGTAACCCAAGGATACGACTGGCCGTCCGACGGCATGGGAACGTTCGCGGATGCTACCAGTACTTGGTTGGAGCCCTGACCAGGAAGGTTGATACCGTATCCATTCCAGATCAATGTTTCCGGAAAGTAGGAGGCCCCCTCTCCGATGTACGGTTTTTTCTGGAGCGAACAACGCTGATATCTCGATGTGTCGCCATCAGGTCCGACAACCCAGCCTCGCTCACTAAATACTCCTTCCATGTAAGGAACATCAATGTCCCAGTCATAGAAGCCAGCGAGATCACCGGGCTTTGCGCCTTGATGAAGATAGCGCTCGCTGATACTCCGCTTCCGTGCAAGTTCGACCGGAGGACCGACGTTTCCTGGTATGGATACGTCCGTTGTCCGGAAGCTTAGCTGGCCGTTGAAAAGCGAGATCTTCTCTCCAAAGGTTCCATCGTTCAGCCGTCCCATTTGCTGGGCCTTGCCGACCTTATTTGCATACTCGGTCTCCGGTTGCACCGTTTCCTGAGCTACCGAGGAAAAGCTCGCCACACACAGCACCGCTGTCACAGAGCGCCACCAACTGGATCCCATGATGTCCCCCAGATAAAAATGAACGAACCGTTCAGATTTGCGGAGCGATTCTGCGCCCATTGGCAGCTTTGATGCACAGGGGTTCTGCTCAATTTTCTGTAGGACTTTCCCTACCCTGCTGGCCCATCAAGTCCTTCAATGCCCGTGATAGTCATAGGTGGATTGGGCAAAGTCCGCGCACATCCATCCCACGCCTGCAGCCCTTTGATTCGACTTTTAAGATCCTCGGGTAGAGGCAGCGCCAGCTCACCCTCACCAAACCCGGTTCCGACCGCACTCCGACGCCGCCCGCCACAGCATCACCCGCAGGCTCCCCAGGCGACGTTCGATGAGTGCTTCAGAGGCAGATTCCCTGCACAGCAAAGTGGCGGCGGTCACCCTCGGCTTCTGGGTGATGAAGATCGCCGCCACCACCCTCGGCGAGACCGCGGGCGACCTGCTGTCGATGACGCTCAACCTGGGCTACGTGGCCAGCTCGGCCATCCTGCTCACCATCTTCGCCGCCCTGCTGGCCGTGCAGCTGTCGGCGCGGCGCTTCCATCCGGTGCTGTTCTGGTCGGTGGTGTTGGCCACCAGCACCGCTGGCACCACCATGTCCGACCTGCTCGACCGCACCCTCGGCCTCGGCTACGCCACCGGCGCCAGCCTGCTGGCCGGCTGCCTGGCACTGGTGCTGCTGGCGTGGCGGGTGTCGGAGAAGTCGATCTCGGTCAGCAACATCGCATCGCGTCGCGCCGAAGGCTTCTACTGGACCGCCGTGCTGTTCTCCAACACGCTCGGCACCGCGCTGGGCGACTTCCTCGCCGACGATTCCGGGCTGGGCTTCACCGGCGGCGCGCTGCTGATCGGCACCCTCATCGCGCTCACCGCGCTGGCCACCCGCATCAAGGGCATCAACCGGGTCATCCTGTTCTGGATCGCCTTCGTACTCACCCGCCCGTTCGGCGCCACCTTCGGCGACCTGCTCACCAAGCCGCTGGAAAAAGGCGGGCTGGGCTTCGGCACGGTGGGATCATCGCTGGTGCTGTTCACCATTCTCGCCACGCTGGTGGCGCTGCCGATGCTGCAGCGGCGCGCACAGCCCGCCAATTAGCGCGCCGTCCAGCCCCCATCCACCGGCAGCGCCGTGCCGGTGATCTGCGCCGCCGCGTCCGACGCCAGGAACACCACCATCTCGCCCAGTTGCTCGGGCGTCACGAACTGCAACGAAGGCTGCTTTTCAGCCAGCAGCGCACGGGCGGCGGCTTCCTGATCCGTGCCTTCCTTCTCCGCCAGCGCAGTGATCTGCTGCTCGACCAGCGCCGTCCGCACCCAGCCCGGGCAGATGGCATTGGCGGTGATACCGGTGCCCGCGTTTTCCAGCGCGGTCACCTTGGTGAACCCCACCACGCCATGCTTGGCCGCCACATAGGCCGCCTTGTTCACCGATCCCACCAACCCATGCACCGATGCGATGTTGATGATGCGCCCAGCGCCCTGCTGCTTCATGTGCGGCAAGGCCGCCGCCGTTGCGTGGAACACGGCCGATAGATTCAGCGCCAGGATCGCATCCCACTTTTCAGTCGGAAATTCCTCGATCGGCGCAGTGTGCTGAATGCCCGCGTTGTTCACCAGAATGTCGATGCGGCCCATCTTCGCAACGGCGTGCTCGATCATTCCGCGCACCGCCTCGCCCTTGGACAGGTCCGCGCCGTCATGCGCCACCCGCACGCCGAACTCGGTTTCCAACTGGGAACGGATACGTTCGATCTCCGCCGTATCGCCGAAGCCATTCAGCACGATGTCGGCGCCTTGCCGCGCCAGCGCCGTGGCGATGCCAAGACCGATACCGCTGGTGGAGCCGGTAACCACGGCGACTTTTCCACTGAACATGGGCGAGCTTCCATTGGGCGTAGGAAACCAGTGTAGCGCCGAAGATCCACGCCCCGCGTGGATGCGCTCCGTGCCAAGCCACAGCGCCAACCAAGGTTGGCACCTACCGATGGCAGGCCAATCAGCAGTAGTTCCACGCCATGCGTGGAAGCTCTTCCTCAACGCCCCATCACTTCAACCGCTCCACCAACCGCTGCCCCACCTCCAGCGCCGAAGCCGGGTTCTGCCCGGTAATCAGCTCGCGATCCACCACCACATGCCCCGTCCACGGCTTGGCATTGCTGCTGAACGTCGCACCCGCCCGCTGCAACGCGGTCTGCGGGTAGAACTTCATCTCACCGCCACCCAGCAACGGCTTGGCCTGCTCTTCTTCCTGGTTGCTGATCACCGTCATCTGGTAGCCGCTGTAGATCCACTTCGGCGTGGCCGGCATCGCACCCGCTTCCAGCTTTGCCACGAAACCACCCGCATCCGGCAACGTGGACAGCAGCGCGATCGGCCCGTGGCAGACCAGCGCGGTGGTCTTGTTGCGCTGGTGGAAGTCGGCCAGCAACCGGCCCAGCGCCGGACTCTTCAGCAGATCCTGCATCGGCGCGTGGCCACCGGGAATGTAGACCGCATCGAACCGCGCGTAGCCCTGCTGCTCGATGCGCGCCAGGCTGACCACCGGCGAAGCCGTCGGCGAGGTCAGCGACAGTTTCTCCAGCAGGTCCTTGTGCAGTTTCAGCTGCGCGGCATCGTTGCCGAAGTACGCCGGCGTCACCGAGGACGCATCCACCGTCGGCGCCCGCCCCTGCGGCGTGGCGAAGGTCACCTCGTGGCCCGCGTCCAGCAGCAGCTTGACCGGCTGCATCAGCTCGTTGAGATAGAAGCCGGTGGACAGCACCTTGCCGTCCTTCAGTTCCAGGTGGTTTTCGTCGGACAGCACCACCAGCACGTTGGCGGCATGTGCGCCGCTGGCGGCCAGGGTCAGGGCCAGCGCTGCGGCCAGCCGGGTCATCAGGTTCATGGGGAACTCCTATCGGGGAATGGCGGCCACTTTATTCATCGCCCCAGCGGCGATAAATTGGCCCCACCGCAAAACATCTGTTCCCCGGAGAGCCAAATGAGCCGCAAGTTCGACTACCTGGGCGATGTGGAGGTGTTCCTGGCGGTGGTCGAGCACGGCTCGTTCACGGCCGGCGCGGTGGCCCTGTCCACCACGCCCTCGGTGCTGAGCCGCGCGGTCACCCGCCTGGAAGCGCGGCTGGGCCGGCAGCTGCTGCAGCGGACCACCCGCCGCGTGGGCCTGACCGACGCCGGGCGGCTCTATCTGGAACAGGTGCGCACCGCATTCGGCCTGCTGGACGACGCCGAGCGCGACGTACTGGCCCAGGACGGTGCGCTGGCCGGCCGCGTGCGCCTGAGCGTGCCCACCACCTATGGCCACTACCAGCTGCCGCCCGTGCTGGCGCGCTTTGCGCAGCAGTACCCGCAGGTGCAGGTGGAACTGAACATCACCAACCGCAACGTGGACCTGGTGGCCGAAGGCTTCGACCTGGCCATCCGCTTGGGCCAGCTGCCTGACAGCGGGCTGGTGGGGCGGAAGCTGGAGGATGCGCCTTTGGTGCTGGTGGCGTCGCCACAGTACCTGCAGCGCCGGGGTACGCCGCAGACGCTGGACGACCTGCAGCAGCACCTGTGCTTGCCGTTTGTGATGCCGCGCACCGGGCGGCTGGCGCCCTGGATCTTCCGCGACGACGGGCGCGACGTGGACTGGCTGCCACGTTCGTCCATCGAGACCTCCGACGATGTGCTGGGCGTGGTGTCGCTTGCCGAACAGGGCATCGGCATCTGCCAGAGCTATGCGTTCATCGTGCGGGAGCGGTTGCAGCGCGGGGAGCTGGTGGAAGTGTTGCCGCAGCTGCGGGGGCGGTCGCGGCCATTCTCGGTGATCTATGCGCCGCATCGGCGGCAGTCGGCGGCTGCGCGGGCGATGATTGAGTTGCTGGTGGGGAATGCAGCAGTGGTTGAGGACGGCGTGGATTGAGGTTTCTGCCGTCTTCCTGCGGTGTCGGCTTTGGACCGCTTTTCGGGCTGTCTGACTGATCGCGCGGTGCTGCGGCCCGCTTCGGAATACGAATTGTTGTAAAGGCGGCTGTCTCGCTATCTCCTGAAGGCACGGGCGATTGCGACGCCCTTGTTCGCTATTAGCAGCGTGTCTGCGCGAATGCGTCGGATCATGAGGCCTACGGCACGAATAGTGCGTGCCACAATAGATTTCCGCTCTCGAATTCTGCGATCTCTTCGCGAATTTCAATTGGTATTCGGAGCGACCGCGTAAACACCATGGCGCGCCACCGACAACGGGTGGCTCCGGGTCTGCAAACCCGCGATGAGAGATGCACATGTTGTTTGCGCTTGCCCGTCGGCACCGTCCCCAAGCGGTGCCGGCGGGCAATCCGTCGGCCTGTATGGCGGGCGGTGCGTGGGGGCCTTCGGGCCCGCCGGTCTATTGTGCGTTCTCATCCCGGTTTGCAGCCACGCATCGTCCGCCACCTTTTCACGGTGGCACTGTTAAGTACAGCCACGGAAGCCGACGCCATGAAGAAATCCGACACCTTTTCCTCGTACACCGTTGTTGAACCCATCAACGACGACACGCCCCTGCCCGATCTGAACTCCCTGCTCGGCATCCTCACGCGCATCCGCGCGGGTGAGGGAGCCGACGGGCTGCCCTGGCCGGAGAACGATGTGTCACCCGGCCGCCGCGTGAGCCTGGCGAAGAGCGAACGCGCAATGGTGGGTGCGTTGACGGTGCTGGAGTTGCTGCACGCGGCAGACCGTTGCCGGGTGGCCGCGGAGCCGGAGCGGCATTTGGATGAGGGGGTTGTGGATGGATTGTTTCTGGCTTGCCGGGGGTTGGTCGAGTGGGCTTGTCGGGAGGTTAGGCCGGAGTAATCCGCCAGCCCCTCGCTAGATCATACGGGCGCCTATCGGCGCCCTGATTCTTTAATCGTGCGTCTACTTTGACCAAGCGTTAGACAGTGATTCCGCCTGCTTTAGCACCAGTTCGATTGCGGCATCCTCACCTACCGGCGGGTACTTCCATTTCTTCAGGGTTCGTCGCACCAAAATCCGCAACTTGGCGCGGACGCTCTCCCGCACCTGCCAATCCACCGTGGTGCTATTGCGCAGCTTCTCCGTGATCTCGATGGCAATGTTCTTCAGAGTGTCGTCACCCAACTCCCGCACCGCACCTTCGTTGTTGGCTAAGGCATCATAGAAGGCGATCTCATCCTGACTCAGGCCCAATGCCGCCTCGCGTTCCAAGGCTGCCTGAAAATCCTTGGCCATCTGGATCAACTCCTCAATGACCTGCGCCGTCTCTACCGCCCGGTTGTGGTACTTGCGCAAGGTTTCCAGCAGTCGGTCGCCGTACTTTTTCTCCTGCACCACGTTGTTGCGCGCCCGCGCCTTGATCTCGTCGCGCAGCAGCTTTTCCAGCAGTTCCACCGCCAGGTTGCGGCTCTTCATCTGCCGCACGTCTTCCAGGAACTCGTCTGAAAGCAGCCCGATGTTGGGCTTGTCCAGGCCAGCCAACGCGAAGATATCCGCCACTCCTTCGGCTACGATGGCGTTATCAAGAATCTGCTTGAGCGCACTGTTCTTGTCCGCATCGGAACGCTTGCGATCCACCGTGGTGAACTTGACGATGGCGGCCTTGACGGCGGCAAAGAAGGCAATCTCCGTGCGCAAGGCTGCGGCTTCATCGAGCGTGCTGCATAGGGAAAACGCCTTACTCACCGCCAGCATGGCATCGAGGAAGCGCTGCTTGCCGTCTTTCAGCCCCAGAATATGGTTGGCCACTGGCACCAATAGTTGCAGCGCATCCGTTTCGAATTCGCTGTAATCAAAGCCGTGCATCAACCCCCGCACGATGTCCAGCTTCTCCAGCAATACAGCCAGAGCCTCCGCCGCGCTGTGCGCAGGGTCGCCCTTTCCCTTGGATTCGGTGTAGGTTTTGAGCGCCGCTTTCAGCTCGTTGGCAATGCCGATGTAATCCACCACCAATCCACCGGGCTTGTTGCGGAACACTCGGTTGACGCGGGCAATGGCCTGCATCAGGTTATGGCCCTTCATGGGCTTGTCTACATACATGGTGTGGCAGCAGGGCGCGTCGAAGCCAGTCAGCCACATGTCGCGCACGATCACCAGCTTCAACGGGTCTGCCGGGTCTTTGAAGCGCTTTTCCAGGCGTTTCTTCACCTGTTGGCTGTACAGATGCGGCTGCAGCAAGGCCTTGTCCGCTGCCGAGCCGGTCATCACTACCTTGATTGCGCCCTTCTCGGGGTCAGCATCGTGCCAGTCCGGGCGCAGGGCGACGATGGCGTCGTACAGCTCGGCGCAAATGTCACGGCTCATGCACACGATCATCGCCTTGCCTTCCAGCGTGGCCGTGCGCGTCTCGAAGTGCTGCACCAAGTCGACAGCGACCTGTTCCAGACGCGGTCGCGCACCAACCAGCTTGGTCAGCGCAGCCCAATCGCTCTTGGTCTTCTCGCGGGCAGTGATGTCTTCTTCGTCCTCGATGACCTCATCTACCTGGGCATTGAGTGCGTCGATCTCGGCCTGGTTCACGTCCAGCTTAGCTAGACGGCTTTCGTAAAAGATTGGGACCGTTGCGCCATCGTCTACCGCATCCTGAATGTCGTAGATACTGACATAGTCACCAAACACCGCCCGAGTGTCTTTGTCCTCCAGGGCAATAGGCGTGCCGGTAAAGCCGATGAAGGTGGCATTGGCCAGCGCGTCGCGCATGTGCTTGGCATAGCCGAACACGTACTTGCCGGTCTTGGTATCCAGCCGCCCCCTCATGCCATACTGGCTGCGGTGCGCCTCGTCGGATATCACCACGATATTGCTCCGATCCGACAGCAAGGGATGCTGCTCTTCATCTTCCAGAAGGGCGAACTTTTGCACCGTGGTGAAGATGATGCCGCCAGCCTCGCGCGAGGCCAGCATCTCGCGCAGTTCCTCGCGGCTGCCCGCCTGCATCGGCGTCTGCCGGAGCAGGTCTTCGGCCGCGCAGAAGGTGCCGTACAACTGCCCGTCCAGATCGTTGCGATCGGTCACCACCACCAGCGTGGGGTTCTTCATCTCCGGCTGTTGCAACAGCTTGCCCGCGTAGCAGGCCATGGTGATGCTCTTGCCCGAGCCCTGCGTATGCCACACTACGCCCGCCTTGCGGCTGCCGGGCTGCACTTCCTTACCGTAGGTGGCGCGCAACTCCTGCACTTCTAACAAACCCTTGTTCGGGCTGCAGGCGGCAATCACCGTGGCCTTCACAGCCTCGCGCACCGCATGGAACTGGTGGTAGCCCGCGATTTTCTTGATGATCTGATCAACATCCTGCTCGAACAACACGAAGTGACGCACGTAATCAAGAAACAGTGCGGGCTCAAAAAAGCCGCGCACCAGCGTTTCCAACTCGAACTCCAATAGCGGTCGGTCGTCCTCACAGGCGATCGCTCGCCAGGGCTGCATGCGCTCCTGGTTCGCCGTGAGCGATCCTAGCCGCGCTGTGAAGCCGTCGCTGACTACCACCGCCACATTGGCGCTGAACAGGTCGCTGATCTCCTCCTTGTAGGTCTGTATTTGGTTGAACGCGTCCCAGATGTCGGTCTGCTCGTTCGCCGGGCTCTTCAGCTCAATAACGGCGAGCGGCAGGCCGTTAACGAAGGCCACCAGATCGGGGCGGCGCAGCTGTTTGGTACCCGCCACGGTGAACTGGCTTACCAGCAAGAAGTCATTGTTGCGTGGATTTGTGAAGTCGATCAGGTTGACTAAGTCAATGTGCTTTTTGTCGCCTACGGAGAACTCCACTGGGATTCCAGCCAGCAACAGTCGGTGCATACGTCGATTGCGGGCGATCAGCAGCGGCTCGCTCACAGTCAGCAACTCGTGCGCAGCTTGTTCCAGCGCATCGGCAGGGATGCTCGGATTAACACGGGTCAACGCAAACAGAAGGCGCTCTCGTAGGACCACTTGACGATAACTGGTGCGTGCGGGCTGCTCACCATCTGGAGCGAGATCAAGGCCGGACTCAAAACGCCAGCCGACTGCCTGGAACCACTCTAAACATAATTCTTCTAGCCGCTGTTCATTCACCATGGGAGAACCTATGTTGGAGTGAATCATTCAAATGCCACTTGCCGGCGCGACACCGCAATAGCAAGCCTCAGCACTTGTTCCAACAGACTGTGATTGCAGCCTCCATCGTCAGCAACAGTTGTTGAATACCATATTGGCCGAATCTTCAGCTGCAATAGTCGAGCCTCTTTCTGAGCTCGCTCCTGCGGCGTAGCAGGCTCATTGAGCAGAGCGAAGTGATCAGGTATTTCGAATGCAGCCTCATCAACGACAGATTTAAAAAGATCAAGTGTCTTATCTTGCTCCAAGCTACAACCAAGGAATAATAAGGAATGGCTTATAAAAATCTGTCGCAGTGCCCGTGGCAATTGGTTCTGGAATGAGAGAGGCTCGCCGTAAGCAACCCGATATTGGTCCTGCGTGAAGACATATGTATTGTCCTGACGGGCATCGCCATGCAGCTTCAAGATACAGCGCTCACCGCGCAGCAAACGCTGAACGAAAGCATTTCCAGGCTGCATTCCATACATATATCCATCCATCGCCTGACCACGTTGCTGGAATAGATCTTCGATCATTGAATCGAAATTAGTCGTGACGATACAACCCTGCGCCAACTCAGGCAGCAAAATAACAGGCCCTGCAATCGCGCCCGCGCGTTGACGAAATTCAGTTTTTATGAAGTTCCTTACCTGATCTGCAGCCGCTTCGTATAGCAACTGCGCCGCCCCCATATAATCGTATTGCGCCATCAAAGGCTCAATATCCCTTACCTCCACACCATTAAGCTTTTGCGCCATTTTACGCAGGGCTTCACCCCACATCGGATAGCCGCACGCTTTTGATATGCCCGCCCCTACAAATGGTGAAATTCGACCTAAACGAACGGCGTCGACGAGATCGAGAAACACGGCCACCTGATCCGAATTTTTAATGAAGCGGATTGCAGAGTCATGCTGACTGATCTGACAACTTCCTTCCCATTGGTCAAGTTCGTCTAGATAGGCACCCCGATCTGTCCAGTACAACACTTCACTAATTGGATAGGCGTATTGATGTTCGGGATCCTTCAAGCTTCTGAACGCAAGAGGTTCAGCCTCATCTAATACGGCATTGAAGCCCTTATTGGATGAGTACGCCGCCTGCAAAGCCTCCTCGACCTTGTCCACGATGAGCTTATTCTCACGAAGTTTCTTGATGTCCATCACGTCGCCCCATTCGTGCCCATATACTCAGCCAGCTTACCCACGGCCAGCTCTCCTGAGAGAAGTTTGGGGAGAAGGGTATCGCGTAGCACCGACAATGTCCGGACATTCTCACGGCGCTGAAGTAAGTTGCGCAACAGTGGCTTTACAGCAATCGAAAATCGAGGGATTACATCATCGTCGGCAGCGATTGCACGGATCTTAGCTAGTTGTTCAGGCCTGACACGCTGATGGCTGTTTGAAGTTCCGGTGACCAGTTGGCACATAGCATCATTAAAGGCAGGCGACGATGCGAGGCAATATACAAAACTTTCACTCTCCGATTGCCTTGGCGTCCAGACGATAAATTCGGTGGAACAAACAGCTTCTTTGCCCGCCTCGCCAATAAGCCAGATGCGCGGAATACGCGGATTAAGCTTGGAGATAAGTATGCAATTATCGGGCACAGGAGTCTTATTACTCTTGATCTCCCCCCCGGGTTCCTGCAAAGGAAGTTGAGCCTTGTCAAATAGGGGGAGGCTGTAATGTGTAAAAATTTTACTAGGAGTCGCCAAGGGATTGACGCTGCCCTTGCCTTGTTCGGCAATCTCACCAAAAGAAACTACTCGCCATCCTTTCGGAATCACCCCCAACTCAGATTCTTCCACCTCACTGGGAAACAGAGCGGCAGTAGCCGCGAGTTGATCGCGTTGTTCACTGGGCATCTGGTCGAGTTCAGCGTCAATCTTGCCGCTTATGACGCACATGGCGGCGCGCAGCGGATCTTGGCCTTGTTCAATGGCGGCGATCTTGGCCTTCACTGGGTCGAAATCGATAAACCATGATTTGAATATGGCTTGAGCCATACCTTCGATGGTCTGATTAACACGGCGATTAAGATTTATCTTCGAATCAAGCGCACCCAAAACCCCCGCAATTGCCTTCTGCACGGGCAGCGCAGGAACTCTGACTTTTGCCGTATGAAGATGATTCCTATTAACACCCGGAACGGCACCTTTATCTGAGTAAGCCTGAAAATCCAGCGTCCTTAGAAAATAACTAATGAAGCGAGGATCGCTTCCTTTAAAGTCGCGAACATAAAGCGTCGTGTTCAGCGGCCAAAAATCGCCATCCACATAGAACACTTCACCTATGGTTCCATATCGCCCTGTCACAACCCCAGGACCTTTGACCATGGCTTCTGAATGGAAATCTGATATTCCAGACGATGAAACTATAGGAATCACTCCTACGGATCGCCTCCCCTTCGGAAGGTCATAACCGCGCTTCAACTCAATCACATCACCCAGATTGAGCTCTTTCCAACCAGCATCAGATTGCATAACCCAATCCCATCAGGCTCCGTCGGATTTCATCCTCCAGCTTCGCGCCCTCCACGATCTGGTCCGCCAACTGTGTTGTTAGCCGCTGCATCTTCTGCGCGAAGAGTTCGCCTTCTTCTTTCTGTTCTACCATCCCCACATAGCGCCCCGGCGTCAGCACATGCTCATGCTTGCGCACGTCGCTCAGTGCAGCGGAGTGGCAGAAGCCAGGCACATCCTCGTAACCATTGCCCTGCTGCCAGGCATGAAAGGTGTCAGCAATCTTCTGGATGTCGTCCAGCGTGAAGTCGCGGAGCACGCGGTCTTTCATATAGCCCAACTGGCGGGCATCGATGAACAGGAACTCACCGCGCCGGTCGCGCTTTTTCTTGTCCAGCGCGAAGCCGTTCTGCTTGTCACGACTCAGAAACCAGATGCAAGCCGGAATCTGAGTATTGGTGAAAAGCTGGCCGGGGAGTGCGACCATGCACTCCACGTAGTCGTCCTCGATCAACCGCTTCCGGATCTCGCCCTCATTATTGGTGTTAGAGCTCATGGAGCCGTTTGCCAGCAGCAGCGCCATGCTGCCAGTGGGCGCCAAGTGCCAGAGCATGTGTTGCAACCACGCGAAGTTGGCATTGCCCTGTGGCGGTGTCCCTGCAATCCAGCGTGGATCGTTGGCAAGCTTCTCGTTCCACCATTCCTTCATGTTGAACGGCGGGTTTGCCATGACGAAATCGGCGCGCAGGTCTGGGTACTGATCGCTTAGCAGTGTGTCAGCCGGGCCGCTGCCAAAATTGAAGTCGATGCCACGAATGGCCATGTTCATCGCCGCCAGTCGCCAGGTAGTGGGGTTGCTCTCCTGCCCGTAGACGCTGATCTGCCCGCTTTTACCATCGGCCTCTTTGCCGCCATGCTGTTCGATGAACTCCTCGCTCTGTACGAAGAAGCCACCGGAGCCCATGGCCGGGTCGTACACGCGACCCTTGAATGGTTGGAGCATTTCCACGATGAGGGTGACGATGCTTTTGGGTGTGTAGTACTGACCACCCTTCTTACCTTCGGCCAAAGCGAACTGACCGAGGAAGTATTCGTAGACGTGGCCGAGGATGTCTTTGGATTTCAGATCCAGCGACTGGCCCTTGTACTCTTTGGCGCTGAAGTCGGTATCCGAGAAGTGGCTGATTAGCCCCGCCAGCTTGCTGGAATCGAGCTGTACGCGTGCGAAGTCCTTGTTGAGCACGTTCTTCAGACGGGCATTCTCGCGTTCGACGGCTTCCATGGCGTTGTCGATCAGCCAGCCTACTGAGCGCATTTCCTCTGGCTCATCCTTGCCCGGCTTGTTCCACGGCAGCGCCGCCTTGGGCGGCAGCTGCGCGCTATCGCGCAGGGTTTGCCAACGGGCCTCTGCCGGTACCCAGAACACGTTCTTCTCTGTGTAGTAGTCGCGGACTTCAAGCTCGGCGGTGATATTCTCTTCGTACTCCTGCGTGCCTGAACCACCGTACTCGTCCGGGTCCATGTAGTAGTCATGGTCCGGGTTGGTGAACTCTCGACGCAGCTCGCGTTGCCGCTCTTCGAAGGAGTCGGAGACGTACTTGAGGAAGATCAGCCCGAGTACGACGTGCTTGTAAACGGCTGCGTCGAGGTTTGAGCGTAGCTTGTCTGCCGCGGACCAGAGCTTCTTTTCTAGGTCGTTGAAGAATTGTTGTTCGATGGGTCTCATGCTTCTATCCCGTGTTTCGTCATGTCTTCCTTCCTTGCTGGCCTCGCTGTCTAGCCGTTTGATGGCCGCGACTAGTTCTGCGATGGGTTTGGGAAAGGATGTAACTTTTTCGGTCAAGACAACCGAGCCGCCACGTCTCCTTCCAAGGTGGATACGGCCGTCGTCGATCAATTTCTGCTTGACACGCTGGTAGATACTATCCTGCCAGCCCAACGCCTCAAGCAAGCGCTGATTGCCTGCACTGCCACCATGGGAAACCAAGCACTCAATGAGTTGTTTGATCTGTTTTTGCGTGGAAGTCACTTGCTATTCCTCTGGCCTCAGGCAGGCCAGTACAGCCGCTTTAGCGGCATAACTCGTTTGGTTTCGGCATCTGTAGCGTCATAGTGCTCAATCAGCGCGCGAACTACATGGTCCAGAGTCCACATCGCTAGAGGTATTGAGGCGCGATCGGCTTCGTATTGAGCATCCTTCGTGAAACCACCGGTACTTACGTACAATCCGCGATCGTCCTTGTGTCGGCCGCCCAGGAAGCTGCGAATTTCCTGACTCCTCATTTGCCCCTTCCGGTGCTTAACCTCCACCATAATACGTGGGTGTTCGAAGCCGAACCCATCCGGCGAAGCGACGATGTCTTTGCCTCGGTCTAAACCAGGCGGAGAGACCTGAGTCTTGTAGCCCATGGCGCGCAGGATCCCGGCCACCAGCTGCTGCATATCGTCCCAATCAAGCTCGTTGACGCGGTCCTTGATCCGCTCCACCGCCTGAGAGTCAATGTCAGCCAACGGATCTGCCACAATCTCAGCGACCTCATCATCGGTCATCGGGGCTGGTTGGCCCAGAGCCGCAGCGAGAACTTCAGCGGCAGCGACTCGCGGCACCTCGAACAACGTCAAGGTGGAACCGAGACTGTTCTTTGTCCCAGCGCCCAAACGATCGCGCGGCAATTCTTGCTCGCCCCAGTGAACGTCTCGGGCCAAAGACATGCCCTGCTCTGCCCAATCGGCATGATGCTTAGCTGGACCAGCAATCTTACCGATCGAGTACAGTCGATTTGAAGGAGAATAGGTAATAACCCAATCGCCATCTCGGATGTCATTGACGAAGCGCCAGACCTGAGAAGCGCCTGACACTGCCGTGCCATGCTTGGCCTGGGGCTCAGCCGCCTGATAGAGGCCGATCAGCTGTTTTCGACCGACGCCAGGTTTGGCATGAGCAGCGAGCTGATTCCAGCCGACAGCAACGACACCGCGCTCTCGAAAAGCGTCATACAAGGTACCGCCATCGCCGCGAACCATCCACATCCGCTCCATCGCGCCTCCTCCCATTCTCGAAGCCATTAATCCAGCCCGCCCAAGAACTCGGCTGTCAGCACGACGGGCTTGATACTTCGCAAGCTGTGGCTCTACGAGTCAGATCTTGGCGAAGTGGTTACCAGTGACATTGTATCAGCGCCCAATGGTCGTCAATGCCCCAGCTAGGCCCGCCCATTAGACTCAACTGATAGGCTCGCCCCTCCCCTCAAACAACAAGGGCGCCTCTCGGCGCCCTCGCTCTTCAACTCATTCCCACTCAATAGTAGCCGGCGGCTTCCCCGAGATGTCATAGACAACCCGCGACACCCCCCGCAACTCATTGATGATCCGATTGCTCACCGTCCCCAGGAACTCATACGGCAGATGTGCCCAATGCGCGGTCATGAAGTCGATCGTCTCCACGGCCCGCAGCGCAATCACCCACTCATACGCACGCGCATCACCCACCACGCCCACCGACTTCACCGGCAGGAACACGGCAAACGCCTGGCTGGTCTTGTCGTACAGGTCCGCCTTCCGCAGCTCATCAATGAAGATGGCATCGGCCTTGGCCAGCAGCTCGGCGTATTCGCGCTTCACTTCGCCCAGGATACGCACGCCCAGGCCCGGGCCCGGGAACGGATGGCGGTAGACCATGGTGCGCGGCAGGCCCAGCTCAACGCCCAGGCGGCGCACTTCGTCCTTGAACAGCTCGCGCAGCGGCTCCACCAGGCCCAGCTTCATGTGCTCCGGCAGGCCGCCCACGTTGTGGTGGCTCTTGATCACATGCGCCTTGCCGGTCTTGCTGCCGGCCGACTCGATCACGTCCGGGTAGATGGTGCCCTGCGCCAGCCACTTGGCGTTCTTCAGCTTGTTCGACTCTTCGTCGAAGATCTCAACGAACAGGTTGCCGATGATCTTGCGCTTGGCTTCCGGGTCGCTCACGCCTTCCAGCGCAGCGAAGTAACGGTCGGCGGCATTCACGCGCACCACCTTTACGCCCATGTGCTCGGCAAACATTGCCATCACCTGGTCGCCTTCCTGCCAGCGCAGCAGGCCGGTATCCACGAACACGCAGGTCAGCTTCTCGCCGATGGCCTTGTGCAGCAGCGCAGCCACAACCGACGAATCGACGCCGCCGGACAGGCCCAGGATCACTTCGTCATCGCCCACCTGTTCGCGCACACGGGCGATCTGATCGTCGATGATGTTGGCGGCGGTCCACAGGGTCTGGCAGCCGCACACGTCCACCACGAAGCGGCGCAGCAGCGCCTGGCCCTGCAGGGTGTGGGTCACTTCCGGGTGGAACTGCACGCCGTACCAGCGCTTTTCTTCGTTGGCCATGGCGGCCACCGGAATGCGGTCGGTGGTGGCGGTGATGGTGAAGCCCGGCGGCGCAACGGAGACGTGGTCGCCGTGGCTCATCCAGACATTCAGCTTCGGCTCGCCGCCGTGGTCGCTCAGGCCCTTGAACAGCGCGTCCGGGTTGATCACGTTCACTTCGGCGTGGCCGAACTCGCGCTGGTCCGCCGCTTCGGTGGCACCACCCAGCTGCGCGGCCAGGGTCTGCATGCCGTAGCAGATGCCGAAGATCGGCAGGCCACTGTCGAACACTTCCTGCGGCGCGGCCGGCGCACCCGGTAGCGTGGTCGATTCCGGGCCACCGGACAGGATGATGCCCTTGGCGCCAAACGCCGCGATCTCGGCCGGGTTGTGGTCCCACGCCCAGATTTCGCAGTAGACGCCCAGCTCGCGGATGCGGCGGGCGATCAGCTGCGTGTACTGCGCGCCGAAATCGAGGATCAGGATCTTGTCGTTATGGATGTTGGTCATGGCGCCCTGGCAATGCAGTAGGGAAAACGAAATCAGATTTGCAGCAGCAGATGGAAAAAGAGGAACGGGAATCAGCTTCCTCGTTCCTCTTTGCTCATCCCGCGTCAGGCGCGGTAGTTCGGCGGCTCTTTGGTGATCGTCACGTCGTGGACGTGGCTCTCACGCTGGCCGGCGCCGCTGATCTTGACGAACTTGGGCTTGCTGCGCATGTCTTCGATGGTGGCGCAGCCCACGTAGCCCATGGTGGCGCGCAGGCCGCCCATCAGCTGGTGGATGATGCCGCCCACCGGGCCGCGGTACGGCACGCGGCCTTCGATGCCTTCCGGCACCAGCTTGTCGGCGGTGGCGGCGTCCTGGAAGTAGCGGTCCTTCGACCCCTTCTCCATGGCAGCCAGCGAACCCATGCCGCGGTAGCTCTTGTACGAACGCCCCTGGTACAGCTCGGTCTCGCCCGGCGATTCCTCGGTACCGGCCAGCAGGCCGCCAACCATGATGGTCGAGGCACCGGCGGCCAGCGCCTTGCCGATGTCGCCCGAGTAGCGGATGCCACCGTCGGCGATCAGCGGGATGCGGTCCTGCAGCGCTTCGGCCACCAGATCAATGGCGGTGACCTGCGGCACGCCGACGCCGGCAACGACGCGCGTGGTGCAGATCGAGCCCGGGCCGATGCCGACCTTGACCGCGTCCGCGCCGCTGTCCAGCAGCGCCAGTGCGGCTTCGCCGGTGCAGATGTTGCCACCGATGACCTGCACGTTCGGGAAGTTCTTCTTGACCCAGCTGACGCGGTCCAGCACGCCCTGCGAGTGGCCGTGCGCGGTATCGACCACGATCACGTCCACGCCGGCGGCGACCAGCGCTTCCACGCGGCGATCGGTATCGCCAGCCACGCCGACGGCAGCGCCGACCAGCAGGCGGGTCGACAGATCCTTGGCGGCGTTCGGGAAGTCGGTGTTCTTCTGGATGTCCTTGACGGTGATCAGGCCACGCAGTTCAAACGAATCATTGACCACCAGCACCTTTTCGATGCGGTTGCGGTGCAGCAGCTGCAGCACTTCGTCGGAGGCGGCGCCTTCCTTGACCGTGATCAGGCGATCCTTCTTGGTCATGATGTGGCGGACCGGATCGTCCAGCTCGGTTTCGAAGCGCATATCGCGGTGGGTCACGATGCCGGCCAGCAGGCCGTCGCTGCCCACCACCGGCACGCCGGAGATGTTGTGCGCCTGGGTCAGGGCCAGCACGTCGCGGATGGTGGTTTCCGGGCCGACGGTGATCGGGTCGCGGATGACACCGGCCTCGAACTTCTTGACCTTGGCCACTTCCGCGGCCTGCTGTTCCAGGCTGAGATTCTTGTGGATGATGCCCATGCCGCCGAGCTGTGCCATGGCGATGGCCAGGCGGGCTTCGGTGACGGTATCCATGGCTGCGGACAGGATCGGAAGCTTCAGCTTCAGGTCGCGAGTCAACCGCGTTTCGAGGTTGACGTCCTTGGGCAGGATGGTCGAATGGGCGGGGACGAGCGAGACGTCGTCGTAAGTGAGTGCTTCAGCCTGGATGCGCAGCATCGGCATACCCGAGATGTGGGGAAGCGCGACATTTTACCCTGTTTTCGCGCCCTGTGGCAGGGGGTAGATGCGACGCAGTGTCGCGCGGGCGGCGAATGGTTCAGGGGGACTGGGTGGGTGCCAACCTTGGTTGGCACAATCCATCCGACACCCTGACCCCAGATGGGGCAAAGGCCTCTTCCTGCTTGTGCCAACCAAGGTTGGCACCTGCCAGGAGCGGGTCATGCCGGGCATCCAAGCCACCCGGGAACTGCCTTGGGTGGGTGCCAACCTTGGTTGGCACAATCCATCCGGCACCCTCACCCCAGATGGGGCAAAGGCCTCTTCCTGCTTGTGCCAACCAAGGTTGGCACCTACCAGGAGCGGGTCATGCCGGGCATCCAAGCCACCCGGGAATTGCCTTGGGTGGGTGCCAACCTTGGTTGGCACAATCCATCCGGCACCCTCACCCCAGATGGGGCAAAGGCCTCTCCCTGCTTGTGCCAACCAAGGTTGGCACCCACCAACAGCAGGCCTCCCCAACAGCCGGTCAGCTCAGCGCTTCGGCCGCTTCCAGGGTGTTCTGCATCAACGTGGCCACGGTCATCGGGCCGACGCCGCCCGGAACCGGGGTGATCCAGCTGGCCCGCTGCGCAGCCGCTTCAAACCCTACATCGCCCACCAACCGGCCGTCATCCAACCGGTTGATACCCACGTCGATCACCACCGCGCCCGGCTTCACCCACTCGCCCGGCACGATGCCCGGGCGACCCACCGCCACCACCAGGATGTCGGCGTTGCGCACGGCCTGTTCCAGCACGTCCTTGGGGGTGAACTTGTGGCAGCTGGTCACGGTGCAGCCGGCAATCAGCAGTTCCAGGCCCATCGGCCGGCCGACGTGGTTGCTCACGCCCACGATGGTGGCGTTGCGGCCGCGTACCGGCTGGTCGGTGTGGCCCAGCAGCGTGGTGATGCCACGCGGGGTGCACGGGCGCAGGCCGAACTCGCGCAGGGCCAGGTGGCCGACGTTTTCCGGATGGAAACCGTCCACGTCCTTGCGCGGGTCGATGCGCTGGATCAGCCGGCGCGCGTCCGGAATGCCCGGCAGCGGCAGCTGGATCAGGATGCCGTTGATCTTCGGATCGGCGTTGAGCTGGTCGATCAAGTCGAGCAGCTCGGCTTCGGTGGTGCCGGCCGGCAGATCGTAGTCATGCGCTTCGATGCCGACCTTCTCGGCGGCACGGCGCTTGTTGCGCACGTACACGGTCGAGGCCGGGTCGCCGCCCACCAGCACCACGGCCAGGCCCGGACGGCTGCCACCGGCGGCCACACGGGCGTCGACGCGCACCTTCAGGCTGTCGAGCAGGTCCTCGGCGATACGGCGGCCATCAAGGATGCGGGCAGGAAGCTGGGGGGCGGAATCGGTCATCGGGAGCGGGCGTGGGGCGGCGGGGACGCTATTGTCCCCGATTCAGGCCCCCTCGCCCACCGCCGCGCGTCGACACCGCGCCCCGGTAGTGCCGGCCGCTGGCCGGCAACCCCATGGCGTCGGAACGTTTCCGTATCTGCCGGTAGTGCCGGCCGCTGGCCGGCAACCTCATGACGTCGGAACGTTTCCGTAATTGCCGGCCAGCGGCCGGCACTACCGGGGCTACTCTTCCTCTTCCGGCACGTCCTGCGGGTTCAGCGTCTTGCTCGCGCGCTTCGGTGCGGTGAACGGGGTCGGTGTCGGTACGCCCTGCGGGCTGTTGCCGTAGATCATCCGCGCGCCGGCATTCAAACCACCGCCGGCAATTTCCAGCTCGAAGCGCTCAGCATCGCGGCGACGGATCTGCTCGGCAATCTCCACCGCGTCATCCTCATCCGCACCCAGTTCCACCAGCGCTGCCTGGCCAAACAGCACCGCCGATTCAAACGTCTCGCGGATCTGGAAATCGACACCGGCATGGATCAGCCGCAGCGAATGCTCGCGGTCGAACGAGCGCACCATCAGCTTGGCCTGCGGGAACTCATGCGCCACCAGTTCGACGATGCGGTCGGCGGCTTCGGCCTTGTCCACGCACACCGCAATCGCGCGCGCGGTCGCGGCACCCGAAGCATGCAGCACGTCCAGGCGCGTGCCATCGCCGTAATAGATCTTGAAACCGAACCGCGCCGCGCTCTGGATCATCTCCACATCGTTGTCGATGATGGTCACGTCCACGTCGCGCGCCAGCAGCGACTGGCTGGCGACCTGGCCGAAGCGGCCGAAGCCGATCAGCAGCACGCTGCCGGACAGGCCATCGGCCTCGTCCACGCCGTCCATGTTCACCGTCGGCTTCGGCGCCACGCGCTTGTAGACCAGCACCACCAGCGGGGTCAGCGCCATCGACAGCACCACCACGGCGGTGAAGTTGGCATTGATGTCCAGGTCGATCACGCCGGCCGATGCGGCGGCGGAGAACAGCACGAAGGCGAACTCGCCGCCCTGCGCCATCAGCACACCGCGATCCAGCGCCTGCGCGTGGTCGCTGCCCATGATGCGCGCGACCACGTAGATGCACAGCGCCTTGGCCGCCATCAACGCCAGCACCAGGCCGAGGATCAGCTGCCAGTGCGCGGCTACCACGCTCAGGTCCAGCGCCATGCCCACGCTGAGGAAGAACAGGCCGAGCAGGATGCCGCGGAACGGTTCAATGTCCGCCTCAATCTGGTGACGGAAGGTCGACTCGCTCAACAGCACGCCGGCCAGGAACGCGCCCATCGCCATCGACAGGCCGGACAGCTGCATCAGCAGCGCCGCGCCCAGCACCACCAGCAGCGCGGCGGCGGTCATCACCTCGCGCGCCTTCGATTCGGCCAGCACGCGGAACAAGGGATTGAGCAGGAAGCGGCCGACCAGCACCAGGCCGACGATGGCACCGACGCCGATCGCCACCGACAGCCAGCGCGAGCCTTCGCCATCGGCGCTGCCCGCACTCGGCGCCATCCACGCCACCAGCGCCAGCAACGGCACGATCAGCAGGTCTTCGAACAACAGGATCGAGACGATCTTCTGCCCCGACGGCAGCGCGATGTCACCGCGCTCGGCCAGCAGCTGCATCACCACCGCGGTGGAGGTGAGCACGAAGCCAGTGGCGCCGATGAAGGCCACCTGCCAGGGGAAGCCGAACAGCTTGGCAATGCTGGTCAGCACCAGCGCACAGGTGACGATCTGCAGCGTGCCCAGCCCGAAGATTTCCTTGCGCAGGCTCCACAGGTGCGAGGGCCGCATCTCCAGGCCGATCACGAACAGAAACATCACCACGCCGAGCTCGGCGGTATGCAGGATCGCCTGCGGGTCGGAGAACCAGCCCAGCCCGAACGGTCCGATCGCCAGGCCAGCGGCGAAGTAGCCCAGCACCGAGCCCAGGCCGGCCCGGCGGAACAAAGGCACCATCACCACCGCCGCGCCCAACAGGGCCACGACCTTGACCAGCTCGCTGGTCGCTGCTTCTACCGCCATGCGGTGCTTTCCCCAAGATCCAGAATCGGGTTCAACAATAGAGCAATGCCGATGACGGCAATAGCACGCATGTTGCGCCGGATTGTCTTGGAGGTGGAACGATGTGGGGAGTGACCCCAAGCATCATCCCGAAACCGCACACCCGCTTCGGCACGCGCCAACCTTGCACCCGCTTCGGTAGGTGCCAACCTTGCACCCGCTTCGGTAGGTGCCAACCTTGCACCCGCTTCGGTAGGTGCCAACCTTGGTTGGCACGAGAGCGCCGACCAAGGTCGGCATCTACCAAAGCCTCCCCCAGCCGGGTTCACCCACCCCGACAAAACGCGGCGTAATCGATATACCCCGGGAATGGCACGCCCGGCGCGCACACCGGGCAGTGCGGGTCGGGCCGGATACCGGTCTCGCGGAAGCGCATGCCCAGCGCATCGAAGCGCAGCAGCCGCCCCACCAGCGGCTCACCGATGCCCAACAGCAGCTTCAGCACCTCGGTGGCCTGCAGCACCCCGGCCAGCCCCGGCAGCACGCCCAGCACACCGGCCTCGGAACAGTTCGGCGCGAACTCCGGCGGCGGCGGCTCGGGGAACAGGCAGCGGTAGCACGGTGCCACGCCGCGCTGGCGGCCGGCGTCAAACACGCTTACCTGGCCGTCAAAGCGCTCGATGGCGGCGTACACCAGTGGCTTGGCGTGCTTGATGCAGGCGTCGTTGAGCAGGTAACGCAGCGGGAAGTTGTCCGAGCCGTCCAGCACCACGTCCACACCGTCCAGAAGCGCGTCGACGTTCTCGGAAGTGACGCGCGCGGGTACCGCTTCGACCTCGATCGACGGGTTCAATGCCAGCAACCGCTCACGCGCGGAATCGACCTTGAACTGGCCGACGCTGGCTTCGGTGTGCACGATCTGCCGGTGCAGGTTGCTGCGCTCCACGCGGTCGTGGTCGGCGAAGCGCAGGTGCCCTACCCCGGCCGCAGCCAGATAGAAGCCGGCCGGTGCGCCCAGCCCACCCGCGCCCAGCACCAGCACGCGCGACTGCTGCAGGCGACGCTGGCCGGCCTCGCCCACCTGCGGCAGCAGCAGGTGGCGCGAATAGCGGTCGTAGAAGTCGCGGTCGGCCGCACTGGTCAGCGGCTGCACCAGCGGCAGCACCTGCTCGCGCCAGGCCACGGTACCGCCCGTCACGGAAGCGACGTTGGCATACCCGGCCTCCCGCAGGAACAGCGCGGCATCGGCCGAGCGCTTGCCGCTCTGGCAGATCAGCAGGATTTCCTGGTCGTGCCGCGGCAGATGCGAGGCCGGGTCGGCCTGCAGCGCGCCCTTGGCCACGCCACGCGCGCCCTCGGCCATGCCGCCGGCCCGTTCGTGCGCCTCGCGCACATCGATCAGCACGGCGCCATGGGCCAGGCGCTCGCGCGCCTGCGCGGGGGAAAGCTCTCGGATGCTCATGGCCGCATTATCGCGCAGGCCGCTCTGCCATGCCTTGACCAATGCCCGGCGCTACCCAGGCTGCCCGCGCCCGCCGTGCTGTTCCTGAAGAAGACCGATCAGCGCTTTCAGCCCAGGCGGCACATGTCGATGGCCCGGGTAGTACAGCGAAAGCCCGGGAAACTCAGGACACCAGTCCTCGAGCAGCCGCAGCAGGCGGCCATCGGCCAATGGCTCCAGCGCCAGATGCTCGGGAACGAAGGCAATGCCGATACCTTCAATGGCCGCGTCGACCATCAACGGCTGGTCCGTCAGCGTGATCGGCCCGGAGACGTTCACCCGCTCGGTGGTGCCTTGATGCTCGAACTCCCAACGGTAGATCGCCCCACTTTCGAAGCGGAAACGAATGCAGTCGTGCTGATGCAGATCCAGCGGCCGCAGTGGCCGGCCACGCGCCTGCAGGTACGTCGGCGAAGCAATCGCCGCGAAGCGCATGGGGGCGGTCACCGCTACCGCGACCATGTCCTGGGGCACGGCTTCGGTCAGGCGGATGCCTGCGTCGAAACCCTCCGACACGATATCGCCCAACCTGCCGTCACTGACGATGTCCAGGTGGACCTGCGGATACTGGCGCAGGAAGCGCGCAAGCACCGGCTTCAGCACGAGCCGTATGGCGCCTTCACTGGCGTTGATGCGGACCGTGCCACGCGGCGTGCCGGCTTCAGTGTCCACGGACTGCAGGGCCTCCTCGATCGAGGCCATGGCCGGCCGCAGCTTTTCCGCCAGGCGCTCCCCGGCGTCGGTCAGCGAGACGCTGCGCGTGGTGCGGTTGAACAGGCGCGCACCCAGCCGCTGCTCGAGCGCCTTGATCGCATGACTGATCGCCGACGGCGTGATGTTCAACTCTGCCGCCGCGCTGCGGAAGCTCCGGTGCGCTGCCACCGCCAGGAACGCCGTGAAGGCGGCCAGATCACCTCCGCTCGATTGCTGAATTCGACTCACCATATCGTGAAATATTGAAGCGATTGTCTTGATAGTCAGCCGATTCTACGCTCCGGGGTGTCGGTGGGCGCACGCCTCCGGCGCTCACCCACCGGGACAGGATCAAGACGATGAAGACGATGAAAGCGGTTGTGATGACCGGGCCGAATGTGCCGTGGCAGGTACAGGAGGTGCCGATGCCTGTGATCGAACCGGGCCAGGTACTGGTCAAGGTCCACGCATCAGGCATGTGCTACACGGACGTGTGGGCAACCCAAGGCTATGGCGGCGACATCTATCCGCAGACACCGGGGCATGAAGTGGTCGGCGAGGTCGTGGAAGTGGGCGCGGGCGTGCACACGCGCCGGGTGGGCGATCGCGTGGGCACCTCATGGGTCCAATCCGCGTGCGGGCGATGCCCCTACTGCCGCGAGAGCCGGCCCTTGTCCGGGCAGACCGCAATGAACTGCGATGCACCTCGCACCACCGGCTTCGCTGCGCAGGGTGGACACGCACAGTACATCGCCATCTCTGCCGAAGGCACGGTACTGCTGCCTGACGGCCTCTCCTACGTGGACGCGGCGCCGATGATGTGTGCCGGTTACACCACCTGGAGCGGGCTGCGCGATGCGGCGCCCCAGCCACGGGAGAAGATTGCGGTACTTGGCATCGGCGGACTGGGCCATGTCGCCCTGCAGCTGTCCAAGGCCTGTGGCTTCGAGACCATCGCCCTCACCCATTCTGCAGACAAGCACGCGCTCGCCCTGCAGCTGGGCGCCGACCAGGTGGTTGCCAATGGCAAGGAGCTGAAGGACATCGGCGGCGCCGACGTACTGCTGGTGACCACCAATGAATTCAGCTCGGCCGAAGAGGCGATGACCGGCCTGCGTGTCGATGGGCGCGTTGTGCTGTGCGGCCTGGACTTCAGCCAGCCCTTCTCGATCTCGTCCGAAGGCGTGCCGTTCCACATGATGCGCCAGCGCGTGATCGGCGCCACCCATGGTGGCCAGCACTACCTCAGCGAAGTGCTGCAGCTTGCCGCCGCCGGCAAGGTGAAGCCAATGGTCGAGACCTTTGATCTGGACCAGGCGACCGAGGCGTATGACCGCCTGTCGTCAGGAAGGATGAGGTTCCGTGGCGTCCTGTTGCCGTGGGGCAGCGCCTGAGGAAAGGCGGCCACAAAGCGTCAAACGAAAAAGGCGGCCCTGCGGCCGCCTTCTTCTGCATCACTTGCCCTTGACGTGCTTCATCAAGCGCCGCTTGGCCTTGACCTGCCGCTCGGTGAGGACGTTCTTCTTGCCCTCGTACGGGTTGGTACCCTCGCGGAAGATGAAGCTCACCGGGGTGCCGATCAGCTTGAAGCGCTTGCGGAAGAAGTTCTCCAGGTAGCGCTTGTACGATTCCTGCAGCTCCTTCAGGCGCGTGCCGTGCACGATGAAGGTCGGCGGGTTTGCGCCGGCCGGGTGCACGTAACGCAGCTTGGAGACATGGCCGCGGATGGTCGGCGGCGGGTTGGTCTCGTAGGCCACTTCCAGCGCCTTGTTCACTTCGCTGGTGGTGAAGGTCTTGTTGGCCGACTCGTGCGCGCGGTGCACCGCACGGAACAGCTCGCGCAGGCCCGAGCCATGCTTGGCCGAGATGCGCACCGATTCGGCCCACGGCACGAAGCCCAGCTTCAGCGACAGCAGGGTCTCGGCCTGTTCGCGCTGGTACTCGGTCAGGCCATCCCACTTGTTGATGGCGATCACCAGTGCGCGGCCGGCATCGAGCACGGCGCCAAGCACGGTGGCATCCTGGTCGGTCACGCCTTCGGTGGCATCCAGCATCAGCACGGCCACCTGGCACTGCTCGATCGACTGCATGGTCTTGACCACCGAGAACTTCTCGACGACCTCGTCCACGCGCGAGCGGCGGCGCAGGCCGGCGGTATCGATCAGGCGGTACTCGCGGCCGTCACGCTCCAGGTCCACCGCGATCGAGTCGCGGGTGGTACCCGGCACGTCGGAAGCGATCATGCGCTCCTCGCCGAGGATGCGGTTGACCAGGGTCGACTTGCCCACGTTGGGGCGGCCGACGAAGGCGATGCGGATGCGGTTCGGATCGTTGTCCAGCTCTTCGCCGCTGCCTTCTTCCGGCAGGCGCTGGATCACTTCGTCCAGCAGGTCGTCCAGACCCTGACGATGCGCCGCCGACACGGTCAGCATCTCGCCGAAGCCGTAACGGGCGAATTCCGAACGAACGCTGTCCTCGTCGGTGCCGTCGATCTTGTTGATCAGCAGCAGCGTCGGGCGCGACAGCTTGCGCAGCCAGGCCAGGATCTCGTCGTCCATCGCCGACGTACCCTCACGGGCGTCGACCACGAACAGGATCAGGTCCGCTTCCGCCGCAGCGGCGCGGGCCTGGCGGGTGGTAGCACCGGCCAGACCCTCTTCCTCTTCCGCGATACCGCCGGTGTCGACGACGAGGAAATGGTTGTCCTCGTCCAGACGGCAGACACCGTAGTTGCGGTCGCGGGTGACGCCGGGCTGGTCATGGACCAGCGCGTCACGGGTGCGCGTCAGCGCATTGAAAATAGTCGACTTGCCGACATTCGGCCGTCCAACCAGGGCGACCAAAGGCAGCATCGCGATTACTCCAATTTTTAATTTGCCAACCGGAAGGCGGTCAGCTTGCCATCAACGTTCTGCACCAGCAGCACCCCGTCTGCGACGACCGGCTGGGCCAGCAGGGCGTCACCGCCGCTCTTCGCCCGTGCCGCCATCGCACCATCGGAGGTCTTCAACCAGTGCACGTATCCCTTGTAGTCACCGACGACCACGTAATCACCCTGCAGTACCGGGCCGGTCAGCGAACGACGCGCCAGCTCGGTCTGCGACCACATCGCCGCGCCGGTCGCCTTGTCCAGGCCGAACACGCCGCCCTTGTTGTCGGTGACGAACACATTGCCCGACGACACCGCCACGCCACCGGCACCGCCATGGTCGCGCGCCCACAGCGGGCGACCGGTCGGGCCTTCGATGGCCATGGTCTGGTTCTTGAAGCTGCTCACGTAGAGGGTGTTGCCCTCCAGTACCGGAGCACCGTCAACGTCGGCCATGCGCTCAAGCTCGGTACGGCCTTCGCCGTTGCCGATGTTCTGTTCCCACAGCGTGCGGCCATCCTGCTGGGCCAGGGCCGCAACCGCGCCCTCGTCCTTGCCGATGAACAGCACGCCCGGGCCGGTGACCACCGGCGCGTTGCCGCGCACGGTCAGCGCCGGCAGTTCGCTCGGGTTGAACCACTTCTGGGTGCCGTTGCCGGCATCGAAGGCGGTCACGCGGCCATCGTTGCTGCGCACGAACACCAGGCCCTGGGCCACGGCCGGTGCGGCAATGACTTCACCCGGAACACGGGCGCGCCACTTCTCGCTGCCGTCGTTGATGTCCAGGGCAATGACCTGGCCGTCCAGCGTGCCGATCACGACCAGGTTCTCACCGACACCCGGGCCGCCGGACAGGCGCAGCTTCGGCTTCTTCTTTTCCTTCTTCGGCTCCCAGGTCCAGACCTTCTTGCCGGTCTGCAGGTCGATGGCGTGCACGCCACCGGTGATCGCCGCAGCGAACACGTGGCCGTTGGCCACCGCCGGGCCCTGGCGCACGCCGATGCGACGCTCGCCCTTGCCGAGGTTGACCGACCAGGCCTTGTTGACCTTGACGCTGGGCTCGAACTTGACCAGCTCAGCCGGCTCCTGGGCCTTCTTCGCTGCCGCGTCCTTGCCGGCGAACCAGCCCTTCACGGTGCTGCAGCCGGTCAGGGCCATGCCCATCAGGAGCACGGTGGCGACGCGGGTGATCATGACCTTCTGACTCATCAAACCGACTCCGCAGGGGCGGCGACCGTGCCGCCGGCATCCATAACCTTGGTTTCCAGCAGGCGCCGCTGCGGCGCTGCCACGTCCAGCGACTTCAGCGCCTTCTCGTACTGTGCACGGGCGTCGTCACGCTTGCCCTGCGCCATCAGCGCATCGCCATGGATTTCCAGGCTGCTGCTGTCGGTGGCGCTGCCCAGCAGCTTGATCGCCTCGTCGCTCTTGCCGGTGGCCACCAGCAGGCGGGCCACGCGCTGGTCGACCACGCGCTGCAGGTCACCTTCGACCTTCACGCCGCGCAGGGTGGCCAGCGCCTCTTCGTTCTTGCCGGCGTCGACCTGGGCCTTGGCCAGCTGCAGCGCCGCGAGGTCGCCGTAGATGCTGGACGGGCCGGCTTCAAGCGCCTTCACGGCCTTGGAGGCATCGTCGAGCTTGTTCTGCTGCAGGCCGAGCAGCGCCTTCTGGTACTCGACATTGGCCGAGGCCAGCTTGCCGCCCTGATCCTTCTGGTACCACTGCCAGCCAGCGATGGCACCGATGGCGATGACCACGCCACCAAGGATGCTGGCGCCATTCTTCCGCAGCCAGCTGCGGACGCGTTCACTTTGTTCGTGCTCGTCGAGCAGATCGTCGATCGCCATGCGTACTCTCGCCCCGCCCATCGGGAGGGACCATTGGGTTTAATCGAAGGTGGTGAAACCGCGCCTCAGTGCGAAACCGGGACTACGGAGCCTTCAGAGGATACCTGAAAGCGTGCCACGTTGGCTCGCTGGTAGGGGGTCAGATCGACGATAGCGCCGTTCTGCTGAACCTGGACCGCCGAGGCGTTGCCCAGGGTCACCCGGGTCACCTGGCCCGGGGTGAAGCTGCGGCTTTCGCCGGACTTGATCAGTGCCTTCTCGACGGTGGCACCGTCCGGGCCGCCGATATCGACCCAGCTGTCGCCGCTGAACTGCATCTCCAGCGTGTTGGCGGCAGCGGCCGGCGCCGGGGCCGATCGCGGCACCGGGGCCAGCGAGGCCACGTACGGGGTCGCGGCCGGCTTGCTGGCCGGGGCGCTCGCCACGTCAACCGGCGTGGCCGGCTCGACGCCTGCGGCGGACGGAGCCACCGGCACGGCGGCCGGGATCGCGTCCAGCGAGGCGGTGTTCGGCGTCGGGGTGGCACTGCCGTCGAAGTGGCCACGGGTGGCGAACCACACCGGCACGGCCAGGACCGCGGTGATGCCGACATAGAGCATGCGCCGGCCGAGATTCTCGGCAATGCGGCGCGCGCGCGGGGTATGGGTATGGCTGACCAGGGTGGGCGGAACCACCGGGCCGACCTGGGCCTGCTCCAGCAGCTGGCTCACATCCACGTTGAGCAGGCGTGCATAGCTGCGCAGCTGGCCACGCACGAACACCGGCGCGCCGAGCTTCTGCCATTGTTCCTCTTCCAGCGACTTGACCACCTGGACCGGCATGCGCAGGCGCGTACCGACATCCTCGAGGGTCAGTCCGGCCGCTTCGCGGGCCTGGCGCAGGCGGGTGCCGCAGCCGGCCGCAGTCTCGAGAGCGCTCACAGTCTGGTCATCAATCACAATGCATCAACCCTGGAGTTAGGAGCCCGCTTCCTGCGGAAATTCCTGTCGAATCCGCTGGAGATAGCGATCAGATGCCGCCCGATCGCCCAGCCGCGCTTCGATTTCAGACGCAAGTTGTAACACGGAACGCGTTGCGGGTGCAGCCGCCATCCTACGTTCGGCGAAGGCCCGGGCCTCCATGTAGCGGCCCTGGCGGAAGCTGAGCTGGGCCATCGCCTCGAGTGCGACCGGGTTGTCAGGCAGTGTCGTCAGCGCCGCGCGAAGGTCGCGTTCGGCACGTTCGAACTGGCCGGCATCCAGTGCGCAGCCGCCGGCATTGGCCTGCGCCTCGGCCGGCGTGGCATAGCCTGGCGCCTGCAGGGCGCGGTCGAACCAGACCAGCGACTCGGCCGGCCGGCCCTGCTGGCACAGCCAGGCACCGTAATTGTTGAGGATGTCGCCACGCTGCGGCGCCAGTTCGGCAGCCCTGCGGAAGCTCTCGCCGGCCTGCGGGGTGCGGCCCCGGCGCTCGTCGATGCCGGCCAGCAGCACCAGCGCATCCGGAGCCTCCGGCGCCAGCTTCTGCGCCTCACGGGCCTTGCGCTCGGCCGCATCGAGGTTGCCGACCTGCATGTCGCGGGCGGCCAGCGCCAGCAGATCCTGCCAGCGCACCTGGCGGCGGACGTTGTCCGGATCGCGGACCGAGTACACCGGCGCCACGCTGGGGCCCAGCTTGGCCTTGGGTTGGGATTTGCAGCCGCCGACCGAGAGGGCCAGCACGCCTGCGAACAGGGCCAGCCAGAGGCGGTCAGGCCGCGGCATCGCTCCCCTTCCCCGCCTGCAGCGTCTTGTTGAACTCCGCCTGGCGGCGGGTGCGGTCCATCACCTGGCCCTTGAGCTGGCCGCAGGCGGCGTCGATGTCGTCGCCACGGGTACGGCGGACCATGGTCAGCACGTTGCTGTCGAGCAGGATCTTCTGGAAGGCACGGATGTGCGCTTCTTCCGAACGCTCGTAGCGGGTGCCCGGGAACGGATTGAACGGAATCAGGTTGACCTTGCCCGAATCCTTGGCCTGCACCGCGTTGTCGAACTGGCGCATCAGGCGGGCCAATTCGCGGGCATGCTCGGGCTTGTCGTTGATACCCTTCATCAGGGTGTATTCGAAGGTGACCGATTCGCGGCGCTTGTTGGCGCGCAGGTAGCGTGCGCACGAGGCCATCAGCTCGGCGATCGGGTACTTCTTGTTGAGCGGCACCAGGGTCTCGCGCAGCGCATCGTTGGGCGCATGCAGCGACACCGCCAGCGACACGTCGCTTTCGGCCGACAGGCGGTCGATCTGCGGCACCAGGCCGGAGGTCGACAGGGTCACGCGCTTGTTGGCCAGGCCGTAGCCCAGGTCGTCGCGCATCACGCTCATGGCGCGCACGACGTTGTCGAAATTCATCAGCGGCTCGCCCATGCCCATCATCACCACGTTGGTGAGGCGGCGCATCTGGTGCGGCACGTTGCCCAGGTGGCGTGCGGCAACCCACACCTGGCCGATGATCTCGGCGGTGGTCAGGTTGCGGTTGAAGCCCTGGGTGGCGGTGGAGCAGAACGTGCAGTTCAGGCCGCAACCGACCTGCGAGGACACGCACAGCGTGCCGCGGGTCTTGTCGGGGATGTACACGGTCTCGATGGCGTTCTTGCCATCCACGCCCATCGCCAGCAACCACTTGTGGGTGCCGTCGGCGGAGGGCTTGTCGAACACGATGTTCGGAACCAGCACCTCGGCATGGGCCTGCAGCTTGGCGCGCAGGACCTTGCCGAGGTCGGTCATTTCATCGAAGTCGGTGACGTAGCGATGGTGGATCCACTTCATCACCTGATGGGCACGGAACTTCTTCTCGCCGAGAACCTCGACGAAAAACTTCTCCAGGCCCGCGCGATCGAGGTCGAGCAGGTTCTGCTTGCCAGCCGTGGGTGCCGACTTCGGCAGCGGCTGGATGGCGGGGGACTGTACGACCTCGTTCACGGCATTACTCTCAGCGCGAAACGACTTCGGTGGCGGCGAAGAAGTAGGCGATTTCAATCGCGGCATTCTCGACCGAGTCCGAGCCGTGGGCGGCGTTGGCATCGATGGATTCGGCGAAGTCGGCGCGGATGGTGCCCGCAGCGGCTTCCTTCGGGTTGGTGGCGCCCAGCAGGTCGCGGTGGGCCAGGACGGCGTTCTCGCCTTCCAGGGCCTGGATCATCACCGGGCCGGAGATCATGAACTCGACCAGCGCGTTGAAGAACGGACGCTCGCGGTGCACGGCGTAGAAGCCTTCGGCTTCACGGCGCGACAGCTGCTTGTACTTGGCGGCCACGACCTTCAGGCCGGCCTTCTCGAAGCGGGCGTAGATTTCGCCGATGACGTTCTTGGCAACGGCGTCCGGCTTGATGATCGAAAGGGTGCGCTCCAGCGCCATGGGATGTCTCCAATGGAATCGGGCCGCTGATGGCCCGAAGGGTAACATGAAAAAAACCCGCGTCGGGACGCGGGCTTAGCCTGATAAACGTAGGCGAATTGTAAAAGATAAAGCGCTGTCGTGGTAGTGCCGGCCGCTGGCCGGCAGGCTGGCGCCCGCCGGGCTGCCCCCAGCGGCCGGCACTATCCTTTGCGCCCATTCACCCACCTGAGCGGATTCTGACCGCCCCGGGTATTTTTGCTGCACTGCAAAATGCCATACGCTACCGTCTGGTTCTAGTATCAAACAATCGTTTGATTAAGGTCCGCCCGCCGATGGCCAAGCCCGCCCACTTCTCGACCAAGGACCGCATCCTCGGTGCCGCCGAGGAGCTGTTTGCCCAGCACGGTTTCGCCGGCACCTCGCTGCGCCAGGTGACCAGCCAGGCCGACGTCAACATCGCAGCGGTCAATTACCACTTCGGCTCCAAGGAAAACCTGGTCAACGAGGTGTTCCGCCGCCGCATGGACGAGATGACCGGCGCCCGCCTGGCCCAGCTCGAGCGCGCCCGCAGCGAACATCCCGGGCAGCTGCGCCCGGTGCTGGCCGCCTTCGTCGAGCCGGCGCTGGCGCTGGCCCAGGACCGCCAGAACGGCGGCGCCTTCGTGCGCGTGATCGCGCGCGCCTACGCCGAGAAGAACGACAACCTGCGCAAGTTCCTGTCCGACCACTACGGCCACGTGCTGCGTGCGTTCGGCAAGGCGATTGCCGAATGCGCGCCCGACCTGAGCAAGGAAGAGCTGTACTGGCGCCTGGACTTCCTGGCCGGCTCGCTCACCTATGCCATGGCCGACTTCGGGCTGATCAAGCGTCCCGCCGGTGTCACCGAAGCGGCGCATCGTGCCCATGCCGCCCACGAACTGATCCATTTCGCCGAAGCCGGGTTCCGCGCCGCCGCACGCGCCAGCGCCCTGCCCGCTTCCCCGTGATTCCACCGGGTGTGACCCACCCAGTAACTGCTGACCAACAAAGGCCCTACACCATGTCCAATTCCCTGCTAGTCCGCCGCGCCGCCGTGCTGGGTGCCGGCGTCATGGGTGCCCAGATCGCCGCCCACCTCACCAACGCTGGCGTCGACACCGTGCTGTTCGACCTGCCCGCCAAGGAAGGTCCGGCCGACGGCATCGTGCTGAAGGCGATCGCCAACCTGGGCAAGCTGAGCCCGGCGCCGCTGGCCAGCAAGTCGCTGGCCGAGGCCATCACCCCGGCCAACTACGAGTCCGGCCTGGAGCAGCTGAAGGACTGCGACCTGATCATCGAAGCCATTGCCGAGCGCATGGACTGGAAGCAGGACCTGTACAAGAAGATCGCCCCGTTCGTGGCCGACCACGCCGTGCTGGCCTCCAACACCTCGGGCCTGGGCATCAACAAGCTGGCCGACGTGCTGCCCGAGCAGCTGCGCCACCGCTTCTGCGGCGTGCACTTCTTCAACCCGCCGCGCTACATGCACCTGGCCGAGCTGATCCCGGCCACCACCACCGATGCTGCCGTGCTGGAAGGCCTGGAAGAATTCCTGGTCACCACCCTGGGCAAGGGCGTGGTGTACGCCAAGGACACCCCGAACTTCATCGGCAACCGCATCGGCGTGTTCTCGATCCTGTCCACCATCCACCACACCCAGCAGTTCGGCCTGGGCTTCGATGAAGTGGACGGCCTGACCGGCCCGCTGGTCGGCCGCCCGAAGTCGGCCACCTACCGCACCTCCGACGTGGTCGGCCTGGACACCATGGCCCACGTCATCAAGACCATGGGCGACACCCTGCCCAACGACCCGTGGCATGAGTTCTTCAAGTCGCCGAAGTGGCTGGACGCGCTGATCGCCAAGGGCGCGCTGGGCCAGAAGACCGGCGCGGGCATCTTCCGCAAGGTCGGCAAGGACATCGTCGTGCTGGACCTGGAAAAGCAGGACTACCGCCCGGCTGACCGCGCCGCTGCACCGGAAGTGGTCGAGATCCTGAAGATCAGGAACCCGGCCGAGAAGTTCGCCAAGCTGCGCGAGAGCCAGCACCCGCAGGCGCAGTTCCTGTGGGCGACCTTCCGCGACCTGTTCCACTACAGCGCCTACCACCTGGCCGACATCGCCGAGACCGCGCGCGACGTCGACCTGGCCATCCGCTGGGGCTACGGCTGGTCGCTGGGCCCGTTCGAAACCTGGCAGGCCGCTGGCTGGAAGCAGGTCGCGCAGTGGATCGCCGATGACATCGTCGCCGGCAAGAGCATGAGCAACGCCCCGCTGCCGGACTGGGTGTTCGATGGCCGCGACGGCGTGCATGCCGCCGAGGGCAGCTACAGCCCGTCGCGCAACGCCAAGCTGCCGCGTTCGTCGCTGCCGGTGTACCAGCGCCAGCGCTTCCCCGATCCGCTGCTGGGCGAGACGTTCGCGCCGGGCGAGACCGTGTTCGAGAACGACGGCCTGCGCATGTGGCATGACGGCGACGGCATCGCCGTGGTCAGCTTCAAGACCAAGATGAACACCGTGTCCGACCAGGTGCTGGACGGCCTGCAGGAATGCGTCAGCCGCGCCGAGAAGGACTTCCAGGGCCTGGTGATCTGGCAGCAGAAGGAGCCCTTCTCCGCCGGTGCCGACCTGGCCGGTGCGCTCGGCCTGCTGCAGGCCGGCAAGGTCGACCAGTTCGAAGAGATGGTCGCCAACTTCCAGCGCACCAGCCAGCGCATCAAGTACTCGCTGGTACCGGTGGTGGCTGCCGTGCGCGGCCTGGCCCTGGGTGGCGGCTGCGAGTTCCAGATGCACAGCGCCAAGACCGTGGCCTTCCTGGAAAGCTACATCGGCCTGGTCGAGGCCGGCGTCGGCCTGCTGCCGGCCGGCGGTGGCCTGAAGGAACTGGCCGTGCGTGCCTCGCAGGCCGCCGGCCCGGGCGGTGACGTGTTCGCCGAACTGAAGAAGACCTTCGAGACCGTGGCGATGGCCAAGGTCTCCAACTCGGCGGTCAACGCCAAGGAACTGGGCCTGCTGCGCAGCACCGACAAGGTGGTGTTCAACAGCTACGAGGCGCTGCACATCGCCAAGGCCGAAGCCCGTGCGCTGGCCGAAGCGGGCTACCGTCCGCCGCTGCCGGCACGCCGCATCCAGGTGGCCGGTGACGTGGGTATCGCCACCTTCAAGATGATGCTGGTCAACATGCTGGAAGGCCGTTTCATCAGCCCGTACGACTACGAGATCGCCGAGCGCATCGCCACCGTGCTGTGCGGCGGCAAGGTCGACCGCGGCACCCTGGTCGACGAAGAATGGCTGCTGACCCTGGAGCGCAAGCACTTCGTCGAACTGGCCCAGCAGGAAAAGACCCAGGCCCGCATCGCGCACATGCTGAAGACCGGCAAGCCGCTGCGTAACTGATTGATGGCGGGTGCCGGCCCCTGGTCGGCATCCCTCTGCCTCTGGTGGGTGCCCACCTTGGTGGGCACACCGGCAAAACCTATTCGAGAGATCACTGCAATGACCAAGCAAATCCAGGACGCCTACATCGTCGCCGCCACCCGCACCCCGGTTGGCAAGGCGCCCAAGGGCATGTTCCGCAACACCCGCCCCGACGACATGCTTGCGCACGTGTTGCGCAGCGTCGTCGCGCAGGCGCCGGGCGTGGACGTCAACCGCATCGATGACGCAATCATCGGCTGCGCCATGCCGGAAGCCGAGCAGGGCATGAACGTGGCGCGCATCGGCGTGCTGCTGGCCGGCCTGCCCAACACCATCGCCGCGCAGACCGTGAACCGCTTCTGCTCCTCCGGCCTGCAGGCCGTGGCGCAGGCCGCCGACGCGATCCGCCTGGGCAACGCCGACCTGATGCTGGCCGGCGGCACCGAGTCGATGTCGATGGTGCCGATGATGGGCAACAAGATCGCGATGGCACCGAGCGTGTTCGACAACGACCACGTGGCCATCGCCTACGGCATGGGCATCACCGCCGAGAAGGTCGCCGAGGAATGGAAGGTCTCGCGCGAAGACCAGGATGCGTTCGCCCTCGCCTCGCACCAGAAGGCCATGGCCGCGATCCAGAACGGTGACTTCAAGGACGAGATCAGCCCGTACGAGATCGTCTCGCACCTGCCGGACCTGGCCGACGGCCAGCGCATCATCACCCGCAACAAGGTAGCCGACACCGACGAAGGCCCGCGCCCGGATTCCTCGGCCGAAGGCCTGGCCAAGCTGCGTCCGGTGTTCCGCAACGGCCAGTTCGGCGGCACCGTCACTGCCGGCAACTCCTCGCAGATGAGCGATGGCGCCGGCGCCGTGCTGCTGGCTTCGGAACAGGCGATCAAGGATTACGGCCTGACCCCGCTGGCGCGTTTCGTCAGTTTCTCGGTGGCCGGCGTGCGTCCGGAAGTGATGGGCATCGGCCCGATCGCCGCGATCCCGAAGGCACTGAAGCAGGCCGGCCTGACCCAGGACCAGCTGGACTGGATCGAGCTCAACGAAGCCTTCGCCGCGCAGTCGCTGGCGGTGATCCGCGATTGCGGCCTGGACCCGAGCAAGGTCAACCCGCTGGGCGGCGCGATCGCCCTGGGCCATCCGCTGGGTGCGACCGGCGCGATCCGTACCGCGACCCTGCTGCACGGCCTGCGTCGTCGCCAGCAGAAGTACGGCATGGTGACGATGTGCATCGGCACCGGCATGGGCGCGGCGGGCATTTTCGAGGCGCTGTAAGGTTCAAGGCGTTGCCTCGTTAGGCTTCATGGCGTGGGCCGGGTCGGCAGGGCTGCCCGGGACACGCCGTGAACCCCTCCATGGGGGCTCGATGGCGCCATCCATGGCGCCAACGGTCCCGGGCAGCCCTGCCGACCCGGCCCTTCCAGCCTCCCCGCGGCGGAGGGGTGAGCAAAGACAGGGGCAAAGGCCGGGGTCAGAGCCCTTTGCAGCGCAAAGGGATCAGACCCCAACAAGCAAAAAGGCAGCCTATGGCTGCCTTTTTGCTTGTGCTTCTGCCTTTGATTCCGCCCTTCCCGTCCGCGCCCACGGGAAATCTGACAGGCGGGACGGGTCGGCCTTTGCAGGACCGTTGGCGCCATGGATGGCGCCATCGAGCCCCCATGGGTGAGGGCGCTTTGCTTGCGAAGCACTGCTTCGCAAGCGCCCGAACGCACAGCCGCCAGCGGCTGGGCCGGACCTCGGAGGGGGGTTTACGGCGTGTCCTGCAAAGGCCCACCCGTCCCGCCCATCACGTATCAATCAAGGCGCTGCACGGAGCGCTTGATAAAACCCTTATTCCGCCAGCATCGCCGTCAGCTTCTCCCGCGCCGGGCCAGCCAGCTTCGGGTTATCCAGCGCGAACCGGATCGTCGCCTCCACCAACCCCAGGTGCGTGCCGCAGTCGAAGCGGGTGCCCTCGAATCGATAGGCATCGACCTCTTCGGTCTTCAGCAGCTGCGCGATCGCATCAGTCAGCTGGATCTCGCCACCGGCACCGCTGCCGGTGCTTTCAAGCAGCTCGAAGATCTTCGGGCTCAGCACATAACGGCCTACCACCGCCAGGTCGCTCGGCGCGTCCTCCGGCTTCGGCTTCTCCACGATCTCCGAAATGCGACCCTTGCGGCCATCAAAGGCCTCGGTCGCCACGATGCCGTAGCTCGCTGTCTTTTCGTGCGGCACGTCTTCAACGGCGATCACGCTGGCACCACTGGCCTCGTTGAGATCGGCCATCTGCTTGAGCGCACCCGCGCCGCGGTTCCAGATCAGGTCGTCCGGCAGCAGCACGGCGAACGGCTCGTCGCCGATCACGGCTTTGGCGCAGAGCACCGCATGCCCCAGGCCCAGTGCTTCGGCCTGGGTCACGAAGATCGCGCGCACGCCTTCGGGCAGCACGTGGCGGATGAGCTCCAGCTGTTCCTGCTTGCCGGCGCGCTCGAGCTTCTGTTCCAGCTCGTAGGCCTTGTCGAAATAGTCGGCCACCGCGTGCTTGTAGCGGTTGGTGATGAACACCAACGTATCGCAGCCCGCTTCGATTGCTTCATCCACGGCGTACTGGATCAGCGGTCGATCAATGATCGGCAGCATCTCCTTCGGCACGGTTTTGGTTGCTGGCAGAAAACGTGTCCCCAGACCCGCTACCGGGAAAACCGCTTTGCGAATTCGCTTGCTCATTGGTGCCTGTTGGCCTCACGTGCCGGAAAGGGCACGACTTTAGCGGATGAAATGTAAGCATCCTGTTCGATTGGAGAGAACTCCGGCATCGTCGCGAACAGGACTTCCTTGATGGTGTCGGTGTCGTAGCTGCAGACCGCATCGCGCAGACGCGGCACGTTGGCCAGCACCAGATCTCGCGAGAACATGCGCACACCGGCCTCGAGGATCTTCGGGTGCGCAGTGGAACGGTAGTCCTCGTCTGAATAGAACAGCGTCTCATGCAGCTTTTCACCGGGACGCAGGCCGGTATAGATGATCGGAATATCCTTGTAGGGTTGCTTTCCCGCCAACCGGATCATCTGTTCGGCCAGCAGGCGGATCGGCACCGGCTCGCCCATGTCCAGCGTATAGATCGCGCCATGCGAGGCCGAGGCGGCCGCCTGCAGGATCAGCTGGCAGGCCTCGGGAATGGTCATGAAGTAGCGGCTGACTTCCGGATCGGTAACGGTCACCGGCCCACCGCGCAGGATCTGTTCCCGGAACAGCGGCACCACGCTGCCGGCCGAGGCCAGCACATTGCCGAAACGCACGGTGACAAAACGGGTGTGCGTGGACTTCTGGTCCAGGCTCTGGCAGATCATCTCGGCATAGCGCTTGCTGGCACCCAGCGCATTGACCGGGTCCACCGCTTTGTCGGTGGAGATGAAGACGAAATGCTCGACGCGCGCCTCCAGGCAGGCCCGGGCCACATTCTCGGTCGCCAGGATGTTGTTGCGCACCGCTTCACGCAGCTGGCGCTCCAGTACCGGCACATGCTTGTAGGCCGCCGCGTGGAACGCGGTATCCACCGGATGCAGCGAAAGCGCATGGCGGATCACGGCCGGGTCACCGCAGTCACCCAGCACTGCCTCGATCTCGACATCGGGGAAACTGCGGCGCAGTTCGCCCTCGATGGTCAGCAACAACAGTTCGCTGATCTCCAGCAGGATGATCCGGCCAGCACCATGGCGCGCGCACTGGCGGCACAGCTCCGAGCCAATCGAGCCACCGGCGCCGGTCACCATCACCGTACGCCCGCCCAGCCAACCACGGATCAGGTTCCAGTCCGGCATGATCGGCTTGCGGCCGAGCAGGTCCTCGATCGCCACTTCCTTCAGCTGCCCGGGAAGCGACTGGCCCTGCAGGATGTCGCTGAGCTTGGGCACGGTACGGAACGGCACGCCCGTGCTTTCACAGATGGCCACGATCCGCTGCATGCCGGCAGCGTCCAGCGAAGGAATGGCGATCACCAGCAGTTTGGCCGCGGTCTCGCGGACCACGGTGGGCGCGTCGTCCAGGGTGCCAAGGATCGGAAGGCCCTGCAGTTTGGCCCCGCGCAGGTGGGGGGCGTCATCGAGCAGGCCGACCGGCTCGAAGTTGCCCGAGCGCCGCAGATCGCGGACCAGCGTCTCGGCGGCCTGGCCGGCGCCGAGGATCAGCACACGACGTGCACTGGAATCGGACTGCAGCGCCTGGTAGTCCTTCCAGGCCCGGTACAGCAGGCGCGGCGCGCCCAGCAGGGCCGACAACGCAAACGGATAGATCACCAGCACCGACATCGGCACGCCATCGAAGCGCTTCCACATCAGCACCAGCACGATCGCCACCATGCCGATGAAGCTGGCCTTGAAGATGTTCAGCAGGTCACTGACACTGGCAAACCGCCACAGTCCGCGGTAAAGGCCGACGCGCCAGAACACCAGGCCCTGCAGCAGCAGTACCAGTGTGGTGTCGATGTTCCAGAGCGGAAGCTCGGGCGCGTTGGGCAGGATCGAGTAGCGCCCCGCGTGGAGCAGCTGCCAGCATGCCCAGACCATGAACAGGTCGTGGCAGACGATGGCCGAACGCGGCATCAGGCCGAGGATTCTGTCCCGCCAGGGTGAAGCCATAAGTCAGGTATTTCCTTGTCGATGGCGCAATCCATTGCGCAGGAGGAGCCAGAGGACGCTCAGCGCACTGAACCACGCGATCGCCACGACAGCCTCCCACCTCGGCTGCAATTTGGAGCAGACAACAGTCACTGTAATACTGAACAGGCCCAAAGCAAAGTACATCCCTGTCACCTGGGCGTGACTGGCTCCTGCCTGCACCGCGCGCTGGTAGACATGCTGGGTATGGGGTTCCATCCAGCGTTGTCCGGAAATGATGCGCGCCAGCAGTGTGAAGCCTGCGTCCACAAGGAAAGCCGAGGCCGGCACCAGCAGCAGGAGCCAATTGATGTCCGTGCGCACGCTGGCGATGGCCAGCACGGCCGCAACCGCATAGCCCAACGCGCCACTTCCGACATCACCCATGAAGATCCGCGCCCGCGGAAAATTGAACGGCAGGAAGCCCAGGCAGGCCAGGCCCAATGCCAGGGCCGCAAGCGAATAGGGCCAGGGCAGAAGCGGCGCCAGTCCCAATGCGACAACGATGGCCTGGCTGGCGGCAATGCCGTTGATCCCATCCATGAAGTTCCAGATGTTGATCAGCGAAGCGGTGAACAGCAGCACCAGTCCGGCCAGCAGCCAGCTGCCACCGTTCGCCTTGACCAGCATGGCCAGCAGCGCTGCCGCAATGAAATGCACCAGCAGCCGGCGCAGGGCAGGCAGGGGCCTGTGGTCGTCCCACCAGCCGATGCCGGCCACCAGGACCAGGCCAAGGCTGGCGACCAGCAGGCTCGGCGCCGCGTCCGGCCAGACGAACATGGCCACGCCCGCCGTAACCAGCAGGCTGATGACGATGGCGATGCCACCACCGCGCGGCGTCGCCACGCTATGACTGCGACGTTCGCCGGGCTGGTCCATCAACTGCTGCCGCACGGCATAGCCACGGGCGGCCCAGGTCAGGGCTGCGCTCAACAGGGCCAGTCCCAGCAGCGCCCCCATCACGAACCACGGCATGGATCAGAGCACCGCGTAGTTCAGCAGCGGCTTGACCGTCCCCCACTCCTTGCAGCTCGGGCACTGCCAGTGATGCGTCCGCGCTCCGAAACCGCAGCGGGTGCAGCGGTAGGCCGGGTTGCGCACCAGCAACTGATCGGTGATGTGCTTGAGGTCATGCAGGGTGGCCGTGGAGTCGGCGCCTTCGGCCAGGGTCAGGTCGATCAGTGCGGACTCGCCACGCACCGACGGACGATCCTTGAGCTGGCGCCCCAGATAGGCTCGGGCCGGCGCAACGCCTTCCTGCTCTTCCATCAGCCGGGTCAACGCCAGTACCGGAGCGATGCCGCGATAGTGCTCGGTCATTTCCGACAGGAAGGCACGCGCGCCCGCGAGGTCACCGACCTTGCGATAGTTCGCCATCAGCGCCGGCAGCAGCTCGGGCAGGTATTCCGGATCGTTGCGGGCCGCCCGCTCGAATGCGCGCACCGCGGCTTCCGCGTTGCCGGCATCGGTCTCCAGGCGCCCCTCGATGATGCCCGCACGCACCGACATCGCATCGGCCTGGTAGGCACGGGCGATCGCTGCCCTCGCCTCCTCCAGCTTGCCGGCACCACGGAAGCGCTCGGCCAGCTCGCATTCGAACTGACCGATCAGCTTGCCCATCGGCTCGCCGGTCACGTCCTCGAAACGGGTCGCGTTGTCGATCGCCTTTTCCCAGTCACGCTCGGCCTGGTAGATGCCGATCAGGTGCTTGAGCGCCTGCGGGGCGCGCTGGTCGAGCTGCGCCAGCTCGGTGAACACGGTTTCGGCACGGTCCAGCAGGCCGGACTTCATGTAGTCCTCGCCCAGCGCCAGCAGCGCCTGCACGCGCTGTGCATCACTCAGATCGTGGCGGTTGACCAGGCCCTGGTGCAGGCGGATGGCACGATCGACTTCGCCGCGACGGCGGAACAGGTGGCCGAGCGCGACCTGGGTCTCGAAGGTTTCCTTGTCCAGCTCGGCGATATGCAGGAACAACTCGATGGCCTTGTCCGGCTGCTCGTTGAGCAGGTAGTTCAGGCCCCGGAAATAGGTGCTCGACAGGCGGCTGACCTGGCTGTCACCGTGACGCTGCCCGCCGCGCCGGCCGATCACCCATCCCGCCACTGCAGCCAGCGGGACGAACAGGAAAAACCACAGCCACTCGGTGACGAATTCCATCTTCGATCAGCGTCCGTCAAAAGATTGGGAGGAAACACCCGCGGCCGGCGTCGCCGCCCCGGATTTGTTGGCGCGGCGCAGCTGGCTGTAGAGCGGAATGACCACGCTTACCAGCACCAGACCGGCACCGACGATGACACCCACCAGCAGTGCAGCGATCAGCGCCACGCCTACCGAGGTATGCAATTGAGTGAAAAGCAGGTTGATCGACATCGCGGTCATGTTGACCGCACCGATGATCAGCCCAAGGATCAGGACCGCCAGCAGGACCAGCAGACGAAAAACCTTCATGCGAGAGCTCCAGTGGCAGGAGTCCGTAGCTTATCCGACTCGCGGCTTGATTCGCACGCGGTGGCGCGACGGGAGGCTCAGGCCGGATCAGCGTCCAGCGGCAGCACACTGCTGACCCGCTCGCGCAGTTCCTTGCCCGGCTTGAAATGGGGAACATGCTTGCCCGGCAGGGCAACCGATTCGCCGGTCTTCGGGTTGCGACCCAGGCGCGGCGGACGATAGTGCAGCGAGAAGCTGCCGAAACCACGGATTTCGATGCGATCCCCGGCGGACAGCGAACCGCCCATCATTTCCAGCAATGACTTCACCGCCAGATCGACATCATCGGCCTTCAGGTGCGCCTGGCGGCGCGCAAGGATTTCGATCAGTTCGGATTTGGTCATCACCGGCTCACATCAGGGGCATCTCAGCCTGAAACGGCCCGGGCAAACGCCCGGGCCGTCCAGGAAACAACGTACAGCGTAAGGCCGATTACTCGGACTTGTTGCCGTTCAGCTGCGCACGCAGCAGCGCGCCCAGCTGGGTGGTGCCGCTGGAAGCCGAAGAGGACTGGTATTCCTCCAGCACTTCGCGCATTTCCGCGTCGTCCTTGGCCTTGATCGACAGCTGCAGGGTACGGCCCTTGCGGTCCATGCCCACGAACTTGGCTTCGACCTTGTCGCCGACCTTCAGGTGCTGGGTGGCGTCGTCAACGCGCTCGTTGGCGATGTCGCGTGCCGAGACGTAACCTTCGATGCCGTCAGCCAGTTCGATGATCGCGCCCTTGGCGTCGACTTCCTTCACCACGCCTTCGACCTTGGAGCCCTTCGGATTGGCAGCCATGTACTGGCCGAACGGATCCTGCTCCAGCTGCTTCACGCCCAGGGAGATGCGCTCGCGCTCCGGATCGACAGCCAGGACGACGGCGTCCAGGGTATCGCCCTTCTTGAAGTTGCGAACGACGTCTTCGCCGGTGGTGTTCCAGCTGATGTCGGACAGGTGGACCAGGCCGTCGATGCCGCCGTCCAGGCCGATGAAGATGCCGAAGTCGGTGATCGACTTGATCTGGCCCGACACCTTGTCACCCTTCTTGTGGGTGGCAGCGAAGGTTTCCCACGGATTGGCGGCAACCTGCTTCATGCCCAGCGAGATACGGCGACGCTCTTCGTCGACGTCCAGGACCATGACTTCAACTTCGTCACCGACCTGCACAACCTTGGACGGGTTGACGTTCTTGTTGGTCCAATCCATCTCGGAGACGTGCACCAGGCCTTCGACGCCCGGCTCGATCTCGACGAACGCGCCGTAATCGGTGACGTTGGAGACCTTGCCGAAGACGCGGCTGTTGGCCGGGTAACGACGACCGATGTTGTCCCACGGATCCTCGCCCAGCTGCTTCAGACCCAGCGAAACGCGGTTGCGCTCGCGGTCGAACTTCAGCACGCGGACGTCCAGCTCGTCGCCGACGTTCACGACTTCCGACGGGTGACGCACGCGCTTCCACGCCATGTCGGTGATGTGCAGCAGGCCGTCGATACCGCCCAGGTCCACGAACGCGCCGTAATCGGTCAGGTTCTTGACGACACCCTTCAGGATCGCGCCTTCCTGCAGCTTGTCCATCAGCTGCTCGCGCTCTTCCGAGTGCTCGCTTTCGACGACAGCGCGGCGCGAGACCACGACGTTGTTACGCTTGCGGTCCAGCTTGATGAGCTTGAACTCGAGTTCCTTGCCTTCCAGGTAGGCCGGATCGCGCACCGGGCGCACATCGACCAGGGAACCCGGCAGGAAGGCGCGGACATCCTTGATGTCCACGGTGAAACCACCCTTGACCTTGCCGCTGATGCGGCCGGTGATGGTTTCGTTCTTTTCCAACGCTTCTTCCAGCTCGTCCCACACCATCGCGCGCTTGGCCTTCTCGCGCGACAGGACGGTTTCGCCGAAGCCGTTCTCGATCGAGTCGAGGGCGACCTTGACGATGTCGCCTTCGGCGACGTCGATTTCGCCAGCGTCGTTACGGAACTGTTCGATCGGCACGATGCCTTCGGACTTCAGGCCAGCGTTGATCACCACGACGTCGCCGCGGACTTCAACAACGGTACCGCTGACGATGGCGCCCGGCTTCAGCTTGGCCAGATTGGCCTGGCTGGCTTCAAACAGTTCGGCAAATGATTCGGTCATTAGATTTACTCTGTTGGACACATGGGTCGGTGGCGTCCCCTTCAGGGGAATGGCGACCGCCCGCCTGTTGGTCGACCCCGGAAACGCAGGTCGTGTGTAGTAGGAAAACCGCCACGCATCATTGCGCGACGGAGCTGGTACAGCACTGCTATGCGCGACCACCACCGATGTTGCTGGCAGTGCTCCCGCGCGAACGGATCAGGCAGCCGGAACCGGAAGCAGATCCATCACTCTGGCAACGACATCATCGATGCCGATGCCTGTGGTGTCGATGAGGACAGCATCGTCTGCCGGCTTCAGGGGCGCCACGGTACGCTGAGCATCACGGGCGTCGCGGGCCATGATCTCGCGCAGGAGGTCATCAAAGTTAACAGAAACCCCCTTGTCTTTCAACTGCTTATGCCGGCGCTCGGCGCGCTCCTCGGCACTGGCGGTCAGGAAGACCTTGTAGGAGGCGTCCGGGAAGATCACCGTGCCCATGTCGCGGCCATCGGCGACCAGGCCGGGCAGCTCCCTGAATGCGCGCTGGCGCTCCTTCAGCGCGGCCCGCACCTCCGGAATGGCCGCGATGGCCGAGGCCAGGGCCCCGGTGGTCTCCAGGCGCAGCTCGTCGGTGGCGTCGGTACCGTTCACCATGACCCGCATCGACTCGCCCTGTTCAACAAACTGAACGTGGGTATCGAAGGTGCAGCGCACCAGCGCCGAGGCGTCCGAGGTGTCGATGTCGGCCCAGCTCGCAGCCACGCCCACCGCCCGGTACAGGGCGCCCGAATCCAGGTAATGCCAGCCCATCCGGCGCGCGATGATGCGGCTGATGGTACCCTTGCCAGCCCCGGAAGGGCCGTCGATGGTCAGGACGGGAGCGAGTGGATTCATGGGGTTCCCAGAGCGTTCGAAGGGGTCATTCTAGCCCCTGCCCGGGGGCCCGCGCGGCGACTTTCGCGCAACCACTTGAAACAACGACAAAAAGCCCGGTAGAATGGCGGGCTTGAACGAGCGTCAACTGCCGATTGTCTTTCGCATATCGCGGCCACGCTCCACCCGAACAACTACTGTTTACGCCGAGGTATGCCATGAAAGTCCTGTCCTCCCTGAAGTCGGCGAAGGCCCGTCACCGTGACTGCAAGGTCGTGCGTCGTCGTGGCAAGATCTTCGTCATCTGCAAGTCGAACCCGCGTTTCAAGGCGCGTCAGCGCTAAGCCTCACAGCCTTCCGGCTGCGGCTGGCCCTACGCGGGGCCGACCCGATGCAAGAAACCGCCTTCGGGCGGTTTTTTGTTTTATGCGGCTTTTTCCTGCCGATTTTGCTGTAATCGCCGTTCTTGACCACTGGGGAGTAGATCGAGATGAAGCGTTACCTGTCCGCCCTGGCCGTGATGGCCACCCTGGCCGCCGCCACTCCGGCGCTGGCCGATACCCTGCTTGTCGACCGTGCCCGCGAGAAGCCGGCCGGTGCCCTGCCCGTGCGCGGCCAGAGCATGCAGCAGGTGCAGGCGCAGTTCGGCGCGCCAAGCGAACAGCTGCAGCCGCGCGGCGGGCAGAAGCGGCAATGGCCGACCATCAACCGCTGGGTCTACCCGCAGTTCACCGTCTACTTCGAGAAGCAGAAGGTGATCGACGTGGTGGCCAATCAGGCGGACCCGAACGAAGTCGGCCCGAAACCGCCGATCCGTTGATCCCTTTACCCGCCGTGGGCGGGCCTGTGTAGCGAGACCATGAACCAGACCCTTCGTTTTCCTGCCGAGTGGGAAGCCCAGAGCGGCGTCCTGATTGCCTGGCCCACCGCCGACACCGACTGGGCCGAGCGCCTGGGCCAGGTGGAAGAGACCTACATCGCCCTGGTCGCGGCCATCACCCGCTTCCAGCCGGTGCTGATCTGCGTGGCCGACGACGACGTGGAGACCTATGCCGAGATGCGGCTGCGCTCCAACCGCATCGACATGGACAAGGTCCACTTCACCACGGCGGCCTACGACGATACCTGGCTGCGCGACTCCGGCCCGATCACCCTGCGCCGCGCCGATGGCGGCTTCCAGCTGCTGGATTTCCGCTTCACCGGCTGGGGCGGCAAGTTCGACGCCACCCTGGATGACCAGCTGGTGGGCGTGCTCGACCAGGCCGGCGTGTTCAACGACGCACCGGTGCGCAGTATTCCGTTCGCGCTGGAAGGCGGCGGCATCGAGACCGACGGCGCAGGCACCCTGCTGACCACCTGGAAGTGCCTGCACGAGCGTCACCCGGACCGTGACCGCGCCAGCCTGAGTGCCGACCTGGCCGACTGGCTGCAGCAGGACCGCGTGCTGTGGCTGGACCACGGCTATCTGGAAGGCGACGACACCGACGCCCACATCGACACCCTCGCCCGCTTCGCCTCGGCCGACAGCATCGTCTACCAGGCCTGCGACGACGAGAGCGACTCGCACCATGCCGAGCTGCAGGCGATGGGCAACGAACTGGCCGCGCTGCGCACGAAGGATGGCCAGCCGTACCGCCTGTTCCCGCTGCCGTGGGCACAGCCGGTGATCGACGAAGGCCGCCGCCTGGCCGCGTCTTACGCCAACTACCTGATCGTCAATGGCGCGGTGCTGATGCCGGCCTACGGCGACCCGGCCGACGACCTGGCCCGCGACGTGCTGGCGCAGGCGCACCCCGGCCGCGAGATCGTGCAGGTGCCCTGCCGCTCGCTGATCTGGCAGAACGGCAGCCTGCACTGCATCACCATGCAGCTGCCGGCAGGGTTGTTGAAGGCGTAAGCGGTAGTGCCGGCCGCTGGCCGGCAACCATGCAATGCCTGATGGATCCACGGGATTGCCGGCCAGCGGCCGGCACTACCAGCACCCATTCAGCGCGCGACACGCCGTCGCCGTCCATCCGCGCTAACATGCTGGTTTTCCCCCGCAGGAACGCCCCGCATGAACTCGCGCAGCCCCCTTACCGTCGCCCTGATCCAGGAGCGCAACCACGGTGACGCCGCCGCCAATCTGGCGGTGATCGAAGCACGCGTGGCCGAGGCGGCTGCGCAGGGTGCAAAGCTGGTGCTGCTGCAGGAACTGCACAATGGCCCGTACTTCTGCCAGCACGAGTCGGTGGATGAGTTCGACCTGGCCGAGCCGATTCCGGGCCCCAGCACCGAGCGCCTCGGCGCGCTGGCGAAGAAGCATGGCGTGGTGCTGGTCGGTTCGCTGTTCGAGCGCCGCGCCGCCGGCCTGTATCACAACACCGCGGTGGTGTTCGAAAAAGACGGCACCCTGCTCGGCAAGTACCGCAAGATGCACATCCCGGACGATCCGGGCTTCTACGAGAAGTTCTATTTCACCCCGGGCGACATCGGTTTCAAGCCGATCGACACCTCGGTGGGCCGCCTCGGCGTGCTGGTCTGCTGGGACCAGTGGTACCCGGAAGCGGCGCGCCTGATGGCACTGGCCGGTGCCGAACTGCTGCTCTACCCCACCGCGATCGGCTGGGACCCGGACGACGTGCAGGACGAGAAGACCCGCCAGCGCGACGCCTGGGTGCTGAGCCACCGCGGCCACGCCGTGGCCAACGGCCTGCCGGTGCTGAGCTGCAACCGCGTCGGCCACGAGGCTTCGCCGCTGGGCGCGTCGGGCATCCAGTTCTGGGGCAACAGCCACGTGCTTGGCCCGCAGGGCGAGTTCCTGGCCGAGGCCGGCACCGACGCCACCGTGCTGCTGTGCGATGTCGACCTGCAGCGCAGCGAGCACGTGCGCCGCATCTGGCCGTTCCTGCGTGATCGCCGCATCGATGCGTACGGCGACCTGCTCAAGCGCTACATCGACTGAGCCGGAGCCCGCGCATGGCCGTCCTCATCCGTGATGCCGGCCCGGCCGACATCGACGCGATCACCGCGATCTACGCGGTGGAAGTGACCGACTTCGTCAACACCTACGAGTACGACATTCCGGATGCGACCGAGATGCTGCGCCGCATGCGCGACATCATCGACCGTGGTTTCCCTTACCTGGTCGCCGAGATCGACGGCCAGGTGGCCGGCTATGCCTACGCCAACACCTACCGCACCCGCGTGGCCTACCAGTGGACCGTCGAGAATTCGGTCTACGTCGATGCCCGTTTCCAGGGCAAGGGCGTCGGCACCGGCCTGCTGCAGGCCCTCATCGATGCCTGCGTGGCGCGCGGCTACCGGCAGATGGTGGCGGTGATCGGTGAACCGACCAACACCGCCTCGATCAAGCTGCACGAACGCTTCGGCTTCCACCTGGTAGGCATTTTCAAGGGCCTGGGCCGCAAGCACGGCCGCTGGCTGGACACCGTGCAGATGCAGCGCGCGCTCGGCGATGGCGCCGACACCGCACCTTCCAATGAATGAATCCATGACTGAAACCCTTCCCGAGACCGGCGACGACCTGTTTGCCGGCCAGCCGGTGCGCGTCGTCGAACGCGACGGCGTGCGTTACACCCTGCTGGGCACCGCCCACGTCTCCCGCGCCAGCGTCGAGGCCGTGGAAAAGGCCATCGACAGCGGCCGCTTCGATGCGGTAGCCGTCGAACTGGATCCGCAGCGCCTGCAGGCGCTGAGCGATCCGGACACGCTGGCCAAGCTCGACCTGGTCGAGGTGATCCGCAAGGGCCGCGTGGCCCTGTTCGCCGCCAACCTGGCCTTGTCCGCCTACCAACGCCGCCTGGCCGAACAGCTGGACATCGAGCCGGGCGCTGAACTCAAGCGCGCGGTGGAACTGGCGCGTGAGCGCAACCTGCCGGTACACCTGATCGACCGCGAGGTGGGCCTGACCTTCCGCCGCGCATCGCAGCGGCTGGGCTTCTTCGGCAAGCTGAAGCTGGTCGCCGGCCTCGGTGCCGGCCTGTTCTCATCCGAGGAAGTGGGCGAGAACGAGATCGAGAAGCTCAAGCAGGGCGACATGCTGGAATCGAGCTTCGGCGAGTTCGCCAGCGAGAGCCCGGCGCTGTACGAGACCATCATCGGCGAGCGTGACCGCTACATGGCCACGCGCCTGCGCGAAGAACACGACCCGCAGCAGCGCGAAGTGCTGGCCGTGGTCGGTGCCGGCCACCTGGCCGGGCTGGCCCGTTACCTGGAAACCGACACCGAGGCACCGGCGCCGCTGCGCGCCGAGCTGGAGGCGGTGCCGAAGAAGCGCAACATTCCGTGGTTCACGCTGGGCATCCTGGCCATCGTGGCGACCGGCATCGGCGTGGGCTTCTATCGCGGCGGACTGGGTGTGGGTACCGAACTGCTGGCGACCTGGGCGATGTATACCGGTGGCCTGGCGGGCCTGGGCTGCCTGCTGGCCGGCGGCCATCCGCTGAGCATCCTCACCGCGATCGCGGTGGCCCCGTTCAAGCCGTTCCGCCTGAGCATCCCGACCGGTGCGTTCTCGGCGCTGGTGGAAGCGCGGCTGCGCAAGCCGGCGTACGAGGACTTCCTGAAACTGCGCGACGATGCGCAGAGCCTGAAGGGCTGGTACCGCAACCGCGTCACCCGCGTGGTGCTGACCTTCATGCTGACCAACATCGGCAGCATGCTCGGCCTGTGGCTGACCACCTTCAAGGTGTGGGGCAAGGTGGCGGGCTGATGGTCCCGCCCCACGTGGCTATACTCGGCGTTCAAGGAGGAACACAGCGATGGATGCATATGACGCGCTGATGCGCGATGGCTATGTAGTAGTTCGCCAGGCCATCGCGCCGGCGTTGGTCCAGGACATCAACGAGCGCATCGCGCGCTTCAAACAGCGCAACCCAAAAGCGGTTACGCGCAACCTGGACGGTCACAAGCGCATGTACCGGGTCGTCAACCTGCACCTGGCAGTGGATGCGATGACCCGCCTGCTCACCGACAACCCGGCCATCGACGTCTGCGACCGCTTCCTCGGTGAACCCACTACGCTCTACACCAGCCTCTACTACGAGCGCGGATCCGAACAGTCATTGCACCGCGATACGCCGCTGTTCTGCACCTCCCCGGGCGAGCGCTACATGGGGGTGTGGACGGCACTGGAAGCAGTTGATGACACTAACGGCCCACTACGGGTGGTCCCTGGCAGCCACCTGCTGCCGCCCATTGATGTGCAGGCGCTGCGACGCACGGTCTTCGGCGACAGCCCGGTCAGCGCCATGTCGCCGGAGGGCTGGACTGCCTACCAGGATGCGGTAGCCCGCCAGTGCGAAGATGCCGGCCTGCAACCGCAAGCGGTGCACGTGCAGGCGGGTGACGTCATCGTCTGGCACCCGCAGTTGTTCCATGGCGGCGCCCCGCACCCTTCGTCCGGCGCGCGCCGCAGCGTGGTGATGCATGTGACCCCGAAGTCGATGCCGGTCGGCCACATGGATGTCTTCTACGGGCAGACCCAGCCGCCGGAGAAGGCGCCATGGCGCTACTACCGACGCGGCCGGCGTGAGATCGCGCGGTTCGGCCATGTCGACTTCGGGCATGAATACACCCGGCGCACGCTGTTCCTGCGCAAGGCCTGAGAAAAAAGGGGGGAGGCCGCCCCACTACGACCGGCCTCCCCCCACACCACAACACGTTGTCGCCCATTACAGCCGGGCAGCGCCCGGCCCTACCATCTCCAGGCCGCGCGCACGACGGATCAGGCGCGTCACGGCGCTGCGCAGGTCGTCCAGCACCGCGTAGATCGTCGGCAGGAACAGCAGGCTGACCACGGTCGAGAACGCCAGCCCCCCGGCGATCGCGCGCGCCATCGGCGCGTACTCCGGGCCATTGCCGAACATCTGCGTATTGGTCAGCGAGATCGGCACCATCGCCAGGATCGCCGTGCCCATGGTCATCATGATCGGGCGCAGGCGCTCGCGTGAGCCTTCCACCAGCGCCTGGGTGCGGCCCATGCCGCCGCGCCGCAGGTTGTTGATGTGCTCGATCATCACGATGCCGTTGTTCACCACGACGCCCATCAGCACCAGGATGCCGATGAAGGACATGATTCCGAACGAGGTGCCGGTGATCCAGAACAGCCAGAACACACCGAAGATCGAGAACAGCACGCCGCTCATGATCGCCGCCGGGAACAGCAGCGATTCGAATACCGCCGCCATCACCACGTAGATCATCACCAGTGCGATGAGCAGGTTGAACACCATCTGCTGCATCGCCTCGTCGTCGTTGCCGTAGTCGCCGCCGTCGAAGGTGAAGCCGTAGCCGGCCGGGAAGCTCATCGGCTTGAGCACCGCTTCCATCGCCTTGCGGCCATCCGGCGCGGTGACCTTCTCGGCCAGGTTGGCCTTGATGGTCAACGTGGTCTGGCGGTTGGTACGGCCGATCTGGGTGGCGGACGATCCGACATCTACGGTGACCAGGCTCAGCAGCGGCACGCTGCGGCCATCACCGGTGCGCACGCTGAAGCCGGCCAGATCTTCCGGGCTGCTCTGCTCGGCACCGGCGAAACGCACCCACACCGGCACCTCGTTGTCGCCGCGGCGGAACTCGCGCATCGGTGCACCGCGCAGCGCCAGGCCGACGAAGCTGGCCACCTGCTCGGCATTGAAGCCGAATGCTGCGGCACGCTCACGATCGACACGCACCTTCAGTTCGCCGCCCTTCTCGCCGTTGTCGATGCGCACGTCGCGCAGCTCGGCACGCTGGGCCAGCAGCGGCACCACTTCCTGGCCGATTTCCTGCAGCATCGAACTGGAGTCGCCGACCAGCTGCACCTGCACGCCCTGGTTGCCACCGCCGCCACCGTCGCCGCCCTGGTTGCCGACGAAGTAGTCGGTGCGGGCGGACTTCGGCAGGCCCTTGCGCAGTTCTTCCTGCAGCGCCTTGATGTCCTTGGCGTACTTCTCGTCCAGGGTGACCACGGTCGAGCTGCCTTCCTGCTCGCTGTACCAGGAGTAGACCTGCTTCACATGCAGGCGCTCGCGGTTCTGGTCGATCCAGTTCTCCACCCGTGCCACTTCATCGGACATCTGCCGATAGGTGTAGGCGCCCTTCCACATGTAGCCGATGAAGATGTCCTTGCCGCCATCACCGCCGAACATGTCGATCTTGGTCAGCTTCATCGGCACCAGGCTGACCAGCACCACCAGCACGATGCCGAGCAGGCTCCAGCCGCGATGGTGCAGCGACCAGTCCAGCAGCGTGGCGTAGCGGCGCTGCAGCCGCGCGATCATGCCGGTCTGCGAGTGCACCAGCTTGGGCGTGGCCATGCGCGCGGACAGCATCGGGATCAGGCTGACCGCAACCAGCCACGAAGCCAGCAGCGAGACCGAGATGGTGATCGCGATCTGCGACATGAAGATGCTGATGTTGTTGGTCTCGCCGAACAGGTTCGGCACGAACACGATGCAGTGGCACAACGTGCCCGCGCTGAGCGCGATGGCCACGTTGCGGGTACCGATGATCGAAGCCAGCCGCGGCTGCCCGGGCATGCGCTCGCGTTCCTGGTAGATGCTCTCCACCACCACCACGGCGTTGTCGACCAGCATGCCCACCGCCAGCAGCAGGCCCATCATGGTCAGGATGTTTAGCGTCACCCCGACGAAGTACATGAAGCCCAGGGTGATGGTGAAGCAGATCGGGATCGCCAGCGTCACCATCAGGGTCGAAGGCCAGTGGCGCAGGAAGAAGAACAGCACGGTGATCGACAGGATCAGGCCGACGGCACCGGCCTCGGCCAGCTCCAGCAGCGATGACGTCACCGCCTTGCCCTGATTGTCGATCACCTTGATCTGCACGTCGCGCATGGACGCCTCGGCGCGGATCGATTCGACCTCGGCCAGCGCGGCACGCGAAACCTCCACCAGGTTGGCGCTGCGCTCCTTGAAGATGTCCAGGCCGACCGCCGGGTTGCCGTCCAGGCGGCGCCCGTAGTTCATGCGCGCCGGCTTCAGGCGAACGTCGGCAATGTCGCCCAGGCGCAGGCCCTTGGCGTTGATCACCAGGTCACGCATCTCCTGCAGATCGGTGATCTCGCCCACCGGCTGCACGCGCACACGTTGGCCGTTGTCGTCGATCTGCCCGGCCGAGATCGAGAAGTTCAGCGTGCGCAGGCGCTCGCTCAGTTCGTTGATGCTCAGCCCGTGCGCGTTGAGCCGGTTCGGATCGATGGCAATCTCCACCTCGTTCGGCGGCGCGCCGGTGATATCGACGCGGGCCACGCCTGGAATACGCTCGATGCGCCGCTTGAACTCGCGGTCGAGCATGTCATAGGCGGTGGTCAGGTCAGTGGTACTGGCCAGGCGCACCTTCAGGACCGGCTGGTCGCTGCTGGACCACTTGAACACGTTGTAGCGCTGCAGGTCGTCGGGCAGGTCGCTGCGGATCGCATCGATGCGCTCGCGGGCATCGGAGGCAGCGATGGCGATATCACGATCCCAGTCACTGAACTCGATGAAGATCAGCGCCGCCTCGGAGGTCGCCGACGAGCGCATGCGCTTGATGCCGGTCATCGTTGCCAGCGATTCCTCGACCGGGCGGATGATGGTCCGCTCCACTTCCTCCGGGGTCGAGCCGGTGTACGGGATCTGCACGAACAGGAACGGCGCGGAGATGTCCGGCAGCGCTTCCAGCGGCAACCGGAACGAGGCGATCAGGCCGATCACCACCAGCGACACGAAGCACATGATGGTGGTGACCGGACGGCGGATCGAGAACTCGGCAACGCTCATGCCGGTTCCTCCGCACCCGCCGCGCTGCCGGCGGCACCCAGCTCGATCTCACCTGCGTGCTTGCGACCGCGTTCACGGTAGTACGCATCACCGCGACGATCCATCAGGTCGTACACCACCGGGATCACCAGCAGGGTCAGCAGCGTCGACACCAGCAGGCCGCCGATCACGGTGATCGCCATCGGCGCGCGTACTTCGGCACCCTCGCCCATCGCCACCGCCAGCGGCAGGAAGCCGAACAGCGTGCACAGGGTGGTCATGATGATCGGCCGCAGGCGCGAGCGTGCCCCTTCCACCAGCGCCTCGTGCTTGGCCACGCCGGCCTCGCGCAGCTGGTTGACCTTGTCGATCAGGATGATCGCGTTCTTGGTGACCAGGCCGACCAGCAGGATCAGGCCGATGAACACCACCACCGAAATGGGCTTGCCGGTCAGCATCAGCGCCAGGATCGCGCCGACCAGCGCCAGCGGGATGGTGAACAGGATCACGAACGGATGCAGCAGCGATTCGAACTGCGAAGCCATCACCAGGTAGACCAGGAAGATCGCCAGGCCGAAGGCGAAGATCAGCGACTTCGCCGCCTGCGCAAGCTCCTCGCCCTGGCCGCCGATATGCAGGCCGACGCCCGCACCCAGCGGCTGCTCGGCCACCATCTGCTGCACTTCGCGCATGGCCGCGCCGAGATCGATGTCGCGCAGGTTGGCCGACACCACTGCCACGCGTGTCTGATCGGCACGATGGATCTCGCTCGGACCGGTGGTGGCGACCACATCGGCTACCGCGTCCAGGGTGACCGGGCGCGTGCTGCCCGGGTTGACGATCAGCCGACGGATGCTCTCCACGCTGGCGCGATCACCTTCCTGCGCCCGCACCAGCACGTCGATCTTGCGGTCGCGGAAGCTGTAGCGCGTGGCCACGTCGCCGCGCACCTTCTTCACCACCACGTCGGCGATCTGTCGGGTGGTCAGGCCCAGCGCACCGGCACGTTCCTGGTCGAAGCGGATCTGGATTTCCGGGAAACCCTCTTCCACTGTCGACTTCACGTCGGCGTAGTGCGCATTGCCGCGCAACATCGCCGCCAGGCGCTGGCCGGCCACTTCCAGGGTCGCCATGTCCTGCCCGCGCAGTTCGATTTCCAGCGGCGTGGAGAAGCTGAACAACGCCGGCCGTGCGAAATCGACCTGGGCGCCCGGATGCTGGCCCATGGTGCCGCGCAGGCGTTCGGTGATGGCCGCTTCGGTGCGTGCGTTGCCGCCGCCTTCCATCACCACGGTCAGCTTGCCGATGTTCTCGCCACTTTCGGTCGGGCTCGCATCCAGGCGGGTACCGCTGCCGCTGACGCCGTACAGCGATGCCACGCCCTCGCCCTTGCCGTGTGCCAGCTGCAGTTCGCGCACCAGTGCGTCGGTCTGCTTCAGCGGCGTGCCGGCCGGCAGCTTCACCGTCATTTCGAAACGGTCCTGCGCCAGCTGCGGAATCAGGTCGGCACCGAGCATCGGCACCAGTGCCATGGTCGCCACGAAGATGAGGGTCGCCACGCCCAGCACCTTGCCCGGGTGGGCCAACGCGCTCGGCAGCAGGCGCAGATAGCCGCGCTCGGCACCCGCGTAGGGCTTCATCGCCAGATCGCTGGCCTTGCGCATCACCGGGCCGACCACCGCCACCACGCCGCGCCACAGACGCACGATCAGCCAGGCCAGCGCGAAGAAGCCCCAGCGCGCGGTTGCGACGACGCCACGGCGGCCCAGCGCGACCGGCTTCTGCCAGCGGTTCTGCGGCTGCCACGGTTCATTCGGTGCCTCTTCCGGGAACGCCAGCGGTGGCCGTCCCTTCAGCGAGCTCAACATCGGGATCAGGGTCATCGACACCAGCAGCGAGATCGCAATGGCGATCGCCACCGTCAACGCCTGGTCGCGGAACAGCTGGCCGGCGATGCCGTCGACGAACACCAGCGGCAGGAACACCGCGATGGTGGTCAGGGTCGAGGCGACCACGGCCATGCTCACTTCGCGGGTACCGGCGATGGCGGCCTGCAGGATGCCCAGGCCGCGCTCGCGCGCCTTGGCGATGCTTTCCAGCACCACGATCGAGTCGTCCACCACCAGGCCGGTGGCCAGCGCCAGGCCGCCCAGCGACATCACGTTCAAGCTCAGCCCCAGCTGGCCCATGAAGAAGAACGTGGCGATGATCGAGACCGGCAGCGACAGGCTGATCACGAAGGTGCTCCAGCCATCGCGCAGGAACAGGAAGATGATCAGGATCGCCAGCAGGCCACCGATCACCGCGTCCTTCTTGACGTCGGCGATGGCGTGCTCGATGAAGCGCGACTGGTCCTCGATGGTGGTCATCTCGACGTCGGCCGGGAACGTGCCCTTGATCTGCTCCAGGCGCTTGCGCAGCGCTTGGGCGGTGGACACGGTGTTGGCGTCGCCTTCCTTGTAGATCGCCAGCTCGACCGATTCCTTGCCGCCCAGGCGGATCACCGCTTCGCGTTCCTTGTAGCCCTGGCGCACGGTGGCCACGTCCTTCAGGCGCACCGGCACCCCGTTGGCAACCACGCTGGAACCGCCGCCGGACGATGCGCTCTGCGCCGCCGAGGCCGCCGCGATGGCCGCCGCCGAGCCGGTCGACGCAGCGATATTGAACATCTGCTGCAGCGCCGAATCAGCCGCGCTGCCATTGCTTCCCTGGGTGGTGACCAGCAGGTTGCGGATCTCTTCCAGATCGGCGAACTGGTTGACGGTACGCACCAGGAAACGCTGCGAACCCTCCTCCAGGCGGCCACCGGAGATGTTGATGTTCTCGTCCTTCAGCCGCTTGATGACGGTGTCGATCGGCAGGTTCAGCTGGGCCAGCTTCTGCTGGTCGATGTCGACCTGGATCTCGTCTTCCAGGCCACCGCCGACCTTGACTGCGGCCACGCCGGAGACCGGCTCCAGCTTCTTCTTCAGGTCTTCATCGGCATAACGACGCAGGCCGGTCAGCTCGCGGATCGCGTCGGCATCGCTGGCCGGCGCGGTCTTGCTCGACAGCACCAGGCGCATGATCGGCTCGGTGGACGGATTGAAGCGCAGCAGCACCGGGGCCTTCGCCTCCAGCGGCAGGTTCAGCGCTTCCATCTTGTCGCGCACCTCCAGGCTGGCCTGGTCCATGTTGGTGCCCCAGGCGAACTCGAGCACCACGTCGCTCTGGCCGGTGCGCGAGACTGACTTCAGCTTGCGCAGGTTCTTGACCACGCCCACCGCTTCTTCGACCGGCTGGGTGATCAGGGTTTCGATTTCGGTCGGCGCCGAACCGGTGTACTCGGTACGCACGGTCAGCGTCGGGTAGCTCAGGTCAGGCAGCAGGTTGACCTTGAGGTTGCCCAGCGCGATCAGGCCGAACAGCAGCAGGGTGACCGTGCACATGGCGATGGTCACGCGGCGGCGGGTGGCGAATTCCACCAGGCCGCCGCGCAGGCCGGCGGCGGCGCCGTCGCTCGCCGGCGAGGCACCGTGGTCGTGGCCCGGGGCGGTCATTGCTTGCTCCCGGCCTTGTCTGCCGGCGTGGCGGACGCTGCGACCGTCTTCGCCTTGGCCTTCGGATCGGCGATCACCTGCACTGCGGTGCCGTCGCGCAGGGCGACCTTGCCGGCGGTGACCACCTGATCACCGGCCGCCAGGCCATCACGGATCTCCACCCACGGGCCCTCGGCGTAACCCAGCTTGACCGGAACCCGTGCGACCTTGCCTTCGCGCACCCGGAACACCGCCGGCTCACCGTCGTCGAGCAACGAAAGGCGCGGCACCACGAGCGCATCGGCACGCTGGTCGTAATCGATGCGGATGCGCCCGAACATGCCGGGCTGCAGCGCGTGCGCGGCACCGTCGAAGGCACTGACCACGCGAAACGTGCCGCTGCCCGAATCGACCACCGGCGCGATGCGATCGACTGTGCCGGTGAAACTCTGGCCCGGCAGCGCATCGGCAACCAGCGTCACCGGCTGGCCGGCACGCAGCGTGGCCAGCTCGCGCTCGGGCACGTTGAGCGTGGCTTCCAGCCGCGAGTTGTCGACGATGCGGAAGATCGGCGTGTTGATCTGCACGAAGTTGCCGGTCTTGATCGAGCGCGACGCGATGACGCCGGAGATCGGCGCCACCACCGTGGTGTAGGACAGTTCCAGCGTGGCCAGGCGGTACTGCGCGCGGACGTTTTCCAGGTCAAAGCGCAGCTGGTCGACATCGGCGGCGCTGACCATCTGCTGGCCAACCAGCTTCTGTGCGCGCTGGTAGTTGTTTTCCAGCTTGCGCATCTGCGCTTCGCTCTGGGCAACGGCCAGGCGTGCGCGGTCCGGGTCCAGCCGCACCAGCGGCTGGCCGGCGGTCACCCGCTGCCCTTCCTCGACCAGCACCGCCAACGCCACGCCGGAGGTCTTGGCCACCACCTGCGATTCGGCGCGCGGTTCCAGTGCGGCGGTGCCGGTGTAGCTGGCCGCCACTGCGCGGTGGCTGGCCACCGCCACTTCGACCGGGACCGCATCGACCTTCTTCTCCTCCTTGGTCTCGGCGGCCTTGGCTTCGGAATTGGGCCCTGCGGCGCAACCGCCCAGCAGCAGGGAGGTGGAGATCAGCAGTGCGGCAGCGCAGATTCCGCTGCGACGGCCGGGCAGGAAGGTTGGGTGCGACATCGTCAGGTCCCTGGAGGATGCGTGGACAGGTGTGGTAGCAAAGTAATGCACCACTTCACGGCCACACCATATCCCAAAGGTCATGGTGTCTTCACGCCGCTGGTCGGCCCACCCCCATTTCAGCTAGATGAAACCTGAGGCTATACTCGGGGCGTTCCGTACCCCACGCCGGAACGACCAGACCCGAATCCCCGGAAACGACACCATGCGCCCGCAGCCGCTCGCCGCTTGTCTCGCTCTGGCCGTCCTCCTGCCCCTTGGGGCCGCCGCACAGCCCGCTCCTGCTCCTGCCACACCTGCCCCGGCCCCGGCTCCCGCCGCTACCCCGGCGCCTGCCGCCCCTACCGGCAACTTCGACAATGGCCGCGTGCTGGCCTACACCTGCCAGGGGTGCCACGGCATCACCGGCTACAAGAACGCCTACCCCAGTTACCGGGTGCCGAAGATCGGCGGCCAGACCCAGCAGTACCTGGCCCAGGCCCTGACCGAGTACCGTCAGGGCAAGCGCCGGCATCCGACGATGCAGGCGCAGTCGATGAGCTTCAGCGAACAGGAGATCGCCGATCTCTCTGTTTACCTGTCCACCGTCAAGTAAGGCCCGCCCATGTCGAAAGCCGCGCATCCGATGCGTCATGCCATCGCCCTGTCCGTTGCCCTGCTGCTGGCCGCCTGTTCGCAGTCGCAGGTGGAAAACAGCGAGAAATCCGCCGCCGACCCGGGCCATGCCAGCGGCGAACACGGTTCTTCTTCATCGGCCGGCCTGCCTGCAGGCCGCGAGGCCGCCGGCGAAGCCCGCGCCAAGGTGAAGGGCAAGGCCACCAACCAGAGCTGCATCGACTGCCACGGCGCTGAAGGCAATGCGCCGATCGATGCGACCTATCCGAAGCTGGGTGGCCAGTACGGTGACTACCTGGCGCATGCCCTGCAGGCCTACCGCGCCGGTGACCGCCAGCATGCGTTGATGACGCCGCAGGCGAAGGACCTGAGTGATCAGGACATCGCCGATCTGGCGGCGTACTTTGGCAGCCGGCCGAGCCAGCTGCGGGATCTGCACGGGGTCAAATGAGCGCTGGCCCCCCGGTGGGTGCGGACCTTGGTCCGCACTGATGCCGCCATCCACGCATGGCGTGGATCTACTGATTGTCCACCGGCAGCGCCGACCGGTGCTCAGCCTTCCAGTTCTTCCCAGCGCGCGTACGCGGCATCCAGCTCGGCCTGGACCTTGGCCAGCTGCTGCGTGTGCGCGGTCACTTCGGCACTGCTGCGGGTGTAGAACGACGGGTCGTTCATCGCCGAGGTCAGCCCTTCGACGTCGCCTTCCAGCTTCTCGATGGTCTTCGGCAGCTGTTCCAGTTCGCGCGCTTCCTTGTAGGCCAGCTTGCGCTTGGGCGCTGCAGGAGCAGCAGCCGTGGCGGCCGGTGCAGCTGCCGCGGGCTTGGCGACCGGGGCCGCGGCAGGCGCTGCCACGCTGGCGGCATAGCGCTGCCAGTCGCTGTAGCCACCCACGTACTCACCAATCACGCCGTCGCCTTCCATCACCAGCGTGGAGGTCACCACGTTGTCGATGAAGTCACGGTCGTGGCTGACCAGCAGCAGGGTGCCGGTGTACTCGCCCAGCAGCTCTTCCAGCAGCTCCAGGGTTTCCACGTCGAGGTCGTTGGTCGGTTCGTCCATCACCAGCAGGTTGGACGGCTGTGCGAACAGCTTGGCCAGCAGCAGGCGGTTGCGCTCGCCGCCGGACAGGCGGGTGATCGGCGCACGCGCGCGTTCCGGGGTGAACATGAAGTCCTGCAGGTAGGCGTGCACGTGCTTGCGCTTGCCGTTGAACTCGAGGAAATCACGGCCTTCGGCCACGTTCTCGATCGCGCTCCAGTCTTCGCGCAGCACTGCGCGGTACTGGTCGAAATAGGCGATCTGCAGGTTGGTGCCCGCGTTGACCTCGCCCTTGGCCGGCTGCAGTTCGCCCAGCAGCAGCTTCAGCAGCGTGGTCTTGCCGCTGCCGTTGGGGCCGATCAGGCCGATGCGGTCGCCACGCAGGATGGTGGTGGTGAAATCGCGGACCATGGTGCGCTCGCCGAAGGCGAACGAAATGTCCTTGACGTCGATGACCTTCTTGCCCGAGCTGACGCCCTGTGCGGCTTCCATCTTGACGTTGCCGCTGAGATCGCGACGCTGCGAACGTTCGGTGCGCATCGCCTTCAGGCGGCGCACGCGGCCTTCGTCACGGGTACGGCGCGCCTTGATGCCCTGGCGGATCCAGACTTCTTCCTGCGCCAGCAGCTTGTCGAAGCGTGCATTTTCCTGTGCCTGCGCGTTGAGGCGTTCCTCGCGGCGGCGCTCGTAGTTGGCCCAGTCGCCCGGCCAGCTGGTGACCTGGCCGCGGTCGATCTCGACGATGCGGGTGGCCAGCGCACGCAGGAAGCGGCGGTCATGGGTGACGAACACCACGCTGCCGCTCCAGCCCTTCAGGAACGCTTCGAGCCAATCGATGGCTTCGATGTCGAGATGGTTGGTCGGTTCGTCCAGCAGCAGCACGTCCGGGCTGGACACCAGCGCGCGCGCCAGCAGCACGCGGCGCTTCATGCCGCCGGACAGGCGGCCGAATTCGGCTTCGCCGTCGAGGTCGAGCTTGGTCAGGGTTTCGCTGACGCGCTGGTCCAGGCCCCAGCCGTTGGCGGCGTCGATCTTGGCCTGCACGTTGCCGAGGGCTTCGCCATCGAACACCTCGGCGTGGCTGAGGTGATGGAACTCGGCCAGCCACTGGCCCAGTTCGCCCAGGCCATCGGCGACGACGTCGAACACCGAACCGGCCGCGCCGTGCGGCACTTCCTGCTCCAGGCGGGTGACGCGCACGCCCTGCTGCACGCGGACTTCGCCGTCATCGGGCTTGTGGTCGCCGGACAGCAGCTTGAGCAGGGTGGATTTGCCGGCGCCGTTGCGGCCGATCAGGGCGATGCGTTCGCCCGGCTCGATCGACAGTTCGGCCTTTTCCAGCAACAACGGGCCGCCGACGCTGAAGTCGACGTTCTGCAGAGTAATCAGAGGCATCCGGATATTGTACGGGTTGGGGGCGTCGGCCGGGTTGCACCCGGCACCCGCAGAGGCAACGGCCGCAGCCAAAGCAACGTCAAAAGCGACTTGCGGTGGCAGGCGGGGCGGTGTGGGGCTGCAGGACACGCCGTAAACCCCGCTCCGCGGTCCGGCCCAGCCGCTGGCGGCTGTGCGTTCGGGCGCTTGCGAAGCAGTGCTTCGCAAGCAAAGCGCCCTCACCCCTGGGGGCTCGATGGCGCCATCCATGGCGCCAACGGTCCTGCAGCCCCACACCGCCCCGCCTCTGACGGTTCATCGCGATCTGTCGGAACGGCATTCTGCTCTGGTGGGTGTCAACCCTGGTCGACACGGTAGATCCACGCCCTGCGTGGATGAGCGCTACAAAAGCTACAAAAAGTGTCGAGGGATGGAATCGGCCGGGCGTCTGATGGCTTACCCCACTTCCCCCAGCAACGCCTGCAAGCCCGGCAACCAGTGCTTGCCCGGGTGGCGTACCAGCCACAGGGTGCGCTGCAGAGTGGGCAGCGGGGTCTCCAGCACGCGCAGGCGGCCGAGAGCCAGCGGCTCTTCCAGCGCGTGGCGCGAGAGGCAGGCCAGGCCGAGGCCGGCGATGGCGGCCTGCTTGATCGCTTCGGTATTGCCCAGCTGCAAGGTCTGGGCGAATCCGCGCAGGTGCGGCAGCAGGGCCTGTTCGACGGCTTCGCGGGTGCCGGAGCCGGGTTCGCGCAGCAGCCAGCGGGCGCTGCGCAGTTCATCCATCGTCCATCGCGCCGGGGCGTCGGCGGCCGCGACAATCACCAACGGATCCTGCTGCCAGGCGGTGACCTGCAGGCCACGCTCGTGGCACGGGCCCTCGATCAGGCCTGCGTCAACGTCCAGCCGCTGCACGGCAGCGACCACGCCGGCACTGTTGTCGATGCGCAGGTCGACCTCGGCCTGTGGCGCCTGCCGCAGCAGCTCGGCGATGCGCGGCGGCAGCAGGTAATTGCCGATGGTGGTACTGGCGGCCAGCACCAGCCGCAGCGGTGCACCCTGCGCCGGGTCGCCGCCCGCGGCCAGCTGTCGCTCCAGGTCGGCGGCATTGACCAGCAACGCGCGCGCCGGCTCCAGCAACGCTCGGCCGTGCCCGTTCAGGGCCAGGCGACGGCCGATGCGGTCGAACAGCGGGGTGCCGAAATGTGCCTCCAGCTCCTGCAGGGCGGCGCTGCTGGCCGACTGCGAGAGCGCGATGGCCTGGCCCGCAGCGGTGGTGCTGCCGTGGTCAGCGATGGCGACGAAGACCTGCAGCTGGCGCAAGGTCAGGCGCATGACAATTACCCGCTTTATAGGTAGCTTTCACCCATATTATTCGTTTTACAGGTCAATCACACAGGCGCACGCTGGCGCCATTACTTCAGCCCCGCCCCCGTCATGAATGCCCCTGCCCTCTCCCCCTGGTCCCTGCCCGCCCTGCGCCAACGCTGGCAACCGCGCCTGCCCGGCCTGTTGCTGGTCGGCCTGATCGCAGCGGCGTCGCTGTACCTGGCCGAGCTGCCCTGGCTGCAGGCGCACGGCCTGAGCGCGCTGACCGTGGCCATCGTCGCCGGCATCGTGGTCGGCAACTCCCTCTACCCACGGCTGGCGCCGAGCAGCGCGGCCGGCGTCGGCTTTTCCAAGCACTGGCTGCTGCGCGCCGGCATCGTGCTGTACGGCCTGCGCCTGACCTTCCAGGACATCGGCCATGTCGGCGTCAGCGGCGTGCTGATGGACGTGCTGGTGGTCGCCAGCACGTTCGGCCTGGCCTGCTGGCTGGGCGTGCGCGTTTTCAGGATGGAGCGCGAGGCGGCAATGCTGATCGGTGCCGGCAGCGCAATCTGCGGCGCGGCGGCGGTGATGGCTGCCGAGCCGGTGGTGCGCGGCCGTGCGGCGCAGGTCACCGTCGCGGTGTCGACGGTGGTGGTGTTCGGCACGCTGGCGATGTTCCTGTACCCCGCCCTGTATGCACTGGTGCAGTCGCATGGCTGGCTGGCCATGGACGCACGCCAGTACGGCCTGTTCGCCGGTGCGACGGTGCACGAAGTGGCCCAGGTGGTGGCCGCGGGCCGCGCGGTCAGCGAAGCGGCGGCCGATACCGCAGTGATCACCAAGATGGTACGGGTAATGCTGCTGGCACCGTTCCTGGTCGCACTGTCGCTGTGGCTGGCGCGCGGCGGCAAGGCCAGCGCCGATGGCAGCAAGGCGCGCATCGTGGTGCCGTGGTTCGCGTTCGGTTTCGTGGCGGTGGCCGGGTTCAACTCGCTGCACCTGCTGCCGGCCCGCCTGCAGGCCGGGCTGGTGCAGCTGGATACCGTGCTGCTGGCGATGGCGATGGCCGCGCTTGGCCTGACCACCCACGTCTCGGCGCTGCGCCAGGCTGGGCTGAAGCCGCTGCTGCTGGCGCTGATCCTGTTCGCCTGGCTGCTGTTCGGTGGGCTGGCGATCCACCAGGGCGTGCTGGCGGTGCTGGGCTGAGCAGGAGCGTGCCGACCCAGGTCGGCACCCACATGGATGAAGGCGCCAGGACGGGAGCTGCCGCGCGGACGGGTACAATGCGCCATGACTGACTTCTCGACCCTGCCGCTGAGCCCGGCCCTGCAGCCCGGCCTGGATGCCCTCGGCTACACCACCCTCACCCCTGTGCAGGCGCAGAGCCTGCCGGCCATCCTCGAAGGCCGTGATGTGATCGCACAGGCGCCGACCGGCAGCGGCAAGACCGCCGCCTTCGGCCTGGGCCTGCTGCAGTCCATCGACCCCAGCCTGATCCGCGTGCAGGCGCTGGTGCTGTGCCCGACCCGCGAACTGGCCGACCAGGTCGGCAAGCAGATCCGCAAGCTGGCCACCGGCATTCCCAACCTGAAGCTGCTGCTGCTGGTGGGCGGTGTGCCGCTGGGCCCGCAGCTGGCGTCGCTGGAAGGCCACGACCCGCACGTGGTGGTCGGCACCCCCGGCCGCGTGCAGGAACTGGCGCGCAAGCGCGCATTGAATCTGGGTGCGGTGCGCACGCTGGTGCTGGACGAGGCCGACCGCATGCTCGACATGGGCTTCGAGGAGCCGATCCGCGAGATCGCCGGCCGCACCCACAAGGACCGCCAGAGCCTGCTGTTCTCGGCCACCTTCCCCGACAGCATCCGCGCCATGGCACGCGACCTGCTGCGCGACGCGGTGGAAGTGACTGTGGAAGGCGCCGACCAGGCACCGGCGATCCGCCACCTGTTCTGCGAGGTGGAACCGGCCCACCGCCAGAAGGCACTGGCCGGCCTGCTGCTGAAGTACACGCCCGAATCGGCGGTGGTGTTCTGCAACACCCGCAAGGACGTGGACGAAGTGGCCAACTCGCTGCAGCAGTTCGGCTTCTCCGCCCTCGCCCTGCACGGCGACATGGAACAGCGCGACCGCGAGGAAGTACTGCTGCTGCTGGCCAACCGCAGCTGCAACGTGCTGGTCGCCAGCGACGTGGCCGCGCGCGGGCTGGACGTGGAAGAGCTTGCGGCGGTGATCAACTACGAACTGCCGACCGACGTGGAGAGCTACCAGCACCGCGTGGGCCGAACCGGCCGTGCCGGTGCCAGTGGCCTGGCGATCAGCCTGGTGGCCGGCCGCGAGAAGACCCGTGCCGAAGCGATCGAAGCGCAAATGGGTCAGCCGCTGGACTGGCAGAAAACGCCGCTGGCAACGTCGCGCCCGGCCGAACTGCCGCAGGCGGCAATGCGCACGCTGCGCATCGATGGTGGCAAGACCGACAAGCTGCGCCCGGGCGATATCCTCGGCGCACTGACCGGTGACGCCGGCCTGTCGAGCAAGTTCATCGGCAAGATCGCGATCTTCCCGACCCGCTCCTACGTGGCGATCGCCCGCGAGCAGGCCAACAAGGCCGTGGCGAAGCTGGAAGCCGGCAAGATCAAGGGCCGTCGATTCCGTGTGCGGATGATGTGATTGAAGCAACGTTGCCAACCACGGTTGGCAACGGCATGACCTGGCAGGTGCCAACCTTGGTTGGCACTCACCCTACGATCAGAACACCAGTTCGGTGTGCAGCGGCAGATCCGCTTCCCAGCGGGCACGGCCACCCAGGCCGTCCAGCTCGACCAGCACGCCGGCACCGACCACGTCGACACCCAGGCGGCGCACCAGCGACAACGCGGCGACCAGCGTGCCGCCGGTCGCCAGCACGTCGTCGATGATCGCGACGCGGGCGCCGGCCGGCAGCGCATCGGCGTGCACTTCGATGCAGTCGCTGCGGTACTCCAGCGTGTACTCCTCGCGCAGCACCTGGCCCGGCAGCTTGCCCGGCTTGCGCACCGGCACGAAGCCCACGCCCAGTTCCAGCGCCATCGCGGCGCCGAGGATGAAACCACGCGATTCAATGCCGACCACCGCGTCCAGCTTCTGGTCGCGCCAACGGTCGGCCATCGCGCTGATCGCACCACGGAAGTCCTCGCCGTGGGCGAGCAGCGGCATGATGTCCTTGAAGAGGATGCCGGGCTTGGGGAAGTCGGCGATGTCGCGCAGGCGGGAGGCCCACTGCGGAGCGACGAGGGCGTCGGTCATGTCACGTTGGCTATCTGATGGCGGCATAGGGTACCTGTTCCGGCCGTTGCCTGCCTGTTGAGGGGTATCGGCCGGGCTGCGCCCGGCACCTGCAGAGGCCACCGCGCAAGCAAAGGCGAAGGCAAAAGCCGCATTCCGAGGGATGGCGGGGTGGGTCAGGTTGCGGGAGACGCCGTAAACCCATCCTTGGGGGCTTGGCCGCGGCATCCATGCCGCGGACACTCCCGCAACCGGACCCACCCCGCCTTCGACAGATTTCTGCGATCTGCAGTAGATCCACGCCATGCGTGGATGAATCTCCGTCGGAATCGAATATTTCGAATTGGAATCGAAAAGCATCCACGCATGGCGTGGATCTACCGTGTCGACCAAGGTCGACACCCACCCACAGCAGCGGGAATCTGTCGGAGGTGGGGCGGTGTGGGGCTGCAGGACCGTTGGCGCCATGGATGGCGCCATCGAGCCCCCATGGATGGGTTTACGGCGTGTCCTGCAGCCCCACACCGCCCCGCCAGACCTTCAGCAATCCAGAGCCGCTTTGGCTTTGGCTGTTGCCTCTGCAGGTGCAGGGCGCAGCCCTGCCAACACCCATCCTCAGGAACTGCAGGACAGCATCGAGCAGCCCGCGCGGTTGTCGGCCCACGCCGGGCGCTTGCCGGCGAAGTATTCAAGCCCCGGGCGTTCGGTGTACGGGTCGCGCAGCACCTCCTGCAGTGCATGCACGCCACCGAGGTCACCCTGCTCCGCGCGGTCGATCGCCTCCTGCGCCAGCCAGTTGCGCAGCACGTACAGCGGATTTGCGGCGCCCATCTTCGCCATGCGTTCGCTGGCCGACAGCGGATCGGCGCGCAACCGCGTCGCGTAGTCCTGCAACCACTGCTGCAACGGCGCCCGCACCGCCTGCTGGCGCGTCTCGTCGTAGTACACCGCGTCCAGCACCGCCGCATCCGGCGCCGCCGGATCGATGCGCATCAGCGCGCGCCAGGCCAGGGTCATGTCCATCGCGCCGTCCTGCATCAGTTGCTGCCAGCGCAGGTAGAGCTGCAGGTCGTCATCGTCGGCCGCGGCCAGGCCGAGCTTGGCGGCGGCGTCGCGACGCGTGCATGCCACGAAGGTGGACTGGTAGGCGGCCAGACCGGCCTGCAGCGGTGCCACATCGGCAAACAGCGGCGACAGCGCCTGCGCCAACCGGCTCAGGTTCCAGTACGCCACCTGTGGCTGCGTACCAAAGCGGTAACGGCGGCCCTGCGCGTCGGTGGTGTTCGGCGTCCAGTCCGGGTCGAAGTCCTCGACCCAACCGTAGGGGCCGTAATCGAGCGTGAGGCCGAGCACGGACAGGTTGTCGGTGTTCATCACGCCATGCACGAAACCCACGCGCATCCAGTGCGCGATCATCTCGGCGGTGCGCACCGCAACCTGCGCGAACCAGTCGCCATGCAGCGCCTCGCCCTGCCCCTCCAGCTCGGGAAAATCGCGGGCGATGCAGGCATCGACCAGCTGCTGCAGCAACGCGGTTTCACCGCGCGAAGCCGGCAGTTCGAACGAACCGAAGCGCAGGAACGAGGGCGACACGCGGCACACGATGGCGCCAGGCTCGGCACGCGGGTGGCCGTCATAGAACATGTCGCGCACCACGTCTTCGCCGGTGCCGACCAGCGACAATGCACGCGTGGTCGGCACCCCGAGGTGGTGCATCGCTTCGCTGCACAGGAATTCGCGGATCGACGAGCGCAGTACCGCGCGACCATCGGCACCGCGCGAATACGGCGTCGGGCCCGCGCCCTTCAGCTGCAGCTCCCAGTGGCGTCCATCCGGCGCCACCAGTTCACCCAGTGAGATCGCACGGCCATCGCCCAGCTGCCCGGCCCAGTGGCCGAACTGATGCCCGCCGTAGTTGGCCGCCCACGGCTGCATGCCGGCGTACAGCGCATTGCCGCCGAACACGCGGGCGAAGCCTTCGCCCTCGACTTCAGCGGCATCGAAACCCAGCATCCTGGCCACCTCCGGCGACCACGCCAGCAGAGCGGGCGCTGCCACCGGCGTGGGCATTACCGGTGACCAGGCCGCGCCCAGCACTTCACGGCGGCGCGGGCCGGATTCGGAGTCACCCGGCAGACTGTGCAGCAAACGGTTGTCGAAACGGGGGGAGTCGGTATCCATGACCTTGAAGATGGGGGCGACCGCCGCCCGCCTCAATTGCCGCTGAGCGCCTGAAGATGGCCGCCGTGGGCCTCGGCGCGCTGGTAGGCCGGCCGCTCGCCGATGCGCTTGAGGAAGCCACGCAGCGCAGGTTTGTCATCGAGACCGCCGCCGCGCGCGGCCGCAGCCTGGATCGGGAAGCTCATCTGGATGTCGGCCGCACTGAACCGCTCACCCGCGAACCACGGGCTTTCGGTCAGGCGGCGCTCCATCCAGTCCAGGTGCAGGCGCCGCTGCGGGCCGATGAAACCCCGCTCGGCCTTGTCGGCAATGCTGCGCGCGATCGGGCGCGCGAAGAACGGCATCGGCGCGTTGCGGATGCGCCCCATCACCAGCGTCAGCAGCAACGGCGGCATTGCCGAGCCTTCGGCGTAGTGCAGCCAGTAGCGGTAGGCGATGCGCTCGGCGCCCTCGGCCGGCATCGGTGACGGCGACAGCTGGCGCTGGCTGTCGTAGCGGTCGGCAAGGTAGTCGAGGATCGCGCCGGACTCGGCCAGCACCAGCTCACCGTCCTGCAGCACCGGCGACTTGCCGAGTGGATGCACGTTGCGCAGCTCGGGCGGCGCCAGCAGCGTTTTCGGGTCGCGCGGATAGCGGCGCAGTTCGTAGTCCAGCCCCAACTCTTCCAGCATCCACAGCACGCGCAGCGAGCGGGAGTTTTCCAGGTGGTGGACGATGCGCATGAGGATGATCCTTGGAAAGACCTGCATCGTACCGCGCGGGGTGCATGCCGCTTGTAGAGTCGAGCTTGCTCGACTGCCGCTGAAAACAGTCGAGCAAGCTCGACTCTACAAAACGGCGGGCAATAAAAAACGCCGGAAGCTTTCGCTTCCGGCGTTCTGGCTACCTAACGGTAGCAGACGGATTAGACCGCCTGCACCTGGTCAGCCTGCATACCCTTCTGACCCTGGACGGCGATGAAGGTAACCTTCTGGCCTTCCTGCAGGGTCTTGAAGCCGGTGCCCTGGATGGCACGGAAGTGCACAAACAGGTCCGGGCCGCTTTCCGGGGTGATGAAGCCGAAGCCCTTGGCGTCGTTGAACCACTTGACGGTGCCGGTCTGACGATCAGACATTTGACTAACTCCTGAAACACATGTTGATAAAATCGCAGCCACCGGGTATCGGGGCCGAGACTGAGTTGCAGGCGTTGGTAAAGCGGATCGATGAGCGGATCGTGAGATCAACTGCACCAGGCCACGATTCACGGTGACCCTAGCAAACACAGTGGGACCAACGATACGCGTGTTTTCTGCAAAAAGCGATAGCCCGGACGTTCATGGGCAGGCCCTGCCCGCTAGGCGTGACAAGGGCTGGCAGCCGATCGTGGCTAACTCCGAGTCCCCATTCAGGTTTTTCCTACCCTACACTGGGTAAATGACTGAAGCTGAAACCCAAGCTGAACCCGCCCTCCCTCGCATCTGGGTGGATGCGGACGCCTGCCCCGGCGTCATTCGCGACATCCTGTTCCGGGCCGCTGAACGGGTCGGGATCGAGCTGACCCTGGTCGCCAACCAGTGGATCCGCACCCCGCCGTCGCGCTGGTTGCGTTCGATCCAGGTGCCACAGGGCCTGGATGTGGCCGACAGCGCCATCGTCGAGCGGGTTGCCGCCGGCGACCTGGTGGTCACCCAGGACATCCCGCTGGCCGCGCTGGTGCTGGAGAAGAAGGCCGTCGCGCTGAACCCGCGCGGCCAGCTGTACACCCCGAACAACATGGCCGAGCGGCTGTCGATGCGCAATTTCATGGAAGAACTGCGCGGCGCCGGGGTCCAGACCGGGGGCCCGCCGCCCCTCGGCCCACGCGACCGGCAGCTGTTCGCCGCCGAACTGGACCGTTGGCTGGCCCGGCGTCCCGGCCGCTGAACGGCGCTACTCCGCCTGATCCGGCAGGCACAGGCGGCGCTGGCTGCTGAACTGCCGCCGTTCCCCGCTGAGCGGATCATCGAAGGCCAGCCCCTGTGCCAGCAGCTGCAGCGGCGGCTCGACCGCCCCCTCCGGGCGCGACCTCAGTTGCGGATACAGGTCATCGCCCTCGATCGGCGCGCCCAGCGCGGCCATGTGCACGCGCAGCTGGTGCTTGCGGCCGGTCTCGGGCCGCAGCCGGTAGTGCCAGATCGATCCCTCCGCCTCGATCAGTTCGATCCGGCTCCGCGCATTGGGCTCGCCCGGCGCTTCGACCATGCGGAAGAACGGCTCGCCCGGCACCAGCCGGCTATGCCGCTGCAGTGGGAACGCCACGCCCGGCAGGGCCGGTGCCAGCGCCTCGTAGGTCTTCTCGATGCGCCGTTCGCGGAACAGCCGCTGGTAGGCATCGCGTGAGGCCGGCTGCGTGGAGAACAGCACCAGCCCGGCCGTCAGCCGATCCAGCCGGTGCAGCGGCACCAGCTCGGCGTTGCCGGTGCGGGTGATCAGACGCGCCAGCAGGGTTTCGCGCACGTGCCGGCCGGCCGGCGTCACCGGCAGGAAGTGCGGCTTGTCGGCCACCAGCAGGTGCGCATCCAGATGAACGATGGTCTCGGCGAACGGAATCACCGGCTCGTCGGCCACCTCGCGGAAGTACTGGATCTCCAGCCCCACCTGCCAGGGCAGGTCCGGCGCCAGCGCCCTGCCCTGCGCGTCCTGCACGCGACCACGGGCGAAGCGGTCCTGCCATTGCGCGCGGTCGATGCGCGGGAAACGCGCGCACAGGCCATCGAGCAGGCTGGGCCAGTGTCCGGGCGGCAGCTGCAACCGGCTGGGCGGGGTCATCGCGTCCATTCCTGCGGTGGATAGAGCGTGCAAGCGTGCCACGTTGACGCTTTGCCGACAGCCCGGCAACGGACACCCCTGGAGCAAACCTCTATCATTGTCCTCTTTAGTCCACGGATCCCCCATGGCTCTTACCGCCACCATCCGCAAGGCCGAACTGCAGATCAGCGACATGGATCGCGGCTACTACGCGACCCACAACCTGACCCTGGCCCAGCACCCGTCCGAGACCGACGAGCGCCTGATGGTGCGCCTGCTCGCCTTCGCCCTCAATGCTGGCGACCGCCTGGAATTTGGCCGCGGCCTGAGCACCGACGATGAGCCGGACCTGTGGGAACACGATTACACCGGCGACATCCTGCAGTGGATCGACCTGGGCCATCCGGACGAATCGCGCATCCGCAAGGCCAGCAATCGCAGCCGCCAGGTGCAGGTGGTGAACTACGGTGGCAACGCCTCCGAGATCTGGTGGACCAAGCAGGGCAAGGGCCTGGCGCGTTTTGACAACCTGTCGGTGGTCGACCTCGACGGTGCCTTCGTCGAGCAGTGGGGCCAGCAGATCCAGCGCGCCATGCGCTTCAGCGTGCTGATCCAGGATGACGAAGTGCAGATTCTCAATGATCAGATCCAGCTCGACATCATCCCGAACTGGCGCAAGCGCGCCAAGGCATGAGCACGATCCGCTGCGATGTGGTGGTCATCGGCGCCGGCGCGGCCGGGCTGATGACCGCGATCACCGCCGGCCAGCGCGGCCGCCAGGTGCAGGTGATCGACCATGCCAACAAGATCGGCAAGAAGATCCTGATGTCCGGCGGTGGCCGCTGCAACTTCACCAACACCGGTACTACCCCGGCCAACTTCCTGTCGGCCAATCCGCACTTCTGCAAGTCGGCGCTGGCCCGCTACACGCCCTGGCATTTCATCGAACTGGTCAGCAAGCACGGCATCGCCTACCACGAGAAGGAACTGGGCCAGCTGTTCTGCGATGTCTCATCCAAGCAGATCGTGAAGATGCTGGTGGACGAATGCCAGGCGGCCGGCGTGCAGGTCCGTACCGACTGCGGCGTGCAGCGCATCGAGCACGGCAGCGACGGTTTCCGCGTACACACCAGCCACGGCCTGTTCCACTGTGCCTCGCTGGTGGTCGCGACCGGCGGGCTGTCCATTCCCAGCATGGGTGCCACTGGTTTCGGCTATGAGATCGCACGCCAGTTCGGCCACGCGGTGCTGCCGACCCGCGCCGGGCTGGTGCCGCTGACGCTCAGCGGCAAGCATCAGGAGCGGCTGGCCGAGCTCAGCGGGGTCGCCCTGCCGATCGAGGCGCGCTGCAACGGAAAGAGCTTCCAGAACTTCATGCTGCTGACTCACCGCGGCGTCAGCGGCCCGGCAATCCTGCAGATTTCGTCCTTCTGGCAACCCGGCGACACGCTGGAGCTGGACCTGCTGCCCGACCACGATGCCGGCGAATGGCTGCGCCAGATGAAGCGCGAGCGGCCGGCCGCCGAGCTGCGCACGGTGCTGGGCGAGGTACTGCCCAAACGGCTTGCGCAGCGCCTGTGCGAACACTGGCTGCCCGACCGCCCGGTGCGCCAGCTGGACGAGCCGGTGCTGCGCCAGGCCGCGCAGCTGCTGGGCGCGTTCCCGTTGGTGGCCAGCGGCACCGAAGGCTATCGCACCGCCGAGGTCACCCTGGGCGGCGTGGACACCGCCGAGGTTTCGTCCTCGACGATGGAATCCAGGCGCGTGCCTGGCCTGCACTTCGTTGGCGAGGTACTGGACGTGACCGGCTGGCTGGGCGGCTACAACTTCCAGTGGGCCTGGGCCAGCGGCCACGCGGCCGGCGGCGTGGTGTGAACCACATCGCCGTTCGATGCGAAGGGGTGCGCGCATGGACGGTTCGGCGCGCATCGTGTATCTAGATTTGCAGATTGGGGAGCAGTGCATGCAGAACGCGAACGACATCACCATCCGCCTGCTGATCGTCGATGACAGCGGCGAGAATGCCGAAGCCATCGTCAGCGCCCTGCGCAACAGTGGCATCGCGGTGCGCCCGTGGCGCCCGCAGGATGCGGCCGAGCTGGCCCAGGTGCTGGACAGCCAGGCCATCGACCTGGTGCTGGCCTCGCCGTCGCCGGGCATTCCTCTGCCGCTGGTGGCCCAGCACATCGCCGCCAGCGGCAAGGATATTCCGCTGGTGCTGCTGGCCGAGCGCATCGATGAGGACGAGCTGGTGCAGGCCAGCAGCCATGGCATCCGCGCCCTCGCCCTGCGCCAGCGCCCCGAACATCTGCTGGCCGTGGTCCGCGACCAGTGGGTGGACCTGCAGGCCCGCCGTGGCCTGCGCCGCATCGAGGCGCAGATGCGCGAAACCGAGCGCCGCTGCGACGCGCTGATCGCCTCCTCGCGCGACCCCATCGCCTACGTGCATGAAGGCATGCATATCCGGGCCAACGACGCCTATCTGGAGATGTTCGGCTACGAGCACTTCGACGACATCGAAGGCATTTCACTGCTGGACATGGTCGCCGCGCAGCACGTGGAAGGCTTCAAGCAGCTGCTGAAAGGCCTCAGCCGTGGCGAAGCGCCGCCGCCGCAGTACCAGCTCGACGCCCGTCACGAAGATGGCAGCGCGTTCCCGGCAACGATGGAATTCACGGCAGCGACCTACGAGGGCGAATCCTGCCTGCAGGTGGTGCTCCGCCGCCGCATGGAATTCGATCCGGAGCTGGCACGCGAAGTCGAGGACCTGCGCCAGCGTGACCAGGTCACCGGCCTGCTCAACCGCCCGACCTTCATGCTGCAGCTGGAAAGCGCGGTGGCCCAGGCAGGTCGCAGCGAAGGCCAGTTCGGCCTGCTGTTGATCGAACCGGACCATTACGCGCGCCTGCTCCCGGACATCGGCCTGGCCTCGGCCGACGCGCTGATCGGCGCGCTCGCCGCCCTGCTGGCCGAGGTTGTCGGCGAGGACGCGCAGCTGGCCCGCTTCGGCGAACACAATTTCGCCGTGCTGCAGGCGGGGCCTTATGCGCAGACCGTCGCGTTGGCCGAGCGCATCCGCGAAGCCTACGCCGCGCACGTCTTCAGCATCGGCGCACGCTCGGCCACGGTGACGGTCAGCATCGGTGGCGTGCAGGTGGGCGAGAAGATCGCCAGCATCGGCCAGGTGCTGGCACGTGCCAGCGAATGCACGCAGGCCGCTGCCGAGCTGGGCAACACCTGCCGCATCTTCGACCCCGCAGCTGCCGACCGCGTGGAGGAAGAGCGCGTGCTGCGCTGGGTGGCACGCATCCGCGAAGCGCTGGCCGGCGACGGCTTCCAGCTGCACTACCAGCCGGTGCTGAATCTGCAGGGCGAGCCGCTGGAACTGTACGAGGCCTACCTGCGCCTGGAGCACAACGGCGAGCTGCTGAGCCCGACCGCGTTCCTGGGCATTGCCGAGGAGCACGGGCTGCTGGCCGATATCAACCGCTGGGTGGTTTCGCGGGCCATTGCGGTGCTGGGCCAACGCGCGCGCGAAGGCCACGCCACCCAGGTGCTGGTGAAGGTCACCCCGGAATCGTTCGACGATCCGCAGATGATCGCCACCCTGCGCCGCGAACTGCAGGCACAGGGCGTGCCGGGCGAACGGCTGTGGCTGCACGCACCGGAAGCGAAGGTGTTCACCCATCTGCGCAGCGCGCAGCAGTTCCTTGCCGAGGTCGCGCCCCTGGGCTGCCGCATCGGCCTGGAGCAGTTCGGTTCGGGGCTGGATTCGTTCCAGTTGCTGGCCCACTTCCAGCCGCAGTTCCTCAAGCTGGACCGCGGTTTCACCAGCGATCTGGCCGCCACCCGCGAGAACATCGACCGCATCAGCCAGATCACCGCGCGTGCGCAGGAAGCCGGTATCCGCACCATCGCCGAGTTCGTCAGCGACGCCAATTCGATGACCCTGCTGTTCAGTGCCGGCGTGGATTACGTGCAGGGCGACTTCGTCGGCCCGGCCTTGCCGGAGATGGGGTTCGAGTTTGGTTGACCCACGGGGCTGCCGGCCAGCGGCCGGCACTACCCAACGAAAAGGCCGGCTTTCGCCGGCCTTTTCATTGATCAGGTCATGTCGACCAGATTCTTGATCCTGACGTCCGGATTGACGTCGGCTTCGTAGTCGACACCGTCCACACCGAAACCGAACAGGCACAGGAAGTCGGCCTTGTAGCCGGCCAGATCGCTGATCTCGTACAGGTTCTCGTTGGTCACCTGCGGCCACAGCTTCAACACCTCTCCCTGCACCTCCGGGGCCATCTCCTTGTAGTCGGCACGCAGGCGGCCTTCCTCGTCCACCAGGGCGACAGTGCGGCCCTGGCCATCGACAAGGTCGTGGCGCAGGCGATCGATCGCCGCGCCGTCGGCCTTGCCGCCGTAGAGGATGTCGTACAGCACGTCGAGCTGCTCGATGCAGCCTTCGTGCGTGCCCTTTTCCTTCATCACCTTGAACAGCAGCGACAGGTACAGCGGCATGGTCGGAATGGCCGAGCTGGCCTGGGTGACCACGGCCTTCAGCACCGACACGCGCGCATCGCCACCGATCTTTGCCAGCTTCTCGCGCAGGCCCAGCACCTTGGTGTCCAGGTCCTTCTTGGCGGCACCGATCGAGCCGTTCCAGTAAATGGCCTGGGTGATCTCTTCGCCCACGTAGGTGAAGGCGGTGGTGGTGCAGCCATTGGCCAGCACACCGGCGTCGGCCAGCGCATCGATCCACATCTGCCAGTCTTCGCCACCCATGACCGCAACGGTTCCGGCGATTTCTTCGGCGGTAGCCGGCTGCAGGTGGGTCTCGGTCAGCACTTCCTTGTCGGTATCCAGGCCACGCAGGGTGATCGGCTCGCCGATCGGCTTCAGCGTGGAGCTGATGATCTCGCCGGTCTTCGGGTGCTTGCGGCGCGGTGCAGCCAGGCTGTAGACCACCTGGTCGACCTGGCCGAGATCGGCCTTGATCATCTCGATGGCCTTGGCCTTCACCTCATCGGAGAAGGCATCGCCGTTGATGCTCTTGGCGTACAGGCCGGCTTCGTCGGCGTACTTGTGGAACGCGGCCGAGTTGTACCAGCCGGCGGTGCCCGGCTTGGACTCGCTGCCCGGACGCTCGAAGAAGATGCCCAGGGTCGCCGCGCCGCTACCGAACGCAGCGGTGATGCGCGCCGCCAGGCCGTAGCCGGTGGAGGCACCAATGACCAGCACGCGCTTGGGGCCGTTCTGGATCGGCGGACGCGCGCGGATGTAGTCGATCTGCTGCTTGACCGCGGCCTCGCAGCCGGTCGGGTGGGTGGTGACGCAGATGAAGCCGCGGACGCGCGGTTTGATGACCATGGATACCTCGGGTTGGCAGATGCGGCGCACGGGGCGCTCAGCAGGAATACGGGTGCGCGCCTGCGCGCGCGAACCGCAGGATCGTAGTGCGCGGGGGAAGATTGCACAACCGACGCTGGCGTAGGGTGGGGGTTTCTTTCTGCAGGGCTTGCAGCCCTGCACCCGCTGCAATCAACGTCAACGTCAACGTCAAAGGCCGGCTATCCGGGGGTTGGCGGGGCGGGTCCGGTTGAGGGGGACGCCGTGAACCCGTCCATGGGGGCTTGGTCGCGGCATCCATGCCGCTCACACCCCCTCAACCGGACCCACCCCGCCTTCGACAGATTCCCTCGATCTGCCGGAACGGCACCCTGTTCTGGTAGGTGTCGACCTTGGTCGACACGGATGAATTCATTCGATATCTGACAGATGTGTCGACCAAGGTCGACACCTACCGACAGCGCGCGGTCCAACAGCCGCGTGAACCTGTCGAAGGTGGGGCGGTGTCGGAGTGCGGGGTGTCAGCCGCATGGATGCGGCTGCCAAGCCCCCAGGGATGGGTTCACGGCGTCCCCGCACTCCGACACCGCCCCGCCATCCCACGGAATGCTGCTCTGGCTTTGGCTTTGGCTTCTGCAGGTGCAGGGCTGCAAGCCCTGCAACACAAAAAACCCCGCTTGCGCGGGGTTCTCTGTGTACTGCGTGCAATCGGTGATTACGGGCGACGGGCCAGGGCCTCGACGTCCTTCGCCTTCGGCAGCAGGTCCTGCTTGCTGACGCGCAGGAAGCCGATCGTCAGCATCGGCACCGCCACCAGGATCGAGGACAGCACCACGATCACCGCACCGATCATGTGCGTCTCGGCCAGGCCTTCCATCGAGCTGCCGCCATACATGTACAGGGCAAGCGCCGACAGGAAGAACATCACCGCCGTGATCACCGTACGCGACAGCGTCTGGTTGATCGAACGGTTCAGCACTTCCATCGAGTCCACGCGCAGGCTGCGGAAGTTCTCGCGGACGCGGTCGAACACCACGATGATGTCGTTGATCGCAAAACCCATCACCGACAGCAGGCCGGCCAGCACGGTCAGGTCGAACTCACGGCCCAGCAGGGACACGTAAGCCACCGTCACGATCAGGTCGAACATCGCCACGATGCTGGCGGTGACCGCGAACTTCCATTCGAAGCGCACCGCGATGTAGATCAGGAAGCCGGCCAGCATGAAGATGGTGGCGTACAGGCCATTCATCGCCAGGTCCTTGCCGATCTGCGGGCCAACGAACTCGTTGCGCAGCACGGTGGCCTGGTTGTCGGCGGTGGACAGCGCCTTCACCACGGCCGCGGCGGTGGCCTTGTCCTCGGCAGCGGCATCACCGGTACCCGGAGCATGCTCGCCGTGCGGGGCCAGGCGGATCAGCAGATCGGTGTTGCCACCGACACTCTGCACCTGCGCGCCGTCAAAGCCGTTTTCCTCGAGCTTGGTACGCACCTGCTCGACGTCCACCGCCTTGTCGAAGCGGGCTTCGATCAGCGTGCCGCCGGTGAAATCCAGCGCATAGTTGAAGCCCTTGAAGCCGATGATGGCGACCGAGGCCAGGAACACCACGATGGTGACCGCCATGGCGACATGGCGCCAGCGCATGAAGTCGATCTTGGTGTCGTTCGGGAGGATGTGCAGCGGAAACAGTTTCATGTGCGTGTCGTCCCGTCAGATGGCCACGTTCTGGAGCTTCTTGCGGCTGCCGTAGATCAGCGTCGCCAGCGCACGCGACACGGTGATCGCGGTGAACATGGAGGCGAAAATACCGATGATCATGGTCAGTGCGAAGCCCTTCAGCGGACCGGTACCGAATGCGAACAGCGCCACACCGACGATCAGGCCGGTCAGGTTGGCGTCGAGGATGGTGCCCGAGGCACGCTCGTAACCGGTCACGATCGCGGTCTTGCCGGGCACGCCGGCACGCAGTTCTTCACGGATACGCTCGTTGATCAGCACGTTGGCGTCCACCGACAGGCCGACCGACAACGCCAGGCCGGCGAAGCCCGGCAGGGTCATGGTCGCGCCGAACATCGACATCACCGCCACCACGATCAGCAGGTTGAACAGCATCGCGATCGAGGTGATCACGCCGAACATGCGGTAGTAGATGCTGAAGAACACCAGGGTGAACAGGAACGCGAACACCACTGCGCGCATACCGTTCTTGACGTTCTCGGCGCCCAGGCTCGGGCCGACCACGCGCTCTTCGACGAAGTCCATCGGCGCGGCCAGCGAGCCGGACTTCAGCAGCTTGGCCAGGTCTTCGGCTTCCTTCTTCTGCAGGCCGGTGGTCTGGAAGTTCTTGCCGAACACGCCGTTGATGTTGGCCACCGAGATCACTTCCTCATTGACCTTGAAGCCACGCACTTCCTGGCCGTCGACGACGGTCACGGTCGGCACGCGCTCGGTGTAGACCACCGCCATCGGCTTGTTCACGTTGGCGCTGGTGAAGTCGAACATGCGCTGGCCACCGACATTGTTCAGCGTGACGCTGACCGCCGGCGAGCCGCTGTTCGAATCGGTCACCGCCTGCGCACCGACCATCTGGTCACCGGTGACGATCACGCGCTTGTTCAGCAGCACCGGGCCACCGCCATCACGGCGCTGGTAGACCTTCGCTTCCGGCGGGATGCGGCCAGAGGCGATCGCGTCCTGCGCATTGCCATCGACCACCGCACGGTATTCCAGCGTGGCGGTGGCGCCGATCATGCGCTTGGCTTCGGCGGTGTCCTGCACACCCGGCAGCTGCACGACCACGCGGTCGGCACCCTGGCGCTGGATGATCGGCTCGGCCACGCCCAGCTGGTTCACGCGGTTGCGCAGGGTGTTGATGTTCTGCTCGATGGCACCGTTGGCGATCTGGGTGATCTCGGCCTCGGGAATGGTCACCGTGATGCGGCTGCCGCTGACGTCGTAACCGAGGGTCGGCTGCGCCTTGACCAGCGCGGTACGGGCGAGCTGTGCAGCATCCTCACCAGCCGACGGGCTCAGGTTGGCCACGATGCTGTTGTCGGCACGACGCTCCACCGACTGGTAGGCGATGCGGGCGTCACGCAGCGTGCTGCGCACGTCTTCGGTGTAGGCGTCCAGGCGCTTGTCCAGGGCGGCCTTCTGGTCGACCTGCAGCACGAAGTGCACGCCGCCCTGCAGGTCCAGGCCCAGCACCATCGGACGACCGCCGAGGTTGGCCAGCCAGTCCGGCACGGTCGAGGCCAGGTTCAGCGCCACGGTGTACTGCTCGCCGATGGTGTCACGCAGGGCGTCGCTGGCAGCGGACTGCGCCTTCAGGTCCGGCAGGCGGACGATCAGGCTCTCCCCTTCCTTCTCGGCGCCGATGGGGGTGACACCGGCCTTGTTCAGGTCGGCCAGCACACGGTCGCGCAGCGCATCGTCGACCTGCCCGCCACGGTTGGCGGTGATCTGGATGGCCGGGTCCTTCTGGTAGATGTTGGGCAGCGCGTACAGCGCGCTGAGCGCCAGTACGATCAGGATGACGACGTACTTCCAGCGTGGAAATTCGAGCATTGCTTGGGTCCCGCGCGGCGCCATCCCCGGCGCCGCGGTTGTGCTTCGGAAAGGGAGTGGCTTACTGGGCCGACTTCAGGGTACCGGCCGGCAGCACGTTGCCGACAGCGCCCTTCTGCACGCGGATGCGCACGTTGTCAGCCACTTCGATGGTGATGAAGTTGTCGCCGATGTCGGTGACGATGCCGGCGATGCCGCCATTGGTCAGCACTTCGTCGCCACGCTTGATCTTCTCCAGCATGGCCTTGTGCTCCTTCTGCCGCTTCATCTGCGGGCGGATCATCAGGAAGTACATGATGGCGATCAGGATGATCGGGAACAGCAGCGTGGTCAGGCCCATGCCCTGCGGTTGGCCGCCGGCGGCCTGGGCGTGGGCGGCGGGAATCAGGAAGGCAAGCAGGTTCATCGTTGGTCCTTTGGTTGGGCGGCGCTTCGGCCCTTTCACGGGCACGAGGTGTCGACCGCGGATCTGGGTCAGCCTTGAAGTATGCCACGGCCCCGGGCGTTCGTCCTTGGGCCGTTTGGCAGGGGGTGTCCGGTTACAGGGGCGGCGCGACCGCCCCCCGTGCCGCGTAGAAGGACTCACGGAAGGCCAGGAAGGTTCCCGCCTCGATCGCCGCACGGATGTCGGCCATCAGCTTTTCGTAATAGAACAGGTTGTGCAGGGTGCCCAGCATCGGCGCCAGCATCTCGTTGCAGCGGTCCAGGTGGCGCAGGTAGGAGCGGGTGTAGCCGCCGGTGCAGGCCACGCAGCCGCAGCCCGGCTCGATCGGGTCCATGTCGCGCGCGTACTGGGAGTTGCGGATGCGGACGGTGCCGAACGAGGTGAAATAGTGGCCGTTGCGGGCGTTTCGGGTCGGCATCACGCAATCGAACATGTCCACGCCGCGTGCGACACCCTCGACCAGATCCTCCGGCCGGCCCACGCCCATCAGGTAGCGCGGGCGGTCGCCCGGCAGTTCCGGGTCCAGGTGGTCCAGCATGGCATTGCGCTCATGCTCCGGCTCGCCCACGGCCAGGCCGCCGATGGCGTAGCCGTCGAAGCCGATCGCCTGCAGGGCCTCGGCCGAGCGGCTGCGCAGGTCGGTGTGCACGCCGCCCTGGACGATGCCGAACAGGGCCGCGTCGTTGCCCAGCTCGTCATGCGCGTTGCGGCTGCGCTGGGCCCAGCGCAGGCTCAGCTCCATCGAGCGGCGGGCGACATCTTCGGTGGCCGGGTACGGGGTGCACTCGTCGAAGATCATCACCACGTCCGAATCGAGCACTTTCTGGATCTTCATGCTCTCTTCCGGGCCCAGAAACACCCGGGCACCATCAGTCGGCGAGGCGAAAGTGACACCCTGCTCGGTGATCTTGCGGCGGTGGGCCAGCGAGAACACCTGGAAACCACCGGAATCGGTCAGGATCGGGCCATCCCAGCGGCAGAAGCCGTGCAGGCCGCCGTGGTCGGCGATGATGTCCAGGCCCGGGCGCAGGTACAGGTGGAAGGTGTTGCCGAGGATGATCTCGGCGCCCAGCGCGCGCACCTGGTCCGGCAGGATGCCCTTGACCGAGCCATAGGTTCCCACCGGCATGAAGGCCGGCGTTTCCACCGTGCCACGCGGGAAGGTCAGGCGGCCACGGCGGGCACGGCCGTCGCGGGTCTTGAGCTGGAACTGCAGTCGGGACATGGAGCGGTCATTCAGGCAAATAGTCGCCCATTGTCTCCCAAGAAGGCGTGCGCACCAAGGTGCGCACCCACAGGGGCCTTGCCTTCCGAGGCTGCCCTCCTTCACAGAGCACCCTACCCTCCCAGGGTGCCCTGCCTCCTCAGCCCGCCTGCGGGAACAGCAGCATCGCGTCGCCGTAGCTGAAGAACCGGTAGCGCTGCTCGATCGCGTGCTGGTAGGCCTCGAACACGCGTTCTTTGCCGGCGAACGCGGAGATCATCATCAGCAGCGTGCTTTCCGGCAGGTGGAAGTTGGTCACCATCGCGTCGACGCTGCGGATGCGGTAGCCCGGGGTGATGAAGATCTGCGTCTCGCCGGCGAACGGCAGCAGCTCGCCATCGCGCATCGCGCTTTCCAGCGCACGCACCACGGTGGTGCCGACGCCGATCACCCGGCCACCGGCCGCACGCGTGCGCCGCACCTGCTGCACCAGTTCGGCACCGACATTCAGCCACTCGCGGTGCATCACGTGGTCCTTCAGGTCATCGGCACGCACCGGCTGGAAGGTGCCCGCGCCCACGTGCAGGGTGACGTGGCCGAAGTCCACGCCCTTCTCCTTCAGCGCGGCCAGCAGCGGTTCGTCGAAATGCAGGCCGGCAGTCGGCGCGGCCACCGCGCCCACTTCACGCGCGAACACGGTCTGGTAGCGCTCGCGGTCGTCCACGCCTGGCTCGCGCTGGATGTACGGCGGCAACGGCAGGCGGCCGGCGTGCAGCAGCCACTGCTCCAGTGACTCGGGCACATGGAACTGCAGCACGTAGAACTCGCCGTCGCGGCCCAGCACCTCGGCTTCGCCGCCGGCATCCAGCGCGATGCGGCTGCCGGACTTCGGCGACTTGCTGGCGCCCACCTGCGCACGCGCCTGCTGGCCGCCGAGCAGGCGCTCGATCAGGATCTCGACGCGGCCACCGCTGGCCTTCTGCCCGAACAGGCGGGCCGGAATCACCCGGGTGTCGTTGAACACCAGCAGGTCGCCCGGCTGCAGCTGCGACGGCAGGTCACGCACCTGCAGGTCGGTGAAGGCTGCCGGAGCGGGTGGCACCAGCAGCAGGCGGCTGGCGGAACGCTCGGCCAGGGGTGCCTGCGCGATCAGTTCGGCCGGCAGGTCGTAGTTGAAATCGGACTTCTTCAAGGCAGTGGGCGGCAACAGGTCGACAATGGCGCGCATTGTACGTCCAGCGTCTGCGAGCCGGCGCGCTTCGCGGCGAACGTCGCGCAAAATGCTGCTATGCAGCAGGTTTCTGCGGGGTTATCGCGCAAAAAAACAAGTGCTAGCATCGAGCCGGAAGTCCGCTGCACGAGCCTGCCCCCAAGCGCGCGTGATGACGCGCGTTTTGCTTTTGAAGACCCGTGCGACCCATTGTTTCAGGAGATCTGCAATGAGCTTCATCGAACGCCTCGCCCCCCTGCGCAACCAGCCCGGCACCCGCCTCACCACTGGCCTGGACGACGCCACCCTGACCGCCCTGTCCGCCCGCCATCCGCAGCTTGTCGCCGCGGTGGAGGCTGCCGCCGAGGAATTCGCGCGCGTGCAGGCCGACCTCGGGCCGCTGCTGGCGCAGGACGAGCAGGCCCAGATTGATGCCATGCAGGACGGCTTCGTCAATTTCTATGCCGATGATGCGGTGACCCCGTATGTGGCGCTGGCCGCGCGCGGCCCGTGGGTGGTCACCCTGAAGGGTGCCGTGCTGTACGACGCTGGCGGCTACGGCATGCTCGGCTTCGGCCATACCCCGGATGCCGTACTGGAGGCGATGGCCCGTCCGCAGGTGATGGCCAACATCATGACCCCGAGCCTGTCGCAGCAGCGTTTCATCACGGCCCTGCGCGCCGAGATCGGCCATCGCCGTGGCGGCTGCCCGTTCGCCCGGTTCATGTGCCTGAACTCCGGCTCCGAGGCGGTCGGCCTGGCGGCCCGCATCGCCGACGTCAACGCCAAGCTGCAGACCGACCCGGGCGCCCGCCACGCTGGCGCGGCGATCAAGCGCGTAGTGGTCAAGGGCAGCTTCCACGGCCGCACCGACCGCCCGGCGCTGTATTCCGATTCCAGCCGCAAGAGCTACATGCAGCACCTGGCCAGCTATCGCGGCGAAGACTCGGTGATCACCGTGGCGCCCTACGATGAGGCCGGCCTGCGCAAGGTGTTCGAAGACGCCGCACGCAACCACTGGTTCGTCGAGGCCGTGTTCCTGGAACCGGTGATGGGCGAAGGTGACCCGGGCCGTTCGGTGCCGCCGTCGTTCTATGACGTTGCCCGCGAGCTGACCCGTGCGCACGGCAGCCTGCTGCTGCTCGATTCGATCCAGGCTGGCCTGCGTGCGCATGGCGTGCTGTCGGTGGTCGACTATCCAGGCTTCGAAGGCCTGGACCCGCCGGACATGGAAACCTACTCCAAGGCACTCAACGCTGCGCAGTACCCGCTGTCGGTGCTGGCGGTGACCGAGCATGCCGCGCAGCTGTACCGCAAGGGCATCTATGGCAACACCATGACCAGCAACCCGCGTGCACTGGATGTGGCCTGCGCCACCCTCGCCCAGCTGACCCCGCAGGTGCGTGCCAACATCGCCGAACGGGGTGCCGAAGCGGTGCGCAAGCTGGAGCAGCTGAAGGGCGAACTGGGCGGGCTGATCACCAAGGTGCAGGGCACCGGCCTGCTGTTCTCCTGCGAGCTGGCCCCGCAGTTCAAGTGCTACGGTGCCAATTCCACCGAGGAGTGGCTGCGCCAGCACGGCATCAACGTGATCCACGGTGGCGAGAACTCGCTGCGCTTCACCCCGCACTTCGGCATGGACAGCGAGGAACTGGACCTGCTGGTGGGCATGGTCGGCCGCGCCCTGCGCGAAGGCCCGCGCCGCGAGCAGGCCGCCGCAGCGTAACGCCGCCCAACGCGTCATACTCCATGGACACCCCGCCCGCAACCGCTGATCCGGTTGCCGGCGGGGCGTTTTCGTTTCCGCACCAAGAGACAGGAACCCCCATGAAGTCCATCTGCGTCTACTGTGGCTCCAACGCTGGCAGCAAGCCGGCCTATACCGAGCGCGCCATTGCCCTGGGTGACCGCATCGCCCGCGACGGCCTGCGCCTGGTGTACGGCGGCGGCAACGTCGGCCTGATGGGAACCGTGGCCAACGCCGTACTTGCCGCCGGCGGTGAAGTAACCGGCGTGATCCCGCGCCAGCTGGCCGACTGGGAAGTGGCCCATCGCGGCCTGACCGAACTGGAGATCGTCGGCTCGATGCACGAGCGCAAGTCGCGCATGTTCGACCTGGCCGATGGCTTCGTTGCCCTGCCCGGCGGCTTCGGGACAATGGAAGAAATCTTCGAGATGCTGACCTGGCGCCAGCTGGGCATCGGCAACAAGCCCTGCGCGTTCCTCGATGTGGATGGCTTCTATGCACCGCTGATCGGCATGATCGATCGCATGGTGGAGGAGCGCTTCCTGCATCCGGACCAGCGCCAGGACCTGTGGTACGGCTCGGACATCGAAGAGATGCTGACCTGGATGCAGAACTACCAGCCGGCACAGGCCTCGAAGTGGATCGACGAGAAACGGCGCGCCGCGCTGCGTTGATGCCCCTTGCACGCGGCGGCTCAGGCCCCCGCGTGCACCCGGGGTGCAGGCCGGCCCAGCAGGTAGCCCTGGCCGTAATCACAGCCGAGTTCGCGCAGGGTCTGCCGCTGCGCCTCGGTCTCGATGCCTTCACCGATGGTCTCGATGCCCAGCGTGCGCGCCAGCGACAGCACGCCTTCCACCAGCGCGCGCGTGCTCTGCACTTCCGGACCGTGCAGGCCGGCGATGAAGCTCTGGTCGATCTTCAACGTGCTGATCGGGAAGCGGTGCAGGTAGGACAGTGCCGAGAAACCGGTACCGAAATCGTCCAGCTGCACCTGGATGCCACGCTCGCGCAGGCCCTGCAGGATGCGCAGCGTATGCGGGCCATCGTCCAGCAGCGCCACCTCGGTGATCTCCAGGCGCAGCCTGCGCGGATCGGCACCGCAGGTGTCGAGCAGGCCGAACAGGCGATCACTGAATTCCGCCGAACGGAAATGGCGCGGCGACACGTTCACCGAGACGTAGCCCTGGCCGCCCTTGCCCAGGCCAGCGATGACCTGCTCGTAGATCAGCCAGTCGACCTGTTCGATCAGGCCGCTTTCCTCGCCCAGCTCCAGGAACGCGCCCGGCAGCAGCAGGCCACGGCGCTCGTGCTGCCAGCGCAGCAGCGCTTCGTGCCCGACCACCTCGCCATCGGACAGGCGCACGATCGGCTGGTAGAAGGGAACGAAATCGCGGTTGTTGATCGCGCGGCGCAGATCGGCTTCCAGGTCGAGGCTGCGCATCGCCTGTTCGCGCATGTCCTCGTCGAAGATCGAGCAACGATCGTGGCCCTGCGCCTTGGCCCGGTACATTGCCGCGTCGGCATCGCGCAGCAGTTCTTCACCGGTGCGATAGCGCGGGTTCCACAAGGCGATGCCCAGGCTGCCCGACGGGAACAGCTCGCGCCCGGCGATCCACATCGATTCCTGCAGCGCCAGCAGCAACCGCTGACCGAAGTCCAAGGCCTGTGCCAGGCCCTGCGGGCACTGCAGCAGCACGGCAAACTCGTCGCCGCCCAGCCGTGCCACAACATCCTCGGGGCCGGCCATCGACACGATGCGCTTGGCCACTTCCACCAGCATGCGGTCGCCGGCGGCATGGCCGATGCTGTCGTTGACCAGCTTGAAACGGTCCAGGTCGAGGAACAGCACGGCGAACACCGGGCCGCCCTCACGCTTGGCCAGCGCCAGCGCATCCTGCAGGCGGTCGAGCAGGTGCAACCGGTTGGGCAGGCCGGTCAACGCGTCATGCATGGCCTGGTGGGTCAGGCGCTGTTCCGCGCGCAGGCGCTCGCCGATCTGGCCGAGTAGCTTTTCATTCACCTCGGCCAGTTCACGGGTGCGCTCCTCCACCCGTTTTTCCAGTTCGGCATGCGCCGAACGCAGACGCTGCTGGTCACGCTGGCGGGCCAGCCCGGTGCCGATGTTCTGCGCGACGAAGGTCAGCAGGCGCTGGTCGTGCACGCTGAACGTGCTGCTCTCGCTGTAGCTCTGCACCACGATCGCGCCCACCACTTCATCGTCGCGCAGCAGGGGCACACCCAGCCAGCAATGCGAGCGGGCGCCGGATTCGCGCACTTCGCCGGTGGCCAGCAGCGCGTCGATCTGCGCACGCGAGGCCAGCAGCGGGCGCCGGTTGCGCACCACGTACTCGGTCAGGCCGCGGCTGAACGGTCGCGGCGCACGACTGGCATTGTGCTCGTCCACCGAATAGACGAAATCCAGTCCGTTGCCTGCCGGGTTGACCAGCGCGATGTAGAAGTTGCGCGCATCAAGCAGGCGCCCGACCACGCCATGCACCTGCCCGTAGAACTGGGCCAGGCTGTCGGCCGACATCGCCATCTCGGCAATGTTGTACAGCGCGGTCTGCAGCTGTTCGGCGCGACGGCGCTCGGTCACTTCATCCTGCAGGCTGTGGTTGGCGCGCTGCAGTTCCTGCGTGCGCCGTTCCACCTGATGCTCCAGCCGTACCTGCGCCTGGCGCCGGTCCATGGCGGTCTGCACGTGCTGGGCCACGAACCCCAGCAGGGCCCGCTCGGCCTCACCATAGCGGGCAGCCTGTTCATAGCTCTGTACCACGATGGCGCCACATACGCGGCCATCGCGCAGCATCGGCACGCCCAGCCAGTCCAGGCTTTCCGGCCCGCGCTGCGGGTCGTGCTCCTGCTCCATCACCCGTGCCAGCAGCTCGCGCGATGGGCCACTGAGCGGCCTGCCATGGCGCAGCAGCGCCACGGTCAGGCTGCGTGGCATCTCGCTGGCGGCGTGGCTCTGCGATGGATCGGCGACGAAATCATCAACCTGGTCGGCGAAGTACAGGAAGCGGATCTGGTCCCGCACATCGTCGTACTCGACGATGTAGCAGTTCTCCGCGTACATCAGCGTGCCCAGCACGCCGTGCACGTGGCGCAGCATCTCGCCCATCTCAAGGTCGGCACCGGCCAGGTCGGCGATCTGGAACAACGCCTGCTGCAGGCGCTCGGCCTCTTCCAGCGCCTTGATCTGCCCGGCCTGGCGGCCACGCTGCAGGGCCAGCTCCATCGCCTGCCGGGCCAGCCCCCACCACGCGGGCGAGGGCGCCGCGCCGGCCACCGACAGCAGCAGACGCGCACCGTCGTACTCCCAGCCGTGCTGGCCGTCGCCGATGCCGGGCTTCCCGGATGCGCAATCCGTCACCGCCAGCAAGGGCCATCCGCCCTGGCCACAGCCCAGCTGCGGGTCGTCCCAACCCACGCGGACCACCGCCGACTCCGGCAACAGCGCATGCAGCGCGCGCACCAGCGCCGTGCTCAGCACGACCTCGTGTGGTGGCTCTTCCGCCGGTTCAGCATACGTGGACAAATGACAATCTCTTGGCGCCGTCTGTGCGTCGCCTCCCCTGAGCCGTCGAGCATAGCGCGCCACCCGGGGGGCAATGGAAGCCCGCAAACCCCGAATCGTGCGCCCGTACGTTTTTCCTGCTGTCCGTAGCCCCTTGCGCGCCATGAACCCTGCCCTGCCCGCCCTCGCCACCGGCTATGCGCCATCGCCTGCAGGCCTTACCCTGTACGCCGTGGAAGCCAGCGCATTGCCAACCGATGAAGCCTTGATGCTGGCCTGGGCCGGTGGCGATCTGCGTGCGTTCGAAAGCCTGTATGCGCGCCATCGCAAGCGACTGTTCGGCTTCCTGCTGCGGCAACTGCGCGACAGTGCGCTGGCCGAAGAGATCTTCCAGGACGTCTGGCAGCGGGTGATCAGCGCCCGCGCCGGCTGGCAGCCCGAGGCGGCATTCAGCACCTGGCTGTTCCGCATCGCCCATAACCGCTTGAACGATCACTGGCGTGCCGCCCGCCATCGTCCCGCCGCTCCGGCCGACGCCGACCTGCGCCTGGCCGCGATCGAGGATGGGCAGACCCCGGAGGCCGAACTGTCCGAATTCGAACAACGTCGCCGCATCCAGCTGGCGATGGAACAACTGCCGCCCGAGCAGCGCGAAGTGCTGCAGCTGCGGCTGGATCAGGAACTGAGCCTGGAGGAGATCGGCCAGATCACCGGCGTAGGCCGGGAAACAGTGAAATCGCGGCTGCGCTATGCGATGGACAAGCTGCGTGCGGGATTGAACGCATGAACCGAGACGAACCGCTGACGCCGGAAGAACGCGAGCTGGCCCGCCTGCTCGGCCGTCGCGCCGAACAGGCGCCGCCGGCCGCGCTCGACGCCGCCATCCTGGCCGCGGCGCGCGCCGCCGTGGACGCACCGGCCGCCGCAACCGCCGCCTCCCCGGAAGCACCCCGCGCACGGCGCTCACGCTCGCGCTGGCCGGCCGTGTTCGGTATCGCCGCCTCGATGGTGTTCGCCATCGGCATCGCCTGGCAGCTGCGCCCGGAACCACCACCGGTCCCGGCAGGTGAAGCAGCCGTCGCTGCCGCGCCTGCTGCTGCCGAGATCGCAGCCGACGCGCCGCCTGCTGCGGACGGTGCCGCGGACAGCATGGCGGCAACCGCAGAACCGGCCGCACCGCCGGCAACGCTCGAGGCTGCTCCGATGGCTGCTCCGATGGCCGCCCCCACGCCCGCAGCGGCTCCCGCCGCGCGTGCACCTGCAATGGCGGCAGCGCCCAAGCCTGCACCCGTGGACGCACAGGAACGCACCGCGCGCTCAAGGGCGGCAGAGGCCGCCGCCGATACGGCTTTTGCCACACCGTCGGCCGCTCCTGCAGCGGCGCCGCCTGCGCCCCCCGCCCCGGCGGCCTACTCGGCACCTGCTCCGGCATTCGCGCCCGCTCCGGCAGCGGCGCTCAAGGCACGCACGGCCGAAGCGGCCATGGACGACGCCGCAGCCAACGCCGAACCGGCGCAGGCACTGGATCGGGTACAGATCACCTCGATGAAGCGCGAGGCCGCCAGCCGTTCAGCCGCAGGCGTCATGCGCCGCAGCAGCGATGCCAGCCTGAGCGCCGATGCGGTGCAGGCCGAAGTCGGCGCCGACGCGCGCCTGCCACGCCGGCAATGGCTGGAAAAAATCCGTGACCGCCGCGATGCGGGCCAGCGCGACCTTGCCCGCGCCAGCCTGGAACGCTACATCGAGCAGTATCCGGAATCGCGCCTGCCGCGCGACCTGCGCCCGTTGCTGGACGACTGAGGCCCACGGAGGCCGGGCCCAACACCGTAGAATGGTGGAGATGCCCGATACCCTCGCCCAGCCGGTCAGCCACACGCTGGAAGTCAAACACAGCCGCTTCATTGCCCATGCCACGCCGATTGATGGCGCCGCGGCAGCGATGGCGTTCCTGCAGCAGGTTGCAGTGGCCGATGCCACGCACAACTGCTGGGCTTACCGCCATGGGCAGGACTACCGTTCCAGCGACGATGGCGAACCCGCAGGCACCGCCGGGCGCCCGATCCTGGCCGCCATCGACGGCCAGGGTTTCGACCGGGTGATGGTGGTGGTGACGCGCTGGTTCGGCGGCATCAAGCTCGGTGCCGGCGGCCTGGTCCGCGCCTACGGCGGTGCCGCCGCCGAGTGCCTGCGTACCGCGCCACGCCTGCCATTGGTCACCATGGCCCGCCTGCAGCTGCAGGCCGGCTTCGAGGACCTGGGCAGCCTGCACGCCACCCTGCCCGCCTTTGGTGCCGGGAAACGTGATGAACAGTTCGATGCCAATGGCGTGTGCCTGCGGGTCGAATTGCCTGCCGATCAGGTCGACGCATTGAAAATCCGCCTGCGCGACGCCACCCGTGACCGTATCCGCATACAAGACGACGACCAGGATGACTGACAAGGACGACGCCCCCGCTTCGACCCCGCCGCTGCGCCGCCTTGGCAGCCTGCGCACGTTATGGCCGTTCGTGCGCCGCCACAGTGGCCTGTTCACGGCCTGGCTGCTGGCCCTGGCTGTGTCTTCGGCAGCCACACTGAGCCTGCCACCGGCGGTGAAGCAGATGATCGACCACGGCTTCAGCAGCGGCGGCCAGATCAACCGCGCCTTCGCCCTGCTGATGCTGGTGGCGGTGGTGATGGCGCTGGGTACCGCGGCGCGCTTCTACTTCGTGTCGCTGCTGGGCGAAAAGGTCGTCGCCGACCTGCGCAGCCAGTTGTACGCGCATCTGATCCAGCTGGGCGCCGGCTTCCACGACCGCAGCCGCAGCGGTGAGCTGGTCTCGCGCCTGACCGCCGACACCGAACTGCTGCGCAGCGTGGTCGGTTCAACGATGTCGGTCGCCCTGCGCAGCAGCGTGACCGTGGTCGGCAGCCTGGCGATGCTGTTCGTCACCAGCCCGAGGCTGGCAGCGTGGTCGCTGCTCGGCATCCCGCTGGCGGTGCTGCCGATCATCATCGGCGCGCGCAAGTTGCGCACCGTCGCGCGCAACAGCCAGGACCGCATCGCCGATGCCAACAGCCTGGCCAGCGAGACCCTCGGTGCGGTGCGTACGGTGCAGGCCCATGCCCGTGAGCCTTACGAACGCGGCCGCTTCGACCATGCGCTTGGCGATGCGATCAAGGCCGCACGCCGCCGCATCGGCGCGCAGTCGCTGGTCACCGCCAGCGCCATCCTGCTGGTGTTCGGCGCCATCGTCGGGGTGCTCTGGCTGGGTGCACACGACGTGATCGACGGGCGCCTGAGCGCCGGCACGCTGGGTCAGTTCGTGCTGTATGCGCTGATCGGCGGTGGCTCGGTCGGCGCGCTGGCCGAAGTCTGGAACGAACTGCAGCGTGCGGCCGGTGGCATGGGCCGCATCGGTGAACTGCTGCAGGAAGACATCGAGATCCGTGCGCCGGCACAGCCGCACGCGCTGCCGCAGCCGCTGCGTGGCGAAATCCAGTTCGACGATGTGGTGTTCCATTACCCGCAGCGGCCGGACCAGGCCGCGCTGGATCATTTCAGCCTGCATGTGCGGCCCGGCGAGACCGTCGCCCTGGTCGGCCCGTCCGGCGCCGGCAAGAGCACGGTGCTGTCGATGCTGCTGCGTTTCCACGATCCGGCCAGTGGCCGCATCTGCGTGGATGGCGTCGACGTGCGCCGGGCCGACCCGGCCGAACTGCGCGCGCAGCTGGCGCTGGTACCGCAGCAGCCGACGTTGTTCGCGGCCAGTGCGCGCGAGAACATCCGTTATGGCCGCCTGCAGGCCAGCGACGACGAGGTCGAGCAGGCCGCGCGCGCGGCCGAGGCCGATGGCTTCCTGCGTGCGTTGCCGCAGGGCTACGACAGTGAACTCGGTGAGCGCGGCGCCCGCCTCTCCGGCGGCCAGCAGCAGCGCGTGGCGATTGCCCGTGCCCTGCTGAAGGACGCACCGATCCTGCTGCTGGACGAAGCCACCAGCGCGCTGGACGCGCAGAGCGAGTACAGCGTGCAGCAGGCGCTGGAGCGGTTGATGGCCGGCCGCACGACGCTGGTGATCGCCCACCGCCTGGCCACCGTACTCAAGGCCGACCGCATCGTGGTGATGGATCAGGGCCGTATCGTAGCCGAGGGCACGCACGCACAGTTACTGGCCGAAGGCGGTCTGTACGCTGAACTGGCTAGGCTGCAGTTCATCGATTGATGACGGTCGCCTAACATCGGCCGGACCAAGCTGGCGACCAAAAGCAGCGTTCGCAGTCCCTAGAAGGAGGTGCACGATGTCGTTCCGTCAGTTTCCCGCCGTCGACAGCAATGGCGAAAGCCACATCATCATCGAGTTCAAGCCCGAGGCGAATGGCAGCGGGCACCACTCCGAGGCCACGCCGCGCTACGAGCTGGATGATGGCCGCCAGCTGGTGCGCAACGGCCGCGAGTTCACCACCAGCGGCGGCGAACTGCGGTTGACGATCTGAGGTTTGCCGGGCATGGCCCGGCGCCACCGGATTCCGCATCGCCCTGCTCCGGGGATTCCGCATCGCCCCGCTCTGGGGATTCCGCATCGCCTCGCTCTGGTAGGTGTCGACCTTGGTCGACACGCTTTCTGCCAAGGGCAGTCGAGCATCGCTCGACGCTGCAAGAGGCGTGATCAATTTATCGCCAATCGTCTTGACAGCCTTGGCTGCCAAGGCCTGCGCGCGGTTATCCACACGTTTGCTCAGAAATCATCCACACTGCCTGTGGATGAATTCAGCCGAGCACCCGGCCGATGCCGCTGGCGTCCACCTCGGCCGCCGACGCAGCGATCGCCATCGGGTCGCTGCCCGCAACGAAACCGATTCGGAAATGCACTTCGCCGCCGGGCGTTCGCGAGGAGTGGATCGAGGCCAGGCTGATGCCGTGCTGCTCGAACACATTCAGCAGCTCACGCAGCGAACCGGGCCGGTCTTCCGGCAGATGCACCGACAGCGCATTGCGCTCGGTCAGGTCCGCCAGCAGGTAGCCCACGCGCTCGAAAGTGTAGTTGCCGTCGGCCAGTGCCCGCTCGCCGAAGGCAGCGCGGTTGGCCGACAACAGCTGCTCACGAAATGCCCCGCGTGCACCGTCGTCGCCCTGCCCGACCTGTGCCTGCAGGGCCTGCAACTGGCCGATCAGCCGCTCCAGCATCGGCGCCACGTACGGGTTGCCGAACTGGATGTCTTCGTAGATGGCCGGATTCAACGACAGAATGCGCGAAATGATCGCGGTATCCAGCTCGAACGACGCCGAACGATACGGCATCATCGCAGCCAGGTCGCCCAGCTGCGGCTGGTACTGGCGCAGCACGCCGGCCTGGGCCAGGTGGCTGGCATGCACCATCGCCTGTACCAGCGCCATCATCTGGTCGTGGTGCTGCGGGGTGGCGCGCACGCACTCGGCCTGCAGCGCCGCGCACAGCGCGTCGACCCACGGCTGCCAGTGCTGCAGCCGCGATTCGCAGACCACCATCACCCGGCCTTTCAGCGTCGGTGCCTTGGGCGGTGCGGTCATCGGATGCAGGCCGACCACTTCAGCCTGCGAGGCCAGCATCGCCTGCACCGGCGCTTCCTTCACCGACGTCACGTCCAGCCACAGGCGGTCTTGCTCGCGCCCCGCCGACTGCTGCACGTACTGGGCGATCAGCGCGGGCGTGTGCCGGATCGGTGCCGAGAACACCAGCACATCGGCCTGCGCCAGCAACTGCTCCGGCGTATGCGAGGCCGGGTCCGCGGGATCGTGGCCGATCACCTGCAGCTGCATGTGCTGCTGGAAGAATCGGCTCAGCCAGCGCCCGTAGGCGCCCGCGCTGCCGACAATGCCGACCGTGCGCGGCGTGCGTTCGTGCAGACCGCTCATGCCACGCGTTCGGCGCGGAAGCGCGTACCTTCGGCCAGCGCAGCTGGCGCCGCGGCGATCACGTCGAACTCTTCAAAGCCGTTGTCCAGGGTCGCCTCCAGCGCCGCATGGGTACCGGCAATGGCGCGCGAGATCGCCTGCTGCATCGATTCGCCGCGCAGCAGGAACGACACCACCAGTGACATCAGCACATCGCCGGTGCCGGCCACATCCACCGGCAGCAGCGGCGAGGTCCAGCGCCAGGTTTCCGTGCGGCCGACCGCCAGGGTCACCAGCTCGCCGGGGTTGCCGCCTACGCTGTGCGCGATCACCCACTGCGGACCACGGTCGAGCAACGTACGGGCGGCGGCGATGGCATCGGCCTCGGCCAGTGCGGGCATGCCGGTGAGGCGATTCAGTTCGAATGCGTTCGGCGTGACCAGCCACGCATGCGGCAGCAGGCGCTCGGCGAAGATGGCTTCCAGGCCAGGCTCGACATAGGGCCCGGTATGGGTATCGCCGATCACCGGGTCCAGGCAGTAGCGCAGCTGCGGGCAGGCCGGCAGGATCTTGTCCAGCCAGTCGGCGAACGCCGCACCGTTGGCGGTACTGCCGAAGTAACCGGACACCAGCATCCTGGCCCGCTGCGGCAGGCCGCGTTCGTAGGTACCGAGCAGCAGGTCGGCGAACCAGTCGGCGGGCAGCACGCGGCCGCGGGTGGTGTCGTAGAACGGCGCGTTGCTGAGCAGCACGGTCGGGATTTCCGCCACGCGCACGCCGAGCGCGCGCATCGGCGGGACGGCGGCGCTGTTGCCGGCGTGGCCGTAGACAAGTTGCGACTGGACCGAGATGACATCGATCGGCGACGGGCCGTCGGGCCGCTGGCGGCGGCCGTGGACCAGGTGGTTGTCAATGGATTCGCTCATGCCAGCATTCTACGCCCGGTGGAGGGTTCGGCAGGGCTTGCAGCCCTGCACCTGCTTGCAAGCCAGGTCAACGTCAACGTCAAAAGCGGGCATTCCGTGGGGTGGCGGGGCGGTGTCGGAGTGCGGGGACGCCGCAAGTACGTCCTTGTAGGCTTGGCAGCCGCATCCATGCGGCTGACACCCCGCACTCCGACACCGCCCCACCTCTGACAGATTCCGTGTGCTGTTGGTAGGTGTCGACCTTGGTCGACACATCTGTCAGATATCGAAATTCAAAATTGGATCCGACGCTGTGCCGACCAACGGTCGGCACCCACCATCAGCAGCAGGTCCCGACAGATCGCGAAAAACTGTCGAAGGCGGGGTGGGTCCGGTTGAGGGGGTGTGAGCGGCATGGATGCCGCGACCAAGCCCCCATGGACGGGTTTACGGCGTCCCCCTCAACCGGACCCACCCCGCCAACCCACGGAATGCAGGCTGTTGCTGTTGCTCTGGATTCTGCAGGTGCAGGGCTGCAAGCCCTGCAAAGCAAAACCCCTCAGTGCGCAGGCCGCGACGGCGGCAGCCAGGCCGCCACGATGCCAAGCAGCGGCAGGAACGCGGTCAGCTGGTAGACGTACTCAATGCTGGTCTTGTCTGCCAGCAGGCCGAGCACGGCCGCGCCCAGTCCGCCCATGCCGAACGCAAAGCCGAAGAACAGACCCGACACCATGCCGATGCGGTGCGGCATCATCTCCTGCGCGTAGACCACGATCGCCGAGAACGCCGAGGACAGCACGAAGCCGATCAGCACCGCCAGCACCGTCGTCCAGAACAGATCCGCATGCGGCAACATCAGCGCGAACGGCGCCACACCCAGGATCGACGTCCAGATGATCGGCTTGCGACCGATGCGATCACCCAGCGGGCCGCCGAGGAAACCACCTGCGGCTGACGCCACCAGGAATGCGAACAGGTGCAGCTGCGCCTGTGCCACCGGAATGCCGAAATGGTGGATCAGGTAGAAGGTGAAGTAGCTGCCGATGCTGGCCATGTAGAAGTACTTGCTGAAGATCAGCACCAGCAGGATCGCCAGCACCTTGGCCACGGTGCGCGGCGGATGCCGCGGCGCCATCGACGCGGTGCTGGCCGGACGCGGCGTGCCCAGGTGCAGCGCGTACCAGCGGCCGACATAGGTCAGCAGCGCAATGCCGATCAGGGCGGCACCGGCGAACCACGAGGCGGCGTGCTGGCCATACGGCACAATCACCGCAGCGGCGATCAGCGGGCCGAGCGCGGTGCCGAAATTGCCGCCGACCTGGAACACCGACTGCGCGAAGCCATGACGGCCGCCCGAGGCCAGCCGCGCGATGCGCGAGGCCTCGGGGTGGAAGATCGCCGAACCGATGCCGACCATCGCCGCGGCCAGCAGCACCACGGCGTAGCTCGACGCGAAGCCGAGCAGCAGCATGCCGCACAGGGTCGAGGCCATGCCGATCGGCAGCGAGTACGGCGCCGGGCGCCGGTCGGTGGCCATGCCGACCAACGGCTGGAAGATCGAGGCGGTGAGCTGGTAGGTCAGCGTGATCAGGCCGATCTGGGTGAAGCTGAGATTGAAGCCACCCTTGATCACCGGATAGATGGCCAGGATCAACGACTGCATCATGTCGTTGACCACGTGCGAGGTGGAAATGGCAGCCAGCACGCCGGGAGCCACCGGGCGTGAGGTCGTTGCGGGAGAAGCCAGGGCGGACATGGACGCAGTCAGGTTGGGGGCGAGCCACGCATGCTACGGTTGCCCTCCCCTCCCTTCTGCCGCGTTCGGGTCATGGCCTATCGCAAAAAGGACATTGCCAGCGACGTCGATCCGGCGGCGCCCTGGCGCGACGTCCCCCAGCATCGCCCGGTCACCTATCGGGTCACCCAGTACCCGGCCGGTAGCCACATCGCAGGCCACAAGCACCAGCGCCACCAGCTGGTCTATGCCATCTCGGGGCTGATGGTGGTGCGCTCGGAAGTGGGCCGCTGGGTGGTGCCCTCGACCCGTGCGATCTGGATGCCGGCCGGCATGGTGCACGCGGTGGACTGCATCGCCGCCGTGCACATGCGCAGCCTGTACATCGACCCGTTGTTCGCGCCGCAGCTGCCGGCCGAACCGTTCGCGGTACAGGTAGCCCCCTTGCTGCGCGAGCTGCTGCAGGCCGCCACGCTGATCAAGGGCGAGCACATCGAAGACAGCCGCGATGGCCGCGTGGTGCGCCTGCTGCTGGACGAACTGCATCGCATGGACGTGCTGCCACTGCATCTGCCTGCCGCGACCGACCCGCGCCTGCAGCGGATCTGCCAGCACATCCAGAAGCATCCCGGCGATGACGCCACGCTGCAGGACTGGGCGCAGGCGCTGGAGGTGGACGTGAAGACCATCCAGCGGCATTTCGGCAGCGAACTGGGCATGACCTTCGGCCAGTGGCGGCAACAGGCGCGGCTGCTGGCTGCGATGGAACGGCTGGCAGTGGGTGACAAGGTCATCGATGTGGCGCTGGCGATGGGCTATGACAGCCCCAGCGCGTTCACCAGCATGTTCAAGCGACAGCTGGGGCAGACGCCGGCGGCATTCTTCCGCTGATTCCTTGAACGACATCCACGCATGGCGTGGATCTACTGCCGTATCCGGGTAGTACTTTTGCCATTCGGCCGGAAACCGCGCACGTCGTCGCGGTTCTGCCGCGCAGGAGCATGTTCCGATGGTCTCCCCGAAAAGGAGACCGCCGTGAACAAGGCATGGATCGTCGCATCAGGATTCGCAGTTGCCGTAGTACTGGCGCTGGCTGCCATCAGCCTGCCCGCGCAGGCATCCGGCACACAGTTCAGCTTCTACTCGGACCAACAGAAGGACGGATTCCAGTTCTCCCTTGAAATCCAAGGACGCAACGACGATGGCTACATTCATGCGACCTGGACGGGAAAGGTGGACAAGGCACCACCACGTAATCCGTACTACGTCGAAATGAACCGGGACCAGAAACGGTTCTACGTCCGTCCACGCAAGCGCGATGGCCAGCCCTGGTTCGAGCTGGACGTCGTAGGTGATCGCGGGACGTTGCTGTTCCAGGGCCGCCGCATCCACGGCACTGCCGACTGGGAAATCAGGTAGCCGCCCGCAAACGAAAACGCCGGGCAGAGCCCGGCGTCATCGTTCAACATGCGCCTGGAGAACTCAGGACGTCATGCGGTCCCAGAAGCCCTTTACGCCATCCATGAAGGTGGCCGACTTCGGCGAGTGCTTGCGCGCTTCCTCGCCAACGAAGGTGGCTTCGAACTGCTCCAGCAGCTTGCGCTGATCGTTGGTGAGGTTGACCGGGGTCTCCACCACCACGCGGCAATACAGATCACCTTCGCTGCGGCTGCGCACCGAACGCACGCCCTTGCCGCGCAGACGGAACAGCTTGCCGGTCTGGGTCTCGGCCGGGATGCGGATCTCCGCCTCGCCACCCAGGGTGGCCACGCGCACGGTGTCGCCCAATGCGGCCTGCGAGATGCGGATCGGCACTTCGCAGTGCAGGTCGTCGCCATCGCGCTGGAAGATGGCGTGCTCGCGCACGCGCACTTCCACGTACAGGTCACCCGGCGGCGTACCAGCCGGGCCGGCCTCGCCCTCGCCCTGCAGGCGGATGCGGTCGCCGGTATCGACGCCGGCCGGCACCTTCACCGACAGCACCTTGTCTTCCTCGACACGGCCGTTGCCGTGGCAGGTCTTGCAGGGCTTGGCGATGATCTGGCCGCGGCCGCCGCAGTTGTGGCAGGCCTGCTGCATGGCGAAGATGCCGCGCTGGATGCGCACCTGGCCACGGCCATGGCAGACGTTGCAGGTCTCGACCTTGCCGTCTTCGGAGCCACTGCCATCGCAGTCGCCGCATTCGGCCAGGGTCGGGATCTCGATGCGGCGTTCGACGCCACGCACCGCTTCCTCCAGGTCCAGCTCCATCACGTAGCCGATGTCGGCACCGCGACGGGCCTGGCGCGGGCCGCCGCCTGCACCACCAAAGATGTTGCCGAAGATATCGCCGAAGATATCGTTCATGTCCGGGCCACCCGGACCGCCACCACCGCCCATGCCGTGCTCGAACGCAGCATGGCCGTGGCTGTCGTACATGCGGCGCTTGTTGCCGTCGGACAGCACTTCGTAGGCTTCCTTGCACTCCTTGAAGGAGGCTTCGGCCGCCGCATCACCCGGGTTGCGGTCCGGGTGGAACTTCATCGCGCAGCGACGGTAGGCCTTCTTCAGCTCGTCGTCGGTAGCGGTGCGGGCAACGCCCAGCACTTCGTAGTAATCGCGCTTGCTCATATCGTGGATCGCATTCCGGAAAGTCGGGATTCGTCAAAGCGGAAGAGCGGAACCAGGTCCGCTCTTGCGTCGGGCGCCCCGACACGCCAGAGGGCGGTCAGGACCCTGATACGACAACGGGACGCTGCCAGGCAGCGTCCCGCGTCGGTCCGGATCAGGACTTCTTGTCGTCCTTGACTTCGGTGAACTCGGCATCGACCACATCGTCGTTGCCCTTGCCAGCGTTGCCGGCGTCGGCGCCCGGGGCGGCACCGCCCTGGTCGGCCGAAGCCGCAGCGAACAGCGACTGGCCCGCTTCTTCCAGCACCTTCGACTTGGCTTCGATCTGTGCCTTGTCGTCACCCTTCATCGCGGTTTCCAGGTCAGCCAGGGCCGCCTCGACCTTGCCGATCACTTCGCCGCCGACCTTGCTGCCGTGCTCGGTGATCGCGCTGCGGGTGCCGTGGATCAGGGCGTCGGCCTGGTTGCGGGCCTGCACCAGCTCCTGGAACTTCTTGTCTTCTTCGCGGTTGGCTTCCGCGTCGGCGACCATGCGTGCGATCTCTTCCTCGGACAGGCCCGAACCGGCCTTGATCTCGACCTTCTGTTCCTTGTTGGTCTTCTTGTCCTTGGCCGACACGTGCAGGATGCCGTTGGCGTCGATGTCGAAGGACACTTCCACCTGCGGCAGGCCGCGCGGGGCCGGCTCGATGCCGGACAGGTCGAACTTGGCCAGCGACTTGTTGAAGCGGGCCTGTTCGCGCTCACCCTGCAGCACGTGCACGGTCACGGCCGACTGGTTGTCCTCGGCGGTGGAGAACACCTGCGAGGCCTTGGTCGGGATGGTGGTGTTCTTCTCGATGATCTTGGTGAACACGCCACCCATGGTCTCGATGCCCAGCGACAGCGGGGTCACGTCCAGCAGCAGCACGTCCTTGACGTCGCCGCCGAGCACGCCGCCCTGGATCGCCGCACCCAGTGCCACGGCTTCGTCCGGATTGACGTCCTTGCGCGGTTCCTTGCCGAAGAACTCGGTCACCGCCTGCTGCACCTTCGGCATGCGGGTCTGACCACCGACCAGGATCACTTCGCTGATATCGCTCGAACGCAGGCCGGCATCGTTCAGGGCGACGCGGCACGGCTCGATCGACTTCTTGATCAGGTCTTCCACCAGCGCTTCCAGCTTGGCGCGGGTCAGCTTGATGTTCAGGTGCTTCGGACCCGAGGCGTCAGCGGTGACGTAGGGCAGGTTCACTTCGGTCTGCTGGGCGCTGGACAGCTCGATCTTGGCACGCTCGGCGGCGTCCTTCAGGCGCTGCAGGGCCAGCGGATCCTTGCGCAGGTCGATACCCTGGTCCTTGTTGAACTCTTCAACCAGGTACTCGATGACGCGGTTGTCGAAGTCTTCGCCGCCCAGGAAGGTGTCACCGTTGGTGGCCAGCACTTCGAACTGCTTCTCGCCATCGACGTTGGCGATCTCGATCACCGACACGTCGAAGGTACCACCGCCCAGGTCGTACACCACGATCTTGCGATCCTTGTTGTCGCCCTTGTCCAGGCCATAGGCCAGCGCGGCCGCGGTCGGCTCGTTGATGATGCGCTTGACGTCCAGGCCGGCGATGCGGCCGGCGTCCTTGGTCGCCTGGCGCTGGCTGTCGTTGAAGTAGGCCGGCACGGTGATGACCGCTTCGGTGACCTTCTCACCGAGGAAGTCCTCGGCGGTCTTCTTCATCTTTTCCAGCACCTTGGCCGAGATTTCCTGCGGCGCCATCTTCTTGCCGTCGCTGGTCGACACCCAGGCATCGCCATTGTCATGGGCCAGGATGCCGTACGGGACGTGCGCGATGTCCTTCTGCACTTCGGCGTCGGTGAACTTGCGGCCGATCAGGCGCTTCACCGCGTAGAAGGTGTTCTTCGGGTTGGTCACGGCCTGGCGCTTGGCCGAGGCGCCGACCAGGACTTCGCCGTCCTTGGTGTAGGCGACGATCGACGGGGTGGTCCGATCGCCTTCCGAATTCTCGATGACGCGGGCCTTGCCGCCGTCCATGATCGCCACGCACGAGTTGGTGGTGCCGAGGTCGATACCAATGATCTTGCCCATGGGGGAGACTCCTGAGGATGCTTGTTGGGGTCAGTCCGGCCGTTCGGCCGGTGGATGAATACGATGTGGGGGAGGCTCGTGGAACATTCAAGCCATCTCCCGAACGCTGTGTTTCCGGTCGCCCGGCGCGTTCAGCGTCGGGCCGGGTCGCGGGTCATTCCCGCCTCCCGGCCCGGCACGGGTCAGTCGGCCGCCACGACCACCAGCGCCGGCCGCAGCAGGCGCTCGTTGAGCAGGTAGCCCTTCTGGAACACGGTCACCACGGTGCCGGGGGCGGCGCCCGGGGTCGGCACCTGGCTGATCGCCTGGTGGTGTTCCGGGTTGAACGGCTGGCCGGTCGGGTCCAGCAGGACCAGGCCGTTGTCGGCGGCGACCTTCAGCAGCTGCTTGTAGGTCAGCTCCAGGCCTTCGCGCAGCGGGTGCGGGTCATCGCCGGCAGCCTTCAGGCCGGCATCCAGGCTGTCGAACACCGGCAGCAGCTCGCCCAGCAGCTTTTCGTTGGCGAACTTGCGGGCCTGCTCGATGTCACGGGCCACGCGCTTGCGCTGGTTCTCCAGGTCGGCGCGCTCACGCAGCGCATCGGCCTTGATCTGCTCGACTTCGGCGCGCAGGCGCTCCACTTCGTCATTGACGCCGGCGGCGGCGGCCGCATCGGCGGCACTCTGCTGGGATTCGATATCTGGATGTTCGTGGTTCATGTCTGGGTCCCTGGCGGTCAGTCTCCGCCTCCACCCACCCTAGTGTGGGCGGGATGCTGCGTTTCAAGCGTCGGATGTTCCCGGCGTGCGCCCGGCCGGCGAAAAGGCCGCGCCCAGCACATCAGCGGTGGCCTGGACCAGCGGGATCATGCGGTCGTAGGCCATGCGCTTGGGCCCGATCACGCCCAGCACGCCCAGCACCTGGCCGTTGGCGGTATAGGGCGCCGTGACCAGCGAAACGCCCTGCAGCGGCATCATTCCGGTTTCCTCGCCGATGAAGATGCGCACGCCCGGCGCCTGGATGGTCCGCTCCAGCAGCTGCAGGATCTCGCGCTTGCTGGAGAACAGTTCGAACAGCTCGCGCAGGCGCTCCAGGTCGGACAGGTCCTGCACGCCCATCAGCCGGGTCTGGCCGGCCACCAGCATGTCGTCGGCCGCCGGCTGCAGGGCCTGCTCGGCCAGCTCGATGCTGTGCGCCAGCAGCTGTTCCAGCTCGGAGCGGGCGTCGCGCAGCTCCAGCAGCAGGCGGGTGCGGATCTCGGCCATCGGCAGCCCGGCGAAATGGGCGTTGAGGTAGTTGGCGACCTGCTCCAGCTGCCCCGGCGCGAATTCCTGGCGGGTCTCGATGACCCGGTTCTGCACCTCGTTGTCGGCGAACACCAGGATCGCCAGCACCCGGCGCCCGTCCAGCGCCACGAAATCGATCTGGCGGAAGGCGAACTGCTCGCGCCGTGGCGCGCTGACCACGCCGACGAAGTGGCTCATCGCCGACAGCAGCTCCGAGGCGCTGCCCAGCAGGGCCTGGGTGCTGCCGCCGCCGGCCAGCTCCTGGCGCAGGCGGGCCAGTTCGCCCTCGCCCGGCGGCTGCATCTGCAGCAGGCTGTCGACGAACACCCGGTAGCCATGCGCGGTCGGGATGCGCCCGGCCGAGGTATGCGGCGAGGCCAGCAGCCCCAGGTCCTCCAGGTCACCGAGGATGTTGCGGATGGTGGCCGGGCTGACCTCCAGGCCGGCCACGCGCGCCAGCGTCTGCGAGCCGACCGGCTCACCGTCCTGGATGTAGCGCGCGATCAGCGTGCGCAGCAGATGGCGCGCACGCGGGGCAAGCTGGTCGGGAGAACCGTGCATGGAATCAACCTGTGAGACACGAACACTAGATAATGGCGGCGCATTCCCTTGGCAAGTCATTGGACCTCCCTCGCCCGCGTGCTAGCGTTGCGCGGCTGCTGATACCTCTTACCCATGCTCAGACATCTTTCGATCAAGGATTTCGCCGTCGTCCGCGCCACCGAACTGGAGTTCGGGCCCGGCATGACCGTGGTTTCAGGCGAGACCGGCGCCGGCAAGTCGCTGATGGTCGACGCGCTGGGCTTCCTGTCCGGCCTGCGCGCCGACAGTGGCGTGGTCCGCCATGGCGCGGCCCGCGCAGAGCTTTCCGCCGAGTTCGCGCTGGACCAGCTGCAGGCCGCGCGCCAGTGGCTGGCCGACAACGAGCTGGACGATGAAGAGCAGTGCCAGCTGCGCCGGGTGATCCGCGCCGACGGCGGCTCGCGGTCCTGGATCAATGGCCGTCCGGTGACCCTCGCACAGCTGGCCGACCTGGCCGCACTGCTGGTGGAGATCCATGGCCAGCATGAACAACAGGCGCTGCTGACTCGTCCGTCGCAGCTGGCCCTCCTCGACGCCTATGCCGGCAACGAGGTGGAGCGCCGCCAGGTGCGCCGCGCCGCCGCCGCGTGGCAGGCGCTGGTCGACGAATCGCTGGCGCTGTCGCAACAGGGCGACGTCAGTGACCGGATCGGCTTCCTGGAGCACCAGCTGCGCGAACTGGACCGCGAGGACCTGGAACCGGAGTCGATCGCCGCGCTCGGCGCCAGCCACCGCCGCCAGGCCCATGCCAGTGCCCTGCTGAGCGCCTGCCAGGCGGCCAGCAACCAGCTCAACGGCGACGACGGCAGTTCCGCGCTGGACCTGCTGCAGCAGGTGCGCCACGAGCTGTCGCGCCTGATCGAACATGACCCGCGCCTGGGCGAGGTGGACGGCCTGATCGAGAACGCCTCGATCCAGCTGCACGAAGCCCTTTCACTGCTGGACCGCGTGCATGACGACCTCGACGCCGACCCCGAGCAGTTCGAAGAGAACGAGCGGCGCCTGGGCCGCCTGCACGACCTGGCGCGCAAGCATCGCGTGCCGATGGACGAGCTGGGCGCGCAGCGCGAACGCATGCATGCCGAAGTGGAGCAGCTGCGCGGCGCCGACGAGCGCCTGCAGCGCCTGGCCAGCGAGATCGACAAGGCCGCCGCCGCATGGCGCGTACAGGCCGAAGTGCTGACCGCGAGCCGTCGCAATGCCGCCGCCGAACTGTCGGCCACCACCACCGGCATCATCGCCGAGCTGGGCATGGGCGGCGGCCAGTTCCTGATCGAACTGGAGCCGCAGGACAACGGCAAGCCCGATCCGCAGGGTGCCGAACGCGTGGAGTTCCTGGTCGCGGCCAACGCCGGCCAGCCGCCGCGCGCCCTGCGCAAGGTCGCCTCGGGCGGTGAGCTGTCGCGCATCTCGCTGGCCATCGAAGTGGCGGCACTGGACCTGGATGCGGTGCCGACCATGGTGTTCGACGAAGTCGACTCCGGCATCGGCGGCGCGGTGGCCGACATCGTCGGCCAGAAGCTGCGCGCGCTGGGCGAGAAGCGCCAGGTGTTGTGCGTGACCCACCTGCCGCAGGTCGCCTCCAAGGGCCACGCGCATTACCGGGTCAGCAAGGCGCCGGTGGAAGGCATGACCCAGAGCGCGGTGGAGAAGCTGGACAGCAAGGCACGCGAGGAAGAACTGGCGCGCATGCTGGGCGGCGTGGAAGTGAGCAAGGAAGCGCGCGCCGCCGCGCGCAAGCTGCTGCAGGTCTGATGCCCGCACGCGTTCATCCACGCATGGCGTGGATCTACAACGCACCGTTTTTGTAGAGTCGAGCCATGCTCGACTGCTTCTGGCATCCGGCCAAAGGCAGTCGAGCATGGCTCGACTCTACAATCGCCGTTTCACCCCCGTGGCTGCGTCAGATCGACGTTCTCCACCAGGAAATCGAGGAAGGCGCGCACCCGCAGCGGCAGATAGCCACCCTGCCCCAGGAACACCGCGTGCACCTCCTCCAGGTCACCGGGATTGGCCTCTTCCAGTACCGGCAGCAGGCGCCCGTCGGCGATGTCGGCCTGCACCTGGAACGCGGCCAACCGCGCCATGCCCAGCCCGCCCAGCACCAGCTGGCGCAGCGCATCGCCATTGCTGGCACGGGCGTTGCCGCTGGGCAGCAGCATGCGCTCACGACCGTCCTGCAGCAGCGGCCAGCCCTGCATCGCCCGCGCATGCCCGATGTCCAGCCGGTTATGCGACTGCAGCTCCTCAGGATCGCGCGGCAGGCCGTGCCGCTGCGCGTAGGCCGGTGCGGCCACGATCATCATCCGCGTCGCGCCCAATCGCCGTGCCACCAGGCTGGAACTCTTCAGCGGGCCGGCGCGCACCGCCACGTCGGTGCGCTGCTCAAGCAGGTCGATCACCTCGTCGTTGAGGGTCAGGTCCACCCCCACCTGCGGGTTGCGCTCGAGGAACGCCGGCAGCAGCGGCAACAGGAAGTGCTGGCCGAACGGCACGTTGGAATTGACCCGCAGCCGCCCGCGCGGCTCGGCGTGGGCGCTGGCACAGCGTTCGGCTTCCTCCAGGTCGGCCAGCACGCGCAGGCCGCGCTCATAGAACGCGCAGCCTTCCGGGGTCAGCTGCAGCTGGCGGGTGGACCGCTGCAGCAGGCGGGTGCCCAGCCGCTGTTCCAGCCGCGCCACCAGCTTGCTGACTGCCGACGGGGTCATGTCCAGGGTGCGGGCGGCGGCGGAAAAGCCACCGGTCTCGATCACCCGCACGAAGACTTCCAGTTCGCCGGATCGGTTGATGTCGGGTCGCGCCATGGCGATGAATCCAGTTCACAGATGATTGTCCATGCGCAGTCTAGTTCACAGATGAGGGCGGAATCACCATGGCGGCTCCTTTCCCCGGAATCGCTCCATGGACCGCCTCCGCACGCTCACTGCCAGCGCCCTGCTCGCCCTGTCCGGCGCCGCCAGCGCCGCCCCTGCCCCGCACTGGGTGGCCAGCTGGCAGGCCAGCCCGCAACCGGTGTGGGGCGCAGACTTCCTGTTCCCGGCCCTGATCCCGGCATCGCTGCACGACCAGACCTTCCGCCAGACCGCGCGCATCAGCCTGGGCGGCCCGCGCCTGCGGGTAAGGTTGAGCAATGCCTACGGCACGCACCCCCTGCGGATAGGAGCGGCCAGCGTGGCCGCACGACCGGGCGCGACACCACAGCCGCTCCACTTCGACGGCCAGCCCGCCGTGCTGATTGGCCCGGGCCAGGAACGGCTGAGCGATCCGCTGGCCCTGCCCACCGGCAATCAGCAGGCCCTGCAGGTCAGCGTCTTCGTGCCGGGGCCGACACCGCTGCAGACCTTCCACTGGGACGGCCGCCAGACCAGCTGGATCGCCGGCGGCGACCAGAGCCAGACGCGCGACCTGGATCGGGCCACCCCCACCACCGCACGCCTGTTCCTGACCGGGATCGAGGTCGAAGCCGCCGCCAGCGCACGCAGCGTGGTGGTGATCGGCGATTCGATCACCGACGGCGCCACCGCCAGCCTCGACCAGGACCAGCGCTGGACCGACCATCTGGCCGCGCGGCTGGCACCCCGGGGCGTCGCTGTGGTCAACGCAGGCATCTCCGGCGGCCGGCTGCTGCGTGACGGCATGGGCGAGTCGGTTCTGGCCCGCCTGCAGCGCGATGTACTGGAACAGCCCGGCGTGGCCAGCGTGATCGTGCTGATCGGCATCAACGACATCAGCTGGCCCGGCACCGCCTTCGCCCGGCAGCAGGCACGTCCTACGCTGGCCGAACTGCAGGACGGCTATCGGGCGCTGGCCGAACAGGTCCATCGGCGGGGTCTACGCATCCTGGGCGCCACCCTGCCGCCCTTCGCCGACGCCCTGCCCGGCACGCCGCTGGACGACTACTACCAGCCTGACAAGGAGGCGCTGCGCCAACAGCTCAACACCTGGCTGCGCACGGACAGCCCCTTCGACGCGGTGATCGATCTGGACGCGGCCCTGCGCGACCCGGCCGATCCGTCACGGATGGCGCCGGCCTACGACTCCGGCGACCACCTGCATCCGGGCGATGCCGGCAACCAGGCAATGGCCGAGGCGGTGGATCTGGAGGTATTGATGGCGCCATCCACGCATGGCGCGGATCTACCGTGAACAACGAAAAACCCCGGGCAAGCCCGGGGTTCTGTCGCGTCCGGCTGGCCGGGACGGTTTACTTGCGCTTCTTGCGCACGTACAGCACCAGCGAGTGCTCTTCCAGCTCGTAGCCGTGATCGGCCGCGATCTTGCGCTGCAGCTCTTCGATCTCGTGGCTTTCGAACTCGATGATCTTGCCGCTGTCCACGTCGACCATGTGGTCATGGTGGCCGCCGCGGTCCAGCTCGTAGACGGCCTGGCCGCCTTCGAAATTGTGCTTGAGCACGAGGCCGGCAGCCTCGAACTGGGTCAGCACCCGGTAGACCGTGGCCAGGCCGATCTCGTCGCCATGCTCCAGCAGCTGGCGGTAGATGTCTTCGGCGGTCATGTGGTGCTGGGCATTGCGCTGCTCGAGCAGCGCCAGGATCCGCATCCGCGGATGGGTCACCTTCAGGCCGACTTTACGCAGGTCGTGGGTTTCCATAGGTCTCCGTTCATTGGCGATTTAGCGCCAGCTGCCTCGGATTGGGTCGCGGTGGCACGCCGGGAGTGTATCATCGGTTTGATTTCCCCAACCGCCAGTCCCGATGCGCAATCTCCTGTTGGTCGCCGCCGTCGCCCTGTCCACCACCGGGTGCGGCATCATCTACAAGCAACCCATCTATCAGGGCAACCTGATCCGGGAAGATGCCGTGGCCAAGCTGCAGGTCGGGCAGAGCAAGCAGCAGGTCACCGCGCTGCTGGGCACCCCGTCCATCCCCGACCCGTTCCACGCCCAGCGCTGGGACTACACCTCCAGCCAGCGCGTGAACCGCCTGGGCCGTACCGAGGTGAAGAATTTCGTCGTGTTCTTCGACAACGACACCGTGACCCGCTGGGAAGGCGACTACTTCCCGGGCAACGACAAGGCCCTGGCCCAGCAGACCGTGCGCCAGTTCGGCCGCAACCTGCCGAAGGACAAGAAGAAGAAGGGCCGCTGAGGCGCCCTGCCCGTCCACTCGGACGGGGCGCGGGCATCAACCGCCGAGCGCTCGCCGCCGGCGGTTGTCCTTGGGGTCGGCCAGCAACGGGCGTAGCAGCTCGATGCGGTCGCCTTCCTGCAACACCTGCTGCGGGCGCGCCAGCACGCCATGCACCGCCACCGCCGGGCATCCGGCAGTGCCGTCCAGCGCGGCGGCGGCGATGGCATCGGCCACGGTCGCGCCCTCTTCCAGCTGCAGCCGGCGCGACAGCACCCGCTGCGGCCAGGCCAGCACCACCTCGACCTCGATCATCGCTCAGCCCTCGTCGGCGACGCGGACGAAATCGTTGACCATCCGATCGGCCAGCCCCTGGAAGCCGATCGCCAGGGCCGGGCCCAGCAGGCGCGAACTGGGCTCGAACTCCAGGGTCAGGGTGACCTTGCAGGCATCTTCGGCCAGCGCATGGAATTCCCAGCGGCCGTGCAGTTGCTTGAACGGGCCATCGCGCAGCTGCATGTCGATGCTGTGCGGGCGTTGCAGGGTGTTTTCGGTCTGGAACCAGGTGCTGAACGAGCCCAGGCCCAGGTCCAGGCGCGCCACCAGCCGGTCTTCGCCCTGCTCCAGGATCTGGGCGGCCGAACACCAGCGGAAACGGCGCGGATAGGCCTGGACATCGTTGACCAGGTCGAACATGCGCGCGGCCGAATGTTCGACCAGGGCGCTACGGCGGATAGTAGGCATGAATACAGGACGTTTCGGCAATCGACCGGGCGGGCCCGAATCGGAGACAATACGGAAATGAGCAAGAACAGCGGCAAGGATAAAGCAAAGAGCGCGACGGCCAACAAGACCATCGCGCTGAACAAGCGTGCCCGCCACGAGTACCACATCGAGGATCGCTTCGAAGCCGGCCTGGCCCTGCAGGGCTGGGAGGTGAAATCGATCCGTGCGGGCCGCGGCAACATCGTCGACGCCTACGCCTACGTCAAGGATGGAGAGATCTTCCTGATCGGCGCGCAGATCACCCCGTTGATCCAGGCCTCGACCCATGTGGTGGCCAACGACCGGCGCGAGCGCAAGCTGCTGCTGCACCGGAGCGAGATCGACAAGCTGGTCGGCAAGGTCGAGCGCGATGGCTACACGATCGTGCCCACCGCGATGTACTGGAGCAAGAACAAGATCAAGCTCGAAGTCGCGCTGGCCAAGGGCAAGCAGACCCACGACAAGCGCGATGCCGCCAAGGACCGCGACTGGGCGATCGAGAAGCAGCGCGTGATGCGTCGCGGCAACCGCGACGCGTAAGCGGTTGCGCATGCCCCTGTAGAGTCGAGCTTGCTCGACTGCTTTGGCCTTCTGTAGAGCCGGGCCATGCTCGGCTTGGAGAAGAATCAGTCGAGCAAGCTCGACTCTACAAGCCGGTCAACCGGCCAGCGCGCCCAGCTTCCGCATTCGCGGGGCCAGCGCCGCGTGCATTACCGCCAGGTGCATCACCACCGCCAGTTCAGGCGCGTGGCGGTCATCGCCCGCGCGCCACTGCTGGGCGAGCCGGGCCGCATCATCCGGCAGCAGTGCCAGCAGCTGGTTATCGTCCAGCGCATCGGCCGCGCCCTGCAGCTGCCTGGCGACCTGCCGCGACTGCCACACATGCACGCCGATGCTCAGGCTGGCCAGCGACATCAGCACCACGGCCAGGCCGTGCTCGAACCACTGCGACAACACCTCCGGCCCCCACAGCAGGGCCGCCAGCACCGCCAGGCCCGGCAGTCGCCACCCCAACCAATGAGTGCGGCCGCGCTGCGCCCAGTGCACCACCACCGCACTGGCCACCAGCGCCGCCGCTGCCGTTGCCGGCAGTTCGGTCAGCCAGGTGGCTGCGAGCAGCAGCGCCAGCAGCGCCCAGACCCAGCCGGGGGGCAGCGCGCGCCGCTGGTAATCGGCACCGACCGGTCCGACCAGCTGTCGCAGGCTGCGTTGTTGGCTTGCCTCGGTCACCCACCGTCTCCGTGTCTGTCATGGCTCGGATGTTCGTTGCCAGTGTGTCGCAAATTCGTGCCAATGACGTTACCAATCCGCTATGGCCGCAGCACTACAACGCCCTGTGGATGGCCAAGGTGACTGTTCAGCTGTTCTGCCGTAGCGAGGAAGGCATTGGATTGGCGTGCTCTGGCCACAGCAGTGCCTGGCCGTTTCCCATCGATACCTTCCTGCGCCACCGACGGCACTACTGCTCCGGCCGACAAGCAGGGCGGCGAGCTTGCCTGGAATAGATGAGAACGGATATCACCGACGCAAGGAAACTGGCCACGTAGAGCAATCCAGCCAGAACTGCAACAGGAACATGCCGATTAAAATATGGCACGCCACTCACAACAAAAAACGCTGAAAAAACGGGAGCCAAAGACAGCAATACCAGCGCCGCGACGCCAGCAGAATACGCCCACCCGTGCCAATGACGAACGAGGGCGGGCATCGACATTATCACCACTGCCAAATGGAAAATAATCAGCACCACGAAGATCTGCATGTGCGCCTCACTTCAAGCCCGCGGTATTCCGCATACTTTTATAGCTGCTCATTACAGCATCTGAATCCATTGCCCCGACCTTGTTCGAATAAGCCTGAAGCAATGCAGCCGACCGGGCATCCCCCAAGTCACCGGCCACTGCAATCGCAGCAGCATAGGGGAACTGCATCCCACCAATCACTGCACTAGTATGCCCATACAAGTACGCAGCGAATGGACTGGGTTGGAACTTGAGAATCCCCGCAGCGGCGACCTGTGTATCGACAACCAACTGCTGGTACTCGCCCCGAGCGGCGGGCGAAGCTTGAAATACTTCACTGAGACTTTCAGCCCCGGAAGATGACAGCAGGTCCTCAAGCCTTGCTACGTTTCTGTCAACATAAAACGCCTTCGCCTTGACATCTCCACGCCGGGCCCTATCGAGTAGTTCGTCGTCCGTAAGATTCCTTGCATCCAGCCATTCCTCGGCAGTTGGGAACCCCAAAGCATCAACCTCGGCCTGCGGCTTTCCTTCCAGGCCGGTAAAGATATTGCTGTATCGGATCGAGAGATTGGCCAGATATCCACGCTGCTCAATGGTCAACGAAGAGCCATCACCCTCCCACTTGAACGTTGATCGCTTGCCCTCTTCGCTCCCCTTTTCAGGGGCCGCCTTTCCAGGAATCCCGCCTCCAGACCCGCGATCAGAGTCACTGGAACTCAGCTCCGGCTGGCTGCCCAATTGCTCCGGGGGCTGCCTGCAAGCAACCAGAAAAATTGAGGAAACTGCAATAGAAACAACCAATCCTACGCCAACCTTTGCTTTCATGGCGCACACCCATTAGCTTTCATGCCATAAACCCAAGCGGCGCACGAATTCTCATTAACGGCCCTTGCGTAAGCTTCATTTGACCCATTCGTAGTTGAAACGGCGCCGTGATACATCCCCGCATAACCCACACATACGTTATAGGATTCCGGAGTGGCCTGTCCCGAACAAGCGGAAGTCAGTGCTTCGCCGAATTGGATATCACATGAAGCTCGATGCATCGCGCTCCCCCAACAGGCGTCATGGCTATTGCATGCCGCCAGAAAACTCACGCCCGCGAACGGCGCGTTTAGATCTCCCGAATAGCTTGACGAATTAGACTGAGAAAGCGCGCGATCCAGAAACCAGTTCGCTCGAGGCCCAGTACCACACCCGTTCGGCACCCACCCAGGGCTGAATCCGGGCACAGATGGAGGGGATCCATAATCGCAGTTTGAAGGGCGGCTTGTGCGCATGGCTCTGCAGACTCGATCCTGATCTAGCTCTGGCGGCTCATCGGGATACCGTGCGTTCTCCTCAAGAAACCGCTGATGGGCAGCGAACGACTCCTGATTGACTGCGCTAGAACACGCAGTTCCGTGACAACTGAACTGACCACCACCCATTCGTGGCGCAGTCACCTTGACCGGCAGCAGAGTGACAGCCTGGGAGTAAGCCGAGAAAGACGTCACGCCAATCGCCACTGCCCGCAGGGCAATCCTTCCCTTCATTTGCATTCCTTATGCTTTGGCTGGAACTCATCGGCAAGGGGACTCCAAAAACTCTCCCTGCACTCCTTGCGACCTTGAATCCACCTCCCTTGACCCCTGCCCACCTTTACCAGCCCCAGGATGGCAGCGTCAATCGGTGAACGACCCGACTCTCGAACTGGCCCGCGCGCTTTCACCTCTGAAGCGGATCGAACATGAAAATCATGGGCCGGCAATTGGCACTGATAGTGCCGTAAGCGCCCAGGAGTGCTGATGCCAACGGGTTCGCACAACCGTACGCATGTCACCGATTGGCCGGGCGACACCGTCCAGCACTCACCAGATCTTGTCCGGGTTGAGGCGGCCCCCAACCTTGGCGGTGACACTGGCCCCGACCATCACCTCCTGCCCCCCTCCGACGCATGAGCTGCCGGCTGAATCGCCGCCGCGTGACTGTTCAGGAAGATTGCCGTACCATTCGCATCGTTAGGCGGGTTCTTGGTCGATCCATGATCAACCAAGGGCCTGAAAGCCTTGCAAGACTTGAAGAAACCGGGGGTGCATTGGTTTCGACGGGGGTTGTGAAGTCGCCTGGCGCATGCCGAGGGGGTAGCTTTCCTCGTAAATCCAGCTGCAAAACTCTAGTTGCCAACGACGACAACTACGCTCCGGTCGCTCTCGCAGCCTAAAAACTGCGGTGCGTGACCTTCTGCCGACTTAGGCGGAGCCTCGAAACTGCTTGTGTCCATGCTCGCAGCGTAGAGTCATTATCATGGAATCGCGCTGGGCGGCTGCCTGTCAGTCCGGCACTAGAACACAACAGGCTGGTTCCCGGATGCGCTTTGCACGCCGTGCTGTTCGGGGACGAGATTTAACGGCGAGCTAAGCATGTAGTGCTGGGGATGGAGTGCCTTCGGACGGCGGTTCAATTCCGCCCACCTCCACCATCTGTATGGCCTGTCGAGGCCGCAAGAAGCCGGATCTTCCATCAACGGGGTTCCGGCTTTTTTGTGCCTGTTTTTCATGCAGGCAGTGTGGCTGCATGATCCGGATGACGCACCCTCTCCTTTACCACGGCATAGCCGATGCCAACGCATCGCCGTCCTTGCATGCCTGCATTCACCGCAGTGTCACACGCGAATGCCTGAATCGCTTGCATGGCGGTGGTTTCAAGGCACAAACCGACCGCCCGGTATCTTCCGCTTTGACAGGCCGGACGCTAGAGTGGCGCCACCGCGCAGGAGGATCGTATGGCTACCACGGGCTTGGGCTTCATCGGCCGCACGACCCTCATCATCACCGTGCTGCTCAGCTTGGGCGGTTGCGCGACGCTGCGCCAGTTCGGGCCGTCGGTACAGGTGGCCTCGGTCACACCGGGGCAGTACATCGCCCTCAAGCGCGGCGACATCCTCACCTCCGGCAAGCTCAGCGCAGCGACCACCGAGACCCTGCGCGTGGCGGGCCTCGATGAGGGCGTCTGTGCCAAGCCCGGCCTGCCCTGCATCGAGGCGATGGAAGGCAGCATCGTGGTGCGCGAGGAAGACAAGCGTTCGAGCCTGGCCGAACTGTGGCTGCAGTACGCGATGACCCTGCCTGCCCCCAAGCGCGAGTACTCCGCGTCGGGCCGCGCCAAGACCGCGATCACCGAACTGGACGCCGACTTCCAACCTCGCCTGGATGCGTGGATGCAGGTCGCACGCCAGGCCTATGCCTATCTGTTCTTCACCGAACGCACCGCCAACCAGCGCGGCTTCGAAGACCGCCAGACGCAGGTGCGCGACTACTACAACCTGGCCGTGCAGGAAGCCTCGGTGCAGTTGTACAACGCCTACGCGACCGGCCGCGTGCACAGTGAGGCCAGTCATTTCCAGCTGGGCCGCTGGACCTTCGTGCTGGCGCCTTCCACCGAGGCGTCGCCGCTGGACACACGCACGCCGACCGAGCTGGTGCCGGCCGCTTCGCTGTCATTCACCGGCACGCTGCGCAGCGTGCACCGCCGCGACGGCTTCGGCGCCGAGCTGGTGGCGGTGATGGATGATCCGGCAGGCACCACAGCCACTTCGGCACCCGCCACGCACGCCGCCACTGCGACCACGCAGAGCTGGAGCGAGATGCCTTCGCCGTCGATGACGGTGCTGCTGCGCTTCTCCGGAAAGAATCTATGGGAAGTGCTGCACGACGACGAGCCGGAACTGGAGATCCACGACCCCTACCAGGTCACTGAAGTCACCCTGCACGGGCAGGAGGTACCGCTGGCGGCGAACTTCACCGCCGGCTACGCGCTGTGGCTGGCGAGATCCAACTTCAGCCACCAGTCGCTGCGCTCGCTGTTCGGCGGCAAGGGCGGCATCGACACGCCGCACCTGTACATGATGCAGCCTTATGATCCCAACCGCCGCGTGCTGTTGATGATCCATGGCCTGGCCAGCAGCCCGGAAGCCTGGGTCAACGTTGCCAACGAGCTGATGCGCGACGACGAGATCCGCCAGGATTTCCAGATCTGGCAGTTCTACTACCCGACCAACATGCCCATCGCGATGAGCCACGATGCGATGCGCCACACGCTGGCCGATGTGTTCAATCACTTCGACCCCAGCGGCAAGGCGCAGGCCTCGCATGACATGGTGCTGGTCGGGCACAGCATGGGCGGGGTGATCGCGCGGCTGATGGTCTCGTCGTCCGGCGACCACCTGGTCGATACCCTGCTGGCCACTGCGCAGATGACACCGGCGCAGCGCGAACTGCTGCGCACCCGCGGGGCGCCGGTACTGACCTTCCTGCCAGAACCGGAAGTATCACGGGTGGTGTTCATCGCCACGCCGCACCGTGGCACCGACGTCGCCGGCACCCGCCTGGGCCGCTGGATCGGTCGCCTGGTGCGGCTGCCGCTGACCGTGCTGGAAGACGTCGCCACCATCGCCAACGATGGCCAGGTCGACCGCAACGATGGCAAGCACGGCTACCAGATGAACAGCATCCAGAACCTGGACAAGGACGACGCGTTCGTCCGCGCCGTGGCTGACCTGCCGATGGCGCCCAAGGTGCAGTACCACTCGATCATCGCCCGCGCCAAGGCCGACGGGCCGTTGGAAAAGACCGATGACGGGCTGGTGCCGTACTGGAGCTCGCACCTGCCCAACGCCGTGTCGGAGAAGGTGATCGTGTCCGGGCACAGCGTGCAGGAAGCCACGCCCGCCATCATCGAGCTGCGGCGGATCCTGCACGAGGACATGCAGCAGCACGAGGCAGCCGCCAGATAGCCTCGGGCGACTGAGGGAAATCCCTCATCGCGCGTGCGCATCCGCGCTTCTATGCTGGCCTTACGTATCCCGCAGGAGGTCCGCATGAACACGCAAGAGCCCAGCCGCCAGCCCAGCCCCGATCCGGCCGAGCGCGATGCCTTCTTCCCGTCGCCGTACTCGCTGTCGCAGTTCACGTCGCCGAAGAGCAACCTCTCCGGTGCCGACTATCCGGACGCACGCCGCGATGGTCGCTGGAAGGTGCTGATGATCGCCGCCGACGAGCGCTACCTGCCTACCGCCAACGGCCATCTGTTCTCCACCGGCAACCATCCGGTGGAAACCCTGCTGCCGATGTATCACCTGGACAAGGCCGGCTTCGACATCGACGTGGCCACGCTGTCGGGCAACGCCGCCAAGTTCGAGTGGTGGGCCTTCCCGCACGAGGACAAGGAGATCGGCGGGCTGTACGAACGCTATGAAGAACGCTTCCGCCAGCCGCTGGCGCTGGACGACGTCGTGGCCGCACTGGGGGCCGGTTCGGACTATGCGGCGGTGTTCATTCCCGGCGGCCACGGCGCGCTGATCGGGCTGCCGCAGAGCCGCGCGGTGAAGGCAGTGCTGCATTGGGCGATGGCCGAGCAACGCCACATCATCACCCTCTGCCACGGCCCTGCGGCATTGCTGGCCGCAGGCGTCGACGAAGCCGATGGCGATTCGATGTTCCGCGGCTACCGCATCTGCGCCTTCCCCGATGCGATGGACCGGCAGACACCGGAGATCGGCTACATGCCGGGACAGCTGCAGTGGTTCTTCGGTGAGCGGCTGGCACAGCAGGGTGTGCAGATCGTCAACGAGGGCATCGATGGCAGCGTGCTGCAGGATCGCCTGCTGCTGACCGGTGACAGCCCGCTGGCAGGCAACGCGCTCGGCAAGCTTGCCGCACGCAAGCTGCTCGACGCACTGGCCGGGCGCTGATCGGGATGACCACACTGGTGCAGGCGCTGCTCGAGCTGGAACGCGCCCGCTCGCTGGACGCGGTGGGCGCGGTACTGCACAGCATCGCCGCACCACTCGGCTACGACCGCGTGCTGGTGTTCGCCACCGGCACCGGACTGGAGCGCGGCACGCAGCGCGTGTACTGGATCCACGGCGACTGGCTCGGCGAGAGCGGCGATGCCGACCTCGCCCGCTATCTGCATGCCTGCCCGGTCAATCGCCATGTGCTGGACAGCGACGCGCCGTTCTTCTGGAGCAAACGCCAAGGGCTGCGCGGTGAGCGCTACCAGGTGGTGAAGCAACCGCGTGGCGAAGGCCTGCATGGCCTGCAGGTGCCGGTGTTCGGTACCACCGGGCTGGAGGGTGCGATCAGTTTCGCAGGCACCTCCATCGATGCATCCGCCGGCGCACGCCTGCAGCTGGAGGCTGCTGCAACCGCAGCATTCCGCGCCGCACGCCGTCTGGCTGAAGTTCCCGCAGCGCTTTCCGGAAGCCTGCTGAGCACGCGCGAGCGCGAGGTGCTGCGCTGGGTCGCTGCCGGGCGTCGCCAGGCGGAGATCGCCGCCACGCTCGGGCTTTCCGCGCGCACCGTGGAAAACCACCTGCGCCATGCACGCCAGCGCCTGGGTGTGGCGACTACCGCGCAGGCGGTACGCGCTGCAACTCGTCGCGGCGAGATCGAGGACTGATCGTAGCGAGGCACTTCCGGTGGTCGGGTATCGCGTGATACACACCCCGTGCGCATGTGCGCGATTGCAGAAGCAAGGATGATGCTTATGAAACTGCAACTGGCCGCGATGGCCGCGTTGGTGGTGGCAAGTGCAACCCTGGCTCCGGTGGCGGACGCCAACACAGGGGTCCCGAGAGAGAATGTTTCCTGTGTGCCAGTGAATGTGGACCGCAACCGCGTCCACCACCATTGCACGGAAACGTACACCGATGAATTCGGCAACGTCTACACAGCCGAATATTGGATCGACGAGTACGGCAACCCTTACCTGCGCGACTGAGCCGGGGAAATGCGCCGGGTCGCCCATCGGGCCGGCGCGCATGCAGCAACTCCCACACGTCGCGGGACGTTGCACGACAACGCGCAGATGCGCGATTGCAGACACAAGGATGATGACCATGAAACTGCACCTGGCCTCGATGGCCGCACTGACCGTGGCGTTCGCCGGAATGATGTCGACTGGCAACGCCATTGCCGGGGTAACCAGCCCGCCGGGCAGCGTGACGCGCTGCGAACCGTTTGAAGTGGAGCGCTATCGCATCCACCAGCATTGCATCGTGACCCTGCCCGATGCGGACGGCGACATCTTCCTCACCGAATACTGGATCGACGAGTACGGCAATCCGTACCTGATGTAATCCATCATTGACAAGGAGCGTATGCATGAAGCTGCAGAAGATTCTGTCGGTCGGTTCATGGGTGGCCCTGCTGGCTCTGGCTTCGCTGGCCCCCGTCGCCACCACGACGGCCGCCGAAGTCGTCGAGGTCCAGGAAGAATGCGTGCCCTTCCGCTTCGCAGGCAACGTGTACCACCAGCGCTGTACGTCGTACGTGGTCTACGACGACGGCACCCGCGAGGCAACCGGGCATTACAACCGTGACGAGAACGGGATGATCTACGATCCCTGATCGCGCTCACGCGATCCGCCGGGCGGGGCCTTCAGCGCCCGCCCGGCATTGCCAGCCGCCCATCCCGGCATACCGCTGCCCTCGCCTTCCATGGCATGCTCTGTGAAACCGTTTTCATGGAATGGAGGGATTCCACGATGTTGCCGCGTTTCCACCGCCGGGCGCTGTGCGCGCTGCTGGCACTTGCTCTGCCTGCCTTCGCCTGGGCGGCCACGCCCGCGCCGCTGAAAGTGATGTCGTTCAATGTCCGCACCCCGGCCGATACCGAGCCTGGCAAGCGCTGGCCGGACCGTCGCGATGCGATGGTCAAGGTCATCCTCGATGCGCATCCGGCGGTGATCGGCACCCAGGAACTGGTGAAGGAACAGGCCGATTACCTGTCCGAGCACCTGCCCGGCTACCGCTGGTTCGGCGAAGGCCGCCGTGGCGGCAACGGCGACGAGCACATGGGCGTGTTCTACGACAGCAAGGTGCTGGCCATCGAGGCATCCGGCAATTTCTGGTTGTCCGATACGCCGGACGTACCCGGCAGCATCACCTGGGGCAACCTGTATCCGCGCATGGTCACCTGGGCGCTGTTCCGGCGCCTGGAGGATGGTCGTCGCTTCTACTTCATGGATACCCACCTGCCCTACCGAGACGAGGACGAGCCACGCCGGGTAAAGGGTGCCGAGCTGATCGGCAAGCGCCTGGCCACCCTGCCGGCCGACCTGCCGGTGGTGCTGACCGGCGACTTCAACAGCGAACCCGGCGGTGATACCTACAAGGCGTTCACCCGCGTGCTGCAGGACACCCGCACCCAGGTGAAGGCACCACAAGGCCCGCGCCTGACCTTCCATGATTTCACCGGCAAGGCCAGCGTGCAGCTGGACTGGGTGCTGGTGCGCGGCTTCCATGCACGCAGCTTCCTCACCGACGACCGCCGCATCGACGGCGTGCTGCCGTCGGATCATTTCCCGCTGGTGGTCGAGCTGGACTGGCCGAAGTCCTGAACCTGCACGGCAGCCGCGCTACGGTGGCGGCTGCCGTGACAACAGGCGGTACAGCGCCTGATGCTGGTCGCGTGCCTGGCAGATGCGAGCGCCGACGGCGAGAAACACGGCCACGCCGATCAGTCCCAGGCCGAGCAGCGGATCCGGCAGCCGGATGAATCCGATCGCTGCCGCCATCGCCGCCAGCACCATCAGCACCACCACTGCCACCGAAAGCCCTGCGCCGGGTGGCCCCGGATCTCCGAACAACATGCGCTGGGTATCCCGTTTGCCATCGGTCATCACCTGTCCTCCCAAGAGCCTGCCCCACTAGTTACACGGCGGACACGGCTTCCGGCAGAGTCAGAAACGTCATGACTGTGACAACGTCCACAGCCTGCATCGCGCTACCCGGCCCCGGTTGCCGAACTGCGGATTCAGCGGCGACGGCCAGCACCTGATCGCCGAAGACATCGGCCCCCTTCCCGGCTGTCGTTCACTGGCCCTGAACCAGGAAGGGGACGGACGCTACCGCCTCCGTCCCCTCGGGGTTACTGCAGCTGCGCCACGCTGGGCGCCTGCGGCGACTGTCCCCAGCCGCCCAATGCCTTGTACACACCCACCACGCTGACATTCACCTCTGCCTCGGCCGCAGCCAATGCATCGTCGGCGGCCAGCTGCGTGCGCTGCGCGTCCAGCAGGGTCAGGAAGTCTTCCGAGCCCTCGCGATAGCGGATCTGCGCCAGCGATTCAGCACGCCGCGCCGCCTGCGCCTGCTCGACCACGATCGCCAGCCGCGCCTGCTGCTTGGAGTAGCGGGTCAGTGCGTTCTCGGTGTCTTCCAGCGCCAGCAGCACCGCCTGCTCATACTGCGCGGCCACACCTTCGGCCTCGGCCTTGCTGGCACGCAGGCGTGCACGCACGGTGCCGAAATCGAACGCCGCCCAGCTCAGCGACGGGGTCAGCGACCAGGCCTTGTTGTTGCCGTTGACCAGACCGCTGGCATCGCCACCCAGGAAGCCGACGAAACCGGACAGCGACAGCCGCGGGAACAGATCGGCGGTGGCCACGCCGACACGTGCGGTCGCCGCCGCCAGTCGACGTTCGGCCACGCGCACGTCAGCACGCTGGCGCAGCAGTTCGCGGGTATCGCCCAGCGGCAATGCCTTGGCGAACGCCGGCACCTCGTGCGGAGCGAGCATCGCGGTGAGCACTTCCGGGCGCTGCCCCAGCAGCACCGCCAAGCGGTTGCGCGACTGTGTCTCGGCCACTTCCAGCAGCGGAATGTCGGCCTCGATCGCCTTCAGGCGGGCACGGCTGCTCTGCACGTCCAGTTCGCTGCCGGCACCCAGCTCCCAGCGCGCCTCGGTCAGCTTCTGCGTGTCGCGCAGATTGACCAGGGTGTGCTGGGCCACCGCAATGCGCTTCTGCGTACCGCGCAGCTCGAAGTAGTTGCGTGCTACCTCGGCGGCGACCAGCACCTGCGCGTCGGCCAGGTTGGCCTGCTCGGCATCGAGGTCGGCACGCGCGGCTTCTGCAGCGCGGCGCTTGCGGCCGAACAGATCCAGCTCCCAGCCGGCGTCGAAGCCAAGCTGGTAGCTTTCACTGAACACCCGCTGCCCACCCAGCTGCGGATCGGGTTGCTTGCGGCGGTCGTAGCTGCCGCCTGCGGTGATGTGCGGGGCCTGGTCGAAACGGCTTTCGACGAACACCGCGCGGGCCTGGCTGACGCGGGCCACGGCCACGCGCAGGTCGAGGTTGTCCGACAGTGCGCCATGCACCAGTTCTTCCAGCACCGGATCATCGAACTGCGCCCACCAGCTGGCCACCGGCGACGTGCTGGTGAACACCGGCTGCTGTGCGCCCTGCAGGACGACCGGTTCCTGCACCGGCGCCTTGTAGTTCGGGCCGACGCTGACACAGCCTGCCAGCACCAGGCTGGAGACGGCCATCGCCAACGTGCGGATCACCATGGCAGCACCTCGCCCAGGTAGGTGAAGCTGCCGCTGGCACCGGATTCGCCGATCAGCGCCATTTCCACGCTGGAGCGTGCGCCTTCGCTGATTTCGATTTCGCCGTTGCCACCGTTCATGTCGGTCTTCACGTAACCCGGATGCACGGTGTTGACCTTGATCGGCGTGTTGCGCAGTTCGTAGGCCAGGCTCAGCGTCCAGCTGTTCACCGCCGCCTTGGAGGCGTTGTAGGCCGGAATCTTGAAGTCGTAGATGCCCGACGCCGGGTCGGCGTGCAGGGTCTGCGAGCCGAGCATGCTGGACACGTTGACGATGCGACCGGACTTGGCCTGCCTGACCAGTGGCAGGAACGCCTGGGTCACGGCCACCAGCGCATACACATTGGTATCGAAGGTGCGCTTCCAGGTATCGAGCGACTGTTCCGAGGGAGCCTGCGCCGGGTTCTCGATCATGATGCCGGCGTTGTTGACCAGGATATCGAGGCGGCCATGGCGCTGGCGCACCTGCTCGACCGCCTCGGCGATGCTCTCTGCATCGGTCACGTCCAGCTGGATGGCTTCCACCGGCAGGCCTTCGGCCTGCAGCTTCAGCGCCTGCTCCACGGCGGTCTCGCGCTTGCGGCCGGCCAGCAGGGTGTGCACGCCGGCCTGCGCCAGCTGGCGCACGGTCTCGGCACCGATGCCACGGGTAGCGCCGGTAACCAGCGCGATCTTGTTCTGATGGGTGTTCATGGATGCATGCCTTGTGAGGGGAAAGCCGCCGCCGGCCTGTAACCGGCGGCGACGGGGTTCCATGTCAGTGATGGATGGTCGGCTCGCCGTGCTGCACCAGCTGGCCACCGCCGTTGCGGGTGACGAACTTGCGCAGGGCGACGTAGAACACCGGAGTGAGGAACAGGCCGAACAGGGTCACGCCCAGCATGCCGGCGAACACGGTGATACCGGTCACCGAGCGCACTTCGGCGCCTGCACCGTGCGACAGCACCAGCGGCACGGTGCCGGCGATGAACGCGATGGAGGTCATCACGATCGGGCGCAGACGCAGGCGGCAGGCTTCCAGCGCGGCTTCAACGATGCCCTTGCCGCCCATCTCCAGCTCTCTGGCGAATTCGACGATCAGGATCGCGTTCTTGCACGCCAGGCCCATCAGCACCACCAGGCCGACCTGCACGAACACGTTGTTGTCACCACCGGTCAGCCACACGCCGAACAGCGCCGACAGCAGGGTCATCGGCACGATCAGGATCACTGCCAGCGGCAGCGACCAGCTCTCGTACAGCGCGGCCAGCACCAGGAAGGCCAGCATGATCGCCACCGGGAACACGATGAAGGCCGCCTTGCCCTGGGTTGCCTGCTGGTAGCTCAGGTCGGTCCATTCGGTGGTCATGCCCACCGGCAGCACCTTGCCGGCAATTTCGGTCAGCTTGTTCATCGCCTCGGCCGACGACAGCAGGCGCGGGTCGGCTTCACCGGCCAGGTCCGCTGCCGGATAGCCATTGAAGCGCAGCACCGGGTCCGGGCCGAAGGTCTGCTTGATGGTGACCATCGAACCGATCGGCACCATCTCGCCACGGTCGTTGCGGGTACGCAGCTTGCCGATGTCCTCGACCGTCTCGCGGAACGGACCGTCGGCCTGGGCGATCACCTGCCAGGTACGACCGAACTGGTTGAAGTCGTTGACATAGGCCGAACCCAGGTAGGTCTGCAGGGTGTCAAACAGCTCGGTGAGCTGCACGCCCTGCGCCTTGGCCTTGACGCGGTCCACTTCCGCATCCAGCTGCGGCACGTTGGCCTGGTAGCTGGAAATCGGGAAGGCCATGCCCGGCGTCTGCGCAACGGTGCCCTGCATCGCCTGCACGGCATTCTGCAGTGCGCCGTAACCCAGGTTGCCGCGGTCCTCGATGAACATCTGGTAGCCGTTGCCGTTGCCCAGGCCGAGGATCGGCGGCGGCATCATCGCGAACGCGAAGCCCTCCTGCAGCCCAGCGATCTTCTGGTTGATCTCGGCATTGATCTGCGCGGCGGTACGGCCATGACGCTCGGCGAACGGCTTGAGCGGAATGAATGCCACACCGGTGTTCGGCGTGTTGGTGAACTGCAGCGCGTTCAGGCCCGGGAACGAAATGGTGTGGGCCACGCCGTCGGTTTCCTGGGCGATCTTGGCGACCTTGCGCAGCATTTCATCGGTGCGCGCGATCGACGAGCCTTCCGGCAGCTTCACACCGGCGATCAGGTACAGCTTGTCCTGGGTCGGGATGAAGCCCGGCGGCACCAGCTTGAAGATCACGCCGGTACCGACCAGCAGGATCGCGTAGACGACGAACACCGCGCCGCGACGGCCGAGGATGCGGGCCACGCCACGCTCATACTTCTCCGAGCTGGACTTGAAGAAGCGGTTGAACGGACGGAACACCCAGCCGAACAGGCGGTCGATCAGGCGGCTCGGGCCGTCCTTCGGCGCACCGTGGGCCTTCAGCAGGCGCGCGGCCAGGGCCGGCGACAGGGTCAGCGAGTTGATCGCCGAGATCACCGTGGAAATGGCGATGGTGACCGCGAACTGCTTGTAGAACTGGCCAGTGACACCGGACAGGAAGGCCATCGGCACGAACACGGCACACAGCACCAGCGCGATCGCCACGATCGGGCCGGACACTTCACGCATGGCCTGGTGGGCCGCCGCGGTGGGCGACAGGCCTTCCTCGATGTTGCGCTCGACGTTCTCCACCACCACGATAGCGTCGTCGACCACGATGCCGATCGCCAGCACCAGGCCGAACAGGCTCAGCGTGTTGATCGAGAAGCCCAGCAGGTACAGCGCGGCGAAGGTACCCACCACCGACACCGGCACCGCGATCAACGGGATGATCGAGGCACGCCAGGTCTGCAGGAACAGGATCACCACCAGCACCACCAGCGCGATGGCTTCCAGCAGCGTGGAGACCACGGCCTTGATCGAGTCGCGCACGAAGATGGTGGTGTCGTACACCGCTTCGTACTTCACGTCGGCCGGCATGGTCTTCTGCATCTCGTCCATCGTCGAGATGACCTGGTCACGGATCTCCAGTGCATTGGCACCCGGCGACTGGAAGATACCGATACCGACCGCGTTCTTGCCGTCCAGCTGCGAGCGCAGCGTGTAGTCGCCGGCACCCAGTTCCAGGCGGGCCACGTCGGCCAGGCGCACGATCTCGCCATCGACGCCGCTCTTGAGCACGATGTCGCCGAATTCCTTTTCGGTCTTCAGTCGGCCCTGGGCGTTGATCAGGGTCAGGAACTGGCTGTTCGGCAGCGGTTCGGCGCCGAGCTGGCCGGCCGAGACCTGCACGTTCTGCTCGCGCATGGCGCGCACCACGTCACTGGCGGTCAGGCCGCGCGACGCCACCTTGTCCGGGTCCAGCCAGGCGCGCATGGCGTAGTCGCCGCCACCGAAGATCTGCGCGTCACCCACGCCCGGAATACGCGCCAGCGCATCCTTGACGTGCAGGCGTGCGTAGTTGCGCAGGTACAGGGTGTCGTACTTGCCTTGCGGCGAGGTCAGGTGCACCACCATCAGGAAGGTCGGCGACTGCTTCTGCGTGGTCACGCCCTGCCGGCGCACGTCCTCGGGCAGGCGCGCCTGCGCCTGCGCCACGCGGTTCTGCACCTTCACCGCCGCCGCGTCCGGGTCGGTGCCCGGGCGGAAGGTGACGGTCATCTGCAGCACGCCATCGGAGCCGGCGACCGACTTCAGGTACATCATGCCTTCGACGCCGTTGATCGCTTCTTCAAGCGGCGTGGCAACAGTCTCGGCAATGACCTTGGGGTTGGCGCCCGGATACACCGTGCGCACCACCACCGACGGCGGCACCACTTCGGGGTACTCGCTGATCGGCAGGATTGGAATCGTGATCAGGCCTGCGGCGAAGATCACGATCGACAGCACCGCCGCGAAGATCGGCCTGTCGATGAAGAAACGGGAAAAGTCCATGGAGGAATTCCTGGGAAATGCCGTCGGCGGGCAACAGCCATCCTGCCCCTCGCCGATATGACGAAGGCAGGGAAGGCTGCCGCTGGCGCCGGCAGCTAAGCGGGGACGCGGATCAGGAGACGCGGATCAGTGGTTCAGTGCGGCGGTGGCATCGCGGCCCGGTGCCGGCGCGGCCTGTGGCTGCATCGCCACGGCCTTGGCCTGCACCGGCATGCCCGGCATGAAGACCTTCTGCACGCCGTCGATGATCACCTTGTCACCGGCAGCCAGCCCGTGCTCGACGATGCGCAGGCCTTCGGCGGTACGGCCGAGCTGGATGTCGCGGCGCTGCGCCTTGCCATCCTTGTCGACCACGTAGACGTACTTGCGGTCCTGGTCGGTCAGTACGGCCTTGTCATCGATCAGCATGGCCTGGAACTGGCCGCTGCCGAGCAGCTGCACGCGGGCGAACAGGCCCGGCGTGAACTGGCGGTCGGCATTGTCCAGCAGCGCGCGGACGCGGATGGTGCCGGTGCTGCGGGCCACCTGGTTGTCGAGGAAGTCGACCTTGCCCGAATGCGGGTAGCCTTCTTCACCGGACAGGCCGACCTTCACCGGCAGATCGCTGTCGCGCTCGCTCGGGCGCTCGCCCTTGCGTGCCATCTGTGCGTAACGCAGGAAGGTGCTTTCGTCGGCATCGAAGTAGACGAACACGGTATCCAGCGAGACCAGCGTGGTCAGCACACTGGCGCTGTCGCCGGCGGTGACCAGGTTGCCGGCGGTGACCATCGCGCGGCCGGCACGGCCGTCGATCGGGGCACGCACCTTGGTGAACTCCAGGTTGAGGCGGGCAGCGTCCAGCGCGGCCTGCGCCGCCTGCACGGCGGCACCGGACTGGTCGGCGGCAGCGCGACGCTGCTCGGCGGTCTCGGTGGAGATCGCCTGCTGCTCGGACAACCGCTTGGCACGCTCGGACTCGCTGCGGGCCAGCGTGGCCTGGGTGCGGGCGCGGGCCAGTTCGGCGGCGGCACGATCGTACTCGGCCTGGTAGCTGCGTGCGTCGATGGTGAAGAGCACTTCGCCCTTCTTCACTTCCTGGCCTTCGACATAGTTGACCTTGTCGATGTAGCCGGACACGCGCGGACGCAGTTCAACGCTCTGCACCGCTTCGACGCGGCCGCTGAACTCGTCCCACTGGCTGACCTGCTTGACCAGCACCGGCGCGGCACTGACCTGCGGCGGCGGCGGTGCACCGGCTTCTTCGGCATGGCCGCCGCTGCAGGCCGCAAGCACGGCCGCGGCGAGGATCGACACGCCGACCATCGCGATGCGATGGCCGAAACGATGTGGGGTGGTATTGGGGGAAGTCATGGCATGCATCCGTACGGAGGGGTGGTACAGCTATATGAAAAGGTGTTGCGAAAATCGGCGGCGCATACTGCAACCTCAACCATGGTCGAGGTCAAGCGACGCCTGCGGTATCGCGCCAGAGCGGGGGAACTTCCAGGTGCAGCAGGCCGCGCGGCAGTTCGGCATCGCTGCTGTCGCAACGAACGATGGCGCGGTTGTCGCGGCACCCGTCGAGCAGCGAGACCACGCGACGGCCAACCAGCAGCGAGCTGGGCCACTCGATGCAGGCGTTGGCCGCGTTGGCCGGGGTACAGACCGGGCTGCAGACTTCCAGCATCTGCGCACGCACGCCCAGCGCCTGCGCTTCCTGATGCACCACCTGCGCATACATGCGCAGCGCGGCGGTGGTGATCGAGGTCTCGCCGTAGCCCGCCCACGGCTTGGCATTGGCCGGGCTGCCGATCATCACGTAGCGGCGCGCGTGCACGTTGTCCTGCAGCAGCGGCAGCAGGTGGCGCACCGCATGCACGTGCGGCATCAGGTCGGCCTGCATTGCGCCCATCAGCTCGTCACCGTTGCGATCGGTCACGCGGCCACGGCGGTAGGGGCCGCCCATCGCAGCGATGACCGCTGCCAACGGACGCGGCCGCTGCGCGATGCGCTCGGCCAGCACCCGTGCCGAGCCGTCATCACTGAGCGAACCCAGCAGCGTTTCCAGGCCCGGCTCATCGGCGAACTGTTCGTGCAGTGCCGCCAGCCGGCCCGGATCGCGACCGACCACCAGCACCGGGCTGCCGGCTTCCAGCAATGCACCGACCACGCCCTGGCCTACGGCGCCGGTGCCGCCGAGGACCAGGACTTCGGGCGTCAGCATCCCATTCACGGGACATTTCCTCCCAAATCCGGGATAGTCCCAATTCGACGCAGTCGATCACCCTTGTGCGGGGCCAGGCGGATGACGCCGCCACGCTGCTGACGCATGGGCGCGGTAAACTCCCGGAAATCCTTGTGTACCAAGGAACTCGGACGGGCTTCAACGGTCATCGCCAGGTCCAGGGTGTTCTGGCCGGCGTTCCGGAGACGGGCAAGAATGTTGCGCAGGCTCATGGCGGACGGGCTCCAAATAACGAATGGCGCCACGATAGACCTCAAACCTTTACTTGATTAGTCCTGATTAAGGGGAATAATCATCCCGTTCCCGGTCCAATCGTTCTGTCACGATTGTCCCATCCCCGACGTCCAGGACCCCCGACCATGTCCCACGATCTCAACGAGACGCTGATCTTCGTCAAGGTGGTCGAGCAAGGCAGCTTCATTGCCGCTGCCAAATCGCTCGGCCTGCCCAAGACCACGGTCAGCCGCAAAGTGCAGGAACTGGAAACGCGCCTGGGCGCGCGCCTGCTGCACCGGACCACGCGCCGCCTCGGGCTGACCGAAGCCGGTTCGATCTACCACGAGCATTGCCAGCGCATCGCGCGCGAGCTTGAAGAAGCCGAGAGCGCGGTGAGCCAGCTGCAGTCCGGCCCGCGCGGCTGGCTGCGCTTCACGGTGCCCTATTCGATCGGCATTACCTGGATCGCCCCGCTGCTGGGCCAGTTTCATGCGCAGTATCCGGAGATCCGCCTGGACATGCACATGGGCAACGAGAAGCTGGACCTGATTGCCGGCGAAGCGGATCTTGCACTGCGCGTCGGCGCCTTGCCCGATTCCAACCTGGTCGCGCGCAAACTTGGCAGCCTGCGCACGCAGGTGTTCGCCAGCCCGGCCTACATCGAACGCTATGGCGAGCCGCTGCATCCGGAAGAGCTGCAGTTCCACCGCATCCTGGCGATGCGCAAGCCGTATCACACCGGCAACTCGCCGCGCTTTACCTGGCAGCTGGGCGAGAACGGCGGCGAACTGCGTGACTTCCCGGTCACGCCGCTGATGACCGCCAATGACATGTCCGCACTGAACGGCGCACTGGTGTGCGGCGAAGGCCTGCTGCTGACTGGCGATGTGATGGCCAAACCGTTCGTCGAGTCCGGTATGGTTCGCCGCGTGCTGGCCGGCTGGACCGGCCCGGAGGTGGACTTCAACGCCGTGTTCGCCGGCGGCCGCCTGGTCTCGCCGAAGGTGCGTGCGTTCGTCGACTTCCTGGTCGAGAAGCTCAACTTCGACGCCAACTACATGCTGGCGCAGTGCCCGGGCGCGAAGCTGGCACAGCAGCAGAAGGCGCAGGAAGACGCCGCGCTGGAAAGCAGCGGCAAGCGGATCCTGGAGAAGGTTGCCGCGTCGGCGGCATGATGCCGTCTGTAGAGTCGAGCCGTGCTCGACTGCGCCTATGTAGAGTCGAGCCATGCTCGACTTCCGGAAAGCAGTCGAGCATGGCTCGACTCTACAGTTCGGACAGCACGTGCTCGACCAGCGCGCGTAGTTTCGGCTCGGCCTGCCGACGGCTGGGGTAGTACAGAAAGAATCCGGCAAACCGCGGGCAATACGCGTCCAGCACGGACACCAGTTCTCCCCGTTGCAGCCAAGGCCGCCAGGTCTCTTCCATGCCGATGGCGAGGCCTGCGCCGGCCAAGGCCAGCCTGACCATCACCCCCATGTCGTTGCTGGTGATTTCCGGCTGCACATCGACACTGAACTCACGGCCCCATTCTTCGAACTCCCAGCGATACGGCGCCCTGCCCGGCGCACTGCGCCAGCCGATGCAGCGATGGCTGGCCAGTTCCCGTGGGTGCACCGGCAGCGCATGGGCATCACGATAGCCCGGCGAGCACACCACCAATTGGCGCTGCCGCGCCGATACCGGCACCGCGACCATGTCCTGGGCAATGACCTCGCCCAGACGCACGCCTGCATCGAATCCCGCGCCGACGATATCGAACGCTTCATCGGTCACGGTGATGTCCAGCTGCAGCGCGGGATAGCGCGCGGCGAATGCCGCCAGCATCGGGCCGGCCAGGAACGCCTCCGCAATGGAAGACACGGCAAGCCGCAGTTGCCCAGAGACGACGGCCTGGCGGCGCAGGCTGGCCTCGAGCGCATCGCCCAGTTCCGCCAGCGCAGGGCTGACCGAGACCAGCAGTGCCTGCCCGGCATCGGTGAGGCTGACGCTGCGGGTCGTGCGCAGCACCAGGGCGATGCCCAGCGACTGCTCCAGCTTGGCGATGGTCTGGCTGACCGCCGAACGGGTCACGCCGAGTTGATCGGCCGCGGCGGTGAAGCTGCGGCAGTCGGCCACCCGCTGGAACACGGCCAGAGCGTTGAGATCGACGGCCATTGGTTAGCAACTCTGAACAAGGTGATCAGCAGTCGCCATCTTATCGCGACAAGGTGCGCCGTCTACCGTGGCAACACCGGGCACACCCCGGCACTCCCTCCCCTTCAGAGACACCGCCATGGCCCTTTCCCGAACCATCCTCATCACCGGCGCCTCCAGCGGCATCGGCGCCGGCATCGCCCGCTCCCTCGCGCAACCGGGGGCACGCCTGGTACTGGGTGCCCGCCGCCTGGACCGTCTGCAGGCGCTGGCCGACGAGCTGCGCCAGCAGGGGACCGAGGTACTCGTGCATGCCCTGGACGTGACCCGGCGCGCGCAGGTGGAGGCCTTCGCCGAAGCCGCCCGGCAACGCTTCGGCGCAATCGACGTGATCGTCAACAATGCCGGTGTGATGCCACTGTCCCTGATGGGCTCGCTGAAAGTGGAGGAATGGGACCGGATGATCGACGTGAACATCCGTGGCGTGCTGTACGGCATTGCCGCCGTGCTGCCCGGCATGATCGCCCAGCGCAGCGGCCAGATCATCAACATCGCCTCGGTCGGCGCGCTGTCGGTCGTGCCGACCGCAGCGGTCTACTGCGCGACCAAGTATGCGGTGCGCGCGATTTCCGACGGCCTGCGGCAGGAGCACCGCGAGCTGCGGGTGACCTGCATCCATCCGGGCGTGGTGGAAAGCGAGCTGGCCGACAGCATCACCGATCCGGCCGCGGCCGAGATGATGGTCGGCTACCGCGCGATCGCCCTGCAACCGGATGCGATCGGCCGCGCCGTAAGATTTGCGATCGAGCAGCCTGCGGACGTGGACGTGAATGAGATCGTGGTGCGGCCGACGGCGACGGTGTGAGCCGAGCATTCCGCTCTGGTAGAGGTCGAGCTTGCTCGACCGCCTTCTGTAGAGTCGAGCCATGCTCGACTCCATACAAGCAGTCGAGCATGGCTCGACTCTACAAAAGCGAAAAGGCACGCGGTCATGCGGTGTTCCGAGCAAGCTCGGCACCTGCGGAAAATGCCGCCTGCAAGGGCGGCATTTTCGTTCCGGCGGGCAGACTTCGGTAGGTGCCGACCTTGGTCGGCGCTGCACGCACACGCAGCGACCGGATACGCTGTCGGTGTGCCGAGCAAGCTCGGCACCTACGGAAAATGCCGCCTGCAAGGGCGGCATTTTCGTTCCGGCTACGCCGGAACCGTAACGCTGCGCGTTACTGCTTGAGCGGAATCACGCGGATCTCGACGCGGCGGTTCTTGGCGCGGCCGGCATCGGTGCTGTTGTCGGCAATCGGGTACGACTTGCCGGCGCCCAGCGTTTCAATGCGCACGCTCTGCACGCCCTGGCCGATGAGGTACTGCGCGACCGAGTCGGCACGCTCCTTCGACAGGCGGTTGTTCACTGCGTCACTGCCGATGCTGTCGGTGTGGCCGACCACTTCGATCATGGTCTGGTTGTAGTCACGCAGCGTACCAGCCACGCCATTGAGCGAACCATAGAACTGCGGCTTCAGGGTTGCCTTGCCGAAGTCGAAGGTGATGCCGTCCGGCAGGTTCAGCATGATGTTGTCGCCCTGGCGTTGCACATCGATGCCGGTGTTGGCGGTGCGCTCGCGCAGTGCGCGTTCCTGGCGATCCTGGTACTGGCCGACAGCGGCGCCACTGAGTGCGCCGATACCGGCGCCGATCAGCGCATGCTGGCGGCGCTCGGTGGCACTGTCACCGGTCAGCAGGCCGGCGGCCACGCCGATGGCGGTACCGATCAGCGCGTTGCGGCCGGTGCGGTTCTGCTGCTCGGTCGGGTTGCCGTACTGGTCACTCTGCACATAGGAGCCGCCGGTGGCGCAGGCCGACAGGACGGCCGCACTCATCAGGGCCAGTGCGACGTTGCGGGTGGTGTTGCGGATCATGGGGTTCTCCTTGGTTTCCGGTCGGGCCGGCGGCTTGCGGGCGCAAAGAGAATAAACAGGCAAATGCGATGTCGGGATGATGATGCAGCCCGCCGACAGGGCCGCGTTCAGCTATCTGACCGGATCGCTCAGCTCGCGCTTTACGCTGCGCCGGACTGGCGGTAGGCCTGAAGCGCGGCGTCCCGGCCCACCGCCAGGTCCACCAGCGGCGTGCGTGGATAGCCCGGCGCATGCGCTGCCAACAGCAGCGGATGTTGCCACGGTGCGAAGCGGGCCTTCACCGGCAGTGCCGCCAGTTCGGGAACCCAGCGGCTGATATAGCGCGCCTGTGGATCGAACTTCTCGGCCTGGGTGACCGGATTGAACACACGGAAGTACGGCGCGGCATCGGCACCGGTTCCGGCCACCCACTGCCAGCCCATCGTGTTGTTGGCCAGGTCGGCATCGACCAGGGTGTCCCAGAACCAGCGCGCGCCGTGCAGCCAGTGTGCGCGCAGGTGCTTGCACAGGTAGCTGGCAACGATCATGCGTACCCGGTTGTGCATGTAGCCGGTGTGCCACAGCTCGCGAAGGCCCGCGTCGACGATCGGCACGCCGGTGTTGCCGCGCTGCCAGTCATGCAGTTGCGCCGCGCTGGGCGTGGCCCACGGGAAGCGGTCAAAGCGCGGGTTGAGATTGTCGGTGGGCGTCTTCGGGAAGTGGTGCAGCAGGTGGTAGGCGAAGTCGCGCCAGCCCAGCTGGCGCAGGTAGCCGTCGATGTCCGCGTCGGTGCCGGCACTGCGCAGGGCCTCCAGCGCATGGGCGATGCGCCACGGCGCGATCTCGCCGAAGTGCAGGTGCGGCGACATCCGCGACGTTCCGACGCGATCCGGCAGGTCGCGCTGCTCGCGATAGCCGCGCAACGCACCGTCCTCGAACACGGACAGCGCCTCCAGCGCACCGGCCTCGCCCGGCTGCCAGTGCTCCCAGAAACCGGCATCCCAGTCGAGCGTGGGTGCAAGCCGCAGCTCATCCAGCGCGAGGCTGTCGACCTTGTGCGCTGCCAGTGCCTTCGGTGCGGCCGTCAGCGCCGGCAGGCGCCAATGACTGAGCACGTTGCGCCAGTACGGAGTGAACACCTTGTACGGCTGGCCTTGCTGGGTCGCGATGTCCCAGGGTTCGAACAGCAGGCTGCCATTGCAGCTCTGCGCATCGATGCCCTGCTCGCGCAGCGTGCGCTTGATCTCCGCGTCGCGCGGCTGGGTGGCCGGTTCGTACTTGCGGTTCCAGTACACCGCCTCGGCGCCGGTCTGTTCGACCAGCGCCTGCAGCGTGGCCAGGCTGCCGCCGCGGCGCAGTACCAACGAAGAACCGCGCGAACGCAGGTCGGCATCCAGCGCCGCCAGCGAATGCTGGCGCCATGCATCGGAGGCGGCACCGGGAACCCAGTCGCCTTCCTCGTGCGGCGCGTGGATGTAGACCGGCACCACCTCGTGGCTTGCGTCCAGCGCGGCCTGCAGGGCCGGATTGTCCTGCAGCCGCAGATCACGACGGAACCACACCAACGCTACCGACACGTGCATCGCCTTCATTCTGGATGGCGCACATGATAGCCAGCGGCAGTGAAGGTGATGCGTGGGCGGGGCACCCACCCATGGCGTGGCTCTACCGGTTGAAGCGCTGCATCGCCTCGCTGATCAATGCCTGTGCTTCGGCAGCGTTGCCCCAGCCATTGAGCTGCACCGGGTTGCGGCCGGCCGGCAGGTCCTTGTAGACCCGGAAGAACGCCTCGATGCGCTGCCGTTCGATCTCCGGCAGATCGGCCAGATCGCGGATGTTCGCGTAGGTCGGGTCGACCTTGTCGGTGGGCACGCCGATGATCTTCTCGTCGTGCTCGCCGCCATCGATCATCTTCAGGTAGCCGATCGGCCGGAAACGCACGATCACCCCCGGGTGCAGTGGCTCGCGGGTCAGCACCAGCGCATCCAGCGGGTCGTTGTCACCGGCCAGGGTACGCGGCATCGAACCGTAGTTGGCCGGATAGGCGACCGGCATCGACTGGAAGCGGTCCACATGCACGAGGCCATCTTCCTTGATCTCGTACTTGGTGAAGCTGCCGGCCGGAATCTCCACCGCCAGGTTCACTTCCTGCGGGGCCTGCTTCGGCTGGGCCACCAGGAACGGGTGCAGCACGGCATCGGCGGCGGTCACCGCACTGGCCAGCAACAGCAGTGCGGTACCGATGGCAGCAAGGGGGAGGATACGAGAGCGAGTGGTCATCGGCGTGTGCTCATTCCCAGCAACGGTCCGCGCGACCCTTGGCGGTCTGCGAACGGGGGCAGTCGCGCGGCGTGATGCGGCCGTCGATCAGTTCCGTTCGCGTCTTGCTGCCCTTGGCGTCACGCTGCAGTTCGAAGGCATCGTAGAGACGGCCCGTCACCGTGCGCGCTTCATAGTGCAGGCGCTGCGGGTCGACGTTCAGGACCTGGAACAACTGGGTGTCCTCGGCCACCGGATCCATCGTCCTGCGTGCTTCGTCGGAAAGGCGGTACTGCTTCGGCCCGGCCACGGTCACCACGTACTGGGGCGTTGCGGCCTGTCCTTCACCACGGCGGCCGTAGGTGTGATCGTGCCCCTGCAGCACCAGATCGACATTGTGGCGACGTACCACCGGCAGCAGCACGTCACGCAGCGCGGCATTCTCGCGGCCTTCGCGCGGCGAGTAGAACGGTTGGTGCAGCAGCACGATGGTCCACGGCTGCGGATTGCCGGTCAGCACCTTGTCCAGCCACTGCGCCTGCGCCTTGGCCGTACCCAGGTCGAGTGCCGAGGTGCCATCGACCACGGCCACGCGCACGCCCTGCGCATCGAACCAGTAGCTGGTCTGCTGTGCGGCGGCAGCGCCATTGCCCGGCAACGCGAAGGTTACCGGCCAGTGCTTGCCCAGCACGCGGCGCTCCTGCGGGGTGTCCTCGAACTCCTCGAAGTACTCGTGATTGCCGATCGCCGGCGCCACCAGCGTCTCCTGCGCCAGCCAGCCGGTGGCGGCAAACCACTCGCCCCACTCGCTGTCGTCCATGTTGTCGCCGCCGCTGACCAGGTCGCCAGCGAACAGACTCATGCGCGCCTGCGGTGCCGCCTTCTGCGCGGCACGCACGACCCGGCTGACGTGGCTCACGTTCTTGTTCTGGGTGTCACCGAAGTACAGCAGGGTCAACGGCTGGTCGGCGGCCGCCAGCGTGCGCAGCTGGTTCCACGCGCTCCAGCTGCCATTACCCTGCACGCGGTAGACATACTGGGTATCCGGCTGCAGGCCGCCGATGTCGGCACGATGGTGATGCGACAGCCCGTTCTCGGTCTGCAGCGCACGGGTCGTCGCGCGTACCTGGCGGATGCCTTCAATGGCCGGTGAATCACCGGCCACGGCGATTTCCAGCAGCGGCGCCTGCACACTGCCATCGGTCCGCCAGGCCACCGCAAAGCCGTGGCTGGGATCGGCCGCAGGCGAGGCGACGATGCGGTCCGGCACCGTCGTCGCTGCGTAGTGGTGGCTGCCTGCCGGTACCTGGGTGTTCGGTTCCGCGGCGGCAAAGCCCAGCGCAGGGACGACCAGCAGCAGGCCCAATGCCAGGGCGCTCATGCAACGACGGCTCATGCGCCACACTCCAGCGGCAACGCCAATTGCTTGGCGATGCTCTCCCAGTCAAACGCCACCACACCCTGGTCGTCATGCACTGCATACAGCGCACCGTGCGGGAAGCGCGCGCTGGGCTGCTGCATCATCCAGATGCCATCGGTGTTGGCCACGGTGTTGCCCTGGAACGCGCCCACCGGCTTCAGCGTGTGACGATCGAACAGGTGGAACACGCTGCGCTGCTTGCCCTGCTCGGTGGTGATCCACCAGCCGCCCTTGCCACAGGTGCGTAGGGTCACGCCTTCGGCCTGCGCCTTGAACACGTCGCGGCCGAAGGTGGTGCCGGTGAAGCGGCCGGCCAGGGTGTAGACCTTGAACTCGCTGGCATAGCTTTCGTCCTCTTCGGCAATCAGCAGGCGATCGTTCTCGGGGTCGCCCCAGATCGATTCGACCACGCGCAGCGCGCCGGCCTCGGTGGTATCACCGATGCTGGCTACAAGCTTCGCTTCGACCTTCGCACCGTCGCGGGTCACGTGGTACTGGCGCACGCGCTTGTCCAGTTCAGCCAGCGGCGGCAGGATGTCACGCCCCTGCGCATCCTCGCCGTTGTCCCAGGAGTCGGTGACGTAGACGCTGTAGCCATCGGCCCGGCGGTCGACCCACAGGCCGTACGGCTTGCGCAGGTCGTCCGCAGCGAACGTCGCCAGCGGGGTGAAGTCCGGCAGGCCCAGCACCTGCACGCGGTGATTGTCGCGCTCCACGATCCACAGCAGGTCGTCGGTCACCGCGATGCCGTTTGGGCGGTCGAACTGCCCCGGCGCGGTACCGCTGCTGCCAACGTCACGAAGATGCTGGCCGGTGCTGCCATCGTAGACCACCAGCTTGTCGGTAGCCTTGGCGGTGGCGATCAGCCACAGCGTTCCGTCCGGCGCACGCCAGGCCGCCGGCGAATCGATGTTGTCGGCCGGCGTCATCGGCGACAGGAACGCCTCGGCGATGGTGGCCACCGCACGCTCGCTGGTGGCCTTCGCTGCCGTCGCGGCCGCCGCCGGATCATTGCCTGTGGCCGGCGTGCAGCCAGCCGCCAGGCTGGCCATCAGTGCGGCAGCCAGGACGGTGATGCCACGCCCCATCACAGTGCCACCTTCAGGCCCAGCGCGTAGGTGCGGCCGTACTCTTCCATCTGCAGGGTGCGCGAACGCGTGCCCTGGTACAGCTCCAGCGGCTTGTCCAGCAGGTTCTGCGCTTCGAAGTACATGCTCACGCGCGGGGTGAACTTGTAGTCCAGCGAGAAGTCGAGCTGGGTGTTGGGCGCCACATAGATGTCGAAGGCACGGCCCTTGCCGATGCTGTCCAGGTACTCGCTGCGGTACACCGCGGCCAGTCGCGTGCTCAGGCCGTACTTTTCATAACCGACGTGCGCGCTGTAGACGTGCTTGGAGGCGCGCGGCAGGGTGAAGTCTTCGCCCGCACGATCCTTGATGCCGGCATCGAACGTGGTGTCGAGCCAGGTGCCACTGGCACCGACCAGCAACCCGTCCAGGCCGGCCGGCAGGAACGCCAGCTGCTGCTGCCAGTTGAACTCCGCACCGCGCACGGTGGCCTTGCGGCCGTTGATCGGCTGAGTCACGTCGAAGCCGCCGTAGTCCGGGTCATTGGTGCGCACGGTCTCCACGATGTAGCCATCGATCGACTTGTGGAACAGGCCCAGCGACACGATGCCGGTGCTGCCGATGTACTTCTCGACGGACAGATCGACGTTCTTCGATTCGTACGGATCCAGCTCGGGGTTGCCCAGCCGCACTTCCTCGTCACCGCGGCTGTAGCCCACGCGCGGCGAAATGTCACCGAACGACGGGCGCGAGACGGTCTTGTTGGCCGAAGCGCGCAGCACCCAGTCGTCTGCGGCGTCGTAGCGCAGGTGCAGGCCCGGCAGCACGTTGGTGTAGCTGCTGTTGGCCACGCGCGGGGTGACGGTGAAGCTGCGGCCATTGGCCGCCACGTCCACCTGGTTGCCGGTAGCCTTGAACTGGGTGTTCTCCACGCGCACGCCGCCGATGATGCGCAGCGCGCCGATGTCCCAGGTACCCATCGCGTAGCTGGCGAAGATGTCCTCGCTGGCCACGTAGTCTTCTTCCAGCGAGGTCATTGCATTGCCGCCAACATCCTGCGGCCGCGCACTGTACTGGCTGCCATTGGCCGCCCAGAACGCGCGCATCGCGGCCGAATCCATACCGTCCCCCATGTTGCCGTGGCGATGCTCCGGCGAGGAGGTGGTCCAGCTCGACAGCGCCACCTTCGGGCCGACACGCAGCTCGTTCTCGTCGACATTGACGTCACGGTCGCGCCAGCGGCCCAGCAGGCCGATCTTGATGCTGCCGCTGTCGCCGTCGAAGCGCACGTTGACCTGCGCGCTGTGTTCCTTGTCATTGACCTGCTTGGGCGAAAGCACGAAGCGGTCGAACGCGTAGCTGCCGTTGTCCAGCCACTGCGGGTTGTCGAAGCTGTAGCTGGGAAGGCGGCTGCGCTGGTCCAGGGTGCCGTTGAATGCCTTGCCGTTGAGCTTGAAGCGGGCCTCCATCTCGTCGTTCACACGCTCTTCGGTGCGGGTGTAGCCGACCTTGTAATCGACCACGGCATGGGTCAGCTTGTTCTCGCCGCCCAGGCTTGCCGCAAAGGTGTTTTCCTTCTTGGTGCGGTAGCGCATGCGCTTGTCGATCGAATCCTTCGGCATGCCATCCAGGCGGTACTGATCGGTGCCGGTCTTGACCATCTTCGCATCGTCGAAGTTGAAGATCACCCGCTGGCGGGTTTCGGCGTCGTCGAACTGGCTGTACAGCGTGCGCAGGTAGTACTTGCTGTCTTCGTTCGGGCGCCAGTCGAGGTTGAGGTTGGCACCGATGCGCTTGCGCTCGATCTCGTACTTGCGGTGCTGCAGGTTGATCGCAGTGACGTCGCCCGGCGCGGCATCATCCTCGCCGTCGTATTCCACTTCGGTGTTGTCCGACTCGAACTTGCGCTTCTGGTAGTTCACGCCCAGCGCCACGCCGAAGGTGTCGTTGAACACTTCGCTGTAGTTGAATGCGGCCTTGGGGCTGGTCTCGCCGGACAGCTGCTGATGGCTGCCCTCGATCTTGGCGCGCAGGCTGCGGCCGTCGCGGTCGAAGGCCGAGGCCGACTCCACCAGCACCGCGCCACCAATGGCATCGCCCGGCATGTCCGGGGTCGGCGACTTGACCACGCGCAGGCGCTCGGTGGAATCGGAGGGAATCACGTCCAGCGGCGCAGCGCGGCTGGAATCTTCCGGCGTGCCGATGGCGATGCCATCGACGCTGACACTGTTGAGGCTGGCGTCCAGGCCGCGGATGACCACGAAACGGCCCTCACCCTGGTCACGCGTCACGCTGACGCCCGGCAAGCGCTGCAACGACTCGGCCACGTTCTTGTCCGGGTACTGGCCCAGCGCATCGGAGGACACGGCGTCCTCGATGGCATCGCTGCTGCGCTTGAGGTCGACCGCGCGGATCTGCGATTCGAGCTGCGCACGCACTTCGATGCGGTCGAGGTCGACCGCGTCGGCGGCCACCGCGCCGGTGGCGGCAACCGCCTGCTGCCCGGCGGCCTGCAGCGGTGCAGCCGCCCCCATCGCCAGGGTCAGGGTGATGGCAACGGCCAACGGAGTCTTGATATGCACTGGGAATCCCCATTCCTGTTAAGAATGGGTCTGCACGGTATGTCCGCAAGGTTGCATGGCCATGACATGGATCTGCACATTTGACGAAGCGCGGGTTTGGGTTCGGCCCACCGATCCGGCAAAATGGCGTCCTCTCTCTTTTTCCCCTTCCCGACCATGAAGATCGTCGAAGTGCGCCACCCGCTGGTGCAGCACAAGATCGGCCTGATGCGCAACGCCGCACTCAGCACCAAGGATTTCCGCGAGCTGGCCAACGAGCTGGGCACGCTGCTGGCCTACGAGGCCACCGCCGACCTGGACACCGAGCCGCACACCCTGCCCGGCTGGGCCGGCCCGGTGACCGTGCAGCGCATCGCCGGCGCCAAGATCACCGTGGTGCCGATCCTGCGCGCCGGCCTGGGCATGCTCAGCGGCGTGCTGTCGCTGATCCCGGCCGCGCGCGTCAGCGTGGTCGGCCTGCAGCGCGATGAGGAAACCCTGCAGCCGGTGCCCTACTTCGAGCGCCTGACCGGTCGCCTGGAAGAGCGCGATGCGCTGATCCTGGACCCGATGCTGGCCACCGGCGGCACCCTGATCGCCACCATCGACATGCTCAAGCGCGCCGGCGCGCGCCGCATCAAGGGCATCTTCCTGGTGGCCGCGCCGGAGGGCATCGACGCGGTCAAGGCCGTGCACCCGGACGTGGAGATCTACACCGCGGCCATCGATGCCCAGCTCAACGACAAGGGCTACATCCTGCCGGGCCTGGGCGATGCCGGCGACCGCATCTTCGGTACCCGCGTCGGTTGATCCGCTGAACCGGGGTCAGAACCCTTTCGCTGCGAAGGGGATCTGACCCCAGGCACGGCATTACAAGTTGGCCGCGAAGTCTTCCAGCTGGCCGATGGCAGTGTTCCAGCCGTCGAAGAAGCCCAGCTGCTCATGCTGGTCACGCAGTGCCTTGTCCGGGTGCATCACCCGCGCGGTGTAACGGCAGCCCTGGCCCTCGTCCTCCATCGTGATGATGGCGGTGAAGCCCAGCCACGGCGACTGCGGGCGCCAGCCCGCGCCCAGCATCGAGGTGAACACCAGGCGCTGCTGCGGCACCACCTCCAGGAAGCTGCCCGGATTGTCACTGCTGCCGCCATCGGGGCCCTGCATGAAGGTGTGGAAGGCCCCGCCAGGGCGCAGGTCGAACGCACGCACCTCGGTGGTCCATGGCTTCGGGCACCACCACTGGCGCAGCAGTTCGGGGTCTGTCCAGGCCCGCCAGAGTGCCGCGCGCGGTGCGTTCAATACGCGACTGATGACCAGATCGGTGTCGGGGTTGCTACCTGCGTCCACGGCCATGGGCCTGCTCCTGTCGGTGAAGGGTCTCAACAAACGCGGCCATGCGGTCGGCGCGTGCCTCCCACACAGCACGCTGCGCGGCCAGCCATTGCTCGGCCTGCTCCATCCGCGCCGGCACCAGTTCGCAGGTGCGTATGCGCCCCTGCTTGTGGCTGCGCACCACGCCGCTGCGTTCCAGAACGGCCAGATGCTTCATCAGCGAGGGCAAGGCCATCTCGAACGGCTCGGCCAGCATCGACACGGTGCACGGTCCCTGCCCCAGCGTCGCCACGATCGCGCAGCGCGTCGGGTCGGCCAGCGCATGGAAGACGGCCTGGAGGCCTGGCTCATACTTACCCATATGGCTAAGTAATACGCCGATCTGAATGCCGATGCAAGCAAGTACGGCCAGGGCGGTTTTTCTTCACGTAGCCTTCCCGCCCAGAAGCCAATGCTCCGCGCACCCGCCACCGCTTGGAGCCCCCCGATGAAAGCGTCTTTCCTGCTGGCCGCTGTCCTGCTGGTCGGCCTGCCACTGGCCGCCAACGCCACCACCCCGCAGCAGCAGCGCATGGCCGACTGCTCGGCCAAGAACAAGGGATTGAAGGGCGACGCCTACAAGACCGCGCAGAGTTCGTGCCTCAGTGGCCATGCCACCGAAACCAAGGCCGCGACCACGCCACAGGAACGCATGAAGAAGTGCAACGCCGATGCGGGCACCAAGAAGCTGGCCGGTGATGCGCGCAAGACCTTCATGAGCAGCTGCCTGAAGGCGTCGTAACGGTCACCCGGCATCCACGCCTGGCGTGGATCCGACGATCCGTGGAAGGCCGGGCAGTGCCCGGCCTTTTCATTACCCCAACGCGCGCGCCTTCAGTTCTCCCTGCTCGTGCAGGGTGACGAAACGCCCCTTGTCATCGCGACCGAGCTGCGCCAGCGCTACCTGCGGATCGTGGGTGAAGAACAGATGCACGTTGCGCGCCAGTTTGTCTTCAAGGAACTGCCGCTTCTCGTCGATCAGCAGCTCGGCATTGCGGTCGTAGCCCATGGTGATCGGCACGTGCACCCATGAACGGCCCGGGATCAGGTCGGCGCAGAACACCACGCCGCCGTGCGCACGCTCGCCGGCATGCGCATGGCCGACAATCTCGGCCAGCATCAGCCCCGGCGTATGCCCATCGCTGTAGCTGAAACGCACGCTGCGTCCCAGCGCCCTGGAGTATTCCCCGTCCACCACTTCCAGGCGGCCACTGGCCTGCAGCAGGCCGGGCAGTTCCGGAATGAAGCTGGCCCGATCCCGCGGATGCGGCTGCACGGCGCGCTGCCAATGCTGTGCGCCCACCACATAGGTCGCGTTGGGGAACAGCAGCTCGGGCTCGCGCCCTTCGCTCCATGCCGCCAGCAGGCCACCGGCATGATCGAAGTGCAGGTGGCTGAGCACCACCACATCGATGTCCTCGTGTTCGAAACCGGCTTCGCGCAGCGAATCGATCAGCACGTGCTGGCTTTCCTGCACGCCATAGCGCTCGCGCATGCGCGGATCGAAGAACGCACCAATACCGGTTTCGAACAGCACCGTCTTGCCTTCCAGCGGGCTGGCAAGCAGCGCACGGCAGGCCAGCTCGATGCGGTTGAGCTCGTCCGGCGCTGCCCATTTTTCCCATAACGCGCGCGGCGCGTTGCCGAACATCGCACCACCATCGAGGCGCTGCGAGTTTCCACGAATAGACCAGAGTTTCATGGGACGATTATCGGCGCCGGCTCGTTAAATAATCGCTAGAAAGGAAACGAAAAACCCCGCCGGCAAAGGCGGGGTTTCGACGATCCAGCAGATTGCCGGCCCGCGGCCGGCACGACCGGATCAGCGCGCTGGCACGACCTGGGCGCTGCCCACCGGGTTGCGCGGGTCACTGCCGCCAAACAGCGTGTTGGACGTGCGGTCCCATTCCACCGTTTGCAGGTTGCCCCAGACGTGACTGGAACCGCGGCCACCTGCGGCGACATCGCCCGGCAGGTCGATCTTATGGCCCATCGCCTGCAGCTGCTTCACCGTCGCCGCGTCGAACGCATCGTCCTCGGCTTCGATCAGGTCCGGCAACCACTGGTGGTGGTAGCGCGGCAACGCGGCCACCTGCTGCGCATCCAGCCCGGCGTCGTAGCCGAGGATGCCCAGCAGCACCATGGTGATGATGCGGCTGCCACCCGGGGTGCCCAGCACCACCACCTTGTCGGCGTTCTCCATGAAGGTCGGCGTCATCGAGCTGAGCATGCGCTTGCCCGCCTTCGGCGCATTGGCTTCATAGCCCATCACGCCGAACGCGTTGGGCGTGCCCGGCTTCAGCGCGAAGTCATCCATCTCGTTGTTCAGCAGCACGCCGGTGCCCTTCGGAATCAGCCCCGAGCCGTACAGCAGGTTGACGGTCTGGGTGGCGCCAACACGGTTGCCGTCGCGGTCGATGATCGAGAAGTGGGTGGTCTCGTCATCTTCCAGCGGCGTCGGGTTGCCCGACAGCAGGTCGCTGGGCGTGGCCTTCTCTGGATGGATGGTGGCCCGCAGGCCCTGCGCGTAATCCTTGCTGGTCAGCACCTTCTGCGGGATCTGCACGAAGTCCGGATCGCCGAGGAAGAAGGTGCGGTCACGGTAGGCGCGGCGCATCGACTCCACCACCAGGTGGGTGCGGTGGGCCGGGTCCATCTTCCTGATATCCCAGCCTTCGAGGATCTGCAGCATGCTGGCCAGCGCGATGCCGCCGGACGACGGCGGCGGCGCCGTGGTGATCTTCCAGCCGTTGTAGTTGAAGACGATCGGTTCGCGCTGCTTCACCCGGTATCCGGCCAGTTCCTCGGCGGTCCACTTGCCTCCGGCCTGCTTCACGCCTTCCAGCAGCAGTTTGCCGGTCTGGCCCCTGTAGAAGCCGTCGAAGCCACCGGAGGCGAGGCGTTCCAGCGTCTGTGCCAGTTCCGGCTGCTTGAACAGATCGCCGGTGGCAATCGGCTTGCCGTTGCGCAGGTAGACCTCGCGGGTACCGGGGAAGCGCTCCATCACTTCACGGCGCGAGGCATAGCCCTTGGCCATGCGCTCGTACACCGGGAAGCCTTCGCGGGCGATGCGGATGGCCGGCTGCAGCGACGCCGACAGCGGCAGCTTGCCGTGCTTGGCCGACAGTTCGACCAGCGCCGCAGGCAGGCCCGGAATCCCCGCCGACCAGGCGCCGTTGACCGAGCGGTCACGGTCGAGGTTGCCCTGCTTGTCGAGGAACGCCTGGGGCGTTGCCGCAGCCGGTGCAGTCTCGCGCGCATCCAGCATCACATCCTTGCCGGTGGCCGCGTCGTGCAGCAGGAAAAAGCCACCGCCGCCCAGCCCGGAACTGATCGGTTCGACCACCGCCAGCGTGGACGACACCGCCACCGCGGCGTCGAAGGCATTGCCGCCCTGCGCCAGGATGTCGATGCCGGCCTGGGTGGCCAGCGCATGGCCGCTGGCAATGGCGGCGCCGTCGGGGCGTTCGGCACGGACAGGGCTGTCGGCCCAGGCGATCGGGCTCAGCAGCAGGCCGAGCAGCAACAGCGGACGGACGATCAGCGTCTTCATTCGGATGGGGGCTCCGCGTAGAGTTCGGGGTGATCGTGCTGCAGCTGGCGCAGCTTGGCCAGCAGCTGGTCTTCCGTTTCCACGATCTCCGGGTCCGGATCGATGCATTCGACCGGGCAGACGACCACGCACTGTGGCTCGTCGAAATGACCCACGCATTCGGTGCAGCGCGCAGGGTCGATCACGTAGATGGTTTCACCCATCGCAATGGCCTGGTTCGGGCAGGCCGGCTCGCATACGTCGCAGTTGACGCAGAGCTCGTTGATTTTCAGCGACATGGCGATACTCCTCGCCCGCGCCTTGGGACAAGGACCGGCCAGCGCGGGCGCGCGGGCCGGTCAGGTCATCAGCGGCGCCCTCGCGGAGCGCCGCCCGGGCCATGCCGGAGCATGGCCGCCATGGCTCGGTCTTACTTGGCTTCGACGAAAATGTACTCGGCACCGGTCGGCTGGATCGCAGCCTGCACGCGGGCGTTGTCGGCCGACTGGCCGATGAAGACCACGCGCACGCCCTTCATCGAATCCGGCCCCACGTCCTTGAACACGGCCTGGATCATGTCAGCCATCTTGCCCGAGGCCGACGAACCGAAGGCCAGCATGTTGCCCGGCTGCACGCCGCGGGCCACGGCCTGGGTCGCGCTCTCGGTCTGGCGCTCGTACTTGGCCTGGAAGTCCGGGTCCGATTCCGGCGAGAGGTAGTACAGGAACGGGCTGTTGGTGATGTTGCCCATGTTCTGGATCGCCACTTCCTGCAGGTACTTCTTCCAGCCTGCATCGTCGTCCTTGGACGGCGCGACCAGCGCCTGCTTGGCCTCGTCGACCGGAGCGGCCTCTTCCTTCTTGCAGGCGGTGAAGGCCAGGGCCAACGAAGCGATCAGCATCGCGCGCATGGTGGTGTTCATGGGTTTCCTCCCGGAATGGTGCGTGGTGGTGTACGTAATGGGGTGCGGGTACAGCGGGACTTACGACTGTGCCGACTTCGCTTCGCGGACCTTGCGCAGGGCTTCGAGCACCGCGGCCGGCACGAAACCGGACACGTCACCGCCCAGGCGCGCGATCTCGCGGACCAGCGAGGACGAAATGAAGCTGTGCTGCTCGGCCGGGGTCAGGAACAGGGTCTCGACCTCGGGAATCAGGTGGCGGTTCATGCTGGCCATCTGGAACTCGTATTCGAAGTCGGACACCGCGCGCAGGCCGCGCAGCAGCACCCCACCCTGGACCGAACGGACGAAATGGGCCAGCAGCGTATCGAAGCCGATGACCTCGACATTGCCGTGGTGGCCCAATGCACCGCGGGCCAGCTGCACACGCTGTTCCAGCGGCAGCGCCGGGCCTTTGGACGGGCTCTGCGCCACGCCCACCACGACCTTTTCGAACAACGGCGCGGCCCGGCTCACCAGATCGATATGACCATTGGTGATCGGATCGAACGTGCCGGGATAGACGGCAATGCGGCGGTTGGCCACGGTCATGGGCGGATGCAGATGTTCAGATGAAGTCAAAGTGTAGCAGTGGCGCGGCGGTACAGGGCAAAGCGCACCTCGCGGGTGCCGCCCTCGCGGTGCAGCAGCCATTCGGCCGGCAGTGCCGGGACGTGGCCGGCCGGCGATTCCAGGTACAGCCAGGCATCGGCGGCCAGGTGCCGCGGCAGCTGGGCCAGCACGTCCTGCCACAGGCCATCGGCGAACGGCGGGTCGATGAACACCAGATCGGCCTGCTGCGCCGGGGCGCTTTGCAGCCAGCGCAGGGCATCGGCCTGGACCACGGTGACCTGGTCGGTGGCCTGCAGCTTGGCGACGGCGGCGGACAGGTTGCGCCCGAGCTGGGCATCGCGCTCGACCAGGGTGGCGTGGGCGGCGCCGCGCGAGACGGCCTCCAGGCCCAGCGCGCCGCTGCCGGCGAACAGGTCGAGCACCCGCGCCCCGCCCAGCCGGGGCATCAGCCAGTTGAACAGCGTTTCGCGAACGCGGTCGCTGCTCGGCCGCAGGCCCGGCAGGGTCGGTACCGGCAGGCGGGTATTGCGCCAGCGGCCACCGATGATGCGGACCTGGCCGTCATTGCCACCGCGGCCGCTCACCGGCGCCCCCGGCGGGGGTTGTTCGAGAATTTCAGCATGAGCGGGATTGTAGTTCGGCCGGGCGGTGCCCGGCACCCGCAGAGGCCGGAGCAACAGCCGAAGCAAAGGCAAAAACCGGCTATCCGTGGGTTGGCGGGGTGGGTCCGGTTGAGGGGGACGCCGTAAACCCGTCCTTGGGGGCTTGGTCGCGGCATCCATGCCGCTCACACCCCCTCACCCGGCCCCACCCCGCCTTCGACAGTTTCCCGCGATCTGCCGGACATGCTCTTGGGTTCAGATCCGTTTTCCGCAGGAAAACGGATCTGAACCCATTTGATGTATCGATATCTGACAGATGTGTCGACCAAGGTCGACACCTACCAACAGCCGCGTGAACCTGTCAGAGGTGGGGCGGTGTGGGTTGGCAGGACCGTTGGCGCCATGGATGGCGCCATCGAGCCCCCATGGACGGGTTTACGGCGTGTCCTGCCAACCCACACCGCCCCGCCAAGCAAGCAGACAATCCAGAGCCGCTTTGGCTTTGGCTTTGGCTTTGGCTTTGGCTTTGGCTTTGGCTTTGGCCTCTGCGGGTGCAGGGTGCAACCCTGCCAGACCAACCCCTTGATTTCGGGACAATCAGCCATACCCCTTGGCGAGGCCGCACGCGCTGGCGCGGCATTGCACACGGAGCCTTATCGATGACCGAGACCCCCCAGACCGAAACCCTTGGCTTCCAGACCGAAGTCAAGCAGCTGCTGCAGCTGATGATCCACTCGCTGTATTCCAACAAGGAAATCTTCCTCCGCGAGCTGGTCTCCAACGCCGCCGACGCCGCCGACAAGCTGCGCTTCGAGGCCCTGACCCAGCCGGCCCTGCTGGAAGGCGACAGCGAACTGCGCGTGCGCGTCAGCTTCGACCCCGCCGCCCACACCATCACCATCGAAGACAACGGCATCGGCATGAGCCGCGCCGAAGCCATCGCCCATCTCGGCACCATCGCCAAGTCGGGTACCGGTGACTTCCTGCGCCAGCTGTCCGGCGACCAGAAGAAGGATTCGCAGCTGATCGGCCAGTTCGGCGTCGGCTTCTACAGCGCCTTCATTGTTGCCGACGAAGTGGAAGTCACCTCGCGCCGCGCCGGCCTGGCTGCCGGCGAAGGCGTGCGCTGGAGCTCGCGCGGCGAAGGTGACTTCGACGTCGCCACCGTCGACAAGGCCGAGCGCGGCACCCGCATCGTGCTGCACCTGAAGGACGGCGAGCACGACTTCGCCGACGGCTGGCGCCTGCGCAGCATCCTCAAGAAGTACTCGGACCACATCGGCCTGCCGATCCAGATGCCGAAGGAAGGGGGCGAAGAAGGTGCGGCCGTCGAATGGGAAACCGTCAACCGCGCCAGCGCGCTGTGGACCCGCCCGCGCACCGAGATCAGCGACGCCGAGTACACCGAGTTCTACAAGCACGTGGCGCACGACCACAGCGACCCGCTGGCCTGGAGCCACAACAAGGTTGAAGGCAAGCTTGAGTACACCTCGCTGCTGTACGTGCCTGGCCGCGCGCCGTTCGACCTGTACCACCGCGATGCGCCCAAGGGCCTGAAGCTGTACGTGCAGCGCGTGTTCGTGATGGACCAGGCCGAGCAGTTCCTGCCGCTGTACCTGCGCTTCATCAAGGGCGTGGTCGATTCCAACGACCTGTCGCTGAACGTCTCGCGTGAGATCCTGCAGTCCGGCCCGGTCATCGATTCGATGAAGGCCGCGCTCACCAAGCGCTCGCTGGACATGCTGGAAAAGCTGGCCGCCGACAAGCCCGAGCAGTACGCCACGTTCTGGAAGGAATTCGGCCAGGTGCTGAAGGAAGGCCCGGCCGAGGACTACAACAACCGCGAGAAGGTGGCCGGCCTGCTGCGCTTCGCCTCCACCCGTGGCGACGGCGACGCGCAGAGCGTGTCGCTGGCCGACTACCTCGGCCGCATGACCGAAGGCCAGGACAAGATCTACTACCTGACCGGCGAGAGCTACAGCCAGGTCCGCAACAGCCCGCACCTGGAAGTGTTCCGCAAGAAGGGCGTGGAAGTGCTGCTGCTGACCGACCGCATCGACGAGTGGCTGATGGGCTACCTGACCGATTTCGACGGCAAGGGCTTCGTCGACATCGCCCGTGGCGACCTCGACCTGGGCGCACTGGAAACCGAAGCGGACAAGCAGGAGCAGGAAGCGGCGGCCAAGGACAAGCAGGGCCTGGTGGAGCGCCTGAAGACGGTGCTGGGCGACGACGTGGCCGAAGTGCGCGTCTCGCATCGCCTGACCGATTCGCCGGCGGTGCTGGCCATCGGCGAACAGGACCTGGGCCTGCAGATGCGCCAGATCCTGGAAGCCAGCGGGCAGAAGGTGCCGGACAGCAAGCCTGTGCTGGAAATCAACCCCGGCCACCCGCTGATCGCCAAGCTGGATGCCGAAGCCGATGGCGCGCGCTTCGACGACCTCGGTCGCGTGCTGTTCGACCAGGCCGCACTGGCCGCCGGTGACAGCCTGAAGGACCCGGGTGCCTATGTGGCGCGCCTGAACAAGCTGCTGCTGGAGCTGTCGGCCTGACCGACAGGACGGTCGCCGGGCATGGCCCGGCGCTACCGGGTGCGGGTGGATGCCAACCTTGGTTGGCATTCCTGCTCTGGTGGATGCCAACCTTGGTTGGCGCTCTAAAGGCGTGTCAACCAAGGTTGACACCTACCTACCAAGGCGGGTCGAGCGTGCCAACCAAGGTTGGCACCCACCAAGGCGGGTCGAGCGTGTCAACCAAGGTTGACACCCACCAAGGCCGGGCGGCTCAGGCGTCCCGGTCCAGCAACGAGCCCAGCATCTGGTCCTCGCGGCGGATCACCGAGGCGTTGGCGGCGAACGTCAGCACTTCGGCCCGGGCCGCCAGCAGGTCGCCGAGCGGCGCGCCGGATTCGGTGCCGGTAGCCGTCACCACAGCCTGCACCCCGCCCTGCTCCGCAGCACCACGCTGCAGCTGCAGGCGCTGGGCATCGGGGGTCGCCAGATTGGCCACGTTGTGCGCGGCCACCTGTACGCCCTGCTGGGCCGCACGCATTCCGCCGAGGGCGACTCCCATCACGTTGTTCATGGCGGTCTCCGGGCCACCCTGCGCAGCCCTCCGGACCGGTTAACGGCCGGCAGGCCGCGTCCTTGAGTCCACATCGGCCCGACAGGCCCGAGTGGTAGCATATCCCTCTGATTTCAGCGCCTTTTGCCAATGCTCAGTTTTTTCCGCCGCAAGAAGCCCCAGGATGCCCCCGCAACCGAGGCGCCCAAGACCCAGCACTACTCGGCTGAAGAGCTGGCGGCGGCATTCCCGTCCGCTGCCCCGGTCGACGAAGCCCCGGCCGTTCCGGTAGCCGCGCCGAACACGCCCGAGGCTGCCACGCCCGCGCCAACGCCTGCACCTGAGCCCGTCGCGGCGCCCGAAGCGCCGGCACCGCCGGCTGCGGAACGCATCATCGCCGCAGAAGACTTCGAAGCCGAAGCCCTGGCCGCTGCAGCCGTACTCGCACCGCTGGCGCCGGTCACCCCGGCCGAAGCACCGGCTGCGCCGGCCGCTGATCTGCCGGTGCTGGTCGACGCGGCCCCGGCTCCGGCCGGCAAGCCCGGCTGGCGCGAACGCCTGCGCAACAGCGTCATCGCACGCAGCTTCGGCGGCCTGTTCTCGCGCAATCCCAAGCTCGACGACGATTTGCTGGACGAGCTGGAAACCGCGCTGATCACCGCCGATGTCGGCGTGGGTGCCACCACCGACCTGGTGGAAGGCCTGCGCAAGCGCATGAAGTCGCGCGAATTCGCCGACGCCAATGCGCTGCTGGCCGCGCTGCGCAGCGAACTGATCGCGATCCTGCAGCCGGTGGCCAAGCCGCTGGTGATCGACCGCACTGCCAAGCCCTTCGTGGTGCTCACCGTCGGTGTCAACGGCGTCGGCAAGACCACCACCATCGGCAAGCTGGCCAAGCGCTTCAAGGACGAGGGCCACAGCCTGATGCTGGCCGCCGGCGATACCTTCCGCGCCGCCGCCGTGGCCCAGCTGCAGGCTTGGGGCGAGCGCAACGGCGTGGCCGTGGTCGCGCAGGGTCAGAACGCCGATGCTGCGTCGGTGGCGTTCGACGCGCTGCAGGCCGGCAAGGCCCGCGGCACCTCGGTGCTGATCGCCGATACCGCCGGGCGCCTGCACACCCAGTCCGGCCTGATGAACGAACTGGGCAAGATCCGCCGCGTGCTCGGCAAGATCGACCCCACCGCCCCGCACGAAGTGCTGATGGTGATCGATGGCACCACCGGCCAGAACGCGCTGTCGCAGCTGCGACAGTTCAATGCCGCGGTGAACGTGACCGGCCTGGTGGTGACCAAGCTGGATGGCACGGCCAAGGGCGGCGTGGTGTTCGCGCTGGCCCGCGAGTTCGGCATTCCGATCCGCTTCGCCGGCATCGGCGAGCGCCCGGAAGACCTGCGCGTGTTCGATCCGGAAGCCTTCGTCGACGCCCTGCTGCCTGAAGCGCTGGGCGCCTGATATACCGCGCAGCCACCCGTGGGGTGGTTCTACTGGAACCGGTAGAGCCACCCCATGGTGGCTGCCCTCCTCCGGAACAGCCATGCCACGCCAGCCGCACGCCAGCGCCAACACTGCCCAGCAAGACGGCTTCGTCCGCCGCCTGCTGCGCTGGTTCGACGGCCACGGCCGCCACGACCTGCCCTGGCAGCACCCGCGCAGCCCGTACCGGGTCTGGCTGTCGGAGATCATGCTGCAGCAGACCCAGGTGGCCACGGTCATCCCGTATTTCCAACGGTTCCTGCAGCACTTCCCGACCCTGCCCGACCTTGCCGCGGCCAGCAACGACGCGGTGATGGCGCAGTGGGCCGGGCTCGGCTACTACGCCCGTGCGCGCAACCTGCACGCCGCAGCCAAGCGCTGCGTGGAACTGCACGACGGCGAACTGCCGCGCGATTTCGATGCACTGCACGCGCTGCCCGGCATCGGCCGCAGCACCGCCGGCGCGATCCTCAGCCAGGCCTGGAACGACCCATTCGCGATCCTCGACGGCAACGTCAAGCGCGTACTCAGCCGCTACCACGGCATCGACGGCTTCCCCGGCCTGCCGGCCATCGAGAAGCAGCTGTGGACGATCGCCGAGGCACATGTGGCGCAGGTCCCAGCCGGGCGCATGGCCGACTACACCCAGGCGCAGATGGATCTGGGCGCGACCGTCTGCAGCCGCGCGAAACCGGCCTGCGTGATCTGCCCGCTGCACGACGACTGCGTGGCACGCCGCGAAGGCCGCACTGCCGAACTACCCACGCCCAAGCCCGGCAAGACGCTGCCCGAACGCGAAGCGGTGGCGCTGCTGCTGCGCGACGCCCGGCAGCGCGTACTGCTGCAGAAGCGGCCGGACACCGGCATCTGGGCACAGCTGTGGACCCTGCCACAGGCGGAGGCCGGCAGCGTGCTGCAGGACTGGTTCGATGCGCACGTCGACGGCTCACTGGAAGATGCCGAGGAACTGCCGGTGCTGCAGCACACCTTCAGCCACTACAAGCTGCATCTGCAGATACTGTCGCGGCAGGTACACGGACTGCGCGTGGAGGAACCTACGCTGCGCTGGGTCGCCGCTGACGAACTGCCCGCGCTGGGCCTGCCCGCGCCGATCCGCAAGCTGCTCGATGGCACCACCATCAAAGCGCCAAAACGAAATTCCAAGAAACCCCGCAACCACGAGTGAGTGCCATGTCCCGAACCGTCTTCTGCCAGTACGAACAACGCGATGCCGAGGGCTTGGACTTCGTGCCCTACCCCGGCGAACTGGGCCAGCGCATCTTCAATAACATAGGCAAGCAGGCCTGGGCGGCGTGGCTGGCACACCAGACCATGCTGATCAACGAAAACCGCCTTTCGCCCCGCACACCCGAACACCGCGCGTTCCTGGAAGGCGAACTGGTCAAGTTCCTGTTCGAGAAGGACGCGGAGAAGCCGGCCGGCTTCACCCCGGAAGCCTGACGGCAAAAAGGGGACGGAGGGGATTAAGTCGTTTGTGGCACAAACGACTTAATCCCCTCCGTCCCCTTTTTGATCATTTGGCTGGGGCGGTTTCCGCCTCGCGTTCCTGCACCTGGGCCTGGCGCAGCTCCTGCTCGGACGCGCGCAACGCCTTCACATCCAGCTTGCGGATGCTCTTGATGAAGCACGGCATGCGTGGGCCGCCCGTGGGGTCGCGCACCAGCACCTTGTCGAAGCGCGTCGAAACGCGATTCATCTGGCTGGTCAGGCCGATGGCGGTGGCAAACGTCAGGTCCTGGCAGGGGCCGTTCAACTCCAGCAGATAGGCTTCGCTGGGGCGGGTCCATACCGCCAGCGCGCTGTCTCCCAGTTCGGTCCAGCCATTGAGGCTGCCGAAGAACTGCATGTCGTTCTGCGGCGCACCGGCATGCGCACGGTACAGGTCCAGCTTCTCGGCGCTGCTGAGCCGGCCGGTGGTCGCACAGGCGGCCAGGGCCAGGCAGAGGCCGGCCATCAGGATCGGGGTCTTCATGGCGATCTCCTCGGGGTACTGTCGCCATCATGCGCCTGCCAGGGTGGCGTCCGTGCGACGACCGGGACCCCATTCAGCCGCCGGTCGGCGGCTCCCCGGCCGGGCAGACGCCAACCTTGGTTGGCGCCCGTCCCGCAGAGCTGGGCTATCGCCTCAGACGTCGGCGTGGGCCAATGCGTGCAGCCGCCCTTCGCGCAGTTCCAGCACCCGATCGAGGCGACGCGCCAGGCTGCGGTCGTGGGTGACCAGCACCAGGCTGGTGTGGCGGGCACGGTTGAGTTCGAGCATCAGGTCGAACACGGTGCCGGCGGTGCGGTCGTCCAGGTTGCCGGTCGGCTCGTCGCCAAGCACGCAGGCCGGATGGTTGACCAGCGCACGCGCCACCGCGGCGCGCTGGCGTTCGCCACCGGACAGCTCGCCCGGCTTGTGGTCCAGGCGATGGCCGAGGCCGACCGCTTCCAGCAGGGCCGTTGCGCGGCTGGACGCCTCGGCCACGGCGGTACCGGCCAGCAGCACCGGCATCATCACGTTTTCCAGCGCGGTGAATTCCGGCAGCAGGTGATGGAACTGGTAGACGAAGCCCAGCGCCTGGTTGCGCAGCAGGCCGCGCGCGGTATCCGACAGCGCCGACATGCGTTGGCCGGTCACATAGACCTCGCCAGCGGTCGGAACATCCAAGCCGCCCAGCAGGTGCAGCAGCGTGCTCTTGCCGGCGCCGGACGCACCGATGATCGCCACCGTCTCGCCGGCGGTCACGGTCAGGTCCAGGCCATCGAACACCGGGGTCTGCATGCGCCCTTCGGCGTAGGTCTTGCCCAGTGCTTCGGCGCGGATCACTTCATCGCCGCGGTTGAAGACCTTATTCATAGCGCAGGGCCTCCGCCGGCTGGGTGCGTGCTGCCCGCCAGGCGGGATACAGGGTGGCCAGGAAGCTCATCAGCAGCGCGACCACGGTGATCGCCACCACGTCGCCGGTCTGCATGTCGGTCGGCAGGCCGGTGATGTAATACACGTCTTCAGGCATCAGCTTGACGTTGAACACCGCCTCGATGGCACCGAGGATGCGTTCCAGGTTGAGGGTCAGGGTGATGCCACCGATCAGCCCGGCCAGGGTGCCGAAGATGCCGATCAGCGAACCCTGCACCATGAACACCTGCATCACCCCGCCCGGGGTCAGGCCAAGGGTGCGCAGGATCGCGATATCGGCCTGCTTGTCGGTGACCAGCATCACCTGCGAAGACACCAGGTTGAACGCACCCATCGCGATGATCAGCGACAGCAGGATGCCCATCACCACCTTCTCCATGCGCAGCGAGTGGTAGAGGTTGGCGTTCTGCTGGGTCCAGTCACTCACGCGGTAGGCGCCGCCGAGGCTCTGCGCCAGGTCCACGCCCACCTCCAGCGAGCGGTCCATGTCGTGCAGTTTCAGCCGCACGCCGGTGGCGCCGTCGCTGCGCAGCACGCGCTCCAGGTCCTGCATGTTGGCGAAGCCGACGCCACGGTCGACCTCGTTGTAGCCGGCCTCGAAGATGCCGCTGACGGTGAAGCGCTTCATCCGCGGCACTGCACCGGCAGGCGTACCCTGCACTTCAGCGAAGGTCACCAGCACCTGGTCGCCGACGTCCACGCCCAGCCAGATCGCCAGCTCCTTGCCCAGCAGCAGGTTGAAGCTGCCCGGCTTGAGGCTGTCGTAGCTGCCCTTGGTGACCTTCTTGTCGATCACCGACACCTTCGGCTCCAGCGCCGGGTCGATGCCCTGGATGATCGCGCCCTGTACGCGCGGGCCGCTGATCATCGACTGGATCTCGATGTACGGCGCGGCACCCGCCACGCGCGGATCCTTGCTGGCGATGTCGACCACACGCATCCAGTCCGGCATCGGCTCGCCGTCGCGGCTGATGGTGGTGTGCGCGGTCATCTGCAGCAGGCGGCTGCGGATTTCCTTCTGGAAACCGCTCATCACGGCCAGGGTGGTGATCAGCACCGTGACGCCGAGCGCGATGCCCAGGATCGATGCCATCGAGATGAAGGAGATGAAGCCGTTGCGGCGCTTGGCGCGCAGATAGCGCAGGCCGATCGCCACGGGGATGGGTTTGAACATGCAGGCACGCCAGTCAATTCAGCTTATGGTGCCATCGTACGCGGCCGACGGGAAACGGCACGTGCGGCCACGGCCAGTCGCAGTTCACGTCGCTGGCCGGAATCGAGCAGATCCGGCCAGAACAACAGGTGCCGACGGCGTCGGCCCTCACGCCAGGACAACAACAGCCAGGCACCACGTACCACCAGCCGTGGCACCTCGATGTCCTGCCCGGCCACCTGCAGCGGCTCCGGAAGCGGCAGCAGCCGCACCTGCAGGCGCGGCCTGCGCAGCCGCCAGGCCAGCTCGGCCAGGCCAACGACCCAGGCCAGCAGCACGGCGGGCATCAGCAGGCGTGGCGGCAGCTCCGAGGCGCGCAGCAGCCAGGGCGCGGCCAGCAGCACTGCCAGCTGGGCGGCGGCCTGCAGCCGCGAGGGACGCCACTCAAGGCTTGAGGGCGAGGATCTTCTGCATGAGAGGGATCGCGTGCGCATGCGGGCAGGCCTCATAGCCCATGAACCAGCGCCACAACTTATCGTCCTCGCAATCGAGCAGGAACAGGAAAACCTCGCGCTCTTCGGTCGGCGCAGTGCTCCATTCGTGGTCCAGGTAACGGCCGAACAACTGGTCCAGTTCGCGCATGCCGCGGCGGCAACGCCAACGCAGCTTCTTCAGCAGAACATCTTCTTCCATCGTGCTTCTCCAGATACAGCAAAGCCACGCATGGCGTGGCTCTGCTGGGGTCATGCAACCACCCGGCGCCGTATCAGGCGCGGCGTTCCATCATCAGCTTCTTGATCTCGGCAATCGCCAGCGCCGGGTTCAGGCCCTTCGGGCAGGTCCGGGCGCAGTTCATGATGGTGTGGCAGCGGTACAGCTTGAACGGATCTTCCAGATCGTCCAGGCGCGCACCGGTGTCCTCATCGCGCGAGTCGATGATCCAGCGGTAGGCCTGCAGCAGGATCGCCGGGCCCAGGTAACGCTCGCCGTTCCACCAGTAGCTCGGGCAGCTGGTCGAGCAGCAGGCGCACAGGATGCACTCGTAGAGGCCGTCCAGCTTCTTGCGGTCTTCCGGCGACTGCAGGCGCTCACGGTCCGGCGGTGCCGGGGTCTGGGTGCGGATCCACGGCTTGATCGACGCGTACTGCGCGTAGAAGTGGGTCAGGTCCGGAACCAGGTCCTTGACCACGTTCATGTGCGGCAGCGGATAGATCGGCACTTCCTTCTTGCCGCAGTCCGAGATGGCTCGGGTGCAGGCCAGGGTGTTGGTGCCGTCGATGTTCATCGCGCACGAGCCACAGATACCTTCGCGGCAGGAGCGGCGGAAGGTCAGGGTCGGGTCGATCTCGTTCTTGATCTTGATCAGGGCGTCCAGGACCATCGGGCCACAGGCGTCCAGATCGACTTCATAGGTATCGGTGCGCGGGTTGCTGTCGTCGTCCGGACTCCAGCGGTAGATCTTGAAGGTGCGCACGTTCTTGCCGCCGTTCTTGACGGGGAAGTGCTTGCCCTTCGTGATCTTGGAATTCTTGGGGAGTGAAAACTCGGCCATGGCTGCTCTCGTTGGCTCAGGCGGCCCGCGCCCGTGGGCGCGGATTGCATGGTAGGCGGGGTCGGATCAGTACACGCGCGGCTTCGGCGGCACTACGGACACGTCGTCGGTCAACGTGTACATGTGCACCGGACGGTAGTCGAAGCTGCACTTGCCCTTCTCGTCGACGCTGACCAGGGTGTGCTTCTGCCAGTTGACGTCGTCGCGGTCCGGGAAGTCCTCGTGCGCATGCGCGCCGCGGCTTTCCTTGCGCTGTTCGGCCGAGTTGATCGTCGCCACCGCGTTGAGCAGCAGGTTGTTCAGCTCGTAGGTCTCGATCAGGTCCGAGTTCCACACCAGCGAACGGTCGGAGACCTTCACGTCCTGGAACGAGTCGAAGATCTTGTCCATCTTCTCGCAGCCTTCCTTCAGCGTCTGGCTGGTGCGGAAGACCGCCGCGTCGGCCTGCATGGTGCGCTGCATGCGATCGCGGATGACCGAGGTCGGGGTATCGCCGTTGGCGTGGCGCAGCTTGTCCAGCAGGCCCAGCGCCTTGTCGCAGGCATCGGCCGGCAGCGGCTTGTGCGATGCGCCCGGCTTGATGGTCTCGGCGCAGCGGTTGGCCACCGCACGACCGAACACCACCAGGTCCAGCAGCGAGTTCGAACCCAGGCGGTTGGCGCCGTGCACGGACACGCAGGCCGCTTCGCCGATGGCGTACAGGCCCGGCACCACCGCATCGGGGTTGTCGCCGACCTTGCGCACGACTTCGCCGTGGTAGTTGGTCGGGATGCCGCCCATGTTGTAGTGCACGGTCGGGATGACCGGGATCGGCTGCTTGTGCACGTCGACGCCGGCGAAGATGCGGGCGCTCTCGGCGATGCCCGGCAGCTTCTCGTCGATCACGCCCGGGCCGAGGTGGGTCAGGTCGAGCAGGATGTGGTCCTTGTGCTCGCCGACGCCGCGGCCTTCGCGGATCTCGATGGTCATCGAACGGCTGACCACGTCGCGCGAGGCCAGGTCCTTGTAGTGCGGTGCATAGCGCTCCATGAAGCGCTCGCCGCTGCTGTTGCGCAGGATGCCGCCTTCACCGCGGACACCCTCGGTGATCAGGCAGCCGGCGCCGTAGATGCCGGTCGGGTGGAACTGCACGAACTCCATGTCCTGCATGGCGATGCCGGCACGCATGGCCAGGCCGCCACCGTCGCCGGTGCAGGTGTGCGCCGAGGTGGCGCTGAAGTAGGCACGGCCGTAACCGCCGGTGGCCAGCACCACGCCCTGGGCGCGGAACAGGTGCAGGGTGCCATCGGACATGTCCAGGGCCAGCACACCGCGGCAGGCGCCCTCTTCATCGAAGATCAGGTCGAGCGCGAAGTACTCGATCATGAAGCGCGCGTCGTGCTTCAGCGACTGCTGGTACAGGGTGTGCAGCATCGCGTGGCCGGTACGGTCGGCCGCCGCGCAGGTACGCTGCGCCGCCGGGCCTTCGCCGTACTTGGTGGTCATGCCACCGAACGGACGCTGGTAGATCTTGCCTTCGGCGGTGCGCGAGAACGGCACACCGTAGTGTTCGAGCTCGATGATGGCCGGGATGGCCTCACGGCACATGTATTCGATGGCGTCCTGGTCGCCCAGCCAGTCCGAACCCTTGATGGTGTCGAAGAAGTGGTAGCGCCAGTCGTCCTCGCCCATGTTGGCGAGTGCGGCCGAGATACCGCCCTGGGCGGCAACGGTGTGCGAACGGGTCGGGAAGACCTTGGTCAGGCACACGGTCTGCAGGCCCTTGGCGGCCAGGCCGAACGTGGCGCGCAGGCCGGCGCCGCCGGCGCCGACCACGACCATGTCGTACTTGTGTTCGGTGATCTTGTAAGCGGACATCTAATCTGGATTCCTGTGTTGGTGCCTGGGCTCAGGCAACGCCGAGGGCGATGCGGCCCACCGCAAACACACTGACGATCATGCCGAGCACGGCGACGAACTTCACCGCGGTCTGCAGCACCAGGGCCAGCAGCGATTCGTGGATGTAATCTTCCAGCACGACCTGCATGCCGAGCTGCGCGTGCCAGAACATGGCGATCAGCAGGCCGATCAGCGGCACGGCATTCCACGGCTTGGCCACGGCGGCGGCGGCGGTCGCGTAGTCCGAACCCAGCAGGCTCAGCACGAAGACCAGGAACCAGATGCCGAGCACCACCAGGGCGGCGGCAGTCAGGCGCTGGTGCACGAAGTGTTCGGTGCCGGTCTTGGCCGAACCAAGGCCGCGCACGCTCTTCAACGGGGTACGGAACCTGCTCACGCGGCACCTCCGAACATCACATAGGCCCACACCAGCAGGGTGATCACCAGGCTGCCGGTGACCGACAGCCAGCTGCTGCGGATGAAGGCGGGAATGCTGAAGCCGATGGCGAAGTCCTGCACCACATGGCGGATGCCATTGCACAGGTGATAGGCGAACGACCATGTCCACGCGAACAGGAACACGCGGCCATACCAGGCCCCGGCATGGCCGGTGAAGCAGTTCCAGGACTCGGGCCCCATCATCAGGGCCAGCAGGCCCGCGGCGATGATGAGGGCACCAACAGACAGAAAGACGCCAGTGGCTCGATGCAGGATCGAGGTGGCCATCTGAATCTGCCAGCGATACACCTGAAGGTGCGGGGAAAGTGGGCGTTGTCTGGTCGCCATTCGCTGGGCTCGTTGTCTCGGCTGGGCGGCACACGGCCGCGTTGGCTCAATGCTGATCAGAAATCGATGCAGCGTCCGTTTTTCTCCCAATCGCCGTACCGCACCGGATCAAGTCCGCCGCGGCCGCCGAATTCTTCTGCTTTTTCCTGTTCCACGGGCACGGGTGCCGCGGGGACCAGCGGGGCTTCAGATTCGTCGTCGGGAGTGGGGGTTGTTTGGCCTATCATGTTCGGTCTCGCAACGCACAAATTTTAGACCTCGTTCACGTGCCTGACAACCTGCCCCCTGCTTTCGTCGGATATCCGCGCCTTCCCGGCCACCAGCTGCTGAGCCTGCAGGGTGTCGATGCGGCCGTTTTCGCCCACGCCCAGTTCAGCAGCGATGTCACTGCCCTGCCCCTGCTGCACTGGCAGTGGAGTGCCTGGCTGAGTGCCAAGGGCCGCACCCTGGCGGTGTTCCAGCTGCTTCGGCTGGCCGAAGACCATGTGATGCTGGTGCTGGCCGACGGCGATGCCGATGCGATTGCGTCGCAACTGCAGCGCTTCGTGTTCCGCCGCAAGGTGAAGGTGCTGGTGCGCAGCGACCTGGCGGTGGCCGGCGCCTTCACTGCGCCCGAGGCCGCCAGTGGCGCGGCCATTGCGCACGCCGCAGGTGACGGCTGGGAACTGGACCTGGGCAGCGATGCCCTGCCGCGCACCCTGCGCATCGGCGCTGCCGACGCCTTCGCCGCCGGCAGCGAGGCCGATGAGGCGGCCTTCGCCCTGGCCTGGCGCCAGGCCGACCTGCGCTACGGCCTGCCCCGGCTTGAGGAAAGCCAGCGCGAGGTATGGACTCCTCAGCAACTGGGGCTGGATCGCCTGAACGGCTACAGCGTGAAGAAGGGCTGCTACCCGGGCCAGGAGATCGTCGCCCGTACCCACTTCCTCGGCAAGGCCAAGCGCGCGGTGCAGCTGCTGCATACCGCGGCGCCGGCGCGGGCCGGTGATGGCGTGCAGCAGGACGGCGCGGCGCTGGGCACGATCGCCAGCGTGGCCGGTGACCTGGCGCTGGCGGTGTTGCCGTTGGAGGCCAGTGACGCCGATCTGCAGGTCGGCGACGCCATCGCGCAGCGCATGCCATTGCTGGACGGATTGGCGCGCTGAATCCACCCGCCGCTTCGGTGGGTGCGGACCATTGGGCCGCACGCCTTCAGCGAATGAATGGTAGTGCCGGCCGCTGGCCGGCACTCCCGGTTACAGGCGCTCGCCGGTTTCCGGGTTGAAGAAATGCAGCCCCTGCGGGTGGATCGCCACGCGGATCTGCTCACCCACCGCCGGCAGCGCCTGCGGCGCCACGCGCATGGTCAGCGCATGCTGGCCACTGCTCAGGTTGACGAAGATCTCGTTGCCGACCGGTTCGATGCCTTCGATGCGCGCGTTGAACGCATGTGCATCATCGGCGGTCGCCGGCTGCAGGTGCTCCGGGCGCACGCCCACCGCGATCGGCTTCTGCAGCCACGCCGGATCGATCGTGGCCTGGCCCAGCGGCGCGCGCCAGTCGCCATCAACCACGGTCACGCCACCGGCATCACCCTGCAGCGTGCCACGCAGCACGTTCATCGCCGGGCTGCCGAGGAAGCCGGCCACGAACAGATTGGCCGGGCGGTCGTACAGCGCCATCGGCGTGTCGATCTGCTGGATGACGCCGTCCTTCAGCACCACGATGCGCTGGCCCAGGGTCATCGCTTCGACCTGGTCGTGCGTCACGTAGATCATGGTGGTGCCCAGCTTGCGGTGCAGCTGCGCGATTTCGGTGCGCACGCTGTGGCGCAGCTTGGCATCGAGGTTGGACAGCGGCTCGTCCAGCAGGAACACCGCCGGCTCGCGCACCAGCGCGCGACCCAGCGCAACGCGCTGGCGCTGGCCACCGGACATCGCCTTGGGCAGCTTGTCCATCATCTCGGTCAGGCCCAGCGTCTGCGCCGCCTCGGCGATGCGCCTGTCGATGGTGGCCTTGTCGTGGCCGCGCAGCTTCAGGCCGAAGGCCAGGTTCTCGGCCACGGTCATGTGCGGGTACAGCGCGTAGCTCTGGAACACCATCGCGATGTCGCGATCCTTCGGCGCCACGTCGTTGACCACGCGATCGCCGATGGTCAGGGTGCCGCCGCTGATCTCTTCCAGCCCAGCCACCATCCGCAGCAGGGTCGACTTGCCACAGCCCGACGGGCCGACCAGCACCATCAGCTCGCCATCGGCAACCTCGAAGCTGGCGTCCTTCACCGCGACCTGGCCGTTGTCATAGACCTTGCGCACACCCTGCAACTGCACTTTTGCCATATCACCTAATCCGGTCCGCCCGAAGCCGGGCTGTCTTTTGGGACTGCCTCGGCCCTCCCGATGGCAGTGATGATTGCGCGCCCACCGCATGGCGGCGAGCACTGCAATCGAATACAGTTGCCCATTCTGCCATGTAAACGTTTTCACGTGGCACTATCCGATGATCGGTGCGCACCGATCTGCGTCGGCGATTGAACGAAGGTTCCGCCGAGGTAGTGGTTTCGATTGGAACGGTCTTCCGGAGCCCCGGGAAACCCGCCCGACGAACCTCGGACAGGCAGTTGCGCGGATGTCCCCCGAACCCAGCCATGAAGCGATTGACAACGATGTCACCCGGATCTGAAACTCGAGCGATGCACGACACCCTCTTCCTGTTCGGTGCCACAGGTGATCTGGCCCAGCGCTACCTGTTCCCTTCGCTGCTTCGCCTGCTTGGCGACGGCCTGCTGCCGGAGGACTTCCGCATCCGCGCACTGGCGCTGTCCGGGCATGACACCGAAGCCTTCCATGACATCCTGCGGCCGCGCCTGCAGCAGGCCATGCCGATGGCCACACAGGACGACATCGCCGGGCTACTGCGCCGCATCGACTACCGCTCGGTGGACCTGCGCGACGTCGACTCGGTGGCCGCCGCGGTCGCCGACCTGGTGCACCGCAAGTGCGTCAGCTACCTGGCCATCCCGCCGGGCCTGTACATCTCCACCTGCGAAGGCCTGGCCAAGGGCGGCGCCCTCGCCGCGCCGGCACGGCTGATGCTGGAGAAGCCGATCGGCAGCGACAGCGAAAGCGCTGAAGAGATCATCTCCACCATCGGCCAGTGGATCGACGAGGACCGCGTGTTCCGCCTCGACCACTACCTGGGCAAGGCCGCGGTGCAGAACCTGATCGCACTGCGCTTCGGCAACACGCTGCTGGAAGCGGTGTGGAACCGCAACTACATCGAATCGGTGCACATCCTGGTCGCCGAAAGCGAAGGCGTGGATGGCCGCGACGCCTACTACGCCCGTTCCGGTGCGCTGCGTGACATGGTCCAGAGCCATATCCTGCAGCTGCTGTGCATGGTGGCGATGGAACCGCCGGCGTCGCTGGAAGCCGACCGCATCCGCGACGAGAAGGTCAAGGTGCTGCGCGCACTGCGCCCGCTCGATGCCAAGCACGCCGCACGTGACAGCATCCGCGGCCGCTACACCGCCGGCACCATCAACGGCCAGCCGGCCCAGGCCTACCAGCCGCCGGAAGGCAGCGACGTGGAAACCTTCGCCGGCGTCACCGCGCATATCGACAACTGGCGCTGGAGCGGCGTGCCGTTCCACCTGGTCACCGGCAAGCGTCTGCCCGAACGCACCACCCGCGTGGTGGTCACCCTCAAGCCGGTCACTCATTGGCTGTTCGAGCGCCCGCAGCGTGCGCAGGCCGCGCCGAACCGCCTGGTGTTCCAGCTGCAGCCGCAGGAGAACATCGAACTGGGCCTGATGAGCAGCCTGGCCGGCCCGGAATGGGGCGCGCTGGAACTGCACCCGCTGGAACTGGAACTGTCGGTGCCGACCGGCCTGCACCGCCGTATCGCCTACGAACGCCTGTTCCTGGATGCCTTCAACGGCAACCACACGCTGTTCGTGCGCGACGACGAAGTCCGCGCGGCCTGGGCCTGGATCGACAGCGTCGCCGATGCCTGGAAGGAAGCCAGGCTGCCGCTGGAACCCTACCCCGCCGGCCAGTGGGGCCCGGGCAACGCAACGGAGTTCCTGCCGCAGGGCGTGGATGCGCCGGACAGTGGAGCCTCGGCATGAGTGTCGGCTCGCAGCCGGTGCTGGTCGCCGACATCGGGGGCACCAACGCCCGTTTCGCACTGGCCGATACCTCGCTGGACGCGCCGCTGCTGAAGGACAGCATCCGCGAATACGCGGTGGCGGAGTTCCCGTCGCTGGGCGACGCCGCACGTCATCACCTCGAACAGATCGGTGCCAGCGCGGGCCGTGGCGTGTTCGCGGTGGCGGGCCGCGTCGACGGTGACGAGGCGCGCATCACCAACCACCCATGGGTGATCTCGCGCAGCCGCACCGCGGCGATGCTCGGCTTCGACGAACTGCACCTGATCAACGACTTTGCCGCACAGGCGATGGCGATCTCGCTGCTGCAGCCGGAAGACGTGATCCAGGTCGGTGGCGCGGCATGGGTACCGGGCAAGCCCGGACAGCCGCGCAACTACGCGGTGATCGGACCCGGCACCGGACTCGGCGTCGGCGGCCTGATCCTGCGTCACGGCCGCTGCTATCCGCTGGAAACCGAAGGCGGCCATGTCAGTTTCCCGCCGGGAACGCCGGAGGAGATCCGCATCCTGGAGATCCTGTCCGAGCAGTTCGGGCGCGTCTCCAACGAACGGCTGATCTGCGGCCCCGGCCTGGTCAACATCCATCGCGCCGTGTGCGAGATGGCCGGCATCGATCCGGGACAGCTGCAGCCGGTGGACGTGACTGCCCGTGCGCTGCATGGCGACCCGCAGGCGATGCGCACCGTGGACGTGTTCTGCGCCGTGTTCGGCGCCATCGCCGGTGACCTGGTGCTGACCCAGGGCGCCTGGGATGGCGTGTTCCTGACCGGCGGCCTGACCCCGAAGATGCTCGATTCGCTGCAGCACTCCGGGTTCCGCCAGCGCTTCGAGCACAAGGGCCGCTTCTCTTCGATCATGGCGCGGGTGCCGTCGCTGGCGGTGATGCATCCCCACGCCGGGCTGCTGGGCGCCGCCGCCTATGCCGCCGACGCCGAACGTGACGCACCTGGAGTTGCCGCATGAGTCCCACCACCTTCCACGACGACCGCATCGAGTTCATCCAGCACGGCGACGCCGATGGCTGGATCGAGGCGGTCGCTGCCGAGATGGCACAGACCCTCAACCACGACATCAACGAAGTGGGCCGTGCCCGCATCCTGCTGTCTGGCGGCACCACGCCGGCGCCGGTCTACCAGGCACTGGCCGAGCTTGACGTGCACTGGGACCGGGTTGAAGTCAGCCTGGCCGACGAACGCTGGCTGTCGCCGCAGGATCGCGACAGCAACGCCTGGCTGGTGCGCGAACACCTGCTCAAGCGTGCCGAAGGTGCGCATTTCGACCCGCTGGTGCGCGTGGGCAAGCCGCTGCCGGAATGCGTCTACACCGCCAACCTGCAGGCCCAGCACAGCCAGCCGCCGAGCCTGGTGGCGCTGGGCATGGGCAATGACGGCCACACCGCCTCGCTGTTCCCCGGCTCGAAGGACCTGGCCCGCGCGCTGGAAAGTACCCTGCCCTACGCCGCGCTCGATGCCACCGGCTGCCCCGGTGCGAACCAGTGGCCGCTGCGCATCACGCTCACCCCGCATGGCCTGCGCCAGTGCCGCCAGCGCCTGCTGCTGCTGCGTGGCAAGCAGAAACTGCAGGTGCTGCGCCAGGCGCTGGACAGCAACAACGCCCAGCAGTATCCGATCCTCAACGCGATCAACCTGGACGGCGCGCGCCTGCGCGTCCACTGGGCTGATTGAAGTCGGCGGCGGCGCACTGCCGCCGCTTGCCTCTCGCCACCACGAACGCCGGTAGCCAATGAGCCTCCATCCGCAACTGCACGCCATCACTGAGCGCGTCATCCGCCGCAGCGCCGCCTCGCGCGCCGCCTACCTGGCCGCGATCGACGCCGCCCTGCGCGATGGCCCGTTCCGCAGCCGCCTGAGCTGCGGCAACCTCGCCCATGGCTTCGCCGCCTGCGGCGGGACCGACAAGAGCCGACTGCGCGGCGGCGTGACGCCGAACCTCGGCATCATCACCGCCTACAACGACATGCTGTCGGCGCACCAGCCGTTCGAGACCTATCCGGAGCAGATCCGGCAGATCGCCCGCGAGCTGGGCGCCACCGCACAGGTGGCCGGCGCGGTGCCGGCGATGTGTGACGGCGTGACCCAGGGCCGTGGCGGCATGGAACTGTCGCTGTTCTCGCGCGATGTGATCGCCCAGGCGACGGCCATCGGCCTCAGCCATGACATGTTCGACACCACGATCCACCTCGGCGTGTGCGACAAGATCGTGCCGGGCCTGCTGATCGGTGCGCTGGCCTTCGGTCACCTGCCGGCCGTGTTCGTGCCGGCAGGCCCGATGACCCCGGGCATTCCGAACAAGCAGAAGGCCGAAGTGCGCGAGCGCTACGCCGCCGGTGAAGCCACCCGCGAAGAGCTGCTGGAGGCCGAGTCCGCCTCGTACCATGGCGCCGGCACCTGCACCTTCTATGGCACCGCCAATTCCAACCAGGTATTGCTGGAAGCAATGGGCGTACAGCTGCCGGGTGCGTCGTTCGTCAACCCGGACACCGCCCTGCGCGATGCACTGACCCGCGAAGCCACCGAGCGCGCACTGGACATCACCGCGCTGGGCGACGATTTCCGTCCGCTCGGCCGGATCATCGACGAGCGCGCGATCATCAACGCGGTCATCGCGCTGATGGCCACCGGCGGCTCGACCAACCACACCATCCACTGGATCGCAGTGGCGCGGGCCGCTGGTATCGTGCTGACCTGGGACGATTTCGACGAGCTCTCGCAGCTGATTCCGCTGCTGGCCCGCGTGTACCCGAACGGCGAAGCCGACGTGAACCGCTTCGCTGCCGCCGGTGGCCCGGCATTCGTGTTCGGCGAACTGATCAAGGCCGGCCTGATGCACGGCGATCTGGTCAGCGTGGCGCGCGGCGGCATGGCCGACTACGCCCGCGAGCCGCAGCTGCGCGAAGGCAAGCTGGTCTACCTGCCGGGCCTGGAACGCAGCGCCGATGAAGAAGTGGTGCGCGGCGTCGACAACCCGTTCGAACGCCAGGGTGGCCTGCGCCTGCTGCGCGGCAACCTGGGCAAGTCACTGATCAAGCTGTCGGCGGTGAAGGCGCAGTACCGCAGCATCGAGGCACCTGCGGTGGTGGTCGATGCGCCGCAGGTGCTGAACAAGCTGCACGCCGGCGGCCTGCTGCCCGAGCATTTCGTGGCGGTGGTGCGTTACCAGGGCCCGCGCGCGAACGGCATGCCGGAACTGCATTCGCTGGCGCCGCTGCTGGGCCTGCTGCAGAACCAGGGGCGGCGCGTGGCGCTGGTCACCGACGGCCGCCTGTCCGGTGCCTCCGGCAAGATTCCGGCGGCCATCCACGTAACGCCGGAAGCGGCGCGCGGTGGCCCGCTGGCGAAGGTCCGCGAAGGCGACATGATCCGCCTGGATGGTGAAGCCGGCACGCTGGAAGTGCTGGTGGACGCCGCCGAATGGGCGGCGCGGTCGTTGGCGCCGAACACGGCTCCGGCGGCGCATGACCTGGGCCGCAATCTGTTCGCGATCAACCGTCGCGTGGTGGGCCCGGCCGACCAGGGCGCGATTTCGATTTCGTGCGGGCCGGCAGCGGCTGATGGTGGGCCGTGGGATTACGACGCGGAATATGAGCTGGGGCACGATGCGGCGGCTGCGGCGGCGCCGCATGAGGCGAAGGACGCCTGAGGGTTTGAAGGCGTTGCGGGTATGCGCCGGCGGTGAGGTTCCTGGGGGCGGTGGAGCGCAAGCCGTCGCCAGGACACGCCGTGAACCCATCCATGGGGGCTCGGTCGCGCCATCCATGGCGCGAACGGTCCTGGCGACGGCCTGCGCTCCACCGCATCACAGTTTCCGGCGCCGATACGCCGCGAAGTGGTCACTGAAAATCAAATTCAAACGCAGAAGCAAAGGCAGAAGCAGAGCTATGGGTATCGAACAACATCAGGTGAAGGCGGCGGAGCTGTTGCATGCGGCGGGCATCCTGCCGGTGGTGACGATTCATACGCTGGACCAGGCGCGTGCGGTCAGTGCGGCGCTGCTGGAAGGGGGCTTGCCGGCGATCGAGCTGACCCTGCGTACGCCGGTGGCGATGGAAGCGCTGGCGATGCTCAAGCGGGAGCTGCCCGATGTGGTGGTGGGCGCGGGTACAGTGCTGACCGTGCAGCAGATGCAGCAGTCCATCGATGCGGGTACGGATTTCCTGGTGACCCCGGGTACGCCGCCGGCACTGGCCGATTCCCTGGCCGCCGCCCCGCTGCCGGTGGTGCCAGGTGCGGCGACGCCGACCGAGCTGCTGTCGCTGTATGCGCGCGGCTTCCGCGTGTGCAAGCTGTTCCCGGCCACCGCCGTTGGCGGGCTGGCGATGATCAAGGGCCTGGCCGGCCCGGTCGCCGATCTCAAGCTGTGCCCGACCGGTGGCATCACCGAAAACACCGCCGCCGAATACCTCGAGCAGAAGAACGTGGTCTGCATCGGTGGTTCGTGGATGGTACCGGGCAACTGGATCGCCGACGGCGAGTGGGACAAGGTGCGCGCCAGCGCCGCCGACGCGGCGAAGATCATCAAGCGCGTGCGCGGCCACTGAGCCCGACAAAGGCGTAGAGCCGAGCCCACGCTCGGCTCCGGCATCATCAGGGGTCAGAGCCCTTTCCCACCGGGAAAGGGATCCGACCCCGGGCGACGAGCGCGCAAAGCGCGCGACCCGCTCCTGCTCTTCCTTCTTCATTCCGCGGTGGACGCGCACGGAACCTGTTCGTGGCCGGGCGGATGGGTTGTGCAGGGGCGTGAGCCGCATGGATGCGGCGACCGAGCTTACATGGACGTACTTGCAGCGTCCCCTGCACAGCCCATCCGCCCGGCCAACCACCACAGTCCAACCGCACTACCACCGCGAGGGGCTCAGCCGTTGGCCGAAACCCTCACAACGGCCGTGCCGGATCCACCAGCCCGTACTGGCTGGCCATGCGCGCCAGCGCGATGTTGTCGTGGATCCCCATCTTCTCGAACAACCGCGCCTTGTGCGTGTTCACCGTCTTCGCGCTCAGGCTCAGGCGCCGCGCAATGTCTTCCTGGCGCAGGCCCTGGGTCAGCAGCAGCGCCACTTCCAGTTCACGCGGCGACAGGCTGTCGAACGGCGAACCGTTGCCCTCCACCGTCGACAGCGCCAGGTTCTGCGCGATGCTGGTGCCCAGGTAGCGACGACCGGCCGCCACGTCGCGCACCGCACGCAACAGTTCCTGCGCGTCGCAGCCCTTGCCGATGTAGCCGGCAGCCCCCGCTTCAAGCAGGCGCTTCGGCAGCGGGCCATCCTCCAGCACCGACACGATCACCACGCGGGTATTGCGGTGGCTGCGGACGATGCGCTCGGTCACTTCCATGCCACTGACACCCGGCAGGTGCAGATCGCACAGCACCACGTCCGGCAGCAACTGGCGCACTTCACGCAGCGCGTCTTCGCCGGTCTCGGCTTCGCCCACCACCTCGATGTCGGTTTCCCCCGACAGAATCATCTTCATCCCGGTGCGGACCAGTGCGTGGTCATCCACCAGGTAGACTCGAATCGTCATTCACGTACCTCTTCGAATGCGGCCATTGCAGGTCAAGCTAGGCAGGGTGCCGTAACCCTGCAAGCGCGTTCGTAATGCGGCAATGGCAATCTGCCTTGCGCATCACAGTACCGCGCCTGGTGCTTGCCCCCTGTCTTGCAGAACCTGCTGCAACGAAACAACTGATCTATCACGTAGACGTCCCCGAAGGGTCATCCACGTCAAGCCCCCTGTGATGATGCTTCGCTGGCCTTCGCTGGCGGCGAGCCGTGACGTCGCCATGGGTGCCGGCAACTGAACATGACCAGATAGCACCCTACCACCCAAACCAGCGCGGCACACCATCCGGCCAGGATATCGGAGGGGTAATGCACCCCCAGATAGACCCGGGATACGCTGACCAGCAGGCTGAACGCCGGGGCCAGCACCAGCACCGGCCAGCGCCAGCGGGTGTTCCAGGCCAGCAGTACCAGGGTCACCGCCAGGGTCATCGACCCCATCGCGTGACCACTGGGGAAACTGAACGTCGATTCCGGCGCGATCGATTCCCACAGGCTGGGGCGCTGGCGCTGGAAGAAATGCTTGCTGCCCATGTTCAGCAGCGCCGAGCCGACGAAGCTTACGGCGACGAAGGTGGCCTCGCGCCAGCGCCGGTAGCCCAGCAGCACGCCGATGATCAACACATCGGCCGGAATCAGGAACCATTCGTAGCCCAGCCTGGAAATGAGCACGAAGAAGCGGTCCAGCAGCGGCGAATGCAGGCCATGCATCTGCCACAGCAGGGGTGCGTCGAAATGGAACGATTCAAACTCGTGCACTTCATCGGCCAGGGCGACGAAGCCGGCCAATGGCAACAGCACGCCACCGAACAGCAGCAGCAGGCGCCAGGCGTTGCGCGCCATCCAGTGGCGGAAACCGGAGGCCGACTCCGGTGCAGCGAGGATCGCAGGCTTATCCGGCGCTTCGGACATAGTTGTGTTCGACGTAATCGTCGATCAGGGCGACGAACTCCTGGGCGATGTTGTCGCCACGCAGGGTCACCTTCTTCTCGCCATCGACGAAGACCGGCGCCGCCGGCGTCTCACCGGTACCCGGCAGGGAGATGCCGATGTTGGCGTGGCGCGACTCACCGGGCCCGTTGACGATGCAGCCCATCACCGCCAGCGTCATGTTTTCCGCCCCCGGATGGTGGATCTTCCAGAGCGGCATCTTCTCGCGCACGTGGTTCTGCACCACCTTGGCCAGTTCCTGGAAGAATTCGGACGTGGTGCGGCCGCAGCCCGGGCAGGCCGTGACCAGCGGCGTGAAGGCGCGCTGGCCGGTGGTCTGCAGCAGCTCCTGGGCGACGATCACTTCCTGCGTACGCGACTGGCCCGGTTCCGGGGTCAGCGAAATGCGGATGGTGTCGCCGATACCTTCCTGCAGCAGCACGCTCAGCGCCGCCGACGACGCGACGATGCCCTTGCTGCCGATCCCTGCCTCGGTCAGGCCCAGGTGCAGGGCGAAGTCGGAACGCTGGGCCAGGTCGCGGTACACCGCGATCAACTCCTGCACGCCACTGACCTTGGCCGACAACACGATGCGATCGCGCGGCAGGCCGAGCTCCACCGCCTGCTCGGCCGAATCCAGCGCCGAACGGATCAGCGCCTCGCGCAGCACGCGGCCGGCATCCCAGGGCTGTTCGCGCAGGTTGTTCTCGTCCATCAGCTTCGCCGCCAGGGCCTGGTCCAGCGAGCCCCAGTTGGCGCCGATGCGCACCGGCTTGTTGTAACGGATCGCAAACTCGATCAGCTGGGCGAACTGCAGATCCTTCTTCTTGCCGAAGCCGACGTTGCCCGGGTTGATACGGTACTTGGCCAGTGCTTCGGCACAGGCGGGCTCGGCGGTCAGCAGCTGGTGGCCGTTGTAATGGAAGTCACCGATCAGCGGCACATCGATGCCCATCATCGCCAGCTTGTCGACGATGCGCGGAATCGCGGCAGCGGCTTCAACGGTGTTGACGGTCAATCGCACCATTTCCGAACCGGCACGCCACAACTCGGCCACCTGCTTCACGCTGGAGGCCACGTCGGCAGTGTCGGTGTTGGTCATCGACTGCACCACCACTGGCTTGCCTCCGCCTACGGTGACCCCGCCGATCTGCACGGCATGGGTCTGGCGGCGCGGCCAGGAGGTGGCATCGGAGGGAGGAGTCGGGCGGGTGACGGCGTCGTGCATGGGCGCATTCTACCGCCCGCCCCCGCATTCCGGGTGACTCGCATTCAGCCGGCGGCACGGCTGCGGCCTATTGTCGCAGGCACCGGCGCCCGCGAACGCATACGATGGGCATGAATGACCGGTCCCGACGCTCCGTTTCTCCGTACCCTGTGCAGCCTGCGCTGGCTTGCCGTGGGCGGCCAGGCCGCGACCATCCTGGTGGCCACCTGGGTGCTGGGCCTGCCCTTGCCGCAGCTGCCGTTGTGGGCCGGCGTGGCGGTGCTGGCCCTGTTCAACGTCTACACCCAGCTGCGCCCGGAAGCGGCCGATACCGCGCCCCTCACCGCTTTCGGCCACATCCTCGTGGACGTGATCATCCTGACCTGGATGGTGGGCTGGAGCGGCGGCATGGCCAACCCGTTCAGCTCGCTGTTCCTGATCCTGATCGCACTGGCCGCATTCGCCCTGCCCCTGCGCTGGGCGCTGGCGGTCGCGCTGGCCTGCCTGCTTGGCTACGCCAGCAGCGGCATCTTCGGGCAACCCCTGCCGGACGGCTACTTCCGCGCACAGGACCTCAACCGCTGGGGCGTGGTGGCCAACTTCCTGATCTCCGCCGCAGTGGTGCTGGCGTTCTCGACCCGGCTGGCATTGGCACTGCGCCAGCGCGAGCTGGAGCTGTCGGCGCTGCGCGAGCGCTTCGCACGCAACGAAGGCATCGTCGCGCTCGCCACCCATGCCGCCTCGGTGGCGCATGAACTGAACACCCCGCTGGCGACGATGACCCTGCTCGCCGACGACGTCGCCGAGCGCAGCGAAGAGCCGGAAGTACGCGAGGACATGGAAACCCTGCGCGAACTGCTGGTGCAGTGCCGCGAACGGGTACTGGCACTGGCCGCACCCGCGTCGGCCGATGCGCCGGGCCGCAGCCACTCCAGCGCCCAGCAGGTGCTGGAGCAATGGCGACTGGTGCGGCCGACCATCGACCTGCACCGCAACGACGATGCGCCGCTGCGGCTGCCGCTCGACCCGGGCGTGGGCCATCTGCTGATGGTCCTGCTCAACAACGCCGCCGATGCCGGCGAGAAGGCCGGCCGGCCGCGCGTGGACCTGGACCTGCGCATCGAAGGCGACGACCTGATCGGCGAAGTCCGCGACTACGGCCACGGCTTCGATGCCCGCGCCGCCGTGCTGCCGGGCAAGCTGTTCGGCAGCAGCAAGAGCGAGGGCATGGGCGTCGGCCTGGCCCTGTCCCATGCCACCATCGAACGCCTCGACGGCGAGATGTGGATGCGCCCGGCCCAGGGGGCCGGCAGCCGCGTCGGCTTCCGCCTGCCGCTGGCCCCACGCGAGGACACCCCATGAGCCTTCACCACTCCACCCTGGGCCTGCTGGTCGACGACGACGAGCTGTACCTGCGCACCCTGCAGCGCAGCCTGGCCCGCAAGGGGCTTGAAACGCAGACCGCACAGGATGCCGCCAGTGCGCTGGCACTGGCCCGCCAGCATCCGCCAGCGTTCGCGCTGATCGACCTGAAGCTGGGCAGCGATTCGGGCCTGGCCCTGATCCAGCCGCTGCGCGCCCTGCGTGCCGACATGCGGATCCTGCTGGTGACCGGCTACGCCAGCATCGCCACCGCGGTGGAAGCCATCAAGCTCGGTGCCGACGACTACCTGCCCAAGCCGGCGACCGTACCGATGATCCTGCGCGCATTGGGCGAGGAAGACGACGGCCCGGCTGACGATGGCGAAATGGAAGTGCCCGACGCGATGACGCCGATCAGCCGCCTGCAGTGGGAACACATCCAGCAGGCGATGCACGAGACCGGTGGCAATGTCTCGGCAGCCGCACGCCTGCTCGGCATGCACCGACGCTCGCTGCAGCGCAAGCTGGCCAAGCGGCCGAGCCCGGAACGCGACCCGACCCGTTGACCGCTGCGGGACGTTCCCGGCTCAGGCCTCCGCCAGCGCTGCCGGTGCGGCCTGCCCGCTGCTGAAACGTGGCTCCATTGCGCCCGCCCTCGCGGCCGCCGTCTCCTGCAGCAGCGGCGACGGCAGCACGCAGGCCGGATGCATGCGCAGGAATCCATAGATCGCGCCGGCCAGCCCGATCATCAGGCCCGGGGTGAAGGCCGCACGGGTCAGCCCGCCGACCATGCCCTGGTGCTCCTCGATCGAAGACACGATCTCGATGGCTGCATCATCCCGCGCATAGGGGCAGCCCTCCGGGTCCAGCGCGGCGGCCAGCACCAGCAGCTCCCGGGTCGACACGTCGCCGTGGCACAGGGTATGGCTGAAACCCCATTTGCCGCGTGCATCGGCCACCGCCCGGCGCATGTCGCGCAGCTGTGCCGGATCACCCGTACGCGCATAGAGGTCGGCGGCCGCCAGTCCGATGCCGACGCTGCCATGGCACCAGGTCGGGAAATTCTTCTGCCCGTCCTGCAGATGGATGTCACGCCAGTGGCCGGTGTGCGGCTCGAACAATGCCGCCTGGAACGCGAAGGCCTCTTCTGCCAGTTGCCGCCAGGCAGTGCGCTCTGTCGCACTGCCCGCCTGCGAACGTGCCAGCCGTGCCAGCGCCCACCCCATGCCCATCGCACCATGGCCAAAGCCACCGATTGGCTCCCGGAACTGCGGCGTCGGCCAGCGCGCGCCATCGGCATCGACGATCGCCGCGTCCTGCATCCGGCGTCCCGCTGCGGCCGCCAGATCCAGCCAGCGCGCGCTGCCGGTGGCCTCAGCCAACGCCAGCAGCGGCAGGATCATGCCGGACACGCCATCAATCAGTTCGAACTTCACCGGCCCCTGGAAACCACGGCGTTCCGCAGCTTCCGCGCAGTGTTCTGCCAGCGCCAGCAGTGCTGGCCGCTGCAACAGATCGTGCAACGCCAGCAGTGTCCAGATCTGCGAGCCGGTGCCGACGAATCCACCATCGATCTCGGCGGGATGGCGCTCGCACATGGTCTGGAACACTGCGATGGCGCCCTCGATGGCTGGCTCCAGGCCGGCCACCGGATCTGCACGCCCCTGCTCTGCTTCACGGCGGTAAGCCGCCAGCGCGAAGGCAATGCCCCCCAGGCCGAAGTACAGGTCGGGCTGCACCGGTTGAACCGTCCAGCCGCTACGGGTCACCTCGGGCGTGATCCAGGTCATCGAACCGTCTTCACCGTGCACGGCCAGCCGCAGCAGGTTCTCCACCGCCCGCGCGGCGAGTGCGCGCCGACGCGCCTCCAGCGCGTCGGCATGCGGCTGCCGTGCCGCGTAGCTGTAGCCGGAGCGGGCCTCTGCACGTGCCAGCGCATGCTGGTTCAGGTCGGTGGCCACCAGCGTGCTGCGGATGGTCACGTCTTCCAGATCGATGCGCATCGCGCGCCAGTTGGCAACGATCGAATGGATGCGTGGCGCATCCAGCAGCGATGCGAAGATCGGAATGTCTCCGTAGCGCAGGTCATCCACCTCGCCGCGCACGGTATCCAGGTCCGAAGGTGCAGCCGGTGATACCGCCGCGTTCCTTACCAGCAGGTCGACGGCACGTTCGACTGCCTGGGCTTCATTGTGCAGGGACGCCGGATGCCAGAGCATCCGCCCGAGCTCGGCATAGGCCATGGTCGGCCGCCGCACATCCCGCACCTGGCACCCTTCGAACCCCGCCAGCAACGGCATCAGCTCGCCCTTCGCATCCAGCGCGCGCAGGCGCCCACTGGCGTCGACGAAGCCTTCGCTGATGTGGTCCCAGTACAGCGAGACATCCGGCTGCGGGCTCGGATGGTTCTGTGCGATGGCGACCTCTGCTTCAACCAGGCCCAGCCGCGCCGGCGCGGTCCCGTCTTCGATGATCACCGGCACCTGCACCCGTGGCTGCTCGCCCGGCAGCGCGCCGGCGGCGGACAGGTCCACGCCTTCCATGCCGAGGCCGGTGGTGCGGAACGGCACGATACCGGTGCGCAGCACGGAATTGCGCATCAGTTTGACGGCCGTGTCGTAGGCATCGCCCAAGCCTGAGGGTTCGACGTCGATGACGCGCGAAAACACACTTTCGGCGTCGACCACCACCGGCACCGGCCCGACTGCAATCAGGTTCTCAAGATGGATGTCGGTACCACCGACCAGTCGCAGGATGGCCAGCCAGTGACCGAGGCCGCGGTAATAGGCTCGCAGCTCTTCATCACCGGAACAATAGCGGTGCGCGGCGAATGCGGCCCAGCCGTGGCTGCCACGATCAACCACGCGGGGCACGCGTACCCGGTCCGCGCCTTCGCCGAAGACTGCGGCAAGCAGGCCATCGAGCGTGGCATCGATGCGCAGCGAGCGCGGCTTGTACATCAGCGTGCCGCCGTCGAACTGCAGCCGCGCCACGGTGCGGCCGCCGCCATGCAGGTCACCCCGCCCCAGCGAGACGGCACGCAACGCGCCTGCCGGCCGGTCGAGCAGCTCCGTCAGCAGCGCGCGATCACTGCCGATGCGCGCGGCCAGCTCAACCACGGCCGCACATTGCCCTTCGAGCATGCGCGACAGCCGCGGCAACAGCACCGGGTAGCGTCGCTGCAGATGCTCCTGGAAGCCCTCGCTGGTGGCGAGCGCCATGAATTCATCCAGCGCCCCGGCGCTGTCAAGCGGGCCGATGTCACCGCCACGTGCGGCGGCATGCAGTTCCAGCAGCAGCACGCGATTGAGCTTGAGCTGGGCATGCTCACGAAGCGCCGCATCGCCTTGCTCGTGCAGCAGCGCGCGTTCGTCCGGCCGCAGGTCGAGAACGGGGTCATGCAGGCCAGCCGCCAACGCGGCGCGCGCATCGGCAAGGAAATGTTCGGTGATGCGCGCAAACGCGGCCGCAGCCGGAGAAGCGGTCATTACGCCCCCTGCAAAGTGTCCAGAGTCTGTTCCAGTGGCCGGCACGCAGCGCAAGCCGCTACGTGCCGGCTCGGGCTACATCAACAGCACAGGCAGTGATTGACCACCGACATCGTGGTGGTGCACTCGGTACCACCACCGGTGATCAGGGTGTCGGAGGCCGACGTGAGCGCGGACTCGGTGGCCGCAGCGCCATAGATGAACAGCGAACCGGCGGGGTTGGCGCACCCATCCACATCGTCCGAGCCGTTGAGCCAGCCGGACACAACATCGTCATTCAGATCCATTCGCAATCTCCTGTCATTCACAACATGAGGCGTTGAGAACGTGGATCGATTCCACGTTCCTTCGGATACGGCCAGTCCCTGGCATCAACTTCATGCTGCGAGCGATACTGGATGACAGGTACTGCCGCCCGTGCACACTGCATCGGCATTCAATGCGGCGTCAAGCTGCGCTGCGGCAGGCACGCGGATGCACGGCACGCGCAACACGGAAGGACGCGTGCATGGCCGGGATGTGAGATGCAGGGATGGCCGGCCGGTGGCCGGCACCTCCAGGGACAGGCTCAGCGCTTCAGCTGCGCAAGAATCTCGCGGGTCATCGGATCGGCGATCGCCACGTCCTCACCCTGCAACGCCGGCAGCAGGCCACTGGCCAGCTGCTTGCCCAGCTCGACACCGAACTGGTCGAAGGCGTTGATGTTCCAGATCACCGATTGCACGTACACGGCGTGCTCGTACATCGAGATCAGCGCACCCAATGCCTGCGGGGTAAGTGCATCAAGCAGGATCAGCGTGCTCGGACGGCCGCCCGGGTAATCGCGGTGCGGATCGTCGCTGCCCTGGCCATTGGCCAGCGCCTCGGTCTGCGCCAGCAGGTTGGCCAGCAGGGCCTGATGATTGATCGTGTAGGGATCATCGTTATGCACGCAGCCGATGAAATCGGCCGGCACGATGCTGGTGCCCTGGTGCAGCGCCTGGAAGAAGCTGTGCTGCACATCGGTGCCCGCCCCGCCCCACCACACCGGAACGGTGTCGGTGGTGACCGGCTGTCCATCGCGCTGCACGCGCTTGCCCAGGCTCTCCATCACCAGCTGCTGCAGGTAGGCCGGCAGCAGCGCCAGGCGCTGGTCGTAGGTCATCACCGCATGCGTGGCACAGCCCAGCAGGTTGCGGTTCCAGATGTCGGTCAGGCCGTGCAGCACCGGCAGGTTGCGCTCCAGCGGCGCGTCCAGCGCATGCGCATCCATCTGCGCCGCGCCTTCCAGCAGCTGCTCGAAACGCTCGAAGCCGATCGCCAGCGCGATCGGGAAACCGACCGCCGACCACAGCGAATAACGCCCCCCCACCCAGTCCCACATCGGCAGCACGCGATCGGCAGCGATCGCGAACGCCTTGGCGGCACGTTCCGGATTGGCGCTGACGGCATACAGGCGCTCGCTGCCACCGAGCCAGTCGTGCAGGATCTGGCCGTTGAGCAGGGTTTCCTGGGTACCGAAGGTCTTGGAGATCAGGATGCCGGCGGTCTTTGCCGGATCCAGCGTGGCCAGCGTGCGCTGCATGGCGGCGCCGTCCACGTTCGACACGAAATGCACGCGCAGGCGCGCGCCGCTGACCGGGCGCAGCGCATCGGCCACCAGGCGCGGGCCGAGATCGGAACCGCCGATGCCGACGCTGACCACGTCGGTCACGCCGCTGTCTTCCAGCGCGCGCACCAGCACGCCCATGCGCTGGCGGATTTCGCGCGCAGTGGCATAGGCCTCGGCCGCCACCGGCGCATCGACCACATCGCCACGCAGTGCGGTATGCAGCGCAGCGCGGCCTTCGGTCAGGTTGACCTGCTCGCCACGGAACAGGCGGTTGATGGCACCGCCGACATCACGGTCGGCGGCCAGTGCCAGCAACGCCTGCAGCGCCGCGGCATCGTATTTCTGCCGGGCGAAGTTGACATACAACGGACCGACCCGCAGCGCCAGGTCCTGGACGCGGCCGGGTTCGGCAGCGAGCAGGCTGGGAATGCTTGCGCCCTTCAGGCGCTGGGCGTGGGAATGCAGCGAGTCGAATCCGTTGTTCGTTGTCATGCGGCCTGGGTGGGGATCGTGTCGTTGGTGTGGGTGATCTGGTTGCTGCCATCAACGTACACCAGCTTCGGCTTGAAGCTGTCGGCTTCCTGCTCGGTCATGCTGGCGAACGCGGCGATGATGATGATGTCACCGACCTGCACGTGGCGCGCGGCGCCACCGTTGAGCGAGACAACGCCGCTGCCGGCTTCGGCGCGGATGGCATAGGTCGAGAAGCGCGCACCGTTGGTCACGTCCCAGATGTGCACCTGCTCGAACTCGCGGATGCCGGTGGCAGCCAGCAGGTTGTCGTCGATGGCGATCGAGCCTTCGTAGTTCAGCTCGGAATGGGTGACGGTGGCGCGGTGGATCTTGGTCTTGAGCAGGGACAGGTGCATGGGGGCGCTGCAACGGCAAAGGAAAGAGCGGATTCTAACACCCGCTTGGGCGTCGTCAGGGGCCTGCGGCAGGACGCTGAAGGCCGTTCAGGCGTCCTCGCCCGGCGGGGCTGCCGGGATCGCACTGGCGGTGCCGTCCATGGACAGGCGGAACACGCTGTGGAAGGCCAGCCCGGCGACCCCGCCGAAGCCCCCTGCAGCCAGCACCAGCAGGCCATAGCCAACCACATCGAAGGTGTCGACGTAACGCAGGCGCTGCAGCAGCGGACCGCTGTCCTCACCTGGCCAGGTACAGATGGCCATGGCCAGCGCCGCCAGCCCGAAGCCGACCCACACGAAGCGGCCCCGGCGCAGGCGATGCTGAGACTGCTGGAGCAGCGCCATCGGCAGCAGCACCACAACGGCACCGCAGGCGGCCAGCACGAACATCAGACCGCCGCCGTTGAGCGCCGGTAGCGGTGTGCGCCTGAATTCGAGTGTAAACAACAGGCCGCCCAGCAGCTCGGCCGGCAGCATGCCGGCAGCCAGCACCGCCAGGATCGAGGCCTGGGCGAGGCGGCCGGCATCAGTGGCAGGGATCTTCATGTGCTGTCTCCCGTCCGTGGGAAGGTGGGAGGCGCCCGTTGCGGGCGCCCCGGAGCCGCATGCGGCTCAGAACTCCAGATTGTCGATCAACCGGGTGCTGCCCAGGCGCGCGGCAATCAGTGCCACGCGGCCACCGCCGTCGAAGGTCGGCTCGGCCAGCTCCGGAGTGCGCAGCACCGCGTAGTCGACCTGGAAACCGGCCGCCTGCAGCGCGGCGGTTGCATCGGCCTCGATCTGCGCACGCGACTGGCCAGCCACATAGCCTTCGCGCATGCCCAGCAGGGTGCGGTGAAGGGTCGTCGCGACCGGGCGCTGTTCGGCGCTCAGGTACTGGTTGCGCGAACTCTTGGCCAGGCCATCCTCGTCGCGCACGATCTCCGCGCCGACGATCTGGATCGGGAACGACAACTCCGCCACCATCTGCCTGATCACGGCCAGCTGCTGGTAGTCCTTGCGGCCGAACACCGCCACGTCCGGCTGCACCTGCAGGAACAGGCGCGCCACCACCGTGCACACGCCATCGAAGTGGCCCGGGCGGCTGGCACCCTCCAGCACTTCGCTCACGCCCGGGGCGTGCATCTGCGTGGTCTTGTCCACGCCCAGCGGGTACATCGCCTCCACGCTGGGCAGCCACACGGCGTCGCAGCCGACCTGCTCCAGCCCGGACACATCGGCCTCGGGCGTGCGCGGGTAGCGACTGAAGTCTTCATTGGGGCCGAACTGGGTCGGATTGACGAAGATGCTCGCCACCACCTTGTCGGCGTACTGCCGCGCCAGGGTCACCAGCGAATGATGGCCGCCATGCAGGTTGCCCATGGTCGGCACCAATGCCACGCGCAGGCCTTCGCGCTTCCACTGGCCGATCTGCTCGCGCAGTGCGCCAAGCTCGTTGAAGGTCTGGATCATTGGGCGTAGGCGTGCTGTTCGTCAGGGAAGCTGCCGTCGCGCACGGCGTCGGCATAGGCGCGGGTGGCACCGGCCACCGAACCGCCTTCGGCAAGGAAATCCTTGACGAACTTCGGGCGGCGATGACCGCTGTCCAGGCCGAGGAAATCATGCAGCACCAGCACCTGGCCATCGCACTGCGGGCCGGCGCCGATGCCGATGGTCGGCACGTCCACCGCCGCCGTGACCTCGGCAGCGACCGGGGTCGGTACGCATTCGAGCACCATGATGCTGGCACCTGCGGCGGCCACGGCCCTGGCATCTTCCACCAGCTGGCGCGCGGCATCGCCACGGCCCTGGATCTTGAAGCCGCCCAGGCGCAGCACCGACTGCGGGGTCAGGCCCAGATGCGCGCAGACCGGGATCTCACGCTCGACCAGATAGCGGATGATGTCGACCTTGAAGCCGGCACCTTCGATCTTGACCATCTCGGCACCGGCCTGCAGCAGCTGCAGCGAGGCATCCAGCGCGCGTTCCGGGGTGGCATCGGCGCCAAACGGCAGATCGGCCACCAGCAGTGCACGCTGCAGCACGCGGGCCACGGCGCGGGTGTGGTAGACCATGTCGGCCACGGTCACCGGCAGGGTCGAGTCATGGCCCTGCACGACCATGCCCAGCGAGTCGCCGATCAGAATCAGGTCAACGCCGTTTGCGTCGAAAGTGCGGGCAAAGCCGGCGTCGTAGGCGGTCAACATGACCAGCTTCTGGCCATTGCGCTTGGCCTCGGCCAGGGCGGGAACGGTCCAGGGCTTGCTGTCTGCGTGGGTGCTCATGTGCTGATAACCGGGGGAGATAACCCGGGCATTATCACTCTATCGGCGCGATCCCGCAGGCATCCACCCGCATCACTGCATCCCGCACGCGTCCATGGCCAGGAATTGTCAGTTCCGGCGCGATTTCGGCCAGTGGCACCAGCACGAAGGCACGCTCGTGCAGGTACGGATGCGGCACCTGCAGCCCGGGCTGGTCGAGTTCCTGCGCGCCGTACAGCAGCAGGTCGAGATCCAGCGCGCGCGGGCCCCAGTGCACCGCCGGATCACGCACGCGGCCGAAGCGCTGCTCCAGTGCCAGCATCGCCTGCAGCAGCTCATCGGCTGGCAGCACGGTATCGACCGCCGCCACCGCATTGACGAACGGCGGCTGGTCCTGGTTGCCCCAGGCCGGCGTGGCATACAGGCGCGAGGCCTGCCGCAGGCGGGTCCCGGGCAGCCCGTCCAGCGCGGCCATCGCCGCGCCGACGGTCCCAGCCGCGTCGCCGAGGTTGGCGCCGAGGCCGATCCAGGCAAGGGTCATCGCTTACTCGCCCGCCGCACCGGCCGGCGCACCCGGGCGACGGCGGCGACGGCGGCGCTTGCGCGGCGCCCCGCTCTCGTCGTCACCCTCTTCGCTGTGCATCGCATCCAGCGACGATTCCAGTTCGCGGCCGGACTGCGCCTGCGCCTCGCGCCAGAACTCGACATCGGCGGCGTGCTCGGCCGAAGCCACCTGGCGCAGGCTGAGGAAATCGAACGCAGCACGGAAGCGCGGATGGGTCAGGGTGCGGAACACGCGCTTGCGCTGGCGCGAGCCGAAACGCGACTGCAGCAGCCAGATCTCCTGCATTGGCAGCGAGAAGCGGCGCGGCAGCGCGATGGTGCTCAGCTGCTGCACGGTCACACGGTCGGCGGCACGCCGCTGTGCCTCTTCCGGTGCCACGCCCTGCTTGAGCAGGGTCGCCTGCGCGCGGCAGTAGGCCGGCCACAGCAGCAGCGCGAACAGGAACGCCGGCGAGACCGGTTCGTCATTGGCAACGCGCGCATCGGTGTTGGCCAGGCCCTCGACCAGCATGCGGCGCAGCGCGCCGGTGCGGTTGGACTTGAGCGCCTTGGCGCTTTCCGGGAACAGCACATCCAACAGGCCGTAGCGCTCCAGGCCTTCGAAGCTGGCCACGCCATGCCCGGACAGGAACAGCTTGAGCACCTCCTCGAACAGGCGCGCTGGCGCGGCTTCGTTGAGCAGGCCAGCCAGATGCGGGATCGGCGCGGCGGTGCCCTCTTCGATCTGGAAACCGAGCTTGGCCGCCAGGCGCACCGCACGCAGCATGCGCACCGGGTCTTCGCGGTAGCGCTGCTCTGGGTCGCCGATCAGTTTCATCAGGCGTGCCTGCACGTCTTCGAAGCCGCCGGTGTAGTCACGTACCGAGAAATCCTCGATGGCGTAGTACAGGGCGTTGCAGGTGAAGTCGCGGCGGACGGCATCGTCTTCGATGGAGCCGTACACGTTGTCGCGCACGAGCATGCCGTTTTCCATCTCGCGGTCGCCGCTGCCGTCATCGCTGTTGGCACGGAAGGTGGCGACTTCGATGATCTCGCGGCCGAATACCACGTGGGCCAGGCGGAAGCGGCGGCCGATCAGGCGGCAGTTGCGGAACAGCTGCTTGACCTGTTCGGGCGTGGCGTCGGTGGCCACGTCGAAATCCTTGGGTTGGCCATTGACCAGCAGGTCACGCACCGCGCCGCCGACAAGGTAGGCGCCGAAGCCGGCATCGCGCAGGCGATAAAGCACGCGCAGGGCGTTCGGGCTGATGTCCTTGCGGGAGATCGTGTGCTGGTCGCGCGGGATGACGCGCAGGCTGAACGGTGATGTAGCAGAGGAAATGATGTTGGCGCTTCCGGTTGAAGTTTCGGGATTGCCCAATGGCATCGAGGTGCATATACTAGCGCTCCTGCCTCGGCAGCGACACAGTTACGCTCCCTTCGTCTAGTGGTTAGGACGTGGCCCTCTCAAGGCTAAAACAGGGGTTCGAGTCCCCTAGGGAGCGCCAGTCGCCGCAGCAGGAACCGAAAAAGCCCGCCTCGCGCGGGCTTTTCTGTTTTCCGGGATTGCCGATGGTTGCGGTCGGGTTGGTCGCGTTGGCGCTTCCCTGCAATCGGCTTGAGCCGGTGGGGTCACCCAGGGCAGGACACGCCGTGAACCCATCCATGGGGGCTCGATGGCGCCATCCATGGCGCCAACGGTCCCGCCCTGGGTGACCCCACCGCCTCTGGACGGTTTCCCGCGAACCCCGGCAACAACCGACCAGCGCTTCGCCGCGTCCGCACGCACCATGAAACTGTCAGGAGGGGGCAGGCCGCCCTCTCCAGGACCGTTGGCGCCATGGATGGCGCCATCGAGCACCATGGATGGGCTTTTGCGTGTCCTGGAGAGGGCGGCCTGCCCCCTCAAACTCGGGACAACCAGGCGCCAACGGAATGCAACCGAAGCCAGGCGGCGTCAGCCTTCCATCTGCTCCAGTTCCTTGCCCTTGGTCTCGCGCACATGGCGGACGACGAAGAAGATCGAGAGGATCGCTGCGACCGTATAGATGCCGTAGGCCCCGGCCAGGCCGATACCGGCCAGCAGCATCGGGAAGGTTACGGTGATCGCGAAGTTCGAGGTCCACTGCGCCGCGCCGGCCACCGCCAGTGCCGGGCCGCGGATCTGGTTCGGGAACATCTCGCCCAGCATCACCCACATCACCGGGCCCCACGACATGTTGAAGAACACCACGTAGACGTTGGCCGCCACCAGCGCCAGCCGGCCCATGCCGTCGGACAACTGCAGGCGGCCCTCGGCCAGGCTGCCACTGGCAAAGGCCACCACCATCAGCACCAGCGCCACCGACATGCCAACCGAACCGATCCACAGCAGCGGCTTGCGACCGATGCGGTCGATCAGCAGCACGGTCAGCAGGCAGGCCCCGATGCTCAGTGCACCCGACAGCACGTTGATCAGCAGCGCATCGCTTTCCGAGAAACCGACCGCCTGCCACAGCACTGCCCCGTAGTAGAACACCACGTTGATGCCGACCAGCTGCTGGAACATGGCCAGACCGATGCCGACCCAGAGGATCGGGCGCAGCCGGCCGGTGGCCTTGTCACGCAGATCACCAAAGCGCGGCTTGTGCTGGTCCTGCGCCAGGCTGGCTTCGATCTCGGCCTGCTTGGCTGCCGCCGCGCCGTCGCCGTACAGCCGCGACAGCACCGCCCTCGCCTGCGCCTGCCGCCCCTTCAGCACCAGGAAGCGCGGGCTTTCGGGAATCACCAGCAACAGCAGCAGGAACAGCCCGGACGGCAGCGCCTGCATCCAGAACATCCAGCGCCAGGCCTCGTGGCCCAGCCACAGGGGCTCGGTTGACGCGCCGGCTGCGCGGGCCAGCAGGTAGTTGCTGAGGAAGGCGGCGAACAGCCCGCAGATGATCGCCATCTGCTGCACCGTGGCCAGGCGGCCGCGATAGCGTGCCGAGGCCACTTCGGCAATGTAGGCCGGCGACATCACGCTGGCTGCACCCACGGCAAAGCCGCCGAGCACGCGCGCGGCGATGAACAGCCAGGAGGCATGGGCGGCGCCGGCGCCCAGCGCCGAGACCAGGAACATCAATGCCGAGACGATCAGTACGCCGCGGCGCCCCAGGCGATCCCCCAGCCAGCCGGCCAGGAAGGCGCCGATCGCGCAGCCCAGCAGCATCGAAGCAACTTCGAAACCCAGTGCCGCTTCACTGGAGTTGAAGGCCTGGCGCAGGCCATCGACCGTGCCATTGATGACACCACTGTCGAAACCGAACAGGAATCCACCGAGGGTGGCCACGCAACTGATCAGGACGATGAACGCGGTGTTCTCACCGCCGTGCGGGGCGGTGCCGGTCTGGGCTTGGGACATGGACGATCCTGCTGGAAAGGGAATTCGGCCACCCCTGCGGCCGATGGCCCGCAGCGTCGCACAGGCTCGGCCGTGCCGCCAATGGCCGCAGTGGTCGCGCCTGCCAGACGCCCGTTTTCCGTCCCGCGCCGACACCGGGGGCCAACCTGTTCTAGAATTGTCAGGTTCAGGAATCGATCCACCCCCAGCCCATGCCCTTTGTCGTCACCGAAAACTGCATCAAGTGCAAACACACCGATTGCGTGGAAGTGTGCCCCGTGGATTGCTTCCACGAGGGCCCGAACTTCCTGGTGATCGACCCGGATGAGTGCATCGACTGCACCCTCTGCGAGCCGGAGTGCCCGGTCAACGCGATCTTCCCGGAGGACGATGTCCCCGCCGGGCAGGAAGGCTTCGTCGCCCTCAATGCCGAACTGGCAAAGGAGTGGCCGGTGCTGACCGTGCGCAAGGACCCGCCCGCCGACGCTGGCGAATGGGACGGCAAGCCGGACAAGCTGAAGCTGCTGGAGCGCTGAGAAGCGCTCACTGCGGCAACGGAAAAGGGCGCCGAGGGCGCCCTTTTCTGTTCTTCGGCAGATGCCAACCGCGGTTGGCACAGAAGCGTCGACCAAGGTCGACCTCCACCAGGGCACGTCATCCGGTAGGTGCCAACCTTGGTTGGCACAGAAGCGCCGACCAAGGTCGGCCCCTACCCGGGCACGTGCGGACCTGGGCCCGCACCCACCCGACCGGCGCTTACTGGGCCAGCTTCGCCTTCAGCGCGGCAATCAGCTTGACCGGCGCTTCGGCCGTGGCCGGCAGGCCACGCGGGTCGACCGCGGAGATGTAGGCGCCGGCGTCGACCGCAACCACGCGGACCAGGAAGTTGCTGCCTTCGTAGGCCACGTCGTACGAGCCCAGCAGCTGCGCGCGGCTGGCGATGGTCACGCCTTCCACGCCTTCCAGCGCGGTGCCGACCTTGGCGAAGGCTTCATCCTTGCCGCCGGCGATGGTGAAACCGGTGTTGCCCACGGCCGGGGCCGCAGCCACCGGCGCCGCCGGCTTGGTCGCCGAAGCCAGCGTCGGCACCTTGTTGTCGGAGGTGGCGTTGGGCAGGTTCAGGTCCGGCGGCACTTCCAGCGGACGCATTTCCGGGGCCAGGGCGTAGTCGCCCTTGACGCCACGCTTGAAGCAACCAGTGGTGCCGGCCGCGACAGCTACAGCAAGCAGGGCGTAGGACAGCACGCGGACGGTGGAAACGGATTGACGCATGTGAATCTCCTGGGTCAGACCAAGACGAAAGGTCAGTGGCTGGAAAGGGCTTCGAGGGCGGCGATGTCGCCGGCAAGATGGTCGGCAGCCGCATGATGCGCCGCCGACAGCGGCAGCAGCGGCAGGCGCAGGTCGTGGCCGATGCCGATGCGGCGCAGCAGCGCCTTGACCGGAATCGGGTTCGGCTCGACACCGCAGAAGTCGTGGAATGGCTGCAGGCGCGCATCCCACGACCCGGTGGCTTCGTGGTCATGGGCGGCGGCCAGCTCGCACATGCGGCGGTAGGCGCCGGGCAGCACGTTGGAACCGACCGAGACCAGGCCGTCGATACCGGCCTGGATCGAGCGCGCGGCCGTGCCGTCATCGCCACTGAGCACCGCGAACTGCGGGCTGCGCAGCGCCAGCAGCGCCTGCACCCGGCCGGTGTCGCCCACCGCTTCCTTGATGCCGACGATATTGGGATGGCCGGCCAGTTCGGCCACGGTCTCCGGCTGCATGTCGCAACCGGTGCGGCCGGGCACGTTGTACAGCACGACCGGCAGCCCGCCCTGGTCGGCAACCGCGCGGTAGTGTGCGATCAGGCCGGCCTGGGTCGGCCGCACGTACGGCGGGGTGACCACCAGCGCGTGGCTGGCACCCAGCGCGGCGGCGCGGCGGGTCTGTTCGATGGTTTTGGCCGTACCCGACAGGCCGGTACCGGCCATGACCGGGATGCGGCCGCCGATGCGCTCGACCGCGCTGGCCAGCAGCAGGTCGTACTCGGCATCGGTGAGGGTCGCCGCTTCACCGGTCGAGCCGGCTACGACAACGCCATGGACGCCACCTTCCAGTTGCAGGTGCAGCAGGCGCTGCCAACCGTCGGGATCGAGGGCGCCGTCGGCCCGGAACGGGGTCGCCAGCGCGGTGATGAGGCCGGAAAGGGACAAGGACGTGCTGCTCTTGGCTGGGAAGGGAAAACGCCCGCCACGAAAGGCCGGGGGCGACCTGAATGTTACTTGCGGCGCGAAAGCACGGGCAAGTATGCTGGACACCGGTGGATCCCCGCCTCTGGCGGGCATTCAGACTAACGCATGCATTACCCGGAATCGCCTTGACCGACACCACCCCGCGCCCCGCGCCGAGCGAAAACCACCTCCTGATCAACGCCTATACGACGCATCCGGAGTCTCCCCTGCTGTCCGTCACCCGCCGCATTGCCGACAGCGGCTGCAATCTGGTGGACGCGCGCCTGGCCACGGTCGGCCGCGATGTCTCGGTCACCGCCCTGGCCACCGGCTCCTGGGACTCGGTGGCCAAGCTGGAAGCGATGCTGACCCGGCTGGAGCGCGAGGAAGGCCTGAAGCTGGTCTGGTACCGCACCGCTGCCAAGCAGGCGCAGTCCAACCTCCTGCCCTACATCGTCGAAGTGATCGCCGCCGACAAGCCGGGCATCCTGTTCCAGCTGGCCGATTTCTTCGACCGCCAGGGCATCACCATCGAGAACCTGCAGAGCACGCGCTACCGCGCCATGCAGACCGGTGCGGAAATGTTCAGTGCGCAGGTCACCATCGGCGTGCCGGCCAACATGCACATCGCCGCGCTGCGCGACGATTTCCTTGAATTCTGCGACCACCTGAACCTGGACGCGATCATGGACCCGATGAAGTTCTGAATGAATTCCTGATTTTTCGCGCGTCCCTCACGGGCGCGTGGCGTTTCATGCAATTGTCGTAGAAAGAACCCAGGCTCGACAGAAGGACCTCATGAACAACGGCGACACCCTGGACAGCACCATCCTCTCCCTGCCGCTGGCCCTGTCCGGTGGCGACCAGGCCACTCTCGGCGATTACGCCGGCCACTGGCTGGTGCTGTACTTCTATCCCAAGGACAGCACCCCCGGCTGCACCACCGAAGGCATCGACTTCAACGCGCTGCTGCCGAAGTTCCGCAAGGCCGGTGCGGTCGTGCTCGGTGTCTCGCGCGATTCGGTGAAGTCGCACGACAACTTCTGCGCCAGGCAGGGCTTCAACTTCCCGCTGGTCAGTGATGGCGACGAAGCGCTGTGCAGCGCCTTCGACGTGATCAAGATGAAGAACATGTACGGCAAGCAGGTACGTGGCATCGAGCGCAGCACCTTCCTGATTTCCCCCGACAGCCGCATCGTGCAGTCCTGGCGCAAGGTCAAGGTTGCCGGCCATGCCGATGCCGTTCTCGCCGAACTGAAGGCCTCCCAGTCCAAGTGAGTCCCACTGCCTACTGTGTCTGCCATCACCCTGCCCTGCGGCAGGCCGTGATGGTTTTTCCCTGTCCGTAACCAGGAATCGACGATGACCCGAGGCAAGCGCATCTACGTGCTGGATACCAACGTGCTGATGCACGATCCCACCGCGCTGTTCAAATTCGAGGAGCACGACGTTTACCTGCCCATGCAGGTGATCGAGGAGCTGGACAACGGCAAGAAGGGCACCTCCGAAGCGAGCCGCAATGCCCGCCAGGTGAGCCGCTTCCTCAACGAGCTGGTGCAGGCGTCCGGCCTGGACAACCTGGCCGACGGCATTCCGCTGCAGCGTCCCAATGGGCTGCAGCTGCGCGGCAAGCAGAGCGCCGGCAAGCTGCGCTTCCAGACCAGCCATTTCGACGCCGGGAAGAGCTTCGGCCAGGTGATCCCGGACAACGCCATTCTCGGCGCGATCCTGGCGCTGAAGGAAGAAACCCCGGACCTGCCGGTGGTGTTCGTTTCCAAGGACATCAACCTGCGGATCAAGGCGGCGATCGCCGGCATCGTGTCCGAGGACTACGAGAACGATCGCGCGCTGGACGATTTCAGCCTGCTCTACACCGGCGCCACCGAGCTGCCGGAAGACTTCTGGAAGCGCCACGGCGAAGACCTGCGCAGCTGGAGCGACAAGGGCCGTACCCATTACGAAATCCAGGCCCAGGACGGCGAGGAGTGGTACCCGAACCAGTACGTCTACCTGCCCGGCGAAGATGAAGTCGAGCTGCGCGTCAGCCGCGTGGTCGGCGACGGCAAGGTGGTGCTGTCGCTGGTCGACGATTTCCGCCATGGCAGCCATGCCGTGTGGGGCATCAGCGCACGCAACCGCGAGCAGAACTTCGCGCTCAACGCGCTGATGGATCCGGAGATCGACTTCGTTACCCTGCTCGGCACCGCCGGCACCGGCAAGACCCTGCTGGCACTGGCTGCCGGCCTGGCGCAGACGATGGACCAGCAGCGCTACCGCGAGATCATCATGACCCGCGCCACGGTCAGCGTCGGCGAGGACATCGGCTTCCTGCCCGGCACCGAGGAAGAGAAGATGACACCGTGGATGGGCGCGCTGACCGACAACCTGGAAGTGCTGACGCACAACCAGGAAGGCGGCACCTGGGGCCGCCAGGCGACCAACGACCTGCTCGCCAGCCGCATCAAGATCCGCTCGATGAACTTCATGCGCGGCCGCACCTTCCTGTCGCGCTACCTGATCCTGGACGAGGCGCAGAACCTCACCCCGAAGCAGATGAAGACACTGATCACCCGTGCCGGCCCCGGCACCAAGATCGTCTGCCTGGGCAACGTCGAGCAGATCGACACCCCGTACCTGACCGAGACCACCTCGGGCCTGACCTACGCGGTGGATCGCTTCAAGAACTGGCCGCACAGCGCGCATATCACCCTGCGCCGAGGCGAGCGCTCGCGCCTGGCCGATTACGCTTCGGAGGTATTGTGAGCCGCTGCGCCCGACTGCTGCTGCCCACGGCTGCGATCGCCCTCGCAGCCGCGCTGGGTGCCTGCACCACCACGCGCGGCCCGGCCAGCGTGCCGACCGCCGAACGTACCGGACAGTCCTGGGTGGTCACCCGCCCGATCATCGCCGCGCAGGTGCTCGACACCTGCTCGCGCCCCAGCCCCGGCCGCGAGGCCGGGCGGGTCAGCGGCTACTGGGCGCCCAGCCGGCAACAGATCGATCAGCTGGAAGCGAAGCTGTCCTCGCTTGAGGCGCAGGTGCCGAAGGTGCTGGACTTTGATCGCCAGTACGTCGGCATCGAAAGTGCCGGCAAGCGGCTGATCTACATCAACGCCTTCCACCTGCCCGACGACAGCGGCATCAATCCGGCCCGTGAAGCGATCCGCGTCTGCGATGGCGGCGCACAGTTCTGGGGCGCCGTGTTCGATCCGACCGGCAACACCTTCAGCGAGCTGCAGTTCAACGGCGGCTTCGGCGGGCCCTGAGCGGCCCCGTCGATGGGAATACGTCTACCCACGTGGGTCTGGATCGGTGCGGTTGCGCTCTCGTGCGTGGCCGGCATGGTCAACGTGGTTGGTTTTCTGGGTTTTGAGCACCAGGCGGTCAGCCACATGACCGGCAGCACCAGCCAGCTGGGCATGGCGCTGGCCCAGGGCGACTGGCGTGCGGTCGGGCACCTGTGGGGGCTGTTGATCGCCTTCTCGCTGGGCGCGATGCTCAGTGGTCTGTTGATCCAGGACAGCGCCCTGCAGCTGGGGCGTCGTTACGGCGTCGCGCTGGCGCTGGAATCGGCGCTGCTGCTGGTGGCCATTCCGCTGTTTGAACAGCACCAGATCTGGGGCGCGCTGGCCGCCGCCATGGCCTGCGGCCTGCAGAATGCGATGGCCACCACCTTCAGCGGCGCGGTAGTGCGCACAACCCACCTCAGCGGCATGTTCACCGACCTCGGCATCGGCCTCGGACACCTGCTGCGCGGCCTGCCACTGCAGATTCGCCGCCTGACCCTCAGTGGCCTGATCATCAGCGGCTTCCTCGCCGGCGGCATCCTCGGCGCCTGGCTGTTCGTACGCTGGCAGTACGACGCCCTGCTCGCCCCCGCCCTGCTGACCGGCCTGACCGGGCTGGGCTATGTGCTGTACCAGCAGTGGGCGCGCTGGCGGCATTGAGTTGAAGCGCATCCACGCATGGCGTGGATCTACCTTCCCCAGCGGGACCACGGCACAATCGCTGGATGAGCCCGACCACTCCCGTATCCGCCCTCACCATCGCCGGCTCCGACTCCGGCGGTGGTGCTGGAATCCAGGCCGACCTGAAGGCGTTCGCTGCACATCGCGTGCATGGCCTCTCGGCGATCGCCGCGCTGACCGCACAGAACACCCGCGGCGTGACCGCCGTGCACGTGCCGCCGATCGACTTCCTGCGTGCGCAGCTGGAGGCCTGCTTCGACGATTTCGATATCCACGCGGTGAAGCTCGGCATGCTGGCCAACGCGGAGGTGATCAACGTCGTTGCCGACGCACTGCAGCGCCATCGCCCGCCACACGTGGTGCTGGACCCGGTGATGGTCGCCACCAGCGGCGCACGCCTGCTGGAGGACAGCGCATTGCAGGCCATGCGTGAGCGGTTGATCCCGCTGGCCACGCTGATCACCCCGAACACACCGGAAGCAGAGCTGCTGGTTGGCCGGAAAATCAGCAACGGCAATGATGCCGAGCAGGCCGCCAGCGCCCTGCTCGACCTCGGTGCGGGTGCTGTTCTACTCAAAGGCGGCCATCTGCAGGAGGGCAACCGTGTGATCGACCGCTATTTCGATGGCGTCAGCAGCGAAGAGTTCATCCACGCCCGCCTGCCGCTGGATGCGCACGGCACCGGCTGCACGCTGGCCTCGGCCATCGCCGCGCAGCTGTGCAACGGGCTGAGCCTGGCCAATGCCTGCGAGGCCGGCATCGACTATGTCGCGCGCGGGCTGCAGAGGGGCTACGCCCCCGGCCGCAGCGAAGTGCTGGTGCTCGATCACTTCGGCGCGGCACCGCACGCATGAGCCTCACACCGGACACGCTTGCCGTGCAGTGCGACGATGGCCATCGCTACGAGGTGATTGCCTGCGTGCCTGAACAGCCCATCGCGCGCCTGCTGTGGCTGCCGGCACTGGGCGTGGCCGCACGCCACTACCTGCCGCTGGCACAGGCACTGGCGGCCAGGGGCGTGGCGGTCTACCTGCATGAGTGGCGCGGCAACGGCAGCAGCTCGCTGCGCCCGTCACGCGCGCGGGACTGGGGCTATCGCGAGGTACTCGAACAGGATCTGCCGGCCAGCCAGGCCGTGCTGGCTACAGCGGATGACGAAGCTGGCCCCCTGCCGTGGATCATCGGTGGCCACAGCCTGGGCGGGCAGCTGGCCTGCGTGCATGCCGGCCGTACTCCGCAGCATTTCAACCGGCTTTGGCTGGCGGCCAGTGGCTCGCCGTTCTGGCGCGGCTTTCCGCCACCGCGTGGCTGGCTTCTGCCGTTGGTCTACCGCTTCCTGCCGTGGATCGCGCAGCGCCAGGGCGTGCTGCATGGCCGGCGCCTCGGCTTCGGTGGCACCGAAGCGCGCGGACTGATCGCCGACTGGGCGCGCGTCGGCCTGAACAACCACTACGCCGCCGTCGGCATGAGCGAAGACCTCGATGCGCAGATGGCGCGCGTGCATGGCAGCGCGCAGGCGGTGCTGATGGAACACGACTGGTTGGCACCGACCGGATCGATGCAGACGCTGCTGGCGAAGCTGCCGAATGTGGACGCGCAGCTGCGCGTGCTGTCCGCGCAGGAACTGGGCACGCATGCCGATCATTTCGCATGGCTGAAAGCCCCGGACGCCGTGGCTGACTGCTTTTTCATTCAGTTGGGTGAAAATTTTCACAAAACTGTTGACGGTGCGCGCCGACATCCGCATAATTCCGCTCCTGTCGCAGGGCGCCCGTAGCTCAGTTGGATAGAGTACCTGGCTACGAACCAGGCGGTCGGGAGTTCGAATCTCTCCGGGCGCACCACTCGACAGGTTTCCAGCATCCGCCGCTGGAAATGCAGTAAAATCTGGCAGTAAGTTGATTGTGTACCGCGCGCCCGTAGCTCAGTTGGATAGAGTACCTGGCTACGAACCAGGCGGTCGGGAGTTCGAATCTCTCCGGGCGCACCATACACAGTCAGCACAACAAGTTTATGTAATTGGCGCCCGTAGCTCAGTTGGATAGAGTACCTGGCTACGAACCAGGCGGTCGGGAGTTCGAATCTCTCCGGGCGCACCATACACAGTCAGCACAACAAGTTTATGTAATTGGCGCCCGTAGCTCAGTTGGATAGAGTACCTGGCTACGAACCAGGCGGTCGGGAGTTCGAATCTCTCCGGGCGCACCATTACACCGAAACAGCAGGCCTCGGCCTGCTGTTTTTTTATGCGTGTTTTTCGGCAGGGCTGCGCCCTGCACCTGCAGATGCTCCAAGCCAAAGCAACGGCAACAGCAACGGCAAAAGCTGGCATTCCGTGGGTTGGCGGGGCGGTGCCGGAGTGCGGGGACGCCGCAAGTACGTCCATGTAGGCTTGGCAGCCGCATCCATGCGGCTGACACCCCGCACTCCGACACCGCCCCACCTTCGACAGGTTCACGCGGCTGTTGGTAGGTGTCGACCTTGGTCGACACATCTGTCAGATATCGAATGAATTCATCCACGCATGGCGTGGATCTACCGTATCGACCAAGGTCGACACCTACCAGAGCAGTACGCCGTTCCGACAGATCGCGGAAAACTGTCGAAGGCGGGGTGGGTCCGGTTGCGGGGGCGTGAGCCGCATGGATGCGGCGACCGAGCTTACATGGACGTACTTGCAGCGGCCCCCGCAACCGGACCCACCCCGCCATCCATCAGGAAACCTGCTTTTGCTTTTGCTTTTGAGGTTGCCGGCCAGCGGCCGGCACTACCAGGGGTGCAGGGCGCAGCCCTGCCGTACACCTACCCCCCGGCCATGGCCTGCCACCACTGCGACAGCAGCTCCGGCCTGCGCAGGCGCTCTCGCCACCAGCGCAGTGCCGCGCCATCCTCACCCGTGCGCCAGGCCAGCCAGAAGGTCTCTTCCGGCTTGTGTTCCTCCACCTCGCGGATCACCAGCTGGCCGCGGGCCACCGCCGCGCGCGCGCACGGCTCGGGCAGGAAACCGAAGCCCACGCCTTCGCATTGCAGCTTCAGCTTGCTGGCCATGTCCGGCACGGTCAGCATCTCCTGCCCCATCAACAGGCCCACCGTGCGCGGCAGCAGCCGGCGCGCCGAATCGGAAACGGCAATCGCGCAGTGCTCGACCAGCTGCTCGCGACCGAGCACGCCCGGCACGTTGGCCAACGGATGATCCGGCGCGACCGCGAACACGAACGCCACCGTACCCAGCGGCTCGACCACATAACCACCGCCACTGGGGCCCTCGCCCGGTGCGCCCACCAGCAGGTCGGCACGTCTGTCGAGCAGGGCCTCCCAGGTGCCGGACAGGGCCTCGCCGATCAGCCGCAGCCGGGTCGGCGCCTCCGCCTCACGAAACGCGGCGATATCCGGACCCAGCAGCCAGGTCGGGAACACCGAGTCCACCGCCAGGGTCAGTTCGGTCTCCCAGCCCGATGCCACCCGGCGCACCCGCAGCTCCAGCTCGCGGGCCGCGCGCAGCAGGTGCCGCCCCTCGTCCAGCAACGCGCGGCCGGCCTCGGTCGGCTCGGCACGCGGCCCGACCCGGTCGAACAGCTGCACGCCCAGGTCCTCCTCCAGCTTGGCCACGGTGTAGGAGATGGTCGAGGGCACCTTGTGCAGGGCCTTGCCGGCGCCGGCGAACGAGCCGCGGCGGTCGATGGCATCGAGGATCTGCAGGGCATCGAGGCTGAGCTTGAGCATTCGAATTTTTCGATGATGGCTGTCAAAACTATCCGTTTTTCAAACCCCGGGCGCAAGCGGATACTTCTCTCCAACGGGAAAACACGGCGACTACCGCCCCACCCCGCCCAATCGAAACCATCGAACAAGGAGATTCCATCATGCTGCAGATCCGCAAGAGCGCTACCCGTGGCCTGGCCGAGCATGGCTGGCTGTCCTCGCGCCATACCTTCTCCTTCGCCAACTACTACGACCCCCGCTACGTCAGCTTCGGCCCGCTGCGGGTGATCAACGAAGACAAGGTGATCGGCGGCCAGGGCTTCGGCACCCACAGCCACAGCAACATGGAGATCGTTTCCTATGTGCTGGGCGGCGCGCTGGAGCACAAGGACTCGATGGGCACCGGTTCGGTGCTGCGCTACGGCGACGTGCAGCGCATGAGCGCCGGCAGCGGTGTCAGCCACAGCGAGTTCAACCACTCGGCCGACGAGACCGTGCATTTCCTGCAGATCTGGATCTTCCCGGATGCGGAGAACATCACCCCGTCCTACGAGGAGACCCACTTCACGCCGGACAGCAAGCGCGGCCAGCTGCGCCTGATCGCTTCGCCGGACGGTGCCGACGGTTCGCTGCGCATCCACCAGGATGCCCGCATCTTCGCCACCATCCTCGATGGCGGCCAGAAGCTGCACCATGCGCTCGGCAACGGTCGTGGCGCCTACGTGCAGGTGGCCCGTGGCCAGTTGCAGGTGAACGGCATCACCCTTGAAGCCGGTGATGCGCTGCAGGTCAGCGACGAAGCGCAGCTGACCCTGGAAAACGGCAACGACGCCGAAGTGCTGGTGTTCGACCTGCCGCTGTAACCATGGCGCCCGCGATGCCATGACGCATCGCGGGCGTTCTCGCGCAACGGCGGGTGTCAGAACCTGTACGTCATCGCCAGACGTACATTGCGCGGCTCACCCCAGGTGTACGTGCTGTACCAGCTGAAGATGGTGTAATAGCGCTTGTCGAGCAGGTTGTTGACGTTGAGCGTGGCCGACAGGCGATCGTTGAATTCATAGCGCGCCATCGCATCCAGCAACCAGTATGGCTGGGTGCGATGCACCACCTTGGCCTGCGTGGCCGGGTTGGTGATCTCGCCGAAGGTGGAATCCTGCCAGCGCGCGCCACCGCCCAGCGTCAGCCCCTTCCAGTCGCCACGCAGGCGATAGCTGGTGTGCAGGCTGAACTGGTTTTCCGGCTCCAGCGTGGTCACCTTGCCACCGGCCTGGCGCGCGATCTTGTGCGAGAACCCACCCTGCACCTGCCAGCCCTCGGCCAGCTGGCCCGACATTTCCAGCTCGTAGCCCTTGGTCCGCACGCCCATCAAGGCACGATAGGCATCCTGTCCATCCGGTGTCTTGCCGCCGGTGGGCTGGGCGAAGTTGTCCTGGTCAAGCTGGAACAGCGCTGCACTGGCGTTGAACCGGCCATCGAGGAACTCGGCCTTCAGGCCCATCTCGTAGCTGCGGCCTTCCAGCGGATCCAGCGCCTTGCCCTGCTCGTCACGCTCGCCCTGTGGCTTGAAGATGGTGCTGTAGCTGGCGTACACCGAATAGTGCTCGCCGAGGTCGTAGACCACGCCGGCATACGGCACGAACACGCCGGTCTCGCGGGTCTGCGGCGAGCGGTAGCTGGCCAGGCGGCTGCCAACGATCAGCTTCAGCGGATCGGCCAGGTCAAAACGGCCGACCACATACAGGCCGTTCTCACGGGTCACCTCATTGTTGTCGTAGCTGCGCTGCCATTGCGGCTCGGCGATGTCGCCCCGCCATGCACGGTAGTCCGGCACCTCGGTCGGATAGCCGGGCTGCGGCGAATAACCGGTATTGGTCCAGCGCTTGCGCGAGGCACTACCGCCCACCACCAGCTCATGCTCGCGGCCGAACAGGCCGAAATGACCGCTCAGGTAGAAGTCGGCAGCGTTGCTGACGGTCTTGCCGACATACTTGCCCAGCCACAACGACACGCCTTCACCAGTGACCGGATCAGGATTTCCACCCGCCGCCCCGGCCAGCGCGGCGTCATAGCCGTTGACCTGGTGGTTGAGCTGCAGCTTGGCGACCCAGTCGTTGGCGAAGGTGTGTTCCAGCGTGGCAAAGCCGGTACGCACGTACTGGCGCCAGCCGCTCCAGCGGGTGCCGTTGTTGAACGAGCGCGGCATGTCATTGAAGTTGCCGGCACTGTCCAGCAGCGGAATACCGCCCCAGGTCGAACCCTTCGGATCGCTGTCCATCGCATCGCCACCCACGGTCAGCAGAGTGCGCTCGCCCAGATCGGCTTCCAGCACTGCGTAGCCGACCTTGCTGGTGCGCTGGTAGTGGTCGAGGTTGGAATGCTTGTCCTGCCACGCACCGACCGCGCGGCCGCGCACGCGCCCATCGGCGGTCAATGGGCCACCCACATCGAGCTCGGCACGGTAGTCGTCCCAGCGACCGAGGCCCAGCGTCGCGCTGCCGGCGAAGTCCTTGCCCGGCTTCTTGCGCACCAGGTTGATGGTCGCGCCGGGATCGCCCATGCCGGTCAACAGGCCGGTAGCGCCCTTGAGCACTTCGATGCGGTCGTAGATGGCGGTGTCGCTGAGCGTGTTGCCGGCCGAATAGGCCGAGTCACGCGACATCGGGATACCGTCGTACTGGAAGTTCTGCACGGCGAAACCACGTGCGTAGTACTCGGTGCGCTCGCTGTCGTAGGTGACGATGCTGATGCCCGGGGTCACCCGCATCACGTCATCGATGCCGTGCAGGCCAAAGTCATCCATCTCCGCACGGGTGATCACGCTGATGGTCTGCGGTGTCTGTCGCGGGGTCAGCACCAGGCGGGTGGCGGTAGCGATGGTGCCAGGTGTGTAGGCGCCGCTGCCTTCGGTGATGGTACCCAGCTGGTTGGCGGTGACCTGTACGGTCTGCAGGGTCTGCGAGGCGGGCGACTGCGTGGCCTTGTCGCCGTCATCGGTGGACTGAGCGCCGGCGCTGCCGCTGCCGGCCAGTGCAGCGATCAGCAGGCTCTGTGCGAGCGCCTGCGGCAGCGGGCGGCGGCGCAACAGCGAAGACGGGATACGGGCAACGGGTACGGACAGCACGACTGGACCTCCACGATCGGGTGGGATCCTCTGGCGACGGCTGGAGGGGATGGGGATTCGGCCGGGTGGCCGCAGGCGCAGGAGTGTACTCCCCTGCGCCCCGGCTGTCGTGCGATGTGCTGTCGTGCGTCGCGCTGCCGCGGGATCAGCTGCCGATGGCGGCGCAGGCCTCCAGGATCAGCGCGGTTACTTCCTTCGGCTGCGAGGCCAGCGAGGCATGGCTGGCATCCAGCTCCAGCAGTCGCTTGGGCTGCATGCGGGTGGCCATGGCTTTCTGGTTTTCCGGCGCGATCATGCGGTCATGGCGGGACAACTGGTACCAGCTGGGCCGGTGCTTCCACGCCGGGTCACTGACCGCATCGCCGAAGGTGCTGGCCAGCGGCGCCTTCTGGGTCACTGCCATCACCCGGCCTTCGTCGTCGCTCAGGTCCTGGCAGAAACTCTCATGGAACTTGTCCGCACGCAGCCACAGGTAGCCATCGCTGTCCGGTGCGAGGTTCGGCGCCGCCTCCGGCAGGTGCTGCTGGGTGATGCCGCCCGGGCTCTCGCCGGCATCCGGGGCAAAGGCCGCGATATAGACCAGCCCCTTCACGTTGGCCTCGTTGCCGGCCTGGCTGATCACTGCGCCACCATAGGAATGGCCGACCAGCAGCACCGGCCCGTCGATCTGCCGGATCATCTTCTGGGTGCGTCCTGCATCGTCGGCCAGCGAGGTGAGTGGCAGTTCCACCGCCTGCACGCGGTCATGGCCGTTGCGATGCAGTTCCAGGATCACCTTGGCCCAGTGTGCGGCCCCGCCCCAGAATCCATGGACGAGGAGGATGGTCGGTGTCGTGCTCATGTACGGATCTCCGGCAGCGGCCGGCGGAATGCCGACCGTGCAGCCACTGTCCGTGGGCGGCGTTAACCACTGGTGACGCAATCGGGTCACTGCAATCGTATGCGTCGTCCAATGTCATGCATGGCACTTGCCGATCCCGTCTGAAACCGTTTCCATGGACGTTCCTCTGGAGCTTCACGTCGCGCATGACGCCTTCATCCCCGCTTGCCCAGCAGCACGCGACCCGTGCCGCCTTCTTCATTCCCGGATTCGCCACCGCCGCGTGGGCGCCGATGGTGCCCTACGCCAAGGCCAAGGCCGGGCTGTCCGACGCCAGCCTTGGCGCGGTGCTGCTGTGCCTGGGCCTGGGCTCGCTGCTGGCGATGCCATTGGCGGGCGCACTGACCGGGCGACTGGGCTGCCGTCGGGTGATGGTCATCACCTGCGCGATGATGTTGTGCGCGCTGCCCCTGCTGGTACTGGCCCCTTCACCCATGGCACTGGGCGCGGCGCTGTTCGTGTTCGGCGCCGGCGTAGGGGCACTGGACTGTGCGATGAACATGCAGGCGGTGGCCGTCGAGCGTGATGCCGGGCGCGCGATGATGTCCGGCTTCCACGCCTTCTACAGCATCGGCGGCTTCGTTGGTGCCGGCTGCATGACCGGCCTGCTGATCCTGGGGACGCCGCTGTGGCTGGCGGCGCTGGTGTCGGTTGCCGCCCTGCTGCTGGTCGCAGTCCTGTCGGCGCCGCACTGGCGACCGCAGCGCATCCTGCATGAAGGCCCCCTGCTGGCGTTGCCGCATGGCGTGGTGCTGTTCATCGGTGTGCTGGCGTTCGTGGTGTTCCTTGCCGAGGGCTCAATGCTGGACTGGAGCGCGGTGTTCCTGGCGGAAGTGCGGCAGGTGCCGCGCGACCAGGCCGGCGCGGGCTTCGCGGTGTTCACGCTGGCGATGACCGCGATGCGCCTGTTCGGCGATGGCATCGTCGAGCGCCTCGGGCGAACCCGCACGATCGTCATCGGTGGCATCACTGCGGCCGCCGGTTTCGGCCTGGCCACGCTGGTACCGTCGTTCCCGGTGGCGCTGGCCGGCTACGTCCTGGTCGGGCTGGGCTGCGCCAACATCGTGCCGGCGCTGTTCTCGATGGCCGGCCAGCAACGTGTGATGCCGGAGAGCATCGCCATCACCGCGGTGACCACGCTGGGCTACGCCGGCATCCTCGCCGGCCCGGCTGCGATCGGTGCGCTCGCGCATGTGACCAGCCTCGGCTTCGCCTTCCTGTGCGTGGCCGCGTTGCTGCTCGGCGTGGCCGCGTCCGCACGCTCACTGGCACGCCGCCTGCCCTGACAGAAAAAGGGGACGGAGGGGATTAAGTCGTATCTGCCTCGGGTGTGCTGCAAACGACTTAATCCCCTCCGTCCCCTTTTTTGTTCAACCGCGCGTTGGAGACTTCGGCGAAGTATCGGCGTCGTGCACCAGCCACTCGGCCTGCGCCGGCAGCTGCGGGGCCGGGCACGCGCTCTTCGGGTGGTGCTCGTCGCGCGCCATCCAGTCATCGACCACGCCGGCCAGCAGGTCCAGCCGCAGCGGCAGGGTGATGTGGTCCTCGCCACGCATCTCGATGTAGTGCGCGCGCGGATTGGCCTGTGCCAGCTCGCGGCCCTGGCTGACCGGAATGTGCTGGTCGCCCTGCCCGTGCAGCAGCAGCACGCAGGCACGGGTATCGGCCAGCGCGCGCGCCACGTCCACCCTATCCAGATCGACATCGATGCGGCGGCTGGCTGCAGCGATCACCTGGTTGATGTCCTGGCCGCCGTAGCGCCAGCGCGCGTAGGACGCCACCGCCTGCGCCTTCAGGCCTTCCGGTTGCAACCCCATCAGGTGCGGGATCATGGTACGGATCGCCACCCCGGCATTGGCGAACGACTCCATCGCCACCACGCCGGCCACCTGGTCACCCAGCTTGTCGGCGGTGAACACCGCGGTGGCGGCACCGTAGGAGACTCCGAACAGGTACAGCGGTCCAGTGATCTCGCCGCGCGCGCGCAGTTCGCCGATCACATCGACGACGTCGTCGGATTCATAGGTGCCATAGCCGGACGGACCTGCACCGGACTGGCCGTGGTTGCGCAGATCCAGGGTGACCACGCGGTAGCCTGATTCGGCCAGCTGCAGCGACCACGGCAGCATCGAATCACCGTTCATCATCCAGCCGTGCAGCAGCACCACGGTGCCGCGTGGCGCCTGCGCGCGGAACGGCTGCGGCACGGCCAGGCTCAGCCCGGTATCCAGCGGCAGGCCGTTCTCGTGACGCTGCGGCAGGTAGTCGTAGCGCGCGCCATAGTCACCGGCATCGAACACGCGCCAGAAGATCGGCACGCCATCGCGGCCCGGTGCGAAGCCATGGCGGTTGGGCAGTTCGGCGATGGCCGCGGCGATGCGCGGGCGATCAAGCAGGGTCGACACGCCACCTGGCGCGATCAGCCTGTCGGCAAGCGAGGTGGATGAGGCATTGATCGAGGAAGAGCATGCAGCCAGCCACAGGCCGGCGCACGCCAGCAACAGCAGCAGCAGGCGCTTCATATCACGTCGTAGGGGTAAATCAGACAGGCTGCGACGTTAACGCCTCAATCGCCCGGCCATCTATCGCGCGCGGATGACGGCTTGATGACAACGCAGGAACGATTCAGCTTGGTGTACAAGCTGTATCCGTTCAGTCATTGATCCGGATCAATGAACGCGACGGCCGGATTGCCCACAGTGCCGCCATGCGCACCTCGCTCAAGCTCGCCATTGCCCTGGCCGCCACGCTGGCCGCCGCCTACGGCATCGCCCGCACCACGCCCTACTGGTTCGCACCGCGACAGACGGCGCAGGTCGACATCCACGATCCAGCCCTCATCGCGCAGGGACAATACCTGTCGCGCGCCGCCGACTGCGCGGCCTGCCATACCGCGCCGGGCGGCAAGCCGTTCGCCGGTGGCCTCGGCATGCAGACGCCGATGGGCACGATCTACTCGACCAACATCACGCCCGACCCGGACACTGGCATCGGCGCCTACGACTACGCCGACTTCGAACGCGCCGTACGCCGCGGCATCCGCCACGATGGTCAGCCGCTGTATCCGGCGATGCCGTATGCCTCGTACGTGATCGCCAGCGACGCCGAGATCAAGGCGCTGTACGCCTATTTCATGGGCTCGGTGCAGCCGGTGAGGCAGGACAACGCCGACAGCACGATTCCATGGCCGGCCAACATGCGCTGGCCGCTGTCGTGGTGGCAGCTGCTGTTCGCGCGCCCGCGCAGTTTCAGCCCGGACCCGTCGCTGGATGCCGGCCAGCAGCGCGGTGCCGAACTGGTGGAAGGCCTGGCCCATTGCGGTGCCTGTCACACCCCACGCGGCCTGGCGTTCCAGGAAAAGGCGATGGCCGACGATGGCAGCCGCCAGTTCCTGTCCGGCTCGGTGCTGGAAGGCTGGTACGCGAAGAACCTGCGCAACGAGTCGACCGGCCTGGCCAGCTGGAGTGAAGGTGAGATCGTCGACTTCCTGCGCACCGGCCGCACCGATCGCTCGGCGGCCTTCGGCGGCATGGCCGACGTGGTCGAACACAGCACGCAGTACCTGTCCGACGCCGACCTGCTGGCGATGGCGCGCTATCTGAAACAGCTGCCGGCGCGCGAGGGTCGCAGCGCACAGGGGTCGGCCGGCACCGACACCACCACCGCCGCGCTGCGCAATGGCGACTACCGCGTGGCCGGCTCGCTGGCCTATGCCGAGCACTGCCAGGCCTGCCACCGCGCAGATGGCCGCGGCATGCCACGCGTATACCCGGCGCTGGCCGGCAACTCGATCGTATTCGCCGATGATCCGAGCTCGCTGGTGCAGGTGACCCTGATCGGCGGTCGCACGCCGCACACCCCGCATGACCGCATGGCATTCACCATGCCGGGCTTCGAGCAGCTGCCGAACGCACAGCTGGCACAGATCCTGACCTTCATCCGCAGCAGCTGGGGAAACCAGGCCAGCGCGGTCAGCGAGGTCGACGTGGCACGCATGCGCCGGGTGGTGCGCGACAAGCCGGTGCACCACGTTCCGCAGGAGGCCGCACGATGAAGCGCTCGCGCAAGCATTCCCGCCTGCTGTTTGGCAGTGCGATCGCCGCCCTGGTGCTGGCGGGTGCCGGCACCCTCGCCTATCGCCATCTCTACCCGGATCTGGATGCCGCTGCGGCCAGCACGATCGACATGCTCGATGCGCAGGGCAAGGTGGTCGGCCACTACCAGCCGCCCAGCGCCGAAGAGATCGCCGCGCTCGGCAACGCCGAGTCGGTGATGCTCGGGCGCCGCCTTCTCAATGAGACCGCGCGGCTGCTGCCGGACAATGTCGGCAACGATCTGAACTGCAATTCGTGCCACATGGCCGAGGGCAAGCGCCCCTTCGGCAACCACTACTTCAATACCGGTGGGGGTGCCTATCCGCGCTACATGCCGCGCCCGGGCAAGGTGATCGGGCTGACCGAGCGCATCAACGGCTGCCTGCAGCGTTCGATGAACGGCAAGCCGCTACCGAAGGACTCGCCGCAGATGCGCGCGATGCTCGACTACATGGCATGGCTGAGCAGTCCGGTGCCCGAGGGCGCCCGCGTCGCTGCGCCCAGTGAAGGGCCGATCGACAGCACGCTGACCCCGGACCCGATCCGCGGCCAGGCACTGTACGCCGCCCAGTGTGCGGCCTGCCATGGCGACAACGGCGAAGGCCGGCGTGATGCCAGCGGTGACATCGCCTTCCCGCCGCTGTGGGGCGAACACAGCTTCAACATCGGCGCTGGCATGGCCCGGCTGTACAAGGCCGCCGGCTTCGTCAAGCACAACATGCCACCGGCGGTAACCCGCGAGCTGCCGCTGGGGCAGCAGGTGATGCCCGACCAGGATGCGGTGGACATCGCCAGCTACTTCATCAACCAGCCGCGGCCGGACTTCGCCAACAAGAGCAAGGACTGGCCGCGCGACCCGAAACCCAGGGACGCGCGGTACTGAGCAGGCGCCCGCTCAGCGCTTGACCAGCTCCACGCGGCGATTGCGTGCCTTGCCTTCCTCGCTGCCATTGTCGGCCACCGGCTTGTCCGCACCGAAGCCGGCCGCCTGCAGGCGATCGGCGGCGATGCCCCTGGCGGTCAGCGCGGCCACCACCGACCGTGCGCGATCCTCTGACAGGCTGCGGTTATGCGCCACGGCGCCGCTGTTGTCGGTGTGGCCTTCAATCGACAGCTTCAACGCAGGATCTCCCTGCAGAAGCTGCAGCACCTGCGCCAGCTGCGGTTCGGAGGCCGGCAGGATCTGCGCCTTGTCGGTGGCGAAGTTGACCTGGATCGCCACCCGGCCGTCGCTGTCCAGCTTCTTCTTCAACGCATCGGCCGGCAGCAGCGCCGCGGTCTGGGTGAAGCCCTTGCGTTCGGCCACCACCCAGCCAGCACTGAGGTATTCCAGCCGCGCGTGCACCCACACCTGGCGGCCATCGGCCAGATCGACGCGGTAGACCACGCTGTCGTAGTTGTTCCAGTTGTAGCTGGCTGCATTGCTGTAGGCCGACTGCACCGGCTTTGGCACCCCCTCGGCCGCCTCGCGCGGGATGCGCCCCTCGAACACCTTGGTGCCGTTGACCTGGGCCATCATCGCTTCCAGGTTGCGGCGCACTTCGTGCATCGAGTACTCGCGCTCGCCCTTGTCGAAATCGACGGCGAAGGTACGACCCTCGACCTGCTCGAAGTGATCGCCGGTCCAGAACGGGAACGCATCGAAATCACGTTGCTGGGCCTTGTTGCGGTCGCCATAGCCGGCCGGCAGGGACAGGTGCGGGAAACTGTGCGACCACTGCGCAGTGGCCTTGAACGGCACTTCATCCACCACCACCAGGCCTGCGCTGTTGCTGTCCACCGCCAGCTGCAGCCAGACGGTTCGGTTGGCCTGGCGCAGCACGTAGACCGTGGTGGGCGCGTCCTGTTCGCCGTTCACCGCATCGATGAAGCCGCCACCGATCTCGCCTTCCAGCTGCGGGCCATAGTAGATATCGCGCAGCAGCGCGCCTTCAAACACCTTGCGCCCACCGGCGGCCGTGATCACACCGTCGAAATTGCGCTGCACTTCCAGTGCGGAGAACGCCTTGCCGGGTGCCGCTTCACTGTCGGCCACGATGCGTGCCGACCAGCTCGGGCCTTCCACCCAATGCACGCCCTCGCTCATGCGGAACGGAAAGCGTGCCCACGCGCGCGGGTGCGGTGCGTTCTGCGGCGCATAGCCCTGCGGCAGGCTGAAGAACGGCAGTTCGCCCAGCGCGGCCGTGCTCAGCGGCACGCTGCCGGTGTCGAACGGCACCAGCGGCACCGGCTTGCCATCGCGGTCGGTAAGTGCGGCGCCATCGGCCGCAGTGGAGGAAGCCGGCGGCGCTGCCTCGGGTGCGGCGTTCTCACCGGCGGTGGGCGGCGGCTGTGCGCCCGCCTGTTCGCCTGAAGGCGCCCGGTTGCACCCTGCCAGCAGCACCAGTGCTGCGCCCCCCAGCCAGATCTTCGACCGCTTCCGCATCGCCAGCACCTCAGCTCCATTGAAGCGCCGAGCATACCCGAAGGCCGTGACCGGCCCCACAGTGCCATCGTAGTTGCGTGGCCACGTCATGCCGATGTCATTGGCGCTGCCGACACTCCGGGGCTTCCCTCCCTTGCAGGTCCGGTTTCGATGCGAACGATTGCGCGCTTTCCCCGTATTTCGCTGCTTGCCCTGCTGATCGCCCCCGCACTGGACGCCCTGGCCGAAGCACCGCAGGGCGACACGGCCGAAGCGCGCGGCAGCGACGCCCGTACGCTGGACCAGGTCCAGGTGATCGGTCAGGCCACCAGCTACGCCAAGACCTCGGTACGCGCGGAGACGCTGAACCGGCAGACGGTGATGAGCAGTGTCAACGACGCGCTCAATGAAGTGCCAGGCGTGGTGGTCAGCGAGGCCGACGCCACCGGCTCGTCGGTGTGGGGTACGCAGATCAGCATGCGTGGCTTCGTCACCAATCGCGACACCCAGCAGATCGGCACCACCATCGACGGCCTGCCCAATGGCGGCTCGGGCTACGGCGGCGGTTCGCTGGCCAACCGCTACATCGACACCCTCGACCTGGAAACGGTGGAAGTCAGCCAGGGCACCGCCGACATCTCCTCGCGTTCCAACGAGGCGCTGGGCGGTACGTTGAATTTTCTCACCAGCGACCCGCTGCAGGACAGCCGCCTGCGCTTCGTGATCGGCGCCGGTGACAACGACGCACGCAAGTACTACGTGCGCTATGACACCGGCCTGCTCGGCGGCCACACCCGCGCCTGGGTCAGCGCGTCCTCGTCCAAGGTGCACGACTGGATCGATGGCACCAGCCACGCCAGCAACGACCATATCGCCGGCAAGTTCATCACCGAACTGGACCGCTGGACGCTGACCGGCTACCTGTCCTACAACGATGCCGACGAGCCTGAGTACACCAGTGTCTCGCCCGCCGGTTTCGCCACCAACCCGGACCGTGACAATCTGGTGGGCACGCTCACCGGCATTCCTTACCTGGACCAGAACTACCGCTCCGGCTCGCGTGCGCTGCGCGAGAACACCTTCGGCTACCTGCGCGCCGCCTTCGACGGCGGCAACGGCTTCAAGGCCTCGGTGGCGGCCTACGGGCACCGCATGAAAGGGCGCGGCGACTGGCTGCCGCCGTACCTGGCGCAGGTCAGCGATGACGGCGCCGGTCGCCCGGAGTCGGAATACATCGGCGGCAAGACGATCTACGGCGGCAGCAATCGCGGCCAGATCTACTTCGTCAATCCCGATGGCAGCGCCGCGCAGCGCCTGGCCAGCTGCACCCCGCGGCTGGGCTTCAGCGCCGAGTACGACCCGAACTGCTACGCCGGCAACGTACTGGGCGCGCAGTCCTACCGCCACACCCACTACGACAACGACCGCATGGGCGTGACCGCCGACGTTGAATGGCGGCAGAGCTTCGGCGCGGTCGACAACACGATCCGCGGCGGCCTGTGGGTGGAGAAGCTGGACCGTTCGGCGCGCCGCGACTGGCACCGCCTGCTCAATGTCGGCCAGAGCATCGCCTTCGATCACCAGCCCTACTGGGTGCAGTTCGAGGACAAGTACAAGGTTGACGAGCAGATGTACTACGTCGAGGACGTCGCGCGCTTCGGCCCGTTCAGTGCGCGCCTGGGCGTGAAGCAGTTCTTCGTCGACCAGTCACGCCGTCGCGTGATCGGTGCCAGCGAGCACGTGAAATCCGATTCCAAGTCCGACCCGCTGCTGTCCACCGGCTTCACCTGGGCACCGGGCGTGGAAGGCATGGAGCTGTTCGCCGGCTTCTCGCAGAACTTCGCCGCCATCCCTTCCGGGGTGCTGGGCGAGACCGACCCGCAGCGCTTCCGCAATGTCGAGCCGGAAACCGCCGACAACATCGAAGTGGGCATGCGCATCAGCCGCTGGCCGCTGACCGCCTCGGTCACGCTGTACAACATCAAGTTCGACAACCGCATCGTCTACCTGCCGGCCGGCTTCGTCAGCGGCATCGACTACCTGGGCGAGACCGACGGCGTCTACGAGAACTTCGGCGGCGTGGAAAGCAACGGTCTGGAAGCCGCCTTCGGCTACGGCTGGGACAACGGCTGGCGGATCAATGCGGCCTACACCTACAACCGCTCCAAGTACCTCGGCAGCGGCAATGCCGCACGCGATACCCAGCTGGGCATCGTCGACGGCGCCAAGGTGATCGGCCAGCCGGAGAACACCCTGGTGCTGTCGGCTGACTGGCAGGGTGCGAACTGGAACTTCGGCCTGTCCGGTCGCTACCTGGGCACCCGCTACCTGGACGCCGCCAACGCCAACAAACTGCCGTCGGCCACCGTGTTCAATGCCAACATCGGCTTCGACCTGCAGGGCCTGTCCCCGCGCCTGAAGGGCATGGGCGCCAACCTGGTGGTGAGCAATCTGACCGACAAGCGGTATCTTGCAGGGGTGGACGGCCGCGACAACGCCTTCATCGGCGCCCCGCGCACCGTCGGCATCTCCTTCCGTGTGGACCTGTGAGTGAGCCCGTGACCGATATCGGCCGACGCCGGTTGTTGCAGGCCGGCGTTGCCGCCGGCCTTTCCCCGCTGCTGCCCAGCATCGCCCGGGCCGCAGCGATTGCCCCTGCCGCGCAGACCCGCAGCCTCGAAGACCTGCAACACATCGTGGTCTTGATGCAGGAAAACCGCTCGTTCGACCACTACTTCGGCACCCTGCCCGGCGTGCGTGGCTTCGGCGATCGCTTCGTCGCGCCGGCCGCTGCACTACAGGCCGGTGGCCGCACCCGCAGCGTGTGGCTGCAACCCGACGCCAGCGGCAAGCGCGCGATCGCGCCGTTCCCGCTGGATACCGCCGCGCACTTCGGCTACATGCGCGTGGAAGGCACCCCACACACCTGGCCCGATGCCCAGCGCGCATGGGACCACGGCCGCATGGGGCAATGGCCGAAGGCCAAGCAGAATCACTCGATGGGCTACTTCCAGCGCAGCGACCTGCCGTTCCAGTTCGCGCTGGCCGATGCCTTCACGATCTGCGACGCCTACCACTGCGCGATGCAGGCCGGCACCAACCCGAACCGGGTGTTCCTGTGGACCGGGCACAACGATGCCGCCGCGCGCGCCGGTGGCCCGGTGATCGCCAACTCGCACGACAACTTCCCCGAATACGGCGGGCATCCGGCGTCGTACCGCTGGACCAGCTATGTCGAACGCCTGCAGCAGGCGGGCGTGTCCTGGCAGATCTACCAGGACATGGCCGACAACTTCACCGACAACCCTCTGGCCGGCTTCGAGGCGTTCCGTCGCGCCTACAGCGCTGCACCCGGGCACGACCCACAGCTGCGCGCGCGCGGCGTCAGCACGCGTGGGCTGGCGCAGCTGCGCCAGGATGTACTGGACGGGCGCCTGCCGCAGGTCAGTTTCATCATCGCCGACGCCGCTGGCAGCGAACATCCCGGCCCGTCCAGTCCCGCCCAGGGCGCGGCCTATACCGCGCGCGTGCTGGACGCGCTGACTGCCGACCCGGAGGTCTGGAGTCGTACGGCACTGCTGCTGATGTTCGACGAGAACGACGGCTTCTTCGACCACATGCCGCCACCGGCACCGCCTTCGCCCGTGGACGGCGGCTGGGCCGGTGCCTCATCGGTCAGTACCGACGGCGAGTATCACCGTCATCCGGCACCGGGCGATGAAAAATACGATGCCGCCGAACTGCGCGGCCGCCCGTATGGGCTCGGCCCGCGCGTGCCGCTGTACGTGATTTCGCCGTGGAGCCGCGGCGGCTGGGTCGATTCACAGGTGTACGACCACACCTCGGTCATACGCCTGATCGAACGCCGCTTTGGCGTGGCCGCGCCGGACATCTCGCCGTGGCGCCGTGCGGTCTGCGGAGACCTGACGGGCGCCTTCGACTTCGCCCAGCGCGATACCCGCCCGTTCGTGCGCGGCCTGCCCGACGTCAGCGCGGTGGCCGCACGTGCCGCTGCGCTGCCGGGACGCACCGTGCCGGCGTTGCCGGGGGGGCTGAACCCGGCGAAGCAGGAAAGCGGCATACGCCCGGCGCGGGCCCTGCCCTATCGGCCGCAGGCGTCGATTGCCCGCCTGGATGCAACGGGCGTGGATCTGGTGCTGTCCTGTGGCGGTGCGGCGGCGGTAGTGCATGTCTACGACCGCCTGCGGCTCGGGGCCATTCCGCGCCGCTACACGCTGGTACCGGGGATGCCGCTGCAGGAGCGCTGGCCATTGGATGCCCAGGGGCGCTACGACCTGTGGCTGCTCGGCCCGAATGGCTTCCACCGCCACTTCCAGGGCGCGGCAAAGACGCCGGCCCTGCAGACGACGGTCGAGCGCGCGGACGGCCAACTGCGGTTGCAGCTGCGCAATCTCGGCGACAGCGCGCTGCAACTGCGTGTGCAGGCCGGCGCCTATGCCGGGCACATGCCCGAGCAGGCGCTGGCGCTGCCGGCGCGTGCGGAAACCTCATTGGCATGGGACGCGACGCCTACCGCTGGCTGGTATGACCTGCAGGTCAGCGCGGGCGAGAGCACCCTGCGCCTGGCCGGGCGCGCCGAGGATGGACGCCCCGGCACCAGCGACCCGGCGATGGGCAGCGAACCGCTGCGCTTCGAGCACGATTGAGCCACTCCGCCGTTGTAGAGTCGAGCCATGCTCGACTGCCTTTCGATCATCTACCGGGAAAAGCAGTCGAGCATGGCTCGACTCTACAATGGACTGGCCTGATCAGGCCTCCTGCAACCCCGGCCGACCGTGCTCCACCGCGTAGCGCTTCCAGCTCTGCACGGTGCCATTGGGCTGCATCACCGAATCCAGCGTCTTCATGTCACCGATCCATGCATGGCGGGTGACATCGCACAGCACATAGCCACGCTTGTCGGTGGTCGCCTTCAGGTGCGGGCTGTGCCGCAGCTGGTTTTCGGCGTAGGCGTCCACGCCCTGGCCATCGGCACCGGAGGTGATCGAGGTGGCGAGGAATTCGCTGGAGACCACGCCCGAATCGCGATGATCCTGCACCAGGTCGCTGGCGTAGTGGCGATGCGCGTCGCCACAGGCAGTGACCACGTTGCCGAAGCCGACCTTCTGGATCTGGTCGAGCAGGCGCCGGCGGCTGTCCAGATAGCCCGACCACTGGTCGTCGGACGACTGCACCACCCCGTCCTTCTCGCGCATGTAATTGCCCAGTGCCACCTGGTGGGCGATGGTGTGCCAGCGCGGTGCGGCATCGGCCAGGCCATCGAACAGCCAGCGCTCCTGCTTCGCCCCCACGATGCTGCGCTTCGGCGATTCGACCTCCTCGCGCAGTGCCATGTTCACCTGCTTGCTGCGGTACTGGCGGGTGTCGAGCAGGTGCAGGTCCATCAGCGTGCCGTAGCGCGCGCGCCGGTACAGCTGCATGTGGCCCTCGCGCGGAAATGCCGAACGCCGCAGCGGCATGTTCTCGTAGTAGGCCTGGAACGCCTGTGCGCGACGCAGCAGGAAGACTTCGCTGGGCGTATCGTCCTGGTCTTCGGCACCGGCCCAGTTGTTGTCCACTTCGTGGTCATCGAAGGTGACGAACCAGGGCGCCGACGCATGTGCGGCCTGCAGGTCGGCATCGCTCTTGTACTGGGCGTAGCGGCGGCGGTAGCCGTCCAGCGTATAGGTCTGCGGCCCGACATGATTTCGCAGGTTGGTGAATGGCTGGCCGTTCATCCTGCGCCGGCCCGGCTGGCTTTCACCCTCGTAGATGTAGTCACCGTAGTGGAAGACGAAATCCAGCGGCTCCTCGGCGATCCGCCGCCATGCGGTGTAGTGGCCTTCCTCGTAGTGCTGGCAACCCGCCACCGCAAAGCGCACCCGATCCACCGCGGCCGTGGCTGCGGGCAAGGTGCGGGTGCAGCCCACCGCGCTGGCGTGGCCACCCACCGTGAAGCGGTACCAGTAGGGGCGACCGGGTGCCAGCCCTTCCAGCTCCACGTGCACGGCGTGGCCCAGCTCGGGATGGGCCATCGCCGAGCCCTGGCGCACGACCTTGCGCATGCCATCGTCCGCAGCCAGCTGCCACTCGACCACCATCGGCCGCGTCGGCATGCCGCCGCCGAACACCAGCGGTTCGGTCGCCAGCCGCGTCCACAGCACCATGCCGTCGGCCGAGGGATCACCCGAGGCCACGCCCAGGGTGAACGGCGTGCTGGCAAAGTGCGGCGAGGCCAGCAGGTTGCGCGGGTTCAGCGCGGTGGCATCGGTCTGCGCGGCCAGTGCATGTGCCGTGCCCATCCACGCACCGGCTGCGGACAGGCCGGCCAGTGCCAGGAATCGCCTGCGATTGATCGTCTCCACGGCTGCGCCCTCAGTTGTAGATGATGTGGAAGTAGAAGAAGCGGCCGTATTCGTCGATCTCGGTACGGAAGCGCCCGTTCGGACCGGTGCTGTAGGTGGGCTGGGTATTGAACAGGTTCTTGGCTTCGTACTTCAGTGTCACGTGCCTGCTGACCTTGTGGCTGAAGGCCATGTTGAAGGTCATGTAGGGGTCGTAGTATGAATCCAGCCATTCGGTATCACCGAAATCAACCAGCATCCGGCTGCGATAGGTACCAGACAGGCGCAGCTGCGCACTCTTCCATGGCATGCGCCAGATCACCGAACCGTTGAGCGACCAGTCCGGCTGGTACAGCAGACGGTCGAGGCGGCGCTCGGTGCCATCGCTGATGCGGTAGTTGGTCTGGCCCTCCAGCCGGGTCGCGTTGAAGTACATGTCGAAACGGTGGCGGCCCCGCTGCAGGTTGCGGTTGGCCACCGCGAATTCGATGCCACGCAGCTTCGACTCATCCGTGTTCATCGGCTGGGTCACCCGGTAGCGGGTATCACCCACGTTCTCGAAGGTGGTCAGGGTGTAGATGTCATCCTTGATCACCTTGTCGAACAGCGCCACCGAGACAAGGCCGTTGTTGCCGTTGAAGTACAGGTCCCACGCCAGGTCGATGTTGGTGGAACGGCGCGGCTGCAGGTTGGCGTTGCCCTGCTTGATGGTGCAGAAGCCCCTGCCTTCCTCGTCATCGCCACAGCTGGTGCTCGTGGCCTGGGCGATGTTGCTCGGCGTCGGCCGGCCCAGGGTACGGCTGGCGGAGAAGCGCAGGCGCTGGTCATCACTCAGCTTGAATGTGGCGTTCAATGACGGCAGCAGGTTGTTGTAGCCGCCGCCGCTCTTGCGGAAGGCCGAGGTATAGGTGGTGCCGCCATCGTTGCTGAACGGACTGAACGCATCGAAGCTGGTGTGGTCATAGCGCAGGCCGCCGATCAGCAGCAGGCGGTCCCAGGCGTAATGGGCAGACACATACGCGTTGCCGATGTCTTCCACGTACTTGTAGTCGCTGGTGAAGTTGGCATTGGGATACGCCGCGTTGTTGCTGCCCAGCTTCGGAAACAGTTCGTCGTTCCACTTGCGGTTGTCGATCAGCGGGAAGCCCGGCACGCTGCCCAGCAGGGTCGAACCCGGGTACAGGTAGTCGTTCAACGTCGCGCTGCTCTTGTAGTAGTCGAAATCTATGTCCTGCCAGATCTTCAGGTGACGGTATTCGGCACCCGCAGCCAGGCCGAAACCGCGCGCGTCGGCATCGATGTTGTAGCTGAAGTCGGCGCGCAGGTTGTCAATGGTCTCCTTGGCATCGCGCGGCGAAACATAGGCCTGTGCCGGATTGAGCTTGAACGCCGAACTGGTCAGCAGGCTGGAGTCGGAGACGCCCACCGCGTTGGGAAAACCATGGCTGTCGTTCTCGTAGTCGACGAACAGGTTGCTCGGATAGGCGCGCACGCCCCAGTAGACCTGGCTGTTGTGGAAGGTCTCCTGGGTGTGGCCGCCGCGCAGGGTCAGCCGCGAGCGATCACCGATATCCCAGTTGAAGCTGGCGATGGCGCCACGGTTGTTGCGGTCCCAGCGGTCGTGGCGATTCTTGATGTAGATGCTGTTGATCTGGGTGGTGCCGCTGTCTTCGGTCTGGTTGCGGATCGGAAACTTGGCATTGCCATACAGATCGGTCTTGTTCATCGTCGAGTTCTCGTAGAACCGGTACGAGTACAGCAGCAAGGACGCATAGAACGGATCATCCGATGGTTTCCATTCCAGTTTGGCCGAGCCACCGAAATTGGTGATGAAGTTGGTGTAGGTACCGGTACTGAAGTTGCCGGGTGCACGCAGCCCGTTCCAGCCCTTGGCCTCGTCCGGCCCGGTGGTGCCGTCGGTAAGGTACTTGCCGGCATCGTTGTAGTAGTAGTTCGACTCCACCCAGCGCTTGACGCTGTTGCGCGAACGCTGCTCGTAGCGGGCCACGGCAACGATGCCGAATTGCTGGTCGGCACCGAACTGGTTGGAGAACACCATCTTGGCGCTCTTGCCGAAGTGGCCCAGCGTCTCGTGGTTGCCGCCGGCGCTGCGCTCGACATGGGTCTCGGCCGTGGAATGGATACCGGCGACGTCGGCGAACACGTACTTGCCGGATCGATCGAACGCGCTGCGGCTGATGATGTCGATCACGCCGCCAATCGCGTCCGGCGCCTGTTCGGCGCTGAAGCTCTTGTAGATGTCGGTGCGGGTGCCGATGTCGCTGGGAATCAGCTGCAGGTTGTTCATGCGCTCGCCGGAGCCACTGCCCCCCACGCTGGCAATCGCGATGCCATCGATGGTGGTGTAGTTGAGGTTGGCCTGCACGCCACGCACGGTCACGTAGCGTGGTTCACCGGCATCCTCGACCGCGCTCAGGCCCGGCGCAGCCATCAGGCTTTCGGCCAGGGTTTCGTCACCGTAGCTGTCCATCTCGTCGTAGACCACCGAATCCTTGATCACCGGCGAGGCCTTCTTCTGGTCGATCACCTCGTGCGCGGCGATCACCTTCACCGTATCCAGCGTTGGCGCCACCACGGCCTCGGCCTCGCGCGGCTTCGGTGCGTCCGGCTTCGGTGCGGTGCGCGCGGGTGCAGGATCGATGGCGATGACGTTGCCATCGACCACGGTATAGCCCAGGCCGGTGCCGGCCAGCAGAGCGTCCAGCGCCTGCCTGACGGTGGCCCCTCGTGGCACCGCGCCCGCCATGTGTGCATCACCGCCCGCCGAGTACAGGAACTGAACGCCGGAGCTGCGCGACAACTGTTCCAGCGCACGCGACAGCGGCTGCGCTGCGATCGGGGCCGATACAGGCGCTTCGAGGCCATCGGCGCCGGCCGCGAGGGCCACCGGCATGCTGCAGGGAGACAGGGCGAGGACGATCGACAGGTAGAGCGTGTTCCGCATCACGGGTCCTTGGAAGAGAGAGACAACAGGTGCCGCAGCGTGATCCGACAGCGGCTTCTCCCAAGTAAGAGCCCGCGTCCGCCGAAGTGGAGAACGCGGATTCGATGAATTTTTTCTGACAGCCCGCGGCCACGCCGGCTTCAACGACTTCCGACCCGCACCGTATCGCCTTCGCGACGGACGACAAAGCGCGGATCGCGTTCGAGGAACGCCTGCAACGCACCGATGCGATGCGCATCCAGGCTGCCGGACAACCGCGCCGACGCGGCGCCTTCGTCCAGCACCCGCACCTGCACCTGGTTGTGGCGATTGAAGGCCGCAGCCACCTCGTCCAACCGCTCGTCCAGGAACGATACCTTGCGCTGCTGCCAGTCCAGCAGCATCGACAGTGGCATGTCCAACGATTCAACGGCATGGCTGCGCGTGTCGACCTGCACCACGCGCCCTCCGTCCACCTGTGCAAGGCGGCGGGCGCCTGCTCCCTGGCTCCAGACCTCGACCTCGCCGGAAACCACGCCGATGCGCGTGCCCTGCAGCCGCCGCGACACATCGAACACCGTGCCGATGTCTCGGATCTCCAGGCCGTTCACCTGCACCTTGAACGGTCGCCGGTCGTGGGCGATATCGAATGTGGCCTCGCCCTGCAGGAGTTCCACCTTGCGGCTGAACCAGCCCATCCGCACGCGCAGGCGGCTGTCGGCGTTGAGCTGCACCTGGGTCTGATCGGCCAGCACCAGGTCGAGCAGTTCACCGTGGTCGGCGCTGTACATCTGTTCGGTGGGCATCAGCAACGGAAGCAGGCCAATGCCCAGCAGGGCAGCACAGGCTGCGGCGGCCAGGCCCAGCCAGCGCGCGCGGTGGCGCCTGGGCACACTGCGCAGCGGCTCCGGCACGCTGCCGAACAGCGGCACCACCTTCGCCGAGGCGGCCTTCAGTGGCGGCGCCAGCACCTCCTCGGGCAGCGGCGATTGCAGTGCCTCGTCGACCTGACGGTACAGCGCGAGCGTCCGCATGTAGGCGCGCACGTGCTCGGGCGAACGCTTCATCCATTCCAGGAAGGCAGCGCGCTCGGCCTCGCTCAACGTGCCCTCGCGATTGCACAGGAACCAGTCCATGGCCTCGCGGGAAATGCCATCGTCGACTACGTCGGATGGATGCCGGTTCATGTGCGCTCCCTGACGCCAAGCGCCTTCCTGCAGGCCTCCAGGCCCTTGCCGATATGCTTGCGCACCATGTGCACCGACACCTGCAGCTGCTGGCTGATTCCCGGGCAGTCCAGCCCGTCGCGATAGTGCAGCTCCATCACCCGCCGCGTGGTCGTCGGCAACTGTGCGATGGCACTGCGGATATCGTTCCAGCGCTGCGCGCGCTCGAACTCACCTTCAATGTCTTCTTCACTCTTCAGCACTTCAGCCAGCAGATCGACGTCTTCCAGGGGCGGCAACGTGGAACGCGAGCGTGCGTGCTCGCGCGCCAGATTGGCCGCAACAGTGAACAGGTAGGCTTCCGGGTTCTCGATCGCCGCCGCATCCTCGCCAGTCGTGCGCAGCAGCCGCAGGTACACCTCCTGGGCGAGATCCTCGGCATCCTCGCTGGCCGAGCCGCGACGCAGGAAGAAGCCACGCAGCAGCCTGCGCCGCAGTTCGTAGCTCTTTTCCCAGATCCTCACGCTGTTCACGGCCGACCAACCACCCCGAGGCTGGAAAACCCAGCAGGGTGACGGCCCTCGGTGACAGCGGTGTTGCAGCAGCATGCCAACGCCTGCTTGCCAGAGACCCAAGCCGGGCCCGCCTATCGATGCCAGCAGGCCCGGCCTACGCTTGTCGTCCCGGTGACCGCGACGGTCGCCCTTCGCGTCCCGGCCCCGCCGTGGCAACCCCGCTCCAGTGCTGTGCGCCCTGCCGGTGTTGTCGCCCCGGCAGGCGGCCGGCCGGCGCCCTCTGGAGACCGCCATGAACCAAGCCCTCATCCCCTTCGATACCGACCCGCTGGAAACGCGGGAGTGGCGTGAATCGCTGGAGGCGGTGATGCAGGCCGGTGGCCGGCCACGCGCGCATTACCTGATCGACCAGCTCAGCGAGCTCGATGCCCAGCAGCACGGCGACCTGCACACCCGCGCCTGGACCGCCTACGTCAACACCATTCCGCCCGAGCGCCAACCTGCCTATCCGGGCGACCTGGCCATCGAGCGCCGCTTGAATGCGATGATCCGCTGGAACGCGATGGTGATGGTGCTGCGCGCCGGAAGGCATTCCAACGTCGGTGGCCACATCGCCACCTACCAGTCGGCCGCCGTGCTGTACGACGTGGGCTTCGACCACTTCTTCCGTGGCCGTACCGACACCTTCGACGGCGACATGATCTACATCCAGGGCCATTCCGCGCCGGGCATCTATGGCCGTGCCTATGTGGAAGGCCGCATCGAATCGCAGCGGATGGACAACTTCCGCCGCGAAGCCGGGCGCGAAGGACTGTCCTCCTACCCGCACCCGCGCCTGATGCCGGAGTTCTGGCAGTTCCCCACCGTGTCGATGGGGCTGGGCCCGCTCACCGCCGCCTACCAGGCGCGCTACATGCGCTACCTCGAGTACCGTGGCCTGAAGGAACACCAGGGTCGCAAGGTATGGGCCTTCCTCGGTGACGGCGAGATGGACCAGCCCGAATCACTGGCTGCGATCTCGCTGGCCGGCCGCGAGCGGATGGACAACCTCGTGTTCGTGGTCAACTGCAACCTGCAGCGCCTGGACGGACCGGTGCGCGGCAACGCCAAGGTCATCCAGGAGCTGGAAGGTACCTTCCGCGCCGCCGGCTGGAACGTGATCAAGCTGATCTGGGGCAGTGGCTGGGACGATCTGCTGGCCCGCGACCACAGCGGCCTGCTGCGCCAGCGCATGATGGAATGCGTGGACGGCGACTACCAGACCTTCAGGTCGCAGAACGGCGCGTATGTGCGCGAGCACTTCTTCGGCCGCTATCCCGAACTGCTGGAGCTGGTCGCGCACATGAGCGACGACGACATCTGGGCGCTGGCGCGTGGTGGCCATGATCCGCAGAAGGTGTACGCCGCCTACCAGCAGGCAGTGAACACCAGCGGCCGGCCCACCGTGATCCTGGCCAAGACGGTCAAGGGCTTCGGCATGGGTGAAGCCGGCGAAGGCCAGAACATCAACCACCAGCTGAAGAAGATGAGCGCCGACGCGGTGCGTGCGTTCCGCGACCGCTTCAACCTGCCGGTCAGCGACGAACAACTGGAAGAGATGCCCTACCTGCGCCCGGAACCGGGCAGCGCCGAAGCGCTCTACTTCGCCGAGCGCCGCCGCATCCAGGGTGGGCAGCTGCCGGCGCGCCTGGCCCGGGTCGATCCGCTGCCGCTGCCACCGTTGTCGATCTTCAACAGCCAGCTGCAGGGCAGCGGCGATCGTGGCCAGTCCACCACGATGGGCTTCGTGCGCATCCTCACCAGCCTGCTGAAGGACCCGGAACTGGGCAGGCTGGTGATTCCGATCGTGCCCGATGAATCGCGCACCTTCGGCATGGAGGGGTTGTTCCGCCAGATCGGCATCCATTCGTACCTGGGCCAGCTGTATACCCCGCAGGACGCCGGCCAGTTGAGCTACTACAAGGAAGCCAGGGACGGGCAGATCCTGCAGGAAGGCATCAACGAATCCGGTGCGATCTGTTCGTGGATCGCCGCCGGTACCGCCTACAGCAACCATGGCCTGGCCACGATTCCGTTCTACATCTTCTATTCGATGTTCGGCCTGCAGCGCGTCGGCGACCTGGCATGGGCCGCCGCCGATGCGCGTACGCGCGGTTTCCTGCTCGGCGCCACCTCCGGCCGCACCACGCTGATGGGCGAGGGTCTGCAGCACGACGATGGCCACAGCCACGTGCTCTCGTCGGTGATTCCCAGTTGCGTGTCCTACGACCCGACCTTCAACTACGAACTGGCGGTGATCATCCACGACGGCCTGCGCCGCATGTATGTCGACCAGGAAGACATCTACTACTACATCACCGTACTCAACGAGAACTACCCGCATCCTGCCCTGCCCGAGGGCGTCGAGGCCGGCATCCTGAAGGGACTGTACCTGCTGCACCCCGCGCCCTCCGAACGAGGGACCTCGCAGCCACGCGTGCAGCTGATGGGCAGTGGCTCGATCCTGCGCGAAGTGGAGGCCGCGGCCGAGTTGCTGCAACAGGACTTCGGCATCGCCAGTGACGTCTGGAGCGCGACCAGCCTGACCGAACTGCGCCGCGACGGACTGGCTGCCGAACGCTGGAACCTGCTGCATCCGGCCGCGGAACCCCGTGTGCCGTACGTGCAGCAGTGCCTGCAGGACTATGAAGGGCCGCTGGTGGTGGCCACCGACTACATGAAGATCGTCGGCGACCAGATCCGTCCCTTCATCAATGACCGCCGTTTCACTGCATTGGGCACCGACGGCTTCGGCCGCTCGGACACGCGTGAATCACTGCGCACGTTCTTCGAAGTGGATCGCCACTTCATCGTGCTGGCGGCCCTGAAGGCGCTGGCCGATGAGGGCCGCATCGAGCGCTCGCGGGTGCAGGAAGCCATCGACCGATACGGCATCGATAGTGGCAAGCCCGATCCGGCCGCGGTGTAGGGCGGCAGGCGTCACGCCCGCGGGCCCTCCCCGCGGGCGCGGCGCACGCAGTGCCGCTACGGCAGCCGCTTGAACAGGTTGGTCTGCAGGATCGGCGTACCGTCATGGCCGTAGAACGCCTTGGTCTCGGTCATCGTCGCGCGGTCGTCGGCCACGGTATAGATGCGGGTCGAGGCGGGCGTGCCATGGTCCACCAGCTGCATCACCAGCGTGTTCGGCGCCGGCAGCTTCAGGTTGGCCTTGTCCGCACCATAGGTGCCGGACAAGGCGCCCGGCGTGCCGTCCAGGGCCAGCGTGCCATCGGATTTCATGGTCTTGCCGTCATGCAGGACGATATCCACGTGCGAACTCCAGCGACCGCTGCCGGCGTCCTTGAACTCCAGCACCACCTGCTTCGGGCGCTGCGCTTCGGGCAGCGCCGAGGTGGCGATATCCAGTGACCAACGCCCCAGCAGCGGTGAGGGTGAGGCCTCCATCGCCAGCGCCGACGCAACCGGCAGTGACAGCGCGGACAACAACACAGCGGACAACAGCTTCATACGATGCTCCGTTCGAGTGAAGAAGGCTCTGCGTAGGACATTGTGGGGCGCAGCGTTTCGGATCGTGCCCGTCACCCGTGCCGGGTACAAGCCGAAGCGCTGAACACAGGGCAACGTCGCGCCTTAATAGCCGACCTTCACGGTGAACATCACGTTGCGCGGCGCGCCGTACCAGCCCTGGTTGTAGAAGCCGATCTGCGAATAGTAGTGGCGGTCGAACAGGTTGTTGATGTTGACCGCCGCGGACAGGTTGGAACTGAACTGGTAGCGCGCCATCAGGTTGACCAGCGCATAGCCGGGCTGCTCTACCGGCACCCGGCGGTTTCCGGGTGCCGTGGCGGTCTGGTACATGCGGTTCTGCCAGTCCACGCCACCGCCAAGGGTGAGCCGGTCCCATGTACCGGGCAGGCGCCAGGTAGTGAACAGCTTGAACAGGCTGCGTGGCTTGGCGGTATTGATGGCCCTGCCCTGCGCGTCCTGCGCGATGAACGTGGTGAAGCTGGTGCCCAGGCTCCAGCCCGGCAATGGCTCACCGGCCAGTTCAAGTTCCAGTCCATCCACCGTTGCACCCTTCACTGCGCGGTACGCCGCCTGCGTACTGCCCTCGACCAGCCCGCCGGTGGCTTCGGCCAGGTTGTCCTGCCGGGTACGGAACAGCGCGGCTGAAGCATTCAAGCGCTCCTGCAGCCAGCTGCCCTTGAGGCCCAGCTCATAGCTGCGGCCGCTGACCGGGTCGAGGATCTGCCCGGATGCATCGCGATTGTTCTGCGGCTTGAAGATGCCGGTGTAGCTGGCGTAGACGCTGCTGTAGCCGTTGAGGTCCCAGACCAAGCCGGCATACGGCACGAACTCGTTGCGATAGCGGTACTTGCGCTTGCTGCCGAAGTAGACCTGGTCCGTCTCCCAATTGCTCAGGCGAGCACCGACGACCGCATGCAGCGGGTCAGCCAGCGACAGCCGCGCCACCGCGTAGGCGCCGCTCTGATGGTTGTCCAGATCATCGGCCTGGGTCTTGCTGCTGGCCCACACCGGCTCCGGCGTGCCTGGCCCGTGCCAGTCGAGGTAGCTGGCCAACGGCGGCAGCGGCGCAAGCGCGCGGTACTGCCCCAGCGCGATCTCGTCGCGCGACCGCGACCAGCCGATCGACGCTGTGTGCTGGCGACCGAACAGCTGGAACGGACCCGACAGGCTGGCACTGAGCGCCTCGCGTCGCACGGGTCCATCGTAGCGGGTGAAGCTGTTGCCATTGGGCATGGCACCGGTGACCGGATCGGGATAGCCGCCGCGATAGAGGTGCTTCATCTCCATGTCGGTATGCGAACGGCTGTAGGACACCCGCGCCTGCCACTCGTTACCGAAGCGGTGGTTGAAATCGAAGAAGCCGTTGCGGGTATCGGTGCTCATCCGCGCCCACGGGGCCGTGGCCGATACCGAGCGATCGAAGGCGGTGCGCGTGCCATCGGCGTTGAACAGCGCGAAGCCACTGCCAAAGCCACGGTTGTCATTGCCCTGGTAGGAGATGCCGGCGATCAGCCCGGTGTCCTCTCCCAGATCCACGCTGACCACGCCGTAAAGTGTCTTTGCGGTGCTATCCAGGCCGGCGGTGTAGCTGTCGCCCTCTGCTTTCGCCGCCACCAGGCGACCGCGTACGCGTCCTTCCCTGCTCAACGGGCTGGACACATCCGCCCATGCGCGCCGTGCGTTCCAGCGGCCGAGGCTGAGCCCGGCACTGGCGGCGAACTCGCGCAGCGGGCGCTTGCGCACGTAATTCACCGCCGCCGAAGGATTGCCGGCGCCGGTCATCAGGCCGTTGGCACCACGCACGATCTCGATGCGGTCATACACCACCATGTCCAGGTTGTTCTCGCCAAAATTCCACGGCGACAGCACCGGCATCACCACGCCATCGAACTGGTAGTTGTCGATCTCGAAACCCCGCGCCGAGAACGAGTAGCGGTTGGCATCGCTGCGCGTGACCGAGATGCCTGGCGCGGTGGCCAGCGCATCGGCCGTACTCAGCAGCGCGCGGTCCTCGATCTGCTGGTGGGTGACGACGCTGACCGACTGCGGTGTCTGCCGCGAGGTCAGCGACAGGCCGGTCGCCGTGCCCATGGAATCGGTGGTGTAGGAGCGAGACGATTCGGTGCTGCCGTCGAGATCGGCGGTGACCTGCACGGTGGGCAGTTGCGAGGCCGTGGCGGCAGGTGCGCGTTCGGCGGCATGGGCAGCATTGAACAGCGCCAGGGTCGTGCCGATGGCGGTTGCCAGGGCACACGGGCGGAAACAGGCAGGCATGGGAGGTCCAGCGGGAAGGAAAGGCTGGATGAGAATTATTGTCATTTGAACGTGAGCGCACGTATGCGCGGACGCAGCAGGTGTTTGCGCGCTGCCGACGATGATCGAGTGTCAGCGGAACCGGCTCGGTGCGATGCCATAGCGCGCACGGAACGCGGTCGCGAAATTGGTGGCATGCCGGTAGCCGGCGAAATGCGCGGCCTGCTGCACGCTGAAGCCCTGCCGGAGCTGCTCGCAGGCCCGCTGCAACCGATGCTCGCGCAGCCAGGCAAATACCGAGCATCGATACACCTGCAGGAACTTCAGGCGCAGGCTGCTGGCGCTCATGCAGGCCACGCGCGCCAGATCGTCCAGGCTGTGATCGGCGGCCGGCGCTGCCTGCAGGCAATCGATCACCCGCTGCAGCATGCGGCGATCGCGCGCGGACACGCGCAGCTCCAATACGGCATCGCGTACGGGCGCCCCCAGGGACAGTGCCAGCATCTGCAGGCCCACGCCCTCGCACATCAGCGCATGCATCGCGCCGTCCCATACACCCGACAGCAGCTGGTCGGCAGCGTGCCCGAGATGCGCGGGTACCTGCCAGCTGTGCAATGGCCGGCCGTCGGAGCGGTGCGCGGACAGCAGTTCGTTGATCACCGGGTCATCCAGCGGCGCCGATGCGTCCAACGAGACATTCAGGCTGCGCATGCGCTGCCCGGCGGGGTGGATCGCGGTCATGGGCGCCGCATCGGCCAGTATCCTCGCGCCCGCGCCCGGGCGCATTCCGATCTGCGCCTGCCCTGACAGCCTCGCGCCGGCGCGCCCCTCCAGCATCACGATGGCCGAGAACGCCGGGGGCACTTCCGAAGTTGCCTCGAAGGTCTGGTGCGCAACCACATCCGACAGCGCCAGGGTCAAGCCCGGGCGCAGGCAGCGCTGCTCCACCCTGCCCTCGACCACGCAGGATTCGCCAGCAACGGCAAGCGGCTCCGGCAGTCGGTAGCGGAAGCCGCTGCGGCGGCCGAGATAGTCCAGGTCGGCAAGGGTGAGGGCGTGCATGGCGTCGCCTGCAGGGGAATGCCAGCTATTTTCATATGAGATCCATTCTCATCTCCAGCCCCGAGGCAAGGCCCATTCGCCCCTTGCCGACACAAATAGTTACGTTATAACATTTCACACTATTTTCACGGAGCGTGTCATGCGTCGCCATCTGCTTGCTGCCGCCATTCTGTTCGCCGTCCACACCGCCCACGCCGCGGACGAACCCACCCTTCCCACGCTTCAGGTCGAGGCCTCGAAGCCCTCGCGAATCGACAGCCGGGTCACCGTGGACAATCCACAGGCGCAGAACCGCACCCTGGGTGGGCTGCTTGAGCATGTCTCCGGCGTGCAGAACAGTGCTTTCGGACCGAACGCGGGCGCCCCGGTCATCCGCAGTCTCAGCGGCAACCGGGTTCAGATCCTGCAGGATGGCCAGTCCATCCTTGGCATGAATGCGATCAGCGGTGACATCAACATTCCCTTCGACCCACTGTTCGTGCGCAGCGTTACCGTCAACAAGTCCTCCGACACGGTGCGCTATGGCGGCAACGCGATCGGCGGCAGCGTGGAGATCGACTCGGGCCTGATCTCGCGCAGCATGGAAGACAAGGACCAGTCGATGGAACTGGTCCTGCGCAAGGGCTTCAACGCCGCCGACGCGCAGGGCTTCCGCATGAACTTCAACAACCAGCGCAACATCTCCACCAACCTGCAGGTCTCGCGCCAGCGCATCTCCCACTACGACATCCCCGGCAACAGCAAGGCCAGCGTCTGCAACACCGCGCTGTTCCCCGCCACCGGCGGCGTCAACTCGGCGCTGGCCGACAGCTGCCAGAAGGAGGCACGCGTCCAGCAGATCTACAACAAGGCCTCGCAGCCCTATATCGACCAGTTCATGACCGAGAACCCGGACTGGGCCGACGGTGATTTCTCCTTCTTCACCAACAACCCGACCTCGGTCTGGCAGCGCCGCACCTACATCAATCCGGTCAACCCGGCCTATGTGCCCGGCACCCCGTCGTACGTGCAGAAGCAGATCAACAATGACGTAACCCCCGATTACCACCACCGGCTGGGCAACAGCTACTCACGCAATTCGCAGGTGGCCGCCGGCTCGACCCTGTTCTTCGACCGCGGCTACGTCGGTGTCAGCATCGATGCCAAGGACAGCGAATACGGCGTGCCCGGCTTCTCGATGCAGAACCTGTCGTTCGGCTCGAACTACGCCGATGGCCTTCCGGTGGGCGTGGTGATCAAGCAGCAGCGCTACGCGCTGGAGGCGCTGCTGCGCGATCCGCTGCCGTATTTCGAGCGCGCCGAACTGCGTGTCTCCAAGCTGGACAACACCTCGGGCGAACGACTCGGTGCCACCCGGGCCAACGACTATGACTTCGAAAGCACCCAGGCCGAGCTGCTGCTCAGCCACCAGCGCGTCGGCCCGCTCAGCGGCATGCTCGGCCTCAGCCACCAGTCGCGTGATGTCACCGGCAGCGGCTCGCTGCGCTACCTGCCCGATGTCGATACCCGCAGCAATGCGGTGTTCCTGAAAGAGACGCTGGACTTTGGCTGGGCCACCTTCGATGCCGGCCTCCGTCATGAGCGTGTCGACCACACGCTGCAGCCCAGCCGCTTCAAGACCGCGCGCAATGCTGCCAACACGAAACTGCAGGACCGCGACTACCGGCTCAACAGCTACAGCCTCGGCTCGTACGTCGAGCTCGGCCCCATGTTTGCCGCCAAGGTGCGCTACTCATCCTCGCAGCGCGCACCGGAGATCAACGAGCTGTATGCCAGCAACGCGCACTATTCGGTGATGACCCAGGAAGAAGGCAACCAGAACCTGGAGCCGGAGCGTGCGAAGAACCTAGAGCTGACCGGCCTGTTCCACCTCGGCGGTTTCGAGCTGTCGGCCACCGCGTACCGGATGAAGTACGAGAACTACCTCTACCTTGGCTACTCGGGCCTGCAGACCGCCAACCGCCTGCCGCTGAAGTACTGGAAGCAGACCGACACCACGGTGAAGGGCTTCGAGATCGACGCTTCACAGGCGCTGGATCTCGGCCGCTATGGCACGTTGAACATCTCGGCCTTCGCCGACCTGGTCAAGAACAAGGCCGACCACCCGGACGCGCTGCGCGCCCACAATGATGGCGAGTACCTGCCCAACATGCCGACCAACCGCTACGGCGCCAACCTGCAATGGCAACGCCAGGGCTGGAAGGCGCAGCTGTCCAGTACCTACTACGGCACGCAGAAGTACCTCGGCCGCAACGTCAGCGAGGAAATTCCACTGGACGCGTTCAACCTGGTCGATCTGCAGGTCAGCCGCGAACTGCCGGTGCGCAACAGCTACATCGCCGGCATGGAAGTGTTCGTCAACGGCAGCAACCTGCTCAACGAGGAAGCGCGCCCGCACAACTCGCCGTTGAAGTACATCGCCCCGCTGCCGGGGCGTGGCTTCCAGGTGGGTGTGACGGTCAGGCTCTGAGCCCCGGCGGAATGAGAACCGGCCTGCAGGCGGATTACCTGCAGGCACCCGGCACGGCGACGTGCCGGGTTGCGTCGCGGACCCGGGTTGATCCACCATCCGTCGAAAAGGAGATGGCCATGAACTGGAAGCAAGCGATTTCCCTTGGGATGTTGTTGACCATCACCTCGGGGGCAGGTGCCGCATCTGCGATCACCTACGACAGGGATGGCCGCTACGGCTACTCGATGAACCAGCACTCCCTGACCACCGCGATGCAGCAGTCGCTGCACTACTGCGCGTTGCGATCGCGCAATTGTGGCCAGTCTGCCAGCACGACCCGCGAAGGCTATTCGGCCATCGCGACGGGCACGGTGGCGTTGGGCTTTGCACTGGGTGAGAAGACGGCGGACGCCGCGCAGCGCAAGGCCGAAAGGATGTGCAGGGAACGTGCCAACGACTGCACGCTTGCCTTGCTGTGGCGCGAAACCCCACCGCGTGATCTCGAGCCGCCACAGCTTCCTGCTGCCGGCGCTCCGGCACCTGCAACGACGCCTGCTGCAGTACCTGCCACCGGTACCGATCACTAAGGACGTACAGCCCCGCGCAGGCTGCACGTCCCAACACCCCACAAAGAAAAACGCCTGCAGATCGAGGATCTGCAGGCGCTTCTTTGTATCTGGCGGAGTGAGAGGGATTCGAACCCTCGATAGAGCTTTTGACCCTATACTCCCTTAGCAGGGGAGCCCCTTCGGCCACTCGGGCATCACTCCGGGGTATTCACCGCGTCTGGTGCGTTGCACCTCAGCGGGGCGTGAATCATAACGTTAATCGAGTGCGAAGGTAAAGCGTTATTCGGCAGAATTTTCGCTACCGGTGCCACCGGCTTCGTCACCGCGCTGGATGCGCTGATAGATCTCTTCGCGATGCACAGCGACGTCCTTCGGCGCGGTGATGCCGATACGCACCTGGTTACCCTTGACGCCAAGCACGGTGACGCTCACCGAGTCACCGATCATCAGGGTTTCGCCGACGCGGCGAGTCAGGATCAACATTTTTGCAAGTCTCCATGGAACCGTGTGGAAGGGTATCCCCCACCGGCTTGACGCTCCGTCAAGAAGCGCTACCACGACAAAGGGAAAAGATTTCGCAATGGTACCGTCAGCCGTCCCGCTCCTACAAGGAGGGGGACGGCGGGGATCATCACAGGCGGGGGCTGACCCATTCGACAACTGCAGCCAGCGCAGTGGCAAGGGCGGGCCCGTCCTCGCCACCACCCTGGGCGAGGTCCGGGCGTCCGCCGCCCTTGCCCCCGATCTGACCGGCGATATGGGACAACAGTTCCCCGGCCTTGACCTTGCCCGTTGCGCTGCCGTTCACGCCTGCGACCAGGGCGGCTTTGCCGTCCTGGGCACCGGCCAGCACGATCACCGCGTCACCCAGCTGCTGCTTCAGGCGATCCATGGCGTCACGCAGGGCCTTGGCGTCGAAGCCTTCCAGGCGGGCAGCCAGGACCTTCACCCCGGCGACCTCGACAGCCTGGCCGGACAGATCGGCCGTGGCACCGGCGGCGACCTTGGCCTTCACGGCCTCCAGTTCGCGCTCCAGCTGCTTCTGGCGCTGGCCGAGGGCGCGGATCTTCTCGACCACGTCGCCGGCGCTGCCACCGAGCAGCTCGGCGGCTTCGGCCAGGCGGGCCTCTTCGGCGTCCACATAGTCCAGGGCGCCCTGGCCGGTGACCGCCTCGATGCGGCGCACGCCGGCGGAAACACCGCCCTCGGAGGTGATCTTGAACAGGCCGATATCACCGGTACGGTTGACGTGGGTACCGCCGCACAGCTCGGTGGAATAGTCACCCATCTTCAGCACGCGCACATGCTCGCCGTACTTTTCGCCGAACAGGGCCATTGCGCCGAAGTCCAGCGCCTCCTGCATGGCCATGGTGTGCACTTCGGCGGCATTGTTGGCGCGCACCTGCTGGTTGACCTTGCGCTCGATCACCGCCAGCTCTTCCGCGCTGATCGGCTGGAAGTGCGAGAAGTCGAAACGCAGGCGGTCCGGCGCGACCAGCGAGCCCTTCTGCTGCACATGGGTGCCCAGTACTTCACGCAGGGCCGCGTGCAGCAGATGGGTGGCGGAGTGGTTGAGGATGGTGGCGCCGCGGCGCTCGCCGTCAACCTGGCCGGACAGCACGTCGCCGACCTTCAGGCCGCCTTCGGACAAGGTGCCGACATGGCCATGGAACTGGCCGGCGAACTTCTGGGTATCTTCCACCGCCAGGCACACACCGTTGCCGGTCAGCACGCCGGTGTCGCCGACCTGACCGCCGGATTCGGCGTAGAACGGGGTCTGATCGGTAATCACGATGACCGCATCACCCGCATCGGCCGACTGCACCGGACGGCCGTCCTTCAGTACGGCCAGTACGGTCAGGCCATCGGCCTGCAGGCGGTCGTAGCCCAGGAAACGGGTCGGGCTGAGCGTGGCCACCAGCTCCGCCGGCAGGGTCACGCCGCCGCCGAACTTGCCGGCCGCCCGTGCGGTCTCGCGCTGCTGCTCCATCGCGGCATCGAAGCCGGCGATGTCGACCGTCAGGTCACGCTCGCGGGCGATGTCCTGGGTCAGGTCGAGCGGGAAGCCATAGGTGTCATACAGGCGGAAAGCGTCAACGCCCGGGATCACGCCGTTGCTGGCCCTGGCGGCGACGTCCTCGAAGATCTTCATGCCGGCGTCGAGGGTTTCAGCGAAACGCTCTTCCTCGGCCTGCAGCGCACGGGTAACGGTGTCCACCGCCGCCGGCAGTTCCGGATAGGCCTCGCCCATCTGCTCGACCAGGGTCGGCACCAGCTTGCTGAAGAACGGCTGGCGCACGCCCAGCATCCAGCCGTGGCGCAGGGCGCGGCGGATGATACGGCGCAGCACGTAGCCGCGGCCTTCGTTGGACGGCAGTACACCGTCGACGATCAGGAACGAACAGGCGCGGATGTGATCGGCGATCACGCGCAGCGACTTGTTCTCCAGGTCGGCCGTACCGGTCAGCTCCGACGCCTTGCGGATCAGCGCCTGGAACAGGTCGATCTCATAGTTGGTATGCACGTGCTGCAGGATCGCCGCCAGGCGCTCCAGGCCCATGCCGGTATCCACGCACGGCGCCGGCAGCGGCACCAGGGTGCCGTCGGGCTGGCGGTCGAACTGCATGAACACCAGGTTCCAGATTTCGATGAAGCGGTCGCCGTCCTCATCCGGGGAGCCCGGGGGGCCGCCGGCGATATGGTCACCGTGGTCGTAGAAGATCTCGGTGCACGGGCCGCACGGACCCGTGTCGGCCATCTGCCAGAAGTTGTCCGACGCGAACGGCGCGCCCTTGTTGTCACCAATGCGCACGATGCGCTCTTCCGGCACACCGACCATGTCGCGCCACAGCGCGTAGGCTTCGTCGTCGGTCTGGTAGACGGTGACCAGCAGGCGCTCGGCCGGCAGCTTCCAGACCTGGGTCAGCAGTTCCCAGGCCCAGGCGATCGCGTCCTTCTTGAAATAGTCGCCGAACGACCAGTTGCCCAGCATCTCGAAGAAGGTGTGGTGGCGTGCGGTGTAACCCACCTGGTCGAGGTCGTTGTGCTTGCCGCCCGCCCGCAGGCAGCGCTGGACGTCGGCCGCGCGCACGTAGCTGCGCTTCTCCGCGCCAAGGAACACGTCCTTGAACTGCACCATGCCGGAGTTGGTGAACAGCAGGGTCGGATCGTTGCCCGGCACCAGCGGCGCCGACGGCACGATGGTGTGGCCTTTGCCCTTGAAGAATTCAAGGAAATCGCTGCGGATCTGGGAAGTCGTGAATTTGGCGGATGCGTTCATTGAGGGCTGGCAGTCTGCGGGCCGGCGGACCCGGACCACCGGCCACATTGGCCAGGGTCGCAAGGGACCGCCGAAAACCTAAAGGGTATCAGGCCCGGCGCCGCCAGTCTCAGTCATCCGGGTCGTAGCGGGTCGCGCGCCGAATGCTATCGCCGTCAAAGCCACGTCTAGCCAGCAGATCGGCGGCCTTGCGCCGCTGCGTCAGGTCCTGCGGGCCGGCCTCGCCGAAGCGGCGGCAGACCAGGTCACGGGCGTTTTCCTGCCAATCGCCCTCGTAGCTGTCCATCGCCGCCGCAATCGCAGCACTGTCCAGTCCATGGGTGCCCAGCTCGGCGCGGACATGGATCGGCCCGTAGCCGGTGTTGGCGCGCATCCGCACCAGGTTCTCGGCAAAACGGGTGTCGTCCTGCCAGCCCGCCTCGGTCAGCTTGGCCACGGCCGCCTGCGCGGCTTCGTCTTCGATGCCACGGGCGGTCAGCTTGCGGGTCAGCTCCCTCCGCGAATGCTCACGGCGGACCAGCAGGCCCAGCGCGCGTTGCACGGGCGTCTGCTCACGTGGCCGGCGCTTGCGGCCGGTGGGAATATCGTCGGAGTCGGACATCGGTGCTCCAAGGGTGGCGCCGTCCGTGGCGCCCTGCCCATCCCTGGGCGATTCGAACCTGCGAGGCAGGGCGACGTCACTGACGGCGCCGCCCTGCCCCACAGCAAGCCTTACTCGTCGTCGCCGTCGTCGTCGCCTTCCTCGCGGGCGGCTTCAGTCGGCTGGAACTTCTCGCGCAGCTCGGCTTCGAGCTTGGCGGCGACGGTCGGGTTGTCACGCAGGTAACCGCGGGCGTTGTCCTTGCCCTGGCCGATGCGTTCCTCACCGTAGCTGTACCAGGCGCCTGCCTTCTCGACCAGCTTGGCCTCCACGCCCATGTCGATCAGTTCGCCTTCACGGCTGATGCCCTCGCCGTACAGGATCTCGGTGATGACCTGCTTGAACGGCGGCGCCAGCTTGTTCTTGACGACCTTGATCTTGGTCTGGTTGCCGATGATCTCGTCGCCCTTCTTGATCGCGCCGATGCGGCGGATGTCCAGGCGGACCGAGGCATAGAACTTCAGCGCGTTACCACCGGTGGTGGTTTCCGGGCTCTGGCCCGGCATCATCACGCCGATCTTCATGCGCAGCTGGTTGATGAAGATCACCAGCGTGTTGGAGCGCTTGATGTTGCCGGTCAGCTTGCGCAGCGCCTGGCTCATCAGTCGGGCCTGCAGGCCCGGCAGCTGGTCGCCCATCTCGCCTTCGATTTCGGCCTTCGGGGTCAGCGCGGCGACCGAGTCGATCACCAGGATGTCCACCGAGCCCGAACGGACCAGCATGTCGGCGATTTCCAGCGCCTGCTCACCGGTATCCGGCTGCGACAGCAGCAGGTCATCCACGTTCACGCCCAGCTTGCCGGCGTAGATCGGGTCCAGTGCATGCTCGGCGTCGATGAAGGCCGCAGTGCCGCCCAGCTTCTGGCATTCGGCGATGGCCTGCAGGGTCAGGGTGGTCTTGCCCGAGGATTCCGGCCCGTAGATCTCAACGACACGGCCCTTCGGCAGGCCGCCAATGCCCAGTGCGATGTCGAGCATCAGCGAACCGGTCGGGATGGCTTCAACGGGCTCGACCACGCGGTCGCCCATGCGCATCACCGAGCCCTTGCCGAACTGCTTCTCGATCTGGCCCAGAGCTGCAGCGAGGGCGCGCTTCTTGTTCTCGTCCATCGGTTGGGTCCTTGCAGAGGTGATGTCGTTGGAGGTGCTGTCTTTGGGGGTCTTCTTTGCCATGGGCTCACTTTAAGTCGGACGTATCGCACAGGCTGAGATTCTGCCCGGCGCTCTGAAAAGAATTATCGGACATCCGTACCAACCTCAGTGGAACCAGAGAATCGCCACAAAAGACCGCGGAAAAATGCACTGTGGAGCAGGTCAACGGTTGGGTCGCAGCAGACCGCAATAGAGCCCTTCGATCGCGAAGTCCTGATCCGGCAGCACCTCGATCGGCTTGTAATCGGGGTTGCGCGGCAGCAGGCGGATGCGGTCCTTGGCGATCTTCAGCAGCTTGACGGTGATCTCGTCATCGATGCGGGCCACCACGATCTGCCCGGAATGGGCATCACGGGTACGGTGCACGCCGATCAGGTCACCGTCGAAGATGCCCTCGTCGATCATCGAATCGCCCTGCACCTTCAGCAGGTAGTCCGGCGCCGGCGAGAAGAACACCCGGTCCAGCACCACGAAATCGTCCGAGCCGATATCGGCACCGATCGGCAGGCCGGCCGCCACCCGGCCCAGCACCGGCAGACGCAGCACGCTGTCGGGCAGGCCCGGCTCGGCCAGCTTCTCGACCGGCGGGGCCTGCACCAGGCGGATGCCGCGAGCCTGGCCAGGGATGCGACGGATCGCACCGGCCTGCTCCAGGGCTTCCAGGTGGTACTGGGCCGCGCGCACGCCCTTGAAGCCGAACGCACGTGCGATTTCAGTCTGCGACGGCGGTGCGCCTTCGCTCTCGATACGCTCGGCGATCAACTGCAGGATCGCCTGCTGGGTGTCGGTCAGGTCCATGGTTAGTAGTATTACTACTAACATCCGGATCTGCAAGTGCCTGGTGCGACAGGGGGTGACACCTACCTATGGGGCCGAGGCATGGTCGGCAACCGTCGCCGTGCATGGCCCGGCTGGTAAAGGCAAAAGCAACCGACCAGCGGTCGGCTCTACAGGAATCGCTGCGCGATTCCGCGGTTCCCGGCGGGAACCGCTGCGGTAAACACACTCACGTGTGTTTACCGCTTCTCCATATCGAAAACAGGATCCAGACGCCACAGAAGCCGGCGCCGATGAAGCCGCATACGCCCAGCGCCAGCAGCCAGCGGCTGGAAACGCCGCCGACGCTGTGCATCACGATCGACGAGCCGATGATCAGGGCGGCGGTAACGATGCCCATCACCAGCCGGTTTGCCGCGCGGTTCACCTGTTCGCCGAAACCCTGCAGCGCCGTGGTTTCCACCTTCAGCTGGAGGCGACCACGGCGCGCGGCCTGCACCAGCTTGCGCAGGTCGCGCGGCAGCTCACCGGCGAAATCGACCAGGCCCAGCAGGCTGCGCCGGCCGCGCTTGAGCAGCGCCTTCGGCGCATAGCGTTGCAGTACCACCCGCTCCAGGAACGGGCGCGCGGCGCTGGCCATGTCGAAATCCGGGTCCAACTGGCGACCCATGCCTTCCAGGGTCAGGAACGCCTTGATCATCAGCGCCAGGTCGGCCGGCAGGGTCAGGCTGTAGCTGCGCAGCAACTGGGTGATGTCGCCCAGCATCAGCCCGATGCGCAGGTCCTTCAACGGCACACCGCGGTACTGGTCGACGAACTGGCTGATGTCATGCTGCAGCCGGTTCTCATCCACCTCCACCCCACCAGCCCAGTCCAGCAGCACGTCGGCCACGCTCTGCGGGTCCTGCTCGACCAGCCCGTGCAGCAACTGTGCGACCTGGAAGCGACGCACTTCCGACAGCGCGCCGACCATGCCGAAATCGATCACGCCGATGCGCCCGTCGCGCAGGTAGATGATGTTGCCGGGGTGCGGGTCGGCGTGGAAGCTTCCGTCCTCCAGCACCATCTTCAACACAATGTCGGCGCCGCGCCGTGCGAGTTCGCGGCGGTCGAGCCCCGCTGCATCGACGCCGGCGAGGTCGCGGCCGGGGATGCCGTCAACGAAGTCCTGCACGTTCAGGCTCTCGCAGGTCCACTGCCAGTGCACGCTGGGAATCAGGATGTCGCCGCGGCCCTTGAAGTTGCGCGCGATGCGCTCGGCGCTGCGGCATTCGGCGGCGAAATCGAGCTCGCGGCGCAGTGACACGGTGAACTGCTGCACCACCTCGGCCGGACGATAGCGGCGCAGGTCCGGCAGGCGGGCTTCGACGATCTCGGCCAGGCGTGCCAGCAGCCGCAGGTCGGCCTCGACCACATCGCGGATGCCGGGGCGACGCACCTTCAACACCACCTCGCGACCGTCATGCAGGCGCGCACGATGGGCCTGCGCCAGCGAGGCGGCGGCCATCGGGGTTTCATCAAGGAAAGCGAATACCTCCGTGGGCGACGCGCCAAGGTCGGCCTCGAGCTGCTCGCGGATGTCCGCGTACGGCAACGCCGGCACTGCGTTCTGCAGCTCGGAGAGCTCGGCAATCCATTCCGGAGGCAGCAGGTCGACACGGGTCGCCAGCACCTGGCCGAGCTTGACGAAGGTCGGGCCGAGATCCTGCATCGCGCTGCGCACGCGCACCGGCGCGGTCATCCGCAGCAGTTCCTGCCGCTCCTCGTTCCAGTGCAGCAGGCGCCCTGCCCGTTCAAGCGTCGTGGCCAGGCCGATGCGCCGCACCACGTCGCCGAAGCCATAACGGATCAGGACAACGGCAATTTCCTGCAGTCGGCCCAGGTCACGGACTGTGCCCAGCGTTTCCCACATCATGCGTGCTCCGGACGATTACCGGAGCAGCATGTCACAGCTGGGCGTCGATGCCGCGCAATGCCGCCGCCACGGTTTGCCGACGGATGGCTTCGCGGTCGCCGTCGAACTGGAACAGCTCGGCGCGGGCGTAGCCGCCACGGCGCTTCCAGCCGATCCAGACACAGCCGACCGGCTTGTCCGGGCTGCCGCCGCCGGGGCCGGCGATCCCGGTCACCGCCACCGCAATGCCGGCACCGGAATTGACCAGTGCACCGGAGACCATTTCCAGCACGGTTTCGCGGCTGACCGCGCCGAACTGCTCCAGGGTCTGCGCGCGCACGCCCAGCAGGCGCTGCTTGGCTTCGTAGCTGTAGACCACCATGCCGCAGTCGAAGAACGCCGAGGACCCGGCGATGTCGGTCATGCATTTGGCGATCCAGCCACCGCTGCAGCTTTCAGCGGTCACCAGCTGCAGCGAGGCCTGCTGCAGGCGCTGCCCGAGCGCGGCGGACTGGGCGTTGAGATCGGCGTCGGTGGGGATGGACATCGGCATGACGGTGGGGTGAAGAACCTGCACGTTGTACCGCAGATGACAGGTTGATGTCGCGGGCCGGCGGCACGGTTGCGCTGCCGGCCCACGGCCGGCACTACCGGGCCTTGGTCGCTACCTCACCACTCGGGCAGCTTTTCCGGCAACAGGGCGCGGATCGGCGCGCCGTCGGCACTGGCAGCCAGCTTCTCGGCTTCGGCGATCGGCAGGTCAACCTGCAGCAGCCAGCCCTCTTCATCGGCCTGTTCGCTGCGGATCACTTCCAGCTGGTGCAGGCGCGCGCGCAGGCGGCCGGCATCGGGCGGCAGGCGCAGTTCACCGGTCACGTGCTGCAGGCCCAGGCGCTTGCCCAGCACCGCCTGCAGCAGGTCCAGGCCCCGCCCGTCACGCGCGGAAATCCATACCCGCTCGCGTCGCGATTCATCAGGAATGCCGTCCTGGCCATCGTGGCGGACGTCGGCACCGTCGATGCGGTCGATCTTGTTGAACACCAGCAGCTGCGGCAGATCGCCAGCGCCGACCGCGGTCAGCACCTCGTCGACCTGGGCGATGCGCTCCTCGCGATGCGGATCGGCAGCGTCGACCACGTGCAGCAGGAAGTCCGCTTCGCGCGCCTCTGACAGGGTCGAACGGAACGCGGCAACCAGGTCATGCGGCAGATCACGGACAAAGCCGACGGTATCGGCCAGCACCACGTTGCCGCCAGGGACCGCAATGCGGCGCACGGTCGGGTCCAGCGTGGCAAACAGCTGGTCGGCGGCGTAGGCCTCGGCACCGGTCATGGCATTGAACAGGGTCGACTTGCCGGCGTTGGTGTAGCCCACCAGGGCCACGCGCGGCAGTTCGCTGCGCACGCGCGCACGGCGCATCTGGGTACGCTGCACTTCAACTTTTTCCAGCCGCTTCTGCAGCTGCTCGACCCGCTTCTGCAACAGGCGTCGGTCGGTTTCCAGCTGGGTTTCACCCGGGCCACGCAGGCCGATCGAGCCGCCGCGCTGGCGCTCAAGGTGGGTCCAGCCGCGCACCAGCCGCGTCGCCAGGTGACGCAGCTGCGCCAGCTCGACCTGCAGCTTGCCTTCGTGGCTGTGCGCACGCTGGGCAAAGATGTCCAGGATCAGGCCGGTACGGTCGATCACCCGGCGCTCCAGGAAGCGTTCCAGGTTGCGCTCCTGACCGGGGCTCAACGCATGGTTGACCAGGATCAGGTCTGCGCCGCTGGCATCGGCCGCCGCCTTGATCTCGTCCAGCTTGCCGCTGCCGATCAGGGTCGACGGGTTGGGACGGTCAAGGCGCGCGGTGATCGTCGCGGCGATGCTGGCCCCAGCCGAGCGGGCCAGATCACCGAACTCTTCCAGCACATCGTCTTCCAGCTTGCCGAAATGCGGCTGGATCAACAGGGCGTGTTCGCCCTTTTTCGAGCGGTCAAACATTCACCGCTCCGGTATTACTCGTCTGCTTCATCACCTGCCTGACCACCTTCACCCGATTGCACGTAACCACCGCCCGGACCGACCTTCACGTTGCGTGCCGGGACGACCGTGGAAATGGCGTGCTTGTAGACCATCTGGCTGACCGTGTTGCGTAGCAGGACCACGAACTGGTCAAACGACTCGATCGTGCCCTGCAGCTTGATGCCGTTCACCAGGTACACCGAAACCGGCACGCGTTCGCGCCGCAGTGCGTTCAAGAAAGGATCCTGCAGCGATTGCCCCTTGGACATTGCACACTCCTGATTATTGTTCTTATTGGGTTGCCGACGGTTGCCACGGCCCCCGAGCCGCCCGCCGTCCAATGATGTTACACGGCTGGCGGGGGTTCAGCGTGCGACGAAGGTCGACACCGCGCCGGCCAGGCGCTCGTGGTCGATATGGGGGTCGAACCAGCGCGCATCAAGCTCGCCGCGCAACCAGGTCAGCTGGCGCTTGGCCAGCTGGCGGGTGGCGAAGATCGCCTTGTCACGGAATCGAGCGGCATCCCCCTCCCCGTCCAGGTATTCCCAGGCCTGGCGGTAGCCGACCGCACGCACCGCGGGCAGGTCCAGTGGCGCCTCCACCGCGGCCATTTCCGGCATCGCACGCAACGCCCGCACCTCGTCGAGGAAGCCCTGCGCCAGCATGAGATCGAAGCGGGCCTCGATGCGCCGGTGCAGGACGGCGCGGTCACGCGGGGCCAGGATCAGCTTGAGAGTACGCACCGGCAATGGCGCCACGCCCGGTCGGCGCTGCCATTCACTGATCGGGGTGCCGGTGAGGCGGTAGACCTCCAGCGCCCGCTGGATGCGCTGCGGGTCGGTGGCATGGATGCGCGCAGCGGCGGACGGATCGACCTCCGCCAGTTCCGCGTGCAATGCCGCCCAGCCACGTTCGGCGGCTTCGGCGGCCAATGCAGCACGCAGCGCCGGGGCGGCCTCCGGCATCGGCGACAGGCCCTGCAGCAGGGCGCGGAAGTACAGGCCGGTGCCACCAGCCAGGATCGGCGTTTTGCCGCGCCCCACGATGTCGGCCACGACGCGGCCGGCATCGGCGGCAAACTCGGCCGCCGAATAGGTCTGCCAGGGTTCGCGCAGATCCAGCAGGTGATGCGGGGCCTGCGCACGTTCGGTGGCATCGGGCTTGGCCGAACCGATGTCCAGATGGCGGTAGACCAGCGCCGAATCGACACTGACGATCTCGCCATCCAGCTGCTGTGCCAGGGCAATGGCCGTGGCGGTCTTGCCACTGGCCGTCGGCCCCATCACGGCGATCGCCAATGGCCGCCGGTCGATGCCCATCAGTCTTCGTCCGGCCAGCGGATCGACGGCGCGGCGTCGGTACGCGGCGTCGGCACGGCTTCCACTGCCTGCCAGATCTTCAGCGCATCGACGGTGGCCGCCACGTCGTGCACGCGCACGATGCGCGCGCCGCGCTGGACCGCGATCAGGTGCGCAGCCACCGAAGCGGCCACCCGTTCGGACGGCGTGTCGCGGCCAGTCAGTTCACCGAGACTGCGCTTGCGCGACAGCCCCGCCAGCATCGGCACCCCCAGTTCCAGAAAGCGCTCCGAGCGCGCCAGCAGGGTCATGTTGTGGGCGGTGGTCTTGCCGAAACCAAAGCCGAGATCGACCAGCAGGTTTTTCTTGGCGATGCCGGCCATTTCCGCAGCGAACAGGCGCTGCACGAGGAACCCGTGCACCTCGGCAACGACGTCGTCGTAGTGCGGATCAGCCTGCATGTGGCCGGGCTCGCCCTGCATGTGCATCAACACCACCGGCACGCCGGCTTCAGCGGCGGCGTCCAGCGCACCCTCCTGGCGCAGGCCATAGATGTCATTGATCATGCCCGCGCCGGCGGCCACGGCCGCACGCATCACCTCCGGCTTGAAGGTGTCGATGCTGATCGGCACCGCGGTGCGGGCGGCCAACTGCTCGACTACCGGAATCACGCGCCGCAGCTCCTCCTCGACCGACACCGATGCAGCGCCCGGACGGGTGGATTCGCCGCCGATATCGAGCAGGTCGGCGCCTTCCTCGACCAGCTTCAGGCCATGTGCAACCGCGGCCTCGGTGGTGTCGTGCGCGCCGCCGTCGGAGAACGAGTCCGGAGTGACGTTGACGATGCCCATGACCCGGGCACGGTCCAGGCGCAGGATGCTGCCGGCGCAATCGAGCTGGGGCGAGGTATCGAACATGGGCAATCCTGCAGGGACAACGGCGGGTAGTTTAGTTCGGCAGGGCGGCGCCCTGCACCCGCAGAGGCCAGAGCGACAGCAACAGCCAGAGCAACAGCGGGTCTGCTGGGGAATGGCGGGGTGGGTCCGGTTGCGGGGGGCGCTGCAAGTACGTCCATGTAAGCTCGGTCGCCGCATCCATGCGGCTCACGCCCCCGCAACCGGACCCACCCCGCCTTCGACAGATTTCCGCAATCTGCCCGCACTTCTGTAGAGCCGAGCCATGCTCGGCTCAAATCTCACAGATATCGAGATATTCGATTTAGATGGAAAGTCATCCACGCATCGCGTGGATCTACGTGTCGACCAAGGTCGACACCTACCAACAGCGACCAGGATCTGTCAGAGGTGGGGCGGTGTCGGAGTGCGGGGTGTCAGCCGCATGGATGCGGCTGCCAAGCCCCCATGGACGGGTTCACGGCGTCCCCGCACTCCGACACCGCCCCGCCATCCCACGGAATGCCGCTGTCGCTGTTGCTGTTGCTGTGCTGTTGCTCCGGCTCGAAGCGGGTGCAGGGCGCAGCCCTGCCGCCACCCTCAACGGCGGCGGCGCTTGCGGTCCACGTACAGGGTCTTGGCGATGCTCAGCACGATGCCGACCGCGATACCCACCACGCAGCCCAGCAGCAGGTTGTCGGCACCCAGGCCTACCCCCACGCCCACCACGGTGGCGATGACCATCTCGACGGTGTGGGAAATCGGTTCGGGCTTCGGGGCGGACATGCGGGCTCCAGCGTCAGTTCGGTGCTTCGGAAGGGGCCGATGGCCCGGAAACGACGAAGCCGGGTTGCCCCGGCCTCGTCTGGTGTCACGTGCAGCGGACCGTCAGTGCGATTCGGCCGGACCTGCGATCGGCGGCAGCGGACGGGCGTCGCCACCCTTGTCGTTGCCACCATCCTTGTTCGACTTGTTCCAGCCGGCCGGCGGCGGCGGATCGCGACCTTCCATGATGGCGTCGATCTGCGGCGCGTCGATGGTCTCGTACTGCAGCAGCAGCTGCGACATGGCGTGCAGCTTGTCCAGGTTGGCCGTCATCAGCTCGGTGGTGCGTGCGTAGGCCTCGTCGAGGATGTTGCGCACTTCCTCGTCGATGCGGCGCGCGGTGTCGTTGGACACGCTCTTGTGCTGGGTGACCGAGCGGCCCAGGAACACCTCGTCGTCCTCTTCGCCATAGGCGATCGGACCGAGCTGGTCGGACAGGCCCCACTTGGTGACCATGTTGCGGGCCATCTTGGTGGCGCGCTCGATATCGTTGGAGGCGCCCGTGGTGACCTTGTCGGCACCGAAGATCAATTCCTCGGCAACGCGGCCACCGTACAGCGAGCACAGCTGCGACTTGATCGCGACGCGGTTCATCGAGTACTTGTCGCCTTCCGGCAGGTACATGGTCACACCCAGCGCACGACCGCGCGGAATGATGGTGACCTTGTAGACCGGGTCATGCTCGGGCACCAGGCGGCCGACGATGGCGTGGCCCGCTTCGTGGTAGGCGGTGAGGGTCTTCTCCTCCTCGCTCATGGCCATCGAGCGGCGCTCGGCACCCATCAGGATCTTGTCGCGGGCACGGTCGAAGTGGTCCATGCGGACTTCCTTCTCGTTGCCACGCGCGGCGAACAGCGCCGCCTCGTTGCAGAGGTTGGCCAGATCGGCACCGGAGAAGCCCGGGGTACCGCGCGCGATCACCATCGGCTCGACGTCGTCGGCCAGCGGCAGCTTGCGCATGTGCACCTTCAGGATGTGCTCGCGGCCCTTCACGTCCGGCAGGCCCACCACGACCTGGCGGTCGAAACGGCCCGGACGCAGCAGCGCCGGGTCCAGCACGTCCGGACGGTTGGTCGCGGCGATCACGATCACGCCCTCGCCACCCTCGAAGCCGTCCATCTCGACCAGCAACTGGTTCAGGGTCTGCTCGCGCTCGTCATGACCGCCGCCCAGGCCGGCACCACGGTGGCGACCGACGGCGTCGATTTCGTCGATGAAGATGATGCACGGGGCATGCTTCTTGGCCTGCTCGAACATGTCGCGCACGCGGCTGGCGCCGACGCCGACGAACATTTCCACGAAGTCCGAACCGGAGATCGAGAAGAACGGCACCTTGGCTTCGCCGGCGATGGCCTTGGCCAGCAGCGTCTTGCCGGTACCCGGCGGGCCCACCATCAGCACGCCGCGCGGAATCTTGCCGCCCAGCTTGGTGAACTTGGACGGGTCGCGCAGGAAGTCGACCAGCTCGCCTACTTCTTCCTTGGCCTCGTCGCAGCCGGCGACGTCGGCGAAGGTGACCTTGATCTGGTCTTCGCCCTGCAGCTTGGCGCGCGACTTGCCGAAGGACATCGCGCCCTTGGCCCCGCCGCCACCGCCCTGCATCTGGCGCATGATGAACAACCAGAAGCCGATGATCAGGATGACCGGCAGGAAATTCATCAGGATCGCGCCCAGGGAGATGCCGCTGGACGGCTCTTCCTGCACGATCTCCACGTTCTTGGTACGCAGCACGTTGATCAGGTCACGATCAAACGGTGCGGTGATGGTGGACGACTGCCCACCGCGGGTGGTGTAGGTCAGCTGGCTGGTGCCGCCGCGCATGTCGCCGCCGAAGGCGACCTTCTGCACGTTGCCGCTGTCCACCTGGTCCAGGAACTGCGAGTACGACGCACCCTGCGCCCCGGCCCCGGAGGTCTTGGGCGAGAAGCTCTGGAAGACCACCATCAGCACGACGGCGACGACCACCCATAGCAGGAGGTTCTTGGTCAAGTCGTTCATCCTCATTGGCTCCGGTGTTCCTCTTAGTGCTGGCGTTGCGTTGGGGTCGAACTTGCGTACGTTGCGAGCTTACTTCATGTGGGCGCGTTTTCCCTGACCCAAGGCATACACCTCGGGAGAGCGCTTGCGCGAGGCTTCCGGCTTGCGGATGGAGACCTTGTCGTACCTGCGGCGCATTTCGCGCACATAGTCGTCAAAGCCTTCGCCCTGGAACAGCTTGATCAGGAATGCCCCACCGGTCTTCAGGTGGTTGTCGGCAAAATCCAGGGCCAGCTCCGCCAGGTGCATCATCCGCGGCTGGTCGACCGCGCCCACACCACTCTTATTGGGGGCCATGTCCGACAGCACAAGGTCTACCGGCTGATCCCCGAGCATGGCTTCAAACTGAGATAGGACGGCTTCTTCCCTGAAGTCACCATGAAGGAACTCCACGCCGGCCAGCGGCGGCATGTCCAGGATGTCCAGCGCCAGCACACGGCCGGTGTCGCCGATCTGTCTCCTGACCTGCTGAGACCAGCCCCCCGGGGCCGCCCCCAGGTCGACCACCACCATGTGCGGCTTCAGCAACCGGTCACGTTCGAGCAGTTCTTCGAGCTTGTAGGCGGCGCGCGAGCGCATGCCTTCGGCCTGCGCCTTCTTCACGAAGGGGTCGGAGAAGTGTTCCTTGAGCCAGCGCTGGCTGCTTTTGCTGCGGGTTGCCATTGAAAATAGGGGCTGATGGGGTCCTCATGATACCCTGATCGCCCCATTCAACCGTGTTTTCCTGCATGTCCATCGCCCTGACCGCCTCCCAGACCCGTTTCCTGCGCGGCCAAGCCCACGACCTGAAGGCCCTGCTGCAGACCGGCGGCAAGGGTGTGACCCCGGCCTTCATCGCTGAGCTGAACGAAGTGCTGGAGCGCCATGAGCTGGTCAAGGTGAAGGTCGCTGCCGAGGACCGCGACGCCCGTGACGCGATGATCAGCGAGATCGTCGCAGCCACCGAAAGCGCGCTTGTGCAGCGCATCGGCCACGTTGCCGTGCTGTACCGCCCGAGCAAGGAACAGCGCCAGATCGTGCTGCCGCGCGGCTGATCGCCCTACTGCCATGCAGCTGAACCACGAACCGCCTGATTACGCCTACAGCCTGCGCGCCGCCGACGGCCGCTCGGCGCGGGTCAACGACCAGGCGCTGGGCAGCAGCTTCTTCCTGACCCCGGACCAGCTGGTCGAGCACTGGCCGGTGAAGCAGGCCGCCGAACTGCAGCTGGCCGACCTGGAGCCGATCCTGGCACTGAACCCGGCGCTGATCGTGCTTGGCACCGGCGACCGCCAGGTGTTCCCGCCGGCCGTGGTGATGGCCGCGTGCCTGTCGCGCGGCATCGGCCTGGAAGTGATGAACAATGCGGCCGCCGCACGCACCTTCAATATCCTGGCCGCCGAAGGCCGCAAGGTCGCCGCCGCCTTCATCCTGGAAGGCTGAGTTCGAGTCGCCGGGTGCGCCCCGGCGCTAGCTGCCCGAAGCTGTGCAGCGGAAGGCCGAGAATTCCTTGAGCCGGCCAATCAGGTTGCCACCCCGCCCCCAGCGGATATCCATGACCTTCCAGTCGCGGTCCTGGCGCTGCAGCAGGACCCGGTCGGTCCAGCGATAGTCGCCTACGGCCATGTCAACGCGGATCCAGGTGGCGTCACCGCTCGATGCGGGCATTCCTACGGATATCGTTTCCGGTCGATCCGGTGCCAGCAGATATGGGCTCTGGTCGAGCATGTGCGGCTTTTCGTCGCGCGCGGCCAGCGCGCTGCAGGCCCGTTCGTAAGCGCGCTGGGCATCAACGGCTGCGCGCAGGGCATTGCCCAGCAGTGGCGGAATGGCTGTTTCGTTCGACGCCGGCGCCTGGATGGTGTCATAGAGACGGGTGACCACGTCACGCGGATCGCTGGCTGCTGCGGCCAGCGGCGCGACGATGAGCAGTACGAGAGCGGAAGCAATGCGGAACATGCGGCACCGGGGCGGATGGGAGCACTCGAGAATGCCGGGTATTCCATCCGCCGTGAAGGTGAGCCTGCGACACACAAGATCGCAAGCGACGGCATCTCTGCGGCACCCGCCGAGTCGAGCGTGGCTTGACGCTACAGGTCAGGAGGGCCGGGCATGGCCCGGCGCTACCCGATCCAACGGCCATCAGCGTGCCGGCAGGTACTGCTGCGGGTCGACCGGCTTGCCGTTGTAGCGGGTGAGCCGACGGCGTTTGCGGCCCATGGGCCGCGCCGTCGGCGAACGCCCGGCGCGCTGCGCCGGGCCGGGGATCCGCCCGTAGGTCGAATCCGCCTATCAGCGTGCCGGCAGGTACTGCTGCGGGTCGACCGGCTTGCCGTTGTAGCGGATCTCGAAGTGGACCATGTCGCGGTTCGCTCCGGTGCGGCCCATCTCGGCGATCTGCTCACCCGCCTTCACGCTCTGGCCTTCATTCACCAGGCGCTTGCGGTTGTGGCCATAGGCCGACAGCCATTGATCACTGTGCTTGATGATGATCAGCTCGCCATAACCGACCAGGCCGGCACCGGAATACACCACCACGCCATTGGCCGTGGCCTTCACCGCCTGGCCGCTGGTGCCGGCGATGTCCACGCCCTGCTTGGTCGCGTCGCCAGCCACGTAACGGCCAACGATCGCGCCATCGGCCGGCCAGCGCCAGGCGATATTGCTCTTCACCGGACCCGCCGGTGCAGTGGTCGGCGCGGTGCTGCCGGCACTGCTGCCACCGGAACGCGGCGCGGTGACCACCGTGGTCGGCGCGCGGCCGCCACTGGCACCGGCCGGATACAGCCGGATCACCTGGCCCGGATGGATCGTCGAGGGGTTGTCCAAGCTGTTCCAGGCGATCAGATCGGCCGGAGTGATGTCATGGATGCGGGCCAGCGCATAGATGGTGTCACCCTTGCGCACCACCACGGTCTGCCCGGGCTTGGGCACCGAGGTCTTCGGCGTGGTCACGCCCCCGCCGCTGCTGCCGCCGCCACCGGGGCGGACCACAGTCGCGGTGCCACAGGCGGCCAGGGTGGAAACCAGCAACGCCAGCGCGCCGATGCGCACTCCCTTGCTCAGACGATCAGGACTCATGCGAACTTCGACCTCCATACAAGCCAGGCGATCAGCACCACCACCAACGCAGTGGCGATCCAGCCCAGCGGTTCAATCCAGCGGCGCAGCGCCGCTTCGGCACGCGCACCACCGATCCGGATGACCGCGGCCAGCACATACACGCGCTTGCCACGACCGATCAGCATGCTCAGCAGGTACTGCGGCATCGGTACGCCGACGATACCCGATGCCCACGTGAAGACCTTCATCGGGATCGGCATGAAGCCGCCCAGCACCAGGAAGGTGAACACCGCCCACGGCGATTCGGCCATCTTTGCCTGCACGGTGGTGATGCCCTGCTCGATCGCCGGCAGCATGCCCATCGCCTCGAACAGTGGCTTGATCGCCTCGAAGGCGAAATGGCCCAGTGCGTAGCCGATCAGCGCGCCGGCCATCGAACCGGCCAGGCTGAGGGTGGCAAACCACCAGCCCCGCTTGGGCTGGGCCACGCACATCGGCGCCAGCATCACCTCCGGCATCACCGGGAAGATGATCGCCTCGAAGAAGCTCAACACCGTCAGGTAGGTCGGCGCGCGTTCGTGCGCCGCCCACTTCATCGCCCGCTCGTACAGCGGCCCGAAAATCTTCATGCAACCCTGCTCCGTGGATTAGTCGAGCATGCCAGACAGCAGCGGCACGAAGGTGACCGGCGCCAGCACGCGTTGTTCGATGCTGCCGTCGGCCTTGCGGTCCAGCTGTACCAGCGACTGCGCTCCGGGGCCGCCGACCGGCGCCACCAACCGGCCGCCTTCGGCCAGCTGTTCGACCAGTGCGTCGACCAGCGCCGGCGCCGCAGCGGTGACCACGATGGCATCGAACGGGCCGTGCTCGGCCCAGCCGACGCGACCGTCGTCATGCTTGGTGCGGATGTTCATGCCCAGCGCCCGGAAGCGCTTGCGCGCCTGCCGCAGCAGATCACCGATGCGCTCCACGGTGTAGACCTCCAGCCCCAGCGCGCCGAGGATGGCCGCCTGGTAGCCGGAACCCGTGCCAACCTCCAGCACCCGCTTCGGCGCACCCTGCAGCACCGCCTCGGTCATCCGCGCCACGACCCACGGCTGCGAAATGGTCTGCCCGTGGCCGATGGGCAGCGCGGTGTCTTCGTAGGCGCGCGAGGCCAGCGCCTCGTCGATGAACAGATGGCGCGGCACCACCCGGATCGCATTCAAGGTGGGCTCGTCGACGATGCCGGCCTCGCGCAGGCGATCGACCAGGCGATCACGCACGCGCTGCGAGGTCATGCCGATGCCGACAGCTTCCGGCTGCAGGCGCAGGCGCGGACTCATGCCGGCCGGTCCAGTGCGGCGCTGAGGCCGCCGACCCAGCTGGCCACCTTCTCCAGCGCCTGGTAGCGGGTCAGGTCGACCTGGATCGGGGTGATCGAGATATGCCCGGTGCGCACCGCGTGGAAGTCGGTGCCGGGGCCGGAGTCCTGCTCACGGCCAGCCGGGCCGATCCAGTACACCTCGTTGCCGCGCGGGTCCTTCTGCGCGATGCAGCCTTCTGCGCGATGGCGGTTGCCGAGCCGGGTGACTTCAAAACCCTTGACCTCGTTCCACGGGAGGTCCGGCACATTGACGTTGAGGATGGTGTCGGCCGGCAGCGGATCGGCCTTGAGCCGGGCGACGATTTCCACGGCGGCACGCGCAGCGGTCTCGAAGTGCTTCGGATCGTGGTTGCGGCTGACCAGCGAGACCGCCACTGCCGGCAGGCCGAGGAAGCGACCTTCCATTGCCGCCGAGACGGTGCCGGAATAGATCACGTCATCGCCCAGGTTGGCGGCGTTGTTGATGCCGGACACGACAATGTCGGGCTCGAACTCCAGCAGGCCGGTCAGCGCCAGATGCACGCAGTCGGTGGGCGTACCGGCTACCGAAACGGTGTAATGGTCGATGCGCTTGAGGCGGATCGGCAGGTCCAGGGTGAGCGAGTTGCTGGCGCCGGAGCGGTCGCGGTCGGGTGCGACCACCGTGACTTCGTGGCCTGCCTCGCGCAGGACCGAGGCCAGCATCCGGATGCCTGCGGCGTCAACGCCGTCGTCGTTACTGACCAGGATTCGCATCTTCGATTTAACCGCTTGATTTTCCAAGAATTCGATTCCGTCACCGTGCAGTGTGGGCGGGACCGCCGTACTCCCCTGCGGAAGCCGTCGACCCTGCAAGGGCATCGTCTATTGTGCCGCATGCGAGCCGCGGGTCCTACCCTGCCGGCGGTCACGGCCGACATCGAACCGTCATAGGCAGACCTGCGCCGGCGGTTTACCCTGTGCGCATGTCGCACCCTGAAGACGAAGATCCGGCCGCCCTGTTCCGTGCGGCCATCGGCGAAGTGACGCCGCTGCGCAAGGATGCCGAGCCGGCCCCGGCCGCGCCGCGGCCCAAGCCGCGCGCGCGCATGGCCGAACGTGACGAGGCCGAAGCGGCTGGCGAATTCGCCCGGCTGCTGCGCGACAGCTCGCCACTGGAAGCCGGCGACGTGGCCAGCTATCGGCGCGACAATCTGCCGCCGCGCCTGTTCCAGCGGCTGAAGCGTGGACAGTATTCGGTGCAGGACGAACTGGACCTGCATGGCGCCACCGCCGCGCAGGCCGAATCGCTGCTGCGTCAGTTCCTGCTGGAAGCGCATGCCCACGAATATGGCTGCGTACGCATCATCCACGGCAAGGGCCTGCAGTCCGATGGCGGCGCGCCGGTGCTGAAGAACCTGGTCGATCGCCATCTGCGCCTGCGCAACGATGTGCTGGCGTTCCATTCGGCACCGACCGGGCAAGGCGGTACCGGCGCGGTGCTGGTGCTGCTGGCGCGGCGCTGAAGAAGAGCACGCACGACGGGAATGGCGTAGACCACGCTTACAGACTGTGATGCCGCGCGGGAATCAAGCGATTCGCGCAGCAGGTTGCAAGCATTCTGATAGCCGGCTGGAAAACGGATGCCGTTCAATCCGTGTGTCCCCTGACCTGAGGTTGCGGGACACCTACATTCCTCAAGGAGTTCGGCTGATGAACAAGATCCCCGTTTTGATCGGCAGCACCCTGCTCGCCCTGATCGTCGCGCTGCCCGCTGGCGCACGCCCACAGGGTTCGATGAGCGGATTTTCACCAAAGGCAACCGATGCGGAATGCGAGCAGGCCTTCAGGCAGTCATCAGCCGCACGCAGTTGCAGCCTTCACTACATGGTGGCGATTGGTGCCAACCTGTGCGAGTTCAGGGCCGAATGCCTGCGCGACGATGGCCGGACGATTTCTGCGACCTACAAGCTACCGGTGAGCTCACTACCGTCTCTCCGGAACTGCAACGGCTGGCTGCAGCAGGGTTCCTGCTGAGCCTGGCATGGCGTGGATCCATCAGGATCCACGCCATGCACGCGATGCGAAGCCCACCGATGGTCAGAGCCTCCCACGGCATCCGCACTTTGGTCACCGATGGTTAGGCCCCGTGGCTCGCGTCTTCGACCGGGCCGAGTTCGTGCAGCACGGCGGTGGCGTAGCAGCCCGGCGGCAGTGCGAATGACAGTTCCAGCACGTCATCGGCCAGCCACTCATGCTGCAGCAAGGCCGGTCGCAGGCGCAGCGCGCGGCGCTCCTGCTTCAGGCGTGCGTCTTCCAGGCCGGCCCGCAGCGCTTTCGATTCCTCATCGTCCAGCGCGCCCAATTCGAGCTCACGTGCAGCATCGGTGCTGCGCAGCTCGCCCTCGCCCCACAGCGGTGCGCTGGGATGGATGTCGAAGCGCGCCAGGCGCTCGGCCAGTACATCGGTATAGGGCTCGGGTCCGAACACGCTGCGGCTGCCGTCCAGCATCCACACTTCCCCGTCCAGCGGCTGGTCCCAGCTGCCCTGCTCCACCCGCGCGGCCAGCACGCGGTTGAACAGTGCGGAACGGGCGGCCGACAGCAGCAGCGAACGCTGGTCCTTGCGCATGCGGCGTCCACCGAACATCGCCAGGGCCGCAGGCACGTTGCCGCCGTCGCGGCCGAAGCGCTGCTCACCGAACCAGTTCGGCAGGCCGCGCTCGGCAATCTGCTGCAGGCGCTCGCTGATCGCTGCGCGATCCCCCTTCACGTCGCGCAGCACCAGCTTGAAGCGATTGCCTGCCAATGCGCCGCGCTGCAGCTTGCGGTTGTGCCAGGTGGCGTCGAGCACTTCGATCTCATCACTGGCCAGCGCAGCGAGATCCGGCGCGATGCGCTTGGGCAGGTGCACGCTGAAGCGCTGGGTGGTGATCGCGTGGCGGTCCTTCATGCCGGCATAGCTGACCGCCATTTCCGGCAAACCGGCCCACGCCGCCAGCAGCTTGGCCACGTGCACGGTATTGGCACCGCGCTTGCGGATGTGCAGCAGCAGGTGCTCGCCTTCGCCGGTGGCCTCGAAGGCCGGCAGTTCGTCGACCTGGAAATCTTCAGGGGTGCTGCGGATGCGTGCGGTGAGCAGCGGCGCACCGAACGCCAGCGGTACCGGAATCATGCCGCCACCAGCAGCACCACCGCCTGCGCGGCGATGCCCTCACCACGGCCGGTGAAGCCAAGCTTTTCCGAGGTGGTGGCCTTGACGCTGACCGCGTCCAGCGGCAGCTGCAGCAGCCCGCCGATGCGCTCGCGCATCGCCAGCGCATGCGGTCCGACCTTCGGCCGCTCGCAGATCACGGTGATGTCGGTGTTGCCGACGCGCCAGCCGCGCTCACGCAGCAGACTGTCACAGTGGCGCACGAAATCGCTGCTGTCGGCGCCCTTCCAGCGGTCGTCACTGGGCGGGAAATGCTGGCCGATGTCACCCAGCGCCAGCGCGCCGAGCATGGCATCGCACAGGGCATGCAGGATCACGTCGCCGTCGCTGTGCGCGAGCACGCCGCAGCTGTGTGGCACGTTCACGCCGCCAAGCATGATGTGGTCGCCTTCGCCGAAGGCATGGACGTCGTAGCCCTGGCCGATGCGGACGGGCGGGAACGGTGCGGTGCTCATGGATGCAACCCTTGCTGCAGGGCCGCGCGGGCAATCAGCCGGCGCGGCGGGAAAGTACGAATTCGAACCGGTCCAGATCGGCCGGGGTGGTGACCTTGAAGTTGTCCTCGCTGCCTTCCACCAGCAACGGGCGCTGGCCCTGGCGCTCCATGGCCATGGCCTCGTCGGTGACCTCGACACCGGCCGCCGCAGCCTCGGACAACGCACGGCTGAGCTGGTGACGACGGAACAGCTGCGGGGTCAGCGCACGCCACAGCCGTTCGCGCGGCTCGGTGCCATCGATGCCACCATCGTCGCCCGCACGCTTGAGCGTATCGCGCACCGGCGCGGCCAGGATCGCGCCGACCGGATCGGCACGACCCACCTCAAGCAGGCGACCGAGATCGGCCAGCGACAGGTTCGGCCGCGCGGCGTCGTGGACCAGCACGAACTCATCGGCGCGCACCGACTCCGGCAGCGCCTGCAACCCGGCCAGTACCGAAGCAGCGCGGGTCGCGCCGCCGATGCAGGTCAGCACCGGCTTGCCCGCCCACTCGGTCCAGCCCGGCCAGTCGGCGTCGTCCTGCCCGACCACCACCATCGCTCCGGCCACGGCCGGATGCGCCAGCAGCGCGTCCAGGGTGTGGGCGAGCAGGATCTGCCCGCCGGCCTGCAGGTACTGCTTGGGCAGTGGCGCGCCAAAGCGGGTGCCTCGGCCGGCGGCCGGAACCACCACCCAGATCGCCGCGCTCACGGCACGTCCGCCGGATGTTCGGCGGCCTGGGCATTGGCGCTTGCTGCCGACTGCGCCGGGGCAACCGGCGCATCTTCGACCACGCGGTAGAACTTCTCGCCGGGCTTGATCATGCCCAGCTCGCTGCGTGCGCGCTCCTCGATGGCGGACTGGCCTTCCTTGAGGTCCTTCACTTCGGCAGCAAGCGCATCGTTGCGCTGCTGCAGGCCCTCATTGTCCCGCTCCTGGTTGGCGACCTGTGCTTCGAGCATCATCACTTCGCCCGAATTGCCCGGACCGAACCAGAAGCGGTACTGCAGCCAGCCCAGCAGCAGGGCCAGCACCAGCAGCATCCAGCGCCAGTCGCGCATCGGCTCAGCGCTTCAGCGAAACGAACGCGTCACGACCGGCGTAACGCGCGCCGGCGCCGAGGGCTTCCTCGATACGCAGCAGCTGGTTGTACTTGGCCACGCGATCGCTGCGGCACAGCGAGCCGGTCTTGATCTGGGTGGCGGTGGTGGCCACCGAGATGTCGGCGATGGTGGTGTCTTCGGTTTCGCCCGAACGGTGCGAGACCACGGCGGCATAGCCGGCACGGTCGGCCATGGCGATCGCTTCCAGGGTTTCGCTGAGGGTGCCGATCTGGTTGACCTTGATCAGGATCGCGTTGGCGGTGCCCGAGTCGATGCCTTCCTGGAAGATCTTCGGGTTGGTCACGAACAGATCGTCACCGACCAGCTGCACCTTCTTGCCGATGCGATCGGTCAGCAGCTTCCAGCCGGCCCAGTCGTTCTCGGCCAGGCCGTCTTCGATGGTGATGATCGGGTACTGCGCGGCCCAGTCGGCAAGGAAGTCGACGAACTGCTCGGAAGTCAGGCGCTTGTTCTCGCCGACCAGGTTGTACTTGCCGTTCTCGAAGAATTCGCTGGAGGCCACGTCCAGGCCCAGCAGCACGTCTTCACCGGCGGTGTAGCCGGCCTTGCCGATGGCTTCGAGGATGGTGTCCAGCGCTTCGACGTTGCTGCGGAAGTCCGGTGCGAAGCCGCCTTCATCGCCGACCGCCGTGCTCAGGCCGTGGCCCTTCAGCACCGACTTCAGCGAATGGAAGATCTCGGTGCCGGCACGCAGCGCTTCGGAGAACGAGGTGAAGCCCACCGGCAGCACCATGAATTCCTGGAAGTCGACGTTGTTGTCGGCATGTGCGCCGCCGTTGATGATGTTCATCATCGGCACCGGCAGCGACGGGGTCACGCCGGTCTTGGCAGCCAGGTACTGCCACAGCGCCTGCTTGTTCGAAGCGGCGGCAGCGTGCGCGGCAGCCATCGAAACACCCAGCAGCGCGTTGGCGCCCAGGCGGCCCTTGTTCTCGGTGCCGTCGAGGTCGATCAGGCGACGGTCGAGGCCAGCCTGGTCGGTGGCTTCAAAACCCTTCAGCGCGTTGGCAATGGCGCCGTTGACGTTGTCGACGGCCTTGCGCACGCCCTTGCCCAGGTAACGGGTCTTGTCGCCGTCACGCAGCTCGACCGCTTCCTTGGTGCCGGTCGAGGCGCCGGAGGGAACCGCGGCACGACCGAACGAACCGTCCTCCAGGATGACTTCGGCTTCCAGCGTGGGGTTGCCACGGCTGTCGAGGATTTCACGGGCGTGGATGCTGCGGATCGTACTCATGGTCGGGCCGGTTACCTGTATGGAGAGGGGGCGACAAAACGAATGCCGCGTGATTATCCCCGGCTGCCCGCCACTTGCCAAATGGCCTGATCGACTTCAACCCCAGCTGGACCCGATCACGATCAGGACCAGCGACAGCAGCACCACCAGCAGCGCACCGGCAATGGCTGCCCAGATCGGTCCACGCTGCCGTCGCCAGGCCAGCACCAACGCCACCAGACTGCCGACGGACGACAGGCCGAGCATGACCAGAGCGGCCAGAATCCAGTACTGCATGGCGCGCATGCCGTGGTTGCCGTCACCTGGCGAGCCGAAGCTGGCCGCAAAGGCCAGTACGCCCAGCAGGAGGGACGCCCACGCAAGCACCGACAGCCCCAGCGCGATCAGGCCCCAGGGCCAACCGCGCGCCGACGCGCTCGTATTCATCAAAGAAGACCGTATGACAGGGCGCCCAGCCACAGCGACAGCAGGATGATCGCCAGGCCCGCCGCCACCTTGCCGCGATTCAGCCGCCAGGCCAGTACGGCAGACGTGGCGCAGCCCACGGCAGCCAGCAGCTCTGCCACCATCAATGCCATGAAATATGCGCGCAGATTGATTGCGCTGCCGCCATCACCGGGCGGCCGCACCGACGCGGCGCCGATCAGCACCAGGCCGAACATGCCCACCGTGAACAGCACCGCCAGGCCGAGTGCGATCAAGCCCCACGGCCATTGCTTCCAGTGCCGGCGGTGGCGCTGGGTTTCCAGCGCCACCCACGGGTCGCGGCTCACGCGAAGCGCGAGAAGCCGTGCTTCTTGGTGACTGCGTCAAGCTCCATCAGGGTCTCGAGCAGGGCTTCCATCTGATCCAGCGGCCACGCATTGGGGCCATCGGACAGGGCCTTGGACGGATCCGGATGGGTCTCGGCGAACAGGCCGGAGATGCCCACCGCCACTGCGGCACGGGCCAGCACCGGCACGTGCTCGCGCTGGCCGCCCGAACTGGTGCCCTGCCCGCCCGGCAGCTGCACCGAATGGGTGGCATCGAACACCACCGGGCAACCGGTATCGCGCATCACCGCCAGCGAACGCATGTCGCTGACCAGGTTGTTGTAGCCGAAGCTGGCACCGCGCTCGCAGACCATGATCTGCTCGTTGCCGGTAGCCTTGGCCTTCTCCACGACCGGCTTCATGTCCCACGGCGCCAGGAACTGGCCCTTCTTGATGTTGACCGGCTTGCCGGCCGAGCACACCTTGCGGATGAAGTCGGTCTGGCGGACCAGGAACGCCGGGGTCTGCAGCACGTCCACCACCGAAGCCACTTCGTCCATCGGGGTGTATTCGTGGACGTCGGTCAGCACCGGCACGCCGATCTGCTTCTTGACCTCGGCCAGGACCTTCAGGCCCTCTTCCATGCCCGGGCCACGGAACGCGGTGCCCGAGGTGCGGTTGGCCTTGTCGAAGCTGGACTTGAAGATGAAGTTGACGCCGAGCTTGTCGGTGACCTCCTTCAGCTTGCCGGCGGTATCGAGCTGCAGCTGCATCGACTCGATCACGCAGGGGCCGGCGATCAGGAACAGGGGCTGGTCCAGCCCGACCTCGAATCCACACAGTTTCATGGCGTTTCCTTGTTGTCCGCGGCACCGGCCGGGCCGGTGCGCTGGGGGTTGAAGCGTGCAAGATGGGGGCCGGCGGCCCCCATCACAAGTCAGGCGCGGGCTTCCTGCAGCAGCTTGCCGCCCGCCTTGCGCTCGCGTGCGGCACGGATGAAACCGATGAACAGCGGGTGGCCATCACGCGGCGTGGACAGGAATTCCGGATGCGCCTGGCAGGCCAGGAACCACGGATGTGCATCGCGCGGCAGCTCGACCACCTCCACCAGGGTGTCGTCCATCGACTTGCCGGCGATCACCAGGCCCGCATCTTCCAGCTGGGTGCGGTAGCGGTTGTTGAACTCATAACGGTGGCGGTGGCGCTCGGCGACCACGTCCTTGCCGTACAGCTCACGGGCCAGCGTGCCCGGCTTCAGGCGCTGCTCCTGCAGGCCCAGGCGCATGGTGCCACCCAGGTCGCTCTTGTCGTCACGCTTCTCGACATCGCCGGTGGCAGTGCGCCACTCGGTGATCAGGCCGATCACCGGGTTCGGCGACTGGCGGTCGTTCTCGGTGCTGTTGGCGCCTTCCAGGCCGACCACGTTGCGCGCGTAATCGACGACGGCCGCCTGCATGCCGTAGCAGATGCCGAAGTACGGCACGTGCTGCTCGCGGGCGAACTTCGAGGTCAGCACCTTGCCTTCAAAACCACGGTCACCGAAGCCACCCGGCACCAGGATGCCGTCGACGTCGGCCAGTGCAGCCATGTCGGTGCCTTCCAGGTCCTGCGCTTCCAGCCACTTCAGGTTGACCTTGGTGCGCTGGCGCAGGCCGCCGTGCTTGAGTGCTTCGCCGACCGACTTGTAGGCGTCCTGGTGGTCGACGTACTTGCCGACCACGGCGATGGTCACTTCGTCCAGCGGGTGCAGGGTCGCATCGACCGCGTCTTCCCACATCGACAGATCGACCGGGCCGGCCTTGTCGGCCAGCTTCAGCTGGTTGACCACGATCTCGTCCAGGCCCTGCGCGTGCAGGCCGGACGGAATGCGGTACAGCACGTCCACGTCCGGCACGCTGATCACCGCGCGCTCGGAAACGTTGGTGAACTGGGCGATCTTGCGGCGCTCCGAATCCGGCACCGCCTGCTCGGAACGGCACAGCAGCACGTCCGGCTGGATGCCGATCGAACGCAGTTCCTTCACCGAGTGCTGGGTCGGCTTGGTCTTCAGCTCGCCGGCGGCGCCGATGTACGGCACCAGGGTGAGGTGCATGAACAGTGCCTTCTCCGGGCCACGCTCGGTGCGCACCTGGCGGATCGCTTCCAGGAACGGCAGCGACTCGATGTCGCCGACAGTACCGCCGATCTCGACCAGCGCCACGTCGTAGCCTTCGGTGGCTTCGTCGATGCAGCGGCGGATCTCGTCGGTGATGTGCGGAATGACCTGCACGGTCGCGCCCAGGTAGTCGCCGCGGCGCTCCTTGCGGATCACGTTCTCGTAGATGCGGCCGGTGGTGACCGAGTTCTTGCGGCTCAGGCGAGTGCGCACGAAGCGCTCGTAGTGGCCCAGGTCGAGGTCGGTCTCGGCGCCGTCGTCGGTGACATAGACCTCACCGTGCTGGAACGGGCTCATGGTGCCCGGGTCGACGTTGATGTACGGGTCGAGCTTCATCATCGTGACCTTCAGGCCACGGGCTTCGAGAATGGCGGCCAGCGACGCGGCGGCAATGCCTTTGCCGAGCGAGGACACCACGCCGCCGGTTACGAAAATCAAGGGAGTCATGGCTGCAAGCATCCTGTCTGGAAATGGAAAACGGCAGCACCACGCGCACCCGGAGGGCGGGCATGGTGCTCGGAGGGGGTTTTCCGGTTCGCTGGGACAGCGAGGGAGGTGCGGGTCCGTGCGGCGGCACGCGCCGGACGGGGACCATCGTGCGAGGTCGGGGTGGCCGTGCCGGTCAAATCGACCGTCACCTGCGACCCGCCATGCTGGAAGCCACGCTTGGCCGCTCCAGCCCATTCGCAAATGGTGGACACGCACTTACTCCCGGAAAGCCATAGTTTACAGATTGATGGCCGCCAACCCAAGGGGCTTGTGCGGCCGATCCAACAAAAAACGCCCCGCTGGGCGGGGCGTTCCGGTGCGCAACCCTTGTCGCAAGGGCGCTTGGCAGGTTGCGGGATCAGCGCTTCTTCCGCGCCTCTTCCTCTTCTTCCTTCTGCGGGGCCGGCTGGCCCTGCGCCTTCATTTCGGCAGTGGCCTGCGCGCGACGCTTGGCCTTGGCATCCGCCTCGGCCTGCGCCTTGTCGGCCTGGTCACCCTGCTGCGGGGCCGGCTGGCCGGCGTTCTGTGCCACCACCAGCGGCACTGCAACAGCGGCAGCGGCCAGGATTGCAATGGTCAGCAACTTCTTCATGAGGTCCTCCTCGCGGTATGGCTTGGACGTTTCGACCCAACCGGGGTCGCCGGCGTTCAGATTCCAGCGGCTGCCATTTTACCCCCTCCCCGGCGCCGAGGCTGAACCGCAGGCGTGCAAATTCCCCGTCCACACCGCACACTTGCGCGTCGCTCCGCGCTTTGAAGATAGATGAACGCACGCTATAACGCCGCCGATATTGAAGTCCTGTCCGGCCTTGACCCGGTCAAGCGCCGTCCTGGCATGTATACCGACACCGCGCGCCCGAATCACCTGGCGCAGGAAGTGATCGACAACTCGGTGGACGAGGCCCTCGCCGGCCACGCCCGTTCGATCGAGATCACCCTGTACAAGGACGGCAGCGTGGAGGTCAGTGATGACGGCCGCGGCATGCCGGTGGACATCCACCCGGAAGAGAAGATTCCGGGCGTCGAACTGATCCTGACCCGCCTGCATGCGGGCGGCAAGTTCAGCAACAACAACTACACCTTCTCCGGCGGCCTGCACGGCGTCGGCGTCAGCGTGGTCAACGCGCTGTCGACCCTGGTGGAAGTGCACATCAAGCGCGAAGGCGCCGAACACCGCATCACCTTCCGCAACGGCGACCGCGCCACGCCGCTGGAAGTGGTCGGCAGCGTCGGCAAGAAGAACACCGGTACCCGCGTGCGCTTCTGGCCGGACCCGAAGTACTTCGACACCCCCAAGTTCGCCGTGCGCGCACTCAAGCACCTGCTGCGCGCCAAGGCGGTGCTGTGCCCGGGCCTGACCGTCAAGCTGACCGACGAAGCCACCGGTGAAGTCGATACCTGGTACTACGAAGACGGCCTGCGCGATTACCTGAAGCTGGAACTGGGCGAGCGCGAATCGCTGCCGGCCGACCTGTTCGTAGGCAACCTGAAGAAGGACACCGAGGTGGTGGACTGGGCCGTGGCCTGGCTGCCGGAAGGTGAACTGGTACAGGAAAGCTACGTCAACCTGATTCCCACCGCGCAGCACGGTACCCACGTCAACGGCCTGCGTACCGGCCTGACCGAGGCGCTGCGCGAGTTCTGCGACTTCCGCAACCTGCTCCCGCGCGGCGTCAAGCTGGCCCCGGAAGACGTGTGGGACCGCGTGTCGTTCGTGCTGTCGCTGAAGATGACCGACCCGCAGTTCAGCGGACAGACCAAGGAACGCCTGTCTTCGCGCCAGGCCGCCGGCTTCGTCGAAGGCGCGGCCCACGATGCCTTCAGCCTGCTGCTGAACCAGAACGTGGAGCTGGGCGAGAAGATCGCGCAGATCGCCATCGAACGCGCCAGCGCGCGCCTGAAGACCGAAAAGCTGATCGTCCGCAAGAAGGTCACCCAGGGCCCGGCGCTGCCCGGCAAGCTGGCCGACTGCATCAGCCAGGACCTGTCGCGCACCGAGCTGTTCCTGGTGGAAGGTGACTCGGCAGGCGGCAGTGCCAAGCAGGCCCGCGACAAGGACTTCCAGGCGATCATGCCGTTGCGCGGCAAGATCCTGAACACCTGGGAGGTTTCCTCCAACAGCGTGCTGGCCTCGGAAGAAGTGCACAACCTGGCCATCGCCATCGGTTGCGACCCCGGCAAGGATGACATCAGCGGCCTGCGTTACGGCAAGGTCATCATCCTTGCCGACGCGGACTCGGACGGCCTGCACATCGCCACGCTGCTCACCGCGCTGTTCCTGAAGCACTTCCCGGCGCTGGTCGACGCGGGCCACGTGTTCGTGGCGATGCCGCCGCTGTTCCGCATCGACGTGGGCAAGCAGGTGTTCTACGCCCTGGACGAGGAAGAAAAGCGCTCGATGCTGGACAAGATCGAACGCGAGAAGATCAAGGGCGCCATCAACGTGACCCGCTTCAAGGGCCTGGGCGAGATGAATCCGCCGCAGCTGCGTGAATCCACCATCCACCCGGATACGCGTCGCCTGGTGCAGCTGACCGTGGACGATCGCGAGCAGACGAGTTCGCTGATGGACATGCTGCTGGCCAAGAAGCGTGCGTCCGACCGCAAGGGCTGGCTGGAGAGCAAGGGCGACCTGGCTTCGCTGGAAGTCTGATCCTGGCACCCCCGGTAGTGCCGGCCGCTGGCCGGCAACCTCGACTGCCGGCCAGCGGCCGGCACTACCGCTTGATGCGCTCCCCTGGCAATACGCCCCCATCGGCAAACCCGGCGGCGCCATAATGCGCGTCCATCCGCGTGGACCACCGTATTGGCCAGCCACTCGCTGCTGTTCCCCGGCCTGCCGCTGCACAGCGCGCGGCTGGTCCTGAGCCCGATCCGCCGCGACGACGCTGCCGCGTTGTTCGTACTGCAGTCGGACCCGGACGTGATGCGCTGGTGGAACCACCCGGCCTGGACACGACCGGCCGAGGCGCGCGAACAGATCGATGACGATCTTGCCGCCCATGCCATCGGCACCCAGCTGAAGCTGGCCGTGCGCGAATCCATGGACGGCCCGCTGCTCGGCATCTGCGTGGTGTTCGCCGTGGACCGTGACGCCGCGCGCGCCGAGATCGGCTACCTGCTGGCGCCCGACCAGCAGGGCCAGGGCTACATGCACGAGGCGCTGCAGCAGGTGCTGGCCTATCTGTTCCGCACGCTGCACCTGCATCGGGTCGAGGCCGAGATAGACCCGCGCAATGCGCCTTCCGCACACGTGCTGGAACGGCTGGGCTTCCACCGCGAGGGCGTGCTGCGCCAGCGCTGGCGCATCCAGGGCGAACTTTCGGACTCGGCCGTCTACGGCCTGCTGGCCGACGACGACGCGGCCGCCACCCTGCCCGCTTGACCCAATCTGGCTGCTGGAGGCTGCAGCATGCGGCCATGTCTTTGGACACATACGGCGCGGCCCTCCTCCGGCCTAGCATCGGAACCCCCTTCCGCTGCCGATACGGTGCCATGAAGTCCCTGCTGCACACTGCCGCGCTCTGCGTCGGCCTGCTCATTGCCCCTGCCAGCGTGCTGGCCGCACCCGACGCCGAGGCCAAGCCCGATCCGAAAGACGACAAGACCGAAGCGCCTGCGCTGCCGGCCGATGCGTCGGCGCGCCAGAGCATGCGCCTGGCCGGCCGCACCCTGGACTACACCGCCACCGTCGGCACCCTGCCGGTGCGCGATGCCAAGGGCAAGGTGATCGCCGACGTGGTGTTCACCGCCTACACGATGCCGGGCAAGGACCGGCCGGTGACCTTCGCGCTCAATGGCGGGCCCGGCGCGTCGTCGGTCTACCTCAATATGGGCGCGATCGGGCCCAAGGTGGTGACCTTCGGTTCGGAAGGTGACAGCGCCTCGGCGCCGGCCACCCTGCATGACAACCCGGGTACCTGGCTGGACTTCACCGACCTGGTGTTCATCGATCCGGTCGGCACCGGCTTCAGCCGCGCGCGTATCGGCGATGACGAAGCGAAGAAGCAGCTGTACAACCCCGGCGCCGACATCGAATACCTGTCGCGCTCGATCTACGACTGGCTGCTGCGCAACCAGCGCATGGCCTCGCGCAAGTACCTGACCGGCGAGAGCTATGGCGGTTATCGCGGCCCGCGCATCACCCACTTCCTGCAGACCCGGCTGGGCGTGGCGATGAACGGTCTGGTGCTGGTCTCGCCGTACCTGAGCCCGACCCTGGAAGACAACGCCGATGTCTCGCCGATGGCGTGGATGCAGACGCTGCCGTCGATTGCCGCAGCGCACCTGGAACGCCAGGGCAGGCTGACCGATGCAGCGATGCGCGAAGTGGTCGAATACACGCGTGGCGACTACGCGACCGCATTGATGAAGGGCCGCAGCGATCCGCAGGCGACCGAAGCGATGCTGCGCCGGGTGACCGAGCTGACCGGGCTTGACCCGCAGTTCGTGCGTCGCGCCGGCGGCCGCCTGGAGACCCAGGCCTACCTGCGCGAAGTGTTCCGCGACAAGGGCACGCTGGGCAGTCGCTACGATTCCAACGTGACCGCATTCGATCCGTTCCCGAACGATCCGGAGCAGCGCGCCAACGATCCGCTGCTGGACAGCATCATCGCGCCAACCACCACGGCGATGGTCGACTTCGTGACCCGCGTGGTCGGCTGGAAGGTGGACGCGCGCTACCAGGCACTGAACTACGACGTGAACCGGCTGTGGGACCGCAATGGCGAGCTGCGCCAGGGTGCGGTGACCCAGCTGCGGCAGGCGGTGGCGATCGATCCGCACCTGCAGGTGCTGATCGTGCATGGCTGGAACGACCTGTCGTGCCCGTTCATGGGATCGATCCTGACCGTGGACCAGATGCCGGCGATGGGCAGCAACCCGGATCGCGTGCAGGTGCGCAGCTATCCGGGCGGGCACATGTTCTACAGCCGGGCGGACAGCCAGGCGGCGTTCCGCAGGGATGTGCAGGCGATGTTCCAGCGTAATTGAGGGAGTTCCCGGCCGGGCCTGCGGCCCGGCACCCGCTGACTGCAACGGCAACGTCAAAAGCCGGGTTCCAGTGGGTTGGCGGGATGGATCCGGTTGCGGGGGACGCCGTGAACCCGTCCATGAGGGCTTGGCCGCGGCATCCATGCCGCGGACACCCCCGCAACCGGACCCACCCGGCCTTCGACAGTTTCCGGGCGCTGTTGGTGGGTGCCGACCGTTGGTCGGCACGGAATCTGACCCTGTTTCTGCTCTGGTGGGTGTCGACCTTGGTCGACACGCTGGATGCGGAAAACTCTTCTCCCATGAAAAAAGCCCGCCGGAATCCGGCGGGCTTTTTCGTTTATCGGGCCGCTGGCATCAGGTCCAGCCGAACAGCTCGAACAGCTTCAGGATCAGGTACGCACAGCCACCGGCTGCCGGGATGGTCAGGATCCAGGCCCAGACGATGCGTTCAATCACGCCGAACTTCAGCGAACGCGGGTTCTTGGCGAAGCCGACGCCCATGATCGCGGTGGAGATGCTGTGGGTGGTCGAGACCGGCATGCCGAAGTGGGCGGCCAGGGTCAGGATGGTGGCCGAGCTGGTTTCCGCGGCGAAGCCGTGGATCGGATGCAGCTTGACCATCTTGTGGCCCAGGGTCTTGATGATCTTCCAGCCGCCCGAGGCGGTACCGGCGGCCATCACCACCGCGCAGGTCAGTACGATCCACATCGCGATGCCGTCGCCGGCATGCGCGTCCGGGTGCATGAAGGCCAGCCATGACGGCAGGTCGTTCAGTGCGCCGGTGGCTTCGGCACCAATCAGCGTCATCGCGATGATGCCCATGGTCTTCTGCGCGTCGTTGTGGCCGTGGGCAAAGCCCATGTAGGCCGCCGAAGCGATCTGCGCCTTGCCGAAGAACGCATTGACGATGCGCGGACGGGCCAGGCGGCCGATGGCACCACCGATCTTGGCCAGGCCGGCGATCAGCCCCCACAGCAGCACCATCACCACGATGCCGAGCAGGAAGCCGGCAATCGGCGAGGTGATCATCGGCACAAACACCTTCCACAGCAGGCCCTTGTTCTGCGCCCAGCTGCCCAGGCGCTCGGACCAGATCAGCGCGTCCCAGTTGTTGTGCGCAGCGGCCAGGCCGGCGCCGCAGAGGCCGCCGATCAGCGCGTGCGAGGACGAGGACGGCAGGCCCTTCCACCAGGTGATGAGGTTCCAGATGATGCCGCCCAGCAGCGCGCACAGGATCACCTGCGGAGTGACGTCGACTACGTTGGTGTTGAGCAGGCCCGAAGCGATGGTCAGCGCCACCGCAGTACCGGTCAGTGCACCGATGAGGTTCATGAAGGCGGCCAGCATCACCGCCCAGCCGGGCGAGAGCACCTTGGTCGCCACCACGGTGGCAATGGAGTTGGCAGTGTCGTGGAAGCCGTTGATGAACTCGAAGACGAGCGCGGCCAGGATCACCACCAGGACAAGGGTCAACATGCGGCGGCGTCCGTCAGCTGTTCTTCAACACGATCTGGTACGCCACCACGCCGGCCTCGCGGCAACGGTCGATGGCCTTTTCCAGGATCTCGAAGAATTCCTTCAGCAGGAACATCTGCAGGTTGTCCAGGCGGCCGGAATAGATGTCGCGGTACAGCTCGAGCATCAGCCGGTCGGCCTCGTTCTCCAGCGAGCGCAGCTTCTCGTTGAGCGCGGTCATCCGGTCCAGGTTCATGTGGCGCAGGTCGGCCACCATCTCCACCACAACCCCGGCAGCCTGTTCCAGCATCGCCGCGCGCGGCGCGAAGTCGATGTGCTCCAGGTGGGTCGTGGCCAGCGAATAGCGATCGGCGAACTTCTCGATCTGCTTGGGAATCTTGTACAGCGCCGAACCCAGCGCTTCGATGTCTTCGCGCTCGATCGGGGTCATGAAGCTGTCCACCAGCGCCTGGCTGATCTTGTCCGAGGCCGCGCGTTCGCGCAGGCGGGCCAGCTTGAAAGCGTCCAGCGCCGGCTGGCGGTCGGCCTCGCGCAGCATGGAATGCAGCGCCTTGGCGGCGTCGGAAGCCGCGACGGCAGCCTCATCGAGCAGGGTGTAGAACTGTTTGCCGGAACCGAAAATGGTCTGCAGAGAGAACATTGAGAAACCTGTCAGCCGTCGCGGGAAGGACGGCACCAGACGGAATTATGACGGCTAGATGACCATCTCGGGTATCCCTGCCCCCTTTCCGGGCCTTGGCCCACCCAACCTGAACAGGCAGTTGCCACCCTGCCACGCCCCTTTGCTAAGATGCCAGCGCGCCTTCGGGCGCACCTTATGGACGACGACCCTTATCCCCCAGCGCCGCGCCGGACCCCGCTCCTGAGCGCCAGCCGCCATCGCAAGCACCCGCCCTCCCTGCCACCAACCGGGGACGACGCCCGTGTTTGAAATGATCCTGATTGTCTTCGCGCTCGTTCTGCTGAACGGCTTCTTCGCCATGTCCGAGATGTCGGTCATGACTTCGCGCAAGAGCCGCCTGAAGCAGATGGCCGCCACCTCCAAGCGGGCCGCCAAGGCACTGGAGCTGTCGGAAAAGCCGGAGAGCTTCCTGTCCACCGTGCAGATCGGCATCACCGTGATCGGCGTGTTGACCGGCTACCTCGGTGGTGAAGCGCTGGGCGAGGCCTTCGCCGGCTGGATCCAGGGCCTGATGCCGGGCTTTGCGTACGCTGGCAACGTCGGTACCGCACTGGCGGTCAGCCTGATCACCTTCATCACGCTGATCTTCGGCGAGCTGGTCCCCAAGCGCCTGGCGCTGACCCGCTCGGAAGCCATTGCCGGCCTGGTGGCGATGCCGATGAGCTGGCTGGCCAAGCTGGCCCTGCCTTTCGTCTGGCTGCTGTCCAGGACCACCCAGCTGGTGCTGCGCCTGTTCGGCCTGGGCAAGGATGAAGTGGCCTCGGTAACCGAAGAAGAAATCCGCATGCTGGTGGCCGAAAGCCACGAGGCCGGCGTGATCGACGCCCACGAGCGCGACATGATGAACCGTGTCATGCGCCTGGGCGACCGCACCGCCGACAGCCTGATGACCCCGCGCAACCGCATTGCCTGGCTCGACACCCAGGGCGGGCTGGAGCGCAACCTGGAAATCATGGCCGAGCACGAGTTCTCGCGGTATCCGGTGTACCGCGACAACGACATGGACGTGGTCGGCGTGCTCGAGCTGAAGTCGCTGGCCACGCGCATGGCGCGCGGCGACACCGCGCTGTTCCAGACCCTGCGCGAGCCGCTGTACGTTTCCGAATCGACCCATGCAATGAAGCTGCTGGAGATCTTCCGCGAGGAACAGCAGTCGATGGCGCTGGTGGTGGACGAGTACGGCGAGATCCAGGGCCTGGTGACCATCAGTGACCTCATGGGGGCGGTGGTCGGCCGCCTGCAGGCGGTGGAGAACGCCGACGAGGATGCGCTGGTGGTGACCCGCGAGGATGGCTCGCTGCTGGTGGATGGCTCGCTGCCGATCGAGGACCTGCGTGAGCTGATCGGCAGCAACGACCTGCCCGATGCCGAGGACGGCGACTACTACACGCTGGCCGGCATGTGCATCCACTACTTCGGCCGCATCCCGCATGCGGGCGAGTATTTCGACTGGGCCGGCTGGCGCTTCGAAGTCGTCGACCTGGACGGTGCACGGGTGGACAAGCTGCTGCTGCGCACGCTGTCCGACGAGCAGGCCGATGAGCTCACCGCCTGAGGCCGGCCAGGGTCCGGGTGCCGAGCGCCCGGCCTACCGCAACGAGGGCATCCGTACCCTGCTGGAGATGTTCGCCTCCGGCGACCCGGCCGAGCACATGCCGCTCGGCCAGATCCTGTGCAACCTGCAACAGAGCGCGTTCGGCGTGTTCCTGTTCGTGGCGATCCTGCCGTCGTTCATCCCGATCCCGGGCATGGGCGGTGCGGTCAGCGGCCCGCTGGTGATCCTGATCGGCCTGCAGATGCTGTGCTGCCTGCGGCGCCCCTGGCTGCCCGGCTTCATCGCCCGGCGCGGGCCGAAGCGCGGCACCATGCACCGCTTCCTCGACCGCATCGACCGCCCGCTGCGGCGCCTGGACAAGATGCTGAAACCGCGCTTGTCGCAGCTGCTGACCCCGCTGCCGGCGCACGCGTTTACCGGCCTGCTGCTGGTGCTGCTGGGCGTTCTGCTGTCGCTGCCGATTCCGTTCACCAACTTCCTGTTCGGCTTCCAGCTGCTGCTGTTCGCGCTGGCATTGCTCGAACGCGATGGCGCGCTGATGCTGTTCAACTGGATTGCTGCGCTGGCGGCCATCGCGTTCTTTGGTTTCAGTTCCGGGCAACTGGTGGGCTACACGGTGGAGCTGTTCCAGCGCTGGTTCTGAACCGGAACCCGGTAGAGCCGGCCGCTGGCCGGCTGCCACGTTTGCAGGATTGCCAGCCAGCGGCCGGCACTACCGGTACCGGACATCGGTCATCAGCGCAGGTCGATGAACCCGTTGTCGGCCAACTGTCCCGGCTCGTCCTGCACCGCCGACAACACGAACGTCAGCGCCTTGCCCAACAGCGTACCCGGGCCATCCCAGTACTCGGCCGAATCGGCCCGCACATGGATCAGGCGCAGGTTGGGATCCTCCTTGCCGCCGGGGAAGAACAGCTTCATCGCCGGCGACCACAGTTCCTCGATCTTCGCGCGATCATCCACCACCCGAGCGCGACCGGACACCGACACATACGTGTTCTTCGAGGGCGAGGCATAGGCCACGTTCACCCGCGGATCGAGTGCGATCTCGGCCACCTTCGGGCTGTCGGCGGTGATGACGAACCACAGGTCACCACCGAACGCGACCTGCTGGGTGGCCAGCGGCCGGCTGTAGAGGCGGCCATCAACCCCGGTGGTGGTGAACATCGCCACCTCCACGTCCTTGATCAGTTCGGCCAGCTGGGCGATGTGTTCGGCGCGGGTGTCGGCCATGGGGGGGCTCCATTGGGATGAGCCCCCATCAGACGCGGTGTGGCTGCAACGGCCCGTGACGCAAGTGTTCAGCCCGCGTGGCGAGCGTGCCAGGCGTGCATCGCCAGTTCGAACGAACGCAGGCGCGAACCGTGGTCATACAGGTTGGCGGTGAGCATCAGTTCGTCGGGCTTGTGGCGCTCGACAAACGCGGCGATGCCCTCGGCCACCTGCTGCGGATCACCCAGCACGGTGCAGGCCAATGCCCGCTCCACGCCCAGCTTTTCATGCGGTTCCCAGAAGGATTCGATGTCATCGATCGGTGCCGGGATCTTGCCGGGGCGACCGCGCCGCAGGTTGACGAAACTCTGCTGCTGGCTGGTGAACAGGCGGCGCGACTCGGCTTCGCTGTCGCTGGCGACGACATTCAGCGCCAGCATCGCATGCGGCTGCTTCAGCGTGGCCGAGGGGCGGAACTCGCGGCGATAGACCGCCAGCGCTTCGTCCATCACGTCCGGGGCGAAGTGCGAGGCGAACGCGTACGGCAGGCCCATCGAAGCGGCCATGCGCGCCCCGAACAGGCTCGAACCCAGGATCCAGGTCGGTACGCGCAGGCCGCCGCCGGGAACCGCCTGCACGGCCTGGCCGGGTTGCACCGGCTCGAAGTAGTGCAACAGCTCGCGCACGTCCTGCGGGAACTGGTCGGCACTGTCGAAGTAGCGGCGCAGGGCGCGTGCGGTGGGCTGGTCGGTGCCGGGCGCCCGGCCCAGGCCGAGGTCGATGCGGTCGGGGTACAGCGAGGCCAGCGTGCCGAACTGCTCGGCCACCTGCAGTGGCGCGTGGTTGGGCAGCATGATGCCGCCGGCGCCGACGCGGATGCGCTTGGTGCCACCGGCCACATGGCCGATCAGCACGGCCGTGGCCGCGCTGGCGATGCCGGGCATGTTGTGGTGTTCGGCCAGCCAGTAGCGGCGGTAGCCCAGCGCATCGGCGTGCTGGGCCAGTTCCAGCATGTTGGCGAAGGCGGCGGTGGTGTCACTGCCCTCGCAGACCGGGGCCAGGTCGAGAATCGACAACGGGATCATCAGCGGTTTTCCGTCACAGGATTCCCCATGGATGGGGTCGGCCAAGCGCGGCGGCCAGTGACGGTGGCGGGATGCTGATTCCTGCGGAGGCGGGTCCGGAGCCCGCCGGACATGGCCCGGGGCGCGGTCAGAACGCGCTGGGGCGCGGTTCGGGCAGTGGCTGGTCGACCATCGGCTTCAGCTCGGCATCCAGCGCCACGCGCTCGTCGAACACGAAACAGCGGCCTTCGTAGCCCTCGCCACCGACGTCCTCGAAATAACCCAGGATGCCGCCGTCCAGCTGCAGCACGTTGTCCATGCCGTCGTTGACCATCCACAGTGCGGCCTTCTCGCAGCGGATACCGCCGGTGCAGAAGCTGACCACGGTGCTGTCCTTCAACGCCTCGCGGTGCGGCGCCAGCGCCTCGGGCAGGTCGGTGAACTTGTGGATGGGCAGCACCAGAGCATCCTTGAAGGTGCCGTACTCCACTTCCTGCAGGTTGCGGGTGTCGAGCATCACCACCGGCTTGCCGGCGTCGTCGTGACCCTGCCGCAGCCAGCGCTGCACCGTGGCCGGATCGACCGCCGGAGCACGCGGGTACTCCAGCGGCTGGCCATCATCGCGGCGGAAGCTGATGATCTCGTCCTTCACCTTGGCCTTCAGCCGCGCAAACGGCTGGTACTCGCTGAGGCTGGTCTTGACCCGCATATCGGCAAAACGCGCATCGGCGTGCAGCGCCGCGTAGAAGCCCTCGACCGACGTCGGCACACCGGCGAGGAACAGGTTCAGCCCCTCGCCCGCCACCAGGATCGTGCCCCGCAGCCCAGCCGCCTCGGCACGCGCCAGCAGCTGGTCGCACAGGACCTGGGGAGCGTCGATGACGGCGAAATGGTAGGCAGCGGTATTGGCGATCATCCCGCCATTTTAGCGCCAGACCGCCCCGGGATCAGATTTACCGTTCATCCACGCATGGCGTGGATCTACAAAGCTCATGAACCTGTCAGAGGCGGGGCGGTGTGGGCAGGCGGGGGCGCAGAGCGCCATGGATGGCGCTCTACGAGGCACGCAGGAGCAGTTTTTGCCGTCCCCCGCCTGCCCACACCGCCGCGCCATCCCACGGAATCCAGCTTTTGCCGTTGCCGTTGCCTCTGCGGGTGCCGGGTGCAACCCGGCCGGAAGCCCCCTTTACCCCCGCAACAGCATGAACGGCAGCAGCACCAGCGCCGCCGCGCCCGCCATCCCCAGCAGCACCAGCACCACGAACACCGGCCGCCGCCGCAACAGGCTGCCGAACGTCTCCGCCGTGCCGTCACGCAGCGCCTGCTCGCGTTCTGCACGCACGCGCTCGCCGCGCGCGGCCTGATACTCGGCCATCAGCGCCTTCGCACGCGGATGATCGGCATCCTCGCGCAGCCACAGGCCGCCGTTGGAGATACCCCAGGGGCTGGGTTCGGTGCGATACCAGGCGATGCCGTGCTGATCCAGCAGCGTGCAGACATCGGCATATTCGTCGTCGCCGACGTTGCGCAGATTGAGCAGAAGTTTTGCCATGCCCCCATGATACCCGGCACCGATGCGCTACCCTTGCCGCCCTCGCCCTGCGCCCTTCCGGAGACGCCCGATGCGCCGCCTGCTGCTTCCCCTGCTGCTGTCCCTCGCCGCCGCTGGCTGTTCGACCGAGCCCTCCGGCCCGCCGCCGGGTGGCACCCTGACCTCCTTCGAGCGCATCGACAGCGTACCCGGCACCGGTGCCGAGGCCGTCGCCGGCAGCAAGGTCACCGTGCACTACACCGGCTGGATCTACGACAACCGCACCGAGACCAGGCACGGCAAGACCTTCGACAGCTCGGTCAGCCGCGGCGAACCGTTCACCTTCGCACTCGGCGCCGGCCAGGTCATCCGTGGCTGGGATGAAGGCGTGGCCGGCATGAAGGTCGGCGGCAAGCGCACGTTGATGATCCCGCCGGACTACGGCTACGGCGACCGCCGGGTCGGCCCGATTCCGGCCGGCTCGTCGCTGGTGTTCGACGTCGAGCTGCTCGATGTCAAACCGTAATACCGCAGCGCAGCGTCGGGTCGCCGTGATCGGCGGTGGCCCGGCCGGCCTGTTCGCCGCCGAGCGCCTGCGCGCCGCCGGGCTGGACGTCGACCTGTACGAGGCCAAGGGTTCGCCGGGCCGCAAGTTCCTGATCGCCGGCAAGGGCGGGCTCAACCTCACCCATTCCGATCCGCGGCCGCTGTTCGACAGCCGTTACCGCGAGCAGGCGGCTGCCGTGGGCCAGTGGCTGGACGGCTTCGACGCACAGGCACTGCGTGACTGGGCCACCGGTTTCGGTGTGGAGACCTACGTGGGCAGCTCCGGCCGCGTGTTCCCGGTCGACCGCAAGGCCGCGCCACTGCTGCGCGGCTGGGTGCGCCGGCTGAAGGAACAAGGCGTACGCCTGCATGCCAACCATCGCTGGATCGGCTGGAGCGACGACGGCGCGCTGCGCTTCGCCACCGAAGCGGGCGAAATCGATGTCCACGCCGATGCCACCGTGCTGGCGATGGGCGGCGGCAGCTGGCCGCAGCTGGGCAGTGATGGCGCCTGGGTAGCGCCTCTGCAGGCGCGTGGCGTGGACATTGCGCCCCTGCAGTCGGCCAATTGCGGTTTCGACGTGGATTGGACGCCGTTCTTCGCCCAGCGCAATGCCGGCGCACCATTGAAACCGGTGGTCGCGCACTGGCTCGACCTGGCCGGCCAGCCGCAGTCACTGCAGGGCGAATGCGTGGCCAGCGAATACGGTATCGAAGGCAGCCTGGTCTACGCGCTGGCGGCTGACCTGCGCGAGACCATCAACCGCGATGGCCACGCCATGCTCTGGCTGGATCTGGTGCCGGGCCGCGACGAGGCACGCCTGCTGGCCGACCTGTCGCGCCCGCGCAAGGGCCGCAGCTTCGGCGAGCACCTGCGCCGGCAGGCCGGCCTGGATGCAGTGAAGGCCGCGCTGGTGTTCGAGATCCTCGGCAAGGAGGCCGGCAACGATCTGACTGCCGTGGCCTCCACGCTCAAGCGGCTGCCGTTGCGCCTGCTGCGGCCACGACCGATGGCCGAAGTGATCAGCACGGCCGGTGGCGTACGCCTGGATGCACTGGATGATGGCCTGATGCTGCGGGCCTTGCCCGGCGTGTTCTGTGCCGGCGAGATGCTCGATTGGGAGGCCCCGACCGGCGGCTATCTTCTTACTGCCTGTTACGCCAGCGGCCTGCGTGCGGCGGAAGGTGTGATCGGATGGTTGGCCGGGCGGTAAAACCTGCCCTGTAGAGTCGAGCCATGCTCGACTGGATGGAAAAGCAGTCGAGCATGGCTCGACTCTACAATCGCCGGGCGGTCACCACGGCCGGCGCATGCTCACCGAGGCCAGCGCCACGCCGCTGGGATGCGGGTAGGCTTCCTCACGCACGGTAATGAAGCCCTGCCGTTGGTAGAACGGCACGGCATTGAGCGAGGCCGACAGCACCACTTCACGCTCACGGTCGGCCATCGCCAGCAGGCGCTGCATCAAGGCCTGGCCGATCCCCTTGCCGCCCCGGTCCGGATCAACGAACAACGCATCGACTTCATTGGCATCGGTGTCGAACACGCCGAAGCCGAGCAGGGTGCCCTGCGCATCCTCGGCCACCACGCAACCGCCCTGCCCCAGCAGCCGCGCGTACTGCGACGGCGGTGGCGAGGCCGACCAGGGCGCGATCACTTCCGGCGGGTAATGGCTGCTGCAGGTCTCGCGCACACACCGCGTGCGCAGCGCCCACAGCGTGGCTACATCATCGGCCGTGCCTGTTCTGAACTGCATGACATCTCCTTGTAGAGTCGAGCTTGCTCGACTGTTCTTCGTTCCAGGCACGCAGTCGAGCATGGCTCGACTCTACAACGGCAGCTACCGCGACTTGCTGGCGCGCAGTGCCTGGATCTTCGGCGGCGGCTGGAACGAGTCGCTGCGCGCATCGGCCCAGAACGCATGGAACACCGCGTGGTCGGGCACCTTGTGCAGCAGCTCGCCCGGTTCCAGGTAGCGGTACAAGGAGGCCAGCGAGCGGATCTCGACCGGCGAAACGCGACGCAGGATGTGCTCAGGCCCCAGTTCGGCCGGATCGTTCAGGCCGGCCGCACACAGCAGTTCCTTCAAGGCATGCAGGGTGTGCTCGTGGTAGCTGTGCACGCGCGTGGCCTTGTCTGGTGCGTCCAGATGCTTCCAGCGCGCCGGATTCTGGGTGGCGATGCCGGTCGGGCACTTGTCGGTGTGGCAGCTCAACGACTGGATGCAACCCAGCGCGAACATGAAGCCACGCCCGGCATTGCACCAGTCGGCGCCCAGTGCGATGGTGCGCGCGATGTCGAATGCACTGGTGATCTTGCCGGCCGCGCCGATGCGGATGCGCTCACGCAGATCCAGGCCGACCAGCGTGTTGTGCACCAGCAGCAGCGCTTCGTGCATCGGCACGCCGACGTGGTCGACGAACTCGGCCGGTGCCGCACCGGTGCCGCCCTCGGCACCGTCGACCACGATGAAGTCGGGAAGCAGACCGGTTTCCTGCATCGCCTTGGCGATACCAAACCATTCCCAGGGGTGGCCGATGGCCAGCTTGAAACCCACCGGTTTGCCACCGGACAACTCGCGCAGGCGCGCGACGAACTGCAGCAGTTCGACAGGCGTCGAGAACGCCGAGTGACGCGACGGCGACACGCAGTCCACGCCCATCGGCACGCCACGGGTCACCGAGATCTCGGCGGTCACCTTCGGTGCCGGCAGCACGCCACCGTGGCCCGGCTTGGCACCCTGCGACAGCTTGATCTCGACCATCCTGACCTGATCGTGGGTGGCGTTGGCGACGAAGCGCTCTTCGCTGAAGGCACCCTTTTCGTCACGGCAACCGAAATAGCCCGAGCCGATTTCCCAGACCAGATCGCCGCCCATCTCGCGGTGGTAGGGCGAGATCGAGCCTTCGCCGGTGTCGTGGTAGAAGCCACCGCGGCGCGCGCCTTCATTCAACGCTCGGATCGCATTGGCCGACAGCGAGCCGAAGCTCATCGCCGAGATGTTGAACACGCTGGCCGAATAGGGCTTTGCGCAGTTGGCGCCGATCAGCACGCGGAAATCATGCTTGGCGATGGAGGTGGGTGCCAGCGAATGGTTGATCCACTCGTAGTCCACCGCATAGGTGCTGCGCAGGGTACCGAACGGCACTGTGTCCATCTCGTTCTTGGCGCGCTGGTAGATCAACGCCCGCTGTTGCCGCGAGAACGGCACATCTTCCAGGTCGCTCTGCACGAAGTACTGGCGGATCTCCGGGCCGATCGATTCCAGGCCGTAGCGGAAATGCGCCATCACCGGATAGTTGCGGCGCAGCGTGCTGCGCTTCTGCAGCAGATCCCAGGTCCCCAGCGCCACCATCGCGGCAGTCAGGCCGACGCCCCAGTACCAGGCCGGCCAGATCGTGGCCAGCCACAGGCATATCGGGAACATCAGGATGGCGAGCAGGTAGACGATATACCGGTGCATGGCTTTCCTCGGTTGCAACTGTCCCCGAGTCTACCGCGCTGCCCGTCCGCCGGGTTTACAGGCGATCGTCAACCACGTTGCGCGGCCAGGCCGATTTCACGTCGTAGACCAGTCCCCCGGGGGCCAGCAGGCCCCGGATCTGGGCTTCATCCATCGCCTTGAAACGGGCATGGGCCACTGCCAGCACCACTGCGTCATAGCTTCCCGCCACGGGTTCGGCCAGCCAGTGCACACCTTCATCGGCCAGCGCCGCCGGGCCGACCCACGGGTCACTGACTTCAACCCGCGCACCGGCATCACGCAGGCGCTGCGCAAGCTCCAGCGCGCGGCTGTTGCGCAGGTCAGGGCAATCCTCCTTGAAGGTCACGCCCAGCACCAGGATCCGCGCCTGTGCCGGCGCACGGCCACGCTCGGCCAGCATCGCCAGCACCCGCGCCGCCACGTGCTCGCCGACACGGTTGTTGACCTGCCGCGCGGTGTGGATCAGGTCAGGGTGGTAGCCCACACTCTCGGATTTATGCAGCAGGTAGTATGGGTCCACGCCAATGCAGTGGCCACCGACCAGGCCCGGCCGGAACGGCAGGAAGTTCCACTTGCTGCCCGCCGCATCGAGCACATCCTGGGTATCGATGCCGAGCCGGTCGAAGATCAGCGCCAGTTCGTTGACCAGCGCGATGTTGACATCACGCTGGATGTTCTCGACCACCTTGGCCGCTTCGGCCACGCGCATCGACGGCGCCGGATACGTACCGGCCGCGATGATGCGCTGGTACAGGCCATCGATCACCGCAGCGGCTTCTGGCGTCGAACCGGAGGTGATCTTGCGGATGTCGGACAGGCGCCGCTGGCGATCGCCGGGGCTGACCCGTTCCGGGCTGTAGCCGCAGAAGAAATCCTGGTTGAAGCGCAGGCCCGAGCCCTGCTCCAGCAGCGGTACGCAGACTTCCTCCGTGGTGCCCGGATACACCGTGGATTCGTAGATCACCAGATCGCCCTCGCGCAGATGGCTGGCGATCAGGCGGGTGGCCGAACGCAGCGGCTCCAGATCGGGCTGCTCGTAGGCATCGATCGGGGTCGGCACGGTCACGATGTAGACATTGCAGGCATCCAGCAGGGCCGGATCGCTGCCGTACTGCAGCTGATGCGCGCTGGCCAGCTCATCAGCCTCCACTTCCAGCGTGTGGTCATGGCCGCTGCGCAGCTCGGCGATGCGGCCGGCATCGATATCGAAACCCAGCGTCGGCCAGTGGCGGCCAAAGGACACCGCCAGTGGCAGGCCGACGTAACCCAGGCCGATCACTGCCAGGCGCGCCGCCACGGCCGCCGCGACCGGCGCGCTCATCGGCGCATTTCCTGCAACGGATGCAATCGCGCTCGCGTTGCCATGGCTTCGGCCCACACACTCATTCGCTGTACCACTCCGGGAAACCCACACCAGAAAGGCTACAGCCTAAGGCCCCGGCGCGCCGCCGCCAAGGCGGGCTCAGGAGCCCAGCGCGACCGCCGCCGGCTCCAGCTCGCCGTCTGCGCCGGTCCAGGCCTGCAGCAGGCGTTCGAAGCCGCAACTGCCGAGCAGGAAACCCGGCCATGCCGCCTCGACGATCTGCGATAGCAGGTCCGCCTCGATCCTGCGGGTACCCATCGACCAGCGCGGAAACGCCCGCTGCAGCACCGGTGCACGGCACAGCATCTTCACCTGTCCATGGCTGCGCGCATTGACGATGCGCTGGAACACCGAATCGATGCCATCTTCCGGGCCTTCCAGATACTGCAGGAAACGCGTCCCATCGAACATCAGGACACCGGTGACACCCGCTACGCGATTGAATGCCGTGGCATCGGCCAACAGGCGATCAAGATCGGTTGTCTGCAGATCGGCACGGGCCTCACTGGCATAGGCAATCGCGTGTAGCGACATCAGGTGGCTCCCCCCCTGGGAACGATGGCTGGGACTATGACATGAATAGGAACGACAGTTAAGCACGCCACTCCCCCTGGAGGATCAGGCCACGGCGCGGTGGGTGGGCTACAATCGGCGCCGCGCTGCAGGCCCGGATGGCGAAACTGGTAGACGCATCGGACTTAAAATCCGCCGGGGGCAACCCCATGCCGGTTCGATTCCGGCTCCGGGCACCAACATCGCAGCGCAGGATGGCGTCCGCCCTTCGGGGCATTGCACAAGGAACCCGCACATGAAGCTTTCTGCCCTGATGCTTGCCCTGCTCTGCACCGCCAGTCTTCCGGCGTTGGCGCAGTCGCACTCCGATACCCGTCGCAATCGCGATGGCAGCATGGACATCCGCCACAGCGATGGTTCGTCCACCCGCATTACCCGTGATCTGTCCAAACGCGTGATCGCCGAGCACAGCAACGGCAGCCGCTCGGTCACCACGACCGATCTCAGCGGACGCAAGCGCACCACCTACAGCGACGGCAGCTACTCCGACACCACCACCGATCTGAGCGGCAGGATCATCACCCAGTACAGCAACGGTGCCCGCTCGACCAGCACACGCGACCTGAGTGGCAGGTGGCGCACCGAGTACAGCGATGGTTCGTACTCGACCAGCGTGCAGGACCTGAGCGGCAACTGGCGCACCACCGCAAGCGGCGGCATGGCGGCCCGGCATCCGGAGCGCGGCTTCGGCAAGAAACGCTGAGCGTTCAGATCGCACGCGAGTAGCGCGGCTGCTCATGCGCCGCGCGCAGGTACGGATCGAAGCACATCGCCAGCAGCCGCAGCAGCGGCCGTCCCGGCTCGCTGGCACGCACCACGCCCTCGCGGTACTCCGCCAGTCCGTCCTCCTGCAGCCGCTGCACCGACCGCAGGTCTTCGGCGAAGTACCGCTCGAAATCCACGCCGTGGCGCTGGCCCAGCACAGCGCCATCCACCTCGCCCTGGCACATCAGCTGCTGGATCAGTTCCGCGCGCAGCTGGTCGTCGGCGCTCAATGCCACGCCGCGCCAGACCGGCAGCTGGCCCTGGTCCACTGCGTCCTCCCACGACGGCAGGTCGCGCGGATTCTGGCTGTAGGTGGCACCAATGTGGCTGATCGCACTCACGCCCAGGCCCAGCAGATCGGTATCGGCGTGGGTGGTGTACCCCATGAAATTGCGATGCAGCTGGCCTGCGCGCTGCGCGCGTGACAGATCCTCTTCCGGCAACGCGAAGTGATCCATGCCGATGTACTGGTAGCCAGCCGCGGAGAGCTTCTCGACCGCCAGGCCCAGCAGCGCCAGCTTGTCTTCCGGCGAGGGCAAGCGGCGTTCGTCGATCTGCTTCTGTGCGCGGAACAGGTGCGGCAGATGTGCGTAGCCATACACCGCCAGGCGATCCGGGCGCAGGGCCAGCACCCGCTCAAGGGTACGGCCGAACCCCTCCAGGCTCTGCCCGGGAAGGCCATAGATCAGGTCAACGTTGACCGAGCGCATGCCGCTGTCGCGGCAGGCCTGCAGGATATCCAGCGTCTGCTGCACGCCCTGTATGCGGTTGATCGACTCCTGTACGTGCGGATCAAAGTCCTGCACACCCAGGCTGGCGCGGTTGAAACCCAGCCGCGCCAGCAGGGCGACGTCGTGGGAATCGATGAAGCGCGGGTCCAGTTCGATCGAGAAATCACGCTGTGGCGAATCGCTGAAATCGAAGCGGCGGCGCAGGCCTTCCACCAGGGTGGTCATCGCCTCGGCATCGAGGAAGTTCGGCGTGCCCCCGCCCAGGTGCAGCTGGATGACCTCACGGCCGTCCTCGAACTGCGGCGCCAGCAGGTCGGCCTCGGCCAGCACGCGCGAGACGTAGCTGTGGCCACGGCCGCGATCGCGGGTGATCACCCGGTTGCAGCCGCAGTAGAAGCACGGGCTGGAGCAGAACGGCACGTGCACATACAGCGACAGCGCGCGGGCCAGCTGGTTGCTGTCGGCGATCGCCTGACGCAGTGCCGGCGCGTCGAAGCCGTCGTGGAAATGCGGCGCGGTCGGGTACGAGGTGTAGCGCGGCCCGGGCCGATCGTGGCGGCGCAACAGGTCGGGGTCGAAGGTCCAGGCCAGGCCGCCGGCAGCGGGAGAGAACGTGTCCATGGCGCCAGCATCGCGCCGGGCGGACGTCGCCGCCTTGACCCAGATCAATCCTTGGCGGGGATGCCCAGCACCGGCAGGCCGACCTGCGGCCAACGCAGCATCTGGTAGCGCTTCCAGAAGGTGTCACCGATGCGTGCGGCCACGTCGTTGGCCAGCGCCTGCATCGGCGGGTTGTTGCATTCGGCGGTGGTGATGCGGAACAGCACCAGCCAGCGGTTGAACAGGTCCTTGTCCAGCTCGATGGCCATGTGCTTGGACATCGGCGAGCCCTTGAAGCGGCGGGTAGCGCGCAGCATCGCCGACCAGAAGTCGACCAGCTGCGCCAGGTGCTCCGGCCAGTCGTGGACATGCGCCTCGAACACCGGCCCCAACCGCTCCTCTTCACGCACGCGGCCATAGAAGTCGTGGACCAGGCGGGTGACTTCCTGCTCGGTACACAACTCGGGCGAGGCAACGGGGATGACAGGCGGAGGCGTAGCGTTCATCGGGTACCCAAAGCGTGCCGGCAGTGTGCCGCAGCCGGCCGGCACCGCCGTTGATCCAGATCAATGTCGGCGCAGTTCGCTGCCCCTAGGCTGGCACGCTTGCAGGAAGCATGCCCTGCGGATGCTGCGCCGGACCAGGCGAAGTATACGCGCCGCCCCCTTTCCGATCCGGGACAGCATGAACAGACCCTCCCTCAGCCGTCGCCAGCAGTTGATCCAGCAATGGGGCGCGATCCTCTGGCCCAGTTTCATCGCTGCCGGCGTGGCCAGCGTGGTGTTCTTCGCCTTCGTCGATCCGTTGCGCCTGCAGGCCATCAGCTTCCCGGGAACCACCATCAGCCGCGAGCTGGGCTATACCGCAGGCTTTTTCATGTTCTGGACGGTGACGGCGCTGTCCAGCGCGGTTACCTGGTACCTGCAACGGCCGATGCCGAGCGACGACGACGACGAGCTGCCACTGGGATGAGTACGCCCTGCTCCACGACGCCGCGCCCACGGCACTGGCGCGGCATCCTCAGCGCAGGCCTGCTTGCACTGTTCTATGCGCTGCCCTGGTTGCGCTGGGACGGTCATCAGGCCGTGTTGCTGGACATCAATGCCCGGCGCTTCGACCTGTTCGGCTGGACGCTGTGGCCGGGTGATGTGGGAGTGCTGATCGGTCTGCTGGCGGTGCTGGCGGTGAGCCTTGCGCTGCTCACTCATCTGGCCGGACGCATCTGGTGCGGCCATGCCTGTCCGCAGACGTTGTGGCGACGTGCCTTCGACTGGATCGGCCGCACCGTGTCCCGGGCACTGCCGCCGGCACTGGCCCGGCCGGCCGCGCAGCTTGCATGGGGCCTGCTGTCGCTGTGGACCGGAATCACCTTTGTCGGCCTGTTCAGCCCGATCGTCGGGCTGGTGGCCGCCGCGCCGCACGCTGCCTGGAGCGGCTGGGAGACGTTCTGGATTCTGTTCTACGCCGCTGCCACCTGGGGCAATGCCGGTTTCCTGCGTGAGCAGGTCTGCCGTTCGCTGTGCCCGTTCGCACGCCTGCAGCCATTGCTGACCGATCCACACACACCACGCGTGCTGTATGACGCCCGTCGCGGCGAGCCACGCGGACCGCGCCCCTATGGCCAGGGCGGTGTGCTCGGTCGCGGCCGTGGCCTGCTCGACCCGACCACCGCGCAGGACTACGTGTTCCGTGCCGCGCATCCGCTGCTGGCAGGTCCGATGCCAACCTTCAGCGCAGACCGCCTGGGTGACTGTACCGACTGCACCGCGTGTGTCAGCGCCTGCCCGATGCAGCTGGACATCCGCCAGGGGCCGCAGGCCGATTGCCTGGCCTGCGGCGCCTGCCTGGACGCCTGCGCACAGCAGCAGCACCGGGCCGGTTTCGGCCGGGGGCTGCTGCGCTACTGCAGTCCACAGGTGATGACCTGCCAGCCGCGGCGCTGGTGGCGACCGCGGACCCTGGCCCTGTTGTCTTTGCTGCTGGCGCTGCTTGCCTGTGGCGCCTGGCGCCTGCTCTGAATCAGCGCGGTCCGTCGGCGTGCGGCGGAACCAGCTGCGCACGGCGGACGATGCCCAGCTGCTCGATGATCAGCGCCATTTCATTGGTGACTTCGGTACGCTCGGTGCCCTGCGGGACCAGGCGATCGAGCACCTGCTGGTAGGTATCCCAGAACGCCGGACCGCATCCGTGTTTGTGATAGCTGGCTTCCAGTTCGCGGCGTACCCGTTCAGCCAAGCCATGCATGCCGTATTCCATACGACCTCCGTTGGACTTGTTCTGCATCGTTGACGGTCTACCGACTCACTTGCGTGCTACTGAAAGACTCCCGGGCTTCACGCCCGGTTGATGCCAATTAGTCATAGATTTCACGACAGGTCAATTACATGCATCGACTTTCGTGATCGAAATTATTAATCGTTCACAAAACTACATACGGTGCCCCGGCCCTGCCGGATGGGTTGAACCCGACGTGCCGCCTGCCCGGCAGACGACAACCTTCTATTGACCACACTGATCGAGTTCTCTGGAACCATCGAATTTTCCCATTTTGCTAAGTCTGCTTAGCAAATAGCGCTTAGTGTGCTAGATGCGACAAAAGACGGCGCAGATCAGATGGATTCGCTGCCTGGCGCGTCGGTTGCAGGGAACAGATGCGGGTAGCGCTGACGCAGGATGTACTGCCGCAGGGCAGGAATCGGAAGGTCCTTAGGCCATTGCGACACTGCGGATCGGCTTATGCCAAAGAAGCGGGCCAGTTCGGCATCGGTCCTCAGTCCCAGCCGGGTACGCACCTGCCGTTTGCTCCAGAATTCGCGGCAAGGTTTCTTGGCATTCCACGCGTTAAGCTGGCTTGCATAGATGAATACTCTCGGCCAACGACTCGCCGCCGCCATGAAGAAAGCCGGGCACCCTCGCCCGGCCGATCTGGCCCGCGCCGCAAAATCCACAACGGCAACCATCAGCAACTGGCTCAATGACCATGTGAGCGCCTCCCATGTGAAGGCCGCACAGCTGTTCCGCATTGCAGACGCAGCCAAGCTGGACGCGCGCGAGCTGCTGTACGGGGTGACCGGGCGCGGCGTAGGCGAACCCGGCAATGCCTACATCCCCAGCCAGGCCCATCTGGATGTCTGGCAGGACGCCTACGAGCTGGTCAGCCACCTGGTGGCCGAGAACGGGCTGGAGATCGACCACCGCCGCCATGCCGCGCTGGACCTGCTTGCGTTCGAGCTGTTGATGGATGGCTTCAGCCGCAGCAAGGTCGCCCGCGTACTGACGACCTCGATGACGTAAACGCACTGCCGCTGGTAGCATGGCCCGCGATGGGGATGGAGCTCCCCCGATAACCGCCTGCAAGGGCTGATGGCTCCTGCCAAGACGAACCCGGTGTTCGTCGGCGGCAGGCCGTGCCTGCCCTCGGCGTTCGCCATCGGACCTGCGAACCCGTACTCGAGGCACACGATGCAAGCATTGAACAATTATTTCCTAGTCTTCATCGGAGGCGGCCTGGGTGCCTGCCTGCGCCACGCCTGCAACCTGATCGGCGCCCGCGTGGCGGTCGGCAGTCCCTGGCCCTGGTCGACCTTCCTGATCAACATCAGCGGCGCGCTGCTGATGGGCGTGGTGGTCGAGGCTTTCGCCCTGCGCAACGGCGCTTCACCCCAGCTGCGACTGCTGCTGGCCACCGGCATTCTGGGCGGTTACACCACGTTCTCGACCTATGCGCTGGAGATCGGCCTGCTGCTGCAACGCGGCCAGCATGGGCTGGCAGCGCTGTACGCCGGGGGCTCGGTGGCCCTGGGCCTGGCGGGCCTGTTCGGCGGCATGAAGCTGGCCCGGCTGGTGCTGGGCTGACGATCAGGCCGCGCTGGCGCGCGCCTGCATACGCCACTCCCGGGGCGACTGCCCGGTGTGTGCCTTGAACGCCCGCGACAGGGCGGCCTCGCTGCCATAACCGACGTCGTCGGCGATCCGCTTCAAAGGCCGGCCTTGGCGCAGTGCCTGCTGGGCCAACCCCACGCGCCAGCCCTGCAGGTAGTGGCCCGGCGTGGTACCCATCGCCTCGCGGAAACTGGCCGCGAACACGCTGCGCGACATGCCCGCCACATCGGCCAGGTCTTCCAGCGTCCACGCCTGTGCGGGCGCTTCGTGCATCGCCACCAGCGCCAACCGCAGGCGTGGATGACCGAGCCCGGCGAACAGGCCACCGCGCATCTCGCCGCCTTCCATCAGCTGGCGCAGTACCTGGATCATCACCACCTCGAACAGCCGGTTGACCATTGCCGCCCGCCCGCAGCGCTGCTCGAAGGCCTCTTCGAACAGCAGCTCCAGCGCGGCATGGCCACCGTACAGATCGGCCAGCGGCAGGCAGATGAAATCGGGCAGCGCGGCGCTGATCGGATTGAGCCGCCCCCCTTCGAAATACAGGTTGGCGCAGGCCATGTCGGCGCCCTGCTGCGGGTCGGTGATGAACCGGTGCGGCATCGGCCGGGGGTACAGCAGCAGGCTGGGGGCGTCGACCTGCACCGTCTGCGGGCCATGGCTGACCTGCAGCGGCCCGCGCCGCACCAGATGCAGCTGGCCGGCCTCATCCTCGCCTTCCAGCGTGTTGATGCCGCACAACGCGCCGGCATGGAACACCGAGGCGGTGACCGAGAAGCGTTCGAGCAGGATGGCGAGGCGGTCGACCATGACAGGACTCCAGATCAAACGGAATTACTTCAATACGACAGATCGTATCGGATTCACCACGGCACTGGGCGAACCGGCCGGCGGCTCTACCTGAAAGTGCCGCGCCGGCTGCATGGCCGTGACGACCGCGCGACCGACCGGCACTTCCCTGCGGCAATGCAGCGCGCGCAACATTCCCGGGGCATCTATGCTCGGCGCCATTCCCGGATGGAACGACCACGATGCGCTGCTTGCTTCGTTGCGCCCTCGCTCTCGGCCTGCTGCTGCCGTCGACATCGTTGCTGGCCGCGCCAGCCACTGCACCACGCGCACTCAGTGGCGAACTGCAGGGAGCGCCGTGGCGCCTGGACGTGCCGGCCGGCTGGAACGGCGACCTGGTGATGCTGGCGCATGGCTATGAGCCGGTGGGCGTGCCGCGCACCACGCCGATGACCGCCAACGACAGCACCGCAACACTGCTGGCCGCCGGTTACGCAGTCGCGCAGAGCGCGTATTCCAGCCAGGGTTGGGCCGTAGCCGATGCGATCACCGACATGGAGCGCCTGCGCCGGCACGCGCTGGACGAAATCAAGCGCGTGCGCCACACCTGGCTGCTCGGGTTCTCGATGGGCGGCGCGGTGGCCATCGCCAGCCTCGAGCGGTATCCGCAGCACTACGCCGGGGGCGCCTCGCTATGCGGCGCCAACCTCAGTGGCGAGCAGATCGCCGCCGACCTGCTGACCACGCTGGTCGCGTTCGATTACTTCTTCCCCAACGCAGACAGCTTGCCGACCACCGGGCTGGCCTCGCCGGAAGCGGCCGCGCTGCCACAGGCAGCCCTGTATCAAGGCATTGCCAATGCGCTGCAGCGGAACCCGGAACATGCCGCCTTGCTGGCCAGGCAGTTGCAGGTCTCTACGGATGCACTGGCCGGTACGATCAGCCTGCACGCACTGGTCCTGCACGAACTGGCCACGCGCAGTGGCGGCATGCCGGTGGGCAACAGGGGCGTGATCTACCGCAGCTTCGGTGACGATACGGCGTTCAATGCCGGTGTACGGCGTGTCGACGCCGTGCCTGCCGCGCAGGCCGATGTCCGCAGGACACTGGCACTGAGCGGTGCATTGAAGCGACCGCTGGTGATCCAGTTCAACCACAACGATCCCACCATCGTGCCGCGCATGCAGTCGGTGTATCCGCAGCTGGCCGCGCGTGCTGGCGCACGGCCCTTGCCGCGTGTGTTGCCTGCGGCGGGCGACGGGCATTGCGGTTTCTCTGAAGCCGACGTGCTCGAGGCGTTGAAGGCTGCACAGCGGTGAGAACAACGCGTGTCGCGGTGCGTCAAGGCCGCTCTGGAAGGACTGCTATGGTAGCCCCGCCCATTGATGGGCAGACAAAGGACTGACGTGATGATCAAGACGACCTTGAAGACCGTGATGCTCCTTGGCATGGCCGTGACCGGCCTGGCCTTCGCCGCAGGACCCTGTGAATTCTGCAGCCAGCAGTACGAGTACTGTCTGCGCGCAAACTCAGGCCCACTGGCCAAGACACCCGCGGAGTGCCTGGCCCAGTACAAGATGTGCCGCGAAATGGATTGCCAGTCGTCCTGACCGGCATCCGGCCGGCTCCTGCGGGAGCCGGCGCCGCCCAGCGCGGTGCCGAACGCTTACGATGCAGAGACCGGCGGAGTTCCTGCTGCCTCCCTTCCCTGCTGAAGCAACACACCCGATGGCCTTCTTCGAACGACTGAGCGAGACCCGCTACCTGCCGACCGAACATACCGGCGGCGCCTGGAACATCCGCGAGCAGCACATCGCGCCGGCGATCGGCCTTCTCGCCCACCACCTGGAGCGTGATGCCGCGGCGCGTGGCCATGGCTTCCTGATCGCGCGCCTGTCCTACGACATCCTCGGCACCATTCCGATCGAAGCGATGGAGGCCGACGTACAAGTGCTGCGAGGTGGCCGCACCATCGAACTGGTCGAGGCCACGCTGCGGCATGACGATCGCCCGGCTCTGCGCGCGCGCGCCTGGTTGATGCGCCCGAACGACACTGCGACCATCGCCGGCACGCCGATTCCAGGCATTGCTCCACCGGAATCGATGCCGGCGTGGGACCCGGGCACGGTCTGGCCCGGCGGCTTCATCCAGAGCATCGAGATCCGTCGCCACGACCAGGGCCCCGGCCGCGCAACCTACTGGGCACGCGCAACACAGCCGCTGCTGGATAGCGAGACGGTCAGCCCATTGGCCCGCGCCGCGACGCTGTTCGACCTGTCCAACGGCATGGCGGTACGTGCCGATCCGAAGGAGGTGGCATTCCCGAACCTGGATCTCACCGCTCACCTGTTCGGCGTGCCCGAAGGCGAGTGGCTGGGCTTCGACACGTCGGTGTCGTTCGGCCGCCAGGGCATCGGCCTGACCAGCACCGTGCTGCATGATGCACGCGGCCCGATCGGAACACTCGGCCAGGCGCTGACGGTGCGCCCGTAAACGCAACGGGCGGCGTCAGCCGCCCAGCGTACCCATGGTGAAGGTGTAGCCCGAACTCATCAGGAACTCGCGCATGCGCATTTCCGCGCGGCGCGGTGAGGCCAGATTGGCCGGTGCATACAGCGCGTAGACCACGCCCGCGCCCTCGATGGCCTCGCGGCGCACGCCGCAGTGTCGGGTCTCCGAAGCGATCACCCATCCATCCTTCAACCGGTCGGGACCGATCGACTGGCCGTTCATCAGCCGGAACGTCAACCAGCGTACTTCCGCAGCGGATTTATTCATTGCCGGCGACCCGGCTGCGTATTGCGATTCATCGTGTCCTTGCTCGCCATTGCAGCTCCCTAAGACTTGGAACCCGACCATAGCGCCTCGCCATGTCGCGGGCGGATGAGACTGACCAGCGCCGCTCAGGTTGGCAGGCCAAACCGCTTCCACAGCGCCTCGCGCCCGGGCGGTGTCAGTCGCAGTTCGCGCCGGCCGTCCACGCGCCGCAGCCAATCATTCTTCACGAAGCTGTCCAGCATCGCCTCACCGACCAGCCCGGCCAGATGCGGGCGCCGCTCGGTGCAATCCAGGCAACCGCGGCAATAGCGTGCGGGCTTGCTAATTGCGGGGCGCTGCAGCACCTCGGCCAGCGGCTCGCCGAGCGCCTTCAGGAACTCGGCGCCCTCCAGAGTCACTTGCCAATAGCCAACACGCGGCAAAAGGTGCCCGGCCTGCAGCAGGCGATCGGTGATGGCCACGGCATGCACCCCCGCCAGATGCCGGTAGCACGAGCGCGCCTCGCGCAACGCCGGCATGCTGCGCGACGCAGCCGCGGTGCAGGACGGCGTGCGGTCGGCAACCCGCAGGATACCTTCCAGCATGTCCGCGACCTCGGTGGACGCCAGTCGATGGTAGCGGTGGCGGCCCTGCGGGATGGCGACCAGCAGATCGCCCTCGATCAGGCGACGCAGATGCGTGCTCGCCGTCTGCGGCGTCACCCCGGCCACACGTGCCAGTTCCATCGCGGTGTAGGCGCGGCCATCCATCAGCTGCAGCAGCATCGCGGCGCGTGCCTGGTCACCGACCAGGGCGCCGACACTGACAAGGGAACCGGAGGTGTGGACCATGCCGGCATTGTGGCATGCAAGGCCCGGCCGACAGTTCGATGCAGGCCGAAGCATTGCCGGCCGGCCTCAGCGCACAGTCACCACCCCGCTCTTCCGAGAACCGCAGTGACGAATCCTTCGATCCCGCGTCGGCGCATCACCCCTTCGGTCCTGTACCCGGGCACGCCGGTACTGCTGATGACCACGCTCAATCCAGACGGCAGCAGCAACATCAGCCCGCTCTCATCGTTCTGGGCACTGGGCAACCGGGTCGTGCTGGGGCTCGGCACGCAGGGCCAGGGTTATCGCAACCTGCAGCTGCGCAACGAGTGCGTGCTGAACTTTCCTTCCTCTGCACAGGCGGCCCAGGTCGAAGCCATCGCGCGCGCAACCGGACGCGATCCGGTGCCCGATGCCAAGCAGGCGATAGGCTATGTGCATGTACGCGACAAATTCGCGCTGGGCGGATTCAGCGCCGTGCCGTCCGCCCAGGTGGCACCTGCCACGATTGCCGAATGCCCGCTGCAGGTGGAAGTCACCGTGATGGCAATGCACGCACCCAGTGAGGACGATGGCCAGCACTTCGTGATTGCCGAGGGGCGGATCCGCTGCGTGCATGCCCATGAGGACATCACCCAGGCCGGCACGCAGCACATTGACGTGGCACGCTGGAAACCGCTGATCTATCTGTTCCGGCACTACCTGGGCGTCGGCGAACCCGTCGCGCGCAACTTCCGGGCGCAGACGCCGGAGCGGGCTCGGGCGTAGCGGGCAGATCAGCGCGAGGTCGCGGGCGTGTTGCTGAACGTGTCGCGCACCGAGCGCTCCCGCTCGCGGCGGGTCGCAGCGCACTGCTCGCGTGCGTTCGACATCTGGGTGTCTGCGGCAACCCGCTCCGCACTCATCGACTGCTGCAGGCTGGAGATCTGTGCGCGAATGCCGGAATCCTGGGTGGCACCGGCCAGTTGGGTGCCCGCCGTAGCCAGTTGCCGGTTCAGTTCAGCAATCTGGCGGCCCACCTGTTGGCTGCGTGACTCCAACGGGCCGTAGATGCGGGAGCGCTCGCCCTGCACGCAGTTGCGCTCGGCGATACCGGCGTCGGCGAGCGCGGTGTTCTGGTACACGGCGGCGCGGTTCGACGCCTCCCCCGCCGATTCGGTCGAGGGACGGGTGGAGCGCAGCTTCATGGGCTCAGCACCGGCGGCGCACGGATTCTGGCTGTACACCGTTTCCCCGGATGCGCCCTTGCATTTGTAGACCTGGGCCGAGGCCAGCGGCGCGCTACCCGCCATCAGGGCTACCGCAAGCAGAATTCCCTTCATCCCTCACCTCTCCCTGGTTCGCAATGGACCACCAGCGCACGATACGGCGGATCGGGGATGCCTGCACGTGCCGCCGGGCTGTCCTGGCATTTCGCAGGCCCCCTCGGCCGTCAGGCCAGTGCAATCCAGTACGACACCATGTCCACGTAGCGGCCATCGCGCTTCACCGCGCGCGGCTCGGTGCCGGATTCGATGAATCCCAACGACGCGTACAGTCCGCGCGCGGCGGTGTTGTCTGCCAGCACCGTGAGGGTGAGCGACTCGATGTCCTCCGCGCGTGCGGCGGCAAACGCACCAAGGAACAGCTGCCGGGCGATTCCCTGCCCACGATGGGCAGCGCCGACGTGCACGCTGTGGATCTCCGCCGTGTGCCGCCGTGACAAACGTACAGGTCGCACATAGCGCAGGAAGCCAACCAGCTGTGCCTGGTCAAAGGCGCCGAAGTAACGGGTATGGGCGTCATCGAGTTGAGTCTGCATCACCTGTGCGGTCTCACCGCTGGCCTCGGCCAGCGTGGAAAGGAACGCAGCGGGTGATTCACGCAGCGCCTGCAGGCGGGCCGCCCAGAGCGTGTCCGCGTCGTCGTGTTGCAGTGGCCGGATCAGCATCCCGCGTGCCTGTAGGCGTTCGTGCGCAGTGGCCAGCGTAGCAGTCCGACCTCAGCGACGTGCATGCACCCGGCGCAGTTCCAGCGCAGCGAAGGTGTACCAGCCGAACGCCGGCAGCAACGCGATGCGCTGGGTCAGGCCCCGGTACGGCGGCGGATCAAACCCGGACATCATCAGCCACAGGTAGGCCATGCCCAGCAGCGACGTCGCCGGCGCCACCCAGGCCATGCGCGGGGATGCGTCGGCACCGAGTGCCACCTAGAACAGCAGCGGGGTCAGGATCGAGAAGATGCCGATGGCATACAGGCCGTGCAATGGGCTGCCGGTGGTGAAGGCGCCGTTGCTGAACATGGCAGCGCCGAGCAGCACGGAGGTGAGCGCAGCAGGCTGCGAATCGCCGCCCCCGGGCAAGCAGCGCCAGGCTGAAGACGATGATGGCCGCTCCACTCAGCATCGGCGCGGCCTGCACCGCTCTGGCCGGCAGGCCCGGCATCAGGCCCAGTTCGCTCAGATGCTGTGACATGGAGTCGTAGCCAGGCACCGTGAACGCAAACCCGATCAGGGCCAGCATGGCGCCCAGCGGAAGGTACTGCGCTTGCCGGATCGCTGCGTCACGCGTGGAGCACACCGCCATGGGCCAGGGAACGCGGACGGTAGCAGCTGTACCTGTGCGGGTGCATATGCGGTTTGGCAGGGGCACTTCGCGAGGGGCTGCACAGAAAAGAAAAAGCCCTGACCGGAATCAGGGCTTTTCAATTGGAGGCCTCAAGCGGAATCGAACCGCTGTAAACGGATTTGCAATCCGGTGCATAGCCACTCTGCCATGAGGCCAACGTACTGCGCGCCAGGAACGAAGCCCTGACAAGACAAAACCCCAAGATGGGGCCTGTCGGAACATGGAGCGGGAAACGAGACTCGAACTCGCGACCTCAACCTTGGCAAGGTTGCGCTCTACCAACTGAGCTATTCCCGCGTAAGCCGACATGGTACCGGAAATCCGGGACACACACCAGCGATTTCACCTTTCTGACTGCGCGCAAAGCCTTGTGGCCCAACGTGCCCCGCCTTGCCGTGGCGGGAGAAAAACAAGGCCCCTACCGGGGCCCTGTAGAATCTGGAGCGGGAAACGAGACTCGAACTCGCGACCTCAACCTTGGCAAGGTTGCGCTCTACCAACTGAGCTATTCCCGCAGATTCTTCGACCTGCGTCGAAGGAGCGCTATTGTGTCCAAATTCCTTCACGCCGTCAACAGTCTTCACACGATGCGGTCACGGGCGTCCGCACTGGGGTACGCTGCTCCGCCCAGCTCCCTTCGGCCATGTTCCTTCGCGGCAAGCCCCTGTTGATCGCCCTGCTGCTGCACCTGCTGGTGGCACTGCTGTACTGGACGCTGATTCCGCTGGGGATGAACGCCTATCGCGACCATTTCGGATTCACCTCCCATCGCGACATCGGCCTGGGCATCGCCCAGTTCCACCTGTTCTGGATGTTCCTTGCCGCCCAGCCATTGATCGCTTTGCTGCGTCCACTGTTCGCGAAGCTGCTGGTGCTGGCGATCCCGCTGGCGTTCGCGACCTGGACACTGATGCACAACCATCCGCTGCGCCTGCTGTATTTGACCGTCGGGCCCGGCCTGCTGGCGCTGGCCGCCATCGCGGTAAGCCTGCGCTATTCGTCGCTCGGGACCTCACGCCCCACCACGGACATCGCCGATGCCTAGACGCTACGTCCGCCTGTTCTGGCTGCTGGTCTCGCTCACCTGGCTGGCGCTGATCGCCGCGCTGGTCAATGCCGGTTTTACCCCGGACTACTGGCTGCTGCATCGCCTCGAAGGCGTCGAGCCGCGCTACCCCACCAGCAGCGTCATCGTTTTCGCGTTGCTGGGAACGGTGGAGCTGGTGGTGGCCGCACTCATCGTGCGGCCCTGGAAGCTGAAGCGGCTGTGGCTGCGCCTGTTGATTGCGTTCGCGTTGTTGGTGGCGTGGTCGGTACCGTGGATGCTGTCGGCCATGCACCAGCCTCCGGTGCACGGCATGCATCTGCTGTGGTTGCTGCTGCTCGACGTGGGACTGCTGCTTGCACTGTGCGGGGTATCCGCAGTGAGTGCCTGGCGGGCGCTCAGGCACCGCGCGGAAGACGGCCCGGCCCCGCTGCAACGCTAGTATTACTTCCGGAACTCCACCCGCACATGCTGGCCGAAGCGCGCCTTGGCCGCGCCGTCGAACTCCAGCACGCACTCCACCACCTTGGCCACGCCGCGCCCTGCGTCTTCGGGCAAGCGTGCCTGCGCGAACACGGGGCTGATGCGCACCACGCGTGCGGACGGCAGCGTACTGGTGTTCTCGGCGCCATCACTGTCCTGCACCACGGTGGCCTTCATGCCCACCTGCACGGCATCGGCATAGGCAGCGCTCAGTTCGGCACGCACCTGCAGCGGGCGTGCCGGCAGCAGCGAGATCGCTGGCTTGCCCGCCTGCACGAAGGCACCAAGGCCCGGTACCTGGCCGACTACAGTGCCGGCTTCCGGTGCACTCAGTGACATCTGCTGCAGTTTCAGTCTGGCGTGTTCCAGCTTGTGCTGGGCCATGTCGACCTGCGCGCCAGCCACGTCGACGTCGGCACGCACGCCGGCCAGCTGCTGCTTGGCCGCATCGGCCTGCTGATTGGACGACACGCCTTCGCTGGCGCCGGTGGACAGGCGGGCAGCATTGCGCTCCAGTTCGCGCAGCTGCGCCTGGCTGCCTTTCAGGCGATCGTTGGCGAGGGCCAGATCGGCGGTGGCCATTGCCACCTCCTGCTGCAGCAGCGCACCGTCCAGCGACAGCAGCAGCTGCCCCTTCTTCACCGTGGCGCCCTCCTTCACCGGCGCGGCGGTGATCGATCCATCCACCGGCGGCGCCAATGCGATCAGCCCGCCCTCGACATCGATGATGCCGCGCGCCACCGCGACCTTGCCGGCGGTGGCAGCGCTTGCTTTACCTGCAGGTGCCTGGGCGGGCGCGTCCCTGGAACAGGCGCCAAGCAGCAATGCCGCGGACAGGGCCAGGCTGAGGGGGAGCAGGTGCGACGTCTTGGTCATGGGGCGGACTCTACAGTTTCGTTCTGGCGGCGGTCATCACGGACCATGCCGTCTTCCATGGCGATCACCCGATCGGCATGCCGGATCAGGCGCGGATCGTGGCTCACGCACAGCACGGTGGCGCCATGCGCGCGTGCATAGCGATGCAGGATGTCGATCACGCGCTGGCCGTTCTCGGCGTCCAGCGCGCTGGTGGGTTCATCGGCGAAGATCAGCGTCGGTGATTTGGCGAAGGCGCGGGCGACGGCAACGCGCTGCTTCTCGCCGCCGGACAGCTGCGCCGGGCGCATATGGCTGCGATGGCTCAAGCCGACTTCTTCCAGCGCCCTGCGGGCCAGCGGCTCGCTTTCGCGATTGCTCATGCCACGGTAGCCCAGCGGCAGCTGCACCTGTTCAAGCGCGGTCAGTGCAGGGAACAGGTTGAAGCCCTGGAACACAAAACCAACGTGGTGCAGGCGGAAACGCTCGACCTCGCTGCGGGTCATGTGGCCCACATCCTGGCCCAGCGCATGCACGCGGCCACCATCCGGTGAAGACAGGCCAGACAGCAGCGACAACAGCGTGCTCTTGCCGCAGCCCGACGGCCCCGACACCAGGGTCAGCTCGCCGGGGTAGATGTCCAGCGACAGGCCGCGCAGCACGGGCACCTGCACATCGCCGGACATGAAACCCTTTTCCAGTGCGTCGGCCTGCAGGGTCGGGGCGACGGCGGGTGTGGAAGTCATCGGCCGGTCCTCAACGCAGCAGCAACGATGGATCGGAGCGGACCACGCTGCGGACCGCCATGATGCTGGACAGCATGGCCATCACCGCGACCAGTGCCACGCAGCCGATGATGACCATCGGCGTCAGCTGTACCGGCACACGCTGGGTCTGCGCGATCAACAGCACGACGGTGCTGAACGCCGCCGCCAGCAACATGCCGACGCCGCCGATCAGCAGCGCCTGCTCGAACACCACCCGCGCCAGCGCATAGCGGCCCGCGCCGAGCGCATTGAGCGTGGCGTATTCGCGAACCGAGCCGGCCACTACCGAAGCAAACGACTGGTTGGTGATCACCGCGCCGACGAAGCAGACGATGACCGCCATGAACAACACCGCGATGCCGGCACCGGTATCGAACAACCAGTACTGCTGCGAGCGACTGGCAAACTCGGGCGCCGTCCAGAACTCGACCGGCGTCGCCTGGCCCATCGACGCGGCCAGACGATCGCGCACGCGGTCGGCCAGCTCCGGCGAACGCAGGCCCGCCACGAAATAGGTACTGCCTTCATGCGGGTCGGTACCGGCGATGGCACGCGCGGTATCCAGCGACGCCAGCACGTTGACACCGCCAAGGCCGCGCAGCCCCGGTTGTGCGGCGACCACACGCACCGCCTTGCCGTTGATCCAGGCACGGTTGTTCTGCAGGTCCACACCCAGCGTATCCAGATCGGCACTGTCGACGATCACCGCGCCCGGCTCGCGCAGCTGCGCGCGCAGGTCGGCCGGCAGGATGCGCGCGAACATCATCGCGTCATCCTGGGTGGAGATACCGGACAGGTACACCGAGACGTTGCCGGTGCCCTGCGCGCCGGAGCGCCATTCGCCATCGACCCATTCGTAGGGTTCGACACGGGTCACATCCGGGTCCATGCGTAAGTGGCTTTCCACATCCGTGCTGATCGCGTGGCCATAGTTGACGCTCTGGGTGCCGGGAAAACCGGCCCAGATATCGGCCGAGGATGCCTTCACGTAGATCGCGGCGGTACCGAAGATGCCCAGCACCAGCGCCGCCTGCACGATCAGCAGCACACCGGCGAAGCACATCGCCAGCACCACCGGCAGGAACCGGCGCCACTCGTAGGCCAGGGTCTTGCGGGCCAGTGCGATCATTGCGACTCGCCCTCAGCCTCGACCGGCAGCGGCGCGCCGCCCAAGGCGCGGTACAGCGAGGCGAATGCCAGCACACGCGCACCCTGCGCACCGATCAGATCGGCCTGCGAGGACAACGCAGCGCGCTGCGTGTCGAGGCCATCGAATTCGCTGGACAGGCCCAACTGCACCTGCCGCACCTGGCGCTTGACCTGCTGGCCGGCAGCATCATTGGCCGCACGCAGCGACTGGATGCTGCTGTCCTGGCGTGCCAGGCTGCCCAGTGCGCCCTCCACTTCGCTCACACCTTCCAGCACCGCCTTGCGGTAGCCGAGCAGCGCGGCATCCAGCTGCTTCTCATCGGCATGGAAGCGTGCGCGGCGCTGGCCCCAGTCCCACAGCGGAATATCGATGTACGGGCCGATCGAGGGACTGGAGTCGGAATTGGAGCGGGCGTTCTGGGTGAGGTTGTAGGCGTACAGGATCGAACCGCCGAGGCTGACCCGCGGATACATCGCCGCACGTGCGGAACCCTTGCTCGCCGCAGCCTGCATCACTTCCGATTCGGCCAGCAGGATCTGCGGGCGGTGGCGAAGCAGATCGGCCGGCACCTGCTGCAGCGAGAATGCGCCCAGCGTCGGTGGCGTGCGATAGGCATGCCAGGCCGGGTCCGGGCCATCGCGGCCCAGCAGCAGGGCCAACGCGCGGGCGGCATTGTCCGCATTCTCGCGGGCCTGCGCCGTGGCTGCCCGCGTGGCTGCCTGGCGGGCCCGCAGCCGATCAAGTTCGCCCGGTTCATCCAGGCGCAGGCGCTGGCGCACCCGGGCCAACTGCTCGCCGCGATCATCCACCGCCTGTTGCCGGGCCAGCAGGTCCTGCTGGGCTTGGGCCACGGTCAGATCCAGGTAGCTGCGCACCACGTCGGCAATGACCGCAACCTGCGCGGCATTGCGCAGCGCCCCGGCATTGCCGGCCGAGGCCTGCGCGCTCAGCTGCGCACTCTCGGCCGCGCCGAACAGGCCCAGGTCCCAGATCGCTTCAATGCCCGCATGGAAATAGGTGTCGACCGCGGCGGCGTCCTGCACCTGCTTGGCGCTGGCCGAGATTTCCGGCAGGAAGCGCGAGTCCGAAGTACCGGCGACAATCCGCACGGCCTGCAGGCGCAGCGTGGCCTGCTGCAGGTCGAGGTTGCCGGTGATGGCCTGATCGACCAGTCCATCCAGCGCCGGGTCGGCCAGCACCTTCCACCATTGCCTGGCGTCCACCGCCACGCCCTGCCCCTGCGGCACCTGGGTCCAGGCGCTGGGCGTGCGGTCGGGCAGGTCCGGCACCGGCACCGACATGCAACCCGCCAGGGCCAGGCTGGCCAGCAGTGCGCCGGGGCGCAGCACCGCCTGCAGGGAGAATCCGCGCCCGGTCCTGGGCACTGCCACTGGAGTGATACGCCTGACCACCAGCCCGCCAACGTGTAGAAGGAGCATGAAGGCTACCGTGCGATTGTGGAGCGAACATGGAGAAATGGTCCGAAAAACGTCACAACACGCGTGCGGTTCAGGCAACGCTGGCGTTGGCCTTTCGCCAGCCTTTCACCACATGGGACGCGCAGAACGCTGGTGCAGATTCCAAGCCATTGAACCCTGCTGCCGCCCAGCCCCGAGCCTTGCACCCGCGATCGTCCCCACGACCGCACGCCCCGCCATTCCGATTGCGACACTGATGTCGGGATCACCCCGCAGGCGCACTGATACCACGCCTTTCATGAAGATGCCGTGGCGTGACTGTAGCGACTGCAGCGGCCGGCATCATGACAAACGAAAAAACGCCCCCTTGCGGGAGCGTTTCTACTGAATCTGGAGCGGGAAACGAGACTCGAACTCGCGACCTCAACCTTGGCAAGGTTGCGCTCTACCAACTGAGCTATTCCCGCAGATTTCGTTCGACCTGCGTCGAAGGAGCGCTATTGTGTCGATATTGCTGCACGGCGTCAACAGGAATTTTCACCTCATATGTGGGGTCGCACTCGGGCGTCACGGCCCGCTCCCTTCACATGCGAAGACCTCGACGGTGGAAGTAGATCTGCTCGGCGATGCGCCGTGTAACCGCCGTATGCAGCAATGCGTTGAGCGGCCAATCGGCCTGCAGGTGATCCATCGCCCAGCGCAGCAGGCGCTTGCCGCGGAAGGCCGGCGCCGCCTGCCGCGCCACCCGCTCCGGCTGCGGGCCACTGCCCCGCAGGTGCCGACCGATGGCATCGCCCACGGCCCAACCGTGCCGCCATGAGGAATGGATGCCGCCGGCCGAGAGCGGCGAGACGATGCCCGCGGCGTCGCCGGTCAGGATCAGGCGAGGGCCCGTGATCGGGCCTTCCGGCCGGCCGCACGGCACCAGGCCGGCGCGGGTCGCCGAGGGACTCGCTGATTGCGGAATGCCGACCACATCGCGCACGTGGCTGATGAACCCGTCGATGTCCGGCGCCCGCACCCGTTGCGGATCATGACGCAGCGCCAACCCGACCTGCAGGCCCGTCGGATTCTGTGCGACCCAGCCGATGTAGCCCGGTGCGAAGCGCTTGCTGATGAAGCAATGCAATGCATCGCCCTGCGGCAATTGCAGGCCAGCGAACTCGCGCTCGACGCCGTACAGGTTGTCACGCACCTGGCCGAGGCCGGTGCGCTGGGCCACGCGCGAACGCGCGCCATCGGCACCGACCAGATAGGCGCAGCGCCCCGCACCCTCCACCTGCCAGCCGTCGCCACTGCGACGGGCATCGATGAAGGACTGTTGCAGTCGCAGGTCCACGCCGTTCGCACGCAGCTCGCTGGCCAGCCAGCGCATCAGGTTCGGCGTATCGGTGGTGAGGAAGTAATAGCCCGGTGCAGTCAGCAGCACGCTGCGCAGGTTCGGCGCATACAGGCGCACATTCGCAACGCGTTGCACAAGGTGTTCGGGCATGCGACCCAGCCAGGTCTGCTCCATCGCTTCCTTCACCACGATGCCGGTGGTGTGCAGGCGTTCGCCGGGATCGGCTTTGCGTTCGAGCACGCAGACGCGCAGGCCGTACTGGGCAGCAGCCAGTGCGCAGGCGGCACCGGCGAAACTGGCGCCGACGATGACCACGTCATGGTCGTAGGCGGAGGGGATGTGGGGCATCGCTGCATCACCGGCTGGAAACGAGGGATACAGCTTCAGTCCAGCGCATGGTGGGACGATGGGATGACGGTGAAGTGGGGATGAAGCGATGCCCTGCACGTGTTGCGCCGGAAGAGCAACGCTCCCTTCGGGGAGCGTTGCCTGCAGAGCGTCCTGGCGCTATCAGGCGACCACGATCCTGAGCGGGTCGGCCAATGCCAGGATCTCCGCACGCTCACCACTGGGCGGATAGATCCATTCGGTGTTGATGCGGGTCTTCAGCGCCTTGGCTTCCGCACCGGACAGCACGACCTGGCGGTCCCAGCCCTCGGTGTAGACGGCGCCCCACGGCCCCAGGTCCAGGCAGGTCACGTACTTGGGCTGCGCATACGGAATCATCGCTTCCCCGATCAGATCAGCTGCAACGTTGTGGCCAGCCGAGCGTCCCAGGTTCATCGCGTGCTGGCAGGACATCATCGCTACGTTGCCCTCGTCGTCCGTGGCGGCGTGCGCGCAGTCACCCGTGGCGAACACCGCGTCGACACCCGTCGCCTTGAGGGTGCGATCCACGTGCAGGCGACCCACGGCGTCGTGCTGGCCGGGGATCTGCCCGGTCAAGGCGCTGGCGCGTGCACCGGCCGTCCAGATGACGGTCGCGGCGTCGATGCGTTCACCGTTCTCGAGGGTCACGCCATCGGCATCCACGTGGGCCACGCCCGAACCCAGCCGCCACGACACGCCCAGCTCGGTCAGGGCCTGGGTGATGACCGGGCGCGGGCCTTCACCGAGGTCAGGGCCCAGCGCATCGGCGCGCTCGACCATGATGACGTTCACCGCGGCATCGGCACCGAGTATGTCGCGCAGGCGCGCCGGCATTTCGGCTGCGGTTTCGATGCCGGTGAAGCCGGCGCCTGCGATCACCACCGTGTTGCGTCCTGCGCTTTCCGGCCGGCCGGCAAGACGCTGCAGATGCGCCTGCAGTCGTGCCGCGTCGGCGATCTGATCGACATTGAAGGCGTGCTGCTGCAGGCCGGGAATCGGCGGGCAGTTCAGGCGACTTCCAGCGGCCAGCACCAGGCGATCGTAGTGCAATGCCTGCGTTGCGGCATCGGCTCCCACGCCCACCACCTGTACCTGCCGGTTGGCGACATCGATGTGTTCGACGCGGCCGGCAAGATAGCGCACGCCAACGGCATCGAAGATGGCCCGCAGCGGTGCCGCCATGCGCTCCGGCCCCTTTTCGTAGAGGCGTGGGCGCACATGCAGCTCAGGGGACGGCGCGACCAGCACGATCTCCACATCATGACGCGCAGCCTGATCGAGAAGACGGGCGGCGGCCAGCGCGCTCCACATGCCGGCAAAGCCGGCGCCGATGACAACAATGCGTTTGGACACGGAAGTAGATCCTTCAGGGGACATGAGATTCAGGCGCCCCTCCGCACGCGGACGGCAGGGGCGAGAGTGATGTGCTGCGCCGGCACGCCGCATAACGCGGATCATATTAGTCCGCGTTATGTGAGGCAAGCGACTGATGGCGGATGGTTCAGGCCAGCAGTCCCTGCCCCGCACACCCTCACGGCCACAACGCCAATGAAATCAAGGCCCTGGATCAGGTGCTCCGCGCTTGCAGCGGGTAACTCAGGCCCCTATAGTCCGCGTTACATTTTTCTGGACCCGCCCCATGGCCCACATCGGAACGGGCGTCGAGTACGCCCTGCACTGCCTGCTCTGGCTGGTCCCGCCGCTGGAACAGCGGCCCAGCAGCCGCGACCTGGCCGAACTGCAGGGCGTGCCGGCAGCCTTCATGGCGAAGATCTTTCCGAAGCTGGAGAAGGCGGGCATCGTCGAGTCCACTGGCGGCATCCGCGGCGGCTACCAGCTGGCGCGTGCGCCCGAGGACATCAGCGTGCTGGATGTGGTCGACGCCGTTGAGGGACAGAAGGCATTGTTTGATTGCCAGGAGATCCGCGGGCGCTGCGCGCTGTTCGATGGCAGTCCACCGCGCTGGGCCAACCGCGGCGTGTGCGGCATCCACGCGGTGATGATCAATGCGCAGAAGGCCATGCGCGAAGAACTGGCGCGTTCCAGTCTGGCGTCGATTGCCGAAGGTGTGCAGGGCAAGGGGCGCCCGGCGAGTTTTGCAGGCGATGTGCAGGAGTGGTTTTCCGACCGCCAGGTGGCACGCGAGGAAGCGCGCATCACCGGCATGCGTGCGCGCACGTCGACGCAGGACGATGACTGATCACGGTGGCGCGCACGCAAACGAAAAACGCCCCCTTGCGGGAGCGTTCTTCTTGAATCTGGAGCGGGAAACGAGACTCGAACTCGCGACCTCAACCTTGGCAAGGTTGCGCTCTACCAACTGAGCTATTCCCGCTTGGGAGGCGAAATTCTACCTGTTCCAGGAATGGCGTCAAGCGGTTTTTTCAGGCGTATGCGAGGCACCTGGCATTGCCTATCTACGCATGGCATGGATGCATGCATTTCCAGTAGATCCACGCCATGCGTGGATGTCGCGCCCGATCAACCGTTGCCCAGCTTCTTCTGCCGCGAACGCTCGCGCGCAGCGCGCTCGTCCTCGCGCAGGCTCGGCCAGGCGGCGTGCAGGTACTGCAGGCCCGACCACAGGGTCAGCACGGCGGCAATCGCCAGGGTCCAATCGCCGATATGGAACACCGGCCAGCCCATCCAGATGTCCTGCACAGGTACGTTCGGCGCCACTGAATACAGCAGGCACAGCAGCGCGACCATCTGCGCGGTGGTCTTGACCTTGCCGATCATCGCCACGCGTACCTTGGCACGCTGGCCCAGTTCAGCCATCCACTCGCGCAGCGCCGACACCGCGATCTCACGGCCGACGATCACCGCCGCCCAGAACGCCATCCACGGCGTCGGATGACCCTGCACGATCAGGAACAGCGCCACTGCCACCATCAGCTTGTCCGCGACCGGGTCCAGGAACGCGCCGAACGCCGACTCCAGCTGGTAGCGGCGTGCGATCCAGCCATCGAGCCAGTCGGTGATCGCGGCCAGGCCGAAGATCGCCGCCGAAGCGAAGTTGGTCCAGGTGTAGGGCAGGTAGAACACCAGCACCAGCACCGGGATCATCACGATCCGCAACAACGTCAGCCAGGTGGGGAGGGTCAACTTCATGGCGTGCGTGCTTCTCTCTCTACTCGGCCGCATCGGGCGTGGCCAACCCGTGCAGGTTAGCGTAGATACGTGCCGCGAGGGCGTCATTGATGCCTTCCACCTTGGCGATTTCCGCTTCGCCAGCGGCTTTCAGGCCGACAAGACCACCGAAATGCTTGAGCAGGCTGGCACGGCGGCGCGGCCCGATACCGGGGATGTCCTCCAGCTTGCTGGTCATCCGCGCCTTCTGCCGGCGGCCGCGGTGGCCGGTGATGGCGAAGCGGTGCGCCTCGTCGCGCACCTGCTGGATGAACTGCAGCGCGGGATTGGCCGCGCCCGGGCGCAGTTCGCGGCCGTCGGGCATCACCAGCGCTTCATGGCCGGCGCGGCGTTCCACGCCCTTGGCCACGCCTACCAGCAGCACGCCTTCCACGCCCAGGTCAGCCAGCGCGGCCTGGGCCTGTGCCAACTGGCCGGCGCCACCGTCGATCAGCAGCACGTCCGGCAACACGCCCTGCTCTTCCACGGCACGGCGGAAACGGCGGTCGATGGCCTGGCGCATGGCGGCGTAGTCATCCCCCGGCTCGATACCGCTGATGTTGAAGCGGCGGTACTGCGCGCGCACCGGGCCGGCGGCGTCGAACACCACGCATGAGGCCACGGTGGCTTCGCCGAGGGTATGGCTGATGTCGAAGCACTCCACCCGCTTGACCGGCTCGGCCAGGCCCAGCATGTCGCGCAGCGCATCGCTGCGTGCGTGCTGTGCGTTGCGGCTGTTGAGTTCGGTGGCCAGGGTCAGCTGCGCGTTGCGGCTGGCCAGTTCCACATAGCCGGCACGCTCGCCACGCACGTTCCACTTCAGCTGCACCTTGCGCTCGGCCGAGGCCGACAGCGCGGCGACCAGCAGGTCGGCATCGGGAATCTCGCGATCCAGCAGGATCTCGCGCGGCGGCTCGAATTCGATGTAGTACTGCGAGACGAACGCGGCCAGCACTTCCTCGGGACTTTCCTCGCCATTGGTGCGCGGGAAGAACGGACGGGTGCCCAGGTTGCGCCCATCACGGAACGCCAGCAGCAGCACACAGGCCTGCGAGCCCTGCATGGCCACCGCCAGCACGTCCAGGTCGGCGGCGCGGCCATCCACGTACTGACGGGTCTGCATGCTGCGCAGCGAGGAAATCAGATCGCGCAGGCGCGCGGCCTGCTCGAATTCCAACGCCTCGCTGGCCGCCTGCATCTGCTCGCCCAGCTCGCGGGTCAGCTCGTCGCTCTTGCCTTCCAGGAACAGCGCGGCACGACGCACCGACTCGGCATATTCGCCGGGCGCCACCAGCTCCACGCAGGGCGCACTGCAGCGGCCGATCTGGTACTGCAGGCACGGCCGCGAACGATTGCGGAACACGCTGTCCTCGCAGCTGCGCAGCTTGAACAGCTTGTGCATCAGGTTCAGCGTCTCGCGCACTGCGGTGACGCCCGGATACGGCCCGAAATAGCGGCCGGGAATGGCACGTGGACCGCGATGCAGCGCGATGCGCGGCCAGTCCTCACGGGTCAGCAGCACATGGGGATAGGTCTTGTCGTCGCGCAGCGAGACGTTGTAGCGCGGCGACAACGACTTGATCAGCTGGTTTTCCAGCAGAAGCGCCTCGGCTTCCGAGCGCGTGACAGTGACGTCCATGCGCGCGATCTGCGAGATCATCGACATGATCCGCGCGTTCTTCGGGCTGCCGTTGAAATAGCTGCCGACGCGGTTGCGCAGTGCACGCGCCTTGCCCACGTACAGCAACGTGTCGTCGGCCGCGTACATGCGGTACACGCCGGGCGCGGTGCTGAGATGGGCCGCAAAGGCCTTGCCGTCGAAGGCCGGGGCGGGAACGTCGGTCATTCGCTGATCGGCACTTCGCTGAGCACGCCACTGTCAGGGTCCAGGCGCAGTACGGCGTGGGCGTCGGTCTCGGCGATCCACACCGCGCCTGCGCCCACGGCCAGCCCGGCCGGGCCCTGCAGGCGACGCGGTAGCGGCTGGGTGGTAAGTTCGCCACCGCCCAGGCGAAGCGTGCGCAGGCGGCCGTTGCCGGAATCGGCGATCCACAGCAGTGGAGCGTCCGGACTCAAGGCGATCGCCTGCGGGAACTGCAGGCGGGCCTGCGCGCGCGGGCCATCCTCATTGCCGAAGCGCCAGGGCCCCTGCCCGACCAGCGTCTGCACCAGATCGCCGCGCAGCTGCAGCGCACGGATCGAAGAACCCAGCGCGTCGGCCACGTACAGCACCTGCTGCACTACGGCCAGCGCGGTGGGCTGGGCGAAGGCGGCCAGGTGGCCACTGCCGTCACGCTCATCGATGGCACCGCTGCCAGCGCGCCATTGCAGGCTGCGCTGGCCCAGGTGATAGCTCCAGATGCGGTTGTCGCCGGCCATGGCGATATGCAGCTGGTTGTCGGCGATGGCCAGGCCGATCGGATGGTCCAGCGATACCTGCCGCGCCTGCGCAACCGGGCCCTCTACCGGCGCGCCGGGGCGGCCATTGCCGCACAGCGTGTCGACGATGCCGGTGAGCAGGTTGATGCGTCGCACCGCATGGTTACCCGTATCGGCCACGTACAGCGCGTCGCGTTCAAGGACCAGCGCCTGCGGTCGATGGAACGCCGCCTCGGCAAGGTTGCCATCCATGAAATCGGCGGTGCCCAGCCCGAACTGGCGCAGGATGCGGCCACCATGGCTGCATTCGAGGATGCGGTGATGGCCGCTGTCGGCGATGTACAGGCGCTCGGTGCTGACGGCCAGCCCCAACGGAAAACGCAGGGCCTGGCGCGGCTCCGGATGCAGTTCGCTGCCTCCCCGCGGCGGCGCCGAAGGGGCGCCCTGGCACAGCGCGTTCAAGGCACGCTCAAGCTCACCGGGCGCGCCCTGCCCGACCAGCCGTTGCTGCTCGCGGCCCTGCGCGTCCAGCAGCACCATCGTTGGCCAGGCGTTGATGCCGAAGCGACGCCAGCCATCCCAGTCGGCATCCAGCAGCACCGGCATCGTCAGGCCCTGCCGGCGCAGCAGCTTCAGTGCGGCCCCCGGGTCGCGCTCGAAATCAAAGCGCGGCACCTGCAGCACCAGCGGCTGCAGCTTGCCCGGGTGGCGTGACAGCCACTGGCCGAACTCGGCCAGCCGCTGCGCGCTCCAGGCGGAGGCGGCGTTGACGAACAACAGCGCCACCGGCCGACCGCGCAGTTCGGTCAGGGTGCAGGGGGTGGCGTTGAGCCAGGTGGCGAACTCGGGCAGGTCCGGGACGGGCTGGACGTTCATGGCCCGATTATGCCGGAGTCGGCGTCATGCAACAGTCGTGCCACGACACGTTCTGCAGCAGTGTCGACCAGCGTCCAGACCTGTCGAAGTGATCGTTGCCGCCGGTGTAGGGATCCGGGATCGCCACCCGCCCCTCTCCGCCCGACCACGGCAGGTACAGCGCCAGCTGCTCGCGCTGGGCGGGTGCAGCCAGGCGACCGGCATCACGCAGATTGGCTTCGTCGGCGCACAGGATCCAGTCGAAGCGGTCGAAATCCGCAGCCTGCAACTGGCGCGCGCGCAGGCCACCGATGTCCACGCCGTGCCCGGCCGCGCAGGCGATCGCGCGCCGGTCCGGTGGCTCACCGACGTGCCAGTCACCGGTGCCGGCCGAGTCGACCTGCACCCGGCCGGCCAGCGGCGAGGCGTCCAGGCGTGCGCGCAGCGCACCCTCGGCCATCGGCGAACGGCAGATGTTGCCGAGGCAGACGACCAGCAGTCTCATCGCGCGGCCATTGCCTGCAGCAGCGCTTCGGCGCGCTCGAGGTCCTCGGGGGTATCGATGCCCGGCGGGAACGGTTCCGGCGAGATCGCCACGCTGATCGGATAGCCGGCCTCCAGCACCCGCAGCTGTTCCAGCGACTCGACCTGCTCCAGCTGGCCCGGCGGCATCGCCGCGAACTGCTGCAGGAAGCCGGCGCGATACCCATAGATGCCGATATGGCGCAGCCAGGCATGGCCTTCCGGCAGGGTGTCGCGGCTGCGGGCGAAGCCATCGCGGTGCCAGGCGATCGGCGCACGGCTGAAGTACATCGCCTCGTTGCGCACGTTGCGCACCAGCTTGACCACGTTCGGGTCGAACAGGGTGTGCGCGTCCTCGACGGTGGTGGCCAGGGTCGACATCGGCGCATTGCCGCCGACCAGCGCGTCGGCCACTGCCCGGATGCCGGCCGCAGGCGCGAACGGTTCATCGCCCTGCAGGTTCACCACCACGGTGTCGTTCGCCCAACCGGCAATACGCGCGCACTCGGCCAGGCGGTCGGTGCCGGACGCGTGCGACGTCGCGGTCATCGCCACCTTCACTTCGGCCAGCCCGGACAGCGTGTCGGCAATGCGCTGATCGTCGGTGGCGACCCATACCTCGCCAGCGCCCGCCTGCAGCGCGCGGCGCGCCACGTGCAGGACCAGCGGCTCACCGCCCAGCAGGCGCAGCGGCTTGCCCGGCAGCCGCGATGCGGCGTAGCGGGCCGGGATGGCGACGACGAATTCGGTCATGCGGGCGGTACTCGGCAGGCTCGTTGCAACAGGAATGCGGCCGGCGACGGGTGAATGCAAGCGCCGCCGCGCCACTCAGTTCGGTCTCAGCTTGTCCAGGCGATCGGTCAGCGCCACCCAGAACGCAGCAGGCAGCTCGGCGCGCAGCGGGACGGCGTAGTGCCAGTCGTTGCCGAACTGACGGCACTTCACCGCGTCCTTCTCGGTCATCAGCACCGGCAGCTGGCTGCCGAAGGACAGGTCCTGCGGCTGATACACCTGATGGTCGGCGAAGGCATGCGGCACCACGCCGATGCCACGCGCGCGCAGCATGTCGAAGAAGCGCTGCGGATGGGCGATGCCGGCCACCGCGTGCACACGCTGGCCCTTGAAATACGACAGCGGGCGCGCACGGCCACCGGCCAGCGGCTGCGCACTGTCGATGTGCAGAGCCATCGGCCACTGGCCGAATCCACAGGCCTGGGCTGCGGCGTCCTCATCGGCCTGGCCGAGGTTGACCACACGGAAGTCGCACTCGGTAGCGCGGCTGACCGGCTCACGCAGCGGCCCGGCCGGAATCATCCGGCCATTGCCGTAGCGGCGCTGGGCATCGACCACTTCAATCTCGATGTCGCGAGCCAGACGATAATGCTGCAGGCCATCGTCGCAGACGATCACATCACAGCCGGCCTCGATCAATGCCTTGCCAGCGGCAACGCGGTCACGGTCCACGCGCACCGGCACACCGGTCTTCCACGCGATCAGCACCGGTTCGTCACCGCCCTTGGCGGTTGGCGTGTCGGCCTGCACCCACAGCGGCGTGTCCGCATCCTCGCGGCCATAGCCGCGGCTGGCCACGCCCGGCTTCCAGCCGGCGGCGCGCAGGCGCTCGACCAGGGCGATCGTCAACGGCGTCTTGCCGGTCCCACCCGCGGTGATGTTGCCGACCACGATGACCGGCACCGGCAGCGTGTAGTGCTTGCGCCAGCCGCGCCGATAGGCACGCCGGCGCAGCGCGGTGACACCGGCGTACAGCGGCGCCAGCAGGCGCATCGCCCAGGGAACCGGGCTGCCGTCATACCAGTACGGCGGGGTCTGGGTACCCTTGCCAGCCATCAGTCCTGCCTTTCGCGGAACTGCATGCTGTGCAGATGCTGGTACAGGCCACCCATGCTCAGCAGCTCCTTGTGGGTGCCACGTTCAACGATGCGACCGTGGTCCATCACCAGCACCTGGTCGGCATGCTCGATGGTCGACAGGCGGTGCGCGATGACCAGCGTGGTGCGCTCGGGCATCAGGCGCTGCAATGCGTCCTGCACCAGCCGCTCGGATTCGTTGTCGAGCGCAGCAGTGGCTTCATCAAGGATCAGGATCGGGGCATCACGCAGGATCGCGCGCGCGATCGCCAGGCGCTGGCGCTGGCCACCGGACAGCAGCGCGCCGTTCTCGCCGACCGGGGTCTGCAGCTGCTGCGGCAAGCGCGCGATGAATTCCCACGCGTTGGCCGCTTCGGCGGCCGCGCGGATCTGATCATCGGTTGCCTCCATGCCATAGGCGATGTTGGCGCCGATGGTGTCGTCGAACAGCATGACCTTCTGACCGACCATCGCCACCTGGCGGCGCAGATCGGCCAGCGGATAGTCGTCCAGCGCCACGCCGTCGAGGGTGATGCGCCCGCCACTGGGTTCGTAGAAGCGCGGTACCAGCCGGATCAGGCTGGTCTTGCCGCTGCCGGAACGGCCGACGATGGCGGTGACCGTGCCCGGCTTGGCAACGAAGCTGATGTCATCCAGCGCGATGCCACTGTCGGCGCGGTAGCGCAGCATGACATGCTCGAACGCCAGTTCGCCCTGCACGCGCTGCACCGTGTTGCGGCCTTCGTCGCGCTCGACCGGCATGTCGAGGATGCCGAACAGGCGTTCGGCAGCGGACACGCCACGCGAGATCGAGGACTGCACGCTGGTCAGGCGGCGCAGCGAGGGAATGATCGCGGTCATCGAGATCATCAGGCCCATGAACTGGCCGGCGTTCAGACGGCCGGCGAGTGCTTCGCGGGTCGACACCCAGACGATCACCGCCAGCGCCAGAGCGGCCAGGAACTGGACCACGCTGGACGCACCGGCACGGGTGATCTCCACCTTCATGTTCAGCGCCAGCATGCGGTTGGCCAGGCGCGAGTAACGCGACATCTCATGCTGCTGGGTGCCGTGCACCTTCACTTCCTGCTGCGCGGCCAGCGACTGCTCGGCAGTCTGCGCCATCGTGCCCATGCCGTCCTGGATGCCACGGCTGATGCGCCGGTAGCGCTTGCCGACGTAGGACACGATCACACCGATCATCGGCACCACCACCAGCATCGCCACGGTGACCTTGACGCTCATCTGCAGCATCACCGCCAGCATCGCGATGATGGTGAGGGTATCGGCGACCACTGTCTTGAGTGCATCGGCACTGGCCTGGGTGACCTGCTCGGTGTCGAAATTCAGGCGGCTGACCATCACCGGGGTCGATTCGGTATCGAAGTGCGAGGACGGCAGGTGCAGGTACTTGGCCAGTACCTGCTCACGCAGGTCGCGCACCACGCTGCGGCCGGTCTTGGCCAGTGCGTAGTCGCTGACCCAGGTGGCGGCACTTCGCATCAGGAACAGGCCGAGGATGGTCAACGGCAGGATCACCGCCATCTTTGGCTCGGGATTGACGAAGCCGCGGTTGACCAGCGGCTCCATCAGCTTGGTGAAGAAGTAGCCGGCCACCGACTCCACCGCCATGGCGATGACAGCGGCGACCATCAGGACCCAGTAGGCGCGGGTATATCCCAGCAGACGCTTGTAGATCGGCCACACCGGCGCGTGTTTGGAACTCATGGACGCACCTCGGGTGCTGTTGCAATGGCAATACGGCGGAAGCCGAGCTGGCCCAGCGCGTCCTGCGCGGTCACCACGGCCTGGTACGGAGTGCGTGCATCGGCGCGCAGCAGCACGGTCTGCTCGCGATCGCTGCCCGCCACGGCGGCAATGGTCTGCTTGACCGACTCCACGTCGCTGCGCAGCACTTCCTGATCATTGATGAAGTAACGGCCTTCGGCGTTGATCAGCACGCTGAGCGAGCGCGGCGGCTCGTTGGTCTGCTGCTGGCTGGCGGTCGGCAGCTGCACCTGCAGCGTCGAACGCGCATCGAACGTAGTGGTGACCACGAAGAAGATGATCAGCACCAGGATGACGTCGATCAGCGGTACCAGATCGATATGCGGCTCATCCTGTGACCGGTCGTTGCCGATACGCATCGATCAGGCCTTCGCCGTGGCAGCGTTGGACGCACGCACCGCCGCAGCTGGGTTCATCACCCCGGGGCGGCCATCGAGCGTATCCAGCAGTGCGCTGGCTTCCTGCTCCATCTCCACCACGTAACCATGGATGCGGCCCTTGAAGTAGCGATGGAACATCAGCGCCGGAATCGCCACGATCATGCCGGTGGCGGTGCAGACCAGGGCCTTGCCGATGCCACCGGCCAGCTGGTTCACGTCGCCCACGCCGTGGTCGAGGATGCCCAGGAACATCTGGATCATGCCGATCACCGTGCCGAGCAGGCCCAGCAACGGGCCCGCCGAGGCGATGGTGCCCAGTGCGTTGAGGAAACGTTCCATACGGTGCACTAGGTGGCGGCCGGTGTCCTCGATGCGCTCGCGGATCTGGTCACGCGGGCGATTGCGCGCTTCCAGCGCGGCGGCCAGCAGCGCGCCCAGCGGCGAATTGGCACGCAGGGTCTGCAGATGGGCCGGATCGAGCTTGCCGCGTGCGGCCCAGTTGCGCACTTCCTGGCCGAGGCCGGGCGGCAGCACTTCCGTCCGCCGCAAGGACCAGAAACGCTCCAGGATGATCGCCAAAGCCAGTACGCCCAACAGCAGCAGCGGCACCATCGGCCAGCCACCGGCCTTGACCAGTTCCCACACGTTTCAACCCTCCGGCCCAACGGCCGCTTGTTCGATCGACGATAGGATAGCAGCCGACCGCGCCCGCCCAGCGGCATCCCACCAACGGGATGCGTGGACACGCTGTTCACGCAGCTGCAGCCCTTGCGCGCCAAGCCATACGCGGATCGCCCCGGTGTCGGCGGTCGCCAGCACCTCGGCTCCCTGCGCCTGCCAGCGCTGGACCACCTCCCGGCGCGGGTGGCCGAAGCGGTTCTGGTGCCCGGCCGAAACCAGCGCCAGCCGCGGTGCCACCGCCGCCACCCACGCCGCGCTGGAGCTGCCGCCACTGCCATGATGCGGCACCAGCACCACGTCGGCCTTCAGCGCCGCTGGTGTCGCCTGCAGCAGTCGCTGTTCCGTCGACCGGCCAATGTCACCAGGCAGCAGGACAACGCCGTGACGGCTGGCGATGCGCAGCACACAGCTGTCTTCGTTGCCGGCCTGGCGGCTGCCGGGCGCCGGGTGCAGTACCTGGAAATCAACACCGTCCCACTGCCAGCGCATTCCCTGCTGGCACGGCAGGGCCCCGGCAATCGCGCTGCCGGGCGGGGCCAGCGCCTGCAGCCCGGGCAGTTGCCGCCGCAGGCTGGGCAGGCTGCCGATGTGATCCAGATGGTCATGGCTGAGCATCACCTGCCGGGGAGGCCCCTGGCCCAGCGCGCGCAGGGCCGGGACCAGGATCCGTTCATTGCCGTTGCCACCGTTCGGCGGCCCGACGTCATACCAGAGCGCGTGCTGCGCCGTGCGCACCAGCACCGCCGCGCCCTGGCCGACATCGTGCACCAGCAGTTCCAGTTCGCCCTCTGCGGGTGCCTCGCGCGCCGGCCACAGCAACGGCAGGCACAGCAACAGACCGCTGAGTGCACCGCCTGCCCCGCGCGGCAGCAGCCACCAGAACACCCCCAGCAATGCCGCCGGCACCGCCCAGACGGGCGCTTCGGCCAGCCACCACATCGCCCGCGGATGCAGCGCCAGGGGCTGCAGGGCCTGCCAGCTGAGCTCGAACAACCCGGCGGCGGCACGCCACGCCCATCCGCCCGCGCCGTCGTGCAGGGCGTGAAGAGCGGTCCCCAACAGCGACAGCGGCACCACCAGCAGCGTCCACCACGGGATGATCGGCAGGTTGACCAGCGGCCCCAACCGCGCGGTACCGCCGAACAAGGCCACGCACAGGGGCAGCAGGCCCAGGCTGGCCACCCCCTGCGCCGCCAGGAAACCGCGCAGGCCACCGCCGATGCCTTCCGGCCCGGTGCGCGGCAGGCACCACAACAGCCACAGCACTCCGCCAAAGCTCAACCAGAACCCTGCCGACAGGACCGACATCGGCGCCGGCAGCAGCATCACCATCGCAGCCAACGCCAACCCCTGTCCCGCAGCAACCGGGCGGCGTCCGGCCCGGGCCAGCGCAACCAGGCCGATCATCAATGCCGCGCGCACGGTCGGCAGCGCGCCGCCGGCCGCAACGGCATAGGCGGCTGCGGCCAGCGCGGCGCCCCACGCGGCGGCCTGCGGCCGTGGCCGGACCCGCCCCAGCGCCGGGCACAACCACCACGACACGCGGCACAACAACACACCGAATCCAGCCACCACGCCCACGTGGAATCCGGAAATGGCGACCAGATGGGTCAGGCCCAGCGCGCGCAGGTGCTCCCAGTCGGCATCGGACACGCCACGGGTGTCGCCCAGTGCCAGCGCCTGCACGAACCGTGCAGCCGGATGCGCCACCTGCGTGGCAATCGCGGCGCTGCTGCGTTCACGCCAGGCCTGCAGGCCCCGTGCGGGCAGCCGCTCACGAGCGCTTGCCGGATCACGAACCGTGCCATTGCCGGAAATGCCCCGCTGCAGCGCATGCCGCTCGGCATCGAAGCCCCCCGGATTGATCCGTGAACGCGGCGCCCGCAGGCGCAATGACAATTCCCAATGCGCCCCGGCGCGCACTGCGTGGCGCCCGCCGTCACTACCGGCGCTTGCAGCCCCGCGCCACGGATCATTCCAGGTGACCTGCAGGCGTGTGCCACGCAACGCTGGCAGCGTCTCGGACTCGTCCACATGCAACATGAAGCGCGTGTAGCCCGGCCCGCTGTGGGGAAGGTCGATCACGCGCCCCTGCACCCGCACATCCTGCGCCAGCGCAGCCGGAGCTATCTGGTGGTGCAGCGCCCAATGCCCGTGCAGCGTCGCCCATGCCAGCCCGAACACCGCCATCGCACAGCCCCGGCCCCGCCAGCGCGCCAACCAGCCGGCAACAGCGGCAACCGCCAACGGCGCGCACAGCCACAACGGCAGCAGCACCGGCAACTGCATGCAGGCCAGCGCGCCCAGTACCAAGCCTGCGGCACTGCCCGCACCGAACAGGGGCGACGCGGAGTGTTCGGGAGCCATCCGTGCAGCCTGCCGTCGAACGTGACGGGCTGCCTATCGGGCAATGCCGCGTGCAGGTGTCAGCGCCGAACGGTCCCGCGATGGAAATTGACCCGGAAGCTGGCGCCGCCGCCGGTCGCTTCGCCGACACTGACCGAGCCGCCGTGGTGCTGCACGATCTCCTTCACCAGATGCAGGCCCAGTCCGCTGCCACTGCCGGCCGCACGCAGCCGGTGGAACGGCTCGAAGATCGCCTCGCGATCATTGACCGGAATGCCGGCACCCTGATCGCTGACCTCCAGCAGGCCGCGCTCATCCAGGCGCACGCAGATGGTGCCGCGCCCGCCACCGTGAACGATGGCGTTGTGCACCAGGTTGGCGATCACCCGCCCCAGCGCCAGGCTGTCGCCGTGGATCCACGCCGGCGCGTCCGGCGCATCCACCTCGAAGCCATAGCCCGCCCCTACCACCAGCGGCGCCAGCTCGGCAGCGGCTTCGCGCACCAGCAGCGCCAGGTCCAGCCGTTGCAGCGCGCCGACATTGCGGTCGAGCCGCTGCAGGTCAAGCAGATGCTCGGCCACGTTGCCAAGGCGGGCGACGTCAGTGAGCAGCTGTGACTTGAGTTCGCCCTGCGGCAGCTGTGACAGGCGCGCCTGCACCACCGCGATCGGCACGCGCAGCTCGTGTGCGGCATCGGCGAGGAACTTGTCGCGCGCCGCGTAGCCCTGCTGCACCTTGTCGATCGCATCGTTGAACGCTTCCACCAGCGGTGCAACTTCGGTCGAAACCAGCTGCGCATCCAGCCGCGCGCCCGGCTGGCCGATATCCAGCTCCTTGGCCTGCTGCGCGGAACGCCGCACACCGCGCATCGCGCGGTGGATCACCGTCGGCATCACCAGCAACGTGACCACGATCAGCGGCAGGAAGAACCACAAGCCAATCAGGCGCAACACCATCAGTGCGCCATCCAGCAGCCCACCCTTCGGTGCGCCCCCCACCATCACCGTGATGCGCCGACCATCCTCGTTGCGGATCATCACCCTTGCCACATCCAGATACGGCGGCACCAGCGAACCGAGTTCGGTGGCGCCCAGCGCCGGCAACCGCGCCAGCAGCGGCGCGTGGATGGCTGGAATGGTTCCGCGTTCCAGCCAGCCCCCCTTGTCGTCGACCGCCGCGAACCAGAGGTTGCCCCCTGCATCCGCGTCCAGCCTGCGCCAGCGCGCCTCGTCCAGCACCAACCTGCCACCCTCACTGTGCACGGCCTTGGCCACCGCCTCGGCCATGAACATGTCCATGCCCCAGGAGTCCTTGTCACCCCAGGTCAGGATCAGCGCGACCACCGCGAACAGCACGGTGAATGCCTGCGCCAGGAACAGCCGCCAGGCCAGGCCGAGCGTGATGGAACGGATCGGGCGCGCCATCTCAGGCCTCCGCCAGCAGGTAGCCGACGCCCCGGATCACGTGGATCTCCACGCCCGCCCCGGCCTGCTGAAGCGCCTTGCGCAGCTTGGAGATGTGCGCGTCGAGTGCATTGGACTGGATCTCATCATCGAAGCCGTAAACCGCCGCTTCCAGTGCACTGCGGGTAACCGTGCGCCCCTGCCGCATCGCCAGCGCCTGCAGCACCAGCACCTGCCGGCGCGGCAGCGGCAGCGGCTGGCCTTCCACCTGGGCCTGCAGCGATTCGAAGTCGAATTCGAGGTGTCCCAGCCGCAGGCTCGGCGTCACCATCGCAGACGGCCGCCGCGACACCGCGCGGATGCGCGCCATCAGTTCCTCGATCGCCACCGGCTTGACCAGGTAGTCATCGGCACCGACGTCCAGCCCTTCGACCTTGTCCGACAACGTCCCCTTGGCGGTCAGCATGATCACCGCCAGGTTCGGGCGCAGTGACCGCGCAGTGGCGACAAAACCGGCGCCGTCACCATCGGGAAGCTGGCGGTCGAGCAGCATCAGCTGGTGCACCTGTTCGCGCAGCGCGATGGCCGCCTCGGCCAGGCTGCCGACCACATCGGCCACCACGCCCTGCCGTTCCAGGCCCGATTGCAGGGCACGGGACAGATCAGGATCGTCTTCGACCAGAAGGATGCGCATCAGGGACTCGGCTGCCGGAAACGGTGCCGATCATAGTGCCTGGCGCCTGCCTTGGGCGTCATTGCATGCCGATTGCCCAGGCGCAATGTTCTGACAATGTTGGGCCCGCACCCTGCACAGCCATCCCCCGCAAAGTGGCTGATCGATGCCGTCGCTGTCCCCGACCCTGCTGCGCCCCCTGCTGTTCTCCGCTGCCATCGGCCTGCCGTTGATCACGCATGCCGCCGACCGCAGCCCGGGCGTGCAGGCCGGCATCACCGCGGGTGCGACGTCCGGCGCGTATGCGCACTACGACGTCAAGCCGCTGGTCGTACCGGCGATTTCCTGGCAGGGCCAGCGCTTCTTCGCCAGCCCCGGCTCGCTGGGCATGTACCTGTACAAGGGCCAGGGCCTGCGGCTGTCGGCAGCACTGACGCCCTACACGCTGCGCTTCAAGACCGACGACGTGAATGATCCGCAGCTGCGCCGCCTGCACAGCCGGCAGATGTCGGCCATGGCAGGAATCAACGGTGAATACAGCGCCGACTGGGGCATTGTCGAGGCCGGTGTGATGCGTGAGATCACCGGGCATGGCGGTGGTTTCGAATCGCGCCTGCATTACAGCTATCCGATCCAGGCCGGCCGCTTCACCTGGGTGCCACGGGTGGGCGTGGTGCACTCCAGCGCACGCCTGCTGGACTACTACTACGGCATCAGCGACGAGGAAGCACTGCGCTCGGGCCTGGCGGCCTACCGCCCGGGCAGCACGACATCGCCGAGCCTGCAGATCGCGGTCAGCACGCCGCTGGGTACCCAGTGGCGTGCGACAGGCGTGGTCGCCAACCAGTGGTTCGGCGATGCGGTGAAGGACAGCCCGATGGCACGACGTGGTACACAGACGTCGGCCTTCGTTTCCCTGATGCGCTCGTTCTGATCGAGCGCCTGCTACGGACAAGGACCCCCCCATGGCCTCCGTCTCCCCTGCTGCAGAAGCGCACGCGATCCTGCGTGCTCCCGACCTGGAAAGCGCCGAGCGCGCCTACCTGGGCCTGATGCCCGACCTGGAACACGTGAACGCGTTGGCGCGGCGCGCCCTGGGACTTTCGCGCGTTGCCGATGCGGCACGCGGCTACGCGCTGTCGATGACCCTGGTCGGGCTGCGCCTGCAGGAGCTGGAGATGGGTGAGGCCACCGCGAAGGAACAGCGCCAGGCGACCCTGCGCAGCCTGCGCCAGGCCTTCAACGCCTGAGCGCAGGGTAGCAACGGCGCCTGCAGCCGGTGCTGCAGCGCCGCGCAAGGACTCAGCGGAAGGTGGTCCAGGCCAGGACCGCAGCCAGCAGGGCCACCCAGACCACCGCCTTGAACGTGCCCTCCAGCATGTTGCCGCCGAACAGCAGTTCAAGCACTGGGTTGGGCCGGGACACCGGGACATGATCGCTCATCGGGAAATCCTTCTGGTAATGAGGGGAAGGCAGGCGCGCATGCCTGCGCGGGTGCCACTCTAGTACAGGCGCGGCACCCGCGCGCGCGTGGCGAACATCGGCTTAACAACCTGTGCGCCAGTTCCGGTATGTTCGGCCCAACGCTGCGTTCAAGGATGATCGATGATCAAGCGCGTCCTGTTCCCCGTTGTGGCCCTGCTGCTGTCTGCGCTGATCGTCGCGCTGGGATGGCAGAACCGCCAGCTGCGGCAGATCAACCAACAGATGGCCTCGCAGCTGCAGGAGATGCGGCTTGAAGCGCACGGCCTGGCACTTGGCAGCGTTCCCGGCCCGCTTGCGCTGAAGACCACGCAGCAGGCCCGTGTGCAGCTGGGCGGCCCACGCGCTGCGCCGCAGATCCTGTACTTCTTTTCCACGACCTGCCGCTACTGCCTGGCCTCGATGCCACATGTGCGGAAGATCGCCGCTGCACGGGGTGCCAGCGAACTGATCGGTGTGGGACTTCCCCCCTACGATGAACTGGCCGACTACGCCGGCGCGCACGATCTGCGCTTCCCGGTCGCCATCGACAGCGAAGGCGATGCATCGAAGCGCTATCGCGCAACGGTCACGCCGATGCTGATCGTGCTGGGCAGCGATGGGGGCGTGGCCTACAAGCATGTGGGCCAGCTTGATGAGCAGGTCGTACAGGCCGCCATGACGTCGTTGGCGCCGGACCTCGCCCTGCCCTGACCTGGCACGCGCCAGCCCCTCATCACCACATCACGCGCCACCACTGGCACTCACGTGCCTTCGGCAACTGCAACACCACAACGCCAACCAAGGAGATACACATGATCGGAAAGAAAGTCCTTTCGTCCGTCGCCGGTATCGTCGTTGTCGCGGCCATGGCCTTCGGCGCCGCCCAGGCCTTCGCCGTCGCGCCCAAGACCGGCTACGCGCCGGGCTGCGAACCACACCCGAGCTGTCCGTTCGGAAATTCCGGCAAGCCCGGTCAGGTACTGTGCTGTGATCCGTTGTAATCCCATCCGTTCCGAAGCCCGGGTTCTCTGACCCGTTGCCACCGCCGCGCCGCTGTTCCGGCTCCGCGGCGGTGGCAGGGCCAGGGATCATGGCTACCCTGCCCCGGATTCATCCTCCACGGACCGGCTTGAAGCGCGCTTTACCGGCTTTCGTCGCATACCGGTTTCACCGCGCAGGAGGCAGTGCCACGCTGGACTCCCTTCTCCGGAGCACCGTGCCATGCCGATGCTTGCCCTGCTGCTGTTGTGCGCTGGATTGTTCGGCCGCGACGCCGACGCCGGGGATACCTCACTACGCCGCCAGATCCTGCAGGCCGACGCCGAACACGCAGGTGCGCCGGCGGCACGCGATCCGGCGACCCTGCAGCTGTACCGGCTGCGCCAGGACCGCGTTCTGCGCGTGGGCTACCAGCCTCTGGCCGCAGACGGCCAGCAGCAACGGTCCAGGTCGGCGCGCTTTGCGCAGGTCTGGGAGTGTGTCGAAGGCCACTGGAAGCTGCAGCGCATGATCAGCCTCGATGAATGGGTCGCCCAGCGCTGATACACAGCGAGGCAACCCTCACACATGAAAAAAGCCGGCCCAAGGCCGGCTTTCATCGTGATCCACCACTGCACCGGTCATACCGGGAGCCAGGTGGTGGGCGGTACAGGGTTCGAACCTGTGACCCCTACCATGTCAAGGTAGTGCTCTACCGCTGAGCTAACCGCCCATCTTGTTCTTGCCGCCCGAAAGCTGGCCTTGCTACGTAAAAACCCGGCGCCAGGGCCGGGCTTTGCAGTTCACGACAGCCCCCTTCCAGGGACTTCGTGGTGGGCGGTACAGGGTTCGAACCTGTGACCCCTACCATGTCAAGGTAGTGCTCTACCGCTGAGCTAACCGCCCGTTTTTGCTTCTGCATTTCCGCGATTGCGTCGGTGCAGGCCGCGTATATTACGGATGCCAGCCGTGAAGCGCAACACTTTTGTGAAGATGCGGCTGCCCTGCCGCGTTCAGCCCAGGCTGGCTTCCTTCAGCTGCCGGATCTGGTCGCGCACGCGTGCCGCATCCTCGAACTCCAGGTCCTTGGCATGCTGGTACATCTGCTGTTCCAGCGTCTTGAGCCGGGTCGCCAGCTGGGCCGGGCTGAGCGACCGGTAGTCAGCCCCTTCCTCTGCCACGCCTGCCCGGCTCTTGCCCTTGCCCTTCTTGGCTTCCTTTTCGGCCGCGTCGGAACGGGCGCCTTCCAGCACGTCGACGATCGGCCGTGCCACCGAGCGCGGCACGATGCCGTGTTCCTCGTTGTACTCGACCTGCTTGGCGCGGCGTCGGTCAGTCTCGTCGATCGCCGCCTGCATCGAACGGGTGATCTTGTCGGCATAGAGAATCGCCTTGCCGCGCACGTTGCGCGCCGCACGGCCGATGGTCTGGATCAGCGAGCCGGTGGAGCGCAGGAAGCCCTCCTTGTCGGCATCCAGGATCGCCACCAGCGACACCTCGGGCATGTCCAGGCCTTCGCGCAGCAGGTTGATGCCGACCAGCACGTCGAACTTGCCCAGGCGCAGGTCGCGGATGATCTCCACGCGCTCGACCGTGTCCACGTCCGAATGCAGGTAGCGCACGCGGATGCCGTGCTCGGTGAGGTATTCGGTGAGATTCTCCGCCATGCGCTTGGTCAGCGTGGTGACCAGCACGCGGTCGCCGGCCTTGATGCGCTCGTTGGCCTCGCTCATCAGGTCATCGACCTGGGTACCGACCGGGCGGATTTCCACCACCGGGTCGATCAGGCCGGTCGGGCGCACCACCAGTTCGGTGATCTCGTCACCGGCTTCACGATACTCATAGGGACCGGGCGTAGCCGACACGTAGATCGCACGTGGGCAGCGCTCTTCCCACTCCTCGAAGCGCAGCGGACGATTGTCCAGCGCAGAGGGCAACCGGAAGCCGAATTCGACCAGAGTCTCCTTGCGCGAGCGATCGCCCTTGAACATCGCACCGATCTGCGGAATGGTCACGTGCGATTCGTCGATCACCAGCAGTGCGTCGGGCGGCAGGTAGTCGAACAGGGTCGGCGGCGGCTCGCCGGCATTCTTGCCGGTGAGGTGACGCGAGTAGTTCTCGATGCCGTTGCAGAAGCCGACCTCGGCCATCATTTCGATGTCGAACTGGGTGCGCTGGGCCAGGCGCTGGGCCTCGACCAGCTTGTTCTCCGCGTACAGCTGCTCCAGCCGCTCCTTCAGCTCGACCTTGATGGTGTCCACCGCCGCCAGCACACGCTCGCGGGTGGTCGCGTAATGGGTCTTCGGATACACGGTGAAGCGCTGCATGTTGCGCAGCGTCTCGCCGGTGAGCGGGTCGAACAGGGTGATCTTCTCGACCTCGCCATCGAACAGCTCCAGGCGCAGCGCCTCGCTGTCCGACTCGGCCGGGAACACATCGATCACTTCGCCGCGCACGCGGAACGTACCGCGCTGCAGTTCGTACTCGTTGCGCGTGTACTGCAGCTGGGTCAGGTGATTGATCAGGTCGCGCTGGTCGATGCGCTCGCCCTTGGACAGGATCAGGCGCAGCGACAGGTAATCTTCGGGGGCACCCAGGCCATAGATCGCCGATACGGTCGCCACCACGATCGCATCCGGGCGCGACAGCAGGGTCTTGGTCGCGGCCAGGCGCATCTGCTCGATGTGCTCGTTGATCGAACTGTCCTTCTCGATGAAGGTGTCCGACGACGGCACATAGGCTTCCGGCTGGTAGTAATCGTAGTAGCTGACGAAGTACTCCACCGCGTTGTGCGGGAAGAACGCCTTGAACTCGCCATACAGCTGTGCCGCCAGCGTCTTGTTCGGCGCCATGATCAGCGTCGGCTTCTGCACGTTCTGGATGACGTTGGCGATGGTGTAGGTCTTGCCCGAGCCGGTGACGCCCAGCAGGGTCTGCTTGGCGATGCCCGCTTCGAAGTTGCTGGTCAGCTTCGCGATGGCATCGGGCTGGTCGCCCGCCGGCGAATACGGCGAGACGAGTTCAAAACGGTCGCTCATGGTGTTGCCAGTTCCCGGGAAAGGTGAGTATACGGGGCCAGGAGTGACGGCCGGCTGAGGGGTTTCCGGGCAGCCGAGCGCGGTGCTACCTGATGGCGCAGCCCCTGCGAGGCAGCGAGGCTGGATGCATGCGCCTCCCTCCTGCTTCCAGCCCCGACACGCAGCACGGCATGCATCTGCTCGAACTGCTGGTGGTGGTGGCGGTCCTTGCTGTCCTGCTGGCAGCCGGCTGGCCCGCGCTGCGGGAACTGATGCTGCATCAACGGGCGGAATCCACCCGGCTCAGCCTGCAGTCTGGCCTGGCCACCGCGCGCTACCAGGCCATCATGCGCAGTGCGCTGATCGGCCTGTGCGCAAGCCCCGATGGGCACCACTGCGGCGACGATTGGAGCCAGGGCTGGATCGTGTACAGGACCAACGGCCGGCGAGAGCCCCCCTCCTCCATCGACTCCATCCTGCTGCACCAGTCCGGCCTGTCCAGCGTCAGGATCAGCGCGGCCAGCAGCAGCGGCCGGCCGCAGATCTACTTCCAGCCGGATGGCCGCAGCCCCGGTGCGAACCTGACGCTGCGCATCTGCGCGGACGACCGGGAGCGTGCCCGGGTCATCGTCAGCAACAGCGGCAGAATCCGCTCGACCCGCAGCCAGGACGGCCCACCCTGCTGACAACAAAAAAGGCCTGCGGATAACCGCAAGCCTTTGATGCGTAATGCTTGGCGCCCGAAGTTGGACTCGAACCAACGACCCCCTGATTAACAGTCAAGTGCTCTAACCGGCTGAGCTATTCGGGCGGGGAGGCGCATTGTAATCACCTCGAACAGAGAGTGCAACACTCTTTCACGCAGCCCTGCAGGCAGCTTCCCGCTCGCGTCACCAGCAGTCGGACAGCGTTGCCTGCGACGTCTTCACGTTGGCCTGGTTGAGCGTCAGGTCGCCACATTTGTCCTTGGTCTGCGCATTGGCCGCCGCTGCAGTGAACGTGAACGTCGACTGCCCGGTCTCCATGGACAGGGTATAGGCCGCGGTGCCGCCCTCGCGTGGCGAGTTGATGGACTCAGCTCCGCCGGGGAAGGTGAAGCCCACATAGGTGTTGTTGATGGTGTGGTAGCGCTCGGCCAGCTGCGCGTACTCCACCAGATCGGCCTTGGCCTGTGCACGCCGCGACTTGAGCACGTGCGCGCTGTAGTTCGGATAGGCGATCGCAGCGAGGATCGCCACGACCGCCACCACGATCATCAGTTCGATCAGGCTGAAACCGCGGGCCAGGCGGCCCGCCATGTACGGTGTGCGCATTGCAGTGGCTCCTGGTGCCAGCGTAGAAGGAACGTCGATCACTGGATCTGCCTCCACGACTGGCGACCGCAGGGGTACGGCAGGTACATCGGATCCGCGCCAGCCACCGAAATCTGCATCATGCAGGCATCACCTGGAGGTTTCGGCGGCGGACTGCCAGGCTTGCCCGCGTCCGGCGGCGCCAGCCGCGGCACCACCGAGGTGGTGACATCCCTCACCGGCGCGTTGCCGCCGGTGTTCAGCGCGACACCCGCCGTCCCTGCGCCCTGCGATTTTCCGTCCGGTGCGCCAAAGCGCACCTGCGACATCGATGCCTCGCCACTGCTGGCCTGGAGGCCGAACAACCAGTTCGAGCCATCCACCGAACAGCCCTGGGCCTCGGAAGGAATATAGGTCGGGAAGAACACCACGCCGGAGACGATGCGCGGATTGCCCACGGCCCGCTCCTTGTTGGCGAGCGTCACTGTCCAGCCACGACTGACCGTGGGAATGCTGCCTGCACTCAGCGTGCGCAGATTGTCACTGATGCCGGCGGCATACGAACGCAGGTTGGCCGAAGTCAGTGTCGCGGTCGACAGGCCGGCCTCGGTGTCGTTGATGCCGTACAGCGCCTGCAGCGCCGAATCGTTCTCGTCGCCGTAGTAGGAGAAGCTGCCGGTGCCGAAGATCAGCATCACACCGCCGGACGGCCCCGTGGTCACGGTCATGCCACCGGTGATCGGCTGACGATAGGTCAGGCGATCACTCGCATCGACATGCGTATCGGTGGTGAACAACGGTACCGTCGGTGCAGCATCGTTGCGCAGGTCGAACTTCCAGACCGCGCCGCGCTTGTCGGCCGCATAGACAGTATCTGCCAGGCCATCGCGCACCTGTTCGTTCTGCCCCGCTCCACCCCAGCGATCGACCACGACGATGTTGCCCAGCCCATTGCTGCCGGCCGGCAGGTTGGTGCCGGACTCGACGGCTTCGATCATGCGGATGGTCGGGGTGCTGCCGGCCACCATATCGACCACGAACAGGACCGCCTTGCCGCTGCTGCTTTCATAACCATTGCCGAAGATCGCGCGGAAACTCACCGAACCGTCTGCGTTCTTCATCGGCACGATCACCGGCTTGCCCAGTACATGGCCGATGTTGGCCCGAACTTCGCTGTCCAGCGCCGAGTTCAGATCGCTGATCTCCCACAGCAGCGAACCGGTTCCCCCGAAGCTGCCCGGATCGGACACATCCAGTGCGAACACGCTGCGCCCGCCCGCGCCGGCAGTACCCACCAGCGAGGTGGTCCAGCCATTGCTGCCATAGGTGTCGCTGACCGTTATCGGGCCATCGACGTAGTAGCGATGCTGGAAGCGCTGGGTGTTCTCATTGGTCGGATCGTAGGGCAGCAGCAGATTGCCCATATGGCCCAGCGCGGTGGACGGAATGTAGGCGAACAGTTCCTTGCCGCCGTCACTGTCCATTTCCCCAGTCGCGCCCATGCCGCCATCGAAGGCATGCAGCATGCCGTCATTGGCACCGGCATAGACCATGTAACGACGATCATCCCGCTTGGTGGTCATGTACTCGGCGTAGCTGCTGCCAATCGCACCCGGCAGACGGCGGAAACCGTAGTCGTCCAGGGGCGAGCTCAGCACCGGCGTGGAGGTGATGATGTCGCCCAGCACGGTGGTGCGGTCACGCAGCTTGCCGCCATTGCGCTTCTCGTTGCCGGTAGCACCCCGCAGATAGGCCACCGCCGTTGCCGAGTCGGTGGCCAGCGTGGTGATCTCCGATTCAGAGCAGATCTTCATGCCCGGGTACAGCGAGCCCGACTTGTCGCACAGATTGGCCAGGCTGACGTTGCCACTGGAGAAGTCCACCAGCGCGCCGTTGCGCCAGAAACGGATGCGGCGTGAATCGGCCGCCGGCATCTGCGCGGAGGCTTCCCAGGCCTCCTCCGAAATGACCTTGCGGGTGGATTCTTCCACCTTCAGGTTGAAGGCGTGCAGTTTGCCGTACCAGTCGGTGCCGTTGTTGGTCGCTTCGTAGAACGGCTCCACCGACAACGAGCCTACGCCGATGCGCGCGCCGGTCAGCGAACGCGAGCCGGACGGCGTGGCGCCCTGGGCGACATTGCTGATGATGCGGCGCATCGCAGCGGTGATATCGCCCGGACGGGTGGCATTGACCATTTCGCCGCGGGTGTCATACACCGCGTTCCACAACTCATCGACCGCTTCCGGCTTGAGATCCTGCGTCGACGTGGGGAAGCTCGGCTTGTTCACATAGGGATTGGGGCTGAGTACCCACGGCCGTTTGGGATCCGGCAGGTACTTGACGCCGAACTCCTTGCCCAGCGTACCCAGGGTGACGCCGTAGAAATTCATGTGCAGGTGCGTCTTGCAGTCCAGCGCCGGGTCTGGATTGGCCCCCTTGCACTCGGAAGGCACTGGCACGGAATTGGTCTCCTTGGTATCCACCAAGGACTTTTCGTAGTACGGCGCCACCAGGTCCTTCATCAATGTCCTGTTTTCGGTCTCATTGATGTAGCCGTCGGTAAACAGCATGCCGGCGTTCTTCTGGCACGACAGCAACACCGGCGCTTTCGCGTCGGTACGCTTGAACTGCTGCCCCAGGTAATCGGCGGCCGATCGATTGGGCGTACTGCTACTGGCCCGCATGTCCTTCATGATGTCATCGAGAAGCGTCGACTTCTCATCATCATTGGTCATGTTGTACATCGTGACGTTACGCCGGTTGTTGATGCGGAACCAGCCGACTCGCAGGTTGGTCTGGTCATGCAGTGCAGTGGTGGCTGCGCCGATCAGCGATTCGCGACGCGTCCGATACAGGCTGAACCATCGGGCGAAGTTGCCCATGGCCTGGTTGTACTTGGCCGTATTGTTGCCAAAATTGGCGAGCTTGATTTCGTACTTGTACAGGGTGCCCGGGCGACCACCGACAGGGTTGGTCACCGCGACCGGTGACGCGGTATAGCCATAGTCTTCAGGCAACGTAGCCCGATCCACCAGATAGAACGTGGCCGGGAAGAACACCATGGCCGCACTGCAGTTCCCGGTGAGGGTCACGGCCTTGGAGCCGACCACGCTGAATCCGCCGTCGGTCGAGCTGTTGTTGCGGTTCAGATCACCACAGCGGTCGCGTTCGATACGCGTGCCGGACGGAAGCACCATGCCGCTGTAGAACTGGAATCGCCAGGCCACGTTGCTGCCATTGACCACGACGGCATTACTCGTCGAATCGGCGGTCAGGTTCAGCGTACCCGTCTTCAGAGAGAAGGCGCCGCTCGGCCGAGGATCCAGCGGCGCACTCTTGGGATCGATGCCCTGTTTCGGGAAGTCGGCATTGGGTTCCGGAAGGCCCGTCTTCCAGTAAGAGTATGTTTCGCGTGGATCGAAGTAGGAGGCATTGACGTCCGGAGAACGTGCGAAACCGTAAGCATCCAACGGCGGAAGTGCCAGATTGGAGTCCCGACCGTAGCTTGGAAACACATAGTGGTACAACAGCCCGCGATCAACGTAGCCGTTGGCCTCGCTGCCCGTGTAGAAGCTCTTGCCGCCCCAGCGGTAAACGCCGTCGCGGGTATTGTTCAGCACTTCCCAAAGCATCGAACCGGAATCGTCCAGCGCCATCAGGAACGCTGGCGGCGTCTGCACCTGGATGTTCAGCGGCGCCTGTGCCAGCGTGCCCTGGGCCTGGGCGGCCATCAGGCTGTAGATGAAGTAGCCTCCCCCCAGCGCCAGTGCGGCGCCGCCTGCGGCCATGAAGCGGAATTTGCGCGAAGCCATGGCCTGCGTCCTCAGAGTTTGAATACGGTATCGATCACCACCGACGACGAGCTCGCATCCGCATCGTCGGTAGCGAACCCGGTGATCTGGTAGATCGGTGTGGTGTCATCCAGCGGTCGGCCCATGTCCAGCGACGATTCGCCGACCACGCAGCTGTCGATCTGCCGCACGTTGACGGCCGGCGCCGTCTCGTCGCGCCGGTCCTCCGCCCAGCTGGCCGGGTCGAAGCCGTCATCGCAGACACGCGATACATCCCCTGCCTGCAGCAGGCTGCCCTCGCTCACGCTTTCGCGATTGGTGATCTGCTCGACCGAACGCTCGGCCGCCCGCACCACGCCTTCCGAATTCTGGAAGGCGCGGTTGGCCGCCCGGTAGTTGGCCGCCATCTTTTCCTGCATGCCGGCCACCTGCATGCCGGCAATTCCGAGCAGCGCCAGCAGGATGAGCATCACCAGGGCCACATACAGCACCGCACCGCGCTGCTGGGCGGGAGCGGCGACAGGCCGGAAGGAACGCGGGAAAGGAGTCATGGTCAGTTTCCGAACAGGCGATTGCGCAGCGCAATCGACACTTCATAGCTGGAGCGGTAATGACCGTCGGACTTGTCGCCGTTGGCAAAGCCCACGCCGAGCACAGACAGCGCATTGGCCGAGCGGGTCGAGGACGACGGCGACGGACTGCGTGCCAGCAGCCCCACCTGCACCTGCCCCACGCGCAGCCATTGCGCGGCCCCCTTGGCATCGGCATCGGTGCTGACGCCATCGGCCGCAGCGAACTGCGTGATGTTGCCGGCGGGCGGCGTGTCCAGGCCGATGTTGGCGGTGTTGTCCAGGCCATACATCAGCTGCAGGCTTTCGATGCCTTCCACCAGTTCTTCGTTGACCGAGTAGGCGCCGTCACTGTTGGCGCGCGCGCGACGCAGGCCCGGCTGCTTCGTCTCCGGATTGATGCCCACGTAATAGACCATCGACTCGGCGCGATAGAGCATGGTCTGACCGGTGGGCTGCGCGGCATAGCGCGACAGGTCGAGCGAAGCGGCGGTGACCCGTGCGGCGCTCAACGTGCCCGCGAATACATCCGCGTGGCCGCAGTCGGCGATGCCGAACAGGGTCGGATCGCCCACGCCACCGCCGGTCAGGCGGGCGACGCGGGTGCTGTCCATATCCAGCAGCGCATTGCCGCCGTCCGCGGAAATGGCCGTGACCGGCACGCCTTCCGGCGCGAAGAAGCGCAGGACCAGCACGTCGCTGCCGCCGGCCGGTGCCGGGATGAGCCCTTCGATCGCGGTAGGCAGGCCGGTCGGAGCCGACCAGTCCGCGCCCAGCGTCAGGCTCCCGCCCGGCGTCGTCTCGGGCGCATCGAAGCCCTGGATGGACACGCTGAAATCCAGCGGACTGCCATCGCCCGAGGTTGCCCCCAGGTGTGACACCGGGTCGCCCTGGTTCTTCACCACGTGAGCCTGGTCGTTGACGCAGCCCATGTGTCCGGCCATGCGGATGTCGCGCTCGAGGAAATCCAGCGCGAAGCGCGCGTTTTCCTGCACGCGGGAAGCGCCCTCGGACAGGCGGGAGGCCGTCTGCGAGGCGATGAACACCTGGACCACGCCCAGCATCAGCACGAGGCTGATCACCAGCGCGACCATCAGTTCAACCAGCGACAGGCCGGTCATGGCGGCACGACGGTTCATGGCCATGCTCACAGCTCCGTATCCAGGGCGAAGGTGGTGGCCTTGTCCGGATGGTCCGGATCCCAGCGCTGGTCGCCCCAGCTGACGGCCACCTTCACCTTGCCGCCGTTGTAGGTGACTTCCGCGCCGGCGTCATCACCCAGCGCCTTCACCACCTGGCACTGCCAGCGCGCGACCTTGGCGGAAATGGCGACGTCGCCGGTGTCGGCACTGCATGCCTTCTCCGCGGTCTTGCTGCCTGCCGCGAACGACGCAGTGGTGTACCACGCCGCCTGGTAGCGGTTGCTGCGCATCTGCTCGGTCAGGTCATAGGCAAGATTGGTGGCCTGGGTGCGGTAGTTGGCGCTCTGCACGAAGCGGACGTTCATGGTCTGCAGCAGCGCGAAACCCAGCAGGCCGAACGCCAGCACGATGATGGCGATCAGCACTTCCAGCAGGGTGAAGCCCCCTGCCTGCCGCGCGCGGATGGAGCGGGATTTCATGGGCAGGCTTCCTTGGTGCTGCGGATCTGCCCGGAGGCGTTCACCGTCAATGTGCGCTTGTGCAGTGCGTCCTTGCTGCAGACATCCGGCTCCAGCAGGATCTCCTGATCGGTGCTGGCCCTGCGGCGCCCGCGGCCGTCGAAGGCGATCACCTCCGATGGCCCGCTGACCGTCAGCTTCGGGCTTCCATTGACGAAGCGCAGCACGGTCTCGCCCGACGACATCTCGCCGTCACCATTGGTATCGGCGAAGGCCAGCATGCCGCCGGACCAGCTGCCGTCGCAGCTGGCGCCATCGCTGCTGCCGCACACGCCGCCGCCGCGGTTGCTGCGGATCGCCTCGCTGCGGGCCAGGCTGAGCAGGCCAAGGATTTCATTGTTGCCCGAGGTCACCCGGCTGGAACGCAGGGTGCCCTGGAAGCTCGGAAACGCGATCGCGGCCAGGATCGCCACCACGGCGATGGTGACCATCAGCTCGATCAACGTGAAGCCGCTTTCCCGGCGCAAAGACATTGGACGCTCCCCAGCGTATTGATGGCCACGATGGGCCATCGCCCTGCCACCGGCAAGCGGCGGCAGGATGAACGGTCAATCCGGGACGACGGGCGTCAAAGGCTTGACGACCCGCCCTTCCCTTTCCGGCCCGGCGCGATCCCCATCGCGCCGGTGCAGGCTCAGGCCAGCACCTGGTAGCAGGGCTGGTATTCGCCGGAGATCTTCATCCGGCGCTGCTCGACGAAGGCGCGCAGCAGCGCGTCCAGGGCCTGCATCATGTCGGTGTCACCGTGGATCTGGAACGGCCCGAACTGCTCGATGCGGCGCATGCCGTCTTCCTTCACGTTGCCGGCCACGATGCCCGAGAACGCCCGGCGCAGGTCGGCCGCCAGCGCGTGCGGCGCACGCCCGTGGTGCAGGTCCAGCGCGGCCATCGCCTCGTGGGTCGGCACGAACGGCTGCTGGTACTCCCACGGAATCTCGATCGACCAGTTGAAGAAGAACGAATCCTTCTGCGCCAGGCGGTGTTCGCGCACGCGCTTGATGCCGCTGGCCATCTTCTTCGCCACCGCCACCGGGTCACCGATGATGATCTCGTAGCGCTCGGCGGCTTCATCGCCCAGGGTCAGGCGGATGAAGCGGTCGATCTGCTCGAAGTACGGCGCGGCCACGGTCGGGCCGGTCAGGATCAGCGGGAACGGCAGGTCCTTGTTTTCCTCGCGCAGCAGGATGCCGAGCAGGTACAGGATTTCCTCGGCGGTACCGACGCCACCGGCGAACACGATGATGCCGTGGCCGATGCGGACGAAGGCCTCAAGGCGCTTCTCGATGTCCGGCATGATCACCAGGTGGTTGACGATCGGGTTCGGCGACTCGGCGGCGATGATGCCCGGCTCGGTCAGGCCGATGTAACGCGTCACGGTACGGCGCTGCTTGGCGTGGGCGATGGTGGCGCCCTTCATCGGGCCCTTCATCGCGCCCGGGCCGCAGCCGGTGCAGATGTCCAGGCCGCGCAGGCCCAGCTCGTAACCCACCTGCTTGGTGTACAGGTACTCGTCGCGCGAGATCGAGTGGCCGCCCCAGCACACCACCAGGTTCGGATCACCCGGGTTGAGGATGCGGGCGTTGCGCAGCAGCCCGAACACCGCGTTGGTGATGCCTTCGGACGACTCCAGCTCGGCCGCATAGGCCGGTCCCATCTCGATGGCCATGTAGGCCAGGTCACGCACCACCGCGAACAGCAGTTCGGCGACGCCGCGGATGATCTCGCCATCGACGAAGGCCATCGCCGGCGCGTTGACCAGGTCGATGCGCACGCCGCGATCCTGCTGCGCCACCTGGATGTCGAAATCGGGATACAGATCGCGCGCTGCACGCGGATCGTCAGAGGCGCTGCCGCTGGTCAGCACGGCCAGCGCGCAACGGCGCAGCAGCTCGTGCATGCCGCCGGCGGAGGCATCGCGCAGGCGCGCCACTTCGGCCCGCGACAGCACATCCAGCCCACCGCGCGGGTAGATCCGTGCGTCCTGCACCGGCAGCGCGCGGGCTGCTTTTTCGTTCGTGGTCATATCCAATTTTTCGCTTCCTTCAAGGTTTCCGACTGTACTGCCGCCCCCTTAAAAAGCAAAACGGCCGGGAAACCCGACCGTTGGATATGTGCCGCCCGTGATCACCTGTCCGGGACCGCTTCGGCGGCAGTGGCGCCGCGCACATTTCCGGATGCTACGCCCATGCAGAGCCGCCTGCAAGGACTTTCGCCTGAACGGAAAACGGCCGGGTTTCCCCGGCCGTTTCCACTTACATCTTCAGGCTCTGACGGATCAGAACTTGTACTTCAGGGTCAGCTGCATCGACCAGCGCGACACCGCGGTGTTGCCCTTGTCGTTGTTGTTTTCCTGAACCTGCGCGTTGTCGGTCGAACCGGTGAACGAGTACACGTACTTGCCGGTGGCCGGATCGATACCCGCGTAGTTGGCAACGCGACGGGTCGAGTAGAAGCCGTAGTCGTCGATCAGGCCCCACTTCTTGTTAAGCAGGTTGCCGACATTCATGATGTCCAGGGCAACTTCACCCTTGTGACCCTTCATGAAGCCCGGGAATTCCTGGCTGATGCGGACGTCGAAGCTGTTCACCCACGAAGCGCGGTGCGAGTTCGCCGGGACCACGCTGCCACGGTAGGCATCCAGATCCGGGGTCTTTGCCAGCCAGTCGAAGAACGCCTTCTCCATCGCGGCGCCGCCGGTGAACAGCACGTCGCCCGGGCCCTTCGGCACGTAGAACAGGTCGTTGGTGGTCGCACCGTCGCCGTTCGCGTCGTTGTAGAAGATGTAGCTGTACGGACGGCCCGAACGGCCTTCGTAGAACAGACCGACGCGGGTAGCGTTGTCACCGAAGAAGTTGTGCTTCCACTCCAGGGTGCCGGTGATGCGGTCCTTCATCGCGTAACGCGAGTTGTAGGCGACGTTCTCGTTGGCGTTGAAGATCAACGTGTTGTTCCAGTTCGAGGTGTTCTGCGAGCTGGACAGCGGGCTGACCTCGGACGACTTGGTGTAGGTGTAACCCAGCGACCAGCCCCAGTTCTCGGTCAGCGGCTTGGCCAGCGAGAAGGTGGCCTGGGTACCGTGACCCTTGTCGGTGTTGCGCAGGACCAGCACGTCACCGATGTCGGTCGGACGGTTGAAACGATCAACCGCGTTCTTGGTACCGGTGGAGATGCCGTAGTCCACACCCTTGTCGATACGGGTGTTGGCCGAGTTGCGCCCTGCATCGTTCCAGTAGATCGCACGGCCGTCCTGACCGGTAGCGGTCGGAGCCGACACGTCCAGACGGTCGAAGTAGATGCCGTCCTTGACCTTGGTGAACAGCAGTTCGGCCGACGCCACGATGCCGTACCACGGCAGCTCATGGTCGAATGCCAGGTTGGCCTTCCACACCGACGGCAGGCGGGTGCCCGGCGCGATGATGTCGACGTTCTGACGGGCCGAAGCCGGGCCACCGGCCGGGATGTACGGGTTGTTGCCATCCGGGGTGAAGGCACCGGCCGGGATGCTGCGCTCGTCGTACTCGATGTAGTTCAGGCCGGTGTTCTGGTAGGCACCTGCCAGCCACACGTTCGGGGCAGCGCCGCCGAACAGGCCCACGCCGCCGCGCAGCTGGGTCGGGCGCTCGCTGTCGAAGGTGTAGTTGAAGCCAACGCGCGGCTGCACCAGGTTCTTGTCGACCAGCTTGGTGTTGTTGAAGCCGTACAGCTGCTCGATGCGCGGGTTGTACAGGCGCTGGGTGCTGAAGTCAGGCATGTCGATGCGCACGCCGAACATCAGGTTCAGGTTGTAGTTGATCGCCCAGGTGTCCTGCACGAACACGCCGGTGTTCTTCAGGGTGAAGTCGGCCGGGATGTCGCTGCGGCTGCCATCGGCGCGCGGCGCACGCAGCTGGTAACGCGACGCCTTGCCCGCCAGGAAGTCGTTGACGCTGTTGAATTCGTACACGCCGTTGAGGTTGCGGCCGTAGAAGTTCATCAGGTCGTTCTTCGAGTAGTCGAAGCCGAACTTGACGGTGTGGTCACCGATGTACCAGGTACCGGCACCGAAAGCGCTCAGTTCCTTCGACTCGACGATGTTGACGTGGGTGTTCTGCTCGGTACCGACGTACAGCGAGTCATTGCCCGACTTGATGCGGATCTGCGGCATGTCGACCAGCGGAACGCGGTTGGCCGAGTAATCCTTGTGCGAGACCTTGAACTCGGTCGAGAAGTTCTCGGACCAGTCACTGAACAGTTCGCCCATCCAGGTTTCGTATTCGGTCGGCTGCTGGTACCAGAAGTTGCTCAGCGAGATGGCGCTGCTGCTGACCTGCGGGAAGCGAACGACGTTCTGCTCCATCTTGTTGTAGCGCAGGGCCGCACGGTGGTTCTCGTTGATGTTCCAGTCCAGCTTGACCGCGTACTCTTCGATCTCGGTCTTGCTGTTCGGCGCAGACAGGCTGCCCGGGTCATAGCCCAGCTTGCCCAGGAAGTTCTGGACATCGGTGATCTGCTGCTGGGTGATCGTGCCACGGCCGATCGGCGTGTCGCTCAGGGAAACGCCAGCCGCCGCGCGCTCGTACTTTTCATAGTTGGTGAAGAAGAACAGCTTGTCCTTGACGATCGGGCCGCCGAAGGTCATGCCGTAGGTCTTCTCGTCCTTGAAGCCGTTGAAGTCCTGCTTGTCACCTTCCAGGCGCGAACGGACCATGTCCTTGTCGCGGTAGGAACCGTAGATGGTGCCGTGGAATTCATTGGTACCCGACTTGGTGACGGCGTTGATCACCGCACCGGTACCACCGGAAATGGTGGTGTCGTAGTTGGCCAGGTCGATGTTGATTTCCTGGATGGCGTCCATCGACACCGGCTGACGCTCGGTCGGCAGGTTGTTGGAGCCCAGGCCGAACGGATCGGAGGCGCTGATGCCGTCGATGCGGATGGCGTTGTAACGGGTGTTCTGGCCACCGGCCGAGATCGCGCCGTCAGCCTTGCTGACCTGCGAGATGCGCGGGTCCAGACGGATGTAATCCTGGATGTTGCGGCTGGCCGACGGCAGCGCATCCATCGTTTCACGGGTCACGTTGGTGCCGGTGCCCATCTTGTTGGCACTGAACAGGTCCAGGCCGCCAGCGGTGGCGACGACGTTCACGGCGTCCAGGTTGGTGGCAGCCAGATCACCGCCGAGGTTGGCGTTGACGGTGTTGACCTGGTTCAGGTTCAGGTAGACACCTTCTTCGGTCTTGGTGCCTTCACCGGACTTGGTGATGGTGATGGTGTACGGACCACCCACGCGCAGGCCGCGCGCATTGTAACGACCCGCCGCATCGGTGGTGGCACGCGAAACGGTGCCCGACTCGGTGTGAGTGATGGTGACTTCAGCGCCGGCGACAGGCTGGCCTGCGGCGGACATCACCTGGCCGCCGACGCCGGCGGAGGTGCTGCTCTGGGCGAAGGCGGGAGCGGCGGCAAGTGCAGCCACGAGACCAAGGGTAAGCTTGGACATCCGGAGTGGGTGGGTCATTTTTCGGTAGCCTCGATGCGAGTTGGCGATGGCGGAAAAAAAGCGCATCCAAACAGCCCTGCGGGTGGCTGGTCGGAGAGTTATCTGGGGTTCCCTACCGCTTGGCTGAAGGCAGCCATAACGGTTAACACTAGATTAACACGCTACGCCATCAATGTGACGGTTGTGCGACAAACGGCACCGGATCGCAACGCAATCGTGACGGGTTCTTCACTCCGTCTTTCCCCGGGACTCACTCGCCGGGGAATGCTCCACTGGCATCGAGAATCTGGCCCCGCCAGGCCTGACCGGCCAGGGACAGCAGGGTCACGGCGGCCGCGGCCGCCTGCCCAGGCCCCTGAGCCGCCGGATCCTGGTCAACCGAATAGGCACGGGCACGCAGCGCCGTGCGCAGCGGCCCCGGGTACAGGCCACTGACCCGCACCGGGCTGCGGCCGAGTTCGTCGTGCAGGCTGGTGATCAGGCCACGCAGGCCATGCTGGGCCACGCCATAGCCGCCCCAGTAGGCCTGCCCGACCCGCTCCGGCGCATCGACCGCAAACACCAGGGCGGCATCCTCACGTTGCCGCAGCAGCGGCAGGCAGGCCTGGGCCAGCCACGCCGGGGCGGTCAGGGTGACGTGCACCGCGCGGGCGAAACTGGCCGGATCGGCCAGCTCGAACGGGGTCAATCCGGGAAAGTGCGCGGCGCAGACCAGCAGCCCGTCCAGCCGCCCCAGCTCACGCTGGAGCGCCTGGGCCAGCTCGGCATAGTCGTCCGGGCCTGCCCCTTCCATGTCCAACGGGTACAGCAGCGGTTCCGCGCCAACGGCCTGGACCTGGGCATAGACCCGGTCCAACCGGCGCGGCTTGCGCCCGAGCAGCACCACCGTGGCGCCGGCCGCCGCGGCCGCCACCGCCGCTGCACTTCCCAGCCCACCGCCGGCGCCGGCAACCAGCACCACGCGATCCTGCAACGGGCGGCCATCGAGCGCCCCGTCGGTCGGTGACGTCGATGGCCAGGCACTCATCCCTGGGTCGCCTCTTCGACGATGCGCTTGAGCTCGCCGGATTCGAACAATTCCAGAACGATGTCGCAGCCGCCGATCAGTTCACCGTTGATGAACAGCTGCGGGAAGGTCGGCAGGTTGGAGAAGCGCGGCAGGTTGGCGCGGATCTCGGGCTCCTCGAGCACATTGACGGTGCGCAGGGTGGCAGCGCCGGCCGCCATCAATGCCTGTACGGCGCGACTGGAGAAGCCGCACATCGGGTACTGCGGGGTGCCCTTCATGAACAGCACGAGCGGGTAACGATCGACCTCGGCCTGGATTTGCTGCATCACCGCCACAACCACACTCCTTGCTTCGCCGGACAAACCGACCGCGGTGGTCGGCTAGACTGCCCACGGTAGCCGCCATTGTAAGCGGATGGAACCGGCTGCCGCCGCCCCTCTGGCCACGAACCTGTCCATGCCCGTCGAATTGCCCGCCCTGCCCTACCTTTCCGGCTCCCTGCAGCCGCATCTGTCCGCACAGACCGTGGAACTGCACCACGGCCGCCACCACCGCGCCTATGTCGATGCGGTCAACGCCGGCATCCTGGGCACCGAGTGGGAAGACGCGTCACTGGAAGAGATCGTCCGCCACGCCCAGGGCAAGTTGTTCGATGCCGCCGCCCAGGCCTGGAACCACGGCTTCTACTGGCAGTGCCTGCGCCCGCGCGGCGGCGGCGAGCCGCAGGGCCGGGTGGGCGAACTGGTCAAGCGCCAGTTCGGCGATGTCCAGCGACTGCGCGAGGAATTCAACCGCACCGCGCTGGGCCTGTTCGGTTCCGGCTGGGTGTGGCTGGTGCAGCACCCGGGCGGGCAGCTGGGCATCCAGGCCACCCGCAATGCCGGCACCCCGCTGACCGGCGACAGCACGCCGCTGCTTTGCTGCGACGTCTGGGAGCACGCCTACTACACCGACTACCAGAACGACCGTGCGCGTTACCTGGACGCGTTCTGGCAGATGGTCAACTGGGAATTCGCCGAGAGCCAGCTGCGCTGAGCCGGCTGTTCGACCGCGGGTAGTGCCGGCCGCTGGCCGGCAATCCCACAGGCGCTCATGAGGTGCCGAATCTGCCGGCCAGCGGCCGGCACTACCGGGAAACCGAGCGTGGCACTACGCGCTCTCGTGCGCGGCCACCGCGTCCATCACCCGTGCCGAATACACCAGCGCGGCGCCGGCATTGAGCGACACAGCCACGCCCAACGCTTCGGCGATCTCCTCGCGGTTGGCACCGTGCTTCAGCGCAGCATCCACGTGCACGGTGATGCAGCCATCGCAGCGGGTGGTGACCGCCACTGCCAGTGCGATCAGCTCGCGGGTCTTGGCATCAAGGTGGTTGGTCTGGGCGCCCGCATTGGACAGCGTGGCATAGCCCTTCACCGTATCCGGCGAGAGCTTGCCGATCTCGCCGATGCGGCCCTTCAGTTCCTTGCGGTAGGCATTCCAGTCAAGCATGGTCGTGACTCCTGGGAAAGGAGCTCCACGCTATCACCGGGAACGTTGCGCCGATGCTTGCACCGGCGCGCCACACCGTTGCATTGCCGGCCAGCGGCCGGCACTACCGGGCTCAGCGATTGCGCAGGGCGTGCACGGCCGGCGCCACCTGGGCCTGGCGACCCAGCTCCAGGCCGACCTGGTCCAACGCGTCGGCCAGTGCCGCGGCATCGTCATCGCGCAGCGTGGCATGACCGACCTTGCGGCCCTCACGTGGCTCCTTGCCGTAGTCGTGCCAATGGCCACTGGCCTGGCCCAGTACCGGCGCCGGGTCCGGCATCGTGCCCAGCCAGTTCAGCATGCAGGCATGCCCAAGCATGCGGGTGCTGCCCAGCGGCAGGCCCAGCACGGCGCGCAGATGGTTCTCGAACTGCGAGGTCTCGCTGCCTTCGATGGTCCAGTGGCCGGAGTTGTGCACGCGCGGCGCCATCTCGTTGGCCAGCAGCTCGCCGTCGCGGCAGAACAGTTCCAGCGCGAACACGCCCACGTACTGCAGGTGCTCGGCAACGCGACGGGCATAGCCGATCGCGGCCTGCTGCTCGGCGTCGGACAGCACGGCCGGCGCCACGCTGGCCGACAGCACGCCGTCGACATGCCAGTTGCCGGTGATCGGCCAGGCCTCGAAGCTGCCATCGCGGCCACGCACGGCGACCACGCTGACCTCGCGCTGGAAGGCCACGAAGCCTTCCAGGATCAGGCCCGTGCGTTCGACCTGCGCACCCAGTGCGTCCCACGCGGCGTCGATGTCGGCTTCGCTGCGCAGGCGGAACTGGCCCTTGCCGTCATAGCCGAGGCGGCGGGTCTTGAGAATGCACGGCAGGCCGAATTCGGCCGCCTTCGCGGCCAGCTCGTCGCGGCTGCGGATGTCGGCGAAGGCCGGCAGCGGGATGCCCAGCTGCTGGAACAGGGTCTTCTCGCTCAGCCGGTCCTGGGCCACGGCCAGCGCGGCCGGCGGCGGGTAGACCGGCACGCGGTCGGCCAGGAACTGTGCACTGTCGGCAGGCACGTTCTCGAAATCGAAGGTGACCACATCCACCTTCGCCGCGAAGTCCGCCAGCGCCTGGCGGTCATCGAAGGCGCCGACCGTCAGGGGCGCCAGCGGGCCACTGCAGGCGTCGGCCGCCGGATCGTACAGTTCGAAGCGCAGTCCCAGCGGCGCACCGGCCAGGACCATCATGCGGGCGAGCTGGCCGCCGCCCAGGATGCCGACGGTCAGGCTCATTGGCGCGGGTCGTCGTGGGCCATCACGTCTTCGGTCTGGCGCGCACGGAAGGCGTCGAGCGCCTGCCCGATCGCCGGCTGGTCGCTGGCCAGCATCGCTGCAGCGAACAGCGCGGCATTGGAGGCGCCGGCATTGCCGATGGCGAAGGTGGCGACCGGGATGCCGGCCGGCATCTGCACGATCGACAGCAGCGAATCCATGCCGTTGAGGGCCTTGGACTGCACCGGCACGCCCAGCACCGGCACGGCGGTCTTGGCGGCGATCATGCCCGGCAGGTGCGCGGCCCCGCCGGCACCGGCGATGATCGCGCGCAGGCCACGCGGGCCCGCCTGCTCGGCGTAACTGAACAACACATCCGGCGTCCGATGCGCGGACACCACCTTCACTTCGAACGGAACACCCAGGGCTTCAAGCTTCTGGGCGGCGTGCTGCATGGTTTCCCAGTCGGAACGGGAACCCATGACGATGCCGACAAGCGGCGCGATCGGGTTGGGGGTCATTGGCCGTCACCTGCCTTAAAGACGTATTCTAGCCGTCTTCCACGCAAGACGAAGAACCATGGATCGCAAGCTGCTCGACCTGCTGGTGTCGCCGGACACCCGCCAGCCCCTGTCCCTGCTGGATGGCAAGGGCCTGGAAGCCCTCAACAAGGCCATTTCCGCCGGCGCGGTGAACAAGGCCGATGGCAACCCGCTGGCGCAGCCGCTGCGCGAAGCGCTGGTCACCCGCGACCGCAAGCAGGTGTTCCGCGTCGACGACGGCATCCCGGTGCTGCTGGCCGAGGAAGCCATCCCGACCGCCCAGATCGCCGACTTCCCGGCCGCATGAGCGTGCTACCGACGCCGGATGCGGCCGTTGTCGCCGCCGATGTCGCGCGTGCGCTGGCCGAGGATCTGGGCAGCGGTGACGTCACCGCCGCCCTGCTGCCCGACCAGGCCGACAGTGCCTACCTGCTGTGCAAGCAGGACGGGGTGATTGCCGGCCGCCCCTGGTTCGACGCCACCCACCGTGCGCTCGACCCGGACGTGCGCATCGAATGGCAGGTTTCCGAAGGCGACGCGGTCACCGCAGGCACCGTGCTGGCCCTGCTGTACGGGCGCAGCCGCAGCCTGGTCAGTGCCGAACGCACCTCGCTGAATTTCCTGCAGACGCTGTCCGGCACCGCCACCACAACCGCCCGCTATGTGGCCGCCGTGGCAGGTACCGGCACGCGCATCCTCGACACCCGCAAGACCCTGCCCGGGCTGCGCCTGGCGCAGAAGTACGCCGTGCGCTGCGGCGGCGGCGAGAACCACCGCTTCGGCCTGTACGACACAGTGATGCTGAAGGAAAACCACATCCGCGCCGCCGGTTCGCTGGCCGCCGCGGTCGCCGGGGCGCGCCGGCAGTGGCCCGCGCTGCCACTGGTGGTCGAGGTGGAGGATCTGGCGCAGCTGCGCGAGGCGCTGGAGGCGGGGTGCGAACGCATCCTGCTGGATGACTTCAGCCCGGACCTGCGCCGCGAAGCGGTGCGCATCACCGCCGGCCGCATTCCGCTGGAAGTCTCCGGCAGCGTCGGCCTGGGCGGCCTGCGCTCGATCGCCGAGGATGGCGTGGACTGCATTTCCATCGGCGGCCTGACCAAGCATGTGCAGGCCATCGATCTGTCGTTGAAGCTGGGCCCGCCGCCGGGTTGAGGTGACGGTTGCGTAGTGCCGGCCAGCGGCCGGCACTCCCGCTCTCACACCCTGCGTTCACGACGGCACTGCGACGCTGCGGCAATCCCCCACAGGAGCCGCGCATGCGCCGGATGCTCTTGCCTGCCTGCCTTCTGCTCGCGGCCGCCCCCTTTTCCGCAGCGGCTGCGGAGGCCTGTGACGTACCTCCCCGTTACGGCCTGAGCCCGTTGGCAGTGGCCATCCGCAACACCGCCTGCAACGAACACCGGCTGTGGTTCCGGCCTTTCATCGATCGCGATGGCCGCGCTGCCAGCCTGAGCGTCACCGAGGCCGAGAGCGAGCATCTTGCCGACAACGGCCTGATCGCCTGGCAGCGCGTGGCCGGCTATTGGCGCGACAGCGGCACGCTCAATGCAATGGGCAGCATCGCGGGCGCCAGCAGCTGCCTGGCGCCGCTGGGCACGCGCTACACCGACAGCGATTGCCGCGCCTTCCTGGTCGACAACCCCTGGTCGGCCGCCTTCATTTCCTGGGTGATGGTGCGTGCCGGCGTACCCGGCTTCAACACCTCGCCGCGCCACATCGACTACATCCGTGCCGCCTACCAGGCCGGCCCCTCCGGTGTGCCCTATCGGCTGGTCGATCCCGCGGCCGCAAAGCCCGCGCCGGGCGATCTGCTGTGCTTCCTGCGCGACCGCAGCACCACGCTGAGCTACAGCGGACTGGTGCAGGCGCTGGGCAATGGCTCGGTGGGCCACTGGAAATCACATTGCGAAGTGGTGGTGGCGGCCAACCTCGGTGGCGACCAGACCCTGTATCTGGTGGGCGGCAATGTGATGAATACCGTGGCGATGCGGCTGCTGCCGCTGGACCGCACCGGGCTGATCCAGCTGCCGCCGGCACGCGAACGCAGCAGCACCGGCATCGACCCCAGCTGCACACCGGGCCGCGAAGACGAATGCAGCTTCAACCGCCAGGACTGGGCAGCACTGCTGCAGCTGACCGCCACATCACCCCTGGTGATGCCCTCGCCCACTGCGACGCCGATGCAGACCGCGCCGGCGCCGCAACCGGCCATCGTGCCCGCGCAGCCAGTGTCCAGCGAACCGCAGCCGAGACGGTGACTGCAACGCTTGATCCAGCGCGCGTTCGCCGCCATCTTTGCCGGATCGACCTCTGACCGCTGACGCCATGCCCACCCTGCTGCTGTTGCTGATTGCCGGCGGAATCATCTATTTCTTCTGGAACGCCGCCCGTTCGGCCGCCGAGCGCGCGGTCGAGCTGGGCCGCAATGCCTGCCGCGCCGCCGACGTGCAATGGCTGGACCAGGCGGTGCACGCCACCGGCCTGCGCCTGTCGCGCGGCGAGGATGGCCGGCTCGGTTTCGAGCGCACCTTCAAGTTCGAGTATTCCTATGACGGCATCGATCGCCACGTGGGCCGCATGGTGCTGCGCGGCGACCAGCTGATCTCGTTTACCGGCCCCGGTGCGGCGCGGATCAGCCAGATCCGGCCGGATGTGGACGATACCGAGGATGTGTAAGGTTCAAAGGCGTGCCGACCAACGGTCGGCACCCACCCTTACTTGACCACGCGCAGGTTCGGGCGCCCCTTGGGCGGCGGGCTGGCCGGCGGCGTATCGTCCGGCGGCGTACCTTCGTCATGCAGCAGTTCATCGCTGGTCGACGCGGTCTCGTTGCCCGGGATGTCGTCCGGCAGCGCCATGCCCTGCCCGGTCTCGCGGGCGTAGACGGCCAGCACGGCGCTGATCGGCACCTGCACCGGATAGCTGGTGCCGGAGAAACGCGCCGAGAAGCTCACCATCTCGTTGTCGATCATCAACCGGACGACGGCACGTTCGGCGATGTTGAGCACCACCCGGCCATCCTTGACCGCCGAAGGCGGGACCTGCACGCCGGGGACGCCGGCGTCGACCAGGATGTGCGGGGTCAGCTGGTTGTCGTTGATCCATTCCACCAGCGCCCGCAGCAGGTACGGGCGGTGGCTGGTCATGTGGAAGAAGTCTTCGGTCATGCGTGAAGTGTACGCGCCCGGCGCCCCGCCGGGGCGGATCGCCTGCACACCGGTCGGCGTGCAGACGGGTAAGGCCTGGCCGGATCAGACCGGCAGATCGCGCAGCTTCTTTTCCTGCTCGGTCAGGCTGCGGACGAAACCCGGGTGGCGGAAAATACGGTTGCCGTAGTCCTCGATCGCCTTGCCGTCCTTCGGCAGCGGCACGTCCAGTGACTGCAGGCGCCAGATGATCGGTGCCATCGCGCAGTCGGCCAGGCTCATTTCCGGATTGAGGAAGAACTTGCTGGCCTTGAACAGCGGCAACGACGCAGTCAGCAGTTCCTTCAGGCGCTTGCGACCGGCCTCGGCCTGGGTCTTGTTGCCCAGCTGGATGGCCTGCACCTGCGGCACCCAGTCGTGCTCGATGCGCAGCATGGCCAGGCGGATGCGTGCGCGCGAGAGCGGATCGACCGGCATCAGCGGCGGATGCGGGTAGCGCTCGTCCAGGTATTCGCTGACCACCGACGCGGCATACAGCACCAGTTCGCGCTCGACCAGGGTTGGCACCGAGTGGTACGGATTGAGGTCGATCAGGTCTTCAGGCGGGTTCTGCGGATCGACCGGAACGAAGTCGAAGGTGACCCCCTTGGCCGCCAGGACCAGGCGTACACGGTGGCACAGCACATCGTCGTTCGAGGAAAACAGCGTCAGTGTATTGCGCATGCGTACGCTCGCCGCCATCAAAGGCTCTCCTACGACAGGAGACCGCCTGCCGCATCGGCGCCGCCAGCACCGTGCCAGCGGTCGACTCCTCCCCGAGTGTGCAACCGACCATCACAAAAGCCAATAGGCCCGTGCGATGGCCGGCCGCAGAATCAGTGAACGTCCTTCCAGTATTCCTTCTTCAGCAGATACAGCAGGAAGGTCAACAGGGCCAGGAACAGGATCACCCACACGCCCAGCTGCTGCCGCTTGAGCGCGGCCGGCTCGCCGGCATATTCGAGGAAGTTGGTGATGTCCCGCACCGCCTGGTCGTACTGGCCGGCATCGACCGAACCTGGCGTTTCGAGCTTGAGCCCGGTCACCGGCGGGTCCATGCCCGGCGCTTCGGGCTTGCCGTGCACGGCGTGCTGCAGGCCCTGCATCTCCCACAGCGGGTTGGGCATGGACGCGTTGGCAAACAGCGCGTTGTTCCAGCCCAGTGGCCGGCTGCTGTCCAGGTAGAACGACTTGAGGTAGGTGTAGACCCAGTCACTGCCCCGCACCCGCGAGATCAGGCTGAGGTCCGGCGGCATCTTGCCGAACCATTTCTCGGCATTCTCCTTGGGCATCGCCACCGGAATCGGGTCGCCGATCGCCGAGCCGGTGAAGTTGAGGTTGTTCATCACCTCTTCCTCGGTCAGGCCCAGGTCCTGCGCCATCCGCGAATAGCGCAGGTACTTCAGCGCGTGGCAGCCGGAGCAGTAGTTCATGTACAGCTGCGCGCCGCGCTGCAGCGATGCGCGGTCACCGAGGTCGTTGCCGGCCTGCAGCAGCTTGGTGCCGCCTTCGGCGGCGGAGGCCAGGAAACTGCCCAGCATCAGGGTGGCCGCAAGGGCCAGCCGGACCATCCAGCGCTCAGTCATGCGTGGTCACCCTCTCCGGTACCGGCTTGGTCTTGTCCAACCTTGTCCATAGCGGCATGGTGATGAAGAACGCGAAGTACAGGAAGGTCAGCACCCGCCCGATGTAGGTTTCGTGCACGTCGGTGCCGGGGCCGGAACCGATCACGCCCAGCCACACGAAGCACACCGCCAGCACGCCCAGCATCACCTTCGAGATCCAGCCGCGGTAGCGCACGGACTTCACCCGCGCCTTGTCCAGCCACGGCACCAGGAACAGGATCGCGATGGCCGAGAACATCACCAGCACGCCGCCCAGCTTGTTCGGCACCACGCGCAACATCGCGTAGTACGGGGTGTAGTACCAGACCGGCTTGATGTGTTCCGGGGTGACCAGGCGGTTGGCCTCGGTGAAGTTGTCGTGCTCCAGGAACAGGCCGCCGAAACCGGGCGCGAAGAAGATGATGAAGGCAGCGATGATCAGCAGGAAGCCGGCGCCGACGCCATCCTTGAGCGTGTAGTACGGGTGGAACGGAATGCCGTCGGCCGGGGCCTTCGGCGACCAGCGGTTGCCCTTCGGGCCCTTCTTGATCTCCACGCCATCGGGGTTGTTCGAGCCCACTTCGTGCAGCGCGCCCAGGTGCAGCACCACCAGCAGCAGCAGCACCAGCGGCAGGGCGATGACGTGCAGCGCGAAGAAGCGGTTGAGCGTGGCGTCGCTGGGCAGGTAGTCGCCCATGATCCATTCGGTCAGGCCGTTGCCGATCACCGGTATCGCGCCGAACAGCGAGATGATCACCTTGGCGCCCCAGAACGACATCTGCCCCCATGGCAGCACGTAGCCCATGAAGGCTTCGGCCATCAGCACCAGGTAGATCAGCATGCCGAGGATCCACACCAGCTCGCGCGGCTTCTGGTAACTGCCGTACAGCAGGCCGCGGAACATGTGCAGGTAGACCACGATGAAGAACAGCGAGGCGCCAGTGGAGTGCATGTAGCGGATCAGCCAGCCCCACTCCACGTCACGCATGATGTATTCGATGGAGCCGAACGCCTCGGCGGCGTTGGTCTTGTAGTGCATCGTCAGGAAGATGCCGGTGACGATCTGGTTGACCAGCACCAGCAACGCCAGCGAACCGAAGTAGTACCAGATGTTGAAGTTCTTCGGCGCGTAGTACTCGCTGACGTGCTTGCGGTACACCGGCATCAGGCCCGGCGCGCGGGCGTTGACCCAGTCGGCGACGCCGCTGGCGGTACGGGCGAGGATATTGGCCATCAGGCTGCCCCCTGCGGATCGACACCGATGATGATGGTGTTGTCGTCCTGGTAGTGGTGCGCGGGCACCTTCAGGTTGATCGGTGCCGGCACGTCCTTGAAGACGCGGCCGGACATGTCGAAGCGCGACTTGTGGCAGGGGCAGAAATACCCCCCCTTCCACTGCGGGTCGTAGGGCTCGGGCCGGATTTCGGCGACCATTTCAGGCGAGCAGCCCAGGTGCGTGCACAGGCCGACCAGCACCGAGATGTCCGGCTTGATCGAGCGCAGCTCGGGATTCTGCTTCAGCACGTAGTCCGGCTGCTGGTCCTTCTCGCCGGACTCGGGGTCCTTGAGGCGGCCGTCGAGCCCGTGCAGCGCATCCAGGATCGCCTTGGACCGCTTGACGATCCAGATCGGCTGGCCGCGCCATTCCACGATCAGGCGCTGGCCTTCCTGCAGGGCGCTGATGTCGGCCACCACCGGTGCGCCGGCAAGCTTGGCGCGGGCACTGGGGTTCCAGGACTTGATGAAAGGAACTGCGGTGAATCCGACGCCGACGGCGCCCACCACGGCTGTGGTGGCAGAAAGAAAACGCCGACGTCCGGTGTTGACTGGATCGTGTACCCCATCGTTGGCCATCCGGCACTCCGATATTGATTAGGTAGCTTTAAGGCTGCCAGCGGATCCGGTGGGGGCCAGAGCCGCATTGAATCTTGGACGAGTGTAGCGGAACCGTCGCGCGCCACACAACGCACTGCAACAACATTGATTGCGGGGTTGCCGGCCAGCGGCCGGCACTACCCATGCAAAGGCGTGCCGACCAACGGTCGGCACCTACTGGTGACTCAGGGCACTGCGGTAGCGGTCCGCCAGCTGGCCGACCCGGCGCACGTAGTACTGGGTCTCGCTGTACGGCGGCACGCCACCATGACGGTCGACCGCGCCCTCGCCCGCGTTGTAGCCGGCCGCAGCGAGAGTCAGGTCACCATTGAAGCGCTTCAACAGCCACGCAAGGTACTGCACGCCGCCGCGGATGTTCTGTCCGGCGTCGTAGGAATCGCTGACGCCGAAGCGGGCGGCGGTCGGTGGCATCAGCTGCATCAGGCCCTGCGCACCGGCACGGCTGAGCGCGGTCGGGTTGTAGGCGGATTCGGCGTGGATGATCGCGCGCACTACGGCCTCCTCAACACCGAACTCGCGCGCTGCCGAGGTGATCTCGCCCTGGAACGCCGTGGTGTTCAGGCGCACCGTGCCGAAGTCCACGCGCGGATTGACCCCACAGGCGTAGCAGCGCTCCATGAAGCTGTAGCGGATGGTGCGCACCGGGCCGAGGTTGGCCACCTGGGTCGGCCGCGCACTGGTGTAGTGGCGCACGCCGTCCTTCATGAAGGAATAGACCTGGCCGCTGACCATGCGTCCAGCGCGCGAGGCGGTTGCCGCCGCGGGCACGGAAGCAGGTGCGGGTGCAGCCACTGCAGGCGTCGCAGCGCTGGCCGCCACGGCCACCGGATTGCGCTCGATGCTGGCCACAGTGGTGGCTGGCGCGGGTTTCGGCGCGGCCACCACCGGGCGCGACACCGGGCGGGTATCGCGGCTGTAGCTGATGGCGCTGCAGCGGGCCCCAGCCACGCGTTTGCTGACGTAACTGGTGACGCCGTCGGCGCCCTGGCACTTGTACAGGGTTCCGGCGCTGGCCGGCGCAGCGGTCAGCGCAGCGATGATGATCGCCGTTGTCCCCAGTATCCCCTTCATGGCGGCGAGTGTCCCAGCTTCGCCGGGGCTTGCCAAGCGACGTGGCTCAGGCTGTGACCGGCGGCACAGCCAGCAGCTGGCCCAGGCCCGCCAGGCGCTGAGCCAGTTCGTCGCGCAGCTCCGGAGGCGTGGTCCACAGCGCTACCGGCACGCGGTCCAGGCTGAGGATCTGCGCCAGCATCATGCCGCGGCTCTCGGCCCCCATCCGCAGCAGGCAATGGTCGGTGCCATCGGCCTCCAGTACCCCGCACCACGGCGGAATCCGGCCTTCCAGCTCGGAATGGCTGCCGGCCAGGCGCAGGATGGCCTGCAGCGCGAACGGCGCCTGGCTGACGGCCTGCCGCACCATCACATCCGGCGGCGCCGGGGTGCGCCGATGCAGGCCCGGCTCGGTGCATTCGCGCACCGCGCCCATCCGGTCCACGCGCAGGGTGCGCCAGTCCTGGCGGCCCAGATCCCAGGCCAGCAGGTACCAGCGGCGGCCATAGTTGACCAGATGCTGGGCGTCGACCTCACGCTGGGTGACTGCGTCCTGCGCACTGCGGTACTCGAAGGCCAGCCGCGAGGCCTGCCGGCAGTGCTGGGCCAGCCGTCCGAGCAGGCGCGCATCGGTGGCCGGCAGGTCCGACAGCGTGGCGGTGGCGGCATGCACTTCGCCGGCCTGCTGGCGGCGACGGGTCGGCACCAGCGGATCGAGCTTGGACAACAGGCCACGGGCGGTGTCGTCGATGCCGGCGACGGTCGCCGAGGCCGCGCGCAGGGCAATGGCCAGGGTGGTCGCTTCCTCTTCGTCCAGCAGCATCGGCAGTACCGGCGCACCGGCCCCCAGCTGGTAGCCGCCGCCAACTCCGGCCGAGGCCTGCACCGGGTAGCCCAGTTCGCGCAGGCGCTCGATGTCGCGGCGGATGCTGCGCCGGTCCACGCCCATGCGTTCGGCCAGCTCGGCCCCCGACCACTGGCGGCGGGCCTGCAGCAGGGCGATCAGGCGCAGCAGTCGATGGGCGGTATGGCGCATGAAGGATCGAGGACAGAATTCGTCCGCAATAGTGCCCCAGGATGGCCTCCAGTTCACCACCCACCGCAAGGAGCAATGCCATGACCTCACGCCAGATCACCCTGTACCACGCCGCCCGTTCACGCTCGAGCGGCGCCGTGGCCCTGCTCGAAGCGCTGGGTGCCGACTACCGCATGCAGGTGCTGGACCTGAAGGCCGGCGCCAACCTGGCCCCGGCCTACCTGGCCATCAACCCGATGGGCAAGGTGCCGGCCATCGTCCACAACGGTGCGCTGGTGACCGAACAGGTGGCGATCTACCTGTACCTGGCCGACCTGTACCCGGAAGCGGGGCTGGCACCGCCGATCGGTGACGCCCTGCGCGGGCCCTACCTGCGCTGGATGGCCTTCTACGGTGCCTGCTTCGAGCCGGCGATGATCGACAAGGCGATGCACCGCGAGCCGCCGCCGCGCCTGATGTCGCCGTACAACGACGCCGAGACCGTGCTGCAGGTGATCGAGGCCCAGCTGGCGCAGGGACCGTACCTGCTGGGCGAGACGATGAGCGCCGCCGACGTGCTGTGGGGCAATGCGCTGGCCTGGACCAGCGCCTTCGGCCTGGTGCAGCCGGCGCCGGCCACGGCCGCCTACATCGAACGGATCAGCGCGATGACGGCGTTCGACCGCTCGCGGCAGATCGACGCGGAGCTGGCGGCGGCGTAATCGCGCCGCGCCACCGCCGGGGCCGACCCGCCACCGGCGGACGGCGGGAGGGCCGGGATGCGGGTAGAATTGCCCGCTTTCCCGCCACCCGAATGGATTAAGCGCCATGACCGGGACGCCAGACGTCTTTCCGCCCGCCCCCGGCGGTACCCCGCTCGTTGCCCTGCCCGCCGGTCCGCGCAAGCCCGACCAGGTGAAAGGCAAGCTGTACATCAAGACCCACGGTTGCCAGATGAACGAGTACGACTCGGCCAAGATGGCCGACGTGCTTGCCGCCAGCGATGGCCTGGAGCTGACCGACAGTCCCGATGACGCCGACGTCATCCTGGTCAACACCTGCTCCATCCGCGAGAAGGCGCAGGAAAAGGTGTTCAGCCAGCTGGGCGTGTGGAAGGGCCTGAAGAACAAGGGCCGCGAGGTCATCATCGGCGTGGGCGGCTGCGTCGCCTCACAGGAAGGCGAGGCGATCATCAAGCGCGCGCCGTTCGTGGACCTGGTGTTCGGCCCGCAGACCCTGCACCGCCTGCCGGAACTGATCCGTGCCCGCCGCGAGCAGAAGCGCCCGCAGGTGGACATCAGCTTCCCCGAAATCGAAAAGTTCGACCGCCTGCCGGAACCGCGCGCCGAGGGCGCCTCGGCCTTCGTGTCGATCATGGAAGGTTGTTCCAAGTACTGCTCGTTCTGCGTGGTGCCCTACACCCGCGGCACCGAAGTCAGCCGTCCGTTCGAGGACGTGGTGGTGGAAGTGGCGCAGCTGGCCGCGCAGGGCGTGCGCGAGATCAACCTGCTCGGGCAGAACGTCAACGCCTATCGCGGCCCGTATGGCGATGGCGAATTCGCCGACCTCGGCCTGCTGATCCGCACCATCGCCGAGATCGACGGCGTCGGCCGCATCCGCTTCACCACGTCGCACCCGCTGGAGTTCAGCGATTCGCTGATCGACGCGTTCCGCGACGTGCCGCAGCTGGCCAACTTCCTGCACCTGCCAGTGCAGGCTGGCAGCGACCGTGTGCTGTCAGCGATGAAGCGTGGCTACACCGCGCTGGAATTCAAGTCGAAGATCCGCAAGCTGCGCGCCGTGCGCCCGGATATCTCGATCAGTTCGGACTTCATCGTCGGCTTCCCCGGCGAGACCGATGCCGATTTCGAGAAGACCATGAAACTGATCGAGGACATCGGCTTCGACCACAGCTTCTCCTTCATCTACTCGCGCCGCCCGGGCACGCCAGCCGCCGACCTGGAGGACACGATCAGCGATGCGGAGAAGCACGCGCGCCTGTCGCGCCTGCAGGAGCGCATCAATGCGCACGCCGCCGGCATCTCCGAGAAGATGGTCGGCACCGTGCAGACCGTGCTGGTGGAAGGCCCCTCGCGCAAGAACCCGAACGAGCTGACCGGCAAGACCGAGAACATGCGTTCGGTGAATTTCCCGGCGCCGGCGCGGTTGATCGGCCAGTTCGTGGACGTGGTGATCACCGAGGCGCTGACCAATTCGCTGCGCGCGCGGGTGGTGGCGGAATAAGGCGTGCCGACCAACGGTCGGCACCCACCGAGAGAGATGCGCCGGCCAACGGTCGGCACCCGCCGGGGTAGATGCCGACCGTGGGTCGGCATTCCCTAATCCAGACGCTTGCGGAAGCGCAGGATCGCCAGCGTCATCATCACCACGATGAAGGCCAGCAGCGCCAGCGCCTCCGGCCACAGTTCCCACAGCGAGGCGCCGCGCAGCATGATGCCGCGCACCAGGCGCAGGAAGTGCGTCAGCGGCAGCACTTCGGCCAGCCATTGCACCGGCCGTGGCATGCCGGCGAACGGGAACATGAAACCCGACAGCAGGATCGACGGCAGGAACAGGAACAGCGTCATCTGCATGGCCTGGAACTGCGAGCGTGCGCGCGTGGAAATCAGCAGGCCCAGCGCCAGGTTGGCCAGCACCAGCAGCACCGCGGCCAGGTAGATGTCCAGCAGGCTGCCGCGGATCGGCACCTGGAACAGCCAGGTGCCCAGCAGCAATACCAGCGTGGTCTGCAGCAGGCCAATCGCCGCGTACGGCAACACCTTGCCGACCATCAGCTCGCTGCGCGACACCGGCGTGGCGATCAGCAGCTCCATGTTGCCGCGCTCGCGTTCGCGCACCACCGCCACCGCCGTGAACATCACCAGGGTCATGGTCAGGATCACCCCGATCAGGCCCGGCACGATGTTCACTGCCGAGCGCCGCTGCGGGTTGTAGAAACTGATCACGCTGACCGGACCACTGCTGATGCTGCCCTCGCGCAGTGGCCGTGTATTGCTTGTGAGGCGCGTATCCAGCGGCACCTGCGCCAGCTGGATCGCCGCGCTCTGCACCACCGTATCACTGCCGTCGACCAGCACCTGCACCGCTTCACGGCCGTCGAAGCGACGGCGCTCGAAATCCGCCGGCACCACGATGCCGACACTGATCTCGCCACGGCGCAGCGCCTGCATCAGCTGATCCGGTGAATAGGACTGGCTGCGCGGCGTGATCACACCGGTGGCGACCATGTCCTGCACCAGCGCGCGCGAGGCCGCGCTGTTGGCCTGGTCGGCGACACCGGCATCAAGGTGGCGCAGGTTGAGGTTGATCGCATAGCCGAACAACAACAACTGCATGACCGGAATGCCGACGATCATCGCCAGCGTGATGCGGTCGCGGCGCAGTTGCCGCAGTTCCTTGAGCATGATCGCCCACAGCCGGCGCAGGTTCATTCCGCCGGCTCCCGGCCACGGCCACGGGTGGCGGCCACGAAGACGTCTTCCAGGTTCGGCGCCACCGCCTCGATGCGCGCCTGCGGGTCGGCATGGGCCAATGCGCGCTGCAGCGCCGCCGTGTCGCCCGCGTCTTCACTGCACAGCACGCGCAGCTGGGTGCCGATCTGCGCCACGCTCAGCACGCCGGGCAGTTCGGACAACGCGCGGCTGGCCTGGCGCGGCTGTGAGGAGGTGACCTGCAGCGTGCGGCCCTGCAGCCGTGCGCACAGTTCGGCCGGCGTGCCATCGGCCACCAGCGCGCCCCGATCAAGGATCGCCAGCCGATGGCAGCGTTCGGCCTCATCCATGTAGTGGGTCGACACCAGCACGGTGGTACCGGCGTCGGCCAGTTCGAACAAGGCCTCCCAGAAATCGCGGCGCGATTCCGGGTCGACCGCGCTGGTCGGCTCGTCCAGGAACAGCAGTTCGGGCGAATGCACCACGGCGCCGGCCAGGGCCAGGCGCTGCTTCTGGCCGCCGCTGAGCGTACCCGCCAGTTGCGGCTGGCGATCCTGCAGCCGGTATTGCTGCAGCAGCGTATCGACCCGCTGCCGGGCCTGGGCACGCGGCAGGTCCTGGATCGCAGCGAGGAACTCCAGGTTCTCGCGCACCGACAGGTCTTCGTACAACGAAAACCGCTGGGTCATGTAACCGATGCGGCGGCGCAGCGCTTCGGCCTGTTCGGGCACCGCCAGGCCCAGCACCTCGATCTGCCCGGCACTCGGCTCCAGCAGGCCACACAGCATGCGGATGGTGGTCGACTTGCCCGAACCGTTCGGGCCAAGGAAGCCGTAGACCTGGCCCCGCGGCACGGTCAGATCCACGTTGTCCACGGCCAGCAGGTCGCCGAAGCGGCGGGTCAGGCCCTGTGCGTGCACCGCGATGTCTGCTCCGGCGTTCAGAAGCGCACCTGTACCGGCATCCCTGCCGGCAGCTTCTGCATGTCGGTGGACTCGTCCACTTCGATCTCGGCCAGATAGCTCAGGCGTTCGACGTCGTCGCCGGTCAGCGCGTAGTACGGGGTGAACGACGGTTCGCTGCGGATCGAGCGGATGTGTCCCTTCAATACGGCAGTTCCGCCGTCCAGCTGTATCTGCGCGGCCTGTCCGACCTTGACCTGCAGGCGCAGCGGCTGGGGCAGGTAAACGCGTGCGTAGGGGCGCTCACCGACCAGCATCACGGCCAGCGGCGCGCCGATCGGGGCCTGGTCGCCCTGCCGGTAGGGCAAGGCATCGATCACGCCATCGCGCGGTGCGCGCAGCTGCAGCTTCTGCAGGTTGACGCCCTGTACCACCTGCTGCGCGTGCGCAGCATCGGCGGCGGCCTGGCCCTGGGCGATGTCCTGCGCCCGGCTGCCGTGCACCAGTTCCAGCCATGCCTGTTCAGCGGCCCGCACGCTGGACTCGGCATTGCCGGCGGCGGCCCGTGCGCGATCCAGCTCGGCGGCGGCGATCAGGCGCTGGCGTGCCAGCGGCTGGACCCGCCGATAGTAGGCACTGGCCTCGACAGCCTGCGCGCGCAATGCGGCCAGCTGCGCCTGGGCCTGTGCGATCTGTTCCTGGCGCGGACCGATCTTCAGCTCTTCCAGCTGCGCCTGCGCGCGCACGGTGTCGGCCTGAGCGGCGGCAAACTGTGCGTCACCGCGGGCCGGATCGAGCTGCATCAACACTGCGCCGGCCCTGACCTGCTGGCCTTCACGTACCTCCACGGTTGCGATCACTTCGGCGGCCGGTGCCGGCACCGTGATCCGGTCCCATTCCAGCGTACCCAGTGCGGTGGGCGGCGACTGCCCGCACCCCGCCAGCAGGACGATGACCGCCAGTCCCATTCCACGCATCCCGTTGCCGATGCCCATGCCATCCCCTCCTGCGACGGCGCCACGGTGCCACGCCCCCTGTGCACCCGCAATGATCCCGATCAGCCCTGACGGTTTTTTCACCAGGCCACCGCAGGCCCCTTGCCACAAGGCTCGGCCCCATCTATCCACAGGTTCGCTGCTGCAACGTCCACATCGCGTGTGGAAAACCCGCCGTGGCCTGGACATATTTTCACCACGGCATCATCTTCCTTGTGGCACAAGCGCTGCGAAGGACTATCCACAGCTTTCTGCAATGCCGGTCCACACCGGGTGTGGAAAACCGGCGGGCCCCACACTGTTCCGACACCCGTGCTGGCCGCCTGCCCGGCACGCGCGTAATCTTGTCATCCCGAGTCCATCGCGGTGGACGGCGAACCCGCCCCACCCCAAGCAATGAAAAGCATCGAGCATCGAGACTTCACCCTGTCGCCGGAAGACAACGAGCGACTGGCCAACCTGTGCGGCCCCTTCGATGGCCACCTGCGCCAGATCGAGTTGAAGCTTGGCGTGGAGATCGCCAACCGCGGCTTCGTGTTCCGCATCAGCGGGCCGGAAGAGGCCATCGTCGAAGCACAGAAGCTGGTCGAGGCGCTGTACGCCGAAGCCGGCGAGACTACCTTCGACAACCATGCCATCCATCTGCGCCTGGCCCAGGCCAACGTCGAGCAGATCGCCGAGCGCTCCTACGAAGCGCAGGACGTGGCAATCAAGGTCAAGCGCGGCACGGTGCGCGGACGCGGTGCGAACCAGGGCCGCTACCTGCACCAGATCGCCACCCACGACATCAACTTCGGCATCGGCCCGGCCGGTACCGGCAAGACCTTCCTGGCCGTGGCCAGCGCGGTCGAAGCGCTGAATGAATCGCGCGTGCAGCGGCTGATCCTGGTGCGCCCGGCGGTGGAGGCCGGCGAGAAGCTGGGCTTCCTGCCCGGCGACCTGAGCCAGAAGGTCGATCCCTACCTGCGACCGCTGTACGACGCCCTGTATGAAATGATGGGCGTGGAGAAGGTGGTCAAGCTGCTGGAGAAGAACGTCATCGAGATCGCGCCGCTGGCCTACATGCGCGGCCGCACGCTCAACGATGCGTTCGTGATCCTGGACGAAGCCCAGAACACCACCATCGAGCAGATGAAGATGTTCCTGACCCGTCTCGGCTTCGGCTCCACCGCGGTGGTCACCGGCGACCTGACCCAGACCGACCTGCCCAAGCACGTGCGCTCCGGCCTGCGTGATGCCATCGATGTGCTGCGGGGCGTCGAGGGCGTCAGCTTCACCTTCTTCGAATCCCGCGACGTGGTCCGCCACCCGCTGGTCGCGCGCATCGTCAGTGCCTACGACCGCCGCGACCTGCATCAGATCCAGCCTGGAGCAACTCCATGACCCGTGGTCCCGTGCGACTGGATGTCGCCGTCAGTTACGCCCTGCCGCGCACCGGCCTGCCTGCAGCGGTCAGCTTCCGCAAGTGGGTGGCCGCCGCACTGAAGGGCCGCATCCGCGAGGCCGACCTGGCCATCCGCGTAGTCGACGCCAAGGAGGGGCAATCACTGAACCGCCACTACCGCGGCAAGGACTACGCCACCAACGTGCTCAGCTTCCCGGCCGAATTGCCTGAAGGCCTGCCCAAGGGCGTCAAGTTCCCGCTGCTCGGCGACCTGGTGATCTGCGCGCCGGTGGTAGCCCGTGAGGCCGAAGAGCAGGGCAAGGCGCTCAATGCCCACTACGCGCACCTGACCGTGCACGGCGTGCTGCACCTGCTCGGCTGGGACCACGAGGACGACAAGGAAGCCGAGGCAATGGAACAGCTGGAGCGCGAGATCCTGGCCGAGCTCGGCATTGCCGATCCTTACGCCGGCGAGCGCTGAGCGGGCCAGGCGCCCATCACCCGGGGCCGATAAAGAAGACGCGAGGAACAAGGATGATCCAGCAAGGCAGCTTCATCACGCTACTCATCGTGGGCGGCCTTTTCGCCGCCCTGCTGGTGCTGGGCGCGCGCACCGTCCGGCGCATCGCCGCCACCGATCCCACCGGGCAGCACTGGCTGCTGCGCAGCCTGGCGCTGCTGTCGCCCCTGTGCCTGGTGGCAGGGCTGGCGATCAGCATGATCGGGCCACATCTCAACGACCGGGCGCAGCCCGCACACGGCCCCGGCCTGCTGACGATCTCGATGCTGCTGATGCTGGTGGGTGCGCTGGCGCTGCCGGTGCTGTGGCGGATGATGCTGCAACGACGCCTGGGCCGGCCCGCCCATGGGCTGCCGTTCTTCCATGCCTCGCGCACCTCGCTGCTGGTGCTGTACGTACTCGCCGCGGTCTACATGATGCTGATCCGGAATGCGGCGCCGGACCCGATGCCCTGGCTGATGAACGCTGGTCGGGTGCCGACCGTGGCCTGGGCCATCGCGGGGCTGGTCCACCTCGCGATGCTGTCGGTGCTGATCACCCTGCCGCTGATGTTCCTGCGTGCAGTGATGATTGGTGTCGCCCGCCGTATCACCCGGCCGTTCACCCGTTCCTCGGGGCTATGATGGCGCCCCACCGCCTGCGGATACCGCCCGTGTCACTGCGCTGCTGCCTGATCCTGCTGGGCGCCCTTGCCGCCCCACCTGCCTTCGCCTCCAGCCTGGACCTGCCGGCACTGATCGAGTGCCGCCAGGGCGTGGCCGATCTCGGTGCGCTGGCGCCGCTGCTGGCCGACCCGCTGAAGGCCGTGGCCCAGGGCCTGCAGCCGCTGCCGCAGGGCAACCAGTTCATGAGCGAGTACCGGCTGGCCCAGCCGATCACCGTCTTTGGCATGGCCACCGAGCGGGTGGCGGTGGCCGGCGCCAGCATCATGGCGGTCCTTGACCAGGCCGACCCACGGCCGCTGGCCAAGCGGCTGGGGCTGGAGACCGGCTACGACCAGGACGGCAAGTTCATGGCCGGCCGCGAACTGGTCAGCCGTGATGTGACCGACCCGAAGACCGGTGAGGCCCAGATCGAGTCGATCATCCTCAGCGTCTCCACCGTGGCGTCCCATCCCGGCAAGACCCTGGCCGGCTGCACCTACAGCCTGGACCTGCCCGAGGAAGAAGCCCCCGCGCGGCCTGAACTGGCCCCGCCGCCGATCACCGGGCCCGGCAGCGACGGTCACTGACAGGCCGTCACATCCTGCTAGACTTGGGCCAACGCCCGGCCTGCCGGGTGCCTTTTTTCCTGAGATGTCAGAAGACGACAGTAGTAGCTCCCCCGCGGAGCAAAGTGAAAAGAAGCGCGGCTGGCTTGAACGCCTGACGTCCGCCTTCTCCGGCGAACCCCACACCCGCGACGAGCTGGTCGCTGTCCTGCACACCGCGCAGGAAGAGGGGCTGATCGCCGCCGATACCCTGAAGATGATGGAAGGCGCCATTTCGGTGGCCGAGCTGACCGTGGGCGACGTGATGATCTCGCGCTCGCAGATGGTCTCGCTGCCAGTCGAAGCGCCCTTCCTGGAACTGATGAAGCAGGTGGTCGAGTCCGGCCATTCGCGCTTCCCGGTTCATGGCGAGAACAAGGACGACATCCTGGGCATCCTGCTGGCCAAGGACCTGCTGCGCGGCGTGGTGGCCGACAACGGCCCGGCCAACGTGCGCGAGCTTCTGCGCCCGGCGGTGCTGATTCCGGAGGCGAAGAAGCTCAACGTGCTGTTGAAGGAATTCCGCCTGTCGCGCAACCACATGGCCATCGTGGTCGACGAGTACGGCGGTGTCGCTGGCCTGGTCACCATCGAGGACGTGCTGGAGCAGATCGTCGGCGAGATCGACGACGAGCATGACGAAGCCGAGGATCCGTCGGCGCAGATCGCCATCCAGTCCGACGGCCAGTACGTGGTCGACGCGCTGACCCCGATCGGCGACTTCAACGAGCGCTTTGGTGCCACGTTCTCCGACGAGGACTACGACACCATCGGTGGCCTGGTCACCGAGGCCGTGGGCCACCTGCCGGAAGTGGGCGACGAACTGGCGCTGGACCGCTTCATGTTCCGCGTGGCGCGCGCCGATGCGCGCCGGGTGCAGGCCTTCCACGTGACCGTGCTGCCGCCGGACGCGCAGGACGACGCTTGAAGCGCGGCGGCCCTGTCCAGGCACTGCGCCTGACGGTGTGGCTGGCACTGTGCGTGCTGGCCATGGTCCTGCCGCTGGCCGCCTCCGCGCAGCCGGCGGCAGCCACACCTGCTTCACCCGTCGCCAGTGCCGAGGCTCCTGCCCCGCGCATCGGCGTGGTGACCATGCAGCCGGGCACGGTGTTCTTCGAGCGCTTCGGCCACGACGCCATCGTCGTGATCGATCCGGCCAGCGGCGACGCGACCTCGTACAACTTCGGTTATTTCGATCCGTCCGAAGATGATTTCATCAGCCGCTTCGTGCGCGGCGACATGATGTACTACCTGGTGGCACTGCCGCTGCAGCAGGATCTGTCGTACTACGACGAGACCGGCCGTGGCGCCAGCGTGCAGTGGCTGGACCTGCGCCCGGACCAGGCGCGTGCGCTGGCCGCCGACCTGGCCGAGCGGGCCAAGCCGGAAAACGCGCGCTACCACTACGATTACTACACCGCCAACTGCGCCACGATGGTGCGCGATACCGTGGACAAGGCGCTGGGCGGCGGACTGCAATCGCAGCTGTCGGGGCGCTCGCGCGGCAACACCTATCGCAGTGAATCGGTGCGCCTGGCCTCGCCGGCAGCGTGGATGTGGCTGGGCTTCGACGTCGGCCTCGGCCCGTTCGCCGACCAGCCGCTGTCGCGCTGGCAGGAAGCGTTCGTACCCATGCGCCTGGCCGATGCGCTGCGCCAGGCACGCAACAGCGATGGGCGGCCGCTGGTGCAGTCCGAACAGGAACTGTTGCCGCACCGCATCGACCCGGAACCGAAGGAGTTCGCACGCCGCTGGTGGCCGTGGCTGCTGTGCGGCCTGGTGATCGCCGCCGGCGTGCTGGCGCTGCGCAGCCGCCCGCGCCTGCTGGCCGGATTGGCCCTGCCGTTCTGGCTGCTGTGTGCCATCGCCGGCAGCCTGCTGGTGTTCCTGTGGGGCTTCAGCACGCACTACGCCGCCTGGGCCAACCGTAACCTGCTGCTGCTGTCGCCGCTGGCGGTGCTGCTGCTACCGGGCGCCATCGCCCTGCTGCGCCGGCGCGTGCCGGGCCGCATGTTCAGGATCGTGCTTTGGCTGCTGGCGGTACAGGCCGTGGCCGCGCTGGTACTGCACTGGCTGAGCCTGCAGGCACAGTACAACGTGCAGTGGATCGTGCTGCTGCTGCCGGTGCACGTCGCCTTGGCGTGGGTGCTGGGGCGTCGTCCTCACTTGTCCGAAACACGCCCCTGACGCACGATGGCGGGCATGTCATTGCCCGCCTCCGCTTCCGCACCTGCCTCGGCCAACCCCGCCTGCGTCATCAACTGCGTCCACTACGATGACGAGGGCAAACGCCACGACATCAGCCTGGACGCCATCAGCGATGTCATTGCCAGTGGCAACGGCTTCGTCTGGGTGGGCCTGTACGATCCCAACGATGATGTGCTGCTGAAACTGCAGGAGGAATTCTGCCTGCACGACCTGGCCATCGAGGATGCGCGCAACGCGCACCAGCGGCCCAAGGTCGAGACCTACGGCAATTCCCTGTTCGTGGTGGTGACCACCGCACAGATGGTCGACGAGCGCATCCAGTATGGCGAAACCCACGCCTTCCTTGGCCCTCGCTTTCTGGTGACCGTACGCCATGGTGCATCGCTGTCCTACGCGCCGGTTCGTGCCCGCGTCGAGCGCGAACCGCAGCTGCTGAAAATGGGCCCTTCGTACTGCCTTTACGCCGTCGCCGACTTCGTGGTCGACAACTACCTGCCGATCGTGCACCGCTTCCGCGACACCCTGGAACTGCTGGAAAAGGACATCTTCGCTGACAACTACAAGCGCAGCACGGTGGTGCGGCTGTACGAGCTCAAGCGCGAACTGAACAAGATGCGGATGGCGGTGGCGCCACTGCAGGACGTGCTGGCGCAGCTGCGCCGCTACCAGGGCGATCTGATCCCCGACGAAGTGAAGCTGTACGTGCGCGACGTGCACGACCACGCCGTGCGCATCAGCGATGTGATCGACACCCTGCGCGAAATGCTGGGCACCGCGCTGAGCGTGAACCTGTCGCTGGTGACGCTGGCGCAGGGCGAGACGGTCAAGCGCCTCGGTGCCTGGGCGGCCCTGCTGGCCGCGCCGACACTGATCACCAGCTGGTACGGCATGAACTTCAGCCACATGCCGGAGCTGAGTGAACCGTGGTCCTACCCACTGATGATCGTCGGCGTGGGCGGTGTGTGCGTGGGGTTGTACCGGTTGTTCAAGCGCGCCAAGTGGCTGTAGAGCGTATCGACCAACGGTCGATACCCACCAAACCGGTAGGCCACGACCGTGGGTCGTGGCACATGACCCGCCTTGGGTAGTGCCGGCCGCTGGCCGGCAACCAGGCAATGCCGGCCAGCGGCCGGCACTACCGTTCGACATCAAGCCACGTAGATGGTCTTGATGTTCATGAACTCATGGATGCCGTGGTCAGCCAGCTCGCGGCCGAAGCCGGACTGCTTGCTGCCACCGAAGGGCAGCCGTGCGTCGCTCTTGACGATGGCGTTGACGAAGGCCGCGCCACACTCCATGCGCTGGGCAAAGCCTTCGCCGCGCACCGGGTCGCGCGTCCACACGCTGCCGCCCAGGCCAAAGCGGGTGTCATTGGCCACGCGCAGCGCCTCGGCCTCGTCCTTGGCCCGGATCACTGCGGCCACCGGCCCGAACAGTTCCTCGTCGTACGCCGGCATCCCCGGCCCCACCTGATCAAGCACCGTGGCCGGATAGCCGGCATGCGTGCCGGCAATCGGCTCGCCACCGACCAGCACGCGCGCGCCCTTGGCCACGCTGGCCTGCACCTGCTTGTGCAGTTCGTCGCGCAGGTCGGCGCGGGCCATCGGCGCCAGCGTGGTACCACGCTCATCCGGATCGCCGTACTGGCGCTCGCCCGCCGCCTCAACGAAGCGACGGGTGAATTCATCGGCCACGGCATCGACCACGATGAAGCGCTTGGCTGCGATGCAGGTCTGGCCGCTGTTGTCGAAGCGTGATTTCACTGCCGCTGCCACGGTCTTGTCGAGGTCGGCATCGTCGAGCACCACGAAGGCATCACTGCCGCCGAGTTCCATCACCGACTTCTTCAGCTGGCTGCCGGCATTGGAGGCAATCGAGCGCCCTGCCCGCTCACTTCCGGTCAACGTCACCGCCTTCACCCGTTCGTCGCGCAGCACCTCGGCGGCCTGGTCGTTGTCGATGTGCAGCACATCGAACACGCCGTCCGGAAGGCCACCGTCGCGGCACACCGCCAGGATCAGGTCGGCGCACTGCGGCACGTTGCTGGCGTGCTTGAGCAGGGCCACGTTGCCGGCCATGAACGCCGGGGCCAGGAAACGGAATACCTGCCAGATCGGGAAATTCCACGGCATCACCGCGAACACGCAGCCGATCGGCTCGTAGCGCACGTAGCTGCGCTGCGCTTCGGTATCGATCAGCTGCGGCTTGAGGTAGTCGGCGGCGTGGTCGGCGTAGTACTCGCAGGCCGCAGCACACTTGTCGACCTCGGCCAGGGCTTCGGCCTTGAGCTTGCCCATTTCATGGGTCATCGCCTGCTGCAGGTCGTCGCGGCGTGCGCGCAGCTGCGCGGCGATCTGGCGCAGGATGGCGCCCCGTTCCTGCAACGAGCGATCCGCCCAGCCCGGAAAGGCATCGGCAGCAGCGTGCAGGCGCTGCTCGATATCGGCAGCGCCCATCAGTTCATGGCGGTAGGTCACCAGGCCGGTGGCCGGATCGACGATCTCGACGGTCATGGGGGATCTCCTTCAGGAAGACCCCCATTGTGCGCCGCCGGCCGTGAGCCGGATGTTGCCGACGCTGATGTTGCCGGCCCTGCCGGCAGACCTCAGCCGTTTTCCTGCCGCGCCAGCTGCAGGTCACGCTGGCGCCGCTTCTCGGCGCGTGCATTGATGTACCAGCCAATCACCGCGGCGATCGATACCGCCGACACCAGCAGCGTTGCCAATGCATTGATCTTCGGGCTGATGCCCATGCGTACCGAGGCGAACACCTTCATCGGCAGCGTGGTCGAACCCGGCGTAGCGACGAAGCTGGCCACCACCACGTCATCCAGCGACAGCGTGAAGGCCAGCAGCCAGCCTGCCACCAGCGCCGGCGCGATGATCGGCAGGGTGATGCGGCCGAACACGGTCAGCCGGCTGGCGCCCAGGTCCATCGCCGCTTCTTCCAGCGACAGGTCCATTTCCTGCAGGCGCGAAGACACCACCACGGTGACGAAGCACAGGGTGAAGGTGACGTGCGCGATCCAGATGGTGGTCAGGCCGCGCGCCGGGAAGCCGGGAATCGCGCCCATCGAAGCCAGCAGCGCCATCAGCGAGAACCCAAGGATGACGTCCGGCATCACCAGCGGTGCAGTGACCAGCGCGCCGAACAGCGGCTTGCCGCGGAAGCGCTTGAAGCGGGTCATCACCATCGCCGCCAGCGTGCCCAGCACGGTGGCGGTGCAGGCGGTCCAGAACGCCACCACCAGGCTGGTCCACATCGCATCCATCAGCGCGCGGTCGGCGAACAGGTCGCTGTAGGCACGGGTGGAGAACCCGGCCCAGACCATCGCCAGCCGCGAGCTGTTGAACGAGTAGAACATCAGCAACAGGATCGGCAGGTACAGGAAGGCGAAGCCGAGCAGCAGCACGCCCAGCCCCAGGCCCTTGGCGGTACGCGGGCTCATGCCTGCTTTCCTTCCAGCAGGCGCTGCTGGGAACGGTTGAACAGCAGGATCGGTACCAGCAACAGCAGGATCATCGCCACCGCCATCGCCGAGGCGCCCGGCCAGTTGCGGTTGTTGAAGAACTCGTTCCACAGCTGGCGGCCGACCATCAGCGTCTCCGAGCCACCCAGCATTTCCGGAATCACGAATTCGCCGATCGCCGGAATCATCACCAGCATGCAGCCGGCGATGATGCCCGCCTTCGACAGCGGCAGGGTGATGCGCAGGAACGCCTGCCACGGCTTGGCGCCGAGGTCGTAGGCCGCTTCCAGCAGGCGGTGGTCGTGCTTGACCAGGTTGGCGTACAGCGGCAGCACCATGAACGGCAGGTAGCAGTAGACAATGCCGATGTAAGCGGCGGTCGGGGTATCGATCAGCTGCAGCTTGGGCAGGCCCAGGCTGGTCATCAACGTCTGCAGGCCAGTGAACTGCAGGAACTGGTCAAGCAGCCCGTTGCGGTCCAGGATCGCCTTCCACGCATACACGCGGATCAGGAACGAGGTCCACGACGGCAGCACCACCAGCATCATCGCCACGTTGCGCGCGGCCGGCGACAGGCGCGCGATGGCGTAGGCCATCGGGTAGCCGATCAGCAGGGTGAGGAAGGTGGAGATGGCCGCGATCTTGATCGAGCTCAGGAACGCCTGCGCATAGATCGAATCGCGGAACAGCGCCAGGTAGTTTTCCAGGTTCAGCTTCAGCGAGAAGCCGCCGTCCACGTACTGCAGCAGCCAGGTATACGGCGGCGAGCCGACCCGGCTGAGCGAGAAGCTGATCATCAGCACGATCAGGAACGGAACTGCAAAGAACAGCAGCAGCCACAGGTACGGAATGCCGATCACCGTGGCACGCAGCCCCGGCAGCCAGCGCTTCAGGCCGGCGACGTTCATGAGGTGAGCACCACGCCATCGTTGTCGCGCCAGTGCACCCACACACTGTCACCCCAGGTCAGGCCATCGCTGGCCCAGCGCTGCGAGTTGGCGAAGTTGGCCAGCACCTTGGCGCCGCTCGGCAGGCGCACGTGGTAGACCGAGTGGCTGCCGAAATAGGCGATGTCCTCGATCACGCCCTGTGCCTTGTTGGTGTGCCCTTCCGGCTCGTCCTTGCCGATCATCACCTTCTCCGGGCGCAGCGCGAACGCGACCGGCTGCCCTTCATAGCCGGTGATGCCGTGGGCGATGTAGATCGGCGCCGGGAACAGCGGCGAGCGCACGGTCACGTACTCGGGCAGGTCCTCGTCGATCACCCCGTCGAACAGGTTGACCGACCCGATGAACTCGGCGACGAAGCGGTTGGCTGGCTGCTCGTAGACCTCGTCGGGTTTGCCGACCTGCTGGATCCAGCCGGCATCCATCACTGCGATGCGGGTGGCCATGGTCATCGCTTCTTCCTGGTCGTGGGTAACCATCACGCAGGTCACGCCCGACGATTCGATGATGCTGACCAGTTCCAGCTGCATCTGCGAGCGCAGCTTCTTGTCCAGCGCGCCCATCGGCTCGTCCAGCAGCAGCAGCTTCGGCCCCTTGGCCAGCGACCGCGCCAGCGCCACGCGCTGCTGCTGGCCACCGGACAACTGGTGCGGCTTGCGCTTGCCCAGGTGGCCCATCTGCACCAGTTCCAGCATCTCGCCGACGCGCTTGCTGATCGCGTCCTTGGCCAGGCCATCCTGCTTCAGCCCGAAGGCGATGTTCTGCTCGACCGTCATGTGCGGGAACAGCGCATAGGACTGGAACATCATGTTGACCGGCCGCTGGTACGGCGGCAGCGCGTCCAGGCGCTGGCCATCGAGGGTGATGCTGCCCTTGGTGGGCGTCTCGAAGCCGCCCAGGCAGCGCAGCAGGGTCGACTTGCCACTGCCGGAGCCGCCGAGCAGGGCAAAGATCTCGCCCTTGCGCACGTCCAGGTTGACGTCGTCGACGGCGACAAAACCGTCGAATTCCTTGCGCAGGTCACGAATGGAGAGATAGCCGGGCGCACCGGTCGTGTCGACGACGGCGGCTACCGGCTGGGCTTCAACGGGCATGGGGGCTCCGGGAGCGGGCGGTGGACAGCGGCCGCCATTCTAACGGCCCGGGGGCGCAGGGGATATGACGGCTGTGGGCGGCATCCACCGGGCCGGGGGGATCTGCAGATCTGGTGGGGGCCGACCGTTGGTCGGCCCTGCCGGGAAAGCGTGCCGACCAACGGTCGGCACCCACCTGCCAGCCCTTAGCGGCCGGTCTTCACCTCGGTCCACAGCCGGGTGTAGAGCTTGTCGGTCTCCGGCGTGTTGATCGAATAGGTGAACATCTTCTCGGCCACATCGGCCGGCGGATAGATGGTCGGATCGGTACGGATCGCCTCGTCCACCAGCGGGGTCGCGGTCGGCACCGGGTTGGCGTAGTGGATGAAGTTGGTGTTGGCCGCGGCGACCTTCGGCTGCAGCAGGTAGTTGATGAACGCGTAGGCCGCTTCCGGGTGCTTGGCGTCCTTCGGGATCGCCAGCATGTCGAACCACTGCGGGGCGCCTTCCTTCGGGATCGAGTAGGCCACGTGCACGCCATTGCTGGCTTCCTCGGCACGGTCGCGGGCCTGGATGATGTCACCCGACCAGCCGACGACCAGGCAGGTGCCGCCATTGGCCAGCGAGCCCACGTACTGCGAGGAGTGGAAATTCTGCACGTACGGACGGATCGACTTCAGCAGGTCGGCCGCCTTCTGCAGCTCGGCCGGGTCGGCGCTGTGCGGGTCCAGGCCCAGGTAGTGCAGCGCGATCGGGATCATGTCCGCCGGCGTGTCCAGGATGGTCACGCCGCAGTCCTTCATCTTGCTGATGTTTTCCGGCTTGAATACCAGGTCCCAACTGCTGGCGATGTCGGCGCTGCCGCCGAAGCGCTGCTTCAGCATGTCCACGTTGTAGCCGATGCCGGTGGTGCCGATCATGTACGGCACGCCGTACTGGTTGCCCGGGTCCTGGGTGGCGATGCGCTTCATCACCGCCGGATCGAGGTTGGCCAGGTTCGGGATCTTGCTCTTGTCCAGCGGCAGGAACACGCCGGCCTGGATCTGGCGCCCGAAGAAGTTCAGGGTCGGCACCACCACGTCGTAGCCGCTGTTGCCGGCCAGCAGCTTGGTCTCGACCATCTCATCGCTGTCGAACACATCGTAGGTCACCTTGATCCCGCTCTCCTTCTCGAAGGTCGGAATGGTGTCCTCGGCGATGTAATCGCTGTAGTTGTAGACGTTCAGGACCTGGCTGTCCTGCGCGCCACCTTTGCCACCGCCACAGGCGGCGAGCATGGCGGAGGCCAGGCCGAGCGTGAGGATACGCAGCTTCATCGGGTGCTCCAGAATGCGGGAAGGGGGGCCGGCGGAGCCGGCAACGGCTGCCAGCCTACCCCCCGGCGGCGGATTTTTCTATTGCGGATGCTCAGACGTTCAGCAGCAGGAACTCGCGTTCCCACGAGCTGATGACACGGAAAAAGGTCTCGTATTCCTTGCGCTTGACCGAGATGTAGGCCCGGCAGAAACGCTCGCCCAGCAGCGCCTGCAGCGCGCTGCACTGTTCCAGGCCATCCAGCGCCTCGCCCAGCGAGCGCGGCAGGTTGTAGCCCAGTTCCTTGGCACTGCCACTGACCGGCGCATCCGGTGCCAGGCGCTCGCGGATACCCAGCAGGCCACAGGCCAGGGTGGCCGCCATGGCCAGGTAGGGGTTGGCGTCGGAACCGGCAAAGCGGCTTTCGACGCGCATGTTTTCCGGAGTATCCAGCGGCACCCGCAGGCCGCAGGTGCGGTTGTCGAACCCCCAGTGCACGTTGCTCGGCGAGACCTCGCCGAACACCAGCCGGCGGTAGGAATTCACGTTCGGCGCGAAGAAGGCCATGGCCATCGGCACATACTTCTGCAGGCCCGCCAGGTAGTGGGCGAACATGGGGCTGAAATCCTCGCCGCCATGCTCGCCACTGAACACGTTCTGGCCGTCGCTGATCCGCACCAGGCTCTGGTGGATGTGCATGGCGCTGCCGGGCTCGTTCTCCATCGGCTTGGCCAGGAACGTGGCATACACGCCGTGGCGCATCGCCGATTCGCGCATGGTGCGCTTGAACAGGAACACCTGGTCGGCCAGGTCCATCGCGTTGGCGTGGGTGAAATTGACCTCCAGCTGCGCCGCGCCGGACTCGTGGATCAGCGTGTCGACGTCCAGCTTCATCGCGTCGCAGTAGTCGTACATCAGGTCGAGGATCGGGTCGAACTCGTTGACCGCATCGATCGAGTAGGACTGGCGCGCCGTTTCCGGACGGCCCGAGCGGCCCGCCGGAGGCAGCAGCGGGAAATCCGGGTCGGTGTTCTTCTGCACCAGGAAGAACTCCAGTTCCGGTGCCACCACGGGGCGCAGGCCCAGTTCGGCATAGGCGTCCAGCACCCTGCGCAGCACGTTGCGCGGGGCCAGCTCGTGAGGTTCGCCGGTCTTGGTGTAGCAGTCGTGGATGATCTGCGCTGTCGGGTCGGTGGCCCAGGGCACCATGCGCACGGTGTCCGGGTCGGGACGCAGGATCATGTCCGAATCCGACGGCGAGGTCAGGTCGTAGTAATCATCGGGGAACTCGCCGGTGACCGTGGTGGCGAAGATGCCTTCCGGCAACCGCGTGCCGTAGTCGTGCGAGAACTTGTCGGCGGGGATGATCTTGCCGCGCGCGTTGCCGGTGATGTCCGGCACCAGGCATTCGACCTCGGTGATCCGCCGCTCCTTCAGCCAGCGCAGCAGGCTGCTTTCCTGCGGTGCGGGGGGCGTGGCCGTCTTGCGCGGGCGCGTTCGGGAACTCATCGGGAATCCAGTCGGTTCTGTTGGTGCTGCCGGCAAGCTTGGCCGAACGCACGGAAAATAGCGTGATAGAACGGCGCCTGCATGACACGCCACTCCGGGTGCCACTGTACGCCGAGCACGAATCGATGATGCAGGCTGCGCGCCGCCTCGACCAGCCCGTCGTCGGCCACCGCCTCGACCTGCAGCCCCTGCGCCAGGCGGGCGATGCCCTGCCCATGCACCGAATTGACCTGCACGCGCTCGCCCTCGTGCCACTGCGCCAGCCAGCCATCGGCTGCCAGCGTGACCGCGTGGGCCGGGCCGTACTGCACCTCCACCGGCGCCTGCGGATCCTCGCGATGGTCATCCAGGCCCGGCACCACATGCACCTGCGGATGCAGGCTGCCGCCCAGTGCGACGTTCAACTCCTGGAAGCCGCGGCAGATCGCCAGCACCGGCAGGTCCAGCGCCAGCGCCTCCTGCAGCAGCGCGAAGGCGTTGGCATCACGCGCCGGATCATGCGGATTGCCCGGCCAGCTGCGGCCGCCTTCATAGTGCTGTGGTTCGATGTTGCTGACCGCACCGGTCAACAGCAGGCCATCGAGCCCCTGCAGCCAGTCACTGGCCGGCAACGGCGGCTGCAGGCTGGGCAACACCAGCGGGGTGACGTCGGCCGCCTCGACCAGCGCGCGCACGTACTTCTCGCCGGCCACCGCGAAACGGTGATGGCCGAGCACGGTACTGTCGGTGGGCAGGCCCACCCAGGGCAGGCGGCGCATGGGAAAACTCCTTGGCGTATGGACACGTTACCCGTGGCCCGACGAACGCGGCAAGTCATCACCGTCACACCATGGCCGTCATCCATCGGCGAAACTACGCGGGTGAACACCGATCACCCTCCCCCACTCCGACCGTCTGCGCCGCAAGCGCGAGGCCTGCAGTGAGCGCTGCCTTCCCACCCAGCTGGTACGCCGCCAGCCTGCCCGAACCACCCGCGCTGCCCGCGCTGCGGGGCGATGTGCAGGCCGATGTGGCCGTGCTTGGCGCCGGCTATACCGGCCTGACCGCGGCACTGGAACTGGCGGCACGGGGCCAGCGGGTGGTCCTGCTGGAAGCACAGCGGATCGGCTGGGGCGCCTCAGGGCGCAACGGCGGGCAGGCGCTGGTTGGCTACGGCTGCGAGGTGGATGAGCTGGAGCGCCAGCTCGGCCGCGATGATGCCCGCCGCCTGTTCGACTGGTCGCGCGATGCGGTGCAGGCGATGCGCATGCGCATCGACCGCCATGGCATCGACTGCCACTGGGTGGAAGGCCACGCCAGCGTCGCCATCCGCGAGCGTCACGAGCGTGATCTGCGCGCCAACTGCGAGCACCTGCAGCGCTACTACGACTACCCCATGCAGTGGTGGGACCGTGACACCCTGCATGCGCAGCTGGACAGCCCGCGCTACCGCGCCGCGATGTTCGACCCGCTCAGCGCGCACCTTCAGCCGCTGGCCTATGCACGTGGCCTGGCCGATGCAGCACGCGCGGCCGGGGTGGTCATCCACGAGGATTCGCCCGTGGTGCGCATCCAGCGTGGCTCCCAACCCGCGCTGCACACGGCGCAGGGCAGCGTGCGCGCCGCCCACCTGGTGGTGGCCGGCAACGCCTGGCTGCAGGGCCTGCTGCCCGAACTGGAGCGGCGGATCATGCCGGTCGGTACCTATATCGGTGCCAGCGCACCACTGGGTGCGCAGCGCGCCCGCGCCCTGATCGGCAACAACATGGCCGTGGCCGACACCGCCTGGGCACTGGACTACTTCCGCCTCAGCCACGACCACCGCCTGCTGTTCGGCGGCCGCGCAAGTTATTCGGCCCTGCCGCCGCCGGGTCTGCACGGGGTGATGCAGCGGCGCATGCACCAGGTGTTCCCGCAGCTGGCCGACGTGCCGCTGGAGCAGGTCTGGGGCGGCTACGTCGACATCACCCGCAACCGCGCCCCGCACTGGGGCCGGCTGGATGGCAACCTGTACTTCGCGCAGGGGTTCTCGGGGCATGGCGTGGCCGCCGCCGGGCTGGCTGGCGAGGTGATCGCCGCCGCCATTGCGGGCCAGAGCGAGCGCCTGGACGTGTTCCAGCGCCTGCGGCACGCGCCCTTCCCCGGCGGGCGGCTGCTGCGGATGCCGCTGCTGGTCGCGGCGATGTCGTGGTACAAGCTGCGGGACGCGTTGTGGTAGCGGAACCCTTCCCAGCCACATAATCGGCGCAGGAGCTGGGGGAGCACGTGGATGCGGTGGTGGAAGGACGGCCTGCAGGTGAGGATACGGGTCAGCCCCGAGGGGCTGGCACTGGCGCTGCTCTATGCCCTCGCCTGCTGGGGCTCGCGCAAGCTGTCGCTGGACCAGTTCTTCCTGCCTGCTGGCGTACGGGTGGCCGCGCTGCTGCTGTGCCCGCCCCGTCTCTGGCCTTATCTGCTGATCGGTGAATACGCCTATTTCGCGCATCTGCGCATCCCCCTGATCAGCAAATACAACCTGACCTGGGTGATCCTCGCCTCGGTGTTCCTGATGCCTGCCGTGATGCTGATCGTGCGCCTGCACCGGAAGCTGCTGGCACGCACCACGATCGTAGGCGTGATCTCCATTGCGGCATGCGCCGCGATGATCATCAGCCTGCTCAACCTGGGGATCTCGTACCTGCTCTGGGAACCGTTGCACAACGCGCCATTCATCACCAACCTGCTGCGCTATGCGCTGGGCGACTTCACCGGCATCCTGATCCTGGCGCCGCTGGCACTGCTGTGGATCCGCCGCGCCGAGGAAAAATGGACGGCCCGGTCTGTTGCGGCCACCGCCGGAGCACTCGCAGCCATGCTGATCATTGGCCTGCAGGCGACCCCGGTACCTGCATCGATCACGGCCCCGGGCTCGCTGCAGTTGCTGTTGATCCTGCCTATTCCCGCGATCGCCCTGACCTGCCTGCTGGGATGGCGCGGTGCGGCCATCGGTGTCGCCGCCGTGAACATGATGCTTGGCCTGAGCGCCCCCGCCGACCACCCGACGGCCTTCGATCCGGCCACGTTCGCTACCCAGCAGGCCATGGCCATCGCCAGCATCGCCCTGCTGCTGCTCGGTGCACGCATCACCCACTTCCAGAACCAGCACCGGTTGCGCGAGGAAGATGGCAGAGCGGCCCTGCAGCTTGCACGGAATTCACATCTGGCCAGCGAGATGGACCTGCGTGAGCGCGCGGCCCATTTGCGCCAGCTGGGCGATGGCATGGACCTGTCGCTGAACGAAATGGTGAACTGGCTGCATGCGCAGGGCCATCACGCTGTCGCAGACAGCCTGCGGCATACCTCGGAGGTGCATTCACGCCTGTTCCGGGCCCAGGCCAGCATGATCTATCCCTCGGCGCTGGAACGACTGGGCCTGTACGTGGCACTGCAGGCAGGCGGGGTACGCGAGGCATGGAACGCCACCCATCGCATCGGACAACCGAGGTTGATGGGCGATCCCTGCGCGCTCGGGGTAGGCTTGCAGCTTGCGGCCTACCGGCTTGTAGTTGATGCGGTATCACTTCTACTGAGATGCGAATCCGGACAGATTTCGGTCAGCATCCGCTGTGGATACTTCGCCCGAAAGCTGGGTGTATTCATCTGCGTAGCCCTCGTGGGTCGGAACGAATCTTTGGGAATCCGGACCACGGAACTGGCAAATGAGCAGTTGCTGGGCCGAATTCTTGTGCATGGTGGCCACATGGACATGAGTGGCAACAGACTCAGGATCGTATTGACGGAAGCGCGGGGAGATTCCAGCCAGGCGAGCGCTACCGAAGCTTTGGGGGGACGTACATCCTCCATCGACCCAGGCGCTCCGCGGGCCGCAACCTGACTTCCTCATAGAAACGAGATGCAGATCACCACTCGAAGGTGATCTTTGTTCGGCACCGCCTTGCCCCCCGCCAAGGCGGTCCAGCTCGTGTGATTGCGCGCCCGTGCTTCTATGGATACTGTCACCCAATGGCGCGTTCAAACAAGCAATGGGGCCGCCGCCATGTCACGAGCATTGGAGGCTTGGGTTGAATTGGTGGAAGAGGGGAATTGAACTGACGTTCCGCGTGCGGCCCTTGGGGCTGGCGATTGCCGTGATGTACGCGATTACGTGTTGGGCCGCTTGGCGGGTCTCGCTGGACCAGTTTTACCTGCCTGCCGGCATTCGCGTAGCAGCTTTGCTTGTGTGTCCACCTCGCCTCTGGCCCTACCTGCTTATTGGCGAATACGCGTACTTCGCACAACTGCGCTACCCGCTAATAGATGAGTATGGGCTGGCATGGGTAATCCTGGGTTCGGCATTCCTGCTGCCAGCCGTTGCTCTGGTTGTATATGCGCATCGAAAATTCATGACTGCCAGGGCAGATGGATGGCTGCTATCGGTCGCGGTGTCAGCCGCCGTGATTGCTACTGCCCTGAAGCTTGGGCTGTCTCACTTGCTTTCAGAGAACCCTTCAAGCGTGCCGATTGCGACACGAGCCGTACGCTTCGTCCTTGGTGACTACATTGCCATCCTGACGGTTGCGCCACTGGCGGTTCTCTGGAGCAGGCGCCATGCAATGGACGAATGGGGACGCTGGCGCTCTCCCCCGACTGTCGCCGCTCTTGCAGTGATGCTGGGGCTGGGCCTGATTACCGCATTGGCCCCTGACTTGTCGGATGCAACCAAGACAAGTCTGCAATTGACCATGGCGCTGCCCGTGATCGTGTTGACATGTATTCATGGCTGGCAGGGAGCAGCCGTTGGCGTCCCCCTGTTGAACATTCTCATTGCAGTGGTTACTCCTACATCCGGCCTCCTTGGCTCATACGATGAACGAACCTTCACAACGCAGCAGCTGATCGCCATTGCAGGAACCGGGCTGCTGGCACTCGGCTCACGCATCAGTCGGCACTATCATCAGCGGGGGCGTAGAGACGTAGACGGGCACCAGGCGGCTCGACTATCAAGGTCCGCTCATATGGCGGGCGAAATGGATCTACGGGAGCGTGCCTTGGATCTCAGGAGAATCGCCGATGGCATTGAGGCTTCCTTGAGCAGGACAGCCGACCTGTTGAAGACACATGGCCATCACTCGCCGGCACTGGATCTACTTCTCACATCCACCGCACATTCCCGCCAATTCCGCGAATTGACCAGCATGGTCTACCCGACCGAGGTCGAGCACGTTGGTCTCTACCTGGCCCTGCAGGTCAGCGGCATTCGTGAAAGCTGGAATCAGACACACAGGGTCACATCCCCCTTCCTGACCGGGGATCCCTGCAAACTGAGTATTGCCCTGCAGTTGGCGGCCTACCGCACTCTCACCGAGGCCGTTTCATTGCTGCTCAAGCAGGAACAAGGACAGATCCAGATACGTGCTCGCTGCGGGAAACTGAAAGGGCAACAAGGAATTCTGCTCAGAATCGCTCTGCTGGACCGTGATCGCGATCTGCTCGTCGACACAACACGTCTGGCTATTGAACGTCTGAGCTCCCGCGCACAAGCCTATGGAGGGAAAGTGCACTGCGAAGGGAACTGCGTACGTGTGCTGCTCCTGGAGACCGCAGCCAGCGGCGCGCAAAGCAGCATGCAGGCCGCCTGGACAAGCCGAGCGGACATAGCCTGACTCTTGCCAGCCACTGGAACGGAAGGACCGGACGATCAGATCATGGCAGGAGCCGCCCCCCCGGCTCCTGCTTCGTCGATATGCGCAATCGTGGCGCCAACGAGAATGTCCTCAGCCTGCGGTATCCATAGACTCGACGACCCATACAGCGCTCGTACCTTCTCCATAGACAACCAACGAGAACTGAGCACTCTGGAACACCACGCGCCGGACAACCTTCTCGGGCAAACTCAGTCGATGCGAGGGCAAAGACACCTTTGCCGCACTCTTGCCAGCCGGCAGCGTCCAGAACGTGGCGTCGACATTTCCCACGATCAGCACGACCTGACCCGAGAGATCATTCACTTGGTAGTAACTGATCCCATCACGCTCGAACCCATAGACAAGCCAGTTTGGGTTCAAACTCAGATTCGTGGCTGCTGGCAGAGATTCTCCCAGACCGCTCCGAGCCATATGGATTCCGTTGTCGCCACTGGGGCAACACGCTGATGCGCTGAAAGCAGACACAGAAAGCAGGACAGCGGCAGGAAGCAACACTCGCAGTTCAGAAAATCTCACGCTCACCCCCATGGATGGTTGGAAAGACAGCTCCAGGCAATTCCGTTTCGCCACCCCACGACTGGATGGCGCTCGACCTCGCTTGAAGGGTTCCTTCGTTCGACGCAGCCGTGTCCAATGCACCAGCAGGGGTGGCGCGACCCAGCATAACCATGCCGCACCGTGAGCGCCATGAAGGGCGCGCGCTCGAATCTCACCCTGTTGTCCCAAAGATTCCCGGCGAACTGACCCGAACCAGGCAGGGCAGATATGTCCACAACCGAGGGCTCCGGCTAAAGTTGCACCCGAAACCGCCGCTATCCGTGCCGAGCCCTCCTTCGTGAGCCACCGCATCATGCCCGTCCTGCCGCAGGCCGCCGTCGATGGCGACCTGGCCGATCCGCTGCCGCAGCGGATCCTGCTGGTCGAAAACTCCCGTGCTTTCACCGGCATGCTGCGCGAGGCCATCGAGCAACGCCTGGAACTGCCGGTGGTGATCGCCTCCACCCTGGCCGAAGCGGACCGCCTGCTCAGCGAAGGCGGAGGTTGGTTCCTGGTGCTGACCGGGCTGGTGCTGGCCGACGGTGACCGCGACGCGGTGGTCGAGTTCTTCCTCAAGCGCGGCCTGCCGACCGTGGTGGTCAGCAGCGTCTACGACGAGGACCTGCGCAAGCGCGTGCTGCAGCAGCAGATCATCGACTATGTACTGAAGAACACCCCCGGCAGCATCGATTACCTGGTCTGGCTGGTGCAGCGGCTGGAGCGCAACCGTCGCATCGCGGCCCTGGTGGTGGACGATTCGCCGTCCGCGCGCGGCTATGCCGCGGCCCTGCTGCGCATGTACGGCCACGAGGTGCACGAGGCGGCCGACGGCAACGAAGGCCTGGCCGCGATCGAGGCGCATCCGGCGATCCGACTGGCAGTGGTCGACCAGGAGATGCCCGGCATGCAGGGCGTGGAGTTCACCCGCCGCCTGCGCACCCTGCGCTCGCGCGACAAGGTGGCCGTGATCGGCATCTCCGGCAATACCGATGCGTCACTGATCCCACGCTTCCTGAAGAACGGCGCCAACGACTTCCTGCGCAAGCCCTTCTCGCGCGAGGAGTTCTTCTGCCGGGTCTCGCAGAACGTGGACCAGCTGGAACTGATCGGCACCCTGCAGGACCTGGCCACCCGCGATTTCCTCACCGGCCTGCCCAACCGCCGTTGCTTCCTTGAGCAGAGCCAGCGCCAGCTGCCGCAGCTGCAGCTGCACGGCCAATGCGTGGCGGTGGCGATGATCGACATCGATCACTTCAAGCACATCAACGACACCTACGGCCACGAAGCCGGCGACGATGCGCTGCGTGCGGTAGCCGGCGCGGTGGCCTCACACGCGCGCAGCCAGGACCTGATCGCGCGCTTCGGTGGCGAGGAATTCTGCCTGCTGGTGCCGGACATGGAACAGGACGAGGCGCTGCTGTACTTCGAGGAACTGCGCCAGCGCATCGCCGCGTTGGAAGTGGACATCGGCTCAGCCACCCTGCGCATGACCGTCAGCATCGGCCTGTGCTGCCTGCGTCCGCAGCGTGATGCGCTGCACCGGCTGATCTCCGAGGCCGACCGCCAGCTGTACCTGGCCAAGGCCGGCGGCCGCAACCGGGTCAGCTGCACCACCATGGCCAGTCCGCTGCGCCCACGCGAGCCCGCCCTGCCCTGACCGGCACGCCTTGATCCAGATCAACGCCGCCCGCGCGCGGCGGTTCTACAGTCGGCCCCGACATACGCATGAAGGGGAGCCGGGGATGGCACTACTGGTCTGGCAGGACGATCTGAACATCGGCATCGATGTGATCGATCAGCAACATCGCCGCATCATCGAGATGCTCAACCACCTGCACGTGGCCCAGGCCAGCATGCAGCGTGCGGCGGTGGGCGAGGTGATCGATGAAGTGGTCGACTACACCATGTCGCACTTCGCGTTCGAGGAAGAGCTGATGGAGGAGGCGGGTTATCCGTTCTGTGCCGCGCACAAGCGTGTGCATGAGGTCTTCATCAAGCGCGTGGCCGAGTACCGGCTGCGCTTCCAGGCCGGCGAGGACATCAGCGACGAGCTGCGCACCATGCTGTCGCGCTGGCTGTTCAACCACATCCGTGGCGATGACCAGGCCTACGCCGAGCAGGTCAAGGCGCACCTGAACCAGTTCGCCCGCGAGCATCAGGGCGGCGGCTGGCTGGGACGCACGCTCAAGCGCTTCTTTGGTTGAGCCGCAGTGCGCGCCGGTGCAGCGCCACCAGCGCGCACAGCGTCGCCACCGCAGTCAGGCACAGGTAGTAGCCCACCGCGACCAGGCCGAAGTGTTCGGCCAGCCACGTGGCCAGGTACGGTGCCGGGGCCGCACCCAGAATGCCGGCCAGGTTGAATGACAGCGACGCGCCGGTGTAGCGCACTTCCACCGGGTAGATCTCGGCCAGGAAGGTGCCGCACGGCCCGTAGGTCAGGCCCATCAGGAACAGGCCCAGGCACAGGAAGCCAGTCACCAGCCACGGGCTGTGCGGCTGGAACAGCGGTGCGAACAGCACGCCGAAACCAACGATCAGCACGCTGGCCACGATCATCGTGCGTCGCGTGCCCCAGCGGTCTCCGTAGCGTGCCGACAATGGGATGCCCAGTGCGAAGAACAGCATGCCGGCCATCTGCATCAGCAGGAACTGTTCGCGGCTGTAGCCCAGCACCGCGGTGCCATGGCCGAGGCTGAACACTGTCATCAGGTAGAACAGCACGAAGGTGGCGAACGCCCCCAGCGTGCCCAGCAGCATCGGCACCGGGTGGTCACGCAGCACCGTCAGCATCGGCAGCCGCACCGGCGCCTTGCGCTCCAGCGCCCTCTTGAAGTCGGGGGTCTCGTGGATGTTCAGCCGCACCCACAGGCCCAGCCCGACCAGCAGCGCGCTGGCCACGAAGGGAATGCGCCAGCCCCATTGCAGGAAGTCGTCCTGGCTCAGGCAGCGGCCCAGCACCAGGAAGATGCCGGCCGACAGCAGGAAGCCCAGCGGTGCGCCCAGCTGCGGGAACATGCCGTACCAGGCGCGTTTGCCCGGTGGTGCGTTCTCGGTGGCCAGCAGCACCGCCCCACCCCACTCGCCGCCCAGCCCCAGTCCCTGGCCGAACCGGCACAGCGCCAGCAGCGCAGGTGCCCACAGGCCGATCTGCGCATGGGTCGGCAGCAGGCCGATCAGTACCGTGGACAGGCCCATGGTCAGCAACGCGGCCACCAGGGTAGCCTTGCGGCCGATGCGGTCACCGAAGTGGCCAAACACCGCCGAGCCCACCGGTCGGGCGATGAACGCCACCGCGAAGGTCGCCAACGACTGAAGCAGTGCTGCCTGTTCGCTGCTGTCCGGGAAGAACAGGTGCGGGAACACCAGCACCGCGGCCGTGGCGTAGATGTAGAAGTCGAAGAACTCGATGGTGGTGCCGATCAGGCTGGCCAGCAGGACACGGCGGGGGGAATTCACGGGCGGTGCGGCAGCGCGGGTCGTCGACATCGGCAACACGGGTAACGGTGGATCGCCCGATTCTGCCACGGGCCGGTGGCCGCACGGGACGATGGTTTCAGCCGACACCGATGCCAACGAAATTTTTCCGGCCGCCCGCTAGGCTGCGCCACCGGTCCCTGCATGGATGCCTTGCCGATGGCTGCAGTTGCGTTGTCGTGGTCCGATTCCCCGAAACTGCCGCGCATGGCCGCGTGGCTGGTGGTGCTGCTGGTGCATGGGCTGATGGCGCTGTGGTTGTGGGGCAGTGGCCGGATCGTGCTGCGCGCTGACGATGGCGCACGGATCTCGTTGCGCTGGCTGCCACCGGAGCTGCCGGCGCCGGCGCCGTCACTTCCGGCGTTGCCCTCCGTACCGATGACGCGTCGGGCTGCATCGGTGAAGCCCCACCCTGCCCCGATCGCGCAGGCAGAGACCGCCCTGCCCGCCGAAGGGGCACCGGCGGCTGAGGCGCCGCTGATCCTGGGCCTGCCTGCCGGCAGCATCGAGGGTGGCGACGGCATCAGCGCGGCGGGGGTGGCACCACGCCTGATCGGTCGCCGGGAGGTGCATGCCGCGTTCGCACCGCGCCACAACTATTTCCGCATCCGCCCGCAGATGACCCCGGAGCAGATCGTGCACGGCGTGGCGCAGCTGCTGGGGCTGTGGCCGCCCGGGTATATCGTCGACCCTTGCGAGCTGGGGAAGCAGGATATGGACTATTTCCAGAATGCGGTCGAAGAGGCAGATCGCGACTTGCTGCGTGCTGCGGTACTGCAGGTGAGCACACGCTGCCGGTAGCGCCGAGCCATGCTCGGCGGCGTTCCGCAAAGAGCAGTCGAGCATGGCTCGACTCTACGAAAAGCGAAGGGCAGTCGAGCATGGCTCGACTCTACGAAAAGCGAAGGGCAGTCGAGCATGGCTCGACTCTACAGAAGCGCGGGCAGACCCGACGCTACAACTGGATCCAGGTGGCCTTGATCTCGCTGTACTTGTCGAACGCGTGCAAGGATTTGTCGCGCCCATTGCCCGACTGCTTGTAGCCGCCGAAGGGCGCGGTCATGTCGCCGCCATCCCAGCCGTTCACCCAGACGCTGCCAGCGCGCAGTTGGCGTGCAACGCGATGCGCACGACCAAGATCACGTGTCCACAGGCCGGCGGCCAGTCCATAGCGGCTGTCGTTGGCCAGGCGCACGGCCTCGGCTTCGTCATCGAAACCCAGCACGGCCAGGACCGGCCCGAACACTTCCTCGCGCGCCAGGGCCTGCTCGGGCCGTACCTGGTCGAACACGGTGGGCTGCACATAGCAGCCACCCGCTTCCACCTCGGCGCGATGACCACCCAGCAGCAATCGCGCGCCGTCGCCTTCTGCACGCGCAATATCGCCCATCACCTTGTCCAGATGCGCGGCATCGACCAGCGCGCCCATTGCCGCGTCGGCTTCCAGCGGGTGGCGCGGCTGCATGTGCTGGCCATAGGCAACCACCCGATGCACGAAATCCTCACGGATCGAGCGCTGCACCAGCAGCCGCGAACCGGCGGTGCAGACTTCCCCCTGGTTGAAGAAGATGCCCTGCGCCACGCCTTTGGCCGCCGCATCGAGGTCCGGGGCGTCGGCGAACACCACGTGCGGGCTCTTGCCGCCGCATTCCAGCCAGACCCGCTTGAGGTTGGAACGGCCAGAGTATTCCAGCAGCTTCGCGCCCGTGGCGGTGGAACCGGTGAAGGCCAGCACGTCCACGTCCATATGCAGTGCCAGCGGTTCGCCGACGCGCGCTCCATGGCCGGGCAACACGTTCAGAACCCCGTCCGGCAGGCCCGCCTCGGCGGCCAGTACCGCCAGCCGCAGCGCACTCAGCGGCGATCGTTCCGAAGGTTTGAGTACCACTGAATTGCCCATCGCCAGCGCCGGGGCAATCTTCCAGCAGGCCATCAGCAACGGGAAGTTCCACGGCACGATGGCCGCCACCACGCCGGCGGCCTCGCGCGTGACCAGCCCCAGTTCGTGCGGGCCGGTGGGCGCGATCTCCCCGTACAGCTTGTCCACCGCTTCGGCGGTCCAGCTCAGGCAGCGCACCACGCCGGGCAGGTCGATGCGCCGCGCATCGCGCACCGGCTTGCCCATGTCCAGGGTTTCCAGCAGGGCCAGTTCGTCGGCGTGCGTTTCCACCAGCGCAGCCAGCGCCAGCAGCACGCGTTTGCGATGCGCCGGGCTGGCCTGCGACCAGTGGCCCGCATCGAAGGACCGGCGGGCCGCCAGCACGGCACGCTCCACGTCCTGCGCATCGCAGTCGGCGACCGCACCCAGCACGCGACCGTCGATGGGGCTGATGCAGTCGAAGCGGGCGCCGCTGGCAGCGTCGACATGGCGGCCGTCGATGAAGGCCTGGCCGGGCATCGACAGCTGGAGCGCCAGCGCCTGCCAGTGGCTGCGGTCGGGGAAATCGGCCATGGAACACTCCTGCAATCAACCAGCCTTGCTTATACCGGGGCCGCCGCGACTTCGCCGTGACGCAGCTGCGCTACATTCATGGCATCGCACCCGATGGAGCTGGCATGAAGCGTCCCGAAAGCGACCTGCACGACCTGGCCACCCAGCGCCCCGAATCCCTGGACGCGTACTGGATGCCGTTCACCGCCAATCGCCAGTACAAAGCGGCGCCGCGTGTACTGGTACGCGCCGAGGGCATGCACTACGAAGATGTCGACGGCCGCCCGATCCTCGACGGCACCGCCGGCCTGTGGTGCTGCAACGCAGGCCACGCGCGGCCCCGCATCGTCGAGGCCATCGTCGAGCAGGCCCGCACGCTCGACTATTCACCGGCCTTCCAGATGGGCTCGCCGCCGGCCTTCGCACTGGCGCAGCGGCTGGCCGCACTGGCACCGGCCGCGCTCAACCATGTGTTCTTCACCAGCTCCGGCTCCGAGGCGGTGGATACCGCAATGAAGATCGCACTGGCCTACCACCGCCAGCGCGGCGAGGGCCAGCGCACCCGCTTCATCAGCCGCGAGAAGGCCTACCACGGGGTCGGCTTCGGCGGCATGGCACTGGGCGGCCTGCCCAACAACCGCAGGGCATTCGGCCTGCAGCTGGGCGGCGTGGACTATCTGCGCCACACCCTGGACCTGCAGCGCAATGCGTTCAGCAAGGGCCTGCCACGCCAGGGCGCGGAGCTGGCCGATGACCTGGAGCGGCTGATCGCGCTGCACGATGCCTCGACCATTGCCGCGGTGTTCGTTGAACCCATCGCCGGTTCGGCCGGGGTGATCCTGCCCGCACCGGGTTACCTGCAGCGGCTGCGCGAGCTGTGCGACCACCACGGCATCCTGCTGGTGTTCGACGAAGTGATCACCGGCTTCGGCCGGGTCGGCATGCCCTTTGCCGCGCAGCGTTTCGGGGTCACCCCGGACCTGCTGACCTTCGCCAAGGCGGTCAGCAACGGTGCGGTGCCGCTGGGCGGCGTGCTGGCCAGCGATGCGGTGCATGCCGCGTTGATGCAGGCGCCCCCGCAGGCGATCGAGCTGTTCCACGGCTACACCTATTCGGGTCACCCGCTGGCCTGCGCAGCGGCGCTGGCCACGCTGGAGGTCTATGCCGAGGAGCGCCTGTTCGAGCGCGCCATCGAGCTGGGGGAATACTGGCAGGAGCGGTTGCACGCCCTGCAGGGGCTGCCCAACGTGATCGATATCCGCAACTTCGGGCTGGTCGGTGCGGTGGAACTGGCGCCGCGCCGCGACACCCCCGGCAGCCGCGGCTACGAGGTGTTCCGCCGCTGCTTCCACGACGGCCGGCTGCTGGTGCGCTGTACCGGCGACATCATCGCGTTGTCGCCGCCATTGATCGTGGACAAGGCGCAGATCGACCAGATCACCGGCATCCTCGGCGAGATGATCCGGGCCACCGCCTGAGTCCGGACCGGCGGTGGCGAGCAGGTACAATGGGCGGTTCCGCTCCTGCTCGCTGCCGTGCCCATGGATATCGTCGTCAAAGAAGAACTCAAGGCCTACATCGACCCGCTGACTGCGGACGAACATGACGCGCTGGAGCGCAGCATCCTGGCCGAAGGCTGCCGCGATGCGCTGGTGCTGTGGGGCGAGGTGCTGGTCGACGGCCACAACCGCTTCGGCATCTGCCAGAAGCACGGCCTGCCGTTCAACACCGTGCAGAACACCCGCTTCCAGAGCATGGAAGACGTGCACCTGTGGATGATCGAGCAGCACCTGGGCCGCCGCAGCGTTTCGGACTTCCAGCGCGGCGTGCTGGCGCTGCGCAAGCGCGACATCCTGGCTGCCCGCAAGCAGGTCGAGCAGGCGCAGCTGCAGCGCGAGAGCGACGGCACCGCCGAGATCGTCGAGGGCGCCGGCGAAGACAGCCCGCCGTGGGAACCGGCGCCGAAGATCAGCCGCGCCGAGCTGGCCCGCGAAGCCAAGCTGAGCACCAGCCAGGTCGGCATGATCGAGCGCATCCATGCCCAGGCCGCGGCCGAAGTGGTGGAAGCGGTGAAGGCCGGCGTGATTTCGATCAGCGCCGCCGCGGCCGTGGCCGACCTGCCCGAGGAAGAACAGCGCGCCGCCGCCGCCGGTGGCAAGGACGAACTGAAGCAGGCCGCCAAGCGCGTGCGCGAGTCCAAGCGCAAGCCGCGTGCCCCGAAGCCGGACGCGGCCGAGATGGACTTCGAGGAGCCGGATGAGGACGCGATCGCCAGCCGCGACGCCGACGTGCTGTCGGCACTGGAGCAGCTGGGCGAGGACGCACCGGCGCTGCGTCGCCGCATCGTCGCGCTGACCCGCGAGAACGACACCCTGCGCGCGCAGCTGGCCGCGCTGCGCAAGCAGCTCGAAGCGCTCTGAACCAGCGGGTAGTGCCGGCCGCTGGCCGGCAACCCCATGAACGTTCCGGGTGCGTTGCGGATGCCGGCCAGCGGCCGGCACTACCCGATGCTCATGCACGGCCGGATAGACTTCGGGCATGACGCCTGCCAACGATCCGCGCCGCGCACAGCTGCGGCGCCTGAAAGCCCTCGCACTGGGCCTGCTGCTGTTGATGCTGGCCGGATTCGCGGTCAGCCACTGGCACGGCGAACGTGGCATCTGGGCCTGGGTCTCGGCGTTCTGCGAGGCCGCCGCCGTGGGTGCGCTGGCCGACTGGTTCGCCGTCGTCGCGCTGTTCCGGCGGCCGATGGGGCTGCCCATTCCGCACACCGCGATCATCCCGCGCAGCAAGGAACGCATCGGTGACAGCCTGGCGCTGTTCGTGCGCGACCAGTTCCTGGAACCGGGCGTGCTGTTGGCCAAGCTGCAGGTGTTCGATCCGGCCAGCCGCCTGGGCAGCTGGCTGGCCGATCCGGCGCGTTCGCGGATGCTGGCTGACATGGCGCGCGGCTGGGCGTTGCAGGCACTGGATTTCTTCGACGAGACCGCTGTGCGCCGGCAGCTGCACGGTTTCGTGGTGCAACAGCTGCGGCAGTGGAATGCCGCCGCCACCGCCGGCGAGCTGCTGGCCCTGCTGACCGCCGATGGCCGCCACCAGCGCGTGCTGGACGAGGGCCTGCAGCGGCTGGGGCGCTGGCTGGAGCAGGCGGAAGTGAAGGAGCGCGCCTCGCAGCTGATCGTGCGCTACATCCAGCGCGAATGGCCGACGCTGTCGAGCACGGTGAACTGGGTCAAGCCGATCGACGAGATCGGCGACAGCCTGGCCGAGCGCCTGGCGCGCGCGGTGCTGGAAGAACTGCAACAGGTGCTGGCCGAGCCGGAGCATCCGCTGCGCCAGGACTACGAGACCTGGCTGCAGGCCTACGTGCAGCGCCTGCGGGAGGATCCGGCGCTGGCCGAGCGCATCGAACAGCTCAAGCAGGAAATGATCGACCACCCCGCCCTGCAGGAGTACGTGCAGGGGCTGTGGGCGCGCATCCACGCCAGCCTGCGCGCCGACCTGCAGCGTGACGACTCCGCACTGGTCGGCCACCTGCAGCGCAGCCTGGCCTCGCTGGGCAGCAGCCTGCAGGCCGACCCCGCCCTGCGCGAGGCACTGAACCAGCACCTGCTGGAAGGCGCGCAGCGGCTGACCGGGCGCCTGCGCGAGGGCGTGACCACGCATATCGCGCAGACCGTGAAGGGCTGGGATGAGCGGCACCTGGTCGAGCAGCTGGAACTGAGCGTAGGCCGCGACCTGCAGTTCATCCGCTTCAACGGCACCCTGGTGGGCGGGCTGATTGGCCTGCTGCTGCATGCGGCAACGGTGATCTTCCGGTTCTGAACACGCGCCTCGATCCACCGGCAGCAGTCGTCACGCTTGATTAACGAAATGCGAATGCCTATCATTTGCTAATCGGTTGTACGCTTAGCCAAGCGGGGCACGGACACACGTACCCACCCGCCCCTTCGCCCGTGTACATCCCCCGACTACCGGGTCACCCGCACTGCGCGGGTGGCGCACCGTCGATGGGGCTCGCTGGGCGACGTGCGCGGAGCGCATGGCGACTGTACCTGCGCATTCCATCGCCTGATTCATCCTGCATGGAATCGCACCGATGGCAATGCCGCTGAACTCCCCCCGTCCCACCGTGTTGGCCCTGGCCGTGACTGCATTGATGATCGCCCCGCTGGCCCACGCCGACGGCACTGCCGATCCTTCCGCGCGCACGCTGGACACGGTGAAGGTGACCGCCGATGGCGAGATACCCGGCAGCTATACGGTGAAAGGCGCGCGCACCGCGACGAAGCTGGACCTGTCACTGCGCGAGACGCCGCAGTCGGTGACGGTGGTTACCCGCCAGCGCCTGGATGACATGGGCCTGTTCTCCCTGTCCGACGTGATGGGCCAGGTGACGGGCGTCAGCGTGTCGGTCACCGACAGCGAGCGCATCAACTATGTCTCGCGCGGCTACACCATCGACAACTTCCAGATCGACGGCATGCTCAACACCTTCGGTGGCTCGATCAAGACCAACACCGACAACGTGATCTACGAGCGCATCGAAGTGATCCGCGGCGCCACCGGCCTGACCACCGGCGCGGGTGATCCGTCCGGCACCATCAGCATGATCCGCAAGCGGCCGACCGACACTTTCCAGATGGGTGCCAACCTCACCCTGGGCCGCTGGAACAACCGTCGCCTGGAAGCCGACCTCGGCGGCCCCGTGGCCTGGGACGGCCGCATCCGCGCACGCATCGTGGCCGCCAAGCAGCAGAGCGACTCGTTCCGCGATGTCTACAGGCTCGACAAGGACGTGTTCTACGGCATCGTGCAGGCCGACCTGAGCGACAGCACGCTGTTCGAAGTGGGCTACGAGTACCAGTCGCCGCACACCACCGGCGTGACCTGGGGCGTGGTGCCGTACTGGGGCGCCGATGGCGCGCCGGCCAACCTGCCGCGCTCGACCAATCTGTCGGCCTCGTGGAGCGCCTGGCCGATCGTGGAAAAGACCAGCTTCGCGCGCCTGGAGCAGCAGTTGGGCAACGGCTGGTCGGTGAAGGGCAACGTCAGCCACGCCGTGCGCGATACCGATGGCAGCGTCTGGTACGGCGCGGCCGGCTACCCGCGCGCCGACGGTACCGGCGTGACCGCCTACATTTCACACTTCAACGAACACAGCACGATGGACGTGTTCGACGTCAACGTGGCTGGACCGTTCCAGCTGTTCGGGCGCGAGCATGAACTCGTGTTCGGCCTGGGCCAGTCGGTGCGCAAGGGTGAGTCCGAGGCCATGTCGTTCGATTCCAGCGCACCGGGCTACACGCAGGTGCCCGACTGGCGTCACTGGACCGGCCAGGTGCCGGTACTGCCGGTGACCCGCTCTGGTCGCCTGTCGTCGCAGGACGAACTGCGCCAGCGCGCTGCCTACGTTGCCGCCCGACTTCGCCTTGCCGATCCGTTGTTGGCCGTGGTGGGCGCCCGCTATGGCAGCTGGGAAACCCGTAGCTGGGCCTATGGCTACGATGCCGCCGGCAACCGCAACAGCACCAAGCGCAGCGGCTACAGGCCCGACGACATGCTCACCCCGTATGCCGGCCTGGTGTACGACTTCAACTCGATCTTCAGCGGCTATGTCAGCTACACCGACATCTTCAAGCCGCAGAAATCCCGCGACCGCAACGGCAACTACCTGGAGCCGGTGGTCGGCGACATGTACGAAGCGGGCGTCAAGGCCGAGTTCTTCGGCGGCCTGCTGAATGCTTCGGCGGCGGTGTTCGAAGGCAAGCAGGACAACGTGGCCGAGATCGATGATTCAGTGCCGGTGAACTCGCTGCCCGATGGCAGCCAGGCCTATCGCTCCACCGGCAAGGGCAACAAGGTGAAGGGGTGGGAAATCGAGACCCAGGGCAGCATCGGCGAGCAATGGAACATCTCGGCGGGCTTCGCCCACACCGTCATCCGCAACAAGGACGGCGTGCTGCAACGGACCACAGCCCCGCAGGACACCTTCCGCCTCAACACCAGCTGGCGCCCCGGCGGCATCGATGGCCGCTTCTGGCTGGGTGGCGGCGCCACCTGGCAGAGCCGAATCTGGAACACCAGCACCAAGGCGGATGGCAGCAAGGCCAATATCACCCAGGACGCGTTCTACCTGCTGAACCTGGCCGGCGGCTACCGCTTCAACGAGAACTTCAGCGCGCAGCTGAACATCAACAACCTGCTGGACAAGAAGTACTTCAACAACGTCGGTTTCTACAGCGGCGTGTACTGGGGCGAACCACGCAACGTGACGATGACGCTGCGCTGGAAGCTCTGACCCCCGATGGATGGCACCGGTTCTGCGACTGGTGCCCGGCCACGGATGGCCACCCCCGGCGCGCTGCGGTGCGCCGGTCCCTTTTCACTGAAACCAGCAGGAATGCCGTGGACCGCTCGCCCGCAACCGCCAGCCCCCGCACCTTCTTCTCCAACCCGCGCTGGGGCGTGCTGTCACGCTCGCTGGCCGCGATCTTCGGCGGCTACGCGCTGGCCTCGGTGACCAGCGTGTTCTGCGCCCTGGCGCTGCCCGGCGCGCGCGGCCAGACCGTGCTGACCGGCATGCTGCTGGCGATCCTGGTGGCTGCCTGCGCGGCGCTGTGGGCGTTCGCCACCCGCACTGCGCTGCGCGCCTGGGTCGGCATCCTGGTCCCCACCCTGCTGATGGCCGCCGTCGCGCGCCTGCTGGGGGCCTGGGCATGAAGAACGGATTCCGCCAATCGATGGCCTGGCTGCACACCTGGACCGGCCTGCTGGTCGGCTGGCTGCTGCTGCTGATCTTCATGGCCGGCACCGCCAGCTACTACCGCGAGGAAATCAGCCGCTGGATGCGCCCTGAGCTGCCGGCCAACAAGGTCAGCATCGACGTAGCCGCGCAGCGCGCGGTGGACTACCTGCAGGCCAACGCCAGCCAGGCCGAGAACTGGTTCGTCACCCTGCCGCAGCCGCGCAACCCGGCCATGCAGATGTTCTGGCGGCTGCCGCCGGAGCTGGCCGATCCCAGCCGTGGCCGTCGCGGTGGCTTTGGTGATGCCACGCTGGACCCGAACACCGGCCAGGCCCTGAAGGCACGCGAGACGCGCGGCGGAGATTTCTTCTACCGCCTGCACTTCGACCTGCATTACATCCCGGTGCTGTGGGCGCGCTACCTGGTCGGCTTCTGCGCGATGTTCATGCTGGTGGCGATCATCACCGGCGTCATCACCCACAAGAAAATCTTCAAGGACTTCTTCACCTTCCGCAAGGACAAGGGCCTGCGGTCGTGGCTGGATTTCCACAACGTCAGCGCCGTGATGGCACTGCCCTACCACGCGATGATCACCTACACCGGCATCGTCACCCTGATGATCATGTACCTGCCGTGGGGAGTGAAGGTGGCCTACCCGCAGGACGAGGACAAGTTCTTCAGCGAAGCCTTCGGCGGCATGCCGGAGGTGACCGCGCCGGCCGAGGGACGCGCCACGCCGCTGCCGATCGCGCAGCTGCTGGACAGCGCGCGTGCGCACTGGCATGGCGTGGAAGTGGCCGGCTTCACCGTGTCCAACCCGGGCGCCGCCAATGCGGTGATCGACATCCGCCAACGCGACGGCAAGCGCCTGTCCACCGACACGCCGGCGCTGCGCTACGACATGATCAACGGCACGCTGCTGGAAGAGACGCCGCCCTCTGGTGGTGCCACCGCCACCCGTGGCGTGCTGTATGGCCTGCACCTGGCCCGCTTCGCCGACTGGGGCCTGCGCGCACTGTTCTTCCTGTCCGGCCTGGTCGGCTGCCTGATGGTGGCCAGCGGCGTGGTGCTGTGGGCAGTGAAGGAACGGCCCAAGCACGCCAAGAGCGGTCGCATCGGCTTCGGCCTGCGCCTGGTCGATGCACTGAACATCGGCACCGTGGCCGGCCTGCCGATTGCGTTCGCCGCCTACTTCTGGGGCAACCGCCTGCTGCCGCTGGACATCGCCGAACGCTCCAGTGCCGAAGCCAACGTGTTCTTCTACGCCTGGGGCGCGGCACTGCTGGCCGCCTTCATCTGGCCGAAGCGGATGATGTGGGCGTGGCAACTGTACCTGGGCGCGGCGGCGTTCGCGCTGGTGCCGGTGGTCAACGCGCTGACCACGCATGCGCATCTGGGCGTGACCCTGCGCAATGGTGACTGGGTGCTGGCTGGCGTCGACCTGTCGATGATCGCGTTCGGTGCGATGCTGGCGTTGTGTGGATGGCGCATGCAGCGCTGGACGCCGCCGCTGTCTGCCGCCGAGAAGAAGAAGCGTGCCGCGGCGGCCGCAGCGCCCAGGGCTCCGGTCGATGCTGCGGAAGCTGCCGAAGCGGAGGCCAGCGCATGATGCTTCTGGCGTTGACCCTGTCGTTCTCCGCGTTCACCGCACTGTCGCTGGCGATGGAAAAGCACCAGCACGACCTGCATGGCAAGGCGGCAGCCTCGCCAGCACGGCGCACGCAATGGCGGGTGCTGGGTTGGGCCCTGCTGGCGGTGGCGTTCGCGCTGTGCGTGGCCGACCATGGCTGGGCGATGGGCCCGGTGCTGTGGCTGGGCACGATGACGCTGGGCGGCGCGGTGTTGTCGTTCGGGTTGTACCCGTACCGGCCGAAGTGGATCGCCGCGCTGGCGATCGCGTTGCCCGCGGCCGGGCTGCTGGTGGCGGTGCTGTAGCCGCCATCCACGCATGGCGTGGATCTACTGGACAACCCTCCACGCATGGCGTGGATGTACCGGCCAGACAGGGGTAGTGCCGGCCGCTGGCCGGCATCCCATGAACCCTCTGCGGGTCTGACATCGTTGCCGGCCAGCGGCCGGCACTACCGGACTCACCCCAAGCGCTTCAATTCCCACGCGCGGTGGATGCGCGCGTTGCGCTCGAAATCCGGGCCGATGGTGCGCGCGGTGATCTCGCGGCACTGGGCGAACTCGGCGATGGCGTTCTCTTCCAGCTTGAAACGGCGGAAGTTGTTGGAGAAATACAGCACGCCGCCCGGCGCCAGTCGTGCCACCGCTGCGCGCAGCAGCTTCAGCTGTTCGCGCTGCACGTCGAAGTCGTCGGCGCGCGCGGAGTTGGAGAAGGTCGGCGGGTCACAGAAGATCACGTCGTACTGGCCGCGATCGCCTTCCAGCCACGCCATGGCGTCGGCCTGCACCAGCAGGTGCTGGTTGCCGCCCTGCCCGTTCAACGCCAGGTTGTCGTAGCACCACTGCAGGTAGGTGGCCGACAGGTCGACGCTGGTGGTGCTGGCCGCGCCGGCCACCGCCGCCTGCACGCTGGCCACGCCGGTGTAGCAGAACAGGTTGAGGAAGCGCTTGCCACGCACCTGCTCGGCCATCATCCGGCGCAGCGGGCGATGGTCGAGGAACAGGCCGGTATCCAGGTAATCGAACAGGTTCACCTGCAGCAGCGCGTTGTTCTCACGCACCACGATGAACTCGTCGCGCTGTTCGAAGCGGCCGTACTTGCTGCCGCCCTTGCCACGCTCGCGCGATTTCATCGACACCTGTTCCGGCGGCACGCCGAACACTTCACGCGCGGCCGCCAGCAGCTCGTTGCGGCGACGGCGCACGTCGTTTTCCGGAATCGCCGCCGGTGCCGCATATTCCTGCACGTGCAGGAAGGTGCGGCGCTGGCCACCGTCTTCCTCGTAGACGTCGATGGCGGCCGCGTACTCCGGCAGGTCGGCATCGTAGGCGCGGAAGCAGGTGATGTCCTCGCGGGTGCGCCAGCTCTTGAACTTCTTCAGGTTCTTGCGCAGGCGGTTGGCCACCATCTGCGCGCCTTCGCTCAGCTCGCGCGGCTGCGCCGGGTCGCGGCCCGGCACGGCAATCGGGTCGCAGACGATCAGCGCGCATTCCAGCGCACCGTTGAACATCTGGTACTTCTTGCCGGCGCGCAGGCCGGTGGCGAAGGCCAGTTCGTCGTTGCCGCACAGCAGGCTGGCGCGCCACTGCGGCACCGCCTTCTGCAGGGCATTGCCCAGCGCGCGGTACAGCGCCGGATCGGCCGCCAGGCGCTCGTCGTACGGCGGGTTGCAGACCACCGCACCGATCTCCTGTTCCGGCGTGGCCAGGTCGGCTACATCGGCGCGGGTGAAGCGGATCGCGTGGGCGACGCCCGCCACTTCGGCGTTCTCGCGCGCCGCCTGGATCGCAGTCGGGTCGATGTCGCTGCCATGGATGACTGGCTTCAGCGCGGCCAGGCCAGCGGCCTCGCGGTCGCGTGCCTCGCTCTGGATGGCCTTCCAGGCAGCCTTGTCGAAGCCCAGCCAGCGGCTCGGCGGCAGGCTGCCGTGGCGCATCAGGCCGGGGGCAACGTCGGCAGCCATCAGCGCGCCTTCGATCAGCAGCGTGCCGCTGCCGCACATCGGGTCCAGCAGCCCACCACCGGCGGCGTGCAGGCGCGGCCACTGCGCGCGCAACAGCAGCGCGGCGGCCAGGTTTTCCTTCAGCGGCGCCTCGTGGGCGGCACCGCGCCAGCCACGGCGGTGCAGCGGGCCGCCGCCAAGGTCGATCGACAGCGAGGCACGGCCCTTGCGCAGCGACAGGTTCACGCGCACATCCGGCAGGTCGGTGTTGACCGACGGCCGCTCCAGGCCTTCATCGCGCATGCGGTCGACGATGGCGTCCTTGATCCGCTGCGCCGCGAAGCGGGCGTGGGTGATCTTGTCGCCGGACACGTGCGCGTCCACCGCCAGGGTCATTTCCGGCCTGATGTGCTCGTGCCACGGCAGCGCACGCACGCAGTCATACAGGGCCTGCTCGTCCGGGCACTCGAACTCGTCGATCGGCCACAGCACGCGGCTGGCCAGGCGCGACCACATCACGATCCGCAGCGCCTGCTCCAGTTCGCCGTCGGCGTTGACGCCGGCAATGGTGGCAGTGGCCTTGCCAAGGCCCAGGGCCGACAGTTCATCGGCAAGCAGGTATTCCAGGCCCTTGGCGCAGGAGACGAAGAATTTCACGGGATCGGTTCGCAGGTGGTCGGGCGCGGCACAGGGGCCAAGCCGGTCGGAAAGGAGGGCCGAAAGCACGGCCAGCAGGCCCGCGCCGGGGGCGGCGGGGCTGCCATTGTAGTCAAAGCGGGCGGGCGCGCCGTGCGCCCGGGCTTCACAGCTGGCGCAGCAGGCGCTCGAAGGCCTGCGCGGAGGCCTCCACGTGGTGCTCAAGGCGGTGCCCATCATCGACCAGCAGCAGCTGCGCCGAACGCGCCTGTGCCCAGGCAATGACCCCGGCGGCCGGCACCACCTCGTCGTGCCAGGCCTGCACCACCGTGGTAGGCACCGCGGCGGCGTCCAGCGCCGGCATCGGGCCCATGGTGGTCGGCGGCACCATCAGGAACAGGCCAGCCACCGGCACCTGCAGCGAGGCGATGGCGGAAATATAGGCACCGAGGCTGGAGCCGGCCAGCACCACCGGCCCCTGCCCGGCAGCCAGGGCGGTGCGTTCGACCAGGCGGCGCAGGCGGGTCGGCACGTCACCTACGCGGCTGATCTCGCTCATCGCGTCCAGATCAGTGTAGTCGGGGCGTTCATGGGTCCAGCCCAGGCGTTGTGCCACCTCGGCCAGCGCGGTGACCTTGGTCGCGTCCGGGCCGCTCTCGAAACCGTGCGACAGGATGCAGTGACCGCGGCTCATGCGCGCGCTCCGCGCGAGCGGGCCGATGAGGAAAGGGAAGGCAGGTTCATGCCGCAATGCTAGCATCGCCGGATGCCCAACCCGCTCCTGCCCGGCCTGCAGCTGCAGCCCCTGCCCTACCACGACCGCCTGCCGCTGCGCGACCCGGCCACGCTGGAGATGGTGGTGATCCACTGCACCGAACTGCCCGACCTGGCGACGGCCCGCGAGTACGGCGAGCGCGTGCTGTACGACAGTGGCGCCGGCAACAGCGGCCACTTCTACATTGATCGCGACGGTCGCGTGGTGCAGTACGTGGCACCGGAACGGGTGGCCCACCACGTGCGTGGCATGAACGCACATACGCTGGGCATCGAGCTGGTCAATACCGGGCGTTACCCGCACTGGTTCGACAGCCGCCACCAGGCGATGGACGAGCCGTATACCGAGGCGCAGCTGGTGGCACTGGAACAGTTGCTGCTGGCGCTGGTGGCGCACTATCCGTCGCTGCGGCGGATTGCCGGGCACGACCAGCTGGATCTGGAGCAGGTGCCGGCCAGTGATGATGCCGCACTGACGGTGGCGCGCAAGCGTGATCCGGGGCCGTTGTTCCCGTGGGCGCGGATTCTGGCGAAGGTGCCGCTGCAGTCGGTGGGTTGATCGGCAGGGCTGCGCCCTGCACCCGCAGAGGCAACGTCAACGTCAACGTCAAAAGCGGGCTGTCGGTGGGATGGCGGGGTGGGTCCGGTTGCGGGGGACGCCGTAAATACGTCCATGTAGGCTCGGTCGCCGCATCCATGCGGCTCACGCCCCCGCAACCGGACCCACCCCGCCTTCGACAGATTCCGGCTGCTGTGGGTCGGTGTCAACCTTGGTCGACACGGTAGATCCACGCCATGCGTGGATGAACGTCGAATTGATCGGAACGAGCCTTTGTAGAGTCGAGCCATGCTCGACTGCTTCATGCGCGATGCGTGCGAGGGTACGAGCTCAGGCGCCGGTCGCCACCGGGCGGCTGCTGTCGCTGACCCAACCGCTCCAGGAGTCGGCATAGATGCGTGCGCCGGACAAGCCGGCCGCTTCCATCGCCAGCAGCAGGTGGCAGGCGGTCACGCCGGAGCCGCACATCAGCACCACCTGTTGCGGATCACGGTTGCCGATCACGCCCTGCAGTTCGGCGCGCAGTTCCTGTGCATCGCGCAGGCGGCCGTCGAGGACGTTCAAGTCGAACGGTCGATTGACCGCACCCGGCACGTGGCCGGCGACCGGGTCCAGCGGTTCCACCTCGCCGCGGAAACGTTCGCCCGCACGGGCATCGACCAGCCAGCCCGGCGCGTGCTTCAGCCGCGCAGAGATTTCATCGGCATTGGCGATCTGTGTGGTATCGAAACGCCCCGGATAGGCCGGCAGCGCAGTTACCGCCTCCTGCCCGGTGGCCAGCGGATGGCCGGCGGCCTGCCAGGCGGCGATGCCGCCGTCGAGCACCGCCACCCGGCCATGGCCAAGCAGGCGCAACAGCCACCACAGCCGCGCGGCGGCCATGCTGCCGTCGCTGCCGTCGTAAACCACGACCTGGGTGTCCGGGCCGATGCCCCATTGCCCCAGCTTCGCGGCGAAGGCATCGCTGTCCGGCAGCGGATGGCGGCCATGGCCGACGCGCGACAGGTCGGACAGGTCGCGATTGAGATCAGCGTAGACCGCACCTGGGATGTGCCCTGCAAGGTACTGGCCGCCACCGGCCTGCGGGTCGGCCAGCGATGACCGCGCATCGACCACGCGCACCGCCGTGCTGGCGGTTGCGCGCGCGTCCACCACGCGCACGCCCTCACCCAGTGCAGCAGCCAGGGTGGCGACATCGACCAGGGTGGTCCACGGCGGATCGATCGGCTTCATTGCACTTGCTCCAGGCGGCGACGCAGGTTGTAGAGGATGGCCGCGGTCGCGCCCCAGATGCGCTGGCCCGGCCAGCCGTATTCGAGGACGTGGCGGATGCGGCCGCGATGATTGATTTCGACCTGGTGCAGGTTGTCGGCAGCCATCAGGTAATCCAACGGCACCTCGAACACCTCGGCCACTTCGCTGGGTTGCGGCACCGGCACGAAGTCCGGATCGACCACCGCCACCACCGGCGTGACGCGGTAACCGGTGATCGTTACGAAGGGATCCAGGTAGCCCAGTGCCTGCACCTGGCCGGGCGCCAGCGCGATTTCTTCCTGGCTCTCGCGCAGCGCAGCGGCCAGTGCATCGCGGTCGTCCGGTTCGGTGCGACCGCCGGGGAACCCGACCTGGCCGCCATGGGTACGCAGGGTTTCGGTGCGACGGGTGAGGATCACCTGCGCACCGTTGGCGCGCGGCACGATGCCGGCCAGCACCGCCGCTTCCACGGGGGGGCCGGGCGGCAGCAGGTCGATCAGTTCACTGCGGTTCCAGCCGTCGCCACGCGGCGGCACGGCCAGCGGATGCAGCGCACGCATCAGGCGTTCGTGGTCGGCCAGTGAGCCGCGCAATGATTGCTGGAGCTGTTCGCGCAGCGGTTGCACGCGATGCAGGATGCGGCTGCGTTCCTCGTTGCTCATCGACGACCACCTTGCGATCTCGTCGAGATGCCGCCCGCAGCCGGTGCACTGCCGGTCTGGATCCAGCTTGCACACTCCGATGCAGGGACTTGCGACAACACGCGCCGATTCTTCCGTTGTTTGCACCCTGCAACAGTAGCGCGAATGGCCTGGATTTGCGCGCCACGCATTGCGCAAACAAAAACGCGCCGGTGGGATCACCGGCGCGTTTCGTTTACGGCTTCGATATTACTTGACGCTGACCAGCTTGATCTCGAACTGCACAGCCACGTTCGGCGGGAACGGGGTGCGCGGGTCGGCACCGTAGGCCTGGTCCGGCGGCAGGGTGACTTCCCACTTCGAGCCTGCCGGCATCTGCAGCAGGGTCTCGCGCATGGCCTTCATTTCGACTTCGCTGACCTTGATCGACGGGATCTGCTGGGCCGGACGGGCTTCGGTCGGGCGCTGGCCGTACGGGAACGGACCGGCCACTTCCAGCTGCACGGTGCTGGCCTGGGTCGGCTTGGCACCCTTGCCGGCTTCGATCACGCGGTACTGGACGCCGCTCGGCAGGGACTGCACGCCGGCCTTGGCCTTGTTTGCCGCGATGAACTGATCGCTCTTGGTCTTGTTTTCGGCAGCGGCCTTTTCGTACTCGGCCTTGGCAGCCTGGGCACGGCCCTGCTCGCGCTTCTGGAACGCTTCAACGGCCGGCTTCAGCTGCTCGGCGGTGATCGCCGGCTGCTTCTTGGCGTAGGCGTCCTGCAGGCCCTTCACCACCGAGTTGATGTCCAGCTGCTCACCGCGACCGGTCAGCTCCGCCAGGTTGTTGCCGTAGTCGTAACCGAAGTAGTAGCTCAGCTTGCCCTTTTCGGACGAAACGTCCTGGGCGAAGGCATTGCCCGTCAGGGCCAGGGCCGCGACGGCGACCGCGATAGAACGCAACTTCATCAAACAGTTCTCCAGGGGTGGTAACTCAGGGACGTTCTGCGCCGCCCTGAGGCGACGGGTTAGGATAACGGGCGCAACGTGTAACCGCTACTCACGATGCAGGCTATGACCCGTCTGCGTTTGCAGAGTTCAATCTCACTTTTTTTTAACGTTCCAGGAGTTTCCCCGTGGCCGATGCCCTGATCGCTGTCGCCGACGACGGCGCCATCCGCACCGTGACCGTCCAGCGCCCGGACAAGCTCAACGCCCTCAATGCCGCAACCCTGCAGGCCCTGGCCGAGGCGTTCAGCGCCGCCGCCGCCGACCCGGAGGTGCGCGTGGTAGTACTGACCGGCGCTGGCCCCAAGGCCTTCGTGGCCGGCGCCGATATCGCCGAGATGAACACACTCAGCGCTGTTCAGGGTCGTGATTTCTCGCTGCTCGGCCAGGCCCTGATGCGCCAGATCGAGCGCATGCCCAAGCCGGTCATCGCGCGCGTGAATGGTTTTGCGTTGGGCGGCGGCCTGGAACTGGCGATGGCTTGCCACCTGCGCATCGCCGCCGATACCGCCAAAGTCGGCCAACCGGAAATCAACCTCGGCCTGATCCCGGGCTTCGGCGGAAGCCAGCGCCTGCTGCGCCTGTGCGGGCGTGCCGCCACCCTGGAGCTGTGCCTGCTGGGTGCACCGGTCAATGCAGCACGTGCGCTGGAACTGGGCATCGTCAATGAGGTTGTCCCCGCCGACGCGCTGGACAACCGCGTGCAGGACGTAGCCCGCCAGCTGGCACGTTCGGCGCCGCTGGCGCTGCGTGGCCTGCTCGATGCGGTGCACGTGGGCGGCGAGTGCAGCCTGGAAGCGGGGCTGGAGTACGAAAGCGCACAGTTCGGCCTGCTGTTTGCCACCGAGGACATGCGCGAAGGCACCAGCGCCTTCCTGCAGCGCCGCCCGCCGGCCTTCCAGAACCGCTGACGCCATGGCATCCCGACCCAACCCCGCGCAGCTGTTCGCCCGGGTCCAGGCAGACGATCTCGATGGCGCCCTGCAGGCCGGGCTGATGGACTATGTCGCCCGTGCCGGCGACGAACAGTTGCTGCCCGGCCACCCCGAGTTGCCGCAGCGCCTGCAGCAGGCCCAGCGCCAGTTGCACGCGGCCTGGGCGGCGCGCGAGCGCTACCGCGCCCGTGCCGTGCGGCTGGCCCGCCGTGAGGCCGAACGCGACGCACGCCGGACACCCGCCCCGGCGCCGGACGTGAAGCCGGCCCTGCCCGCGGCAGCGGCGGCCATCCTCGCCCGGGCCAAGGCCCGCGCCAGCGGCAAGGAGCAGTAATGGCCACGCTGAAGAAGACCGCGCGCGCACCGGCGCGCCGTGGCGGCGTGATGCCGCGTGCCGACGTGGTGGAAATGTTCACCCGCCTGCGCGAACTCAATCCGCACCCGAAGACCGAGCTGGAGTACAGCTCGCCGTTCGAACTGCTGGTGGCGGTGGCGCTGTCCGCGCAGGCCACCGACGTCGGCGTCAACAAGGCCACGCGCCGCCTGTTCCCGGTGGCCAACACGCCGGCGAAGATCCTCGCGCTGGGCGAGGACGGACTGAAGCAGTACATCGCCACCATCGGCCTGTTCAACGCCAAGGCGAAGAACGTGATCGCCACCTGCGCGATCCTGCTGGAGAAGCATGGCGGTGAAGTGCCGCGTGACCGCGACGCGCTGGAAGCGCTGCCCGGCGTCGGCCGCAAGACCGCCAACGTGGTGCTCAACACGGCGTTCGGCGAGCCGGTGATGGCGGTGGATACGCATATCTTCCGCGTGGCCAACCGCACCGGGCTGGCCCCCGGCAAGAACGTGCGCGAGGTGGAAGACAAACTGGTGAAGGCGATTCCGGCCGAGTTCCTGCTCGACGCGCATCACTGGCTGATCCTGCACGGCCGCTACGTGTGCAAGGCACGCAAGCCGGATTGCCCGGGCTGCGTGATCGCCGACCTGTGCCGGTTCAAGGACAAGACCACGGCCGAAGCATGATGCGGACCGTGTTGTGACCAAACAAAGACGGCGGGCGCCAGGCCCGCCGTCTTGCTTTCAGACGCTTTACTTCAGGTGATCAGAACGACAGGTCGCCCCAGACGCCGAATTCCTTGGTCTTGTCGTTCTTCTTGTCGCCGGCGTTGGCCAGGTGCGTGTACTTGTACACGGTCGACAGCTTGAGGTTCTTCATGACCGGGAACTCGACGCCGACGTTCCAGTACTTGTCGCTCAGGGTCGGGTCCAGGGTCTTGCTGACGTCGGTGTCATCGTAACGACCGAACACGTTGATGCCGCCATCGGTGACGCGCACGCTGCCCCACACCGACCAGCCGCTGGTCTTGTCGGTGGCAACGGTCAGCACGTTGTTGAGGTTCTTGGCCTGGAAGTACTCACCACCGACGCGGAAGTTGCTGTCGGCGTAGGCCACCATCGCGTTGGCGCGGGTGTAGGTGTTCTCGGCGCTCTGGATGTCGGTTTCCTTGCCCAGCTTGCCGCTGTAGCCACCGACGGCAACCACGAAGTTCTCGTTCGGGGTGTAGGCCACGCGGCCTTCCACGTCCATGCCCTTGCTGCGGGTCGGGTTCTTGTAGCCGGCGCCGGACACGACCGACAGGGCGTAGTTGAAGTTGTTGCCCAGGTTGCCGAAGCCATGCAGGCCCCAGTCGGACGAGTTGCCGTACTTCAGGCGATCGGTCAGGGTGTTCTCGACATAACGCATGCCGTAGAACTTCTCGACGTACGGGATCCACGGCATGTCGGCGGCACCGACGCGCAGGTTGAAGGCCGGGTCGAAGCTGCCCTGCACATAAGCCTTCTTGACGAACAGTTCGGTATTGCCGATGGCCGAGCTGTACTGGAAGTCGGTGGTCAGGTTGGCCGACCAGATGTCGTTGAACTTGTGGTCGACGGTCAGGTAGAAGCGCTTGACGTCCAGACCGGTGCCGCTGGCGGCGGTGTCCTTGCCGTTGCTGGTCTTGTCGATGTTGGTCAGGTCGAAGAACATGCGACCGCCGATCTTGTTGTCATTGACCAGCTTGGCCAGCTTGTCGACGCTGGTCTGGGTCTTCTGTGCACCTTCCAGGGCCTGGGCCTGGGTGATGTTCACTTCGGACTGCGCGTCGGACTGCGCCTGCAGCGCCTGCGAGTCGCTCTGCAGCTGCTGGACCTGGGCCTGCAGAGCAGCGATCTGCGCCTGCAGCTGCTGCAGCTGTGCCTGGGATACGCCCGTGCTGGCGGGAGCTGCGAAGGCGTCGGCGGAAACCAGACCGAGGCTTGCAACGACCGCGGCGGCGAGCAAATGGGAACGCATTTTGGATTTCTCCAGAGGGTTGGAATGGCTTGGGCAGAACGCCACGCCGGCAGGCCGGTCAAGCGTTTTGCGAACATTCCGTTAAAACCATGACAGTCGAATGACAAACTGCGCACCAAACACAGGTTTCTTCGCGCGGTCATCCGTACGACGCATTTGCCGCGCCATCCTTGTCGATCCCTTGCGGCATATGGCGTGATGTATCGGCCTCGATGCGCGGGCCGCTCGCCGCGCGGCGCCCACCTGCCCCGCCGGTCCGGCACGGAGGACCCCGGATCGCTGCGGAATGCCCGGAGCATGCGTGCACCGCACAGGCCATCAGCGACATACAGGAAGGGGTCAAACAGGTGCGTCGTTTCTTCACGCCTCTGCTGCACAGGCGCCGGGCAGCGCTGTAATGGATGCGTCACACAACGGTCCCTGCGCTGTCATCGAACCGTTATGGAATGTGCACCGGGCGGGTAACCCCGCATCCCAATCAACCCAGGAGCCACCCCGTGATCCACGCCTTCAAGTCGCGCGTTGCCGTTGCCGTCTTCGCAGCGTCGTCCGTGTTCGCCGCCAACGCCGCTGAAATCACCGGCGCGGGCGCCTCGTTCATCTACCCGGTGATGTCGAAGTGGTCGGCCGACTACAACGCCGCCACCAGCAACAAGGTCAACTACCAGTCGATCGGCTCCGGCGGTGGTATCGCCCAGATCAAGGCCAAGACCGTTGATTTCGGCTCGTCCGACGCCCCGCTGAAGCCGGAAGAACTGGCTGCTTCGGGCCTGGCGCAGTTCCCGTCGGTGATCGGCGGCGTGGTGCCGGTGGTCAACGTGGCCGGCATCGCTCCGGGCGCGCTGAAGCTGGACGGCACCGTGCTGGCCAACATCTTCCTGGGCAAGATCAAGACCTGGAACGACCCGGCCATCGCCGCGCTGAACCCGGGCCTGACCCTGCCGAGCGCCAAGATCACCGTCGTGCACCGTTCGGACGGTTCGGGCACCACCTTCAACTTCGTCAACTACCTGTCCAAGGTCAGCCCGGAGTGGAAGAGCTCGGTCGGTGAAGGCACCTCGGTCCAGTGGCCGGCCGGCATCGGCGGCAAGGGCAACGAAGGCGTTGCTGCCTACGTGAAGCAGATCAAGGGCGGCATCGGCTACGTCGAACTGTCCTACGCGCTGCAGAACAAGCTGTCGTACACCGCGATGAAGAATGCCGCCGGCAAGTTCGTGCAGCCGAGCGACGCTTCGTTCGCCGCCGCCGCCGCCAGCGCCGACTGGGCCAGCGCCAAGGACTTCTACCTGGTGATGACCAACGCCCCGGGCGCCGAGTCCTGGCCGATCACCGCCACCAACTTCATCCTGGTGCACAAGAAGCCGAAGAATGCTGCCAACGGCAAGGCCACCCAGGAGTTCTTCCGCTGGGTCTACAAGAGCGGCGACGCCCAGGCGCGCCAGCTTGACTACGTGCCGCTGCCGGACAGCCTGGTCCGCCAGATCGAGACCTACTGGTCGCAGAACCTGAAGTAAGCAAGCGCGTTCCCCCGCAGGAACGGGATCGGCGGGTCCTCTCTCCCCCGCCGATCCCACCCGGGCGCGAGATCCTCGAGATCTCGCGCCTTTCTCGTTTGCCGGTGGCGTCGAGCTTGCTCGACTGCCCCGGGTGGGTAGAGTCGAGCTTGCTCGACTGCTCCGGGTGGGTAGAGTCGAGCTTGCTCGACTGCTCCTGGTCGGCCCTAGTCGAGCAAGCTCGACTCTACGAAGGGCCAAGGACTCGGCTGGGTGCTGGCGTGTGCGGACCAACGGTCCGCACCTACCGAGAGCATGGAGCAGTCGAGCAAGCTCGACGCTACGGAGGCCATCCGCCGGTCATACCGTGCGCAGATCCGGGGTCTGCGGGGGTCCCCCGGATCGTGGCCCACCCTGTGAAACCCTTGTCGGAACGTGATCCAGGACACCTCTGTCATGGTCGTAATACGGCTGTAACAAAAACATCATTTCATAGCCGCATCCGCCGACCCCGTCGGCTCTTCCCCGCTATGGAGTGACCATGAAACTGCACTCGGCCGGCCTTGCCGCCCTTTCCCTGGCCATCGCCCTGGGCCTGTCGGCCTGCGGTGGCGACAAGCAGGCCGCACAGCAGCCGGCTGCCGACGGTGCTGCCGCTCCGGCCGCTGCCGGTGCCAAGGTGACCGCCGAGGTCTCCGGCGCGGGCGCGTCCTTCATCTTCCCGCTGGTCTCCAAGTGGTCGGCTGACTACAACGCCAGCACCGGCGCCAAGATCAACTACCAGTCGATCGGTTCCGGCGGCGGCATTGCCCAGATCAAGGCCGGCACCGTCGACTTCGGTTCCTCGGACAAGCCGCTGAGCAGCGAAGAGCTGGCCCAGGCCGGCCTGGCCCAGTTCCCGTCCGCCATCGGCGGCGTGGTGCCGGTGGTCAACATCGAAGGCCTGGAGGGCGGCAAGCTGCGCCTGAGCGGCGCCCTGCTGGCCGACATCTTCCTGGGCAAGGTCAAGACCTGGAACGATCCGGCCATCGTCGCCGCCAACCCCGGCGTGAAGCTGCCGGACGGCAAGATCACCCTGGTCCACCGTTCGGATGGTTCGGGCACCACCTTCAACTTCTCCAACTACCTGTCCAAGGTCAGCCCGGACTGGAAGGCCAAGGTCGGCGAAGGCACCTCGGTGCAGTGGCCGGACGGCGTGGGTGGCAAGGGCAATGAAGGCGTCGCGTCCTACGTGAAGCAGATCAAGGGTTCGATCGGCTACGTCGAACTGGCCTACGCGCTGCAGAACGGCATGCCGTACACCGCCATGCAGAACGCGGCCGGCAACTGGGTCGAGCCGAGCGCGGAAACCTTCGCCGCCGCGGCCGCCAGCGCCGACTGGGCCAGCGCCAAGGACTTCAACCTGGTCATCACCAACGCACCGGGCGCCCAGGCGTGGCCGATCACCGCCACCAACTTCATGCTGATGCAGAAGCAGCCGAAGGACGCCAAGCGCAACCAGGACACCCTGGCCTTCTTCAAGTGGGCCTTCGAGAACGGCCAGGCCCAGGCCAACGAGCTGCACTACGTGCCGCTGCCGGCCGAACTGGTCAAGCAGATCGAGGCCTACTGGGCGACCGACCTGAAGTGATGGTTACGACGGTGCCCGCCCCGCGCGGGCACCGCTGCTTCCACGCCATGCCGCCCCGCCCCTTCCTGGCCCAGCCGTCCCCATGAATGCCATCGCCCAGCCTGTAGCCGCCCCGTCCACGCGTGATGCGCGTGATGCCCGCAACGACAAACTGTTCCGATGGGTGCTGGTCGGCACCGTCATCTTCGTCCTGATCGCCCTGGCCTGCGCCGCGCTGTCGATGCTGTGGGGCGGCCGCCATGCCCTGCAGATGCAGGGCCTGAGCTTCTTCTTCTCCGCCGACTGGAATCCGGTCGAAAACAAGTTCGGCGCCCTCGCCCCGATCTACGGCACCCTGGTCACCGCGCTGATCGCGATGGTCATCGCCGTGCCGGTCAGCTTCGGCATCGCCTTCTTCCTCACCGAAGTCGCGCCGCGCTGGCTGCGTGGCCCGGTCGGTACCGCCATCGAACTGCTGGCCGGCATCCCCTCGATCATCTACGGCATGTGGGGCCTGTTCGTGCTGGTGCCGGTGATGACCGAGTACGTCACCCCGTTCCTCAACGAAACCCTGGGCGAGTGGCCGATCATCGGCCCGATGTTCCAGGGCCCGCCGCTGGGCATCGGCATGCTCACCGCCGGTTTCGTGCTGGCCATCATGGTCATTCCGTTCATCTCCTCGGTGATGCGCGAAGTGTTCCTGACCGTGCCGACCCGCCTGAAGGAATCGGCCTACGCGCTGGGTTCCACCAAGTGGGAAGTGAGCTGGGACATCGTGCTGCCCTACACCCGCTCGGCAGTGATCGGCGGCATCTTCCTCGGCCTCGGCCGCGCCCTGGGTGAAACGATGGCGGTGGCCTTCGTGATCGGCAACAGCGTGCGCCTGTCTCCGTCGCTGCTGGAACCGGGCACCACCATCGCCGCGCTGATCGCCAACGATTTCGGCGAAGCCACTGAAACCTACCGCTCGGCGCTGCTGCTGCTCGGTTTCGTCCTCTTCATCGTCACCTTCGTGGTGCTGGCCATCGCCCGCCTGATGCTGATGCGCCTGTCCCGCAAGGAGGGCAACTGATGTCCACCACCGCTGATTCGCTGTACCTGCGCCGCCGCATCGGCAACGTCGTTGCGATCACCGCATCCTGCGCCACCGCCCTGTTCGGCCTGTTCTTCCTGGGCTGGATCCTGTTCACCCTGGCCTCCAAGGGCCTGGCCGGCATCAACCTGGATCTGTTCACCAAGATGACGCCGCCGCCGATGCAGGAAGGCGGTCTTGCCAACGCCTTCTTCGGCAGCGCCGTGATGTGTGCGCTGGCGATCGGCATCGGCACCCCGCTGGGCGTGCTGGCCGGTACCTGGCTGGCCGAGTACGGCAATGCCCGCAAGGCCGGCACCGTGGTCCGCTTCGTCAACGACATCCTGCTGTCGGCGCCGTCAATCGTGCTCGGCCTGTTCGTCTACACCCTGTACGTGATGCAGACCGGCGGCAACTTCTCGGCATTCGCCGGTGCGCTGTCGCTGGCCTTCATCGTGCTGCCGGTGGTGGTGCGCACCACCGACGAGATGCTGCGCCTGGTGCCTTCGCAGATGCGCGAAGCCGCGCTTTCGCTGGGCATCCCGCAGTGGAAGGTGATCGTGCAGGTGCTGTACCGCAGCGCGTCGGCCGGCATCATCACCGGCATCCTGCTGGCCCTGGCCCGCATTTCCGGCGAAACCGCCCCGCTGCTGTTCACCGCCTTCGGCAACCAGTACTGGAACAACAACATCTTCCAGCCGATGGCCTCGGTGCCGGTGGTGATGAACCAGTTCGCCGGCAGCCCGTATGAATCCTGGCAGGTGCTGGCCTGGGCCGGTGCCCTGGTGCTGACTGTCTTCGTGTTGCTGGTCAGCCTTGCCGCCCGCGGCATCCTGCTGCGCAACCGTATCTCCCATGACTGACCTTTCCGTGGATAACGCCATGAACGACCTTTCCAATGCCGTGCCGATGCAGCGCATCGCCGTGCCGTCCTCGCACGAGAGCCTGCACACGCCGTCGCCGGTCAAGCTGGCCGCGCGTGGACTGGACTTCTACTACGACAAGTTCCACGCCCTGAAGGGCATCAACCTGGAGATTCCGGAAAAGCGCGTGACCGCGCTGATCGGTCCGTCCGGTTGCGGCAAGTCGACCCTGCTGCGCATCTTCAACCGCATCTACGCGCTGTACCCGAAGCTGGAAGCGCGCGGTGAGGTGTTGCTGGACGGCGAGAACATCCTGTCGCCGAAGTACCCGATGAACCGCCTGCGCAGCAAGGTCGGCATGGTGTTCCAGAAGCCGGTGCCGTTCCCGATGACCATCTTCGAGAACGTGGCCTACGGCATCCGCCACCACGAGAAGCTGAGCAAGGCCGACATGGCCGACCGCGTCGAGCAGGCGCTGCGCCAGGGCGCGCTGTGGGACGAAGTGAAGGACAAGCTGGGCCAGAGCGCGCTGGGCCTGTCCGGTGGCCAGCAGCAGCGCCTGTGCATCGCCCGAGCCGTGGCCCTGCGCCCGTCGGTGCTGCTGCTGGACGAGCCGACCTCGGCGCTGGACCCGATCTCGACCAGCCGCATCGAGCAGCTGGTGGAAGAGCTCAAGCACGAGTACACCATCGTCATCGTCACCCACAACATGCAGCAGGCCGCGCGCGTGTCCGACTACACCGCCTTCATGTACCTGGGCGACCTGATCGAGCACGACCGCACCGAAGTGATCTTCTCGCAGCCGTCGCAGCGGCAGACCGAGGACTACATCACCGGTCGCTTCGGCTGATCGACGCTGTTCCTTCGCCACATGTTCCAGCCAGGCATGGCCTGGCTCTACCCGGATTGCAGACCATGAACCTTCCCAACGACCACATCGTCAAGAGCTACGACGAAGAGCAGCAGCGCCTGGTGGCCGAAATCGTGCGCATGGGCGAGATGGCCGTCGCCCAGCTCGAAGCGGCGATGGACGTGATCGAGAAGCGCGACGAGAACGCCGCCCATCGCATCATCGCCAACGATGAAGCCATCGACGCGCTGGAACAGCAGATCAGCCACGACGTGATGCGCCTGGCGCTGCGCGGGCCGATGGCGCGCGACCTGCGCGAGATCCTCGCCGGCCTGCGCATCCCGGCCGACATCGAACGCATCGGCGACTACGCGGCCAATGTCGCCAAGCGTTCGATCGCGCTGGGCAAGGTGCCGCCGCTGCCGCAGATCCAGGGCCTGCGTGCGCTGGGCCGCCTGGCCGCGCAGCAGGTGCGCCGCGCCATCGCCGCCTACCGCGACAATGATGCCGACGCCGCGCTGGCGCTGCGCGAGGACGACGCCCGCCTCGACGCGCAGTACACCGCGCTGTTCCGCGAGCTGCTGACCTACATGATGGAAGACCCGCGCAACATCACCCCGTGCACGCACCTGCTGTTCATGGCCAAGAACCTGGAGCGCGTGGGCGACCACGCCACCAACATCGCCGAGAACGTGTGGTTCCTGGTGCACGGCGAGCAGCCGCTGCCGCCGCGCGAAAAGCGCGACGAGACCTCCAGCACCGGCCAGCCCTGACGCTGCACTGCAACACGTGAGTTGACTCCATGGTGGCCGCTGTCCTTGCGACAGCGGCCTTCTTGTTTCTGGGCATTCCGGCCACCGGTCTCCCCTTCTGTAACAAACCTCACGAAAATTTGAGGTCTTGGCGAGGATTCGTTGAGTAGGATCGCTGCACCATCGTTTCCACCGGCACCCCTGCCGGCCACCCGGGCACCCGCCCACACCACCCAGGAGCACGACCGATGAGCAGTTCCAACAAGACCCTGTCCCTGCTGACTGCTACCGCCCTGGCCGCCGGCCTGGGCATGACCGCCAGTGCCTCGGCCCTGAGCATGAGCGACCTCGCCCAGGGCTACCTGGTGGCCGGCCAGGCTGCCAAGGCCAGCACCGATGCCAAGGCCGCCGATACCAAGATGGCCGCCGACGCGACCAAGCACGCCGAAGGCAAGTGTGGCGCCGACGGCAAGAGTGCTGAAGGCAAGTGCGGCGCCGACAAGGGCAAGGCCGCCGGTGCTGCCGCCGGTGCCAAGGCCAAGACCGGCGACAAGAAGTCGGCTGAAGGCAAGTGCGGCGAAGGCAAGTGCGGTGGCAAGCACTGACGTCCGCGCCAGCATCGTCCACCCGCGGTCGCCGCTTCGCGCGGCGGCCGCCGGGTTGGGCCTGCGCCGGGCGCTGCTGCGGGATCTGCGTGATGCACCGGCCGGCGACTTCGATTTCCTCGAATGCGCACCGGAGAACTGGATCCATGTCGGTGGGCCCGCCGGCGACGCGCTGGCCGAACTGGCGCAGCGCCACCCGCTGAGCTGCCACGGCCTGTCGTTGTCGCTGGGTGGCAGTGCGCCACTGGATACCCAGCTGCTGGAACAGGTCGGCCAGTTCCTTGAGACCCATCGCGTGCCGCTGTACAGCGAGCACCTGAGCTACTGCAGCGACGACGGCCACCTGTACGACCTGCTGCCGATCCCCTTCACCGATGAAGCCGTGCGCCATACCGCCGCCCGCATCCGCCAGGTGCAGGACCTGCTGGGCCGACGCATCGCGGTGGAGAACGTGTCCTACTACCTGGCACCGGAGCCGGCGATGGACGAACTGGCCTTCACCAACGCCGTGCTTGCCGAGGCCGACTGCGACCTGCTGCTGGACGTCAACAATGTCTACGTCAACGCCTGCAACCACGGCTACGATGCCGACGCCTTCATTGCTGGCCTGCCCGCCGATCGCATCGTCTGCCTGCACGTGGCCGGGCACCTGGATGAAGCACCCGACCTGAAGATCGATACCCACGGCAGTGCGGTGATCGATCCGGTCTGGGAGCTGCTGGCGCGTACCTATGCGCGTATCGGCGCGCGCCCGACCCTGCTCGAACGCGACTTCAATTTCCCGCCCTATGCCGAACTGCAGGGCGAGCTGCAGACCATCCGTCGCCTGCAGGCCACGCACGCCGGTGGCGGTCATGGCTGAGGCTCCCGATTCCCTGCGTGCGCAGCAGCATGCGTTCACCGCGCATCTGCGCGATCCGCAGGCGGTGGCCGTACCGGCAGGCCTGGAACCGCGTCGCGTGGCGGTCTACCAGCGGCTGCTGTTCAACAATCTGCTCGGCCTGTTGAGCAACGGTTTCCCGGTCTGCGTGCGCCTGCTCGGCGAACCGGCCTGGAGCGCGCTGGTGCGCCAGTACTTCGCCACGCACCGCTGCCAGACGCCGTTGTTCACCGAGCTGGCCGCCGAGTTCGTGCAATGGCTGCAGGCGCAGCCGCAGCTGCCGCATCCGGCACTGGCCGAACTGGCCCACTACGAGTGGGTGGAAACCGCGCTGTACCAGCTGGCCGCCGAGCCCCTGCCGCCCGCGGGCGACATCGATCCGCTGCAGGTGCCGCTGCAGCGCTCGCCGCTGGCCTGGCCGCTGCTGTACCAGTGGCCGGTGCATCGGCTCGGTGCCGAAGACGCGCCGACGCAGCCACCGGTCGAACCGACCGGCCTGCTGGTGCGCCGCGAAGCCGATGGCGAGGTGCGGTTCGCTGCGCTCAGCCCGCTGGCGGTGTACCTGCTGTCCAGTATCGGTGAACAACCCGGGCTCGACGGCCACACCTACCTGCAGCACCTGGCTGGCGCCCATGGCCTGGCCGAAGACGCACTGGCCGGACCCGGTGCCGCGTTGCTGCAGCAGTTCCTGCAGGCTGGCGTGATCGGCCCGCTCCCAGCCCCTCCCTGACCCCCTTCCGCGGAGATCCCCTGATGAACCTTCCGACCCTGGCCGACGCACGCGGCCAGCTGGACCGTCTCGCCCCCTGGTTGGCCCCGCTCGGCCTGCGCCTGCTGCTGGCCTGGGAATTCTTCGAATCCGGCCGCGAGAAACTGCAGGGCCAGAACTGGTTCGCCGATCTGCAGGACGCCTTCCCGTTCCCGTTCGACCAGTTGCCGCCCGCCCTGAACTGGCAGCTGGCGACCTGGTTCGAGCTGCTCGGCGCGGCCTGCCTGTTGTTGGGGTTCGGCACCCGTTTCGCCGCCGCCAGCCTGCTGGTGCTGACGGTGGTGGCAACCTATGCCGTGCACTGGCCGATGGAATGGCACTCGCTGGGCGACCTTGCGATGGGCTATGCGATCAGCGACCAGGGCTTCGGCAACTTCAAGCTGCCGGTGCTGTTCATGGCGATGCTGCTGCCGTTGATCTTCACCGGTGCCGGCAAGCTGAGCGTGGATGCGTGGTTGGCGCGGTGGCTTCCATCGGGCATGACGGTCCGGCCCGCAGCCCGGTAGGCTGGCGCGCTCTGTGCCAACCAAGGTTGGCACCTACCGGGTTCCAGAGGTTGGCACCTACCGGGTTCCAGGGGTTGGCACCTACCGGGCTTCTGGTGGTGTAGTGCTCCGGTGGGTGTCGACCTTGGTCGACACGCTCCTGCGCAGGGAGCCCGTGCGCCACAGGCCAACCGGGCGCTCGGGGGCGCTCTGCTAGAATTCACGCATGACTGACCCCACTCCCGCACCTGCCGCCGCTCCCGATTCCGCAGTTCCCCAGGCGCAGCGCGCGATGTCACAACGCTTCCGCGGCTTCCTGCCGGTGGTGGTCGATGTGGAAACCGGCGGTTTCGACAGCCAGCGCAATGCCCTGCTGGAAATCGCCGCCGTGCCGATCGAGATGGACGAGAACGGCCTGCTTTACCCCGGGCAGACCGCCAGCGCGCACGTAGTGCCGGCCGAGGGCCTGGAGATCGATCCGAAGTCGCTGGAAGTGACCGGCATCATCCTCGACCATCCGTTCCGGCTGGCCAAGGAAGAGAAGGCGGCACTGGACCATATCTTCGTCCCGGTGCGTGCCGCGATGAAGAAGTACGGCTGCCAGCGCGCGATCCTGGTCGGCCACAACGCCCATTTCGACCTCGGTTTCGTCAATGCGGCCGTGGCGCGCACCGGCCACAAGCGCAATCCGTTCCATCCGTTCAGCGTGTTCGACACGGTCACCCTGGCCGGCATCGCCTACGGGCAGACCGTGCTGGCGCGTGCGGCCACGGCCGCCGGACTGGGCTGGGACGCGAATGAAGCGCACAGCGCGGTGTACGACACCGAGCAGACAGCGCGCTTGTTCTGCACGATTGCCAACGCCTGGCCGCGGTAGATCCACGCCATGCATGGATGAATGCATCGGCCGTGCGGACCAACGGTCCGCACCCACCGTCCAACCTGCCTGGTAGATCCACGCCATGCGTGGATGCGATCAACCAATACTCGTACGATCGCGGCCGTCGCTCTTGGCGCGGTACAGCGCGCGGTCGGCGCGCTGGTACAACAGAGCCGGGGTGCGGTCGTCGGCGTCCAGCTCCACCAGGCCGGCGCTGAAAGTCACGCGCAGGCCATCCACGCCGGCCCAGTCCGGATGGTCGTGGAACAGCCCGCGCAAGCGCGCGCACAGCTGTGCAGCTTCTTCCAGGCGCGTGTCGTTGAGCAGCAGCGCGAACTCTTCGCCACCGGTACGTGCGGGCAGGTCCGAATCGCGGCTGGCCGCGGCGATCAGTCGCGCCACCTCCACCAGCACGGCATCGCCGATGCTGTGGCTGTGGCGGTCGTTGACGTCCTTGAAGTGATCGATGTCCAGCACCACCAGGCACAGCGGATGACCGCTGCGCTGCGAGCGCGCGAAGTCGCGGGCCAGGGTTTCATCGAAGCCACGGCGATTGGCCAGCCCGGTCAGGGCATCTTCGCGGGCCTGCCGCTCGAACGCCTCGGCCTGCCGTGCCAAGCGCTCGGCCAGCTCGGTCTTTTCCTGGTTCAGTGCCTGCAGGTGCACAGTCTTGGCCTGCAGGTCGAAGGTCGCCTCGTCCACGCGCCGGGCCAGGCGCAGGTTGCTCGCCTTCAGCTGCTGCAGCAGCAGGCGGTACAACGCCACCAGGCCGGCCAGCAGCAACAGCCCGCCCAGCGCCTGCACGCTGCGGCGCTGCCACCAGAACGGCTCCACGGTGAAGCTCCACACCGCTTCCTGCTGGCCCCAGGCCCCCGCCGGGTGCGCAGCGGCCACGTGCAGGGTGTAATCCCCCGGCGGCAGACCGACGAACTCGACGCTGCGCTGCGGGCCGCGTTCGACCCAGCCGGCATCCAGGCCCTCCAGCCGCGTGCGGTAGCGGATCCGGTCGGACATCAGGTAGCTCAGGCCCACGTAGCTCACCGCCAGGCGACGGCCGCCGGGAATGTAGTTGCGGTCCGGGCCTTCCCAATGCACCGGCGCACCATCCACCTGCACGCTCTCGATCGCCGCCGGCGGTGACGGGCGTTCGCGGAAGCGCTGCAGGCGCTGCGGATCGACCGTGCTCAGCCCGCCCGCGGTGACCACCCAGAACGTGCCGTCCTGGCGCAGGATCGCCGACGGGCCCGAACTGCCGTTGGCCTGCGCGTTGGCCATGCCGTCGATCTCGTTGTAGCGCTCCACCACCACCCGCGGCGCGCGGCCGTCGGCCACCGCATTGAGCGTGGCCATGTCGGTGCGCAGCACGCCCCGATTGCTGCTGACCCACACGTTGCCAAGGCGGTCGGGCACCAGCTGGAACACCGCATCCACCGGCATGCCCTGCTCCAGCCCCACCCGCGCCAGCCGGCCGTTCTGCCAGCGGTACAGGCCGCGGTCACTGCTGACCCACATCGCATCGCCCAGCTGATGGAAGCCGAACACGCTGCGGCCGCCGCCCATCGGGGCCAGGTCGATCGACTGCACGTGGTTGCCGCGCAGCACGCGGATGCCTTCGATGGTGCCGATCCACAGGTTGCCCTGGTGGTCATGCTCGAGCGCGGTGATCAGGCCACCGGGCATGCCCGGCACGCTCGATACCTGCACGCGGTCGCCGTCGATGCGGACCACGCCCTTCTGCGTGCCGGCCCAGACCACGCCCTGCGCATCCACGCTGATCGCGCGGATGTTGCCGCCGGGCATGCCATCGGCGGCCGCATAGTTGTGCCGCAGGCTGCCGTCCGGGCCGAGGCGGTAGACGCCGTCACCGAAGGTGCCGACCCACAGATCCCCCTCCGGGCCCTGCGCCAGGCTGAGGACCGACGGCGCCTTGCCGCCCCGGTTGTGCAACGGCACCGCACGGAAGCGGCCATCCGGCGTCTGCAGGTCCAGGCCGCTGGCGCTGCCGACCCACAACTGGCGGTCACGGTCCTCGAACACGGTGCGCACATAGTCGCCACTGAGGCCATCGCGCTCGGTGTAGCTGCTGAACAGTGTCTCGCGCAGGCGGTACAGGCCGCCGTTGGCACCCACCCAGATGCTGCCCTCCGCATCCTCGCGCAGGCTGACAACGCGCCCGCCAGGCAGGTTCAAGCCCGCCGGCAGCCGCTCCAGCCCATGCGTGGAGATCCGCAGCAGGCCCTGGTTCTCGGTACCCAGCCACAGGTCGCCATGGCGGTCCTGCAGCATCGCGGTCATGTGCAGCTGGCCCGGCAGGCGGTGCACCAGCACCAGCTGATCGTCCTCCACCCGGTACAGGCGCTCGCCGGCGACGATCCACAGGGCGCCATCCGGAGCGCGGTACGGCCACGACAGCCCGGTACCCGCGCCCAGGCCCCACGCGGCGGGTGCGCGCTTGAGCACACCGTCGTTGTCACGCAGCACCAGCCCGTCGAGCGTGCCGACCCAGACCCGGTCCTGCGCGTCGACCACCAGTTTGGTGAAGCTCATCGCCATCGGCAGATCAGCCGCCGGCGCCTGGTAGACGATGCCCTTGTCCGGCACCAGGTAGCCGAGCCCCTTGCCTTCGTACAGCAGCCACAGGCGCCCCTGGCTGTCCATCTGCATGGACTGGATCAGCACCTGCGGGGTATCGCCCTGATGCTCCCAGACCCGCCACTGGCCGTCGTTGCCGCGATGGCTGACATTGCCGCGCGAATCGCTGATCCACAGCCCGCCCTGGCGATCGACGTAGAGCGCGCCGATGCCGTTGTCGCGCAGGCCCGGGCGGGTACTGCGGTCGAACACGGTGAAGTCCAGGCCGTTGTAGCGCACCAGGCCTTCCCAGGTGGCGAACCAGAGATGCCCCTCCGGGGTCTGCGCGATGTCACGCAGCGAGTTGTGCGGCAGGCCGTTGCGCGAGGTCCAGACGTCGATCGCGTAGTCCCGCAGCGGCGGCGCGCCTTCCTGTGCCGCCAGTGGCACGGCCACGGCCAGCAGCAGCCACAGCAGCCCCTGCCGCAATGCCCGCCTGAATGATGATCCGCGGCGCTCCGCCCAGCGCCTCGTGTCCCCCTGTCCGCCCATCAGCGCAGTGGCGGTGGCCAGCGGTGGCTGCGGGGTCTGGCAGCGTGCGGAAACGCGCGGGCAACGCGGAGCGGCGTGCCGGCAGGAACGGGCTGGCTCATCGGGGGGAGGCTGGGGAGATGCGCAGATGATAGGCCAAACGCGGTCCCCGGCGTCACCGTTGACGGCCGGGGTCGACTCAGCCGGCGCGGCCCGGCGGCACCACCTGCGCACTGGCCGGCCACTGCACCACGGCTTCCAGCCCGCCTTCGGCGCGATTGCGCAGCCACAGGCGCGCACCATCCTTCTCGGCCAGCGCGCGGGCAATGGTCAGCCCCAGCCCGGCACCACCGGTTTCACGCGAGCGCGAGGTTTCCACCCGCACGAACGGGTCGAACACCGCTTCCAGCTGGTCCTCGGCCAGCCCGGGGCCATCATCGGCCACCATCACGGTGATCGCGCCGCCACTGCGCTCCACCCGTACCCGCACGCGCTGGGCGTACATCACCGCGTTGTCCACCAGGTTGGAGAACAGGCGGTGCATGGCCAGCGGACGCAGCATCAGCACCGCACCGGTCCCCCCTTCGAAGACGACATCGGCGCCGCCTTCGGCGGCATCTTCAACGATGCTCTCCAGCAGTGAATCCAGGTCCAGCGCCGCACGCTGCTCGGCACTTTCGGCGCTGCGTGCCAGCTCCAGGCCTTCGCGCACCAGTGCCTGCATCGCCGCCAGATCGCCGATCAGGCGCTCGCGCAATACTTCGTCGGTGACATTTTCCAGGCGCAGGCGCAGGCGGGTCAGTGGGGTCTGCAGGTCGTGGGTGATCGCCGCCAGCATCTGCGTACGCTCGGCCAGATGCCGCTGCAGGCGGTGCTGCATCGCGTTGAAGGCTTCCGCCGCACGCTGCACTTCGCGCGGTCCGCGCAGGGGCAGCGGATCCCGCTGCAGGTCATCGCCCAGGTCTTCGGCGGCGGCCGCCAGCTCCTGCAGCGGCGCGCTGGCCATGCGCGCGACGATGTACGCCAGCACCGCGATCGCCAGTACCAGCAGGGTCAGGAACCACGGGTCGACGGCGAGGATGCCGTTGTGGGCCACCGCTGGCGAGTCCAGCGCCAGCTTCAGCAGCGTACCGTCGTTGAGGGTCACGTCGACCGCGCGGCACTTGGGCGGAATGAACGCCGGATCGCGCTCGCGCGGATGCTTGCGATGCCCGGGCGGCGGCGGCGGCAGCAGATCCTGCAGCTTCGGAATGCAGGAGCGGAACGAGGTGAAGTGCACATGCGCGCGCGACACCGGGCCGGGCCGGTCGTCAAGCACTTCCATCAAGGCCGTATCGGCCCGGCCCAGGCGCGCGCCCGGCAGCAGCGCACGCACGCTGGGGCCACCGACTTCCAGCAGCCGTTCGCGCAGTTCGGGGTTGCCGTCCAGCAGGTTGACATAGCCCTGCAGGCGGTCGGCGATGCGATTCAGGTTCTGCCGCTCGAACTCCTGCTGGCGCTTGGAGGTGGCCAGCATGGTCGCGCCGATCGCGGCCACGCTCATGCCCAGCAGCAGGATCACGAACAGCCGCCCGACCATCGAGGACAGGAAATGGCGCAGGCGTTTCATCGCGACCTATTCCAGGTTGACCGACGAGGCCAGCACGTAGCCTTCGTTGCGCACCGTCTTGATCAGGCCGTCCGGCCCGCCATCGTCGCCCAGCTTGTTGCGCAGCCGGCTGACCTGCAGGTCGATCGCGCGGTCCTGTGCCTCGTAGTTGCGGCCGCTGCTGAGCGCCACCAGCTGCTCGCGCGACAGCACCTTGTTGGCATGCGCGATGAACACCCGCAGCAGCCGGAACTCGGCACCGGACAGCACCACCACGCGATCGTCCGGGTCCACCAGGTGGCGGTGCTCCAGGTCGAATATCCAGCGCGAGAAGCGCGCGCGGCGTACCGCCAACGGCTCCAGGTTGGCCGGCAGCGCTTCGGTGCGGCGCAGCACGTTGCGGATGCGCGCCAGCAGCTCGCGCGGCTCGAACGGCTTGGCCAGGTAATCATCGGCGCCCATTTCCAGGCCCAGCACGCGGTCGATCGGCTCGGCACGCGCGGTGAGCATGATCACCGGGGTGTTCGAGCGCGCGCGCAGGTCGCGGCACAGGGTCAGGCCATCTTCGCGCGGCAGGTTGAGGTCGAGCACGATCAGGTCCACGTGCTCGCGGTCCAGCAGCTGGCGCATGGCGGTGCCATCGGCGGCCGTGCTCACCTGGTAACCGGCGCGGCCGAGCTGTTCGGCAAGCAGGGTCCGGATGTCGTTGTCGTCGTCGACGATCAGCAATCGATGCATCGTGTTTTCAGTCTCCATGTCGCGATCATCCCGTGTCGGCAGCTGAACCGCATCCGGGGCAATGCGTACCAGTGTATCCAGCCAAGGCCGCGATACCTGTGGTTACGCGTATTCACCGACAGTGTTACATAGAGACATACCCCGAGGATTGGCCCCCTGCCGGTCGATCTTCACAATGCCCACCAACGCCGCTGCCGCGGCCCCGAGAGTGAAGCCACGACGTGAGTTTCCGCCTGCTGCCCGCGACCCGCCGGGGTCGACTGATATTGATCGCCCTGCTCGCCCTTGCCGTTGCCGTCGCTGCCTGGTGGCTGCTGCGCAAGCCTGCCGCCCCGGCGGTGGCGACCACCCCGGTCAGCCGCGGCGACATCGAGCAGACCGTGGAGGCCACCGGCGTGATCGATGCCTACAAGCTGGTCAGCGTCGGTGCGCAGGCCTCGGGCCAGATCAAGTCGCTGAGGGTGCAGCTGGGCGACACGGTGAAGGAAGGTGACCTGATCGCCGAGATCGACGCCACCACCCAGCAGAACCAGGTGCTCAACGCGCAGGCCTCGCTGGACCAGGTCACCGCCCAGCGCGCGGTGCAGCAGGCCACCCTGCGCCAGGCCGAACTGGAGTTCGCGCGCCAGCAGCAGATGCTGGCCGCCGAGGCCACCTCGCGTCAGGAATACGATGCCGCCGAGGCGCAGCTGAAGACCGCCCGTGCCCAGCTGCAGTCCTACGAGGCGCAGATCAAGGGCCGCGAAACCGAGCTGGGCACCGCCCGCGCCAACCTGGCCTATACCCGCATCACCGCGCCGATGGACGGCACCGTGGTCGCGGTGGTGGCCGAGGAAGGCCGCACCGTCAACGCCAACCAGACCGCACCGACCATCGTCATGCTGGCGCGGCTGGACGTGGTCACCGTCAATGCCGAGATCTCCGAGGCCGACGTGGTCAAGATCAAGGCCGGCATGCCGGTGTACTTCACCACGCTGGGCGACCCGGACCGCAAGTACCACGCCAAGCTCCGCCAGATCAATCCGGCGCCGGCCTCGATCGCCAACGAGAGCTCGTCCAGTTCCAGCAGCTCGTCCAGCTCCAGCTCCAGCAGCGCGGTCTACTACAACGCGCTGTTCGACGTGGAGAACCCGGACGGCACGCTGCGCATCGACATGACCGCGCAGGTCTCGGTGCTGCTGAAGCAGGCCAAGGGCGTGCTGATGGTGCCGTCGGTGGCACTGGGGCCCAAGCGCCGCGGCGATGAGCGCACGGTGCGGGTGCTGGACGACAAGGGCCAGCCGCAGCCGCGCAAGGTCACGGTGGGCATCAACAATGGCGCGTCTGCCGAAATCCTGTCCGGGCTGAAGGAAGGCGAGCGCGTGGTGGTCGGCGAAGCCAGCGCGGCCGGCGCCGCCGGCGGCGGCAACCGAGGCGGCATGCAGATGCGGGTCGGTGGCCCGGGCATGGGGCGCCGATGAGCATGACGGCGCCGCTGCTGCGCCTGCGCGACCTGCGACGCGAATTCCCGGCCGGCGAGGATGTCATCGCCGTGCTGCGCGACGTGAATCTGGATATCCATGCCGGCGAGATGGTGGCCATCGTCGGCCAGTCCGGTTCGGGCAAGTCGACGCTGATGAACATCCTCGGCTGCCTCGACCGCCCGACCCGCGGCAGTTACCAGGTGGCCGGCCGCGAAACCGGAAAGATGGAGCCGGACGAGCTGGCCGAGCTGCGCCGCGAGCATTTCGGTTTCATCTTCCAGCGCTACCACCTGCTGGGCGATCTGGATGCGCGCGGCAATGTGGAAGTGCCAGCGGTGTACGCCGGCAGTCCCGGCCCGGTGCGCAACGCGCGTGCCGAGCAGCTGCTGCAGCGGCTGGGCCTGGGCGACCGCATGCACCACAAGCCGGGCCAGCTGTCCGGCGGCCAGCAGCAGCGCGTATCGATCGCGCGCGCGCTGATGAACGGTGGCGAGGTGATCCTGGCCGATGAACCGACCGGCGCACTCGACACGAAATCCGGCGAGGAAGTGATGGCGATCCTCGGTGAGCTGCATGCCGAAGGCCACACCATCATCATCGTCACCCACGACATGAGCGTGGCCCAGCACGCACAGCGCATCATCGAGATCCGCGACGGCGAGATCATCGCCGACCGCGCCAATCCGGATGCGCCGAGCTACCGCGCTCAGCGCGAAGCCAGCACCGGCGTTTCCCACGGCAACAGCTGGCGGGCCGCCCGCGACCGCTTCACCGAAGCGTTCCGCATGGCCCTGCTGGCGATGAACGCGCATCGGCTGCGCACCTTCCTGACCATGCTCGGCATCATCATCGGCATTGCCTCGGTGGTCTCGGTGGTTGCGCTGGGCAACGGCTCACAGCAGCAGATCCTGCAGAACATCAGCGCGCTGGGCACCAATACCATCGACGTCTACCCCGGCCGCGGCTTCGGCGACATGCGCTCGGCGCGCGTGCAGACGCTCAAGGCCAGCGATGCCGACGCCCTGGCGAAACAGAGCTACGTGGACAGCGCCACCCCCAGCGTGTCGACCTCGGTCACCGCGCGCTACCGCAACCAGTCCTCCACCGCCCAGGTCAGTGGCGTTGGCGAGCAGTTCTTCCGGGTCAAGGGCGTGACCCTGCTCAGCGGCAGCTTCTTCGATGCCGACGCGGTGAAGGGCCTGGGCCAGGTGGCGGTGATCGACGAGAACACCCAGACCCAGTTCTTCCCCGATGTCGACCCGGTCGGCCAGGTGATCCTGCTCGGCAACGTGCCGGCACGCGTGGTGGGCGTGGCCAAGCGCCAGAGCTTCGGTTTCGGTGGCAGCACCAGCCTGAGCGTGTGGGTGCCGTACACCACGGTGATGTCGCGCATGCTGGGTCAGAGCCACGTATCCAGCATCACCGTGCGTGTGGATGACAGCACACCGATGGATGCCGCGCAGGAAGCGATCACCCGCCTGCTGACGATGCGCCACGGCACCGAGGATTTCTTCCTCAGCAACAGCGCCGAGATCCGCGACACCATCGAGCAGACCACGCGCACGATGACCCTGCTGATCGGCGCGATCGCCGCCATCGCACTGCTGGTCGGCGGCATCGGCGTGATGAACATCATGCTGGTCTCGGTGACCGAGCGTACCCGCGAGATCGGTGTGCGCATGGCCGTCGGCGCCCGCCAGAGTGATATCCGCCAGCAGTTCCTGATCGAAGCGGTACTGGTGTGCCTGCTCGGCGGCGTGCTCGGCATCGGCCTGGCCCTGCTGCTGGGCTCGATGATCGGCCGCTTCGCCAGCGACTTCCAGGTGCTGTTCTCCACGGCCTCGATCATCGCTGCGTTCGCCTGCTCGACCCTGATCGGCGTGGCGTTCGGATTCCTGCCGGCACGCAACGCGGCGCAGCTCGACCCGGTGGAGGCCCTGGCCCGCGAATGAAGATGATGACCCGACTGCCCTTCCCTGCTCCCTCGCGCCTGCTGCTGGCTGGCGCCGTGCTGCTCGCCCTGTCGGCCTGTGCGTCGGTCGGCCGCTATCCGATAAAGGAACCGGACGTGGCGGCCCGCTACGGCCGGGGCGATGCCACCCTCAACGCACCGGCCGACGACCCGCGCAGCAGCCTGGACACACCAGGCCGCGACATCCGCCAGGACACCTGGTGGACCGGCTTCGGCGATGAACGCCTCGACCGCCTGGTGGCGCAGGCACTGGCCGCCAACAGCGACCTGGCCGCCGCCGGCCTGGCGGTGCAGCGCTCGCGCCTGCAGGCCGGTCTGGCCAGCAACGCATTGTGGCCGCAGCCGTCGTCGTCCGGCGTCAGCGGCAATGCCAGCCGCGCCACCGACCAGGCTGACGACTGGCGTCGCAGCTACTCCACCGGCGTCTCACTGGGCTGGGAAGTGGACCTGTGGGGCCGCCTGCGCACCCAGCGGGACATCGCCCACTGGGAAGCGCAGGCCAGCGAGGAAGACCGCCAGAACACCGCACTGCTGGTGATCGGCGACACGATCAACCAGTACTGGAACCTGGCCTATCTCAACCAGTCGATCGCTACCGGCCAGGCCAACCTGGAGCGCCTGGAACGCACCCGCGAACTGGTGCAGGCCCGCTTCGACGCCGGTGCGGTATCGCGCCTGGAAGTGCGCCAGGCACTGCAGAACCTGCAGTCGCAGCGCGCTTCGCAGAGCGCGCTGGAGCAGCAGCGGGTGGAGGCGCGCAATGCACTGACCGTGCTGCTGGACGGCACGCCATGGCCGCAGCAGGACGAACCGCAGGACCTGCTGGGTGCACGCAGTCCCGCCATCGCCGAGGGCCTGCCGACCGACCTGCTCGGCCGCCGTCCCGACCTGCGCGCGGCCGAACTGCGCCTGCGCAACAGCCTGAAGACCATCAAGGTGACCGCCACCCAGTACTACCCGGCGCTGAGCCTGACCGGCAGCCTCGGTTCCAGCGCGAACTCGCTGGGCGATGTGCTGCGCAACCCGGTGGCCACGCTGGGCGCCGGTCTGTCGTTGCCGTTCCTCAACCTGCAGCGCGCGCAGCTGGATACCGACATCGCGGGCACCGCCTACCAGATCGCCGCCACCAACTTCCGCAAGACGCTGTACACCGCGCTCTCGGAAGTGGACAACGCGCTGTCGGCACGTGAGCAGCTGGCGCGCCAGGTCGCGGCCTCGCAGGCCTCGTACGACGAAGCGGTGGAAGTGGAGCGCGCGCAGGAAGTGCGCTACCGCGTGGGTGCCACCGACCTGCGCACCTGGCTGGAGGCACAGCAGACCCGGCGCGATGCCGAGCTGTCGCTGGCGCGCGTGCGCCAGGGCCAGCTGAACAACGACGTGACCCTGTTCAAGGCGCTGGGCGGCAGCGCCGGGTGAGGCACTGGGTGCGCCAACCAAGGTTGGCGACTACCCGGTAGGTGTCGACCCTGGTCGACACGACCTCTGCTGCCGATCAACCGCGCTGGCGCACGGCCTCGAACAGGCTGACGCCGGCGGCGACGGAGACGTTCAGGCTCTCGATCTCGCCCGGCATCGGAATCTTGACCAGGCCATCGCAGTTCTCGCGGGTCAGGCGGCGCAGGCCATCGGCTTCGCCGCCCAGCACCAGCGCGATGTTGCCCTTCAGGTCCAGCTGGTACAGCGAGGCGGTCGCTTCACCGGCCAGGCCGTAGATCCACACGCCCTGCTTCTGCAGGTCCTTCAGGCAGCGCGACAGGTTGGTCACCGCCACCACCGGAATGCGGTCGGCGGCACCGGCCGAGGTCTTGCGCACGGTGGCGTTGACCGTGGCCGACTTGTCCTTGGGAATGATCACCGCAGTGGCACCGGCAGCGGCCGCCGAGCGCAGGCAGGCGCCGAGGTTGTGCGGGTCCTGCACCTCGTCCAGCACCAGCAGCAGGGCCTTGCCCTCGGCCGCGGTGACCAGGCCTTCCAACTCGTTCTCGCTGTAGGTACGGGCCGCGGCATAACGCGCGGCCACACCCTGGTGGCGCACCGAACCGCCCACGCCATCCAGTGCCTGGGCGTTCACCTTGCGCACGTCGATGCCCTTGCGGCGGGCATTTTCCTCGATTTCGGTCAGGCGCGGATTCTTCGCACCGGCCTCGACCAGCACTTCGCGGACGTTCTCGGCGTCGTTCTCGATGGAGGAGGCGACGGCGTTGACGCCGACAATCCACTGGCTGTTCTTGCTCATGCGGGCGGGGACCGGAAAGGGGGTGGCTATGGTAGAGCATCGGCGGGCCGGACGCTGCGGCGGCGGCCACCCGCCAGCCGAGCGTGGGCCCGGCTCTACAGGTGGGTCATCGACTGCGCGGCGGCCAGTGCGGGGTGTCGTGGTCGGGGTGCTGGTGGGACACGATCGTGGCCAGGAACGCCAGCGACGCGACGTCGTCCTCGGTGCTCCGCGCCGGCAGGGCGCCCAGCGCGTCGACGAACGGCAGCTTGCGCTCCACCCCGTACTGGATCGTCGGCGGCAGGCGCTCGGGCTGGTCGAAGGCGCCGGCAGCAATTGCCACGCCGTCGGGCGCCTCGTAGGTCAGCGGGGTGCCACAGTCGGCACAGAACCCCCGCCGGACCACGTTGGACGACTGGAAGTAACGCGGCTGGCCGCGGGTCCAGCTGAACTGCATGCCGCGCACCGACACCAGCGGCGCGTAATAGCCACCGAAGGCCTTCTGGCACATCCGGCAGTGGCAGATCGAGCTGTCGGTCAGCGCCCCGCGCGCCTGGAAGCGGATCGCGCCGCACTGGCAGCCGCCGCTGTACTCGGGTTGGCCCTGCATGGTCGGTTCCTCCATCGCGTCGTGCCAACCAACGGTTGGCACCTACCGGGTGAGGGATGTGCCAACCAAGGTTGGCACCCACCAGCCGAGGTGGGTGCCGACCGTTGGTCGGCACGCCTTTCAATACTGCTTCTTGGTGCGTTTGGCCGGCTTGCCACGCTCAGGCAGCGGCGGCAGCCCGTCGCCCTCGTCTTCGCCCTTGTGCTCGACCAGGCGGAAGTCGATCTTGCGTTCTTCCATGCTGGCCTTCAGCACCAGGATGCGCACGCGGTCGCCCAGCCGGTAGCTGCTGCCACGGCGTTCGCCGGTCAGCGTCTTGCGGGTGGCGTCGAACTTGTAATAGTCCTGCGGCAGCTGGGTGACATGCACCAGGCCCTGCACCTTCGACTCGTCCAGTTCCACGAACAGGCCGAAGCTGGTCACGCCGCTGATCACGCCGTCGAACTGCCCGCCGACGTGCTTTTCCATCCACGCCGCGCGGTAACGCTCGTCGACCTCGCGTTCGGCCTCATCGGCGCGACGCTCACGCTCGGAACACTGCAGCGCCAACGCGGCCATTTCGCGCGCGTTGTAGGTGAACTTGTCCAGCGGCTTGCCGGACAGCGCGTGCTTGATCGCGCGATGCACCAGCAGATCGGGGTAGCGGCGGATCGGCGAAGTGAAGTGCGCGTAGGCCTCCAGCGCCAGGCCGAAGTGGCCGTGGTTGTCCGGGCTGTAGATCGCCAGGCTCTGGCTGCGCAGCAGCACCGATTCCAGCAGCGTGGCATCGGGGCGGTCGCGGATCTTCTTCAACAGCTTGGTGTAGTCGCCGGGGCGCACCTTCGACCACGGCGGCAGGCTCAGCTTGAACTCCTTGAGGAATTCCAGCAGGTCGGCGTACTTGGTTTCCGGTGGCTTCTCGTGGATGCGGTACGGCGCCGGCACATGGCGCGACAGCAGGTACTTGGCCGCCTCGACGTTGGCCGCGATCATGCATTCCTCGATCAGCTTGTGCGCGTCGTTGCGCACCAGCATGCCGGCCTGGGTCACTTCGCCGCGGTTGTCCAGCACGAAACGCACTTCGCTGCTTTCGAACTCGATGGCACCGCGCTTGGCGCGCGCCTTCGACAGCACCTTGTACAGCTGGTGCAGGCGCTGCACCTGCGGCAGCAGATCGCCCATCCAGGCCTTGGTATCGGCATCATCCTCGCCGACCGCCTTCCACACCTGGGTGTAGGTCAGGCGCGCATGCGAGTTCATCACCGCTTCGTAGAAGCGCGAATGAGTGACCAGGCCGTCGCGGTCGATCTGCATGTCGCAGACGAAGCACATGCGGTCGACCTTGGGCATCAGCGAGCAGATGCCGTTGGACAGGGTCTCCGGCAGCATCGGCACCACGAAGCCCGGGAAGTACACCGAGGTCGCGCGCTTCTGCGCCTCCTCGTCCAGCGGCGTGCCGGGGCGCACGTAGTTGGAGACATCGGCGATCGCCACCACCAGGCGGAAACCATCGGCATTCGGTTCGCAGTACACCGCGTCGTCGAAGTCCTTGGCATCCTCGCCGTCGATGGTGACCAGCGGCGTACTGCGCAGATCGACGCGGTCGCCGATCATCGACGGCTCGACCACCAGCGGCACCGACGCGGCTTCGTCCAATACTTCCTGCGGGAACTCGAACGGCAGTTCGTGGCCGTGGATGGCGGTCTCCACCACCAGCGAGGCGGTCAGCTTGTCGCCGAGCACGGCGATGATGCGGCCGATCGGCGGGCGGCGGCTGTCCGGTGCCTGGGTCAGTTCGCAGACCACCAGCTGGCCGTCGCGCGCGCCACCGGTCTGGTCCGGCGGCACCTGCACGTTGCGCTGCACGCGCTTGTCGTCGGGCACCACGTAGTTGATGCCCATCTCGACGCTGAAGCGGCCAATCAGGCGGGTCATGCCACGTTCCAGCACGCGGGCGATGCTGCCCTCGCGGCGGCCGCGGTGGTCGATGCCGGTCACGCGCGCCAGCACCTTGTCGCCGTGCATCACCTTGCGCATTTCATACGGCGGCAGGAACAGGTCGTCGCCGCCTTCGACCGGGCGCAGGAAGCCGAACCCTTCCGGGTTGGCGATCACCACGCCGGTGACCAGGTTCAGGGTCTGGATCGGGGCGAATCCACCGCGCCGGTTCTGTACCAGCTGGCCGTCGCGGACCATGGCGCCGAGCCGGCGCGACAGCGCTTCGGCCCGATCCGGTGCGCCCAAGCCCAGGCGTGCGCCCAGTTCTTCGGCGGTCTGCGGCCCTTCGCAACGCTCCAGCAGGGCCAGGATGGCCTCGCGGCTGGCGATGGGCTGTTCGTACTTTTCTGCCTCGCGGGCGGCATAGGGATCGTCGATCACCTTGCCGGTCGGCGGCAACTTGCGGCTCGGGGCCGGCCCCGGTGCATCATCACCGGGGCGCTTGCGGCCACGCGGCGGCGCGCCGCCGTCATTCAATTCGGGGAACCAGCCCGGCAGCGGCTTGCCCGGCTTGGTGGTGCGGGCCGCGCCCGCCTTGGCGCCCTTCTTCGGGGCCTGGCTGCGGGACTTGCTCCCGCCCTTGCTTGGTTTTTTGGTAGTCATCGCCCTACATGGTAGCCGGTGACGGCGTGCAGAACGGGTCAGTGGCCGCCTTGAAGGCACTGCGTGGAAAAATTGCAGGAAGTCGTTGACAGCCTGCGGATTCATCTTCACAATTGCGCCTCTGGAACGCCCAGGTGGCGGAATTGGTAGACGCACTAGTTTCAGGTACTAGCGGGTAAAACCGTGGAGGTTCGAGTCCTCTCCTGGGCACCAACGAAAAAATTCCTCGCTTCGGCGGGGATTTTTTTTGCCTGCTGCATGGCGATGGATCCGGATGCCTGATCCCTGATCGACAGGCGTGGGTGGGAATCCAGAATGGCTTCACCAGAGTGTTGACACCCCCGTAACAACACCCCATAATCTCGCTCCTCGACGCCCAGGTGGCGGAATTGGTAGACGCACTAGTTTCAGGTACTAGCGGGTAAAACCGTGGAGGTTCGAGTCCTCTCCTGGGCACCATGTCGAGAATGAGAAAAACCCGCGAAAGCGGGTTTTTTCATGCCTGCGATTCAGGCCTTTGTAGCGTCGAGCCCTGCTCGACTGCACCGGTCCGTAGAGTCGAGCTTGCTCGACTGCTTTGCGCTTCGTCCTGCATGGCATCAGTCGAGCAAGCTCGACTCTACGGACACGCGCGGCAACGCGCTTCAGAAAAACGGCCGCAGCACCAGCTCCAGCCCGAGCAGCAGCAGGAACCCGAGGAAACAGGCGCGGAACACCCGCGCACTGATCCGCTGCCGGATCAGCTGCCCCAGCCACATGCCCAGCAACGCCGGCACCACTGCCATCGCGCTCAGGCCCAGTTGCTGGATACCGAACGCGCCGTGCAGCACCAGGCCGGTGGTCAGCGAAATCGTCGACACGGTAAACGCCAGCCCCAGCGCCTGCACCAGTTCCTCGCGCTGCAATCCCAGCGACTGCAGGTACGGCACCGCCGGCATCACGAACACACCGGTCGCGCCGGTCACCACGCCCGAAAGCGCCCCCACCAGCGGCCCCAGCCAGCGCTCGCGCCGCTGCGGCACACGGAACACCGGGGCCAGCAACGCATAGGCCGCATAGACCACCAGCGCCACGCCAAGCGCTACGCGCGACCAGGTGCGATCGACCCTCACCAGCAGCGCGGCCGAGCCCAGCGTCACCACCACCACCGCCAGCATCATCGGCCACAGCCGCCGCACGATGTGGCCCAGTGACGGCCCGGACACCAGCTGCCATGCATTGGTGACAAAGGTCGGGATGAACAGCATCGACGCCGCCGCGACGGGAGAGAGCGCGCCCCCCAGCAGGCCCATGGCCACCGTCGGCAGGCCCATCCCGGTCACGCCCTTGACCACGCCGGCCAGCACGAACACCACCACCAGCAGCACGTAGAAGTACATCGATTCATTCATGCCTTCATTGGATCGGGCCACCGCCAGGCGCACAATGCGGTCTTCCCGGCCTCGCCTTCGGCTGATCCGAAGGCTCGGGCGTTGCAATGAGGGCACGACATGCGGATGGACATCGCCGACCTGCGGCTGTTCCTGGCCATTGCCGAGGCGGGCAGCATCACCGCCGGCGCCGCGCAGGCGAACCTGGCGCTCGGTTCGGCCAGTGAACGCCTGCGCACGATCGAAGCCGACGCCGGTACGGCATTGTTGAACCGGCACCCGCGCGGGGTCAGCCTGACCGAGGCCGGCGCTGCCCTCGCCCACCATGCCCGCCTGATCCTGCAGCAGCAGGCGCAGCTGCGCGGCGAGCTGCAGGCGTTCGCGCATGGCGCGCGCGGCACCCTGCACCTGTATGCCAACACTGCAGCGCTGACCAACTACCTGCCCTCGCGTCTCGCCCCCTGGCTGGCCGAGCGCCCGCGCCTGCATGTCGAACTGCTGGAACGGACCAGTCCTGAAGTCGTGCGTGCGATCAGTACCGGCCAGGCCGAGGCCGGCATCATCAGCGACGCCGTCGATGCCGCCGGCCTGCAGCAGCATGTGGTGGCCGAGGATCCGCTGGTGATGCTGCTGCCCGCAGACCACCGCTTCGCATCGCGGCGCAGCGTGGCCTTCGCCGAGGTTGCCGGCGAGACCTTCGTTGCGCTGGCCGATGGCAATGCATTGCAGACCTACATTGAAGACCAGGCGCGCGACATCGGGCGCCGCCTGGACGTGCGCATCCGCATGAAGACCTTCGAAGGCGTGTGCATCATGGTCGGCCACGGCATCGGGGTCGGCATCGTGCCGCGTACCATCGCCCGCCAGCATCGGCGCAGCACGCACACTGTCGCGCTACCGCTTGCCGATGCCTGGGCACAACGTCGCCTGTGCGCCTGTTTTGCCGAGTGGACGCAGCTGTCGCCGGCGATGCGCAGCCTGCTGCATCACCTGGGCGTACCGCCGCAGAAAAAAGCGTGAAATGTTGTTGACACATCTTCTGCCGTTCCCCATAATTCGTCTCCTGAGTCGCCCAGGTGGCGGAATTGGTAGACGCACTAGCTTCAGGTGCTAGCGGGGGCAACTTCGTGGAGGTTCGAGTCCTCTCCTGGGCACCATGACTCAGCAAATGATCAAACCCGCGCAAGCGGGTTTTTTCATGCCCGTCATCCGGGCACATCCGCGCGACGCATGCATGCATCGCGATGAGGCTGCAAACGAAAACCCCGCCTTGCGGCGGGGTTTTGTTTTTCATCAACACTGGTCGGTCAATGCCCGCCACCGGCCGAGGCCGCACCTGCACCGGCGCCGAACGGTGGCTTGGCCAGCCACAGGAACGCGATGATCGCCAGGAAGATCCAGCCCAGCAGGAAGAAGATGTCGTTGAAGCCCATCTGCGATGCCTGGTGGTTGATCATGTTGTTCAGCACCGCCGCGCCATGTTGCAGGTCACCCTGCCCCATTGCCGCCACCTGGTCCTGCATGCCCGGCTGATAGGCCGAGATGTGCTCGGTCAGGTCGGCATGGTGCACCTGTGTGCGCCGCGCCCACAGCCACGTCGTCAGCGATGCCGCGAAGCTGCCACCCAGCGTACGCAGGAACGTCGCCAGACCGGAACCCGCGGCGATCTCGCGACCATCCAGGTCCGACAGCAGGATCTGCAGCACCGGCATGAAGAACAGCGCGACACCAATACCCATGATCAGCTGCACGCCGGCCACGTGCATGTAGTCCACCTGCAGGTTGAAGTTCGAGCGCAGGAAGCTGGTCATCGACAGCACGATGAAGGCCACCGTGGCCAGCATGCGCATGTCGAAGCGCGATGCGTACTTGCCCACGAACGGGGTCATGATCACCGGCAGGATGCCGATCGGCGCGGTCGCCAGGCCCGCCCAGATCGCGGTGTAGCCCATGTCACGCTGCAGCCACTGCGGGATCAGCAACGCCACGCTGAAGAACGCCGCATAGGCCACCACCATCGCCAGCGTACCGGCGCGGAAGTTGCGATGGCGGAACAGCTTCAGGTCGACGATCGGATCCTTGTCGGTCAGTTCCCAGATCAGGAATACCGTCAGCGCCACCACGGCCACACAGGCCAGCACCACGATCTTCATCGACGAGAACCAGTCCTCGTCATTGCCCAGGTCGAGCACCAGCTGTAGCGCACCGACGCCGATCACCAGGGTGATCAGGCCGACGTAGTCCATCTTCGGTTTCTCGATCTGCTCCGGGCGCCCCTTCAGCTGGTTGCCCACCACCAGCGCGGCGAAGATGCCCAACGGCACGTTGATCAGGAAGATCCATTCCCAGCTGTAGTTGTCGGTGATCCAGCCACCGAGGATGGGGCCGCAGATCGGCGCCACCACGGTGATCATGGCCAGCAGGGCCAGCGCCTGCCCGCGTTTTTCGCGGGGATAGATCGAGACCAGCAGCGACTGCGTGATCGGGTACATCGGGCCGGCCACGAAGCCCTGCAGCGCGCGCGATACCACCAGCATGCCCATGCTCTGCGCCAGGCCGCACAGCAGCGAGGTGATGACGAAGGCCAGCGTGGCCCAGACGAACAGCTTGCGTTCGCCGAAGCGGCGGCTGAGCCAGCCGGTCAGCGGCAGCGCGATGGCGGTGCTGACCGCGAACGAGGTGATGACCCAGGTCGCCTGCTGCGAGCTGGCACCGAGATTGCCGGCGATGGTCGGCAGCGAGACGTTGGCGATGGTGGTGTCGAGCACCTGCATGAACGACGCCATTGCCAGGCCCACGGTGCACAGGGCGACGCTGGGCGGCAGGAACCCGGAGGCCGCACCTGGCGCCGCCGGTGCGCCCGGAGCGCCGGGCGCGGCTGGAGCTTGTGCGGACATGGCGACCTCAGCCCGCCTTCGCCTGCTGCTGCGGCAGGTTGCCCTGGATGATCGTGTGGATCACCCCATCGGCATCATGCAGCTGCTTGGCATACACGTCGGTGTCGAACACCGTGCCCTTGGCCGCCGCGCTCGGCAGCACTTCGCCCTTCTGGTCGCGCAGGCTCACTTCGGCCTTCATCGACAGGCCGATGCGCAGCGGGTGCTCGGCCAGCTGCTTGGCATCGATGGCGATGCGCACCGGCACGCGCTGCACGATCTTGATCCAGTTGCCGCTGGCGTTCTGCGCCGGCAGCAGCGAGAACGCCGAACCGGTACCCAGGCCCAGGCTCTGGATGCGGCCCTTGTACTTCACGTCACCGGCGTACAGGTCGGACTTCAGCTCCACTTCCTGGCCCAGGCGCATGTGGCGCAGCTGGGTTTCCTTGAAGTTGGCCTCGACCCACATCTGCTCGGTCGGCACCACGGCCATCAGGGCATTGCCCGGCTGCACGCGCTGGCCGACCTGCACCGAACGACGGGCAACGTAGCCGGTGACCGGCGCGACGATGCCGGCGCGGGCGTTGTTGAGGAAGGCCTGGCGCAGCTGCGCGGCCGCTGCCTGCACGTCCGGCTGGGTGGCGATCACGGTGTCGTCGACCAGCGCGCGGTTGCGCTCGACGGTCTCGCGCGAACCAGCCACGGCCGCTTCGGCGGCCGCCAGCTCATCGCGGGCATGGGCCAGTTCTTCGTTGGAGATGGCACCGGTGGCGGCCAGGTCCTTGCGGCGGGCGAAGTCGTCACGCACGCGCTTCAGGGTCACCTGGCGGGCATTCAAGTCTGCCTGCGCGCCCTCCACGCTGCGGTACAGGCCGCGGGTCTGGCGCACCGTCTTGGCCAGGTTGGCTTCGGCCTGCTGCAGCGCCACCGAGGTGTCGGACGGATCCAGCTGCACCAGCAGCTGGCCGCGCTCGACGCGCATGCCGTCATCGGCGTTGATGGCGACCACGGTACCGGCCACCAGCGGGGTGATCTGCACCTGGTTGCCCTGCACATAGGCATCGTCGGTCTCTTCGAACCAACGGCCGAACATGAAGTACCACAGCGCCAGTGCGGCAAGCAGCAGCACGACGATCACGAACAGGCCGCGCAGCAGGTTGCCACGGCGGTTGGAGGCGGCCGGGGCCGCGGTGTCTTGGGTCTGGCTCATGGCGGAGGTCTTCAGGAATGCGAGGAATCGGAATGGGAGGCAATCGGGGCGCGGTCGGCGTCAGCGGGCTGGAAACCACCGCCCAAGGCCTTGCTCAGGCGTACCGAGGTCTGCACCTGCTGCGACTGCAGGCCGGCCAGCTGCTGCTGCGATTGCAGCAGGGTGGACTGCGCGGTCAGCACGTCCAGGTAGCTGCCGATGCCGGCGCGGTAGCGCTGCTGGGCCAGGTCGAAGGCCGAACGTGCGGTGTCCACGGCCTGCTGCTGCGCATGCGCCTGCTGTGCCAGCGAACGCACCGCATTGACCTGGTCGGCGACGTCGCGCAGTGCATCGAGCACGGCCTGGTTGTAGTTGGCCACCGCCAGGTCGTACTGCGCATCGGTGTTGGCCAGGTTGGCGCGCAGCTTGCCGCCTTCGAAGATCGGCAGGCTCAGCGCCGGGCCGATGTAAGCGAAGGTGGAACTGCTCTTCAGCAGATCACCCACGTTCGGGGCGACCACGCCGGCCAGCGCGGTCAGGTTGAAGCTCGGGTAGAACTTGGTCCTGGCGACCTTGATCTGCTTGTCGGCCGCTTCCACGCGCCAGCGCGCAGCCACGATATCCGGGCGACGGCCAAGCAGTTCGCTCGGCAGCACGCCCGGCAGCTGCAACGCCATCGGGTTCAGCGGCTGCGGGCGCTGGATCGACAGGCCCCGGTCCGGCCCCTTGCCGACCAGCGCGGCCAGCGCGGTGCGGGCAGCGTCGATGCGCTGCTGCGCGGCCAGCACCTGTTGCTGCGCGGCCGGCACGCGGGCCTCGGCCTGGCGCACCTGCAGGTCACTGTCGATGCCGGCGCTGCGGCGCTGGCGGGTCAGCTGCAGTGACTTCTGCGAGCGGGTCAGTTCTTCCTCGGCCACGTCATTGAGCTGCCACGCATAGGCCAGGTCGGCATAGGCCTGGGCGATGCCGGTGGACAGGTTCAGGCGTGCCGCCTGGGCTTCGACCGTGGCGGCATGCGCGCCATCCACGGCCGCTTCCCAGGCGGCGCGCTTGCCGCCCCACAGGTCCACGCCGTAGCTGAAGTCGAAGGCAACCTGGCTGCTGCCGCCGTAGCGGCCACCCATCTCGCTGCCGACCATCGACTCGGGCAGGCGCAGGCCGGTGTAGCCACCGGACACCGACAGGCTGGGCAGCTGATCGGCACGTGCGGTGCCGACCTGGGCCTGGGCCTGGCGCAGGCGTGCATCGGCGGCATCGAGGCTCGGGTGGCCGGCGAGGCCTTCAGCGACCAGCGCGTCCAGCTGCGCGTCGCCCAGTGCCTTCCACCAGTCCTGCGCCGGGAAACCGGTGGCGCTCAGGTCGGTGTCGGCCAGGGTGCGTTCGCTGTGCAGGCTGTCCACCTCAAGCACGTGGCCCTGCGGGGTGAGGCCGCGGCTGCTGGCGCAGGCGGCCAGGGCCAGGGCCAGCGCTGACACCAGCAGCGCGCGCCCGGACCGGCGGAGAGTGGGATGCGGGATCGGGTTCATGGGGTCGTCAGTGAATCGCGGATTCGGGTAAGGAGGGACAGCAGCAGCGTGCGCTCATCGGCGGAAAGATCGCGCAGGGCGTAATCCATCACCGCATCGCCGCGCAGCTTCAGCCGCGCCCACAATGCGCGGCCTTCGTCGGTCAGCACGATCTGCAGTGCACGCCGGTCCTGCGCATGCGGCTCGCGGCGGACACAGCCCAAGGCCTCGAGCTTGTCCAGCAGGCGGGTCACCGCGCTGGGCACCTGATCGATGGCCTGGGCCAGTTCGTTGGCGGTACAGGGGGCCATGTGCGAAAGCACCTTCAGCCCGATGTAGTGGGTGAAGCCGATGCCCAGATCTTCTTCAGCCATGGACGCGTCGAGTTGGCGGACCAGGCCGTCGCGCACCTGGCGCAGCAGCAGGCCGAAGCTGGGGGGAGTGGTTGCAGGACAGATCATGGGGGAGCATTCTCTTCCAAAAAAAATATTTCTCAATGGAAATATTCGATCTGGCATCGAATGCTGTGTTGCAGCAGCGGGCTCGATCAGTGAAGGCGCCTACCTTAATGATCTGGTCAGGTGGCCCGGTAGTACAATCCAGCCAATGGATGACACATTTCAGCCAGCGGATATGATGAACAAGGCAGAAATCCCCCCTCCCAAGCGCCTGCTGCGTGACGACGCGCTGGACTGGTTCGAGCGCAACGATGGCCCACCGGTCGTCGCCTTCCGCTTCGACAGCCCGCAGGGCCTGGTCCGCGAAGTTGACTGGCACCACCACCAGCGCGCGCAGCTGATCTGTGTCGAGCGCGGCCTGCTGACCACCCGTACTTCGCACGGCACCTGGTCACTGGCCCCGGGTTCGGCCGGCTGGATGCCGCCGCTGGAGCCACATACGGTCACCCTCGACGGGCCGTTGCGCGGCTGGGGCATGGCCCTGGCGGCGCCTGCCTGCGCCACCCTGCCCTCCGATCCGTGCGTGCTGGGCCTGTCCAAGCTGGCACAGGCGCTGGCCGATCGCATCTGCGAATGGCCGCTGGGTTATGCCACCACGCCCGAGCGCCAGCACATCATCGACGTGCTGCTGGACGAGATCCGCACCGCCCCGCGCCAGCGCATGCACCTGCCGATGCCGCATGACCGGCGCCTGCTGAAGATCGCCTCGCAGCTGCTGGCCGACCCGTCCGACGAGCGCAGCCTGGCCGAATGGGCGCACTGGGCCGGACTTTCCCCGCGCAGCCTGACCCGCCACTTCCGCGACGAGACCACCCTCAGCTTCGCCCAGTGGCGGCAGCAGGCCCGCCTGTCCGAGGCCCTGCGCCAGCTGACCGATGGCCGCAGCGTGGCCGATATCGCCCATGCGCTGGGCTTCAGCAGCGCCAGCGCCTTCGTCACCGTGTTCCGCCGCCACTTCGGGCTGCCACCCGGGCGCTACCTGGCACGCGCCGGGCATGGCCTGGAAACCGGGCTGGACCCTGCGCGCGGCTTGGCATCCCCCGCCGCATCCGGATAATCACAGGATTGCGAGCGGCGACCGCCGTCGCCGCCTCCCGACAACAGGTAACAACGCCGCATGACCGAACTTGCCCGCCCCGTGTTCCACGGATTCGAACAACTGCCGTTGCGTGAGTACGCCGAGCGCGCCTACCTCGACTACTCGATGTACGTGGTCCTGGACCGCGCCCTGCCGTTCATCGGCGACGGCCTGAAGCCGGTGCAGCGCCGCATCATCTACTCGATGAGCGAGCTGGGCCTGAATGCCGCGTCCAAGCCGAAGAAGTCCGCGCGCACCGTCGGTGACGTCATCGGCAAGTACCACCCGCACGGCGACAGCGCGTGCTACGAAGCGCTGGTGCTGATGGCCCAGCCGTTCTCGTACCGCTACCCGCTGATCGAGGGCCAGGGCAACTTCGGCTCCAGCGATGACCCGAAGTCGTTCGCGGCGATGCGTTACACCGAATCCAAGCTGACCCCGATCGCCGAAGTACTGCTGGGCGAACTGGGCCAGGGCACCACCGACTGGGCGCCGAACTTCGACGGCACCCTGCAGGAACCGACCTGGATGCCGGCACGGTTGCCGCACCTGCTGCTCAACGGCACCACCGGCATCGCCGTGGGCATGGCCACCGACGTGCCGCCGCACAATCTCAACGAGATCGTCAGCGCGCTGCTGCACCTGCTGGACAACCCCGAGGCCAGCGTGCGCGACCTGTGCGAGCACGTGCAGGGCCCGGACTACCCGTCCAGCGCCGAGATCATCACCGCGGCCAGCGATCTGCGGAACATGTACGAGACCGGCAACGGCAGCGTGCGTGCACGTGCGACCTTCACCAAGGAAGCCAACAACATCGTGGTCACCGCGCTGCCGTTCCAGGTGTCGCCGTCGAAGGTGATCGAGCAGATCGCCGCGCAGATGCGCGCCAAGAAGCTGCCGTGGCTGGAAGACATCCGCGATGAGTCCGACCACGCCAACCCGGTGCGGGTGGTGCTGGTGCCGCGCTCCAACCGCGTCGACGCCGAGCAGCTGATGGGCCACCTGTTCGCAACCACGGACATGGAGCGCAGCTACCGCGTCAACCTCAACGTGATCGGGCTGGACGGCCGTCCGCAGGTGAAGAACCTGAAGATGCTGCTCAGCGAATGGCTGACCTTCCGCAGCAATACCGTCACCCGCCGCCTGCAGCACCGCCTGCAGAAGGTCGAGCGCCGCCTGCACCTGCTGGAAGGCCTGCTGGTCGCCTTCCTCAACCTGGACGAGGTGATCCACATCATCCGTACCGAGGACGAACCGAAGGCAGCGCTGATCGCGCGCTTCGGCCTGTCCGACGACCAGGCCGAGTACATCCTGGAAACCAAGCTGAAGCAGCTGGCCCGCCTGGAAGAGATGAAGATCCGCGGCGAGCAGGACGAGCTGGCCAAGGAGCGCGAGAAGATCCTCGGCATCCTCGACAGCAAGGCCAAGCTGAAGAAGCTGATCCGCGACGAACTGACCGCTGATGCCAAGAAGTTCGGCGACGCACGCCGTTCGCCGCTGGTGCAGCGCCAGGCCGCGCAGGCCATCGACGAGACCGAGCTGGTACCGAGCGAGCCGATGACCGTCGTGCTGTCGGAGAAGGGCTGGATCCGTGCCGCCAAGGGCCATGATGTCGATGCGTCCGCCCTGTCCTACCGCGATGGCGACGCCCTGCAGGGCGCGGTGCGCGCGCGCAGTACCCAGCAGGTCGCGTTCCTTGACAGCGAGGGCCGCGCCTACTCGACGCCGGTGCATACCCTGCCTTCGGCGCGCGGCAATGGTGAACCGCTGACCGGCCGCTTCTCGCCGGCGCCGGGCACCAGCTTCGTGACCCTGGCCAGCGCCGAGCCGGAGACGCGCTTCGTGCTGGCCTCCACCCACGGCTACGGCTTCGTCACCCGCTTCGAGAACCTGATCGGCCGCAACAAGGCCGGCAAGGCGATGCTGAACCTGTCGGCCGGTTCGTCGGTGCTGACCCCGTCGGTGGTCGCCAACGTCGCCACCGATCGCATCGTGGCGGTGACCAGCTCCGGCAACCTGCTGGCGATCGCTGCCAACGACCTGCCGGAACTGGACAAGGGCAAGGGCAACAAGATCATCGAGATCCCGAAGGCCAAGCTCGCCACCGAACGCGTGGTCGCCATCGTGGCGATCAGCCCGGGGCAGACCCTGCAGGTCCGCGCCGGCCAGCGCACCATGGGCCTGAAGTTCAACGAGCTGGACGCCTACCTCGGCGCCCGCGCCACCCGCGGCCACCTGCTGCCGCGCGGCTGGCAGAAGGTGGAAGGCTTGTCGGTGGAATAGGGGGTGGGGCCCTGCCCCTGGTGGGTGTCAACCTTGGTTGAGGTGGGTGTCAACCTTGGTTGACACGCTTTGCCGGAGATCAGGCACAAAAAAGCCGGGGCATGCCCCGGCTTTTTCGTTGTCGGCTGGCGGGCGGTGGAGCAGCTGGCGGGCGAAGGCTGGCTGGCGATGCTCCGGTGCTGGCGGGCGACAGAACTTTGTGCTTCTTCTGGTAGAGCCGACCGCTGGTCGGCTGCTTCTGGCTCCTGGTAGAGCCGACTGTTAGTCGGCTGCTTTTTGAAGAGCAGCCGACCAGCGGTCGGCTCTACCGGGTGGTCGCCGGGAATTGCCCAGCGCCTGCGGCTCAGTGCGCCGGGGCGCCGTTGCCGTCGATCTTGCTCAGCTGGTACAGCTCCAGGCCGATGCGCTTGATCAGGCCCAGCTGCTGCTCCAGCCACCAGGCGTGGTCTTCCTCGGTGTCCTTCAGCTGCGCCAGCAGCATGTCGCGGCTCACGTAGTCACCCTTCTCTTCGCACAGCTTCATGCCGGCAGCGAGATTGTTCCGAACCGCGTATTCAGTATCGAGATCCTTCTGCAGCATCTCCTCCACGGTCTTGCCCGGCTCGGTGGCATGCGGGCGCATGTCCGGGTCGCCGCCCAGGAACAGGATGCGGCGCAGCAGCGCATCGGCGTGCTGGGTTTCCTCTTCCATCTCGTGGTTCAGGCGTTCGTACAGCGCGAACAGACCCTGGTCCTCGTAGCGGCGGGAATGGATGAAGTACTGGTCGCGGGCAGCAAGCTCGCCGCGCAGCAGTTCCTTCAGGCAGGCGATGACGTCCGGGTTGCCTTTCATGGGGGGGCTCCTGTGAATCGATGCGGCATAGGGTGACGCATTTCCGGCGACGGTGATCTAATCGGAATCAGTCGCAGTTGCGCCTGCGGCTACAATCGACCCTCGAGCGTGGAAAGGACGTGCGATGCGACGTACATGGCGTTGGGTGCTGGGCGTGTTGATCGCCATCGTGCTGGTCACCGTTCTGGTGCTGTGGCTGCTGCTGCGCGGCAGCCTGGCCGACCTGGACGGCGAGCATGCGCTGCCGGGCCTGGCCAAGCCGGTCACCGTCGAGCGCGACGCGCTGGGCGTGGTCACCATCTCCGCCGGCAGCCAGGCCGACGCGATGCGTGCGCTGGGCCGCGTGCATGCGCAGGAACGCTATTTCGAGATGGACCTGATGCGGCGAAGTGCCGCGGGCGAGCTGTCGGCGCTGTTCGGGCCGAAGGCCATCGACGCCGACAAGCGCATGCGCGTGCATCGCCTGCGCGCGCGTACCGAGGCCAACATGCAGGCCGCGCTGGGCAGCAACAGCGAGGCCGTGGGCGCCTACGTCGCCGGCGTCAATGAGGGACTGGCCGGACTCCCGGTGCGGCCATGGGCGTACCTGCTGCTGCGGCAGGCGCCGCAGCCCTGGCGGGCCAGCGACAGCGTGCTCACCGGGCTGGCCATGTACGCCGACCTGCAGGATCCGGGCAACCAGACCGAGCTGGCGTTGAGCCGCATCCGCGCGGTGGTGCCGCCGGCGCTGTACGCCCTGCTCGCCCACGATGGCAGCGAATGGGATGCGCCCCTGTTCGGCGAACCGACCGGCAACGCCGTGCTGCCCGATGCCAGCCAGCTTGATCTGCGCACATTGCAGGGAAAGCCGGGCACCGGGCAGGAAGAGGCCGATGCGGTCGGCAGCAACAACTTCGCCGTATCCGGTGCACTGACCGCCGACGGCCGCGCCATCGTCGCCGATGACATGCACCTGGGCCTGCGCGCGCCGGGGCTGTGGTTCCGCGTGCGCCTGCGCTACCCCGACCCGCAGGCCGCGGGCGGCCAGGTCGATGTCACCGGTTTCTCGCTGCCCGGCCTGCCGGCGGTGATCGTCGGCAGCAACGGGCATGTCGCCTGGGGCTTCACCAACAGCTATATCGACACGGCGGACTACCGCACTGAACCGGCCAACGCTGCGGTCACCGTGCATGACGAGCGCATCGCGGTGGCGGGCCAGGCCGACGTGCTGTTCCCGGTGCGCGAGACCGCCTGGGGACCGATCCTGCACACGCATGCCGATGGCAGCGGCGATGCCCTGCGCTGGGTCGCGCAGCTGCCGGGTGCGGTGCGCCTGGACTTTGGTGACCTGGCCCGTGCCGGCGATCTGGAAGCCGCCCTGCACTTCGCCGACCAGGCCGGCATCCCCGCGCAGAACCTGGTGATCGGCGACCGCAGCGGACGCATCGCCTGGCGCCTGATCGGCGCCCGCCCCGACCGCGGTCCCGGCTGTGCACCGGCCGGCTTCAATGCCGCCAGCAACCAGGACTGCGCGCCCTGGCCGATCCGCAGCGACGCCGCACCGGCACTGATCGACCCACCCGATCATCGCCTGTGGACCGCCAACGGCCGCGTCCTCGACGGCGAGGCATTGGCCAGCGTCGGCCATGGTGGTTATGACCTCGGCGCCCGTGCGCGGCAGATCCGCGACCTGCTGGCCATCCAGGAGCGCTTCGACGAGCACGACCTGTTGGCAATCCAGCTCGACGACCGTGCGGTGTTCCTGCAGCGCTGGTGGGCACTGCTGCATGACGTTATCGAACGCAGTGACGATCCCGCGCTGAAGCGGTTGGGAGAGGCCAGCCATCAATGGGGCGGCCGCGCCTCGTCCAGCTCGGTCAGCTACCGGGTGGTGCGCGAGTTCCGCTCGCAGGTAATGCAGACGCTGTCTGACGCACTACTGGCCCCGGCCAACGCTCGACTGGGAGAGGACTACCTGGACCCGCGGCTGGCGCAGCTGGAAGGCGTCGCCTGGCCGATGCTGCAGCAGCGCCCGGCCAACCTGCTGCCCCCCGCCTTCGACAGCTGGGACGCACTGCTGGTCGATGCGGCACGACGAACCGAGGGCGAACTGTCCAAACAGGGCCCGCTGGCCCAGCGCAGCTGGGGCGAACGCAACACCGCGGCGATCTGCCATCCGATCGCACGCGCGCTGCCGGACTTCGCAAAGCGCTGGCTGTGCATGCCGGCCGATCGCCTGCCCGGCGACCGCGACATGCCGCGCGTGCAGACGCCGAATTTCGGCGCCTCCGAGCGGATGGTGGTCTCGCCCGGCCACGAGGCCGACGGCATCGTGCACATGCCCGGCGGTCAGAGCGGTCATCCACTGTCCCCCTACTGGGGTGCCGGCCACGAAGACTGGGTGCATGGCCGCCCGACCCCGTTCCTGCCGGGCAAGGCCCAGCATGTGATGACGCTGGTGCCTGCACGGTAATGCCCAGGCTGAGGCAGTCGCGATCAGCGAGTTGGCTTTTGCAGCCATTCCTAAAGACAGCCTGGGAGTTCCGCTTTACAGTCCAGAGCCTCTCGATCATCTAGGCAGATCCATGTCGCAGACATCTCTGGAAACGGCTGTACGTGCCAGCATCCAAAGCCAGTGCGCAAAGCTGCTGCAGCTTCGGCGCCTTTACAGATCAGCCTGCATCGCGGTCTATGAGAATCTCGCACGCGAAAAGCACCGCAAAGCGAAGTTGACTCGCCCTCGGTCTGCTGATCCTGCCAAGGAAAAGGCAGAAGCTGCTGCCCACTGCCAAGCTGCACTGGCGGACGCCATCCTCGCCGCGATGTCGTCGCTTACCGACTACTACGCGATGCTCTGTGCGATACGGATCGGTGTTCCAGAGCAGAACATCACCCTTGTGCAACATGACTGGATCAAGCGCCCATTCCTGTCGTCGAAAAAATCCGATGCAAAGAACAAGGATCCCCGCGTTGCCTTCAGAGAATTCCTGGAAAACTACAGGGAAAAGTGGAAAGAGAACTCCGACACAGACCGCCCCGAGTTCTGGCTTGAGTTGCACGCGGCATCCATCGAGGAACGACTGAAAAAGCTCGGTGTAAAGCTCATTCGAGAACATGAGAAGAACCTGCCGGGCTGGCCGCTCAAGCAGGTAAGTACCTACTTCCATTACATCCAACCACTCATCAGCAATGCGTTCACAGGTGAAGGGCTTCGATTTCAGTTGTATTCGGAGATCAACAACGTCATCAAGCACAACATCAACCAGCCTCCAAGGATAATGGCGGAGACGTTCGATTCAGACCAGCACTGGTACACGTACATCGAGATCTCCGAAAGCAATCGCCCTTTTCTCAAGGAAGGCGTCCTGCGCAGGTTGCTTTCCGTCGATTTCGATCAGCTCAGAGCCTGGTTGTCAGAGCGCCAGCGCGCGCGTCCGGACATATGCCCGATTGCACAGCACCTCGGCATCGACGACAGGATCACGATTGACACCGAGAACGGCATTTCCAGTCCCGACCAGGCCACACTCTATTTCCTCATCGACACAGTGCTCGTCGGGAAACGTCGTGATGGCATTCTGATCGAGGCGGGCAAAACTCTCGAAAGCACTGCCGCGGATCTATGCCGGACCGTCTCGAATGCTCCTGCAATGGCATGACAGCCAGCGCATTTCTGCGCCGGCTGATCCAGAGTCAACCCACCCATTCGTTTAGCGCGGGCGATCCCTCGGGAGGCTTCCTGTCAGGCCAGCGCCTGCTCGTGTACGCCGGCAATCGCACGCCCGGACGGGTCAGCTGCTGCCGCGAAGCTGGCATCCCATGCAATCGCCGCCGGCGACGAACAGGCGATCGACTTGCCGCCCGGTACGGTTTCGGCAGCCGCACGGCTGGGGAAGAACTGCTCGAACAGGTGGCGGTAGTAGTACGCCTCCTTTGTCTGTGGCGGGTTGTGCGCGAAGCGCTTGTCCGCCGCCGCCAGCACACGGTCGCTCACCTGCGCCTCGGCGTGTGCCTTCAGCCCGTCGATCCAACCATAGCCGACGCCATCGCTGAACTGTTCCTTCTGCCGCCACAGGATGCTGTCCGGCAGGTAGCCGTCGAACGCTTCGCGCAGCACCGCCTTCTCGATGCGACGGCCACCGAACCCGGCACCGACCATCTTGTGCGCGGCGTCGAAACGCATCGCCACGTCGAGGAATTCGCGATCCAGGAACGGCACACGCGGCTCCACGCCCCAGGCCATCATCGACTTGTTGGCGCGCAGGCAATCATAGTTGTGCAGCGCATCGAGCTTGCGCACCAGCTCATCGTGGAATTCGCGCGCATCCGGCGCCTTGTGGAAGTAAAGGTAGCCGCCGAAGATTTCGTCGCTACCTTCGCCGGACAGCACCATCTTCACTCCCATCGCCTTGATCCGGCGCGCCAGCAGGAACATCGGCGTCGATGCGCGGATGGTGGTGACGTCATAGGTCTCGATGTGGCGGATCACTTCCGGCAGCACGTCCAGGCCTTCTTCGAAGGTGTATTCGAAGCCGTGGTGCACGGTGCCCAGCGCTTCGGCGGCAACCGCTGCAGCAGCCAGATCGGGCGAGCCCTTCAGCCCAATCGCAAACGAGTGCAGGCGCGGCCACCAGGCTTCGGTCTGCCCACCGTCCTCGATCCGACGGCGCGCGTAGCGTGCGGCCACCGCGGCGACCAGCGAGGAATCGAGGCCACCGGACAACAGCACCCCGTACGGTACATCGCTCATCAACTGGCGCTCCACCGCGTGCTCGAAGGCCTGCCGCAGTTCGGCCAGGTCGGCCTGGCGGCCCTGCACATCCGCATACTCGCGCCACGGCTGCTGGTAATAGCGCACCAGTTCGCCGCTGGCGCTGTCGAAGTAATGGCCTGGCGGGAACTGCGCGACATCGGCGCAGGAGTCGACCAGCGCCTTCATCTCCGAGGCCACGCGCAGGCGCCCCTGCGCATCATGGCCCCAGTACAGCGGCACCACGCCGACCGGATCGCGCGCCACCAGCACGCGACCGCTGTCACGGTCCCACAGCGCGAAGGCGAAGATGCCGTTGAGCTGCTCCAGCCACTGCGCCGGCGATCCGCCCTGGCGGTACAGCGCGTTGATTACTTCGCAGTCCGAGCCGGTCTGGAAGTCATAGGCGGTGGTCAGTGCGGCCTTCAACTGCTGGTGGTTGTAGATCTCGCCGTTCACCGCCAGCGCCAGCTGGCCATCGGCCGACAGCAACGGCTGCGAGCCGCCGGCTGGATCGACGATGGCGAGCCGCTCGTGGACCAGCAATGCGCCCTCGTCGAGGTACACGCCGCTCCAGTCCGGGCCGCGGTGGCGCTGGCGCTGCGACAGTTCCAGCGCATGGCGGCGCAGGGCGGGAAGATCGTCACCGGCCTGCAGGCCGAAGATTCCGAAGATCGAACACATGGCGGAGCTCCTGTTGGGGGATTTCACGGGTGGGAAGGTGTTCGACCGGCCATCCAGGCCCGGGTGGGGCTGCGCCCGGGCACAAAAAAACCCGCATCGGCCGATGCGGGTTTTCTGGTGTCCGGGCGTATGTTGCTGTCTATCTACCCAGGGCGCAGTCCCGCATCGGCCGCGCACGATTATTCGCGCGCAGATTATTGCGGTTGTTGTTGACGGCGGTGGCCGGGCGGATCGACATGACATCGACCCTACCCCGGTTTCCGGTACGGTGCAACAGTTGCGTCGGCAACCAGCCGGACCGCCTGGCGGCGCATAATGGCCCGCCCTGCAATGTGTAACTGGAATGCAACACCGCAATGGACGCAGCGGGGCGCTGGCCGCCCTGCTCTGCCTGGGCCCGGCCGCATGCCAGACCGTGCCCCCGCCCTCGCCCCTGCCGCCAGCCCAGCAGCAAAGCCTGGAGCAACGCGGCACCGACGGCAGCTTCGACGGTGCCTGGAACACCGCGCAGACCTTCGAGCACTTCAACGATCCGCGTGCGATCACGTACTACGAGCGCGCCACCGCGATCACGCCCTGGACCTTCCACAACACCAAGGCGGAAGAAGCACTGGGCCGGATCTGGACGTCCGGCACGCTGCGGCATGCCGACAGCCCCCATATCGATCCTGCACCGGTTCTGCGTGCGTCGTGGCGACGTGGCGAACGCGCCTACCTGGCAGCGGCCAACCACGGTAATCCCTACGCGTTCCATGAACTCGCCACTGCCTATCGCGCGCGCAGCGACGCTCAGCTGGCATTGCGCTGGGACCTGCGCGCGATGATCTACCAGCGCTATCCAAGCCGATCCTCGCGACTGCCGGATGCGGTGGCCGCGCACGCCGGCACCGTGCACCCGCTGGTGGCCCGCATCCAGCGACGCGCCGAGCGCGGCGATGCCGAAGCGCAGGTGGACCTGGGCGCGCTGCTGGAAAGAGGCGTAGGCCTGCCGCGCGATCCGGCGCGCGCCCTGCAGCTGTACCAGCGTGCCGGTGAGCAGGGCAATGTGTTCGGCCAGTACTTTGCCGGGCTGTTGCTGGGGCGGAGCGCGCCGGGCGTGGAGAAAAATACCGATGCAGCGACGCAATGGTTCGCCAGGGCCGAGGCGCAGCACTTCTACATGGCCGCGCCGAGCTATTGGAAGAAGGCGATCGAGCCGCCGTTCTTCATTTTCTCGGAGTAGTAGAGCCGAGCCATGCTCGGCTGCTTCTGCCAGGAAAAGCCAGCCGAGCATGGCTCGGCTCTACAAGGAAGCAGCCCCAGCCGGAGGCGTGCCGACCAACGGTCGGCACCCACCTTCCTCACACCAGCAGCCGTTCCACCAGCCGCTGGTACAGCCCCGGCAGCGCTTCCAGCTCGTCCACGCGCACGTTCTCGTCCACCTGGTGGATGCTGGCGTTGACCGGCCCCACTTCGATGCACTGCGCACCCAGCGGTGCGATGAAGCGCGCGTCGGAGGTGCCACCGCCGGTGCTTTCCTCCGGCGCACGACCGATGTGTTCGGCCAGCACGGCACGCGCAGTGGCACGCAGCGTGCCTTCCGGGGTGTAGAACGGTTCGCCACTGCGATGCCACTTCAGCGTGTACTGCAGGCCATGCCGGTCGAGCAGTGCAGCGATCTCCGCCTCCAGCTTCGGCGCGTCCCAGTGCGGGTTGTAGCGGATGTTGAAATCCACCTCCAGCTCACCGGGAATCACGTTGTTGGCGCCCGTGCCGGCATGGATGTTGGAGATCTGCAGGCTGGTCGGCGGGAAGCTCTCGTAGCCTTCGTCCCAGCGCCGCGCACTCAGTTCGGCCAGTGCCGGCGCGGCCTGGTGGATGGGATTGCGCGCCTTTTCCGGGTACGCCACATGCCCCTGCACGCCCTGTACGCGCAGCTTGGCCGACAGGCTGCCGCGACGGCCGACACGCAGCAGGTCACCCAGCGTCGCGGTCGACGAAGGCTCACCGGTGATGCACCAGTCGATGCGCTGGCCACGCTCGGCGAACAGCCGTGCCACATGGCGCACGCCATCGATCGCGTCGCCTTCTTCGTCGCTGGTCAACAGCACCGCCAGCGTACCGGGATGATCGGGGTGCGCGGCCACGAACTGCTCGGCGGCGACCACGAACGCAGCAACGCTGCCCTTCATGTCGGCCGTACCACGGCCATACAGCACGCCGTCACGGATTGTCGGCGTGAACGGGTCGCTCGCCCATGCCTCGCGTGGACCGGGCGGCACCACGTCGGTGTGTCCCAGCAGCACCAGCACCGGCGCGCCGTGCCCGTGGGTCGCCCACAGGTTGTCGACCTCGCCCAGGCGCAGAGGGTCGCAGTGGAACCCGGCCCGCTTCAGTCGTGCCGCCAGCAACGCCTGGCAGCCAGCATCGTCCGGCGTCACCGAGGGGCGTGCAATCAGCTCGCAGGTCAGGTCGAGGACGGCGCTCATGCGCCGCCCACGCCGAAGCGTGCCTTGAATCCGTTGTCGCTGAATCCCTGGCTGACCGTACCGTCGGCGGTCACCAACACGGGGCGCTTGATCAGCTGCGGGTACTCACGCAGCAGCAGCTTCCACTCAGCATCGGACTCGGCCGCCTTGCGGTTGTCCGGCAGCTGCCGCCAGGTGGTGGAGGACCTGTTGACCATCGCCGCCAGCCCGCCCAGCTGCGCGGCCCATTCCAGCAGGGTTTCCGGGCTGGGCTTGTTGTCGCGGTAGTCGACGAAGGTGTACGGCACGCCGAAGCGGTCCAGCCACTTCGTCGCCTTCTTGCAGGTATCGCAGTTCTTCAAACCGTAGACAGTGGTGCTCATGGCCATCTGTGATGCTGGAAAACAGAGGGCCAGAATCTCACAACAGGCGCTCGGACACGACCCGGAACGGCACCGCCGGCAGGCGCAGCGCCAGCCCTTCGGCCAGGTTCACGCCCATCGCCTGCAGGCGCGGACAGTGCGCTGCGCCCTCCAGCTGCAGCGGTTGCAGCCGGGTGATATCCACCGGCAGATCGATGCGGGTGCTGGCCCAGCGCCCATCGCAGGTACGTGCGATGGCCTCGTCCTGGCAGGTCAGGAATCGCAGCCGTGCGTCCTGGCCATCGCAGAACCCGGCCCATGCCGAAGGGTTCCAGCCTTCGGCGGCGCGCCACTGCAGATGCAGCGCCGGGGCACTGCCCTGCCCGCCTTCGATCCAGGTCTGTCCGCCGCCATCGGCGCGTATCTGGTGTTCGAAACGCGTGGACAGATGTGGCTGCATCGCATCACTGAACGCGCGTGCACCGGCCACGAAGGCCAGCTGGTCCATCACGTTGCGGTCGAACAGCACCACCGGCGTCCCGTCCGGAGCATCGTCACGGCGCAGATACCAGCGCCAGTTGCTCTGGCGTGGCGAGGGCATCAGCGCGCGCAGCGGGCCGGCCAGCGCGGGGCCGAAGTGCCCGTGACGGTAGCTGAGGATGGTGTACGGCGTACGCCCTTCATGCACGACGTAGTGATGGCCCGGCGGTGGCGGCGGCGCATGGCGCACATCGACCCACCAGCTCACATACACCACGTCGCGCACATCGCTGACCAGCGCCGGCAGCGGCCAGCGCCGCGACAGCGCACGCCGCAGCCGGGTCCAGCGTGGGGCGTGCAGCAGGCGAGGCAGCATCCGCCCGAACAGGGTGTCGGACGGATGCCGGTAGATCGCGGACTGCGCCAGGTCTTCCGGCGCCGTCACCTTCAGTCGGCCAGGCCGCGCAGCAGGTCGTTCACGCTGGTCTTGCTGCGGGTCTTCGCATCGACCTGCTTGACGATCACCGCGCAGTACAGCGAGTGGGTGCCGTCCTTGCTCGGCAGCGAACCGGACACCACCACGCTGTACGGCGGGATGTAGCCGTAGCTGATCTCGCCAGTGGCGCGGTTGTAGATGCGGGTGCTCTGGCTGAGGAACACGCCCATGCCGATCACGCTGTGGTGGCCGACCACCACGCCTTCCACCACTTCCGAACGCGCACCGATGAAGCAGTGGTCTTCGATGATGGTCGGGCTGGCCTGCAGCGGTTCCAGCACGCCGCCGATGCCGGCGCCGCCGGACAGGTGGCAGTGCTGGCCGATCTGCGCGCAGGAGCCCACGGTGGCCCAGGTATCGACCATGGTGCCTTCGCCGACATAGGCGCCGATGTTGGTGAAGCTCGGCATCAGCACCACGTCCTTGCCGAAGTACGTACCGCGGCGGGCGATCGCGCCCGGCACCACGCGCACGCCGCCACGGCGGAACTTCGCTTCGTCATAACCGGCGAAACGCGATTCGACCTTGTCCCAGAACGGCGCCGGGCGCGCATCGACCACCGCCATGTCGTTGACGCGGAAGTACAGCAGCACGGCCTTCTTCAGCCACTCGTTGACCTTCCAGCCGCCGTGGCCGTCCGGTTCGGCAACCCGGAACTCACCGCTTTCCAGGCCGTCGATCACCCGGTTCACAAGTGGCTTGGTCGAGCCTTCCAGCTCATGCAGGGTCAGCGTGGCGCGGCGCTCGAAGGCGCTCTCGATGCCGAACTTCAGCTCTTCCACGCCCGGCGCGGCCGGCTTGCGCAGCGACTTGCGGGCAATGGTTTCGGCGCGCGCGGCTTCGGCGCTCTTGGCCGGCGCCTTCTTCGGTGCAGCCACCTTCTTCGCCGGGGCCTTCACCGCAGCGGCCTTCTTCGGCGCGGCGGCCTTCTTCGCGGCCGGCACGGCGGCAGGTTTCCTGGCCGCTGCGCTCTTAGCGGTCGCGGCGGTTTTCTTGGCGGGCTTGGTGGCCATCAGGCGGGGTCTCCGGCGTTTCGATCAGGGTCCAGGCAGGCCAGCATCGCGTCATGCAGCTGCTGCCGGGCAGGTTCAGTCAGGGGGAGGTCGTGTTCGTCACTGATCACGAAAGTGTCTTCGGCGCGTTCGCCGAATGTGGCAATGCGCGCGTCATGCACGCGCAGGCCCTGGTTGCGCAGCACGAACGCCACGTCGGCCAGCAGGCCGGGACGGTCGGGGGCGACCAGGGCAAAACGGGTTGCGCCGGGCTCATCGCGGAACTCGATGCGCGGGGCAAAGCGGAAATGGCGCAGCTGCCGTGGCACCACCCGGCGCGAGGGCCGCAGTCGGGTCAGGTCACCGCTGAGCGCCTCGCGCAGCGCAGCCTCCAGGTTGGCGCTGCTGCCATCGGCGAAGGCATCGGCCGGGTTCACCTCGAAGGTATCGAAGATGGTGTCGGCAGGGCCATCCAGCACGCGCGCGCGGTGGATGCCATAGCCCTTGCGGTCCAAGGTCATCACGATGGCGGCGAACAGGCCGTCGCGGTCCGGCGAATGCACGAACACTTCCAGTGCCGGGTCGTCGACGCTGATCCGGCGCACCTTCACCAGCGCCTGGCCCTGCTTCACCGGCACCAGCGCGGCCGCCTGCCAGGCCAGCTGCTCCGGCCGCAGCCGGATGAAGCCTTCGTCGGGCATCACCGCGAACTGGCGGTCGATGGTGGCATCGTCGTAGCCCTGCTCGCGCACCAGCGCGCGCACGCTGTCACGCGCCTCGGCCACGCGCTCTGCCGCTGGAACCGGATGCTCCAGCCCTTCGCGCAGCGCGCGCCGGGTGGCGAAATAGAGATCGGCCAGCAGGCGGTCCTTCCACGCGTTCCACAGCTTGGGGCTGGTGCCGGCGATGTCGGCACAGGTCAGCAGGTACAGGTAGTCGAGGCGGTCGCGGCTGCCGACCAGAGTGGCGAAGCGATGGATCACCACTGGATCGGCGATGTCCTGCTTCTGCGCGGTCACCGACATGCGCAGGTGCTGTTCGACCAGCCATGCCACCAGCTCGGTATCGGTGCCACTCAGCGCATGGGCCTGGCAGAACGCGCGCGCGTCCACCGCGCCCAGCTCCGAATGGTCGCCGCCACGGCCCTTGGCGATGTCATGGAACAGGCCGGCCAGCAGCAGCAATTCCGGCTTGCGCAGGCGTGGCCACACTTCATGCGCGATCGAGAATCGCTCGTCGGCACGACTGCTGGCGAACAGGCCGATGTTGCGCAGGACCATCAGCGTGTGCTGGTCGACGGTGTAGACATGGAACAGGTCGAACTGCATGCGCCCACTGACCTGGGCGAACGCGGGAATCCACTGCCCGAGCACGCCCAGCCGCGCCATGCGCGAAAGCGTGTCGACCGGGCGCTGGCCACGCAGCAATGCCAGGAACTGCTCGCGCGCATCGGCGTCGGCCACGTCGTAGGCCGGCAGCACGGGCAGCGCTTCGGCCAGCGCGCGTGCGGTCAGCGAATGCAGGCCGCGCACCTGCGGATTGTTGGCCCAGCTGGCGAACAGCGCGAATACCTGGCCGATATCGCCACGCGGCCAGTCGGCATCGTTGGCCGCCAGGTAGCCGCGCCGCAGGGAAAAGCCCACGGTCAGCGGTTCCGGCTGCGCCTCGCCGTCGAACTGTTCCTCGAAGCGCTGCAGCAGGCGGTCGCTGATCCGGCGCACCACCAGTGCGGCACGATAGAAGCCCTGCATCATCTTTTCGACACCGAGATTCTCGGCATCGTCTTCGAAGCCCAGGCGCGCGGCCAGGGTCTTCTGGTAATCAAAGCGCAGGCGCTCTTCCGGGCGGCGCGCCACCAGGTGCAGGCCGAAGCGCAGCCGCGCCAGCACCGCGCGTTCGCGCTTCAGCGCGGCCGCTTCGTCGGCGCCCAGGTGGCCGAGCCCGACCAGCGCTTCCAGGTCACGCACGCCAAACGCGCGCAGCGCCATCCAGCCCAGCGTATTGAGATCGCGCAGGCCGCCGGGGCCATCCTTCAGGTCCGGCTCCAGGTTGTCGGCGGTATCACCGAAGCGCTGATGGCGGTTGCGCAGTTCTTCCAGCTTGGCCAGGAAGAACGTGCGCGCCGGCCACAGCTCGCGATCATCGATGGCCTCGCGCAGGGCGCGACGCGTGGCCTCTTCGGCCAGGATCGGGCGCGCCTCGATCAGCGCGGTCAGTACGGTCTGGTCGGCCGCCGCCTCGCGGCATTGCGCCGCCGACCGCACGGCATGGCTGACCGCCAGTCCGCAATCCCACAGCAGTGCGAACAGGCGCGCCAGTGCCGGCTCGTGGGCCAGCTGTGCCGGCGGCTCGCCGAACACCAGCAGGTCGATGTCCGAACGCGGGAACAGTTCGCCGCGGCCGTAGCCGCCCACCGCAAACAATGACAGGCCACTGTCTGCCGGCAGGCAGCGCTGCCAGGCCAGGCGGATCAGATGGTCGGCTGCGCGTGCGCGCAGCGCCAGCAGGCGTTCGATGTTGTCGCCCTGGTCGAAACGGCGGTACAGGCGCGCGTCGGCCTGCTGCAGCGCCTGGCGCGCGGCAGCAGCCCAGTCCGGGTCGTTGAGCGACGCGGCCGGCGTGTCCAGCAGCGAACTCGCCGGCAGCATCCTCAGGAGACCTGCGACTCGCCCGGCGACAGGGTCAGCACATCCACGCCGGTCTCGGTGACCGCGATCATGTGCTCCCACTGCGCCGACAGCTTGCGGTCCTTGGTCACCACGGTCCAGCCGTCCGGCAGCACCTTGTTGTAGCGGGTGCCCTCGTTGATCATCGGCTCGATGGTGAAGGTCATGCCCGGCTGCAGCACCAGGCCCTGGCCCGGGCGGCCGTAATGCACCACCTGCGGTTCGTCGTGGTAGACCTTGCCGATGCCGTGGCCGCAGTACTCGCGCACCACGCTGAAACGCTCGCCTTCGGCATAGCTCTGGATGGCATGGCCGATGTCGCCCAGGGTGGCGCCCGGACGCACCGCGCGGATGCCGCGCCACATGGCTTCGTAGGTGGTTTCCACCAGGCGGCGCGCCATCACCGACGGCGTGCCGACGAAGTACATGCGGCTGGTATCGCCGTGCCAGCCGTCCTTGATGACGGTGACGTCGATATTGACGATGTCGCCATCCTTGAGCACCTTCCCTTCACTGGGAATGCCGTGGCAGATGACGTTGTTGACCGAGGTGCACACGGTCTTGGGGAAGCCGCGGTAGCCAACGTTGGCCGGAATGGCGCCCTGCACGTTCACGATGTGGTCGTGGCAGATGCGGTCCAGTTCCTCGGTGGTGACACCGGGCTTGACGTGGGGGGTGACGATGTCGAGCACTTCGCTGGCCAGGCGGCCGGCGATGCGCATCATCTCGATTTCCTGCGGGGTTTTCAGATTCACGCTCATGGCGCCCATTATCGCTGATCCGGCCGCAATCTGAACGAACGCCACCCAACTGGCGATCCAGGCCATGCACGGTTCCGGCAAGGAAAGTGAAAGCGTGATGGACTCCGCCCTTTCGGATCCCTATTTATCACGGATTACAGACACTTGCGCTGCCTAAGCTGGCCCCAGCGTCGTCAAAGCGGCACCGATCGTGCCGTCTTCGCCTTGTTCAACAGACCTTCGGGTCAGGGAGGTTGTCCATGCGATCCCCAGTTCGTTCCCCGCTGGCCTGGGCCATGGCCGGGCTCCTGGCGTCCAGCCCGGTGCTTGCCGCCGACACCACCAACTTCAACGTCACCCTGATCGTCACCAAGGCGTGCACCATCACCGCTGCGGCGGCCACCAACGTGGATTTCGGCACCGCCGCCTCCACCACCGCCACGCCCACGCTGGGCCAGGGCACAGTGACCGCGCAGTGCTCGGCGCTGACCCCGTACACGATTTCGCTGAATGCGGGCGCCAACGCCAGTACCGCCAATGACGTCACCACCCGCCGGATGAAGAACACCAATGCGGCGGTGACCGCCAACAACTATGTCGGTTACCAGCTGTATCAGGATGCGGCGCACACGCTGGTGTGGGGGGCCACCACCGGCACCAACACCCAGGCCGGCATCGGCACCGGCCTGGCGGTGCCCTACATCGTCTACGGCCAGATCCTGAATCTGAGCACCAACAACCCGGCCACCGGTAACTACCTGGATACGGTCACCGCCACGATCACGTATTGATGGAGCACGCCCGCATGGCCGGATCCCGCCCGTGGCGCGCCGCCGGCGTGGCGCTGCTCGCCCTCTGCCTGCTGGCGGCCCCCATGGCAGGCGCCACCAGCCTGCAGGTGGCCCCCACCAGCCTGCAGCTGGAAGCCCGCCAACGCGCCGGCGAACTGTGGCTGACCAACAGCGGCACCTCACCAGTGAAGCTGCAGGTGCGTGTGTTCCGCTGGGTCCAGCAGAACGGGCAGGAACAGCTGCTGCCCACCGATGAACTGGTCGCCACCCCGCCGATGCAGGAACTGGCGGCCGGACAGCAGCAGCTGGTGCGGGTGATGCGGCCCACCCGTGAGCCGCCGCCGGCCCAGCAGTACTACCGGCTGATCGTGGACGAGGTGCCGGACCTGTCCACCCGCACCGACGGCATGCAGTTCGTGCTGCGCTATTCGATTCCGGTGTTCGTGCAACCGGCGTCGGGCAAGCTGGCCGCACGGCTGCAGGCCCGGCTGGTGCGGCTGGACGATGGCCGCGACGGCGTGGAGGTGTCCAATTCCGGCGACAGCTACGCGCAGATCGCCGACCTCGCGCTGGGCAGCGCCAAGCGCCCGCGCATCGTGCATCCCGGCCTGCTGGGCTACGTGCTGCCCGGCCAGATGATGCGCTGGCCACTCGAACGCACGGCGATCGACCGCGACAACGACCAGATCACGGCCAAGCTCAATGGCGAGTCGGAACAGACGCCACTGTCGCCACCACCGGCTCGCTGAGGCGTTGATGGGCGCGCTGCTTGCTGCCCTGGCTCCCGCGGCGACCGAGGCCGCCGATGTGTCCGGCACAGGGGCCACCGGGGCTGCCGATGTATCCGGCGTGTCCGCCGATGCCATCCTGCCGCCCCCCACCCCGCTCACCGCCAGCCAGACGCTCTATCTGGACGTATCGCTCAACAGCACACCGCGTGGCCTGCTGCCATTCACCGACAATCGCGGTCGCCTGCAGGCCAGTCCCGAAGTGCTGCGCCAGCTCGGCTTCAATGCCAGCGGCGACGCGCCGGTGTACCTGGACCAGATCAGCGGGGCGGTGGTGCGCTATGACGCGCACATGCAGACCCTGGCACTGGACGTACCGCTGGACCAGCTGACCCTGCCGACCACCGTGCTCAGCCGCCCGCAGGCGCGCGCGCCTGCCGGCAGTGCATCGCCCGGTGTGCTGTTCAACTACGACGTGTATGGCAGCCGGGTGGACACGCTCGGCAATCTCAGCCTGAGCTCGGAACTGCGCCTGTTCGGCATCGGCAACGGCACCTTCGAGAACACCGCGATCAGCCGTCGCTACCAGCAGCCCGGCGACCGCCGCTGGCGTGGCGAAAGCGTGCGCCTGGATACGCGCTGGAGCCTGGATTTCCCCGACCAGGCAATGACCCTGGAGGTTGGCGACTTCTACAGCGGCTTCGTCGACTGGACCCGGCCGGTGCGCCTGGGCGGCCTGCAGATCGGCCGCAACTATGGCCTGCAGCCGTATCGCGTGCTGACTCCCACCCCCAGTTTCCTCGGCCAGGCGGTGGTGCCCTCCACGGTCGAGCTGTATGTCGACGGCCTGCGCCAGTACAGCGGCCAGGTGCCGGTCGGTCCGTTCCAGCTGGCCGCGCAACCCGGCATCAGCGGTACCGGCAGCGCGCAGGTGGTGGTGACCGATGCGTTCGGCCGCATGCAGACGCTGGATTTCAGCTTCTATGGCACCCAGCAGCTGCTGGCCAAGGGGTTGTCGGACTGGTCGCTCGGCGTCGGCCATCTGCGCGAAGACTTCGGCCAGCGCTCGTTCGCCTACGACGACCGCACGGTTGCCAGCGCCAGCTGGCGTGGCGGCGTCAGCGATGCATTCACTGGCGAAGCACATGCCGAAGGCGGCGCTGGCCTGGCCCAGGCCGGCCTCGGCGGCTGGTGGCTTCTCGGCAGCGCCGGCGTGTTCAATGCCGCCTACGCGCACAGCGACTACCACGGCCTGCAGGGCGGGCAATGGGCGCTGGGCTACAGCTGGAACAACCGCCGCCTCAACGTCAACCTGCGCAGCGTGCGCAGCCACGGCGACTACCGCGACCTGGGCGCGTTGCAGGGCGACCTGCCGCCGAGCATCAGCGAACAGGCCACGGTCGGCATGGATCTACTGCGGCTGGGCACGCTCAGCGCCAGCTACCTGCGCCTGCGCTATCCCGATGGCGAGGACAACCGCTACGCCAGCCTGTTCTGGTCGCGCACCTGGAGCCAGCGCTGGTCGGCCTACCTGTCGGTGAACCAGAACCTGGACCAGAGCGACGACCGCAGCATCTATCTGTCGGTGACCGCCAGTCTCGGCAACAACCGCCAGACGAGCCTGTCCAGCCAGCGCAATGGCGACAGCCAGAGCTGGGTGGTCGACGTCACCCAGCCGGTGCCGGGCGATGGCAGTGCCGGCGGTGTCGGCTGGCGCGCCCAGGTCCGTCATGGCGAAGACGGCAATGGCGGCCTGGCCGAGGTCGGCATCCTCAACGATGTCGGCCGCTACTCGTTCGGTGCGTCGCGCCAGGGCGGCCTCAACTATGCCTACGCCAGTGCCAGCGGCAGCCTGGTGTGGATGGGCGGGCACGCCTTCGCCACCCGCGAGGTCTCCGATGCGTTCGCGGTGATCAGCACCAACGGCGTCGGCGGCGTGCCGGTACGACTGGAGAACCGCCTGATCGGCGTCACCGATGATCGCGGCCTGCTGCTGGTCAGCCCGCTTCTGTCGTGGCAGCGCAACCGGGTCTCGATCGACACGCTCGACCTGCCCGAGGACATGCGCGCCGACCGCATCGAGGACTGGGTAACGCCGCGCCAGCGCGCAGGCACCCGTGTCACGTTCCAGCTGCGTTCGCGGCCCTCGCTGAGCCTGACCCTGCTGGGCATGGATGGCCAACCGCTGGAGGTCGGCAGCGAAGTGCAGCTGCCCGATGGCCGCCAGGCGACCGTCGGCTATGACGGCCTGCTCTACCTCGAGGATGTGGCCGCCGGCAGCATGCTGTACGTCACCACCAGCCGCGGCCAGTGCCGGCTGAAGGTGCCGGACCTGCCCAGTGTGGTGGCGTCCGGCGCGCGGCCGCAGCCGGCACCGCTGCACTGCATCCCGGAGGTGGCGCCATGAGGATGCTGCTGCTTGGCCTGCTGCTGGTGGCCGGGCTGCTGGCCGCGGCACCGGCGCGCGCCATCGCGGTCTGCACGGCCATCGCCGACCCGACCCTGCCGTTCGGCAACGTCAACAGCAATGCGCCGGGCGCAACCACGGGCACGCTCAACATCACGGTGAACTGCACCACCTCCGCGCTGAGCCTGCTGGCCACCACCGGGGTGCGGGTGTGCGTGGGCATCGGCGCCGGCAGCGGTGGCGGCAGCAGCGCCAGCTGGCGGACGATGAAGACCGGCAGCAGCGACAGCATGAATTTCCAGCTCTACAACACCTCCAACTTCAGCCAGGTGACCGGCTTGACCCCGCGCGGCACACCGCCCGCGCAGGAACTGACCTTGACCTACAACGTGCCCCTGACCGGCGGCAACGGCACGCAGGCCACGCAGCTGTTCGCCCAGATCCCGGCCAATCAGATCCTGGCCTCGGGTGCGTACAGCAGCACCTTCAGCGGCGCCAGCGTGGTGCTGACCTGGGCCTGGAACGAAGTGCTGCTCGGCACCGCCACCGTGCCGGCCACCTGCAATGGCGGCGCCACCGGCACCAACAGCGCCAGCGCCGCGTTCAGCTTCACCGCCACCGCCAACGTGCTGCCGCAATGCGGCAGCTACGTCACCACCAACATGAACTTCGGCAACGTCACCGGGGGCATCCCCGCCAACATCGACCAGACCGCCACGCTGACCCTGACCTGCCTGAAGAACACCGCCTACCAGATCAGCCTGAACAACGGCCAGAACAACCCTGCCGCCACCAGCACGCGGCGCATGGCCACCACCCTTGGCACCGGCACCTACTACCTCACCTATGAGCTTTACCGCGATTCGGCACGCAGCCTGCGCTGGGGCAATACCCTCAACGTCGATACCGTTGGCGGCACCGGAAGTGGCAGCGCGCAGCAGCTGACCATCTATGGCCGGGTGCCGCCGGTCACCGGCCAGCCACCTGCCGGCACCTACAACGATCTGGTACAGGTGACGATCACCTATTGACGCGCGTGCCGGCCAGCGGTCGGCCCCCCACCTACAGATCCGGCCGATCCGGCCGATACCGCGCAACGAGTCTTTCGACACACGGGATGGCAGGTGGTTCGCGCACTTCTGATCGGGGCGATGCTGGTCGCCAGTACGCCCGCGTGGGCCGACCCCAGCAGCAGTGCCGTGCAGATCCGGCTGACCGTGGTCGAGGCCTGCAGCGGTGATACCGGCGGCGACCACTGCCCATCCCCGCATCAGCGCAGCGATGCACCGCAGCTGCCGTCCCAGGTCCGCGATCTTGCCCCGCCGGCCACCGACGACGATGCGCCGCCCGCCGTGACCGTCATCTACTGATGCGCACACTGCTGACCCTGCTGGCGCTGCTGCTGGCGCCGCCGGCCGCAGCGCTGGACCTGCTGCCGACCACGCTGCAGCTGCCAGCCGACGGCGGCCATACCGCGCTGTGGCTGTACAACCCCGGCCCGGGTCGCTGGCAGGGCCAGGTGAGGATCCTGGCCTGGGAGCAGCAGGCGGACGCCGAGCGACTACGCCCCAGCGACCAGATCGTGGCCAGCCCGGTCCAGCTGGACCTGCCGGCGGGCGCCCGCCAGCGCATCTGGCTGCTGCCGCGCCTGCCGTCTCCCGTTGCCGGCGAACGGGCCTACCGGGTCGTGCTCGCGCCCGGCGCGCCTGGGCTGCCGCGCTACTCGCTGCCCCTGTTCCGGGGGCATGCCGCGCCGCTGGCGCAGCCGCAGCTACGGTCCGAGGTCGACCTCGAACCGTCGCACCCCACCCTGCGACTGACCAACACGGGTACCCTGCACGCCCGCCTGCACGATCTCGCCTTCGTTGCCGACGATGGCCGGCGCCTCGTACTGCTGCCCGGCCTGGCCGGCTATGTGCTGGCAGGCCAGGAGCGCCATTGGGCCCTGCCCCCCCATGCCCACGGCTATGCCGGCGGCCATTTCCAGGCCCGCCTGCAGGACGGCCGCGTGGTCGAGCTGTCCACGCCGGACCCGGCAATTGCAGCGAGCGCACCGGGCGGGCTATAATCGACCGGATTCCTGCCGCCTGCGTGCGCGGGACCCGTCCACACCGGACGTCACCGGTGAATCCACACCTGCTGCCCCCATCCGTGCCGGGGTGCTCCGCGAGGAGTTCGGCCACGGAGGCAACAGGGAAGCCCAACCCCGGAACCGATCGCGCTTCCACGCGTCCCGCATACCTATCCCCGCGGGCGGAATCGCTGGTTCCCTATCAGGAGTATTGCAATGCCCCAGGTCACCATGCGTCAGATGCTGGAAGCCGGCGTCCACTTCGGCCACCAGACCCGCTACTGGAACCCGAAGATGGCTCCGTACATCTTCGGCGCCCGCGGCAAGATCCACATCATCAACCTGGAAAAGACCGTCCCGCTGTTCAATGACGCGATGAACTTCATCTCGTCGGTGGCCCAGAAGCGCGGCACCGTCCTGTTCCTGGGCACCAAGCGCAGCGCCCGCGAAACCATCAAGGAAGAAGCCGAGCGTTGCGGCATGCCGTTCATGAACCAGCGTTGGCTGGGCGGCACCCTGACCAACTTCCGTACCGTCAAGCAGTCGGTTGCCCGCCTGAAGGAACTGGAAGCCGGTGAAACCGACGGCACCTTCGAGAAGCTGGTCAAGCACGAAGTGCTGGGCCTGCGTCGCGAGCGCGACAAGCTGGAAGCCTCGCTGGGCGGCATCAAGGACATGAACCGCCTGCCGGACGCCATCTTCGTGATCGACATCGGCCACGAAGACATCGCGATCAAGGAAGCCAAGAAGCTGGGCATCCCGGTCATCGCCGTGGTCGACACCAACTACAACCCGGAACTGGTTGATTACGCCATCCCGGGCAACGACGACGCCATCCGCGCTGTGCAGCTGTACGCCCGCGCTGCGGCCGACGCCGTGCTGGAAGGCAAGGCTGCTGCTCCGCACGCCGCCTCGGTGCGTGAGGAAGAGTTCGCTGAAGCCGCTGCCGAAGGCGAAGACAAGCCGGCCCGCCGCGCTCCGGCGAAGAAGGCCGCCAAGAAGGGCGACGACGCCCAGGCCTGATCCAGGCCCCGGGGTGGACGCCCGGCGTCCACCCTCCCTGCGCGCAGCCCTTGGCGCGTGACAGGACCGTGTCACACGGGCCGGCCACCATGCCGGCCCAACCCCTTTCTTTCGTGAGGTAATCCCGTGGAAATCACTGCTTCCCTGGTCAAGGAACTGCGCGAGCGCACCGGCGCCGGCATGATGGAATGCAAGAAGGCGCTCACCGAAGCCAACGGCGACATCAACGCCGCTGCTGAAGCCATGCGCAAGTCCGGCGCTGCCAAGGCCGACAAGAAGGCTGACCGCGTGGCTGCCGAAGGCCGTCTGGGCCTGGCCCAGGATGGCGGCAAGGCCGTGCTGGTCGAAGTCAACTCGGAAACCGACTTCGTCGCCAACGACGACAACTTCAAGTCCTTCGTCAACGCCGTCGCCGCTGCTGCCCTGGCATCGGGCGCCAACGACGTCGAAGCCGTGAAGGCTGCCAAGCTGGCCGATGGCCGCACCGTTGAAGAAGCCCGCGCCACCGCCGTGCAGACCCTGGGTGAGAACATCCAGATCCGTCGCATGGTGAAGGTGGATGGCAACAACACCATCGGCGCCTACGTCCACACCAACGGCAAGGTCGGCGTGCTGGTCGACCTGGTCGGCGGCGACGTCGAGCTGGCCCGTGGCCTGGCCATGCACGTGGCCGCGCTGAAGCCGCCGCACAACAAGGCTGCCGATGTGCCGGCCGAGTTCGTCGAGAAGGAAAAGGAAATCGAACTGGCGAAGATGTCCGAGAAGGACAAGTCCAAGCCGGCCGACATCCTGGAAAAGATCATCAGCGGCAAGATCAACAAGATCGTCAGCGACGTGACCCTGTACGGCCAGACCTACGTGCTGGGCGACACCACCGTCGAGCAGGTGGTCAAGGCCGCCGGCGCCGACGTGGCGGGCTTCAAGCTGCTGATCGTGGGCGAAGGCATCGAGAAGGTGGTGGAAGACTACGCCGCCGAAGTCGCCAAGGCGATGCAGGTCTGATTCCAGCCCTCCGGCCGTGAAGCGACCAGAAGAGCCGCGGGAAACCGCGGCTCTTTTTTTATGCCCACCGCACCTGTGGGTGCGCACCGTTGGTGCGCACACCGACACCGGCGCCCAGGGGCCTTTGCGTTGCGCACCAATCAAGCCGATACTCGGCGCAGGGAAACCGCAGTCATTTAGCAGGAACGAAAATTGCGGACTGTGATGCATTCCTAGGTATTCTTGTCCCAATGGAATTGAACGACCCGACATGCCTCCCGAGCTGACAGCTGCCCTGGCGCTCTGCCGCAACCTGCCTTCGCCACCCGGTATTGCCCTGCGCATCATCGAACTGGCCCAGGACCCGGAAGCGGACATCGCCACCGCCGCCGACATCATCGCCATCGACATGGCGTTGAGCGCTCGCATGCTGCGTATCGCCAATTCGCCGCTGTACGCCAGCCGGCGCCGGATCGAGAACCTCGGCCAGGCGCTGACCATGCTCGGCCTGAATGCCACGATCAGCCTGGCCCTTGGCTTCACCGTCACCCAGGGCCTGACCGGTGGCAGTGGCGAAGGTCACGACCTGCGCCAGCGCGCCTGGAAGCGCAGCATCCTCAGCGCCCTGGCCGCCAGCCAGCTGGGTCAGGCGCGCGGCCTGCGCCGCCTGGAGGAACTGATGCTGGCCGGCCTGCTGCAGGACCTGGGCGTGCTGTGCCTGGCCCAGGCCGAGTCGGAACGCTACCTGCCCCTGCTGCGCGAAGCGCGCGACAACACCGACCTGGTCGCGCGCGAGCGCGAGGAGCTGGGCTGCAGCCATGCCGACGTCGGCGCCTGGGTGGCCGAGCAATGGGGCCTGCCGCGCTATCTGGTGGAGAGCATCAGCCACAGCGAGGACCAGGACGCGGTCGAATCACCCTTCCAGGCGTGCGTGCAGCTGTCCGGCGCCGTCGCCGACATCTGGCTGGACGAGGATGCCGACACCGCCCGCGAACGCGCCCTGCAGCAGGTGCACGACCACCTTGAACTGGACAGCGCCCGCTTCGACCAGGTGCTGGCCCGCATCAGCGAGGCCCTGCCGGACATCGCCAGCCTGTTCGAGGCCGGGCTGAACTCGCCTTCGCGCGTGCGTGAACTGATCGACCACGCACAGGAGCTGGCCACCCTGCGCAACCTGCGCGAACTGCAGGATGCCGACCAGGCGCGCCGCCGCGCCGACGAATTCGAAGCCCGGGCCAAGCGCCTGGCCGACCAGGCCCACCGCGACGCGCTGACCGGCGTGCTCAACCGCCGCCAGCTGGAAGCGGTGCTCGAGCAGGAGTTCCTGCGCGCCGGCCGCCAGGGCTGGCCGCTGTCGGTGGCGTTCATCGACCTGGACGATTTCAAGAAGATCAACGACGCGCATGGCCACCTGACCGGCGATGAGGTGCTGCGCGCCTTCGCCGGCAAGCTGCAGGGCCAGCTGCGCAACAGCGACACCGTGGCCCGTTTCGGTGGCGAGGAGTTCGTCGCGCTGCTGCCCAATACCAGCGAAACCGTGGCACTGGACGTGATCCGCCGGGTGCTGGCCAACATCGTCGCCACGCCGATGGCCGAGCTGGAAGGCGGCCCGCTGTTCGTCACCTTCTCCGCCGGCGTGGCCACCCAGGGCGGCTACGAGCGCTTCGCCGACGTGCAGGACCTGCTGCGCGCGGCCGACGACGTCCTGTACCGCTCCAAGAATCTCGGCCGCAACCGGGTGATCGCCCGCTCCCCTGGCGCTCTTGGCCACGACGAGCTGTCGGCGACCGCTGGCGCCGAGCTGGGCTGAACGGGGAGCCCCGGCTGACCGGGGCAAACGCCGGAATTTTGCGCCGCAGTGCACAAAACACTTTGGCAGGACGCTGCATGCGCGTAGAATCGCCCGCGATTTCCACGCACCCGAGGTCCCCATGTCCAAGCTCGCCTATCGCCGCATCCTTCTGAAACTGTCCGGGGAGGCGCTGATGGGAGATGAGGACTACGGCATCGACCCGAAGATCATCAACCGCCTGGCCCGCGAGGTCATCGAAGCCCAGCAGGCCGGTGCCGAAGTGGCCCTGGTGATCGGCGGCGGCAACATCTTCCGCGGTGCCGGCCTGGCCGCTGGCGGCATGGACCGGGTCACCGGCGACCAGATGGGCATGCTGGCCACGGTCATCAACGCCCTGGCCATGCAGGACGCCCTGGAGAAGCTGGGCGCCAAGGCCCGCGTGATGAGCGCGATCAAGATCAACGACGTGTGCGAGGACTACATCCGCCGCCGCGCCATCCGCCACCTGGAAAAGGGCCGCCTGGTGATCTTCGCCGCCGGCGTCGGCAGCCCGTTCTTCACCACCGATTCCGGCGCTGCCCTGCGCGCGATCGAGATCGGCGCCGACCTGCTGCTGAAGGCCACCAAGGTCGATGGCGTGTACGACAAGGACCCGAACAAGCACAGCGACGCGGTGCGCTTCGACAGCCTGAGCTACGACGAAGTGATCCGCCGCGGCCTGGAAGTGATGGATACCGCCGCCTTCGCCCTGGCCCGTGACAGCGACCTGCCAATGCGCGTGTTCGACATGGGCCAGCCGGGCGAGCTGCTGAAGATCCTCAACGGCGAGAACATCGGCACCCTGGTCCAGGGCCGCGATCAGGCCTGAGCCTGAGCGCGAGGCGACAACCGGGCCGATCCAGGCCCGGCAGCGTCCCGTATTCGCCTATAATCGCCCGATTCCAGATACATCCAGGACCGGGCGATGCTCAACGACATCAAGAACAACGCGCAGACGCGCATGGCCAAGAGCATCGACGCTCTGAAGCACACCCTCACCTCCATCCGCACCGGGCGTGCCACTCCCGCCCTGCTGGACCGCGTGACGGTCAATGCCTACGGCAATGCCAGCACCCCGCTGAACCAGGTCGCCTCGATCTCCAACGCCGATGCCCACTCGCTGCTGGTCACGCCCTTCGACAAGAGCATGATCAAGGAAATCGAGAAGGGGCTGTACAACCACGAGTTCACCCCGAACACGCTGGGCGCCGCGATCCGCATCAACATGCCGCCGCCGACCGAAGAGCGCCGCAAGGAGCTGGTCAAGCAGGTGCAGAAGGAAGGCGAAGGCGCCAAGATCGCCGTGCGCAACATCCGTCAGGACGCGAACAAGGAAATCGCCAAGCTGGTCAAGGACAAGGCGATCAGCGAAGACGAGAAGAAGCGCGGCGAAGACGACATCCAGAAGCTCACCGACGGCAGCATCAAGGACGTCGACAAGGTTGTCGCCGAGAAGGAAAAAGAACTGCTGTCGGTCTGAAGTCGATGCCTTCAGTCCCGCCTCCGTTGCCGGCTGTACTGCCCCGCCACGTTGCCATCATCATGGATGGCAACGGCCGTTGGGCGCAGCAGCGCCGCCGCCCGCGCGTGATCGGCCACCGTGCCGGCGCGCGCGCGGTCAACCGCACCATCGAACGCTGCCTTGAACTGGGCATTCCCGCGCTGACCCTGTTCGCGTTCTCCAGCGAGAACTGGGGCCGGCCGCAGGAAGAAGTCGATGCGTTGATGAAGCTGTTCCTCGGCGCGCTCGACCGTGAAGTGGACGAGCTGCACCGGCGTGGCGTGCGCGTGCGCTTCATTGGCGAACGCGAGCGCTTCGGTGCTGGACTGGTCAGCCGCATGCAGCTGGCCGAGCAGCGTACTGCCGACAACACCACCCTGACCCTGTCGATCGCCGCCAGCTACGGTGGCCGCCAGGATATCGCCCGTGCCGCGCGCGCCCTGGCCGTTGAAGTTGCCGCCGGCCGCCTGCTGCCCGAACAGATCGACGAATCGCTGCTGGGCAGCCAGGTGGCCCTGGCCGACCTGCCGGCCCCGGACCTGTTCATCCGCACCGGCGGCGATACCCGCATCAGCAACTTCCTGCTGTGGCAGCTGGCGTACACCGAGCTGTGGTTCACCGAGGCCCTGTGGCCGGACTTCGACGCCGAGCTGCTGCAACAGGCGCTGGACGCCTATGCCAGCCGCGAGCGTCGTTTCGGTTTGACCAGCGCCCAGATCGCCGCACTGGCCACCGAGACCTCCAGCCCATGACCAAGACCCGAGTACTCGCCGCGCTGATCATGGCGCCGGTGGCCATTGCCGCGATCCTGCTGCTGCCGACGCAATGGCTGGCCGCCGCCGCCGCCGCCGTGCTGCTGATCGGCCTGTGGGAGTGGCTGAAGCTGGCCGGCATCGAAGACACCCTGGCGCGTACCGTGCTGCTGGTGCTGAACCTGCTGCTGATGGTGCTGCTGGTGTGGGCCGATGGCAGCACACTGGTGCTGTTCCAGATCACTACATTGGCCGGTGTCGCCTGGTGGCTGGCCGCACTGGTCTGGCTGCGCTTCTTCAACTTCGGCGCACAGCCGTCGGCGCCTTCGCGGATCGTGAAGATGCTGGCCGGCACCCTCGCCATTGTGCCGGCCTGGGCCGCACTGGTGCTGATCCATGCCGGTGGCGATCCGCCGGGCAAGCAGGGCCACCTGTGGCTGCTGGCCGCGCTGGCGCTGGTCTGGGCAGCCGATTCGGGCGCCTATTTCGCCGGCCGACGCTTCGGCAGGCACAAGCTGGCCCCGCGCATCAGCCCCAACAAGACCTGGGAAGGCCTGTTCGGCGGCCTGCTGGCCGGTGTTGCCGTGGCGGTGGGCCTGGGCTGGCTGGCGGGCATCGACGTCGCGCACCTGCCGGGCCTGCTGATCACCTCGGTGGTGGCGGTGTTCGCGTCGGTGCTGGGCGATCTGTTCGAGAGCCTGATCAAGCGCCACGCCGGTGCCAAGGACTCCGGCCACCTGATTCCGGGCCATGGCGGCGTGCTCGACCGTGTCGACGGCGTCCTCGCCGCCGTTCCGGTGTTCGCGCTGGGCAAGGAAATCTTCGGGTTCTGACCATGAATGCTGCTGCAGACCTGCGCCGGGTCGCTGTTTTCGGCGCCACCGGCTCGATCGGTGCCTCCACGCTGGATGTGATCGCCCGCCACCCGCAGCGCTACCGGGCGACCGTGCTGGCTGCCGGCCGCCAGCTGCAGGCGCTGCTGGCATTGTGCCGCCAGCACCAGCCCGAGCACGCGGTGATCGCCGACGAATCTCTGTACGCCGGGCTGCGCGACGGCCTGCGCGAGGCTGGCCTGGCCACCGAGGCCCATGCGGGTGCTGCCGCGCTGGACCAGCTGGCCGCCAGCGATGCCTGCGACACCGTGGTCGCGGCCATCGTCGGCGCCGCTGGACTGTCCTCGACCCTGGCCGCCGCCGCGGCTGGCAAGCGCATCCTGCTGGCCAACAAGGAATCACTGGTGCTGGCCGGCGAGCTGCTGACCCGCACCGCCGAACGGGCCGGCGCCGAAATCATCCCGATCGACAGCGAGCACAGCGCGATCTTCCAATGCCTGCGCTCGCGCGATGCCAGCATCGAGGGGGCCGGCGTGCGCCGGATCCTGCTGACCGCCTCCGGTGGCCCGTTCCGCGGCCGCAGCCGCGCCGAGCTGGTCCAGGTCACCCCGGCACAGGCGGTGGCCCACCCGAAATGGTCGATGGGCCCGAAGATCTCGGTCGATTCGGCGACGTTGATGAACAAGGGCCTGGAAGTCATCGAGGCGCATCACCTGTTCGCGGTGCCCGGCGAGCGCATCGAGGTGCTGGTGCACCCGCAGAGCCTGGTGCATTCGCTGGTCGAGTTCGTGGACGGCTCGACCCTGGCGCAGATGGGCCTGCCGGACATGCGCACCACGCTTGCGGTCGGCCTCGGCTGGCCGCAGCGCATCGAGTCGGGCGTGGCCGGGCTGGATCTGCTGGCCCAGGGCCGGCTGGATTTCGAGGCCCCGGACACCGACGCGTTCCCCTGCCTGGCCCTGGCCTGGCAGGCGATGCAGGCGGGCGGAACCGCACCGGCGGTGCTGAACGCCGCCAATGAAGAGGCGGTTTCAGCGTTTCTTCAGGGCCGGATCGGTTTCCTGACCATCCCGGAGCTGGTTGCTAACGCTCTTTCAACACTGCCGACCCAAGCAGCCGATACACTGGAGATCCTGTTGTCCGCCGACCAGCGGGCACGCCAGTTGACCCTGAACGCCATCGACGCCGCCTGAACGACCGCCTCGCCCAGCATGACGACGCCGCCTCTGCCCACCACTGTGACCCTGCATGACTGACTTCATCGGATCGGTCTGGTGGATGATTGTCAGCCTCGGGCTGCTGGTCACGTTCCACGAATTCGGGCATTACTGGGTCGGCCGCCTGTGCGGGGTCAAGATCCTGCGCTTCTCGGTCGGCTTCGGCCGCCCGCTGTGGTCGCGCCGCGACAGGCACGGCACCGAGTTCGCCATCGCCGCCATTCCGCTGGGCGGCTACGTGAAATTCCTCGACGAGCGCGAGGTCGAAGTCCATCCGCACGAGCGCGGCCAGGCCTTCAACCACAAGACCGTCTGGCAGCGCATCGCGATTGTCGCTGCCGGTCCGATCGCCAATCTGCTGCTGTGCATCCTGCTGCTGTGGGCGATGTTCGTGATCGGCAAGCAGGATTATTCGCCGACCATCGGCCGGGTCAGCGGCATCGCCGCCACGGCCGGACTGGTCAGCGGCGACCGTGTGCTGCGGGTGGATGACCGTCAGGTGGTCACGCTCGGCGACGCCAGCATGGCACTGACCGCGGCGGCGATGGACCGCCGCGACGTGACGCTGGAAGTGCTCGATCCCGCCGACCAGGTGCGCGTGCGCACCCTGCCGCTGTCGCAGCTGCCGGCTGGCTTCGATGAACGACGGGTGCCGATCCTGGCCGGCCTGTACTGGCAATCCTGGCTGCAGCCGGCGCTGGTCGACTCGTTGACCGCCGATTCGGCGGTGGCCGGACAGCTGCAGCCGGGCGATCTGATCGTGGCCATCGACGGCCAGCGCATCGACAGCGTCGATCAGGTCATTGGCGAAATCCAGGCCCTGGGCCGCGCCGGTGGACCGGGCATGATCGAGGTCCTGCGCGGCGGTGAACGCCTTGCGCTGGAAGTGACACCGCGCCAGGGCAAGGATGGCAAGGGCAACCCGGTCTGGCAGATCGGCGTCGGTTTCCCCACCACCTACAGCCCCGCCTACGACACCCTGCTGCGCTATGGGCCGCTCGACGCGGTGACCGTGGCCGTTCGCGAAACCGGCCGCCTGGCCGCCGACTCGCTGGGCATGATGGGCCGCATCGTCACCGGCAAAGCCTCGCTGCAGAACGTTTCCGGGCCGGTCACCATCGCCCGCGTGGCCAATGTCTCGGCCAAACGCGGCCTCGACTGGTTCCTGCAGTTCCTGGCCCTGCTGTCCCTCAGCCTGTGCATCATCAACCTGCTGCCGATCCCGATCTTGGACGGCGGCCACCTGCTGTATTACCTTATCGAGTTGGTCAAGGGCAGCCCGCTGAGCGAGCGTGCCATCGCCGCCGGCCAATACATCGGCCTGGCGTTGCTGGCCGGGCTGATGGGGTTGGCGTTCTACAACGACATCCTCGGCCTGGTCCCGCGATGAACTTTTCCACGTTGTTGCCGTCTACAGCGTCGGCATCCCGCACCAATGAAATCGACCTTCCTACCGGACGTGACATGACGCGACTCCCCAATCGCCGCCTGCTGGCCCTCGCCCTCGCCGCCGTCACCGGCGCTCCCGCCCTGGCCCAGGCAGCCGAGCCCTTCACTGTCAGCGACATCCGCGTCGATGGCCTGCAGCGCATCAGCTCGGGCACGGTGTTCACCTACCTGCCGGTGGAACGTGGCGAGACCATCACCGACAACAAGGTCGGCGAGACCATCCGCGCCCTGTACAAGACCGGCTTCTTCGAAGACGTGCAGCTGGACCGCCAGGGCAACATCCTGGTGGTGACGGTCAAGGAACGCCCGGCGATCAACAAGCTGACCGTCACCGGCAACAAGGACATCAAGTCCGAGCAGCTGCTGAAGGGCCTGTCCGACATCGGCCTGACCGAAGGCGGCACCTTCGACCGCCTGAGCCTGGATCGCGTGACCCAGGAGCTGCGTCGCCAGTACAACGACCGTGGCAAGTACACTGTCGAGATCACCCCGACCGTGAGCCCGCTGGACCGCAACCGCGTGGACATCGCGATCGCCATCAAGGAAGGCAAGGCGGCCAAGATCCGTCACGTCAACCTGGTCGGCACCGAGAAGTTCGAGAGCAAGGACATCCTGGAAACCTGGGAGTCCAAGGAGCACAACTGGGCGTCGTGGTACCGCCGTGACGACCAGTACTCCAAGGAAAAGCTGTCCGGCGACCTGGAAAAGCTCAACTCCTGGTACCTGGACCGCGGCTACGTCGACTTCAGCATCGATTCGACCCAGGTCTCGATCAGCCCCGACAAGCGCGACATGTTCCTCACTGCCGGCGTGACCGAGGGCGCGCAGTACAAGATTTCCGAGATCAAGGTCAGCGGCGACACCATCCTCCCGCAGGAGGACGTCGAGCGCATGGTGATCCAGAAGTCCGGCGACACGTTCTCGCGTGCGCTGCTGGAATTCAGCTCGGACACCATCACCAACTCGCTGTCCAACATCGGCTACGCGTTCGCCAAGGTGAACCCGATCCCGACCACCAACCGCCCCGACCAGACCGTGGCGATCAACATGCAGGTCGTGCCGGGCCCGCGCGTGTCGGTGCGCCGCATCCTGTTCCGTGGCAACACCCGCACGTCCGACGAAGTGATGCGTCGCGAAATGCGCCAGTTCGAGAACAGCTGGTACTCGCAGGCCGCGATCGACCGCTCCAAGATCCGCCTGCAGCGCCTGGGCTACTTCGAGTCGGTGGACGTCGAAACCCCGGCCGTCAGCGGCAGCAACGACCAGGTCGACGTCGTCTACAACGTCAAGGAAACCACCTCCGGCAGCTTCGTGTTCGGCTTGGGCTATTCGCAGTCCTACGGCATGACCACCTCGGTGCAGCTGTCGCAGAACAACTTCCTCGGCGGCGGCAACCGCGTGTCGGTCGAAGCCTCGCGCAGCAGCTACCTGCAGCGCTATGGCTTCAGCTACACCAACCCGTACTTCACCGATGACGGCGTGTCGCTGGGCTACAACCTGTCCTGGCGCGAGCTGGACTACTCCGACTTCAACACCGCGCAGTACAACAGCACCAATGGTTCTGCGCAGGTGGTATTCGGCGTGCCGCTGACCGAGACCGACACCGTCTCGCTGATGTTCGGCATCGACAGCAACCAGATCACCACCTACCAGGGCTCGACCCCGCAATCGATCATCGATTACATCAACGCGGTCGGCCAGCGCACCTTCCATGCCTGGCGCACCGAGCTGGGCTGGGCACGCGACTCGCGCAACGACTACTTCATGCCGACCCGCGGTACCTATCAGCGCGTCGGCCTGGAAGCCACGCTGCCGGGTTCGACCATCGAGTACTACAAGCTGAACTACCAGATCAGCAAGTACTGGCCGATCATGCCGTCGCTGGTGATCAACACCCGTGCAGAAGTGGGCTACGGCGATGCCTATGGCAATGACTACACCCGCACGCTGACCAACCCGGACGGCACCACCCGCACCGTCACCGCGAGTGGCCTGCCGTTCTTCGAGAACTTCTACGCTGGCGGTACCAACTCGGTACGTGGCTTCGAAGACAACACCCTGGGCCCGCGCGAAGTCACCAATGGCTATCCGGAAGGCCAGCCGCTGGGTGGTTCGCTGAAGACCGTCGGTTCGGTCGAAGCCTACTTCCCACGCCTGTTCGACAGCCCGTCGGCGCGCGTGTCGGCCTTCGTCGACTTCGGTAACGTCTACAACGGCACCAAGAACTTCAAGGCCAACGAACTGCGCGTCTCCACCGGTGTCGCCCTGCTGTGGCGCGCCCCGGTCGGCCCGATCTCGATCAGCTACGCCTTCCCGCTGAAGAAGGAAGACGATGACAAGATCGAACGTCTGCAATTCACGTTCGGTGGCCAGTTCTGAGGAACTTTGTTCCTCAGAACTGATCCACTTCCGGTGAATTGCCCCCGCATTTCACCTATCCCCCGCGCCGTCGGCGCGCCCCCCTTAACAGAAGGGGGGCTCTCCACCAGACGGGGTGCGAAGCGCCGGGCTCTGCCCGGCGTTTTCGTTGATGCAGATGACACTGCACGGGACAGGCTTTTGGCCGCGCTCGCAGGGAACTGTCCAGAGGCGGCGGGTGGCCCTGGACAGGACCGTTGGCGCCATGGATGGCGCCATCGAGCACCATGGAGGGGCTTTTGCGTGTCCTGGCCAGGGCCACCCGCCGCCTCCCGCTCGTACCAGGCAGGCGCCAAGTCCTCGCCCCCCGCATGACCGCAATGGCGTCACACGTTAAACTCCCGCCGTGAATACTCCCACCTACACCGCCCAGCAACTCGCCGAGCAGTTCGGCCTGCAGGTCCATGGCGACCCCGCCACCGCCATCCATGGCGTGGCCACCCTCGCCCATGCCGGTCCTGGCCAGCTGACGTTCCTCTCCAATCCGCGCTACCGCGCCCAGCTGGCCGACAGCCAGGCCTCGCTGGTGGTGCTGCGTGCCGACGACGCCGAGGCCGCCCCGGGCGCCGCGCTTGTGGCCAAGGACCCGTACACGGCCTTTGCCAAGATCGCCGCGCTGTTCGACATCGCGCCGACACGGCCGCCGGGCATCCACCCCAGCGCCGTCATCGATCCCACCGCCCAGGTTGCAGCCAGCGCCCATATCGGCCCGTTCGTCTCCATCGGCGCGCGCGGCGTGGTCGGCGAGAACTGCATCATCGGCACCGGCAGCGTGATCGGTGAAGACTGCAGCCTCGACACTGGCTGCGAGCTGATCGCCCGGGTCACCCTGGTCACCCGGGTCAGGCTCGGCAAGCGCGTGCGCGTGCATCCCGGTGCCGTGCTCGGCGCCGATGGCTTCGGCCTGGCGATGGACGCCGGCAAGTGGATCAAGGTGCCGCAGCTGGGTGGCGTGCGCATCGGCGACGATTGCGAGATTGGCGCCAATACCTGCGTCGACCGCGGTGCGCTGGAAGACACGGTGCTGGACGACGACGTCCGCCTGGACAACCTGGTGCAGATCGCCCACAACGTGCAGATCGGCGCACACTCGGCCATCGCCGGCTGCACCGGCATCGCCGGCAGCGCCAAGATCGGCCGTTACTGCCTGCTCGGCGGCCACGTCGGCGTGGTCGGCCACCTCGAGATCTGCGACAAGGTCGTGATCACCGGCAAGTCCGTGGTCCGCAACTCCATCCATGAGCCGGGCGAGTACTCGTCCGGCACCCCGTTGACCGACAACCGCACGTGGCGCAAGAACGCCGCGCGCTTCAAGCAGCTGGACGCATTGGCTCGCCGCGTCCTGGCCGCTGGCAAGGAGAAAGAATGAACGACACGCTGCAGCTTCCTATCGACGTCTGCCAGATCCAGGAACTGCTCCCGCACCGTTACCCGTTCCTGCTGGTCGACCGGGTGCTTGAGCTCGACATCGAGGCCAAGCGCATCCTGGCGCAGAAGAACGTGAGCATCAACGAGCCCTTCTTCCAGGGCCACTTCCCGGGCCGCCCGATCATGCCTGGCGTACTGATCATCGAAGCGCTGGCCCAGGCCGGTGGCGTGATGACCCAGCTCACGCTCGGCCGTGACTCGCAGTCCACGCTGTTCTACATGGTCAAGGTGGAAAACGCCCGCTTCAACAAGCAGGTCGTCCCCGGCGACGTGCTGATGCTGGATGTGCAGATGAAGCGCCTGATCCGCAACATGGGCTGGTACTACGGCGAAGCCAAGGTCAACGGCGAAGTCGTTGCCTCGGCCGAAGTCATGTGCGCCGGCGCCAAGGGCTGATCACTGGAGGCAGGAATGACTGACAACGTACCCCGGATCCACCCGACCGCCGTCATCGATCCGGCCGCGCGCCTGGCCGATGACGTACAGGTGGGCGCGTTCACCCTGATCGGTGCCGATGTGGACATCGGTGCCGGCACGGTGATCGGCCCCCATTGCAGCATCCATGGCCCGACCCGGATCGGCCGCAACAACCGCTTCGTCGGCCACGCCGCCATCGGTGGCGAGCCGCAGGACAAGAAGTTTGCCGGCGAGCGCACCGAGCTGGTGATCGGCGACCGCAACGTGTTCCGTGAGTTCGTCACCGTCAACCGCGGCACCGGCGGCGGCGGCGGCGTGACCACCATCGGCAACGACAACTGGATGCTGGCTTACACGCACGTGGCACACGACTGCCATGTCGGCAACTTCTGCGTGTTCTCCAACAACACCACCCTGGCCGGCCACGTCACCGTGGGCGACTACGTGATCATCAGCGGCTTCGCCGGTGCCCACCAGTTCTGCCGCATCGGCGCGCATGCCTTCCTCGGCATGGGTGCGCTGACCAATGGCGACGTCCCGCCGTTCACCATGGTCGGCACCGATTCGCTCGGCCGCCCGCGCGGCATCAACAGCGAGGGCCTGAAGCGCCGCGGTTTCGATGCCGAGCGCATCTCGGCCATCAAGCGTGCCTACCGCACCCTGTACGTGGCAGGCCTGCCGCTGGCCGAGGCCAAGGTGCAGCTGACCGAACAGGCGCGTGACAGCGACGATGTGAAGGCGATGCTGGACTTCATCGAGCATGCCGAGAGGCCCTTGCTGCGATGAGCAGCACGACCGGCCAGGCGCCGGCCGGCGCCGCCGTGATTGCGCTGGCTTCGATGGCTGGCAGCGTTCCTGCGCAGCGGGTGCTCAGCGAGCGACCGTTGCGGATTGCACTGGTGGCCGGCGAAGCCTCCGGCGATCTGCTGGGTGCGGGCCTGGTGCGTGAACTGAAAGCAAGGTTCCCGAACGCCGAATTCGCCGGCATTGGTGGCGATGCCATGCGCAGCGCGGGCTGCCAGACCTGGCACGATGCCAGTGAGCTGGCGGTGATGGGCCTGACCGAAGTACTGCGCCACCTGCCACGCCTGCTGAAGCTGCGCTCCACGTTCCGCCAGCGTGCACTGGAATGGCAGCCGGACGTGTTCATCGGCATCGACGCACCCGACTTCAACCTTGGCATCGAGCGCTGGCTCAAGCAGCGCGGCGTGCAGACCGTGCACTACGTCAGCCCCTCGGTCTGGGCCTGGCGCGAGAAGCGCGCCGAGAAGATCGGCAACAGCGCCGACCTGGTGCTGTGCCTGTTCCCGATGGAGCCGCCGATCTATGCCAGGCATGGCATCGATGCGCGTTTCGTCGGGCACCCGATGGCCGACGACATCCCGCTGCAGGTCAACCGCGAGGAGGCCCGTGCCGCGCTTGGCCTGCCGACCTCGGCCAAGGTGCTGGCGGTACTGCCGGGCAGCCGGCTGGGCGAGATCTCGCGCCTGGGCGAACCGTTCTTTGAAGCCGCCTGGCAGGTCTCCGAACGCATCCCGGGCCTGCATGTGGTGGTACCGGCCGCCAACCCGGCGTGCAGGCAGCTGATCGAAGAACAGCTGTCACGCTCGGCGCTGCCGGTGGCCTATTCGCATGTACTCGACGGACAGGCGCGCGACGCGATGATCGCCGCCGACGTGGTCGTGCTGGCTTCGGGCACCGCCACGCTGGAAGCGATGCTGGTCAAGCGCCCGATGGTGGTCGGCTACCGCGTCAACGAGCTGACCTACCGCCTGGTCAAGGCGCTGGGCCTGATCAAGGTCGACCGTTTCGCGCTGCCCAACATCCTGGCCGGCCAGGACCTGGCCCCGGAGCTGATGCAGCACGACTGCACGCCGGACAAGCTGGCGGCGGCCATCCAGCAGTGGTTCGACCATCCGCAGCGCGCGGCCGACCTGCAGGGCACCTATGCGCGCCTGCATGAACGCCTGCGCCGCAACGCCTCGGCACGGGCCGCCGACGCCGTTGGCGAGCTGTTGATGCGCGATCGGGCAGCCGCATGAGCCGTCGCCACGCGGCAACGGCCAGCCTGGCCCTGTTCGATGGTGCGGCCGTGGTCGAGCCGGAGCGGTTGATCGCCGGCGTCGACGAGGCCGGCCGTGGACCGCTGGCGGGGCCGGTCGCGGTGGCGGCGGTGGTGTTCGATCCATCGCGGCCGCGCATCAATGGCCTGGACGATTCCAAGCAGCTCACCGCCACACGCCGCGAGCAGCTGCATGACCGCATCATCGAGCGGGCCCTGGCCTGGCATGTGGTGCTGGTCGACGTGGACACCATCGACCGCCTGAACATCTACCAGGCCACACTGCAGGGCATGCGCGAGGTGGTCGCCGCCGTGGCCCATGTCGCCGGCTTCGCCCGCATCGATGGCAACGTGGTGCCGAAGGGGCTGGTGCTGCCGGCACAGGCGCTGATCGGCGGCGATGGCATCGACCGCGCGATCATGGCCGCCTCGATCTTGGCCAAGGTCTCGCGCGACCGCTACATGCAGGACGTGCACGCTCGTCACCCGCAGTACGGCTTCGAGCAGCACAAGGGCTATGGCACCCCGGCCCACCTGGCCGCGCTGCGTGAACACGGCCCCTGCGGCGAGCACCGCCGCAGCTTCGCGCCGGTACGTGAATGCCTGGAAGCGCCGCAGGCATCGGCCATCGCCTGAGCCTGCGGCAGATGTAGAGCCGAGCATGGGCTCGGCTCTACAGGAAACGACCTCCGGTAGGCCTGAACCCGGCATTCTTCCGAGGCATGTCAAGAGCTTGTCGCGCCCCCCTGCCCTCGCTACCCTGACCGGGCACTCCAGCGCTTCCCGACCCCGGCGACGATTTCCCCCGTCGGCACCCGGGGCCCGCGCGCTCCAACCTGGTCCGGCATGTCCAACTCCCGCTTCGTACATCTCCACGTCCACACCGAGTTCTCGCTGGCGGACTCGACCATCCGTGTGCCGGCCAAGCCGGACCAGGCCGACCCGAAGAAGGCCAAGCAGGCCAACCTGCTGTCGCGCTCGGTCGAGCTCGGCCTGCCCGCGCTGGCGGTGACCGACCTCAACAACCTGTTCGCCCTGGTCAAGTTCTACAAGGCCGCCGAAGGCGTGGGCATCAAGCCGATCGCCGGCGCCGACGTGCTGATCGCCGAGGAAGGCCAGGACCCGTGGCGGATGACCCTGCTGTGCCGCGACCGCGAGGGCTACCTGAGCCTGTCGCGGCTGCTGACCCGTGCGTGGATGGAAGGTCATCGGCCGGAGGGCGGCGTCGCGGTGCACCCGGACTGGCTGAAGGCCGGCAATGCCAACCTGTTCGCGCTGGCCGGGCGTCAGAGCCTGGCCGGGCGGCTGGCGCTGGACGGCAAGCATGAGCTGGCCGAGCAGCAGCTGGCCGACTGGCAGCGCGTGTTCGGCGATGGCCTGCACCTGGAACTGACCCGTACCGGCCGCGAAGGCGAGGAAACGTTCAACCAGTTCGCGCTGATGGCCGCCGGCCAGCGCGGCCTGCCGGTGGTGGCAAGCAACGATGTGCGCTTCCTGTCGCCGTCGGATTTCAGCGCGCACGAAGCGCGCGTGTGCATCTCCACCGGCCGCGTGCTGGACGACCCCAAGCGCCCGCGCGAGTACAGCGACCAGCAGTACCTGAAGTCGGCCGAGGAGATGTGTGCGCTGTTCGCCGACATCCCCGATGCGATCGACAACACGCTGGCGCTGGCCGAGCGCTGCAACATCGAGATGCGGCTGGGGACCTACTTCCTGCCCAACTACCCGGTGCCCGACGACGAGACCCTGGACACCTGGATCCAGAAGATGTCGCGCGATGGCCTGGAAGAACGCCTGGAGAAGAATCCGCTGGCGCCGGGCAAGACCCGCGAAGAGTACTTCGAGCGCCTGGAGTTCGAGCTCAACACCATCATCAAGATGGGCTTCCCGGGCTACTTCCTGATCGTGGCCGACTTCATCCAGTGGGGCAAGAACCAGGGCATTCCGATCGGCCCCGGCCGTGGTTCGGGTGCCGGTTCGCTGGTGGCGTGGGCACTGAAGATCACCGATCTGGACCCGCTGCCGTACAACCTGCTGTTCGAGCGCTTCCTCAATCCGGAACGCGTGTCGATGCCCGACTTCGACATCGACTTCTGCATGGATCGTCGCGACGAAGTGATCGACTACGTCGCGCGCAAGTACGGGCGCGAACGCGTCAGCCAGATCATCACCTACGGCACCATGGCCGCCAAGGCGGTGGTGCGCGACTCCGGCCGCGTGCTGGGTTTCCCGTACGGCCTGGTCGACGGCGTTTCCAAACTGATCCCGAACATCCTCGGCATCCACCTGAAGGATGCGCTGGGAAAGGGCAAGGAAGGCCCCAGTTCGGAGATGGCCTCGCCGGAGCTGATCCAGCGCTACGAGACCGAGGACGATGTCCGCGACCTGATCGACCTGGCGCTGCAGCTGGAAGACCTCACCCGCAACGCCGGCAAGCATGCCGGTGGCGTGGTGATCGGCCCCGAGCCGCTGAGCGAGTTCTGTCCGCTGTACGCCGAACATGACGAGAACGGGCTCGGCAAGAACCCGGTCACCCAGTTCGACAAGAACGACGTGGAAGAAGTGGGCCTGGTGAAGTTCGACTTCCTCGGCCTGCGCACGCTGACCATCATCGACTGGGCGGTGAAGGCGATCAACAAGCGCCATGAGCGCGCCGGCATCCCGCCGGTGGACATCGCCGCGATTCCGCTGGACGACACGCCCACCTACAAGGACATCTTCGCCAACGGCAATACCGGCGCGGTGTTCCAGTTCGAATCCTCGGGCATGCGCCGCCTGCTGAAGGACGCGCGCCCCGACCGTTTCGAAGACCTGATCGCGCTGGTGTCGCTGTACCGCCCCGGCCCGATGGACCTGATTCCCTCCTTCAACGCGCGTAAGCACGGCCAGGAGGAAATCATCTATCCCGATCCGCGCACCGAAGCGATCCTGAAGGACACCTACGGCATCATGGTGTACCAGGAGCAGGTGATGCAGATGGCGCAGATCGTCGGCGGCTACTCGCTGGGCGGCGCCGACCTGCTGCGCCGCGCGATGGGCAAGAAGGTGCCGGCGGAAATGGCCAAGCACCGCGAGATCTTCCGCGAAGGCGCGGCCAAGGACGGCGTCGACGAGGCCAAGGCCGATGCGATCTTCGACCTGATGGAGAAGTTCGCCGGCTACGGCTTCAACAAGTCGCACGCCGCTGCCTACGCGCTGGTCAGCTACCAGACCGCGTGGCTGAAGCGCCATTACCCGGCCGAGTTCATGGCGGCCACGCTGTCCTCCGACCTGGACAACACCGACAAGGTGGTCGGCTTCCTCGACGAGGTGCGCAACCTCGGCCTGACCGTGCTGCCGCCGAAAGTGAACCAGTCGGCCTTCATGTTCGAGGCGGTGACGCCGGACACCATCCAGTACGGCCTGGGCGCGATCAAGGGCGTTGGCCAGGGTGCCTGCGAAGCGGTGGTGGACGAGCGCCTGAAGGGGGGCGAGTACAAGGACCTGCTCGACTTCTGCACGCGCGTCGGCTCGGCCAAGCTCAACCGGCGCACGCTGGAAGCGATGATCAACTGCGGCGCGCTGGATGAGCTCGGCCACAACCGAGCCTCGCTGATGCTGCAGCTGCCGGAGGTGATCAAGGCCACCGACCAGATGGCGCGCGAACGCGCGTCCGGCCAGAACTCGCTGTTCGGCGGCCCCGACCCGAGTGCAACCACGATCCAGCTGGACCTGCCCCAGGCCGAGGAATGGCCGTTGCTGCAGCGCCTGAACGGCGAGCGCGACACGCTGGGCTTCTACCTCAGCGGCCACCCGTTCGATCCGTGGCGCGACGATGTGCGCGACCTGGTGGGCAACGACCTGGGCTCGGTGGAGAAGATCTGGAGCGCCAACAGCGGCGGCGGCGGCGGCGAAAAGCGCTGGCGCCCGGAAGTGCAGACGGTGCTGGCCGGCCAGGTGGTCGGCGTGCGCCGCAAGGGCGAAAGCCAGATCTTCATCCAGCTCGAGGACGGTCGTGGCCGCGTCGAGTGCAGCGCGTTCTCCGACGCGATGGCCGAGTTCGGCCACCTGATGACCAAGGACCGCATCCTGGTGGTCAAGGGCGGCCTGCGCGAGGACGAGTTCAACGGCGGCTTCGCGCTGCGCATCCGCCAAGTCTGGGATTTCGACGAAGTCTGCGCCAACTACGCCACCCGGCTGTCGCTGCGCCTGGACCTGCGCCAGCAGCGCCCGGTCTGGGAACGCATCGACGCCCTGCTCGACCGCCATCGCCCGGGGCGCACCCCGTTGCGCCTGGACCTGCTGCTGAAGGGCCCGCAGGGCGGCGTGGCCGGCATGCTTGATGTCTCCGGGCAGAGCGCGGTGCGCATCGATTCCAAGCTGATGGAGGCGCTGCGCGCCGATCCCGCCGTGCGCACGCTGAAGGTGCGCTACAGCCCACCGTGGGCCAGCTGAGGCGGCCGCTCCGGTTTTCCTTTCACCCCTGTTTTCCCGTTCCAGATATCAAGGACGATGGCCGATGAAGACCCTCCTGTTCCCGTTCGCCGCCGCGCTGGCGCTGGCTGCCTGTTCGCCGTCGAAGATCGAGTTCCAGATCGACAATCCGACCGCCACGCCGCTGGCGCTGAGCATTGACGGCAAGGAGCTGCCGGTGGCCGCGCACGGTTCGCGCCCGATCTCGCTGGCCGTGGGCGAGCACCGCCTGCACAGCGAGAAACTCGGTGACGTGCGCTTCATCGTCTACGTCGACGGCCGTGGTGGCCTGATCAACCCGACCCTGAGCGAGTACGTCATCGCCCGCGAGATCTATGTCACCGACGAGAGCAAGCTGAAGAATTTCGGCGTTGGCAACAAGGGGATCGAGCTGGGCGGGGTCGACTTCGAAGGCCCGTTCGAGAAGAGCCACGCGCTGTTCATCGACAAGACCTGGACCTACGGCGTGCGCGAACCATTCCCGAAGGAAAAGGTGGTGGCCCATGTCGACTCCAGCGGCGGCCAGATCGTGGCAAAGGTGTTCACCGCCCCCGACTTCATCACCTACGTGGAAGAAGGCATGGGCGAACCCGGCGCGTTCAAGCGCGAGCAGCCGGCCGGCTACGTGGCCCCGGTATTCAGCCTGGAACCGGCTCCGGCCAGCCTGCCGGCGCTGGTGCCCGCCTTTGAAGCGCATGCCGCGCCCCTGCGCGAGGTCTATGCGCGCTGGCTGAAGGCCACCACCGCCGATGAACAGAAGGCCCTGCGCAAGCAGGACTTCGCCGCACAGATGACCTTCACTTCGGCCACCGCCAGCCTCGGCAGCGGCCTGGGCCGGGAGGCCAACGAGGCTTACAACGACTTCGTCTCGCAGCGCAGCCAGCTGATGGGGCACAGCGCCCTGGTCGTGCCCTGAGCTGACTGGCGCCCCCTGCCCGGCTGCGCTACCGTCGCCTTCCAGACGAGGGCGTACGGGCGGTTTGCACGCATTCGGCTAGAATTCCCCTCTTCTTTACACGACGGCTTCCGATGAATCCGAACTACCTCGACTTCGAGCAACCCATCGCCGACCTGGAAGCCAAGATCCAGGAGCTGCGCAACGCCAGTGCCGGGCCGGCGGTCAATGTCGAGGCCGAAGTGCACGCGCTGCAGGACAAGCTGCGCATGCGCACCGCGCAGATCTTCCGCAACCTGACCTCATGGCAGGTGCTGCAGCTGGCCCGTCACCCCTCGCGCCCGTACACCGCCGACTACATCCGCATCATCTGCGATGAGTTCCAGGAACTGGCCGGTGATCGTGCCTTCGCCGACGACAAGGCCATCATGGGCGGCCTGGCCCGCATCAACGGCCGCGCGGTGATGGTGATCGGCCATCAGAAGGGTCGCGACACCAAGGAAAAGATCAAGCGCAACTTCGGCATGCCCAAGCCGGAGGGTTACCGCAAGGCGCTGCGCCTGATGAAGATGGCCGAACGCTTCGGCCTGCCGGTGCTGACCCTGATCGACACCGCCGGCGCCTGGCCGGGCATCGACGCCGAATCGCGCGGCCAGTCCGAAGCGATCGCACGCAACCTGATCGAGATGGCCGAACTGAAGGTGCCGATCATCTGCACCGTGATCGGTGAAGGCGGCTCCGGCGGTGCGCTGGCGCTGGGCGTGGGCGACCGCACCGTGATGCTGGAGTACTCGGTGTACTCGACCATCACCCCGGAAGGCTGCGCCTCGATCCTGTGGAAGGACGCCGGCAAGGCCAAGGACGCGGCCGAGCAGCTGGGCCTGACCGCCCCGCGCCTGAAGAGCCTGGGCCTGGTCGACAAGGTCGTGCGCGAGCCGACCGGCGGCGCCCACCGCAACCCGATGCAGATGGCCAAGCGCCTGAAGGCCGTGCTGCTGAACGAACTGGACGCGCTGGAAAAGCTGTCCACCGAACAGCTGCTGGAACAGCGCTACACCCGCCTGCGCAGCTACGGCACGTACGAAGCGGCGTGATCGCTACCTGACGTCGGATAAAAAAGAGCCGGGCAGATGCCCGGCTTTTTTTGTCTGTACCTCGCACAGCATCTACGCATGGCGTGAATCTACTGGGTGCAGCTGCGGCCGTTGACGTTCGGGTCCGCCATGAGTGAGCCGAGCATCGCAGGGGAATCAGGGGCGAAGAGGCGCCGGTGTCTGAGCGCAGCGAGTTCGGCGCCGTCCCCTGATTCACCGAGAAGCGCAGGGAACCGGTGCGCAGCACCGGCTCGCGTTCGGCGGCGTGTTCTTTGGTTACTTTCTTGCACGGGCAAGAAAGTGACATGTTCGAGCACGCGGGATCTCAGAACGGCTTGGCCAGCACCAGCCACACGATCGGAATGAACGCCAGCAGCGGAATCTCGTTGATCCAGCGCAGCGCGCGTGACGACGGCAGCGCCCGGCCCTTGGCCACACCCTTCAGCAGGCGCCCGATCCAGATGAAATACGCCAGCAGCACCACCACCAGCCCCAGCTTGGCATGCAGCCAACCAGCGCCGCCCGGCGCGACCATGGTCGGGAAATCCGGGATGACCTTGTAGCCCAGCCACAGCACCAGGCCCAGCAGGAAGGCCAGGCCGAACATCGAATGGCCGAAGCGGTACAGGCGCAGGCCCATCAGCTGCAGGCGCTCGGTCACCGCCGGCTGGCCCGCGGTTTCGGCCAGGTTGACCAGGATGCGCGGCAGATAGAACACCGTCGCCATCCACGCCACCACGAACACGATGTGGAAGGTCTTCACCCAGTAGTAGCTCTGCATGCGCTTGCTCCGGCGGCTGGCGTAGATGGGCGGTCATTCTCGCATGCCGTGGCCGGACCACCCCGCGTGCCACCGCCGCGACACATCGACGCATGGCGCGCCGCAACACCGTACGATAGGCGCCGTTTTCCCCGATCATGCACCGCCCCATGGACAAGACCTACGACGCCGCCTACTTCCAGCGCTGGTACCGCCGCGCCGACATCGGCGGCAGCGCCCGCCTGGCACGCAAGGTCGCGTTGGCCGTGGCCAGCGCCGAGTACTACCTGGAGCGGCCGATCCGCAGCGTGCTGGACATCGGCTGCGGCGAAGGCGCCTGGCGCGCGCCGCTGCTGAAGCTGCGTCCGAAAGTCGAATACCTCGGCTTCGACAGCAGCGAGTACGCTGTGCGCCGCTACGGCCGCACCCGTAACCTGCATCTGGCCCGCTTCGGTGATTTCGCCTGGTTGCGGCCCTGCGCCCCGGTCGACCTGCTGGTCTGCTCGGACGTGATGCACTACGTGCCCAACCGCGAACTGCGTGCCGGCCTGGCCGGCGTGGCCGAGCTGACTGGCGGCGTGGCCTTCCTGGAGACCTTCGCCGCCGAGGACGCGTTCGAAGGCGATCACGATGGCTTCCAGGCCCGCCAGGCGCGCTGGTACCGGCGCGAACTGGCCCGCCACGGCCTGCAGCCGGTAGGGTCGCACTGCTGGCTCGGCCCCGCCCTGGCAGGTGATACGGCCGCGCTGGAACGGATGTGAATCCGGATTCATTATTTTCATCCGACTTAACCTGCGGGACACCCGGATGGGATATGCTGCGCGGCAACATATGACCATACATATTCGGTCGTCATGCTCTATCAACTGCACGAACTGACCCGCAACCTGCTCGCCCCCTGGGTGCACCAGGCCCAGGCCAACGCCAAGTTCTTCGCCAACCCGGGCCACTGGTGGTCGCAGATGCCGGGTGCCGATCGCCTGGCCGCGGTCAACGAGTTGTTCCATCGCATCGGCAAGGATTACGAGAAGCCCGAGTGGGGCATCAACGAGATCGACGTCGATGGCGAGCGCGTGCCGATCGTGGTGCACGAGGAAGTGAGCAAGCCGTTCTGCAAGCTGCTGCGCTTCAAGCGCCACAGCAATGAAGCCGACCAGCTGCACACCATGCTCAACCAGCCGTTCGTGCTGGTGGTGGCGCCGCTGTCCGGCCACCACGCCACCCTGCTGCGCGATACCGTGCGCACCCTGCTGCGCGACCACCGCGTGTACGTCACCGACTGGGTCGACGCACGCATGGTGCCGGCCAGCGAAGGCGAGTTCGGCCTGGACGACTACATCGCCTACATCCAGGAATTCATACGCCACCTTGGCGTGGAGCGCCTGCATGTGGTGAGTGTGTGCCAGCCGACCGTGCCGGTGCTGGCCGCGGTTTCGCTGATGGCCAGCCGTGGCGAGCCGACGCCGCGCACGCTGGTGATGATGGGTGGCCCGATCGATGCGCGCTGCAGCCCGACTGCAGTGAACAACCTGGCCACGCAGAACCCGCTGTCGTGGTTCGAGAACAACGTCATCCACACCGTGCCGCCCAGCTACCCCGGCGCCGGCCGCCGCGTGTATCCGGGCTTTCTGCAGCATGCCGGCTTCCTGTCGATGAACCCGAGCCGCCATTTCAGCTCGCACTGGGATTTCTACACCGACCTGGTCAAGGGCGACCTGGAAGACGCCGACGCGCACCGTCGTTTCTACGATGAGTACAACGCGGTGCTGGACATGCCGGCCAAGTACTACCTGGACACCATCCGCGTAGTGTTCCAGGACTTCCTGCTGCCGCGCGGCGAGTGGGTGGTCAATGGCGAGAAGGTCGATCCGTCGGCCATCCGCGATACTGCACTGCTGAGCATCGAAGGCGAGCTGGACGACATCGCCGGCCTCGGCCAGACCGAAGCGGCGCAGGCACTGTGCACCGGTATCAGTGCGGACCGCCGCGAGCATTTCATCGTCGAAGGTGCTGGCCACTACGGCATCTTCAGCGGCCGCCGTTGGCGCGAAGTGGTGTACCCGAAGGTGCGCGACTTCTTCGCCGCGCATGCCGAGGCGCCGGCGGCGAAGGCCACGAAGAAGAAGAGCAACGTCACCCCGCTGCGCCGCAAGGCGGGGTAAGACGCCAGTGTGAGTGCCGACCTTGGTCGGTACGCCTGTGCCAACCAAGGTTGGCACCTACCGAAGCCGAGCCCGCCAGGTATGTCGATGGCGGATGGAGCGTGCCAACCGAGGTTGGCACCTGCCAAAGCGTGGATTCGCGGTTACAGCCGCACCAGCAGGTTCTTGGCGATCAACCCGTGCAGCTTGCCGATGCCGCGCGCCAGGTGCAGGGTCAGCACCAGCAGCAGCGCACCCACGGCTGCAACCACGATCGCTACCAGCGGCGAGGCCGCCATCGGCAGCACATTCACGCCGTCGACATAGATGCCCGGGATGTCGCCGCTGAAGATCGCCGCCACCGGTGCCCAGATCATGCCCAGCGACAACGACAGCAGCGTCACCGCGATGGTGAAGTAGATGATGCCCAGCGGCAGCATCAGCACGAAATACAGCAGGGTCAGCCAGGTGCGGCCATCGGTGAACATGTCGCCGATACGCTGCAGCCAGGTGCGGCTGCGGTCGGTGTAGCGCGGACGGCGTGGCATGCGTTCGCCCAGCAGTGCTTCCACCAGCCGCCCTTCCAGCAATGCCAGCCCGCGCACCGAGCCGAAGAACAGCACGGTCAGCGGAATGCCGACGATCAGGATCAGCAGGCCCAGCGACAGCGACAGGCCGGTCACCACCCAGGTGAAGAAGAAGATGCCGGTGGCCAGCGACAGCAGCATGTAGAACAGCGCGCCGTAGGTATGCGGATCCGCCACCACGCCGAAGACGCGCGCCAGCAGTGAGCGCTGAACCGGCGCCGGCGGCGGTGCGGCCGGCTCGACGCCACTGGCCTCGGCTGCCGCACGCAGCACCGGCGAGGTATCCGCACGCGGCGTGCGCAGCGCGCGGTTCACCGTCACTTCGGTCTCGCGGTAGATCTCGGCCACTTCGTCCGGCGCGCCATAGCTGCCGGCGACGTCGGCGATCACCTCGGCCTCGCTGCGGCCGGGCTGCGCCGCCAGCTCCGAACGCAGGTACTCCTCGGCGTCGTACAGGGCGTCCTGCACCATCGCCGGGTCGGCGCCTTCCAGCGCCGCGCGCAGCTGCGCCAGGTACTGCGGAATGGTGGTCGGCAGGGCACGGCCTGCCAGGCTCGGGTCGTTCATTGCGGTACCCCCTCCAACACGGAATCGACGGAATCACGGGTGGCCTGCCAGGCCTGGCGCCATTGCGCCAGCACCTCGCGGCCACGTTCATTGATGCGGTAGTAGCGCCGCGGCGGCCCGCTGCTGGACGGCTCGACATGGCTTTCCAGCAGGCCGGCCCCTTCCAGGTTGCGCAGCACCGGGTACAGCGCGCTCTGCTTGCCGCTCAGCACGCCCTCGCCCACCCGCTCCAGCTCCTTGGCAATCAGGTAGCCGTACAGCGGCTGCCCGGCCCGGGCGAGCACCGCCAGCAGGGCCAGCGACACGGTTCCAGCGCTCAGCTCCTTCTGGAACTTCTTCAGGTGGACATCGTCTTCGACCATGACCGGCCCTCCACTACGTTGAAGTCCACAGTAGTGCGAAGTTCGGTATAGCGAATGTGTCGTTAGTCATCGTGCCGGTTGGCGTGGCCGGGCCGCTCGCGCAGAATCGAAGCCTCGTTCATGTTCCGGGGATCCCATGCCGCACCGCCGTCGCCTTGCCCTGACCGCCCTCGCCCTGTCCTGCCTGCTGCCCGCGCTGGCCAGCGCGGCCACGCCCTACCGCAGCCCGCAGCAGATCCTCGACGCGTCGGCAGCCAGCGACTGGCGCACGCCGGACCCGGCCAACCTGCTCTACATGGACCTGCCGGCTGGCCGGGTGATCATCGAACTGGCGCCGCAGTTCGCCCCGCGCCATGTCGCCAACATCCAGACCTTCGCCCACGAGCACTTCTGGGACGGCACCAGCATCTACCGTTCGCAGGACAACTTCGTGGTGCAGTTCGGCGATGCCGACGCCGATGACGCGGCCAAGGCCAAGCCGTTCGGCAGCGCCGAGCGCAAGCTGCCCGCCGAATTCGAACGCGCCAGCGCCGGCCTGAAGGTGAGCGTGTTGCCGGACCGCGATGGCTGGGCGGCGCAGACCGGCTTCGTTGACGGCTTCCCGGTCGGCCAGGATCCGCAGGCCGGCAAGGCCTGGCTGGCGCACTGCTACGGCATGCTCGGCGCCGGCCGCAGCAACGAGGAAGACAGCAGCATCGGCGCCGAACTGTACGTGGTGACCGGGCAGTCGCCGCGCCAGCTGGACCGCAACATCACCCTGGTGGGACGCGTGTTGAAGGGGATGGAGCTGCTCAGCGCGACCCCGCGCGGACCGGCGCCGATGGGTTTCTATGCCGACCCGAAGCTGCGCACGCCGATCGTGTCGATCCGCCGTGCCAGCGACGTGCCAGCGGCCGAGCGCACGCCGATCCAGGTGCTGCGTACCGATTCGAAGACCTTCGCCGAAACGGTGGAGGCGCGGCGCAATCGCGTGGATGATTTCTACAAGCGCCCGGCGGGGCATATCGATCTCTGCAATATTCCGGTGCCGGTGAAGTAACGCCGTTGCAGGTTCTGCGCGTGGCGCGTGCTGAAGGCGCTTCATCGTTCATGGGCGTCACTTTTCTTTTCGCGCGAAAAGAAAAGTAACCAAAAGAAACGCGCCGCCACACCGCGAGCCGCCGTGCTTCGCACGTCGGTACCCTGCGCTTCTCGGTGAATCAGGGGACGGTGCCGAACTCGCTGCGCTCAGACATCGGCACCTCTTCGCCCCTGATTCCCCTGCGATGCTCGGCTCGCTCAAGGCGGACCCAGATCAAAGGCCACAGCCGCGAGTGCGAGCAGCGACAGTGCCGGACCATGCACGGCGAATGATGCGGTCGCTTTGGACGTTGGGTCCGCCTTGAGCGAGCCGAGCACCGCAGGTCCGGCGAGGGCGAAGAGGCGCGGGTGTCTGAGCGCAGCGAGTTCCCGCGCCGTCCCTCGACGGGCCGAGGAGCGCAGGGTACCGGTGCGCAGCACCGGCTCGCGGCTCGGCGGCGTGTTTCTTTGGTTACTTTCTTTGCACGAGCAAAGAAAGTGACACCTCCCCGCAGGCGCGGAAAAGAGCTGCCGGGCAGCGCCCGGCACTACCAGGGTGTCGAAGCGCTCAACCCTTCTGGCTGACGGCCACGCTGCCGAGAATCAGGCCACCGGCAATCAGCATCTGCACCGTCACCGCTTCCCCCAGGAACAACCACGCAAACGCCGCGCCGAACAGCGGAATCAGGTAGGTCACCGTCGATGCGCGTGACGGGCCGATGCGACCGATCAGGCGGTAGAACATCAGGAACGCCAGGCCGGTGCAGGCCACGCCCAGCGCGATCGCCGCACCCCACGCCTTGAGTGGAATCGCCGCCTGTGGCCAGTGGCTCACCGCCATTGGCAGCATCCACAGCGAGGCGCACGACAACGTCGCCGCAGCAGCGGCTGCCGACGGCAGGCCGGTCATGTGGCGCTTCACCAGATTTACGCCCAACCCGTACAGCAGCGATGCCGCAGCGCCGGCGATCACCGCGGTGCCGATGCTCAGGCCCGACACCTTGGCCGTGGCCAGCACCACCACGCCGGCAAATCCGACCAGCAGCGCACCGGCACGGCGCATGCCGATCTTCTCGCCGAAGAACAGGAAGGCGATCAGCGCGGCGAACAGCACCGTCATGGCATTGCAGATCGCACCGATCGCGGCCGGTGCCTGTTCGGCGGCATAGGCGAACAGCACGAACGGCAGCGCCGAGTTGATCAGGCCGATCGGGGCCAGCCACAGCCAGCGCCGCGGCGGGAACTGCGCGCGGGCGTGCCACAGGAACGGCAGCAGCACCAGCGCGCCCAGCATCAGCCGCACCTCGACCAGGGCAAAGGGGCCGAACGACGGCACCGCCACCCGCATGAACAGGAACGAGCAACCCCAGATGGCGCCCAGCAGGGTCAATTCCAGCGGCGTGCGCCAGTCGCGCTCGGCCGCCTGTGGGACCGCGTTCATGCCCTGCCTCCGTCCATCGTCGGTTCCTCGCCAAGGCACACAGGATCGGGCGAAGACGCCCGCCGCACAAGCGCGTAGTATCGCTGCCAGCCACAAATATGGTTTGAGGCTGGACATGCAGCTACGCCCTTCCCTGCTCCCCGCGCTGGCCGTGTTCGCGGTCGCCGCGCGCCACCAGAACTTCGCCCAGGCCGCACAGGAACTGCACCTGACCGCCAGCGCGGTCAGCCATCATGTGCGCCGCCTGGAGGAAGTGCTGGAAACGCGCCTGTTCCTGCGCCATGCCCGCGGGGTGCGGCTGACCGCCGAGGGTCGGCAGCTGGCCGATGCCGCCAGCGCCGCTTTCACCGATGTGGCCGCCGTCGCCCACCACCTGCATCCCGCTGCGGACAGCGTGCCACTGCGGATCACCACGCTGCGCTCGTTGTCGTACTGCTGGCTGCTGCCCCGGTTGCCGCGCTTCACCCAGGCCCACCCGCACATCCGCATCGAGCTGCATACTGGCAGTGGGCTGGATCGCTACGACGACAACGGCCCGGAAGTCGGCATCCGTTATGGGCTGGGCCAGTGGCCCGGCCTGCGCGCGCAGCACCTGATGGACGACTATCTGTTCCCGGTGGCGTCACCGGCGCTGGCCGGCGTTGAATCGCTGGCCGATCCGGCACGCATCGCCGGCCTGCCACTGCTGACCGACCTGTCGCCGCAGGGTTGGCGCGACTGGTTCCGCCATGCCGGCGTGCGCCCGCCCTCGCCGCTGCCGCCGATGCATACCTTCGCCGACAGTACCGATGCGATGCGCGCCGCGGTGTACGGCATGGGCGCGGTGCTGGCGCGCACCCACATCGCCCAGCCCTACCTGCAGCGCTACGAGGTGGTGCGCCTGCCCGGACCGGCGCTGAAGGCGCGCTATGCCTATCACGTGGTGCACGCGGAAGGACAACCGCCAAGCCAGGCCGCTCGCCTGTTCATCGACTGGCTGCTGGAGCAGGCGCAGGACGAGCGCACGCCGATACCCGCGCTGCCGGACAGCCTGCTGGGACGCCCGGCCACGCGCGACTGACTGCGCCCTCACCCGTTCTTTGCTTCGCGCTGGCTAGGCTGCTGTCGAACCCCACAACGTACCCATGCCATGGCCATGCTGCGACTGCGCATCACCGGAACCGAAGACGACGCCCGCGCCATCAGCGACCTGCTGCTCGGCCTGGAGGGCATCGAACACGTCGAGGAAACCGACGACCTGATGCCGCACATGGACGACGACGATTCCAGCTCGGCCGGACTGTCCGATGACATCGGCCCGGGCATCCACGAACTGGAAGTGGAAGTCGGCAATGAAAGCACCGCGCAGAAGGTGCGCGATGCGGTGCAGGAACTGGCACTCGAGCTGGACGTGTTCGTCGAATACGAAACCGACGAAGGCTGACGCTGGCAGTGCCGGCCAAGGGCCGGCACCCCACAGACGGATCAGGGAGTGGGCGGCAGCTTGCGGCGACGACGACGGCGCAACCACGCGCGCACGCCCCAGGCGGAGATCAATGCCAACACGCCCACCGGCAACAACGCGGCGGCGGCACGGATCAGGAACGCAACGCTGGTGCTGAGGATGCTGCCCGATTCACGCAGTGCGTCACCGATTTCGCTGCGGCTGCGCTGGCCGGAGGTGGTGTCGAAATGGAGCGTCACCAGCTGGGTATCGATGCGCCGGCGCTGCTGCGCGGCCTCCTTGTTGGCCTGCTCGACGCCCGCCTCGATCTCCGACAGGCGCGTGGTGATCGCCATCAGGTCCTCGACCTTCAGATCCTTGCGCTCCTGGTAGGACAGCAGCCGCGCGTGCTCCTTCTCCAGCCGCGCCCTGGTCAGCGCGGTGTCGGCCACCTGCTGTGCGAGGTCCTCGGCGCGCGTACTGCGCGACTGCAGCGTGCCGCCCTCGCCGGCCATGGCGATCAACGGCTCGGTCCCCTTGGGCGCGATACGCACCTTGACCTCGCCACTGGGCTGCTCGCCACTGCGCTGGTCGACCTGCAGCACCGCACAGTCGCCGAACGTCGCGCTCTGGCAGGCCTGGGCGATCTGCCGGATGCGGGGCGCGATCTGCGCCGCGTCCAGCTGCACCTGCACGTCATGCTCGTAAGCAAGGAACGCGCCTTCCGGCGAAGCAACGGCGGCGTCGGCCGCACTTGCGCCTGCTTCCGCCGCCCGCTGGCCACTCTGGGCGCAGGCAGCCAACGCCAGCAGCAGCACCGGCATCGCCGCGGCCCGCGTCCACGCACGCAGCGGCCTCAAAGCGCAGCTCCGTCGTAGGACATCACCGCCAGCGTGGCCAGGTCCACCTGCGGCACGCAGCGCACGTTCACCGCCACCATCAGCGCGCCGGTACGCGGATCCACCGCTTCGCTGTACGGCGCGATGCCGCATTCGCGGCAATGGTGGTGGTCGATGTGCGCCTTGTTGAAGTGGTAGGTGGCCACGTCGGCCGGGTCGGTGGTCAGCTGGAACGCCTCGCGCGGAGCGAACCACAGCAGACCGCCGCGGCGCCGGCACATCGAGCAGTTGCAGTCGATGACATCGCTGATCGGCGTTTCGGCCTGTACGGTGAATGCGATCCTGCCGCAATGGCAGCTTCCCTGGTATTCCATGTCCTGCGCTCCGCTGGAGAGTCCTTGTCGGCGCCCATGGTAATCCTATGGCACGGGGACAAAGCAGCCCCAGCGGCCTATGCTCGGGGTTTGACCCTGTACAGGAACGCCGATGCGCCCGCATCTCCTTGCCCTCGCCCTGGTCGCCGCCCTGGCCGGTTGCCAGCCGGCCGACGCCCCGACCACCGGTTCCACCCCGGCCGCCAGCCAGCAGGCCGGTGACGCCGCCGTCGATGCCGCCTTCGCCGATCTGTCCAAGCGCGCCCTGGACACCTGGATGCAGCTGTCGCCGGTCAGCGCCACCCAGATCGGCGACCACCGCTACGACAGCGAGCTGGACGACCTGAGCGCCGCCGGCCAGCAGAAGACCGTGGCCGCCTACAAGGCGCTGCTGGGCGAGCTGGACAAGATCGAGGTGGCCAAGCTGGGCCGCGAGAACCAGGTGGACGCGGCGATCCTGCGCAACCAGCTGCAGTCGGAAATCTGGAATGCCGAAGTACTGCAGTCCGGCAAGTGGGACCCGCAGCTGTACAACGGCATTGCCGGCAGCGCGATCTATGGCCTGATGGCACGCGAGTTCGCGCCGCTGCCGGAGCGCCTGAAGTCGGCCACCGCGCGCATGGAAAAGCTGCCGGCGATCTTCGCCCAGGCCCGCGAGAACCTGGACCCGGCCCGCGTGCCGAAGATCCACGCCGAGACGGTGGCCAAGCAGAACAAGGGCATCCTCAGCATCGTCGATACCTTCATCACCCCGCACATCGGTGAACTGCCGCAGGCCGACCAGCAGCGCCTGCAGGCCGCCATCGACGGCCTGAAGAAGGCAGTGGACGAGCAGCAGGCCTGGCTGGACAAGACCCTGGTGCCGAACGCCAAGGGTGACTTCCGCATCGGTGCGGAAAAGTACGACCAGAAGCTGAAGTTCGCGCTGAGTTCGTCGCTGTCGCGCCAGGAGATCGGTGAGCGTGCGCGCGCCGAACTCAAGCGCGTGCGCGAAGACATGTACGGCATCGCGCAGACCGTGCTGAAAGACAAGCCGGGTGCGCCGGAGATGCCGGCCCAGCCGACCGACGAACAGCAGCAGAAGGCGATCGAAGCCGCGCTGGAACTGGCCTACGCCGACAAGCCGGCACGCGACAAGGTGGTTGACGATGCCAAGGCCGCGCTGGAGCAGTCCACCGCGTTCGTGCGCGAACACGACCTGGTGACCCTGCCCGACGCGCCGGTGGACATCATCCTGATGCCGGAATTCCAGCGTGGCGTGGCCGTGGCCTACTGCGATTCGCCGGGCCCGCTGGACAAGAACCTGAAGACCTTCTACGCCGTGTCGCCGATTCCGGACGACTGGAACGAAAAGCAGGTCGACTCGTTCCTGCGTGAGTACAACTCGCGCATGATCCACCTGCTGAGCATCCACGAAGGCACCCCGGGCCACTACCTGGAGGGCTGGCACTCGGCCAAGTTCCCCTCCACCCTGCGTGCGGTGCTGCGTTCGGGCCTGTTCGCCGAAGGCTGGGCGGTCTACACCGAGCGCATGATGCAGGAGCAGGGTTACCTCAACAACGACCCGCTGTTCCGCCTGGTGCAGCTGAAGTTCTACCTGCGCACGATCTCCAACGCGATCCTCGACCAGGGCGTGCACGTGGACAACTGGGATCGCGAGAAGGCGATGCACCTGATGACCCACGACGCGTTCCAGCAGGAAAGCGAAGCAGCGGGCAAGTGGGTGCGTGCGCAGCTGACCTCGGCGCAGCTGCCGACCTACTTCGTCGGTGCGCAGGAACACTTCGACACCCGCAAGGCGGTGCAGGAAAAGCTGGGCGACAAGTTCAGCCTGAAGGCGTACCACGACCAGGTGCTGTCCTACGGCGCACCGCCGGTGCGCTTCGCCCGCCAGCTGATGCTGGATCAGCCGATCGAGTGATTGATCGGGTGTGAGATGAAGCGGAGCGGCCCGGGGAACCCGGGCCGCTTTTTTTGTTCGCCCCTGCTTGGGCTGCTGCCGGGTCAGAGCAGATGGATGTACATTTTCTTTGAGCCCAGCCGCAGATCTACGAAGTACTCAACGCCACAGCCACGACAGGCTGCAGGGCAATCCTCATCGCTGCCCCGCTCGTTTTCCAATGAGCCAGCCACTACCGGGTATCCGCACTCGAAACAGTTGAAAGCCACATGGTTGCCATGCGGATCCGCAGGGATCTCGTCACCCTCACCGTCCATCACGAGAAAATCCGTGATTTTCATCGCCACTCCCTCCCGCTGAATTGATGACGACAGACTAGCCGACTCTTGAGCTTCAGGCGCCGCTCCGGTCCTGAACACTTGCAGAGCGGGCTTGCGCGGCCTCACAACTGGCAAACGACTCCGGGCGCATCGTTCGCACGGCCTTCCCTTTCCCTGCAGGTTCCAATGCGGATACTCGCGCTACGCCTCGGCCTCCTTTCCGCTGCCTTGGCGGCCGGCACGGCCTTCGCCGCCTGCCCGTCGCCGCCGGCCGGGCAACCCGACATCCGCGCCCTGGGCTACTACACCGACAAGGCCGGTTCGGTGATCGACCCGGCACTGCACCAGCAGAACCACGATGCCACCGCGCCGCTGGACCGTTATGCCGCCGACGTGGCGCGCATGAGCGACGACTACCTGCGCGACGGTGATCGCGCCGCGGCGCAGTGCACGCTGGCGTGGCTCGGCGCCTGGGCGAAGGACGGCGCAATGCTCGGGCAGATGATCCGGGTCAACAACGATCAGTCGTTCTACATGCGGCAGTGGATGCTCGATGCGGTGGCGATGGCCTACCTGAAGGTGCATGACCAGGCCGACCCGCAGCAGCGCGCGCGCATCGATCCGTGGCTGCAACAGCTGGCGCGTGCCAACCTGGCGTACTGGGACAATCCGAAACGGCGCCGCAACAACCACTACTACTGGGGCGGCCTGGGCGTGCTGGCCACCGGTCTGGCCACCGATGACGAGGCCCTGTGGCGGGCCGGCCACGCCGCCTTCCAGAAGGGCATCGATGACATCCAGGACGATGGCAGCCTGCCGCTGGAAATGGCGCGCGGGCAACGCGCCCTGCACTACCACGACTATGCACTGGCACCGCTGGTGGTGATGGCCGAACTGGCGCGGCTGCGCGGCCAGGACTGGTACGCCAGCAGGGATCACGCCATCGACCGCCTTGCCCGCCGCGTCATCGAAGGCAGCAAGGACCCTGCATGGTTCAACGAACAGACCGGCGTTGCACAGCTGCCGCTGCAGGCCAGCGGTTGGGTCGAGTTCTACCGGTTGCGCTCACCGGACGGTGGCCTGTTCGACGCGGCGCACGCACGCGGCCCGTTCCACTCGCCGCGGCTGGGGGGCGATCTTACCCTGATGGCCACGCACGGCATCGTGCGCGCGCCGCTGCGTTAGCGGCGTGGCTCAGCGGGCTGCCGGATGCAGCAGGCGCTGGAATTCGGCGACGGTGCAGCCTTGTGCCGCGCACCCCGGCACACGCAGCGCGACGCGGCCCGGCGGCTGCGCCTCGGTCAGCGGCTGCGCATCACGCAGCTGCGCGCTGGTCGGGTAGACGTAGGCCAGGCGGATACGCTCCACGCCGCTGTGGCGGTCACGCCAGCGCTCGAACTGCAGCAGGCCACCGATCGGTGTCTTTTCATACTGGCCCGGCAACGTGTAGTCGGTGACGCCCAGCGCCGCCAATACGGAACCGATGTTGGAATCGTGGCCGACCAGCAGGGTCACCTTCGGCGACGCGGGATCTTCCAACAACGCATCCACGCGTGCCAGCAGCGGGGCAGCCACATCCCGTGCCACCTCGGGTGTTCCGAACAGGATGTCCTGGTAGCCGTTGCGGATCTGCGCCAGTGCCTGCCATTGCGCCTCCGTGTTCAACCGGCCCCAGCCTTCGCGCGGAATGCCACTTCCCTGGTAGTGCTCCATCAGCAGGGCATCGACCAGCCCGCTGGCCAGGGCCAGGGATCCGGAGACGCGCGGCTCTTTGCCCGCCTCTGCGCTGAAGCGGGTGCCGGCCAGGGTCAGACGGCAGTCACTATGGCCCTCGCACGCCGCCGACTGCGGATAGCGGGTGATCGCCTCCACCACGGACAGGGCCGGCTCCAGCTGCGAACGTACCAACGCCTGCTGCATCGCCGACTGCGCGCGTTCGCGGAAGGCCGCGTCATCGTGGTGGATCACCGGGTTGAACAGCGGGTCCATGGTGCCCAGCGGCATGCGCTGTTCAATCACAACGTGGCAGCCCGGGAAGGCACCGGCCACGAAAAACTGCGCGGTGGCCTGGGTACGCTGCAGGCTGTTGGCATGGGCGTGGAAGTCGGCGGGCCGCGGGCAATCCGACTGCGGCAGCAGATGCGCCTGGCGCAGCCACTGGCCCATGTAGCGGCCCATGTAGACCTCCAGCACGCCGCCCTTGGTGGTCAGCTCACCCGCAGCGACGTCCCAGCGCGGCCAGGTTTGCGGTGTCGCGTTGGCAAGAGCGCCGGAGCCCACCACCGGCGCGCGCAGGTTGTGGCGGCTGAGCAGGACGACCTGCTCGAGCTGGTCGCCTTCCACCGGCGCTGTCGCCGCCGTTGCGGCCGGGGTCGCCAGGCCGAGTGCCAGCAGCAGAGCGATCACTGATCGGCCGCCACGAAACCACCGGTCTGCCGCGCCCACAACCGCGCATACAGGCCGCCGGCCGCAATCAGTTCGGCATGGGTACCGGTCTCGACGATGCGGCCCTGGTCCATCACCACCAGCCGGTCCATGCGCGCGATGGTCGACAGCCGGTGCGCGATCGCGATCACCGTCTTGCCGCCCATCAGTTCGTCCAGGCTGTCCTGGATCGCTGCTTCCACTTCCGAGTCCAGCGCCGAGGTCGCCTCGTCCAGCACCAGGATCGGTGCGTCCTTCAACAGCACGCGGGCAATGGCGATGCGCTGGCGCTGGCCACCGGACAACTTCACGCCACGCTCGCCGACATGCGCGTCGTAGCCGCGACGGCCCTGCCCGTCCACCAGCGTATCGATGAAGGCTTCGGCACGCGCCTTGGCCACCGCGGCACGCAGCTGGCCCTCGGTCGCATCGGGACGGCCGTACAGCAGGTTGTCGCGGATCGAGCGATGAAGCAGCGAGGTGTCCTGGGTGACCACGCCGATCTGCTGGCGCAGGCTTTCCTGGGTGACATGCGCAATGTCCTGGCCATCAATCAGGATGCGGCCGCTTTCCAGGTCGTACAGGCGCAGCAGCACGTTGACCAGGGTCGATTTTCCGGCGCCGGACGGGCCGACCAGACCGATCTTCTCGCCCGGCTTCACCACCAGGTCCAGGCCGGCGATCACGCCGCCCTTCTTGCCATAGTGGAAGTGGATGTCCTGGAAATGCACGCCGCCACGGGTCACCTGCAGCGGCACTGCATCCTCGCGGTCCTGCACGGTCAGCGGCTGGGCGATGGTGGTGATGCCATCCTGCACCGTGCCGATGTCCTCGAAGATGCCGTTGATGGTCCACATGATCCAGCCGGACATGTTGTGGATGCGGATCACCAGGCCGGTGGCCAGGGTGATCGCGCCGACCGTGATGTGGCCGCCGTTCCACAGCCACAGCGCCAGCCCGCAGGTACCGGCAATCAGGAAGCCGTTGACGATGGCGATGGTCAGGTCCATGCCGGTGGTGATGCGGGTCTGTGCGCGGTGCTTGACCGCCAGTTCCTGGATCGACTCGGCCACGTAGGCCTGCTCGCGCCCGCCATGGGCGAACAGCTTCAGCGTGGGGATGTTGGTGTAGCCATCGACGATGCGGCCCATCGCCTTGGAGCGCGCTTCGGAGGCGATCCAGGCCCGTTCCTTGGCGCGCGGCACGAAGTAGGCCAGGATCACCGCATAGGCCAGCAGCCACAGGATCAGCGGCACCATCAGCCGCCAGTCGGCCTGCGCGAACAGGTACAGCGCCGTGCCGGTGTAGACCACGATGTACCAGAGCGAATCGACCATCTGCACCGCCGACTCGCGCAGCGAGGTGCCGGTCTGCATCACCCGGTTGGCGACGCTGCCGGCGAAGTCGTTCTGGAAGAAGCTCAGGCTCTGCCGCACCACGTAGTTGTGCATCAGCCAGCGCGAACGGTTGCTCAGGCCCGGCACGATGGCCTGGTTGACCAGCAGGTTGTGCAGGCCGACCAGGATCGGCCGTGCGATGACCGTGATGAACAGCATCCAGCCCAGTTCATTGGCGTGGCGCTTGAAGAAATCGGCACCCGGCTGCTCAGCGACCATGTCGACGATGCGGCCCAGGTAATCGAACATGGCCACTTCCACCAGCGCCAGCAGCAGGCCGGCGATGAGCGTGGCCAGCAGCACCGGCCACACCGGGCGCAGGTAGTGCAGGTAGAACGGCAGCACCTTGCGCGGTGGCATCCGCCCGTCCACGGGCGGGAACACCGGAATCAGGGATTCAAACCAACGGAACATTGCATTCCCTCGCCTCTTGCAAGCGGCGGAGTATCCCACGCCGGATGTGTACGCCAGCCGACGATCGCCTGATCACTCCGGTCGTCGCCCGCCTTGGCGGGCGCCCTACCGCAGGCCAACCAAGGTTGGCCTCTACCGGGCCACCGGGGTGAACAGCAGGTCCTGGAAATCGAAGCTGAAATCGGTCAGGTCGGAGATCGATTGCATGCGCACGTCGCGCACCTTGCCATCCGGGTCCAGATTGAAGTTCACGAACGCATCGGCGTTGAGCGAGCGATCATCCCAGCGCACGATGAAGGTGTCGTGCTGCCAGTGCTCCAGGCGACCGCTCAGTTGTGCGGTCTTCATGAAGCGCAGGCGCAGGCCCTTGCCCTCGCTGCTGACCTGCATGTCGCCATACCAGCGGTCGCGGAACGTCCCGGTGTAGCCCGCCAGGGCCAGCGACGGCGTGCTGCGCTTGTCCCGTGCAGCCTGGTGCTTGGCCCAGGCTTCATCGGCCTTGTCCTGGCCCTTGGCCAAGGCCTTGGCGTAGGCATCGACCCAGTCGTGCCTCTCGCCACCCAGGTAGGCATCGAGCACGCTCAGGGTGATCGCGTTGAACGCCGCGCCCACTTCCTGGTTGGTCAGCACCACCACGCCCAGCTTCTCGCCCGGCACCAGGGTCAGCCGCGAGACCATGCCCGGCCAGCCACCGGTGTGCCAGACCAGCTTCTGGCCGCGGTAATCGCTCAGGCTCCAGCCTTCGCCATAGCCGGCAAAGTTGGCCCGCGCCGGGGCCAGCTCCGGCACGCTCGGCGCCGGGATCGACTGCGGCGTGATCATCCGCCACATCTGCTGCTGGCTCTTCTCAGTGAACAGCGGCGTGCCATCGGCCAGCTTGCCCTCGGCCAGCTGCACCTGCATCCAGCGCGCCATGTCATGCGCGCTGGAATAGATGCCACCGGCGCCGGCATTGTTCGACCAGGTCAGCGGCGCAACCGTGCGCAGGTCCTTGAAATCGTACTTGGCGTGGCCGACGGCCGCCGTGTCGCCCGGCTTCAGGTGATCAGCGTTGTAGCGCGTGCCGGCCATGCCGACCTTGTCGAAGATGCGGGTCTGCAGGAACTGCTGGTAGCTCATGCCCGAGATGTGCTCGATCACCTGCTGCGCGACCGCGTACAGGATGTTGTCGTAGGCATAGCTTTCGCGGAAACCGCCCTTCAGCGGCACCTTGCCCAGCCGCTGCACCACTTCGGCGTTGCTGTAGGACGTGGTCGGCCAGAACAGCAGGTCACCGGCACCCAGGCTCAGGCCACTGCGGTGCGAGAGCAGGTCGCGGATCGTCATCTGCCCGGTCACGAACGGGTCGGACATGCGGAACGACGGCAGGTGGTCGATCACCTTGTCATCCATCTTCAGCTTGCCGTCTTCGGCCAGCAGGTTCAGCGAAGTGGCAGTGAACGCCTTGGTGTTGGACGCAATGGCAAACAGCGTGTCGGCCTGCACCGGCTCCGGCCTGCCCTGCTCGCGCACGCCCCAGCCGCGTTCCAGCACCACCTGGCCATCCTTGACCACGGCCACGGCAATGCCGGGCACGTCGAACTGCGCGCGCACGCGCTCGACCGTCGCATCCAGATCCTGCAGCGGCGTCGGGGTCGACGCGCTCGCCATGGTCGTGCAGGCCAGCAGCACGGCGCCTCCAATCCAGGTTTTCATCCAGCACCATCTCCGAACAGGGGTCGCGGCCATGTGCAGGCCGTCACCGGGGTTTCGCGGAATGGTAACGGTCAGCGGCGCACCCTGCCCTGTGCCATAGGAGGGGTGTCATGGGCGAGAACAGCCAGCCTGGCAACGGCTCCACCATCATTCCGTGCCTGCGCTACCGCGACGCGCTGGCCGCCATCGACTGGCTGCAGCGCGCCTTCGGCTTCCATGCCCAGGCCGTCTACGCCGACGGCGAGACCGTGTTCCATGCGCAGCTGACCTTCGGCCACGGCATGATCATGCTCGGTTCGGCCAGCAACCAGAGTGCGTGGACCGAGCACACCGCCCTGCCTGACGAGGTCGGTGGACGCCAGACCCAGAGCGCGTGCGTGATCGTCACTGATGCCGATGCGCACTACGCCCGCGCCAAGGCCGCCGGAGCACGCATCGTCATCGACATCGCCGACCAGGACTACGGTGGCCGCGGCTACGCCTGCGCCGACCCGGAAGGCTACCTGTGGTGGTTCGGCAGCTACGACCCGTGGCGCGCGGACCACGGCCAGTGACGGCCGCTTCCCGGCACGCGGCCATCCGCTGCGGCATCGGTGGCTGGGTATTCCCCGAATGGCGCGGCGGCACGTTCTATCCGGACGGGCTTGCGCAGCGCGAAGAACTTGCGCATGCCAGCCGTGCGTTGCGCTGCATCGAGATCAACGGCACCTTCTACCGCACGCCCACGCCGGCCCAATGTGCGCAATGGGCGGCGCAGACGCCGCCGGACTTCCGTTTCTCGATGAAGGCACCACGCTACCTGGTGCAGCGCCGCGACCTGTCCAGCACGGTGAAGGCCGCCGCCCCGTTCCTGCAGGCGGCGCTCGCGCTCGGCGACCGGCTCGGTCCGTTGCTGTGGCAATTCGATCCACGCCATCCGGCCGATGCCGAAGCGCTGGACGCACTGATGGCACAGCTGCCGAAGCAGCTGGACGGTGTACCGCTGCAGCACGCACTGGAAGTACGCAACGCCGCCGCGCACGGCCCGGCGCTGGTTGCCGCCGCCCGCCGCCACGATGTCGCCCTGGTGATCGAGGACAGCGACGAGGCGCCACTGCACGGCGACATCAGTGCCGGTTTCGTCTATGCGCGGATCAAGCGCAGCCAGGCCCGCTTGAAGGAGGGCCTGCCAGCGCCGGTGCAGCAACGCTGGGTCGAACGCGCACGACGCTGGTCACAAGGCGCGCCCGTGGACGACCTGCCCTGCCTGACCGAACCGCCCCCGGCCAGGCCCCGCGAGGTCTACCTGCTGTGCATCGGCGCGGGCAAGGCACGCAATCCGGCGGCGGCGATGGCATTGCAGCGGCTCAGCGACGGCGCCAGCGATCCAGCGCCCACAGCATCGTCCAGCCCAGCACGAACACCGCGGCCACGCGCAGCACGTTGATCGCGAAGGCCACCGCGCCGATCCGTTGCACCTCAAGGAACGGGTACGGCGCCTGTCCCAGCAGCCAGGCCAGGCTCATCGCCCAACCGAGATAGGCCAACGGCAGCCACAGCACCACCGCCAATGCACGCCAGCGCAGGGCGCCGTGCGGCAACAGCAGCAGCCAGCCGCCCAGGTACAACAGTGGCACGGCGTAGTGCAGCCCCATATCCACCCACCACTGCAGGCCAGTAGGTCGCCAAAGCGCCTGCAAGGCCAGCACGTAGACCAGGCAGGTCACGCCGATGCACAGCGCCATCGCCGCGGCCACGGTCGCGCCCAGCGCGCGGCCGCGTGCCAGCCATGCACACCCCAGGCACACGCCCAGATTGCTGAGGATGGTGAAGTAACCGAAGAAGCGCAGGGTCGCCGCGACCATGCCCGCCTCGCCGCCGGGCCCGCCCAGCAGCAACAGGTACTGCAGCAGCAGCGAGGTGGCAGCGACCAGGGCGGTCAGCGCCGCCCATCCACGCACGGACATCGGGCCTGCAGGCATGCGGATACCTCGCCGGGAACGGGGCGCAGCGGCGACCATGACCATCGCCGCGAACCTGCGCTTGCCGCACAATACACGGATGAGCACACCCGACACCCGCAAAGCACTCTGGCAGATCCATTTCTGTGTCCTGCTGTGGGGCGTCACCGCCATCCTCGGCAAGCTGATCACCCTGCCCGCGCTGCCGTTGGTGTGGTGGCGCATGCTGCTGGTGACGGCAATGCTGGCCCTGCTGCCGCGGGTCTGGCGCGGGTTGCGCACCCTGCCCTTGCGACTGGTGGCCGGTTACGCGGGCATCGGTGCGTTGGTCGCCCTGCACTGGCTGACCTTCTATGGCGCGGTGAAGCTGGCCAATGCCTCGGTGGCCGCCACCTGCATCGCGCTGGCACCGGTGTTCACCTCGATCATCGAACCGTGGGTGGCCAAGCGGCCGTTCCAGCTGCGTGAACTCGCCTTCGGCCTGGCCGTGCTGCCCGGCGTGGCGCTGGTGGTCGGTGGCGTACCCGATGGCATGCGCCTGGGTGTGTTGATCGGCGCAATTTCGGCACTGCTGGTGGCGGTGTTCGGCTCGCTCAACAAACGCATGGTCAGCCACGCCGATCCGCTGACAGTCACCGCGCTGGAGCTGGGTGCGGGCACCCTCACCCTGACCCTGCTGGCACCGCTGATGCCGTACCTGCTGCCGGCACTGGCCGGCCCGCTGTGGATCGTCCCGGACCTGCACGACGGCATCCTGCTGCTGGTGCTGGCCGGCTTCTGCACACTGCTGCCGTTCGCGCTGGCGCTGGTCGCGCTGCGCCACCTGAGCGCCTACACGGTGCAGCTGGTCACCAACCTGGAACCGGTCTATGCCGTGCTGCTGGCGGTGGTGCTGCTGCGCGAACAGCACGAGGTCACCCCGTGGTTCTACCTGGGCGTGGCGATCATCGTCGGCGCGGTGTTCCTGCACCCTTTGCTGAACCGACGCAAGCCGGTGCAGCACCCGGAGATTCTCGGTACGGCGGAAGCACGCAACATCGCTGATTGAACGCATCCACGCGGGGCATCGATCGCCGTATCACCGCTGCGGCCAGTGCCACGGCGGGACGTCCAGAAGGCCCTGCCCGCTCAGCAGCGTGCGCCCGTGTTCCTTGTGCAGATGCAGCGAATGGCATCCCGGCGCCTGTTCCAGCGCCGCGATCAGGCGGCTGGCGTGTGACACCACCCATACCTGGCTGCGCGCACTGGCGGCAATGATCAGCCGTGCCAGTGCCGGCAGCAGGTCCGGATGCAGGCTGGTCTCCGGCTCGTTCAGCACCAGCAGCGGCGGCGGCCGTGGCGTGTGCAGGGCGGCGGCCAGCAGCAGGAAGCGCAGGGTGCCATCGGACAGTTCCGCCATCGACAACGGCCGCAGCAGGCCGGGCTGGTGGAAGCGCAGGGCCAGCCGACCGTCCAGCTCGTCGAAGCCCACCGAGGCCCCCGGGAAGGCATCCTCAACGCTGCGTGCCAACCCGACCGGATCTCCGATCTCGAGGATGGTGACCCAGGCCGCGGCCAGATCGCGGCCGTCGTGATGCAGCACCGGCGTCCGCGTGGCCATCGCCGGCTGTCGCGCCGGCGCATCGGCATCGCTGCGGAAGTGATCATAGAAGCGCCAGCGGCGGATGTACTCACGCAGGGCGATGGTTTCCGGCATGCGCTGCGGATCACCGACCTGGGTGAACAGGCTGTCGAACAGCGACAAGCGGTCATCGATCAGATCCCAGCCGCGCGCATGGCGTTGCCGCACCATCGCTCCGCGGCGATCGACCAGCAGGTTGGCGCTGCGCAGGAACGGCCCTGCCCAGATCGCCTCGGCCTTGATCTGCGGGTCCAGTGCAAACGCCGAACGACTGGGCGGCGGGTAACCCAGATCGATGGCGTAGCCGAATTCGTCAGTGGCAAATCCCAGTTTCAGGCCCACGGAAGCCTGCCGCGGGCCGCCCTGCAGCGGAATCTCACCGGCCATCACCCGGCGATCAAGGGTTTCGGGGCCGGCCCATAGCGCCGAACCGAGCCCGCCTTCACGGGCCAGCACCGCCGCAACGCCGCCCTGTGCGGTTTCCGCCAGCAGGCGCAGCGCGCGGTACAGGCTGGATTTGCCGCTACCGTTGTCGCCGGTGACCACATTCAACTGCTGCAGCGGGAGCACCAGCCCATGCAGCGAGCGATAGTGCGCGATGGCCAGGGTCTGCAGCATGCTCGAGGTCCGTGGAAACAGGACCGCCATGCTGGCCGGTCCTGATCGCACGAGCTGCGACGCGATGTGAATCGGGGAGAGCATCCACGCATGGCGTGGATCTACTGGAACGGGATCGAATCACCACGCATCGCATGCGTTCAGCACGCGAGTCGCCGGTGTTTCAGCCCGCCAGCTCCACCCGGTTGCGGCCGTTGCCCTTGGCGCGGTACAGCGCCTTGTCGGCGCGTGCCAGCATCTGGTCCACGCTTTCGCCGGACTGGTGCTGGGCAACGCCGATGCTGATGGTCACCGGGAAACCGAGCGGCAGCTCGGCTACCGCCAGGCGAAGGAACTCGCATTGCCGTTCGGCCGCGCGCAGGTCGGTGGCGGGCATCACCGCCACAAACTCCTCGCCACCGTAGCGTGCCGCCATGCCGCGACCGGCGAAGTGCGAGCGCAGCAGCGTGCCCAGCTCGGCCAGCACCCGGTCGCCGGTGGCATGGCCCTGGAAGTCGTTGATGTGCTTGAAATGGTCGATGTCCAGCAGCGCGACACAGGCTGCACCGGGCTGCGCGCCGTTCATCGCCACGGCCTCTTCCAGCGCCGCCGCCATCGCGCGCCGGTTGGGCAGGCCGGTCAGCGCATCGGTCCGGCTCTGTTCGGCCAGATCGGCATTCTGGGCCAGCAGCACATCCTGGTACTCCGACAACAGTCGCTCGTAATCGTCGCGTTCCAGCATGTGCTTCTGGATGTCGAGCGCGAAACGGCGCAGCTCCATCACCAGCATCACCTGCCGCGACAGCGCGGCCAAGGCCTCGGCCTTGTCACTGGCCAGGCGTTGCGGATGCGCGTCGAACACGCACAGTGTACCCAGCGGCAGGCCGTCGGAACTGATCAGGGGCGCACCCGCGTAGAAGCGGACATGCGGATCGCCGGTCACCACCGGATTGTCATGGAAGCGGATGTCCTGCAGCGCGTCCTCGACCACCATGATCTGTTGCGGCTGCAGGATGGCGTGGCCGCACATCGATTCGCTGCGCAGGTTCTCCGCAGCGTCAATGCCCTGGATCGACTTGAACCACTGCCGTTCGACATCGATCAGGGTGACGGCGGCCATCGAGGTACCGCAGACCGCCTTGGCGATCACCACCAGGTCATCGAAGGATTTCTCGCGCTCCGAATCCAGGATGCGGTAGCGGTACAGCGCCTCAAGCCGAAGGGCTTCGTTGGCAGGCTTGTCGGGCTTGATCATGCAGCGTCATGTTCCGGCAGGTCACTGCGAAGTCTAGCCGATGCGGATGCGCAATCCGCGTGCCGGGGGTGCCGGCCGCGGGCCGGCATCCCGGGTACATCGAAGGCACATTGCAGCCGGCCAGCGGCCGGCCCTACCAGTCCAGCTGCTTCGGCAGCAGGCCCTGCAGCTCCTGCTCGGTCAGGTTGCGCCACTGGCCCGGCTTCAGCGCACCGATCTTGATGTTGTCGATGCGCACGCGGCGCAGCTGGGTCACGCGGTAGCCGAACTCGGCCGCCATCAGGCGGATCTGCCGGTTCAGGCCCTGCTGCAGGGTGATGCGGAAACCGAACTTGGCGATCCGCGAGGTCTTGCATGGCAGCGTCATCTGGTCGTGGATGCGCACGCCGCGCGCCATGCCGCGCAGGAACTCGTCGGTGACCGGCTTGTTCACCGCCACCAGGTATTCCTTCTGGTGCCCGTTCTCGGCACGCAGGATCTGGTTGACGATGTCGCCGTTGCTGGTCATCAGGATCAGCCCTTCCGACTCCTTGTCCAGGCGGCCGATCGGGAAGATGCGCTGTTCGTGGCCCACGAAGTCGACGATGTTGCCCTTGACCGATGTTTCGGTGGTGCAGGTGACGCCCACCGGCTTGTTCAGCGCGATGTAGACGTGGCGGCGGGCGCCGGGCTTGCGGGCGACGCGGGCGCGCAGCGGCTGGCCGTCGACCAGCACCTGGTCTTCCTCGCCCACCACCGCGCCGGTGCCGGCCGGATGGCCGTTGACGGTGACGCGGCGGGCGGCGATCAGGCGATCGGCCTCGCGGCGGGAGCAGAAGCCGGTGTCGGCAATATGTTTGTTGAGTCGGGTGGTCATCGCCCTATTATCCGGCATCGCCGCCCGCCGCGCCTCATGCCGGCGCGGCCGGATCAAGCTCTTCGCCGTCGAACACCCGGTTGCGGCCGGCACGCTTGGCCACGTACATGGCATGGTCGGCCCGCCGCAGCAGCCCGGCCAGATCGTCCTCGCCCGGTCGCCATTGCGCCAGTCCAATGCTGGCGGTCACTTCCAGCCCCGGCACCTGCAGTGCCTGGCCGGCCTCGGTGATGCGCTGGCGCAGGCGGTCCAGCCGCGCCGACGCGGCTTCGCGCGGCATGCCCGGCATCAGCAGCAGGAACTCCTCGCCACCCATCCGCACCACTTCATCCTGGCTGCGCACCGCCGCGCGCAGGGCGCGCGCGACCGCGACCAGCACCTGGTCACCCACCGCATGGCCATGGCGATCGTTGATGTCCTTGAACAGGTCGATGTCGAGGAAGCCGATCACCAGCGGGCCGCGCTCACGGTCAACCTGCGCCAGGTGGCGGGCCAGCTGCTGCAGTCCCGCGCGCCGGTTGGGCAGGCCGGTCAGGCCATCGGTCTCGGCCAGCTGGCGCAGTTCATCGCGCTGCTGGCGCAGCCGCCCGAGCCGTTGGTTCATGGCGTAGGCGGCCATCATCAGCAGCCAGGTCACCGCCAGCTGCAGTGCCTCCACCCGGTACTCCAGCAACCATTCGGCTGCACTGGCGTCGGCGATGATCAGTACCAGCATCGGCGCCAGCGCGGCCAGCCCGGCCTGCGCCCAGCGGTCGCCGCGCCAGCGCGCCCAGACACCGGCCAGCAACGCCAGCCCGCACCCCAGCAGATAGGTCACCTGCAGGCCCTGTGCGACCCAGGCCAGCTGGCCCCAGCGCAGCCACGGCACCAGCACGGCCAGTGCCAGCAGCCCCCACAGCACGATCGCCTGCAGGGGCCGCGAACGGGGCAGCGCGCGGTCGCCGCCGTTCAGCCGCCACAGCGCCGGCAGCACCAGTGCCTGGGTGGCCGCGGTCAGCGAAAGCAACCACCAGGCCCCGCGCTCGCCCACCGGCAGCCAAGGCTCCGGGTAGCCGCTGAGGCCACCGAGGATCGCCTGCCACAGCACCAGCACGGCGGTGCCGGCGATGTAGACCAGGAAACTGCGGTCGCGCGTGGTCAGGAACGCCATCAACGCCGACAGCGCCAAGGCGATGGCCACGGCAATGCAAGCAGCGCGCACCAGCAGGCGGGCGGTGTCGTTCTGCTGCACCGGGCTGGGCGCGCCCAGCCGCAGGGTCGGCACCCAGCGCGTCTTCAGCGGCGTCTGCCAGGAGACCAGGAACGGCGCGTGGCTGCCGGCCGGCGGCACCGCGACCAGGCCGATGCCTGCGCGGAAGCGCGAATCGCGGGTGCGGGCATCGTGCATGTTGCCGCAGATTTCGCGGTCACCGTGCTGGACCCGGACCTCGCCGGCGAACACGTTGAACACGTCCAGCGCCTGTGGCTGGCCCGACCAGCCCCCGGGCGGCGCGGGCACTTCCACCTGCTGGCGGGCACCGGACAGCATCTGCGGCGTGCACGCGCGATGTGGAGTCGGCGCGTCGGTGCCCCCCCCGACCAGCAGGTAATCGCGGCCCGATACGGCCTCGGCAGCCTGAAGCGGCCACGGTATCGCCCACCACATCAGCAGGACGGCCAGCACCACTCCTGTTCCATACCCCCACTGCCTGCTGCCCACGCCACGTCCTGTTCCTGCTTACGTCCGCGCCCACTGCACGTCGCCCCTGGCGCGCATTATCGCAGCCGGGCGCGCCGCGCATGTGTAGACCAAAGTCGTCGCCGTCCGTTCAGCCCGCGCCCTGCGGCCCGTTCACCGCCACCAGCCGGAAGGGCTTCAGGTCGGTCAGGGTCATCCGTTCCAGCGGCTGCGGCCGTTCGATCGCATAGCCCTGCAGGCCCTGTACCCCCAGCCTGGTCAGCGCGCCGGCCACCTCGGCGGTCTCCACCCACTCGGCCACCACTTCCATCTGCAGCTCGCGCCCCAGCTCGCTGATCGCCCGCACGGTGGCATGGCTGACCGGGTCGGTGTCCATGTCGCGCACGAATGCACCATCGATCTTCAGGATGTCGGCCGGCAGCTGGCGCAGGTAGCCGAACGAGGACAGGCCGGACCCGAAGTCGTCCAGCGCCATCCGGCAGCCCCGCGCCTTCACCGCATCGATGAAGGCGCGCGCCTGGCTGAGGTTGCTGATCGCAGCGGTCTCGGTGATCTCGAAGCACAGCTTGGATGCCAGTGCGCGGTTGCGCTCGAGCAGGTCGCAGACGAAGGCCAGGAATCCTGGCTCGGCGATCGACTGGGCCGAAACGTTGACGTTGCACAGGCCGAGCTGGCGCACGTGCGCCGGGCAGACCTGCAGGTGCCGGAACAGCAGCCCGAGCACGTGGCGATCCAGCGCCACGGCCATGCCGTAGCGTTCCACCGCCGGCATGAACTGGCCGGGCAGATGCAGGCTGCCGTCGGTGCCGCGCATGCGCACCAGCACCTCGTAGTGCAGGTACGAGGGATCTCCCACCCGGGCGATGCGCTGCGCATACAGCAGCATGCGGTTCTCGGCCATCGCCAGGCTGACGCCCTGCAGGCGTTCGGCCTCCAGCCGCCGTTCTTCCAGCGCCATGCGGTTCTCGTTGAAGCAGTGCACGCGGTTGCGGCCCGCCTGCTTGGCCGCGTAGCAGGCGCTGTCGGCGGCACTCATCAGCCAGTTCACGTCGGGCGCATCGGCACTGACCTCGACCACGCCGATGCTGCAGCTCAGCTGCGGGCTGCCCTCGCTGATCGGGAAGGTGGCCTGGCCCAGGTTGCGGATCACCCGCTGCAGCACCCGCTTGGCTTCGTCCTGGCCGGCATGGGCGAGGAACACGGCGAACTCATCGGCGCCGAGCCGGCCGACCCAGTCGCCATCGCGCACGGCCGCCACCAGGTAATCGGCGAAACTGCGCAGCATCTGATCGCCGGCGGCATGGCCGAAGCTGTCGTTGACCAGCTTGAAATGATCCAGGTTGATGTAGCACAGCGAATGCGTGCCGCCGTCACTGCGCACCTGCAGCAGCGCGCGTTCCAGCAGCCGTTCGATCTCGCGGCGGTTGATCAGCCCGGTCAGCGGATCGTGGCTGGCGTGATGCTCGATCTCACGTGCCAGCGCATGGTTCTGGCTGACATCCTCGATGATCGCGAACACCGACAGCCCCCCGCTGCTGTGCACGCCGGTACCACTCCAGCGCCCCCAGACCAGGCTGCCGTCGCGCCGCCGGAAGCGCAGTTCGCTTGGCCGCAGCTGCCGGTCCCAGTCGATGCGGCCGACACCGTCGATGACCAGTTCGCCGTCCATCAGCAGATCGTGCAGTGACATCTGCAGCAGCACATCGCGACGATAATCGAGAATATCCGCCATGGCCTGGTTGGCCTCGATCACCTTGCCATCGGTGTCGAGCTTGAGCATGCCCACGTTGGCCTGGTAGAACGCCGCGCGGAAACGGCTCTCGTGTTCGGTCAGGTCCTTGCCGACGCGACGCGCCAGCGCCACGGCCATCAGGCTGATCGCCAGCACCGACAGGCCCGCAACCATCAACGTGGCCAGCCTCACCAGCGTCGCCATCCGCAACAGCGCCTGCGAGAACGCCTGGCTCTGCACCTGCATCCGCCGATCAAGGTCACCCAGTTGCTGCAGGTAGCGGTCACGTGCGGCGGTCGGCAGCGGGTCACTGCCGTGCCGCAGCTGCAACTCATCGATCAGGCGCTGCACCGCCATCAGGTCGCCGTCGGTCTTCCGCCACAGCGCGGTTGCTTCGCGGAAGGCACCGATATCGCGTGCATAGCGGAACGAGAACACCAGGCGCGGAATATCGGCGCGCGCATTGCCGCCCTGCAGGAACCCCTGCCTGGCCTTGGCTTCATCCGGCTCCGCCTGTTCCAGCGCCAGCCGCGCCTGCAGATCGCCCAACGGCACCTGCAGGGCCTGGCGTGCGTCGTCCAGGTCCTGGGCATCGCCCCGCGCCAGGTAACGACTGAGCGCGGCGGTTGCATCCTGCTGACCGCGCGACCAGTAGCCCTGGCCGGCAATCCAGGCGGTGGAGGCCGCCTGCAGTTCCTGGATCAGCGCGGACAGTGCGACCAATCCAATCGCCATGCCCGTCAGCAACGCAAATCGCAGTCCCAGGCCACGGGTCATGGGAACCCGTCGGCTCTGCTGGTCCGTGCCACTCCTACCCATCCCGGATCCCCCCGAATGTGCTGCGGTGACAACCTCCCTTGGAACCGCCCCAGCCTAGGACCGGGAATGTGTTGACCATGCGAAAAAGGGGACGGAGGGGATTAAGTCGTTTTCGGCATAAGCGCGTGGCCTGCCATTTACGACTTAATCCCCTCCGTCCCCTTTTTGCAGGCCCGAAACGGGCAACGCCAGCCCGAAGGCTGGCGTTGTCAGGGCTGCGGTGCGGCTCAGTAGCTGCGCGGGCCGCGCGGCTTGAAGCCGTCACGACGCGGCGGGCGGCTGTCGCGGTCACCGCCACGGTCGCCACCGTGACCACCCGGACCACCCGGGCCGCCACGACGCGGACCACCCGGGCCGCCCGGGCCACGCTTGTCGAAGCGCGGCTTGAACGGACGCGGGGCCGGGTTGGTGTCTTCACCCGGCGCCAGCGCGCGCATCTGCAGCTGCTGGCCCGACACCCACACCTTCTGCAGGTGCGACAGCACGTCCGGCGGCATCTGTGCCGGCAGGTCCAGCAGCGAGAAATCGTCGTGGATGTCGATGCGGCCGATGAAGCGGCTTTCCAGGCCGGCTTCGTTGGCGATGGCGCCGACGATGTTGGCCGGCTTCACGCCATGCTGGTGGCCGACCGAAATGCGGTAGGTCTCCATGCCCTGCTCCGGCGCACCACGCGGCGGAACCTCGCGGCGCGGGCGCTGCTCGAAACCACCTTCGGCATCGTCACGACGCGGGCCACGCTCGAAACGCGGGCCGCGCTCGTTGCGGTCGAAGCGATCGCCACGCTCCGGGCGGTCGCCACGGTCGAAGCGCTCGCGCGGCGCACGCTCTTCGCGCGGGGCACGCACCGGCGCCTGCAGCAGGAACGGGGTGTCACCCTGCAGCATCTTGGCCAGCGCGGCGGCCACTTCGATGGCCGGCACGTTCTGCTCGTTCTCGAAGCGCTCCAGCAGCTGGCGGTAGAAATCCAGGCCGCCGGCGCCGAGGGTCTCGCTGATGCGCGAGGTGAACTTGTTGATGCGGGTGTCGTTGACCGCTTCCACGCTCGGCAGCTGCATCTCTTCGATCGGCTGGCGGGTGGCGCGCTCGATCTGGCGCAGCATGCCCTTCTCGCGCGGGGTGGCGAACAGGATCGCCTCGCCGCTGCGGCCGGCACGGCCGGTACGGCCGATGCGGTGCACGTAGCTTTCGGTGTCGTACGGGATGTCGTAGTTCAGCACGTGGCTGATGCGTTCCACGTCCAGGCCACGGGCAGCCACGTCGGTGGCGACCAGGATGTCCAGCTTGCCTTCCTTCAGCATGGCGATGGTGCGCTCACGCTGGGCCTGCTGCATGTCACCGTTGATGGCGGCAGCGGCCAGGCCACGGGCCTGCAGCTTGCTGGCCAGTTCTTCGGTGCCGGCCTTGGTACGGGCGAAGATGATCATCGCGTCGAACGGCTCGACTTCCAGGATGCGGGTCAGCGCGTCCAGCTTGTGCATGCCGCTCACCCACCAGTAGCGCTGGCGGATGTTGGCCGAGGTGGTGGTCTTGGCCGCGATGGTCACTTCCACCGGGTCCTGCAGGTAGGTCTGCGCGATGCGACGGATCTGCGGCGGCATGGTGGCCGAGAACAGGGCCACCTGGCGCTGCTCCGGCAGCTTCTTCAGCACGGCTTCGACGTCGTCGATGAAGCCCATGCGCAGCATTTCATCGGCTTCGTCCAGCACCAGGGTCTTCAGCTCGGACAGGTCCAGGGTGCTGCGGTCCAGGTGATCGATCACGCGGCCGGGGGTACCGACCACGATGTGCACGCCGCGGCGCAGCGCCGACAGCTGCTGGCCGTACGGCTGGCCGCCGTACACCGGCAGCACGCGGAAGCCCGGAATCTTCGACGAATAGGACTGGAACGCCTCGGCCACCTGGATGGCCAGCTCGCGGGTCGGCGCCAGGATCAGGGCCTGGGGCTTGATCTGCTGCAGGTCGATGTTGGACAGTACCGGCAGTGCGAACGCAGCGGTCTTGCCGGTACCGGTCTGGGCCTGGCCCAGCACGTCGCGGCCTTCCAGCATCGCCGGGATGGTGGCGGCCTGGATCGGCGACGGGGTTTCGTAGCCGATGGCGGTGACCGCCTGCATCACGGGCTCGGACAGGCCGAGCTGCGCAAACTGCAGCGGCGCTTGGGAATCTTGGGACATGGGGAACTCCGAAGGCACTGCCGTCGTTCTGGCAGTGCGATAAAAAAGGGATGGTCCGCGCTTTGGGCGCCCTTCTTATCGCGTGCCCTGGCGCTGCTCGGTCGGAGGAGATTTCACTCGCTCAGAGCGGAATGATACCGCATTGATCCTGAACGAGGCGTACAGCTTTCCAGGCGCGTGCCGTCATGCCCGGTGCTGGCGCACAATACGCGCCCTCTTCCCAGGAACCCCGCTCCATGCAGATTCTCGAATTCGACCTCGACGGCGACTACGTCGAACTCAAGCAGCTGCTCAAGCTGGCCGACCTGGTCACCAGCGGCGGCGAGGCCAAGATGGTCATCAGCGAAGGCCAGGTATTGGTCGACGGTGAGGTTGAACTGCGCAAGGCCTGCAAGATCCGCGCGGGCCAGGTGGTCGAGTTCGCCGACAGCCAGATCCGCGTGCTGGCTGCCGGCTGATCTGAACCCGTTCAGGCCACGCGCTGGGTCAGGTGCGAGGCGATCAATTGCCTGAACGGCGCCACGCCCTGCGCCACGCGCAGGCCGGCCGCACGCAGCAGCCGCGCCGGGCGTCGATCGTCGGTGTACAGGCTGGCGATCGCGTTGGTGGCCTCGTACAACGGCCGCGACGCCAGTCGATGGCCACGCTGATAACGGGCCAGCATGCCCTCGGCCGCGATGTCGGCACCACGCCGCTGCTGCTCGACGATGCCCTGCGCCAGCCGCTGTGCGCTGGCCAGGCCCAGGTTGAAGCCATGCGCGGTGACCGGGTGCATGCCCACCGCCGCATCGCCGACCAGCGCAGAGCGCTCGCCCACGAACCGGTGCGCATATACCCCTACCAGCGGATACGCCTGCGGCGTGGCCACCGGCTGCATCCGGCCCAGGCGGTGCTCGAAGCAGGCACTGATGGCCTCACCGAAGGCCACCTCGTCCATCGCCAGCAGTTCCTCGATCTGCCGCGGCGGCAGCGTGATCACCGCCGATGCCTGGCCCTCGTTGAGCGGCAGCAACGCCATGGTGCGGCCATAGCCGAACCACTCCCACGCGGTGTGGTGATGATCGCGCTCGACCTGCATGCGGCAGACCAGCATCGACTTGCCGAAGTCGCGCATCTGCGCGCCGATGCCGAGCATGCGACGGGTTGCCGAAAAGCGGCTGTCGGCGGCCACCAGCAGCCGCGCGTGCAGCTTGCTGCCGTCGTCCAGCGTAGCCACGTGGCCCTGTGCATCGGCCTGCACGCCGAGCACCTTGCGGCCATCGAACAACTCCAGCCCATCCTGGCCCTGCACGGCATCCCACGCGGCGCGGCGGATCAGATGGTTGGGCACCAGCCAGCCCAGCGGCTGGCCGTCGACCTGGCTGCTGGCGAAGGTCAGCGCGAACGGCGAGCCGCCGTTCATCACCCTTGCGTCGCGCAACTCGGCCACTTCGGCCTGCGCCAGGCGCTGCCACAGCCCCAGCTGTTCCATGCTCTGCCGCGAGGCATGGGTCAGCGCGATCTCGCGACCATCAAAGGCCGCCTCGGCCAGTACCTGGCGCGGCTGCACCTCCACCAGCCCGACCTGCAGGCCGCTACCGGCCAGCGCGCGTGCGAAGCACAGGCCCGCCGGTCCCGCGCCGACCACCACCACGTCCATCCTGCGCATGCGCGCCTCCTGCCGTTGATCCAGTCCGCGCCAGCATAGCGCCGCGTAGCTGACCGGCCTTGATCTGGATCAGGCCCGGCTCACAACAACGCGAACACCAGCGCCAGGATGGCCAGCAGCGATACCGCCCAGACCAGGCTGCGCACATAGGGCACGCCGGCGGCATACAGCGGCAGATAGACCACCCGCGCCCAGAAGTAGGCCTGCGCGGCCAATGCGGTGGTGTCGTTGCCACGCCCGGCCAGCACCACCGCGATCGCGGCGGCGGCGAAGAACGGGAAGGTCTCCAGGAAGTTGGCCTGGGCCCGCTGCAGGCGGCCGGCCAGCGCACTGAGCGGCCGGGCCTGGCCATCACGCGCCGAGGCATTCCACTTCAGGCCGCGCTCGCGGGTGACCACGGTGGAGGTAGCGAAGATGTAGACAAAGCCCAGCAGCACCGACCAGGCCAGCATCGTCAGTTCAGTTGCCATCATTGCGCTCCTCAGGGTGCCGATGCACGCAGGCTGTAACCGGCCAGGCGCCACACCTGGTCCTCGTCGAAACGGAACGACACCAGTTCGCGTACCGGCTGCGCGCTGTTGGCGAAGCGGGTCGGGAAGCTGACGTTGATGTACAGGCCTTCGGGCACGGCGGCACCGGCGCCGTACTTGACCCGGGTGATGGTCGGCTGGCCGCGGCCGGCCATCGCGCCCAACCGCGTGCGCTCGGTGGTCAGTTGGCTGACGAAGGCCGCCTTGGGCACCGCACGTCGCGCGACGGCGGAGGCGCCTTCCCACAATTCGCCGGCACGATTGGCATCGACCAGCTGCGCCGCCTTCACTGCGGCCGCGCCCATTTCCGCGTCCTGCTTCTGCACCTGCGCCTGCTGCGCGGCGGTCAACGCCGGGGCACCGGCGGTGGCCGGCTTCGCAGCCGCCGGCGATGCCGGCGCCGGGCGCGCGGGTGCAGGGGCGGGCGTGGCCGGCGCAGGCACCTGCGCCAACACAGTGAAAGGCATCAGGGACAGCAGCAGGAGCACGCGCTTCATGGACACCGCCGGTTACCGGGAAAGAACCGCAGTCTACGCCAGCGCAGTGAGCTGTTCGTCAGCGCGCGTGGGCGCTGCCCTCGACCACCGCAGCGTCGGCCTGTGCGGCAGGCTTTCCGGCGTCCGCCGGCGCCTGCTCGGCCACCGGCGGCGGCTCGGACGGTGCCGGTGGCAGCGTCGCCACATCGATCTCCGACAACGGGCTTTCTTCCGGGCATACCGCATCCGGGAAACCGAAGCGCTGCTTCAGTGCCTGGCCACAGCTGTTGATCGATTCCATGTCAGCGCCTTCGCGCTTGCACTGCTGGTCGAAAGCGATCAGGAACGCATCCTTGCGCTGTACGAAATCATCACCGCAGGCGCGCATCTGCTTGATCCGCTCCAGGTCGTCCTGAACCGCGTTGGTGCCATCCAGGCCGTACTGGCGCAGCTCGTCGGGGGTCAGCAGGCGCAGGCTGCGGTTGGGCACGGTCATCATCAGATCGGCGACGCCTACCGCCACGCCGTTGCGCTGCAGATAGTCCTTCACGTTGTCGTAGACCTCGTGCAGCTCGCGGTTGAGCTCGGCGCGCGAGGTGGCCTTGGAACTGATGCGCATCATGCGGTGGATGCCGACCTTGCCCGACAGCAGGCGGTTGTCGCCGGCAGCCAGCACGAACACGCAGGCACTGTGGCAGATCGAGCCTTCGCGCACCCAGATCGTCCAGCCCGCCTCACCGATGCTGTCACCGGCAACGATCGCCGATTCCACCTGGCCACCACTGGAATCCAGATCGAGGATGCGCTTGTGGATCTTCTGCTCATCGGCAACCACGGCCAGCCGCCACATCATCTCGGCGAAGCCCGGATTGATCTTTCCGGAATAGCGCACGCGCATCAGCCCACGCTCGGTACACGGCGCCAGCGCCTGGCTGATCTGATCGCGCTGCAGGCCCTCCAGCTCGACGCCATCGCCGGCCTCGCCGGCGTACTCGGTGCTGCAGCTGACCCAGGCGCGGCCATTCTCCAGCTGCGCCTGTGGCCAAGGCCGATCCGCCCGGCTGCGCGGCGGCGCAGGCGGCGGCGGTGCGTCAGCCGCATTGATCGACACCATGTTCTCGCCATCACTGGCCGGCGCCCGCGCGGCCTTGTCGGCGGCGGTCACATTGCCCGGATTCTCCAGCTGACTACAGCCCCCCAGGGCCAGGCACAACAGGGGCAACCAGCGGAGTTTGGCGGACATCGGGCAACCGGTCTTCAGGGAAGCAAGGGCCACAGTCTACCTTTCCAGCGCGCGCATTCAGCGCGCGGCACTGAACCCCTTCTGACCCTGGGGAAAGCGTGTCGACCAAGGTCGACACCCACCAACAGCAAAAGCGTGCCGACCAACGGTCGGCACCCACCAACAGCAGCGACCGACTGTCAGAGGTGGGGCGGTGTGGGTTGGCAGGACCGTTGGCGCCATGGATGGCGCCATCGAGCCCCCATGGACGGGTTTACGGCGTGTCCTGCCAGCCCACACCGCCCCGCCATCCCACGGACTGCCAGCTTTTGATTGAGACGTTGACGTTGCAGGTGCAGGGCTGCAAGCCCTGCCAGAACCCTCTCCAGCATCCATGTCCGAATCCGGCGAGTATCCCCGCCCGCACCCGCCTAGACTGGCGCCATGGACACCGCCCTCGCCCTCGACACCGCCGCCTGCGACCGCGCCCGCCTGGCCCGCGACGCACGCTTCGACGGCGTGTTCTTCACCGCCGTGCGCAGCACCGGCATCTACTGCCGCCCGGTGTGCCCGGCGCCACCACCGAAGCCACGCAACATCACCTATTACCCGACCGCCGCCGCGGCCGCTGCGGCCGGCTACCGGCCGTGCCTGCGCTGCCGCCCGGAACTGGCCCCCCAGGCCCAGCAGGCACTCGCCGGGCAGACCGTGCAGCGCGCCCTCGCCTTGATCCAGGGTGGCTTCCTGCAGGAACAACCCGTAGCAGACCTCGCAGAGAAGATCGGACTCAGCGCACGCCAGCTGCAACGCCTGTTCGTCGAACACCTGGGCGCGACACCCGGACAGATCCACGCCACCCATCGCCTGCTGCTGGCCAAGCAGCTGTTGACCGAAACCACGCTGCCGGTGACCGACGTCGCGCTGGCCGCCGGCTATAACAGCCTGCGCCGCTTCAATACCGCGTTCCTGCAGGGCTGCGGCATGGCCCCCACCGCGCTGCGCCGCCAGCACCAACCCCTCGCCGCCGATGAGGGGGGCCTGGTACTGCGCCTGGCCTACCGGCCACCGCTGGACTTCCCACGCATGCTGGCCTTCCTGCGCAAGCGCAGCCTGCCCGGCATCGAACTGATCGGCGAAGACAGCTACCAGCGCGTGTTGGGCACGCCTGAGCGGCCCACCCTGCTGCGCGTCACCGCCGATCCGAAACGGCCGGAACTGCACCTGCAGCTCAGCGCCGTCGATCCGCGCCTGATTCCAGACATCGTGCGTCGCGTGCGCCGCGTGTTCGATCTGGATGCCGACCTGCAGCAGGTGCACGCCGCACTGGGCGAAGAACCGCTGCTGGCGCGCGGCATCGCCGAACGCCCCGGGCTGCGTGTTCCTGGCGGCTGGGATGGATTCGAAGTGGGCGTGCGCGCGGTGCTCGGCCAGCAGGTCAGCGTCGCCGCGGCCACCACGTTCGCGCGCCGCCTGGTGGATGCCTTCGGCGCACACCTGCCCGGCATGCCGTCCGATTTCGATCGCCAGTTCCCTGCACCGGAAGTGCTGGCCGAGGCACCGCTGGAATCGATCGGCCTGCCGCGCAGCCGTGCCGCCACGGTGCGCGCGCTGGCAGCCGCCTGCGCCAGCGGCCAGCTCGATTTTGGGCCTGGCCAGGCGCTGGAAGAATTCGTCACCCGCTGCGTGGCATTGCCTGGCATCGGCCCGTGGACCGCGCAGTACATCGCCCTGCGGGGTCTCGGCCAGCCTGATGCTTTCCCTGCCGGCGACCTGGTGCTGCAGCAGGTCCTCGGCCATGCGCAGGGCCAGCGCCTGAGCGAGCGCGCGACAGAAGCACGCTCGCAGCCCTGGCGGCCGTGGCGCGCGTATGCCGTGCTGCACCTGTGGCACCTGTCCGGCACTTTCGTTGGAGAACCGACATGACCCTGTTGTTCGACCGTTTCGACAGCCCGATCGGCGTGCTGACCATCGCCGGTGACGAGCGCGGACTCGCGCATGTGCTGTTCCCGGAAAACCGCCATCCGGCACGTGGCCGCGACGACTGGCACTACGCCCCGGATGCGCTGCCGGAAGCCCGCCAGCAGCTGCTGCAGTTCCTGCACGGCGAACGCAGCAGCTTCGATCTGGAACTGGCACCGCGCGGCACGCCGTTCCAGCTGCGCGTGTGGCAGGCGCTGGCGCTGATCCCGTTCGGGCAGACCTGGAGTTACCTGCAGCTGGCACAGCACCTGGGCCAGCCCAGCGCAACACGCGCGGTGGGCGCCGCCAATGGCCGCAACCCGTTGCCGATCATCCTGCCCTGCCATCGCGTGATCGGCAGCAACGGCGCACTGACCGGGTTCGGCGGCGGCCTGGAGACCAAGGCCGCGCTGCTGCGCCTGGAACAACGCCAGGCCCCGTTGTTTGCATGAGGGCCGGCCCGGCTGCGTACTGCGTTGCCGTGGGTAGGTCTCGACCTTGGTTGACACGGGCGCGCCGACAGGCGCGGGGATAAGGAAGAATGCGCGGACACGCTGCGCCCTTCGGCGCAGCGTGTCTTGGGCCGGTCATTGCGCCGGCTTATCATGCACGGATGACTTCCGTACGCCTGACCTGCGCGCTGGCGCTGCTGCTGCCGTTGGCCGCCTGCACCACCGCGCCCGCGCCCTCCGCCTCCGTTGCCACGCCCGTTGCTGCGGCTGCGCCGCCGAAGCTGCTGCTGATCTCCATCGACGGCCTGCGCGCCGACGCGCTCGATCGCGGCCTGACCCCGAACCTGCAGCGGCTGATCGACGGCGGCGTGCGTGCACGCTGGATGACCCCGTCCTATCCGTCACTGACCTTCCCCAACCACTACACCATCGTCACCGGCCTGCGCCCGGACCACCACGGCATCGTCAACAACAGCATGGACGACGAGGCACTGGGCCGTTTCGAGCTGAGCAACCGCGAGGCGGTCACGACCAGCGCGTGGTGGGGCGGCGAGCCGATCTGGGTCGGCGCCGAGAACGCCGGCGTGCGTTCGGCCACCACCTCGTGGCCGGGCAGCGAGTCGGAAATCCGCGGGGTGCGCCCGAGCCAGTGGCGCATCTACGACGGCCAGGAACCGCTGGAGCAGCGTGCCGGCATCGTGCTTGACTGGCTGGGACAGACCGATGCCGATGCGCCGCGCCTGACCACGCTGTACATGGAGCACGTGGACAAGGCCGGCCACCACTACGGCCCGGATTCGAAGCAGTATGCCGACGCCATCGTGCGCGCCGACCAGATCGTCGGCCAGGTGCTGGATGGACTGCAGCAGCGCGGGCTGGCGTCGACCACCAACGTGATCGTGGTGTCCGACCATGGCATGGCCAGCGTCGCCGATGGCCACGTGATCGCCACCGAATCGATGGCCGATCCGGCCATCGCACGCAATGTCAGCCAGGGTCAGTCGGTGGGCTTCGCGCCGGTCGCGGGCCGCGAAGCAGACGCCGAGCGCGTCCTGCTCGGCCGCCACACCCACTACGAATGCTGGAAGAAGGAAAACCTGCCGCCGCGCTGGCACTACGGTACGCACCCGCGGGTGCCGCCGATCGTCTGCGCCATGGATGAAGGCTGGGATGCCCTGCATCGGGACCGGATCGCCAAGCGCACCAAGCAGGATCGCGGTTCGCATGGCTACGACAACGCCCTGCCGTCCATGCGTGCGGTGTTCGTGGCCAGTGGCCCGTCGTTCCGCCAGGGCCTGGTGATCGATGGCTTCGACAACGTCGATGTCTACCCGCTGCTGGCGCATCTGCTGCAGGTGCCGGCCGCGCCGAACGACGGCAACCCGGAAACGCTGAAACAGACTCTGCGCTGACGCCGCCGTAGAGCCGGGCCCACGCCCGGCTCGGCGAACAGGCATAAAAAAACGCGGCGCCAGGCGCCGCGTTTTTTCTTGAAGCGGTCGACCGGCCGGATCAGGCCTTGGCGACAGCCTTCTTCGCCACAGCCTTCTTCGCCGGAGCCTTGGCCACGGTCTTCTTGGCAACCGGGGCGGCGGCGCCTACGGCGACCTTGCTCGCGGTGTGCGAACGGGCGTTGCCGTAGCTGGCGTTGTAGCGCTTGCCCTTGGCGGTCTTGCGGTCACCCTTACCCATGTCTTCAACTCCTCAAGTGTGAAATCTGGTTACCCCGTACTGACACGGGTTCGGCGGGGCCGCCTTGCTGGGCGCCCCCGCGCACGATCAGAAATCCTATCACGGAGCGCCTAGTGCGCGCAGCTGGCGTCGTGCACGTGGCCGTGGTTGAGGCGCAGGTTGACCAGGTGTGCGACGCCCACCAACAGGCCGCCGATGGTCATCACCACCGCATGCGGCACCGCGTTGTGATGCAGCGGGTCGTACAGCACGCCGGCCCACAGCGCGACCAGGCCCGGAATCAGGAAACCCAGCGCGCGCAGCGCGCCATGCCGGCGATAGCCCCAGACCAGGCTGAACAGCCCGAGCAGGGTCACGAACACCACCAGGGCCTGCTCCACGCCGTCGCTCAACCAGAACGACAGGCCCAGCGACGGCGCCGCCGCCAGCAGCACGGGGATCACCGCGCAATGCACCGCGCACAGCATCGAACCAGTGGCGCCGAATCGGTCGAGCAGGTGGCGCAGGCGTGAGGACAGGGACATGACTTCCAGCAGGGTCGGCGAATCGTTATGGAATAATATAACATCCGTTCCCGACCCGCACGGTTTCCCTCCCCCTGTCCCATCGACGGGATTCGTGCGCCCCGTGATTGATACATTGTAACAAAGGACCTGCCCATGCCCGCCCACACCCCTCGGCTCAAGCCGCATTCCCTGGCCCTGGCCCTCGCCGCCCTGCTGCCGTCCGTTGCTTTTGCTGCCGGCCAGGACAGCGCCCATCGTGACCGCCACCTGACCGAGCTGTCGTCGGTCCAGGTCACCGCATCGCCGCTGCAGGGCGATGCCGAATCGCTGGCGCGCCCGGTCGAGGTTCTCGCCGGGGAACGCCTGGACGAGCAGAAGGCCGGCACCCTCGGCGATACCGTGGCCAAGCTGCCCGGCGTACAGAGCACGTTCTTCGGCCCGGGCGTCGGCCGCCCGATCATCCGCGGCCAGGAAGGCCCGCGCGTTGCGGTGCTGTCCAACGGCATGGGCAACATGGATGCCTCCACGGTCAGCGCCGACCATGCCACCAGCATCGAGCCGTTCCTGGCCGACCAGATCGAAGTGCTGAAGGGGCCGGCCACGCTGCTGTTCGGCAGCGGCGCCATCGGTGGTGCAGTCAACGTGGTCGATGGCCGCATCGCGCGCGAACTGCCGGAGCGCCCGCTCAGCGGCCGTGCCGAACTGCGCGGCAATTCGGTGAACAACGAACGCAGCGGCATGTTCCGCCTCGATGGTGTCAGCGGCAACGTCGTGCTGCATGTGGACGGCCTGGTGCGCAACGGCGACGACTACCGCATCCCGGGTTACGCGGTGATCGACAGCCTTGAAGATCACCACGACCACGACCACGACCACGATCATGACCACGATGCGGCCGAGGGCGAAGAACCGCGCCGTGGCCGCCTGGACAACAGCTCGATCCGCACCCGTGCCGGTGGCGTCGGCGCAACGTGGCTGGGCGACGGCGGTTACTTCGGCGTATCGGCCAGCACCTATCGCACCAACTACGGCATTCCCAATGGCGCGCACGTGCACGCCGACGGTGATGATCATGGTCATGACCACGGCCACGACCACGGCGATGAAGAGGAAGGCGGCGACGAGCATGACGTGCGCATCGACATGGTGCAGAACCGCTTCGAGACCAAGGCCGGCATCTACGACCCGGTCTCGTTCCTGAAGAACATCAACGCACGCGTGGCCTACACCGACTACGAGCACGTGGAGCTGGAGGCTGGTACGCCGTCGACCCGCTTCACCAACCGTGGCATCGAAGCGCGCCTGGAAGCGGTGCAGCAGCAGATCGGTGGCTGGGACGGTGCCTTCGGCCTGCAGTTCGGCAACAGTGATTTCGGCGCCAAGGGCGAAGAAGCCTTCGTTCCGGATACCGGCACCAGGAACATCGGCCTGTTCGTGCTGCAGGAAAAGCAGTTCGGCCCGTTCAAGCTGGAACTGGGCGGTCGCCACGACCAGGTCAAGCTGGACCCGACCGGTGACTACCGCCGCCGCACCTTTGGCGCCACCAACCTGTCCGCTGCGGGCATCTGGAAGCTCAACGACGCGGTGGACCTGCGCATTGGCGTGGACAGTTCCGAGCGTGCGCCGACCAATGAAGAGCTGTACGCCGCTGGCGCACACATCGCCACTCGTTCGCTGGAAATCGGCGACGCCAACCTGAAGACCGAGCGCGGCCAGCGCGTGGAACTGGGTATCCACACCCACAGTGAGCGCCTGGACTTCTCCGCATCGGTCTACCAGACCAAGTTCAAGGACTTCATCTACCTGGCCGACACCGGCGTCACCGAGAGCCTGCCGGTCCGTGCCTGGACCCAGCAGGACGCGGTATTCCGCGGCGCCGAGGCCGAAGCGCTGGTGCACCTGTTCGAAGGCGGGGCCGGTGATTGGGACCTGCGCCTGTTCGGCGATTACGTGAAGGCCAAGCTGGATGGCAGCGGCAGCCGCAATCTCGACATCGCGGTGCCGCATGGCGACCACAACCACAACTACACGGTGGAACTGGCCAACACCGGCTACCTGCCGCGCATCGCTCCGGCCCGCGTCGGCGCCGACCTGCGCTGGTCGAAGGATGGCTGGCGCGCCTCGGTCGGCGCGGTGCGTTACAGCCGCCAGAAGGACGTCGCGCAGAACGAGGAACCGAGCAACGGCTACACCCTGGTCGACGCGCACCTGGCCTACCGTTGGGACCGCAACGCCAGCAACAGCTACGAGGTGTTCCTGGATGGCAGCAACCTGACCAACCGCGAAGTGCGCCCGCATACCTCGCTGCTGCGCGACTACTCGCCGCTGCCGGGTCGTGGCGTCGCTTTCGGCATCCGCGCGTTCTTCTGATCGCGCACGACGGGGTCGGAGCCCTTTCCGCAGGAAAGGGCTCCGAACCTCCACCACCCACGCATGGCGTGGATCTACAGCATCTCCAGCGGGGGCCTTCGGGCCCCCGTTTTCATTTCCGCCAACACCATCACGCAAGCGTCACAAAGATGTGCGTACGACAACAAACGGACAATCCCGTCACTCAATGTCTCGCCAACCGGACATTAATGTCCGAAAATGAACCCATGACCGCTCAACGTGCCGATGCTGCTGCCCGCCGTGCCCTCATCCTCGACGCCGCCGACCATGTGTTCGGCCAACATGGCGTCACCGCTCCACTGGACCTGGTGGTCGAACGCGCCCAGGTGGGTCGCGCCACCCTGTACCGCAACTTCCCCGACCGTACCGCGCTGATCCAGGCGCTGCTGCAGCGTACGGTTGACCGCATCCGGCGCCAGGTCGAGCAGCTCGGCGACCGCGACGACGCCCTGTTCGAGGTGTTCGAGGGCATGGCCCAGCGCATCATCGATTCGCCTGCCCTCGCCGATTACTGGCGTGCGGTGGATTCGGACGTGCCGGCCATGCGCACCGCGCGCGAGACCGTGCGTGACCTGCTGGAAGCGCCGATCGCCCGTGCCAAGGCCGCCGGCCTGTGCCGCGCCGACCTGGAGAAGACGGATATTTCACTGATCTCGGGCATGCTGGGTGCGGCCCTGCGCGGCAAGACCCGCGACGAGCGCGCCCAGCTGGCCGGGCGTGCCCTGCAGCTGCTGCGCGGGGGTCTGCAGGGAGCACCCAGCGAGGCGCGCTGATGGTCCAGCCGTATCTGAAGCCGGTTCCGGATTGGGAGGAGCACGAGAAGCCGACCATGCCCGGTTCGGCGTCGATGCCCTGGCATCCGCCCCATCGACGCGTGGCCTATGCACTGGTGTCGCTGCTGGTGGCGATCACCGGCGGCCTCGGCAATGCGCTGGTCACTGCCAACCTGCCGTTCCTGCAGGGCCAGCTGGCGCTGACGCCGACCCAGGGCAGCTGGCTGGTGGCCGCGTATGCGATGGTGAATGTCACCGCCAACCTGCTGGCCTTCAAGTTCCGCCAGCAGTACGGCATCCGCCTGTTCGCCGAGATCGGCCTGGGCCTGTACGCAGCGCTGGCGGTGCTGCATCTGTTCGTCGGCAGTTTCGAGACCACCCTGCTGACCCGCGCCGCCAGTGGCTTCGCCGGCGCCGCCTGTTCAACACTGGGCACGCTGTACATGCTGCAGGCGCTGCCGCGCCGCTTCACCGGCAACCTGCTGGTGGTGGGTGTGGGCCTATCGCAGCTGGCGGTGCCGATTGCCTGGATCGTCTCGCCGGGCCTGGTCGATACCGGCCAGTGGCACCAGCTCTATTCGTTCGAAGCCGGCCTCGCCCTGTGCGCGTTCGCGGCGGTGGTGGTGCTGAAGCTGCCGCCCGGCATCCAGATCAAGGCCTTCGAGCCGATGGACTTCCTCACCTTCGCCCTGCTCGCCCCTGCCGTTGCCCTGCTGGTGATCGTGCTGGCACAGGGCTATACGCGCTGGTGGCTGGATACGCCGTGGCTGGGGTGGGCACTGGTCGCCTCGATTGCGTTGTCCACCACCGCCTTCATCATCGAGCACTACCGCCGCAACCCGCTGCTGCAGACGCGCTGGCTGGCCAGCCTGCCGGTGCTGCACTTCATCGTCGGCGCGTTCCTGATCCGCTTCCTGACCACCGAGCAGTCCTACGGCGTGGTCAACCTGATGCGCACACTGGGCATGGGCCCGGACCAGCTGCGCCCCCTGTTCGGCGTGATCCTGGCCGGCGTGATCACCGGCATCGCGGCGGCGGCACTGACGTTCGGGCCGAAGCGGCTGATTGCCCAGCTGCTGATGGCGATCCTGCTGCTGGGTACCGCCGCTTTCTTCGACCAGCACCGCACCAGCCTGGACCGGCCGCACGACTTCTATGTCAGCCAGTTCCTGGCCTCGGTCGGTGCCGGCATGTTCATGGGCCCGCTGATCATGCTCGGCATCTCCGCCGCACTGAAACAGGGCGTGGACCACATGATCACCTTCCTGGTCACGCTGTCGATCACCCAGACCCTGGGTGGCCTGGCCGGTTCGGCGGTACTCGGCACCTTCCAGCTGCATCGCGAGCAGCTGTACTCCAGCGCGTTGACCAGCCAACTCGATCCGGCCGACCCGGTGGTCGCGCAGCGCCTGCGCGTGCAGCAGCAGCTGTACAGCGCGCAGATCACCGATCCGGTCCTGCGCAGCGCGCAGGGCAGCGCGCAGCTGGCGCAGATCACACGCCGCGAAGCCAATGTGCGCGGCTTCAATGATGTGTTCACCCTGAGCGGTTGGCTGGCCATCGGCTTCCTGTGCTGGTTGCTGCTGCTGTCGCTGCGTACCGCTGTGCTCAAGCAATGGCGCAAGCGCCACCCCACGTCCCCTGCTGCGGCCACGCCGGCCGCGCCCCGTTGAGTTGATCGCCATGCCCCCCGTCCCGCCCCGCCCCGACGACATCGACGCCGACAACGTCACCCCACCGCCACCGACCGATGCGGCGCCTGCGCCCACACCCGCGGCGCCGGCTGCCGCGCCGAAATACCTCAAGCCCAGCGCGCGCAGCGTGGTGGTGATGGTGGTGGTGGCGTTGCTGGGGATCGCACTGATCCTGCGTGCCTGGCACCTGTGGCCGTTCACCAGCAGCGTGATGGTGACCGACAACGCCTATGTGCGCGGGCAGATCACGGTGATGGCGCCGCAGGTGAACGGCTACGTCACCGAGGTGCTGGTCAAGGACTTCCAACATGTGAAGAAGGGCGAACCGCTGCTGCGCATCGATGACCGCATCTATGCGCAACGTGTCGCCCAGGCACAGGCGACGCTGGACAGCGCACGCGCGGCACTGGCCAATTCGGACCAGTCGCAGGCGCAGAATCGTGCGCAGATCGCCTCCGCACACGCCACGCTGTCGGCGGGCCAGGCCGAACTGCAGCGCTCGCGCAATGAGGCCCGCCGCTACGAGGAGCTGGCCGCACAGCAGCTGGTGTCGGTCAACGACCGCGACAAGTTCCGCACCAGCCAGGCCTCGGCGCAGGCCAGCGTGCAGCAGTCGCAGGCCCAGATCCGCATCGCCGAGGAAACGCTGGTATCGACCCGGGTGGCACGCAAGAGCCTGGAAGCGCAGGTGGAGAGCGCGCAGGCACAACTGGAACTGGCCCGCATCGACCTGGCCAATACGGTGATCCACGCACCGCGCGACGGCCAGATCAGCGAGGCCAGCGTGCGCGTGGGCCAGTACGTGGCTGCCGGTTCGCAGCTGCTGTTCCTGGTGCCTGACACGCTGTGGGTGGTCGCCAACTACAAGGAAGGCCAGACCTGGCAGATGGCGATCGGCCAGCCTGCCTCGTTCTCGGTGGACGCCTTCCACGGCCAGGTGCTGAGCGGCCGCGTGGAGGAGATCGCGCCCGCCACCGGGTCGGAGTTCAGCGTGCTGCGCCCGGACAACGCCAGCGGCAACTTCACCAAGGTGGTGCAGCGGCTGCCGGTACGTATCAGGATCGACGGGGAGCAGAAGCTGGCAGCACAGCTGCGGCCAGGCATGTCGGTGATCGTGCGGGTGGATACCGCGACCAAGCCGATGGACTAGGGTACAGGCCCGGTTGCGCCGATATGAAACGGGGTCAGATCCCTTTGCCAATGGCGAATGGATCCGACCCCGCTCCTATGCCGGCCAGCGGCCGGCACTACCGTTGCGTTACCCGGCGCAGCGGGCGCAGAGCCCGTGCACTTCCAGGGTCTGCGCCTGCGGCTGGAAGCCCAGCTCCTTGGCGCGCTTTTCCAGCTGGGTGACGATCTCGCGGTCTTCCAGCTCCACCGCACTGTGGCAGCTGTTGCAGATCAGGAACGGCACCGAATGCGCCGCGCTGCTGGGGTGGTGGCAGGCCACGAAGGCATTCACCGATTCCAGCTTGTGCACGAAGCCATTGGCCATCAGGAAGTCCAGCGCGCGGTACACGGTGGGCGGGGCATCGGCGCCCACGCCCTTGCCGTTGCGCACCCATTCCAGCAGTTCATACGCCTTGACCGGCTTGCCGGCCTCGGCGATCAGCTTCAGTACGTTGGCGCGGATCGGGGTCAGGCGCAGCCCGCGTTCGCGCGAGACACGCTCGACCACCGCGACGAAATCCGATGCGTCGTGGACGTGGTGGTGCGGGGCGGTACAAGCAGTGGCGGTCTTGGCGGGCATGCGCGTTCTCCGGTTCGGCCTGGCAAGGATGCCTCAGGCCGTTGCTACCTTGGTAATGGCCACATCGATGCGTTTCAAGGCCTGCTCGCGGCCGGCCAGGTACACGGTCTGGGAAATGTCAGGGCTGACCTGGGTGCCGGTGATCGCCACGCGCAGCGGCTGGGCGACCTTGCCCATGCCGATTTCCAGCGCAGCGGCGGTGTCGTGAAGGGCCACGCCGACCGCTTCGGCGGTCCATGCCGGCAGCGCTGCCAGCAGTTCGCGAGCCTTGCCCAGCGCCACCTCGGCGCCGGCCTTGAAGTGCTTGGCCACCGCGGCTTCGTCGTAGACGGTCAGCGGCTGGTACCAGACCACCGCGCTCTCGGCCATGTCCTTCAGGGTCTGCACGCGGTCACGCAGGGCGACCACCACGTCCTCCGGCGCCGGGCCGGCGGCCAGGTCCAGGCCCAGCTTCTGCAGCTGATGGACCAGGTGCGGGGCGACCGCCGCGGGGGCTTCGCTCTTCAGGAACTGCTGGTTGACCCAGCCCAGCTTGGCCATGTCCAGGCGCGAGGCCTTGGAATTGCAGTCTTTCACGTCGAACAGGTCGATCAGCTCCTGGCGGCTGAACAGCTCCTGGTCACCGTGCGACCAGCCCAGGCGGGCCAGGTAGCTCAGCAGCGCGTCGGGCAGGTAGCCGGCGTCCTTGTACTGCATCACGTCGGCCGCGCCGGTGCGCTTGGACAGCTTGGCGCCCTGCTCGTCCAGGATCATCGGCATGTGGCCGAACTTCGGCACCGGCGCGCCGATGCCTTCGTACAGGTTGATCTGGCGCGGGGTGTTGTTGATGTGGTCGTCGCCGCGGATGACCTCGGTGATGCCCATGTCCCAGTCGTCCACCACCACTGCGAAGTTGTAGGTGGGGTAGCCGTCCGGGCGGAAGATGACCATGTCATCCAGCTCGCTGTTGGCGATCTCGATGCGGCCCTTGATCAGGTCGTCGAACACCACCGTGCCTTCCAGCGGGTTCTTGAAGCGGATGACGCGGTTCGGGTCGTCCTTGTACGGCAGGCCCAACTCGCGCGCGGCACCGTTGTAGCGCGGCTTTTCCTGTCTGGCCATGGCCGCCTCGCGCATGGCATCGAGCTCTTCGCGGGTTTCGTAGGCGTAGTACGCCTTGCCGTCGGCCACCAGCTGCTCGGCCACTTCCAGGTAACGGGCCACGCGCGCGGTCTGGTAGATCGGGCCCTCGTCGTAATCCAGGCCCAGCCACTCCATTGCCTCCAGGATGGCGTCGATCGCGCCCTGGGTGCTGCGCTCACGGTCGGTATCTTCGATTCGCAGCACGAACTCGCCGCCACGGTGGCGGGCCTCCAGCCAGCAGTACAACGCAGTGCGGGCACCACCGATGTGCAGGTAGCCGGTGGGACTGGGGGCGAAGCGGGTGCGGCAGGTCATGGAGGGCTCGAGGAACGGGAATCCCCCGATTTTACCAGCCCACCGCCCCCGACGGAAAAAGGGGACGGAGGGGATTAAGTCGCAATTGCCGAGCCGATGCGGCGACGGGCGGGAAGCGGAGGGGAGAAACGACTTAATCCCCTCCGTCCCCTTTTATGGTTCAGCCTTGCGCGGGAACGGCTGCTCGCGCATGGCGGCGTTGTAGGCGAACGAGGCGACGATGGCCGCGGCCTGCTTCAGGTCTTCCGGTTCGGCGTGGTCCCAGGTGTCCAGGTGGCTGTGGTGGACATTGGTGAAGTAGTCCAGACGGTCCTGGATGAACTGGAAGCCCGGCAGGCCGATGCGGTCGAAGCTGATGTGGTCGGTGCTGCCGGTGTTGCGGCTGGCCACGGTGGTGGCGCCCACGTCATGGAACGGCGCCAGCCAGGCTTCGAAGATCGGCATCGCTGCCAGGTTCTCCTGCGCATAGATGCCACGGAAGCGGCCCGAGCCGTTGTCCATGTTGAAGTAGACCTGGAACTTGCTGTAGTCGCGGGTCTTGCGCAGCGCACCGGTCGGCTCGCGCAGCGAGGCCGGCAATGCCTTCTGCGCCGCGTCGGTGGGCTCCGGGAACTGGCCGAAGTGCTTGGCCACGTAGGCCTGCGAGCCGATCAGGCCCTGCTCTTCGCCACTCCACAACGCTACCCGGATGGTGCGCTTGGGCCTGGCGCCGGTGGCCTTGAGGATGCGCATCGCCTCCATCATCACCGCCACGCCGGCAGCATTGTCGGCCGCGCCGGTGCCGCTGTGCCACGAATCCATGTGCGCGCCGATCATCACCACTTCATCGGGCTTGCTGCTGCCGCGGATCTCGGCCAGCGTGTTGTAGCCAGGCTGGTCGGCCTCATCGGTGAAACGTGCGGCCACGTCCACGCGCAGGCGCACGGTCTGCTTGGCCTCCAGCGCGCGCGCCAACGGATTGAAGTGCTCGCTGATCATCGCCAGTTCCGGGATACCCACCGATTCGCCGGCCTTGCGCGATCCACCACCGGCAACCCGGATGATGCCGTTGTCCCAGCTGCTGATGCTGATCGAGGCCAGCGCGCCTTCTTCGACGAAGAACGCATTGACCTTGCTCGCCAGCGTCTGCCGCTCCTGGTATTCCTTGACCCGCTTGGCGCGCTCGGCGGTGGCGTCCTTGTCCTTGGGCAGGGTGAATTCCTGCAGGCCTTCCAGCGAGGTGGCGTCGTGCCGATGCGAATCTGCCTCGGTGCCGCGCTTGTACTCGCGCGCCTCGCCCAGCAGCAGGATCCTGCCACGCAGCTTGCCGCGGTACTTCTCGATGTCCTCGGGCTTCTTGATCTCGACCTGCACCAATTCGCCTTCGACCGGGCCGTTCGTACCCGGCGTCCAGGCCTTGGGCAGCGCATGCAGTGGCTGCACACGGTCGCCCAGCATTTCAACGCTGGCCGAGGTGAACTCCCAGCCACGGCCGAAATCATCGAAGGCTTCGTCGTGGACGTTGTCCAGCTTCCATTCGTTGAACTTGCCGCGGGTCCAGGCGTTGGCGCGGCCCATTGCCGGCGAATTGGTCAGGCGCGGCCCGATGCGCTCGGTGAGGTAGCTGAAGGTGTCCATTACCTGCGAACGGTGGAAGGCCTCCTGGCGGATGCGGCTGACCATGTCCAGGTCCACCGTCTCACGCTGCTGCGCCCCTGCATTGCCCCCCATCGCCAACGCTACCGCCAGCACGCCCCACTTCAGCCCGCTCCACTTCAACACGCCGCACCCCTGCCCTTCGGCTCGATCATCAACCTGTCGAGTCTAGCCAGCAGGGGCGCGGTGATACCGTCCCATCGGTCATGGGCAGGAGCGTGCGAACCAAGGTTCGCACCCACAGGAAAGTGGCTGGTTCGCACCCACAGGCAAGTGGCTGGTTCGCACCCACAGGAGAGTGGTTGGTTCGCACCCACAGGAGAGTGGCCACACAGGAGAGTGGCTGGTTCACATCTCCCAAGCCACCTCACCCACTCCAGCCCAGCCACAGCTGCGCCCGCGCCGGCAGCAGCAGCAACCAGTGCCGCCGGTCGATGCTGCTGCAGCCGTACACCGCCGCGTGTGCGGGCCAGTCCTCCGGCAGGCCGCCGATGCCGATCTCGGCCAGCGCTTCCGCTCCGGCCTTCCATGGCCGGTAGCGCGTCACCTTGCCCGCCAGCGCGCCGCGTCCCTGCCGCGCCCCCTGCAGCCACCCCAGCCCCTGATCCTGCAATCCCTCGCAGGTGACCGCGGCCAGCTGGAAGCGGACCAGGCCGGGGGCGATCCGTGCCCCCGGCAGGGCCGCCAGCACGCCATGTGCCTGCAGCAGTGCATCCACTTCCAGCAGGGCCGGAATGCCCTGCCGTGCCCGTTGCCGCAATCCGTGGCGCCAGCCCATGGCGAACTCCTTACTTCAGTTCCGCGCCAAGCGCGTACCAGTCGACCCGGCGGGTCACCCACATCGCCAGCGCCAGGATCACGAACAGCAGCAGCGAGCCCATCAGCAGCGCGTTGTTCTCCGACACCAGCAGCCCATACAGCGCGCCGTACAACACGGTCAGCAGCGCGGCAAAGCCGAGGCCACGCTTCCAGTGGCCCAGCACGTTGGCCAGGTACACCGCCTGCAGCCCGATGCAGGCCACGGCCGAGACCAGGTAGGCCTTCCAGAACGCGATGTGCTCGGACAGGCTGATCAGCAGCAGGAAGAAGATCGCCAGCGCCAGGCCCACCATCAGGTACTGCAGCGGATGGATGCGCAGCGACTTGATCAGTTCGAACAGGATGAAGCCGACGAAGGTGAGCAGCACGAACAGCACGCCGTACTTCGAGGCGCGGTCGGCCTGGGTATAGGTATCGACCGGATCGACCAGCGACACGGTCACCGCCTGCGAATCGATCGCACCGTCGCTGCGCAGCTGGCGCTGCGCGTCGGACGCCAGCGAGGACACCGCCCAGCGTGCATCGAAGCCCTGTGCATTGACGCGTCGCTCGTTGGGGAGGAATGCACCACTGAACGACGGATGCGGCCAGCTCGAACGCAGCGCGATGCGGGTGTCATCGCCCACCGGCACCACCGACAGCATTCGGCTGCCGTCCAGGCGCAGTTCCAGCTCAACGGTACTGGCGGCCAGGCTGCCGCCCTGGTCGTTGGCGAAGCCGGCCACGGGAGCATGCAGGCCGCGACCAACCTCGCTGGCCGCTTCGACGCCCGGCAGCAGCCGCAGCTGCTTGCCGTCCACGCGCAGGTTGGGCGTACCGACCAGCCCGCGCACATCGGAAACGCCCAGCGCCACATACGGCTGTCCGTAGCTGCGGCCGGCCTTCACCGGGTAGTCGTCGACGGCGAAGGTCGCCTTCAGCTGGCCGTTCCAGCTGTACACCGGCACCTTGAACAGACCGACTTCGCGCTGGCTCGGCAGCATCTCACCGCCCACTTCCAGCGTGGCCGGCATCTGCAGCCAGTGGCCTTCGCTGACCTGCACCTCGGTCTTCTTGTTGCCCTTGGCGTCGACGACTTCGACCTGCTGGCGCTCCACCCACGGCACCACCCGCACCGGCCCGACCAGGCGCTGCGCACCGGCGCGGCTGTCGGCTACGCGCGCGAACGCCTCGTCGCGGTATGCGCTGCGCTCGGTGATGACCCCACGGATCATCGTCAGTGGAACCAGCAGCAGCAGGATCAGCCCGCCGACAATGGCGAACCGCAGCAGCATCTTCAGGGATTTCATGGTCCATCCTCGTTGGAGAGGGCTGCAGGATGGACCGCTGCGGTGAGCAGGGTTTGTGGCGAATTTGAAGCGAGTGTGAAGTCAGCGGCGCGGACGCTGGCCCGGCACGCTCAACGGCAACCACAGGCTGGCCACGGTGCCGCCGCCATCGCGGACCTCGACGCTGGCACGGCCGTCATGCAGGCGCGCGACCTCCTGCACGAACGGCAGGCCCAGGCCCGAGCTGCGCCGTCCACTGGCGGGACGCGCCAGCGAATAGAAGCGCTCGAATACCCGTTCGCGTGCATAGTCCGGAATACCCGCACCGCGGTCGGCCACCTGCAGGCGCACGCCCTGCCCGTCCACCTCGGCCTGCAGCGCGATCTCCGCGCCGGCCGGCGAGAATGCGATGGCATTGTCGATCAGGTTGTGCAGCGCCTGCCGCAGCAGATAGGCATCGCCCTGCACGGACAGGTCGGGCGCGCTGCCGATGCGCACCTGTACGCCCGCCGCCTGTGCGCGCACCTGCGCCGCAGCCGCCGCTTCGGCCAGCAGCACCGGCAACGCGATCGGGTCGCGGGTCTGCAGCCAGCCGTGCTGCTCCACTTCGGCCAGCGCCAGCAGCTTGTCGATGGTCTCGGTCAGCCGTTCCTGCTGGTCGACGATGCTGCGCGCGAAATGCACGCGGTCGGCCTCGGGCAGTGGCTCCTGCAGCAGCTCGGCGGCACCGCGGATCGCCGCCAGCGGGCTTTTCATCTCGTGCGTCAGTGACTGCACGTACTGTTCGACGTAAGCCTTGCCTTCCAGCTTGCGGCGCATGGTTTCCAGCGCCTGGCCGAGATCGCCGATCTCGTCGCGGCGTCGGCGCGGCGGCGGCACCGGTTCGCCGGCGGTGACCGCGCGGGCATAGCGGCTGAGCTGGCCCAGGCCGGTGGTCAGCCACATCGTCACCAGCACGCCGACCAGCGCCGACAGCCCGATCAGCCAGGCCCCGCGCTCGATGATGGCGCGCTGGCTGGCGGCGATGAACGGATCGATGCTGCGGTTGGGCTGGGCCAGGCTGAGCACGCCGATCAGCGTGCGTCCGTCGGCCGGGTCATATACCGGCGCCGCCACGTGCATCACGGTATCGCCTTCCTCGCCCGGCACTTCCGGGCTGGAACGGGCGCCGTACTCGCCGCGCAGGGTGCGGTAGACATCGTTCCAGCGCGAGTTGTCGCGGCCCAGATCGCGGCCCAGCGAGTCGTAGATGACGATGCCCCGGGCGTCGGTGATGGTCACCCGGTAATCCAGCGAGCGCTTCGGGAAGCGCCAGACCATCGCCTTCAGGTCGCGCTGCCGCGCCTTGGCCAGGTTGCGGGTGAAGCCGCCGCTGCGGATGGTGCCGTCCTTGACGTCGGCGGCGGCCATCTCGGCCAGCACATTCGCCGCATCGACCAGTGTCGACTCCATCGCCTGGCGCACACCCGGTTTCACTTCATTGACGAACACCCGCATCACGAAGAACGCGGCAATACCGGTAATCAGGAAGAAGCCCAGGAACAGCTTCAGCACCAGGCGCATCGGCTAGACCTCCAACGCGTAGCCGAGGCCACGGTGGGTGCGGATCGGATCATCACTGGCACCGGCCGCACGCAGCTTGGCGCGCAACGTCTTTACATGTGTGTCCACGGTACGGTCGGCGCTGTCGGCGCTGCTGTCCCAGCCGCGATCCATCAGCTGCGCGCGGCTGAGGATGGCGCCCGGGCGTTGCAGCAACGCCTCCAGCAGCGCGTATTCGTAGCGGGTCAGGTCCAGCGCCTGGCCCCGGAAGCGGATGCGGCGGCCGTCGCGGTCGATGGCGAAGGCGCCGTGCTGCTGCCAGCCCGCGTCGGCGCTGCCCGCTGTCGCCAGCGGTGCGGCACGGCGCAGGCGAGCACGCACCCGCGCCACCAGCTCGCGCGGCGAGAACGGCTTGGTCATGTAGTCGTCGGCCCCCAGTTCCAGGCCGAGCACGCGGTCCACTTCGTCATTGCGGGCGGTGAGGAAGATCACCGGCAGCTGCGCAGCCGGGCCCGGCTGTGCGCGCAGCCGCCGGCACACCTCGAAGCCGCCCAGATCCGGCAGGCCCACGTCCAGCACCAGCAGATCGATGCCGCCGGCCTGCAGCCGCTGCAGGGCCTCGCCGCCGAGCAGGCAGTGGCTGGCGGCATAGCCTTCGCTGCGCAGCGCATAGAGCACGGTTTCGGCGATGGCGGCTTCGTCCTCGACCACCAGGACATGGGCAACAGGGGCTGTCATGGCGCGCAGCATAGCCGCTGCGGCCGCCGCCCCGTACACTGCCGCCCATGAACTATCGCCACGCCTTCCATGCCGGCAACCACGCCGATGTGCTCAAGCACATCGTGCAGCTGGCCCTGATCGACAGCTTCAAGCGCAAGGACAGCCCGTTCTTCGTGCTCGACACCCACGGCGGTGCCGGCCGCTACCTGCTGGCCAGTGAAGAGAGCCGCAAGACCCTGGAGGCCGAGTCCGGAATCATGCGGCTGATGGCCCAGCCCAAGCTGCCGGAGGTGGTCGAGCGCTACCTGAAGGCCGTGCAGGCCGACAACCCGGTCGGCGCACTGACCAACTACCCGGGCTCGCCGCTGCTGAGCGCACAGGCGATGCGCGCGCAGGACCGCATGGCGGTGTGTGAGCTGCAGGAACCCGAAACCGCCACGCTGAAGGCCCTGTTCGCCCACGACAGCCGCGTCGATGTGCGTCCGGGCGATGGCTACGCGCTGCTGCGCTCGCTGCTGCCGCCGAAGTTCAACGGCAGCAAGATCGGCCGCGGCCTGGTGCTGATCGACCCGCCCTACGAGGCCCAGGACGCCGAGTACCAGAACATCCTGGCCGCCCTGGCCGAGACCCTGGCACGCTGGCCGCAGGCCACCTGCGCGGTCTGGTTCCCGATCAAGCAGCGCCGCACCATCCTGCACTTCCTGCGCAAGGCCAGCGCGCTGCCGGTGAAGTCGGCGATGACCATCGAGTTCCTGGTGCGCCCGGATGACTCGCCGCTGCGCCTCAATGGCAGTGGCATGCTGCTGCTCAACCCACCCTGGCAGTTCGATCGGGTGGTCGGCCCGGCCCTGCCGGCGCTGCGCCAGCACCTGGGCGAACCCGGTGCCAGCACCCGCCTGGATTGGCTCAAAGCCCCCGAATAACGGCCTTCACGAGGCTGTACCGCCGTGAGCCTTTCGTTCACGGAATGCAGCCCCGGTGATGCCACAATCGATGGACCACCAAGGAATCACCCGGTATGGCCACTCGCAACCGCATGCCGCCCTGGCATGAGATCTTCAAGGCTCCCAGCGGCCACGAGCTGCTGATCCGCCCCATCCGCCCGGAAGATGGCGCGCCGCTGCAAGCAGCGTTCAGCCTGTTCGGGCCGGAAGAAATCCGTGATCGTTTCCTGCAGGCGGTGACCGAGCTGTCGCCGGAAACCACCCAGCGCCTGACCCACCCCAATCCCAAGACCGAGATCACCCTGGTCGCAGCCGAATCCCTGCCCGCTGGCGAAGCGGTGGTCGGCGCGGTCGCCCGGGCCTCGATCATCCCCGGTACCCGTGAAGCCGAGTACGCGATCCTGATCAGCCGCTTCCTGATCGGCCAGGGCCTGGGCCGGCAGCTGATGCGCAAGCTGGTGAAGTGGGGCCGCGGCAAGTACCTGGACCGCCTGTACGGCGATGTGGCCGCCGAGAACGAGCCGATGAAGCAGCTGGCCGCCTCGCTGGGCTTCAAGCCGGTGCCGCACCCGACCGGCGCCGAGGGCCTGGTGCGGATGGTGCTGGAACTGGACAACTGAAGGATGGGCCGGGCACTGCCCGGCACCGCATGTTTCGATAGTCGAGCAAGCTCGACTCTACGGATGGGCCGGGCACTGCCCGGCACCGCATGTTTCGATAGTCGAGCAAGCTCGACTCTACGGATGCGCCGGGCACTGCCCGGCACCGCATTCCGGTAGTGCCGGCCGCTGGCCGGCAGCCTCATGCACCGTTGGGGTATCGGAATGCCGGCCAGCGGCCGGGACTACCTGGCGGGCTTCGACCGGGCTTCTGCTAAAATCCGGGGTCCATGTCGCGTACCTCATACCCCGCCCCGCCGCTGCCGCGCGCCGGCCAGCTCCGCGCCTGGTGGCGCGCCCCCGCATCGCCGACCGCCCTGGCCTGGTACCTGGCCCAGGCCGCGCGTGCGCACGACGCCCCGCTGCTGGTGATCGCCCGTGACAACCACGGCGCCAACCAGCTCGAAGCCGACCTGCAGACCCTGCTTGGCGGCGACCCGGCCCTGCCGGTGGTCGCCTTCCCGGACTGGGAAACCCTGCCCTACGACCGCTTCAGCCCGCATCCGGACATCATCTCGCAGCGCCTGGCCGCCCTGCACCGCCTGCCTGCGCTGAAGCGCGGCCTGGTGATCGTGCCGGTGCAGACCCTGCTGCAGCAGCTGGCGCCACGCAGCTACGTGATCGGCGGCAGCTTCGACCTGAAGGTCGGCCAGCGCCTGGACCTGGAAGCCGAGAAGCGCCGCCTGGAGAGCGCCGGCTACCGCAACGTGCCGCAGGTGATGGACCCGGGCGACTTCGCCGTGCGCGGTGGCCTGCTCGACGTGTTCCCGATGGGTGCCGACGAGCCGCTGCGGGTGGAGCTGCTGGACGAGGACATCGACTCGATCCGCGCCTTCGACCCGGAAAGCCAGCGTTCGCTGGACAAGGTCGAGGCCGTGCACATGCTGCCCGGCCGCGAAGTGCCGATGGACGAGGCCAGCATCGCCCGCGTGCTGGCCACGCTGCGCGAGCGCTTCGATGTCGATACCCGGCGCAGCGCGCTGTACCAGGACCTGAAGTCGGGGCTGGCCCCGGCCGGCGTCGAGTACTACCTGCCGCTGTTCTTCGAGCGCACCGCGACCCTGTTCGATTATCTGCCCAGCGGCAGCCTGCCGGTGGTCTGTGCCGGTGCCGGTGAAGCCGCCGAGACGTTCTGGGCGCAGACCGGCGAGCGCTACGAACAGCGCCGCCACGATGTGGAGCGCCCGCTGCTGCCGCCGTCGGCGCTGTACCTGTCGCCGGAACTGCTGCGCGAGCGCCTGAACGATGCGCCGCGCATCGAAGTGTGGCCAGCCGACCACGCACGCATCGCCGATGCGCACGCGCTGGGCGACCAGCCGTTGCCGCCGCTGCCGGTGGCTGCACGCGAGGCACCGGCCGGTGATGCGCTGAAGTCCTTCCTCGGCCACTACCCGGGCCGGGTGCTGATTGCCGCCGACTCGCCGGGCCGCCGTGAAGCCCTGCTGGAAGTGCTGCAGGCCGCCGAGCTGAAGCCACCGGTGGTGGCCGACCTGCCCAGCTTCCTCGCCGGCGATGCGCGCTTCGCGATCGCGGTGGCGCCGCTGGAAGATGGCTTCGCGCTCGACGATCCGCGCATCGCGGTGCTGACCGAGCGCCAGCTGTTCCCCGAGCGCGCCGGCAGCACCCGCCGCACGCGCCGTGCCGGCCGCGAGCCGGAAGCAATCATCCGCGACCTCGGCGAGCTGACCGAAGGCGCGCCGATCGTGCACGAGGACCATGGCGTCGGCCGCTACCGTGGCCTGATCGCGATGGACGTCGGCGGCATGCCCGGCGAGTTCCTCGAAATCGAATACGCCAAGGGCGACCGCCTGTATGTGCCGGTGGCCCAGCTGCATCTGATCAGTCGCTATTCCGGTGCATCGGCGGAAACCGCGCCGCTGCACTCGCTTGGTGGCGAGCAGTGGAGCAAGGCCAAGCGCAAGGCCGCCGAGAAGGTGCGCGACGTGGCCGCCGAACTGCTGGAGATCCAGGCCCGCCGCCAGGCGCGTGCCGGCCTGGCACTGCAGGTGGACCGCGCGATGTACGAACCGTTCGCGGCCGGTTTCCCGTTCGAGGAGACCCCGGACCAGCTGGCCGCGATCGACGCCACCCTGCGCGACCTGGCCAGCAGCCAGCCGATGGACCGCGTGGTCTGCGGCGACGTCGGCTTCGGCAAGACCGAGGTGGCCGTACGCGCCGCCTTCGCCGCCGCCAGCGCTGGCAAGCAGGTGGCCGTGCTGGTGCCGACCACGCTGTTGGCCGAACAGCATTTCCGCAATTTCCGCGACCGCTTCGCCGACTATCCGATGAAGGTCGAAGTGCTGTCGCGCTTCAAGACCAGCAAGGAAATCAAGGCCGAACTGGAGAAGGTCGCCGCCGGCACCATCGATGTCATCGTCGGTACCCACCGCCTGCTGCAGCCGGACGTGAAGTTCAAGGACCTGGGCATGGTCATCGTCGACGAGGAGCAGCGTTTCGGCGTGCGCCAGAAGGAAGCATTGAAGGCGCTGCGCGCCAACGTGCACCTGCTGACCCTGACCGCCACGCCGATCCCGCGCACCTTGAACATGGCCATGGCCGGCCTGCGTGACCTGTCGATCATCGCCACCCCGCCGCCGAACCGGCTGGCGGTGCAGACCTTCATCACCCAGTGGGACAATGCCCTGCTGCGCGAAGCCTTCCAGCGCGAGCTGGCGCGCGGCGGCCAGCTGTACTTCCTGCACAACGACGTGGAGAGCATCGGCCGCATGCAGCGCGAGCTGTCCGAGCTGGTGCCGGAGGCGCGCATCGGCATCGCCCACGGCCAGATGCCCGAGCGTGAGCTGGAAAAGGTGATGCTGGATTTCCAGAAGCAGCGCTTCAACGTGCTGCTGTCGACCACGATCATCGAGTCGGGCATCGACATCCCCAACGCCAACACCATCATCATCAACCGCGCCGACCGCTTCGGCCTGGCCCAGCTGCATCAGCTGCGCGGCCGTGTCGGCCGTTCGCACCATCGCGCCTATGCCTACCTGGTGGCGCCCGACCGTCGTTCGATCACCCCGGATGCGGAAAAGCGCCTGGAAGCGATCGCCTCGATGGACGAACTCGGCGCCGGCTTCACCCTGGCCACGCACGATCTGGAGATCCGCGGTGCCGGCGAACTGCTGGGCGAGGACCAGAGCGGACAGATGGCCGAGGTCGGCTTCAGCCTGTATACCGAACTGCTGGAACGCGCGGTGCGCAGCATCAAGCAGGGCAAGCTGCCCGACCTGGATGCCGGCGAGGAAGTGCGCGGCGCCGAAGTCGAGCTGCATGTGCCGGCGCTGATTCCGGAAGACTACCTGCCGGACGTGCACACCCGCCTGACCCTGTACAAGCGCATCTCCAGCGCGCGCGACAGCGATGCACTGCGCGAGCTGCAGGTGGAGATGATCGACCGCTTCGGCCTGCTGCCGGATGCGGCCAAGCACCTGTTCGCCATCGCCGAGCTGAAGCTGAAGGCCAACACGCTGGGCATCCGCAAGCTGGACCTGGGCGAGAACGGTGGCCGCATCGTGTTCGAGTCCAAGCCGAACATCGACCCGATGGCGGTGATCCAGCTGATCCAGAAGCAACCGAACCTCTACGCCATGGAAGGGCCCGACAAGCTGCGCATCAAGCATCCGCTGCCGTTGCCGGAAGACCGCTTCAACGCGGCCCGCGCCCTCCTGACCACCCTCGCCCCGGGTTGATCGCCCCCGAATACCCCGCACCGGTCCCCACCCGGTGCGGGTGGATGCCCATGTTTCCTGACGCCGTACCCGCCCCCGACCTGCTGCACGCGCAGGCCTGCCTGATTGATGCCCTCTCGATGTCGCTGCAGATGCGCGACGCCTACACCCGCCACCACTGCGACCGTGTCGGCCTGCTCGCGCAGCGGCTGGCCGCACAGTGCGACCTCGACGCCGAGGCCTGTGAACAGATCGGCTTGGCCGCCCGCTTCCACGATATCGGCAAGATCGGCATTCCCGACGACGTGCTGCTGGCCCCGCGCCGGCACACCGACGAAGAGCGCGCGATCATGCGTGAGCACCCGGTGCGCGGCGAGCATATCTTCCTGGCCACCGGCCGCAGTGATGCCGCACCGGTCGCGCAACTGATCCGCGCCCATCATGAAGCCTTCGATGGCAGCGGCTATCCCGATGGCCTGCGCGGCGAAAGCATCCCGCTGGGCGCGCGTATCGTCACCATCGCCGATGCCTACGATGCGATGACCAGCGTGCGTCCCTATCGGGCGGCGATGGCGCGCGAGGCTGCGCTGGGCATCATCGAGAACCAGTCGGGTGGCCTGGTCGATCCTTACGTACTGCAGCGCTTCCACCGCATGCTGGCGCTGGAGCCGGAGCTGGCATAACTGACGCGCTGGCTGACCCGCCGGCCGACGCACGTGTATCGCGTACATCCCGCGATAGTCGACCAACGGTCGACTCTACCCGGCCGTCCCTCGCCACCGGGCCGACAAACAAAAGGCCCGGCGTTCGCCGGGCCTTTCGCATCACGCATCACGTGCGATCAATTACCAGATCACCACGCGCTTGTCGTCGGCACGCACCATCGCGTCACCAGCCTTGCACTGGAACGCGGCAGCGAAGGACGGCATGTTCGACGGCGCGCCGTTGGCACGGAAGTTCGCCGGGGCATGCGGATCGGTGTTCAAACGCACGCGCAGTTCACCGTCGGTGAAGTTGCGGCGCCACACGGTAGCCCAGTTCATGAAGAAGCGCTGGTCCTGACTGTGGCCATCGACGTCGACATTCGCCTTCGGGTCTTCCTTCAGCGCCATCTGCAACGCGTCGTAGGCCACGGTCAGGCCCCCCAGGTCGCCAATGTTCTCGCCCAAGGTCAGCTTGCCCTTCACGAACACGCCCGGCACCGACTCATAGCCGTCGAACTGCGCGACCAGCTGGTCGGTACGCTGGGTGAAGGCCTTGCGGTCGGCGTCGGTCCACCAGTTGTCGAAGTTGCCGTTGGCGGCGAACTGGCTGCCCGAATCGTCGTAGCCGTGCATCATCTCGTGGCCGATGACCGCACCGATGCCGCCGTAGTTCAGCGCCGGATCGGCCTTGGCGTCGAAGAACGGCGCCTGCAGGATCGCGGCCGGGAACACGATCTCGTTCTTGGTGGCGTTGTAGTAGGCGTTGACCGTCTGCGGGGTCATGCCCCACTCGGTCTTGTCCACCGGCTTGCCGATCTTGTCCAGCATGTAGCGGTAGTTGAACGCACGCGCGGCCTGCATGTTGCCCAGGTAGCTGTCGCCGTTGGTCTGCAGGCCGGCCCAGTCACGCCACTTGTCCGGGTAACCGATCTTCGGGGTGAAGCTGGCCCACTTTTCCAGTGCCTTCTTCTTGGTCTCTTCGCCCATCCACGGCAGCTGCTCAAGGCGCGCCTTCAGCGCTACCGAGAGATTCTCCACCAGGTGCTGCATGGCCACCTTCGACTCGGCCGGGAACACGGCGTCGACGTACAGCTGGCCCAGCGCTTCACCCATGCCGCCGTTGACCGACTCCAGCACGCGCTTCCAACGCGGCTGCATTTCCTTCTGGCCACGCAGGGTGGTGCCGTAGAAGTCGAAGTTGGCCTTCTCGAACGGGCTGCTCAGGTACGGCGAAGCATCATCGATGGTGTGGAAGCGCAGGTAGGCCTGCCAGGTGCTGGCCGGCACGTCGGCCAGCATCTTGTCCATTTCACCGAAGAAACCCGGCTGGGCCAGCGAGAACTTCTGCGCGGCCGGCACCTTCAGGGTGTCGAACAGCGCGGTCCAGCTGAAGTTCGGCGTCAGCTTGTCGGCGTCGGCGGCGCTGAGCGGGTTGTAGCGCTTGGCCGGGTCACGCATCTCGATGCGCGACATCGAGGCCTTGGCCAGGCGGGTTTCGAAGACCATCACGGCCTTGGCCTGCTCGGCCGCCTGCGCAGCATCCACGCCGGACAGGGTCAGCACCTGTGCGATGTAGGCCACGTAGGCGTCGCGGATCTTGGCCTGGGCGTCATCGAAGTAGTAGCCCTTCTCCGGCAGGCCGAGGCCGCCCTGGCCAACATAGGCGATGACGTTGGCCGAATCCTTGTAATCGGCGTTGGCAAACAGCGAGAACAGCACGCCCTTGCCCTCGGCCTGGCTGTCGCGCAGGTACTGGGTGATGGCGGCGGTGTCGTTCAGCGCGCCGATCTTGTCCAGCGTCGGCTGCAGCGGCGCCAGGCCGGCGGCTTCGATCTTCGCTTCGTCGTTGCCGGTCTTCCAGATGTCACCGATCTTGGCTTCCACCGAACCGGCCTTTGCCTGGCTGGCTGCGGCCTGCTGGACCAGCGCGTGCTGCACTTCCAGCGAGCGCTCGCGCAGGATCTCGAAGCTGCCCCAGGTGGTCTGGTCGCCCGGCACCGGGTTGGCCTTCAGCCACTTGCTGTTGACGAAGCCATTGAGGTCGGTACAGGCCGAAATGGCCGGGTCCAGATCGGCGCTGTTGAGCGAGATCAGCGGCGTCTTGATCTGCGACTGATCGAAGGCCGGCTTGGCATCGGCGGTGCCGGACGGCGCGGTTTCATTCTTGCCACAGGCGGCCAGCGAGGCGGCGATGGCGATCGTCAGGCCCAGCGGGACCAGATTGCGGACGTTCATGAGGCTCTCCTGCGGGTAATCCCACAGAGTAGCCGGGGAGGCCCGCGGCAGGGACCGGCCAAAGGTCACAGGGCCTGCCCCTGTAGAGTCGAGCCATGCTCGACTGCTCTGCGCCTCTTGCCGCAGCGGTCATGAACGTGGAACGGAGAGCAGTCGAGCATGGCTCGACTCTACAAAAAGAAAGGCCGGCTTGCGCCGGCCTTCTTCTTATTTCGCCTTGCCCTGGTTGGCCACGGCTTCAGCGGCCTTGCGTGCCGCTTCCGGGTCGCCCAGGTAGCGGAACGACTGTACCGTCAGGTCGTCGTTCAGTTCGAACAGCAGCGGGATACCGGTCGGGATGTTCAGCTCGAGGATTTCCTCGCGCGAGACGTTGTTGAGGTACTTGTACAGCGCGCGCAGCGAGTTGCCGTGGGCGGTGACCAGCACGGTCTTGCCGTCCTTCAGCTGCGGCGCGATGGCGTCGTGCCAGTACGGCAGCACGCGGTCCAGCGTGGTCGCCAGCGATTCGGTGCCCGGCAGCGCGTTGCGGTCCAGGCCGGCGTAGCGGCGGTCATGGATCGGATGGCCCGGATCTTCCAGCGCCATCGGCGGCGGCGGGATGTCGTAGGAACGGCGCCACACCTTGACCTGCTCCTCGCCATGCTTGGCCGCGGTCTCGGCCTTGTCCAGGCCCTGCAGGCCGCCGTAATGGCGCTCATTGAGGCGCCAGGACTTGTTCACCGGCAGCCAGTCCTGCTCCAGCTCGGCCAGCGCACCCTGCAGGGTGTGGATGGCACGCTTGAGCACGGAGGTGTGGGCGACATCGAACTGCAGGCCTTCCTCGCGCATCAGGCGGCCGGCGGCGGCCGCTTCCCGGCGCCCCTGCTCGGTGAGGTCGACATCGACCCAGCCGGTGAAGCGGTTGTCCAGGTTCCACTGGCTCTGGCCATGGCGCAACAGTACGAGTTTACGGGTCACTGCAGGGTCTCCAACGCGAGGAAAGGCAGGCCGCCATTGTAGCCCCGGCCGCTGCTCACCGGGCCGTGGCGCCGCGCATGCAATGCTGTGGCCGATGAATACGATGATCGATCCCGGGCGCTGGGAAGGCAGCGTCAGCGCCGCCCGCGCGCAGCAGCTTCAGCTGGCCGGCCGGGTGGAACGCCAGGACCGCCTGCCCCGCAACGTGCGCTGGCTGGCCGGGCTGGATGTCGGCTTCGAGGAGGACGGCGCCATCACCCGCGCCGCTGCGGTATTGCTGGACGCAACGACGCTGCGGCCTGTCGCGCAGGAGATCGCGCGCATTCCCACGGTGATGCCCTACATCCCCGGCCTGCTCAGCTTCCGCGAACTGCCCGCGCTGCTGGCCGCGTTGGCCTTGCTGCCGCGCACACCCGATCTGGTGTTCGTCGATGGTCACGGCATCAGCCATCCGCGCCGGTTGGGCGTCGCCGCGCACCTGGGCGTGGTCACCGACCTGCCGAGCATCGGCGTGGCCAAGTCGAAACTGGTGGGCCGCTTCGTCGAACCGGGCGCCGAGGCCGGCGCGCACACGCCGCTGCTGGACGGCGAGGAACAACTGGGCTGGGTACTGCGCAGCAAGGTGCGCTGCAAGCCGTTGTTCGTGGCCGGCGGCCATCGGGTCAGCGCGGATACCGCGCTGGACTGGGTGCAGCGCACACTGCGTGGCTACCGCCTGCCGGAGCCGACCCGGCTGGCGGATCGGCTGGCCTCGCGCCGGGACGAATGACCGCAGCGGGCATCCCCGGCGCGGCCTTCGATTTCGATCAACGATGCACGTGGCCGCGATGGCCCTGCGCATCCTCGCCGTGGTCGTGGCCTTCATGGCCCTCGTGCTCGCCGCCCTTGGCCGGCAGCGGTTCGCCACAGGCTTCGCCGCAGTGGTCCGCTTCGATCTGCAGCGTCACATGCTCGATGCCAAAGTCATCGTGCAGGCGGCCACCCAGTTCACGGCGCAGCGCATCGGCATCGGTGCCGTCGCGCATCACGATGTGCGCGGTCAGTGCCGGCGTGCTGGAAGCCAGTGCCCACACATGCAGGTCATGCACGTCCAGCACCGCGGCATGGCCGGACAGGCTGTCGCGCACCTTGGCCACGTCCATGCCCTTGGGCACGCCTTCCAGCAGCACGTTGATCGCCTCGCGCATCAGCACGTAGGTGCGCGGCAGTACCCACAGGCCGATCAGCACGGCCAGGATCGGGTCGATCGGCTTCCATCCGGTCCACTTGATCAACAACGCGCCTGCGATCACCGCCACCGAGCCCAGCATGTCCGCCCACACTTCCAGGTAGGCGCCCTTCACGTTGAGGCTCTCGCCACTGCCGGCCTGCAGCAGGCGCATCGAGATCAGGTTGATGATGAGGCCCGCAGCGGCGATCACCAGCATGCCGGAGGAAGCGATCTCCTGCGGCTCGCGGAAACGTCCCACCGCCTCCCACAGGATGTAGGCGGCGACCACGAACAGCATCGCGCCGTTGATCATCGCGCCCAGTGCTTCCAGGCGTGCATAGCCGTAGGTGCGGCGTGCGTCCGGCGGGCGCCGGCTCAGCCGCACCGCCACCAGCGCGATCATCAGCGCCAGTGCGTCGGTGGCCATGTGCGCGGCATCGGACAGCAGCGCCAGGCTGTTGGTCCAGAACGCCCCCACCACTTCGACGACGAGGAAGGTGGAGGTCAGGCCGAGCGCCCACCACAGGGGTTTCTCGTGGCGGATCTGGGATGGCAGGTGATCGTGGTCGTGGCCCATGGCAACAGCTCCTTTGCGATGGACGCAGGCTACGCGTGCGTGCGTGGGGAAACTATCACGGTGTTTATAACATTGCAGGCCACGCGGTCCCTCAGCGGGCCTGGCCCGGCGCTACCGGAGCCGGCCCGGTGGCGCCAGGCCCGCCCCGGCGATCACAGCGGAGCGAAGTCCGCGTCCGGTCAGAAACCGAAGCGCAGGCTGGCCCAGTACGCGCGACCCGGCTCGTTGTAGGTCGCCGCACCGGCATCGCTGCTGTTGGCTTCGCGGAACAGGCGCTTGTCGGCCAGGTTGTTGACACCGAAGCCGAAGCTGACCGTCTCGGTCACCCTGTAGCGCGCGCTCACGCCCCAGATGTTGTACGCCCCGCGGTCCTGCAGCGCGAGCGACGGGTCGCAGGTGCCGGTGCAGCGCGGATCATTGTTGATGTTGGTGGTGGCCGGCTTCTGCTTGCCATAGAAGGTGCCGGTCAGCAGCAGCGACAGCTTGTCGGTGGCCTGCCAGTCCAGCATGGTGTTGATCGTGTACTTCGGAATCACCGACAGCGGCTGGCGCGTGGTCTTGTTCTCGTTCTCCACCATGTAGGTGAAGTTGTTGCTCCACTTCAGGCGGTTGCCCTGCTCGCCCAGCAGCGGGATCACCAGGTTGCCTTCAAGCCCCTGCACGATCGCCTTCGGCGCGTTCTCCCAGCGGAAGATGCGGCCCCTGCCGTCGGCGGTCAGGCCGATCTGGTCGTAGCCGGCCTGGATCTTGTCCTTGTAGTCGTTGTGGAAGTAGGTCAGCGACGCCTGCCAGCCACTCTGCGGCGCCCACTCCACACCCAGTTCCTTGTTCAGGCTGGTTTCCGCCTTCAGGTCCGCATTGCCGCGCATGTAGCAGCCGGCCCCCAGGCTCGGCAACGCATTCGGGCAACCATTGCCACGGGTGTAGTACAGGTAGTCCGGATTTGACTGGTACAGGTTCGGTGCCTTGAAGGCACGCGCGATGCCGCCCTTCACCACCCAGTCGCTGTTGATGCGGAACTGCGCGTTGAGGCTGGGGCTGGTGTTGTTGCCGAACTGGCTGTGGTGGTCGAAGCGCAGGCCCGGGGTGACGATCCAGCGCTCGCCCAGGTAGATGTTGTCTTCCACGAACACGGCGGTGGTCTGCGCATCGGCCTTGCCGCGTGCACGGTCGGCCGACAGGCCTGGGAAACCGCCACCGCTGCTGCTGGACTGGCTCATCGAGTACGGATCGGTCAGGCGGCTGTCGAGATATTCAAAGCCCAGCGTCCAGATGTTCTCGGCGCCGCCCAGCGTGGTCGGGAAGCTCACTTCGCCATCCAGCTGGTAGTTGCGCAGGCGCGAGGTCGACCAGTCGGTGCCGTTGAAGCTGCCTTCCGGGCCACCGGCCAGGCCTTCATTGATGCGCGAGTTGTTGACGGCCTCGACCGCGGCCGTAACCCGCGAGGTCACGTCGCCCCAGCGGCCGCGATGGGTGATCGCACCGGTGTTGCGGTACATGCGGTTGGTTTCCGCCTTGCCTTCGGCCAGGGCGGCCAGATCGACGCCGGTGGAGGTGCCGGTGGTGCTGACCGCGCGGTCGCCGGCGTAGATGTTGCCCTGGCGGCTGGTGCCAGCCTCGAACTCGACCACCTGGTCGGCGGTCACGTCCCAGCGCAGCAGCGCGTTGACGTCGCGGTTCTTGACGCCCTCGCGGCCGGCCGGCGGCACCGCGTTCGGGTTGGTCGCGTACTGGCGGTTGAGGTCCAGCGAATCGGCGTCGGTCTTGTTGAGGTTGCCGTACAGGCGGAACGACAGGGTGTCGGTCATCGGACCACTGAGCTGCAGGCCGACGCGCTCGCTGCCGCCTTCGGCACTGTGCTCGGGCACCAGGCCATACAGGTCGACCGCGCCGGTCAGGTCGCCGGTCGGGCGCTTGGTGATGATGTTGACCACGCCGCCGGAGGCACCGGAGCCATAGCGGGCTGCGGCCGGACCGCGCAGCACTTCGATGCGCTCGATCATTTCCGCGGGCACCCAGTTGGTATCGCCGCGCGTATTGCGCTCGCCGCTGCGGCCCATGCGCACGGCATCGCGTGCGCCGATGCGCTTGCCGTCAACCAGGATCAGGGTGTTTTCCGGGCCCATGCCGCGCAGGTCGATCTGGCGGTTGTTGCCGTACTGGCCGGAGGCACTGTTGCCGGTCAGGTTGACGCCCGGCATGGTACGCAGCAGCTCGGCGATGTCGTTGGCCGGCGGGCGCTTGGCGATGTCCTCGGCGGTGATGGTCGAGGTGCCCAGCGCCTGCCGCGCGATCTGCGAGGCAGTGACGTGCACCGTGTCGATATCGGTTGCGTCGGTTTCGGCCTGGGCGGTCAGGGCGCTGCCCGCCAGCAGGGCGGCAACGGCGAGCGCCAGCGGGCGCGGCGAAAGGACAACGGCTCGGGACATGATCTGGACCTTCTGGCAGGGCAACGGGGCCTCTGGCAAAGGGCTTGAGGCAACGACGAGGGGGGAGGCGGAGCGTCGCTGCAGTCGCCTGCGGCCCGTTCCGTGCACGCATTCTCCCATTAATGCGATTGATTCTCAAATGCGTTCACTCATTGCGGCAGCAGGCGCGATGTGCTTTGCGCACCGGTCAGTCCTGCATCGCGCTTAAACTGGCCGGCTCACCCGCCATCAACTGCACGCCACCGCGGCCGATACCGGTGGTTTGCCGTACGCAGCCAGAGATCGACGTGGAATCACCCCAATTGGACGATGCCAGCCAGCCGTTGGCCGAGGCGTGGCAGCATTGCCTGCAACAGGCCGGCCCGGCCGCCACCGCGCTGTTGCGCGCCGCTGCCACCGATGCCCCGCCCGCGCTGGCCCAGCGCTTCTACGAAGTGCTGCTGCAGGATGCACGTGCACGCCGTTTCCTGTCCCACGAGCAGGTCAAGCAGCGCCTGCAACCGGCCATGCAGCGCTGGCTGGTGCAGCTGCTGACCACCGACGCCGCCGGCATCGCCACCACCGTGGCCTCGCAACGGGTGATCGGCGATGTGCACGCACGGGTCGGTATCCCCGTTGACCTGGTGACCCGCGGTGCGCGCGTGCTCAAGCACGAACTGTTCGTGCGCCTGCGTGACACTGCGCCCGACAGTGCCACCGCCTTCGCCGCCATCGACTGCCTCAGCGCGATCATGGACATCGCCATGGAAGGCATGACCCTGGCCTACACCCACGCGCGCGAACGCTCCACCCGTGCCGACGCGGCCTACCGGTTGTTCTCGCTGGTGCAGAACGTCAGCACCGAGCGCGAGCGCCAGCGCGCCCTGCTGCTGGACTGGGAGAACGCCCTGCTGTACGCCCTGGCCGGCCACGTGCAGGGCAGTGACAGTGCCAGCCTGGCCAGCTCCGAGTTCGGCCTGTGGTTCACCCACAAGGGCATCCCCAGCTTCGGCGAAAGCAGCGAGACCCAGCAGGTCGGGCAGCTGATGGCGCGCATCGATGACAACCTGCAGCGCGCGAACAGCGATGCTGCACAGCGCTTGGCGGTGCTGCCTGTGATCCGCGAAGACCTGGCCGCCATCCGCACCCTGATGACACTGCTGTTCGAGCGCATCGGCGAACTGGATGCCGGCAGCGATGCCCTGACCAACCTGCTCAACCGCCGCTTCCTGCCCACGGTGCTGCGCCGGGAGATCGAACTGGCCACGCGCAACCACACGCCGTTCTCGCTGCTGCTGCTGGATCTGGATCACTTCAAGGCCATCAACGACGGCCACGGCCATGATGCCGGCGACCGTGCGTTGCAGCACGTGGCCGGCCTGCTCGGCCAGCTCACCCGCGGCAGCGACTATCTGTTCCGCTATGGCGGCGAAGAATTCGTGGTGGTGCTGGTCGCGGCCAGCGAATCGCAGGCCGAAGTGATTGCCGAAAGCCTGCGCCGGCAGATCGCACAGTCGCCGGTGGCCCTGGCCAATGGACAGGTACTGGCGCTGACGGCCAGCATCGGCGTGGCCGGCCATGACGGCCACCCGGATTACGAGCGGCTGATGGCGCGCGCCGACGCCGCGATGTACGAGGCCAAGCGCAGCGGCCGCAACCGCGTGGTGGTGGCCAGCGACGCGCTGCAGGAGGCGCCGGGGCGCCGCGCATTGCAACGGTAGCGTCAGCGCCGGACGGGCGAATCACCCCGCAGGGGCACGCCGCGGTATGCGCCACATCCCCACCACAGCAGCGCCAGCACTGCGATGCCCGCCCCCAGCAGGCACACCGCGGCCCAGCCATGCCGGGCCTGCACCCACGGCCCGGCCGCCGCACCGATGCCGCTGCCCACCGCGTAGAACAGCATGTACAGCGCCACCAGGCGCCCATGTTGTTCCGCCGGTGCACGCAGCAGCAGCGCCTGGTTCGATACGTGCAGTGCCTGCCCACCGAGGTCGAGCACGACCACGCCCAGCAGCAGCAGGGACACCGACTGTTGAAGCCCCAGCAGCGGCCACCAGGCAAGCAGCATCAGCAGCAGCGCGCCGAGGCTGACCCGATGGGCGAAGCCACGATCCATCCAGTGGCCCACACGCGCCGCCATCAGTGCACCGAGCACACCGGCCAGGCCGAGGGCACCGATGGCGGCGGTCGACCAGTTCAAAGGCGGTGCCGACAGTGGCAGCGGCGCCGCTGCCCAGAACACATTGAGGCCGGCAAACAGCAGCAGCGCCAGCGGACCACGCTCGCGCAGCGTTCGATCCCGTCGCAGCATGCCCAGCATCGAGCGCAGCAGCGCAGACCAGCGTGGCGGTATCGCCGGCAGCGCAACCGCCGGCAGCCGCCACCACAGCACCCCTGCCATGGCTGCCATCACCACCGCTGAAAGCAGATAGACCGCGCGCCAGCCAGCGCTGGCCGCCACCACGCCCGATACCACGCGCGCCAGCAGCAGGCCGATGAACACTCCCCCCTGCACCACACCCACGCTGCGACCGCGCTGCTCGGGCGGCGACAGCGTGGCGGTATAGGCGATCAACCCCTGGGTCAGCGCCGTGCCCAGCAGGCCGGCCAGCAGCATGCCCGACAGAAGCCACACTGCGGTGCGTGCCGCCGCCAGCCACACCAACGCCACCACCAGGGCCATCAGCTGCAATCGCAACAGCCGGCGGCGGTCACCGCGGTCAGCCAGCGGAAGCAGTCCGAGCAGCGCCAGCACGCTGCCAGCCTGGGTAGCGGCCAGTACCGCGCCCGCCACCGCGCGATCCAGCGCGAACGCCTGCGCCAGCTGATCCAGCAGCGGTTGTGCGTAATAGACGTTGGCGACGCTGGCGCCTGCGGCAACGGCCAGCAGAACCAGCAACGGACGTGGAATGGGTTCGGCCATTGCGATGTAGTTGCAAATTGAAACTGGATGCAGACTAGCGGCATTGGTTTTAAACTGCAACCACATTTGGAGGCGCCCGCCATGCACGCTGACAGCCCCTGCCCCGTCGCCCGCGGCGCCGACCTGCTCGGTGATCGTTGGGCCCTGCTGGTGATCCGCGATGCCTTCGATGGCGTCCGCCGCTTCGGCGACTTCCAGCGCAGCCTCGGCGCGGCGCGCAACATCCTCAGCGATCGCCTGCGCAGACTGGTCGAGGCCGGCATCCTGCAGCTGCAGCCGGCCTCCGATGGTTCGGCCTACCAGGAATATGTGCTCACCGCCGCCGGCCTGGAGCTGTTCCCGCTGCTGGTTGCGCTGCGCCAATGGAGTGAACGCCATCGCTTCGGCGCTGGCGAAGCCCACTCTTCCCTGATCCAGCGCGACAACGGTTCAGCCGTGCCCTACATGCAACCGCTGGACAACAACAGACAGCCGCTGCCCGCGCACGCCACTGTGGTGCGCAAGCTGTAGATGGCCGCATCCCCCGGATGGGGGACTCGACAGGGCCACCGGTGTCAAATAGCATTCAATCGCAATTGCACACGGTTCTCATTGACTTCGGCGATGGCCGCACCTACCTCTCCTTCTGCTGCCGGCGCTGCGCCGGCCAAGCGTGTGGCGCGCGTTAGCGGTCATCGCCTGCTCTGGGCCCGCGGGCTGCTGGCGCTGCTGGGCGGTTACGCCGTGGCCGCCTGCTGGGCTGCCGCGCTGGCGCGCCTGCTGCCCGGCGCCAGGGCCGATGCCACCCTGGTGGCGACCATGGCCGCGTTCGTGGTCTACGCCCTGGCCGCCATCTGGGCCTATGCCGCGCGCAGCACCCTGCGCGCCGCACTGGGTCTGCTGGCCGCGGGCGCACTCGCTGCACTGATCGCTTGGCTGCTGCGTGGGAACATCGCATGAGCAGCGCCGACAACCTGGGCGGCATCCGGCAATCACAATCGGTGCTGCACACCTGGTCGGGCCTGGTGGTCGGCTGGGTGCTGTTCCTGATCTTCATTGCCGGTACCGCGTCGTACTGGAAGGAAGAACTGACCCGCTGGATGCAGCCGGAAATCGGCCTGCCCGCCGATGCCACCACCGCAGTGAACCAAGCCCAGCAGTTCCTGGCCCGCACCGCAGCCGACGCGCAGCGCTGGAGCATCGAACTCCCCGATTCGCGCAGCAGCGCCACCACCGTCAGTTGGCAGCCGAAGGGCGAAAAGGAACGCCGGCGCGGCCAGCGCAATCCCAACCAGGCCACCCTGGATGCCGACGGCACCCCGGTGCAGGTACGCGAAACACGCGGCGGCAATTTCTTCTACCGCCTGCATTTCGACCTGCACTACGTGCCGGTGCTGTGGGCGCGCTGGTTCATCAGTGCCTGTTCCATGCTGATGCTGGTGGCGATCATCAGCGGTGTCATCACCCACAAGAAGATCTTCACCGACTTCTTCACCTTCCGCCGCGGCAAAGGCCAACGTACCTGGCTGGACGGCCACAACGCGCTTGCGGTGCTGTCGCTGCCGTTCCATCTGATGATCACCTACACCGGTCTGATCACCCTGATGACGCTGTACATGCCGTGGGCGGTGGATGCGAACTACCCCGGTGGCCGCGATGCGTTCTTCGCCGAACTGTTCCCGCGTGCGGAGAAGGCCGAGGCCAGTGGGGTGGCCGCGACGCCGCCGGCGCTGGCCGAGGTGCTGCGCCGTGCCGAAGTGCAATGGGGCGGCGGCCATGCGGCCTCGCTGCAGGTCGAACAGCCTGGCGATGCGGCGATGCGCATCAGCGTGCGCCGCCAGCAGGGCGACCAGATCGCTGGCGCTGCCGACACGCTGGCCTTCGATGCGCGCGGCAACCTGCTGGATGCGGCGCCGCCGCGTTCGGCCGCCGTCATCACCCGCGACGGCATGATCGGCCTGCATGCCGCGCGCTTCGCACCCACCACGATGCGCTGGCTGTTCTTCCTTTCCGGCGTGGCCGGCACGCTGATGGTGGCCACCGGGCTGGTGCTGTGGACGGTGAAGCGGCGCACCCAGCTGCCGGATCCGGCGCGGCCGCACCTGGGCTTCCGCATCGTCGAACGCCTGAACATCGGCTTCGTCACCGGCCTGCCGGTGGCGATGCTGGCCTTCCTGTGGGGCAACCGCCTGCTGCCGCTGGACGTGGCCAACCGCAGCGATGCCGAGGTGAAGGTGTTCTTCTACGCCTGGGCCGCCTGCGTGGTGCACGCGACGCTGCGCCCGGCCCGACGCGGCTGGGTAGAACAACTGGCATTGGCCGGCGTATTGGCGCTGGGCCTGCCGCTGTACAACCTGGTGGTCTGGCAGGGCGGCGCGGTCAGTGCGCTGGCCAGCGGTGATGGCGCCAAAGCCGGCATCGACATCGGCCTGCTGCTGATCGGCGCGAGCCTGTTGTGGGCCGCGCGCAAGGTGCACCGTTTCGTGCCGGGGCAGCGCAAGCCCCGCACCGCACGCGCCACCACGCCGGCCGAGGCGGGCGCATGAGCGTGATCGCACTGCTGTTGGCGGCCGCCGCCTTCGCCTGCCTGGCCATGGCAATGGAACGCCACCACCGCGATGTGGCCGGCCATGCGCCACCAACGCCGCGCCGTCGCCTGCTGCAGGTGCTGGGCGTGCTCGGGCTGCTCGCCAGCCTGTTGGCCAGCATCGCAGCCTGGGGCGCTGCACAGGGTTTTGTTGGTTGGTGCGGCGTGCTCGCCGCCGGTGCCGGGGCCATGCTGCTCTGGCTCAGTTTCCGCAGCCCGGCCAAGCCGGCGCCACGCCCGTCTTCCCGTTCCTGAACTAGAAAGGTCATTCCATGAAGTACACGCACTCTGGCGCCCTGCGCCGGAACGCCCTCGCCTTGTCGCTCGCCTGCGCCGCCTCGCCGGCCTTCGCCCAGGACACTGCGCCGACCACCACCGAACTGGACCGGGTGATGGTGACCCAGCGCACCGAGGGCTACCAGGTCTATGGCACCAACACCGCCACCAAGCTGCCGCTGACCCTGCGTGAAACCCCGCAGTCGCTGACCGTGTTCACCCGCCAGCGCATCGAGGATTTCAACCTCATCACGATCTCCGAAGTGCTGCAGCAGACGCCGGGCGTCACCATCCAGTCGTATGACAGCAACCGCACGCTGTTCAATGCGCGTGGGTTTGCCATCAACAACTTCATGTTCGATGGCATTCCCACCAACTACACCACCGGCGCCGGCGGCAACTCGATCCTCAGCGACACCTCCATCTACGAGCGCATTGAAGTAGTGCGCGGCGCCAGCGGCCTGGTGACCGGTTCGGGCAACCCGTCGGCCACGGTGAACATGGTGCGCAAGCGCCCGACCGAAACGTACCAGGCCAGCACCAGCCTCAGCGCCGGTTCTTGGGATTACAAGCGCGCCGAAGTGGATGTATCCGGCCCGCTCAGCAAGAGTGGCCGCGTGCGCGGGCGCTTCGTCGGCGCCTACACCGACAAGGAAAGCTGGGTGCGCTTCCAGCATGACACGTCCCCCAGCCTGTACGGGGTGATCGAAGCCGACCTGACCGACAGCACCCGCCTGCGTGCGGGCATCGACTACCTGAAGACCGGTTCCGATGGCGGCGCCTGGAGCGCCTCGCCGCTGTACTTCCGCGATGGCAGCCGCGCGCACATGCCGCGTTCGTACAGCGCCGCAGCGCGCTGGAACGAATGGAACCGCGAAAGCACCAACTACTTCGCCACGCTGGAACAGCAGTTCGGCGCCGGCTGGAGTGGCCGCCTGGCCTACAACCACCGCGCCACCGACACCGATTCGCTGCTGCTGGCCGGTTCCAACACCGGCAACTGGGCCGACCCGGTCACCGGCCTGGGCCTGCGCATCGCCGATACCTACTCGGTCTCGGAAACCCGCGAAGATGCCTTCGACCTGTACGCGTCCGGCCCGTTCCAGCTGTTCGGCCGTTCGCACGAACTGGTGCTGGGCATCAACCACTACGACCGTGACCTGGACACCATCCGCGCCGGCATCACCTCGCGCCCTTACAACGTGGCCGCCTTCCCCAGCATCTTCAGCTGGGACGGCAACATCGGCAAGCCGACCACCTACAACTACGGTATTCCGTCCAGCACGGTGAACACCACCGAAACCGGCTACTACGCCGCCGTGCGCCTGAATCCGATCGACCCGCTGAAGATCATCGCCGGCGCGCGCTATTCCGATTACCGCACCACCACCGACAACTACAACACCGACGGCGTGTTCACCAGCCGCAGCGCGCGCACCACCGCGCATGAGCTGACCCCGTACGTGGGCGTGCTGTACGACCTGAGCAGCAGCATCACCGCCTTTGCCAGCTATTCGGACGTGTTCCAGGCCACCGCGCGCCGCGACATCAACAACCAGCTGCTGGACCCCACCACCGGTGGCAACTACGAGTACGGCCTGAAGGCCGACTTCTTCGGCGGCCGCCTGTACGCGGCGTTGAACGGCTTCTACATGAAGCAGGACAACGTGGCCGAACTGGACCCGAACGGTGGTGAGATCAAGCTGCCCGATGGCAGTTCGCCGTACATCGCCAGCCGCGGCATCACCACCCAGGGCGGTGAGTTCGAAGTCTCCGGTTCGATCAACGACCACTGGAGCATGACCGGCGGCTACACCTACAGCTACAGCAGCAACCCCGATGGCAGCCGCTTCGCCAGCACCAGCCCGATGCACCTGGCCCGCTTCAACACCACCTGGACCCATGGCCAGTGGACGCTGGGCGGGGGTGTCAGCGTGCAGAGCGAGATCTACCAGATGCAGCCCATTCCCACCGGTCGCTTCACCGCCAGCGGCACGCCGGTCACGGCCACCGGCAAGATGAGCCAGGGCGGCTACGTGCTGTTCGACCTTATGGGCCGCTACCGCATCAACGACAACCTGAGCGTGGGCGTGACGGTCACCAACCTGTTCGACAAGGTCTACTACCGCAACGTCGGCTTCTTCAACTCTGGCTATTGGGGTGAACCGCGCCGCGTGCTGTTCAACCTGCGCGCGAAGTTCTGAGCAACGGCGTAGCATCAGGGGCGGGCCTTCGGGCCCGCCTTTTCATTGCCCGCCAAGGAAACACCCGATGCTGCACCGCGCCCTGTCCTGCCCTGCCCGCCTGCTGCTGACACTGGCCCTGCTGCTGGGCACGCCCCTGTTGCAGGCCCGCGAGGTCGCCGCACCGGCCGCCCATGTAGAGGCCGATGGCCCCTATGTGTTCCGCCAGGGCAACCAGCTGCAGGCCAAGTGGATCTGCACCGACAAGGTCGAGTCGCACACGCTTTCCACCAGCGCAGCAGGCACCGATGTCGCGCCGCGCTGCGGGTACGCGCACACCGTGCACGTGGCCGCACCCACTGCGCCCTCAGTCTCCGTGCTGCCGGCGGTGCCGCGCATCGTGGCGCTGTCCGACATCCATGGCCAGTACGGGCTGCTGGTCCGCCTGCTGCGCGCCAACAAGGTGATCGATGCACAGGACCGCTGGGCCATGGGCAGGGACACCCTGGTCATCGCCGGTGATGTGTTCGACCGCGGCCCGCAGGTGACCGAAGCGTTCTGGCTGCTGTATGGCCTTCAGCAGCAGGCCGCCGCTGCCGGTGGCGCGGTGCACTTCGTGCTCGGCAACCACGAGACCATGGTGCTGTACGACGACCTGCGCTACGTCAACCCGAAGTACCTGCGCAGCGCGCAGCTGCTCGGCCGCAGCTACCCGCAGCTGTACGGCGCAGATTCGGTGATCGGCCAATGGCTGCGCACCCGCCCGGTGCTGCTGAAGATCGGTGACACCCTGTTCCTGCATGGCGGCATCTCGCCCGAGGCGGTGGCACTGGCGCTGGACCCGGCGCGCACCAACGCGGCCTACCAGGCCTCGCTGGGCCTGCCCAAGGCCGAAGTGAAGGCCGACCCCGCCACCGCGCCGCTGTATGACGGCAAGACCAGCCCGATCTGGTACCGCGGCTATTTCGACGGGCGCCTCGACACGGCGGGCGTGCAGGCGGTACTGGACCGCCTGCAGCTGAAGCGCATCGTGGTTGGCCATACCTCGATGCCGCACGTCAGCAGCTTCCATGGCGACCGCGTGATCGCGATCGACAGCAGCATCAAGAACGGCGAGAACGGCGAGCTGCTGTTCATCGAGAACGGCGCGCTCAGCCGTGGCCTGCTGGATGGCTCTCGGGTGCCGCTGGCACCGGGCGAACCCGGCCTGCAGGACTGAATGGCGGGACAGCGCGGCGACGGCCGGCCGTGTCGCGCTGCTCCACCTTCACCCGGTTTGCGGCTACCCTCGGCAGCCGAGAGGCCCACCCCGTCCATCCGGCGGGCCCGACCGTTACAGGAGCCCCCGCGCATGCGCGTATTGATTGCTGAAGACGACCCGGACATCGCCTCCGGCCTGTGCGCCTCGTTGCGCCGGCAGGGGCATGTGGTCGACCACGTCGACAATGGCGCGCACGCCGATGCCGCGCTGGGCTCCACCCAGTACGCGCTGCTGGTGCTGGACCTGGGCCTGCCGCAGCTGGATGGCCGCGATGTGCTGCAGCGCCTGCGCCAGCGCGGTGATGGCCTGGCGGTACTGGTGGTGACCGCACGCGACGGCCTGGCCGAGCGCGTGCGCGTGCTCGACCTCGGTGCCGATGACTATCTGGTCAAACCGTTCGCGCTGGACGAATTCGAAGCGCGCGTGCGTGCGCAGCTGCGCCGGGTCACCAGCAATGGCAATCCGGACCTGCGCATCGGCCGCCTGCGCCTGGACCTGGCAGGGCACCGGGTGTGGATCGATGACCAGTCGCTGGAACTGACCGCGCGGGAGTTCGGCCTGCTGTCGGCGCTGGCGGTACGCGCCGAGCGCATCGTCTCGCGCGCGCAGCTGGTGGAAGCGCTGTGCGACTGGGGCCAGGACCTGACCGACAACGGCCTGGACATCGCCCTGCACCGCCTGCGCCGCAAGCTGCAGCCGGGCGGCATGGGCATCCGCACCGTGCGCGGGCTGGGCTACATGCTGGAAGACGGGCAGGACGACAGCGCGCCGTGATCAGTGGACCGCCCAGCCTGCGCCGGCGCCTGCTCGCCTTCCTGGCGTTGCCGATGCTGGGCCTGCTCATCTTCAATACGATCCTGGCCTATTACGTTGCGCTGGACTATTCCAACCGCATCCACGACCGCAACCTGATCGACGATACGCATTCGTTCGCGCAGATGCTGAGCACCATGCCGGTGACCAGCGACCTGTCACCGCAGGCGCGCTTCCTGATCGAATACGATCCCGACGGCCATCGCTATTTCAACGTCGACAGCAGCCGCAAGGGCACCCTCAGCGGCAACGCCGACTTCAGCCCATACGCGCCGTCGCAGGACTGCGCGGGCGTGCATCCGGCGCTGTATGACGGCAACCTCAACGGCCAGCAGGTGCGCATGGCCACCGTCTGCACCCAGGCGATGAACGATCCGCAGGACCAGCTGGCGGTGACCGTGGCCGAAAGCATGGCCGACCGCCGCCAGCGCGCGCGCGAGATCCTGATGATCATCATCCCGCTGATGACCATGCTGGCGCTGGGCACCGCCGCGCTGGTCTGGTTCGGCGTGACCTACGGCCTGCGCATCCTGACCCCGCTGAGGACCCGCCTGGCACAGCGCCGCGGCGAACTGGCGCCGATCTCCGATGCCGACGTGCCGGAAGAGATCCAGCCGCTGATCAGCACCATCGATGATCTGTTCGCGCGCCAGGCCGAGATGATCACCCTGCAGAACCGCTTCATCGCCGATGCCGCCCACCAGCTGCGTTCGCCGCTGGCCGGCATGGCCCTGCACGTGGACCAGGCGCTGGCGCATGGCGACCCGGACACCGTGCGCGAAGCCCTGCAGCATATCCGCCGGCTCAACCAGCGCACCGCCCGGGTCAGCACCCAGCTGCTGGCGCTGAGCCGGGCGCAGACCGTGCCGGACACGGTGGAAGCGCTGGACCTGTGCGAACTGGTCCCGCAATGGGTCGGCATGCGCGTGCCGGAGGCGATCCGCGATGGCATCGACCTGGGCTACCGCGGCAGCAGCCAGCCGCTGCGCGTGCTCGGCAACGGCGCCATGCTGCAGGAGGCGCTGGACAACCTGATCGACAACGCCCTGCGCTATGCCGGTCGTGATGCCACCGTCACGGTCGGCGTGCACGCGCTGGATGACAATGACGTCGAACTGTACGTGGAAGACAACGGCCCCGGCGTGCCCGAGGACGTGATGCCCCGGCTTGGCGAACGCTTCTTCCGTGCCCCCGGCACCGCCGCCAGCGGCACCGGGTTGGGGCTGGCCATCGCCCATGAGGCCGTGGAGCACTTCGGCGGCCGCCTGGCCTTCCTCAACCGGCCCGGCGGCGGGCTGAAGGTCGCCATCACGCTGCCGCTGCTGAAGGCCCCCTGACCCGGCCCGGGGCGCTGAAAGGCTGGTGAAAATCGCGCTTGCGATCCTGCCATCCCCACTGCCCCCCGGAGCCGCCAGGTGACCGAATCGCACGACTTCTTCCTCCCCGGTGGCCCGCAGGGCGTCCTGCTGGTGCATGGACTGACCGGTACCCCGGCGGAAATGCGCATGCTGGGCAAGGGCCTGAACAACGCCGGCTTCACCGTGCACGGCGTGCAGCTGCCCGGCCATTGCGGCACCGTGGATGACCTGCTGGCGACCACCTGGGAGCAGTGGTACCAGGGCGTGGAAGATGCGGCGGCCGAGCTGCGTGGCAAGGTCGACCAGCTGTTCGTCGGTGGCCTGTCGATGGGCGCAGTGCTGTCGCTGGCACTGGCCGCGCGCCGCCCCGAGTGGGTCTCCGGCGTGGGCGTGTACGGCGCCACCTTCCGCTACGACGGCTGGAACATCCCGGCCGTGGCCCGCCTGTCGTTCCTGCTGCCGTGGTTCAAGCGCTTCAACATCGGCCGCGACCGCATGTTCATGGAGGAGCCGCCGTACGGCCTGCGTGACGAACGCCTGCGCGCGCAGGTCAGCGCCGCCATGCTGTCCGGCGACAGCGCCGCCGCCGGCCTGCCGGGCAACCCCTGGCATGCCCTGGCCGAAATGCGTGCACTGAGCCACTGGACCCGCCGCCACCTGCACCAGGTGACCGCACCGTGCCTGGTGATGCACGCCCGTGAAGACGACGTGGCCAGCATGGGCAATGCCGAACTGGTGATGTCGCGAGTCAGCGGTCCGAAGGAACTGGTGGTGCTGGAAGACAGTTACCACATGATCACCATCGACCGCGAACGCCGCGACGTCATCCGCCGCAGCGCGCGTTTCTTCACCGAGATCGGTGAACGCAGCGGCGTGCTCAAGGCGGTGGCCTGAGATGGGGGCACTCGCCACCCTGCTGTGGCTGGCCAACGTCGTCCTCGATACCGGTGGCCAGCTCGCCTTCAAGGCTGCGGCCAGCGACCCGCAGGACGGCGAAGGCCTGCAACGCTGGAAACACATGCTCAGCCGCCCCTGGCTGTGGATCGGCATCGCCTGCTATGTGCTTGAGTTCGTCGCCTGGATCGCGTTCCTGTCGCTGGTACCGCTGTCCAAGGGCGTGCTGCTGGGCTCGATCAACATCGTGGCGCTGATGATCGCCGGCCGCTTCCTGTTCCGCGAGAAGCTCACGCCGCTGCGGGTCACCGGCATGCTGCTGGTTACCGCCGGCGTAGCCGTGGTGGGGGCCGGCTCATGAGGCGCCTGTATGTGATCGGTTTCCCGCTGCTGATGGCCTTCGACACATTGGCCCAGCTGTGCTTCAAGTATGCCGGCGATGCGGCGCTGCCGGTCGAAGCCAACAGCGCGTGGCTGCTGCGCGTGCTGTCGCAGCCGTGGGTGTACGGCGCCATCCTCGGCTACATCGGTGCGTTCTTCACCTGGATGAGCCTGCTGCGCCATGCGCCGATCGGCCCTGCATTCGCCGCTTCGCACCTGGAAGTGATCAGCGTGCTGCTGCTCTCGGCCTGGCTGTTGAACGAGCCGCTGACCCTGCATCACCTGGTCGGTGCGGTACTGATCGTGGCCGGCATCGTCTGCCTGGGCCGTGCCGAAGCAGACGACCCGCACAGCCCCGCCGAAAGCACCGCATGAGCGCGTTGCGATGAGCCTGTTCGCGCGCGAACTGCCACCGACCGCAGGCCTGCCGATGCAGGCCAGCGACTTCCTTCCCGGTGGTGGCGACCTGCGCGCGATCCTGGCCAGCCAGCTGGGCACACCGCCGCTGCAGCTGACCTGCTCCGGTACCCACGCGCTGCTGATCGCGCTGCGCACCCTGCGCAAGCGCGCGCCCCACCGCGACACCGTGATCGTGCCGGCCTACACCTGCCCGCTGGTGCCGATCGCGGTGCACAGTCTGGGCCTGCGCGTGCAGCTGTGCGATACCCGCCCCGGCCACTTCGACTTCGATCCCGGCCAGCTCAAGCGGCTGGCCGACGCACGCACGCTGGCGATCCTGCCGACCCACCTCGGTGGCCGCATCGCCGACGTCGAGCTGGCCTGCGAGATTGCGCGCGGTGCCGGCGCCTGGGTCATCGAGGATGCCGCGCAGGCACTGGGTGCACGGATCGGCAACAGCAGTGTCGGCCTGCGCGGCGATATCGGTTTCTTCAGCCTGGCCGCCGGCAAGGGACTGAGCCTGCACGAAGGCGGCCTGCTGGTCAGCCGTGACGACGAGCTGCGTGCCGCGCTGGCCGGACATGCTGCCGAACAGGTACGCTTCAGCCTGCGCTGGGAGCTGCTGCGCAGCGTGCAGCTGCTCGGCCTGGCGGCCTGTTACCGACCTTCGCTGCTGTCGCTGGTATACGGCAATCCACTGCGCGCCGCGCTGCAGCGTGGCGACCTGGAAGAAGCGGTCGGTGACGTTTTCCCGCTGCAGATTCCGCAGCACCGGGTCAGCCAGTGGCGGCAGAACATCGGTGCCAATGCCGCACGGCGCCTGCCGGCCTTCCTGCAGGCCGGACGCCTGCGCGCGTTGCAGCTGCGCGTGCAGCTGGCCCAGCTGCCAGCGGTGGAGGTAGTCGATGGCCTGGCCGGTACCGGTGGCACCTGGCCGATGCTGATGCTGCTGCTGCCCAGCCAACGCGCCCGCGATGCGGCACTGAAAAACCTGTGGCCGCGCGGCCTCGGCGCCAGCCGCATGTTCATCCATGCGCTGCCCGACTACGCCTACCTGCGCGGCATCGTGCCGGCCACCGACGTGCCCAACGCACGCGACTTCGCCGCACGCATGCTGACTCTCGGCAACAGCGCCTGGCAGACCCGTGAAGACACCGCGGAAATCCTGCGGGCGCTGGCGGACGCCTAGCCCTGAAAGCAGCTGTTTGCGGGCATCTCGCCCATTCAGCAAGATCATTTCCTGAACGTTTCCCACGCCTGGAAATGAAGGCTTTCAACAGGAAAGGAACGAGAAAGGCGGCCTGCCTACATTGAGCCTGCCCCGGCACCGTGCCGGACGCCTTTCCCATCGACGGACCTGCCCATGCACTGGAGCATCCTGTGTGACTTCGACGGCACCATCAGCCTCGAAGATGTCATCGACTCGCTGCTGGAGAAGTACGGCCAGCCGGGCTGGCAGGAACTGGAAGAACAGTGGAAGTCGGGAAAGATCGGCTCGCGTGAATGCATGCAGGGCCAGGTGCGGCTGCTGAAGCTGGACCCGGCCACGCTTGATGCGCACCTGGACCAGGTGCAGATCGATCCGGGCTTCGCTGCCTTCGTCGCCCGCGCCGAGCAGCTGGGCCTGCCGCTGCGCATCGTCAGCGACGGCCTGGACTATGCGATCCACCGCATCCTCGCCAACCACGGCCTGTCGCGGCTGCCGGTAGTGGCCAACCACCTGCGCTGGTGCGAAGACCACTGGGAACTGGAATCGCCCTACCAGTCCGAAGGGTGCCGCAGCGGCACCTGCAAGTGCACCTGCGCTGCGCAGGCACGTGCCAACGAAGCACCGCGCGTGCTGATGATCGGCGACGGCAGCTCGGACTTCTGCGTGTCGGAGGATGCCGACTTCGTGTTTGCCAAGCGCCGCCTGATCACCCATTGCACCCATGCCGGCATCGAACATGCCGCGATCGATACCTTCCACGATGCCATCGCGCTGTTGCCGCGCTTGCTTGATGGCAGCCTGCTGCAGCCACGTCGCATCGACGCCAGCCCGCAGCCCACTGCACTGCCCCTGCTGCTGGCCACCGCCTGAGCACTTCCTTCCAGCCCCGCTCCCCCGTTGCCCCCTTTCGAACGTCCTTCACGGAACCGAACTGCATGAACATTTTTGACAAGAATGCCGACGCCGCTGCCTCCGATGCGCAGCTGCTGGCCGACGAAGCCCGCTACAGCTCCTTCGGCGACACCGTCCACTACGTCGACCCGCCGAAGATCTTCCAGCGCGGCGAAGGCAGCTACATGTTCGATGGTGCGGGCGTGCCCTACCTCGACCTGCAGATGTGGTACTCGGCCTGCAACTTCGGCTACAGCAACAAGCGCCTGAACGATGCGCTGAAGGACCAGATCGACACCCTGCCGCAGGTCGCCAGCCAGTACCTGCACCCGACCCGCGTGCAGCTGGCCAAGACCATTGCCGTGGACATGCACGAGAAGTTCGGCCTCGACGGCCGCGTGCACTTCAACGTCGGCGGCGCACAGGCCATCGAAGACTCGCTGAAGATCGTGCGCAACGCACGCGGCGGCAAGAGCCTGATGTTCGCCTTCGAAGGCGGCTACCACGGGCGCACCCTGGGTGCCTCGTCGATCACCTCCAGCTACCGCTACCGCCGCCGCTACGGTCATTTCGGCGAGCGCGCGATGTTCATCCCGTTCCCGTACCCGTTCCGCCGCCCGAAGGGCATGACCCCGGACGAGTATTCCGACCACTGCGTGTGGCAGTTCGAGCGCCTGTTCGAAAGCGAATACAACGGCGTGTGGGATCCCAAGGTCGGCCAGGCCGAGTACGCCGCGTTCTACGTCGAGCCGATCCAGGGCACCGGCGGCTACGTCATCCCGCCGCGCAACTTCTTCACCGGCCTCAAGCGCGTGCTGGACAAGTACGGCATCCTGATGGTGGTCGATGAAATCCAGATGGGCTTCTGGCGCACCGGCAAGCTGTGGTCGATCGAGCACTTCGGCGTGACCCCGGACGTGCTGGTGTTCGGCAAGGCGCTGACCAACGGCCTGAACCCGCTGTCGGGCCTGTGGGCGCGCGAAGAGCTGATCAACCCGACCGTGTTCCCACCGGGCTCCACCCACTCCACCTTCAACTCCAACCCGCTGGGCACCCGCCTGGGCCTGGAAGTGCTGAAGCTGGGCAAGGAGATGGACTACGAGCGCACCGTGCCGGAAAAGGGCGCGTACTTCCTCGACGGCCTGCGTGGCCTGCAGAAGCGCCACCCGGAAATCGGCGACGTCGACGGCCTGGGCCTGGCCCTGCGTGCGGAAATCTGCCAGACCGACGGCTACACGCCGAACAAGGAACTGCTGGACCGCATGGTCGACATCGGCCTGGCCGGTGACCTGCTGCACGACGGCAAGCGCATGGGCCTCGTGCTCGACGTGGGTGGCTGGTACAAGAACGTGATCACCTTCGCGCCGTCGCTGGACATCAGCTACGAAGAGATCGACCTGGCGATCACCCTGCTCGACCAGGCGCTGACCAAGGCCAAGGGCTGAGGTCGATGCGCTGCCGGTTCCCGTGCCGATGGAGATGACGTCACGTTCGTCCAGCACTGCGCTGGAACCGGCCGCGCTGCTGGAGGGCTTCCTGGCCCACCCGCCGCTCGGATTCGAGGCAAGCCGCCTGCCCAGCGGCCTGCCGACCTTCCGTGCGCCGCTGGACCTGACCACCACGATGGACGACGCACTGCGCGGCAAGCTGCTTGGCCTGCCGCTGTCGCGCCTGTGGCGGCCATGGATCACCTGGCAGACCCGCTTCGTCGGTGCCACCAGCACCGAGTACACCCCGCTGCCGGCGCACGTCGCGCCTGAGGCGCTGGCCGAGGACGTGACGCGTCACGCGATCGGCGATACCCGGCTGCTGGTGGTCAAGGACCTGGCGATCGATTCGCCGCTGCTGGACGACGCCGCCAATGCACACAGCGGTGCCTTCCTGCAGGCGCTGCTGGCGCGTGGCTTCGTCGAACTGGAAGGCATGCCGCTGGCCTGGGTGGCGATCGATTTCGATTCGCTCGACGGCTATCTCGGCCGCCTGTCGTCTTCGCGTCGCAAGAACATCCGGCGCAAGCTGCGCTCGCGTGATGACCTGCAGATCGACTGCATCGCCAGCGGTGATCCGGCGCTGGCCAACCCGCAGCTGCAGGCCGAACTGTATGCCCTGTACCTGGGCGTGTATGCGCAGAGCGCGGTGCATTTCGACCAGCTCGACCTGCCCTACTTCCAGCACCTGCTGGCCGACAGCCAGGGCCAGGGGCGGATGTTCCTGTACCGCCACCAGGGCCAGCTGATCGGCTGGAACCTGTGCTACGTGCACGCCGGCAAGCTGGTGGACAAGTACATCGGCCTGGCCTACCCGCAGTCGCGCGAGCACAACCTGTACGCGGTCAGCTGGATGCACAACCTCGAATACGCGCTGCAGCACGGCCTGAGCCATTACGTGGCCGGCTGGACCGACTCGCGGATCAAGGCCGAACTGGGTGCGAGCTTCACTTCCACCCGGCATGCGATCCACGCGCGCTCACCACTGCTGCGCGCCGCCCTGCGCAGGCTGGCGCCGCATCTGCAGGGCGAGCCTGATGGAGGCGGTTGAACGATGCCGTTGCGTTCCCCGCTGATCCTGGACCTGGATGGTGGCGTGCTGCCGCTGCCCCAGGCGCAGACCCTGGCCCTGCCGCAGTGGCACGATCCACTGCGCTTTGCCTGCAGCAATGCCACGCTGAACCGCTTCGCTGCTGACGTGCTGGCCCCGCTGCCGGCCCAGCTCGGCACGGTCATGCTTGGCAGTGGCGATTTCCATCACCTCAGCCTGCCGCTGCTGCAGCGCATGCGCCCGCAACAGCCCTTCCAGCTGGTGGTGCTGGACAACCATCCGGACAACATGCGCTTTCCGTTCGGCATGCATTGCGGCTCGTGGGTGAACGCCGCCAGCAAGCTGCCGCAGATCGCGCACATCCACGTGCTGGGCATCACCTCCAGTGACATCGGCCTTGGCCATGCCTGGGAGAATCACTGGCGTCCGCTGCTGGGCGGCCGCCTGACCTACTGGTGCATGGACGTGGACGTGAGCTGGGGCCACCGCCTGGGCATGGGCCATGCCTTCCGCCGTTTCGAACACCCCGAGGCACTGGTGGCCGCGTTCGCCGCCGAGCAGGCCAAGTCGCCGCAACCGACCTACCTGTCCATCGACAAGGATGTGTTTGCCGAGGACGTGGCCCGCAGCAACTGGGACCAGGGCCGCTTCCAGCTGGAAGACGCACTGGTGGTGATCGAGGCGCTACGCGCCGGCGGCCTGGTCGGCAGTGACATCACCGGCGAAGTGTCGCTGGCCAATTACCGCAGCCGGTTCAAACGCTGGCTGTCGTCGCTGGATGGCCAGCCCGACATCCCTGCCGACGATCTTCCCGTATGGCAGGCGCGGCACCAGCAGGTGAACCGCGAACTGCTGGCGGCGATGGCCGCGGTGCCGACCGCCTGCTGACCGCTTGCGGTCGCGCCGGCCGCTGGCCGGCAATGCTTCGGTAGTGCCGGCCGCTGGCCGGCAACCTCATTGTTCCCCGGCTCAAAAGGATGCCGGCCAGCGGCCGGCACTACACTGGCCCCCTGCCCCCGGAGACGCCGCCATGCCCCAGACCGTCATTCCGCAACTACGCATGCGCCATGCCGACACCAGCCTGCCGTTCTACGTGCAGGGGCTGGGCTTCGTGGTCGACTGGGAACACCGCTTCGAACCCGGCTTCCCGCTGTTCGCCCAGCTCACCCGCGACGGCCAGACCCTCTTCCTCACCGAACACACCGGTGACTGCGAGGTCGGCGGCGCGGTGTACTTCATCGTCGAGGATGTCGATGCGCTGCACCGTGCCTTCAGCGCCGCGAACGTGCCGATCGAGCAGCCGCCACATGACACCGAATGGGGCAGCCGCGAGATGCTGCTGCGTGACCCCGACGGCAACCGCCTGCGCTTCGCCACCCACGCAGACTGAACCGCGCGGCCTTGAGTCGGATATACGAAACATATACGCTTCGTATATCAACTCAACCAGGACCGCCGATGGGCATCGTCAACATCGATGACATCCTGCACGACCAGCTGCGCCGTGCCTGCACCGTCTCCAGCCGCTCGATCAACGCCCAGGCCAACTTCTGGATCCGGGTCGGCATGCTGTGCGAGATGAATCCCACGCTGAGCTTCCAGGACATCGTCGCCAGCGAACTGCGCGCGGCCGGCGTGCAGCCACAGGCGCTGGCGCCCGGGCGGGCCTGACGTGGCGATGATCAAGCAGCCGCACGAAATCGCGCTGATGGCCGAATCCGGGCGCCTGCTCGCGCAGGTGTTCGCCGCGCTCGACCGGCTGCCGCTGCAGGGCCGCAGCACCATGGAAATCAACGATTTCGTCGAGCGCATGATCGTCGATGAACTCCATGCGCGGCCGGCCAGCAAGGGCCAGTACGGCTTCCCGTACGTGCTCAACACCTCGATCGACAACGTGATCTGCCACGGCGTGCCCAGCACCACCGACGTGCTGCGCAACGGCCAGATCGTCAACCTCGACATCACCCTGGAGAAGAACGGCTACATCGCCGACTCCAGCACCACCTACCTGGTCGGTGAGGTCGACTATGCCGCGCGCCGGCTGGTGCAGACCACCTACCAGGCGATGTGGAAAGGCATCGCCGCAGTGCGACCCGGCGCATGCCTGGGCGACATCGGCCACGCCATCGCCCGCCACGCGCGCAGCCACGGCTACAGCGTGGTAAAGGAGTACTGCGGCCACGGCATCGGCCAGGAGATGCACGAGGAACCGCAGATCCTGCACTACGGTCATCCGAACACCGGCATGACACTGGAAGAAGGCATGGTGTTCACCATCGAACCGATGCTCAACCAGGGCAAGCCAGCCATCCGCCAGCTACCGGACGAATGGCCGGTGTATACGCGCGACGGCAAGCTGTCGGCGCAGTTCGAACACACGGTCGCGGTCACCGCCAGTGGCGTGCGCGTGCTCACCCTGCGCCCCGGCGAATCGCCGTTGTGTGCGGTGGATGCGGCCTAGAGCGGGCGCAACAGCAACAGCGTGGCGAGGCAGAACATGAACGCCGCCACGCCCGCGTCCAGCACCCGCCAGGCGCCTGGCCTGCGGAACACCGGCTGCAGCAGGCGCGCGCCATAGCCCAACGTGCAGAACCAGGCCACGCTGGCCACGCAGGCACCGGCGGCGAAGGCCCAGCGCAGAGCGCCGGGGTAACGCGTGGACAGGCTGCCCAGCAGCACCACCGTATCCAGATAGACGTGCGGATTGAGCAGCGTGAACGCCAGGCAGGTCAACAGCACCTGCCGCCCGCTGCCATCCTGCGTCTCGGCGGCGGACAAGGCACTGCCACCGTGCCAGGCGCGCAATCCGGCCTGCACGCCATACCAGAGCAGGAACGCCGCACCGCCAAAGCGCAGCACCTGCAGCAGCAACGGCCATTGCTGCACCAATGCCCCCATGCCGCCAACGCCGGCCAGGATCAGCGCGATATCAGCGCCGGCACAGGTCAGCACCACCGTTCCGACATGGCGACGTTGCAGACCCTGGCGTAGTACGAATGCATTCTGTGCACCGATGGCGATGATCAGGCCGGCACCTGCGAACAGGCCGGCAGTGGTAGCGGCGATCCACATCAGGAAGGCCCAGGCAGCGAAGGGACGCGCAGGGTGCGACCATTGCCGCGTTAAGACAATCTGATTTTTCTTTATCCTGTGCAGAAAAACTGAAGGGGCGCCTGCATGGATCTGGTACATCCGCAACTGACCGCGTTCACCGCGGTGCTGGAGGAAGGCAGCTTCGAGGCCGCCGCACGCCGCCTGTCGATCAGCCCGTCGGCGCTGTCGCAGCGGATCAAGGCACTGGAGGACAGGCTCGGCCAGGTACTGGTCGTGCGCCAGGCACCGTGCCGGCCCACCGCCGCCGGAGAGGCGCTGCTGCGCCGCGTCCGGCCCATGCAGGCATTGGAGGCAGAGGCGCTGGCCGAACTGCTGCCCGAGCGTGGCAGCGACGCTGCGCGCACGCCGATCCCCTTGGCGGTCAACGACGACTCGCTCGATACCTGGTTCGTACCGGCCATTGCCGAACTGCACCAGCGCCACGGCTACCTGTTCGACCTGCGCATGGACGACCAGGACCACACCCTGCAGCTGCTGCGCGATGGCAGCGTGCTCGGCGCGGTCACTGCCGAAAGCCAACCGGTGAAAGGCTGCAACGTGCATCCGCTCGGCGCGATGCGCTACCACGCCATCGCCTCACCCGGCTTCGCCCGCCAGTACTTCAGTGCTGGCATGCAGGCCACCGCATTGGCCCGCGCACCGATGCTGGTGTTCAACCGCAAGGATGAACTGCAATGGCGCTTCGTGCGGCGGCTGACCCGCGCGCGCCTGCAGCCGCCGCTACACTACCTGCCCTCCTCCACCGGTTTCGTCGAAGCCGCGGCGTGCGGACTCGGCTGGGGCATGGCTCCGGAAGCCCTGGTCGCGCCCGCCGTGCATGCCGGCCGCGTGGTGGTACTGGAACCCCGCCGCTGGCTGGATGTGCCGCTGTACTGGCAGCATGCCGCCGTGCGCTCAAGCACGCTGCAGCACATCACCCAGGCGCTGCGCAGCGCGGCCAGCGGCACCCTTCGCTGAGGACCACACGATGACCGCAGACCCGGGCTTCACACCGCGCGCACTACCGTTTGCGCACTTCTTCACCATTGGGACGGCATGGGCGTGATCGGCCGACGTACAAGGATGCTTCGCGCAAAGGCCGCGCTGGCGCTGACGCTGGCAACCTGCCTACCCCTCACTGCGCTGGCACAGACCCTCACCGATGCACCGGCATTGGACTGGGAACAGGCACGGCAGCGATTGGAACAGGTCTCCGATGCGCTGGCCGCCGCAGACGCCGCCGTGCGCAACAAGCAGGACCTGCAGGACGCCACCCGCCTGCTGCGCCTGCCGGAGATCACCGGCGAAGTACGCCGCCTGCAGTTCCAGAAGACCCTTACCCTGCCGCTGGGCTCGCTGGCACCGGTGGCCGAAGCCTTCGGCATCGACTCGCCCCTGTCCTTCACCGAACGCGACTGGCGCACCCGCCCGGTGGTGACCGCGGTGCTGCCGCTGTACACCGGCGGCGTGATCCCGGCCGCGCAGCGTGCCGCCAGCGCCGCCCACGAACAGGCCAGCGCCGAGCGCGAAGCACAGCGCCAGTCGCTGACCGTACAGCTGGCGCAGGCCTATTTCGGCCAGCGCCTGGCCGAACAGGCCGTGGACGTGCGCCGCGATGTGCGCGATGGCCTCAACCGCCACCTGTCCGACGCTGGGAAACTGGAGCGCGAGGGCTTCGCCACCCGCGCCCAGCGCCTGCAGGCTACCGTGGCCCGCGACAAGGCCGAACGCGAATACCAGAAGACGGTGAATGACCTGGCCACGCTGAAGGCCGCGCTGTCCACCCTGCTGCGCAGCGGCGGCGAGGTGCAGCCGGTATCACCGCTGTTCGTGCAGCGCGCGCCGCTGGAACCGGTCGCCCGCTTCGAACGTACCGCGCAGGCCCGACAACCGCAGATCGCGCGCCTGCGGGCGATGGTGGCGCAGGCCGAACAGGGCGTGCGCGTGCAGCAGGCCAAGCTGAAACCGCAGATCTTCGCCTTCGGCCAGTACGACTTCCGCCGTCGCGACGAAATGCTGACCGATCCAGACTGGGCCTTCGGCATCGGACTGAAGTACACCTTCCTCTCGCCGAACTCACGGCCGGCGCAGATCAGCGCCGCGCGTGCGCAGCAGGAGCAGGCCGAAGCCGGCCTGCGCGAAGCCGAGAACCAGGTTGCACTGGGCGTGCGCAAGGCCTGGAACGAACTGGAGACCGCGCGCCAGCAGTTCGTGCTGCTCGACAGCAGCATTGCCCAGGCGCAGGAAAACCTGCGCCTGCAGGAGCTGGCATTCCGCGAAGGCCAGGCCACCTCGCTGGATGTCATCGACGCGCGGCTCGGCCTCGGCGGTGCCCGCGTCGAGCGCGCACAGGCCGCCTACCAATACGATGTTGCGCTGGCACAGCTGCTGGAGGTCAGTGGACAGATGGACCGTTTCGAAGAGTTCCGGCGGCGTGCGGACGAGGTGATCGACCATGAGTGATGTGCTGCACGACGATGCGACGACGCCCCCGGGCAAGCGCCGGCTGGGACCGATCCTGATAGGGGTGCTGCTGGTGGTGGTGGTGCTGGGCCTGTGGCTGGCCTGGCGCAGCCCGGCCGACCAGATCCAGGGCATGGCCGATGCGGACACGATCAGCGTGGCCGCCAAGATCACCGCGCGCGTGGCCGAGCTGAAGGTGCGCGAGGGCGACCGCGTGCAGCCCGGGCAGGTGCTGTTCCTGCTCGACAGCCCCGAGGTGGCCGCCAAGGAACAGCAGGCGCACGGCGCATTGGCCGCCGCACAGGCGGTGGCCGACAAGGCCGACGAAGGCGCGCGCAGCGAAGACATCCGCGCCGCCGAAGCCAACTGGAAGCGCGCCGAAGCCGGCGCGACGCTGGCCGACGCCACCTACCAGCGCGTGCAGAACCTGTTCAATGAAGGGGTGATGACCCGACAGAAGCGCGATGAAGCACATGCCCAGGCCACCAGCTCGCGCGAACTGGCGCGTGCCGCCCGCGCGCAGTACGACATGGCGCTGTCTGGCGCGCGCGAGCAGGACAAGCGCGCCGCGCAGGGCCAGGTGCAGCAGGCGCAGGGCGCGGTGGCCGAAGTCAACGCCGCACGCGCCGAAGTGGAAGGCCGCGCGCCGGTCGCCGGCGAGATCAACAAGCGCATGGCCGACCCGGGTGAACTGGTGCCGGCCGGCTACCCGGTGTTCACCCTGGTCGACATCGACCGCATGTGGGTGGCGATGAACCTGCGCGAATCGCAGATGCAGGGCCTGAAGGTCGGCAGCAAGCTGCGTGGCAGCGTGCCGGCGCTCGGCCAGGACGGCGAGTTCGAGGTCTATTTCATCAATCCGGCCGGTGACTATGCGACCTGGCGCACCACCCGCCAATCGTCCGGCTACGACGTCCGCAGCTTCGAGGTGCGGGTGCGCCCGGTACGCCGCATCGAGGGCTTCCGCCCCGGCATGAGCGTGCTGTTCGCATGGCCCCAGCACTGAGCCCTGATGGCGGCGGCTTCGCCGCTTCCTGGCGGCGCGAGCTGCGGTCGTTGCGCGGCAACCGTGCCGACCTGATGCTGGTCACCGTGCTGCCGCTGCTGATGCTGGTGGTGATGGCATGGATGTTCACCCCCTCGGTGATGCGCGACATCCCGATCGCCGTGGTCGACCTCGACCACAGCAGTGACAGCCGCCTGCTGCTGCGCATGCTCGATGCCAGCCCGGGCGTGCGCATCGCCAGCCAGCCGGTGGACCTGGAGGACGCACGCTCGCAGCTGCGCCGCCTGGACGTGTTCGCGATCGTGCTGGTGCCGCGCGACGTTACCCGGCAGGCGCTGCGCGGGCGCCAGGGCACGGTGTTCGCCTATTACAACGCCACCTACATGACCACCGGCCAGTCCGCCGCGCGTGATATCGGCGATGCGGTCTCGGCCTGGAACGCACGCCTGCTGCGCGAGCGCATCGGCCTGCAGGTCGGCCCGGGCAAGCTGCGTGCGGCGCCGATCGCGGTGCAGTCGGACATCCTCTACAACCCGGCGCGCAGCTACGAGCTGTTCCTGCTGCCGCTGATCTTCCCGGCGGTGCTGTCGCTGGTGCTGGCGCTTGCCGTGGCCGGCAGCCTTGGCCGCGAGATCCGCGATGGCACCCTGTCCGACTGGCTGGGCCGCACGCCGTGGGCCGCCATCGCCGGCAAGGTTGCACCGTACATCCTGCTGTTCTCCCTCTACGGTGCGCTCGGGCTCGGCTACCTGGCCTGGCTGCGCGGCGACGGCGTGGCCGGCAGCGTACTCCTGCTGCTGCTCGCACAGCCGCTGTTCTACCTGGCCACCGCGGCCTACGCGTTGTTCTTCGTCGGCGTCACCCGCGACATGGGTACCGCGCTGTCCGCAGTCGGCCTCAGCATCGGCACCGCATTGGCGTTCTCCAGCGCCACCTTCCCGGTGCTGGACGGCCCCCTGTTCACCCGCATCTGGCACCAGCTGTTGCCGCTCAGCGCCTACATCAAGCTGCAGACCCAGCAGCAGTTCATCGGTTCGCCGCTGCTGGTCTCGCTGTGGCCGTTGGCCACGCTGCTGCTGATGTCGGTGGTGGCCGGCGGCATCGGTGGCCTGCGCCTGATTGCCTTCTCGCGTACACCCGAAGCTGCGCAGCCAGCGAGGGCCGACGCATGAGCACGCTCTGGCGCAGCCTGCGGCAGACCCTGATGGCGGTGCTGTGCGACCGCTATGCGATCGTGGTGATGGTCGGCGCGGTGATCCTGTATTCGTTCTTCTACCCGGCGGCGTACCGTCACCAGGTGGCCGGCAACCTGCCGGTGCTGGTGGTGGACGAAGACCACAGCGCCACCAGCCGCGAACTGCTGCGCAAGCTGGACGCGCTGCGGGTCGCACGCGTGGTCGGGCAACCGGCCGACATCGACAGTGCACGCCAGCAGCTGGAAGCCGGCCATGCCGAAGGCATCGTGCTGATTCCGGCCAACCTGGAGCGCGACATCCTGCGCGGCCAGCCGGCCAGGCTGGTGCTGCTTGGCAACGGCGCCTACCTGGGCCGCGCCAGTTGGGTGCTGGGCAGCGTGGCCGATGCACTGGGCGCGTTCGGGCGCGAGGCGGCGGTCGGCCAGGCCGCCTTCATGGGGGCGCCACAGGCACCACCCGTCACCCTCGTGCAGCGCCCGCTGTACAACACCCAGGAAGGCTACGGCAGCGCCATCGTGCCCGGCGTGGCCGAACTGATCGTGCACCAGACCCTGCTGATGGGCATCGGCGTACTGCTGGGTGGCCGTCGTATCGCGCTCGGCCGGCGCCTGCGCTTCGACCTGCCGACCCTGGGCGGCATGGCACTGGGCTTCGGCCTGATCGGCCTGTTCGGCCTGTTCTACTACGCCGGTTTCACTGCCTGGGTGCAGGACTATCCACGCGGCGGCAATCCGCTGGGCCAGCTGCTGGGCGGCACCCTGTTCATCGCCGCCACGGTGGCGTTCGGCCTGTTCATCGGCAGCTTCTTCCGCACCCGCGAACGTGCGTTCCAGTACATCATCGCCACCTCGATCCCACTGTTCTTCCTGGCCAACCTGTCGTGGCCGGCGGTGATGACGCCACGCCCGCTGGTGTGGCTGGCGCAGCTGCTGCCAACCACCTCGGGCATCAACCTGATGGTTCGCCTGAACCAGATGGACGCCCGCCTGGCCGAAGTCAGCCACGAACTGATCACCCTCACCGCCCTGTTGCTGCTCTACGGCAGCCTCGCCACCTGGCGCCTCCTCGCAAAAAAGGGGACGGAGGGGATTAAGTCGTAAACGGTCGGATTGGCGGATTGCGACTTAATCCCCTCCGTCCCCTTTTTCTGTAACGACGAACGCCGGCTTGGGGCCGGCGTTCGAAGTACAACGAGTGCGGAAGGGGACTACATCGATCAGCGGTAGACGCGCTCGCAGCGGCGCTCGACAACACGGTCGCCATTCTTCTGCTGCTGGTTGCCCTGGATCTGCCGGCCCGCGGCGCCACCGGCGACGGCACCGGCCACGGTGGCCAGCTTCTTGCCGTTGCCGCCGCCCACCTGGTTACCGAGCAGGCCACCAATCACCGCGCCGGTGGCCGTACCGGCAATACGGTTGGGGTCACGCGAATTGCGCTGCACTTCCACGTTCTTGCAGACCACGCGGCTGCCATCGTTGAACTTGCGTCCTTCATCACGCGGCCCGTAGGTCTGCGCGCCTGCAACCGAGCTGGCCGCCAGCAGCGTGCCCAGCACAAGCAGTCGAGTCGAGGTCTTCATGGCCATCTCCTGAGGTCCGGTATGGCACCAGTGTCCTCTCACGGTTGGCAACCCGAAGTGAAATGGGCGTATGCGCGATGACATCGGCCATTCTTCGTTCAGGAAGAAAATCCGCGCCCATCGCGACCAGCCATCGCGATGGGCGCCGTCTCCCTGCCGGCTTGCCACCTCTCTAGAACTCTTCCCAGCCACCCGCGTTCGCCGCCAGCGTCGGCTCGATACGCGGCGAAAGCACCGCCGGCCGGCGCACCGGAGACACCGTCGCAGCGACGGCGGCCAACGCGGGGCGTACCGCCGCCGCTGCGGTGGCGGCGCCGGTGCGGAACACCGACACCGCCTCGGCCAACAGGTTGGCCTGCTCTTCCATCGAGCGTGCCGCTGCGCTGGCTTCTTCCACCAATGCCGCATTCTGCTGGGTGGTCTCGTCCATCTGCACCACGGCCTGGTTGACCTGCTCGATGCCCGAACTCTGCTCCTGCGAGGCGGCGGAGATGTCGGCCATGATGTCGGTCACCCGCTGCACCGAAGCCACGATCTCGCCCATCGTGGTGCCCGCCTGGCGCACCAGTGCCGAGCCATCGGCCACCTTGCCGACCGAGTCCTCGATCAGGCCCTTGATCTCCTTGGCGGCACCGGCCGAGCGCTGCGCCAGCGTGCGCACCTCGCTGGCCACCACCGCAAAGCCCCGGCCCTGCTCACCGGCACGCGCCGCTTCCACTGCAGCATTCAGTGCCAGGATGTTGGTCTGGAACGCGATGCCGTCGATCACCGAAATGATCTCGGCAATCTTCTTCGAGGAGGCTTCGATGGCGGACATCGTGGTCACCACCTGGCCGACCACCTCCCCGCCCTGCGAAGCGACACCATGCGCACCGATCGCCAGCTGGTTGGCCTGCCGTGCGTGTTCGGCATTCTGCTTCACGGTGGAGGTCAGTTCCTCCATCGACGCGGCCGTCTCTTCCAGGTTCGCCGCCTGCTGCTCGGTGCGCCGTGACAGGTCGGTGTTGCCCGAGGCAATCTCGCCTGCGGCCAGGTTGATGCTGGATGCGCTGGCCTGGATGCGGCCCACGATCTGCTTGAGCTGATCGACGGTGGCATTGCAGTCATCGCGCATGCGCGCGAACACCCCGTGGAAGTCGCCGTGCATGCGTACGGTCAGGTCACCGCGCGAGATGGCCTGCAACAGGGTCGACACCTGCACCAGGTTTTCATCGGTGGTCTGCATCAGCTGGTTGAGCCCGGCCACCATGTCGCGGAAATCGTAGGCGAAGCGATCCTCATCGCCACGCAGGCTGAAGTCGCCCGCCGCAGCTGCGCTCGCCAGCCGGCGGATCTCGCTGTTGATCGCCGACAGGCTGCTCTTGGTTTCGTCCATTGCCTGGGTGATCGCCGCCTTCTCGCCCGGCAACGGGTCCATGTCCACCGACAGGTCACCGCGGGCATAGTGCTTCATCACCTCGATCAACCGGTTCTGCACCTGCACGTGCGAGCCAACCAGCGCATTGGTTTCGTGCACCATGCGCCCGTAGTCGCCGGGGAAGGAACTCTCGTCCATGCGATAGCTGAGGCTGCCCGCGTCGTGCTGGCGGGCCAGTTCGCCCTGCGCCGCCATCACCGACTGCAGCTGCGCCTGCATGCGCTGCATCGACCTCAGCAGCTGGGTCAACTCATCGTTGCCCGACGCATCGATGACGTTGTCCAGGCGGCCACTGGCGATGCCGTCGGCCAGGGTTACCGCGCCTTCCAGCGGGCGGGTCAGGCTGCGGGTGATGGCCCACGCCGCCAGTGAACCCAGTATCAGGCTCAGCACGCCGAATACGATCGACAACGTGCCGGTCCAGGATTCGGTAGATCGGTATTCCTCGCGGCTGCGCGCGGTCAGCGTCTCCTGATGCCGCAGCAGGGTCGAGATCGCCTCATTCCATGCGGTGGCCAGCCCGTGCTCGGCCAGCAGCTCTTTGGCAGCGCCGTCGAAATCCCCAGCCTTCATGCGCGCGTGCAGATGCTGGGTGGAGGCGTCGGTCGCCTTGCGTGCCGCGTCGATTTTCGCAACCAGGGCATCGCCGGTGGCGTCACGCGGAATCTTGATGTACTTGGCCCAGATGCCGTCGTAGGTCTGCGACAGCTCCTGCGCCTTCTGATAATCCTTGTCGAAATCCTCGCCGCGCTTGATCACCATCAGCCGGCGGTGCATCAACACCGCGTTGTTGGTATCCAGCATGTCGTTCAACAGCCGCATCTTCACCATGTTGACGTCCACCACTTTCTCGAACTGGGCGGACTTCAGGTGATTCCCGTACAGCACCAGGCCAACGATGGCCACGATGAACAGCAGCAGCAAACCGAACCCGGCACCCAGCCGGGATCCCACTCGGAGGTTGCGTAAGGCGAGCATCTCAATTCCCTTGATCATGGCCGTACGATCGGTTGCGGCGCAGGCAAGGGAAACTTTATGGGCCACTATTATTATATCGATCCAAAAGATTGAAACTGTGCAGGCAGACGCAAAACCGGACCGAGCCGGATAGCGCTATATCCTGATGAAATATCGATATACCGGCTATTCACCCACAACCATCACGTCACCATCACGGCTTTCGATACGTCCCAGCCTTTCTGCTGCAGTTCCTGCTGAACGTCCTTCAATGTCGGGACAGCCTGCGCAAACTCCCTGCCTGCCAACCGGAAGCCATCCTTCCAGCAATACAACCTGTTGCCCTCTGCCAGGATCGACACCAGACGTTTCAACAACCCTTCGTCCAGTTCATTGCCACCGTCGTCCAACTCCAGAACAAGAAGAATCTCCTGGGCGGCATCCACGGGTGGGCGATATACGGTTTCGCCCAGGTATTCCACCAGTGCGTGGGCTCGAAGAATCTCGATCCTGACGAAGGGCTCGCTCTCTCCCACCCGCTCTTCGCTTCCGATCTCCCACTTGTTGACCTTCAGGTCAAGAAAGCTGCAGTTGTTGAGATCCTCATCGCTCTGAAAGTGGGAGACGGGAACGCCGCCCCATGCGGCATGGATCCACGCGTCGCGCTGTGGCAATACGACCGATGAGTGCAAAGCAATCGCGTATTTCCTGCTCATTGCCAGCCCCCGCACACCATTGAGCGGCCGCACCATGCCGCCTGATAACCGGTTGCCCTCCGGACGCTCGCACGGCAGGAACCAGATTCCATCTTCGTCGAGATCCGACAGGTTTCTTCGGGCAGGCCATGCGTGGCGCAGAACGCCCAACTGCTCCGCGGTCCTACCCTCGGCGAAGCAGCCTGCAATCGCGGGGCACGGCCCAACGTGAGGCCGGTGCGATGGATCGCATCATTCTTGAGGTTCAATGAATTCCCCTTGGGACCGGCGTGAGTTCTGGCGCAGGCGCCAATCCCGACCCAACCGCGCGCAGTATGTGTTGTCCGGATGTGCTCCGCAAAGCACGCACCACCCGACCCTCATCCACAACCGGAACAACGCTACAGTCCGTGCATGACCATCACCCTGCAGATCGAAGGGACCGCCATCCATGACATCCCCAGCCTGTACGCGGAGATCAACCGCGTGTTCATGGCCGGCGAGGACTGGCAGCTCGGACCGAGCCTGGATGCGCTGGATGACCTGTTGTACGGCGCCTATGGCGCGTTGGCCGGCCATGCCCAGGCCACACTGATCTGGCGCGATATCGCCCACAGCCGCACGGCCCTGGGCGTGGAGACCACCCGCCAATGGCTGCAGGCCAAGCTGGACACACCGGGCAGCTTCAATGCGCAGGCCATTGCCCGCCAGCTGGACGCGCTGCAACGGGGCGAAGGCCCGACCTACTTCGAGATCGTCATGGAGATCTTCGGCGGCCACCGGCAGATCACCCTGGTCCCGGCCTGACCCCGTTGCTGCGCCGTACACCCGTGGCGGCAGCCCTGCGCCCCAGCAGTTACCATGGACAGCCCTGTACCTGCTCCGCTGCCGCTGCCCTCCGGCGCGGCCGGATGCCCTGATCCACGAGTCCCATGTCCAAAGACAAGTCCGCCGAACACACCCCGCTGATGAAGCAGTTCTTCGCAGCCAAGTCCGATTATCCGGACCTGCTGCTGTTCTTCCGCATGGGCGACTTCTACGAGCTGTTCTACGACGATGCGCGCAAGGCCGCGCGCCTGCTCGACATCACCCTGACCCAGCGCGGCAGCTCCGGCGGCGCGCCGATCCCGATGGCCGGCGTGCCGGTGCATGCCTACGAGGGTTATCTGGCGCGGCTGGTGGCACTGGGTGAATCGGTGGCGATCTGCGAACAGATCGGCGATCCGGCACTGGCCAAGGGCCTGGTCGAGCGCAAGGTGGTGCGCATCGTCACCCCCGGCACGGTCACCGACGAGGCATTGCTGGACGAACGCCGCGACACCCTGCTGATGGCGCTGTCGCGAACCAAGCAGGGCTACGGACTGGCCTGGGCCGACCTGGCCGGTGGCCGCTTCCTGGTCAACGAGGTGGAAACCGACGACGCACTGGAAGCCGAACTGGCCCGGCTGGAGCCGGCCGAGCTGCTGGTGCCCGACGAAGAGAACTGGCCGGAGTTCCTGCGCCAGCGCACCGGCGTGCGCCGCCGCGCGCCGTGGCTGTTCGACGCCGACAGCGGCCGTCGTCAGCTGCTGGCGTTCTTCAAGCTGCATGACCTGAGCGGCTTCGGCATCGACGACAAGCCACGTGCCACCGCCGCCGCTGGCGCCCTGCTCGGCTATGTCGAGGAAACCCAGAAGCAGCGCCTGCCGCACCTGACCTCGATCGCGATGGAAACCGCCGGCGAGGCGATCGCGATGAACGCCGCCACCCGTCGCCATCTTGAACTGGACACGCGTGTGGATGGCGATACCCGCAACACGCTGCTGGGCGTGCTCGACAGCACCGTGACGCCGATGGGTGGCCGTTTGCTGCGGCGCTGGCTGCACCGCCCGCTGCGCCTGCGCGAGGTGCTGGTACAGCGCCACCATGCGGTGGAAACACTGATCGACCGCGGCAGCGACGCCGACATCCGCGAGCAGTTCCGTCGTCTGGGCGATCTCGAACGCATCCTCACCCGTGTCGCACTGCGCTCGGCGCGCCCGCGCGATTTCTCCACCCTGCGTGACGGCCTGGGCCTGCTGCCGGCGGTGCGTGAGGTGCTGGCGCCGCTGGATTCACCACGCCTGCAGGCGCTGCACGCCGCGCTGGGCGAGCATGACGAATGCGCGCAGCTGCTGGCCAGCGCCATCGCCGAGATGCCGCCACTGAAGCTCAGCGATGGCGGCGTGCTGGCCGACGGCTTCGACGAGGAGCTGGACGAGCTGCGCCGCATGTCCACCCATGCCGACCAGTTCCTGGTCGACCTGGAGCAGCGCGAGCGCGAGAGCAGCGGTATCGCCACCTTGAAGGTGGGCTATAACCGCGTGCACGGCTATTACATCGAAATCAGCAAGGGCCAGTCCGACCGCGCGCCGGTGCACTACACCCGCCGGCAGACGCTGACCAACGCCGAGCGCTACATCACCGAGGAACTGAAGGCCTTCGAGGACAAGGTGCTGTCCGCGCGCGACCGTTCGCTGTCGCGCGAGAAGTACCTGTACGAGCAGCTGCTGGATACCCTCGGTGGGCAGCTGGAACCGCTGAAGCAGTGCGCGGCGGCGCTGAGCGAGCTGGACGTGCTGGCCGCCTTCGCCGAACGCGCGCAGGCATTGGACTGGGCACGCCCGGAACTGCAGGTCGAGCCGTGCCTGAAGATCGAGCGCGGCCGCCACCCGGTGGTCGAAGCGGTGCGCGAACAACCGTTCGAGCCGAACGACCTGGACCTGCATCCGGACCGCCGCATGCTGGTGATCACCGGCCCGAACATGGGCGGTAAATCGACCTACATGCGGCAGAACGCGCTGATCGTGCTGCTGGCCCACATCGGCAGCTTCGTGCCGGCCAGCCGTGCGCTGATCGGCCCGATCGACCGCATCCTGACCCGCATCGGCGCCGGTGACGACCTCGCCCGCGGGCAGTCCACCTTCATGGTCGAAATGGCCGAGACCAGCTACATCCTGCATCACGCCACCGCGCACTCGCTGGTACTGATGGACGAGATCGGCCGTGGCACCTCCACCTACGATGGCCTGGCCCTGGCCGACGCGGTGGCCCGCCACCTGGCCTACCAGAACCGCTGCTACACGCTGTTCGCCACCCACTACTTCGAGTTGACCGCGCTGGCCGACGAACAGCACGAAGGCGGCCGCAGCGGCATCGCCAACGTGCACCTGGATGCGGTCGAGCACGGCGAAGCGCTGGTGTTCATGCACGCGGTGACGGACGGCCCGGCCAACCGCAGCTTCGGCCTGCAGGTGGCGGCACTGGCCGGCCTGCCCCGCGCCACCGTGGCGCAGGCGCGTCGTCGCCTGGCCGAGCTGGAGCAGCGCGGCGGAGAAAGCCATGCCGCCGAGCTGGCACCACAGGCGCTGGATGCACCGCAGCAGTTCGGCCTGTTCGCAGCACCCTCCAGCAAGACGCAGGAAGCGCTGGCGGCAATCGACCCCGACGAGCTGACCCCGAAGCAGGCGCTGGAAGCGCTGTACCGGCTGAAGGCGCTGCTGTAACCGCAGCGCACGTCCATGGCCTCCTGCCTGCCCGCGGGAGGCCAATTGAAAGATTTCACAAATCCGATTCTGCCTTTCAATTGACAGAATCTATCAACCTGAACGAATCATTCGATTATTCATTTCATCTGGCCCTAGCTACAGTCGAGTGAAGATGTTTCCCACGTCTTCACCGCCACCAGGAGCCAGCCGATGAGCCAGTCCGACAACAACAACGCCAAGTGCCCGTACCACACCGCTCCGACGCCGGAGGAAGGCGCCCAGCAGCAGCGTGAGCTGAGCACCACGCCGAAGCAGAAGCACGGTGACGATCCGGTTACCCCGATGACCACGGCCTTCGGCGCGCCGGTGGTGGACAACCAGAACAGCAAGACCGCCGGCCCGCGCGGCCCGCTGCTGATGGAAGACGTGTGGCTGCTGGAGAAGCTGGCCAACCTCAACCGCGAGATCATTCCCGAGCGCCGCATGCACGCCAAGGGCTCGGGCGCGTTCGGCACCTTCACCGTCACCCACGACATCAGCAAGTACACCCGCGCCAAGCTGTTCGAGAAGGTCGGAAAGCAGACCGAGATGTTCGCCCGCTTCACCACGGTGGCCGGCGAGCGTGGCGCCGCCGACGCCGAGCGCGACATCCGCGGCTTCGCGCTGAAGTTCTACACCGAAGAAGGCAACTGGGACCTGGTCGGCAACAACACCCCGGTGTTCTTCCTGCGCGACCCGCGCAAGTTCGCCGACCTCAACAAGGCGGTCAAGCGCGACCCGCACACCAACCTGCGCAGCGCGCGCAACAACTGGGATTTCTGGACGCTGCTGCCCGAAGCGCTGCTGCAGGTGACCGTGGTGATGAGCGACCGCGGCATCCCGCGCAGCTTCCGCCACATGCACGGCTTCGGCTCGCACACCTACAGCTTCACCAACGCCGACAGCGAGCGCTTCTGGGTGAAGTTCCACTTCGTCAGCCAGCAGGGCATCGAATCGCTCACCGATGCGCAGGCGCAGATCCTGGTCGGCCATGACCGCGAAAGCCACGGCCGCGACCTGTTCGCCGCGATCGACAAGGGCGACTTCCCGAAGTGGAAGCTGTTCATCCAGGTCATGCCGGAACTGGATGCCGAGACCTACCGCGTGCATCCGTTCGACCTGACCAAGGTGTGGCCGAAGAGCGACTACCCGCTGATCGAGGTCGGCCAGTTCGAACTGAACCGCAACCCGGTCAACTGGTACCAGGACGTGGAGCAGTCGGCGTTCGCACCGAGCAACCTGGTGCCGGGCATCGGCCCGTCGCCGGACAAGATGCTGCAGGCGCGCCTGTTCGCCTATTCCGATGCGCAGCGCTACCGCCTGGGCGTCAATCACCACCAGATTCCAGTGAACGCTGCGCGCTGCCCGGTGCACAGCAACCACCGCGATGGTGCGATGCGCGTGGACGGCAACTACGGCGGCCTGCCGCACTACGAGCCGAACAGCTACGGCCAGTGGCAGGAGCAGCCGCAGTACCGCGAGCCGCCGATGAAGATCCGCGGCGATGCCGACTTCTGGAACTTCCGTGAGGACGACGCCGACTACTTCAGCCAGCCCGGTGCGCTGTTCCGCAGCTACAACCAGGCGCAGAAGGACCGCCTGTTCGCCAACACCGCCCGTGCCCTGGGCGATGCGCCGGACTTCATCAAGCAGCGCCACATCGACAACTGCAGCAAGGCCGACCCGGCCTACGGTGCCGGCGTCGCTGCGGCCCTGAAGGCGTTGGCCAGCCAGCCGTCGGACCCGTTCAAGCCGGCCCAGCCGGAAACCGACTTCCCTGCCGCCACCCCGGGCGCGGAAGACATCGAGCTCTGATCGCCCTCCCCTGCGTACGGCACGCCGCCTCCCCGTGAGGCGGCGTCGCCGTTTTAACGGTCCGCGTCGTACTTTCTGCACGCCCCATCCCAATCGAGGATTCCCCTGATGAGCCTGACCGATGAACTTCTCGCCAAATTGCAGGGCGCTCCGCTGCAGCAGGTGTCGCAGCAGCTCGGCATCAGCGATACCCAGGCCTCCGGCGCGATCAGCGCCGCGCTGCCGGTGCTGATGGGCGCGCTGGGCAACAACGCTGCGCAGCCGCAGGGGGCGCAGGCCCTGCTCGGCGCGCTGCAGAACAACCACAGCGGCCTGGACCTGGGCAGCGTGCTCGGTTCGGTGCTGGGCGGCGGTGGTGGTGGTGCCGCCAGCGATGGCGCCGGCATCCTCGGCCACATCTTCGGCGGCAGCCAGCAGAAGGTGGAAACCGGCCTGGCCCAGGCCACCCAGCTCGACAGCGGCCGCACCAGCCAGCTGCTGCAGATCCTCGCGCCGATCGTGATGGCCTTCCTCGCCCAGCGGCTCGGTGGCGGCCAGGCCGATGCCGGCTCGCTCAGCCAGGCGCTCGGCCAGGAGAAGCAGCAGGTGCAGCAGCAGGGCGGCATTGCCGGTGGCCTGCTCGGCAGTGTGCTGGACCAGGACGGCGACGGCCAGTTCGGCATGAGCGACCTGTTGAAGCTGGGCGGCAACCTGCTCGGCGGCAAGCGCTGACAGACGCTGTCGCCGGGGGTGACCCGGCGTGATCAGCATCGCCAGGGATAACGCCGGGCCCTGCCCGGCGTCTCAGCGGTTCCCGGCCTTCAGCCGCTGCAGGATCGGCGCGAACAACGGCGCCTGCATCGAGCGCGGCGGCACCGCTGACTTTCCCTGTTCCTGTGCCTGCCAGTACGACCACGGCAGCGCCTTGTCGCCCAGTTCGTAGTCCATGCCATCCCAGCCATCCTCGCGGAAGGCGTAGAAGGCCCAGTGCACCTTGTCCTGTTCCAGCACCTGCAGCACGTCCTGCAGGTAGCGGCTGCAGTCGGGCCAGCGGCGCATGCAGCCGAATTCACCGACCACCATGCGGTTGGCCCCCACCCCGTGCGTCTTCGCCCAGTCCATCGGCTGCTGCAGGTAGCTGCGTACGCGCGCCGCATCCCAGCGCTCGCTATGGCCGCCGAACGGCACGCTGCCCGGGTAGCGCCAGGGCTTGGCACGTTTCTGGTTCGGCGCACTGGTCGCCGCGTACGGCTCGTACATGTGCACGCTGTACAGCAGTTTCCCGTCGTCCAGCGGTGCCGGCCAGTAGTTGAAGCCATCGGCGGCCGCATACCATCCGGCATCCAGCATCAGCGGCATTTCCGCGTCGACCTCGCGGATGCGCGCGATCAGCCCCGAGTAGAAGCGGCGCAGATCACGCGGGCCGTCCTGCACCCCGGCATACCACTGCTGCATCGCTTCGCTGGACGCATGTTCGGCCAGGCCGGCACCGTACTCCGGCACCGGTTCGTTGATCAGGTTGTAGGCGGCCAGTGCGGGATGCCCCTTCAACGCCACGGCCAGGTCATGCCAGAAGCGTAGCGCCGGGGCGTGATTGTCGAACGACTGCCACAGGCGCTGGTCGACCTTGTCACCGTTGTGCTGCTTCCAGCGCAGCAACGGCAACGACAGCGGGGTGAGCACCACTTTCAGTCCGGCCGCGTCGGCATCGTCCAGCACGCGGCGCAATGTCGCCAGATCGGCCGCGACCAGCCCTTGATAGTCGTCCGCGTTGCCAATCAGGAAGTCACGGCCGCCCTGCGCCTTCCACTTGTCCGGCACCAGCCGCACCCAGGTCGCGCCGGTCGCACGTAGCGCTTCGAAGTAGTCCCGGTCCGGAGGCGACATGTTCATGCTGTTGCCCCCGCGCTGCGGAGCATCCCAGAAGGTGATATCGGCCGCGTGCAAGGGCGCGGCAGCAAGCAGGGACAGGCACAACGGCAGGTAACGCATCGGCAGGCTTCCAGAAGGTGAACATCCAGCCTGCCCCGCCGCTTCCGAACGCACCGTGACTCGCGCCTCCTTTCGCGCCGCGATAGGAACAATGCACCGGAATCGCCGTTCCGTCAGAGCGCGTCGATATCGCCCAGCGCCCGTATCAACCGCCGCGCGCGCTTGTCCGGCTTGTGCTCAGGCGGCTGGAAGCCATCGCGGGCGGCGATGCGCAGCGCGCGCTGCTCTGCACGACGCGCCTTCGAGGCTTCACTCTCGGTGTACAGCTGCTGCGCCACCGGGGCCGGCCCGCGCTGGTCGCTCAGGCCCAGTACCTGGATCTCGAAATGCTCTTCACCGCGATCGACCTGCAGCTGCTCACCCACGCGCACCGCGCGCGAGGATTTCGGGCGCTGGCCAGCCACGCTGACCTTGCCGGTCTCGATGGCCTGCTTGGCCAGACTGCGGGTCTTGAAGAATCGGGCCGCCCACAGCCAGATGTCCAGGCGGACACTGGGCGACAGCGGGGAAAGCTCATGCATCGGTGCGTACTACTCCGGTGGCTTGTTCAGGGGACGCGGGTTGTCCGGATCAGCCCGGCAGCCGGTGCCGCCGATCAGCGGTGGAACGCCGGACGCAAGATCCTGGCGCTGACTGCCGACCAGGCATTCGGGCCGGTCGGTCGGCCGGATCTGGGTATCGCCCAGCCGGTCGTCCATCGAACATGCGGCCAGTACGACGCCGATCAAGGCCAGCGCCATGCTCCGTCCCACCCGTAGTCGTTGATGCATTGCCACATCCCGCAAACCGGCTTGGTGCTAGTGTGCGCCTCCCGGGAATCGATCACCACTCCATGGCCAAAGCGCCGCTTGACCTGACCTCCGGCCCGATCGGCCGCAATCTCCTGCTGTTTTCCCTGCCGATCCTGGCCGGCAACATCGCGCAGTCGCTGAATGGTTCGGTGAATGCGGTGTGGGTGGGGCGTTTCCTCGGCGAGGCGGCGCTGACCGCCACCGCGAACGCCAACAACATCATGTTCTTCCTGATCGGCTCGGTGTTCGGTTTCGGCATGGCCTCGACCATACTGATCGGCCAGGCCATCGGCGCACGCGACATCGCCCAGGCGCGGCGCGTGGTCGGTACCAGCGCCACCTTCTTCATCGGCCTGTCGGTGATCATCGCCATCGCCGGCTGGTTCATGGCGCATCCGCTGCTGGCGGCGATGGGCACGCCGGCCGCCTCGCTGCCGCTGGCCGAGGCCTACCTGCAGATCATCTTCCTGGCGATGCCGACGCTGTACGCGTTCGCCTTCCTCACCGCCGCGCTGCGCGGTGCCGGCGATTCGCGCACGCCGTTCCGCTTCCTGATGGTCTCGGTGGCGCTGGACATCGTGCTGAACCCGGTGCTGATCTTCGGCATGGGGCCGTTCCCCGCGCTGGGCATCGCCGGTTCGGCCTGGGCCACGCTGGTCGCGCAGACCCTGTCGCTGGCCGGCCTGCTGCTGTACATGCGCCACAAGCGCCACACGCTGTGGCTGGGGCGTGCCGACATGCGCCTGTTCAAGCTCGACCTGACCATCCTCAAGGCGCTGGTGCTCAAGGGCGTGCCGATGGGCCTGCAGATGGTGCTGATCTCGCTGTCGGTGATCCTGCTGATGACCATGGTCAACCAGTACGGCACCGCGACCGGCGCAGGCTATGGCGCCTCGCTGCAGCTGTGGAACTACCTGCAGATGCCGGCGATGGCGATCGGTGCGGCCTGCTCGTCGATGGCCGCGCAGAACGTGGGCGCACAGCGCTGGGACCGCGTGCGCGGTACCGCACGCCAGGGCGTGATGTTCAACTTCCTGCTGACCGGCGCACTGATCCTGCCGCTGGTGGTATTCGATCGCCAGCTGCTGGCGCTGTTCCTGCCGCCGGCCAGCGAGGCATTGGACATCGCCCGCCATCTCAACCATGTGGTGATCGGCTCGTTCCTGTTCTTCGGCGTCAGCTTCGTGATCTCCGGCGTGGTGCGCTCGACCGGCGCGGTGATTCCACCGCTGCTGATCCTCGCCGGCTCGCTGTGGGGCGTACGCGTGCCGTTCGCCGAACTGCTGCAGCCGTACTGGGGCGCCGATGCGATCTGGTGGAGTTTCCCGGTCAGCTCGTTCGTATCGATGCTGCTGTCGCTGGCGTATTACCGCTGGGGTGGCTGGCGCAAGGCGAAGATGATCGGCAAACCCTCGCACGCCGAGGAACTGGCCACGCCCTCGGAAATTCCGGCCTGCCCGCCCTCGCCGGTGGCCGACCCGGATGCCGCATTGGAATCATCGCCGCCACGCTAGTGCCTGCCGCTGGCCGGCGTGCAACAGCCGGCCAGCGGCCGGCTCTACCGTTTCTTCTTTTTCGCCGCGTTGAACTTGGCCGCCTCGCGCAGCAGCGCCTTGAACGCGGCGGCATTGGGCATCACGCCTTCATGGATGTCGATCGCGCGCCGCGTGTTGCCGTCCAGGCTGGCATTGAACAGACCCTTCGGGTCCGCCAGTGCCGCACCGTTGGCGAAGGTCAGTTTCACCGCCTGCTTGTAGGTCTCGCCGGTACACAGTATGCCGTTGTGCTCCCACACCGGCGTGCCGCGCCACTTCCAGGTTTCCTGCACCTCCGGCAGCGCTTCATGGATCAGCGCGCGCACGCGTGCCAGCGTTTCGCCACGCCAGTCGCCCAGTTCGGCGATGCGCGCATCGATCAGTTCGGCCGCCGGGGTTCCGGCATCGGCAGGGTTGGGTGCGTGCGTGGCCATCAGGTGCTCTCGTCGGGAAGGACATCGAAACGTCGGGCTTACATGCGCTCGCCGGGCAACGCGGCCGCCTGCCGCACCCAGTCGAGAAAGCGTACTTCATCCAGCACGCCGTCCTGCTGCAGGTGCAGGTAGCGCGTATCGGCGCTTCTGGATGGCTCGGGCGGCACCGGCTTCAATGCAGCGCCACGGAAGAACGCGACCTTGATGTAGCGCGTGAAGCAATGAAAGCTGAGGAACCAGCCTGCGCCCGGGGCCACCGCATACATCGGCGAGTTCCATTTCACCGCCTTGTGCACGCCGGGCACGGCCTGTTCGATCAGCGCGTCCAGGCGCTCGCCGATCGGTCGTTTCCAGTCCGGCATCGCCGCGATGTAGGCCTGCACCGTGGCATCGCCCTCGCCCTTGGCGATCTGCGGGTTGCCGCCGGACAGCAGCCTGGGAGCGGCGGAAGGTGCGGTTCGCTTGGCAGGCATCGCACGGCACGTCCATCTGAGTGGAAAGCGCAGCCTAGCGCGGTACATGCCTGCCGGTCACGGCGCGCTGCGCCATCGGTTCAGTCCGTCTGGCCGGCCAGGAACTGGCGCCAGCCCGGCAGCTTGCGGTGACGCCGCAGCGAATGCATCAGCGCCGCCATCACCACGCCGAACACAGCGCCGGCCAACAGGCCGGCGGCCAGCAGCAACGCCAGCGGGCGCTCGCTGCCCTGCCACAGCATCAGCCACATCAGCCCGGTCCAGAACAGCCCGAACAACAGGCCCTGCACCAGCGCATTGGTGCCGAAGCCGGCCAGGATCGGCGGCGGCAATGCGACGCCCACGCGCCACAGCAGGCGATGCAACAGCGGGGCCGACTGCGCACGCGCCAGGCCCTTGCTGTCGAGAAAGCGCAGCGCCGACTGGATTGCGGCGGGATAGCGCGGATTGATGTCGCTCATCGCCTGATCGTGACCGATGCACTGCCGGAAACGCAAACGGCCACCCGAAGGTGGCCGTCGCGGCAACAACCGAAGTTGTTTATCAGGCCTTTTCGGCCAGACGGGCAGCCTTGGCGGCAGCAGCGGCAGCCAGGTCTTCCTTGATGCGGGCAGCCTTGCCTTCCAGGCCACGCAGGTAGTACAGCTTGCCGGCGCGGACCTTACCACGACGCTTCACTTCGACCGAGTCGATGATGGCGCTGTGGGTCTGGAACACGCGCTCGACGCCGTAGCCGTGCGAGATCTTGCGGACGGTGAACGAGGAGTTCAGGCCGGCATTCTTGGTGGCGATCACAACGCCTTCGTAGGCCTGCACGCGCTCGCGGCTGCCTTCCTTCACCTTCACGTTGACGACAACGGTGTCGCCCTGGCTGAACTTCGGCAGTTCGCGGGTGATCTGGGCGGATTCGAATTCCGCGACGATGGACTTGTTCAGCTTGCTCATGGGTTACACCGATTCTTGTTCGGGTGGGTGTGTCGTTTCGACAACGTAGGCTGATGCAGTCACTGGACTGTGCTGCACGTTTGTTGTGGGTACTGCGCGCGCCAACCGGGGCTGGCGGGAATTGGCCATGATAGCCGATAAAGCCAGCCCTGCGCTAGGGGCCAGCCTTCTGTTTCAAGGCCTGCCGGGCCTGGTCCAGCAGTTTGCGGTCGGCCTTGCCCAGTGCCTGTTCATCCAGCAGGTCCGGGCGCCGCTGGGCGGTACGGACCAGCGACTGCTGACGGCGCCAGGCAGCGATGGCCGCGTGGTTGCCTGAACGCAGCACCTCCGGCACGTCACCCAGCGGATGCTGGGCCGGCTGGCTGTAATGCGGGCAGTCGAGCAGGCCGAGGTCACCCTCGAAGCTGTCCTGTGCTGCCGATTCGGCGTCGTTCAGGGCGCCGTCCTGCAGGCGGGCCACGGCGTCGATGATCACCGCCGCGCCCAGCTCGCCCCCGGACAGCACGTAATCGCCGAGGGAAATCTCCTCGTCGACATTGGCTTCCAGGAAACGCTCGTCGATGCCTTCGTAGCGGCCGCAGAGCAGGACCATGCGCGGCAATGCCGCCAGTTCCCGCACCTTGGCCTGGGTCAGCGGCGCGCCCTGCGGGCTGAGGTAGATCACCCGCGCCGGGGCCGGGTCGGCGTCGCGGATCGCCTGCAGGCAGGCCTGCAGCGGCTCGATCAGCATCACCATGCCCGGGCCACCGCCGAACGGACGGTCGTCCACCCGGCGGTAGTTGCCTTCGGCGTAATCACGGGGATTCCAGCCATGCAGGCTGAACAGGCCCTTCTCCTGCGCACGCCCGACCACGCCCAACCCAGCGGACTGGGCGAGGAACTCGGGGAACAGGGTGATGACGTCGAAACGCATGCTCACACTCAGAACTCGGGATCCCAGTCGACCACGACCAGGTTGGCCTCGAAGTCGACCGACTTGACGAAGTCCGGCTGCACGAACGGAATCATCCGCTCGCGGTCACCACGGACCACCACCACGTCGTTGGCGCCGGTACTGAACAGGTGCGAGACCTGGCCCAGGACGACGCCCTCGGTGGTCTTCACGTCCAGGCCTTCCAGGTCCACCCAGTAGTACTCATCGGGCTTCGGCGGCGGCAATGCACTGCGCGCCACGTAGATCTCGGTGCCGTGCATCGCTTCGACGGTATCGCGGTCCTCGACGCCGGGGAAACGGGCGACCAGGTGCTTGCCGCTGTCGCGGCCACGCACACCTTCAATCGTGGTTTCCACGCCGGACGGGCTGCGCACGATCCACGGCTGGTAACGGAAAATGGCGGAACGTGGCTCGGTCCAGGACTCGAGCTTGATCTCGCCGCGCACACCAAAAGCGCCGACAACCCTGCCCAGCAGGATGCGGCGCTCGATATCTTTCATCTGCTTCAACCAAGAGGGCCACGCCGAAGCGTGGCCCGTCAGGATCAGGCCGCAGCGGCCTGGGACTTGGTCGCTTCCTTGATCAGGTTGCGGACCTTGTCGGTCGGCTGGGCGCCGTTCTTGACCCAATGGTCAACGCGGGCCAGGTCCAGCTCGATGCGCTTCTCGGCGCCCTGGGCGACCGGGTTGTAGAAGCCAACGCGCTCGATGTTGCGGCCGTCGCGCGCGCTGCGCACGTCGGTGACGATGATGTGGTAGAACGGACGCTTCTTGGCGCCGCCGCGGGTCAGTCGAATCTTGACCATGGTGTTTTTCCTATTGCCCAGTCGCCAGGATGGCGAGGTAAGCGGGCGATTATAGCGGCAGACCCGGGCCGAGCCAACCCCGGCGGTCCCCTGACCTTCACGGTAGCGCCGGGCCCTGCCCTGCGGGGCTTTCAGCCCAGATCGTCCCAAGCCACCCCCGCCAGCACCGCCCTGCCCTGTTCAGCCAGTGCCTGCGAACCCGGTAGGACCTGCCCGTCGATGGCCTCCAGCGCCCACAGGCCGCTGGCATTGCAGGCAAAGGCCGCCTTCACGCTGGCCAGGTCAGCCAGCCGCAGCGGCCGGGTGGCCTGCGCGCCCGGCCAGTACCGCAGCAACAGCGCCTCGGCGGTCCCACGCAGGGCCGGGGCCTGCGGCCAGAGCAGCCGCTCACCATCGTGCATGGCCAGGTTCCAGGTGCTGCCTTCACTCACGTCGCCATCGGCGGTCACGAACAGCACATCGTCGAATCCTTCCGCCATCGCCGCACGCCGCTCGGCGAACAGGCCGAAGGTGCCCACGTGCTTGATCTGCGGCAGCTCGCGCTGCCAGACCAGGCTGCGCACCCGCTTGGGTGCGCTCAGTGCCACCGGCGCGGAGACGGCCACCAGCACGTCCACCGGCACGGTCGCCAGCGGGCTGCGGAAATCGAAGTGGCGCGAGTACACCGTCACCCGCAGCGAGGCATCGGCCCGCGCGGCCTGCTGCAGGGCCTGCGCCATCCACGCCTGCACCTGCGCCGTATCCAGTTCGCTGCCAAACAGTTCGCGCGTGGCCTGCGACAGCCGCGCAAGATGCAGATCGAGCCCCTGCACGGCACCGCCGCGCACCTGCAGCGAGGTGAAATGGCCGTAGTTGACCAGTGCCGGCAGCAGATCTTCGACCTGCGCCGGCTGGCCGTTGCAGGTCACCGTCATCGCAGCAGCGCCTGCGCCTGTTGCCACATGCCACGCAGCACCTCGGCGGCCGGCTGTGCCGGAGCCATCCATGCCGACTGCCCGGCCCAGGCCTGCATCGCCGCCAGCCGGTTTTCCTGCACCGCCTGCCTGCGCATCGGTGCGGTCAGCCCGCGCTGCACCGGGTACGGGCGCGGTGCAGGTGCGCCGTCCGCGGCGGCGGCGCGCACATAAGGGGTGGCCAGGCCACGGCCAAGGCGGCCACTGAAGGCACGCGTCGGCCAGGTATCCTCCGGCTCGCTGGCGGCCAGCCCGTCGGCCCACGCCGAGGCGATCGCCGCTTCGGGCGTGCGCAGGAAGGCCGTGCCGATCTGCACGGCGCTGGCGCCGAGGGTGAGCGCGGCGGCGATGCCACGGCCATCGGCGATGCCACCGGCAGCGATGACCGGAATCCGCAGGTGATCGGCCAGGCGCGGCAGCAGCGCGAACAGCCCGACCAGTTGGCGCTCGGCCATCGCCGGATCAAAGGAACCGCGATGGCCGCCCGCTTCCACGCCCTGCGCCACCACGGCATCGGCACCGGCATCCTGTGCCGCGCGCGCTTCGGACAACGTGGTCGCACAGGCGATCCAGGCAATGCCGGCATCCTTCAGCTGCTGCACGTGGCGTGGCTGCAGCACGCCCATGATGGTCGAGGCCACTGCCGGGCGCGCCGCCAGCAGCGCGGCAAACTGTTCCTCAAAATCGGCAGGCGTGGCATCGGCGGCACTGGCCGGCACGTCCGGCCCCCACTGTGCAAGGAAGGTGCGGCTGGCAGCCTCGGCGGCAACATCACGGGTCGGCGCCGGGTCCGGTACCCACAGGTTCACCTGTGCCGGGCCAGTGGAGGCGGCGCGGAAGTCGTCCATCCAACGACCGATGTCGGCCGATGACGACAGCACCGCACCCATCGCGCCCATGCTGCCGGCGTTGGCCAGCGCGGCCGACAACGGCACCGGGCAGGCCCCCGCCATCGGCGCCAGCAGGATCGGAAGCTGCAATGAAAAACGCCGACAGAAGGTGTCGGCGCGTTCAAGAATCGGCGATGCGTTCACGCGACATACCTGTGGGAGAAGTCGCTGCCCAGCATACGCCAGTCGTTGCAATCGGGGCCGGATCCCGATCGGTTCCGGCCCTGATCCGGATCAACGGAACGGCATGCCACGGCCGCCCATGGCGCCCATCATGCCCTTCATGCTGCGCAGCATGCCCTTCATGCCGCCGCCCGCCATCTTGCTCATCATCTTTTCCATCTGCATGTACTGCTTCATCAGCTTGTTGACGTCGGCCGGGGTCACGCCCGAGCCCTTGGCGATGCGCGCGCGGCGCGAGCCGTTGAGCAGGTTCGGGTTGCGGCGCTCCTTCTTGGTCATCGAGCTGATGATGGCGATCATGCGCGGCACCTCCTTGCCCTGGCTGACCTGCTGCTTCAGATGGTCGGGGATGTTGCCCAGGCCCGGCAGCTTGTCCATCAGGCCGCCGATGCCGCCCATGTTCTGCATCTGCTCCAGCTGGTCGCGCATGTCGTTCAGGTCGAACTTCTTGCCCTTGGCGACCTTCTCGGCCAGCTTGGCGGCCTTGTCCTTGTCGACCTGCTGCTCGACCTGCTCGACCAGCGACAGCACGTCGCCCATGTCGAGGATGCGGCTGGCGATGCGGTCCGGATGGAACACATCCAGGCCTTCCGGCTTTTCGCTGACGCCGACGAACTTGATCGGCTTGCCGGTGATGTAGCGCACGCTCAGCGCGGCACCGCCACGGGCGTCACCGTCGGTCTTGGTCAGCACCACGCCGGTCAGCGGCAGCGCGTCACCGAAGGCCTTTGCGGTGTTGGCCGCGTCCTGGCCGGTCATGGCATCGACCACGAACAGGGTTTCGGCCGGGTTCACGGCAGCGTGCAGGGCCTTGATCTCGGCCATCATCGCTTCGTCGATGGCCAGGCGGCCGGCGGTATCGACCAGCAGCACGTCGACGAACGACTTGCGCGCATCATCGATGGCGGCGCGGACGATGGCTTCCGGCTTCTGGTCGGCGCTGGACGGGAAGAACAGCACGCCAACCTGCTCGGCCAGGGTCTTCAGCTGCTCGATCGCGGCCGGACGGTAGACGTCGGCCGACACCACCATCACCTTCTTCTTGCGCTTTTCCTTCAGGTGCTTGGCCAGCTTGCCCACGGTGGTGGTCTTGCCGGCGCCCTGCAGGCCGGCCATCAGGATGATGGCCGGGGCCGGAACATTGAGGTTCAGGTCGCTGGCTTCAGCGCCCATCACCGCGGTCAGCTCGTCGCGCACGACCTTGATCAGGGCCTGGCCCGGCGTCAGCGACTTCAGCACTTCCTGGCCGACCGCGCGCACCTTGATGCGCTCGATCAGGGCCTGCACCACCGGCAGCGCGACGTCGGCTTCGAGCAGCGCGATGCGGACCTCGCGGGTCGCCTCGCGGATGTTCTCCTCGGTCAGGCGGCCACGGCCACGCAGGCGCTCGATGGTGCCGGAAAGGCGCTGGGTCAGGGACTCGAACATGCGGTACGACCTGTCTGAAAACGGGGGACAATAAGGCAGACAGTATAACGGGTCCGCCCCACCTGCCGGGCTGCGACGCCGCGGCCGTCGCCACCACCGCGGGGGTATGCGAAACTGCAACGATGACAATCGTTCTCATCGCCGTCCTGCTCTATCTGGCTGCCAGTGCCCTGCTGGTGCGCGCGCTCGGCCGCGATGAAACCACCGGTTCCCCCACCTGGCTGTGGCCGGCCCTGCCGGCGATGCTGCTGCATGGCGGCTACCACGTGATGGTGGCGATGCGCACCAATGGCGGGCCGGACATGCACTTCTTCGCCGCGCTGTCGCTGGTCGGCCTGGGCATGGCCTGGCTGACCTCGCTGGTCGGCGCGCGCGGTCGCATGTCGGCGCTGGGCGTGGTGGTGTTCCCGCTGGCCGCCGTGCTGCTGCTGGCCTACCACGGCTACGGCCACGAACCGAGCAAGGTGCTGGGCTGGCGCCTGGCCAGCCACGCCTGGCTGGCGCTGCTGGCCTACGCCACGCTGAGCATCGCCGCACTGCTGGCGATCATGCTGTGGTTGCAGGAACGTGCGCTGCGCCGCCGCGAATTCCGGCCGTGGCTGCGCGCACTGCCGCCGCTGGCCGACCTGGAATCGCTGCTGTTCCGGGTGATCACCGTCGGCTTCGCCCTGCTGACCCTGACCCTGGTCACCGGCGTGCTGTTCGTCGACGACCTGCTGGCGCAGAAGCTGGTGCACAAGACCGTGCTCAGCGTGCTGTCGTGGATCGTGTTCGGCGTGCTGCTGATCGGCCGCCGCCGCTACGGCTGGCGCGGCATGAAGGCGGTGCACTGGACGCTGGCGGCGATGCTGTTGCTGTTGCTGGCGTTCTTCGGCAGCCAGTTCGTGATCGAACTGGTGTTCGGGCATTCGCGATAGCGGCGTGCCGACCCACGGTCGGCACCCACCGGCACTTACCGCCAAGGCTGGGCGAGAATCTTCCGCACCGACTGGCCGCGACTGGTAACGATGTCATCGACCTGCCAGCAGCCGTTGCCCTGCCGGACCATCGGTACGCGGGTGAGACGGGCCTGCTTCCACACGGTGTAGCGCATCTCGACCACGCCGGCGCTGGCCGAATCCTGCCGCCATTGGTAGTCCACCGCACTGTCGATGTCACCGTCCTGGCCATCCAGCCAGGGGTCCGAATCGATCGTGCAGATGCCCTCCTCGCGCACCTGGCAGGCGCGTTCGCCGCGCAGGGCGTTGCCGAATGCCGGGCTCACCAGCGCAGGCGGCGGCTGCAACAGATCCCCCTTGCCCGTCGTCGCCTCGTAGAACGCGCGCGCCACGGCCACCGGCGCCTGGCAGGCCGGCGCGCCCTGCACGGCAGGGGCCAGCAGCAGCCCGGCGATCACCCACATCCTTGTCTTTCGCATAGGTCTCTCCTTGGGGTAGTGCCGGCCGCAGGCCGGCAACACAGGATCGCATGGCGCTGCCGGCCAGCGGCCGGCACTCCCCGATACCGGGCTTACAACCCGTAGCGCTCGATCACGTCCAGGTGCGGCTGGCGGTCCTGGTCACAGGCTTCAGCCAGGCGCAGCCAGCAGTGCGGATGCGGCCACGTCGCGGTCTGCTGCTGCAGGAAGCGGTGCAGCGCCAGCGGCGCATGGTCCTGCGGCTGGGCAACAGTGAACAGGATGCCAGGCAGGGTGCCCTCGTCTGCGTCCGGATCGGTCACGGTGTAGTCCGGGCGGCTGTGCGACCAGACCTGCCATCCCTGTGCTTCGGCGGCTTCGACAAAGGCGTTCCAGGCCGCTTCGCCCGGGTGCGCGCCATCGATCAGCCAGCTGCGGGCGAAACCACCACGCTCCAGCACATGCACCTGTGCGTAGGTCGGGATGAAATGCTCGCGTGCTTCCTCCTCTTCCGGTGCCGGATGCACCAGCGCGGCATCGAACACCACCCAGTCGCCGACCTGCTGGGCGCGGTTGGCCGGTGCGTTCTCGACGATGCGCGCGGTGACCGGGCCGCTGCGACGCGCGTAGTACTCCATCGGCTCGCCATGCTCCTCGCTGCGGATGATCACCCACCCCCACGGCTCCTCGACCACGCCGTCCTGGCTGGTCAGCTCCATGCCGATCGCTGCCGCCGAGCGGCGCACTGCGTCCCAGTCGCGCGCCGCGCTGGCGGCGCTCATGTGGTCCCAATGCGCGGCGTTGGGTTCTTCCAACAGCTCCACCAGCTGCGCATAGCAGGCCTGTGCTTCGCTGAAGCGGCCGGTTTCCATGTACATCCGCGCCAGCGTACCGCGCGCACCGTGCGATCCCGGCGAGGCCGCCAGCAGGGCCAACGCGGCCTGCTCCAGCGCCGGCCAGTCGGACACGCGGCGGGCACGTTGCACCTCGCACCAGTGCGCGAACACCGGCACGCTGCCGCGATAGACGTCGGCCAGGCGGCGCAGGCCGTCGTCGTCGCCCTGCTCGGTCAGCCAGCGCATCAGCGTGTAGGCCGCCGGGCCGTCTTCCTGCGCGTGTGCCTGCACGAACTGCCACAGCAGCGCGCGCGCCTCGGCCTGCGCACCGCAGGCAGCCAGCGCGGAGGCGGCCGTCTCGGCCAGCGCTTCGTCATCGGGCAGTTGCGCCTGCGCCTGCAGCAGCCATTGCGCCTCGCGTTCGGGATCACGCGACTGGTTCTGCTCGCCCTGCTCGCTCAGCCACGCCAGCAGGTCGCCCGCGGGAACCGGCAGCGGCGCCACCTCCGGCAACGCCTCGATGCGCGCGGCCAGGCCAGCCACCAGCGCCGCCGCACCGCGGTCCTGGCGCAGCTGCGCCAGATGGGTGCGGGCCAGTGCCAGCTGGCGCTGCGCGACCCAGCGCGCACCGCGCTGCAGGGCCAGCTCCAGGCTCAGCGCAGCCACTTCGATCAGCAGGCGGTGAGAACCCACCTGGGCGAAGTGCTCAATGATGGTGGAGTAGCGCGTGCCCAGATCCCAGCTGTTGCGTGCCGGATCGCGCTGGCACAGCGCAGCGGCGGTGTTCGCCCACAGCCGCCAGTAGGTGGGGGTCAGTTCGCTCCAGGGCACCAGCTGCTGCAGCGCTTCTTCATCGCGTCCCAGCTGGGCCAGCGCCCAGGCCTTGGACAGGCGGCGCGGCACCGTGCAGTTGGCCGGCTCGTACTCACCGGACGCGGCCACTTCGGCCTCGCGCTTTTCGATCAGCACCAGCGCCTCTTCGGCGCGCCCCATGCCCAGCAGGATCTTGATCTGCATCTCCGGGAAGCTGTCGAACACTTCCTTGCCGCAGGCCTCGATCGCATCGGACTGCACCTGCAGGTAGTCGAGCGCATCCTGGCCGCGACCATCATCGAGCAGCGCGTCGGCCTTCTCGCAACTCAGGCACTGGAAGCAGGCCCAGCCGGGATTGATGCGCGCCAGCGTTTCATCGCACACCTCGATGCGCTCGGGCACCCAGCCGGGGCCATCGATGTTGCCGTAGCAAGCGGCCAGGTCCTGGGTCACGCAGATCGACTGCGGGCACTCCAGCGTGTCCTCGCGGTGCGCCCGCTCGAACAGCGCCACCGCTTCGCCCAGCGCGCTCTCGCCCTCGACACGATTGCCGACACGGTTGCGCAGCGCCCAATGGCCGACGTAGACGTCGACCCACGGGTTGTCGAGCGCCTTGCCCAGCGCGCGCGCCTCGGGCAGCAGCGCGTCGACGCGGTCGACACGTAGTTCACTCACCTCGTCGGCGAGGCGGTTCAGCAGGTGCGCGTTCTGCGCCTGGCCGGCCTGGCGCAGGTCGCCCTGCAGTTTTTCGACCCAGTTCCAGATGTCCATGGGGTAAGTGCTCCTGTCTAGCGAAGGCTGGATGAGAGGGGGCGGTGCTCAGCGCAGCATCTGCTGCAGGGCACCGGCAATATCGGAGAAGGCGCCGTTGAGATCCGGGCCCGGCGCGGCAGTCGCGCGGGCCAGCGGACGGCCCTGTGCGGCAACGATGATCTTCAGCGAGCGCAGCAGGCGCGCCGCGGCTTCGGCCTGCGGGTGGCCCTCGCGCTGGGCGCGCAGCAGCGCCTGTACCGCTGGATTGTCGAGGTTGAGATACAGCCGCGACGGCGCACGCGATTCGATGCGCGCGGTGAACTGCCGCGCCAGGCGCAGCGCCGCCATCGACACACGCTTGTCGTTCTCGTCGTCTTCCAGCCGCTGCTTCAGCTCGGCCTCGCGGTCGGGCACCACCACCACCGGCAGCGCCTCCGGGCTGAAGCGCGCCGGCAGCAGCTGCTCACCGTCGCCCAGCTGCTCACGCAACCATGCCAGCTGTGCTTCGTCGAGGCTGTCGTCGCTGCGGAACAACGCACGGTTGCCCTGCTCGGTGCCGAGTTCGACCAAGCGCAGGCCCTTGGCCTGGGCCCAGCGTCGCAGGAACGGCACCACCGCATAGCGATGGCCATGCGCGACCGGCACGCCCATCGCGCGGAACAGCATTTCCTCGAAGCCGCCACCGTTGTCGAGGATCACGTGCACGGCACCGCGCGCCGGCAATGCACTGGCCGGCAGGTCACCCTGCGAGGTCGGCACGCGCACGTGTTCCAGCAGCAGGTCGAACAGGCGGTCATCGCAGAGCGCCGCGCCCAGCAGCGCCTCGTTGTGGCGGGTCAGTACGCGCCGCCACGCTTCCGGCTGATGCCGCGCGATGTCGGCCAGGCCGTCGATCAGCGCTTCCAGCAGCGCGTGCTGCACGGCGCGGTACTGATCATCGCGTTGCAGGTCTTCGCGGCTGGCGGTGGGCGTGAGACGGGACGATTCGATCACCCCGCCGATGAACCCGGCCCACGGGGGCAGCAGGTCGCGCGCATCGTCGTCCAGCAGCATGCCGCGCACGAACACCGACAGGTTGCGGTTGTCGCTGGTGCCATAGGTGGCACCGTCCTGTACCCATAGCAAGCCGGTAGCATCACTGTGGCCATCGGCACGCAGCGGCACAGTGACGATCGGTTCGAAATCGTGCTCGAAGCGCGCGGCGAACTGCAGCGCCTGCCGGCGCGCCTGCACCGGATGCAGCGCGACATCATGCTGGCCGCGCCACGGCGGCGGCTCAGGGTTGAGCGCCTCGGCTGCGGCGCCGATGAAGATCGGCTCGGACAGCAGCGCGCAGTAGCGGCCCAGCACCTCGTGCAGGCGCGCCTCGTTGGCCAGCGGCAGGAAATCCGGATGCAGCTCCAGCTCCACCTCGGTGCCGACCGCACGTGCCGGCACTTCGCTGACCGTGTACTGCTCGGCGTTGCTGGACACGTACAGATGGCCCAGCTCGGGCGTCTGGTAGGAGGTGGTGCGCACGCTGACCCGGCGCGCCAGCACGAAGGCCGACAGGAAGCCCAGGCCGAACATGCCGATCAGGCCGTCGTCGTCCTCGCCCCCCTGGCGCAGGCCACGGGTGTAACCGACGCCGACGGTGGCGAGGTAGTCATGGATTTCCTGGCGGGTCAGGCCGGCACCGGTATCGGTGATGCGCAGCACGCCGGCACCGGCATCGACCTGCACCGCGATGCGCGAGGGTACGTCGACGCCGGGCTGCTCGATGCGGCGACGGATGATCGAGTCGTGCGCGTTCTGCACCAGCTCGCGCAGCGCCACCATCGGGGTGGAATACAGGTGCTTGCCCAGCACCGTCATCAGTCCATTGAGATCGACCCCGGCGCGACGGATTTCGGCGTTGGGGGCGGTGAGCGCGGTGTCCTGCATGTAATCGTTTACTCCTGGGCACGGAAAGGCGCCAGAGGGCGCCTTCGTCGAGCGGGAAAAACTAGCACAGCAAGCCTGACCGGTGCCGTGTCGGCCGCCGCATCCATGTGGAGTCGAGCTTGCTCGACTGCTGTTCTGCCAGCAGTCGAGCAAGCTCGACTCTACGTAACCTGCATCACGCCGCGTCGATGGCCTCGGACAACCGCTCCACCGCGATCACTTCCATGCCCTTCACCGAGCCGCCCTTGGGCGCATTGGCCTTGGGCACGATGGCGCGCTTGAACCCATGGGTGGCGGCCTCGCGCAGGCGGTCTTCACCATTGGGCACCGGGCGGATCTCGCCGGACAGGCCGACCTCGCCAAAGGCAATCGTCTTCTCCGCCAGCGGCCGGTCCTGCAGCGAGGACAGCACCGCCAGCAGCACCGGCAGGTCGGCGGCGGTTTCCTGCACGCGGATGCCACCAACGACATTGACGAACACGTCCTGGTCGCCAACCAGCACGCCGCCGTGACGGTGCAGCACCGCCAGCAGCATGGCCAGGCGGTTCTGCTCCAGGCCAACGGCGACACGGCGCGGATTCGACAGCGGCGACGCATCGACCAGCGCCTGCACCTCCACCAGCAACGGCCGGGTGCCCTCGCGGGTGACCATCACGCAGCTGCCCGGCTGGTGGGTACTGCCCCCGGACAGGAAGATCGCCGACGGATTGGAGACCTCCTTCAGGCCCTTGTCGCCCATCGCGAACACGCCCAGCTCGTTGACCGCACCGAAGCGGTTCTTGAACGCGCGCAACAGGCGGAAGCGGCTGCCGCTCTCACCCTCGAAGTACAGCACCGCATCGACCATGTGCTCCAGCACGCGCGGGCCGGCGATGCCGCCCTCCTTGGTCACGTGACCGACCAGGAACACGGCGGTGCCGGTCTCCTTGGCGAAGCGCACCAGCCGTGCCGCGCTCTCGCGCACCTGGCTGACCGAGCCCGGCGCGGCGGTCAGGCTTTCGGTCCACAGCGTCTGCACCGAATCGGCCACGATCAGCCGCGGGCCGGCCCTGGAAGCATGCTGCAGGATTGATTCAACCCCGGTCTCGGCCAGCGCATTGACACCGTCCAGCGGCAGCTCCAGCCGGTGCGCACGGCCGGCCACCTGGGCCAGCGATTCCTCGCCGGTGACATACAGTACCGGCAGCTCGGCCGCCATCTTGGCCACCGCCTGCAGCAGCAGGGTCGACTTGCCGATGCCCGGATCGCCACCGACCAGCACCACCGCACCCTCGACCAGGCCGCCGCCCAGCACGCGGTCGAACTCGCCGATGCCGGTGGAAACCCGGCGGTGTTCGGTCTGCTCGACGTCCTTCAGCGCGGTGATCTTCGGCGGATCGATCTTGCCGGCCCAACCGGCCCGGCGCGAGGCCGGCGCCTTGGCCGCCGCCGCGCTCTCCAGCACGATCTCCGACAGCGCGTTCCAGGCATTGCACTCGGTGCACTGGCCCTGCCACTTGCTGTATTCGGCGCCGCATTCATTGCAGACGTAGGCGGTGCGGGCTTTGGCCATCGGATGATTTCCAGCAACGGGAACAGGCGTGGCAGGATAGCCGAGCCGGGTCGCAGGTGCTGCGACCGCTCAAGTCCCGCCCACCCGCGCCGATAGGGGTCGCGGGCATGCGCCTTGCGGGCGCCCCTCCCTTCTCCCACTGGATTCAACATGACTGGCAGTTACAGTCAGAGCCTGGTTGCCATCTCGCTGCTGGTGGCCATTCTTGCTTCGTACACGGCGCTGGACATGGCCGGCCGCCTGGCCACCGCCGAAGGCCGCGTGGCCCGCTGGTGGCTGGCCGGGGGCGCGGCAGCGATGGGCCTGGGCATCTGGTCGATGCACTTCATCGGCATGCTCGCCTTCGACCTGCCGATTCCAGTCGGCTACGACCTCGGCATCACCCTGTACTCGCTGGCGGTCTCCATGGGTGCCTCGGCCTATGCGCTGTGGCTGGTATCGCGGCCCAGCCTGCCGTGGCGACGGCTGCTGGCCGGCGCGGTGCTGATGGGGCTGGGCATCGCCACCATGCACTACCTCGGCATGGCGGCGATGCGCATGCAGCCCGGCATCGATTACCACCCGGGCTGGTTCGCCGCGTCGATCGCGGTGGCCATCGGTGCCGCCGGCGCCGCGCTGTGGATCGCCTTCCGCCTGCGTGCCGAGCAGCACAACACCCTGCGCCTGCGCGCACTGGCCTCACTGGTGATGGGCCTGGCCATCGTCGGCATGCATTACACCGGCATGGCCGCAGCGCGCTTCCCCGAAGGCAGCATCTGCGGCGCGGTCGGCAGCGGCGCCATCGACACCCGCTGGCTGGCGGTGCTGGTGATCGTCACCACCGTGGCCACGCTGGGCATCGCGCTGGTTGCCTCGCTGTTCGATCGGCAGATGCGCGTGCGCACCGGGCTGCTGGCCGATTCGCTGGCGCGCGCCAACAACAAGCTGATCCAGGCCGCGCTGCACGACCCGCTCACCCAGCTACCCAACCGCATGCTGCTGCAGGACCGCATCGAACAGGCCATCGAGAAGGCGCGCCGCCGTGGCCACACGGTGGCGGTGATGTTCTGCGACCTGGACGGTTTCAAGGCGGTCAACGATGCCTACGGCCACCAGCTCGGCGACCGCCTGCTGGTGGCGGTGGCGCAGCGCATCGGCGGCCTGCTGCGGCCGCAGGATACTTTTGCCCGCCTTGGCGGCGACGAGTTCGTGATCGTGCTGGCCATCGACATTCCCGACGATGCGGTGGTGGTGGCCGAGCGCATCATCGCCGCAGCCGGCGAGCCGTTCACGCTGGATGCGGCCGAACTGCAGGTCAGCGCCAGCCTCGGCATCGCGCTGTACCCGGACGACGCCGGCAACGAGCGCGAACTGATGGCGCACGCCGATGCGGCGATGTACCACACCAAGGAAACCGGCCGGAACGGCTACACCTTCTTCACCCCGTCGATGCAGCTGAGTGCCAACCGCCAGCTGCGCCTGCTGCAGGACCTGCGCAAGGCCATCGCCCGCGACGAACTGATCCTGCATTACCAGCCCAAGTTCCCGGCCGCGGGCGCACCGGCCACCGGCGCCGAGGCGCTGCTGCGCTGGCAACACCCGGAGCTGGGCCTGCTGGCCCCGGATGTGTTCATCCCCATCGCCGAGCGCAGCGGCCTGATCCTGCCGATTGGCGACTGGGTGCTGGACCGCGCGTGTGCGCAGCTGCGTGCGTGGCACGACGCCGGGCACAGCGAATGGTCGATGGCGGTGAACCTGTCGCCACTGCAGTTCGCCTCGCCCGCGCTGCTGGACAGCGTGCGCGAGGTGCTGCAGCAGCACCGGATCGAACCGGCACGGCTGACCCTGGAAATCACCGAGACCACGGCGATGAAGGACGTCGATGCCAGCCTGGCGATCCTCAACGATCTGACCGCGATGGGCGTGCACATTGCCATCGACGATTTCGGCACCGGCTATTCCAGCCTGCTGTACCTCAAGCGCATGCCGGCCACCGAACTGAAGATCGACCGCGCCTTCGTGCACGACCTGGAGTGCAATGACGAGGACGCCGCCATCGTCTCGTCGATCATCGCGCTGGGCCGCACCCTGCAGCTGCAGGTGGTGGCCGAAGGCGTGGAAACGCAGGCGCAGCGCGAGTACCTGAGCGAACTGGGCTGCGACCAGCTGCAGGGGTACCACCTGGGCCGGCCGATGGAGGCCGAGGAGTTCCTGCGCAAGGTGGTGGGGTAGAGCCGGCCGCTGGCCGGCTTGCCGCGATTGCCGGCCAGCGGCCGGCACTACCGGACAACGGAAAAACAAAAAGGCCGCCCTGGGGCGGCCTTTCTGCGTGGCAACGTCGCGAGGACGTCAGTGCATCATGTGCACGTTCATGTTGTGCATGACCCACAGGGTACCGACCACGATGATGCCGATCACCACCACGGTGAAGGCCGCAGCGTTGACGTTCCAGCGGCTTTCCGAAGAGCGGTCCAGGTGCAGGAAGAACACCAGGTGGACCAGCATCTGCAGTACCGCGGTGATCGCGATCACCACACCGTTGACGGTGCGCGAGAAATCACCCGACATCACCATCCAGAACGGGATGACGGTCAGCACCACCGCCAGCACGAAGCCGATCAGGTACGACTTCACGGTGCCATGGCTTTCGCCGCCGGTGCCGTGGTCGTGTGCATGGTTGTCATGTGCCATTACAGCGCTCCATTGAGGTAGACGACGGAGAACACGCCAATCCAGATCAGGTCCAGGAAGTGCCAGAACAGGCTCAGGCACGCCATGCGGGTCTTGTTGGTCGGGGTCAGGCCGTACTTCTTCAGCTGCACGAACATCACCAGCAGCCACAGCAGGCCGGCGCTGACGTGCAGGCCGTGGGTGCCGACCAGGGCGAAGAACGCCGACAGGAAGGCACTACGGTCCGGACCGTAGCCCTGATGGATCAGGTGCTGGAATTCATAGACTTCCATGCACATGAAGCCGAAGCCCAGCAGCCAGGTGACCGCCAGCCACAGGAACATCTGGCCGACCTGCTTGCGGTGCATGGCGATCATGCCCAGGCCGAAGGTCAGCGACGAGGTCAGCAGCAGCGCGGTTTCCCACGCCACGAACGGCAGCTCGAACAGGTCCTTCGCGCCGGGGCCGCCATCGGTACCGCCGGACAGCACCACATAGGTGGCAAACAGCGAGGCGAAGATGAGGCAGTCGCTCATCAGGTACACCCAGAAACCGAAGACGGTGTTGCCGCCGGTGTCGTGGTGCTCGTGGTCGTCATGGCCATGGGCCGCCGTATGCGCGGCGTGCCCGTGGCTCAGGGTCGAGGTATTGGTGCTCATGCCTTCAGCTCCGACTTCACCAGGCCCTGGTTTTCCAGGTGCTTGCGGTGTTCGTTCTCGATGCGTTCCACCTCGGCGGCCGGGACCCAGTAGTCCACGTCCTGGTCGAAGGTGCGGTAGATGAACGTGGCGATCATGCCGACGAAGCCGACGATGGCCAGCCACCAGATGTGCCAGATCATCGCGAAGCCGAACACCAGGCTGAAGGCACCGATGACCACGCCCGTGCCGGTGTTGCGCGGCATGTGGATGTCGGTGTACTTGGCCGGCTTCGGCCAGGCTTCACCACGCTGCTTGCGCTCCCAGAAATCGTCCAGCTCGGTGACTTCCGGCAGCGTGCCGAAGTTGTAGAAGGCCGGCGGCGAAGAGGTTTCCCACTCCAGCGTACGGGCATCCCACGGGTCGCCGGTCAGGTCGGCGGTCTTCTTGCGGTCGCGGATCGACACGGCCACCTGGATGATCTGGCACAGGATGCCGGCGCCGACGATGAAGGCACCTGCAGCGGCCACCAGCAGCAGCGGCTCGTAGGCCGGGTTGACGGTGCTCTGCAGGCGACGGGTCATGCCCATGAAGCCCAGCACGTACATCGGCATGAAGGTCACGTAGAAGCCGATGAACCAGCACCAGAACGCGCACTTGCCCCAGAACTCATTGAGGCGGAAGCCGAACATCTTCGGCCACCAGTAGGTGATGCCGGCGAACATGCCGAACACCACGCCGCCGATGATGACGTTGTGGAAGTGGGCGATCAGGAACAGGCTGTTGTGCAGCACGAAGTCGATGGCCGGGATCGCCAGCATCACGCCGGTCATGCCGCCGATGGTGAAGGTGACCATGAAGCCGATGGTCCACAGCACGGGCGTGGTGAACTGCACGCGACCGCGGAACATGGTGAACAGCCAGTTGAAGATCTTCACGCCGGTCGGGATCGAGATGATCATCGTCGTGATGCCGAAGAAGGCATTGACGTTGGCACCCGAGCCCATGGTGAAGAAGTGGTGCAGCCACACGATGAACGACAGCACGCCGATGCAGGCGGTGGCGTAGACCATGCCCTTGTAGCCGAACAGCGCCTTGCGCGAGAAGGTCGCGATGACTTCGGAGAACACACCGAACGCCGGCAGGACCAGGATGTACACCTCCGGGTGGCCCCAGATCCAGATCAGGTTGATGTACAGCATGGCGTTGCCGCCACCGTCATTGGTGAAGAAGTGCGTACCCAGGTAACGGTCCAGGGTCAGCAGCACCAGGGTGATGGTCAGCACCGGGAAGGCAGCGACGATCAGCACGTTGGTCACCAGGGCAGTCCAGGTGAACACCGGCATCTGCATCAGCTTCATGCTGGGGGTACGCATCTTCAGGATGGTAATGAAGAAGTTGATACCGCTCAGCGTGGTACCCAGGCCTGCGACCTGTAGACCCCAGATGTAGTAGTCCATGCCGACGCTTGGACTGTATTCGATGCCCGACAACGGCGGGAACGCCAGCCAGCCGGTGGCAGCGAACTCACCGATCCACAGCGACAGCATGATCAGCACCGCGCCGGACACGAACAGCCAGAAGCTGAGCGAGTTGACGAACGGGAACGCGACGTCGCGCGCACCGATCTGCAGCGGCACGGCCAGGTTCATCAGGCCGGTGATCAGCGGCATCGCCACGAAGAAGATCATGATCACGCCGTGGGCGGTGAAGATCTGGTCGTAGTGGTGCGGCGGCAGGTAACCCTCGGACCCGCCGACGGCGAGCGCCTGCTGGGTACGCATCATGATGGCGTCGGAGAAGCCACGCAGCAGCATGACGAAGGCGACGATGAGGTACATCACGCCGATCTTCTTGTGGTCCACCGAGGTGAACCACTCCTTCCACAGATAGCCCCACAGCTTGAACTTGGTGATCAGGGCCATCACGCCCAGGCCACCCAGCACCGCGCCGACCAGGGTGGTCAGCACGATCGGATCGTGGGGGATCGACTCAATAGAGAGTTTTCCCAACATGTTCATTCTCCCGAACCCGCGTGGCCGGCATGGCCTGCGTGTTCGTGTTCGTTGGCATCCAGGTTTTCACCCGATTCCTTGGAATCATGCGCGTCACTGGGGGCGTGGCCCTCGTGCGCTTCATGGCTGGCGGCATCGGCAGCGGCGGCACCGGCGTGTTCGTGCTTCATGCCGTAGTGCTTGTTGTCGCCCATGTGCTTGGCGATGACCCAGTTGAACAGGCCTTCTTCGGTCTTGCCGAAGTAGGTGACCGGGTACCACTCGGCGTTGCGTGCTTCACCCAGGGCCTTGAACGAGGCCTTGTCCAGGGTCTGCTCGCCGGCACGGACCTGGTCCAGCCACTGGCGGTATTCGGCATCGGTGACCGAGTAGGCGGTGAAGTGCATCTTGGCGAAGCCCGCGCCGCTGTAGTGCGAGGACATGCCCGGGAATTCACCGGTCTCGTTGGCGATCAGATGGAGCTTGGTCTCCATCGCAGCCATCGAGTAGATCATGCTGCCCAGGTGCGGGATGAAGAAGGCATTCATCACCGTGTCGGACGTGATCTTGAAGTTCAGCGGCGTGTTGACCGGGAACTTGATTTCGTTGACGACCGCCACCTTCTCTTCCGGATAGATGAACAGCCACTTCCAGTCCAGCGAGATCGCCTCGATGGTGACCGGCTTGACGTCCGATTCCAGCGGCTTGTACGGGTCAAGCGCGTGCGACGAACGCCAGGTCAGGACCGCCAGCACCAGCACGATCATGCAGGGAATGGACCACACCACCACCTCGATCGCCGTCGAGTGGGACCACTTCGGCTCGTAACGGGCCTTGGTGTTGGAGGCGCGATACTTCCACGCGAAGGTCAGGGTCATGATGATGACCGGGATGACGACCAGCAGCATGAGCACGGTAGCCGTGATCAGCAGGGTCTTCTCATCCTGGCCGATCTGGCCCTTCGGACTGAGGATGGCCACGGCATCGCAGCCGGTGAGCATCACCAGCAACGACAGCAGCAGGCCCGGGCGCAACCAGCGCCCAAGGGTTTTCAACGGAATCATCGGTCGATCCAATTGCGAGGGAATGCCGTTCCCCGTCCTGCCTGTTCCGGCCAAAGCCGGTCCCACCGGTCCGGGGACAGGCAGGGAGGTGGGGTCGAGTCAGCCCTACAATTTTAGGCCGTCACCCACCATTTAAGAAAGGCATTGACAATGATCGAGCGCAGGAAAGGCGCCGATCTGGCTGCGACACGTTGTCGCACCGCGCACTCGTGGGCTGTCCAGCCGCACGGGCACGCAGCGTAGCATCGGGCCCGGCCACGCCAAAGCCACCGGACCGGCAAAGCCTACTGAACGTGTTCAGCCATGCGCGGAAGGTCAGGACGGCCGGACTTCCCGGCACACCAGTTCAGCCAGCTCACGGCATGCGAAGAACAGCCCTTCGACGACGCCCTCGTCCAGATGCCGGTCGGGCGTGGCCATGGATTCGCAGCGACTGGCCGCATGCAGCATCTCCACTGCCGTCAGCATGCCCACCGCCGCACGGTCGATCCTGGCCAGGGACTGACGGCGGCCGTCTGACAGGTTCTCTTCTGGCCACAACATGCCATCGGACCCTTCGCCATCGCGGATGCGCTTGAGGCAGCCCTGGAAGGTGCTGAGGTCAATGGACGGGTTGTCGTCGTCGTTGGTGGGCTCATCGACGGGGAATGGCGGAATCTTGCGAGTGGTCATGGCGTCGGCTTCCGTGGCTGTACTTAACACCGCCACCGCGCGGAAGCGGGGTGGCGGACGGTGCGGGTTGCAAACCGGGCATAGCTAAACCGGCGGGTCCGGAGACCCCCACGCACCGCCCGCCATATAGGCCGACGGATTGCCAGCCGGCACCGCTTTTGGGCGGTGCCGGCTGGCAAGCGTTTACAGCTATGGTCGGGTTTGCACGCCCGGCCACCCTTTTTCGGTGGCGCGCCATGTTGTTTACGCCTGCACCTTCGATTCAATGAGAAAAATCCGAAAGGTTCGGATGCATCGGAAGGAGCGGTACGAATTGTTGCATGCCCAGTAGATGGCGAGGGCGACACGAGAAGACGTGAGTGCGCTGATGCTTAGGCGTTGACGACATCCGGTGCCGCAAATGGGCTGCAGACCCTTAAGGCCAGTGACGTTTCCCGCTTACCAATAGTTGTATGAAGCAGCCTGGCCGAATGGATGGACAGTTGGCGGCGCCGTGGGATTTGTCGCAACTGGCGAACCAAACATGCAGAAAGCGACAGGCGATTGGCTTCCGTTTTGGCGGCCATGGGCTGGCACTACTGGGGCTGCCGGACGGCGGCCAGCACTACCAGAGCCACAAACAAAAAGCCCCGACCAAGGCCGGGGCTTTTCATTACAACTGGTGCCGGAAACAGGAGTCGAACCTGCGACCTACGCATTACGAATGCGCCGCTCTACCAACTGAGCTATTCCGGCGGAGCCCGCGATTTTACGGGCTGGGCGCCCCGGCGGTCAATCCACCCGGCTCAGCCCGCCTCCACCCGGTTGGCGCAGGGCCGCCCGGCGGCGAAATCGGCCAGGTTGCCCAGTGTGATCGCCGAGATCTCCTGCAGCGCCTCCACGGTGAAGAAGCCCTGGTGGCCGGTCACCAGTACGTTGGGGAAGGTCATCAGCCGCTGGAAGGCTTCGTCGTCAATGATCTCGCCGGACAGGTCCTGGAAGAACAGCGCGCTTTCCTGTTCGTAGACGTCGATGGCCAGATGGCCGAGCCGGCGCGACTTCAGCGCGCGGATCACCGCATGGGTATCGACCAGCGCTCCGCGTGAGGTGTTGACCAGCATCGCGCCCGGCTTCATCCGCGCCAGCGAGGCGTCGTTGATCAGGTGCTGGGTGTCGGGTGTCAGCGGGCAATGCAGCGAGACGATGTCGGCGCGCGCCAGCAGCTCATCCAACGCCACCATGTCGCCGATACCGTTGAAGGCGGCCGAGGGATACGGGTCGTGCCCCAGCACGGTACAGCCCATGCCCTTGAAGATGCGCGCGGTGGCCAGCCCGATCTTGCCGGTACCGACGATGCCGACGGTGCGACCATGCAGGGTTCGGCCAAGCAGGCCATCGAGCATGAAGTTGCCTTCGCGCACCCGGTTGTAGGCGCGGTGGGTCTGCCGGTTGAGCGTCATCACCAGCGCCAGCGCGTGCTCGGCCACGGCTTCGGGCGAATAGGCGGGTACGCGCGCGACGAACAGGCCCAGTGCCTTCGCCGCAGCCAGATCGACATTGTTGAAGCCTGCGCAGCGCAACAGCACCGCACGCACACCCAACGCATGCAGCGCGCTCAGTACCGGCGCATCAAGCCGGTCATTGACGAACACGCAGACGGCCGCGCAATCCTGTGCCAGCGCGGCGGTATGCACGTCCAGCGCAGCATCGAAGTAGACGAACGCGTACCCCTGCCCGTCCGCATCACGCTGGTTGGCTTCGTCCAGGAAGCGGCGGTCGTAGGGTCGGGCGCTGAAGACGGCGATCTGCATGGAAGAACCTGGGTGGGATGCCCTGCCGACCATACCGCAGCCACGCGCCTGTGGGGATGGCACCGGCGATACAGGCATCGCCGGTGCCCCCTGCCACTTGCTCAGAACCGATAGCCCAGGCCCAGCATCACGCCGTTCTGGATCTGCCCGTCGCGGCGCTCGCCCACGTAGTCGGCCATGATCGACAGGCGTTCGCTGGCGCGGCTGGTCACGCCCAGGTTCCAGGCCAGCACCTGCTCACCCACGGCCTGGCTGCTGGCGCCGAACACCAGGTCCGGGGCGGCGGCGAAGCCGGTGCTGTAGCGGGCCTGCGAATCGCCCAGCTCCTTCTGCCAGACCACGCGGGCACGCGGGGTGATGCGCTCGCCGTTGTTGCCTTCGAAGGTCTTGAACAGCTGCAGGCCAGCGCCAACGCGGATGCTCTCCAGGCTGCCGCTGCGGCCCACCAGCGCGCCCGCGCCCTGCCCTTCATTGAAACGCGTGGCCGAGGTGCGCGCGTAGTCCACCACCGGCAGCAACGGCTGGATCACCAGCCCCTTGCCGGTGGTGAACGAGAACGCGTGCTCGACCCGCGCGGAGATCGCATCGTTGTTGTACTTGGCGCGCAGCGGCTACTGCAGGCCATCGATGCCGCTGACGCTGCGACGGGTGTCGTGGCGCAGATCGGTATAGCGCACCGCCGCCGACAGGTAGCCGCGCGAATAGGTCGCGTCCAGATAGCCGCCCACATCCAGCGCGCGCACGTCACCGCTGAAGTCGGAGCCGTCGCGGCCCTTGGTCGACATGTCAGCTGCCGCCACGCTGACGCCCAAGGTGACGCGGTCATCGGCCACGCGGGTATCGGCACCGACCACGATGCCACCGATGTTGTGGCTGAGGCCGGCCACGCCGCCCTCCGCATCGATGCGGCCATGGCTGGCGAAGCCGCGCGCCCACAGGCCACGGCTGCGCCCAGTGTCGCTGCTGTTACCCGCACCGCCAGCGGCCGGCTCAACCAGATGCATCGCCAGCTGGTTGAACAGGCTGCCGTGGCGCATGCCCGGCTGTGCCGACACCGACTGCGCGGCCTGCGAGGCCAGGCCATCGGCATCACCACCACTGCGCATCGCGGCCTGGTGCTGCTGCACCACGTTGCCGATGCTGCCGACCAGCGCGTTGTCGGCCAGCCGCAGGCTGGCGTGCGCATCACCACGCAGGGCACCGGCCTGCTGCGCGATCACATCACGGTCGGCGAACTGCAGCGCGCCCAGCAGTGACTTCAGGTTGCCGTCCTGGCGGGCGGAAGCGGTCGCCAGCGCGCGGCCCAGCCCGTCGCCGGAGGTGGTGTTGGTGAACAGGCCCAGCTGATCGAAGCCAGGGTTGGCCGTCAGCCACAGGCCATCGGCGGTCTGCTTCACGTTGAAACTCAGCAGCGAGTTGTGGCGCGGGCGGAACACATCGCCCGCGGTGATGCTGGCGCTGTAACCGGTATCGCCCAGGCGCACGACGTCTTCGAAGCCGCCCTGGTAGATCGGGCCCTGCACCAGGTCACGGCGGAAGTCCTGGCCGTAATAGCCCTGCGCCACATTCAATTCGAGGAAGGCGCCCTTGGAGATCACCAGCGCACCGTCGGTCGGTTCGTCATCGAAGAACGTGCCCACGCGCAGTCGGCCCGTGGCGGCGCCGCCGTTCTCGGTGACGTCGAACAACAGCTTGCCGCCCGGCATGATGTTGACGTAGCCGTGGGTGACCAGATCACCGCCGCGCGGCATCAGCGTGCCAAACACGCGCAGGCGGTTGAAGCCGTCCTCGCGCCAGGAGGGGCCGGAACCGCTGCCCAGTGCATCAATATCCATCGCGGTGCCGGCCACGTCGCCATGGCCGACCAGCATGCCCGCGCCCAGCACGCGCACCTCCGACGCCCGCAGCGCGCCGCCTTCCAGTGCGATGGTGCCGTTGTCGACCAGCATGAAGTCGGCGCCGGTGGTGGCGGCGGTGCGCCAGGTGGCACCGTTGCTCACGCGGATCACGCCCATGGCGTTGTCGAGCGTGGAGACGTCCAGGTCGGCCAGGCGCAGCTTGGACAGCAGCAGCGCCTGGATGCCCGGATCGTTGAGGTAGTCCTGCACCGAATCCGGGCCGATGCCCTGCGGGCCACGGCTTGAAGCGTTGTAGATGCTCTGCGCCAGGTTGATGTAGCTGGACTGCCAGTCGGTGTTCCAGCGCGCGAAATCGTCGTCGACGAAGGTCTGCAGCTGGCGCCCGGTGCGCAGGTAGCCGGGGTTGATGTCGCCGCTCACGTTCGCGCTCACGTTCAACGTGTCGCCAGGATCGCGATAGCCGTTCGCGGTGACGATGTTGTTGCTGTAAATGTCCTGGCCCGGGAACGACTCCAGCTTGCTGCCGCTGCCATCCGGGTCGAAGGTGACCGAGGCGCCGGTGGTGCGCGCCGGGTCGCGGAACACCAGCAGGCCATTGGGCTGCACGACCTCGTACATGGCCTTGTGCAGCAGGCCCGCATCCATGCCGCCGCCGTAATTGCCGGTGTAGATCTGGGTCATGCGCGGCGACGGCGTATAGATCACCTTGCCGCCATTGCTGGCCGCGTGGATCTGCACCGAATCGATGATCGGCAGGTCGCCGGCCAGATAGCGCTCGACGCCACCGGACTGCATGATCGAGCACGACGAAATGCAGTGGCCGGACACGATGGTGTTCAGGCCGGCGGCGCGGATCACGCCCTGCAGCCACTCGCCGGCAATCAGCGCGCCGCCGTTGGAGGTGCGCAGCACCACTTCGCGGATCGGCCGGCCCTCGGCCTGCGCCTTGGCCAGCAACGCCGGCAACGACACCACGTCGGCGTAGGTCACCCCGCCACTGAGGAAGATGCGGTCGCCCTGCACGTGATAACTCATTGCCATGACGTCATCAGCCGCCGCGAGGGCGCCGACGCCGATCAGCCCGGCCAGGGCCAGGCTCAACTTCGAATGCTTCATACGTTCTCTCTCCACCCGCAACACGCGGGTAAGGGGTCAAACGTCAGAGCGGCGCGAACTCCCCCAGCCGACCCGCTGCGCAATGATGAATGCATTCACAATGAGAATGGGGTGCCGCACACTCTTCCCCATCCGGTCATCGTCGCGTAAAACTCGATGACGCATCCGCCAATGTCTGCCGAGGCCAGCCCTGTCCGCTCCGTCCCCCCTGATCCACCACGCGCCGGAGCCGCCGGTGCCAGCGGATGCCTTCATCGCGTTCGTACGCGAAGAACGCGCACCGTTGTGTGCGTTCCTGCGCACGCGGGGCGTCGGGCCGGAGGATGCAGAGGACATCGCGCAGGACTGCATGGAGCGGCTGATCCGCTATCGTGCACACGGCGCCGACGAGCTGCGCCTGCTGCTGTATCGTATCGCCCGCAACCGCCTGGCGGATCGCGGCCGCTCTGCGCAGTCGCGACCACACCTGCCGTTGGCCGAGCATGATGGCAGCGACCTGCCCACCAGCCAGTCGCCCGATCCATTGCGCCAGGCCGAGTCCGGGCAGATGCTGTCCCTGCTTCGGCAGGCCCTTTTCAAACTGCCCGAGCGCGCGCGCGAGGTGTACCTGCTCAACCGGATCACCGGCATGAGCTATACGCAGATCGCGCGGCACTGTGGAATTACTGCCAAGACCGTGGAAAAACATATCGCCCGTGCCCTGCAGGGCCTGCGCCAGGAGTTGGGACCGGATCCGCTGCACAACGACAGGGATGTGGAATGAACAGCTACCGGCACACGGAAGACGCCTCGCTGTTTGAACGCGCCAGCGCCTGGGTGGCGCGGCTGGAAGCGCCGGACTGCACGCCGGCCGAACGCGAAACGTTCGAGGACTGGCTGGCCGAAAACCCGGCCCATGTGAAAGCGTGGGTGCAGGCCGAGAACCTGTTCCAGCAGGGCCAGGGGCTGGCAGCAGACCCCTGGCTGCGCACCGCTGCGGCCCGTGCGGCGCGACCGCCGCGCCGCCGCTGGTTGCCAGCGTTCGCGGCCGCCGCCGGCATCTGCCTGGCCATCGGCGTGGGTTGGATGCTGGCCGTGGACGGCAACCCCACGCCGCAGCGCTATGCCAATGACAGCCATGAAACGCAGCAGCTGACCCTGGCCGACGGCAGCGTGGCCACGCTCGACGCGGGCACCACGCTGCACGCCCGTTTCGGCTGGCGCCATCGCGAGCTGGACCTTGAACGCGGGCGCCTGCAGCTGCAGGTCGCGCCGTCGAGCAAGGCGCTGCAGCTGCGCGCCGGCACCAGCACGATCCGCGATATCGGCACGACCTTCCAGGTGGAGCGCCTGCGCGATGGCCTGGTGGAAGTCGCGCTGCTGGAAGGCGCGGTGGAAGTGAGCAACGGTGCCGCCCAGCACACCCTGGCACCGGGCCAGCAGCTGCAGGTGCTGCCTTCCGGGCGCATCCAGCCGGGCCCGGCGCTGTCGTCCACGGCGGCCGCCGAGGGCTGGCTGCAGGGACAGCTGGTATTCGACGCCACGCCGCTGTCGATCGTGGTCGAACGGATGAACCGCTATGGCCGCACACCGCTGGTGATTGCCGATCCGGAGATCAGCAACCTGGCGGTCAGTGGCACGTTCCGCGCAGGCGACGCACAGGAGTTGCTGTCCGCGCTGGAACTGGGCTGGTCCGTCGCTGGCCAGACGCGCCCGGATGGCGCGCTGGAACTGCGCCGCACGTACTGAGGGGGCCTGCAGTGATGGCAGGACCGGGCGCGCTGCAGTGGGGGCTGCTCCGCCCCCTGCTGTGCCTGGCGCTGCTGGCCACTGCACTGCCTGCGGCCACGGCCAGCGAATCGGCGGCCACGCATGCCTACCGCATCGATGCCGGCCCACTGCCGTCGGCGCTGCAGCAGTGGGCCCGGCAGAGCGGCATCGCGCTGCTGTTCGACGCCCGTGAGCTGGCAGGACTGCACAGCGACGGCGCGAACACCCGGACCGATCCCGCCACCGCCCTGAAGCAGCTGGTTGCCGGCATGCCGGTGACGATCCTGCGCACGCCTTCGGGTGGCTTCGTGGTGCGCCGCGTCGGTGCGGCCCCGATTGCCACAACACCCACGCCCAAGGCCGTGGTGGCTCCCCACCACGATGCCCCCCGGCCGCCGCCGCAGGTGGAACTGGCACCAATCCACGTCACCGGCAGCCGCCTGCCACGCACCTCGGTGCAGACCACGCTGCCGGTTACCACGATCGATCGCGCCGACATCCTGCGCAGCGGCTACGGCAGCCTGTTCGACCTGCTGCGGCACCTGCCCGGCATGAATGGCCTGCCGGCGATGAGCAGTGCGCGCAGCGGTGACTCGCAGTACCTGCCGGTCGGTGCCGCAGCCACCACCAGCCTCGACGGCATGGGACCGCGCGCCACTCTGTTCCTGGTCAATGGCCGGCGCCTGCCGCGCTACCCGATGGTATCGCTGGAGCAGGGAGGGCTCACCGACCTGGGCGGCATTCCGCTCAGCTTCGTCGAACGCATCGAGCTGGTCCGTGGCGGTGCCTCGGCGATCTACGGCGCTGACGCCATGTCCGGCGTGGTCAACATCATCCTGCGCGACCAGGCCGATGGGCCCGAAGCCATGCTGCAGACCGGCCTGAGCAGCCGTGGCGACGCCGCGCAGTATCGCCTGCAGGCAGCCACCGGCGGCCTGCGCGGCAACGGCGATCGCTGGTTCGCCGGCGTCGACCTGCACCGGGTCGACCACCTGGCCGGCGACCGCCGCGACTGGCATGCAGAGACCTCGCAGTACCTGATCGGTGCGTTCGGCGCTGGCCGCTACTGGCCTGCACGGCGCTGCGAAGGACCGTTGAAGCGGCGCGATGGGGCCTGCTGGTTCGACAGCGCGCGCCCACGCTCGCTGCAGCCCGCGTCGGATACCGCGTCGGCCTATCTGCGCTATCGGCATGAACGTAGCGACGGCCGTTATGCCTATGCCGAAGCGCGCGCCAGCCACAACCGCCAGCGCTTCGACCTCGGCCCCACCGCGGTTTCCCTTGCCCTGTATGGAATCACCTTCAACACGGTGCTGCGCGAAGCCGGCAACGTGCGCCCACACGTGCGCGCCACCGACGCCGACGTCACCTTCGGCATCGGCCGCGACCAGGGCCGGCGCAGCTGGGATGCCGGGCTCAGCGCACAGCGCAGCGATGTCAGCCTGTCCACGCCGGGCACCGTGCGGGCCACCCCGTTGATCGAGGCCGCGCAGTCGCTCCGGTTCCTGCCCGGATTCGACATGCTGCCCAGCGACGAAACGGCGTCATGGTTCCCGATGATCCGCAACCGTGGCCTTACCGAACAATGGCAGGGCTGGTGGGGCATGCAGCGCGAACTCATGCCGTTGCCGGGAGGCAATGCGCAGCTGGCCACCGGCATCGACCTGCGCCATGAGCGCTGGACCTCGCACCCCGATGCGCTGCTGAGCCAGGGTGACCTGGCGCTGGGGCTGCCACAGCAGCGGCGTCGGTTGTCGCGGCAGAGTGGTGGCGCCTACGCCGAACTCGGCCTGCCGCTGGCACCTGCGCTTCGCATGGACCTGGCCGCACGCTGGGACCGTGACGGTGACTACACCGCACTCTCGCCACGGGCCGGCCTGCGCTGGACGCCGTCGCCGCAATGGTCATTCCTGCTGGCCAGCGGGCGTGGCTATCGTGCCCCCAGCCTGTTCGAGCAGCGGCGCCCGCCCGGCCAGTTCGGCACCCTCACCCTGCCCGCTTCGGATGCGCTGCCGCCGTGTGCGCAGAGCGCAGCGGATGGCCGCTGCAGGGTGACCGCAGACGTGGAAGAAAACACCATGCTGAAGGCGGAGAGCTCGCGCAGCCATTCACTGGCCGCGACCTGGTCTCCGAATGATGCGTTCTCGCTGTCGCTGACCCACAACATCGTCGAGCTGCGCAACGAGATCCTCGCGCTGCAGCCCAACGATGCGGTCTGGAACCGCGATACCTGGCAGCTGGATGAGCAAGGCAGGCTGCACAGCCTGCGCCTGTCCTTCGACAACATCGGCCGCACCACCTCGCGCAACTGGGTGCTGCGCGGCGAGTACCGCATCGACACCGGCAGCAACGGCCAATGGCTGTTCTCGCTGGATGCACTGAAACAGCAGGAGCTGCGCCGCCAGCGCGACCACGAACCCGCGATCGATCTGCGCGGCCATGTGACGCCGGAGACGGCGGCGGTGCTGAACGTACAGTGGCAGAACAGCCACTGGGACATCGCCCTGCGCGGCAACCAGGTGGGTCGCACCCGCGCCTGGCTGCCCGGTGCCGAGTGCCCGCAGGATCAGGTTGAACTGAACCACTGCATGAACCCCCGCCAGCTGCGCTGGAACCTGCATCTTGCACGCCGCCTCGGTCCACGCATCGTTGCCGCGCTGGACGTGCACAACGTGCTCGACACGCAGCCGGTGAACTACCTGGTCGGCAATGGCGGGCAGATGCCCGGGCTGGACGATCCACTGGGCCGCTACTACCTGCTGACCCTGCAGTTCCGCTGAGCGTAGTACGCTACGCGGCCTGCTCCACCGGTCTGCCAGCTCCACCCCATGAAGGCCCATCTCTGGTTCTGGGGCGCGTTCCTGCTGTTCTTCGCGTTGCCCTTCCCCTGCATCCTCTATCTCGGCAGCGCTTGGCCACTGGCATTGGCCGATCGAAGTACCCCCTGGCTTGCGTTGCTGCTGCTCGCGTTGTCGCTGGCGCTGTGGCTGGCGCTGCTGTTCGCGTTCCTGCATTACCTGCTGCTTGGCCCACTGCGTGCGCTGCATCGCGTGCGTTCAATTCTCGTCGAAGGTGAACCGCGCAGCGCACTGATCGAACAGGCCGAACAGACTGGCGTGCATATGCGCGGTTTCGCGCAATGGAAACTGCAGCTGGCCTTCCGGAACCTGTCCGGCACACCGATCCGCGAACAGCTGCTGGTGGTCGACAGCAAGCCGCAGCTGCAGCGCTTCGTTGCTGGCAGGCACATCGATGCACGCCTGAGCCGAACGCCGGGTGCCCATCCCAACGTGGTACTCGACGGTGCTCAGCCCGAACTGGATATTGCCAGCCTGTGGCGGCGTGGAATCGGCGGTGCCATCGGCATCGCCGGGGTAGCCGGTGCGTATGTAGCTGCTTACCGCCTGCAAAGCGAAGGCCTCGGCTGGACGTTCCTGTCCTTCGGCCACCCGTTGCTGGTGTGCCCGCTGGTGCTCTGCAGCTACATGCTGGGCCTGCGCCTGCTCGGCCGCCTGCTGCAGGCCGATGCCCGCGGTGATGCGCTGAAATATCGTGGCATCGGTGTCGAGGCCAGGGTGCTGAAGGTGCGCCAGACCGGCACCTGTCTCAACGAACAGCCACAGGTGGAATTCCAGCTGGAGTACACCGACCGCGAGGGTGGCGTGCGGCAGGCCAGCGTGCGTCGCTTCATCCCGCTGATCGAACTGGCCAGCATTCCGCGCGATCAGATGACCGTGCTGTACGACCCGGATGAGCGTGGCAGCGTGCGCCTGGAGGGGATATGAAACCACCTGTTTCCACCCGATGGGTGTTCTCGATGGTATTGCTGGTGCTGGCCGGTGCGGCGGTGGCAGGCGGAGCGCTGCAGACCCTCGGCGAAACGCTGGGCCATTCGATGCCGCGCGACCGGATGCCGGCATCGGTCACTGCGCAGGCGCCGCGCGAGCAGCCGACATCGCTTGCGCCCGTGACCGATCCGCAGCCGGTCCCGATTCCCGAACGCAACAACCGTCTGTTCGATGCCGACTACCTGCAGGATGCGCGTCAGGCGCTGGAGCAGCTGCCGGCGCTGGCTGGACAGCGGTTGACAGTGTTCCACAGTGTCCACTTCTACGACGATGGCCGCATCCACCTGGATCTGGTCGACCCCCAGCAGCCCACCCACGTCGACAGCTACGACTTCGAACGCGGCCAATGGCGCAAGGGCAACCCGGTGAACCCACAGCAGTTCGCACCCACCATAAGCCTGCAGCGCAGCAGCACGCCGCTGGCCAACATCGATTTCGATGCCGTACCACGTGTGGCGCGGACACTGCAGGAACAGCGCAACGCACTTCAGAATCCTGCTTCAGAGGTCGGCCACGTCTACGTGATCGTGCGCAAGGCAGGCCGGCTGGTCTGGCTGCCGGACGAAGTCGCGGGCGATCGCGAATCGGTACGCCTGCAGTTCGATGCACAGGGCGTGGCCCGCAGCGCAAGCCGCCAATAGCCCCCAAAAAAAGGGGACGGAGGGGATTAAGTCGCAATCGACTTGATGCTGATTACGACTTAATCCCCTCCGTCCCCTTTTTGCTATTTCACCGAGCGGGCGATGGCGTACTGCGCGGCGTAGTAGGTGGACAGCACCAGCAGGCTGGCCAGCGGCAGACCGCCGGCGAAGCGGTCCCAGGCCAGCAGTGAATCGCTGGCCACGAACAGCAGTGCACCGGCGGCGGCCCAGCGTGCACTGCACGGTTCCGGCGCCGCCGCTTGGGGGCGCGCCCATGCGCGTGCTAGCGCCAGCACCGCCATCGAGGCCAGCACCACCACGTACGCCAGCACCGGGATGCGCATCGGCGCCGGCAGGTGCGGCCACAGGCCCAGCACGTTGAGCGCGGCGAACGCTGCCAGCAGCAGACTGGCAGCCACCAGACCGCGCCCGCCGCGCAGGCCATCGCGGAACGCGACGATGTAGCACAGGTGTGCCAGCAGGAACGCCACCAGGCCGGGCACGAACGCATCCATCGGCAGCATCAGCGCGATGTCGCCCACGCACGACAGCAGCATGCCGGCCAGCACCGCGCGCCGGTAGAACGGTTGCGCAGGAGTGTGCTCCTGCCATGCGATGCCGGCGATCAGCAGCGTCGTGGCCGGCTTCGCCAGCCAGTGCAGCCAACGCCCGTCACCGTGCAGGAACGCGCCGATGATGGCCAGGATCGCCACCAGCAGGATCATGCCGTCGCGGGCGCGCGCTTTCATCGCGCCTTCCACAGGTCGGCCAGGCGATCAGGCGTGCCGGCGATGCGCTCCAGCACCGGGTACTGCAGGCCACCGTGGTAGTCGATGTTCATCGTATCGATGCGGTCGAACTGCTTGACCAGCAGCACGATCGGCGCCTTGTCGTTGGCCGCGTCAGCCACGGCGTCCTTCAGCCGTTGGCTGCTGTACTCGCGGCCGCCGACCGCGATCACCTTCATGCCGGGCGCCAACCCTGCGTTGAACGCCGGGCTGTCCCAGATCACGTCACCCACCGTGCCGCTGTCGAGCACGGTCGCGCCCAGCGAGTAGGCCAGCAGTGCGCCCTTGGCGCGCTTTTCCTGCGCCTTGTAGGCGGCGTTCGGGGTATCGCGGTAGACCAGCTTCCAGCCGGCCAGCGCGAGGCCACCGGTCAGCGGACCGTGCCCGTCCAGGCGGCCGCGCAGGAACGTCGCCCAGTCGTACGGCGCGATGCCGTTCAAGGTCGCGACCACGTCATCGAAGGTGTACGGATTGACGTCCCAGTCGCCATTGCCGACCCCGAAGAAGGCGCGCGCGAAGTCGTCCAGGCTGCGGCGGTTGCCGCTCAGTTCGCGCAGCTTGCCTTCCACTTCCAGCCACAACATCTGGCCGCCGGAATAGTAGTCCTCGCTCATCTGGTAGTTGCGGTACGGCAAGGTGCGGCGCTGGGCGATGGTCGGGTCGTTGGTGGTGTCCTGCAAGGGTCGCCAGGCCAGGCCCGGGCGGCCACGGTCATAGGTGGCGGCCACATTGGCCAGCATGTCGCGCGCCTGCTCGACCGACCACAACCCGGAACGCGCGGCCAGCACCTGGCCCCAGAACTGGGTCTGGCCCTCGTACACCCACAGCAGGCTGTCGCCCATGGGCACGTTGAAGCTGGCGGTGGCCAGGTCGGCGCCGCGACGGTACTTGCCGTTCCACGAGTGGGTGTACTCGTGCGGCAGCAGGTCGCGCATCCACGCGCTCTTGTCCCACTCGGTGAAGTAGCCCGGCTCGGCGCTGTTCTCGCTGGAGCGGTGATGCTCCAGGCCGATGCCACCGAGGCGGTCGGTCAGCGCCAGCAGGAACTCGTAGTGGTTGTAGTGGCGCGCACCATAGAGCTTGTCGGCCTGCTGCACCAGCGCGCGGTGGAGCTTGATCTGTGCGTCCGTCGGCTTCAGCGATTTGGCATCGTCGGCGAACACGTTGAGGTGCACCGGCACCTTCGCGCCCGGGTCGAGGTCGATGCGCTGGTAGTGCTCGCCGGCGAACAACGGCGAATCGACCAGGTGGTCATAGGAAATCGGCTTGAACACCACGGTGTCACCGTCGCGGCGTGCGGTTTCCAGCGCGGTGGCGAACGACCAGCCCTTGGGCAAAGTCACGCTGGCCTGCGCCTGGAGCTGACGGGCATCGACCCCGGCCGGATACAGCGAATTGGCGTTCCACTGCAGGTTGAGCATTTCCGGGGTCATCACCACCCGCCCCTGGCTGCCACCCTGCGAAGACAGGAAATCGAAGTGGGCGACGATCTCGCTCACGCCTTCGGGCACGTTCACCTTGAACGCATAGACATTGAACTGATCGCGCTGCCAGGCCAGCGGCTTGCCGTTGGCGGTGACGCGCAGCCCGGCCAGCTTGTCGATCGGGCCGGTGGGCGAATGGTTGCCGGGAATCCACTGCGGATACAGCAGGGTCATCGGGCCAGGTTTGGCCGGCACGGTGGCGGTGACCTTGAAGATGCGGCGGGCCAGGTCGCGTGCGTCCACGTCGATGCGCAGCAGGCCGGGAGCCGCGGCATTGGCCGTCGGCGCGGCCTGTGCCAGCGCCAGCACAGGCGTGGCGGCCAGCGCGAACAGCAACGGCATGGCCAAGGCTCGGGTTTTCATCGGGCAGCGTCCAACAGCGGAGAATTCCCCGATGCTAGGCCTGTGGCATGCGTGGCCCCATGGCCAAAGGTCATGGCCCGCGCGAACCCCGCCAGAAGCGGCAAACCCGGCAACAAGGCCGTGAGCAGTAGATCTACGCCGTGCGTGGATGGAATGCATCCAGAAGCAGTGCGAACCAAGGTTCGCACCCACCAGAATCAGGCCCGGTCAGTCGACCAGGCGCAGGCGCAGTTCCTTCGGCAGCGCGAACACCATCGATTCCGGCTCGCCATCCAGCTCACCCACGCCGCTGGCGCCCAGCTCGGCCAGCCGCGCCAGCACGCCATCGACCAGCACCTGCGGCGCCGAGGCGCCTGCGGTGACACCGATGTGCTGCTTGCCTTCCACCCAACGCGGGTCGATCTCGTGCGCACCGTCGATCAGGTACGACTCGACGCCTTCACGGCGGGCCAGCTCACTGAGGCGGTTGGAATTGGAACTGTTCGGCGAACCGACCACCAGCACCAGGTCGCAGCGCTTGGCCAGGTCGCGCACGGCGTCCTGGCGGTTCTGCGTGGCGTAGCAGATGTCGTCGTTCTTCGGGCCCTGCATCGCGGGGAAGCGATCGCGCAGCGCATCGATGATGCCGCGCGTGTCATCCACCGACAACGTGGTCTGGGTGGTGTAGGCGAAGTTTTCCGGCTGGTTGATCTGCAGCGTGGCCACCTGCTCGACATCCTCGACCAGATAGATCTGGCCGGTGCCGGCCTCGCGGTTCCACTGGCCCATGGTGCCTTCCACTTCCGGGTGGCCGGCGTGGCCGATCAGCACCACGTCTCGGCCGGCACGGCAGTGGCGGGCGACTTCGAAGTGGACCTTGGTCACCAGCGGACAGGTCGCGTCGAACACCTTCAGGCCACGGCGCTCGGCTTCCTGGCGCACCGCCTGCGAAACGCCATGGGCGCTGAAGATCACCGTGTTGTTGTCCGGCACTTCGTCCAGTTCCTCGACGAAGATCGCGCCGCGCTGCTTCAGGTCGTCGACCACGAAGCGGTTGTGCACCACTTCATGGCGGACGTAGATGGGCGCGCCCAGCGTTTCGATCGCGCGCTTGACGATCTCGATCGCACGATCGACACCGGCACAGAAACCACGCGGGTTGGCGAGCAGCACATCCATCAGTTCAATCTCCCGGCAGCGGCCGGCTTACGGTTTCGGGTTGGCATTATCCGCCTTTTTGGCGGACTTGCCGTCGAACAGGCCAAACAGGGCGATGCCGATGGCACCGACCACGATGGCCGAATCGGCGATGTTGAACGAGGGCCAGGTGTAGCTGCCCACGTACCACTGGATGAAATCGACCACATGACCGTGCACCTGGCGGTCGATGACGTTGCCGATGGCACCGCCGATGATCAGCGCATACGGCACCGCGGCCTTCCAGTTGCCGCGGGCGGTACCGCGCAGCCACCAGGCCATCAGGCCGCTGATGGCGATCGCCAGCGCAGTGAAGAAGTACTTCTGCCAGCCACCGGCGTCGCTCAGGAAACTGAACGCGGCACCGGTGTTGTAGGTGCGGTACCAGTTCCAGAAGCCATCGATGACCACCACCGGCTGGAACTCCGGCAGGCTCGACAGCACCCAGGCCTTGGACCACTGGTCCAGGCCGATGATGGCCGCCGACAGCAGCAGCCAGACCAGGGCGTTGGGATGCGGGCGTGCAGTGCTCATCAGAACCAGCTCCGCAGTTCGCCGGCGCCGGTGATGTTGCTCACGCAGCGGCCGCACAGTTCGGGATGGTCGGCGTTGCTGCCGACATCGGCGCGGTGGTGCCAGCAGCGCACGCACTTGGCCTTGGTGGTCGGCTGCGCGCTGACGAACACTTCGTCAGTGGTTGCCGGGCGCACCTGCACGTCGCCGCTGATGAACAGGAAGCGCAGTTCATCGGCCAGCGGCTGCCACTTCGCGGCCTGCTCTTCGCTGGCGGCGATGGTGATTTCCGCTTCCAGCGCGGCACCGATCGCACCGTTGGCGCGCATCGGCTCCAGCACCTTGGCCACCTGCTCGCGCACGGCCAGCAGCTGCTCGAAGTCGGCGGCGTTGAGCTGGGCATCGGCCGGCAGCGGCGCCAGGCCGTCGTACCAGGTGGTGAACAGCACGTGCCCGGCACGCTCGCCCGGCAGGTAGCCCCACAGCTCGTCGGCGGTGAAGGTCAGGATCGGCGCCACCCAGCGGGTGAATGCTTCGGCGATGTGGTACATCGCGCTCTGCGCCGAACGGCGACCGTGCGAGTCGGTCGGCATCGTGTACAGGCGGTCCTTGGTCACGTCCAGGTACAGCGAGCCCAGGTCCACGCTGCAGAAGTTCAGCAGCAGCTGCACGATCTCGGCCATGTTGTAACCGTCGTAGGCTGCCTTGATCTTCTCCTGCAGCTCCCACGCGCGATGCACGATCCAGCGGTCCAGCGCGACCATCTGGTCGAGCGGACGCAGGTGCTGGGCCGGATCGAAGCCATCCAGGTTGCCGAGCAGGAAGCGCGCGGTGTTGCGCAGGCGGCGGTAGGCATCCGCGTTGCGCTTGAGGATCTCCTGCGACAGCGACATCTCGTTGCTGTAGTCGGCCGAGGCGATCCACAGGCGCAGGATGTCCGCGCCCAGCTTGTTCATGATGTCCTGCGGCTCGATGCCGTTGCCCAGCGACTTGGACATCTTGCGGCCGTGCTCGTCCACGGTGAAACCGTGGGTGAGGCACTGCTTGTACGGGGCGCGCTTGTCGATCGCCACGCCGGTCAGCAGCGAGGACTGGAACCAGCCGCGGTGCTGGTCGGAACCTTCCAGGTACAGGTCGGCCGGCTTGCCGAAGCCGCGCGCGGCGAGCACGCCTTCATGGGTCACGCCCGAGTCGAACCAGACGTCGAGGATGTCGGTGACCTTCTCGTAGTCGGCCGCTTCGGCGCCCAGCAGTTCGGCGGCATCCAGCGAGTACCACACGTCGATGCCCTCGGCCTCGACGCGGTCGGCGACCTGCTGCATCAGCTCCACCGAACGCGGATGGATCTCGCCGGTCTGGCGGTGGGTGAACAGTGCGATCGGCACGCCCCAGGTGCGCTGGCGCGAGATGGTCCAGTCCGGGCGACCGTCGACCATGCTCTGGATGCGCGCCTTGCCCCAGGCCGGGAACCAGCCCACGGTGTCGATGGCAGCCAGCGCATCGGTGCGCAGGTTGGCCTTGTCCATCGAGATGAACCACTGCGGGGTGGCGCGGAACACCACCGGCGTCTTGTGGCGCCAGCAGTGCGGGTAGCTGTGGCGGATCGGGTGGAAGGCCAGCAGCGAACCGTTGTCGCGCAGCACGCCGACGATGGCCTCCTGCGCCTTCCACAGGTGCTGGCCGGCCAGCACCACGTCACCGGCCGGCGGGGTCGATTCCAGGTACACGCCGCGGCCGTCGATCGGGGTGACCTGGCCGGCGTTGTACTTGTCCAGCAGGCCGTACTTCTGGCTGACCACGAAGTCTTCCTGGCCGTGGCCGGGCGCAGTGTGCACCGCACCGGTACCGTCCTCGTCGGAGACGTGGTCACCGTTGAGCACCAGGATTTCGCGCTCCGGGTAGAACGGATGCGCCAGCAGCTGGTTTTCCAGCGCCGCGCCGGTGGTTTCACCGTGCAGCACCACTTCATCCACGCCGTAGCGCTGCAGCGCGCGCTCGGCCAGCGCGGCGGCCAGCACCAGCCAACGGCGCTTGCCGTTGTGGGCCGGGCCTTCGGCCAGCACGTAGTTGATCTCCGCACCGAGCGAAACGGCCAGCGAGGCCGGCAGCGTCCACGGCGTGGTGGTCCAGATCGGCACGGCCACTTCGACGTCGGCCGGCACGCTCACGCCGAACGCCTGGCCGATGGCCTGCGCATCGCGCGCGGCGTAGGCCACGTCGATCGCCGGCGATTCCTTTTCCTGGTACTCGATCTCCGCTTCGGCCAGCGCCGAACCACAGTCGAAGCACCAGTACACCGGCTTGGCGCCACGCACCAGGTGGCCATTGGCCACGACCTTGGCCAGCGCGCGGATCTCGTTGGCTTCGAAGTCGAAGCTCAGGGTCTTGTACGGGTTGTCCCAGTCACCGGTCACGCCCAGGCGCTTGAAGTCCACGCGCTGGATGTTGATCTGCTCTTCGGCGAACTCGCGGCACTTCTGCCGGAATTCAACGGCGTCGAGCTTGGTGCCGACCTTGCCCCACTTCTTCTCGACCGCGATCTCGATCGGCAGGCCGTGGCAGTCCCAGCCCGGTACGTAGGGCGCATCGAAGCCGGCCAGGTAGCGCGACTTGACGATGATGTCCTTCAGGATCTTGTTGACCGCGTGGCCGAGGTGGATGCGGCCGTTGGCGTACGGCGGGCCGTCGTGCAGCACGAACAGCGGGCGGCCGACGGCGTTGTCGCGCAGCTGCTGGTAGAGCCCCTGCGCTTCCCACTGCGCCAGAATGCCCGGCTCGCGCTTGGGCAGGTCGCCGCGCATCGGGAATTCGGTGGCTGGCAGGTTCAGGGTGGTCTTGTAGTCCTGGCTCACGCAGTGGCTCGCAATCTATGTTCGGAAAGGATGGCGCGCGCCTGTTCGGCGTCGCGGTGCATCTGGTCGGTCAGTGCCGCCAGATCATTGAATTTCTCTTCGTCGCGCAGCTTGGCGACGAACTCCACGTCGATGTGGCGGCCATACAGGTCGCCCTGGAAATCGAACAGGTGCGCTTCCAGCAGCGGCTCCACGCCGTCCACCGTCGGCCGCGTGCCGAAGCTGGACACCGAGGGCCACGGCTGGTCGAACACGCCGTGCACCCAGGTCGCGTAGATGCCCGACAGCGCCGGGGTCTTCGGGAAGCGCAGGTTGGCGGTCGGGAAACCCAGCGTGCGGCCGAGCTGGCGCCCGCGCACCACCCGCCCGCTGATCGCGTACGGACGACCGAGCAGGTCGCCGGCGCGGGCGAAGTCGCCGTCCTGCAGCAGCTGGCGGATGCGGGTGCTGGAAATGCGCTCGCCATGCAGGTCCACCGCCTCGATCTCGCCGGCGCTGAAGCCCAGTTCGGCGCCCATCTTCTGCAGCAGGGCCAGGTCACCACGACGACGGTTGCCGAAGCAGAAGTCCGGGCCGATCCACACTTCGCGGGCGCCCAGCCGGTGCACCAGCAGCCGCCGCACGAAGTCCTCGGCCGGCATGGCGGCCATCGCCGCGTCGAAACGCAGCAGGCCGATCGCATCGACGCCGAGCTCGCGCAGGATCTCGACCTTGCTGCGCGCCAGGGTCAGCCGCGGCGGCGGCGTGCCCTGGGCGAAGAATTCACGCGGCAGCGGCTCGAACGCCACGGCCACCGCGGCCACGCCCAAGGCGCGCGCGCGGGCGACCGCGTGGCGGACCAGCGCACGATGCCCCAGGTGGAGGCCGTCGAATGCACCGATACAGACCACGCTTCCGTTGGGGAACAGCTCCCCGCCCTCGACGCTTCTGAACAGCCTGCTCATCAACTCTCGTTCCGGCCCGACCGGGGCCGCCGCTTCAATGGTGTAACCCTGAAGTATAGCCGCCACGGGCCGCGATCAATGCCCGCGCAGGTCGCGCGGGCGGAAGCCCATCGCCACCATCGCCACCGCATAGGTCGCACCACCGCCACCGACCAGCAGCGCCAGGGCACCGATCCGCTCCCACACGCTCATCGCCGAGAAGCCCGGCAGCCAGTACCGCAGCGCCAGCAGCACGCCGACCATGGCCAGGCAGGCCAGCAGCAGGCGCAGCAGATAGCCGCCCCAGCCCGGACGGCGCTGGTAGACATCGGTCTTGCCCAGCCAGTACCAGAGCAGGCCCAGGTTCAGGTAACTGGACAGCGCGCTGGCAATGCCCAGCGCCAGGTGCAGGCCCGGCTGCTTGCCGATGGCCGCCATTACGCCCTGTGCCTTCAGTTCGTCCGGCACCATCACCTGGTACAGCACCGCCAGCAGCGCGAAGTTGAACACCATGTTGGCCACCAGCGCGGCGATACCGGCGCGCACCGGGGTCTTGGTGTCCTGCCGCGCGTAGAACGCCGGCAGCACCACCTTCAGCAGGGCGAACGCCGGCAGGCCGAAGCTCAGGCCGTACACCGACAACGCGGTCATGCGGGTATCGAAGGCGCTGAACTGGCCGTGCTGGAAGATGGTCGCGATCAGCGGCTCGGCCAGCAGCAGCAGGCCGAGCATGGCCGGCACCGAGATCAGCAGGGTCATGCGCAGACCCCAGTCCAGCGAGCGCGAGAAGCCTTCACGGTCGGTGCTGACGTGGTGGCGGGCCAGCGCCGGCAGGATCACCGTGCCCAGCGCCACGCCGAACACGCCCAGCGGCAGCTCCAGGAAGCGATCGGCCAGCGACAGCCAGGACTGCGAGCCGTCGGTCAGCTTGGCCGCGATGACCGTGTCCAGCAGCAGGTTGATCTGCGCCACCGAGGAACCGAACAGGGTCGGCACCATCAGCGTCATCACCTTGCGCACGCCCGGATGGCTCCAGCCCCAGCGCGGCAGGGTCAGCAGGTTGATGCCCTTCAGCGAGGGCAGCTGGAACAGCAGCTGCAGGATGCCGGCGGCCAGTACCGCCCAGCCCAGCGCCAGGATCTGCTTTTCAGGGGTGCCGCCCAGCCGCGGCGCCAGCCACAGCGCGCCGGCGATCATGCACAGGTTGAGGATGACCGGGGTCAGCGCCGGCATCGCGAAGCGCTGGAAACTGTTCAGCGCGCCGCCGGCCAGTGCGGTGAGCGAGACGAACAGCAGGAACGGGAAGGTCAGGCGGAACAGGTCCACCAGCAGGCCCTGCTTGACCGGGTCTGTATCAACGCCGCTTGAGAAGACCGAGGCCAGCTGCGGCGCGAAGATCAGCGCCAGCGCGGTGACCAGCATCAGCACCCCACCCAGGGTGCCGGCGGTGCGGGCCATCAGTTCGCGCAGCTCGGCGTGGCTGCGGGTTTCCTTCACTTCCGTGAACACCGGCACGAAAGCGGTGGCGAAAGACCCCTCGGCGAACAACCGGCGCAGGAAATTGGGTACCCTGAAGGCGACCCAGAAAGCATCAGTGATGGCGTTGGTGCCGAACGTGGTGGTCACCACGAAGTCCCGGACAAGTCCAAGGACGCGCGAGACCATGGTCATGCTGCTGAACGACAGCAGGCCCCGCAACAACTTGGGTGAACTCACTCAGCGTCCCTCTTGACAATCGACTTGACGTGCATTTCTTACGCCATCATACTAGCTAGCTTGCTGTTCCCATAACACCGATTTTTTCAGGAAACCACCACCGTGGCCAATATCAAGTCCGCCAAGAAGCGCGCCAAGCAGACCGTCGTGCGCAACGCGCGCAACGTGGCTCAGCGCTCGATGCTGCGCACCGCTGTCAAGAAAGTGATCAAGGCGCTGGACGCCAACGATGCCGCCGGCGCCGAAGCCGCCTTCGCCGTTGCCCAGCCGATCCTGGATCGCTTCAGCGCGCGTGGCCTGATCCACAAGAACAAGGCTGCTCGCCACAAGAGCCGCCTGAACGACCGTATCAAGGCCCTCAAGGCCGCCTGATCCGGCGTTGCCGCCCTGCCCTTCGGGGTTGGGCAGCAGACAAAAGCCCGGCCTCGGCCGGGTTTTTTGTTGCCTGCGATCCGGGAATGCCGGCCAGCGGCCGGCACTACCGGAAAGCAAAAAACCCGGCCGAAGCCGGGTTTTTCGCATGGAACCACAACAGCATTACTGCGCGTTGCGGGCTTCCAGCTCGTCTTCCTTCTGGCGATCGAAGAACGCCATGATCCGGCTCATGATCGGGAAGGTACCTTCGCGACCCAGCGCCGACACCAGGAACCACGGCTCCTTCCAGCCCAGCTCGGCGACGATCTGCTCGGCCGCCGCCTTGGCCTCGTCTTCGAACATCAGGTCGGCCTTGTTCAGCACCAGCCAGCGCGGCTTGTTCAGCAGCTCCGGATCGTGCTTTTCCAGCTCACGCTCGATCGCACGCACCTGCTCCACCGGCGAGATGCCCTCCACACCACCTTCCATCGGCGAGATGTCCACCAGGTGCAGCAGCAGGCGGGTGCGCTGCAGGTGGCGCAGGAACTGCGCACCGAGGCCGGCACCGTCCGCCGCGCCCTCGATCAGGCCCGGAATGTCGGCGATGACGAAGCTGCGGTAGTTCTCCACCTTCACCACACCCAGGTTCGGGTACAGCGTGGTGAACGGGTAATCGGCCACTTTAGGGGTTGCCGCCGAAACGGCACGGATCAGGGTGCTCTTGCCGGCGTTGGGGAAGCCCAGCAGGCCGACGTCGGCCAGCAGCTTCAGCTCCAGCTTCAGCGTGCGCTCTTCGCCCGGCTCGCCCGGCAGCGCCTGGCGCGGCGAACGGTTGGTCGAGCTCTTGAAATGCATATTGCCCAGGCCGCCGCGGCCGCCCTTGGCCACCAGCAGGCGGTCGTTGTGCTGGGTCAGGTCGCCGATGACTTCATCGGTGGCAACGTTGATGACCACGGTGCCGACCGGCACGGTGATGGTGAGGTCTTCGCCGCCCTTGCCATAGGCCTGGCGGCCCATGCCGTTCTCGCCGCGCTGCGCCTTGAAGATGCGGTCATGGCGGAAGTCGACCAGGGTGTTCAGGTTTTCGTCGGCGCGGATGTACACGCTGCCGCCTGCACCGCCGTCGCCGCCGTCCGGGCCGCCGAGCGGAATGAACTTCTCGCGACGGAAGCCAATGCAGCCGTTGCCGCCGTTGCCGGCGAACACTTCGATTTCTGCTTCGTCTACCAGTTTCATTGTTTCGATGCCTGCGATGGGCGCGGCATCTGCGCCGTCGCCTTGAATGTAATGCGGGCGCGCGTGGCCCGCAGCCCGGCGCGGCCGGTCTTCCTTTTACCCGGTAACTCTAACGAAAAGCCCCGCCGAAGCGGGGCTCTTCATGCAGCGTGCTCTTCACCCAGCACCGCCATGCCGAGGCACGGGTGCCGGCGATGCCTGGATCAGGCGTCGGCCGAGACGATGCTGACGGTGCGACGCTTCTTGGCGCCCTTGACCGAGAACTCCACCTTGCCGTCCACGAGGGCGAACAGGGTGTGGTCACGGCCCAGGCCCACGCCGGAACCCGGGTGGAACTGGGTGCCGCGCTGACGCACGATGATGTTGCCGGCTTCGATGGCCTGGCCGCCGAAGATCTTGACGCCCAGGTACTTCGGGTTGGAGTCGCGACCGTTGCGCGAGGAGCCTACGCCCTTTTTATGTGCCATGACTGCTTCTCCTGATGCTTAGCCGGCGATGCCGGTGATCTCGATTTCGGTGTAGTACTGACGGTGACCCTGACGCTTCATGTGGTGCTTGCGGCGACGGAACTTGATGATCCGGACCTTGTCAGCACGACCCTGGGACAGGACCTTGGCGGTGACGGCAGCGCCCTTCAGCGCATCGCCCAGCTTCACGCCGTCGCTGTCGCCCAGCATCAGGATGTTGTCAAACTTGATCTCGCTGCCGACTTCGACTTCGAGCTTTTCGACGCGGAGCTTTTCGCCCTGCGCCACGCGGTATTGCTTACCGCCGGTGACCAGTACTGCGTACATGACCAGACTTCCTCTGTAGTTATTGTGGTCTATGGACTGCCGCCGTCGAGGGCGGACAGGAGCGGGATTGTACGCAGATCAATGCGACAGGGTCAAGTCAACCCCTGAACAGCCCGGGAGGCCCGGTCGGAACGGGGTCAGATCCCTTTTCACAGCGTGAAAAGGGATCTGACCCCTTCATAAAGCCTTGTCTCACAGGGTGAGACACCGGGCTGGCATTGTCGCCCATTGCCCCCATCTGGTCACCTCGGTAGGCTGACCGATTGCCGTTCCCTGCTGGCCCGGCACCCAGCCAACGCCCCCACAACCGGATCCCCCATGGCGATGGATTTCATCCGCATCCGCGGCGCGCGGACGCACAACCTGAAGAACCTCGACCTCGACCTGCCCCGCGACAAGCTGATCGTGATCACCGGCCTGTCCGGCTCGGGCAAGTCCTCGCTGGCGTTCGACACCATCTACGCAGAAGGCCAGCGCCGCTACGTCGAGTCGCTGTCGGCCTATGCACGCCAGTTCCTGAGCGTGATGGAAAAGCCGGACCTGGACCACATCGAAGGCCTGTCCCCGGCCATCTCGATCGAGCAGAAGTCGACCTCGCACAACCCGCGTTCGACCGTCGGCACGATCACCGAGATCTACGACTACCTGCGCCTGCTGTACGCCCGCGTCGGCACCCCGCGCTGCCCGGACCACGGCTACCCGCTGGAAGCACAGACGGTCAGCCAGATGGTCGATCAGGTGCTGACCCTGGACCCGGAACAGCGCTACATGCTGCTGGCGCCGGTCATCCGCGACCGCAAGGGCGAGCACGCGCAGGTGTTCGACCAGCTGCGCGCGCAGGGCTTCGTGCGCGTACGCGTGGACGGCGAGCTGCATGAAATCGACGCGGTGCCGCCGCTGGCACTGCGCCAGAAGCACACCATCGAGGCGGTGATCGACCGCTTCCGCCCGCGCGAGGACATCAAGCAGCGCCTGGCCGAGAGCTTCGAGACCGCGCTGAAGCTGGGCGACGGCATGGCCTCGGTGCAGAGCCTGGACAACACCGAAACCGCGCCGACGCTGTTCTCCTCCAAGTACTCCTGCCCGGTGTGCGATTACTCGCTGCCGGAGCTGGAGCCGCGCCTGTTCTCGTTCAACGCACCGATGGGCGCCTGCCCCGGCTGCGATGGCCTGGGCATCGCCGAATTCTTCGATCCGTCGCGCGTGGTGGTGCATCCGGAGCTGTCGCTGGCCGCCGGTGCGGTGCGCGGCTGGGATCGCCGCAATGCCTATTATTTCCAGCTGATCGCCTCGCTGGCCAAGCACTACAAGTTCGACGTCGATGCGGCGTGGAACTCGCTGCCGGAAAACGTGCAGCAGGCCGTGCTGTACGGCAGCGGCGATGAGGCGATCACCTTCACCTACTTCACCGAAGCCGGTGGCCGCACCCAGCGCAAGCACCGCTTCGAGGGCATCATTCCCAACCTCGAGCGCCGCTACAAGGAAACCGAATCGCCGGCGGTGCGCGAGGAGCTGTCCAAGTACATCAGCGAACAGCCGTGCCCGGAATGCCATGGCGCCCGCCTCAACAGGGCGGCACGCAACGTGTTCGTCGCCGATCGCCCGCTGCCGGACCTGGTGGTGCTGCCGATCGACGAAGCACTGAAGTTCTTCAGCGAACTGAGCCTGCCGGGCTGGCGCGGCGAGATCGCCTCCAAGATCGTCAAGGAAATCGGTGAGCGCCTCGGCTTCCTGGTCGATGTCGGCCTGGATTACCTGACCCTGGAGCGCAAGGCCGACACCCTGTCCGGTGGCGAAGCGCAGCGCATCCGCCTGGCCAGCCAGATCGGCGCCGGCCTGGTCGGCGTGATGTACGTGCTCGACGAGCCGTCGATCGGCCTGCACCAGCGTGACAACGAGCGCCTGCTCGGCACCCTCACCCGCCTGCGCGACCTCGGCAACACGGTGATCGTGGTCGAGCATGACGAGGACGCGATCCGCCTGGCCGACTACGTGCTGGACATCGGCCCCGGCGCGGGCGTGCACGGCGGCGAGATCGTCGGCCAGGGCACCCTGCAGGACATCCTGGAGGCACCGCGCTCGCTGACCGGCCAGTACCTGTCGGGCAAGCGCGCGATCGAGATTCCCGCGCGCCGGCACAAGCCGAACCCGAAGATGACCCTGCACCTGCGTGGGGCCAGCGGCAACAACCTGAAGGGCGTGGACCTGGCGATTCCGTCGGGCCTGCTGACCTGCGTGACCGGTGTGTCCGGCTCGGGCAAGTCGACCCTGATCAACGACACCCTGTTCTCGCTGGCCGCCAACGAGATCAACGGTTCCTCGCATCCGATCGCTCCCTACAAGGAGATCGATGGCCTGGATCTGTTCGACAAGGTGGTGGACATCGACCAGTCGCCGATCGGCCGCACCCCGCGTTCGAACCCGGCCACCTACACCGGTTTGTTCACCCCGCTGCGCGAGCTGTTCGCGCAGGTGCCCGAAGCGCGTGCGCGCGGCTACTCGCCGGGCCGTTTCAGCTTCAACGTGCGCGGTGGCCGCTGCGAAGCGTGCCAGGGCGATGGCCTGATCAAGGTCGAGATGCACTTCCTGCCGGACGTGTACGTGCCCTGCGACGTCTGCCACGGCAAGCGCTACAACCGCGAGACGCTGGAGATCCTGTACAAGGGCTTCAACATCAACGACGTGCTGGAAATGACCGTCGAGGATGCGCTGAAGCTGTTCGAGCCGGTGCCGTCGATCGCCCGCAAGCTGGAAACGCTGGTCGACGTGGGCCTGAGCTACATCAAGCTGGGCCAGAGCGCGACCACGCTGTCCGGTGGTGAAGCGCAGCGCGTGAAGCTGTCCAAGGAACTGTCGCGCCGCGATACCGGGCGCACTCTGTACATCCTGGACGAGCCGACCACCGGCCTGCACTTCCACGACATCGAAGCGCTGCTCGGCGTGCTGCACAAGCTGCGCGACGAAGGCAACACGGTAGTGGTGATCGAACACAACCTGGACGTGATCAAGACCGCCGACTGGATCGTCGACCTGGGTCCGGAAGGCGGCCATCGCGGTGGCACGATCCTGGTCACCGGCACGCCGGAAGACGTGGCAGCCTGCCCGCAGTCGTACACCGGCCAGTTCCTGGCGCGCATGCTGCCGTCCACCAGCGCGCGACCGGAACGCCCGGCCGCCGTGGCCAACAAACCCGACGCCCGCCCGCCGCGCAAGGTGAAGCCTGAAAAGCCGGCCAAGGTGGCGAAGAAGGCGGTGGCGGCAACGAGTACCGGCAAGGCCAGCAAGACTGCTGCCGCCAGCAAGAAGAAGAAGGACGCCTGATGAGCAGTGAACACAAGATCCTGGCCCGCATCCCGATCAGCGTGCGCTGGCGTGACATGGACAGCATGGGCCACGTCAACAACGCCAAGTACATCTCCTACCTGGAAGAAGCGCGCGTGCGCTGGATGCTGGGCGTGGACGGCGTGTCGATGACCGACCGCATCGCACCGGTGGTGGCCGCGACCAACGTCAACTACCGGCTGCCGATCGTGTGGCCCAACGACATCCTGGTCGAACTGTTCGTCGAGCGCCTGGGCAACAGCAGCGTGACCATCGGCCACCGCATCGTCGACCAGCAGGATGAGTCGAAGCTGTATTCGGACGGCAACGTGGTGGTGGTGTGGATGGACACCCAGACCGGCAAGAGCGCACCGCTGCCAGAGGCGATCCGCAGCGCGTCGACCTGATTCGCTTCTGGTAGATGCCGACCTTGGTCGGCACGCTTCGGCGGCAATGACGATGCCGGCCAGCGGCCGGCACGACCGACACTGATCAAAGGACTGACATGATCCACCACACCGAACTGCGCGACCTGCTGCCCGGCATGGTCCCCTTCCCCGCCGATGTCTTCCCCGCCGACCAGGCCTGGCTCGGCCAGCACCTGTTGCCGCTGCTGAAGATCGACCTGGGCGTGCTGCGCCCGGAACTGGCCGGCCAGGCGGCAACCATGCTGTGCCCGATCGAGCCGTATGACGGCTGTATCGGTGACGACACCGGAGAGCACCACAACGAATTCACCGGCAGCAACTGGACCGCTTTCCAGCTGACGGACGACAACGAGATGCGCTTCCTCGGCAACGAGGGCTACTTCCAGGGAGACGAAGTGGAAGGCGAGTACGCGAGTGCGCATATCGCCGAGATGCGCGAAAGCCATGCCAAGGCCCAGGCGTACTTCCAGCAACACGGAAAGCTGGCCAGCTATTCGCGCTATGGCGATGGCGCGCCACGCGAACAGGCTTGGCTGGATACCCTTGGCGGCGCGATTTCGTACGGAAACTGGACAGAAACTGCAGAGATACCGGCAGCATTCGAGATCTCGATCCTGCCTCCAATGCACGATCGTGATCGCACGGCAGACATGGAAGACGTGACCATCACGCGTGATGGCAATAAATTCTTCGCAGTCGCCGAAGTGGCCGGCTACAACTGGTGCGCCACTGGCGCCGATGCCATCGTCATGCTGTACGAACCGGTAAGCCGCACGGTGCTGTTCTCATACGACTGGACGTAAGCCCCGTGATTGTGCCGGCCGCTGGCCGGCATTTCCTGTGTTGCCGGCCAGCGGCCGGCTCTACCCGATCGTCATTTCGCGGCCTTGCGCACGGTCAACGTGGCATTTACTTCGCCACCGCCTTCCAGCTGCAGCCGCAGTGGCAGCGCCTGCCCGTCCTTCAATGCGCCCTTGCCCTGCATCAGCATCAGGTGCAGGCCACCGGGCTTGAGTTCGGCACGGGCGCCCGGTGCCAGCGGCAGGCGCTCGATCGCGTGCATCCGGCTGACCCCGTCAGTGATCGTGGTCTCGTGCAGCGACACATCACCAAAGCTGCTACTGGCCGCACCGGTAATCACCACCGCCTTGCCGCAGCGGTTGTGGATCACGCCGTAGCCGGCGGTCATCGGCATCGCCGGATTCGGCGGCAGCCGCGCCCAGCCCTGCTCGACGGTGACGCACGTCGTCTCGGCGGCAGAAGCCGATGCTGCGGCCGCACACAGAACCCACAGTACGCCAACGAATGGTTTGGTTATCATCGCCCAGGTTCCTTCTTCGCAACGAGACCGCAGCATGACGACGCTCATCGAGGTGATCAACCATGGCCCCATCCGCGAACTGCGCCTGGCGCGGCCGCCGGTCAACGCACTGGATACCGAACTGTGCCGGCAGTTGATCCACGCCATCGAGCTGGCCATGGCCGAAGATGCGCACGGCATCGTGCTGTCGGGCAGCGAGCGCATCTTCACCGGTGGCATGGACGTGCCGCACCTGCTCTCGCACGGCGATGACAAGCACAAGCTGTTGGACACCTGGAACGCCTTCTTTGGCGCCGTGCGCACGCTGGCCGAGAGCCGCATCCCGGTGGTGGCCGCGATCACCGGCCACGCCCCGGCCGGCGGCTGCGTGCTGGCGCTGTGCTGCGACTACCGGGTGATGGCGCGCAGCGCCGAGCCGTCGCGCCCGTATGCCATCGGCCTGAACGAGGTGCAGGTGGGCCTGATCGCACCGGAGGGCATCCAGCGCCTGCTGCGCCGCGCGGTGGGCGTGCACCGCGCCGGGGTCCTGCTGACCACCGGTTCGCTGGTGCCGGCCGAACAGGCGCTGCAGATCGGCCTGGTCGATGAACTGGCTGAAGGTGACCTGGTGGTGGCGCGTGCCGTGGCCTGGCTGCAGAACCTGCTGAAGCAGCCGCGCCAGCCGATGCTCCTGACCCGCGCGGTTGCCCGCGCCGACCTGCACGAAGCCCTGCACCCGGACCTGATCCAGCTGGACCGCTTCGTCGAAGCCTGGTTCGCCCCGGATGCACAGAACGCCCTGCAGGCACTGGTGGCGCGCCTGGGCAAGTAAACGGTAGTGCCGGCCGCTGGCCGGCTACCTCAGGCGCCGCAGAAGGATCACGAAGCTGCCGGCCAGCGGCCGGCACTACCGATGATGGGCCGGCCTGCACCGGTATAATCAGGCCCTCTTCATTGCTGTGGCTGCCCCCTTGAACGACACGCCCGAACCCGTCGTCTCCGAGCTGATCGACCTGCTCACCCTGGAGCGGCTGGAGGACAACCTGTTCCGCGGGCAGAGCCGCGACATCGGCACCAAGTACGTGTTCGGCGGGCAGGTGCTGGGCCAGGCATTGGCCGCCGCACAGGCCACGGTCGACAACGGCCGCCACGTGCACTCGCTGCACGCCTACTTCCTGCGCGCCGGCAACATCGACCACCCGATCGTCTACGACGTGGACCGCACCCGCGATGGCGGCAGCTTCTCGGTACGCCGGGTCACCGCGATCCAGCACGGCAAGGTGATCTTCTTCTGCGCGGCCTCGTTCCAGCAGGCCGAAACCGGGGCCGAGCACCAGCACAAGATGCCCGAAGTGCCGCAACCGGAAGACATCGAACCGAATCGTCCGCTGCCAGCCGAAGTGCTCGAGCGGCTGCCGATCAAGGTGCAGCGCTGGCTGTCGCGCGGCGGCCCGTTCGAGTTCCGCCACGTCTACCCGCGTGACGAACTGAACCCGCCCAAGCGCCCGCCCTACCACCAGGTGTGGCTGCGCCTGAGCGAGCCGGTCGGCGATGCGCCCGAGCTGCACCAGGCGCTGCTGGCCTATGCCTCCGACTTCCACCTGCTGGGCACCGCGACATTCCCGCACGGCATCAGCTACTACCACCCGCATGTGCAGATGGCCTCGCTCGACCACGCCATCTGGTTCCACCGCCCGTTCCGTGCCGACGACTGGCTGCTGTACTCGCTGGACAGCCCCAGCGCGCAGGATTCGCGCGGCCTGGCCCGCGGCCAGTTCTTCACCCGCAACGGCGTGCTGGTGGCCAGCACCGCGCAGGAAGGCCTGATCCGCGTCGTTCCCGACCAGGCAGCGGCGGCCGCCGTGCCGGCCAAGGAGTAATCCGATGCGCCAGATCTTCAGCAGCCAGCGCGTGGAAACCGTGGAAGGCGTGGCCGAGCTCCTGCGCGGGCATGGCATCGAAGTCAAGGTGACCAACGGGCGCTCGTACAAGACCCGCCGCCGCGGCCAGTTCAGCTATACCGACCTGGGCAACGCCAGCGCCTACCCGGCGGTGTGGATCGTGCGCGCCGACGACCAGCCGCGCGCACGCGAAATCCTGCGTGACGCGCGCCTGCTCGACACCACCCGCCGCGACCACCCGACCGCCGAATTCGCCTTCCGCGACATGCCGGAACAGGGAAGCGGCGGGCGCGGCTGGGCCTGGCGCATCCGCATCGCCCTGCTGGTGGTGATCGCCGGCGTGGCGCTGGTGATTGGCCTGCGCCATCGCGGCGCCCCGGCGCCGGCAGCACCGCTCCCTACCCCGCAGGCGCAGCCGCAGCAGCAGCCCCCCGCCCAACCAGCTCCGCCGGAAGAAGAAGAAGTCCGGGTCCGCATCCAGCCCTCGAAATGACACACGGGTAGTGCCGGCCGCTGGCCGGCAACCTCATGAACCCGTCCGGCGGGCTGCGGTTGCCGGCCAGCGGCCGGCACTACCGCACTGAAGGCCGGTCACACTTCGCGCGCGGCTCCGTCATGGGACACAATCCCAGCAGGAGAGCCGCCGCCGTGACGACCTTCGCCGCATCGATCGACCAGACCCTGGAACGCGAACTGCCGGCCGCCGCCGGCGGCTGCCAGCATGCCTATGGCCGCATCGTGCTGGCCTGCCAGAACACGGTCACCGCCATCGCGCTGGCCATCACCCGCGACCGCCAGGCCAGCGAGGACATCGCCCAGGAAGCCTTCGTGAAGGGCTGGCAGCAGCTGCACCAGCTGCGCAGTTCAACCAGCTTCCTGCCCTGGCTGCGGCAGATCACCCGCAACCTGGCCCGCGACTGGCTGCGTGCGCAGCGTGGCCGGCCGCTGACCGGCGAGGCGGCCGAAGTGGCACTGGGCATGGCCGCCGACCCGGCGCCAGGTGCGGCCGACCGGCTGCAGCGGGTGGAAGAAGAGATCGTCGCCGAAGACATCATTTCCGCACTGCCGGCCGACAGCCGCGAAGTCCTGCTGCTGTACTACCGCGAAGGCCAGCGTTCGCAGCAGGTGGCCGACCTGCTCGGGCTCAGCGACGCCGCCGTGCGCAAGCGGCTGTCGCGTGCCCGCGCCCAGGTGCGTGACGGCCTGCTGCAACGCTTCGGCGAATTCGCCCGCAGCAGCGCCCCGAGTGCGGCGTTCGCCACGGCCGTGGTGTCGATGGTGCTGGTGGCCGCGCCCGGCACCACCAGCGCGGCGATCCTGCTCGGCACCGGCGTCGGCATCGGCGGCAGCAAGCTCGGCCTCGGCGGCGCCAGTGCGGCAGGCGGCACCGCGATGGGCTCGTTGACTGCCACACTAGGCCAGCTGCACGTGCTGCCGGCCGAAAGCTGGGGCGCAGTCATCGGTGGCGTGGTCGGCGGAGCGATCGGCAGCTATCTGGGCGGGCGCTTCCTGATGTCGTACACCGAGACCGATGCCGAGCGCGCCGATGTGCGTCGCTTCCTCTATCTCAACATCACCACCGGCATGTTCTGGTGCCTGGCGATCCTGCTGGCGGTGATGCTGCAGGTGCCGGTCTGGGCACAGATGGCGGTGCTGGCGGTCGGCCTGGGCGTGGTCAACTACCAGTGCCTGGTACCGCTGCAGCGAGTGATGGCGCCGATGATCGTGCGGGACTCGGCACGGCGCGGGCGCACGGGCATCAACTGGAAGTACGAGTCCATGTACGGCCGCACCGGCATCATCGCCATGAACCTGATGGTGATCGCACTGGTGCTGTACTCGCTGGTACGCAGCGGCCGCCTGTAACGGACAACGCCGGCAGTGCGCCGGCGTTGTCGTCGATCACTGCGTTGGCTCTCAGCGCTGCGGCTTCGGCATGGCACCGTCACGCGGGCCGCCCTGACGCGGACCACCGTGCATCGGGCGCTTGACCGCATCGAACTCGGCCTTGCTCAGCTGGCCGTCCTTGTTGGTGTCGGCCGCGGCGAACCAGGCGTCACGCATCTGCTTCATGCGCAGCTCGCGGTCGGCCTTGTCCAGGTAGCCGTCCTTGTTGAGGTCGAGCTGGTCGAAGCGTGCGGCCAGGCGCGGATCGGCCTTGGCTTCCTCGCGGCTGATGCGGCCGTCCTTGTTGACGTCCAGCTTGGCCCAGCGCTCGCCGCCGTGGCCACGACGGCCGTGCTTCCAGCGCGGCAGTTCATCGCGCGAGAGCTTGCCGTCCTTGTTCTTGTCCAGTTCGTCGAACTTCGCCGCCAGACGCGGGTTGGCAGCGGCTTCGCTGCGGTCGATGACGCCGTCGCCATTGGTGTCCAGCTTGGCCGGGCGCTGCGCCGGCGTGGTCGGGGTGTCGGCCGCCAGCGCGATACCGGAAGCGGAGGTGCCGAGCAGCAGGGCCAGCAGCAGGGGGGTACGGATCATGAGGTCACTCCTGGGGATGGGAACAGCGTCGGGGTGATCACTTCACCCTCGGGGGACAACAACGCCCGGGCGCGACATCGGTTGACGCCGCTGCCAGTTCCATTCATCCGGCGGACAGTCGCCGCCACTGCGACGGGCTGGGGCTATGCTGTGCCCATGGCGATGCATGGCGACAGAGACGACGAACTGCGACTTTTCCAGACCGGCGAGCACCCCTGCGGGTACTGGTCGGACCGGGTGGCGCGCGACCTGGTGCTGGACCCGCACGACCGCCGGCTCGGCGGCCTTTACCCGCTGGCACTGAGCTGGGGCTTCCGCCGCAGCGGTGACCTGGTCTACCGGCCGCATTGCGCGCACTGCCAGGCCTGTGTGGCGGTGCGCATCCCGGTGGCGCGCTTCGCCCCGGACCGCAGCCAGCGCCGTTGCGCGGCCCGCAATGAAGACCTGGAGGTGCGGATCACCGCCGCCACCGCCCGCGACGACCTGTTTGCGCTGTATCACCGCTACCTGGTGCATCGCCACGCCAACGGTGGCATGGACGACCATGGCCCGCACGAATTCGAGCAGTTCCTGATCGGCAGCTGGTCGCACACCCGCTTTATGGAGATGCGCCTGCCCGGCCACGACGGCCAGCCCAGCCAGCTGCTGGGGGTGGCGGTGACCGACGTCACCGAGCACGGCCTGTCGGCGGTCTACACCTTCTTCGACCCGGAGCACGCCGCGCGCGGGCTGGGTACGTTTGCAATCCTGCAGCAGATCGAATGGGCCCGCCGCGAGGGCCTGCCGCACGTCTACCTGGGCTACTGGATCCGCGGCCACCAGAAGATGGACTACAAGCGCCGCTTCCATCCGCTGGAGGCCTACGACGGCCGCCGCTGGCACGATTTCGACAACGATCTGGACGGGCGCTGACAAACCGCTGACACCGGGCCGGGTGCACAATACGGCCCATGAACGCCAAACCCCTGATCCTCGCCCTGGCCCTGCTCTGCGGCGCCACCGCCCCCGCCTTCGCCACCTCCCCCGCGATGACCGAAAAGCCGTCCGCTGCGCTGCGCCTGGCCACCTACAACACCTCGCTGTACTCCGATGACGCCGGTGGCCTGATCAAGGAACTGGAAGGCGACAGTGAGCACGCACGCAAGATCGCCGCGGTGCTGCAGCAGGTGCGCCCGGACCTGGTGCTGCTGAACGAGTTCGACTTCGACGACGCCCACCGCGCCGCCGACCTGTTCCAGAAGCGCTACCTGGAAGTGGCCCAGCCCGGCGGCGGCAAGCCGCTGCACTTCGCCTACCGCTACCTGGCGCCGGTCAACACCGGCGTGCCCAGCGGCCTGGACCTGGACAACAACGGCGTGGTCGGCGGCGAAGGCCGCAGCCGCGGCAACGATGCCTGGGGCTACGGCCTGCACCCGGGCCAGTACGGCATGCTGGTGCTGTCGCGCTACCCGATCGACGAAGCCAAGGTGCGCAGCTTCCAGCTGCTGAAGTGGAGCGCGATGCCGGGGGCGATCCGTCCGGTCGATCCGCGCACCGGCAAGAGCTTCTACAACGACCACGTGTGGTCGCAGCTGCGGCTGTCGTCGAAGTCACATTGGGACGTGCCGGTGAAGACCCCGGCCGGCGTGGTGCACGCGCTGGCCTCGCACCCGACCCCGCCGGTGTTTGACGGCCCGGAAAAGCGCAATGCCGCGCGCAACCACGACGAACTGCGCCTGTGGCAGGAATACCTGTCCAAGGGCGACAAGCCGTGGCTGTGCGACGACAAGGGGCAGTGCGGCGGTCTGGCCCAGGACGCACGCTTCGTGATCCTCGGCGACCTCAACAACGACCCGGTCGATGGTGATGGCCGCCATGAAGCGATCGTCGAACTGATCGAGAACGCCCGCGTGCTGCGCTACCCCACCCCGCGCAGCGTGGGCGGCGAGCAGACCAGCCTGGCCTATGCAGCCAAGGGCATCGCGCGCAAGGGCGCGCCGTTCCATGCCACCGGCGATTTCGGCCCGAAGTCCGGCACCATGCGCCTGGACTACGTGCTGCCCTCGACCGGTTTCGAGTACATCGGCAGCGGCATCTTCTGGCCAGCCAATGAAAGCCCCGAAGCGAAGATCGCCGACGGCAGCGACCACCACCTGGTGTGGGTGGATGTGAAGTAAAAAAAGGGGACGGAGGGGATTAAGTCGTTTGTGGCACAAACGACTTAATCCCCTCCGTCCCCTTTTTGTTTTACGGGCGCAGTTCGACGCCGATGGCGTCGGCGGCATCACGCGCGATGGCGCGCGCTTCGTCGATGGTTTCGGCGCGTGCCAGGGTTACGCCGACACGGCGATGGCCGTGCACGCTGGGCTTGCCGAACAGGCGCACCGCGGTATCCGGCACCTGCAGCGCGGCAGCCACGTTGTTGAAGTACGGCACGCCTTCGCCATGCGCCAGCAGCGCGCACGAGGCCGACGGGCCGCTCTGGCGGATCACCGGAATCGGCAGGCCGAGGATCGCCCGCGCATGCAGCGCGAACTCGCTCAGCTCCTGCGAGACCAGCGTCACCAGGCCGGTGTCATGCGGGCGCGGCGACACTTCGCTGAACCACACCTCGTCGCCCTTCACGAACAGCTCGACGCCGAACAGGCCCCAACCGCCGAGGTCGTCGGTGATCGCACGCGAGATTTCTTCCGCACGTGCCAGTGCCGCGCTCGACATCGGCTGCGGCTGCCAGCTCTCACGGTAGTCGCCGTCCTTCTGCAGGTGGCCGATCGGCGCGCAGAACGAGGTGCCACCGGCGTGGCGCACGGTCAGCAGGGTGATCTCGTAATCGAAGTCGATGAAGCCTTCGACGATGCAGCGGCCGGCACCGGCACGGCCACCGGTCTGCGCGTAGTCCCAGGCCGGGGCGATGTCCGCCTCGCTGCGCAGCGTGCTCTGGCCCTTGCCCGAGGACGACATCACCGGCTTGACCACGCACGGCAGGCCGATCGCGGCCACCGCGGCACGGTACTCGGCCTCGGTATCGACGAAGCGGTACGGCGAAGTCGGCAGGCCGAGGGTCTCGGCGGCCAGGCGGCGGATGCCTTCACGGTCCATGGTCAGGCGTGCGGCGCGCGCGGTCGGGATCACCCGCAGGCCCTGCTCCTGTTCCAGCTGCACCAGGGTCTCGGTGTGGATGGCTTCGATCTCCGGCACCACCAGGTGCGGCTGCTCCCGGGCGATCAGCGCGCGCAGGGCCATCGCGTCCAGCATGTCGATCACGTGCGAGCGATGCGCGACCTGCATTGCCGGCGCATCGGCGTAGCGGTCGGCGGCGATCACTTCCACGCCCAGCCGCTGCAGCTCGATGGCCACCTCCTTGCCGAGTTCACCCGAGCCCAGCAGCAGCACCCGGGTGGCGGAGGGGGACAACGGAGTTCCAAGCTTGGCCATGGCGGTTCCAGCAGCGATGTGAAGGCGGGTGGGCATTCTAGCTGGCCGGGCACCCCGGCCACGGCATCCGACGAACGGTAACCCGCATCTGATATCACTTTGATATCTTAATTCCGAACCCTCAAGGACGTACTGCCATGAAAGAGAAGTCGCTGTCCTCGCTCAACGGCCTCGGCACGCTGGCCGGCGCCCTGCTGGTCGCCCTCGCCGGTGCCGCCGTGTTCGTGCTCGGGGTTGCCGCCAAGGCCAGCACCGGCTCGCCCAACCTGCTGCTGATGCTGCTGGGCGTCCTGCTGGTCGCGGCCGGCATGTTCATCCTGGCCGGCCTGTACACCATCCAGCCCAACCAGGCCGCGGTGCTCAGCCTGTTCGGCAAGTACGTCGGCACTGTGAAGGACAACGGCCTGCGCTGGAACAATCCCTTCTTCAGCAAGCGCCGGGTCAGCCAGCGCGTGCGCAACTTCGAAAGCGGCAAGCTGAAGGTCAACGAGCTGGACGGCAGCCCGATCGAGATCGCCGCGGTGATCGTCTGGCAGGTGGTCGATGCCTCCGAGGCGGTCTACAACGTGGATGACTACGAGAGCTTCGTGCATATCCAGTCCGAATCGGCGCTGCGCGCGATGGCCACCAGCTATCCCTATGACCAGCATGAGGACGGCCAGCTGGCCCTGCGCAGCCACGCCAGCGAAATCTCCCAGCACCTGAAGAACGAGTTGGCCGAGCGCCTGGCCGATGCCGGCGTGCAGGTGATCGACGCGCGCATCAGCCACCTCGCCTACGCCGCCGAAATCGCCCAGGCGATGCTGCAGCGGCAGCAGGCCAATGCGGTGATCGCCGCGCGCACGCGCATCGTTGCCGGCGCGGTTGGCATGGTCGAGATGGCCCTGGCCGAACTGCAGAAGAACGGCGTGGTGCAGCTGGATGAGGAACGCAAGGCGCACATGGTCAGCAACCTGTTGACCGTGCTGTGCTCGGACCGCGGTACCCAGCCGATCGTCAATGCCGGTTCGCTGTACTGAACCACCCTCGCAACGGGGCGCCCCACCGCCCCGCCAGGAGTTTTCATGAGTGAGAAGAAAGCCTATCCGCTGCGCATCAATGCCGAGGTCCTGGCCGCGGCACAGCGCTGGGCTGACGACGAGCTGCGCAGCCTCAACGCGCAGATTGAATACGTGCTGCGCGACGCCCTGCGCAAGGCAGGACGCCTGCCGAAACCCAAGCCATCGCCGGAGGACAAGGAATGAGCAAGCGCTGGAGCTACCAGACCATCGAGGTCAAGACGTCCATGATGGGCCTGCACAAGTCCGAGGACATCCAGGCCGAACTCAGCCGCCAGGGCCAACTGGGCTGGGAGCTGGTCAACATCATCATCCCGGCGCCGATGCGCCCGGCGATGCTGGTGTTCAAGAAGGAGGCCTGAGCCATGGGCGCCAGCGACCCGAAACAGTACGAGGTGGCCGACAGCTCGCCGTTGCGCGTGCTGTGGATCGTGCTGCCGCTGCTGGCCGCCTTCGTGGCCTGCCTGTATGCGCAGCTGTACAAGGCACCGGCCAGCGCGCCCTGGATCGAAGTGACGCTCTGGCCGCCCTGGTTCCGCATGGGCGGCAGCGCCGCCTGGAGCCTGCTGGTGATCGCCGCGCTCGGCATCGGGCTGGGCGCGGCCTTCTTCCGCCGCCGGGTGGAACTGGCCGGCGACGTGCTGGACGTGCGCTCGACCCTGTATCGCCGGCGTGTTCCGGTGGCAACACTGCGACTGGACCAGGCGGAGGTGGTCGATCTCGGCCGCGACCGCCGCTATGGCATCCGCTTCAAGACCAACGGCTATGCAATGCCGGGCTTCTATTCAGGCCACTTCCGCCTGCAGGGCGGCGGCAAGGGATTCGCCCTGGTCACCGATCGCGCGCGCGTGCTTGCCCTGCCGGTCAGCGACGGCAGCACGCTGCTGCTCAGCGTGGATCGGCCGCAGGTGCTGCTCGATGCCCTGCGCAAGGTGGCCGCATCGGCGCCGCGGCAGTAAGCTGCGGCGATGCAACGACGCCCGCCCCTGCTGATCAATACCGCGACCATCGAGTTGTGGCCCGCCGGCCTGCTGCGTGCGCGCAGCAACCTGGACGCGCGCCTGCTGTCACAAGCGCACTGGGTGCTGCGGCGCAAGCGTGATGGCCGCTATCTGGCGGCCGTACTGCCGCGCGGCGTGCATTCGATGGTGCCACGACTGCCGCGCGAACCCGGGGTCGAGGAAGCACTGGCACTGCTGGACGCAGCGGCTGCTCGACCGTTCGGGGCAGCGTTGGAAGATCAATGGCTTCCGCTGGCCGGGCTGCAGCAGCGCCTGCAGCAGCTGGGCCTGGACGCCCAGCGCTACGCAGACGACAGCGGCCTGCCGCTGGAAGCCGAACCCTGCCTGCTGCATTTCGCCGGTCATGACCGCTTCGCCCGCCCGCTGTGGCTGCGCCGCGGCGCCGCGCAGGGCTGGCGCCGGATGCGCCTGCACGCCGCGCGCGATGACGTGGCACTGGACGCGATCTCTGGTTTCCGAAGCCATGCCTACCAGCTGGGCATCTTCGAACGGAAACGGGCGCGCGGGCTGAGCGTGGCGGAGATCCTGAAGGTCAATGCCGCACCGGGCTTCAGTGAACACCACAGCGGCCATGCGCTGGATATCGGCACGCCGGGCGATGCGCCGGCAGAAGAATCCTTCGACGCCACCGATGCGTTCGCCTGGCTGCAGCGCCATGCCGGCGCGCACGGCTTCCAGCTGAGCTACCCGCGTGACAACCCGCACGGCATCGTCTACGAACCCTGGCACTGGTGCTGGAGACCGGCCAACAGCTGAGCCCCTCGTGGCGGCCGCAAGGCGAAATCCATGGGGCTGTCCGGGCGGGTAGGCTGGGCAGGGGACGCCGTGAATCCGTCCGTGGAGGCTTGGGCGCCGCATCCATGCGGCTTACACCCCCGCAAGCCCATCCCTCCCGCGTCCTGGAATTGTTCCGTGTGCGTCCGCCACGGAATGGAACAAGAGAGCAAAGGTAAAAGCCGGTTGCTTCGCTCGAAGCCTCTGCAACGGATCAGCGCGCGGCTGTTGGGTCCGTCGAGGGCGAAGAGGTGCGCGCGATTCTGTAGAGCCGAGCCATGCTCGGCTGCTCTCCGCACCGTCCCTCGACGGGCTGCCGTCACCGCCTCAACGCATTGATCGCCAGCAGCACCCATCCGGCCATCATGCTGGTGCCGCCGATCGGCGCCATCCGCGTCGGCCACTGCCATAGCGCCCCGCCCACCAGGCTGCCGGAAAACAGCAGTACGCCCAGCAGCACTACGTACAACGCCAGGTGCGCGATCGCCCCCTGCGCACGCGGGCCCAGCGCCACCAGCACCGCACCGTGCGCGAATGCGTACAGCGCTGCCATGTTCAGATGCTGCTGCGCCAACGGATCGGCCACCCCATGCGAGGCATAGGCGGACAGGCCGATCGAGGTGGCGGCCAGCAATGCACCCAGGCAGGCCAGCAGGGAAGGCTTACGGGCACGGCGTTCCAGATTGAACATGAGGGCTCCTTGCGCAGCGCCGCTTGCCGGGCGCCAGATGAAAAAAAACGCGCCGCAATGAGCGGCGCGTTTTCGTGTCCAACATTACATGGGTCAGCCGAGGCTTACTTGACGGCCCAGTAGATGTCGTAGGTCGCTTCCGGGGTGAACGACTTGTCGATGCCGTCCTTCCAGGTTTCGTACGGACGGTCGATGACTTCGTTGCCCGAGGTCACGGCCCAGGCACGCAGGCCGTTGCGGGCCACGTCCAGACCTGCCATGTGGCCGGTGTAGGCCGCATGTGCCGAACGGTGCGGAGCAACGTGCACGTACTTGACCGGAGCGCCGCCGTCGATCTTGACGGTCAGCTCTTCAGCGGTGGCACCTTCAGTACCCTTCTTCTTCACCGGCTGGGCGATGTCGAAGGCGTACTTCTCAGCACCGAAGTCGGTGGTGATGATGCGGAACGGGCCGGCGGCTTCAAGGCCATTGGCCTCCATCACGCGCTTGATCCACTCCTGGTTGTCCTTGATGGACTTGGTGATCGTGTCCTGACCGCGGTCCACGTTACCGGCGTTGACGACCAGCAGGTCTTCAACCGGCACATCGACGATGGCCAGATCGGTCAGCGGCGCTTCCGGGGTGCGGTAGTCGACGTTCGGGACGGTGGCGAGCATGTTGGCCATGCGCGACAGGCCCATCTTGATGTCGTCGCCGATCTGGCGGCTGACATACAGGCCGGCATAACGACCGAACAGGTCGAAGCCGTACTTCACCGAGTAGTCCTGGGTGATCTTGACGTTGCGGCCACCCTTGCCGGTCGGCTCCAGGGTGAAGGTGGTGACCTTGTCGTGACCCTTGGTCGGGTCTTCGATGGCGATCGCAACGCGCTTGTTCTCTTCGGCTTCGGTGATCTTCCAGGAGCCGGTGCCCAGGTCCTTGGAGGTGAAGTCGAGAGTGGCACCGACGCCGGAGGCCGGGCCGGACAGCTTCAGTTCAACGGCGGGATCGCGCAGTACCAGCGGGTTCCAGTCCTTGAAGCGGCGCAGGCTGCTGACCGTGTCGTACACGATCGTCATCTTGCGGTTGGTCTCGATGCTTTCGGTGATGTGACGCTCGCCCGGCAGACATACGCCAATGATGACGAACAGGCCAGCCACGATCCCCAAGGCGATCAGGAACTCGATAATACGGGTCATTCAGAGAGTCTCCGGGGCCGATCCCACGGCCGGGTTGATTGAAGCGAAGCGCCAATCCTAGCAGGCTTCGCGGGCATTGTTTATCGGGATTGGCGCACCGGTTTCCCTGCCGGCTGCGTATTTGTATGGACAAAGAATTCGAAGGGTAACGCATACCGTCACCCGCCAGTAGGGGGCGCGCTTGGCCGGAACCCCCGACCGTCACCCAAGTTGTTGTACCGGAACGATTTTCCCTAGACCAGCTGAAGTTCGAACGCCTTCAGTACGGCGCGCGTGCGGTCGCGCACACCCAGCTTGGAGAGGATGTTGGACACGTGGTTCTTGATCGTGCCTTCGGCCACGCCCAGCGAGTTGGCGATCTCCTTGTTGGAGAATCCGCTGGCCATCAGCCGCAGGATCTCGGTCTCGCGGTCGGTCAGCGGGTCGGGCCGGTCCAGGCTGACGAACTCGTTGCGCATGTGTTCCAGGCCGGACAGCAGCCGCTGGGTCACCGCCGGCTGCACCAGCGAACCACCGTCGGCCACGGTGCGGATGGCCCCGACCAGCTGCGCCAGGGTCACGTCCTTGAGCAGGTAGCCCTTGGCACCGGCCTTGAGCCCGGCCAGCACCAGCTGGTCGTCATCGAAGGTGGTGAGGATGATGGTCGGCGGCAGCTGCTCCTGCCTCGACAGCACCTGCAGCGCTTCCAGCCCGGACATCACCGGCATGCGCATGTCCATCAGGACCACATCGGGACGCACCTGCGGGATCAGCTCGACCGCCTGCCGGCCATCGCCGGCCTCGGCCACCACCTCGATGCCATCATCGAGCGCCAGCAGGGAGCGGATTCCCTGCCGCACCAGGGTTTGGTCATCGACCAGGCAGACGCGAATCATCAACGTACTCCTTCAGGAACCTTGGTAAGGGCGGCCACCAGCACCGTTGCCGGTACCGTCGCCCGCAGGCGGAAGCCTTCGCCGGGACGGGTCTCGACCTGCAGCTGGCCACCACATTGTTGCAGGCGCTCGCGCATGCCGCGCAAGCCATTGCCCACATTGACCATTTCCGCGCCGACGCCGTCGTCGCGGGCCTCCACCACCACCCGGTCCGGCGCTTCACGGTACACCTTGATCCACAGGTGGCGGGCACCGGCGTGGCGCACGGCATTGGTGATGATCTCCTGGGTGCAGCGCAGCAGCACGTGGGCCCGCTGCGGGTCCTCCACGTTCAGGGGATCCTCGATCTCCAGCTGGATGTCCAGCGAGGGCACGTTCTCGGTCAACGGGCGCAGCGCCGCGGCCAGATCGATGGCGCCGGTCTCGCGCAGCTGGCTGACCACCTCGCGCACGTTGCCCAGCAGCAGCTTGGCCAATGCGTGGGAACGCTTCACATGCTCCAGCGCCTGGCCGTCGGCCAGGTGGCCGGCCACTTCCAGGTTCAGGGTCAGCGCGGTCAGCTGGTGGCCCAGCAGGTCGTGCAGCTCGCGCGAGATGCGCGTGCGCTCATTGACCCGGGCGCTCTCGGCCAGCAGGGCGCGGGTGGCGCGCAGTTCCGAGTTGAGCCGGCGCTGCTCGTCGCGGGCCTCGGCCTGGCGACGGGCCACCAGCGCGATCACGAACACGAAGCTGGAGAAGCCCATGTAGCCCACCGCCTGCAGCACGGCGATGAACGGCGGGAAGCCCAGCGGCTGGATATAGACCGGCAACACGGCCAGGTTGCTGGCCACCAGCCAGACCACGCCGATGCGCGGCCCCAGCAGCCATGGCAGCAGGCCGGCAACCACCATCAGCAGGATGCTGCCCAGCGCGGTACCGGAAAAATAGCTCACGCCGATCGCGCAGGCGGTCAGCAGGATCAGTGCCGCGTGGTCGAAGAAGCCCGGACGGCCCTCGCCCAGCGAGCGGGTCAGCGCCCAGTACACGATGCCGAAAGCCAGATAGGCCGAGGCCCAGGGAATGATGCGGAAGCCGGCTTCGCCGTCCAGCGTCTCCAGCGTCAGCGAGACAGGATCGATCAGGTAGATCGCAAGCCAAAGGCCAACGGTGCCCCAGGTGAACAACCCGGAGTAGCGCAGCATCGCATTGTGGTTCAGTCGGGCCAGCATCCCTCATCGTAGCCCGTGCACGGCCGCTCCCAAGCGCCGAAAGTCATGCTCGGGCATATCCCCTGTTCATGCCGCAGCCCACCCCGGGCATGCAATAATCGTGCGCAGGGTCCCTTGATGGACCAACCGCGTTACCCCACGGAGTCACAATGTCGATTGTCATCCGCGACGTGCGCGAGCACGAGCTCGATTCCGTCCTGGCTTTGAACAACAACGCTGGCCTGGCCATCCTTCCCCTGGATGCGGCCCGCCTGCGCCTGTTCTACGAAACCGCTGAGTATTTCCGCGTCGCCGAGCGCGACGGCAACCTGGCCGGATTCCTGATCGGCTTCGGCAGCGACAGCCAGCACGACAGCAGCAACTTCGCCTGGTTCAAGCAGCAGCTGGACACCCCGTTCTTCTATATCGACCGCATCGTGGTCGCCAGCCGCCGTCGCGGCGGTGGCGTCGGCCGTGCGTTCTATGCCGACGCCCAGAGCTTCGCCGAACTGCGCTACCCGCAGATGACCTGCGAGGTCTTCCTCGACCATGGCGCCGATGCCGCCCTGCTCTTCCACGGCAGCTTCGGCTTCCGCGAGCTGGGCCAGAACACCATGGCCCAGGTTGATGTGCGTGCCAGCATGCTGGCCAAGGAACTGTGCAGCTACCCGTGGGTGCAGGAGACCTACCGCGGCAAGCTGCCGGATGTGGCATGGACACGCGCCCGGCAGCTGCCGGCGCAGGCACAGCGGCCGACGGGGACCTGAGCGTGGCGGTGAATTTCGATTACGAACAGGCCGGTGAACTGAAGATCGGCCAGGTAGGCATCGCCAACCTGCGTATCCGTACCCTTGATGTCGAACGCCTCGTGCAGGAAATGCGCGAGCGCGTGACCCGCGCACCGAAGCTGTTCGGCCGCGCTGCGGTGATCCTCGATTTCGGCGGCCTGAGCCAGGTGCCGGACGTGGCCACCGCACAGGCGCTGGTCGACGGCCTGCGCAGCGCGGGCGTGCTGCCGGTGGCACTGGCCTACGGCACCAGCGCGGTCGATCTGCTTTCGCAGCAGCTCGGCCTGCCGTTGCTGGCCAAGTTCCGCGCCCAGTACGAGCGTGCCGAGGCCGAACCGGCCCCGCCGGCGCCCGCACCGGAACCGCGCCGCGCCGTCCGCGCCGAGCCGAAGCCGGCCCCCGCCGCGCCGGTGGCCAAGGTCGCCGATGCCGCCGCGCCGCAGCCGGGCCGCATGCAGCTGGGCAACGTGCGTTCGGGCCAGCAGCTGTACGCGGAAAACTGCGACCTGACCGTGATGGCCACCGTCGGCGCCGGCGCCGAGGTCATCGCCGATGGCAGCATCCATATCTACGGCACCTTGCGCGGCCGCGCGCTGGCAGGAGCCCAGGGCAACACCGCGGCACGCATCTTCTGCCGTGATTTCCATGCGGAACTGGTCGCCATTGCAGGCCATTACAAGGTACTGGACGATGTCCCGGACAACCTGCGCGGCAAGGCCGTGCAGGTGTGGCTGGAACAGGACCAGATCAAGATCGCTGCGCTGGACTGACGCAGCCCCCAAACAGAATCATCAGGAGAAGTCCTTTGGCTGAAATCATCGTAGTCACCTCCGGCAAGGGCGGCGTCGGCAAGACCACTTCCAGCGCGAGCCTGGCCTGCGGCCTGGCGCGGCGCGGCAAGAAGGTGGCGGTGATCGACTTCGACGTCGGCCTGCGCAACCTCGACCTGATCATGGGCTGCGAGCGCCGCGTGGTGTACGACTTCGTCAACGTCGTGCACGGCGAAGCCACCCTCAAGCAGGCCCTGATCAAGGACAAGCGCTTCGACAACCTGTACGTGCTGGCCGCCTCGCAGACCCGCGACAAGGACGCACTGACCCAGGAAGGCGTGGGCAAGGTCCTGAAGGACCTGGCCGCCGACGGCTTCGACTACATCATCTGCGACTCCCCGGCCGGCATCGAGAAGGGCGCCTTCCTGGCGATGTACTTCGCCGACCGCGCGGTGGTGGTGGTGAACCCGGAAGTGTCTTCGGTGCGCGACTCGGACCGCATCATCGGCCTGCTCGATTCGAAGACCCACAAGGCCGAGTCCGGCCAGGACGTGCCGGCCTTCCTGCTGCTGACCCGCTACACCCCGGTGCGCGTGGAAAGCGGCGAGATGCTGAGCATCGCCGACGTCGAGGAAGTCCTCGGCCTGAAGGCGATCGGCGTGATTCCGGAATCGGGCGACGTGCTCAACGCCTCCAACAAGGGCGAGCCGGTGATCCTGGATGTCGAATCCGCTGCCGGCCAGGCCTATGAAGACGCCGTCGCGCGCATCCTCGGCGAAGAACGCCCGATGCGCTTCACCAACGTCGAGAAGAAGGGCTTCTTCAGCAAGCTGTTCGGAGGGTAAGCATGGGCCTGTTTGATTTCCTCAAAGCGAAGAAGACCACCGCCGAAACCGCCAAGAACCGCCTGCAGATCATCATCGCGCAGGAACGCAGCCACCGCGGTGGCCCGGACTACCTGCCGCTGCTGCAGCGCGAGCTGCTGGAAGTGATCAAGAAGTACGTGAACATCGACGTCGACGCGGTGAAGGTCGACCTGGTGAAGGATGGCCAGCACGACGTGCTGGACATCTCCGTGGCGCTGCCAGAAGGCCCGGACAAACCCTGATGCCCTGCCCCGCCCGTGCCGGCATGGGCGGGGCTGCGTGACCTGCATGACCGACACGACTACCGCCGTGGATATCACCTGCGTGGGCGACATCGCCTTCGCCGATGCGCAGTGCCTGCTCGCCGCGCATGGCCTTGGGCTGCACCACGTGGCCGCCGGTGAACCGATTCCCGGCAGCTACTGGGGCGAACCGGAAGCGGGCATCATCGCCAGCAACGTCTACGTGCGCGATGACACGCCTGTGCATTCGATGCTGCACGAAGCCTGTCACCTGATCGTGCTGCCGCCGGAGCGGCGTGCACTGGTGCATACCGACGCCACCGATTCGGTGCCTGAGGAAGACGCTACCTGCTACCTGCAGATCGTGCTGGCCGGGCAGCTTCCCGGTGTCGGCAGCGAGCGGCTGATGGCCGACATGGATGCGTGGGGGTATACGTACCGGCTGGGCTCTACGAAGGCGTGGTTCGAGCAGGATGCCGAGGATGCGAAGGCGTGGTTGATCGAACGCGGATTGCCGGTGGCGTAACGCATCGGTAGTGCCGGCCGCTGGCCGGCAAACCCCTGAACCTGTGAAGCATCGCCTGGTTGCCGGCCAGCGGCCGGCACTACCCCGGTCAGCCCTGCCCGGCCAGCGCGCGCAGGGTGATGCCGACGACGTAGGCCAGATAGGTGCCGGTGGCGTAGCCCATCGTTCCCAGCAGCACGCCGACCGGCGCCAGGGCCGGATGGAAGGCGGCGGCCACCACCGGCGCCGAGGCCGGGCCACCGATGTTCGACTGCGAACCGATGGCGAAGTAGAAGAACGGCACCTTCAGCAGCTTGCCCAGGCACCACAGCAGCACGATGTGCACGGCGATCCAGATCAGGCCCAGCAGGAACAGCCACGGCCGGTCCAGCAGCGCCAGCAGATCCATCTGCATGCCGATGCAGGCGATCAGGAAATACAGCAGCAACGAACCCAGACGCGAGGCGCCGGCGCCTTCCAGGGTGCGCGCACGGGTGAAACTGAGGCCCAGGCCCAGCGTGGTCGACAGCACCACCACCCACACGAACGGCGCATCCAGGCTGAACTGCGCGGCCCAGCTGACGTTCGCCTTGAACCATGCGGCCAAGGGCGCACCGATCGCATGCGCCAGGCCGACGCCACCGAAGGCCACCGCCACGATCAGCATCAGGTCGGTGAGGCTGGGAATGCGCTCGTGCTCGGCCTGGAAGCGCGCGATGCGCTCCTTCAGTTCATCGATGGCCGAGGTATCGGCGCCACTGCGCGCGTCGATCTTTGCCGCGCGGCCGGCCAGGAAGATCAACGCGGCCATCCACACGTAACCGACGCCGACATCGACCACGGCGAACTGGCCGAAGGTGGTGGCGTTGACGTCGAACACTTCGCGCATCGCCAGCATGTTGGCGCCGCCACCGATCCAGCTGCCGGCCAGCGCGGCCATGCCCGCCCAGGTATCGCCGGCCACAGTGTCGGGATGGATCGCGCGCATCACCAGGAAGGCCACCACCGCGCCAAGCATGATGCTGGCCGAAGCGCCCAGGTACATCAGCACCAGCTTCGGGCCCAGCCGCAGGATGCCCTTGATGTCCACCGCCAGGGTCAGCAGGATCAGCGCCGCCGGCAGCAGGATGTCGCGCGCGACCGGGTTGTAGAGTTTGGTGTTCTGGCCGTCGATCAAGCCGACGGTGTTGTAGATGCCGGGAAGCAGATAGCACAGCAGCAGTGCCGGCACGAAGGTGTAGAAGCGCTTCCACAGCCCCTGCTCGCGCGAGGCGGTCCAGAACACGGCGCCGAGGGTGGCGGCAATCAAACCGAAGACGACGATGTCGTTCTGGATCAGGGCGGTCGAGGGCATGCAGGCGCTCTGGGTAATGCCGGCCGCTGGCCGGCAATCTGGCAGGGGTGGGAAGCGGAATGGGGTTGCCGGCCAGCGGCCGGCACTACCCGTAAGCAGAGCGCCGCCCCGAAGGGCGGCGCCGGAACCGCTTATTCGCCGATGTGCTGCTTCAGCCAGGCATTGACGGTGTCATGCCACAGGATGCTGTTGTTCGGCTTCAGCACCCAGTGGTTCTCGTCCGGGAAGTACAGGAACTTCGATTCGATGCCCTGGCGCTGTGCCGCAGTGAACGCAGCCAGGCCCTGCTCGACCGGGATGCGGAAGTCCTGCTGGCCGTGGATGACCAGGATCGGCTTCTTCCAGTCCGCCACGTGGTTGACCGGGTTGAACTTCTCGTAGTTCGCCGCCTTCTGGTACGGCGTACCGCCCTGCTCCCACTCGGTGAACCACAGTTCTTCGGTGGCGTAACCCATCATGCGCTGGTCGAACACGCCGTCGTGGTTGACCAGGCACTTGAACGGGCCGTTCCAGTTGCCTGCGATCCAGTTGACCATGAAGCCGCCGTAGCTGGCGCCCAGCGCACAGGCCTTGTCGCCGTTGAGGAAGGAATACTTCTTCAGCGCCGCGTCCCAGCCCTTCTGCAGGTCTTCCAGCGGGCGGTCGCCCCAGTGCTGGCTGATCGCATCGGTGAAGGCCTGGCCGTAGCCGGTGGAGCCGTGGAAGTCGATCATCACCACGGCGTAGCCCTGGCCCGCATAGGTCTGCGGATTCCAGCGGTAGCTCCAGCCGTTGCCGAAGCTGCCCTGCGGGCCGCCGTGGATCAGGAACGCGACCGGGTAGGACTTGCCTTCCTGGTAGTTGTGCGGCTTGACCACGTAGCCGTGCACGGTGTCGTTGTTCCAGCCCTTGAACTCGAACTGCTCGTAGTCGCCGAAGGACACGTCCTTCAGCACGTCGCCTGCGGCAGGAGTCAGCGCGCGCAGCTCGCCGATCGGCTGGCCAGCGGCCGGCAGCAGGCCGACCAGCACCTGGTCGTTGCTCTTCAGGCTGTTGCGGGTGATCACCACGCTGTTGCCGGCCACGTCGACCGCGGTCACGCTGCCGTCGCCGATCAGCTTGGTGGCCTTGCCGCTGGCCACGTCGATCTGGAACAGCGGGTGCTCGCCGAGGTCATCGGCGGTGGTGTAGATGCTGGCGCCATCGGCGGACAGGGCGATGCCACCGGCCGAGCGATCCCACTGCGGGGCGATCTCGCGGGTCTTGCCGCTGGCCAGGTCCATCGCCATCAGGCCGAAGCGATCGGCCTCGAAGCCCGGGCGCTTCATCGCGCGGTAGAACAGGGTCTTGCCGTCGGCGCTGAACACCGGGCCGGCATCCCAGGCCGGGTTGGCGGCGGTCAGGTTGACCGGCGCCTGCTTGCCGGCAGCGTCGAAACGGTACAGGTCGAAGTTGGTCGACCACGGCTCCTGCTTGCCGGCCACGCGGATGCTGGCCACTACGCTGGCGCCATCCGGCGACCACGCGAAGTCATCATTGCCGCCGAACGGCTTGGACGGTGCATCGCCATCGATGGTCGCGCTCAGCGCCGAAGCGCCCTTGACCGGGCCGGCCTTGGCTGCCGGTAGCGGCGCCACGAACAGGGTGTTGCGGCGGCCGTCATTCCAGGTATCCCAGTGGCGCACGAACAGCGAGTCGAAGACCTTGCCGCTGGCCTTGGCGTCCTTGTTGTCCTTGAGCTTCTTCTCGGTGCACGCCAGGTCAGAGGCGCACGCCTGGAACACGCCGGCGCTGAACAGCACGCGGTCGTCCTGCGGCGACACGTGGTAGCTGTCCACGTCAACCGCGAAATCGGTCAGCTGGCGCGGCGTGCCGCCGCTGAGCGGCTGTGCATACAGCTGCTGGCTACCGTTCTTGCCGCTGAGGAAGTACACGGTCTGGCCATCGGCCGACAGCGAAGCGGAATTGACGTTCCAGCCAGCCGGGGTGATCTGCTTCGGCGGTGCCGCATCACGGGTGAGCAGGTTGCGTGCGAACAGCGCGGTAGAGGCCTTCAGGTTGGCATCCACGCTGCGCTTGGCGAACACCACGGTGCCGCCGTCAGCGGTCAGTACCGGCGCGGAGACGCGGTCCATGGCCACCATGTCGCGGACTTCCAGGCCACGGGCAGCGGCGACGCCGGGCAGGGCGGCCAGCAGGCTCAGTGGCAGCAGGGCATGACGCAGTTTCATCGGGGTCTCCGCAGGGACGGCAAAAAACCGATGTTAGGCCCGTGCGGCCGGGGCTGCCAAGGCCATCGGTCATGGCTGTGATCGAGCAGCCGCCAGAACGGGCAAACCCGCGCCGAAGCTGGGTTTGCGGTAGTGCCGGCCGCTGGCCGGCACTCATGGGCCTTCATGGGTTCCGGGGTTGCCGGCCAGCGGCCGGCACTACCCATCAAACCTGGGGCCAGAGCCCTTCCCTGCCGGAAGGGATCCGACCCACCCCTTACGCCACGGCGCGCTTGCCGGTGCGGTAGATCAGCCAGCCGACCAGGAACAGCACGGCCAGGCCGATCCACTGTGCGCCCGGCAGGTGGAACGGCACGGCCAGCACGTCGGCGCGGCTGCTGACCACGATCGGCACGGCGATGGCGATGCCCATCAGCGCTTCGCCGGTGATCAGGCCAGCGGCGAACAGCACGCCCGGCTTGTGCACGCGGTCGCGGCCTTCTTCGTCATCGGCGCGCACCTTGTGGAAGCGCTCGACCAGGTAGGCGATCAGGCCACCGAGGAAGATCGGCACCATCAGCTCCAGCGGCAGGTAGATACCGATGGCGGCGGCCAGCACCGGCACGCGGAAACGTGCGTTGCGCGACTTCAGCCAGCTGTCGAAGGCAATGATGGCAGCGCCGATCAGGGCACCGATGCCGATGAAGGTCCACGGCAGCTCGCCACCGAACAGGCCCTTGGCCACCGAGGCCATCAGGTTGGCCTGCGGCGCGGCCAGCGCGTTCGGGTGCAGCTCGGACTTCACGCCGATGCCGTAGGCGGTGGCCAGCAGGTTCAGCACCGGGGCCATGATCAGCGCGCACGAGAACGCACCGATGCCCAGCATCAGCTGCTGCTTCCACGGGGTGGCACCGACGATGTAACCGGCCTTGAGGTCCTGCAGGTTGTCACCGCCAACCGCCGCAGCGCAGCACACCACCGCACCGATCATGATCGCGGCCACCGCACCCAGCGGCGCACCGAAGGCACCCACCGGCTGCAGGCCATCCTTGCCCAGCAGCAGCACCAGCACCGCCGAGGCGAACAGGATGGTGGAGATGGTGATGCCCGAGACCGGGTTGTTCGACGAGCCGATCAGGCCGGCCAGGTAGGCCGAGACCGAAACGAACAGGAAGCCGGCGGCGATCATGATGAGGGTCATCGGGATCGACACGTGCCACTGGCCGACGATGGCCTGGTACAGGGCCAGCAGCGGCAGCACGAAGACCACCAGTGCCACCAGCATCCACTTCATCGGCAGGTCGCGCTCGGTGTGCGCCAGCACCGGGCCACCGCTCTTGCGCGCAGCCGCGAAGCCGCTCTTGACGCCGTTCAGCAGCGACTTGCGCAGCGAGATCAGGGTCCAGATGCCACCGATCAGCATCGCGCCGACGCCCAGGTAGCGCATTTTCACGTTCCAGATGGCTCCTGCGGCGTCGGTGGCCGAGGCCGTGGCGATCGACGCGGCCAGGCCCGGATCGGTATTCATGAAGAACGCCTGGTACACCGGAATGGCGATGTGCCAGGTCAGGATCGAGCCGGACACCACCACGATGCCGACGTTGAGGCCGACGATGTAGCCCACGCCGAGCAGCGCCGGCGACAGGTTGGTGCCGATGAAGGCGGTGACCTTGGAGCTGCCGACATAGGCCGAGGTGGCCCAGGCATCCGGAATCAGGTTCATGCCGCTTTTCGCGGCCAGCTTGACGAAGGCGCCGATCACCGCCGACAGGGCGAGGATCTTCAGGCCCGGGCCGGGGTTTTCACCGGCCTTGAGCACTTCGGCGGCGGCCTTGCCTTCCGGGAACGGCAGCGGGTCTTCGACGATCATCGAACGGCGCAGCGGCACCGAGAACAGCACGCCCAGCAGGCCGCCCAGACCGGCGATGCCCAGCACCCACCAGTACTTGAAGTCGGGCCAGTAGCCCATGATCACCAGCGCGGGGATGGTGAAGATCACACCGGCGGCGATTGACGAACCGGCCGAAGCACCGGTCTGCACGATGTTGTTCTCGAGGATGGAGCCACCGCCCAGCAGGCGCAGCACGCCCATGGAAATCACCGCGGCGGGAATGGCGGTGGCGATGGTCAGGCCTGCGAACAGACCGAGGTAGGCGTTTGCGGCCGACAGCACCACCGCCAGCACGATGGCCAGGGCCACTGCGCGGAAGGTGAGCTGCTTGGGCGCAGCGTCGTGGTTCATGGAAGCCCCTGCTGGCAAAAAATCCTGGTCACGCTAGCGTTCAGGGGGCGTCACGTCCAGTGCGGTTCGGGAGGGTTGCAGCCGGGTCGCCGGTGGGATAGTCGCTTTTGACCAAACTCGGCCAACGCATCAAGCCCATCAGGCACATCCCAATGGGCTGCCGGGTACCGGATACCGCGCGCCCCCCTGCCCCACATCGGCCAGGCCAGCCACCGCTGCAGCATTCCAGCCAACATCGTTTGAAGTGTCTCGACTCCCCATGCATCGTGTTCACGATCCAAATGCTGTCGCCGAGCCGACCTATGAAAAGCACACTTCGTATGCGCCCGATCAAGGGGCCGGTCATGGCCATCGTGACCTTGCTCTGCTCGATGCCCCTTTGTGATCACGCATCTGCCTGGAGTCGCGTTGGCGCGATCGAGGTCACTGACCACGCCGGCAGACCCTGTTTCGGGCTTCCCAGGAAAGAGCGCAAGCGTATCGGTGAGACTCCTCAGGTGTTTGGTGTGGAGGTGTATGACGCGATCACTCCACCGCTGCGGCGGCTATGGTCTTTCGACTTTTCCTATCCCGCGTCACTCCCGCTTCCACCCGGCGCTTGCGTCCTCTATGGAGAAGTGCCAGCCAATGCCGTTGCAATACAAACCGCAATGCCGCTGGAGCCTGGACGCCTGTACGACGTCACGATGTCGGCCACCAGAACGGGCGCCACCCGGTTCCATAGCGCCCGATTCTGCGTGAAAGCGGACGCCGATGGCAGCCTGCGGGCGATCCAGGTCCGCTACGACGACGCTCTGGGCTGGAGTCCTGCGGTCTGCCTGCCCTGAGCTGATGGACGCGCTCGTCGGCATCTCTCAGCGCCCGCTGGAAACATGCAATTGTTATGTTATATCCTGTCACGCCGAACGAACATCGTACGTGGCTTCTCCTTCCTCCCCTCGGCTGGCCTCCATCGACCAGCTGCGCGGCACCGTCATGCTGCTGATGCTGCTCGACCACGTGCGCGAGACCTTTTTCCTGCAGCACCAGGTCGGCGACCCGATGGATGCGGCCAGCGTATCCCCTGCCCTGTTCGCTTGCCGCCTGCTGGCCCATCTGTGCGCCCCGGTGTTCGTGCTGCTCACCGGCCTGTCGGCGTGGCTGTATGGCCAGCGCCAGGGCGACCCGCGCCGCGCGATCGCCGCATTCCTGCTCAAGCGCGGCCTGTTCCTGGTGGTGCTGGAACTGACCCTGGTCAACTTCGCCTGGACCTTCCAGTTCCCGCCGGACACGCTGTACCTGCAGGTGATCTGGGCCATTGGCCTGAGCATGATCGCGCTGGCCGGCCTGCTGTGGCTGCCGCGCCCGGCGCTGCTGGTGCTGGGCGTGCTGCTGGTGGCCGGCCATAACCTGTTCGATGGCGTGCGCGTGGAAGGCGACGGCGTGCTGGGCGTGCTATGGAAGGTGCTGCACCAGCGCGACTGGATCGAGACCGGCGTGTTGCGCCTGCGCACGTCCTACCCGCTACTGCCGTGGATCGGGGTGATCGTGCTGGGCTACCTGATGGGGCCGTGGTTCGCGCGCGATCGCGATCCGACGCAGCGCCAGCGCTGGCTGCTGTGGGCCGGGCTGGCCGCTCTGTCAGCCTTCGCCCTGCTGCGCCTGGCCAACGGCTACGGCGAAGCGCCGTGGCAGCACCAGGACAGCACCCTGCGCACCTGGATGAGCGCGTTCAACGTGACCAAGTACCCGCCTTCGCTGCAGTTCCTGCTGCTGACCCTGGGCGTGGGCCTGTTGCTGCTGCGCCTGTACGAATGGCCGCCGGTGGCCCGCGCCCTGCGCCCGCTGGCCGACATCGGAGCGGCGCCGATGTTCTTCTACCTCCTGCACCTGTATGTGCTGAAGCTGCTGTACGTGGCTGCGCTGGTCACGTGGGGCCCCACCCACGGCAGCCTGTACGCGCTGGATTCGGTGGCCGGCCTGCTGCTGGTGGCCTGCGCGCTGGCGGTGGCGATGTACCCACCGACGCTGCTGTTCGGCCGGTTCAAGGCCCGCCGTCGCGACCTGGCTTGGCTGCGCTACCTGTAGGCTGTCAATCGGGCGTCCATCCACGCATTGCGTGGATCTGCTGAAGGCTGGCGGGGCGCTACCGGGCGCGGGCGCGGCTGCAGGCCTATAATCGCGCCCTTTCCGCTGTTCCCGCCGTCGATGACCGTTGCCGCTACCACCTCCGACGACTTCCTGGGCCATCCCAAGGGCGTCTACGTCTGCTTCTTCACCGAGATGTGGGAGCGCTTCTCCTTCTACGGCATGAAGGCGCTGCTGCTGCTCTACCTCACCAAGTACCACCTGTTCGGCGACAAGGCCGGGCTGGACCTGCTCGGCGCCTACGGCGGGCTGGTGTACTGCATCCCGGTGTTCGGCGGCATGCTGGCCGACCGCTGGCTGGGCATGCGCCGGGCGGTGCTGTTCGGCGGCATCCTGCTGGTGCTCGGCCATCTGGGCATGGCCTTCGAGGGCCACGCCGCGTACCGGGTGAACGGCGAAGTGGTGCGCGACACCTCGGCGCTGGCGGTGACCTACCTGTCGCTGGCGCTGATCATCATGGGCGTGGGTTTCCTGAAGCCGAACATCTCCACCATCGTCGGCAAGCTGTACGCCAAGGACGATCCACGCCGCGATTCGGGTTTCTCGCTGTTCTACGCCGGCATCAACCTGGGCGCGCTGTTCTCTTCGCTGGTGTGCGGTTTCCTCGGCGAAGCCTACGGCTGGAAGTACGGCTTCGGCGCGGCCGGCATCGGCATGCTGGCTGGCCTGGCGATGTTCCTGTGGGGCCAGAAATACCTGCAGGGCCATGCAGAACCTCCGCAACCGGCCGCGCTGAAGCAGAAGGTGCTGGGCCTGCCCCGCGAATGGCTCATCTATCTGTGCGCGGTGCTCGGTGTGCTGCCGGTGGCGTGGCTGATGTGGGCCGCCGGCAACGGCGCCTTCGCGCTGGGCGGTGAAATCAGCCTGGCGCTGATGCTGATGCTGGTGGTGCTGGGCGGCGTGCTGGTCTGGTTCGCGTGGTTCACCGGCACGAAGTGCACGCCGGTACAGCGCCAGCAGATGATCGCGCTGATGGTGCTGATCTTCATGGCGCTGGTGTTCTTCACGATGTACGAGCAGTCGTATGGCTCGTGGGTGACCTTCACCGACCGCCTGCTGACCAAGGACATCGTGCCGTCGCTGGTGATCACCGGCGGTACGCCGCTGCCGTGGTCGATCATCTCGCTGCTGCTGGCACCGCTGGGCTTCGTGGTCAGCGCGCGATTGTCCGAGCGTCGTCCGGGCTCGTCGGCACCACGCACCTTCTTCGCCGCCATCGTCGTGCTGATGCTGGTGCTGCTGGTGCGCGACTGCCTGGTGATTCCGCAGACCGCCGGTTCGCTGACCTATCTCGGCGGCCTGTTCCTGGTACTGCTGGCACCGGCCTTCGCCGCGCTGTGGACGTGGATGGACCGCCGCGGCTGGGAGCCCGGCAAGCCGGTGAAGTCGGCATGGGGCCTGGTGATCGGTGCGCTGTCATTCGTGCCGCTGGCGCTGGCCGCGCAGCAGGTCGGTGCCACCGGCGAGATGGCCAGTGTCTGGTGGCTGGTGCTGGCCTACTTCCTGCTGGCCAGCGGCGAGATGTGCCTGTCGCCGGTCGGCCTTTCCGCCGTGACCCAGCTGGCCGTGCCACGGGTGATGAGCCTGATGATGGGCACCTGGTTCCTGGCCACTGCATTCTCGGAAACGCTGGCCGCACTGTTCGGCAAGCTCGCCGCCATCGATGTGCCGGAAGGCGAATCACTCGACATGGTGGCTGCCGCCGGTGCCTATGCGCATCTGTTCTGGCTGCTGATGTGGATCGGCCTGGGTTGCGCGTTGGCCGCCTTCATCGCTGCGCCGCTGTTGAGGCGGATGATGCACGGGGTGAAGTAAGGCCCCGTGCAGCGGCGCCCGCTCAGGGCGCCTTGGCCTTTTCCACTGATGCTGCAACCTGGGCGTTCGCCCCGCCCAGGTGCTTCGACAGGAACGCCAGCAGGCGCGTGTAGTAGTCGCGCTGGCTGGCTTCGCCGTAGAAGCCATGCCCTTCGCGCGCGTAATACACCGCCTCCACCGGCACCCCGGCCTGCTTCAGGGCCGCTTCCATCCGCTGTGTGTGCTGCACCGGCGCACGCGCGTCTTCGCGCCCGGCCGCCAGCAACACCGGCACCGTGATCCGGGCCGCCAGGTTCACCGGCGAGACCACTGCCAGTGCCGCGGGATCGCCGAGCCATTCATTCAGATAGGTCACGCCCGAAGCGCGGTCCTGGATATCACCGCGCTTGAACATCAGCGGCAGGTCGTACACGCCCACATAGCCCGCGGCGCACCGGTACAACGCCGGCTCACGCACGGCGCCCATCATGGCCGAGTACGCGCCGTAGCTGGCGCCATAGATGCAGATGCGCTGCGGGTCGGCGATGCCTTCGGCAATGGCCCAGCGGGTGGCGTCGGTCACGTCATCCTGCATGGCCTGGCCCCATTGCTTGGCCGCAGCCTGGGTGTGGGCGCGACCATAGTTGCCGGACCCGCGGAAATTGACCTGCAGCACCGCATAGCCGGCTGCGGCCAGCAGCTGGTTGTCACGCTCGAAGCCACCATCATCGAATTCGCCGATGGGCCCGCCGTGCGGCATCACGACCATCGGCAGGCGGCGGCCGTCACTGCCCTTGGGTACGGTCAGGAAGCCGTGCAACGGCAGGCCGTCGCGCGCAGCCAGGGCGATCGGACGCACGCTGGCGGCTCCGTCGCGGTCGAACCAGCGCTGGCGCGCGGTCAGGAACGCCGCGTCGCGGGTGGCGGTATTGAACATGAACCAGTCGCCGGGATTGCCGCCCGAACTGACCTTGACCAGGATGCGCGCGTTGTCACGGGTGGCCGACAGCAGGCTGACCCGCTGGCCGGGGAAAGCCTTTTCCAGCATGCGCTGGATCCGCGCGGTGGGCGACTGCTCGTCGAAGAACGCGCTGCGCGCGGTCGCCCCCACGAACTGCACGCCGACCGGCACACGGCTGCCCGGCTGGTAGATGATGGAGCCCGGGTCGACCACCGCGTCGCGCAGCAGGGTTCGCCGCTCGTCGGTCTGTGGATTCCAGCTGACCACCGCATCCGGGCCGGTGGCCTGTTCGACAATCAGGTAGGCCAGCTGGTTGTCGGCGGAAAAACCTATCGCGCGTTCGATGCGGTGGCTGCTGCCCTCGTCGTTGAGCAGGGTCCAGCGTCCATCGTCCTGCCGGTAGTAGAGCTTGTTGATGTTGTCCGCGGCGGCGCCGCGGGCAAAGCGCAGCACGCCGGCGTTGTCGGTGGTGAATGTTGCCCGCTGCACCGGCGACCGCGAGACCAGCACGCGGCGGCCGGTGATGACGTCCATCCGCTCAAGCCGTGCGCTGGTGTCGTTGGCGAACGGCCACAGCGAGATCAGCACGTTGCGCTCGTCACCAGACAGCGGATCGGCCAGGAACGCGGCCACAGGCTCGACCACGCGGCCGCTGACCAGGCCCGGCTCATCCGGTCGCGCGCGGTAGCCGACCAGAAGATCCCCCCGCTTGCCATCGACATCCATCGCATAGAGCTCGCCGGTGGAGCGCGGCGCATCCAGCGCGCCCCACTTCTCGGCCAGCCCGATCAGCAGGCGACGGTCGCTCACCCAATCGACGCTGTTGGCGTGGTTGTTGCGCGGCGGCCGGAAATTGCCGACCAGTTCCATGGTGCGGGTGCGCAGCACGGCCACGGCCGTAGCCCCTTCCAGCGGCAGGGTCATGGCCAGGTACTCGCCGGTGGGCGACAGCTGGATGTCGTTGAACTCGGCGCGCCGCACGTAATCGTCCAGTGCGATGTCGGCTGCGCGCGCGTGGCTGGCAGCGCACAGCGACAGCAGGACGGCGAGCAGCAATGCATGCTTCATGGTGTCCCCCTTCTGACCGGGCAGCCTGGCTGCCCGGCATGCCGAAGCGCACGTCCCGCGCGCGCCGATGCAGTTACGGCGCCTTGCCGCTGCCGGCCGGTGCTGCTTCGCCGGCGGTGGCCCCACCCAGGCTGCGCGACAGGAAGGCCAGCAGCCGGCTGTAGTAGGTGCGCTGGTTGGCCAGGTTGTAGAAGCCATGCCCTTCGTTCTTGACGTACAGGCTCTCCACCGGCGAGCCGGCCTTCTTCAGCGCCGCCTCCATGCGCTCGCTGTGCACGATCGGTGCGCGCTGGTCCTGGCCCCCTGCGGCCAGGAATACCGGCACCCGCACCTGCGCTGCCAGGTTCACCGGCGAGCGCTCTGCCAGCTCATTGGGCGATCCCAGCCAGTTGCGCAGGTACGCCAGGCCTGACTCATCGCTCTGGATATCGCCCCGGGCATACATCAGCGGCAAGTCGTAGATGCCGACATAACCGGCTGCACACTGGTAGAGACCCGGCTCGCGCACCGCGCCCATCATCGCCGCATAGGCGCCGTAGCTGGCGCCGTAGATGCAGATGCGGTCCTTGTCCGCCACGCCCTGTTCGATGGCCCAGCGCGTGGCATCGGTGACGTCATCCTGCATCGACAGCCCCCATTGCTTGCGCGCTGCCTGCATGTGCGCCCGGCCATAGCCGGAAGAACCCCGGAAATTGACCTGCAGCACCGCGTATCCGGCCGCTGCCAGCATCTGGGTCTCGGCCTCGTAGGCGCCATGGTCGGTAACACCGATCGGCCCACCATGCGGCAGTACCACCATCGGCAGTGCACGCGCCTCGCGCCCGTGCGGGACCGTCAGGAAGCCATGCAGCGGGCGGCCATCGCGCGCCTTGACGCTGATCGGGCGGACCTCGGCGGTCAGCGCCGGGTCGACCCAGTCGCTGCGGCTGATCAGGTGGCGGGCGCTCTTGCCCACCGTGTCATACAGATAGAAGTCACCCGGATTGCGGCCTGACCAGCTCTCCACCAGCACGGTCCTGCCATCGCGCGTGCTGGAGGTGATGTAGACCGGCCCTCCCAGGCCCGCTTCAAGGCTGCGGTAGAGGCGCGCTTCGTCCGAGGCGTCATCGAAGAACGCCGTTCGCGGCGCGCCGCCAAGGAACAGCGCCCCCACCGGCACGCGGCTGCCGGGGCGACGGATGATGCGTGCCGGATCGGCGGTTTCATCACGCAGCACGGTGCGTCGCTCATTGCTCTGCGGGTCCCAGCTGACAATCGCGTCGGGCCCTTCGGCCTGCTCGACCTGCAGATAGGCCAGGCGACCGTCGGCCGAGAAACCGAGGGGGACTTCGATGCGCTTGCTCAGGGCCTCGTCGTTGAGCAGGATCCACTCGCTGTTGCTGCCCGCCCGGTAGTAGAGCTTCTGCGTTCCATCAGTGACGGCAGCGCGCGCGAATCGCACCTCGCCCTGCTCATCGGTGGTGAAGTCCGCATCGGCAACCGGCGCCCGCGCCACCGCGTTGCGGCGACCGGTCATCACGTCCATGCGCTCGATCTGTGCATGCGAGTTGCCGACGAAGGGAACCACGGTGACCAGCACGTTGCGGTCGTCGTCCTTCAGTTCGTCGCTGAGGAACGCAGCAACCATGCCCGCCGGCTTGACCTTGATGTTGGTACCCAGGCTCTGATCGGCAACCCGGTACCCCACCAGCAGCTCGCCGCCCTTGCCGTTGGCATTGATGCCGAACAGCTCGCCGGTCGGCGTGGGCCGGTCCAGCAGCCCGAGTTTCTGCGCCATGCCCACCAGCAGCCGTTCGTTGCTGACCCAGTCGAAAGTGTGGGCGTGGTCATTGCGTGGCGGACGGAAGCTGCCGACCATCTTCATGTCGGCAATGCGATAGATTGCCAGTGCCGTCCCGGCTTCCAGCGGTACCGTGGCGGCAACGTACTCTCCGCCCGGCGAAATCTTGATGTCGGTGAACGATTCCTGCCGCAGGAAACGATCCAGATCCAGCGTCGCCGTCGCCGCCGCTGTCCCGCCCGATACGGCCCCCAGCACCACAGCCAGCACAATCCTGCGCATCCTTCCCCCATGGAAAACCGGACAGCCTGTCCGGATGCGCGATTCTAGGCACGTACATGCGGCGGATGCCACAGGGGCAAAAAAAACGACGGCACCGTTGCCGGTGCCGTCGTTACCACTACCTTGGAGAGAGAGTCAGGACGTGGGTTCGGGGGGCGTGCGCCGGGTCAATGGACCCCGCGTACCGCCAACATGAGGGCCAGGATGCTGAGGATCACGGCGATGGTGCCGTCCAGCACGCGCCAGGTACCGGGCTTGGTGAACAGCGGCGCCAAGAGGCGTGCGCCCAGGCCCTGCGCGGTCAGCCACAGGCAGCTGGCGGTGACCACGCCGGCGGCGAAGGCCATGCGGGCATTGCCGAAGTTCTCGGCAATCGAGCCGATCACCATCATGTCCAGCCAGAAGTGCGGATTGATCAGCGAGAAGCCGACCGCGGCCATCAGTACGGCACGGCGGCTGCCGTCATCGCTGTCAGCCTCGCCCATGCCGCCGCCTCCGGCGATCGCACGGCGCGCCGACTTCATCGCATACCAGGCCAGGAACGCCACGCCGGTCCACAGCACGGCGGTGGTCAGCCACGGCAGCGCCGAGGTGAGCGTGCGCAGGCCGGCCACGCTGGCGAAGATGAAGATGGCATCGATGGCCGCGCAGGTGGCGACCACCGGCACGATGTGCTTGCGCAGGATGCCCTGGCGCAGAATGAAGGCGCTCTGGGCCCCGACCACGGCGAACAGGCCGATGCCGGTGGCTGCACCAGAGAACCAGGCACCGAGGCCGGTGCTGGCGGAGATGACCGAGAACATGGGATGGACTGCCTTGTGTTGCTTGGGGGGACGGTGCCTCGCGAAGGCGGACAGCACCGGAACGGGCGCCATTGTCGCGCCGCAACATGAAAAAGACGAGCTAAACTTCCTAAACCAACATTAGCGGAACTTAATTCGATGCGTATCGACCATGCCCAGCTTCGCGCCCTGGCCGCGGTGATCCGCGAAGGCAGCTTCGACCGCGCCGCGCAGTCGCTGAATGTCACCCCTTCGGCCATCTCGCAGCGGGTCAAGGCGCTGGAGGACCGGGTTGGCCGCCTGCTGGTCAAGCGCGGCACCCCGGCCACCGCCACCACCGAGGGCCAGGTGCTGGTGCAGCTGGCCGAGCAGACCGCCCTGCTCGAACACGACGCGCTGCACCGGATGGGCCTGGCCGACGAGGACCTGCCCCAGGCCAGCATCCCGGTGGCGGTGAACCATGACAGCCTGGAAACCTGGTTCCCGCAGGCTGCCTCGCAGTTCGCGCAGAGCACCGGCACCACCCTGGACCTGCGCGTGGAAGACCAGGACCACACCGTGGAACTGCTGCGCCAGGGCACCGTGCTGGGCGCGGTGACCACCCTGGACGAGCCGGTGCAGGGCTGCCAGATCCACGCACTGGGCAGCATCCGCTACGCCGCGACCTGCACCCCGGAGTTCCGCGAGCGCCACTTCGCCAAGGGCGTGACCGCGCAGGCGCTGGCGCAGGCACCGGTGCTGGTGTTCAACCGCAAGGATGACATGCAGTCGCGCTTTGCCCGGCGCATGGCCGGCGACGATCTGCCCAGCACGGCGCCGACCTGGTGGATTCCCTCCACCCGCGCCTTCGTGCAGGCCAACCTGGGCGGCATGGGCTGGACCATGAACCCCCTGCCGCTGGTCAAGCGCCATCTGGACGCCGGCCGCCTGGTCTACGTGCGGCAGCGCGCGTGGGAAGACGTGCCGCTGTACTGGCAGCACTGGAAAGGTGACGTGCAGACCATGGCATTGCTGACCCGCGCCGTGCTGGACGCCTCCTCGGCGCTGATCCGGCGCAAGCGCTGATCGTGAGCTGCAAAAAGGGGACGGAGGGAATTAAGTCGTTTAAGGCGAGAACGACTTACAAGGCAGAAACGACTTAATTCCCTCCGTCCCCTTTTTCTGGCGCTCCATGCAATCTCCACGCGTCCTCCACACCGGGTCCATGCGCGATGCGGATACTGGCGGGCCGCCTGTTGCAAGGAAGCCTCGCATGCCCATTTCCGTGCGCGATGCACGCCCCGACGATGCCGCCCAGTGCATCGACCTGCGCGGGCGTACCCGCGAGAACGCCTTCACTGCCGCGCAGCTGACAGAGCTGGGCATCACTCCGGAAAGCTGGGCAGCCGGCATCGCCCACGGCGATTCGATCGGCCGCGTTGCCTGGGAAGGCGAGCGCATGCTGGGCTACTGCTTCGCCGACCGCGACAGCGGCGAGGTGCTGGTGTTGGCCCTGCTGCCGGACTACGAGGGCCGTGGCATCGGGCGCCAGCTGCTGCAGGAAGTGGTCAGCCTGACCCGCGATGCCGGCCACCAACGCCTGTTCCTGGCCTGCTCGGCCGATCCTCGTTCGCGCTCCCATGGCTTCTACCGCCGCCTGGGCTGGCGTCCGACCGGCGAGATCGATGAGGCCGGTGACGAGATCCTCGAACTGATCTGAGCCGGGCGTGGCCCCGCGTTGGGCGTGACGGTGCCGCGAAACGTCGGATGCTGCGTTGCATCAAAAAAGGACCGGTTCCGGTTAGAATCGCCGATGGATGCTGCAAGGCGTTGTTTCTTCACGCCCTTTCCCTGCTCCATGCGCATCCTGAACTCCTCCCCTCCGCCAACGATCCCGCCCCCATGAAGAAATTTGGCAAGGCCCTGCTCGCCCTGCTCGTGCTGCTGTTGCTGGCCGCCGCGCTGTTCCTGTACTGGCCGCTGACCCAGCGTTCGGTGCCCGCCGCCAGCAACGACAAGCCCGTCGACGTTGTGCTGGTCGGCGCCGGCATCATGAGCATCACCCTGGCCACCTACCTGCAGGAACTGCAGCCGGACTGGAACATCCAGGTCTACGAACGCCTCGACGGCGTTGCCGGTGAAAGCTCCGATGGCTGGAACAACGCCGGCACAGGCCATTCGGCGTTCGCCGAACTGAACTACACCCCGGAACTGCCCGACGGCAGCATCGAGACCAAGCGCGCGGTCGGCATCGCCGAATCGTTCGAGGTCTCGCGTCAGTTCTGGTCGCACCAGGTCAAGGAAGGCCGGCTGAGCCAGCCCAGCGACTTCATCAACCCGACCCCGCACATGAGCTTCGTCTGGGGCGATGACAACATCGCCTACCTGCACAAGCGCCAGCAGGCTCTGGTGAAGAACCCGCTGTTCTACGGCATGCAGTACTCCGAAGATCCCAAGCAGATCCAGCAGTGGGCACCGCTGCTGATGGAAGGCCGTGATCCGAAGCAGAAGGTGGCCGCGACCTGGATGCCGCTCGGCACCGACGTCAACTTCGGTGTGATCACCCGCCAGCTGACCACCGGCCTGCAGCGCAGCCCGAACTTCAGCCTGCACCTGAACCACGAAGTGAGCGCGCTGCGGCAGAACGCCGACAAGAGCTGGAACGTGACGGTGAAGGACCTCAAGGCCGGCACCGAGACCACCACCCACGCCCGCTTCGTGTTCATCGGTGCCGGTGGCGCCGCGCTGAAGCTGCTGCAGATGTCGGGCATCCCGGAATCGAAGGACTACGCCGGCTTCCCGGTCGGCGGCCAGTTCCTCGCCTTCCAGGGCCAGGACGTGACCTCGCGCCATGGCGTGAAGGCCTACGGCATGGCCGAGACCGGTTCGCCGCCGATGTCGGTGCCGCACCTGGATGCGCGCAAGCTGGACGGCAAGCCGGTGGTGCTGTTCGGGCCGTTCGCGCTGTACAGCACCAAGTTCCTCAAGCACGGCTCGTGGTGGGACCTGTACTCCTCGGTCACCCACAACAACGTCGGCCCGATGCTGGAAGTGGGCAAGGACAACCTGGACCTGGTGCAGTACCTGATGGGCCAGGCGCGGTTGAACGATGCCGACCGCCAGGCCGAGCTGGTCAAGTACTTCCCCAATGCCAAGCCGGGCGACTGGAAGCTGGTCACCGCCGGCCAGCGCGTGCAGATCATCAAGCGCGACCCGCTGAAGGGCCCGGTGCTGCAGTTCGGTACCGAGATCGTGACCGACAAGGACCACACCCTCGCCGCCCTGCTCGGTGCCTCGCCGGGTGCCTCGACCTCGCCGCCGATCATGCTGGACCTGATGGCCAAGGCCTTCCCGGAGCAGATGAAGGCCGGTTGGGAAGCGCGCCTGCGCGAGATCGTGCCGTCGTACGGGCGCAAGCTCAACGACAGCGCCGCGCTGACCAACGAGATCCGCACGCTGACCAGCCAGACCCTGCACCTGCCGTACCTGGAGGTGCCGGTGGATGCCAATGCCGCAGCGCCGGCACCGGCAGCGGTTCCGGCCCCGGCCCCGGCTCCGGCCCCGGCCAAGGAAAAGCGCAACGCCAACGAGGAGCTGCAGGCGCTGTAAGCCTGCACGCACCTGTCGTCGTACACGGACGGCCACCTTCGGGTGGCCGTTCGCGTTTGCGCGGAGGAGACCTGCCCGCTGCCACGCGCCCGAATAGTCCTGCGCACTGATGAGAATTGAAATGTTGTTAAGAATTATTTACATTTGCGCACTGCGCAGTGACCGCGCCTCTCCCAGATGGACCTGACGTGCCCGAAGCCGCCGCCCCGGGTGCTGGACGACTGTTGCCGCCCTTCCCCGCCTCCACGTTTCGAGCCCACCATGTCCCCGAACCCGCATGACCGCCTGCCCCGCCGCGCGCTGCTGCCCGCTGCCCTGCTTTCGTCGTTGGCCCTGCTGTCCGCACCCAGCGCATTCGCGGCCGCCGATGGCGCTGCCGACGCCAAGACCCTGGACCGGGTCAGCGTCCGCGCCGAACAGTCCGCACCGCCGTCCAGCTCCACCCGCCTGCCGATCACCCTGCAGGAAACCCCGCAATCGGCCACCGCGATCAGCCTGCAGCGCCTGCAGGACGAATCGCTGTTCAGCATCAACGACGTGATGCGCACCGTGCCCGGCGTCAGCGTGTCCTTCTATGACACCCAGCGTCCGCTCTACTACGCGCGTGGCTTTGCCATCACCGATTTCCAGGTCGACGGCATTCCCACTTACAGCGGTTCCACCAACCAGGAATACGACACCGCCTTCTACGACCGCATCGAAGTCATCCGCGGCGCCAACGGCCTGCTCAGCGGTGCGGGCGTGCCGTCGGCCACGGTCAACCTGCTGCGCAAGCGTCCGGGCAAGGAGTTCGACGCATCGTTCTCGCTCAGTGCCGGCAGCTGGGACTACCGCCGCATGCAGGCCGACGTGACCGCGCCGCTCACCGATGATGGCCGCTTCCGCAGCCGGGTAGTCGCCGCCTACACCGATCGCGGGCTGTACTACGACCGCTACGACGAGACCAAGATGGCGGGCATGGCGGTGCTGGAAGGCGACGTCACCGACAGCACCACCCTCACCCTGGGTTACCAGAGCCAGGACAACAACCCGACCGGCTCGACCTGGGGCACCGTCGCGTTCTTCGACAACCAGGGCAACTTCGCCCATCTCGCGCGCTCGACCAACCTGTCGCCGAAGTGGAGCTACTGGAAGCGCGAGAGCAATACCGCCTTTGCCAATCTGGAACAGCGCTTCGGCGAGGACTGGCTGCTGAAGATCAACACCGCCTATACCCGTGGCAACGTGCAGAACGTGCGCCTGTACGGCACCGGCTACCCGGACCCGAACTCCGGCGCGGGCATCTACCTGCGCGCCGCTGCAGGCGATTCCAAGGATACGCGCCGCAACGTCGATGCCTACCTGACCGGCACCTTCCCGCTGTTCGGCCGCGACCATGACCTGACCGTGGGTGCACAGTGGTCGGACCTGGAGGGCACCACCAATACCGTGGCGCTGAACTTCCCCGGCGACTGGGCGACGTGCGGGCGTGAGCGCTGCTACTACATCCCCAACGTGTTCAACTGGGACGGCGACATCTCCGAAGTGACCTACAGCCGCACCGGCGCGCGCCGCGTGGCCAAGACCACGCAGAGTGGCGTCTACCTGGCCACCCGGCTGCGCCTGGCCGATCCGCTGTCGCTGATTGCCGGTGCCCGCCTGAGCCGCTGGCAGACCCTCAGCCGCTCGTACAACGCGGCCGGGGCCTATACCGGCACCAGCGGCGCCTACAAGGTGAGCGATGAGGTCACCCCGTACGTGGGCCTGGTCTACGAGATCACCCCGAACGTCTCCGCGTATGCCAGCTATACCGAGATCTTCAACCCGCAGAACTACAAGGACCGCAACGAGAACCTGCTGGCGCCGGTGCAGGGCTCGAACCTGGAAGCGGGCATCAAGACGCAGTGGTTCGATGGCCGCCTGACCGCCAATGCCGCGGTGTTCGAGGCCAAGCAGGACAACTATGCGGTGCGTGACATGAGCGTGCCGGAAGGCACGCTGAGCGATGGCAGCTCGGCCTACATCGGCATCAACGGTACCAAGGCGCGCGGCTGGGAAATGGACGTCAACGGCGAAATCCTGCCGGGCTGGACGGTCAACGCCGGCTACACCCACGTCAAGGTGACCCGGGCCGCCACCGACCTGCTGTATGCCAACCCGCCCGAGAACCTGCTGCAGCTCAACACCCAGGTGCAGCTGCGCGGCGCACTGGAGCGGCTGAGCATCGGCGGCGGCCTGCAGTGGCAGAGCCGGGTGCAGGGCTACAACATCGCCTACCCGCTGGGGGGCACGGTGACGGTGAACCAGCCGGCGTACTCGCTGGTGCAGTTCAATGCCAACTACCGCATCAGCGACAACTGGACCGCGACGTTGAGCGTGCGCAACGCGCTGGACAAGACCTACTGGGCCAACCTGGACTACAACAACTTCGGCGAACCGCGCTTCGTGGCGGCCAGCCTGCGCTGGAAGTTCTAAGCGACCCGCGAACCGGCGGGTGCCTGGTGGATGCCGACCGTCGGTCGGCACGCCCTGCGCCACGACCCACGGTCGTGGCCTACCTGAATGGGCCCGCCTGCGCGCGGGCCCTTCTTTTTGCTGCGCTGCGGGTTGCACACCCCTCCATAATTATGTCGTAATTATCTCAACGCTAATCGGAAGCCGGTCGATGAACCCGAGCTGGGATACGTTGCAACGCAGCCGCCAGGCACGCCTGGAGCGCGCTTCGCGCTGGGCCCGCGGCCATGAGGTGGCGGCCGCCGATATCGGCGAGCTGCTGCACGCGCTGCTGGAGCCGGGCGACAAGGTCTGCCTGGAGGGCAACAACCAGAAGCAGGCCGACTTCCTCGCCCAGGCACTTGCCGACCTCGACCCGGCACGGATTCACGACCTGCACATGGTGCAGTCGGTGCTGTCACTGCCTTCGCACCTGGATGTGTTCGAACGCGGCATCGCCTCCAGGCTGGACTTCTCCTTCTCCGGCCCGCAGTCGGTGCGGCTGGCCAACCTGGTGGCCGAGGGGCGCATCCAGATCGGTGCCATCCACACCTACCTGGAACTGTTCGGCCGCTACTTCATCGACCTCACCCCGCGCGTGGCGCTGGTCGCCGCGCAGGCCGCCGACCGGCACGGCAATCTCTACACCGGCCCGAACACCGAAGACACGCCGGTGATCGTCGAGGCCACCGCCTTCGGTGGCGGCATCGTGATCGCGCAGGTCAACGAAATCGTCGACACCCTCCCCCGCGTCGACATCCCCGCTGACTGGGTCAACTTCGTGGTGCAGGCGCCGCGACCGAATCACATCGAACCGCTGTTCACCCGCGACCCGGCACAGATTTCCGAGATCCAGGTGCTGATGGCGATGATGGCGATCAAGGGCATCTACGCCGAGTACGGCGTCAACCGGCTCAATCATGGCATCGGCTTCGACACGGCCGCCATCGAGCTGCTGCTGCCGACCTATGCCGAATCGCTCGGGCTGAAGGGAAAGATCTGCCAGCACTGGGCCCTCAATCCGCACCCGGCGTTGATTCCGGCGATCGAATCGGGCTTCGTAAAATCGGTGCATTCGTTCGGCTCCGAACTGGGCATGGAGAAGTACATCGCCGCACGAAGCGATGTGTTCTTCACCGGCGCCGATGGCTCCATGCGCTCCAACCGCGCGTTCTCGCAGACCGCCGGCCTGTATGCCTGCGACATGTTCATCGGCTCGACCCTGCAGATCGACCTGCAGGGCAACAGCTCCACGGCTACGCGCGACCGCATCGCCGGCTTCGGCGGCGCACCGAACATGGGGTCGGATGCGCGTGGCCGCCGCCACGCCAGCGACGCCTGGATCAAGGCCGGCCAGCAGGCCGCCCGTCCCGGCGAGATGCCACGCGGGCGCAAGCTGGTGGTGCAGATGGTGGAAACCTTCCGCGAACACATGGCACCGGCCTTCGTCGATCGCCTTGATGCCTGGGAACTGGCCGAGCGCGCCGGCATGCCGCTGCCGCCGGTGATGATCTACGGCGACGATGTCAGCCATGTGCTGACCGAGGAAGGCATCGCCAACCTGCTGCTGTGCCGCACGCCGGAAGAACGCGAACAGGCGATCCGCGGCGTGTCCGGCTATACGGCGGTCGGCCTGGGCCGCGATCGCGCGATGGTGGAGAACCTGCGCGACCGTGGTGTCATCCGCCGCCCCGAAGACCTGGGCATCTCCGTGCGTGATGCCAGCCGCGATCTGCTGGCGGCACGTTCGGTGAAGGATCTGGTGCGCTGGTCCGGCGGTCTGTACGACCCGCCCAAGCGCTTCCGCAACTGGTAAGGGGCTGAGCATGGAAACCCTCGACTATCGATTCGAAGGACGCACCCCGGTGCAGTTCCCGCGCGATGCGGTGCTGGTGGGCGTGCTGGCCTCGGGCAACCTGGAAATCCTGCTGGAGCCGGCAGCCCTGGAGGGCGCGATGACGGTGCGCATCGTCACCGCCGCGCAGGGCTTCGGCCGCGTATGGGAGGCGGTGATCGGCGATTTCGCGCATCGCCATCCGCTGCGCGATGTGCGCATCTCGATCAACGACGCCGGCGCTACCCCGGCGGTGGTCAGCCTGCGCCTGGACCAGGCGGTGGAAACCCTGCTGGCCGGAGGCACGCCATGAGCCACATCCAGCGCCACAGCTACTACGAGGCCGATGCGCGCGAACGCATTGCCGGGCTGGTCGATGCGGGTTCGTTCCGCGAGTTCCTGGGTCCGGCGCGACGGATGATGAGCCCGCACCTGGCCCAACTCGACCAACCAGCCGCATTCGACGATGGCATCGTCGTGGGCGAAGCCACGCTTCGCGGCAAGCGCGTGCTGCTGGCCGCGCAGCAGGGTGAATTCATGGGCGGCGGTGTGGGCGAAGTGCACGGCGCCAAGCTGACCGGCCTGCTGCGGCGCGCAGCGGCGACCCGCCCCGATGGGATGTTGCTGCTGTTTGATACCGGCGGCGTACGCCTGCACGAAGCCAATGCCGGCCTGATTGCCATCTCCGAGATCATGCGCGCCACCCTGGATGCACGCGCTGCGGGCGTCCCGGTGGTCGCGCTGATCGGCAGTGGCAACGGCGCGTTCGGTGGCATGGGCATCGTTGCCCGTTGCTGCAGCACGGTGATCATGTCCGAGGAAGGCCGGCTGTCGCTGTCCGGGCCGGAGGTGATCGAAACCGTTCGCGGCGTGGAAGAGTTCGATTCCCGCGACCGCGCGCTGGTCTGGCGGGTGACTGGCGGCAAGCACCGCTACCTGATCGACCAGGCCCAGGTGCTGGTGCCCGATGCCATCGGGGCGTTCGCGCAGGCGGCATTTGATGCGCTGCTGGCGGACACCGCCAGCACCGATGCCGATGCCGCACTGAATGCCCTGCAGGCACGTCATGCCGCATTGAAGGCACGCGTGCAGGCCTGGGGCGGATGCCGCGATGGTCTTGAGATCTGGTCGCTGCTGGGCATCACCGAACCCGAGCGGCTGCCGCTGCTGGACACCGACGACTTCCTCGCCGCCACCGCTGACCGGAGCCTGCCATGAGCCTGCCCCTGCACGCGCTGCTCGATGCCCTGTTTCCGCGTGGCCACGCCATTGCCGTGGAGGACTCGGTGCTGACCGGAACCGCCAGCACCGACGACGGCGACGTGACCGTGATCGGCACTGCCGACAGGCTCGAAGTGGGCGTGGACCACGCACTGGCACTGGCCGAAACCGTGCTGGCCAGCACCGCCGCGCATCCCCATCGACCGATCGTGATGCTGGTCGACACCGCCGGCCAGCGCCTGGCACGCCGCGACGAACTGCTCGGCATCAACGGCTGTTTCGCGCACCTGGCGCAGACGCTGGATGTGGCCCGCCGCCGTGGCGCCCGCCTGGTCACCCTGGTCTACGGTGAGTCGGTGAGCGGTGGGTTCCTGTCCTTCGGCCTGATGGCCGACCACATCCATGCCCTGCCCGATGCGCAGGTGCGGGTGATGGACCTGCGCGCGATGGCGCGGGTGACCAAGCAGCCGCTGGAGAAACTGCAGGCGCTGAGCCAGACCTCGCCGGTATTCGCACCGGGCGTGGAGAACTACGTGGCGATGGGCGCGGTGGATTCGATCTGGGGCGGCGACCTGGCCGCACACCTGCTGCAGGCGCTGCGCACGCCCACCGATGGCGACCGCCGCGCCGTGCGGGGTGCTGAACGTGGCGGGCGTCGCCTGGCCGCAGCGGTAACCACTGCGGTGAGCCAGGGCGATGCCTGAGCGCTTGCCCCGGCATACGCTGGTCTGGCTGTCGGCACACGCGGCCTGGCAGGCGGACATCGCCGCGCATGAGTCGCGCTTGGCCAACTGGTTCGCGCAGGGCCTGCCGGCCATCGTCGCCCGGCGTGCCGCCGACGATGCCGATCCCCGGCTGCGCCTGGGCGTACCGCTGCCGCCGGCCGAGGGCAAACTGCGCGTGGCCCTGCGCGTGCCGGCACGCGATGTGCTGCGCAGCGCACCGCCACCATCACTTCGGACGGTGCTGGAAGGCAACGTTGCGCAGGACTGGCAACGCCCCCTGCAGGCACTGCACGGCATCGCTGCGGCGCATGTATTCGGTGCCTTCGCATGGCAGCACCTGACCGGCCTGCGCTATGTGCACGCGCGTTCGGACATCGATCTGCTGTGGCGGATCGACAGCAGCGCGCAGGCCGATGCCCTGGTTGCACGGCTGCAGGCCTGGGAAACCGAACACGGCCGCCGGGTCGATGGCGAACTGTGCCTGGCCGGCGATGCCGCCGTGAACTGGCGGGAGTACGCGGGACGCAGCCGCGAAGTGCTGGTCAAGCGCCACGACGGCGCCGCCCTGGAACTGCGCGAGTCCGTGTTCGCCCCCGCCGGGGTGACCGCATGAGCGCCGTCGCGCAGCCGACTGTCCGAGCGGCAGCTGCCGCGGACAGCGCGCGACTGGGGCGCCTGGCCGTCGCCAGCCTGCACGCGGAACTGGCGCTGGCGCCCAAGCCCGGGCTGGTCACTCCCTTCGACACCGGCAGCCATCACGACATGGACGCCGGCACATTCCTGCGCAGCCTGTTCGCGCTGCGCCACTATTTCGCTGCCGTGGCCCACCTCGGTGCAGCCGGGGCAGACTTCGATGCCCTGCGCCGATGTGGCATCGCCGCCGAAGCGGCGATGCTGCGCGCGACCGCCGGCATCAATACCCATCGTGGCGCGATCTTCAGCCTCGGCCTGCTGGTCGCGGCCGCCGCTGCCTGCCGTTCCCGCCTGGGCCATGCCACCAGCGGTGAGCGGGTCTGCCTGGAGGTACGTCGCTGGGCGGGGCACTTTGCACATGCCCCGCTGGATGCAGGCAGCCCAGGCCAACGTGCGCGCGTCCGGCACAACGTGCCCGGTGTGCGCGAACACGCCGCTGCAGGCTATCCGCTGCTGCGCGAGGTGGCGTTGCCCACCCTGCGCCACGCGCTGGCCAATGGCCTGTCACGCGAAGCCGCGATGTGCCACACGCTGATGCAGCTGGTCGCACACACCGACGACCTCAACCTGCTGCATCGCGGAGGCGCTGAAGGCCTGCGCTGGGCACGGCAGCAGGCCCACCGTTTCCTGGCCGACGGCGGGGCCTTCGCGCACGATTGGCGGCCGCGCCTGCAACAGATCGCCGATGCCTTCGTCGTGCGTCGCTTGAGCCCCGGCGGCAGTGCCGACCTGCTCGCCTGCAGCGTGTTCCTGTTGCAGCAGGAGGGCGCATGAGCCTGGCCCTGCTCTGTCCCGGGCAAGGCGCACAGCATCCGGCGATGTTCGATCGCGTGCGCGGCCTGGCCGCCGCACAACCGCTGCTGGATGCCACCGGCGAACTGCTGGGCCGCGATGTATTCGCCGCTGCGGCGGCCGACGACCGTTTCGACAATGTGCAGGCGCAGCCACTGCTGTGCGCAGCCAGCCTGGCGCACTGGCAGGGCCTGCGCGAGGTATTGCCGACGCCGACGGTGATTGCCGGCTACAGCATCGGCGAGCTCGCCGCGCATGCCATCGCCGGCAGCTTCGACATCACCACCTGCCTGGCACTGTCTGCGCAGCGCGCGCGCCTGATGGACGCCGCCAGCCCTCGCGATGCCGGGCTCCAGGCAGTGCTGGGGCTGGACCGCGATGCCACGCAGCGGTTGTGCGACATGCATGGCGCCTTCATTGCCATCGCCAATGGCCATGACCACTTCATCGTGGGCGGTGCACAGCCGTCGCTGCACGCGCTGGCGGCAGACGCGCAGGCACATGGCGCGGAGATCCGTCCGCTGCCGGTCCATGTGCCCGCACACACGCCGCTGTTGGCCAGTGCGCAGGCACCGTTTGCCGCAGCGCTGCGGGCCGCGCAGGTGCATGCGCCGCGGCTGCCCCTGCTGTCCGGCGTCGATGCCCGCCCGGTGCGTGATGGCGCCGCCGTGGTGCACACGCTGTCGGCCCAGCTGGCACAGACCATCGAGTGGGCGCAGGTGATGCGCCAGGCCTTCGAGCGCGGCGCACGGGTGTTCCTGCAGCTGGGCCCGGGCAATGCGCTGGCGCGCATGGTCGCGCCGTCCTATCCGTGCTGCGAGATGCGCGCGGTGGAAGAGTTCCAGAGCCTTGAGGGTGCCGCGGCGTGGGTCCGCAGTGCGCTGGATCGGCAGCAGTAACGGGTTCGAGCAGTACGTATCACGCAACACGCCGTACGTCGCCTTACCCCGGGATGGCGGGTCTCCATCCGCGCTGTACGTGAGTCACGTGTCTGGGAGGGCGCATGAGTCCACAAATCGCAACGATCATCGGCCTGGTGATCATGTTCATCGTCGCCACGGCAATGCCGATCAACATGGGCGCCGTCGCTTTCGCGCTGGCCTTCATCATCGGCGGGCTGTGGGTCGACATGGGAGGCAAGGAGGTCCTGGCCGGCTTTCCAGGTGATCTGTTCCTGACCCTGGTCGGCATCACCTATCTGTTCGCCATCGCGCAGAAGAACGGCACCATCGACCTGCTGGTGCACTGGGCAGTGAAAGCGGTGCGCGGCCATATCGTGGCCATTCCGTGGGTGATGTTCGTGATCACCGCGGTGCTCACCGCGTTCGGTGCGCTGGGCCCGGCCGCGGTCGCCATCATCGGCCCGGTCGCCCTGCGCTTTGCCAAGCAGTACAACATCAATCCGCTGATGATGGGCCTGCTGGTCATTCATGGTGCGCAGGCGGGCGGCTTCTCGCCGATCAGCGTGTACGGCAGCATCACCAATGGCGTGGTGCAGAAGGCCGGGCTGGAAGTAACTGAAATGGCGGTGTTCCTGACCAGCCTGGGCTTCAACCTGATGATGGCGACGATCTGCTTCTTCGCCTTCGGTGGCATCGCCCTGCTGCGTCGCGGCTCGATCACCGCAGCGGGAACGATCGGCAATGCCGAGCTGGTGATGGCCGGCGGCCCGCAGGCATCGTCGCGCCAGTTCGCGATCGAAGGCCATGGCGCGCTGGTTGCCGCCGGCGGTGGCACCCTGTCCAATGATCCGGTGGCACTGGATGCGGTGAACCTGACCCGCGAGCGGCTGTTCACCCTGATCGGCCTGCTGGGCCTGGGCGTGGCCGCGCTGATCTACAACCTCAACGTCGGCCTGGTCTCGATCACCGTGGCGGTGACGTTGGCGCTGCTGTCGCCGCAGAGCCAGAAAGGGGCGGTCGATGGCATCAGCTGGTCCACCGTGCTGCTGATCTGCGGCGTGGTGACCTATATCGGCGTACTGGAACATGCCGGTGCGGTGGACTTCATCGGCAATGGTGTATCCGATATCGGCATCCCGCTGCTCGGTGCACTGCTGGTCTGCTACGTCGGTGGCATCGTCTCCGCATTCGCCTCGTCGGCCGCCGTGCTGGGCGCCACCATTCCGCTGGCGGTGCCGTTCCTGATGCAGGGCCACCTCAGCGCGGCCGGCGTGATCTGTGCGCTGGCGGTGTCATCCACCATCGTCGATGTCAGCCCGTTCTCGACCAACGGCGCACTGGTGGTGGCGTCGGCCGCCAAGGAAGAACGCGAGACCCTGTTCCGCCGCTTCCTGGTCTACAGCGGCCTGGTGGTGGCACTGGGGCCGCTGCTGGCCTGGCTGGTGTTCGTGGTGCCGGGCTGGATGTAACCACCCAACGGTAGTGCCGGCCGCTGGCCGGCAATCTCATGAAGCCATCCCGCAATCATGGGTTGCCGGCCAGCGGCCGGCACTACCTGGCGGTACACTTCCACCATGGCCATTGCCCCTGCTCCACGGTCCCCGAAGAAGCGTGCCCCTCTGTATGAAGAGGTGGCCGAGCATGTGCGCGAGCGCATCTACGATTACCGGCTGCCGCCGGGTGAGTGGATCGACGAGCCCGCGCTGTGCGAGGAACTGGGCATCAGCCGCACGCCGCTGCGCGAAGCGCTGAAGCTGCTGGCCGCCGAAGGCCTGGTGCAGATCGATGCCGGGCGTGGCGCGCGGGTCACCCGGCTCACGCTGGAAGATCTCAACCAGCTGTTCCCGGTGATGGCGATGCTGGAAGGCCGCTGCGCGCATGAGGCGGTCAGGCATATCGACGATGCCGGCGTGCAGCAGCTGGAAGCGCTGCACGCGGCGATGGAAGCGGCGGCGGCCGAGGGCAACATCGCCGAGTACTACCGCAACAACTACCTGATCCACGAAACCGTGCAGCACTACGCCGGCAATCCGTGGCTGATCCGCATCACCCATGACCTGCACCGCATCCTGAAGATGCATCGCGGCCGCCAGCTGCTGACCCCGGGCCGCACCGCGCAGTCGCTGGCCGAACACCGCGAACTGATGGAGTGCTTCCGCCGCCGCGACGCGCAGGCCGCCGAACGCACCATGGAGCGCCATCTGCTGAGCCAGGGCCAGGCATTGGCCGCCTATGTGGCAGCGGGTGGGCTGCTGAACGTGCCGGCCCCGTTGCCGACCGCAGGCGGCGGCTGAGCGGGCTGTCGTCGCCTTTGTAGAGTCGAGCCATGCTCGACTGCTTTTCGATCAGGCATCGCGGCGTTGGAACGAAGGGCAGTCGAGCATGGCTCGACTCTACAGAGGCCTCAATCGCCGCAGCTGCCGCCGTCACTGCCACCACCATCACCGCTGCAGTCGGAGCTGCTGTGGCCGTGATGGCTGTGGTTGTCACTGGAATGGCCTCCCGAGTAGTCGTAGGCGCCGCCGAGGCCGTTATCGCCCCGGCTGCCGGAGCCATCGGCGGTGGCCACCGCCATGCACAGGATCGCGCCGGCCAGCGGCAGCAGCCAGACCAGCAGCAGCTGCACCGTGCGGCCGCCTGCCGACAGGCCGTCGCGCCGGACAATGAGCACCGTGGCGACCAGATTCAGGCCCAGCACCAGCAGGACCAGCAGAAGGGCGAGGATCAGCATGCGGCGGTTCCGTGCCTGGACTGGCCGCATTATGCCGCCCCGCCCCGGCATTGGCCCTGCCTGTCATGAAGATGGGACAATATCGGGCGCGCCGGCCTGCCCCGTGGCCGCCGGCGCCCCCCGCACCACACGGAAGAAGAAGAACAACAACATGCTGAAAGTCATTTTCGATACCGACCCGGGCGTCGACGACGCCCTGGCCCTGCTGTACCTGCACAAGCACCCGCAGGTCGACCTGATCGGCGTCACCACCACCTTCGGCAACGCCTCGGTTGAATCGACCACGCACAATGCGCTGTACCTGAAGCAGGCCTGGGGCTTTGCCGCCCCGGTCGCACGCGGCGCGGCAGGCCCGCTGCAGCCGGAAGCCACTCCGGAAGCGTGGCCGGTGCATATCCATGGCCACAACGGCCTGGGCAACCACCCGGTGCCGGCGCAACTGGACGTAGCCGCCGACGCGCGCCCGGCCGCACAGCTGATCATCGACCTGGTCCGCGCCCATCCGGGCGAAGTGACTCTGGTTGCCGTGGGCCGCATGACCAACCTGGCGCTGGCCCTGCAGCAGGCCCCGGACATCGCCGGCCTGGTGCGCGGTGTGGTCCTCATGGGCGGCGCCTTCCACGTCAACGGCAACATCACCCCGGCCGCCGAGGCCAACATCTGGGGCGATGCCGAAGCGGCCGACGTGGTGTTCACCACCGATTGGCCGGTCACCGCGATCGGCCTGGACGTGACCACCCGCGTGGAAATGGACCGTGACGGCCTGGACACGCTGGCCGGGATCGGCGGTGCCGATGCCGAGCTGGTGCGTGCGCTGTCGCAGGACTACGTGGACTTCTACCTGCAGGCCGGCCACAAGGGCATGGTCGTGCACGACTGCTGCGCCTGCATCGCGCTGACCCGCCCGGAGCTGTTCCAGTTCGAGCGCGCCAGCGTGCGCGTGGCCACCGACGGCGTCGCCCGCGGCATGACCATTCCCAAGCCGGAAGGCATGGGCTTCGGCCCCAGCGTGTGGGATGGGCACGTGCTGCAGTCTGTCGCCATCGGCGTGGATGCGGCCGCCGTACTGGCCGATATCGAGCAGACCCTGAAGGTCTGATCGGCTAGCGCCTGGCCCTGCCCGGGACCGTCTCGGGCAGGGTCCACAGCACCGGCAGCACCAGCACCGCCACCAGCGCGATCATCGCGCCCGGCGCCGCCGCCCAGCCGCTGTGTTGCACCCACCATTGCGCCAGCCATGGCGTTGCGCCACCGAATACCGCCGTGGCCATGGTCACCCCCAGTGCCAGCCCGCTGACCCGGCCTTCGCCGGGGAACTGCTCGGCCGTGGCTGGTGCCGCCACCGCACTGACGCCACCGGCCACGCAGGCCAGCAGCACCGCCGCCAGCGCGATGCCCCACGCCGTTGCCTGCGCCATCCACGCGAACAGCGACAGCGGCAGCAGCGCCGCCAGCACGGTCAGGCCCAACAGCATCGGCCGTCGCCCGATTCGGTCGGATAGTGCGCCACACAGCGGCGTGATCGCGATCACCGCCACCGCCGCGATCGTCGACAACCACAGCGCGTCGCCTTCGTCGTGGCCCTGTGCATGCAGGAAGGCTGGTACGTAGGTGATACCCACGTAGTAGGTGATCGAGCCCAGTGCGGAGATCGCGAAGGTACGCGCCACCGCCCGCGGATGATGGCGCAGCACGTGCCGCAACGGCGTAGCCGGGATGCTGCCCTCGCGGCGCTGGCGCTCGAACTCGGGCGACTCGTGCATTCCCGAGCGCGCGACCAGGATCACCAGCGCCAGCGCCGCGCCGACGAAGAACGGAATGCGCCACCCCCAGCTGTCCAGCTGCGCAGGGGCCAGCAGCGCCACCGTCGCCGCCGAGATCGCCACCGCCAACAGCGCACCTACTTCACTGGCTGCCGACGCCAGCGAGGTCACCAGGCCGCGTCGCCGTTCCGGCGCGCTTTCCAGCAGATACGCGACCACACCGGTGTATTCACCGCCCACCGAGAACGCCATCACGCAGCGCAGCACCAGCAGCAACACGCCAGCGGTGGCGCCTGCGGTGGCGGCGGTCGGCAGCAGGGCGGTGGCCAGCATCGCTGCCGCCATCAGCGCCATCGAGGCCAGCAGCATCCAGCGCCGGCCCAGCCGGTCACCCAGGTGGCCAAAGCACAGCGCGCCGAGCGGGCGCATCAGGTAGGACACCGCGAAGCCGGCCAGGGTGACCAGCATCGCCTGCTCGCCACCGCCGAAGAACACCCGCGACAGCACCGTGGCGAAGTACAGGTACAGGGTGAAGTCGTACCACTCCACCACCGTGGACAGGCCGGCCACCCACATCGAGCGCTGCCGCGCCACGGTCATTTCATTCATGGGCGGAGGGTGTCATGCGCCGGGTGAAACGCGGGTCAGGACCGGCCTACATGGCGCGGAACGCACCCAGATAGCGGCGGCTGACCGGCAGTACGTCATCACGACCGCGCAGGTACAGCTGGGCGGTCTCGTTGTCACCGCGCACCAGCAGCTTCACCGCGTGCCGGTTGACCACCGCCGAGCGGTGCACCTGCACGAAGCTGTCCGGATCCAGCTGTTGCACCAGCTCCTTCAACGGCAGCGTGATCACCGCCTCGCCGGGACGGCCGTCGTCGTCGCGCCAGCCGACCTGGGTGTACTTGCTGTCGGCGCGCAGGAAATCCACCGCGCTGCAGGGAATCACCCGCAGCACGTTGCCAACCTGCGCGTGCAGCCAGCGCAGCGGCGTCGGCGCCGGCAGTGACAGGCGTTCGGCCAGCTGCTGCAGCTGCTTCTGCAGGTCCTGCAGGGGCGGAGGTTGCTGCAGGCGCTGCTGCAGCCGTTGCACCGTATCGTGCAGGCGCTGTGCATCCACCGGCTTCACCAGGTAATCCAGCGCGCCCTGCGCGAATGCCTGCACCGCATACGCATCGTAGGCGGTGACGAACACCACCTGCGCGCGCCGCGCGATGCGTGCAGCGACGTCGATGCCGGACAGGCCGGGCATGTGGATGTCGAGGAAGCAGACCTGTGGCTGCAGGGTTTCGAAGGCCTGCAGCGCCTCGCGCCCATTACGCGCCTGCGCCACCACCTGCAGCTGCGGCCAAGCCTGCGCCAGCTGTGCCGCCAGCGCCTGCCGCAGCAACGGTTCGTCGTCGGCAATCAGTGCGGTGGCGATCACGCGGGCAGCTCCCGCGCCGGCAAGCGCAGGCGCGCGATCGCGCCACGCTGTGGGCCCGCCTGCAACTGCAGGGACGCGGCATCGCCATACAGCAGCTGCAGCCGCTGGCGCAGTGCCTGCAGGCCGGTGCCCAGGCCCGGCGCCACAGCTGACAGGCCTCGGCCGTCGTCAACCACGCAGACCTCGCAACACGCCCCGTCGCGCCGCACCTGCACCACCACCTCGCCACCGTCTTCGCAGGGGTCGATGCCATGGCGGATCGCGTTCTCCACCAGGGTCAGCACGGACAGGCCCGGGCAACCCAGCGCGCGCACCTGCTCGGCAACATCCAGGCGGAAGCGCAGCCGATCCGGCATCCGCATATGCATCAGTTCCAGATAGGCACTTACCAATGCGATCTCGTCCTCCATCCGTACCACCGGCTGCTGCAGGCGTGGCACGCTGCCGCGCAGGTAGGCCACCAGATGGCGCATCACCACCGATGCCTGCGGTGAACCGCCGTCCACCAGCGCCTGCAGGTTGGCCAGGGTGTTGAACAGGAAATGCGGTGCAACCTGCCGTTGCAGCAGCTGCACGCGAGCTTCCAGCGCCTGCCGCTCCAGCTCGCAGCGTTCCAGCGCGAAGGCCAGGGCCTGGTGCCGTGCCAGTGCGTCCTTGTGCCTCACCAGTGCCGCCAGCGCCACCCACGGTGCAACCAGCAGGCCAACCACGTTGAGGGTCAGGAATCCGGTCCAGCGATCGGCGTCCTGCCAGAATGGCGGTGCGCCTGCCTCGGTGCCCGCCAGATAGATCACCAGGGTTCCCAGCGGAATCACCATCGCCACCGCGAGGATCTGCACGACCCAGCGAGACAGCCAGTGCGGCAGTGATGCCGGCCACCGCTCCAGCACGGTGAACACCAGCATCGCGGCCAGGCCCAATGCCAGCGCGCGCGGCAGCACCGTCCACCACGGATGCCAGTCGATGACCAGCAGCGCGCCGAGTGCCAGCGAGATGCCTGCGCACCACAGCGTTCGGCGCAGCAGCGAAACCGGTGGTGGCGACAGCACATCGGACATGGCCGGCAGCATAGCGCCTTGCCGTGCACCCACGTCAGCCCGCCGCAAGCGGTGGCCACCACATCAGTGCCGCCGCTGCGAGGCTGCCGGCCAGGGTGGCCACAGCCGCAACCAGCAGGACCACGCCGACCCGCCAGGCATGCGCCGCCCCTGCAGGGCGTTGGGCACGCAGATACAGTTCCAGCACTGCCAGGGGCAGAAGGCTCTGTGCAAACGCCAGCACGGTCAACGCGGGGCCGGTGAAGGTTTCCGGATCGAAACCCGCCGGCCCCTGGTTGAGCAGCAGCCACAGCATCAGGCCGATGCGGAAGAACCACACGCCCCCCACCGCCAGGAACAGGCGCAGCGCCCATGCGCGGTGTTCGCCCAGGCGTTGCTGGCGTGCGCGCCACCACGTGGCCGCCGCGAACCACAGGATCAGCAGGGCATTGAGCGAGGTGCCCAGATGCTGCGAAACATCACCGGCAGCGCCGCCACGGACCCACACCATCGCCAGGCCACCCAGTGCCAGCACTACCGCGGCCAACACGTAGAGCCGGCCGTTCCAGCGGTGCACGGCCGGTGCCCAGCGCCGCAGCGCTGGCCACAGCTGCAACCATCCCCCCAGCACGATGCCCGCTGCCAGCAGCAGGTGCAGCGCCAGCACGGCGTTGAAGGTGGTCGCCCCGGCGACGTAACCGTGCGGCATCACCTCGTTCCAGCGCAGCGGCTGGCCCGCCAGCGTGCTGCGTCCGTAGAAGCCTACGATGTAGGCGGCGAACAGCAGTTGGCCGAGTGCGGCACTGCCCAGCCAGGCCAGGGCTCCGATACGCAGCAGGCGCTGGCGGCGCGATGCGGGCACCTGCCCGTCGCGCAGCGCCCGGCGTGTGGTGATGGCAACAGCAGGCAAGGACATGGCAGCGCTTCCTTCAGGGAGTGCGCCATTGTTGGTCGTTGCCATCGGCCGTGAAGAGGCGATCGCGACCAGTGACGGCCCGCGCCGACCAGTGACGCCGGGCAGCGACCCGTGGCGCCCCCCTCTAAGGAGACTCGGCTGCCTGCATGTACTGGGTTTCATGGCCGGTGAAGCGTTCACCGTCAAAGCCGAAGCAGAAGCGGCCTTCCTCGAAGGCACGGTAGACCAGCAACGCGCCATCGAGGCAGAACTGCGGCTGGTCCACGCCCGTCTCCAGAGTCCCGTAGCCGGTAGCCTCTCCGCCCTTCCCCGCTGCTCCGGTGAAGGCGTCGATCGGCAGCGGTGTTGCCTCGCCGGTGCGGGTATCGACCAGCACCACCGTGCGCTGGAAGTACTCAGGGCGATCATCGATCTGCACCAGCAGATAGTGCTGGTTGAAATTGGGCTTCTGGTTCTGCAGCGCATCCTCGATGCGCGCGCGATGCCGCGCATCGCAGAAGTCGACCGGGCTGTAGCGGTAGCTGCAACCGTCGTGGTCGTAGGGCAGGTTCATGCCGGCATAGCGGAGGCTTCCCTCGCTGTCCACGTCGTGCCCCAGTTCCGGGGTGCTGCACAGCAGCCACGAACGCTGCGCATCCTCGGGGTCGGCCATCAGCTTCGGCTCGTGGCCCTCCTCGTAGGCGGCACCGCCTGGAAAATCCTGCCCGAAGCGCTGGCGGATGATCGGGCGCGCCTTCTCCAGCGGCAACCCGATCTTCGCCCCACGGAACGAAACGAACGTCATCGTCGGCAGGATCACTTCGTCCACCGGCAGCCCCTTCCACTGGCCTTGTACGCAGAACGTGGCGATCTCGTTCTCCACGTCCTCCCGGCAGGGCGTTGGTGCATTCGCGGCCAACCAGGGGTGGGCCGGGCGATCGGTCTGTTGATCGATGTACCAGCCCTCCAGCGCACACGTCGGCAGGGCATCGAGCAGCGGGGAGAGGTCGGTGCTGGCCACTGGCGCGGCAACCGGCGCGTCAGCCGCGGGTGCTTCGCCGGGCACCTCCGGTGTGCGCTGGCAACCGGTCAGCAGCAGTGCACCGACCAGCAGTGCGACGTAGCGTGGCCACCCGCGTGAGTGTTGTGCTTCCTGCATGGTGCCTTTCCCTGTTTGAGAACCCCGTGCAGATGATCTCTGATCCGGGGCCAGTATGAATGCTGGATGCAAGGCGATCTTGCTGGATGACCTGGAGCTAACGGGAGTGCAGGCGTCCCACCCGGTAAGCGCCGTAGGCATCGAGGATTCTCTGCATCCGCGCGTGCTGCTTCACGCCCATCGGCACCCGCTGCACGCGCTTCAACAACGTCTTCCACATGTAGCCGGACCGGAAGAAGCAGGGCCGCACTTCGAGGAAGGTAAGCGCTGCATCCAGCGTGCCGGGGTCATGCTCGGCCAGCAGTTTCAATGCCTGGTCATAGCCGCCCGGAAAGGCCAGCTGCTCATAGCGCAGCGCATACTCGGCGCAGGCCGCAGCATGGCGCGCCCGCTGCTCCGGTCCTCGCCAACGCGCACCTGCGGTATCACGGATCACCTGGCGAAGCCGGTTGATCTCATCGGCATTGGCTCGGATCAGGTGTTCCATCGGCGCGCGGGGATGCGCCATGGCTCCTTCCTCCATGAAGGCGTGTGCAGCATCACGGCGCGCGGCGCAATGTCACCAGGGTGATCTCGGACGGCACGCCGATGCGCGCAGGGAACCCGGCCCACAGGCCGGCACCGTTGCTCACGTACAGGGTCATGCCGTCCACCTCGTAGCGGCCGGAGACATAGCCGCCGTTGGCGCGCTTCACCAGCTGGTCCATACCGATGATCTGGCCACCGTGGGTATGCCCGGACAGCTGCAGCGTGACGCCGCGCGCGGCGGCCTCGCGCGCAGTACGCGGGCGATGGTCGAGCAGGATCACCGGCGCGGACGGATCGGCACCGGCCAACGCCGCGTCCAGATCCGGTAGCGGCAGTCCATAGCGTGCCGCCACCGGATCGGTGACACCGGCGATGGTCAACGCCGCCTCACCACGCCGTACCTGCAGGTGGCTGTTCTCCAGCACCTGCATGTGCAGCGCGCGGAACGCCTGCATCCAGTCCTGGTACTGCGCGTAGTACTCGTGGTTGCCGGTGATCGCAATGACACCGTCCGGCGCACGCAGGTCGGCCAACGGGCGCGCGTCATCGCGACGGGCCTCGACGCTGCCATCGATCAGGTCGCCGGTGATCACGATCAGGTCCGGCTTCAGCGCATTGCTCTGCTTCACCACCCTGCGCACCCAGTCACCGGTCAGCAGGCGACTGGCATGGATGTCGGTCAGCTGCAGCACGCGATAGCCGTCGAAGGCGGCCGGCAGATCCTTGATCGCCACGTCGATCTGCCGGGGCTTGGGCACGGCCATGCCCTGGCTGACGCCATAGCCGCTGACCAGCAGCGCCAGCACAGCGGCCACGGGACGCAGCCTGGGCGCGCACAATGCCGATACCGCGCGCGGCCGGCGGAGCAGGCGCGACAGCAGCAGTCCTGCGTCCAGCACCAGCATCACCAGCGCCAGCAGCAGCACCGCCGTCGAGCCGGTGGCCAGCGTGGCGATCGCCAGCTTCGGTATCTCCGGCGAGGCCATCGTGCCCCAGAAGGTGGCGACGATGCGCAGCTGCACGGCCACAGCCACCAGCAGCAGCGACAGCACGACCTTCAGTGCGGTGGGCAGGCGCAGCGGCCAGAACAGGCGCCAGGCCACGTACAGGCCCATCAACAAACCGATCGTACTCAGCACTGCAACCATCCAGGAAGAAAAGCGGGCCCGCCATGGTGACGGGCCCGCGTGTCATTGGGTAGAGGCAGCATCACGCCCCGGGCAGTCGCTCCACCCGCAGGCGGGCGATGCGGCGCTTCTCCATCGCCAGTACGGTGATGCGCACGTCGGCGATCTCCACCGCGTCGCCGATGTCCGGCAGGCGCCCCAACCGCTCCAGCACCAGGCCGGAGATGGTCATGTAGTCGGCACTGCGCGGCAGCGAGACGCCCGCCAGGCGCTGCAGGTCATCCAGGGTCAGCGCACCATCGGCCTCCCACTGGCCTTCGCCCTGCGCAACCACGCCATAGCGTTCGTCCTGGGTATCCACCAGGTCACCGGCAATCGCGGCCAGCAGGTCGTTGGCCGTCACCAGGCCTTCCACGCTGCCGTACTCGTCCACTGCCACCGCCAGCGGCACCGGGTGCTGGCGGATCAGCTCCAGCGCCTGCAGTGCACTGGCACTGGACAGCACGTACTGCGGCTCGCGCAGGTTGCCTTCCAGCTGCAGCGGCCTGCCCTGCAGCAGGTCGGCCAGCAGGTCGCGGCTCTGCACCACGCCACGCAGGCTGTCCAGATCGCCGTCGCCAACCAGCAGGCGGGTATGCGGCGAGGCCACCAGGCGCGCCACCACATCGTCCTCCCCGCGTGCCAGGTCGATCCACTGCACGTCGGCACGCACGGTCATCACGCTCGACACCGGGCGATCGGCCAGCCCCAGCACGCTGCGGATCATCTCGTGCTCGGCCGGCTGCAGCCGCTCTTCGGTATCGGCGTGTGCGTCCTCGCTTTCGTCGTCGTGTCCGTTGGCCGGACGCGCCCCCAGCATGCGCAGCACGGCGTCGGCGGTGCGCTGGCGGAACGGCTGGCGCCGCTCGTTGCGCTCGCGGTTGAAACGCACCCACTGGTTGAACGCTTCGACCAGGATCGAGAAGGCAATGGCCGCGTACAGGTAGCCCTTCGGGATCTTGTAGCCCAGGCCCTCGGCCACCAGGCTGAAACCAATCATCAGCAGGAAGCCCAGGCACAGCACCACCACCGTGGGATGCTTGTTGACGAAACGGGTCAGCGGTTTGCTGGCCACCAGCATCAGCGCCATCGCGATGGTCACCGCGGCATACATCACCCCGAGGTTGTCGACCATGCCGACCGCAGTGATCACCGAGTCCAGCGAGAACACCGCGTCGAGCACCACGATCTGCGCCACCACCATCGCGAAGCTGGCATAGACCTTCTTGCCATCCTCGTGGTGCTCGCGGCCTTCCAGCCGTTCGTGCAGTTCCATCGTGCCCTTGAACAGCAGGAACAGGCCACCGCCCAGCAGGATCAGGTCACGCCCGGAGAAGCTGTGGTCGAACAGCGTAAGCAGCGGCTCGGTCAGCTTCATGATCCAGGCCAGCGCCGCCAGCAGCACCAGCCGCATCAACAGGGCCAGGGTGAGGCCGATCACCCGTGCGCGGTCGCGCTGGTGCGGCGGCAGCTTGTCAGCCAGGATCGCGATGAACACCAGGTTGTCGATGCCGAGCACGATCTCCAGCACGACCAGGGTTGCAAGGCCCATCCAGATCGAGGGGTCAGCCAACCATTCCATTTCAGGTCCGTTTCGTCAGTAGGTAAGGGAAGAAAGCAGTCATTCAATCGGCATCCTGCGCCTGCGCCGGGTCATGACCGAGCAGATCGCCGGGCGTGCATTGCAGCTCCCGGCAGATCGCATCCAGCGTGGAAAAGCGGATGGCGCGTGCCTTGCCGGTCTTCAGGATCGACAGGTTCGCCAGGGTGATGTCGATGCGCCCGGCCAGCTCGGACAGGGTCATGCCCCGTTCCTGCAGAATGCGGTCGAGGGTGATCACGATCGCCATCAGCGCGTACCCATCAGACCAGACCGTCCAGGTCATCGCGCATCGCCGCGCCTGCGGCAAACACGCGCGCCAGTACGAACAGCATCAGCACCGCGACCAGGCCGGTGATCGACATGCCACCGCCGACCTCCATCCAGGTGAAGTCCGGGCCCATCCAGGCAGCGTAGGCACCGATCAGGATCGACAGCAGCTCCATCGCCAGCATCAACCACGCCATGCGCTGCAGGCGGTGTGCATTGGCGTGGGTGAACGGCTGTTCGCGTGCCGCCGAATCCAGCAGCCGCAGCAGATGGCGCAGGAACACCAGGCACAGCACCAGCAGCACGACGATGGCGCCCAGCCCCAGGCAGAAATGCAGGAACAGATCGTTGCCGTGCGCGGCCGCGGCAGCGGCATCATGCACGCTGTCGAGCAGCCAGCGGCGGTCGTGGGCGACGAGGGGAACGGCCAGCAGTGCGGCCAGGATGCCCAGCCAGCACATCGCGCGCACGGCCTGCACGGCGGCCTGGGCCAGGGTGAACAAGCCTCGCGCGGGTCTGGCGCGGGCGGGTCGAGCGGTCAAGCGGCCTCCGGCATTGGGGTGGCATGCCGCCCCGGGATGGATTTATCGATAAACGATATACCACATCCTGCGTGAAAGGCTGAATCGCGGGCGTGGCGCGTATCAGGGCCGAGGCGCGCTCTGCTCCGGCATCGGCTCCCCCGGGGTCACCGAGGCCATCGCCTGCACACCGGCATCGGCGGCGGGCCGCGTGACCAGTCGGAAGCGCGCCTGCAGCCGGCTCTGCCCCGACGCGGCCCACCCGTACTGGATCGCCACCTGGTCGGCCGACAACGGCCCATGCCCGGGCAGCGAGCGCACCTGCAACGGCTTCGGCGCGGCCTGCACCAGCCGCGCGAAGCCCTTCTGCACCACCGCTGCGTCGGCTTTTTCCGCATATACCGTGCAGGTGCCATCGTCGGCCCAGCTGACCGCATAGCGGCCACTGGCCAGCGGCACCATCCAGGCCACACCCGGTTGGCCCTGCAGCAGCGTCGCCGCTTCAGCAGGCTGCAGCGGCGACAGCCCATTGGATTCCATCAATGACTGCAGGCGGGCAGGCGCCCCGATGTGCTGCATGCACGCGGTATCGAACAGTTTGCTGAAGGGATCCTGCGCCTGCCCATTGGCCTTGGGGGCACGCACGGGTTGCGCCACCGCCACAGTGGGCAGCAGGGCCAGGGCCAGCCAGAGCGCGGGGCGCATCGGAACTCCACGGTACGGAACGCAGCCGCGAGGATGACAAATCGCCGGCCCGGCGTGCAACGGCTGGCGCTACCGGCCCGCCACCGGCAGCGCCGCCGGGACGTCAGCTCACAGATGCTGACCGAAGAACGGAATCACCGCCGCCAGTGCCTGCCGTACCGGCTCCGGCTGGTCATACAGATCATAGTGCGACCCACCCTCCACCACTTTCAGCTGCTTGTGCTTCGAAGCCGCACGGCCATGGATCTCCAGGCCATCGCGGTAGGCACCAAACGCCCCCGGCTTGTCACCGACCACCACCAGCAACGGCTGGGTCAGCAGCACCTCGGCCAGATGGAAGGCATCCCAGCCCACCGCCGCACCACGGTGCGAGAACAGCGCGCTGACCACGCCGTTGGGCTGCGGCCCGCGCGTGCGGTAGTAGTCCGTGGCTTCCAGCACGTCGATATCGGTGATGCCGGCAGCGCGCCCCTGTTCCACCGAAGGCGGCAGGAACAGGTCCACACGTGCCTCGCCGCCACGCATCTCGGCGGTGCGCTGTGCGGCGATGGCCTCCAGCGAACCAATCGGATCGAAGCCGCCAAAGCCCTCGCGGCTGAGCCGGCCGAAGTTGACGCCGGTGATGCTGGTGACGGCCTTGATGCGGCGCTCGGTCATGGTGGCGTTGATCGCATAGCCACCACCGCCACAGATGCCGAGCACGCCGATGCGTGCGGCGTCCACGTACGGCAGCGTGACCAGATAGTCGACCACGCGGCGTACATCCTCCACACGCTGGGTCGGGTCTTCGATCCGTCGCGGCTGCCCACCACTGGCGCCCTGGAAGCTGGCGTCGTAGGCGATCACCACATAACCCTCGCGGGCCAGCGCCTCACCGTAGACGTTGCCGGACGTCTGCTCCTTGCAGCTGCCGATCGGGTGCATGCTGATGATCGTGGGATAGGTCCGGTTGCGGTCGAAGTCCGGCGGAAGGTGCAGGTCGGCAGCAATATGCCAGGCCATGTCCGGGTTCTGGATCTTGACGGTTTCCATGCGGTGGCTCCTCGTTTGCGGCAGGGCGACCGGTGTCGCCGTTGCAAGCACGATAGACCCGGGATTGGGAGCAGAAAAGACGCCAATCTCAACCACAGTAGTAAGCTGTGATTACCAGAATGCGACGGGCGTGGCGCCCGACCGAGCCCCCATGAGTGCCCCCACCGCGATCAACCCGGCCCTGCTGCCGCAGCTGGCCTGGTTTGCCCACATTGCCCACCATCGCAGCTTCACCAAAGCGGCCGAGGAGATGGGTGTCTCGCGCCCCGCGCTGTCGCAGAGCCTGAAGACGCTGAAGAAGCAACTGGGCGTGCGCCTCCTGCACCGGACCACCCGCGAGATGTCGCTGACCGAGGAAGGCCAGCGCCTGTTCGACGCAGTGCAGCCATCGCTGAGCACCATCGACAGCGCAGTACGCGACCTGCGCGCCAGCCATGACGCCCCCTCCGGCCTGCTGCGCATCAACACCGCACGCCTGACCGCCAAGACGCTGATCGAACCACACCTGCCTGAATTCTTCGCGCGCTACCCCGAGCTGCGCGTGGAGCTGGTGATGGACGATGGCCTGTCCAGCATCGTCGCCGATGGCTGCGACGCCGGCATCCGGCTGGGCGAACGGCTGGCCGAAGGCATGATCGCCGTGCCGGTAACGCCGATGCTGGAAATGGTGGTGGTCGCCTCGCCGGCCTACCTGGCCCGGCATGGCACACCCAGCACGCCCGCCGAACTGGCCGGGCACGAGTGCCTGGGCTACCGCCAGACCGGCAGCGGCACGGTCTATGCCTGGGAGTTCAGCACGCCCGGCCAGCCCGGTCATGATTTTGAAGTGGAACCGCGCGGGCGCTATGTCACCAACGACGATGAGGGCATGATCCGCGCCGCACTGCAGGGGCTGGGCGTGATGCAGCACATCGACCTGTCACTGCAGCCGATGCTGGCCGATGGCCGCCTGCTGCGGTTGATGCCGGAATGGTCCGCGCCGTTCCCCGGCTTCTACCTGTACGTGCCATCGCGCGAGCAGATGCCTCCCCGCGTGCGCGCGCTGATGGAATTCCTGATCGAGAAGCGCGAAGGCGTCGCCAACGCGCTCGGCCGCACCGTGCAGGCACCGGCCACCGGCGGCTAGGCGTCAGCGCAGGTAACGATAGACCAGGTCAACGGCATCACTGCGCACGGCCTGTTCGTCGAGCACGCCGCCCAACCGCTGCGCAACGGCCTGCGACGCCAGGTTGTCGGGCGCCATGTAGCTGACCAGGGTCGGCAGCTGTGCCACCACGAAGGCCCAGTCGCGCAGTGCCCCGGCCGCTTCGGTGGCGAAGCCCTGCCCTTCGTGGCCGTCATACAGCAGCCAGCCCAGCTCCTTTTCCGGGAACAATGGGCCATGGTTGATGCCGACCTGACCGATGCACATGCCGGTATCGCTGCGTTCGATCATCAGCGCACCATGGCCGAACAGATGCCAGCTCGCCAGGTCATGGCAGAACTGGCCCCACGCGGCAACCTCATCGAATGGACCGCCCATGCCGCGCGCGCGCGACGACGCCAGGAACGCGGCATAGATGCCGAAGTCATCCAGCTGTTGCGGACGCAGCCGCAGGCGCGCGGTGTGCAGGGTGGGGATATCGAGCATGCTGCCGGTCGGCTCAGTACACCGCCAGGTGACCGCAACCACGTCGCTGCGGTTGCCCTTCCATCGTCACCTGCACGCTGGCCAGGGTGTCGACACCTTCGGCATTGCGGCACGACTCGCGCTTGATCTCGACAACGGCGGGCTGCCTGTCCAGCTCACCATTGAGCACGATCAGCGAACTGGGCGCATCGGCCGGCTGCCCGAGATAACGCAACGTACCCTTGTGGGTACGGCCATCGACGCTGAGGCTGGCATCGTGGTTGCCGTTGCCGGTGGACGCGATCTCGATGCTCCACCCTGCCCCACCACCGGTGAACGCAGGCACCGGACTCATGCCGGCCGCGATCGAGGGAGGGCGCGGTTCATCGGCCGTGGTCTTCGATGCGGGGCTGGCACAGCCGGCCAGCAGGCCCGCAAGCAGCGCGGCGATGGCAATGGGACGCACGGTCATGGTGGACTCCTGCAGCGATCGGGCGGCCAGTGTAGGGCGCGCCACGTGCGCCGGCGATGAACATGACCGGTCAACGTGAGGCGCGTGCCCCACCGGCTACCCGCACACGGTCACGGCCCTGCGCCTTGGCCTGGTACATCGCCGCATCGGCCGCGCGCAGCAGGGTGCGCCAGCCCAGTGCGTCGGTACCGCCCTCGGCCACGCCGAAGCTGGCGGTCACCCGCAGCGTGCTATCGCCGCCCACCACGATGTCCAGCTGCTGCAGCGCCAACCGCAGCGATTCGGCCAGCCGGCGACCGGCATCCAGATCGCCATCGGCCAGCAGCACCAGGAATTCTTCGCCACCGTAGCGGGCGATGCTGTCGCTGCGGCGCAGGTGGCGCTGCAGGAGCTGCGCGACCTGCACCAGTACCTCGTCGCCGGCATCATGCCCATGGCCGTCATTGATCGACTTGAAGCGGTCCACATCCAGCAGGATCACCACCGCCGCCGCAGCGCCCTCGGCATGGCGCTGCTGCACCCGCTGGTCCAGCGCGCGGCGGTTCAACAGCCCGGTCAGTTCATCGGTACCCGCCAGCTGCCGCAGCTCACTGGTCAGCGCCGAGCGTTCGCGCGAGGTCTCGCGCAGGACTTCGATCGCATCGAACAGGCGCTGCATTTCCGCCAGCGGATGGGTGACGTGCTGCTCCGGCCCCGGCGCGTCGGAGGCGATCTGGATCACCTGCCGCTGTGCCTGCAACAGCGGGCGCAGGATCTGCACATGGGCGATGCGCAGCGCCACGCCCAGCACCAGCAGCGTACCCACGACCGTCGCCACCAGCACCGCCAGGCGCATGGCCGCGCGGTTGCGGGTATGTTCGAAGCGGGCAATGGCAACGCTCAGGTAGCCATCGCGCAGCGCCTCCAGCGACTGCAGCGTCGGCACATAGCGCTGGGTGAACTCGGCGGCGGTCCAGGGCGGGGGTACACCGCGACGGCCATCTTCGATCAGCTGCTCGACCATCGGCAACGATTCACCGAAGAACTGCCGCCGCGCCATGTCCCAGTGCCAGGACAACGCCGGGTCACTGCGGAACACTGCCTCGTGGCTGCCGGCCAGCCGCCACAGCTCCAGCAGGCGGCCCTCGGTCTGCAGCGCCGCGCGTACCTGCTCGTTGCGCCACGCACCCGGCACCGCCACCGGCGCCATCACGTTGGACGCCAAACGCCCGCCGTGCTCGCGCAGGTCGATCAGCACCTGGCCCTGCATCGCCGGGATCGCTGCCTCGCGATCGGCGCGGACCAGTACGTTGATCTGTGCGGACGTCAGCAGGTGCAGGCGGTCGACTACCGCGAACATGCTGCTGATCGCGCGCTCCACGTCTTCGACCCGGCGTGCGTCCTGCGGCTGCGCCGCCACCCGGTCCACGCTGGCGCGTGCCGACTTCAGGCGGCGTTGCGCATCGGCCAGCATCGCGTGCGCATCCACCTCGCCCGGATGGGCCTTGAATGCGGTGTCCAGCTGCAGCATGGCGGCGTCGACCCGCCGCCGCACCACGGCCAGCTGCATGGCCAGCCGCGCCTGCTCGGCGCCTTCGTCCGCGCGCGCGCCGAGCAGGCTGTTGGCCGGGCCGCGTTCGGAGGAGACCAGGTTGGCCAGATCAAACGTCTGCCGCAGCTGGCGCAGGCTGACCAGATTGTCCTCGGCGGCGGCATAGCGCATCGTGCCCTGGACCAGGGCGATGACCATCAGCGGCAGGGTGCAGACCACGAACAGTCCCGCCAGGATCCAGACCCAGGTCCGCAACCCGATGGGCGATACCTTGCCGGCCATTCAACTTTCCCCTGACGTGCGGATCACTGTACTGAGCGGCCCCGGCAGTGCCAAGCCAGCACTACGCGGCCCCTGCCCCTGCATATACCCCAGTCATCGCGAACGTGCCGCCAAGAGGCGGCGCCCGGCTCACCGAAACAGATCCGTCACGTCACCTGCTTCAGATCCAGCGTTGATCCACCAGTTCCCGCTTCACATAGGCATAGAACACCGGCGCGGCCACCAGGCCCGGCAGTCCGAATGCCGCCTCCATCACCAGCATGGCCAGCAGCAGTTCCCAGGCGCGCGCCTGGATCTCGCCACCGACGATGCGCGCGTTGAGGAAATATTCCAGCTTGTGGATGACGATCAGGTACAGCAGCGCCGCCACCGCCACGTAGAACGACACCGACAACGCGACGATGGTGATGATGGTGTTGGAGATGATGTTGCCCACCACCGGCAGCAGGCCGGCGATGAAGGTGATCAGCACCAGCGTCTTCGACAACGGCAGGTGCACCCCGAACAAGGGCAGCACACCCAGCAGGAAAATCGCGGTGAACACGGTATTGAGCAGCGAGATCTTCACCTGCGCGAACACCACCTGGCGGAACGCAGTGGCCAGGCGGCTGGTGCGGCCGATCAGCTCCTGCGCCAACGGCCCCATCTTCGGTAGCGGCAGTTCGTCATACAGCGCGATCATCGCGCCCAGCACCATGCCGATCAGCACACGCACGCCCACCTGCACCACCGAGGTGCCGGCCACGCCCAGCTGGCGCTGGTGCTCGGCGGCCCAGTCGTTCAGCGCTGCGCGCAGCGCCGGCATGTCTTCGGGAATGTAGGGCTGCAACAGCGCCGGCACCTGGTGCCGCGACGAATTGAGGATCTCCATCAGCCGTGCCAGCAGCGCGTCCGGCCCGCCGGTTTCGTTGCGGAAGAACGAGGCCACGCCGATCCCGGCCAGTACCAGCGCGCTGATGATGACCGCCGACAGCACGATCACCGCGATCGCCCGCGCCCGCCCCGGTGGCAGCCGGCCTTCCACGGTGGAGGCCAGCAGGTGGGTCAGCTGGAACACCAGCAGGCCCGACAGCAGGGTCACCACCAGGCCCAGCTTCAGCGCCAGCCACATGCCCAGCAGCATCATCAGCCAGGCCGCGATCCTCGGAACGGGGGGCTTGGGCTGCACAACGAGGGCGTCTTGCATGGGGGCACGTCCGGGCGGGGTGGCCCATGGTAGAGGATTGGCCGTGCGATTCCGTGTGCAGGATGAACGGCCGTTACGCCGTCATTGGGCGGCGCCGTGTTCGCCGTAGCTGGCGTTGTTCTTGCCCTGACGCTTGGCGTGGTACAGCGCCCGGTCGGCCTGTGCCAGCCAGTCTTCCACACTGCCGCCGCGCGGCGTAGCGGCAATGCCGATGCTGACGCTGAACTCCACGCCCGGGGTGGCCTGGCGGGCCGCCTCGAGCAGGTGCAGGCGCACCCGCTCGGCCACATGCATCGCATCCACCGGCGCGCAGTCGTGCAGCAACACCACGAACTCGTCGCCGCCGAGGCGGGCCGGGGTATCGCCGGGCCGGGCAAACGCGCGCAGGGTCGAGGCGATGTGCCGCAGGACTTCATCGCCGGCGCGATGGCCATGCGAGTCATTGATGCGCTTGAAATCATCCACGTCCAGCATCAGCAGGCAGGCAAAGCCGCCCTGCCCCTGCGCCTTGTCCAGCGCCTGCTGCGCACGCAGGATCAGGAAGCCGCGGTTGGCCAGCTCGACCAGCGGGTCCATCCGGCTCAAGCGCTGCAGCTGCCGGTTCTGCGATTTCACCCGACGCGCCAGCTGCCAGCTGAGGATGCTCAGACCGATGCCGTAGACGAACAGGAACGGCACGCTGAGCACGATCGTGCGCTGCGAGGTCACCGGTTGGTAGGGAAACCCGAGCGCCCACCAGGTGATCGCAAAACCCAGCACCAGTGCCAGCGTGGCGCGCATCGCCAGGCGCACGCCGCCAGCCGCGATCTTGTCCGCAACCAGCAGCGCCGCGAACAGTGCACTGGGCACTGCGCTCAACCCCATGAAGGCGATCCAGCCACCGCCGAACAACGAATCGGCCACCATGCAGCGGAACTGGACCACGGCAGGCTGCCGGGAGCGGTGGGTCAGCAGCAGCGCGAGCGCGGGCCAGGCCAGTGCATTGAGCAGCAGCAGGACCCAGGCCAGCGCACCGTCCTGGCGTTCCAGGATGATCGAGGCGATCGGGATCGCGCCCAGGCCATTGCCCACGAAGCGCATCCAGCCGATGCGCCGCGCCGCGCCGATGCCTTCGACCGCGACCTCGGTCGAGTCAGTCAAGAACGGCATTGCCGACCCCCTTGCGCGATCGCAGGTCCCATCTCAGAACTCCACCCCAGCACTCCAGCCCGGCATTCCACCTCGACGCGTGCCGGGCTGCCTGGCGTGAGTCTGACAGCTCCGCGTCAATTCGGGATCAAGGGATCAAGGTCGCGACCTGGCCTGGGCGCCGCCGTCGAGCCCCGCAGCATCAGGCTGAAATCCAGCGTCTGCTGGAGCGGCACATCGGCATGCTCGATGATCGCCAGCAGCAGTTTGACCGCGCGCTCGCCGATCTCGCGCATCGGCTGCCGGATGGTCGTCAACGGCGGCGTGAGGTAACGCGAGGACGCCAGGTCGTCGAACCCGACGATGGACAGGTCATCCGGCACGCGGACACCGCGCTCACGGCAGGCCGCCAGGGCGCCCAGCGCCATCTGGTCGCTGAAGCAGAAGATCGCGGTCGGTGCTGGTGCCACGTCCAGCAACGCCATCGCCGCCGCATGGCCGGATTCCACGGAAAAGTCGCCTGGCACGATCCGCTGCTGGCGCAGGCGTCCGCGCGCTTTGCCCGCGGCCCGGACACCCTGCAGCCGCTGCTGGTGCAGGGGGTTGTCGGGCGGCCCGCCGACCACGGCGATCTGCGCGTGACCCAGTCCGTAAAGGTGTTCCATCACCGCGCGTGCAGCCGCCGCGTTGTCGATGTGGACGCTGGGAATGCCCAGCGCAGGGTCGAACTCGCATCCGTTGACCACCGGCGCGGTGACGCCGCGTTGCTGCACGATCTCGCGCGCCGTTGGCGGCAATCGATGCCCCAGCACGATCATGCCGTCGGCCTCGTTGCGCCGGAGCATCTGCGCGTAGCGCTCCTCGCGGTCGGGTTGATGCTGGGTATCGCCCAGCAGCACCGCGTAGCCGACTGCCTGTGCCGCCTCCTCCGCGCCTTGCAGGATCTGCGCGAAAAATGGATTGGCGATATCCGGCACGGTGACCAGGATCTTGCCGCTGCGCTGGGTCTTGAGTGTCCGGGCCACCGTGTTGGGCACGTAGCCGAGCGCGGCAGCCGCCTGCTCGATGCGCGCGCGCGTGGCGGGCAGCACCTTGTCAGGCCGGGAAAGCGCCCGCGACACCGTGCCGGCAGAGACGCCCACGTGCTTGGCGATGTCGTAGATGGTTGCCATGGTTTCAGCTCTTGTTTCCGCTGTGCACTGCACAACGGGTCTGCGGGAGGCCCATGCTAGGGTAATGCAATCGATTGCATCGAGGGCGAATCACCTTGAAGACGCTCAAGGGTCCGGCGCTGTTCCTGGCGCAGTTCATCGGCGACAAAGCTCCTTTTGATCGGCTGGACACGTTGGCCGGATGGGCCGCGGGGCTGGGCTATTCTGGCGTACAAGTACCCACCACGGCGCCCCACCTGTTCGATCTTGCCCAAGCGGCGCGCAGTCAGAGCTACTGCGACGATGTGGCCGGCATGCTGGCCGGGCACGGTGTACAGATCACCGAACTGTCGACCCATCTGCAGGGACAGCTGGTCGCGGTCCACCCCGCCTATGACAGCCTGTTTGACGGCTTCGCACCGCCTGCGGTGCACGGCAACCCCGCCGCCCGCCAGGCCTGGGCGGTCGATCAGCTGATGTTGGCGGCCAAGGCCAGCCAGCATCTGGGACTGACCGCGCACGCCACCTTTTCCGGTGCGCTGGCCTGGCCGTACTTCTATCCCTGGCCGCAGCGCCCGCCCGGCCTGGTGGACGAAGCCTTCGCCGAACTGGGCCGCCGCTGGCGCCCGATCCTGGATGCGTTCGACGCCTGCGGCGTGGACCTGTGCTTCGAGATCCACCCCGGCGAAGACCTGCACGACGGCGCCACCTTCGAGCGCTTCCTCGACGTGGTGGATCATCACCCGCGGGCGAAGATCCTGTACGACCCCAGCCATCTGCTGCTGCAGCAGATGGACTACCTGGGCTTCATCGACCGCTATCACGACCGCATCGGCATCTTCCACGTCAAGGACGCCGAGTACCGTGCGAGCGCCAGCAGCGGCGTGTATGGCGGCTACCAGGACTGGATCGATCGTCCGGGCCGGTTCCGCTCGCTCGGCGATGGCCAGGTCGACTTCAAGGCGATCTTTTCGAAAATGGCGCAGTACGACTTTCCGGGCTGGGCGGTGCTGGAGTGGGAGTGCTGCCTGAAACACCCGGAGGACGGCGCGCGCGAAGGCGCTGCCTTCATCCGCGACCACATCATCCACGTGACCGAACGCGCCTTCGATGACTTCGCCGACAGCGGCACCGACGCCGCATCACTGCACCGCATGCTGGGAATCTGAGTCATTACCGCCCCGGGAGGGCAAGCCATGACGCACGCCATGTCGCGCTTGGGCGCGATGATGTTTCTGCAGTTCTTCATCTGGGGAGCGTGGTTCGTCACCCTGGGCACGTACCTGGTGCAGGGCCCGCTGCAGGCCAGTGCAAGCCAGGTCGCGACCGCCTTCCTCAGCCAGTCGATCGGCGCCATCGTCGCGCCCTTCCTGGTCGGCCTGATCGCCGATCGCTACTTCGCGGCGCAGCGCATCCTCGCGGTCCTGCACCTGGCCGGTGCGGTGCTGTTGTGGCTGGCGTCCACCGCGACGGACTTCACCACGTTCTCCGCCTGCGTGATGGGCTACATGCTGCTGTTCATGCCGACGCTGGCACTGGCCAACAGCGTGGCGATGCGGCACATGCAATCGCCTGAAAAACAGTTCCCGCTGGTGCGGGTCGCCGGCAGCATCGGCTGGATCATCGCCGGCGTGCTGATCGGCTGGATGGGCTGGGAGCAGGCACACCGGCTCGAGCTGACCTTCCAGATGGCCGCGCTGGCGTCGCTGCTGCTCGGCCTGTATGCCTTCACCCTGCCGCACACGCCGCCGCTGGCCCGGCAGCGCGACGCCGGGCTGGGGCAGATCCTCGGGCTGGATTCACTGCGGCTGCTGAAGTCGCGTTCCTATCTGGTGTTCTTCCTGGCCTCCATCGCCATCTGCATCCCGCTGTCGTTCTACTACAACTTCACCAATCCTTATCTCAACAATCTGGGCGTGCGCGGCGCCGCGGGCCTGCAGTCGCTGGGCCAGGTTTCGGAAGTGCTGCTGATGCTGGCCATGCCGTTCCTGTTCGTGCGGCTGGGGGTCAAGACGATGCTGGCGGTGGGCATGGCAGCGTGGGTCGTGCGCTACGGCATGTTCGCCTTCGGCGATGCCGGCAGTGGCTTCTCGCTGCTGGTGATCGGCATCGTGCTGCATGGCATCTGCTACGACTTCTTCTTCGTCACCGGCCAGATCTACACCGATGCCCATGCCGGCCCCGACGCGCGCAGCAGTGCGCAGGGCTTCATCACCCTGGCCACCTATGGCGTGGGCATGCTGATCGGCACCTTCCTGTCCGGCGCGGTGGTGGAGCACTACACCACCGCCGCAGGGCCCGACTGGCAGCAGATCTGGCTGTTCCCGGCCGGCGTCGCGCTCATCGTGCTGATCGCCTTCCTGCTGCTGTTCCGCGACCGGCCGGTGGTTGCGGCCGCAGCGTCCACGCCCTGAGGACCGCAGCCAATGCCCAAGCCTGGAATCGCCATCATCGGTACCGGCATGATCGCAGCCGTGCATCGTCGCGCCGCCTTGCTGGCCGGTGCCGAAATCCGTGGCGTGGCCGCCTCTTCCGCGCAACGCGCCGCCGATGTGGCGCAGGCGTGGGGTGTCCCGCGCGGCTATCGGGATATCAAAGAGGTGGTCGCCGACCCGCAGGTGCAGGTCGTGCACGTCTGCACGCCCAACCACCTGCACCGGCCCATGGCCGAAGCTGCACTGCGGGCCGGCAAGCACGTGGTCTGCGAGAAGCCGCTGGCAACCACGCTGGAAGACGCGCAGGCGCTGGCCGCATTGGCCAGCTCGAACGGACTGGTCGCCACGGTTCCCTTCGTCTACCGCTACCACCCGGTGGTGCGGGAAGCCCGCGCGCGCATCGCCGCAGGCGACATCGGGCCACTGCACCTCATCCATGGCAGTTACCTGCAGGACTGGCTGCTGGACCCGGCCAGCAACAACTGGCGCGTCGATCCCGTGCTGGGCGGCACCTCGCGCGTGTTCGCCGACATCGGCTCGCACTGGTGTGACCTGGTGGAATGGGTCAGCGGCGAGCGTTTCGCCGAAGTCAGCGCGGCGTTTGACACGGTGATCGCCGAGCGCGGCACCGCGGGTGGGCAGAGTTTCAGCCCCCCGGCAGCCGGTGGTGCGATGCAGTCGGTCGCCAGCGAGGACGTGGCGGCGGCGATGTTCCGCACCGGCAACGGCACGCTGGCATCACTGACGGTCAGCCAGGTCTCTGCCGGACGCCGCAATCGTCTCTGGTTCGAGATCGATGGCGCCAGGGCCAGCGTGGCGTTCAACCAGGAAGATGCCGAGCGGCTGTGGATCGGGTGGCCCGACCAGCGCGAAGAAACCTTCGTACGTGGGCCGGGAGCCGGCAGTGCCGAACAGCGCCGGTTGTCGGTGTTGCCGGCCGGGCACGCACAGGGTTACGCCCAGTGCTTCGAGGCCTTTGTCGCCGACACCTACCGCGCCATCGACGGCGAGCGACCCGAGGGGCTGCCTACCTTCGACGATGGCCTGCGCTCGGCGCTGATCGTCGACCGTGTCATCACATCGGCCAGGACACGCGCCTGGACCACCATCGCTTGAAACCCGGGAGGATCTCTTGATGAAAGCCCCTGTCCGCAGGACCGCAAGCCTCGTTCTGCTGCTGCTCGCCGCCCTGCCGGCCTTCGCAGGCGAAGCTGCAGGCACGCAGAAGCCGATCGCGGTGCAGATGTATACCCTGCGCAATGCCGGATCGCTCGAGCAGCAGTTGAAGATCGTCCACGACGCGGGCGTGCATGCGGTGGAAACGGTCGGCACGCAGAACACCAGCGCGGCAGACCTCAAGCAGCTGCTGGACCGCTATTCGATCAGGGCGATTTCGTCGCACGTGCCATTGGCCGAGCTGCGCAACAACCTGGACGGCGTGGTGACCTTCAACCGCGCGATCGGCAACAGCACGCTGGTGGTGCCCTACCTGGACCAGAAGGACCGGCCGGCCGATGCCGCAGGCTGGACCGCATTGGGCCAGGAACTGGGCCGCATCGCCAAACAGGTGCGGGCCAAGGGCATGCGCCTGGCCTACCACAACCACGACTTCGAGCTGGCCGACTTCAACGGCAGGACGGGACTGGAACTGCTGTTCGCCGCCGCCGGTCCCGACCTGCAGACCGAGCTGGACCTGGCCTGGGTCGCGCGTGCCGGCCTGGACCCTGCGGTGATGCTGGGCAGGTTCCGCGGGCATGTCTTCGCGGTTCACGCCAAGGACAATGCCCTCAAGGGCCAGGCCGAAGACGAGGGCGGATTCGCCGCGGTCGGCCAGGGCGTGCTGGACTGGAACGCGATCCTGCCGGCCGCAGCGGCCGCTGGCGTGCACTGGTACATCGTCGAACATGACCAACCACGCGATCCGGCCAAGGTCATCCAGACCGGCGCGGACTACCTGCGTGAACACCTGTCCGTCAGCGTACCCAGCCGTGCAAAGCACTGACGCATGAAGGAGCCCCACATGAAAATGATCCTGGCAATGGCCGTGGCCCTGGGCGGCCTGGGCTCTGCAACGGCCGCCTGGTGCAAGGACGACCCGGCCGCGGGTGCAAAGCTCTACACCGCGAACTGCGTAGCCTGCCACGGCGCCGATCGTGCCGGCATGCCGGGCGCATTCCCGGCGCTCACCGACATCGGCAAGCGCATGGCACCGGCACAGATCAAGGAAAAGATCAGCAAGGGCGGTGGGCTGATGCCGCCCTTCTCCCAGCTCTCGCAGCAGGAAATCAACGACATCGCCAGCTACCTGGCGAAGTAAGCGGCCGGCGACCACGCCGGCCGTGTGCCACTACAGTTCGCGCACCCAGATGTTGCGGTAGCTGACCCTGGAATCATGTTCCTGCAGATAGAGCGGTGCGCACGTGTGTGGCGCATAGGAAGGTGCACCGATGTACTCGGTCCTGCCCGCCAGCACGGTGTCGTCCTGCACCAGCACGCCGTTGTGCAGCACGGTGATGCGCGCGGGCGACACCAGCCCACCGCCCGCCGAGAAGCGCGGTGCCTTCCAGAGGATGTCGTAGGCCTGCCACTGGCCCGGCGCGCGCGAGGCATTCACCAACGGCATGGCCTGCTTGTAGATCGAGCCCGCCTGGCCGTTGGCATAGGTCGGGCTGTTGTAGCTGTCCAGTACCTGCAGCTCATACAGCTCCTGCAGGAAGATGCCGCTGTTGCCGCGGTTCTGTCCATCGAAGCCCTTCGTGTCGATGGGGGTGCGCCACTCGACATGCAGCTGGACGTCGCAGAAGCGTTGCTTTGTGCGAATGCCCTTGCTGCCGGGCACGACAGTCATCGCGCCATCAGCAACCTTCCAGGGCACGCGCCCACCCTGCTCGGACTCCCAGGCCGAGACATCCTTGCCATCGAACAGCACGATGGCATCGGACGGCGCCTTGCCTGGCGGCGTGGCCACGATTGCAGGCGCCGGCGTCCACACCTCGGTCTTCTTCGGATCGCGCGCAGGGTCGGCGCCCTCCTGTGCGAACGCGGAGCCGGCGGCCAGTACACCGGCCGCGATCAGCAGCGGCCTGATCATCATGCAGCGCTCCATCAGCTGGTCCCCCATGCAGGCGTGCCGGCAACATAGGCCAGGTCGCCCTCGTAGCGACCTGGTACCGCAACGTACTGCAGCACTTCGGTCGCGCCCACCTTCGAAGTGAAGAAGCCGAAGATGGCCAGCTGCTTGAGCATCGTGAAGTAATGCGGCATCGCCTCGCCCTCTTCCGGAGTGCCCGTCTCGGTCACCTCGGCCGTGCGTGCCTTTGCCTCCGCATCCAGCGTGCGCAGCAGCGTGGTACGGGCGTCTGGCGTGAGCGATGCGAAACGGCTACCGGAGCGCGCGTCGATATCGGCGAGGCCGGCGCGGAACGTCGCCTGCTGCCGGGCGGTGTAGCAGTCGGTGACGAAGGTCGCCATGAACCGGCCGGCACCGGCATCCTTCGCTCCAGGTGTTTTCGTCCGTGGCAGGATCGTCTCGGCGATCTCGTCCAGCAAAGCGATGTCGGCGTCGGAGAAGGCAGGCATCGCCCCGGCAGCCGGTGCCTTGCCCTGCACCAGCGCAGGCAGACCGACCATGGCCGCACCGGTGGCAGCGACGATCATCTTCAGCAGTTCGCGGCGATCCATCAGAGGTTCCCCGCTTTCAGTTCGCGCACGGCATGGTCGGCGGCGCGGGCGGTCAGCGCCATGTAGGTCAGCGACGGATTCACGCAGGCGCTGGAGGTCATGCAGGCACCGTCGGTGACATAGACGTTGGGTGCATCCCAGACCTGGTTGTGCTGGTTCAGTACCGAGCTCTTCCGATCACGGCCCATGCGCGCGGTTCCCATTTCATGGATGCCCTTGCCCGGCGCGTAGTCGTTGTCGTGCATCTTCACGTCCTTGACCCCGGCCGCCTCCAGCATCTCGGCGGCATCGGCGGCCATGTCCTTGCGCATGGCCAGTTCGTTGGCGCGCATGGCAACGTCCATCGCCAGCACCGGCAGCCCCCACTTGTCCTTGCGCTCGCGGTCCAGGCGGATCGTATTGTCGTGGTGCGGCAGCATTTCACCAAACCCGGTCATGCCGATGCGCCAGTCACCGGGCACGGTCAGCGCATCCTTCAGGTCGGCACCGATGTTCAACTCGGCGATCTCGCGCGACCAGCCTGTGCGGCTGGCGCCACCCTGGTAGCCGAACCCGCGCAGGTAACCGCGCTTGTCGGCGGCAACGTTGCGGAACCGCGGAATATAGAAACCGCACGGACGACGGCCGAAGTAGTACTTGTCTTCGTAACCCTCGACGCGGCCGGAAGCGCCTGCTCCGAAATGATGGTCCATCACGTTGTGGCCCAGTTCGCCGGACGAGGAACCCAGGCCGCCCTCCCAGACATCGGTGGCCGAGTTCATCAGCAGCCAGGTCGAGTTGAAGGAGGAGGCGTTGAGGAAGATGACCTTGGCAGTGTACTGGTAGGTCTGGCCGGTCTCGGCATCGATGACCTCCACGCCGCGCGCACGCTTTCGATCCTTGTCATAGAGCACTTCCTTGACGATCGAGAACGGCCGCAACGTCAGATTGCCGGTCTTCATCGCCGCCGGCAGCGTCGCCGCCTGGGTCGAGAAATAGGCACCGAAGGGACAACCCAGGATGCACTTGTTGCGGTACTGGCAGTTGACGCGCCCCTGCTCGGGCATCGGCTGGGTGATGTTGGCGGTGCGCGAGTGGATCATGTGGCGGGTGCCGCCGAAGGCCTTCTTGATCCGCGCGGCCACGTCCTTCTCGACGATGTTCAACGGGATCGGCGGCAGGAATTCGCCGTCCGGCAACACGTCCAGGCCTTCGCGCGTGCCGGCGATGCCGGCGAATTTCTCCACATGGTCGTACCACGGCGCGATGTCGGCGTAGCGGATCGGCCAGTCGGTGGCGATGCCGTCCTTCAGGTTCGCCTCGAAATCCAGATCGGAGAAGCGATAGCTCTGCCGCCCCCACAACAATGAGCGGCCACCGACGTGATAGCCGCGGAACCAGTCGAAGCGCTGGGTCTCGATGTAGGGCGAGTCCTGTTCGTTGGCCCACATCCCTTCCAGGTTCTCGGCCAGGCCGTAGTCGCGCATCAGCACCGGAAAGTCGGCCTTCATCGCCTGCGTCGGCCGATTGCGATGCGGGAAGTCCCACGCCTCCTTCATCGCGTTCACGTAGTCCTTGACGTGCTCGATGTTGCGCCCGCGTTCCAGCATCAGGACCTTCAGTCCCTTCTCGGTCAGCTCCTTCGCCGCCCAACCGCCACTGATTCCCGAGCCAACAACGATGGCGTCGTAGTGATTATCTGCCATGGGTTTCTCACCTGGGTGGATATCGTTTCAGACGTCGCAGAGGCGGATCGCCTCGCGCAGAGAGTTGATGGGGTCTGGCGCCGCAGGCGTGAATTCCTGCGCCAGATAGCCCTCGAAACCGGTATCGCGGATCGCGCGACAGATGGCCGGATACTGGAGTTCCTGCTGGTCTCCGATCTCATTCCGGCCGGGCACGCCTGCGGTGTGATAATGCTTGAACCAGGCGTGATGCCTGCCGATGGTGGCGATGATGTCGCCCTCCATGATCTGCATGTGGTAGATGTCGTAGAGCAGGCCGAAGTTGTCCGAGCCAAGCCGCTGGCACAGCTCCACACCCCACGCAGAGTGGTCGCACAGGTAGTCGTGATGATCGACCCTGGAATTCAGCAGCTCCATCACCAGCACCACGCCGCGCTTCTCGGCATGGCCGAGGATGCGCTTGAGGCCGGCCTCGGCATTGGCCATGCCGTCCTGCGGGTCCATGCCGTTGCGATTTCCGGAGAAGCAGATGAGATTGCGATAGCCGGCATCGGCGACCAGGTCGATGTGCCGCGTGTAGCGCTCCACCAGTTGATCGTGGAACTGGCGGCCGGCAAAGCCCTGGGTCAGGCCCAGCTCTGCGCCATTGCACATCGAGCTGTACACGTCATGGGCCTTCAGCGTCGGCCAGTCCTCCGGCCCGACCAGGTCGATGGCGGAGAAGCCGATGCCCTTCACCGTGCTGCAGAGCTGGGCGACCGACAGCTGCGGGAAGGTCCAGCGCGCGACGGAATGCTTCAGGTGGCCCTTGAGCGGTGCATCGGCGGCGAAGGCAGGGAGCACGCCTGCCGCCCCCAGGCCGATTCCACCGGCAACCGCAAAGCGCAACGCATCGCGCCGCGTGAGGCCCGTCGCCGGGGCCGGTCTGATCGAATGGATGGACATCCACCTTCCGGCCTCCCAACCGGTATCAAACGCAACGATTCGCAGCAATGCAATCGATTGCACCATAGGGGAGGAAATTGTCTTTTTGCAAGTTGCGCTGCAAGAAATTCAATGCTGCGAGGCACAACTCCGTAGGAGTCGCGGAAAAAGAAAAGCCCCGCATGAGCGGGACTTTCGTTCTGCCTGGAAACGAGCGTGGCAGCATTCATTGGCTGGATCTAAGGCGCTGGCCGCTTCGCCATTTTCCTCATGGTGGCGTGAAGCTGTGACACCAGCTTCGGATTGCCAGCGGGTGATTTCGCATCGTAGTCAGCCATCAACGTCTCTGCCCGCCGATCCCCCAGTTCTGCAGCCATCGCCATGGCAGCGGGTATGGGCTCCGGGCTTCCCGTCGCGGCGGAGAAGGCGACTCCGTACTGATAGGCGGTGAAGGGCGTTGGCCCCTCCGAGAAAACATCTGCAGAGCGATTGAGTACCTCCAGCCGATCCTTGTCCACGGAGGGTCGCTCTGCCTCTGGCAGGGCTTTCACCACCTCCAGGTAGTTTTCCGCGCCGGCTTGCGCGGTAACTGCGGCCATTTTTGCCAGCAGCCGATCAACAAGAAATATCTCGGCTTTATGGTCTCCGCGATCGCTCATTGCTCTCAGCTCAGCTTCACTCATACCTTTTGCTGCCAGCCACTCCTCAGGAAGTGGGAAGCCCAGCCTGAGCAACGCTTCGCGATCTTCCGCGCCCGAAAAATGCACCGTTCCAAAGTAACGATCTGATATGTCCTCCAAGTACCTTCGGTCATCCTGATGCAAGCTCCGCAGGTACAGGTCCCAACTTGCTGTGCCTGAGTCCTTAGCACCGTCGAACAGCGCGTAGGCTCCGAGTTTCCCGCTCGCCTGTAGGTCCATGGTACGTTCGGAGGTCAAAGCGACTGCAGGCACGGATTCAATTCCCGCTCCATCGTTCTGGCAACCGATCACGGTCACAGGGGTCATTGCGAACAACGCTATGGAGAGAAGCGCATTCTTCATCACTTGGGGCACCCGTTGATAGTCATGTCATACGTGCAAGCAGCGCATATTTCTCGCGGCATCACCGCATCCAGATACTGAGAATCCGTTGTCACAACCTGGATCGTCGCCATATCAGCAGTCGTTGATGGTACTCCCAGCCTGTAGTGCAGCAATGACAAGGCGTGCAGGCGCCAGGTTCTTCCGCATATTCCATTCCTTGGATCCGTAGGTAATCTCTGCCCTGCATCTATTTCGCAGCCTTGTGGAACGCAGAGAGCAATGCGGCCTTTACCGTCTGCCCAGGTGGCTATCGCGTCTTGAGCGTTCTGCCGATCCTTGAAGAAGGCCTTGATCGGACTCTTTTTCTCCCCCGGGAAGATACTGCGCGGCCCTGAAGGAAGCGGTACACGCCGGGTGTCTACCTGGCTCCGCCGTTGCCAGCGCCGAGTCCCCTGTGCATAGAAGAAAGGGCCCGCAACCACATGGTTACGAGCCCCTTTTACACACGCATCAATGCGTTGTCTGTCAGAACGGAATATCGTCGTCAGCGAAGTCGTCCATCGGCGGCGCCTGCTGCGGCTGCGGGCGCTGGTTGCCACCCTGGTTGCCGTAGCCGCCGCCCTGATTGCCGCCCTGGTTGCCATAGCCACCACCCTGGCCGCCGCGCTGGCCACCGCCACCACCGCCGCCGTACTCCTGGCGCGGCGCCTGCTGGCGCTGCGGGCGATCGCCGCCGTAGTTGCCACCACCACCACCGCCGCCACCGCCTTCGCCGCGGCCGCCCAACATCTGCATTTCATCGGCGATGATATCGGTGGAGTACTTCTCCACGCCGTCCTGGCCGGTGTACTTGTCGTAACGCAGGCTGCCTTCGACGTAGACCGAGCTGCCCTTGCGCAGGTACTCGCCGGCAATCTCGCCAAGCTTGCCGAAGAACACCACGCGGTGCCATTCGGTGCGCTCCTGCTGGTTGCCATCCTTGTCCTTGCGGACGCTGGTGGTGGCCAGGCTGATGCGGGTGATCGCCATGCCGCCCTGGGTGTACTTCACGTCCGGGTCGTTGCCGAGATTGCCGACCAGGATGACTTTGTTGATGCCGCGCGCCATAGGTACCTTCGTCCGTTGTCCAGGGGCAGACCGCCAGTGATAGCACAGCCCCGGGCGGGGGTGCAGTACGCTGGGCCGCCCCTGTTGAAATTTGGGGGAATGCGAGAACGAGGCATCTTAGCATTGCCGCCGCCATCCGCCCGATCAGAAGAGCCCCGGCTGGCCGAAAGATTGGACTGATTTCCTTGTCCGGCAATGACTTACCGCCATCCTGCCGACCTTCCGCAGGGGCATTCGCGTCTGCGCATGGCATCATGCCCAGGCACCTTCCACCCGGCCCCTTCCGCGCCCCATGATCATCAAAGGCAAAGCCACCTCCCTGGACATCGCCCACCTGGCCGGGGTCTCCCAGCCCACCGTGTCGCGGGCCCTGCGTGGCAGCCCGATGGTCAACGCCGAGACCCGCGAGCGCATCCTGCGCATCGCCCGCGAGCTGAACTACAAGGTCGACAAGAACGCCTCCAGCCTGCGCCTGCGCAATGCCGGCACCCTGGCCCTGCTGTTCTTCGAGGACCCGACCAACGACGATTCGCTGATCAACCCGTTCTTCCACTCGATGCTGGGCTCCATCACCCGCGCCTGCGCGCTGCACGGGCAGGACCTGCTGGTCTCGTTCCAGCAGCTCTCCACCGACTGGCAGGCCGATTACGAAGACAGCAACAAGGCCGATGGCATCATCCTGCTCGGCTATGGTGACTACCACGAATCGCGCGACCGCCTGCAGCGGCTGGTCGAACAGGGTACGCACTTCGTGCGCTGGGGCGCCGCCCTGCCCGGCCAGCCCGGTGTGTCGATCGGCAGCGACAACTTCCAGGGCGGGCACGACATCACCACCCACCTGCTGCAGCAGGGCTGCCGCCGCATCGCCTTCCTCGGCCATGCCTCCAGCCATTACCCCGAATTCCAGGAGCGCTACCGCGGCCATGTGGCGGCGCTGCAGGAGCGCGGCCTGAGCGCCGAGCCGGCGCTGCAGCACGACGCCATCACCACCGAGGCCTCCGGCCAGCAGGCCTGCCAGGCGCTGCTGGCGCGCGGCGAACCGATCGATGCGATCTGCGCGGCCAGCGACCTGATCGCCATCGGTGCGATGCGGGCCCTGCGCGAGGCAGGGCTGCGGGTGCCGCAGGACGTGGCGGTCACCGGCTTCGACGACATTCCGCTGGCGGCCTCGGTGTCGCCGGCGCTGACCACCGTGCAGCAGGACACCAAGCAGGCCGGCCAGCTGCTGGTGGAGCGCCTGCTGGCGCTGATCGGCCGGCAGCCGGTGGACAGCCAGAGCATCCCGGTGAAGCTGGTGGTGCGCGATTCGTCACAGCGCGGGTAGCGTCGAGCCATGCTCGGCACGTTGTCCGCGATAACCGCGAAGGTTCAGCGCACCTGAGACTTGGGCCCAAGCACCGCCAACAGCACGAAGACCACGATCGAGGCAACGGTGCCGAGCGCCGCCGGCAAGCCGAACGCCCAGGCCGAGCGCCCCTGCTGGCGCGCCCATTGCGCCAGATGCCAGGCCGCGCCCAGGTTGATCAGCCAGGCAATGACGAACACCGGCCATAGCACCATGCCCACCGCACGCAGCAGGGGCATGGACACCAGCGCAGCGACGATGGCCGTGACCAGGAAGATCAGTGCGGACCTGGAATGGCGCGTCGCGTGCATGCTCATGAAGACAGCCTGCGCACCATCACCAGTACGCGATACTTGCGGTTGTCGGCCTGATGCAGGGGCATCTGCGGGAAGCCATCGGCATCCTGCGCTGGGTTGAGCCGTTGCAGTTCCTGTTCCAGAGACAGGCCGGCGTCGCGGCCCCATTGCGCGTGATACCACCGGGCCAACTGCTGCCGTTCCGGCGCCCCGGCGGGTAATACCCTGAATTCCATGGCCATGCCTTGATGGGGAAGCGTTCTGTAGCGTCGAGCCATGCTCGACTGATCTGGCATTTTGCGAAATGCAGTCGAGCATGGCTCGACGCTACAGAATGCGCGGCGGCGGTTCAGCCCTGGGCGAAGTCCTTCAGGATCTCGCCGACGCCGCTGGCGGAAATCTCGAAGCCCAGCGGGGTACCGGGGTTGATCACCACGCCGTAGCCACCCGGCACGCGGCGCAGCACGTCCAGCATCAGCCAGCGGATCTGGTGCGGGGCCTGCTGGCTGTAGATGCCGACCCGCGACGGATCGGTGAACACGGCCACGTGCAGGGTGCCCTGCTTGTCGAACAGCAGCGGGTCGAAGCCGCTGCCGTCGGGGGTGACCAGACTGCCGGTCAGCAGCACCACCTCGGAGGCGACGAAGGCCTCCATGAAGGCGCGGATCGGCACCGCCCCGTCCATCGCCGCCTTCAGCAGGGTTTCGATCGGGGTCTGCGGGGCGAGGTCGGTCATGGCGGTACGGCAGGCTGCGGGGGGCCTATTGTAGAGTCGACCTTGCTCGACTGCTCGAAAGGCGTGCCAACCAAGGTTGGCACCCACCAGAGCGGTAGGCGGGTGCCAGGAATCCGGGGGCCGGCCAGCGGCCGGCACTACCGCCCCAGCCGCTGGTCCCGTGCCCGTTGGTCGGCCATCGCCTTGTCCAGCTCGGCCTGCAGCGCCGGCTGCTGTACGGCGGCCTCCAGCACATACACCTTCACCCCGTGCGCCGGCACTTCCACCGTCAGCGCACCCTTCACCTTCAGCTCGCCGCCGTCCAGCGCATCGCGCCAGCGCCCGGCCTGAACGAAGCGCGTCACGCTGAAAGCCTTGGCCCGGTCGCCCTTGTTCAGCAGCACCAGCGCGGTCTGCGCCACGTCGCCGTGCTGCAGCACGCGGAAGAATACCGCCTCGTCACCCAGCAGACGCTCGTTGACCTGCAGGCCGCGCTGCAGTGCCGGGGTGGCCTCACGCAGTCGGGCGATGCGCTGCAGCGGCGCGAAGATCGGGCTCTGCGGCGCGGCATCCACGCGCGGCTGGCCGAAGTAGGCACGGTTGCCGGCGTGCTCGGCGCGGCCGCGCATGAAGCCGGTTTCCGAGCCGTAATAGACCACCGGGATGCCGCGTGCGGTGAACAGCCAGTTATGCGCGTCGATGAAGCCGTTGTCGCTGGCCTGCAGGCGCGGCATGTCGTGGTTGTCGTAGAAGCTCATCAGCTCGTACGGGTTGGCATACGGCCCGCCAGTCAGGTGCAGCGGCTCGGCCAGGGTCTCAAAGCCCTTTCCTGCAGTGCCGAAGGTCTGCTCCAGGGCACCGCGCAACGGGAAGTCGAGCACGCTCACATTGGCGTTGGCCGGCCAGGTGTGCTCGGCGATGCTGGCCGCGTTGTAGTCGAAGGCCTCGCCGAACATGAACATGCCCGGGTGCTCGGCGCGGATGCGTTTGACGAAGGCATGCCACCACGGATGCGGCAGCCAGCCGATGGTGTCGATGCGCAGCGCGTCCACGCCCTGCGCGGTCCACTGCAGGTAGGCGCCGACCAGGTAGTCCATCACCGCCGGATTGTCCTGGTTGAAGTCGGACAGTTCGGCGAGGTTGCCGTCAAAGATCGAACCGTCCTTGCTGTCGACCGGACCGATGCTGTTGTAGAACGCGTGCAGCGGATTGTGCTTCGGGTCCAGCTTCTGCGGCGGCAGGTTCTGGTGGTCGGCGATCAGCTTTCCATCCTTGTCGAAGATCTGGCCAAACTGCGGCTGCCGCGTCGGCATGGTCCAGGCCGGCGAGCCATGGTTGCCGACGATGTCCAGCACCACCTTCAGGCCGGCGCCGTGCAGGCCCCTGGTCAGCCCGGCGAAATCCAGGTCCTTGCTGGGGAGGTGCTCATCGAGCTTGTAGAAGTTGATGCCCCAGTAGCCGTGGTAGCCGGTCTTGCCACGGTCGGTCAGCGTGCTGGTGCAGCTGATCGGCTTGCTGCCGGTGAAGGCTTCATCGGGGTTGTCGACGATCGGTGTGATCCACACCGCGCCGAAGCCGAGGTTGCGGATGTACTGCGCATTGTCGAGCACGCCACGGAAATCACCGCCGAGATAGCCGATGTTGCCGTCCACCTTGTCCGGGCACGGCACCGGGATATCGAAGGTACGATGCGTGCCGCCCTGGTCGCGATGATCGTTGGATGGGTCGCCGTTGACGAAGCGGTCAGTCACCACGAAGTACACCGCATCGCTGGCGAACGGCTCGGTGGTACCCACGTAATCCGGACGCGGCGCAGCCGCCGCATGGCCGGCCAGCAGCACCAGGGAAACAGCAACAGACAGCGCACCACGCATCACACCACCTCCGGACGGGACGGGACCCGCAGCACGCACAGGCCGGCGACGAACAGGCTGCAGCCACCCAGCACCAGCACATGCATTGGCTGGCCACCCAGCCAGGTACGCAGGGCAAAGCCAAGCGCACTGGCCGCGACCAGCTGCGGGATCACGATGAAGAAATTGAAGATGCCCATGTACACGCCCATCTTCGACGCGGGAACGCTGTCGGACAGCAGCGCATACGGCAGCGACAGGATCGATGCCCAGGCGAAGCCGACGCAGACCATCGACAGCAGCAGCCAGTGCGGATCGCGGATGAACATCAGCGAGACCAGCCCGGCACCGCCCAGCCACAGATTGACCAGGTGGCTCCAGCGCAGGCCGATCATCCGCACCATCGGCGGGATCAGTACCGCAGCCAGTGCGGCGAAACCGTTGTAGGCACCAAACAGCACGCCCACCCAGTTGGCGCCTTCGTTGTAGGCCACCGACTGCGGATCGGTCGAACCGAAGTGGGTACCGGCCACCGCGGCGGTGGTGTAGATCCACATTGCGAACAACGCGAACCACGAGAAGAACTGCACCCACGCCAGGCGACGCATGGTCACCGGCATCGCGCGCAGGTCGCCGACGATGGCCGCCAGCATGTGCGTGCCTGGCAATGCGCGCGTCAGTGCCAGCAGCAGTCCGTAGCCGGCGCACAGGCCGGCCAGCACGTACAGCATCCTGTCGCCCTGGCGCCAGGCAATCAGCAGCGCAAGCAGCACGCCGATTCCCAGCCACAGGGCCACCTGGCCCCACGGTGCGGGCCCGATGACTGCGGTGCCGGCATGGTGCGCCGGTGGCTCGGCATCCTCGAAACCGGCCAGCTCCGCGGGCGAGTACTCACGGGTGCTGACCACCGTCCAGGTGATCGCCGCCAGCAGCACCACCGCACCAAAGTAGAACGCATAGCGCACCGTATCCGGTACCTCGCCCGCAGCAGCGGTGTTGGCCACGCCGAAGTGGGCCAGGAGGAACGGCAGGAAGCTGGCCACGATGGCGCCGACGCCGATGAAGAAACTCTGCATCGCGTAGCCGGCTGGACGCTGGCGCGGCGCCAGCTGGTCACCGACGAAGGCGCGGAACGGTTCCATCGACACATTGATCGAGGCGTCCAGCACCCACAGCGTACCGGCGGCGATCCACAGCGTCGGCGAATTCGGCATCACCAGCAGCGCCAGCGTGGTCAGCACCGCACCGATCATGAAGAACGGACGGCGGCGGCCCCAGCGCGTCCAGGTGCGGTCGGACAGGTAGCCGATCACCGGCTGCACCAGCAGACCGGTCAGCGGCGCGGCGATCCACAGCCCCGGTACCGCGTCCATGTCCGCGCCCAGGGTCTCGAAGATGCGGCTGGCATTGGCATTCTGCAGCGCGAACCCGAACTGGATGCCGAGGAAGCCGAAACACATGTTCCAGATCTGCCAGAACGACAACTGTGGCTTGGCAGGACGGTTCATCGTGTGTCCTCTTCCGTTGCGACCTGGGCGACCTTCAGCGCCTTCACCTGGGCCTGGTTGAGCACGCCCTCGCGGCCGCCCTTGCCCCCGGTGTAGTGCGCGAAGTGCTGCAGCGCGCTCATGTTGAAGCCCTCTTCAAGCGTGACCATGCACTGCCCCTTGGGCACCGTGAACGTTGCCGAGGTCGAATCCTGTACGGCCACGCTGTGTGGCAGCGCGACCGTATGCCGCTGCTGGGCAATGCCCGGGCATTGCAGCACCAGCTGCTTCACCGCCGCGGTGACGCCGGTGTTGATCGGCCCGTTCGGGTTGCTGTACTGCAGGCGCAGGCGCACCTGCCCGGCGCTGGCCGAAGTGAACTGCCAGCGCTGCTCGCCCTCCAACAGCTGCTGCGGACCGACGCAGACCGTCGGGCCGTGCAGTGATTCCAATGTGCCTTCGCGCCGGGTCAGGCTGAGGCAATGTTGCAGGCCATCGTCGCTGACGCGCACCTGGCCATTGCTGGTAGCGACCTGCTTGCCGTCCATCCACAGCCGCTGATCGGCCGCCACCGGCACGATCCAGCCGGCGCCGGCGCGCGTGGCCTGCGGTGCGGGCGGCGTGGCGGGCGCACGGGCATTGGCATCGGCGGTCATGCCATCGGTCCTGGCCACGGCCGTAGCCGGTGCGGCCAGCAGCTGCACCGTGGTCGTGTTGCCGTGGGTCTGCGTGCTGCCGGCTACCAGCAGGCCAGTGCCCAGTGTTGCCGGGCGCTCCAGCACATAGCGCTTGCCGCCGGTTTCCAGGCTGATGCGACGCTGCGTGCCGAACAACTCCGGCACCAGCACCGCCGGCAGCTTGGGCTGCACGCGGCCATCGTCCTGCACGCCGAACACGCCCTCGATCACCATCGACAGGTACCCCGCCACCGACCACAGCTGGCGCTCGGAGTTGACCACCGGCCCACTGAGCGTGCCTTCATCGACATGCACGGCCTGGCTGACCAGTTCGTAGTTCTCCATGTTGGAACCGGCCAGCGCCGCGCCCCGCATCAGCGAACGGATCTCGGCGGCAATGCGTGGCGCATCGTCCAGCTGGCGCGCGGCACGCAGCGAGTAGGCGCTGACGAACGGCCAGATCGCGCGGTTGTGATAGATCGGCTGCTGCGCCTCCTGCGGCCACACCACCGGGCTGCCGGCCGGCCCCATCGGGTACGCCGCCAGCGCGCGGCGCGCGCGCCCGGCCGGCAATACGTCGGCGAGGATGCCCAGCGACAGGCCGAGCAGATCGGCCTTGGCATACTGCACCGGGTGCGCAGCTTCGCCGATGTAGCTCATGTACTGGCCGATATCCTCGCGCCAGAAGCGCGCATCGATCTGCTTTGCCAACGCATCGGCCCACGCCCTGTAGTCGGACGCACGCGCATCGCCGCGCTGGCCAGCCAGGCGCTCGGCCAGGCGCAACGCCTGGTAGTGCAGCACGTTGGTGGACAGTGCGTACGAATCACCGATGAAGCGCACGTCCTCGCGCGTCCAGTCCGGATAGGTCTGCTCGCGCCAATCGAGGAACGAAGTCTCGCCACGGTACAGGCCCATCTGCGCGTCGAACACCATCGCGCGGTCCTGCGCCAGCGTGCCCTGCAGCGCCTGCCAGACCTGGTCGGCAAACGCGGGATCGTCCAGCAGGTGGCGTGCGGCCAGGAACCACACCACGCGGTCGCTGCTGATCGGCCAGCTGCCGCCGGACCCGGTGTCCTGCGCGACGAACAGGCCGGGCGTATGCCCATCGCGCGCGGCCGACAGCTTGAACTGCAGCGATTGCCGGGTGCGCTTCGGGTCCAGCCGTGCCAACGCCAGGTCGGCGGCGAAGCTGACATCGCGGGTCCACACATAGGGCCAGCGCGCGCCGGTCTGGAAGCACTCGCAGGGCACCGGTCGGCCCTCGTCGAATGCGGGATCGCGGATCGCACCCACGCGATCCTGGTCCATCTCCTGCTGGGCCAGCGCGAACAGTGCATCGAACATCACGCTGCCGGTCTGGCTGCGCATCGGTGCGACTGCGATCTGCACTGCGCCGTTCGGCGCATGCAGCACGAAGCTGCCGCTGGCAGCGGCTTCGGCGCGCGCCTGGCGGCCGTCGAATTGCAGGTCGGCCGCCTGCGCGGTCGAACCCAGCGCTGCCCCCAGGGCAGCGGTCAGGCAAATGATCTTCAGCATCGAAGCGGCGGACCGGCTTGCGCCCATCGGCCTCCCTCCCTCTCTGCACGCGTTGTAGGTCCGCACCGCAGTTGCCAGCGGGCGGGCGCGGCGCCTCCCTCAAGGTGCCTTGGCCCCATGGTAGACGCGGGGCTGTCGGCTGCGTCCGGCTGCATACGTATTCATGGCGTCGTGCGGTAGCGCACCCGTCGCACTGGCTTATGGTCCGGGTCTGCCAACGGCGCCTTGGGAGGGGAAATGCCGATGTCACCCACTGCTGTACGCGCGGTGTTCGCGCACGTGCTCGGGCTGGTCCTGCTGGGCCTGGCCGCGCTCGCAAGCGCCGCGCCGCAGGTCGTCAGCGTCGAATCGCCGGGCAAGGTGCTCAAGGCCAGCCTGGTGCTGGACGGCGGCACCGCCCGCTACCGCGTCGAGCGCTTCGGCGAGACCGTGGTGGAGGATTCCAGGCTCGGCTTCGCCCTGCGCGACGGCCGCCTGGACCGTGATTTCACCGTGCTCGGCCAGCAGCGGCGCAGCGTCGATGACCGCTGGGAGCAGCCGTGGGGCGAACGCCGGTTCACCCGCAACCACTTCAACGAGCTGACCGTGCAGCTGGCCGAGACCAGCGGCAGCAAGCGCCGGCTGGATGTGGTGTTCCGCGTCTACGATGATGGCCTGGGCTTCCGCTACGTGTTCCCCGAACAGCCGAACCTGCGCGAGGCGATCATCGATGACGAGTTGACCGAGTTCGCCATTGCGCAGGAATCGACTGCCTGGTGGATTCCCGCTGGCGAACCGATCCACTACGAATACCTGTACCAGCGCACGCCACTGAATCAGGTGCCGCTGGTGCATACGCCGATGACCCTGCGCAGCCGCGATGGCCTGCACGTAGCGATCCACGAGGCCGCGCTGGTGGACTACGCCGGCATGTGGCTGCGCCGCACCGAGGGCCAGCGCCTGCGCGCGCAGCTTTCGCCGTCGGCCGAGGGCTGGAAGGTACGCCGTGCCCTGCCCTTTGCCACGCCGTGGCGCACGCTGCAGGTCGCTGACCGTGCAGGCGGGCTGGTTGAGTCTGATCTGATCCTCAACCTCAACGAACCCAATGCGCTGGGTGATGTCAGTTGGGTGAAGCCAGCCAAGTACCTCGGCGTGTGGTGGTCGATGCACCTGGACAACGAGAGCTGGGCGACCGGCCCGAAGCATGCGGCCACCACCGCCAAGACGAAGAAGGTGATCGACTTCGCCGCTGCGCATGGCTTCCGGGGCGTTCTGGTGGAAGGCTGGAATCCCGGCTGGGATGGCAACTGGGTCGGCAACGGCTACGACTTCGACTTCACCCGCGCCACGCCGGACTTCGATATCGAGGCGCTCTCGGCTTACGGCCTGAAGAAGGGGGTACACCTGATCGGGCACCACGAAACCGGCTGTGCCATCGAACACTACGAAGACCAGCTGGATGCCGCGCTGGACCTGTACGCACGGCTGGGCGTGGACCAGTTCAAGACCGGTTACGTCTGCGATGACGGCCAGGTTGACCGTCGCAATCCGAGCGGCGGCCCGCTGTGGCGTGAGTGGCACGACGGGCAGTTCATGGCCCGCCACCACCTGAAGGTGGTGCAGGAGGCGGCGCGCCGGCACCTGTCGGTGAACCCGCATGAGCCGATCAAGGACACCGGCCTGCGCCGCACCTACCCGAACTGGATCTCGCGCGAAGGCGCGCGCGGCATGGAGTACAACGCCTGGGGCCAGCCGCCGAACCCGCCCGAGCACGAGGTCAACCTGGTGTTCACCCGCATGCTGGCTGGGCCGATGGACTACACCCCCGGCATTCTCAGCCTGAAGGGCCGCCACGGCCAGGCCATCCCCAGCACGCTGGCGCGGCAGCTGGCGCTGTACGTGGTGCTGTACAGCCCGATCCAGATGGCCGCCGACCTGCCCGAGCACTACCTGCAGCACCGCGAGGCGTTCCGCTTCATCGAGGACGTGGCGGTGGACTGGGAACAGAGCCGCGTGCTTGATGGCGAAGTGGGCGACTACGTGACGATCGTGCGCCGCGACCGCAACAGCCGCGACTGGTTCCTCGGCAGCATCACCGACGAGCACGGCCGCGTGCTGCCGGTGTCGCTGGGATTCCTTGAGCCAGGCGTGCGCTACCGCGCCGAGATCTACCGCGATGGCGGGGGCGCCGACTTCCGCGCCAATCCGTTCGCGTTCGTGCGCGAAACCCGCGAGGTGACCAGCGCCGATGCCCTGACGTTGGTGCTGGCGCCGGGAGGTGGACAGGCCATCCGCTTCACTCCGCTTTGAATGCCCCGGTAGTGCCGGCCGCTGGCCGGCAACCCGATGAACGTGATTGCCGGCCAGCGGCCGGCACTACCGCAAGTGCTGTCTGAAAGCGATTACACCCCTGCAAACGCCATTGAATACGTATGCAGGGTGATTCCCGCGAAGAACGCGCTGCCTACCATAGCGGCGACGACAGCGGCCACCGCGTCGCACGTCCACGGTCACTCCGGGACGTTCACGAATCGATCTGCAACATTGCCTGGGAGGGGAAAATGTTGAACCACAAGCGCAGTGCGCTGAGTCTCGCGCTGGCCGTTGTGCTGGCGCCGACGCTGGCGTCGGCACAGTCCACGCAGAGCACCACCACGCCGGCCGGCACCGCCGCCACCAACCTGGATACGGTGCAGGTCACCGGCATCCGCCGTGGCATCGAGAACGCGATCGCGGTCAAGCAGGACGCCACCTCGGTGGTCGAAGCGATCTCCGCCGAAGACATCGGCAAGCTGCCCGACGTCAGCATCGCCGAATCCATTTCGCGCCTGCCCGGCCTGGCCGCCCAGCGCGTGGCCGGCCGTGCGCAGGTGATCAGCGTGCGTGGCCTGTCACCGGACTTCGCCACCACCCTGCTCAACGGCCGTGAAGTGGTCAGCACCGGCGACAACCGCGGCGTCGAGTTCGACCAGTACCCGTCCGAACTGGTCAACGGCGTGACCGTGTACAAGACCCCGGATTCCGCACTGGTCGGCCAGGGCCTGTCGGGCACCATCGACATGCAGACCGCACGCCCGCTCAGCTTCGGCGAACGCGTGATCGCGGTCAGTGGCCGCTACCAGAAGAGCTCTCTGGGCCGCGCCGCCAACGTTGATCCCTACGGCAACCGCTTCAGCGCCAGCTACATCGACCAGTTCCTGGACAAGACCCTGGGCATCGCCATCGGCTACGCGCACAGCGACATGCCGATCCAGGAAAACCAGGTCGGTTTGTACGAGCCGTGGACCACCGAACACACCGACAAGGGCGAGCGGCGCGGAATCGCGCCGGGCACCTACTTCACCGATGGCATCAAGGCGCTGCGCCGCACCGGCAACAACAAGCGCGATGGCGTGATGGCCACCATCCAGTTCCGGCCGAACAACAGCTGGACCAGCACCTTCGATGCGTTCCACACCGAAGCCGAGCAGATCGATACCGCCAACCAGTTCGAGCTGAGCCTCAGCGGCAACGGCGAGGACAGCAACAACCCCAATGCGGTCCTGCCGGTATTCAGCAATGTCGGCCGCAACGCCGATGGCAGCTTCACCGGCGGCACGATCAACAATGCGTACCCGCTGGTGCGCGGCATGTACAACAAGCGCAAGGACAAGATCGATGCGTTCGGCTGGAACAACGAGTTCAACGTTGGTGGCGTGAAGCTGGTTGCCGACCTGAACTACTCCAAGGCCACCCGCCGCGAGATCAACCTGGAGAACAACCTGCAGCTGGTGCCGCGACCGCAGTTCGACACGATCGGTGTCGTCGTGAACAGCGATGGTTACTCGCAGATCAGGCCGGGCCGGGACTACTCCAACCCGGAGAGCCTGTTCCTGACCAACACCATCTATGGTTCCGGCTACGGCAAGGTGCCGGAGGTGGAGGACCGCCTGAAGGGCGCCAAGCTGGCGGCGACGTTGCCGGTTCCCGAGGCCATGTCCAGCTGGTTCTCCGATGTGGACGTGGGCGTGAACTACGCCGACCGTCGCAAGCAGAAGGCGCAGGCCGAAGGCAACATCCTGCTCGGTGCGCAAGGCGAATCCACCATCGCCCCGGACCTGCAGTATCGCCCGGTCAATCTCGGCTTCGCCGGCATCGGCTACATCCCATCGTGGAATGTGCCGGCTGCGGTAGGGCGCTACATGACCTTCAACCCGGTCGACAATCTGGACTACCTGATTCCCAAGTCCTGGACGGTCGAGGAGAAGATCACCACTGCGTGGGCGCGCCTGAACATCAACACCGATATCGGCGTGGTCGGGGTGCGCGGCAACGTTGGCGTGCAGATGCAGCACACCGACCAGAGCTCGGATTCACGCTACTGGGACAGCTCGCAGCCAGCGGGCAGCAACATCCAGCCGTTCTCCGCAGGGAGGACCTACAAGGATTGGCTGCCGAGCTTGAACCTGGTCTTCATGTTCCCGCACCAGCAGACGCTGCGCTTCGCCGCTGCCAAGCAGGTGGCACGCCCGCGCGTGGACCAGATGCGCGCCGGCCTGGAGTTCGGCGTGGATACCAACAATGGCCGCCCCGGCGGCAGTGGCGGCAACCCGCTGCTGGACCCCTGGCGTGCCACCGCACTGGACCTGTCCTACGAGAAGTACTTCGGCGAGAAGGCCTACGTGGCTGCGGCCATTTTCTACAAGGACCTGAAGAGCTACGTCTACACCCAGTCGGTGGACAACTACGACTTCAGTGGGCTGCTTGGCAACTACGTACCACCGCCGGGCATGACCGCGCCGGTACAGACTGTCGGCACGTTCTCGACCCCGCAGAATGGCAAGGGCGGCACGTTGAAGGGCCTCGAACTGACCGCGTCGTTCCCGCTGGACATGCTGACCGACAGCCTGCGCGGCTTCGGCGTGCAGGCCAGCGCGACGTTCAACAAGAGCGACATCACCATTCTGGATCCGGAGAGTGCGTCCAGCGTGGGCACCGATCCGATCAGCCTGCCGGGCCTGTCCAAGCGCGTGTACAACTTCACCGCCTACTACGAGCGCAGTGGCTTTGAAGCACGCGTGAGCCAGCGCCGCCGTTCGGACTTCATCGGTGAAATCGGCAACTTCAACGGCAACCGCACCCTGCGCTACGTGGTGGGCGAGAACGTGACCGATGCGCAGGTGAGCTATACCTTCAGCGACAGCAGCGCCCTGCGTGGCCTGACCCTGCTGCTGCAGGGCAGCAACCTGACCAACGAGCCGTACCGCACCTATGCCGGCAGCAAGGACCGCCCGCTGGAGTACATCGAGTGGGGCCGCACCTACATGCTGGGCGTGAACTACAAGTTCTGATCTGGACAAGGTAGTGCCGGCCGCTGGCCGGCAACACAAGGGGAGCAGGACCGGAAACCCGCTGCGCAGGCAGCGGGTTTCCTTTTGTGCAGACGCTTCATGCTGCTTCGCAGGAGACCAGCACGGCGCAGCTGATCGCGATGACCAGCATCAGCGCCAGCAGGATCCACCCACTGGATCGGCCAAGGGCGTGGCCAACAGGGTTCAGCGCAACGGAGATGATCTGGCCCAGCAGTTCCCACATGGCAGAACCGGTCCCTGCTCAGAACTCACCCGATGCCAGTTCGATGAACGAACGCTGGCGACTGGCGGCGGTGATGACGCAGGAGCGATAGACCCGATGCCCGGAGACACCCGTGACATAAGCAACGATCTGGACTGACATCTGGGCGACACAGGACCAGCCAGGCACCCATCCCACCGGCTTGGGCACGAGGCTGAAAGCAGCAGAGCAGTCCATGATGTGTTTGGTTGCCTCACCAAGAACGTGCCCCACCTCGGTGTTCATGTTCCAACCTGATGCCAGTTCGGCAGACCAGATCGCGGCTGCCACCGACCTCATGGCGGCCTGCTCTTCCACGCCTGGCAATGCCAGGATCGATGCAGGGGCGCGCTCTTCCAACGGACGCTCGGTGGAACGCGAATGGCCAGGAGGCAGCTCAAATCGCTTCGCCCAGATCAGCAGCACGCGTTGCTGAAGCTCACCGGACGTCGAGAAATAGCGTACCCGCTTGTCTTCAGCGTTGTAGTAAGCCGCGTGCAGGGTGCCATCGGGGTAGACCACGACCGCCGCAGCATGATGCCCGGGGAACCCCAACCGCCACCCATCAAGCAGCAACCCTCCATCTTTCAGCAGCACCGGCACCGCCGACTCATCGAAATTGCGCCGGAACGCGCCGTATTCCGGTCCGAGCAACTGCTTCAGGCCGGGCACCACATCGGAGCCCTCAAAGGCATCCTCCAGCGCGGGGCCCACGGTCACGATGGGCGTGGCGCAGGCAGGGTGGGCGACAGACAGCGCCACGGCCAGCGCCAACAGGCGCACCAGGGAAGTGAAGATACGCATCGGAGTTCCGCCGTGCAGGGAGGGCAATCAGTGTTTCTGCCTGCCCCGCCCGGCGCCATGCCAGAAGTTGGAAAGTCGTCGCCACCGGTGGTCCACAAAAAAGGGACGGGGCGCTTCGGCCCCGTCCCCGCAAGTACCGCCACCGGAGAAAACGGTCAGCTGCGTCGGGCGCAATACACCGCACGCGGCGGCAGCTGGAGTTCATTGCCCTGCACCGTGCCCGCATCCGGGCCCGGCACCGCCACCTGCTGCCAGTTGCCCGGCGGCAGCGGATGGCTCACCGTCTCGGCCGACAGGTTGAAGGCCAGCAGGAGGGTTTCATCTGCAAGCATACGCTCGAACAGCAGCACTGGCTCGGCACTTTCGATGAATCGGATGCTGCCGTGCAGGAGCGCCGGCTGGCCACGCCGCCAGGCCAGGAAGGCCCGGAACGCCGCCAGCACCGAGTGCGGGTCGCGCTCCTGCACCGCCACCGCCGCGGCGCGGTGCTCGGCCGGGATCGGCAGCCAGGGCTTGCCAGAAGTGAAACCGGCCAGAGGCGCATCAGTCCAGGGCAGCGGGGTGCGGCAGCCATCACGGCCCTTGAAGTTCGGCCAGAAGGTAATGCCGTAGGGGTCCTGCAGGGCCTCGAACGGCACCTCGGCCTCGGCCAGGCCCAGCTCCTCGCCCTGGTACAGGCAGACCGAGCCACGCAGCGAGCACAGCATCGCCACCAGCATCCGCGCCAGGCGCGGGTCGGCCGGATGGCCGCCCCAGCGGCTGACCGCCCGTTCCACGTCGTGATTCGAAACCGCCCAGCACGGCCAGCCTTCGGTCATCGCCGCTTCCAGGCGCGAGACCGTGTCGCGGATGTAGGCCGCGCTGTAGTCGTCCACCAGCAGCTCGAAGCTGTAACCCATGTGCAGGCGCCCGTCACGGGTGTACTCGGCGGTGGTGGCCAGCGAGTCCTCCGAGGAGATCTCGCCGAGGCTGACTGCCCCCGGGTACGCGTCCAGCAGCGCGCGCAGGCGTTCCAGGAACGGCAGGTTCTCCGGCTGGGTGTTGTTGAAGTAGTGGTACTGGTAGGCGTACGGGTTGTCCGGGCTGAAGCCGCGGCCCACCCGCTTGTCGGCCGGCTTGGGCGGATTGTCGCGCAGCTGCGCATCGTGGAAGCAGAAATTGATCGCATCCAGGCGGAAGCCATCCACGCCGCGGTCCAGCCAGAAGCGCACGTTGTCCAGGGTCGCCTGCTGCACGTCCGGGTGATGGAAGTTCAGGTCCGGCTGGTCGACCAGGAAGTTGTGCAGGTAGTACTGCTCGCGGCGCGGCTCCCACTGCCAGGCGCCGCCGCCGAACAGCGACAGCCAGTTGTTGGGCGGCGTGCCATCCTCGCGCGGGTCGGCCCAGACGTACCAGTCCGCCTTGGGGTTGCTGCGGTCCTGGCGGCTCTCGCGGAACCAGGCGTGCTCGATCGAGGTGTGGCTCAGCACCTGGTCGATCATCACCTTCAGGCCCAGGCCATGGGCCTTGGCCAGCAGGCGGTCGAAGTCGTCCAGGCGGCCGAACAGCGGATCGACGTCGCGGTAGTCGGCGATGTCATAGCCGAAATCGGCCATCGGCGACTTGAAGAACGGCGAGATCCAGATCGCATCCACGCCCAGCGTGGCGATGTGGTCCAGCCGCTCGATGATGCCCGGCAGGTCGCCGACCCCATCGCCGTTGGCATCGAGGTAGCTGCGCGGGTAGATCTGGTAGATGACGGCTCCGCGCCACCATGGATAGTGCGACATCGACAGCCCCCCTCCGGGCATGCGTGACCCGCCGGAAGCGGGCCGAAATCCTGTTCCGGCAAGCTTAGCGGTGGCCTCCACGGCATGGCGCAACCTGCATACGTATTCACGCAGGCAGCCGGCCGGGCCGGCCCAGGCCTGCCGTCCGCCCCGGTTTGCGCCCGAATTCACAGCCAGCGCCTATAATCGGCGGTGAGCCTGAAAGCCTGATCGCATGACCATCACCGAAGACACCCGTCCCGCCCTGGGCCTGCCCCAGATCCAGTCGCTTGCCGCGGCCGACATGGCCGCCGTCGACGCCCTGATCCGGCGCCGCCTGTCCTCGGACGTCGTGCTGATCAACCAGATCGCCGACCACATCATTTCCGCCGGTGGCAAACGCCTGCGCCCGATGCTGGTGATGCTGGCCGGCCACGCGGTCGGCCACGCCGGCCCGGACCACCACCAGCTGGCGGCGATCATCGAGTTCATCCACACCTCCACCCTGCTGCATGACGACGTGGTGGACGAATCCAACCTGCGCCGCGGCCGCAGCACCGCCAACGCGCTGTGGGGCAACGCGCCGAGCGTGCTGGTCGGTGACTTCCTGTACTCGCGCAGCTTCCAGCTGATGGTCGAACTGGAACGCATGCCGGTGATGCAGATCCTGGCCGATGCCACCAACCGCATTGCCGAGGGTGAAGTGCTGCAGCTGCTGCACGTGCACAACCCGGATACCGACGAAACCGCCTACCTGCGCGTGATCGAGCGCAAGACCGCGGTGCTGTTCGCCGCCGGCACCCGCCTGGGTGCGCTGGCCAGCGGTGTGGACGAGGCGACCCAGCAGGCCCTGTTCGACTACGGCATGCACCTGGGCTACGCGTTCCAGATCGCCGACGACGTGCTGGACTACTCGGCCAACGCCGACGAGCTGGGCAAGAACCTCGGTGATGACCTGGCCGAAGGCAAGGCGACGCTGCCGCTGATCCATGCGATGGCCCACTCCGACGACGCCACCCGCGAGCGCCTGCGCGCGATCGTGCAGGACGGCGATGCCTCGGCGATGCCGGAAGTTCTGGCTGCGATCCGCGCCACCGGTGGCCTGGAGTACAGCCGCCGTCGCGCCGAGGAATACGCTGAAGCCGCCGAGCGCGCGCTGGACGGCCTGGCCGACAACGATGCGGTTGCCGCACTGCGCGGCCTGGCCCGTTACGCGGTGCAGCGCTCGCATTGATGCAGGCGTGCCGACCAACGGTCGGCACCTACCGCCGCTGTGGGTGGGTGCCGACCGTTGGTCGGCACGGAAACATCGGTGGGTGCCGACCGTTGGCCGGCACGCCTTTCTTTACAGGAAACGCTCCTCGAAGAACTCATCCAGCGCCTTCCACGCCCGCTTTGCCGCCCGTTCGTTGTACTGGCAGCCCGGCGGGCTGTTGGCATCGCGCTCGGCGAAGCAGTGCACCGCCCCGCTGTAGTTGGTGAACTCCCAATCGACCTTGGCCGCGGTCATCTCTTTCTGGAAGCCGGCAATGTCCTCGGTGGTCACGCTCTTGTCGTCGGCGCCGTTGAGCACCAGCACCGAGGGATGGCTGCCACCGGCTTGCGCCGGCAGCGGCGAACCCAGCCCACCGTGCAGGCTGACCACACCGGCCAGCGGCGCCCCGGCACGGGCCAGCTCCAGCACCGTGGTGCCCCCGAAACAGAATCCGACCGCGCCGATCCGGCTGGCATCCAGCGGCACCTTGCCGGCCTGTGCCTTGAGCACGTTCACCGCCTCCAGCGCGCGGGCGCGCAGCAACGGCCGGTCATTGCGCAGCTTGGTCGCCACCGGCCCGGCCTCGGCATCGGTCTTCGGCCGCACGCCCTTGCCGTACACATCGGCCACCAGCACCACATAGTCATCGCCGGCCAGCTGCTTGGCCTTCTCGACCGCCGATTCGTTCACGCCTTTCCAGTTCGGCACCATCACCAGGCCCGGACGCTTATCGTGCCCGCCATCGTCATAGACCAGCACACCACTGAAGGTCGTGCCCTGGTGCTTCCATTCCACCGGCTGCGTCTTCATCGCCGCCCACGCCGGCATCGCCGCCAGCCCCAGCATCACCGCCACACCGCATCGCCAACGATTCATGCGCCTGCTCCGCAAAAAAGGGGACGGAGGGGATTAAGCCGTATTCGCCCCTGCCACGTCGCATTCTGCATTGGCGACGTGACGCAGGTGTGGTTGGATACGACTTAATCCCCTCCGTCCCCTTTTTTCTGCATGAACCTTGCTGATCGCTTTCTGTCCGGACTGATCCCGCGCCTGCCCGCCGATGATGTCCCCCAGTGGGCCCATGTCCACGGCGCCCACGCCGACGACCTGCAGCGCCTGCGCGCGCAATGGCCACAGGTGCCGGACAGCCTGGTCGCGCTGCTGTCGCGCGTGGATGGCACCCACTTCCGCGACTACCCCGGCGGCGAGGTCTGTGTACTGATGCTCGGCTCGGACGTGGAAGACGGCGGCTATCCGTACTACCTGCGCTCGGTCGCACAGATCTTCGAAGACCAGCAGCAGTGGGACGACAGCATCCGTTCGATCTACGAGGAATGGCTGGATGATGAGCCGGAAATCCTCGGCGACGGCATCGATGCCGACCTGCCGATGAATCGCCGCCTGTGCTTCTCGCACTGCATGAACAACGGCGGCACCTCGATGCTGTACCTGGATTTCGATCCCGCGCCACGTGGCTGCGTGGGCCAGGTAGTGCGCTACCTGCATGACCCGGACAGCTACGCCGTGATCGCGCCCAGCTTCGATGCGTACCTGCAGCAGCTGATCGACGGCGACTACGCGTTCATCGAAGACGAACAGTAGATCCACGCCATGCGTGGATGAATTTCCCAGTGGGTTGCCGGCCAGCGGCCGGCACTACCTTCAAGCGATGCCCAGGCCCGGAATCGCGCTGATGGTGTCCGGATCGAAGCCGGCCAGTTCGGCGAAATGGCGGCCACGCGCCACGTAATCGCGGTAGGCACCGAAGCTCGGTGCGCCCGGAGACAGCAGCACCACGCCGCCCTGCTCGCCCAGCGCCGCGCGTGCCAGCGCCATCGCCTCCGGCAGATCAGCGGCGGCGTGCAGGCCGAAGCGGCCGGCATCGGCCAGCGGTTGCAGCATCGCGTGGATGCGCGGGCCATTGCTGCCCATGGTCACGATTTCCACCGGCGGCACGTCATGCGCCATGTGCTGCATGAAATCGGTCCAGTCCAGGCCACGGTCGTGCCCGCCCACCAGCAGCGCGATGCGCTGGCCGGCAAAGCATTCCAGCGCCGCCAGGCTGGCATGCGGCGTGGTGCTGATCGAATCGTTGACGTAGGTCAGGCCATCGGCCACACCGATGCGCTGCAGGCGGTTCGGCAGTGGGCGGAAATCCTGCACCGCCGGTGCCAGCGCCACCGCATCCAGGCCCAACGCTTCCAGCGCGGCCAGCACCGCGCACAGGTTGCCGCGGTTGTGCCGGCCCGGCAGTGGCGTGTTGCGGGTATCGAACACGGGCTGTTCGCCGCGATGCACGACATCGCCGCGCATGTGCCAGCCCTGCGGCTGGTTGAACCAGACCACCTCGCTGTCGGGCAGCGACAGCGCGGCCAGGTGCGGATCGGCGGCATTGAGCACGGCAATGCGCGGCGCGGCTTCGGTGACCAGCCGCAGCTTGTCTTCGATGTAACGCTGCTCGCTGCCGTGCCAGTCCAGATGCTCCGGGAACAGGTTCAGCACCACCGCCACCTGCGGATGCGCGCCACTGCGCGCCACTTCGCCGGTCTGGTAGCTGGACAGCTCGACAGCCCAGTACTCGGGCGCCGGTTGCGGATCCAGCACTTCCAGCAGCGGCAGGCCGATGTTGCCGACCAGGCCGGTGCGATGCCCGGCCGCACGCAGCAGGTGCGCGACCAGCGCGGTGGTGGTGCTCTTGCCCTTGGTGCCGGTCACGCACACGGTGTCGTGCACGATGCCGTCGTCGGCCGCGTGTTCGGCAAACCACAGCGCGGTGCCGCCGATGAAAGACGTGCCCTGCTCCGCCGCTGCCAGCGCGATCGGCTGGTAAGGGCTGATGCCGGGCGACTTGATCACCACATCGAACGCTGCCAGCGCTTCCGCCGAGGGCTCACCCCGCACCTCCAGCGCGCCCTGCGTTTCCGCATGCGCCGCGTCGACTTCGCCTGCCGGGCAGAACAGGCTCAGCGGCAGCGACGGCAGGCGCTCACGCAGCACGGCGAACGCCGCACGGCCCTCACGACCCCAGCCCCACAGCGCAACGCGCTTTCCTTCAAGCTTCGAAATCTTCACGCACCCGTTCCCACAGCGCAGCCGGGACACGATGCTCGCCCTGCAGCTGCAGCAGCGGCGCCAGTTCCAGTTCGGCGGCGTCCAGCTGCGGCTGGATCTCGTTGCAGAAGCGCTTCACCAGCACGTCTTCCTTCCATTCCGGGCGCTGCGCCAGCGTCGCCATCGCCGCACGCGATTCGCGGCCTTCGCCCACGCACTCGAACGGCTTGTGGTCCTGGAATTCCAGCAGCGCGTCGAAGCCACCGGCCTGCTCGGCATCATCCAGCAGGTTGCGGCCGAAGATGCGCACCAGGCGCGTCTTGGGCATGAACGGGGCCAGCGCCAGGAACACGAAGTGGCACTTCGGGCAGACGCCGCACCAGCGGTTCACCGGGCGCTCGCCGAGGATGTGGAAGTTGCGGTTGCAGCTGGAGAAGTGCGCGTCGTAGAAATCGGTCTTGGCGAACTGGCGGGCCACCGCCAGCTCCGACATCGGGCGCAGCAGCGAGTAGTAATGCAGGTCCGCGGCGACGTGCGCCTGCACATGGTTGCCGAACGCCAGCTCGAATGCCCAGCCCTTGGACCACTGGTGGTTCACTTCACCGGTGCCCGGAATCTGGCTGCCGTAGCTGGCCGAGCGTTCGTTGGAGAACACCACCTGGTCCACGCCCTGCAGCAGCGCGGCCAGCACCATGATCGCCGAGTTCACCGCCGTGACCGGGATATGACCGTTCCAGGCGCCCTGGCGGTTGAGTTCGAACAATTCCGGCGCCAGCGCGCGGCCCAGGTTCAGCGTCGGCAGGCCGGTACGCTCGGCACAGGCGCGGATCAGCTGCGAGCCCCCGATCCAGGTCACCGTCTCGTCCACGCCGGCACGGCGCAGCGCTTCGATGCTGACCAGCGAATCCTTGCCGCCACCGATCGCCACCAGCGCGTGCGGCTGCAGGCCCAGTGCCGGCGCCTGCACCGCTTCGCCCTGTACCGGCAGGCGGAAACGCCCGCGCAGGTTCAGGCCGTTGCGGTAGGCGAATTCGCCCAGGCCGTTGAGGTAGACCGTCTCCACCAGCGCCGCGGTATCGGCATCGATGGCGTAGCTGTCGATGCTGACCGTCTCCGGCACACCCGCCTTGTAGTAGCTGACACCGGCAATCAGGTGCAGCAGCTGCAGGGCACGCTGCACGGCAGCGGCACGCGCCTCGTCCAGCACGAACGGCGCGCCGGGCACGGTGATGGTTTCCACCATCTCCGGGCCGTCATCGAAGGCGTAGACCAGCCTGGCCACGCCGGTCTCCGCAGCGAATTCGCAGCGGACGAAGCGGAAGCGGGAAACCTGGTGTTTGTCGAAAGCAGTCATGGTGTATCCGGTCAGGCACGGGCCCGCGCGATGGCGCGGGGCGTGTCGGTGGGCGGGTGCAGTGCGCGGGTGGCGATCATTCGATCACGTCTTCGCGCGGCATCGCCCGCTGGTTGTAGGTGTTGGACATCACATAGCCGTAGGCACCGGCATCGGCGATCAGCATCACATCGTCCGGTGCGGTCGATACCGGCAGCTTGCGGCGCTTGCCGAACACATCGCTGGATTCGCAGATCGGGCCGACCACATCGAACGCGGCCTCGGCATAGCCGCCCTGGCGGCTGAGATTCTCGATGTCGTGCCAGGCGTCGTACAGCGCCGGGCGCATCAGGGTGTTCATGCCGGCGTCCAGGCCGACGCGGCGCACGCCGTCCTTCTCCACCACCTGGGTGGCATGGGTCAGCAGCACACCCGATTCGGCCACCAGATAGCGGCCCGGCTCGATCGCCAGGCGGAATGCCGGATGCAACGCCTTGACCTCGGCCAGGCCCTCGGCCCAGGCATCCAGATCGAACGGCTCGTCTTCGTCGCTGTACGGAATGGGCAGGCCGCCGCCGATGTCGATGGTCTGCACGCTGCCGATGCGGCGGGCGAAACCGGCCAGCTCATCGCACATCAGGCGCCAGTGCTGCGCGGTCTCCACGCCGCTGCCCAGGTGCGCATGCAGGCCGACCACGCGGCTGCCCAACTCGGTGGCCGCGCGCACGAACTCGTCGACGCGGGCGATCGGCAGGCCGAACTTGGAGTCCTTGCCGCCGGTGCGGACCTTGGCATGGTGGCCTTCGCCACGGCCGAGATCGACGCGCAGCCACAGCTCGCGGTTGCGGAACAGGTCCGGCCAGCGCTGCAGTGCTTCGACGTTGTCGACGGTGACGGTCACACCCAGCGCAAACGCGGCTTCGTACTCGCTGCGCGGGCAGAAGCTGGGGGTGAACAGCACGCGCTTGGGCGACAGCTCCGGCAGGTGCTGGAACACGTGCTTCAGCTCGCCGTGCGAGACGCATTCCAGGCCGAAACCTTCCGCCTCCAGCAGCTGCAGGATGGCCGGGTGGCTGTTGGCCTTGATCGCGTAGTAGCGCTGGTCGATCGGCTTGATCGCGGCCAGCGCGCGGGCACGCGCGCGCACGGTCGGCAGGTGGTAGACGTAGCGCGGCGTACCGGCGTCGGCCAGCTGCAGCAGGTGCGCACGCTGGCCCCGCCACCACGGCGTGCCACGCGGGCGCACGGTGCCGGCGATCTCGCGCCAGCGCGGGCCGAACACTTCGGTCTCTTCCACCGGCATCGCGCCGCTGTCGATCAGCTCGGCATGCAGGATCGGCAGCAGGCCATCGGCATCGGCTTCGTCGATGACGAAGGTCAGGTTCAGGTCGTTGGACGACTGCGAGATCATGTGCACACGCTCGCGGCCGAAGGTGGCCCACACGTCCGACAGCTTGTGCAGCAGCGAGCGCATACCGCGACCAACCAGCGTGATCGCCGCGCACGGCACGATCACCTTCACCTTGCAGATCTGCGACAGGTCGGCCGACAGCGCGGCCAGCACATCGGTGTTGACCAGGTTCTCGGACGGGTCCAGCGACACGGTGACGTTGGTCTCGGCCGAACCGATCAGGTCCACCGACAGGCCATGCTTCTTGAACAGGTTGAACACATCGGCCAGGAAGCCGACCTGCTGCCACATGCCGATGCCTTCCATCGACACCAGCACGATGCCGTTGCGGCGGCTGATCGCCTTCACGCCCGGGACCGGTGCAGCGCTGCCATCGATGCTGGTGCCCGGCAGCTGCGGGCGCTCGGTATCGAGGATGGCCATCGGCACGCCGGCGTCACGGCACGGCTTGATCGAGCGCGGGTGCAGCACCTTGGCACCGGTGGTGGCGATTTCCTGCGCTTCGTAATAATCCAGCCGGGTCAGCAGGCGCGCGTCCGGCACGTCCTTGGGGTTGGCGCTGAACATGCCCGGCACGTCGGTCCAGATCTCCACGCGGCTGGCGCCGAGCAGCGCGCCGAAGTACGCCGCCGAGGTATCCGATCCACCACGACCGAGGATGGCGGTGCCGCCATCGGCATGCCGCGAGATGAAGCCCTGGGTGATCAGCAGGCGGGTCGGCTGCGCGCGGAAGCGCTGCATCCAGTCTGCGTCCGCGCGCCACTGGCAGTTCACCGACAGCCGCTGCGACCAGTCGCTCTGGTTCGGCTGCGGCGGCATCGCATCCAGCCATTGGCGGGCATCCATCCAGCCCATGTCCAGGCCGGAGGCGTGCAGATAGGCCGCGCCCAGCGTGGAGGACAGCAGCTCGCCCTGGCCCAGCACGTCGGCCTGCCAGTCCAGCGGGCGGGTGGCCGCACGCGGGTCATCCAGCAGGGCCTGCAGCGCGGCGAGGCGCTCGGCCAGCACCGCGCGGCCCAGGCCCAGCTCGGCCAGGAAACCCTCGTGGCGCTCGACCAGCGCCGCCACGCGATCGCGGCTGTCCGGCGCACCGTCGGCGATCGCGGTCAGTTCGTTGGTGACCCCGGACAGCGCCGAGACCACCACCAGCACGCGCGAACCGGTCTCTTCCGCACGTTTTTTCGCCAGCTTCCCGATCGTGTCCCAGCGGTGGCGACGCGACACCGAGGTGCCGCCGAACTTCAGTACGATCCAACGATCGACAAGGGGGGAAGCTGACATGGATAGGCTATGTGTAATGTGGGGGAGCCGCCCGAGGGGGCGGAACCTTCGATTCTAAGCCCAATGGACCCGCCGATGGCCGCCTTCCGCTACCTGCAGCTCGATGTCTTCGCCCCCCACCCTGGCAGCGGCAATCCGCTGGGCGTGGTACTGGGCGCCGATGGGCTCTCCAGCGCCCGCATGCAGGCCCTTGCCGCCTGGCTGAACCTGTCCGAGACGGTGTTCTTCCTGCCGCCCAGCGCCCCGGGCGCCGACTACCACATCCGCATCTTCACCCCGAACAGCGAACTGCCATTTGCCGGCCACCCCAGCGTGGGCGCGGCCTGGGCTGCAGTCACCTGCGGCCTGGCAACCCCGCGCGACGGTGGCGCGCTGGTCCAGCAATGCGCCGCCGGCCTGCTGCCGGTGCGGGTGAGCGGTGCCGCCGCTTCTCCAACCATCGAACTGGCCAGCCCGCCGGCACAGCACCTGCCGACCGACCCGGGCCAGGTGCCCGGACCGCTGTTGGCGCTGGCCGCCGCCGGGCATGCGCCCGAACTGTGGGACAACGGCCCGCGCTGGTGGCTGCTGCCGCTGCGCGACGCCGTCGCCGTGCGCGGGCTGGCCCCGGACATGGCCGCCCTGCGCGACTGGACCAATGCCACCGGCGCAACCGGCGTCGCGGTATTCGCCGACGAAGTCGCCACGGACCATGCCCGCGTCGTGCGCGCGTTCTGCCCCGGCGATGCGGTGAACGTGCCCGAGGACCCGGTCACCGGCAGCGCCAATGCGCTGATCGGTGCCTGGTTGCGCGAGCGCGACGTGCTGCCCGGCGGCAGCGGCGCCTATGTCGCCAGCCAGGGCCGCGAAGTCGGCCGCGACGGCCGCGTCCACGTGCGCGTGGATGCCGACGGCACGGTGTGGATCGGCGGCCAGGTGCAGCCGGTGATCGACGGCCAGATCAGCTGGTAACGCCGAAAAAAGGGGACGGAGGGAATTAAGTCGTTTGTGGCACAAGCGACTTAATTCCCTCCGTCCCCTTTTTCGTGTGCCGCGCTACCCTATGCCGCCTGTTTACTGGAGTTCCTGCCTGATGTCCGCACGACGTTTCCTGCAGCTGGATGTGTTCTCCCCGCGTGCCGGCGCCGGCAATCCGCTGGCCGTGGTGCTCGATGCCGAAGGCCTGGACGATGCCAGCATGCAGGCCATCGCACGCTGGACGCGCCTGCCCGAGACCACCTTCGTGTTCCCGGCGCAGGCAGCCGGCACCAGCTACCGGCTGCGCATGTTCAGCCCGCAGAAGGAAGTGCCGTTCGCCGGCCATCCCAGCGTCGGCACCGCGCATGCGGTGCTGCAGGCAGGCCTGGCAGCGCCGGTCGACGGCGTGCTGGTGCAGGACGGCATCGCTGGCGCCCTGCCCCTGCGCGTCAGCGGCGAAGGCGCGCAGCAGCGCATCGCCATCCGTACCCCGCGGGCACAGCTGGCCGAGACCACCGAAGCCAGCGATCCTCGCCTGCAGGCCGCGCTGAAGGACTGGCCGCTGGGCACGCTGCCGCCGGCCCGCATGCAGGGCGGTCGCAGCTGGTGGGTAGTGCAGGTGGCCGATGAAGCCGCGTTGCGCGGCCTGCATCCGGATTGGGATGCGGTAGCCGCGCTGGCCGAATCCACCGACAGCATGGGCGTGTTCGCCTATGCGTTCGCCGATGGCAACGAGGGGTTCGATCTGGCCGTGCGCGCCTTCGTCGGCAATGGCCGTCGCTTCGAGGATGCGGCCTCGGGCGCCGCCAACGCGGTGCTGGCGGCATGGCTGGACCTGCGCGATGCGCTGCCGCAGGGCCGCGCACCGTTCGAAGTCAGCCAGGGCCGCGAAGTCGGCCACGATGCGCGCCTGACCCTGCGGGTCGATGAAGACGGCGAGGTCTGGTCGGGGGGCCAGGTGCAGACGGTGATTGCCGGCACCATTGATTGGTAGAGCCGGCCGCTGGCCGGCTGTTACCTGGCCCTTGACATCATGCGGTTGCCGGCCAGCGGCCGGCACTACCCTCAGCCCAGCTCGGCTTCCAGACTGATCGGCACTGCGCTCAGCGCCTTGGACACCGGGCAGTTCTGCTTGGCGTCATCGGCGATGGCGCGGAACTTCGCGGCGTCGATGCCCGGCACCACCGCCTTCACCTTCAGCCGGATCTGCGACAGCTGCGGACCGCCTTCCAGCGACAGGTCGACCTTGGCTTCGGTGTCCAGCGAGGTCGGGGTGAAGCCCGCTTCGCCCAGCTTGGCCGACAGCGCCATGGTGAAACAGCCGGCATGCGCGGCGGCGATCAGTTCTTCCGGATTGGTCCCTTTCTCGTCGCCAAAACGGCTGTTGAAGCCGTAGCGGGTCTTGTCCAGCAGCCCACTCTGCGGCGTGCTCAACAGTCCCTTGCCCGACTTCAGATCGCCTTCCCAGTGCGCGGTGGCGTGTCGCGAGATTCCCATGTGCTGCTCCTGTGTGGCGGTGATGAACGATCACCCTCGCACGGACCGTGTTATCCCTGCGTCGCTCCGCCGCATGCCAATCGTCCGCCCGAAACCGGATCGCTGGACACTTCCTCACCAGCCCGGCCTGCATTTTTCCCTTGATTTCAGTGGTTTCGCGCAACACCCGATGATCGAGGCGCGGCTGCCAGGCATGCCAGGACGGCCCCATTCCCCACCACCGGCCATGTACTGAATCGGCCTGGATATGAAAAAACATGCACTTTCCGCGCTTCGGGCTATTGGCGGCGCCCGAGAGTTGCCCTACATTGCGCTTGCCGACGGGGTTCGGCGCCGACCAAACAACCAACCGTTCACGGAACAGGAAACCATGGCAAAGACCGCTAAGAAGGCTGCCCCGAAGAAGGCAGTGAAGAAAGTCGCTACGAAGGCAGCCGCCAAGCCGGCCGCTCCGAAGCCGATCAAGGAAGTGCTGACCAAGTCCGGCCTGGTTGCACACATCGCTGAAGCCTCCGGCGTCGTCGCCAAGGACGTCCGCGCTGTGCTGGCCTCGCTGGAAAGCGCCGTCGCCTCCTCGGTGCACAAGAAGGGCGCAGGCTCCTTCACCCTGCCGGGCCTGCTGAAGATCACCACCGTCAACGTGGCAGCCAAGCCGAAGCGCAAGGGCATCAACCCGTTCACCAAGGAAGAGCAGTGGTTCGCTGCCAAGCCGGCCACCACCAAGCTGAAGGTGCGTCCGCTGAAGAAGCTGAAGGACGCCGCGCTGTAAGCGCGCGCCCCAACGCGGACTCCGACGGGACGGCTCTGGCCGTCCCGTTTTTTTTGCACTGCCCCGCGCCCGCAACACAGCGTTGCCGGATCCCGGGAAATACGCGCCCAGGCCCGTCGTCATTGACCGGACGCGGTCGGGTCCAGGCCCGGAACGTACCGGGTGGAACACTGCGTGCAGCGCCGGCCGTCGCCGTCGGCCGCAGGCTTGCCTATCGTGGGCACATCCTCCACAGCTACGGCGAGCACCCCTCATGGCCAGCCCCTCCACCCGCTACCGGATCTCGGTGACCCCCATCGAAAAGGACGGGTTGCAGTGCACCGGGCGCTGCACCATCGAACTGGAACATCGTGCCAGCCGCGACCTGATGCGCCTGCTGGAAGCTGCGCCGCGCACGGCGGGCATCAGTGGCGACGAGCGCGCCACCCTGGTGATCGCCAGCCAGCTGCTGCGCGACATCGTGCAGCGTCACGCCGAGACCGACGGCCACGCGCTGGCAGCCATCGCCGCACAGGTGCTGCCGGCACTGGACGCGCTGGACCAGCTGCCTTCCTCGCGCTGACCGCCGCGCACTCGATACACTGGCACTCTCACGGTTGCCTCGGGGAGGAGGCAGGCATGCGCCGTATCCTGTTGTTGATTGCGCCCCTGGCGCTGCTGGGCTGCTCGCGGCCGGCAGCCGCACCGGATGCGGCACCTGCCGCGATACCGGCCAGCACCGATCAGCCGTCGAGCGCGTCGCCAACGGCAGTGCCCGGCGGCGACCCACCGGCTGCGCAATCGCCTTCGGTCGACCCGTTGTTCGCTGCAGTGGCCCCCGATGCCGAGCCACCCTCGGTGATGCTCAACCGCTACGTGCGCGCACTGCTCAATCGCGATCGTCGCGCCAGTGATGCGGCGTGGACCTTCCCTCCTGGCGACGCCCGGCATGCCGACGACGCCGCGCTGCGGCAGCTGCAGCAGGTGCGCACGCTTCACCTGCGCAGCAGCACGCCGATTGCCCGCAGCCCGGCACAGCCCGCGCAGCTGCTGGAGGTGCCGGTGCAGGTGCGTGCGGTCACCGCCAACGGCACCTTCCATTTCAGCGGCTGGTACCGCGTGCAGCCCAGCAGCGACGGCCGCGCCTGGCAGATCCAGTCGGCGCGCCTGCAGCCAACGCTGGACTGAACCGTTGCAGCCGCATGCACGCACGATTCAGCCGGCGCGGCTACTCTTTCTTCCATCCATTCCAGAGCCACCGGTCACTGCCATGCGCCTGCGTTCCCTGATGACCCGCCTCGCCGCCTCCACCGTGCTGATCGCTGCCGCGATCGGTGCACAGGCCGCCCCCTCCATTTCCGGCCGCGAACTGTCGGTGGGTGCCAACGACGTGCAGCAATACCTCGACGGCAGCTTCCCGCGCACCCAGGACGCGCTGGGCGGCCTGATCGCCCTGACCATGAGCCACCCGCAGCTGAGCCTGCCGGCCGGCGAACGCTTGAACCTGGGCATGGACGTGGCACTGGCCACCGCCGGCGGCAACCCGGCCAAGCTGGGCACGGTGAAGCTCAGCAGCGGCCTGCGCTATGACGCGCAGACCCAGGGCTTCCACCTGCAGCAGCCGAGCGTGGATGACTTCACCCCGGCCAACCAGGGTGGCCGTCTCGATTCGCGCACCCGTGGCCTGCTCAATGCCTGGCTGAGCGACTACGCCCAGCGCGAGCCCATCTACAAGCTGGACCCGGCCATGGCCGGCGTGCTGGGCACGCTGCAGGTGCAGTCGGCGCAGGTGAAGAACGGCAAGCTGGTGGTCACCTTCAACCAGAACCTGGGCAACCTGGTGCCGGCCGGCATCCTCGGCAAGTAAGGCAGGGCCGGCCTCACGCCACCAGCGCTTTCACTACCGCCTCGCTGAAAGCCGGAATGTCATCCGGCTTGCGGCTGGTGATCACATTGCCATCCACCACGACCTCGGCGTTGCGCCACTTGGCGCCGGCATTGGCGAGGTCCTGCTGCAGGGATGGCCACGAGGTCAGCTCGCGTCCATCGGCCAGGCCGCTGTTGATCAACAGCCACGGACCATGGCAGATGGCCGCTACCGGCTTGCCGGCCTCGGCGACGCTGCGGATGAATCCCAGCGCCGCCTCGTCGGTGCGCAGCGTGTCCGGGTTGATGACACCACCGGGCAGCACCAGGGCATCAAAGCGACCGGCATCGGCCTCGTCCAGCGGCAGGTCTACTGCCACCACGCCACCCCAGTCCTTGTCTTTCCAGCCCTTGATGGTCGCCTCCTTCGCAGGCGATACCACGCTGACCCGTGCGCCCTCCGCCTCCAGCAGGCGCTTGGGTTCGGTCAGTTCGGACTGTTCGAAGCCGTGCGTGGCAAGGATGGCAATCTGCTTGCCGCTGAGACGCTGAGCCATGTCGGATGCTCCATCGAAAGGAGCGGACAGCGTGCGCGAGGAGCCATTGAACGGCGGTGACCCGACCGTGCACGGCAGGTGGAGACTCATGCGGTAGTGCCGGCCGCTGGCCGGCACAATCATCACATCAGTGCCGGCCAGCGGCCGGCACTACCCGCAGCGGTCAGCGCTTGGGCTGCAGCATGGTGCCGGTGCACTTGGGCGAACCGCAGCGGCACTCCCAGATCTTCTTCAGCTTCGCGGTGTGGCGCTCGGCCAGGGTGATGCCGTAGTTGTAGGTCAGCTCTTCGCCGGCCTTGATATCGCGCAGGGCCTCGATGAATACCTTGTCGCCACGGCTGTCGCCGTCCTCGTCTTCCTCGATCACCGCCTCGCAGTTCGGGTCGCAGCTGTGGTTGATCCAGCGTGCGTCGTTGCCCTTGTAGTTGGCGTCGATCACCCAGTCATCGTTGAGGGTGAACAGGAAGGTATGGCCGCTTTCGACGTCGCCGCTGTCATCGGCATCGACGTCGCCGTGGCTGCGCAGCAGGCCCTTGTACTGGATCACGCGCTCGCCCTGCTTGATCGGGGCCACGGCGAACACGCCGTTGCCATGGATGGCGGACTTGCGGGCTTGGATCTTCTTCGGCATCGGCACGGGCTGTTTGCAGCGAATGGAACGGGGATTCTCGCCCATTCCGGGTGATTGCGAAAATCACCCCATTGGCGCAGCATTGCGCCCTGGCAACGGCCCCGGTGTCTCCCTCCCGGCCTGGCCCCAGCGCCGGCTGAATGCCCGGGTTGGATGGCGGCGAATAAAAGCGTACAATTTCAGTCCGCTTTAAGAACCACTCGCATCCCCATGTTGCGCGTCACCAAACTCACCGATTACGCCACCGTCGTGCTGACCGTGCTTGCCGCCCGTCCGGGCGAGGTACTCAGTGCCACCGAGCTGGCCGAATTCACCGGTCTGGAGCCGCCCACCGTCAGCAAGGTGCTCAAGCCGCTGGCCCAGGCCGGCCTGGTCGAGGGCCTGCGCGGTGTCCGCGGTGGCTACCGCCTGACCCGCCCGGCCCTCGAGATCTCGCTGTTCGAAGTGGTCGAGGCAATGGAAGGGCCGCTGGCCCTGACCGAATGCAGCCACGACCACCACCAGTGCGGCATGGCGCCCAAGTGCGGCGCGCGCAGCAGCTGGCGGCTGATCAACGACGTGGTCTCCGAGGCCCTGCGCGATGTCACCCTCGCGCAGATCCTGCCCCCTCTCCCCCTTGCCGATGACGAACAGCGCCGCACCATCGCTGTCGACGTCGTCTCCTGATCCGTAGGCAGCCCCCCATGGCCACCGAAACCATCGAAAACGTCGCCCACGACGACACCCCCAACCGCGAGATCCACGAGCAGCTCGGCCGCAAGTATTCGGCCGGCTTCATCACCGAGATCGAGTCGGACTCCCTGCCGCCGGGCCTGGACGAGGACACCATCCGTGCCCTGTCGGCCAAGAAGGAAGAGCCGGAGTGGATGACGCAGTGGCGTCTGGACGCCTACCGCCACTTCCTGACCATGCCGATGCCGGACTGGGCCAAGCTGGAGATCGCGCCGATCGACCTGCAGGCGCTCAGCTACTACTCCGCGCCGAAGGGCCCGAAGTACGCCTCGCTGGATGACGTGCCCAAGGAACTGCTCGACACCTACGACAAGCTGGGCGTGCCGCTGCACGAGCGCGCCAAGCTGGCCGGCGTGGCGGTGGACGCGGTGTTCGACTCGGTGTCCGTCGGGACCACCTTCCGCAAGGAACTGGCCGAAAAGGGCATCATCTTCTGCTCGATGTCCGAGGCCATCAAGGAACACCCGGAACTGGTGCGCCAGTACCTGGGCACCGTGGTGCCGGTCGGTGACAACTACTTCGCCGCGCTCAACTCGGCGGTGTTCTCCGATGGCAGCTTCGTGTTCATTCCCAAGGGCGTGCGCTGCCCGATGGAACTGAGCACCTACTTCCGCATCAACGCCGGCCACACCGGCCAGTTCGAGCGCACCCTGATCGTGTGCGAGGACAAGGCCTACGTGTCTTACCTGGAAGGCTGCACCGCGCCGATGCGCGATGAGAACCAGCTGCACGCTGCGGTGGTCGAGCTGGTGGCGCTGGAAGATGCCGAGATCAAGTACTCCACGGTGCAGAACTGGTACCCGGGCGACGAGAATGGCGTCGGCGGCATCTACAACTTCGTCACCAAGCGTGCCGAATGCCGTGGCGCGCGCAGCAAGGTCACCTGGACCCAGGTCGAGACCGGCTCGGCGATCACCTGGAAGTACCCGTCCTGCGTGCTGCTGGGCGACGATTCGGTGGGCGAGTTCCACTCGGTGGCCCTGACCCACCACCGCCAGCAGGCCGACACCGGCACCAAGATGATCCACGTCGGCAAGCGCACCAAGAGCAAGATCGTCAGCAAGGGCATCAGCGCCGGCCGCGGCCAGAACACCTACCGTGGCCTGGTCAAGGTCGACCGCAACGCCGATGGCGCGCGCAACTACACCCAGTGCGATTCGCTGCTGATAGGCAAGCAGTGCGGTGCCCACACCTTCCCCTACATCGAGGTGAAGAACCCGGGCGCCACCGTCGAGCACGAGGCCACCACCTCCAAGATCTCCGACGACCAGCTGTTCTACTGCCGCGCCCGTGGCATCAGCCAGGAAGACGCGGTGTCGATGATCGTCGACGGCTTCTGCAAGCAGGTGTTCCGCGAACTGCCGATGGAATTCGCAGTGGAAGCCAAGAAGCTGCTGGAAGTCTCGCTGGAAGGCTCGGTGGGCTGACCGCCCGCCCCGCTCCTCGCAAACGCATTCTCTTTACCGGCGGGCTGCGGCCCGCCCCACGGAAACCCCCACCATGCTGAAGATCGACAACCTCCACGCCCGCATCGGCGACAAGGAAATCCTCAAGGGCCTCTCGCTGGAAGTGAAGCCCGGCCAGGTGCACGCCATCATGGGCCCCAACGGCGCCGGCAAGTCCACCCTGGGCAATGTCCTGGCCGGCCGCGACGGCTATGAAGTGACCGAAGGCAGCGTGCAGTTTGAAGGCACCGACCTGCTGGATCAGGATCCGGAAGCGCGCGCCGCTGCCGGCCTGTTCCTGGCGTTCCAGTACCCGGTGGAAATCCCGGGCGTGAACAACACCTACTTCCTGCGCGCCGCGCTGAACGCCCAGCGCAAGGCACGCGGCGAAGAGGAACTCGATTCGATGCAGTTCCTCAAGCTGGTGCGACAGAAGCTGGCCGTGCTGCACCTGAAGGACGAACTGCTGCACCGTGGCGTCAACGAAGGCTTCTCCGGTGGCGAGAAGAAGCGCAACGAGATCTTCCAGCTGGCCGTGCTGGAGCCGAAGCTGGCGATCCTGGACGAAACCGATTCGGGCCTGGACATCGACGCGCTGAAGAGCGTGGCCGACGGCGTCAACGCGCTGCGCGCCGCCGATCGCTCGTTCCTGGTCATTACCCACTACCAGCGCCTGCTGGACTACATCAAGCCGGACGTGGTGCACGTGCTGGCCGACGGCCGCATCGTCAAGAGCGGCGGCCCGGAACTGGCGCTGGAACTGGAAGCGCACGGCTACGATTTCCTCAAGGATCGCGTGGTGCGCGAGGCGGCCGTCTGATGAGCGCGCTGCTCGACTCGATGGCCCAGGCCTTCTGCGGCAGCGACGCGCGCCGCGAAGTGCTGGACGCGGCCCTGCGCGACGGCCTGCCCGCCGCCCGCAACGAAGCCTGGAAGTACACCTCGCTGCGCCAGCTGGAACGCCGTGCGTTCGCAGCGGCGCCGCTGCAGGGCCCGGCGCTGGACGCCACGCTGTTGGAGGACATTCCGGCGCCGCGCCTGGTGTTCGTCAACGGTCGCCTCGATGCCGCGCTGAGCGACGTGCAGGCCCTGCCGGCCGGCGTGCAGCTGCAGCCGCTGTCGGCCGCACTGGCGGACGGCGAGGATGCGGTGCGTTTCCTCGGCCGCCGCTACGAGTGCAGCGAGGAAATCTTCGCCCGCCTCAACGCCGCCCTGGCCGATGAAGGCGTGGTGCTGCGCGTGGACGAAGGCGTGCAGGTGGACGTGCCGCTGCAGCTGGTGTTCGCCAGCGTCGCCGGCGATACCGACCTGGCCTGGCATCACCGCCACCTGATCGAACTGCGCACCGGCGCCAGCCTCGGCGTGGTCGAGCACCGCTTCAGCGTGGGTGATTCGGCCCACCTCGACAACACCGTGCTGCACGCCCACGTCGCCCGCGATGCCGTGCTCAAGCACGCCCGCGTGCAGGCCGGCAGCGCGCGCCAGACCAGCTTCCTGCGCACCGACGCGGTGCTGGCCCGCGATGCGCAGTACCACCGCGTCGATCTGGAACTGGGTGCCGCGCTCAGCCGCCATGAACTGAACGTGCGCCTGGAAGGCGACAACGCCCAGCTGACCGCCAACGGCGTGCTGCTCGGCAATGGCCGCCGCCACGTCGAAACCCGTTTGGGCATCGACCACATCGCGCGCGATACTGCCTGCGAACTGCTGTGGCGCGGCGTTGCGGCCAACCGCAGCCGCGTGGTGTTCCATGGTGGCATCCAGATCCGCGAAGGCGCCGACGGCACCGACGCGAACCTGTCCAACAAGAACCTGCTGCTGTCGGCCGACGCCGAGATCGACACCCAGCCGACGCTGGTGATCGACGCCGATGAAGTGAAGGCCGCGCATGGCGCGACCGTCGGCCAGCTCGATGCCAACGCGCTGTTCTACCTGCGCTCGCGCGGCCTGCCGCAGGCCCAGGCGCAGGCGCTGCTGAGTGCCGCGTTCTGCCATGAACCGCTGAAGATTCTGCCGGAAGCACTGCGCGAGCAGCTGGCACGCCGCCTGGACAAGGCGCTGGTCGAGGCGGGTGTGGCATGAACCTGTCCACGCCGCGCCCGATCGAAGAACGCACCGGCGCCCCCGACTGGGACCGCGTCCGCCTCGACTTCCCGCTGCTGATGCGCGAAGTGCATGGCAAGCCGCTGGTCTATTTCGACAATGCCAACACCGGCCAGAAGCCGGTGCAGGTGATCGGCGCGGTGGACGAGTTCTACCGCCGCTACAACGCCAATGTCAGCCGCGCGGTGCATGCACTGGGCAGCGAAGCCACCGACGCCTACGAAGGTGCGCGCAACAAGCTGGCGCGCTTCCTCAACGTGCGCCCCAGCGACCTGGTGCTGTGCAGCGGCACCACCTTCGCCATCAACCTGGTGGCCTACTCGTGGGCGCTGCCGCGGCTGAAGGCCGGTGACGTGATCCTGGTATCGCGCATGGAGCACCACGCCAACATCGTGCCGTGGCAGCTGGTCGCCCAGCGTACCGGCGCGACCATCCGCGTGGCCGAGATCACCCCCGACGGCGCGCTCGACCTGGATGCGCTGCGCGCAGCGATGACCCCCGAGGTCAAGCTGCTGGCGGTCACCCACGTCTCCAACGTGCTGGGCACGGTCAATCCGGTACGCGAGATCTGCCGCGAAGCGCGCAAGCGCGGCATCATCACCGTGGTCGATGGCTCCCAGGCCGTGCCGCACCGCAAGGTGGACGTGGCCGCGATCGGTTGTGACTTCTACGCCATCACCGGCCACAAGATGTGTGGCCCGACCGGCACCGGGGCACTGTGGGCGCGCCGCGAGCACCTGGACGCGATGCCGCCGTTCCTCGGTGGCGGCGAAATGATCAAGGAAGTCAGCTTCGACGGCACCGTGTTCAACGATGCCCCGCACAAGTTCGAAGCCGGCACCCCGAACATCGCCGGCTTCATCGGCCTGGGCGTGGCCGCCGACTACCTGCAGCAGCTGGGCCAGGAAAACGTGGAAGCACGCGAAGCCGAACTGCTGGCGCACTTCACCGAAGAGCTGCGCCGCGTCGACGGCCTGCGCATCATCGGCGAAGCGCCGGAGAAGGCCGCGGTGGTCTCGTTCCTGATCGACGGCGCGCATGCCCACGATCTGGCCACCCTGCTGGATCTGGAAGGCGTGGCCGTGCGTTCCGGCCAGCACTGCGCGCACCCGCTGCTGCAGTACTTTGGCGTTGCCGCTACCTGCCGTGCCTCGCTGGCGTTCTACAACACGCACGCCGAGATCGAGCGGTTCATGACTGCGCTGACCAAGGTGCGGAAGTTGCTGGGGTGAGATACCTGGCGAAGCTCGGGATAGATGCAAACGCCACAGGAAACTGCGGCGTTTTTTGTTGCGCGCTGGACGCAGGCAAGCAGAGGCGTGACTGAGAAACGCTGAGTGATGCCAGGAACTGGCAATTTCCCGGCAATGCCGATCCATCCATCATCAATGGCCTTGAGGCACCGCCTTCTACACGCCAGAAAGCCTGGGTACCCCGCAGGCAATCAAGAACAAGTACATCATCACGACGCCCCTCAGCCTCACCGTTCATCCCACTGGAGCGCCCACGCCTTGAAGCTACAAAAAAATGCAGACATCAACTAATTATCTCAACTCACGCCCCCACCCCACTCCTCCACAATCTTCTCGACTGCCAATATCTGATCTTGCGCATAGGATCCATCCCGGAAACGGATATCAGCATCATCAAGATAATGCCATATCAAATGCGGGACATCTATTCCACAAACGCTTGACTGAAGGGTTCGCTTAAGCGCCTCGGCCCTCGCATACCAAGCAGAGACTTGTTCCGCAGAAGCAGGTTCGGATTCCAGCAACATCCGCAGGCAGGCAGCAGCGGACTTCTCTTCATCAGCAGCACTCACCGGGGCACCTGTTTCCTTATCCACCGAGGATCAAACAATACAAGATCAACAGCCTCACCGCGGCCTGCAGACTCAAGATTATTTTGCAGAATCGGAGTACTCCCACTATTGAAAGGGTGAAGTTGAAGACGCTCCACGCATCTGCGGTTCCGCGAGCGATCGGACGTGAGGCGGCCGCCAGCTTTTGGGCGCGCTGGCATTGACGACGATTGCTGCGCCATAAATCGTCCCGGCCCCCGGTACGCTCCCAGTTGAGCCCGTTGCGAGAACTTCTGTCCCGCAATGTTTCCAGTGGTACCAGGCGGCCACATCACGGGATAAATGCAAACGCCACAGGGAATTGCGGCGTCTTTCTGTTGGTGGAGCTATGCGAACACTCAGCCTGCGAAAGCCCTGCTAAGAGCCACGGACCCACGCATCGAGCACAGGATTCCTCGCATGCGCGCACCCGACATCATCGACACCCCTGGCGATATTTCCCATCACCCAACAAGCATCGAGATGCCGCAGGCCACCAAGAACACGTAGGTCGCGACAACACCCCTCAGCACCCACCGTTCACCCCGCGTGATCATCAGACCTTTGCCGGAAAGCGCAAGCAATCCAATCCCGCGCAGGCACCGAAACCACCAGTCAACCCTGATGATGCCGACCGCCTCAAGCACTTCCGGCCGCTTCCGCTCCATCTTCAGCAGCATCCGGTGCGCCGCAAATCCATTCATCCACATGCCTCCCAGAATGAAGGAAGAGCAGACAGGATAGCTCTCAATAATGCCCGCCACCTAGTCCCTCCCAGAAGGAAAATGTGAACTTCATTCAACTTCAATTACCGCCCCATACCGAATCGCAAAGCCCCACGGCGAGAAGGATCATGAAGGAAGTCATCCCCAGATGCAGGAACCGACTCGCAAGCCGGTGCGAATCGCAGACATCCTTGCTCAAGAGCACTTCATCCAAGCGCCCTTCCCTTACCGCACGCAGTTGCCTGTATGTTGTGTCGAATGATGCCAGACTTCTTCCGGACAACTCAGGGTGATCGCGCCACTAAGGAAAGCCCCTAACGCCGGATCCATGTACCGCTGCTGCATATAACTCAGCCCCGTCTCCGAGTCCGTCACATGCCCGGTATACCCCGGCCCATCCGTCAACGGCCGGTTGACCACCGCCCCATACGGCTCATACACCGTGCGCTCGATCACCTGGCCATTGGCATCGGTGATCGCCACCGGTGATCCCAGTGCATCGGTGTGGATGTACTCGACAACCTCCTGGGCGGCCGCCGG
>NZ_SOCO01000001.1:463543-621269 GCF_004365115.1 Stenotrophomonas sp. CC22-02 | reverse complement strand
CGGCGGCCCGATCACCGCCACCGATGCCGTGCCCGACCACGGACCGCAGCCGGCGCCATTGCAGGCGGCAACGCGGTAGCCGTAGTTGCCGACACGGCGTGCCGCAGTGGCGAAGTACCCGGCATCACCGTCGAACAGCGTCACCCAAATGCAGCATCCATCCACTCAGGAGGTTCAGCTACGGACGCATCACTTGGAAAGGTTAACCGCAGCAACATCGTAAACCTTGGCGTTAGCAATGACGGCCGAGCAACTCTTGCGAGACGCGTCCAGCATAACTTTTCCAGAAACGGTCGCAAAATAGACGCCATGTCGCCTTTTAACGAGCCCCCAGTCTATGGTTTCCTTCTCAGTCCACACGATGATGCAACTATACATATCGGTGCGATTTGGAAGATCGGACCCAGGATAGAAAACGACGCCCCTTTCGTTCTCATAAAGCATAAAACCGCTGGTCTCTACCTCCACCGAATCCAACTTCTCGGGGTCAACAATGATCCTGGCAATAGGTACGCCGCATAGCTTCTTGAGCTCTCTGGAAACGATCTCGTTGCAGTGATTCTTTACAATTGAATCCCCTGAAGCCGAAGCCCCTCCACTTGACAAAGACCAACCCACCAGCACTAGAAAGGCAGCCGACCTAAAGTATCTTCTCAAAATGTCCTGCATAGACACGCTCCGCTCCTGAAGCTTCACCTGCGGCTCGCCAAGCCTTTTGATTAAACCAAACAATCCGCCCATCCGGCCTGGCAACATAGCTATCCACTCTTTTTCCAAAGGATCTCGCGATGTCGTGGTCATCCGTCATACCAACATAATTGAATTTCCCTGAAGCGGCATATGCACCATTTCCGCTGTGTAGATTGTTCTCGGGATGAGTGTGCAGCATTGCCCTCAACTTGTAGGCACCGCTGTAAGGAACTATGGACGCGGAGCCACTTGAAGAGCCAGCACCCCAGTCCATGACCCTGAAATCTCGCGGATTCCTCTCCTCCATGTTCGCGAAGACCTCCCTGCCAGAAGCCTCCTGAAGCGGTATGGCTTTGTCCGAAAAATATCTTGCCGCACCTTCCGGACTTGAATGTGGCAATGCCTTTGATACCTTCTCCAGATTTGTCAACTCTGCTTTGAGGCGAGTGTCGTTCATGCATATCTTCGTTCCCAGCTTGGCAGCACAGCGACCATCTGGATCGACAAATCTATAAGGATTGCTTCTTGCATACCCATAGCGAGCACCACCGCCGTCAAGCGAACTGACAGGATCGACTGACAGAAATGATCCACCCTCCGGATCATAGTACCGCTGCTGCATATAACTCAGCCCCGTCTCCGAGTCCGTCACATGCCCGGTGTACCCCGGCCCATCCGTCAACGGCCGGTTGACCACCGCGCCATACGGCTCGTACACCGTACGCTCGATCACCTGGCCATTGGCATCGGTGATCGCCACCGGTGATCCCAGTGCATCGGTGTGGATGTACTCGACAACCTCCTGGGCGGCCGCCGGCGCCACACAAGCCGCCAGCACCACCAGCGCGAGTACCGCTCGAATCAACAGCAAAGAGAGTCCGTTCATGGCTTAGTCCCAGCTCAGTACACCGCGGGTGACCGGCCGTTCGGCCGACCAAGGGGAACACCCACCTGCATTGCAGGCACGCACGCGATACTCGTTTGCACAGTAGGCACTGCCACCACTATTCACATAGATTGATGGCCCCGTGTACAGACGCTTGCCACCTCCGCCGCTCTCAAGTTGATACTCGGTTGCATCTGCCACTGCGATCCACCCTGCGGAGCACTGCACCTGATAGGGCGGACGACGCGTGGTCAACCATTCCGCCACATTGAGGCTCGTTGCCGCCGGCGGCAGCACCACCGCCACCGTCACGACTCCCGAGTACGGGCTGCACCCGACGAAATTGCAGGCCCTCACCCGATACGCATAGCTGCCCTTGCCACGGCTGGCGCCAAAGCTGTTCGCAGCGCCGTTGTGCACCACCGTCCAGCCAGCGCCGTTGGCACTCTCTTCCAACACGAAGCTCTCGCTGTTGGCGGGCACCGACCAGCTCAGGCTGTACTGCGGCACATTGACCAGGCCCGGCGCACTGATCACCGGCTCGATGGCCGGCGGCCCGATCACCGCCACCGATGCCGTGCCCGACCACGGACCGCAGCCGGCGCCATTGCAGGCGGCAACGCGGTAGCCGTAGTTGCCGACACCGCGTGCCGCAGTGGCGTAGGAGCCGGCATCACCGTCGAACAGCGTCACCCATCCGCCACCATTGCTGCTTTCCTGGAGCGTGTAGCGCGTGGCGCCGGCCACGCCGTTCCAGCCAATGCCGATGCTGCCCGGTGCGGAACGTGCCGGTGCCGAAATTCCCGGTGCTCCCGCAGGCGGATACACCACGGTCACCGCCGCACTGGCGCTGTAGGCGGTGCATCCCACCGGATTGCAGGCGCGGACACGATAGCTGTAGCTGCCCGCCCCCTTGCCGCTGAAGTCCCTGGATTGACCCGCGGCATTGTGCACCTGGGTCCAGGCGCCACCATTGGCGCTCTCCTCCAGCTCATAACGCTCGGCACCGGACGCCACAGACCAGCTCACGCCGTAACTTCCATTGAAGGCCGTCGCCGGCACGCTCAAGGCTGGCACCGTGGACGGCGCCAGCGCTACCGCAACCGAAGCGACGTTGCTCCACTCACCACATACCGCGCGGCAACCGCGCACGCGGAACTGGTAGGTACCCGTCGCCAGGCCGGTGCTGGTGAACGATTGCGCCGCGCCGTCGAAGACGGTGCTCCAGGCACCGGCCAGCGCACGCTGCAGTTCATAGCGGTTGGCCCCGCCGGCCGGGCTCCAGGTCAGGTTCACGCTGCCTTCGGTGATGTAGCCGGGCGCGCTCAGCGCAGGCGCCGCGGGGGCTGCTGCGCCGTGCACCTGGGCCACCAGGCTGCCGGACAGGTACAGGTAGTCGGTCTGCTTGCCGGTGCGCTCATTGCGCTGGAAACGCAGCACGCCGCCGTTGTCGTAGAACGAGTAGATTGCGCCCTTCCCACTGGCTCCGGCCTTCACCCGGCGACCATGGGCGTCGTACTCGTAGCTCTCCGCCGCGCCCACATCCCGCAGGCGATTGCCGTAGTCGAACGAGAATGCCTGACCGTTGCGGACCGACAGGTTGCCCTGCACGTCGTAACCCAGGCCCGTCACGGTCGCCCCCGTCCCGGTTTCGATCACGTTGACCAGGCGATTGCTCGGATCGAAGTAGTGCGTACGGTCGCGACTGCCGACCCTGGCACGGCGCAGGTTGTCGAGTGCGTCGTACTCGTACAGTGCATTGCCGAAGCCCGGCGCGGTCACCGTACGCAACCGGTCCAGGCCGTCATAGGTCATGTCACGGTTGCCGGGTGCGCCCGGCAGGCCGTCGGAGATGGCCATCACATTGCCACCGGCATCGTAATCGTAGCTGTCATCGAGCACCGCGGCCGCGGCGGTGGCATCGCGGCTGCGCTCCGGCAGGCCACGGGCATTCTGGGTCAGAGTATGTGCGATGCCGTTGCCGTAAACGAATCGCGCCAGCGCACCATTGGCGAAATAGCTGGCGCTGTTTGCGTAACCGCCGACCGCTGTAGCCCGCCCCAGCGCATCCGGGGCATAGCTGACGACGCGCCCGCCCGGGTAAGTGTTACTGGCCAGCGTGCCGTTGGCATCGTAGCCGTAGGCCAGACTCAGGTTGCCCAGATCCGGATGCTGCAGCGTCTCGCTGCTGAGCAGGCGTCGGCGATTGTATTGATAGCGGTTGACGACCATCGGCCGGGCCGGGTCGTTCTGCGTACTGATTTCCGCGGGCAAGGCATCCGGCGTGTAGGACCAGCGCTGGTTTCCGCGCCCATCCGGGAACGTCAGGGTCGACAGTCGATTGGCGGCATCGTAGCTGCGCGCTACCACACGGCCGCTGGCAAAGGCCTCACTGCGATTGCAGTCGGCCGCGCTGCCCAGGCCGGTCCCGGCTGCGGACCACAGTACGTTGCCGGCGGCATCATAGTCCTGCACCGTCGCGCCGGTTTCCGGTTCGATGGTCTTGCACAGCTGCTGGTAACCGTCATAGACGTAGCGGCGGGTCAATGCCTGACTGCCATCGGCCGTGCGGCGCGTGATCGCCAACGGCTTGCCCAGCGTGTCGCGCTGGATCTCGGTCACCACGCCTTCCGGATGCTGCAGCGTCAGTGGCATCTCGTAGCTGGGCTGATCGTAGGCGAGATGCCGCGTGGTGGTGGCCTGCCCGCGCGGGTTGGTCACCTTCACCGACAGGTTGCCCACATACTCGGTACGCGTTACCAGATCGCCCAGTTCCGACGATTGGCTGACCACCACCGGCCGGCCCAACGCGTCGTACTGCGTCGTGGTGCCCGTCATTGCTGCATTGATGTCGGTGAGCTGTCGCGTGGGGTACGACGCAAACACCGTCTTGCCACTGCTGTCGTAGCGGGTCACCACCGCGCTGTCGAGCGCGTTGTTGGCATTCTCGGTGACCAGTACCGGGCGGAACATGGCGTCCAGATAGGTGTCGGTACGGCGTCCACCCTGGGTACGGGAGTGCTTCCACGCACCGGCCGGCACACCCAGCTGGGCACCGCCCAGCCGCTGCAGGTCCATGGTCACACCGTTCCAGTTCACTTCGTCGCCACCTGGGAACTGCTGGCTGCGCAGCCGCCCCATGCTGTCGTAGCTGAAGCTGGTGGTTGCACCGACTTCATCGGTCAGTGAAGCGATCCAACCATTGTCATCGACCGCAACGGTACGCACTGCGCCATTGGGCGCCTCGGGTGTGGCCGGCATGCGCAGCTGCTGCGGGATGCCGCGCTTCCATCCAGACAGGTGACTGGTATTGCCACGGCCGTCGGCCACCGATGCCACCGTACCGTCAGCGGCATAGGTCACCTGCTGCGCCAAGCGGCCGAATGCATAGGCGCGCAGCGGCAGCGCATTGGCCGGGTCGAACTCGGTGCGCGACTCCTCGATGCCGTTGAGCAGGCTGCGTGCCACCTGACCATTCACCCACAAGGCGGCATTGTCGTAATAGCCGGTCGTCCGCGTCCGGCTCTGGCCGGCGGAATTCCCTTCGTCCACCGTGACTTCGCGGACGAAGGCATCAAAGGCCTGTACGGTGCGGGTGAACTGCACGCCGTCCTGGTTCACGACCGTGCTCTGGACCGGCCGATTCAGATGTTCCCCAAGTTCGGTCGCCCCGTACTTGAGATTCCGCCCCGCCTCACGCGGAAACGGTGCATTGGCAATCTGCGCGTCCGGGTAATAGTTGTTGCGCTCCGTGCGGACCACAGTGCCGCCAGCGCTGGTACTGGTCGACAGCAGCAGACCGTCGTTGTAGCCGACTTCCTTGCCGAATTCGTATGTCCGGATGACCCCATCGGGCAGGGTTTCAATCGTTATCTTCGGTTCCGCCTGCCCGACCGGGATCGCTGGCCAGCCGGCCTGGTCAACCCGCCTGTCGTACTCCCACCCCAGGTTGGTGTACTGATAGCTCCATTGCGCCGTGGGCATCCCCGGACCGCTGATCCGCTTTGCCACCAGCGACATCGCGTCGCGGTAGATGGGCGTGAGGTTCCACCCATCGGCCAGCAGCTGGTCGTCGCCGGACGTCTGGCAATTGAATGGCACGTTCTTGCGCCCATGCCGGAAGGGACGGAACACGAAGGTTCCGACGGCTCCAGAGGGATGGGTGATGGACGCCGCCACTTCGGTCTGCACGATCTTGTTCGTCTTCGCGCACAACGCCGGGACTTCCATGTAGGCCCAGACGTCCTGCCCGGTGTATTCCTGGTACTTCTTCGTCACTTTGACCGGAGGCAGGTCATAGCTCCAGGCAGTGCCATCGGGCAGCGTGACCGATTGCAGCGTTCCCGCCGGCGTATAGCCGTAAGTCCAGGTACGGCCCGCCGCCAGGGCCGTTGCGATGCGCCCCTGCGAGTCATAGGTCAGGCTGATGCTGCGCCCGTCGCTGGCGATGATGCGATCCAGGCGCCCGCCACTCCACTCGTAACGGACCCAGTTGCCGAACCGGTCTACGACCTGCGACGGATAGAGGTAGACCTTCTTCCGCTGCAGCGTCGAATGGGTGATGGTGTCGTAGGGCTGCATGACAGCCGGGTCGTTGTGGCGCGCCACCATCCAGTCGAAGTAGTACTTGGTGCCGTCCGGCGCATGCCCCAGGAAGCCCTCGCCCGGCTGGCCGCTCTTGAGGGAACTGAGGCAGGAGAAGAACCATCCGCCCTTGGTGTTCCACGGAGCGGGCATGCCGAGCTGCGGGGTGGGCTGGCGCGCATCTCCGCTGCCGGCAAGAACCGTTTCACCGCTGCCGCCAGGCAGTGACAACCGCACTCCTTCCCAATAGGTATGGGGTGCGAAACTGATTGTCTGGGTGTGCTTGTAGTTCCAGACGTCCAATGACGGAGGTGCGGAGACGGTCGAGCAGCGCGCGCTCGGTGTCCAATGACCTCCCACCGCCGTTTCCGGCTGATCTCCGTAGGTACCCGAAAGCGACGGAATGTCCAGCGTCCAGTTTCCGTACTCGTTGTCGTTTGCGCTGCCGCCGATATCTCCATAGCTGCGGCCCAGCGACACCGCCAGGCCACCGTTGCCGGGAATGGAGATATCGGTGGCACTGAAACTGACAGAGCCGTCATACAGGTTGACCTTCTCGCCGAAGATGTCCCCCTTCAGCGGCTCGACCAGATCGCCGTACTTCAGCCGCTTGTCGTATTCCTGGCGCCAGGTGGGAACGATCTGGGCAGAGGCCAGTGCCGGCGCCAGCGACAGGGCCGTCACCATCAGCAGCAGCGAAGACCTGATCGGGCCGGCATGGCGCGAGCGGAGCGTGATGCGGAACCGCATGGGGATCCTCCTTGGATCGTCCGTCCTTGAATGCGCGCACAGACAGCAGGACCTGTCCCCTGGCCAGCGCGATCTGCACCCATTTATGAATCAAACATGAAGATAGCGTCAAGGCGACATTCACGACAGGATCGGCAAACAGCCTGGGGACAGCCTCCACTCCGGTCCGCGCCCAGCCCCAGGACCTGCGCCGCAGAAGGCGTGCCCCATCTAGAATGCCCGCATGACCACCCTGACCTACCGGGCCGCCACGCCGGCCGACATCCCCGCCCTGATCGCCCTCGTCACTTCGGCCTACCGGGGTGACGCCAGCCGTGCCGGCTGGACCACCGAAGCCGACCTGCTGGACGGCGCCCGCATCGACGCCGAAGGCATCCAGGCCGACCTCGACCGCCCCCGCTCGACCATCCTGCTGGCCGAACGCGAGGGCCGGCTGGTGGCCTGCGCCCACGTCGCCGATGTCGACGGCAAGGGCTACTTCGGCATGTTCTCGGTCGACCCGGCCCAGCAGGGCGGCGGCGTCGGCAAGCAGCTGATGGATGCGGCCGAAGCGCACGCCGCGCGCGAATGGAACGTGCCGGTGATGCAGATGACGGTGATCGACGTTCGCGACGAGCTGATCGCCTTCTACGAGCGTCGTGGCTACCAGCGCACCGGCATCAAGAAGCCGTTCCCGTATGGCGACGAACGCTTCGGCATCCCCAAGCGCGACGACCTGCGCTTCGAGATCCTGGAAAAGCCGCTGGCCGGAGCCACCGCGTGAGCGAGGCCTGGACCTTCGTCTGTGCCGGCGCCGAACTGCTGCCGGGTGAAATGAAGAGCGTGTTCGACGAAGTGACCGGCACCCCGATCGTGGTGTTCAACCTCGATGGCGACCTGTATGCATTGGAAGACCAGTGCACGCATGAAGAGTTCGAGCTGTCCTCGGGCGAGTTCAACACCACCGAGGGCAGCGTGGAGTGCGTGCTGCACGGCGCGCGCTTCGACGTGCGCGATGGCCGCGCCCTGTGCGCCCCGGCCTACACCCCGGTGCCCAAGTTCCCGGTGAAGCGCGAACACGACGCCATCTGGACTCGCGACGACCGCGACTGAGGCGCCCCACCCCGGGGCAGCCAACCCACGGGGTGAAGCTGCCGGAAGCGGCTGAGCGCCCGTTCAGGGCCTCGTAGGGCCATCCTGGCAGCCCGCCTCATCGCGCACATGCGAATCATTATCGTTGATGTTATTCTACGTAACATCTTCGTAACGACTCCGCCCCGCGCCATGGCTTCGCCCGCGCCCGCCGCCACGCTGTGCCAGCTCGCCCGCCAAGGGTGGCCGCTGCTCGCGGCCGCGCTGCTGACGCTCGTGCTGGGTTGGTCGGCCTTGCACGAAGGGCGCGATGGACCGGCTACCTACGGTTGGCAGGCGCACGCTGAAGAACTGCACCAGGCCATGCCGGTGCCGGGCCCGCCGGCCGACGAGTGCCCACAGCACGCGGTACCGGCACCGGAGCCGCCGCTTGATGGCGAGAGCGGCACGCCCTGCGCCGACCTGGCACCCGCGCGTGCCGCGCTGGTCGCCCACATCCCGCTGTGGCGTTCCGACGCCCTGCGCTGGCAGCTGCACGATCCCGCACTGCGGTTGAACCCCGGCCACGCTCCGCCCGTACCGCACGCCAGCTGAGGCGCCCTGCGGCCGTTGCCGTGCGCCTGATGTCGTTCACCGCGTGGCCGAGCATCGGCTCGGCTCTACAGAAGCAACCTCCTGCCTGTCGCCGCGCGCCCAGCTGCGCCGGCTCGGCCTCGCCCTTTCCCGATCCCAGCCACTACCACCCAAGCCATGACCCACATCAAGACCCGCAAGTACGCCCCGCGCGTTTCCCTGCTCGCCTCGGCCACCCTGGCCGCCGGCTTCGCACCGCTGGCCGCGCAGGCCGCCGACAGCGCCGCCTCCGGCAACAACAAGGCCACCGACCTGGACAAGGTGCAGGTGCGCGGCAGCTGGTTCAATCCGTCCTCGCCGAAGTTCACCGCCGAGCTGCTGGACACCCCGAAGTCGGTGTCGATCGTGTCGGAGAAGCTGATTGCCGAAACCGGTGCGACCAACCTGCAGGACGCGCTGCGCATGGTGCCGGGCATCACCTTCGGTGCCGGCGAAGGCGGCAACCCGACCGGCGACCGCCCCTTCATCCGCGGCTTCGATTCGCAGAGCAACATCTTCGTCGACGGCCTGCGCGACGTCGGTTCGCAGACCCGCGAGATCTTCGACCTGGAACAGGTGGAAGTGGTCAAGGGCCCGAGCTCGGCCTACGGCGGCCGTGATTCCGGCGGTGGCAGCCTGAACCTGGTGAGCAAGACGCCGAAGCTGAAGAACGAGACCAGCGCCAGCATGGGCATCGGTACCGACAGCTACGCGCGCGGCACCGTGGATGCCAACTACGTGCTGGGCGACGGCATCGCCGCCCGCCTGAACCTGATGAAGCACGAGTCGGACATCGCCGGCCGTGACGCCGCCAACGTCAGCCGCTGGGGCATCGCGCCGTCGATCGCATTCGGCCTGAACGGCCCGGCGCAGCTGATCGCCAGCCACTACCACATGCAGAGCGATGACCTGCCGGACGCGGGTGGTTTCCCGTACAACAATCCGTTCTCCAGCGGCCCCAACGTGGCCAAGAATGGCGATGGCCGCCCGCTGGTGCCGGATCGCAACAACTACTACGGCCTGGTCGATCGTGACTTCCAGCGCACCCGTGCCGACATCAGCACCCTGGACGCCAGCTACGACTTCGGCGGCCACAAGCTGCGCAATATCGCGCGCCTCGGCAACACCAGCAACGACTACCTGTGGACCCAGCCGGACGACAGCAAGGGCAACCCGAACAACTACGGCACATTGTGGCGCCGTACCAACAGCCGTGCTGTCGACGTGAAGAGCTTCGCCGACCAGCTTGGCCTGACCGGCGCGTTCCAGACCGGCGCACTGAAGCACAGCTACAGCGCTGGCGTGGAATACAGCGACGAGAAGATGACCCGTGGCAGTTACCAGATGACGCCGGGTACTGCCAACCCGGCGGAACCCCTCCCGGCCAACAGCTCCGTATGCCGGGTGTCTGGCGCTGCCACCAATTACAACTGCACCGACTTCAACAATCCGAACCCGAACGATCCGTGGGCGGCCGGCCAGAGCGTCTATCGCAGCAACAAGGCACAGGACGTTGAACAGCGCACCAAGACCAAGTCCGCCTACCTGTTCGACACCATCGAGCTCAACGCGCAGTGGAGCGTCAACGTCGGCCTGCGCTACGACGACTACTCCACCACCCTGCTCACCCCGGGCAGCGCCACTCCGCGCGTGCGCAACGACAACGACTTCCTGAACTACCAGGCCGGCGTGGTGTTCAAGCCGGCGGCCAACGGCAGCATCTACCTGTCCTACGGCACCTCCTCCACCCCGCCGGGCATGGACGGTGGCGACGGTTCGGACGGCCTGAATGCCGGCGTCGCCGACCTCAAGCCGCAGGACACCAAGAACCTCGAACTGGGTACCAAGTGGGACCTGCTCGACAACCGCCTGAACCTGACTGCCGCGATCTTCCACACCGTGATGAACAACGCACGCGTGACCGTCGACAACGGCACCAGCCAGAACGCGGGCAAGAAGGAAATCAACGGCTTCGAACTGGGCTTCAATGGCCAGCTGACCGATGCCTGGAGCCTGTACGGCGGCTACACCTACCTGGATTCGGAACTGAAGGACAACGGCTTCGTCTGCGCCGTGTCGGGCCGCACCTGCCCGTCCAACATCTACGTGCCGTCGCCGAACAACGGCAACGTGTTCCCGAACACCGCCAAGCACAGCGCCAACCTGTGGACCACCTACCGCTTCCCGTTCGGCCTGACCGTCGGCGCCGGTGCGTTCTACTCGGACAAGCAGTACGGTGACGTTGCCAACACCAAGTGGATCCCGAGCTACACCCGCTTCGACGCGATGGCCAGCTACACGATCCAGGACAACATCAGCCTGCAGCTGAACGTGCAGAACCTGACCGACAAGACCTACTTCACCAAGGCCTATGCCTCGCACTACGCGAGCATCGCCCCGGGTCGCTCGGCCACCCTGGCACTGAACGTGAAGTTCTGATGTAGCTTCGCTCCACCACGGCGGCAGGCTCTCCTGCCGCCGTTTTTGTTTCCGGCGATACTCACCCCCAATGGCTAACCGTACCCCCATCGACAGCGACGCCCTGGCCGAACTGCTGCAGCACGATCCGCAGGCGGCATTCGCGCGCGTGCGCGAGGCCGCGCAGGCCGGACAGGCCGACGCACAGCTGCTGCTCGCGCAGATGCACATGGAAGGCAAAGGCACCGCGCAGGACGCCTCGGCTGCGCTGCTCTGGTACGAAACCGCCGCCAACAACGGCGCGCCGATGGCGATGAACATGCTCGGCCGCTGCCATGAGCTGGGCCAGGGCACGGCGGCCGATCCCACGCTGGCAGCAGTGTGGTACCGGCGTGCGGCCGACACCGGCCTGGACTGGGGCCTGTACAACCTGGCCAACCTGCTGGCCACTGGCCGCGGCGTTGCACAGGACCGCGCGCAGGCGCTGGCGCTGTACGCCCGCGCCGCGCACCTGGGCCACGCCAAGTCGATGAACCTGCTGGCCCGCCACCTCGAAGACGGCCTGGAGATCGAGCGCGACCCGCAGGCCGCGCTGGGCTGGTACCGGCGTGCGGCCGAGACCGGCGATTTCCGCGGCCAGGCCAACTACGCCTCGATCCTGCTGCAGGCTGGCCAGATCGATCAGGCCGTGCACTGGTTGAAGCAGGCGCTGGCCCACGGCAGCCCGGCGTTCATGGCGCACATCGTGCCGGAACTGGCCGCGTCCCCGCATCCGCAGGTGCGCGCCCTGGTCGCACCGTCGTCCCCCTGAGGAGTTCCGCATGCTGCTGCACATTCCCGACATCCTCAGCGCCGAGCAGGTGGCCGATGTCCGCCGCCGGCTCGATGCCGCCGACTGGACCGATGGCCGCGAGACCGTTGGGCATCTGGGCGCACAGGCCAAGCACAACCAGCAACTGCCGGAAGCCTCGCCGCTGCGCCGCGAACTGGGCGAAATCATCCTGGTCGCGCTGGCCCGGCACCCGCTGTTCTTCAGCGCGGCGCTGCCGTTGAAGTACCTGCCGCCGCGCTTCAACCGCTACAGCGGTGGTGGCACCTATGGCTTCCACGTCGATGGCGCGGTGATGAACCTGGCCAACGGCGAGCAGCTGCGCTCGGACATCTCCTGCACCTTGTTCCTGTCCGCGCCCGAGGAGTACGAGGGCGGCGAGCTGGTCATCAGCGATACCTACGGCGAGCACGAAGTGAAGCTGCCGGCCGGCGACCTGATCGTGTACCCGTCCAGCAGCCTGCACAAGGTCAATCCGGTCACCCGCGGTGCGCGCGTGGCCTCGTTCTTCTGGGTGCAGAGCATGGTCCGCGACGACGTGCAGCGCCGCCTGCTGTGGGAAATGGACGGCTCGATCGAACGCCTGCGGCAGACCGGCGGCGACGCCGAGGCGGTGCTGCAGCTGACCGGCGTGTACCACAACCTGCTGCGGCGCTGGAGCGAAGTCTGAGCCGGACATGGCCGGCCCTGCGACATCTTGGCAATCATTCTCATTTGCAACCGCTAACCGCTCTCATTACAATCTCGCCCCGTTGATGCCGGCCCCTGCCGGCAGACGTCCGGGGATTCCTGCTTGCTGCGCCCGCTTCGCCCTCGTCCTCTCATCCATCGCAAGATGGGCACCGCCATGCGCGGCCAGCGTCCTGCGCTGGCCAGCCTGTTGGCGTGGGTGGCGATGCTGGCGTTGCTGCTGGGCACGCTGCCACTGCTGCCGCATGCGCCGGCGCCGATGACCGTGCAGGTGCCGCTGGAAGAGCGCGGCGGCGAAGGCCCGCTGCAGGAAGAAGCACCGGCCAAGCTGCGCCGCTGTGCCGCTGCCCCGGTGAAAACGGCCGAGAAGGCACCTCCGCCATTGCTGCTGGCCAGCCAGTGGCTGCGCACTGAACTCGAACTCGTTCCCGCCACGCCGGCCATGCCCGGCGTGCGCCCGGACTGGCCACTGGCCGCTCCGGATACGCCCTGGGCCGATGCGCCCGGGCGCCGTCAGCAACGCGGCCAGGCGCCGCCGCTCGCCTGATCCACGGCCCGGCGTGACCGCGTGCGCGGTCACCTGCGCGCGCCGCTGCCTGCTTCATTCCCGTCTGCTCCATCCCTGCTGCCCCTGACCGGGCCTTCCGTGCCTGCCGCGCCCGTCGCGCATGGCAATGCACCACCCTGCATCCTTCGAGGTAACTGCCATGGCCCAGCGCCATCGTGTCCGTTCGTCCCTGTCCCGCCCCCTGCTGACCAGCGCCGTGCTGGTGGCCCTTTCCGCCCCCGCCTTCGCCCACGGTGACGCCGCCGGTGCACCGCAGACGCTGGACAAGGTGGTGGTCACCGCGTCCGGCTTCGAACAGAAAGTGATCGATGCACCGGCCAGCATCAGCGTGGTCAGCCGCGAGGAACTGAGCAAGCGTCCCTACACCAACCTGGTCGATGCATTGCGCGACGTCGAAGGCATCGACGTCGGCCTGGAAGCGACCGACAAGAACGGCCGCGCCACCATCTCGATGCGCGGCCTGCCTTCCGAGTACACCCTGGTGCTGATCGATGGCCGCCGCCAGAGCAACGTCGGCCAGCTGTACCCGAACAACTTCGGCGGCGGCCAGTTCGCCTATCTGCCGCCGCTGGATGCCATCGAGCGCATCGAAGTGGTACGCGGCCCGATGTCCACGCTGTACGGCTCGGATGCGATGGGCGGCGTCATCAACATCATCACCCGCCGCAACCAGGACAGCTGGCATGGCGCACTCACCCAGGGCTTCACCGTGCAGCAGGACGACCAGTTCGGCGATGCACGCACCACCGACCTGTACCTCAGCGGCCCGCTGATCAAGGATCGCCTCAGCCTGGCGGTGCGCGGCAGCTACTACGACGCCAAGGCCTCCAATCCGGAATGGGAGGCACTGACCCTGCCCGATGGCACGCTGTGGGAGCGCAGCATCGGCTTCGGTGGCGGTGGCAAGTCGGTGGCCAACACCAACTGGAACACCGGCGTGCGCCTGGATTTCCGCGTCAACGATGACCACGAGCTGTGGCTGGACTACGACGTCTCGCGGCAGAAGTACGACAACAGCGAAGGCCAGACCGGCACGCTGGACAGCCTGGCCAGCCTGTGGCGCGTCGGCAACGCGGTCATTCCCAACCCGAATGGCAGCGGCACGGTCACCCGCCGCGTGGTGCAGCCGCGCGTGGGCTACACCGCCTACCAGCGCTACGAGCGCGACCAGCTGTCGCTGACCCACCAGGGCCGTTACAGCTTCGGCACCTGGCAGACCTCGCTGACCCACAGCAAGAGCAGCAACCTAGGCCGCTCGCTGCCGCTGACCCTGGACGAACGCGCCAACCTGCAGACACTGTGGAATGACGTCTGCCGCCGCACCGGCGCCGCCAACAACTGCGCGGCCGGCCGTGGCAATGCGCTGACCGCCCTCAACCCGAGCGAAATGGCACGCCTGCAGGCGTTCCTGCCGCGCCCGCTGCGCACCATGGAACTGGAAGGCTACGTGCTCGACACGATGCTCGACCTCGACTTCGGCGCACACAAGCTCACTGTCGGCGGCCAGTACAACGACACCGACATGATCGACGGCGTGTTCGGCATGGATGGTGCCGGCTACCGCAGCAACACGAAGCAGAAGCACCGCATGTGGGCGCTGTTCGCCGAGGACAACTGGGCGCTGACCGACACCCTCACCGCCACCTTCGGCCTGCGCTACGACGACCACAACGTGTTCGGCAGCCATGTCAGCCCTCGTGGTTACCTGGTGTGGAATGCCAGCGATGCGTGGACCTTCAAGGGTGGCGTCAGCACCGGCTACAAGACCCCGCGTCCTGACCAGCTGTTCCCGGGCATCACCGGGTTTGGTGGCCAGGGCGTGCTGCCGCTGGTGGGCTCGCCCAACCTGAAGCCGGAAACCAGCACCAACTACGAGCTGGCCGCGTACTACGAAGGCCAGCGCTGGGGCTTCAATGTCACCGGCTTCATCAACAAGTTCGAGGACAAGATCGCCAGCGGCGGCACCTTCCCGAACTGCGAAGTGGCGCCGGCCGGCAGCGGCTACTGCGTGGACATCGGCCCGGGCTGGGCGGCGCTGGGCTACAGCACCTTCACCCAGAGCGTGAACATCGACAAGGCCGAGACCCGTGGCGCCGAGCTCGCCGCGCACATCGATCTGCTCGACACCCTGCAGCTGCGCGGCAACTACACCTGGACCAAGAGCGAGCAGACCAGCGGCGCCGACAAGGGACGCCCGATTGCAGGCACCACACCGGCAAAGCACATGGCCAACGCCAGCCTCAATTGGCAGATCAACGAAGCAGTCAGCCTGTCGTTGATAGGCGAAGGCCGCTACGACCGCTACCGCGACACCCTGCTCGACGCCAATGGCGTCAGCCAAACCCGTTACTACGAGGACTACACCATCTTCCACCTCGGTGGCAGCTGGCAGGCCACGCCGTGGCTGACGTTGAACGCACGGGTCAACAACCTGTTCGACAAGAACTTCGTGTCGCAGTCGTGCCTGCTGATCAGCCAGAGCGAGTTCAACTGCGTGGACGACTATGCGACCAAGGACCAGCGCCGCAGCTACTGGATCTCGCTCAACGCGAAGTTCTGACTTCTGCGGGGCCGGCGCTCCATCCACGCATGGCGTGGATCTACTGGACAGCGGTAGTGCCGGCCGCTGGCCGGCATTGCCCTGCTCTGGTGGGTGCCGACCTTGGTCGGCATTGCCCTGCTCTGGAGGGTGCCGACCTTGGTCGGCACCGCTTCATCCACGCATGGCGTGGATCTACTGATCAGCGACGGTGCCGGCCGCCGGCCAGCGGCCGGCACTACTCGTCAAGAGATACAGAACGACACGCAATTGCGAGCTATTCTCATCAATGATGTAATGAGCAGTCCCCATCCGCCCCGAACCGTGCCGTGAGCCGTCCTGCTTCTTCCACCGTGCAGCAGCAACAGAGCCGTGGCTTCTGGCTGCGCACGCTGCACCAGTGGCACTGGATCAGCTCGGCGGTCTGCCTGATCGGCATGCTGCTGTTCGCGGTGACCGGGCTGACCCTCAACCACGCGGCGAAGATCGAGGCCAAGCCCCAGGTGCAGAACCAGCACCTGGAACTGCCGGACGAGCTGCTGGGCCAGCTGGGCACGCGCGAGGACGGCAACGCGCCGATTCCGCGCCCGGCCCGGCAATGGCTGGACACCCAGCTGGGCATCGCCATTGGCGGACGCCCGGCCGAGTGGTCGGCCGAGGAGATCTACCTGTCGCTGCCGCGCCCCGGTGGCGACGCCTGGCTGAGCATCGATCGCGAAACCGGCGCGGTGGAGTACGAATCAACCTCGCGCGGCGTGGTGTCCTACCTCAACGACCTGCACAAGGGCCGCAATGCCGGCCCGGCATGGGGCTGGTTCCTGGACCTGTTCGCCGTGGCCTGCCTGGTGTTCTGCATCACCGGCCTGTTCCTGCTGCACCTGCATGCGCGGCAGCGGCGCATGACCTGGCCGCTGGTCGGCCTGGGCCTGATGATCCCGCTGCTGATCGCCCTGCTGCTGATCCACTGACTTTTCCCTCGTTCCCGGAGCCGCTCCATGCGCGTCACCCTGACCATCGCCCTCAGCGGCCTGCTGGCCACCTCGCCGGCCTACGCTGCCACCCTCGACATCAACGTCGAAGTGCCCAAGCTCAACGTGGCCGAATACCACCGCCCGTATGTGGCGGTGTGGCTGGAAGGCGCCGACCAGAAGGTCGCGGCCAACCTCTCTGTCTGGTACCAGCAGACCAGCAACAGCGAAGGCCATGGCACCAAGTGGCTGCCCGACCTGCGCCAGTGGTGGCGCAAGAGCGGCCGCACCCTGCAGGTGCCGGTGGACGGCGTGACCGGCCCGACCCGCCCGGCCGGCAAGCACGCGCTGTCGTTCACCGACAAGCAGCCGGCGCTGAAGCAGCTCGCCCCGGGCAACTACACCCTGGTGGTCGAAGCGGTGCGCGAAGTCGGCGGTCGTGAACTGCTGAAGATCCCCTTCACCTGGCCGGCCACCGCCGCGCAGAACGGCAAGGCGCAGGGCGCCACCGAACTGGGCCAGGTCACCCTCGCCGTCAAACCCTGAAAAGGGGACGGAGGGGATTAAGTCGTAATCCCCTCGCCCTTGTCGCACCACCCCGCATCCACTGGAGTCTTCCGCATGAAGCGCACGCTCGTCCTCGCCGCCGCCCTGGCCGCTGCCCTTCCTTTCTCCGCCCTGGCCCACAAGGCCTGGCTGCTGCCCTCGCAGACCGTGATCGCCGGCAACGCGCCGTGGATCACCGTCGACGGTGCGGTCTCCAACGACCTGTTCTACTTCAACCACGTGCCGCTGCGCCTGGAATCGCTGGTGATCACCGCCCCGGATGGCAGCACCGTGCAACCGCAGAACGCGTCCACCGGCAAGTACCGCAGCGTGTTCGACCTGGAAATGAAGCAGCCGGGCACCTACCGCATCGCCTCGGTCAATGACGGCCTGTTCGCCACCTACGAGCAGAACGGCGAGCGCAAGCGCTGGCGCGGCAGTGTCGCCACCTTCGGCGAACTGCCGAAGGACGCGAAGAAGCTGGAAGTGAGCCAGTCGGTCGGCCGCGTGGAGACCTTCGTCACCAACGGTGCGCCGAACGACACCGCGCTGAAGCCGACCAACCGTGGCATCGAACTGGTTGCCGTCGGCCACCCGAACGACCTGTTCGCCGGTGAGGAAGCCACCTTCCGCGTGCTGGTCGATGGCAAGCCGACCGCCGGCCTGGAGTTCGAGATCGTGCGCGGTGCCACCCGCTACCGCAACGCGCAGGACGAGTTGAAGCTGACCAGCGACGCCAAGGGCGAGATCAAGGTGACCTGGCCGGAAGCCGGCATGTACTGGCTGGAAACCGGCACCGAAGACAAGAAGACCTCGGTAAAGCAGGCCGCCAAGCGCCGCCTGAGCTACGTCGCCACGCTGGAAGTGCTGCCGCAGTAATGATGCAGATCGCGATGCCGGGCCAGCCCCGGCATCGCGCCTGCGCACCACCATGACCGATACCCCGCTCGATATCGCCCGCCTCGGTGGCGCCACCATGGGCACCACCTGGAGTGTGTCGCTGGTCGCGTCGCGCCAGCGCGACCTGCACCCGCTGCATGCCGGCATCCAGGCGCGGCTGGACGAGGTGGTCGCGCAGATGAGCACCTGGGAATCCGGCTCGGACCTCAGCCGCTACAACCGTGCCGAGGCCGGCCAGTGGTGCACGCTACCGGCCGAGACGCGCCAGGTGCTGGCCTGCGCACAGGCCATCGCCGCCGCGAGCGAGGGCGCCTTCGACCCCACCCTTGGCCCGTTGGTTGCACTGTGGGGTTTCGGTGCGCATGCCGGTGAACGCCGACAACCCGATGCCGCCACCCTGCAGGCCACGCGCGGACGCTGTGGTTGGCAGCGCCTGCAGTGGCAGGACGATGTGCTGCTGCAGCCGGGCGGGCTGGAACTGGATCTCTCTGCGATCGCCAAGGGCTTCGGCGTCGATCACGTCGCCGCCTGGCTGCGCGCGCAAGGCATCGCTGCGGCGCTGATCGAAGTCGGCGGCGAGCTGGCCGGCTATGGCCGCAAGCCCGACGGCCAGCCATGGCGCGTGCTGGTGGAATCGGCGCCGGAAGAAGACGCGCACACCGAGACCCCGCCACGCGTACTCGCGCTGGACGGGCTTGCGGTGGCCACTTCGGGTGATCGCTGGCACCAGTACCAGGCCGATGGCCAAGCCTACAGCCACAGCCTCGACCCGCGTACCGGCATGCCGGTGCGCCAGGTTGCAGCGGCGGTGACCGTGGTCGCCGACGACGCGATGCATGCCGATGCCTGGGCCACCGCGCTGACCGTGCTCGGCCGCGAGCGCGGCATGGCACTGGCCGAACGCGAAGGACTGGCCGCACGCTACCTGCAACGCGCAGCAGAAGGCCCGCGCGAATTCCTCAGCAGCGCCTTCCAGCGTCTGCTCGACGAGCAGGATGCATGAGCGCACGCCCGTCGCGCGCGTGGCTCGGCAACGCTCTGGTCCTGCTTCTGCTGGCGCTGGTCGGGTGGGCGCTGCTGCGCCTGCACCTGGGCGAGGTCTGGTGGCAAGGTGCGCCCCCGATACGGCAATCGCAGGTCGCGCTGATCGCCACGGCGCTGTACGCACTGGCCTGCACTGCGTTGTGGTGGCGTGGACGCCCGCGCGACGACGCCCCATCGGGCGATACCGCGCCGATCCTGCTGGTCTGGGCCAGCCAGACCGGTTTCGCCCGCGAACTGGCCGAACGCAGTGCCGAGGCCCTGCGTGGTGCCGGCGTGCCGGTGCGTGTGCGCGGACTGCATGAGGTGGACGCAGCACTGCTGACGGCCAGCCAGCGCGCGTTGTTCATCGCCAGCACCACCGGTGAGGGCGACCCGCCCGACCATGCGTTGCCGTTCCTGCGCGGGGTAATGACCACGCCACCGCCGATGCAGCACCTGCACTACGGCGTGCTCGCGCTGGGCGATCGCAGCTATGGCCACTTCTGTGGATTCGGCCATCAGCTCGACCAGTGGCTGCGCCAGCACGGAGCGCATCCGCTGTTCGATGCGATCGAGGTCGACAACGCCGATCCGGCGGCGCTGCGTCATTGGCAGCAGTTGCTGGGACAACTTGGCGGGGGCGCGAATGAACTGCCCGACTGGAGCCCGGCCGAGTATCAGCCGTGGACGCTGCTGCAGCGCCAGCACCTGAATCCAGGCAGCCCCGGTGGTCCGGTGTACTGGCTGCGCCTGCAGCCACCCGCTGGCGCCGCTGTGCAGTGGCAGGCCGGCGACATCGCCGAGATCGGTCCGCAGCACGCTTGCCACAGCGCGCGCGCGTGGCTGGATGCACAAGGCTTCAATGCGGACACCGTGCTGGATGACGGACAGACCCTGCTGGCCCGCGTCGAACGCTCGCATCTGCCCTCGCTGGTCCCTGCCGGGGATCTGCCTGCGTTGCTGGCAACCCTGCAGCCACTGCCACATCGTGAGTACTCGATCGCCTCGGTCATGTCCGATGGCGCGGTGGAACTATTGCTGCGTCGCCAGCTGCGCGCCGATGGCACACCCGGCATCGGCAGCGGCTGGCTGTGCGACCACGCGGCGATCGGCGAACCGGTGCAGCTGCGTCTGCGCCGCAACGACAATTTCCATGGCGTCGCCGCCGATGTGCCGCTGCTGCTGATCGGCAACGGCACCGGCATCGCCGGCCTGCGCGCACATCTGCACGAGCGCGCGCGCGGCGGCGCACGTCACACCTGGCTGCTGTTCGGCGAGCGCACCGCCGCGCACGACTTCCACTTCAGGGAAGAGCTGCATGCGATGCAGGCCGACGGTACGCTGCCGCGGCTGGATGCAGTTTTCAGCCGTGATGGCGGTGCGCATCGCTACGTGCAGGACCGGTTGCTGGCCGAAGCGGCAACACTGCGGCAGTGGATCAACGAAGGCGCGACGATCCTGGTCTGCGGCAGCCTGCAGGGCATGGCCCCAGCCGTGGATGCGGTGATCGAGCAGGTGCTGGGTGTCGAGGGCAAGGAAGCGCTGTTGCTGGCCGGTCGTTACCGGCGCGACGTGTATTGAGGCCGCTGCATCCTGGTGGGTGCGAACCGCCTTCTGGTGGGTGCGAACCTTGGTTCGCACGGTGACGCGGTATCGGCGGCCGCGTCCACGCATGGCGTGGCTCTACCCGGTCATTCCATCATCGCCGGACTCACCCGTATCGCCAGCAGTTCGCCACCGCCCTGCAACGCATGCCGCTGCCGCTCACCGGCCGACAACCACGCCGTATCTCCGGCCTGCAACGGCGGCAAGCCGCTGTCGGCGCCGAACGTTGCATGACCGGCCAACAGGTGCAGCGCCCAGGCCACGCCCGGTTCGCAGAAAAAGAACATCGACCCCACCAGCGGCCGGTGCAACAGCTCGGCCTGCAGCAGATCGCGCTTCCACATCAGGTTGAAGTCGTGGGTGGTGCCATCGACCAGTTCGCCATGCAGCGCTTCCTCACCGGCAAACCGCACGCGGCCATGCGGTGGCAGCACTTCGGCCACGCGGTCATCTTCGAAACGCAGGCGCACGCCATGGCCCTGCAGCAGCACCAGTTCGCGCTCCACGCCGGGGAAGGCAGAGAACGCCGCATCCTGTTCGATCTCGGCCACCGACAGGCGCAATGCCCAGTCATCGCCTTGTGCCGGCAGGCGCAGGATCTCGCGGGTCCAGCCAAGTCCATTCCGCCAGCGTTCGCGGCGATAGTCCAGGCTGGAAATGACCTGGCTCGGAGTGTGCAGCAGGGAGTCGATGTTCATCGGCGCATTGCATCACGCCGCGCGCCGTCGTGCATCACCGCGTGGCGAGCGTGCCCTGGCCACCACACTCGCCGCCCAGCAGCTGCGAATGCTTCAGCCAGTCCTGGTCGGGGTAGTAGGCGAACACCATCGTGCCACCACGCAACGCATCGATCAGCGGCCTGGCCACCGACAGGCGCACCGCCGGGCAGCCCAGGCTGCGGCCAAGCCGTCCCTGCAGCTGCGCGGTGGCCGGGTTCACGTAGGGCGCACCGTGGATGACGATTGCGCGTTCGCGCGCACGGTCGTTGAAGCCCGGTTCCAACCCGGCCAGGCGCAGCGAGTAGCCGTTGCCGCCCATGTAAGTCTCCTGCGCGGTGAACGCGCCGAGGCTGGACATGAAACTGCCGTCGCGGTTGGAGAAATGCTCGGTACGGTTGTCGCCGCTGTTGCGTCCGTGCGCCACCCATTCCTCGAACAGCAGGCGCTGGTGAGCGAGGTCGAACACCCACAGGCGCGGCTCGGTGGACGGCCGCGAGTAGTCGATCACGCTGAGGCGATCACCATTGATGCCCAGCTCGGGCCGCTGCAACGCACAGCGCATGGCGTGCGCCGCCAGCTGCAACACGTGGCGGTCGGCCTTGGGCGCACTGCGCGACAGCAAGGCGGCCAGATCATCGGCACTGGTGGCAAGGGCGGGCGTCTGTGCCAGCGCCGGGGCGCTGGCGGAGGTCGCCAGCAGGCCGAACGCGGCCAGCCGGCACAGGCGGGATGCAGTCATGGGCACAACGGGGAGGCTCAATTACCCTTCAGGGTGGACCCTGGCGGCTCGGATTCCAAGACCGGCTGCATTCCGGATTCAGCCGGGCTTGGGCGGACCGCCGGCAGCGAGGTGACCAGCAGGGTCGTGCCCGGCACCAGCACCTGGTACAGCTGGCGGGCGAAATCGGCCGGCAGCGCCATCGGCAGCGAGGGCGTGGCCAGCAGGTCCGGAGTGGCCTGGGCACGGTCCTGGCCCAGCAGCGGGTAGGCCGTCCACTGGTGCAGGCGCTGGTTCACATCCAGCGGGCTGGGCGTATCGCTGTAGCCCTGCCCCATCACGAACAGGGTGGTGCCCTGGAACGCCGGCAGGGCGTCGGCCTTCAGCGGCGACTCGCCGATCATCACGCCGTCGCGCAATACGTACAGGCGCTGGTCGTGCAGGCTGACCAGGATGCCGACCTGCCCGGCCGGTGCCGCGCTGTCGTTCCACCAGGCCTGCGCCGCAGCCCCACCCTCGGTTTCCGGCAGGGCCTGGCCACGTGCGTTGACCGGCGCCAGCACCGAGGGATACGCCAGCGTCATCGGCGAGCTCTTGGCATCGGCCACCACCACCGTATCGCCACGCTGGGTTTCGCTGAACAGCTTCTGCGCGAAGGCCTGCGGCAGGCGCACGCAACCGTGCGAAGCCGGGTGGCCAGGCAGGCTGCCGCCATGCAGGGCGATGCCATCCCAGGTCAGTCGCTGCATGTACGGCATCGGCGCGCTGTTGTAGAGGTTGGACCTGTGGTCCTTGTCTTTCTGCAGGATGGTGAACACACCGGTCGGCGTCTCGTGCCCGGCCTTGCCCGAACTGATCGTGGTCAGACCGATGGCGATGCCGTTGCGGTACACGTAGGCCCGCTGCTCATCCAGGCTGACCACCAGCACGATCGGGCCGGTCGGCGAGATTTCCGGATGCCACAGGAACTCGCCCGGCTTGAGGTCGGTCGGCCCGCGCACGTCTGCGGTGCTGGCGGCAGCAGCGGTCGGTTTGGCAGCCGGCGTCGGCGCAGCGGCGTGGGCCAGCAGCGGCAGGGCCAGCGCAAGGGCGAACATCAGGGTCGTGGGGCGGCGCGGAAGCATCCAGCGGTGTCCTTTCCATGCGGAGCGGCCACCGTACACCATCGGCCCGTGGTGGCCGCGGCAAAACCGGGCGCCGGAAATGAAACTGCCCGGCGACACAGCCATGTGTCGTACCGGGCAATCGTTACGTCCTTGTCGGCCTGCTGCCGCCCCCTCGCATCCTGCGCTGTGGGGGTAGCGTTGCATCCTGCACGCGGCCGCGTCTGTCCTGTTTGTATCTCAGCCCCTTCCACAGGTCTGTGATGCCACCATCCTGGTGATTGGTGCCGCGTCCTGCGGCGGTCGGTGGTCACGGCCATCCTGTCCGTGTCCGGTGAACCAGCCTCCTGCCGGTTCCGACGATTCCTGCTGTCAGCGCCTCGGTACGGTCCGCACCGGTACCGATCCAGGTACCGGATCCGCTGGCAACAACCTGTTGCCTACGGTGATCCGCTGCCGATTCCGTTCGACGATGGCTTTCCCTATCCCCTTTACCTGCGCCAAGTCCTCGACGCGGTGAAACGGGCCGTGTCTGCGCCGGTGCTCGACGATCGCCTCGGCCTTGGTGGCTCCGACCATCGTCAATCCCTGCTGCAGCGCCTGTGCATCGGCACGGTTGATGTCGATCGGTTCGGCGGCATGCGCCCCCGCGATCCCCACCATCAGCACCAGTGCCCTCAACACGACAAACCAAGGCACGACGTGTATCTCCTTGTGGTTCTGGCCGCCCCGACCGGCATTCCCGTCGGTCGAAACAGTGTCCGTCACCACATGTGCACAGCCTATCGGTTTCCTACATTTCCGTAAGCCAGCCAAATACCCGACGTGATGTAGGAAAAACCCTACCCCGGCACAGGCGTAGAATGGCCGGATCACAGCCCATGCAACCGGAGTTTCAGATGGACAGCGCCAAGCTCGGCCAATTCGTCAATGACAAGTGGGACAGCGAGATCGTCCCGCAATTGGTCGACTACATCCGCATTCCCAACAAGTCGCCGATGTTCGACGCCAATTGGGTGCAGAACGGCTACATGGAACAGGCGGTCACCCTGATGGAGAACTGGGCCAAGGCCCAGCAACTGCCCGGCCTGAAGGTCGAGGTGGTGCGCCTGGAAGGCCGTACCCCGCTGATCTTCCTGGAAATTCCGGCCACCGGCGCCGAAACCGGCGACGACACCATCCTGCTCTACGGCCACCTGGACAAGCAGCCGGAAATGACCGGCTGGGACGACGACCTCGGCCCGTGGACCCCGGTGCTGCGCGGCGACAAGCTGTACGGCCGCGGTGGCGCCGACGACGGCTACGCCATCTTCGGCTCGCTGGCCGCCGTGCTGGCACTGCAGGCCCAGGGCCTGCCGCACGCCCGCTGCGTGGTGCTGATCGAAGCCTGTGAAGAATCGGGCAGCTACGACCTGCCGGCCTACGTCGACCATCTGGCCGACCGCATCGGCAAGCCGTCGCTGGTGGTCTGCCTGGATTCGGGCTGCGCCAACTACGACCAGCTGTGGTGCACCACCTCGCTGCGCGGCCTGACCGGCGGCAACTTCACCGTGAAGGTGCTCAACGAAGGCGTGCATTCCGGCGATGCCTCCGGCGTGATCCCGTCCAGCTTCCGCCTGCTGCGCCAGATCCTGTCGCGCATCGAGGACCAGGACACCGGCCGCATCCTGATCGACGGCATGAACGTGGAAATCCCGGCCGAGCGCCAGGCCCAGGCCAAGCGCGCTGCCGAAGTGGTCGATACCGAGATCTTCGAGAAGTTCCCGATGGTCGACGGCCTGCGCCCGATGAACGAAGACCTGACCGAGCTGGTGCTCAACCGCACCTGGCGCCCGGCGCTGTCGGTCACCGGCGTGGGCGGCATGCCGCCGCTGGAATCGGCCGGCAACGTGCTGCGCCCGCAGACCTCGGTGAAGCTGTCGCTGCGCCTGCCGCCGACCGCCGATGGCAAGACCTGCGGCGAACTGCTGAAGGAAGCGCTGCTGCGCGATCCGCCGAACGGCGCCCACGTCACCCTGGACCTGGAGAAGGCCTCCACCGGCTGGAACGCTCCGGCCATGGCACCGTGGCTGACCCAGGCCATCGACGATGCCAGCCAGGCCTTCTTCGGCAAGCCGGCGATGTACATGGGCGAAGGCGGTTCGATCCCGTTCATGGGCATGCTGGGCGAGAAGTTCCCGGGCGCCCAGTTCATGATCACCGGCGTGCTCGGCCCGCACTCCAATGCGCATGGCCCGAACGAGTTCCTGCACATTCCGATGGGCAAGAAGGTCACCGCCTGCGTGTCCAAGGTGATCAGCGAGCACTACGCCGCCAGCCTGCGCGGCGAGACCAGCGGTTCGCCGGTGGCCGCCGACAGCGGCACCCGCCACGGCGACCACGGCTGCTGCTGATCCGGCGCCCGTGACGGACGCAGCCTGGCCTTGCTAGGCTGCGTCCACCCTTAGCGGAACGCATGCACATGAATGGTCTGTTCGGCAGCAGCAGCTGGCTCTACATCATCCTGGTCGGCTTCTTCGTCGGCCTGCTTGGGCGCTTCTTCATGCCCGGCAACAACCGCATGGGCTGCCTGCTGACCATTGTGCTGGGCATTCTCGGCGCGCTGCTGGCGGGCTGGTTCGGCCAGTACATGGGCTGGTACGCCCCCGGTGAACCGGCCGGTTTCCTCGGTGCCGTGCTCGGCGCGATCGTCGTGCTGGCGATCCTGCGCCTGTTCAGCGGTCGTCGCTGACGCTGATTCCCCCTTCCTTTCTGTTCCCGACGTTGGCGCGCCCGGCGCGCCCGGATATGCCCGCATGACCGAACCCGCCTCCGATCCCCAGCGCAGCGCGCAGCGCCTGCAGTGGGCCCGTATCCAGCTGGATGATGCCAACGCCGTGGTCGAACGTGCCTCGGTCGATGCCGGCATGCGCAGCTATTGGCGCACCACCAGCGCGCGCGGCAGCCACATCGTGATGGATGCGCCGCCGGGGCTGGAAGATCCGCGGCCGTGGCTGCGCATGCGCGGCCTGCTGCACGACCACGGCCTGCGCGTGCCTGCACTGCTGGCGCAGGACCTGGACGCCGGCTTCCTGCTGCTGGAAGACCTTGGCGGCCCGACCCTGGCGAAGATCCTCGACGAGCGCAATGCCGATGAGTGGTTCGGCCGCTCCATGGAACAGCTGCTGCGCCTGCAGGCGATCCCGGTGCCGGCCGACTTCGGCCAGTTCGGCGAAGCGCTGCTGCAGCGTGATGCCGGCCTGTTCGACGAATGGTTCCTGCAGCGTCACCTGCAGCTGGAGCTGGACTGCGGCGAGATCGAAGGCCTGCAGCTGGTGCACCGCCGGCTGATGGACAACGCGCTCGGCCAGGCCCAGCTGATGACCCACCGTGACTACATGCCACGCAACCTGATGCCGGTCGACAACGGCCCGGCCGTGCTGGATTTCCAAGATCTGGTGCGCGGCCCGATCGCCTACGACGCGGTGAGCCTGTTCAAGGATGCGTTCCTGAGCTGGCCGCTGCAGCGCGTGGACGAATGGCTGGCGCAGTACCACGCGCGCGCACGCGCTGCCGGCCTGCCGGTGCCCGACCGCGCCACGTTCCTGCGCGACGCCGACTGGATGGGCATCCAGCGCCACGTGAAGATCCTGGGTCTGTTCTGCCGCCTGCGCTACCGCGACAACAAGGGCCACTATCTGGACGACGCGCCGCGCTTCATCGATTACCTGGATGAAGTGCTGCCACGCTACCGCGAGCTGGCGCCGCTGCAGCAGCTGCTGGAAGACCGCATCAAGCCGGCGCTGGCCGAGCTGGCCGCACCGATGCGCGTGGCCCGATGAAGGCGCTGATCTTTGCCGCTGGCCTTGGCGAGCGCATGCGTCCGCTGACCCTGCATACGCCCAAGCCACTGCTGGACGTGGCCGGCAAGCCGCTGATCGTCTGGCATCTTGAGCGCCTGGCCGCGCTCGGGGTGCGCGAGGTGGTGGTCAACACTTCATGGCTGGCCGAGCAGTTTCCGGCAGCGCTGGGTGATGGCAGCCAGTGGGGCCTGCACCTGTATTTCATGTACGAAGGACAGACCCCGCTGGAAACCGGCGGCGGCATCCTCAACGCAGTGCCGGTCTTGGGTGATGCGCCGTTCCTGGTGGTGAACGGCGACATCTGGACCGATTTTGATTTCGCCACGCTGCCGCGCGAGCCGCAGGGCCAGGCGCATCTGGTGCTGGTCGACAATCCCGTGCAGCACCCGCACGGTGACTACCGGCTGGACGCGCAGGGCGTGCTGCATCACGACCGCGAAGGCCCGTGCCTGACCTATGCCGGTATCGGTGTATACCGCCCTTCGATCGTGGCCGATTGGCGCGCGGTGATCGGTGATGCCCCGGGCAGCGAGCGGCTGCCGCCGAAGTTCTCGGTGGTGCCGCTGCAGAAGCATTTCATGGCACAGGGACTGATGACGGGACAGCATCATCGCGGGCGCTGGACCGATGTCGGGACGGTGGATCGGCTGCGCGCGCTGGATGTTGAGTTGGCGGCGAACGGCTGAGCCCCTCGTGGTTGGTCGCTTTCAGAGCAGATGCCATGCTTGGCCGGGCGGGGTAGGTTCGTTCGCGGGGGACGCCGTGAACCCGTCCCTGGGGGCTTGGCCGCGGCATCCATGCCGCGGACACCCCCGCGAACCCACCCCGCCCGGCCTCTGACAGTTTCCGTGTGCGTCCAGCCACGGAAAAGAAAAAGAAAGGCAAAAGCGGGTCGCATCGCTGCGCTCGCTCGCATGTGTCGACCAAGGTCGACACCCACCAACAGCCGCGGGAATCTGTCGAAGGCGGGGCGCTGTGGGCTTGCGGGGTGTGAGCCGCATGGATGCGGCGACCAAGCCCCCATGGACGGGTTCACGGCGGCCCCGCAAGCCCACAGTGCTCCGCCTCCCCTCAGGAAGCCAGCTGTTGACGTTGACGTTGCTCTGGCCTCGGCGGGTGCAGGGCGGCAGCCCTGCAGACAAACCCCCATCCTCAGTAGCGGGGCCGGCCTTCTTCCAGCACCTGGCGCAGGAACGGCACGGTGATCCGCCGCTTCGCCGCCAGCGACTCGCGGTCCAGCCAATCAAGCAGCGTGATCAATCCACCCAGCTCGCGCCCGGTGTGCGACAGCAGCCACTCGATGGCCGCCTCGTCAATCGCCAGGCCCCGGCGCAGCGCGCGCTCGCGCAGCACCGCGGCGCGGCCTTCCTCGTCCAGTGGCTGCAGCAGCACGCGCACGCACTGGCCCAGCCGCGAACGCAGGTCCGGCAGCACCAGGCCCAGTTCCTCCGGCGCCTTCTGCGCCGTGTACAGCACGGTCACTCCGGCAGCGCGCGCGCGGTTGTGGAAATCGAACAACGCGATCTCGTCCTCGCGATTGCCGGCCACTTCGTCCAGACCGTCCAGCGCCACCAGCTCGCGCGACTCCAGCCCATCCAGCGCCGCACGCACACGGCCGGCGGCGCTGGCCAGCGGCACGTAGGTCGGCAGGCGGCCGGCCTGCTCGGCACTGGAACACATCGCCAGCGCCTGATGGGTCTTGCCCGTACCCGCCGCGCCTTCCAGGTAGACCCAATCGTGGCTGGCGCCGACCGCGATCGCACGCAGCTGCGCCAGCGCGCCATCCGGCGCGCCGATGAAGGTCTCCAGGCGCTGGTCCCGCGGGTAATGCAGGGCCAGCGGCAGTTGCGGCACACCCATCACTTCAGGTCGGGGCCCTTGTCATCCGGAAGAATGATATGAGGCTGGTCAACCACGCCATCAAGCACGATCGCCGGTTTCTCACCCACGTACAGCTCGCTCTGGCGGTAGCGCTGGTGGGCATAGCGCAGCAGCACGTTGGTCACCGCCGCCACCGGCAGCGCCAGCAGCATGCCGAGGAAGCCGAACAGCTGGCCACCGGCCATCACCGCGAAGATCACCGCCACCGGGTGCAGGCCGATCTTGTCGCCAACGATGCGCGGGGTCAGCACGTAGCTTTCCAGCAGCTGGCCGACGGTGAACACCACGCCGACCAGGATCAGCAGCTTCAGGTCGAAGCCCTGTGCCTGCACCAGCGCGGCCACCACCGCCATCAGGATGCCGGTGGTCGCGCCCAGGTACGGGATGAAGCTGATCAGCCCGGCAATCAGGCCGATCAGCAGGCCCAGCTTGAGCCCGACCAGCGACAGGCCACCGGCGTAGATGACGCCCAATGCCAGCATCACCAGGAACTGGCCGCGGATGAACGCGCCCAGCACCTCGTTGGACTCACGCGCCAGCGCGCTGATGGTGCCGATGTGGTTGCGCGGGATCACCGACGCCACACGCTCGACCAGCTTGTCCCAGTCGCGCAGGAAGTAGAACGCCAGGATCGGCAGCAGCAGGATGTTGACCACCCAGGTCACCATCGCGAAACCCGAACGCGAGACGTAGCCCATGAAGGTGGTGGCAAAGCCGCCGGCCTGCTGCCAGTGGCTGCGCACCCATTCGATCAGGCGGTCCGGATCCAGCCACTGCATCACTTCCAGGCCGGTCTTCTGCTCGAACCAGGGAATCCCCTTCTCCATCAGCCATGCCTGCGCCTGCGGCGCGACCGCGATCAGGGTGGTGATCTGGCGCTCGATCATCGGCACCAGCACCAGCAGCAGGGCCACGATCACCAGCACCATCGCCGCGAACACCAGCACCACGCCGGTCATGCGCGAGCGGCCGGTGGCCTCGATGCGGTCGACCAGCGGATCGCCCAGCCAGGCCAGCGCCAGCGCCAGCACGAACGGGGTCAGGATCGGCGCCAGCAGCCACACCACCCAGCCGACCAGGCCGGCGAACAGGATGTACTTCAGGCGGCGCAGGAACTGCGCGATTTCCGCTTCAGGGGTCAGGGTCATCGCAGGCGGTACTCGTTGCTGACCGGCGCGGCGACCGGGGTCCCGGTGGTGTCATCGATCGGGGTCGGCAGGGCCGGCAGCGGCGCGCTCGGCACCAGCACGCCGTTGTCGCCCAGCATGCGGTTGAAGCCGGCCAGGCCGGTGGTCATCTCCAGGCTCAGCTCCAGCTGGCTTGCCGAGGCGTGCAGCGGGGTGACGTTGCGCACCACCGGCACCTCGCGCAGGCCAGCGGCCAGGCGCAGGTAGTCGTCGGCGCTGTTGATGCCGGTCACCACCACGCGGTAGGTCCCGGCCTGGCCGACCGCCACGCCGGCCTTGGCGTAGCGCTTGACCAGCGCATCGGCGGCACCGTCGGCGCCGGCGGCCATCGCGCGCATGGCGTTGGCGTCCTTGCTGGTCCACTTGTTCAGTTCACGGCCGTTGTCGACGAACACCCAGTCCGCCTGCCAGCCGCCATTGGCGCGGTACAGCTTGCCGATCAGCTGCATCGGCGGCGAATAGCGCGAGGAGGCACGGGCCACGGCGGCACTGTCCTGGCGCCAGATGGCCCCGGCCAGCGCCTGCTCGGCGGCGCCCCCGCTGGGCAGGCCCAGCTTGTAGCCACGCTCGATGGCGCGGTTCAGCAGCGGGCGGGCGGCATTGGCCTGCTGCACGCTGACCAGGCGCGGGCCGCTGCCGTCATCGACCGCCAGCCACAGCACCGGCTTCGGCCGCGGCTGCGGCCACAGCGGCAGGCCCAGCGCCGAGACCAGCGAGTCCACGTCATCCTCGCGGAAGCGCGCCACCAGCAGGGTACGGAAGCTGGGGGCGCCGCTGGCGCTCACGCTCTGGTCCTGCTTGTAGTCGTAGCTGGCCACGTAATCCTTGGCATTGCGCAGTGCCTGCGCCACGCCGGGGCGGGACATCACGCTGCGATCGCCGGACAACTTGCCCAGAACCACGCTCAGCGCGCGGGCCAGGGCGCCGTTGCGATCGGCTTCGGCCTGGCTGTTGACGGGCACTTCGGCCTCGTACGCGCCAGTGGCGGTGGCGACATCCCCCTCCGTGCGCAGGCCGCTCTGGGCCATCGTGGCCACCGGCAGGCTCAGTGCAATGAGCAGGGTCAGAATCAGGCTGCGGCGCATCAGGACATCCATTGGCTCGACGTATCCGGGGGGAATTGTTGCCCGAATACGGACTTTGCGCCAATGCGGCCTGTTAAAATCGCCCGTTCAACCCCTGCCAGCGCCGACGCCCGTGACCAACACCCCGTCTTCCGCCCCCTCCCCCCTCACCTACCGTGATGCGGGTGTCGACATCGACGCCGGCAACGAGCTGGTCGAGCGGATCAAGCCCCTGGTCAAGCGCAGCTTCCGCCCGGAAGTGATGGGCGGCCTGGGTGGCTTCGGCGCCCTGTTCGACCTGTCCAACAAGTACCGCGAGCCGGTGCTGGTGTCGGGTACCGACGGCGTGGGCACCAAGCTGAAGCTGGCCCACCAGCTGAACCGCCACGATACGATCGGCATCGACCTGGTCGCCATGTGCGTGAACGACGTGCTGGTGCAGGGCGCCGAGCCGCTGTTCTTCCTGGACTACTTCGCCACCGGCAAGCTGGACATCGACACCGCCGCGGCGGTCGTGGGCGGCATCGCCAACGGCTGCACCGAGGCCGGCTGCGCGCTGATCGGCGGCGAAACCGCTGAAATGCCCGACATGTATGCCCCGGGCGAGTACGACCTGGCCGGGTTCACCGTCGCCGCGGTCGAGAAGAGCGAACTGAAGGATGGCGCCAGCGTCGCCGCCGGTGACGTGCTGATCGGCATCGCTTCGTCCGGCCCGCACTCCAACGGCTATTCGCTGGTGCGCCGCATCTACGACCGCGCCGGCCAGCCGGCCGATCTGGAGCTGGAAGGCGGCGTGAAGCTGGTCGATGCGCTGATGGCGCCGACCCGACTGTACGTGAAGCCGATCCTGTCGCTGCTGAAGTCGCACGGCGCCGCCATCCACGGCATGGCCCACATCACCGGTGGCGGCCTGACCGAGAACATCATCCGCGTGGTGCCCGAAGGCCTCGGCCTGGACATCCAGGCGTCGTCCTGGACCCTGCCGCCGGTGTTCCAGTGGCTGCAGAAGGAAGGCGCGGTAGCCGACAGCGAGATGTGGCGCACCTTCAACTGCGGCATCGGCTTCGTGCTGATCGTCGCACCGGACCAGCTCGCTGCCGTGTCCGATGCGGTCAAGGCGCAGGGCCTGGAGCACTGGACCATCGGCCAGGTGGTCAACGCCGAAGGCGCCGAGCGCGTCCACATCGGCTGATCGCACGCCCAGGAGCCCGCATGGACGCAACGCCCCCCGTGTCACCCGCCCCGCCGCCGCTGGCGACGGTGCCGGTGTTCAGCGCGCAGGATGCCGACCACCTGCGCATGCTGTCCATCGCGCACTACGTGGTTGGTGGCCTGATCGCGCTGTTCTCGCTGATCTTCATCATCCACATTGTGCTGGGCATCAGCGCACTGACCGGCCACCTGCCGATGAACTCCGGTGGCCAGCCCTCGTCACCGGCCGAGCAGCGCCTGTTCGGCTGGATGTTCACCATCATCGGCTGCCTCATCGTGTTCGGTGGCGTGACGCTCGGCGCGTTCGTCGCCTATGCCGGGCGCTGCCTGGCCGGTCGCCGCCGCTACCTGTTGTGCCTGATCGTGGCCGGCCTGGCCTGCCTGTTCGCGCCGCTCGGCACGGTGCTGGGGGTGTTCAGCCTGATCATCCTGCTGCGTCCGCAGGTGAAGGCGGCCTTCGAAGCCAACGTTCCTTCCCGCAGCTGAGATTTCCATGGCTTCCGTCCCGCCCCCGTTGAATGTGCCGCCTGGCTGGACCGCGCTCCAGATCGGTGGCCACCTGCACACGCTCAGGATCCTGTTCTGCGTCTACGGCGGCATCCAGCTGGCGCTGTCCGTCGTCCTGCTGATGGGCGCGCTGGGCGGCTACATCAGCGAAAGCCGGAACCCCACCGCGGGCATGTCGCCCGTGCTGCTGGCGGCGATCCTCGCTGTCGCGGCACTGGCCATCGGCGCACTGGGCACGCTCAGCCTGACCGCCGCGAACCGGCTGGGGCAGCGCCGCCAGCGCACGTTGTGCCTGGTGGCGGGCGGTGCCGCCTGCCTGGGCGGCGCGCTGGGCATCGCGCTGGGGGTATACGCCCTGATCGTGCTGCTGCGTGCGGATGTCGCCGCCAGCTTCAACGAACCAGGCGGCGCGGTGGTCGCATGACTGCTCGCATTGCGGTACTGGCCTCCGGCCGTGGCAGCAATCTGCAGGCCATCCTCGACGCGATCGGCGACGGCCGCCTGCCGGCCGACGTGGTCGGCGTGTTCTCCGACCGTCCAGGCGCCGCAGCGCTGCAGCGGGTGGCACCGGGCCTGCGCTGGGCACACGCGCCGAAGGAATTCAGCGACCGCGCCGCCTATGAGCAGGCGCTGGGCGATGCCGTGCAGGCATCCGCACCGGACTGGATCGTCTGTGCCGGCTACATGCGCATCCTGGGGGCCGCCTTCGTGCAGCGCTTCGAGGGCCGCCTGGTCAACATCCACCCCTCGCTGCTGCCGCTGCACAAGGGATTGGACACCCATGCGCGGGCCTTGGCAGCCGGTGACGCCGAACACGGTGCCAGCGTTCACCTGGTGGTGCCGGAACTGGATGCCGGGGCGGTGCTGGCGCAGGTGCGGGTACCGGTGAGGCCCGGCGACGATGCGCAGGCGCTGGCCGCGCGCGTGCTGGCCGTGGAGCACCCGTTGCTGATCGCCACCCTGCAGCTGCTGTGCGCCGGCCGCCTGGCTGAACGGGGAGGACAGCCCCAGCTGGACGGTCACCCCCTGTTTAGCCCGTTGGCCCTAGATTCCGCCGGGAACCTGAACCGGTAACGCCCGTGCACACGCCCCGCTGACTGCGGGGCTGGCATCCTGCCCCTCCCTGCGGTCCCTGTCCTTCATGAAGACCACGACCCTGCTGTCCACGTCGCTGCTGCTGTCGCTGGCCGTATTGCCCGCTGCGGGCTGGGGCCAGGCGCAAGCGCCTGCCGCCTCGCCCTCCCCGGCGCCGGTGCCTGCCGTGCAGCCGCCTGCCGAGCCGGCGGCGCCGGTGCTGCCTGCGCTGGCGTGGGAACCGCCGCCGCTGCAGCCGTTCAGCGCCACCTACCAGGCGTTCTACAAGGGCAAGGAAGCGGGCGATGCCAGCATGCAGGTCACCCACACCGGCGGCAGCCAGTGGCGGGTCGACATGCAGGTGGTCGGCCGCCGCGGCTTTGCCAGCGTGCTCGGCCTGAACATCGAGCAGAGCACGGTGTTCGAGGAACGCGGCGGTGTCTACGCGCCACTGAGCCAGAGCACGGTGCGCAAGGGCCTGTTCCTCGGCAAGAAGGCCGTGGGCACCTATAACTGGCAGGCCGGTACCGCGCAGTGGACCGGTGACGTGAAGAAGGAACGCGCACAGCCAATCCCGCTGCAGCCCGGCGACCAGAGCGCGCTGCTGATCAACCTGGCGATCATGCGCGATGCGCGCCCGGGCGCCGCCATGCACTACCGCTACGTGGACATGGGCAAGGTTCGCGAGCATGACTACCAGGCCGAGCAGCAGACCGAGAACGTCGAGGTCGGCGACCTGTCGTACAACGCGCTGCGGGTCTACCGGACCAACGGCGGCAACAATGAAACCATCCTCTGGATCGCCAACGGTGTCCCCACCCCGGTGCGCATCCTGCAACGCGAAGACGGCGAAGACCGCGTCGACCTTCGTCTGATCGAATACCAAGGAGTCTGAGCATGAGCACCCTGACCCGCCCCCTCACCTGGATCGCCGCAGCCGCCCTGTCGATGGCCAGCCTGCCCGCCATGGCCCTGCAGCCGTTCAAGGCCGATTACCTGGCCAGCTACATGGGCATGCAGGCCAATGGCAGCATGACCCTGAGCAGCGAGGGAGCCAACAAGTGGCGCTACACGCTGCAGGTAAAGAACCAGCTGGCCGACCTGAGCCAGAGCACCGTGTTCGAAGAAGTACGCGGCCAGCTGCGCCCGCTCAGCAGCCAGGATCGTTCGGCGCTGCTGGTGAAGAAGCGCAACGTGCAGGCCAACTACAACTGGAACAGCAACCAGGCCACCTGGACCGGCGACATCAAGCCGGACCGCGCCGGCCCGATCGCGCTGAAGACCGGTGACATGGATGCACTGCTGATCAACCTGGCGATCGCCCGCGACCTGGCCGCCGGCAAGCCGCTGACCTATCGCATGGTCGACGAAGGGCGCATCAAGAACATGACCTACCGCGTGATCGGCAAGGAGTCGATCACCGTGGGTGGCAAGAGCTACGAAGCCACCAAGGTCTCGCGTGCCGACGGCAACAAGGAACTGATCGCGTGGATCGTGCCTGAGTTCCCGGTGCCGGCGCGCATGCTGCAGCGTGAGAACGATCGCGACGCGCTGGACCTGACCATCAAGGCGATGAACTGACCGGAGATCCACGCCATGCGTGGATTCACGTCGCGCAAGGAAAACGCCCGCTTTCGCGGGCGTTTTCTTATTTCTTCGCTTCGGCCGGCTTCGCTTCCGCTGGCGTGAACTCGGTGCGGCAGTCCACGCGGATCTGCTCGCCCGTGCTGCGCCAGACGAAGGTGCGGCAATGGCGGTTGCCGTCCTGGCTGTCGTTCACCGCAACCGCGTAGAACGACTCGATGATCTCGTCACGCGAGACGGTGCCATCGCCGTTCCAGTCCATGTCCTTCTGCTCGATGCCCCGGGTGATGGCGATGTTGGCGTACCAGGCGTAGCCCAGCCACGCCAGCACGATCAGCACCAGCGCCAGCAGCGCCTTGCGACGCGGGCTGAACTTGCCGCGCAGGATCATGGCACGCGCCGGATGGTGGCACCGAGCGAAGACAGCTTCTCTTCGATGTTCTCGTAGCCACGATCAAGGTGGTAGATGCGGTCGATGGTGGTGTCACCGTCGGCCATCAGGCCGGCCAGGATCAACGACGCCGACGCGCGCAGGTCGGTGGCCATCACCGGCGCACCGCTCAGGCGTTCGTGGCCACGGGCAATGGCCGTGTGGCCTTCGACCTGGATGTCCGCGCCCAGCCGCAGCAGTTCGTTGACGTGCATGAAACGGTTCTCGAAGATCGTTTCATTGATCACGCCGACGCCGTCGGCCACGCAGTTGAGCGCCATGAACTGCGCCTGCATGTCGGTCGGGAACGCCGGGTAGGGCGCGGTGGTCAGGTTGACCGCCTTCGGCCGCTTGCCCTGCATGTCCAGGGTGATGCTGTCTTCGGTGGTCTCGATCTTCGCACCGGCCTCGACCAGCTTGGACAGCACAGCGTCCATGGTGTTCGGGCGCGCGCGGTTCACGGTGACCTTGCCACCGGTCATCGCGGCGGCCACCAGGAAGGTGCCGGTCTCGATGCGGTCGGGCAGCACTTCGTGGCGGCCACCGGACAGGCGCTCGACGCCTTCGATGACCAGGCGGGCGGTGCCCAGGCCTTCGATCTTCGCGCCCAGCGCGATCAGGCAGTGCGCCAGATCGGTCACTTCCGGTTCCATCGCGCAGTTGTCGAGGATGGTGGTGCCTTCGGCCAGCACCGCGCCCATCAGCACGTTCTCGGTGCCGGTGACACTGACCATGTCGAAGGTGAAGTGGCCGCCCTTCAGCCGCTTGGCCGAGGCCTTGATGAAGCCGTTCTCGACCACGATCTCGGCGCCCAGCGCCTGCAGGCCCTTGATGTGCTGGTCGACCGGGCGCGAACCGATCGCGCAGCCGCCCGGCAGCGACACTTCCGCAGCGCCGAAGCGGGCCAGCAGCGGGCCCAGCACCAGGATCGAGGCGCGCATGGTCTTGACCAGCTCGTACGGCGCCACATGCTGGTTCACAGGACGCGGATCGACCACGATCGCGCTGCCGCGCGACAGCGTGCCCTGGTCGATGGTGACCTTGGCGCCCAGCTCGCCCAGCAGTTTCACCGTGGTGACCACGTCGTGCAGGTGCGGCACGTTGGTGATCTCCACCGGCGCATCGGCCAGCAGGGTCGCGCAGAGAATGGGGAGGACGGCGTTCTTGGCGCCGGAGATGCTCACTTCACCGTGCAGCGCAGCGCCGCCGGTCACAACGATCTTGGCCATGTATTCGGGATCTTCTGCGGTTCAGCCGGCTTCGGCCGGGGTCACGGTTTTCAGCGCCAGCGCGTGGATCGCGCCGCCCATCAGGTCGCCCAGGGTGGCATAGACCATCCGGTGCCGGGCCAGCGGCATCCTGCCAGCAAAGGCCTCGCAGACCACGGTCGCTTCGAAATGCACGCCATCGTCGCCACGCACGTCGGCGCGGGCGCCGGGCAGGCCGGTTTCGATCAGATTGCGGATGGTGTCGGCGTCCAACGGGCTTTCCTAATAAAATGAGCGCTCATTCTACTTCCGCTGCGTGGCGTCCGCATGGCCGAGCCTCTCCTGCCCCCCCGTTCCGTCGACCCGGCCAGCCTGGTCGCCAGCGGCCGCCGTGTCTTCGACATCGAGCAGCAAGCCCTGAATGCGGTCGCTGCCCGCCTCGGCGATGCCTTCCAGCAGGCCTGCCAGGCGATCCTGTCCAGCCGCGGGCGGGTGGTTGCCACCGGCATGGGCAAGTCCGGCCACATCGCCCGCAAGATCGCCGCCACCCTGGCATCGACCGGCACCCCGGCGTTCTACGTGCACCCGGGCGAGGCTGGCCATGGCGACCTGGGCATGATCACCGAGGACGACGTGGTGCTGGCGCTGTCCTATTCGGGCGAGTCGGACGAAGTCCTGATGCTGCTGCCGGTGCTCAAGCGCCAGGGCAACCTGCTGATTTCCATGACCGGACGCCCGCAGTCAAGCCTGGCTGCCGCCGCCGACATTCATCTGGATGTCAGCGTGCCGGCCGAAGCCTGCCCGCTGGACCTGGCCCCGACCTCCAGCACCACCGCGTCGCTGGCGATGGGCGATGCGCTGGCCGTGGCCCTGCTCGATGCGCGCGGTTTCACCGCCGATGATTTCGCCCGTTCACACCCGGCCGGCAGCCTCGGCCGCCGCCTGCTGCTGCACATCACCGATGTCATGCACACCGGCGACGACCTGCCCCGGGTCGAGGCCGGTGCCAGCCTCAGCGAAGCGCTGATGGAAATGAGCCGCAAACGGCTGGGCATGACCGCCGTGGTCGATGCCGATGGCGTCCTGATCGGCCTGTTCACCGACGGCGACCTGCGCCGCGCGCTCGACAGCGCGCTGGACGTGCGTACCGCGAAGATCGCCGATGTGATGACCCGCAACCCACGTACCATCGGCGCCGACCAGCTGGCCGTCGAAGCCGCGCGGCTGATGGAGACCCACAAGATCACCGGCCTGATCGTGGTCGATGGCCAGGGACGCGCGGTGGGTGCCCTGAACATTCATGACCTGTTGCGGGCGCGGGTGGTTTAACCGACAGTCCGTAGACCCCATTCAGTCTGTATCGTCCATCCGCCCACACCGAGCCTGTCGCCCTGATGCCCTGGTCCCCCCTGCCCGCCTTCCCCGCCCACCTGCATGCCGCTGCGGCCCGCGTCCGCCTGGCGTGCTTCGACGTGGACGGCACCCTCACCGACGGTCGGCTGTACTACGACAAGGACGGCAATGAGAGCAAGGCGTACTTCGTGCAGGATGGCCTGGGCCTGAAACTGCTGCAGCAGCACGGCATCCATCCCGTGCTGATCACCGCGCGCAACAGCCAGTCCGCGCTCCGGCGTGGCGCCGATCTCGGCATCGACACCCAGATCGCCGTGGGTGACAAGCTGGCCAGCGTGCAGGCGCTGTGCGCGCAGCACGGCATCGGCCTGGAACAGGTGGCCTTCATGGGCGACGACCTGCCGGACCTGGCGCCGCTGGGCGCGGTGGGCCTGGCCGTGGCGCCTGCCAACGCACACCCGTGGATCGCCGAGCGCGTGCACTGGCAGACCCGCACCGACGGCGGGCGTGGCGCTGCACGTGAGCTGTGCGATGTCCTGCTGGCCGCCCAGGGCCATGTGGATGCGGTCCTGGCGAGGTTCGGCGCATGAACCGGCCGACCCTGAACTGGCGCACCGCACTCGGCATCGGCCTGCTGCTGGCCGCGCTGCTCAGCAGCTGGGCCGCGCTGCGCAACCGTGACAAGGGACCGGCCAACGGCGGCAACGAGATTGGCGTGGACTACATCCTGCACGACTTCACCATCGTGGCCCTCGACGAACAGGGCAAGGAATCGACCACCCTGCGCGCACCGCTGCTGGAGCGTCAGCGCGGTGACCAGACCATCAGCATCGCGACCCCGCTGTTCGAAATGCCCGACAAGGACGGCAAGCACTGGACGCTGCGTTCGGAGACCGGCTGGCTCAGCGCCAAGGGCGACGAAATGAAGCTGCGTGGCAACGTCGCAGGCGACAGTCCCGCCGGCCCGGGCGTACCGCCCACCACCTTCCGCACCGACCATCTGGACGTGTTTCCGAAGGAAAGCCGTGCCCGCACCGATGCGCTGGTGACCATGACCCGGCCCGGAATGGAACAGTCCGGCGTCGGCTTCGAGGTGGATTCGAAGAACAACACGTATCATTTCCTCAGCCAGTCCAAGGGCCGCTACACGCCCCGGCACTGATCCCGCCGCCAGCCTGCGACGTCCCCGGACAGGCGCACGGCCGGCAGCCCCTCCCCGCCCCCGGTTTCCGGGAGCCCTCCACCGGTAGAACGGACCCCGATGAAGATTCCCTTTGCAGCCGTACTCGCGCTCGCACTTGTTGTGCCCAGCGCCGCCTTCGCCAAGTCCACCGACCGCAACGAGAACATGAACATCGATTCCGGCGCCCAGTCCGGCGTGCTCACCGGCGATGGCAAGACCGTGCTCTCGCAGGGCGTGAACATCACCCAGGGAACCCTGGACATCCGCTCGTCGGAAGCCGAGATCTACCTGAAGGATGGCGAGGCCGTGCGTGCGGTGTTCACCGGCAAGCAGGCCACCATGAAGCAGCAGCTCGACGATGGCACCTGGATGGACGCGGTGGCCGATCGCATCGACTATGACATCAAGAGCGAGATCATCACCCTGACCGGCAACTACAAGGTCACCAGCGCGCGCGGCACCAACGCCGGCCAGCGCATGGTCTACAACACCCGCAGCGGTGAGATGAACTCCGGTGGCGACGGCAGCCGCGTGCGCACCGTCATTCCGCCGAAGAACAAGAACCCGGCCGCACAGCCGGCCAAGCCTGCCGGGAGCAAGAAGTAATGCTTGTCGCCAAGGGCCTGCGCAAACGCTACAAGCAGCGTGAAGTCGTCAAGGACTTCGGGCTGACCCTCGATGCCGGTGAAGTGGTCGGCCTGCTGGGCCCCAACGGTGCCGGCAAGACCACCTGCTTCTACATGATCGTCGGCCTGGTCGCCGCCGATGCGGGCAGCATCGTGCTCGACGGACGCGACATCACCGGCGACCCGATGTACACCCGCGCCAAGCAGGGCGTGGGCTATCTGCCGCAGGAACCCTCGGTGTTCCGCAAGCTGACCGTGGCCGACAACATCCGCCTGGTGCTGGAACTGCGCGAGGACCTGGATTCGGCCGGCCGCGAACGCGAACTGAGCAGCCTGCTCGACGAACTGCAGCTGGGCCACGTTGCCGACCAGCTCGGCGCCAGCCTGTCCGGTGGCGAACGCCGTCGGTGCGAGATCGCCCGTGCACTGGCCGCGCAGCCGCGCCTGATCCTGCTCGACGAGCCGTTCGCCGGCGTCGATCCGATTTCGGTCGGCGAGATCCAGCGCATCGTCACCCACCTCAAGCAGCGTGGCATCGGCGTGCTGATCACCGATCACAACGTGCGTGAGACCTTGGGAATCTGCGACCGCGCGTATATTCTCGCCGAAGGCGCCGTATTGGCCCAGGGCTCGCCGGAGGCGATCCTGGACAACGCCGACGTACGCCGCGTCTACCTTGGGGATTCGTTCAAGCTGTGACGGCGGGCACCGGGGCACTTTCCATCCTTTCGGCACAGGTATGAAGACTCGGCTGCAGACATCGTTGGGACAGCAGCTGGTGCTCACGCCCCAGCTGCAGCAGGCGATCAAGCTGCTGCAGATGTCCACCACCGAGCTGGAGCTGGAAATCGCCCAGGCCGTGGAAAGCAATCCCCTGCTGGACTGGGCCGACAGCAACGACGGCCCTGCCGCCAACGAGGCCAGTGACGGCCACGACAGCGAAGCCCCCAGCGAACGCGCCGAAGATGGCGACGATTGGGTGCCTGCCGAGCTGGACTGGAGCGCTGCCGGCAGCGGTGGCAGCTTCGACGATGACGACGACACCGGCAGCGCCGCCGAGCGCGTGGCCGAAAGCGAGACGCTGGCCGATCACCTGCTGTGGCAGCTGCACCTGTCACATCTGTCCGCACCCGATCGCAGCATCGGCGCCGCGCTGATTGATGCACTGGACGACGATGGCTACCTGCGGGAACCGCTGGCGACCATCGCTGAAACACTGCTGCCAACGATCCATGCCGACGAGGACGAGATCCTCGCCGTACTGCATCGCATCCAGCGTTTCGATCCGGTCGGCGTGGCCGCACGCACACTCGGTGAATGCCTGCAGCTGCAGCTGGACGTGCTGGGCGAGGACACGCCCGGACTGGCCCTGGCGCGACAGATTGCCGCAGGGCCGCTGGAACGCTTGCCGCGCAGTGGCGTGGCCGGCCTCGCCCACGAACTGAAACGACCGCTTGCCGATGTCGAGACCGCCGTCGCCCTGCTGCGCTCGCTGGACCCGCGCCCGGGCACGCAGATTGCGCCGCTTTCGCAGGACACCTACGTGGTGCCCGACGTGGTGGTGTGGCGGCAGAACGGCGTCTGGCGCGCGGCACTGGCCGGCCATGCCGGGCCGAAGGTGGTGATCCACCGCGGCTACGAACAGCTCATCCGCCGCTGTGGCGAGGCCGATGCCGGTTATCTGCGCGCGCAGCTGCAGGAGGCGCGCTGGCTGCTGAAAGGGCTGCAGCAGCGCGGCGAGACCCTGCTGCGGGTGGTGCGCAGCCTGATCCTGCAGCAGGCCGGATTCCTCGAATTCGGCGAACAGGCGCTACGCCCGCTGACCCTGCGCGAGATCGCCACCGAGCTCGGCCTGCACGAATCCACGGTATCGCGCGCGATCGCGCGCAAGCATGTGCGCACGCCGCGCGGCACCCTGCCGCTACGCGCCTTCTTCGCGTCGGGCATCGATACCGAGGGCGGCGGCGAGGCGTCCAGCACGGCCATCCAGGCCATGATCCGGCGACTGATCGACGACGAGAACCCGCGCAAGCCGCTTTCTGACGCCAAGCTGGCTGACCTGCTCAAATCGTCGGGAATTCCAGTAGCGCGACGCACCGTGGCGAAGTATCGTGAAGCCATGAACATTTCCGCCTCGCACGAAAGGGTCAGAATCGCTTGACGCGCCGCCGCGCCCGGCGGAGAGGTTCATTGGCACATCCGAACACAGGAGAAACCCGATGCGCATCGAAACGTTTGGCAAAGATGTCGAAGTCACCCCGGCCCTGCAGTCCTATGTAGAGGAGAAGCTGGCCCGGATCGGAAAACACTTCGATCAGCACTGCGAAGCGCGGGTGACCCTCAAGCTGCAGAAGACCGAGCATCACGTCGACGCCAGCCTCAACATCCCGGGGCAGACCCTGCACGCCGAGGCCGGCGGCCAGACCATGTATGCCGCAATCGACCTGCTTGCGGACAAGCTTGACCGCCTTGTGATCAAGCACAAGGAGAAAAAACAGCAGCACGCGCCGCTGCCGGTGGGCGACAATGGTGGCTGATCGCCACTGTTCCCCGCAGACATGCCCCTGACTGACCTCCTGGCGGCCGTGCAGACCCAGCTCTGCACGGCCACCGACCGCGACAGCGTCCTGCAGGCCGCCGCCGGGCTGCTGGCCTGCCGCCAGGCCAATGCCGAACAGATCTACCTGAACCTGTGCCAGCGCGAAGCGCTGGGCAGTACCGCAATCGGCCATGGCATCGCCATTCCCCACGGCCGCGCGCCGACCCTGGACCGCCCCCGTGGCGCCCTGCTGCGGCTGGCCACCCCGGTCGACTTCGGCGGCGATGAGCCGGTGGACCTGGTGTTCGCGATGGCCGTCCCCGCCCACTACACCCACCAGCACCTGATGCTGCTGTCCGAGCTGGCCGAGTTGTTCTCCGCGCCCGACATCCGCCAGGCGCTGCGCGCGGCCGGCGACGCCCGGGCCCTGCGCCAGGCCCTTGAGCTGACGCCACCTGCGAGCGCCGCATGAATACCAGCATCACCGCCCGTGAACTGTTCGAACAGCAGCGCGAGCGGCTGGGGCTGCGCTGGGCTGCCGGCAAGTCCGGCGAGAAGCGTGAACTGGAGGCCGGCAACACGGTCTCCCGGCGGCCCTCGCTGGCCGGCTACCTCAACGCGATCTACCCCAACAAGGTGCAGATTCTCGGCACCGAGGAACTGTCCTGGCTGGATGCTCTGGAGCCTCGCCAGCGCTGGGAGACCATCGAGAAAATCATGCAGTCGCACCCGCTGGCGCTGGTGCTGACCCGCAACCAGCCCTGCCCGGAAGACCTGCGTGCGGCTGCAGACGAGTCCGGTACGCCGCTGTGGCTGTCACCCAAGCGCGGCCACGAACTGCTCAACCACCTGTCCTACCATCTGGCGCGCACGCTGGCACCGCGGGTGATCCTGCATGGCGTGTTCATGGAGATCTACTCCATCGGCGTGCTGATCACCGGTGAGGCCGGCTCGGGCAAGAGCGAACTGGCGCTGGAACTGCTCAGCCGCGGCCATCGCCTGGTGGCCGACGATGCACCCGAATTCACCCAGATCGCCCCCGACGTGCTCGACGGCACCTGCCCCGAACTGCTGCAGGACCTGCTTGAGGTGCGCGGCCTGGGCGTGCTGAACGTGCGCGAGATGTTCGGCGACACGGCTGTAAAGAAGAACAAGTACCTTCGGTTGATCGTCCATCTGACCAAGCCGATGACCGAACCCACGCCGCATGGCTACGAGCGCCTGACCGGCGATTCGGGAACCCGCCATGTGCTGGACCTGGACGTACCGCTGATCACCCTGCCGGTGATGCCTGGCCGCAACCTGGCCGTGCTGACCGAGGCGGCCACCCGCCTGCATATCCTGCGCACCAAGGGCATCGATCCGGCGGCGATGTTCATCGCCCGCCACAGCAATCTGCTGGAACGGCGAACGCCCTGACCCCTGTCTTTCGAAGAGCCCGTCCATGAGCACCGCCGCCCCCACCGCCCCGACCCTGATCATCGTCAGCGGCCTGTCCGGCTCGGGTAAATCCGTGGCCCTGAAGACCTTCGAGGACCAGGACTACTACTGCTCGGACAACCTGCCGATCAATCTGCTCCCGGATTTCGTGCGCAGCCTGCTGGCCAATCACGATGGCCACGCGCCGCGCCGGCTGGCGGTGGGTATCGACGTGCGCGGCCAGGCCGATCTTGGCCAGCTGGGCGACTGGCGGCAACTGGCCACCGACGCCGGCGTGGAGGTGAAGGTACTGTTCTTCGAGGCCAGCGACGAAACGGTGCTCAAGCGCTATGCCGACACCCGTCGCCGGCATCCGTTGAGCCAGTTGGGCCTGTCACTGCCCGAGGCGATCGCGCGCGAACGCGTGCTGACCGCCCCGCTGCGCCGTGAAGCCGATGCGGTGATCGACACCAGCGCGCTCAACGTGCACCAGCTGCGGCGGCGGATCATCACCGAGTTCACCCTGGACCACGCCACCCGGCTGTCGCTGCTGTTCGAATCGTTCGCCTACAAGCGCGGCGTGCCGGCCGAGGCGGACTTCGTGTTCGACGCGCGCGTTCTGCCCAACCCGCACTGGGACCCGGAGCTGCGCGCGCTGAGCGGCCGCGAGCCGGGCGTGCGCGACTACCTGGAAGCGCAGCCCGACGTGCAGCGCTACCTGGCCCAGCTGATGGACTTTCTCGACACCTGGCTGCCCAAGCTGGGCGACGGCACCCGCAGCTACGTGACCGTGGCGTTCGGCTGTACCGGTGGCAAGCATCGCTCGGTGTTCCTGGCCGAGCGCATGGCGCGCCACGCGCGCGAGAAGGGCTGGGAAGATGTGGCGACCTACCACCGCGAACAGGATTGAGGGGGCGGCCGGGCTGCGCCCGGCACCCGCGGTAGTGCCGGCCGCTGGCCGGCAACAGCAACAGCAAAGGCAGCACTCCGTGAGAAGGCGGGGCTACCCACACCACCCCGCCTCTGACAGATTCCGTGTGCTGTTGGTGGGTGTCGACCTTGGTCGACACGATGGCTCCACGCCATGCGTGGATGAATCTCTGTCAGGCTTCGAAAAGACGGACAGGGTCGGATCGCTTTTTCGGCGAAACAGGCGTGCCACCCGGGCAACGCTGAATACGGGACACAGTGCTCCTCTCCTGCTGCTATCGCCGATTCACCTTGACCTGTTAACGTGCAGTAATGACCTGTGGCATTCTCCTCGTAACACATCCCGGGGTCGGGACCGCCCTGCTTGAGGTGGCGACCCGGCTCCTGCGGCAATTGCCGCTGAAGACCGAAGCTTTCGAAGTACCGTTCGACGCAGACCTGGACGCCCTGCTCCCGCTCGCCTCGGCCGCCCTGCGGCGGGTCGACGGTGGGGAAGGCGTGCTGATCCTGACCGACCTGTACGGCGCCAGCCCCGCCAACCTTGCCGGGCAGCTGGCCCGGCTGGGGACCCCGGTTCGCCGGGTGTCGGCGCTGAGCCTGCCGATGTTGCTGCGGGTGATGAATTATCCGGAACAGGGACTGGATCAACTGCCCGCCACAGCCGCGGCGGGTACCCGTAATGGAGCGATAGTCGACGATGCTTGAACGAGAACTCACCGTCAGCAACCGCCTGGGGCTGCATGCCCGGGCCACCGCCAAGCTGGTGCAGACCCTGGCGCCGTTCCGCTGCAACGTGACCATGGCCGCCAAGGGCCGTGAGATCAACGCCAAGAGCATCATGGGCGTGATGCTGCTGGCTGCCGGCCAGGGCACCCCGGTCACCGTGCGCATCAACGGCGAGGACGAAGCCGCCGCGATGGAGGCGGTGGTCGGCCTGTTCGAACGCCGTTTCGACGAGGACAGCTGAGCGTGCCACGCGCACGCGCCGGCCAGCTTCCCTCCGGCCAACGGCCGGTACAGCTGCTGGCCGGCCACGGTGCTGCCCGTGGCACGGCCATGGGCCGCGCCCGCGTGCGGCTGCCACATGCACTGGAAGTAGCCGAGCAGCGCATCGCGATCCACCAGGTCGAGGCCGAGCTGGCCCGCCTGCACCGTGCGGTGGATGCGGCGCGCACGGAAATGCATGAGCTGCGCCAGCGCCTGCACGGCGCACTGAACCAGGAAGTGGGCGAGTTCCTCGACCTGCATGCCCTGCTGCTGGACGACCCTGAGCTGCTGTATGGCCTGGACGAACTGATCCGCAGCGGGCCGTACAGTGCCGGCTATGCGCTGCGCCTGCAACGCGACCGCCTGGCCAAGGTCTTCGATGGCATGGACGATGCCTACCTGAAGAGCCGCATGGACGATCTGGACCATGTGATCGGCCGCATCCACGCCTTCCTGCAACCGGACCGGCCGCCGGTGATGAAGGGCCTGGCCGGTGAGATCCTGGTCTGCGACAACATCGCCCCGTCCGAGCTGGCGCAGCTGCAGGCGCAAGGGGTGGTCGGCATCGTCACCGCCGCCGGCAGCGCGCTTTCGCACAGTGCGATCCTGGCACGCAGCCTGCACCTGCCGCTGATCGTCAACGTACCGCAGCTGCTCAGCCGCATCGCCGACGGCGACGTGCTGATCATCGACGGCGCCGACGGCAGCATCACGGTCAACCCGCAGGCCGACAACCTGCGCGACTACCGCGCGCGACTGAAAGAGCATGCGCGTGAACAGCGCGAGCTGGGCCGCCTGCGCAGCAAGCCCAGCCGTACCCGCGACCAGATCGACATCGCCCTGCTGGCCAACGCCGAATCGCTGGAGGACGTGACCCAGGCGCATGCGCTGGGCGCGCAGGGGCTGGGCCTGTACCGCACCGAATTCCTGTTCCTGCAGCGCAACGAGCTGCCGGACGAGGAAGAACAGTTCCAGACCTATCGCGATGCCGCACTGGGCATGAGCGGGCGTCCGGTCACCATCCGCACGCTCGACCTGGGCGCGGACAAGGCCGATCGCACCGGCCTGACCCTGAGCAACGAAGAAAATCCGGCACTGGGCCTGCGCGGCGTGCGCCTGTCGCTGGCCCGGCCGAAGGTGGCCGACACCCAGCTGCGCGCGATCCTGCGCGCCTCGGCCTACGGCAAGCTGCGCGTGCTGGTTCCGATGGTCAGTTCCCGCGAGGAGCTGCTGGCGGTGCGCCGGCGCATGCTCAAGCTGACCGAACAGCTGCGCGGCGAGGGCCACATGGTGTCCGACCACGTGCCACTGGGCGCGATGATCGAAGTCCCCGCGGCCGCACTGGCGCTGGAGAGCTTCATCGATCTGGTCGACTTCCTGTCGATCGGTACCAACGACCTGGTGCAGTACCTGCTCGCCGCCGACCGCAACAACGAGGCACTGGGCGAGCTCTACTCGCCGTTGCACCCGGCCGTGCTGCGGCTGCTGCAGATGGTGATCGACACCGGCGCGCGCCACCGCATCCCGGTGGCGGTCTGCGGCGAGATGGCCGGCGATGCCCGGATGACCCCGTTGCTGCTGGCGCTGGGCCTGAGCGAGTTCAGCCTGCATCCCGGTACATTGCTGGAGGTGCGCCGGGCGATCCGCGAGGCCGACCTGGGCGCCTTGCGTGCCCGCGCGCCGAAGCTGCTGGCCGCGCGCGACCGCCGCGGCATCGAGCGCTGGCTGGCACTGGTGGCGGACGCGCCCTGACCGCAGGGGGTAATGCCACCCAGCGGCTATGCGTTGAAACATCCCCTTGCGATAATGACGCGCTGAACACCCCTGTTGCCGCATCCTTGCCGGGATCGCGGCTTTTCTTATCCCGCGGGAGCTGCGATGGCTGAAGCTGTACGCCACGACAAGACTGCGCGCCAACTGCGGATGCTGTCCGATGCACTGGACAGCGGCCGGCTGGGGCCGGTGCGTCGGCTGGTCAACACCCTGGCCCCGGCCGAGATCGGCAACCTGCTCGAATCGCTGCCGCCGGGCAAGCGTGAGGTGGTGTGGGGCCTGGTCGATCCGGAAGATGACGGCGAGGTGCTGGTCCACGTCGGCGAGGACGTGCGCGAAAGCCTGCTCGCGGACATGGACCCGGACGAGATCATCGCCGCGGTCGAAGACCTGGACATCGACGATCTGGCCGACCTGGTCGAAGACCTGCCGGACACGGTCATCGACGAAGTCCTCAAGTCGATGGACCGCGAGAACCGCGAGCGCCTGGAACAGGTGCTGTCCTACCCCGAGGACAGCGCCGGCCGCCTGATGAATCCGGACGTGGTGACGGTGCGCGCCGACGTCAACGTCGACGTGGTGCTGCGCTACCTGCGCCTGCGCGGCGAACTGCCCGACCACACCGACCACCTGTTCGTGGTCAGCCGGCGGCACCAGTACCTCGGGCGGGTCTCGCTGGCCGCGCTGGTGACCCACGAGGACACCACGCCGATCAACCGCCTGATCGACGACGAGCAGCCGGCCATCGACGTCGGCGAGAGCGACCAGGAAGTGGCGCGGCAGTTCTCCGACCATGACTGGATCTCCGCGCCGGTGGTGGACGACAACAACATCCTGATCGGCCGCATCACCATCGATGACGTGGTCGACATCATCCGCGGCCAGGCCGAGCACCAGGCGCTGGGCGCCGCCGGTCTGGACGAGGACGAGGATCTGTTCAGCCCGGTCTGGCGTGCGATGCGCCGGCGCCTGATGTGGCTGTCGGTGAACCTGTGCACCGCCTTCCTGGCTTCCAGCGTGGTCGGCCACTTCGAAGGCACCATCGACAAGCTGGTGGCGTTGGCGGTGCTGATGCCGATCGTGGCCGGCCTGGGCGGCAATGCCGGCACCCAGGTGCTGGCGCTGATGGTGCGCGGCCTGGCCCTGGGCCAGGTGGGCGCATCCAATGCGCGCACGCTGCTGTGGAAGGAAGTGCGGGTCGCCCTGTTGAACGGCGTGATGCTGGGTTCGGTTCTGGGGCTGATCGTGCTGGCCTGGTTCCACTCGCCCGGGCTGTCGGCGGTGATCGCCATCGCGCTGACCTGCAACCTGCTGTTCGCCGCACTGGCCGGCGTGCTGGTGCCACTGACGCTCAAACGCTTCGGCTTCGACCCGGCGCTGGCCAGCGGCATCTTCCTGACCGCGGTGACCGACTCGATGGGCTTCTTCACCTTCCTCGGCCTGGCCACCCTGGTGCTGCTGCACTGACCGTATCAAGGGATGGCCACCGCCATGCGGGGCGCTGCCCCTTCCCACTGGAACACGAATGGCAACGACGATCGAAAACTACTTCCAGCCCGGCTGGCGCGACCAGCAGCACACCTGCCCGGCCTGCGAATGGAAGGGCAGCTCGCGCGGCATGGAGATGGAACTGGACGAGGACGCAACCGAGTACGACTGCCCGGTCTGCGAGAACCCGTTGCTGGTGGTGCTGCACCCGGACATGGCGCAGGTGCAGGCCGCCGCCGCTGAAGGCAATGCCGAAGCACAGGAACAGCTGGACATCATCGCCAGTTTCCCGCGCCCGCAGTGACGCGGCGCATGATGCCGCGTTGACGGCGGCGGACTACGATGGAGGCGTTCCCGCCGCCCCAGGAATTCCCATGGTCCGTTCCATGTCGCGCTGGCTGCCGCTGCTGGCCCTTCTGATGATGACCGGATGTGCCTCGCTGCCGGACAGCGCGCGTGGACGCTTCGAGGCCCGCGCGGTCAAAGTGGATGGCGAGACCGCCTACTACCAGGTGTTCATTCCGGCCGGGCTGCAGGCCCCGGCGTCCGCCAGTGTTCCGGTCATTCTGTTCCTGCATGGCTCGGGCGAGCGCGGCAGCGACGGCATCCGGCAGACGCGCGCGGGGCTGGGCCCCTACCTGCGCGAGCATCCCGACTTCCCCGCCCTGGTTGTCTTCCCCCAGGCAGCAAAGCACTCGGAATGGAGCGGCCGCAACAACCGCATGGCCCTGGCCGCGCTGGACGCAACGATCGCCGAGTTTGGCGCCGACCCTGCGCGCCAGTACCTGACCGGCATGTCGATGGGCGGCTACGGCAGCTGGAACATCGCCCTGGACGATCCACGCCGCTTTGCCGCGATCGTGCCGGTATGCGGCGCTGTGCTGGCACCGCGCGCGAAGCGCCCAACCCTGTTCGTCGAACAAGTCGCGCATGAGGCCGATCCTTACGCGGTGATCGCCCAGCGCCTGCAGCACGCACCAATCTGGATCTTCCACGGCGCCCTGGATGATGTGGTGCCACCGGACGACGACCGCAGGCTGCACAGTGCCTTCCAGGGCACCAACGCGCGCGACGTGCGCTACACCGAGTACCCGGAAGGCAACCACAACGCCTGGGACGCCACCTACGCCGACCCGGCGATGTGGGCCTGGCTGTTCGCGCAGAAGCGCTGAACCACCGCCCCTGCCGGGAAACATCTGTTGGTAGGTGTTGACCGTTGGTCGGCCCGGGTGTTGGTAGGTACCGACCATTGGTCGGCATGGGAGCTGGTGGGTGCCGACCATTGGTCGGCATGGGAACTGGTGGGTGCCGACCGTTGGTCGGCACTATCTCTCCGATCCAGAAAACTCGATTGCCTCGAACTTTCCATCCATCTCCCATCTACACCACGCATGGGGATACTCACCAAGCTGCGTTGCCAATCCTGCCCTGATCGGATTCCCCACCACGTACATCGCATGGCGAAACAGCGATTCATCAGAGCGGATCGCGTGATCGTGATAGTTCGATTGCCAGAATCTTCCTGACCGGCCGAGCATGCGATTGATCCGTAATGCACTGCTCGATTTGAAGCGTTGCATGATGTAGTTCAGTGAGAACGCGCGGAGCTCCACAAGCCAATGGATGTGGTCTGGCATGACCACATAGGCAAGCGAGTGCGTCAGACCTTCAGCGTCGATGCGACGGACCACGTCCATCGCCACGTGTGCCGCGGCGGCATCCTCGAAGTCGCGTCGACGTCCCTGGGTGACGGAGGTCAGAAGGTAGGTTTGCCCGATCCGGGAATGACGGCCAAGTCTCAGGCGTGCTCGGTTCATGGGCACAAGCGTGTGCGCGACAGCTGTTGTTGCCTATCGGGCAACTGCGTCGATGCAGGTAGGGGCAGTGCCGACCAACGGTCGGCACCTACCCAGATAGTCCAGGGTGAATTCCCATTGTGCCGACCAACGGTCGGCACCTACCCAGATGGTCCAGGGTGAATTCCCATTGTGCCGACCAACGGTCGGCACCCACCCAGATAGTTCAAGGTGAATCCGCCTTTGTGCCAACCGACGGTTGGCACCCACCAGAGCGGTCAGCCCAGCAGGGTTTCCAGCACGGCCATGCGCACGGCGACGCCGTTGGCGACCTGGCGCAGTACCCACGACTGCGGGCCGTCGGCCACCTCGTCGGTCACTTCCACGCCGCGGTTGATCGGGCCCGGGTGCAGCACGGCTGCATCCTTGCCGGCGCGCGCCAGGCGTTCGTTGGTCAGCCCGTACTCGGCGTGGTACTGCTCCAGCGACGGCACCAGGCCTTCTTCCATGCGCTCGCGCTGCAGGCGCAGCATCATCAGCGCGTCGACGCCTTCCAGCATGGCGTCGAAATCATCGCCGACCACGCAGCCCTTCAGGGTCTCGTCGTCCGGCAGCAGCGACTGCGGGCCGCATACGCGGATCTCGCCCACGCCCAGGGTACGCAGCGCATGCAGGTCGGTGCGGGCCACGCGCGAGTGCTTCACGTCGCCGACAATCACCACCTTCAGCTTCGAGAAGTCCGGGCCCTTGGCCTGGCGCAGGGTCAGCATGTCCAGCAGGCCCTGGGTCGGGTGCGAGCTGCGGCCGTCACCGGCGTTGATCAGCGCGGTGCCCTCGCCCGCCGCTTCAGCCAGTGCGGCGACGGCGCCATCATCGGGGTGGCGCACGACGAAGCCGCGCACGCCCATCGCTTCCAGGTTGCGCAGCGTGTCGCAGGCGGTTTCGCCCTTGCGCGTGGACGAGGTCGAGGCATCGAAGTTCAGCACGTCGGCACCCAGGCGCTGCGCGGCCAGCTGGAACGAGCTGCGGGTGCGGGTGGACGGTTCGAAGAACAGCGTGCATACCGCCGAACCGGCCAGCACGTGCCGCTTGTTGCCGACGCGGCCCACCGCGGCGTCGCGGATCTGCCCGGCGCGGTCGAGCAGCTGCAGCAGGGTTTCGCGCGGCAGCCCCTCAAGGGTCAACAGGTGGCGCAGGCGTCCGGAGGCATCGATTTGCTGGGCGGTCATGGCGGGAGTCGTGCAGTCAGGGAATGGGGGTGGCGTCGTCGGGAGACGACAGCCAGCGGTCGATGATCACCGCCGCGGCCACGGCGTCGAGGGCGGCCGCATCGCGGCGCCGCTTGCGCCCTTCGGCGCGCTCGACGGCGAAGCGGCGGGCGGCCTCGACCGAGCTGGAACGCTCGTCGATCATCACCACCGGCAGCTTGAAGCGTTCCCGCAGCTGGCGGGCAAAGCCCTGCGCGCGCTTGCGGTTGGGCTGATCCTGGCCGTCCAGGGTCAGCGGGTCGCCGACCACCAGACCATCGGGCTTCCATTCCTTGAGCAGGCGTTCGATCGCCGCCCAGTCCGGCCCGTTGCCGTGCACATCGACCACGGCCACCGCGCGTGCATGGGCGGCGAAGGCACTGCCGATGGCCACGCCGATACGCCGCGAGCCGACATCGAAACCCAGAACCGTGCCGTCGCGGCGGATGGCCGGGGCAGCAGACACCGGTGCGGGGGCCGCCGGATCAGACATGGCCGCTGTAGTCGGTCAGCCGGAACAGATCCACGCCGATGCGCGAGGCCGCGCCTTGCCAGCGCTGTTCCAGCGGCAGCTGGAACACCAGCTCGGCATCGGCCGGCACGGTCAGCCAACTGTTCTCGGCCAGCTCGCTTTCCAGCTGCCCTGCGCCCCAGCCGGCGCAGCCGAGGGTAACCACGGCATTGGCCGGCCCTTCGCCGCGCGCCATCGCTTCAAGGATGTCGCGCGAGGTGGTCAGGTACAGGCCCTCGCCCACGGTCAGGCTGGAATCCCACGCCCGTGCGTCATCGTGGATGACGAAGCCGCGTTCGGGGTGCACCGGGCCGCCATTGAGCACCATGCGCGCCTGCAGGTCGCCGTCGCCGGTGGTGATGTCCATCTGTGCGAGCACTTCGCCCAGGGTGTATTCGGACGGCTGGTTGACCAGCACGCCCATCGCGCCGTTCTCGTCGTGCTGGCAGATCAGCGCGACGCTACGGGCGAAGGTCGCGTCGAGCAGCGACGGCAGCGCGACGAGCAGGTGATCGGCAAGGGAGGTCGGCGTTACTGGCATGGCGCCATTCTAGCGGCTGGGCGCGCCGGGCGCCTCCACCCGGCGGTCACGGCGCGCATAATGACCAGCCCGTACCGCAGGAATTCAACGTGTCCGGCTACTGCCTCATCGCCCCGGGCCACCCGGTGCACGACTACTACCACGCCAACGAGTACGGCTTCCCGCAGCGCGACGAGCGCGAGCTGTTCGAACGGCTGGTACTGGAAATCAACCAGGCCGGCCTGAGCTGGGAGACCATCCTGAAGAAGCGCGAAGGCTTCCGTGCGGCCTATGACGGCTTCGACGTGGACCGCGTGGCGGCCTATGCCGAGCAGGACATCGAGCGGCTGCTGTCGGATGCGGGCATCATCCGCAACCGGCTGAAGGTGCTGGCGGCGATCCACAACGCGCAGGTGATCCAGCAGCTGCGGGCCAGCCATGGCAGCTTCGCCGCCTGGCTCGATGCCCACCACCCGCGCAGCAAGGCTGACTGGGTGAAGCTGTTCAAGAAGACCTTCCGCTTCACCGGCGGCGAGATCACCGGCGAGTTCCTGATGAGCCTGGGCTACCTGCCCGGTGCGCACGCCACGGACTGCCCGGTGCATGCGCGGCTGCTGAAACTGTCGCCACCGTGGTTGCAGGCCGCCCGGTAGTGCCGGCCGCTGGCCGGCAGCCTCGCCAGGCCACAGGTGTTGCCGGCCAGCGGCCGGCACTACCGTCGAATCGTCACACGCCCATGTAACGGCCGGGGCGGTGGTTGAACATCAGCACCAGGCTGAGCACCACCGCGCCGATGGCCGAGTACAGCACCTTCGACGGCGACAGCACGAAGAACGCGGCCACCATCAGGCAGGCGTCGTAGGACATCTGCACCTTGCCCGCGCTCCAGCCGCGGGTGCGCTGCAGGTACACCGCCAGGATGCCGATGCCGCCGAGGCTGGCACGATGGCGGATGAAGAACAGGATGCCCAGGCCGGACAAGGCGCCGCCGACGATGGCCGAGTACAGCGGGTGGATATGCGAGAAATCGATCCAGCGCGGCAGCAGGTCGGTCAGCACGCCGCAGGCGGTGACCGCGGCAAAGGTCTTCAGGGTGAATTCCCAGCCCATGCGGCGCAGCGCCACCCAGTAGAAGGGCAGATTGACCAGTACGAACACCACGCCGAAGTTCCAGTCCAGCGCGTAGTGCAGCAGGAAGGCCATGCCGGCCATGCCGCCGATCATCAGCCCACTCTTGGCGAAGATGGCCAGGCCCAGCGAGGCCACCATCGTGGCCAGCACCATGCCCTGCACGTCTTCGGCGATCGAGTGCCGCAGTGCAGTTTCGTCGGCGGAGGTACCGGCACTGTCGGGCGGTGGGGTCAGCGGACCGGCGGTGACCAGGTGGCCGTCAGCGTCGTCGCACGGCGCGGGGCCATGGGATTCAAGGGACATGCGGGTGGGGGAACAACGGGTGGGGAGCGGTATTAGACACGATCTGCATGACAGTTGCAGATGAAATCGTTCAGCTGAAGGCGCTCCGCCCTGGCCCCGACCCGCGGCTGGTCAGCCCCTGCCAGCCAGATGGTGCGCCACCAGCGCGTTGGCGTGGCCATGGCCCAAGCCGTGCTCGCTCTTCAGGAAGCTGACCAGTTCCATGTGCTTCAGGCCCTGCCTGGCCGCCAGCAGCCCGAACCAGTGCGCAACCGGCTGGCCGTAGGTCTTCTCGATGGAGGGGAAATACGAGGCCGGGCCTCTCGGCGTGGTGCCAATGCTCATGTGCTGCTCCTGTTGAAAGTCATTCATTCGACGAACCACAGACGTGGAAATCGACATCCCCACACATCCGACCCCGTGTCGACCAACGGTCGGCACCTACCGTCAGCAGCAGGTTCCAACAGCTCGCGGGAAACTGTCGAAGGCGGGGTGGCTCAGGTTGCGGGGGCGTGAGCGCCATGGATGGCGCGACCGAGGCTACATGGACGTACTTGCGCCGCCCCCCGCAACCTGAGCCACCCTGCCTCCCGCAGGAAACCCGCTTTTGAAGTTGACGTTGCCGTTGTTTCGGCAGGTGCCGGGCGCAGCCCGGCCGTATCATCCCCTCATGCCCCGTGAAAACCTCAACGACCTGCAGGCCTTCGTCCACGTCGCCCGCGCGGGCAGCTTCACCAAGGCCGCCGCCCAGCTCGGCGTGTCCCAGTCCGCGCTCAGCCATGCCATGCGCGGCCTGGAACAGCGGCTTGGCGTGCGCCTGCTGACCCGCACCACCCGCAGCGTGTCCACCACCGAGGCCGGCGCCCGCCTGCTGGAAACCCTCGCCCCACGCCTGGCCGAAATCGAGGACGGGCTGGCCGCACTGGCCGAGTACCGCGAACGCCCGGCCGGCACCATCCGCATCAACGCCACCGGCCATGCCGCCGAATACATCGCCTGGCCGCGGCTGGCACCGTTGCTGCAGCAGTATCCGGAGCTGAAGGTGGAATTGGCCGCCGACTACGGGCTGGCCGACATCGTTGCCGAGCGCTACGACATCGGCATCCGCCTGGGTGAGCGCCTGGCCCGCGACATGGTCGCGGTGCCGATCAGCCCGCCACTGCGCATGCGCGTGGTCGGTGCGCCCGCCTACTTCCGCCAGCACGTGGTACCGCGGCATCCGCACGACCTGGCCGGGCACAACTGCGTGACCCTGCGCCTGCCCACCCATGGCGGCCTGATGCCGTGGGACTTCGGCCAGGACGGCAACGAACTGAGCGTGCGCGTGAGTGGTCAGTGGATCTTCAACAGCATGGGCATGACCCGCGCCGCCGCGCTGGCCGGCAGCGGATTGGCGTGGCTGCCGGAAGACCAGGTGCAGCCGATGCTGGACGATGGCCGCCTGCAATCGGTGCTGGACGACTGGTGCCCGCATTTCGATGGCTACTACGCGTATTACCCGTCGCGCCGCCACGTCACCGTGGCGATGCGCACGGTGCTTGATGCATTGCGTGGGCCGATGGGGGATTGAGGAGTGCGGACCAACGGTCCGCACCCACCACCGACTGTCCGCACCCACTACAAGACAGCCCAGCGGCGGGTGATCAGCCCTTGGCCTGGGCGGCGCGCTGCGCGTTGTAGCGCTCGCCGACGATCGACACTTCATCCAGCGCCTGTGCGATGCGCTGAAGCTCCTCCGGCGCCAGCTGCAGTGCGGCTGCGCCCAGGTTTTCGTCCAGGCGGTGGACCTTGGTGGTGCCCGGAATCGGCACGATCCACGGCGCCTGCGCCAGCAGCCAGGCCAGCGCCACCTGCGCCGGTGTGGCGCCACGTGCCGCGGCGATCGTGCTGATGCGATCGACCAGGGCCTGGTTGGCGCGGCGCGCTTCCACCTCGAAACGCGGCACGGTGTTGCGGAAATCGTTGGCGTCGAAGGTGGTGTCGGCGTTGATCGCGCCGGTCAGGAAGCCACGGCCCAGCGGGCTGAACGGCACGAAGCCGATGCCCAGTTCCTGCAGGGTCGGCAGCAGCTCGCGCTCGGGCTCGCGCCACCACAGCGAGTACTCGCTCTGCACGGCAGCAACCGGCTGCACCGCATGCGCGCGGCGCACGGTGGCGGCACTGGCCTCGGACAGCCCGAAGTGGCCGACCTTGCCTTCGGCGATCAGGTCACGCACGGTGCCGGCGACATCCTCGATCGGTACGTTCGGGTCGACGCGGTGCTGGTAGAACAGGTCGATGTGGTCGGTGCGCAGGCGCTTGAGGCTGGCCTCGGCCACCGCACGGATGTTCTGCGGGCGGCTGTCCAGGCCGGTATCGACACGCGCATCCTTGAAGCCGAACTTGGTGGCGATCACCAGCCTGTCGCGGTGCGGCGCCAACGCCTCGCCGAGCAGATCTTCATTGGTGTACGGGCCGTACACCTCGGCGGTGTCGAAGAAGGTCACGCCGCGTTCAACGGCGGCGTGCAGCAGGGCGATGCCCTGGCTGCGCTCGACCGGCTGGCCATAGCCATGGCTCAGGCCCATGCAGCCCAGGCCCAGGGCGGAAACCTTCAGGCCGCTGCGGCCGAGTTCACGTGTCTGCATCATCGTGCTCCAGAGGGGGAGCGCTGACGATACGCCTGCACGGGCGCAGGATTGAACCGACGGGATGGCAGTCGGTCATGACTGGAATTCATCAATCGCCAGCGCGCCCGGTAGAGTCGAGCTTGCTCGAGTGCGCTCGTAGAGTCGAGCTTGCTCGACTGTTCCTGTAGTCGAGCAAGCTCGACTCTACAGATCGTTGGGTCACCGGATCTCGGAGATCTCCACGCCATCCAGCCCCTGCGACAGGGTGCGCGCGTCGCCGCCCTGGCTAAGCTTGATGCGCAGGCGCACTTCGTTCTGCGAATCGGCGTAGCGCAGTGCGTCCTCGTAGCTGATCTCGCCGGCCTGGTACAGCTCGAACAGGCTCTGGTCGAAGGTCTTCATGCCCAGCTGGACCGAATCCTTCATCACTTCCTTCAGCTTGTGGATCTCGCCGTCGCGGATGTAGTCCTGCACCAGCGGCGTGCCCAGCAGGATCTCCATCGCCACCTTGCGCGAGCGGCCATCGGGCGAAGGAATCAGCTGCTGCGCGACCACGCCCTTGAGGTTCAGCGACAGGTCCATCAGCAACTGGTTGCGGCGGTCTTCCGGGAAGAAGTTGACGATGCGGTCCATCGCCTGGTTGGCGTTGTTGGCATGCAGGGTGCACAGCACCAGGTGGCCGGTTTCGGCAAACGCGATGGCGTGGTCCATGCCTTCGCGGGTACGCACCTCGCCGATCATGATCACGTCCGGCGCCTGGCGCAGGGTGTTCTTCAGCGCCGCTTCCCAGCTGTCGGTATCGATGCCGACCTCGCGCTGGGTGATGATGCAGCCCTCGTGCTTGTGCACGAATTCGATCGGGTCTTCGATGGTGATGATGTGGCCGGTCGAGTTCTGGTTGCGGTACCCGATCATCGCTGCCAGCGAGGTCGATTTACCGGTACCGGTAGCGCCGACGAACAGGATGATGCCGCGCTTGGTCATCGCCAGCGTCTTGATGATCGGCGGCAGGCTCAGCTCTTCCACGGTCGGAATGCGCGTCTCGATGCGGCGCAGCACCATGCCGACCTGGTTGCGCTGGTAGAAGCAGCTGACGCGGAAGCGGCCGACACCGGACAGGCCGATGGCGAAGTTGCATTCGTGGGTCTTCTCGAATTCCTCGCGCTGCGCCGGGGTCATCACGTTGAGCACCAGGTCGCGGCTCTGCTGCGGCGTGAGCGGGGTCTGGGTGATCGGCGAGATCTTGCCGTTGACCTTCATCGCCGGCGGCATGCCGGCGGTGATGAACAGGTCCGAGGCGCGCTGGTGCGCCATCAGCTTGAGGAACGAAGTGAAATCGATGGTGGTCGCGGTGGTGTTCACGGCGGGCTCCCAATGGGGCATGTACCAGGAAACGGTCGATGGAGGAAACGGCACGGAACGGCGGCGCAGTGGCGCACGCCGCCCCGTTGCTGCCCCGCCTTACTCGAACAGGCGCTTGTCCTTGGCGTAGTCGCGGGCCTGGTTGCGGGTGATCAGGCTGCGCTTGACCAGGTCCTGCAGGTGCTGGTCCAGGGTCATCATGCCGTACTGCTGGCCGGTCTGGATGGCCGAGTACATCTGCGCGACCTTGTCCTCGCGGATCAGGTTGCGGATGGCCGGGGTGCCGACCATGATTTCCCAGGCTGCGGTACGACCGCCGCCCACCTTCTTCAGCAGTGCCTGCGAGATCACCGCACGCAGCGACTCGGACAGCATCGAACGCACCATCGGCTTTTCGCCGGCCGGGAATACGTCGATGATGCGGTCGATGGTCTTGGCCGCCGAACTGGTATGCAGGGTGCCGAACACCAGGTGGCCGGTTTCCGCCGCGGTCAGCGCCAGGCGGATGGTTTCCAGGTCGCGCAGTTCGCCCACCAGGATGATGTCCGGGTCCTCACGCAGCGCCGAACGCAGCGCTTCGTTGAAGCCGTGCGTGTCGCGGTGCACTTCGCGCTGGTTGATCAGGCACTTCTGCGAGGTGTGCACGAATTCGATCGGATCCTCGACGGTGAGGATGTGGCCGTATTCGTTCTTGTTGATGTAGTCGATCATCGCCGCCAGCGTGGTCGACTTGCCCGAACCGGTCGGGCCGGTCACCAGGATCAGGCCCTGCGGCTGCTGGATCACCTCGCGGAACAGCGGCGGGCAGGCCAGGTCTTCCAGGGTCAGCACTTCGGACGGAATGGTACGGAACACCGCACCGGCGCCGCGGTTCTGGTTGAACGCGTTCACACGGAAGCGCGCCAGCGACGGGATCTCGAAGGAGAAGTCCACTTCGAGGAATTCCTCGTAATCGCGGCGCTGCTTGTCGGACATGATGTCGTACACCAGCGCGTGGACCTGCTTGTGGTCCAGGGCTGGGATGTTGATCCGGCGCACGTCGCCGTCCACGCGGATCATCGGCGGCAGGCCTGCGGACAAATGCAGGTCGGACGCTTTGTTCTTTACGGAAAACGCCAACAGCTCGGCGATATCCATGAGCGGCTACTCCCCAATAACGGCTTCGACTGGAAGGATCTTTCCCCGGGCGGCAGTATAGCCTCCTGATTCAACGGAACGCGTTACGTGGCCACTCCCCTGCCCCAGATCCTGAGCAACCTGCACGCAGCCGCCGTGGCCGCTGGCAGGCCCGACCCACGCCTGCTGGCGGTGTCCAAGACCCAGCCGGCCGAGGCCGTGGCTGCGCTGGCCGCACAGGGCCAGCATGCCTTCGGCGAGAACTACGTGCAGGAAGCGCTGGCCAAGATGCAGGCGCTGCAGCACCTGGCGCTGGAATGGCACCTGATCGGCCACCTGCAGTCGAACAAGGCCGATGCCGTGGCCAGCCATTTCGACTGGGTGCAGAGCGTGGACCGGCTCAAGCTAGTGATCGCGCTGGCCCGCCATCGCCCTGCCGAGCGCGGGCCGCTGAACGTGCTGATCCAGGTCAACATCGACGACGAATCCAGCAAGCACGGCTGTGCGCCGGACGAGGTCGATGCACTGGCTGCCGCGATTGCCGCCGAACCCGGCCTGCGCCTGCGCGGCCTGATGGCGATTCCCGCACCGTGGCCCGAAGCGGAGCGCCGTCGGGATGCATTCGTGCGCATGCGCACACTTTTCCAGTCGCTGGCGGCCCAGCACGCGCAGGTCGACACCCTGTCGATGGGCATGAGCGGCGACTACGCCGAGGCCATCGCCGAGGGCGCCACCCTGGTGCGCATCGGCACCGCCCTGTTCGGCGCGCGTCCGCGCCCGGCCTGACTTTCCAAGGAGACTTCCATGGCAGCTGATTCCATCACCTTCATCGGCGGCGGCAACATGGCGCGCAGCCTGATTGCCGGCCTGATCCGGCAGGGCGTGCCCGCCGCGCACATCCACGTGGCCGAACCGGTGGCCGAACTGCGCCAGGCGCTGGCCGCCGACTTCGGCGTGCAGGTGCATGACAACGCGGCCGATGCCGCCGCGCAGGGCCGCACCTGGCTGCTGGCGGTGAAGCCGCAGGTACTGCGCGATGTGTGCCAGTCGCTGCAGGCACTGGCACAGGCACACCGCCCCCTGGTGGTGTCGATCGCTGCGGGCATCACCAGCGCGCAACTGGAGCGCTGGCTGGGTGGCGATCTGGCAGTCGTGCGTGCGATGCCCAACACCCCCGCGCTGCTCGGCGCCGGTGTGACCGGCCTGTACGCGACGTCATCGGTGGATGCGCAGCAGCACGCGAAGGCCGAACAGGTGCTGGCCAGTGCCGGGCGCACGGTGTGGATCGACAGCGAAACGCTGATGGATTCGGTCACCGCCGTTTCAGGCAGCGGGCCGGCCTATGTGTTCCTGCTGGCCGAAGCGATGGAAGCGGCCGGCGTCGCGCAAGGCCTGCCGGCCGATGCCGCGCGTGCGCTGGTGGTGCAGACCCTGCTGGGTGCATCGCGCATGCTGGATGAAGCCGGCGAAAGCCCGGCCGAACTGCGCCGCCGCGTGACTTCGCCGAACGGCACCACCCAGGCGGCGATCGAGAGCTTCCAGGCTGGAGGCTTCGAAGCGCTGGTGGACAAGGCGCTGCGCGCCGCGCAGGTGCGCGGGCAGGAATTGTCTGCGGCGAATGATTGATCTCGATGTGTGCCGACCAACGGTCGGCACCCACCGTCATGATTGCCCCAATGTGGCTATGACGAAATCCACGAAGCACTGCAACCGTGGGCGCGGCCGTCGATCCGGCAGGTAGATCAGGTGCATTGGCCGCGGTTCGGGCAGGTAGTCGCGCAGCAGCGGCTTCAACCGCCCGGCCGCGATTTCACCCGCCAGCAGTGCCGTCGGCTGCAGCACCAGCCCCGCACCGGCCACTGCGGCTTCGCGCAGTGCAACGCCATCGTTGCAGGTCAACCGCGCTTCCCAATCCACCTGTTCGCCGCTGGCCAGCTGCCAGCCATGACCACCGCGCCAGGCCAGATGGCTCAGGCAGTCATGCCCTTGCAGATCCGCCGGCGTACGCGGCGTGCCGCGCCGGCGCAGGTACGACGGCGCCGCGCACAGGCTCATCGCATACGGCGGCAACGGCCGTGCCACCACCTCCTGCGACGGCAGCGGGCCGACCCGGATCGCCACGTCGAATCCATCCTCGATCAGGTCCACGCGGCGGTTGCTCAGGTCCAGCTCGATGTTCAACTGCGGCTGTGCCCGCAGCAGGGCAGCCAGTTGCGGGGCCAGCACGCAGCTGCCCCAGGTGCTCGGCGCGCTGACCCGCAGCAGGCCACGCGGCTGCACCTGCAGGCCGGCCACATCGGCTTCGGCCTGCTGCACCTGATCCAGCACCTGCCGGCACCCGGCCAGATAGGCGCTGCCGGCGTCGGTCAGGCGCTGGCGGCGGGTGTTACGTTGCAGCAGCGCAGTGCCCAGGTGCACCTCCAGCTGCTGGATGTACTTGCCGACCATCACCGCCGACACCTGCAACTGTTCAGCGGCGCCGGCAAAGCTGCCGCGCTCGGCCACGGCGACGAAGGCCTGCATGCAGCGAAGCGTATCCATTACCAACCCCAGGTTAGGAATCTGCGAAGCATACGCCACTTACTTAACCATGCCGTGAGCGCGCAGACTGCGCTCATTCCCCCACTCGCAAGGAACGGCCATGAAGATCCTCCTCGTCGGTGCCAGCGGCACCCTCGGCCAGGCGGTCGCCCGCCAGCTCGGCCAGCAGCACCAGATCCTCGCCGCCGGCCGCCACAGCGGCGAACTGCGGGTCGACCTGACCGACGACGCCAGCGTTACCGAACTGTTCGCCCGCACCGGCCCGGTCGATGCGGTGATCTCCACCGCCGGCAAGCTGCACTTCGGCCCGCTGCAGGAGATGACGCCCGAGCAGTTCAACATCGGCCTGCAGGACAAGCTGCTGGGCCAGGTGCGGCTGGCCCTGGCCGCGCAGCACCACCTGAACGCCGGTGGTTCGATCACCCTGACCAGTGGCATCGTCAGCGCACAGCCGATCCGCGACGGTGCCAACGCCACCTCGGTGAACGCCGCGCTGGAAGGTTTCGTGCGCGCGGCCGCGCTGGAGCTGCTGCCGCGCGGCCTGCGCATCAACGTGGTCAGCCCGAACGTACTGATCGAATCAATGGCGGCCTACGGCCCCTACTTCCCCGGCTTCGAAGCGGTGAGCGCACAGCGCGCGGCACTGGCCTTCCAGCGCGCGGTCGAAGGCATCCAGAGCGGCGAGACCCTCACCGTCTGGTAAATCACCGTCTGGCAACACGCGTGCCGACCAAGGTCGGCACCTACTCCGCTCCGTTTTTCATTCCCAGCGCATCGGGCCGTCGCCGCGTTCGCCGAGGATGTCTTCCGGGTTGGCCAGGCGGCAGCGCTTCAGCGACAGGCAGCCGCAGCCGATGCAGCCGGTCAGTTCATCGCGCAGCAGCTGCAGCATGTGGATGCGCGCTTCCAGCTCGGTGCGCCAGCGCGCGGACAGCTTGGCCCAGTCGGCCTTGGTCGGCGCACGGCCCTCGGGCAGGCTCTCGAAGGCACGGCCCACCGCTTCCAGTGGCATGCCCACGCGCTGTGCCACGCGGATCACCGCCAGCCGGCGCAGCACGTCACGGCTGTAGCGGCGCTGGTTGCCAGAGGTGCGCAGGCTGCTGATCAGCCCCTTGCGCTCGTAGAAGTGCAGCGCGGAAACCGCTACGCCACTGCGCTGGGAGACTTCACCAACGCTCAGTTCCTGGGACGCCATCACTTGACCTCAACTACGGTTGAGGTGTCATGCTGCTATCTTCGCCGCCGGTTGACAAGCGCGGCCCGCAGCCCATCTGTATGACGACCATGCTCTCCCCCGCCGATACCCCTGTGCCGGCCGATACTTCGATCCTGTCCCAACGCTACCGCGCCACCACCATCGGCATGGTCGCGCTGGTCGCGCTGCACGCCTTCGAGGCGCTGGCCGTGGCCGCCGCGATGCCCACCGTGGCCGAAGCGCTCGATGGCCTGCGCCTGTATGCGCTGGCGTTCGGCGGCACCCTGGCCACCAGTGTGATCGGCATGACCCTGGCCGGGCGCTGGGCCGATCGCCACGGACCGGCGCGACCGCTGTGGTACGGCCTGGCCTGCTTCGTACTGGGCCTGCTGCTGGCCGGTTTCGCGATGCGCATGGGCATGCTGGTCGCCGGGCGTCTGCTGCAGGGGCTGGGTGCAGGCGCGATCTCGGTTTCGCTGTATGTGATGGTCGGCCGCAGCTACCCCGAGCACCTTCGGCCGAAAGTGTTTGCGGCCTTCTCCGCAGGTTGGGTGGTGCCGTCGATGATCGGCCCGGCGCTGAGCGGCCTGATCGTGCAGCATCTGGGCTGGCGCTGGGTGTTCCTGGCGGTGCCGCTGCTGGCGGTTCCCGCTGCCCTGCTGCTGCGCCCGGCACTGGCGCGCATGCAGTCCACCGCGATCGGCGACAGCGACGATGGACGTGGCAACGTGGTGCGTTGGGCCAGCGGTGCCTCGCTGGCCGCGCTGCTGTTGTATTTCGGCGGCCAGCAGCAGGGCCTGCCGGCGCTGCTCTGCATCGGCGCGGCGATGCTGGCGCTGCTGTTCTGCGTGCACCGCCTGCTTCCGACCGGAACGCTGGTGCTGCGCCGTGGCCTGCCCAGTGTGATCGCGCTGCGTGGCATCGCTGCTGCGGCCTTCTTTGCCTGCGAGGCCTATCTGCCGCTGCTGCTGCAACGCGAGCGCGGGCTCTCGCCGAGCGGGGCCGGTGCGGTGCTCAGCCTCGGCGCGCTGGGCTGGTTCGCCGGCTCATGGCTGCAGGGCCACCAGCAACGCGGCTGGTCACGCCAGCAGCTGCTGCGCGTGGGCACGGCGATGATGACCGTCGGCATCGTCGCCACGCTGGCGGTGCTGTTCAACCCCGTGCCACTGCCGGTGTCGCTGGTCGGCTGGGCCCTGACCGGCTTCGGCATGGGCATGATCTACGCCAGCCTGTCGGTGCTGACGCTTTCGCTGTCGGCACCGCATGAGCAGGGCGCCAACACCTCGGCCCTGCAACTGAGCGAGGCGTTGTCGGTGACCACCGCGCTGGCGGTGTCCGGTGCACTGTTCGCGCTGTTCGTGGAAACCGCGCCGCACACCGGTTATGTCCTGTGCCTGGCGATCACCTGCGGCTTGGCGGTGCTGGCGACGGTAATCGCGCGACGGGTGTAGCGCGGCAGCGCTCGGTAGTGCCGGCCGCTGGCCGGCAGCTTTCACGCACACAGGAATGCCGGATGATGCCGGCCAGCGGCCGGCACTACCGGCTACCGGTGCCTACGTCATCGATGTCCCGGTGCAGGATGCGCCGCACTTCCAGCACCGCCTGCGGGGTCTCCTGCACGCTGTGGCCGGAGATGATCACCTTCTCCGACAGCGCGCCCGGCAGGTGTGCGCTCCAGTACGGCACCAGCCCGTCATCGGACTTCTCCACCGGAAGCTCCGGTTTTCGCTGGGCAATGATCGAGTGGTATTTCAGGCCGGCTTCGATCGGCAGCTGCGCGGCCGCCTTCACGAATGGATCGCTGGCCTTGAGGTTGTCGATGCTGTTGGGAATCTTCGGCTTGGCGGTGCCATCGACCTGCTGCTCGGCCTGTGCCAGTGCCATGAACACATCCTCGAACTTGCCGAGTATGGTCAGCGGCAGGCGCACCAGCCTTCCGATCAGGCGGCCGACCTTGTTGCCGGCGATATCGGTGCCCTGGTGCGGCGCGGCGATGAAGATCGCGCGCTCCACGTTCGGCTGCGCCTTGAAATGCAGCAGCGGCCCCAGCTTGGCCTGCACGCGCTTCAGGCGCTCGCCCTTCAGGTCGTAGTTGGCCAGCAGGTCATTCCACAGCACATCGCCGGAATCACTGACCAGCAGGCGGGCCAGCACGCCGCCCATGCTGTGCCCGATGTAGACCATGTCCTTCGATGCCCGCGTGTTGCCATCGGGGTCGAAGTGCTTCAGCGTGTCATTGAACGCATTGGCGATCTCATAGCGGTTCAGCGCGATCGGTGCATTGGTCGGGTAATAGACCTGCCACACCTGGAACTGCTGGCGCAGCTCGGGGTCGCCCATGATCTCGTTGGCCAGGTTCACCCACGCCTCCGGGCTGCTGGCCAGGCCATGCAGCATGAAGATGATGCGGCGGTTCGGGTCCCACGGCTGCATCAGGTAGATGTGCGGCTCACCGATGCCCTCGCTCATGCCGAACAGGGTACGCAGCGACTGCCGGGCAAAACCGCTCTGCGCCAGCCACAGGCCATAGGCGGCGGTGAAATTACCGGCCAACGGCACCTGCTCGCCGTGCAGGGTGATGCGCTCGGTGGCTTCCGGCGAGTAGGCATCCAGCTCGACCCGGCGCGTGCGCATCACGTCGTCCAGGCTGCTGCCCTCGAAGCGCAGCAGCGCGGTGACGTTGATCGAGGACATTTCGCTGAACTCGGGCACCGAATCGTCATGGCGATGGCGGCGCCCCCGGTGCGCATCGTCTTCGTCGTCCTGCGTCGTCTCGGCCTTCGGGCCATCCGGCGCGATCACCGGTGCAACCAGCTTCGGCGGGTCCATCACCATCACCAGTTCGGCACCGAAGCCATCGCGGCGATAGGTGCTGCGCAGGCCGACGAAGCTGACCGTTCCGGCCGGCACCAGCTGCGCCGGAATGCTCTTCAAGTTCAACTGCTGGTAGTTGGAGGCCAGCGACCAGCTGCCGACCGAGATCGGCTTCGTGTAGTCCTCACCGGCGAGTGCCGCCGCACGCGCGCGCACGAACAGTACGACCGCTGCCTTCTCGGCCGCGTAGTTGTAGTAGTCGCGCACCTGCGTCTGCCGGTCCTCGAAGGCGCGGTCAGACGGCGAACGGCCGCTGTAGAACAGGTACGCATAGGCGTAACGCGCCGCTTCCAGCCAGGCGTCCAGCGCGGCATCGCTCATCGGCGGATCGCCGGCCGCGGTCTTCTTCGGGGTCAGCGCCAGTGCCGCCTTCACCCACAGTTCGGACAGCGCCGACAGCCGCTGTTCGACGTTGAGGTCATCGGTCATCAGCAGCGTGCTGCGGCAGACCAGGAAGTCCTTTTCGCACTGCGATTCGTCCAGGCCTGCAGCGCTGAGCGTCTCGCGCGCGGCCGGGCTGAGCTTGCCGGTGTTGAGCACGTCGGCGCGCTTGTTGACCAGCGAATCACTGGACGTGACCTGCTTGACGGTAACCATCGCGCAGCCGCTGCTGCCCAGCAGCAGGAAGGCGGCGAACAACACCGGCAGCAGGCGCTGCCAGCGGGTCGGGAGGAGTCGGGTCATTACTGCGGGTCCTGCTCGGTGCCGGGCACGCCCTGGCGGATCACGGTGGAGAAATGCTCGCCGTCACCCAGGTCCAGCGCACGCTGGGTGATGCGGCCCTTGTCATGCAGTTCGGCGTACGGCACGCCCGGGGTGAGCGCGCCGACCTCCTGCGCATACTCGGCCAGATACCCCGACAGCAGCAGGCGATAGTCCAGCGGCAGGCGTGGTGCGATGTGGCGGGCCAGGTCGAAGACGATGGTGGTGCAGTTGCTGGTCAGCGTGTTGTAGAAGCCCGGCGTCGCATCCAGTTCGCGCGCCTGTTCGATGTAGGCGGCGAACAGTTCCTTCAGCTGCGTGCGGTCCATGCCGTGCAGGCGGTACAGATAGACATCCTCGCCGCGCGCGTTGGTGCGGGTGCGGATGATGTCGGTCTCCTCGGAGGCCACCAGGGTCATCTCGAACTTGCGGAAGAAGCCGCCCAGCGCCGAGAACGATTCACCACGCTCCTTGCGGATCTCCAGCGAGAACACCACGTGGCGGCCATCGTCGAAGCCGAACGAGATCAGCGTGTGGGCGATTGCCGGGCCCATCCAGTACGACAGCACCAGATCGGCCGAACGCAGCTGGTCCAGGTCGTACTCTCGGCGCACCCAGCGCGCGTCATAGTCGGTTTCGCTGCGCCAGGTGAAATCACGCACGTTGTCGAGCACCACGCGACGCCCGTCGAACGACACTACATGCAGGCGCTGGGCCACGTCATCGGCCCACACGCGGTCCTGGCGCGGCGTCAGCAGCAGCCACCACAGCGCGGCCAGCGCCAGTGCCGCGCCGAACGCCAGGCCCAGCCGGCCGTTGCCTCGGCCGCGTGCGACCCGCCACGCTGCCCACAGCGCGAACAGCAGCCACAGCACGGCCACCGTCGTGGCCAGCGCACCTGGCCCCGGCAGCTGGTAGGCCAGCAGCCCGCTCACCCACAGCGCCGCCAGCGCCATGGCACTTCCTGTCATCCAACGTCCTGCGGTGTTCACTGGCATCCTGGGGCGGTGTTCAAGCCGCATAGTTAGCCACAAGCCGGTTCAGCGTGGCATCTACGGCCCGTTCAGCCAGGCCGGCGCACCGTCGTCGGCGGCGCCCGAAGCCAGGTTCACCTCACAGGAGCATCGATGGGTATTACATCCGTGGCCGGCGTTCCGGTCCAACCCCGGCACCGCGCAACCTGCCACTGCGGCACGGTCGAACTGCTGCTGGAACTGCCGGACGGCATCGTCGACCCACGCCGCTGCGACTGCTCGATGTGCCGGCGCCGTGGCGCCATCGCCGCCAGCGTGACCCGTGCGGGCCTGCAGGTGGTGCGCGGGCAGAACCACCTGCGGCTGTACCAGTTCAACACCCATGTGGCCGAGCATTACTTCTGCGGTGTGTGCGGCATCTACACCCACCACCGGCGTCGCTCCAACCCGGACCAGTACGGCTACAACGTGGCCTGCCTGGAGGGCATCGACCCGTTCGCGCTGGGCGTGATCCCGGTCAACGATGGCGTCAATCACCCGGCCGACCGCATCGCCTAGTGACGCGTGCGTCGCAGCGGTGCCGCCACTTTCTGCCAGGGCGCCATGCCACTGCGACCGGCGCGTGCGGGGCGTTTCAGCCAGGGCCGGCGGGGCGCAGCCTGCGGCTCGGCAGCGACCGGGGGAGGAAGGGGCCTTCGGCCAGGCCAGAGATGGTCGAGCAGCCACATGGCGGGTCTCCGTGGGGGACGGGGACAACCGAGACTAGGCGCTGGCCGGCATAGGTGGCGTGAGGCGGCGAAGTCTCGATGATGACAAGACATTGAGAATCATTTGCAACAACGGCATGCAATCCCGATAATCCGCGGCGATCTTCCGTGGACCGACCGCCATGCCCGCCCGCCGCACCCTGCTCTCGCTTGCCCTCGCCCTGCCCGGCAGCCTCGTTGCACACGCCGCACTGGCCGACGACGCGCCGACTCCCCGCACCCTGGACCGCGTCAGCGTGGTGGCCGAGCGTGCCAGTACCGCGACCAAGACCGACACCGCCCTGACCCAGACGCCACAGGCGATCAGCGTGGTCACCCAGCAACTGTTCACCGATCGCGGCGCGCACAACCTGCAGGAAGTGCTGCGCTACAGCGCCGGCGTCACCGCCGACGCGTGGGGCCTGGATACCCGCAACGATGCCACCTCGGTACGCGGCCTGGATCCAGTGCAGTACCAGGATGGCCTCCGCCGCAGTTACGGGTTCAGCCCGTTGGCACGACCGGAAATCTATGGCCTGGAGCGCGTGGAAGTGCTGCGCGGTCCTTCGTCGGTGCTGTACGGCGCAGGCGCCACCGGCGGCATCATCAATGCGATGAGCAAGCGCCCGACGTTCGGCAACGTGGCGGGCGAGGTAGGCGTGCAGCTTGGCAGCTTCGACCGCAGGCAGCTTCAGGGCGACATCGGCGGTGCGTTGAACGATGCCGGCACGGTTGCCGGGCGCTTCGTCGGCCTGGTGCGTGAGTCGAACATGCAGACCGATACGCTCAAGGACGACCGTGTCTACCTTGCGCCTTCGATCAGCTGGCGCAGCGAACGCAGCACCTTCAGCCTGCTGGCCAGCTACCAGCACGACAGGACCGGCTCCAGCCAGCAGTTCCTGCCGTTGGCAGCGACGCTGCTGGCGCCCCCGGGACGCCGCCTCGATCCCTCCACGTTCATCGGCGACCCTGACTTCGACCGCATCGACTCGCGTGTCTACAGCCTCACCGCGCTGTTCGACCACCGCTTCAACGACGTGCTCAGCCTGCGCTCGGCCATGCGCTACATCGATGGCAAAACGACGCTGCAGCAGCTGTACGTGGACAGCTACAGCAACCCGGCCGATCCCTTCATCGATGCCGAACGTCGCGTGGTCAACCGCACCGCCTACGGCACCCGCCCCGACGTGCAGATCTTCAGTGCCGACAACGCCCTGCAGTTCGACTTCGCCACGGGTGCCTTCCAACACCTGCTGCTGGCCGGCGTCGACTACAGCCAGTACCGGGAGCAGCTGCAGCGCCTGGATGCCACCGGCACGCCGATCGACATCTACGCCCCGGTATCAGTGGCACCGACGGTGCGCGGCTGGGAGCGCCAGCCGGACCAGACCTCCACCCAGCTCGGCCTCTACCTGCAGGATCAGATCCGCTGGGCCGACCGCGTTTCACTGGTGCTGGGCGCACGACGCGACCATGCACGCTCGAAGACCGATGGCCAGCCCAGCCAGACCGACAACGCCACCACCTATCGCGCCGGCCTGATCGGCGAACTGGGCGCAGGACTGTCGCCCTATCTGAGCTACAGCGAATCGTTCCTGCCGGTTGCCGGCCAGGACCTGTTCGGCCAGGCCTTCAAGCCGATGCGCGGCCGCCAGACCGAGGCCGGCATCAAATGGCAACCCGCGCGCAACCTGCTGCTGACGATGGCCGCGTACCGCATCACCGAGACCAACCGGCAGACCAACGACCCGGACAACGTGCTGAACGTGGTGCAGACCGGGCAGATCCGCTCCAAGGGTGTGGAGCTGGAGGGCCAGTTCCAGTTCGCCAACGAGCTGACGATCACCGCCGCCGTTGCGCGCAACGAGGCCGAAGTCAGCCGCAGCAACTTCGCATTGGAAGTGGGCCAACGCCTTAACGACACCCCGCAGGACCTGGCCTCGGCCTGGGTCTCGAAGGGCTTCCCGCTGGACGACGGCGCACGCCTGCGCCTGGGCCTGGGCGTGCGCCATGTCGGCAACACCGTGTCGCTGGGCAATGGCGGGCGCATCATCACTCCCAGCTACACGCTGGCCGATGCCCTGGTGGAAGTGCAGGTGACCGACTGGACGATGGCGTTGAACATCACCAACCTCACCGACAAGCGCTACTACGCTCCGTGCCGTACCTTCGGTGACTGCTTCGCCGGCTACCCGCGGGTGGTTACCGGAACCATCACCTATCGGTTCTGATCACGGCCAACGCTGGCCGCCGCAGCAGTACGTGCAGCAGCACGGCACAGGCGGCGGTCAGCAACGCCAGCACCCGCAGCAGTATCGCCAGCGCTTCGGCACTGGCCTGCTGCAGGTGTGCGCCGCGCATCGCCGGAAGCAGCGCCTGCGCCTGTGCATGCGCACCGGTCGCCAGATAGGCCCCGGCCCTGGCCAGCGACGCGGGTGACGCGCCCTGCAGCCGCTGTCCGATCAGCAGCGCAAGCAACGCGGTCACTGCGGCCAACGCAATGCCTTCGCCGGCTACGCGCACCGTTCCGAAGATGCCAGCGGCCATGCCTGCACGCTGCACCGGCACCACGCTGACCGACAGCCCATCCATCAAGCCCCACGGCAAGGCCGTTCCGGCACCGATCAGCATCAACAACGGCACCCACTGCGAAGGCGACGGGTGCGACGCGTGGTGCGACAGCAGGTACAGGCCGGTGGCACAGACCAGCAGGCCCAGCGTGCACAGCCGCGCACTTCCGATGCGCTCGGCCCAGCGCGCGGCCAGCATCGGCAGTGCCAGCATCGGCGCGGACAGGGCCAGCATCTGCAATCCGACCGCGGTCGCGCTTTGCCCGTGCACGCCCAGCAACTGCAGCGGCAGTACCACCAGCAGCACCACGTAGCCGAAGCAGGTGGCCACCGGCAGCAGCTGGACACCGAGGAACGCCGGTTGCGAGAACAGTGAGAGGTCCAGCAAGGGTGAGCGATGCAGCCGTTCGATGCAGACGAACACCCCGCCCAACAGCAGCGTCGCCAGCAGCGCCAGCTGCACGCGCAGGGCATGCAGCCCGAATTCGCCCAGCCACAGCAGGGCCAGGGTCAGCGCTGCCAGCATCAGGCTGAAGCCGAGCATGCCGCCGAGGTCCAACCGTCCGCGGTCGCCATGGCTTTCAGGCAACACGCGCGCGCCCAGCACGAAGGCCGCCAACGCCAGCACGCCACCGGCGGCGAACACGCTGCGCCACCCCAGTGCCTGCAGCAGAAGGCCGGCAAGCAGCGGCCCCAGTGCCAACCCTGCACCGAATGTCGTGCCCAGCAGGGCAAAGATGCGGGCGCGCGCCGGTCCCTGCCAGGCCTGCGCCAATGCGGCGGTGCCGGACGCCAGCGCGGCTGCAGCGGCAACGCCCTGCAGCCCGCGCGCCAGGTCCAGCCACAGCAGCGTGGGCGCCAGGCAGACCACGGCTGTGGCGGCGGTGAACCCGACCGTCCCCAGCAGGAACAGCCGCCGCCGACCATAGCGGTCGGCCAGGCCGCCGGCAGCAAGCAACAGGCTGCCGAAGGTGAGCATGAACGCATTGGTCACCCAGGCCAGCGCAGTGGGTGAGGCCGCTGCGGAACGGGCCAGCACCGGCACCGCGACCGCGCCGGCCGAGAAGGACAACGGCAGCGCCAGTGCGGCCAGGCAGACAGCAAGCAGCGTCCAGCGCTGCTGCGCACGGACAGGCAAGGGGAGCATCGAAACCGGGGCCATGCGGGCCTCCATCCATCAGGGGCATTGATGATGGACAGGCCGCTATTCCTGAAAAACAGGCTCGATGGACGTTGATTGCGGCCTGATGTTCCGCAATCATTCGGGCATGGACTCCATCTCTGCCCTGCTCGCCTTCGTCCGCACTGCGGAGGCGGGCAGCATCGTCGGTGCCGCCCGCGTTCTCGGCCTGTCCGCGTCGGCGGTGGGCAAGCGCATCGCCCGCCTCGAGCAGGACCTGGGAACGCGTCTGTTCCATCGCACCACCCGCCGTGTACACCTCACCGATGAGGGCGATCTGCTGCTGCAACGCTGCCGGCGTGCCCTGGACGAGCTTTCCGAAGCGCAGGCGGACCTGGCGCAGCGACAGCACGCGCCCAGTGGGCTGCTGCGCATCGGACTGCCGACCATCGGCTATCGCTTCCTGCTGCCGGTGCTGCCCGGTTTCCAGCAGCGCTATCCGCACGTGCAGCTGGAACTGGATTTCAATGACCGCATCGTCGATGTGGTCAGCGAAGGCCTCGACGCAGTGATACGCAGCGGTGAGCTGGCCGATTCCAGCCTGACCGCGCGGCGGCTGGGCGGGTTTCGTTTCATCCTCTGTGCGGCCCCCGGCTATCTGCACGCGCACGGCACGCCCGGTGATGTGAGCGAGCTGCGCATGCATGCCGCGCTGCGCTTCCGTTACCCGACCACCGGAAAGCTGCATCCGTGGCAGCTGCCGGGCGTCGAAGGCGATGCCGGAGCGGGCCTGCCGACGGCGATGACCTGCAACAACATGGAAGCCGTGCTGGCCGCTGCGATTGGTTGCATGGGCCTGGCCTGGATGCCGGACTTCCTCGCCGCCGACGCGCTGGCCGACGGCCGACTGCAACGGGTGCTGCCTGCGCTGCCCACGCACCAGGGGCAGTTCTCGCTGCTATGGCCGGGTGGACGCCACCCCAGCGCGCGCCTGCGGGTATTCATCGACTACGCCGTGGCGCATCTGTTCCAGGGCGAACACGCCTAGGCGGCCGGCAGGATCAGCTCGCGTTCGCGGCGTCCAGGAAATTGCACAGCACCGGCGACGGTTGCTCAGGGCGCACGCACAGCTGCAGGGCAAAGCGCGCGGCGTCACCGCCCACCCTCCGGTAGACGATCTCCTCCGGACGGAAACTGCTCATGCTGGCCGGCACGATCGCCACGCCCGCATCCACCGCCACCAGCGAAAGCACCGCATGCATGCCCTGCGCCTCCTGCACCACGCGCGGAGTGAATCCCGCCGCGGTGCACAGGCCCAGCACCTGTGCATGGAAGCCGATGCCCTCGCCCGCTGGCCACGACACGAAGGGTTCATCGGCCAGCATCGCCACGCTCACTTCGGGCAACGCGGCCAGCGCATGCGCTCGCGGCAGCGCAATCGCCAGATGATCGTGGTCGAAGTCGTGCAACTGTAGTTCGGCGGCAGGAATCGGTGGAATCAGCACGCCGACATCGATGCGCTGCTCACGCAACCACAGCTGCTGCTGGCGTGAGGTCGCCTCCTGCAGATGCAGCCGCACCTGCGGATACTGCTGGCGGAAGCGGCGGATCAAACCGGGAAGCCGACCGTACAAGGCGCTGCCGACATAGCCCACCTGCAGGCTGCCACTCTGCCCTGCGGCGGCTTCACGGGTGCGCTGCAGCGCCTGTTCGGCCTGCTGCAGCGTCGCACGCGCTTCCACCAGCAAGGTCTGCCCGGCGACGGTCAGGCCCAGGGTACGGTTGCCACGCACGATCAGCTCACTGCCCAGTTCGTCTTCCAGCCGTCGTATTGCCGCCGTCAGCGGTGGCTGCGACATGTGCAGCCGGGCGGCGGCGCGGTGGAAGTGCAGTTCTTCGGCCACGGCCACGAACTGGCGGAGCAGGCGCAGGTCGATCATCTCGATGCAGGCAGTGGGAATCTGCCTAGGGTACGCCCTCAGCTGCGCACGTCCACACTGGCGCGGGCGATGGCCGGCCACTGCAGGGCCACCGACTCGATGCTGTCGGCGCTGACGGCGCGCAGATCGCGCGGATATGCGACATGCTCCGCTTCCTGCAGGCGCAATGCATGGAACTGGCCATTGCTTGCACGCAACACCCACCCACCGTCCTGACAGCGCGTCGATGCCAGAAAGGCCACGCCCTGCGCGACTGCCTCCGGATGCAGCTCGTCCGGCTCGCCGTCGATGCCCCACATCCGCGTCTTGGCCACCGGAGAAACCGCATTGACCACGATGCCATGCCCGGCACCTTCCAGCGCCAGCACATTGACCAGACCAAGCGCGGCCAGCTTTCCCATCGCATAGGCGGAAAGGCCACGTTGCGCGTACTGCGGATACAGCGCGCGATCGGAGGTGGTGATGACGATGCGGCCACCGCCCGCCGCGCGCATCGCCGGCCACGCCGCCTGCGCCAGCCACAGGGGTGTCTTCGCGGCCAGGCACAGCATCCGCTCCAGCGCATCGTCCTCGACCGCTTCCAACGCCTGGTACTCCACCCAGCCAGCGTTGTGGATCAGGAAATCGATGCGGCCATGCTGCTGCTGCAGATCCTGCACCAGCGCGTGGCAACCGGCACGATGATCGATGGAATCACTGACGGCCTGCACCGCCAGCCCCCGCGCCTGCAAGGCGTCGGCACTGTGCTGGATGCGCAGCGGATCGGTGCCACGCCCATCGGTGCCGGCACCGACGTCGTGCATCACCACGTGCGCACCACGCTCGGCCAGCAGGCGACTGTAGGCCAGGCCCAGTCCACCGGCGGCACCGGTCACCAGCCCCACCTGGCCTTCAAAGGAAATTCGGGAAACAGGTTGCATCCGCACAGCTTCAGCCACGGGCGGGGGCACCGGCCAATACCGTTCACCACACCCCACGATATGCCCGCGCTATCACCAGAAAAGGGGACGGAGGGGATTAAGTCGCTTCCGGCACACAAGGGGCAATAGCGACTTAATCCCCTCCGTCCCCTTTTGCTAGCGGCTGAAGTGGCGCGCGCCGGCCACGCAGACCACCGCGCCCAGTGTTACCAGCACCATGCCGGCGCTGACCGATTCGTGCAGCAGCAACGCGGCCAGCGCCAGGCCGAAGAACGGTTGCAGCAGCTGCAGCTGGCCGACCGCGGCGATACCGCCCTGGGCCAACCCGCGGTACCAGAACAGGAAGCCGACCAGCATGCTGAACACCGCCACGTAGCCCAGTGCCCACCACGCAGGCGCGCCCACCGCGGCGAACGAGGCCGGGCGCATCACCACGCTCAGCGGCAGCATCACCGGCAACGCCAGCAGCAGTGCCCAGCTGATCACCTGCCAGCCGCCGAGATGGCGGGCCAGCCGGCCGCCTTCGGCATAGCCAAGCCCGCAGGCAAGGATCGCGGCCAGCATCAGCAGGTCGGCCTGCAGCGAGGCCTCGATGCCATTGCGCATTGCGTAGCCGACCACGCAGGCGCTGCCCAGCAGCGAGAACAGCCAGAACGCCGGGCGCGGCCGCTCGCCACCGCGCAACACCCCGAAAAGTGCGGTACTCAGTGGCAGCAGGCCGACGAACACAATGGTGTGCGCCGATGACGCATGGCGCAGCGCCAACGCGGTCAGCAGCGGGAAACCGACCACCACGCCAAGGCTGACCACCACCAGCCCGGGCAGGTCACTGCGCCGCGGCCAGGGCTGGCGCAACAGCAGCAACAGGCCAAGGCCAAGCACCGCAGCGATCGTGGCGCGTGCGGCGGTGACGAACCCGGCGTCCAGTTCAAGCACCGCCAGGCGGGTGGCCGGTAACGAGCCGGCGAAGATCACCACACCGATGAAGCCATTGATCCAACCGCTCGCTGACCGTTCCACGCCTATATTCCTGTCGTGCCGGCATTGCCCGGCGGAACCTGCATGGGAACATCCATCGCCGGGGGCGCCCCAGCTACAATCCAGTACAGTCGCAAGTAACTGTACTGCCCACACTTCCACTACAGTCCCGCCATGTCGCGTCCGCTCACCCGCATCGAATCAGTCATCCAGACCGTCCGCAGCCGCATCAGCGCGCGCGTGGACGGCCCCGGTTCCCGCCTGCCGTCGGTGCGCGCGCAGGCGGCAGCGATGGGCGTATCGGTCTCCACCGTGGTCGAGGCTTACGAGCGCCTGGCGGCCGAAGGCGTCATCAGCGCGCGCGCGGGCTCTGGCTTCTACGTCAGTGGCCCGGCCGCACCGCTGGCGCTGGCCGCGATGGAGCCGCGGCTGGATCGCGTTGTGGACCCGCTGTGGGTATCGAGGCAATCGCTGGAAACGCCCGCGGGCCACCTCAAGCCGGGCTGCGGCTGGATGCCCAGCGACTGGCTGTACCAGGACGGCATGCGTCGTGGCCTGCGCCGGCTGGGACGTGTCGATGCATCGCAGCTGGTCGACTACGCCGGCCCGCTCGGCCTGCCCGCATTGCGCCAGTTGCTGCAGCGGCGTGCTGCTGCACTGGGCATCGACGCGCCGATGGAACAGATCCTGCTGACCGAATCGGGTACACATGCGGTCGACCTGATCTGCCGCTTCCTGCTCAAGCCCGGCGACTGCGTGCTGGTGGATGACCCCAGCTACTTCAACTACCACGCGCTGCTGAAGGCACACCAGGTGCAGGCCGTAGGCGTGCCGTACACCCACACCGGGCCGGACCTTGATGCGTTTGCGCAGGCGCTGCAGGCGCATTCGCCACGGCTGTACATCACCAATTCGGGCCTGCACAACCCGACCGGCGCCGTGCTTTCCGCCAGCACCGCTCACCGCCTGCTGGGCCTGGCCGAGCACAGCGAACTGGTCATCGTCGAGGACGACATCTTCGCCGACTTCGAGCTGCATCCCGCCCCCCGGCTTGCCGCGCTGGATGGTCTGTCGCGGGTGATCCACGTCGGCAGTTTTTCCAAGACGCTGTCGGCGGCCTCACGCTGCGGCTATATCGCGGCGCGCCACGACTGGATCGACGCGCTGACCGACCTGAAGCTGGCAACCAGCTTCGGCGGCGGCCATCTGGCGATGCAGCTGATGCACATCGCGCTGACCGACAGTGGTTATCGTCGCCACATGCAGTCGGTGCGTTCGCGCCTGGCCGATGCACGCCGGCATGCGCTGCGGAAACTGCACGCGCTGGGCATCACCCCGTGGCTGCTGCCCGAAGCCGGTCTGTTCCTGTGGTGCCAGCTGCCCGATGGCCGCGACGCCGCGGCCCTGGCGCGGCACTGCCTGCGCGAGGGAATCGTACTGGCACCGGGCAACGCCTTCAGCCAGTCGCAGCGCGCGGTCGACTACCTGCGCTTCAATGTCTCGCAATGCCAGGACCCGCGGATCTGGCAGGTGTTGGCGCAGGCCTTGCGCTGAACGCGATGCCGGTGCCCTGCGGCTCCGGCACTTGCGTGCCACGGTACAGTGGTAAGTCCCCGTTGCAGGAATGCCCGCATGTCCTCGTTTTCCGATCCGCAGGCCGTGGCCCGCTATGCCGAAGGCCCGCTGCGCCAGGTGCCGGGCTATCTCGCCCTGCAGCAGATGAGTCGCCTGCTGCTGGCCGAACGGGTCCCCGAGCAGGGGCGCGTGCTGGTGCTGGGCGCCGGTGGCGGCCTGGAGCTGAAAGCCTTTGCCGAGGCACAACCGGGCTGGCAGCTGCTGGGCGTGGACCCGGCCGCACCGATGCTGGCGCTGGCCGAGCAGACGCTGGGCCCGTTGAACGCACGCGTTGAGCTGCTGGAAGGCTACATCGACGATGCTCCGGACGTGCGCTTCGACGGCGCCAGCTGCCTGCTGACCCTGCACTTCCTCGACGCCACGCAACGCCTGCATACGCTGCGCGAACTACACAAGCGACTGCGCACGGGTGCCCCTCTGGTGGTCGCTCACCACAGCGTGCCGCAGGATCCGGACGGCAAGCTGCGCTGGTTGCAGCGCTATGCGGCGTTCGCAGAAGCCTCTGGCGTTGCGCGCGTGGATGCACAGCGCGCGATCGAAGCCATTGCCGAGCGGCTGCCGTTGCTGTCGCCCCAGCAGGAGGTCGCGCTGCTGCAGGAGGCCGGCTTCGACGACGTGGAACTGTTCTACGCCGGCTTCAGTTTCAAGGGCTGGGTGGCCTACGCGACGTGATGCATCCGGGCCAGATCACGGCACCACGGTGATGCCGATGCGCTGCATCAACAGCGCCACCTGCTGCACGTCCAATGTCGCACCGCGCAGGTTGGTGCTGCGCAGGTCCAGCTCGCCCAGCTCGGAGTTGGTCAGGTCGCAGTCGGTGAAGTTGGCGCTGTTCCAGTCGATGCCCTCGAACTGGCCACCGGACAGGTCCGAGCCGGCGAAACTGGCGCCGCTCACATTGGCGCCGTCCCAGCGGTTCTCCCACAGCTCGCACTTTTCCAGCGTCACCCGCGAGAAATTGGCGTAGCGCAGGTTCGACTTCTTGATGAAGGCACTACAGAACCCGCTGCGCGTGGTGATCTGGTTCATGAAGCTGGCGTTGCTGAAGTCCGCGCCCTGCGCGCGGCATTCGCTGATCTCCAGGCCCAGTGCCTTGATGAAATTGAAATGGCACATGCTGATGTCGCAGCCACGGAAGCTGGCCTCCTTCAGCGTGGCACCATTGAAGCGGCAACCGCTGCGGCTGTCGGCGTCGTAGAAGCTGCAGTTGATGAACTCGGTGGCGGTCAGATCCGCGCCGGAAAAATCGCATTGCTGGAACTGCTGGTCGACCACCTTCTGGCCGGTGTACTGGTCGGCGCCAATGCGCAGCTTGTGGTGAACGGTGGGGGACATCAGGGATTCCATGCCAGGGAGCGCGGCCATGATGCCGGGCAAGCGCCGTATTCCCAACCCCGCCAGCGCCGCGGAACGCAATGCCTGATATTGCACGTTCATGCACATTCATGCATGATTCCCGACATGAGCTCCGATCCCAGCCCCCTTCCCGCCCAGCGCCCCCAGCAGATCCTTGAGGAACTGCGCCAGCAGGGTCGCGTAGTGGCCGCCGACCTGGCGCGCCGCTATGCCGTCTCCGAAGATTCGATCCGCCGCGACCTGCGCGAGCTGGCGGCGCAGGGCCTGTGCCAGCGTGTCTACGGCGGGGCCGTGCTGCCGCCGCCGAAGGAACGCCCGCTGCGCGAACGCCTGACCCGCGATCGCGGCGGCAAGGCAGAACTGGCCGCGCGCGTCTGCGCCCTGCTGCAGCCCGGCCAGGTGGTACTGCTCGATGCCGGGTCGACCAACCTGGCCATCGCCCAGCAGCTGCCCGCCGCGTTGGGATTGACGCTGATCACCAACGCGCCGCAGATCGCCACCGCCGCCAGCGTGCATGAAGGCACCGCCGTGCAGCTGATCGGCGGCCGCCTGGCCAGCGGTGGCGGCGCGGTCGGTGCCGAAGCGCTGGCCCAGGTGCAGCGGCTGCGCGCCGATGTGTACCTGCCGGGACCGTGCGCGGTGGACGGCGACACCGGCGTGTGGGCGATGGATTCGGAAGAAGCCACGCTGAAGCGCGCGATGGTGGCGTGCAGCAGCCGCGTCATCGTCGCTGCCACTACCGAAAAGCTCGGCGCGCGCGGCAACTGGCAGATCGCCAGCCTCGACGAGATCGACGACCTGGTGCTGACCACGTCGGCGCCTCCCGCACTGGCCGCACGCTTCCGTGCCGCCGGCATCGCGGTACACCCCACCCTGCCCTGACCGTACCGCTCATGTCCCTTGCCAACCGCGCGCGTGCCGAACAGCACGCGACCCGCGCTGCGTTCTTCATTCCCGGCTTCGCTACCGCGTTGTGGGCCACGCTGGTGCCGTTCGCCAAGTCACGCACGGACATCAACGATGCCACGCTGGGCCTGGTGCTGCTCTGCCTGGGCGCCGGTTCGCTGCTGGCGATGCCGTTGTCCGGCGTGCTGGCCGCGCGCCTGGGTTGCCGTCGGGTGATGGTGGCCAGCACGCTGCTGATCTGCCTCAGTGTGCCAGGGCTGGTGTTGGCCGACACGGCCTGGCTGCTGGGGCTGGTGCTGTTCGTGTTCGGCGCCGCCGTGGGCGCGATGGACTGCACGATGAACGTGCAGGCGGTGATCGTCGAGCGCGAAGCCCGGCGCGTGATGATGTCCGGTTTCCATGCCTTCTTCAGCATCGGCGGGTTCCTTGGTGCGGCCACCATGACCGTGCTGCTCAGCGCACAGCTGCCACCGTTGGCGTCGGTGCTTGTCGGCGTGGGCGCCATGCTGCTGGCGATGCTGTTGTCGGCGTCGCACTGGCACAGTGAGCGCATGCCGCATGACACGCCGATGCTGGCGATGCCGCACGGCGTGGTGCTGTTCATCGGGGTTCTGGCGTTCATCGCCTTCCTCGGCGAAGGTGCGATGCTGGACTGGAGTGCGGTGTTTCTCAGCGATGTGCGCCGCGTCGATGCCAGCCTGGCCGGCATCGGCTATGTGACCTTCACCCTGACCATGACCGTCGCGCGCCTGTTCGGCGATGCGCTGGTGGCGCGCGTCGGTCGCCAGCGCGCGATCGTGTTCGGCGCCCTGCTCGCCGCCAGCGGCGTGCTGGTGCTGACTCTGGTCACGCCCTGGCAGGCATCCCTGGCCGGCTATGTGCTGGTGGGTCTGGGCTGCGCCAACATCGCGCCGGCCCTGTTCTCGCTGGCTGGCCACCAGACCCGCATGCCCGGTGCGCTGGCGATCACGGCAGTGTCGACGCTGGGCTTCGCCGGCATCCTTGCCGGCCCGGCGCTGATCGGCTTCGCCGCCAATCACTTCGGCCTGATCGCCGCGTTCATCGGCGTGGCGACGGCCCTGTTGCTGGTGGCAATGTCCACCCGCTGGCTGCGGGTGTGACCCGCCGCATCAGCGCCGCCGACGCCGCACCTTCATCCGCAACCGCCGATAGCCGATTACCGTGGCAGTCATGCACAACGCAGTACCCGCCACGCTCAGCAGCAACAACACACCCAGTCGCGCGATGTCCTGCCGCAGCATCGCCGGCAGGTCCCAGCTGTGCAGGAAGTAGAACAGCCAGCGCCCTACCCGCTCGCGGTGCCCCATCGTCAACAGCGGGTCACCGGTGCCAAGGTCGAGGTAGACACGCGTCGCTTCGGCATCATCGAAATCCGCAACCGCCACCGGGAAGCGGCGCACGGCCGCACCGTTCATGGCCTCAGGCGCGCGCGGGTAGTAGTAAGCGTCCGGCGCCTGCAGCAGCGAGAAACCCTGCATCGGTGCATGCGAGATCGCCCGCGCCTTCAGCTGCAACCACGCCACCGGCAGGTGGCGCGATACCTGAAGCCGCCCTTCAGCCATGGACACGATACGGGTATCGCCCTGCCCATCCAGCAGCAGCGCAAACAGCTCGCCGCCAATGCGCCGCCACTGGATTTCCACCGGCCAGAACCGCGCCTCGCCGGCGACCGCCAGCAACGCCGACGGCTCGGCCAGCGTCCCGTCCACCGCCACCCTGTCACCGCGATAACGAGTGGGATCGATCGCATCGCGGGTACTGCTGAACACGCCCAGCGGATTCATCGACATCAAGCCGCTGAAGATCCAGGTGAACACGAAGGCAGCAGCGACCAGCCCGATCAGGTGGTGCCAGCGCATCCAGGGTTCGACATACGGCGTCTTCGCACCGGAGCGGTAGCGCCCACGGAAACGCCAGCGCCACAGGCCAACCACGATGCCACTGATCGCCGCCACGGTGCACAGCGCCGACAGCACGATCACCGCCCAGGTCCATACCGGATCCACCGACTGCATGCGCAGGAAGTACAGCCAATGCAGCCACGCGCCCACATAGTTCCAGCGCTGCTGCGCATGCGGCGCATCCAGCACCACCTCGCCGGTATGCGAGGACACGTACACGTCTCCCGGTTGCGCGCCGCCCACCTCGACCCGGTACAGCGGCCGATGCGCATCCAGCGCGCGCGAGTGCGTCCAGCGATCCTCATCCACACGCATTGCGCCGACGAACGCCTGCCCGCCGGCAAACTGCGCCGCCGACGCTTCAGCATGCTGTGCCGACACTGGCAGCAGCGCCTGGCCTGTCCGCGCCGACCACGCACCGACGTTGCTGCCGCTGCGTACCACATAGGTGGGTTCGCCACGCAGCGTGGTCAGCGCCACGGCCTCCGGCTCGGCCTGTACAGCGCCTGGCAGCGCCGACAGCCCTCGCCAGTCGACGGCATCACCCAGCACCGGCAACGCCGCCAGGCGCTCGCCGGGTGTCAGCTTTGGATAGCCGATGAACAGCATCACCATGCCGCTGACGAACCAGAGCAGCATCAACAGGCATCCGCCGATGCCCAGCCAGCGATGCACCAGATAGGTCCAGCGCTTGGCGGTGGAACGCAGCGACATGGCCCTTGCCCTCAGAAGCGATGATCGACAGTGAATTCGACGCGCCGGTCCGCACCCAACAACCACTGCGTACTGGTGTAGTACGCGGTGGCGTAGTACGCCTTGTCGAACACATTGAACATGCGTGCCGACAACCGCGTGCGCGGTGTCGTCTGCCAGGTCAGTGCCAGGTCGGTGGTGCTGTAGCCCGGCAGCTCCAGCGTGTTGGCATTGTCGGCATAGCGCTTGCCGACGTAGCGCGCGCCACCTGCCAGGGTCCAGTCGGGCAGGAACTGCCAGCTCAACCACACGTTGACCAGGCGTTCGGCCACATTCGGCGGCACGTTGCCGTCGCGCGAGACCAGCACCGGCGGCGTCCCCGTGGTTTCCAGGAAGTCCTCGAACTCGGCCTTCAGCACCGTCGCGTTGGCATCCAGTGACCAGTGCGGCGCGAAGTTCCAGTTCAACGAGGCCTCGATGCCCCTGGAGGTCTGCGCGCCCACCTGCACCCGGCGGTCGGGCTGCAGCGGGTCACGGCTGAGCAGACCGGTCTTGCGGATGCGGTAGGCGGCCAGCGTCCACTCGCCGCCATCGAACGCCTGCTTCATGCCCACCTCGAACTGCCGGCCCTTGGCCAGATCGAACGCCCCGTTGGCCGGGCTGATCATCAGCAGGCCGCTGACCGGGTCCGCCGCCTGCGAATACTGCGCGTACAGGCTCAGCGTCGGGCGCAGCGCAAACACCGTGCCCGCACGCCACCCGGTGCTGCTGTAGGTCTTCGAGAACGCACGCTGGCCGCTTATCAGATCGGTGCGATCGATGTCGGCACGATCGTGGCGCAGTCCACCCAGTACCGACCAGCGCTCACTCACTGCCAACCGGTCCTCCACGAACAGCGCGTACTGCTCGGCGCGGTTGCGGTAGCGCGGCAGGTTTGGCGCATCGCTGACGAACGTGCCGGGCACCGGATGGAACGGATCGACCGGGCCCGAACTGCCCGCATAGGTGTTGTTGGTGTGCTTGAAGTGCGCACGGTTGGCATCCAGCCCCACCGCGAAGCTGTTCGCCAGGCCGCCCACCTCACCCTGCACGCGCAGCGTCGAGGTCAGCCCGGTCTGGTCCTGGTTGTGGGTGATCTGGGTGTTGCCGGACCGATCAACCAGACCGGTGCGTGGGTTGTAGACATAGGCCTCGGCATTGCGCCAGTCGCGCTGGCTGTCGATCTGGTAGACGCGGGTTCGCCATTCCACGTTCGCGGTGGGCGTCCACAGCGCGTCGAGCTGGGTCCAGCGATCACGGAAGCGGATCTGGCTGTCTTCCACGTTGTAGTTGCGGTGGCGCAGCGCGTCCAGCTGGCGACCGTCGACCAGCGGCGTGCCGAAGTAGCGCATCGGCTGCTGCTGGCCCTGCGCATGGGTGAGCGTCAGCTGCAGGTCATCGCGTGGCTGCCACAGCAGCGCACCGGAGAAGGTGGCGTCACTGTTGCGCCCGCGGTCGACCCACCCCGCGCTGTAATTGCCACTCACGTCCAGCCGGTACGCCAGCGCCGGAGTCAGCGCGCCGCCGCTGCCGAATCCGAGACGTGCGGTGTCCTCACTGCCGACAGTCACGCTGACTTCGTTCTCGATGACGCCGCGCGAGGGCTTCTTCGGCACGATGTTGATGACGCCGCCGATCGCACCGTCGCCATGGATCACCGAAGCCGGTCCGCGCAGCACTTCGATGCGCTCGATCGACCAGGTATCGAACGGGAAGGTGATGCCCACGCCGCCGTACTGGCGCAACCCGTCATACAACCGCATCACCGACGCCCCATCGGTGAAACCACGGCTGGACAGCGCGCTCAGGCCGTTGCCGGGGTGCGGCATGGCGCTGATCGCACCTGCGCGGCTGATCGCATCATTGAGGTTGGTATCGCCGCGCTGCTCCAGCTGGTCGCGGCTGATGACGGTGAGCGCGGCCGGCGTCTGCAGCACGCTCAGGCCCAGCGCGGAACCCGCGCTGGCGGTGGAAGACAGTTCACTGCTGCGGGTGTCGACCACGCGCACGGTATCCAGCGTGGTGGGAGGCACCGCCTCGGCGGCAGGGGCAGGCGCCGCCTGCAGAAGCAAGGTGCACAGCGCAGGCAGCAGCGCCCGGCGCAGGCGCGCGGAGTTGGGGTAGGTTTTCATTGGGTCACGGCATGCAAGGCCACCCCGCATTGCAGGGCAGCAATCAGAAAGGATAAGCACGCGCGTGCGGGCGCCGGCCGTGGCCGGCAACCTCATGGCAGGAAGATCACTGCAGCGCGCGTGCGGCTCAGGCAGCCCTGAGGACCGGTGGCCCACGCGCTCCCAGGGTGCCGCTGATCCGGTGCGGCAGGGCCTGCACCGCACCGCGCAACGCGCGGCAGACCGGTGTCATCGGCGCCAACAGCAGCAACGCGGCCACCAGCAGGGTGATCATCCGTGCGGCGATCAGGCAGTAATCGCAGTCCACGCCCATCTCATGGTCGGCATGGGGGTCGGCAGCAGGCTTCGGTGCCGCTTCGCCGTGCTGCATCGCCATCGCATGATGGTCGTGGTGGCCCTCCACCGCATGCGGTGCGTGCAGGCTGTGGTCCATCGCCGCCACCGTTGCGCTGGCCGCAACGTGGCCATGCGCCAGCCAGCGGCTCATCAGCGGGGCGAGCAGCACCAGCAGCATGGCAAGCCATGCCAGGGCCTGGAACCGGCGGTGGAGAACAGAACGGCGCACGCCGCCATTCTACGGGGCCTCGCCCAACCTTGGACCACGTTCAGGGTTGCTGCACAGGCGGTGCGACGTTATGACGCAGCCCCTGTCGTGCAGCGCGCTGCGTGCTCCGATGGGGACGGAAGGCGACCACTCCGGCCCCTTCCGTCCGCACGCGGCAACGCTAGAACCGGGCGGGCTGCCGCACCGCGCGTTCCAGGAACATGACGCCCGCCTGCAGGCTGTGGCGGGCGTTCTCCAACCAGCGCTCCGGATCGGCGACCGCGAATCGCTCCTGCGCATCCATGTCACCCGAATCGGCCAGGTCGGCCAACTGCAGATGGATGTGGTGCTCCACCAGGCTCACCAGCACGGCGAGCTCGGCCGACACTCCGGCGATGCGTTCGGTGAATCCAGCGTCGTTGCTGTTCAGAGACATGTCCCCTGTTCCTATGCGTTGCGGTGTTGATGGATGGCTTCGTAGCGCTCGGCACAGGCAGGCCCACAGAACAGCCTGGCCGGATCGTTGTCGAAGTCTTCGCTGCAGTCCGGGTTGTGGCATTCCCCAATGGGTGTGAGAGGGGCAACAGTGCGGGCCCGCGTTGCGTGCTGGGCCAATGCCTGTTGCAGATGGCGCGCTTCCAGTTCCTGCGCTTCGTCGATGGTGTCCGTCATGCCAGCTATATTTTATCGGGGGGTGGTCGCACCGATTGAGAACGCCACAACGGCGCTGGACGAGACACGTCCGTGATCGGATCGGCGTGCGTTGTTGCAGTGGATTTCAGGCATGCAGGCTCCTTGTGCATGGGCGCCCGAGAGGGCGGAGGGCGAGTCGGAAGGCCGTCTCTGACGGCGACGGCATCATCGGAAAAACGGTTCTCGCCAACTGCGACACGCCGCCGCAGAAGCGACAATCTGCGAAGGTCATCGCAGATCCCCCGAGCACCCACGTGCATCGGCAAGGCCGGGGATGCAAGGTGTTGCAAGGTGTTGCAAAAGAGAAGTCGTTCCGACACCATGGCCGCATCACCGCCTCCCCTCTGCGGCTGACCCTGCCGCGTCGGCCGGTCGCCACGTGCACTGCGCCCGGCATGAATCACGCTGCGCATCGACAGGCTGCGGTGAACCGGACCACGCTTCAAGGGGCTTCGCCGAATGCACACATCGCACCCAGCGCAGGACGCCGTTCCTGCGTTCCTGCAGGTCATGCACGCACACGGCATCGTGCCGGACGCACGCGGCCGCGAGGCACTCAATGCCGACGGCACACTGGTGCGCTTCCATGTGCAGGGTGATCGGCCCGGCACTCGCAATGGGTGGGCCGTACTGTTCGGTGACCAGGTGCCGGCTGGCGAGTTCGGCAGCTGGCGTACCGGCACCCGTCATGCCTGGTGCGCGAAGTCACCCGGCACGCTCAGCGCCGCCGAACAGCGCGCCATCCGCCACCGCCAGGAGGCGGCCCGTGCCGAACGCGAGCAGCAGCAGCGCGAACGCGAGGAGGCCGCCGCCAAGGCCGCCAACGTCCTGTGGAACCGCGCCGTACCGGCGGACGGCAGCCATCCCTATCTGGTGCGCAAGGGCATCCCTGCGCATGGCCTGCGGGTGGCGCCGTGGCCGGTACGCGACAGCGACGGCCTGGTCTTCCGCCACATCGACAACGCGCTGCTGGTGCCGGTGATGAATGCAGCCGGTCGGATCGTCTCGCTGCAGGCGATCTTTCCGCGCATGGAGCCGGCACTGGGGCGCGACAAGGACTTCCTGTCCGGTGGCCGCAAACAGGGATGCTTCCATGTCATCGGCAAGCCGCTCGCTGCGCAGCCGATCGCCATCGCCGAGGGCTATGCCACCGCGGCATCCATCCACCAGGCCACCGGTTGGTGCGTGGTGGTCGCCTGGGATGCCGGCAACCTCGCCGCGGTCGCCCGCGCCTGGCGCAACGCCGTGCCCGACGGTGTGTTCGTGCTCTGCGCGGACAACGATCAATGGACCCGGCAACCCGTGGACAATCCCGGCGTCACCCAGGCAACGCGCGCCGCCGCAGAGATCGATGCACGCGTGGCATGGCCCGAGTTCTCCGCAGTGCACGGTGACAGTGACCGCCCCACCGACTTCAACGACCTGCATCTGCGCGAAGGGCTGGAGGCGGTCCGCGCCCAGCTCCTGCCGCCGCCAGCCGCCGTCGCGGAAGATGACATGGCCGGCGACGTCGCACCTTCGGCAGCCAGCACGAGCTATCAGGTGCCCGGCAACCTGTCCGCGTTCGATGCCTTCACGCCCTTTCCCGATACCAGCGCGCGCGGCCGCCCATTGCCCACCGCGCGCAATCTGGCCGAACTGTGCCGGCGCACCGGCGTGACCGTGCGCTACAACGTCATCCGCAAGGACCTGGAGATCCTGGTGCCGGGCCTGCAGAGCACGGTGGACAATGCCAAGGAAGTGGCTGCCGGTGAAGTGATGGACTGCATGCACCGCGCTGGCATGACCACCGCCAGCTTCGAGACCAACCTGTGCCAGGTGGCCGAAGCCAACCCCTACAATCCGGTCGCCAGCTGGATCACCTCACGCCCGTGGGATGGCCAGTCCCGCCTGCAGGCCTTCTTCGATACGGTGCAGGAAGCTCAGCCCACGCGCATGGCCGACGGGCGCATCCTGAAGGAAGTACTGATGCGACGCTGGCTGGTCTCCGGCGTGGCGGCGGCCTTTGAACCGGATGGCGTGGTGGCGCGAGGGGTGCTGACGTTCGTCTCGAAACAGAATCTGGGCAAGACACGCTGGGCCCGGCAGCTGGCACCGGCCGAGCTGCAGCTGATCGCCGACGGCGTGGTGCTCGATCCGGCCAACAAGGACAGCATCAAGCAGGTCATCTCCAAGTGGATCGTCGAACTGGGTGAAGTAGATGCCACCTTCCGCCGCACCGATATCGCCGCGCTGAAATCGTTCATCTCGCGCAGCCATGATGAGATCCGCCGTCCGTACGCGCGCAACGAGTCGCGCTACGCGCGCCGGACCATCCTGTTTGCCAGTGTCAATGACGAGCGCTTCCTGCGAGACGCGACCGGCAACACCCGCTGGTGGACCGTGCATGCCGTGGCACTGGGCGAACCGGCGCGCATCGACATGCAGCAGGTGTGGGCCGAGGCCCATGCGCTGTACTGCAACGGCGAGACCTGGCACCTGTCCGGTGACGAGCTGGATGCGCTGAATGCCACCAACAGCGAGCACGAGCCGATCTCGCCGATCGCCGAACTGATCGACCGCCGCTTCGACTGGTCGCTGCCGACCGAGCACTGGAACGCACACTACCGCGCCACCGAGATCGTCATTGCCGCGGGCATCGACAAACCGAACCGCCGCGACGTCAACGAGGCCGCCGCCTATGTGGTCAAGCGCCATGGCGTACGCACCCGCGTGGTCGGCAAGGAGCGGGCCAAGGTCTGGCTGATGCCGCCGCGCAGGCTCAATCTCGGCGAGCAGGCGGCAGGCCCGTTCTGATGCTGGGCGCCCACGGGGTGTGCATTGGAGGGGCGCGCGGCCCAACGGCCGCACCAATCAAGATACAAGTAGATGAAAGGTGTTGACTAGAAGGGCCCACGGAGGCAAGATGCCTGTATCGGCCACGCCACCTTCCAGGAGCGCTTCCGTCATGCCTCGTCCCCAACTGCATGCCTTCGAAGGCGAACAGCTGACCGTGCGGCAGATCCACCAGCGGGTACCGGTGCTGTCCGAACGGACCATCCGCGATCACCTTGCCGCCGGCCGCCGTACCCGCACCGCCATGCTGTGCTTTGACCCTGTCGCGGCTGCCGCCCGCGGGGGCCGCATCACCCAGCGCCTGCTGCGCGCGCGCGGTGCTGCCGGTCGCGATTCCTGACCGCCGCTGCCCACCGTCTTCTTCCAGGAGTAGATTCCGCATGATCCCCGCCTCCTTCGACAGCGGCCATCGCATGATCGCCGACACCCTGGCCGCATTCCGTGCCGGCCCCACCCTGCGGCGCACTCCGCTGCGGCCCGCCCCGCAGGCAGCGGGTCCGCTCTACATCGGCATCGCCGGCGCCACGCATGCGGGCAAGGACACCCTGGCCAATGGACTGGCTTCGGCGCTGGCGCTGCCCTGCGACGGCTTTGCGGCGCCGCTGCGGCAGCTGGCGGGACACACCCCACGGCACCTGATGCAGACCGCCGGGATCGAATGGGAACGTGATTGCATCCTCCCCGAGCTGCGGGTGCGCGCGTTGTTCGCACGCCTGCCTGCAGGCGGACTGGTGCCGGATGTGCGCTTCGCCGATGAAGCCCGCGCGATCCGCCGCCGTGGCGGTGTCGTGATCCGCGTCAGGCGTCCGGGCCATGACAACGAACAGGGCTTGCCGGACCATCTGGTCGACATCGAAGTAACCAATGACGGCACCGCGGCCGATCTGGTGCGCAGGACGCTGGACCAGCTGCTGTCGCGCGGCGTGATCTGAGCACGGCGCACCATCGCGTGCCACCGCTTTCCGCCCATCCAAGCGCAGGTCGCGACCCATCATCGGCGAAAATGATGTAAGGTCGCCCCATCACCGACGACACCTGTCGTCACCCTGCATCCCCCAACCATTTTCGCAGAGAGGAAACGCCATGGAGGTCGAACAGTTCACGTCGACGCGCCTGAAGGCCATCGAATTGTTCAAGTCCCAGCCCAAGGGTGGCAAGGACATCGTGAGCCTGGACGCGATCTTCATCTCGCTGTGCTCGCTGGCCCAGGCCGGCGATGGCAGCTCGACGCAGGCCCGTACCGTGGCCCGCCCCGGCAGGCAGCAGCCGCCCGCGCCGTGGTTCACCGAAACCCTGGCCGCCCTGAAGGGCAAGGGTGAGTCGATCACCGTGGCGCGCTTCCTGATGTTCGCCAACCGCTTTCCGGTCAAGCGCATGGACCAGGTCAATGCGGCGCGCTGGCTGCGCGACGCCGGCTACATTCCACGCAAGACCGGCGGCAACCTGGTGTTCGACCTTTGACCCAGCCCCACCTGCAGTCCTGAAGCCCCGGCATCGTCCGGGGCTTTTTTTTTCCGTGCCTGCGCCCGGACATGAGGGCGGCCAACGAGGGCCATCCTCACCCCATACCTGCCGTATTCCCTTGACCTGCCTCTGTTTCCACACGGTGAGGACAGCGAGTACAGAAATACGGAAAACAGCCGCGTCAACGACGAGCCGGCAAGAGCCGCCACAGGCATCCGCAGCGCCGTCCTCACCGGTGCTCAGGCTCACTGAATACCTTCAGCACGCAATTTCGAAAGTAGATGAAAGGTGTTGACCAGAAGAGCGGGAGGGCAACAGTGGAGATCAATGCCACTGACGACACCCCTCATGAACGCCCTGCCCGACAGCATCCAGACCCTCGCCGAGGTCATCGGCGAATCCGCAGCCCTCACGCTGGTGCGTGCATGGCCGCCAACCACTTCCAGCACCACCGGCCGCCACCGCGTCATCGTCTACGTGCCGTCCACCCTGCCCGACCAGCACCGGCTGATCGACATCCTCGGCTACGACGTCGCCCAGCGGCTGGTCGCGCACTTCGGTGGCGAGCTGCTGTTCCTGGCCTCCTGCTTCGCTGCCGGCGCGCAGCAGCGCCGCGAACGCATCGCACGTGCCGTTGCCAGCGGCATGCCACGCGACCACGTGGCGCGTGAGTTCGGTGTCTCGCAGACCACCATCAAGCGCGCCCTGCGCGATGCCCGCTCCGCGCCACCGCCTGCGGTCCATCCGGCCCTGCTCAAGGGATACGCACGCGCATGAACGAGAGCGACCTGCTGGCCGGCGTACCCGACTGGGCCAAATACCTGGGCGGTACCTCCGGCGTACTGATCGCGGTGTCGCTGTGGCTGCGCCAATGGCTGTCGTCGGCCAAGGTCGACCGCACCGCCGATGAAGCCACCAGCAACACCCTGCGCACCCTGCAGGAGCAGCTCGCCGCCGAGCGCACCCGCGCCGATGGCCTGATGCACGAACGCGAGGCGATGGCGCAGGAGATCGGGCAACTGCGTGGCGAGGTCAACGCGCTGCGTGCACAGATCGCCCAGCAGAGCGTGCAGATAGACGCGCTGCTGGCACTGGTGCGCAAGCAGCCGGAGGCGGCCGCATGACCGCCGCCGCAGCCAGCGCCCTCGGTGGTGCCAACGTGGCCGCGTTCCTCGACATGCTGGCGGTGTCCGAGGGTACCGACATTCCCGGCCAGCGCTCACGGGACCGCGGCTACGACGTGATCGTCGGTGGCCAGCTGTTCGACACCTACCGCGACCATCCCCGCGTCCTGGTGTCTCTGCCGCGCTATGGCATCAAATCCAGCGCTGCCGGCCGCTACCAGTTCCTGCGCAGCACCTGGGACGACCTGCGCGCACGCCTGGGCCTGCCCGACTTCGGCCCGGTCTCGCAGGATCGCGCCGCCGTCGCCCTGCTCAAGCAATGCGGTGCCTACGAGCTGGTCCGGCTGGGACGTTTCGACGCCGCCGTCAGCGCGGCACGGCGCATCTGGGCATCGCTGCCGGGCGCCGGGTACGGGCAGAAGGAACAGGCACTGGAGACCTTGCGCGCAGCCTATCGCGCCGCGGGTGGCGCCCTGGCATGACGCCACTCGCGCTGAGGCTGCGCATCGGCCTGCTGCTGCTCGTCGGCAGTCATGCCGGCTGCGCCTGGCTGGGATGGACCCTGCGGGACCGCAGCGCGGACCTCGCCGTTGCCAGCGCCGAGGCCGCACAGCAGGCATCCCGCGCTGATACGGCGCAGGCCGCACATCAGCAGGACCTCGCCAATGCCCGGGCCGGCGCGCGGGCCGAATCGCAGCGCCTGGCCACGCAGGCCAGACGCACCCAGCAGTTCAACGCCCTGCAACGGGATATCGACACCCATGCCAAGACTCCTGGCCGCGATCGCGGCAATGCTGATGCTGAGTTCGTGCGCATCTGGCGCCAAGCCAATGCCGGCGGCGCACTGCCGCATTGACCTCGCCATCGCCCCGGCACAACTGCGTGTCGCGCCCGCGCTGCCCGACCTCGATGGCGCCGATGACGAAGCATTGCTGCGCAATCACGTCGAGGTCGCACGTCGGTACCACGCGCTCGCCGATCAGCTGCACGCGCTGCTGTGCAGCCTCGGTGGCCAGCGCGGCATCACGCTCAATGGTGCGCACCCCCTGATGCCTGCGGGCTGTGACAGCGGCGTTGCTCCCCCGCGTGCCGCGACCACGCGCTGATCCGGCTGCGCGCGGCCACGCCTGCAATGCCGCGCAACGGCGGTGATGGCAACACTGGCCAGGCCCTTTTTCCATTCAATGCACGAGCTGACATGGCAACCGACACCTCTCCTCCACCGCTGGATGCATTGCTTGCCGCCATCGCAGCGGCCATCCGTGCACGCTTCCCGGACTACGCAACCGTCGAGTTCCATCGGGAGGCCGGCACCGAAGGCATGGCGACGCCCGCGTGCCTGCTGGGGATGACCCGCTGCGACCGTAGCAAGGACGCCACCGACGGCAGTGGGCTGATGCAGGCCCTGCTGCGTTTCGAGGCGCGCGTTGTTCTGGCGGCGGGCGCGCCCGGCGTTGCACTGCAGCTGCGCAACACTGCCGTCGCCCTGGCCACGTGGCTGCACCAGCTCGGCCGCTTTCCCGGCGTGCCCAGCGGCGCGATCGACGTGATCGCCGCATTGCCTGAAGACACCGCCACGGCGCTGCCAGGGCTGCGCAGCTGGATCGTCGAATGGTCGCTGCCGGTGGCACTGGGCAGCAACGCCTGGGAAGAGACCGGCGGCGTGGTACCACGCGCCAGTTTCAGCTTCGCGCCCGAGATCGGCCGCGCCCATGAGCCACGCTACCAGCCGCTGCCGGAGCACGCGCCATGAGCGCCGAGCACGCACGGCTGATCGGCAACCTGTTGATGATCGGCGTCGTGCGCGAGCTCGACGAAGCCGCAGCGCGCGTACGTGTCGATGCCGACGGCATGCTCACCGACTGGATTCCCTGGCTGGAGCGACGTGCCGGGCCGGGCGTACGCAGCTGGTGCGCGCCCGAGCCGGGCGAGCAGGTGGTGCTGGCCTGTCCCTATGGCGATCCCGGCCAGGCGCTGGTGCTGGGCAGCCTGTACCAGGACCGCTTCGCCGCACCGGCCGACTCGCGCCTGCGGCAGCGTACCCAGTACGCCGACGGCAGCATCGTCGAGTACGACCAGGAAACCACCACGCTGAGCGTCAACGTCGGCAGCGGCAAGGTCATCGTGAACTGCGCAAGTGCGCAGGTGATCGCCAGCGAATCGGTGTTGCTCGATACACCGTCGATCAAGGCCACCGGCGACCTGGACGTGACCGGTGCGATCACCGCCGGCAAGGACATCAGCACCCCGGGCGAGATCAAGGCCGGCGCCATCGGCCTGAAGACCCACAAGCACACCGCGCAGGGCCCCACCGCACCGACCACGCCGGCCCAGGCCTGACCGGCCACGCCTGCAATGCCCTGAAAACCTGCACTCCACGACGATAGAGACCATGCGAGGAATCGACGCCAACACCGGCAAATCCCTGGATGGGCTGGCCCATCTGCACCAATCCGTGCGTGACATTCTCACCACGCCCCTTGGCTCCCGCGTACTGCGCCGCGAGTACGGCTCACGCGTGTTCGAACTGATCGATGCGCCCACCAATCGCTCGCTGCGCATGGACCTGATTGCCGCCACCGTCGACGCCCTGGCGCGATGGGAACCGCGGCTCCACGTCGAGAACGTCGACGTCTCCCTCCCCGCCCCCGGCGTGATGATCCTGGCAGTCACCGGCATCCATCTACCCGACGGGCAGGCCATCACCATCGAAGGAATCGAGGTTCGCTAACCGTGGCATCCGGCTCGTTCACCAGTGTCAATCTGTCCCAGCTGCCTGCCCCGGCGGTCATCGAAGTGCTCGATTTCGAAGCCATGTTCGATGAATCGCTGACCGCGCTGCAGTCCCTGGATCCCACCTTCGACGCGCTGCTGCCGTCGGACCCGGCATTCAAGATCCTGGAGGTCTGCACCTACCTGCGCCTGCTCGACCGCCAACGCGTCAACGACGCCGCGCGCGGCGTGATGCTGGCCTATGCCGGCGGCAGCGACCTGGACCATCTCGCTGCGATCTTCGGCATCGCGCGCCAGGTGCTGGACCCGGGCAAGCCGCAGGAGGGTATCGCGCCACGCTACGAGAGCGATGATGATTTCCGCCGCCGTATCCAGCTGGGTCCGGAAGGCTTCAGTGTGGCCGGGCCGGAAGGTGCTTATGTATTCCATGCACTCAGCGCCGACCCGCGGGTACTCGATGCGAGTGCGACCAGCCCCACGCCAGGCGAGGTCGTGGTCTCGGTACTGTCGCGCGAGGCCGATGGCACCGCCACCCAGGGCCTGCTCGACATCGTCGAGGCGAAGCTGGGTGCCGATGACGTACGTCCGCTGACCGATCACGTGCTGGTGAAGCCGGCCACGATCGTCAACTACGCGGTCGAGGCTGCGCTGTTCACCTTCGCCGGCCCGGACTCGCAGGTGGTGCTGGCCGAGGCGCGCAGCCGCCTCGATCGCTACATCAGCGAATCGCATCGCCTCGGCCGTGACGTCACCCGTTCGGGCCTGTTCGCGGCACTGCACGCCGAGGGCGTACAGCGTGTGGAGATCATCCGCCCGGCGGCCGACGTGGTGGTGGATCGCACCCAGGCCACGCATTGCACCGGCGTGACCCTGACCCATGGCGGCACCGATGAATGAGCCCAGCACGCGCCTGATCAATGCGCGCCTGCGCGGCGCGATCGATGGCCGTAACCGCACCTTCCGCCACCCCGGTGGCGCGCTGGCGACGCTGCAGGCGGTGTACCGCACCAACGCGCAAGGACGGCAGCCACTGCAGGGCGGCGCCATCGAGGGCAGCGTGGTGACCCTGGCCGCTGCACCGGTACCCGGCGAGAGCATCGAGGGTGATGCCCAGGTGGTGGTGCCGTCGGCGGTGAACCTGCTGCCCGCCAACGCCACCCGTGCCGAGCGCGCGCTTGCCCGCGCCAGCGTGGCGCGCCCGCTGCCGGTGGACATCACCGCACTGTGGGACGCCGACCGCTGCCCGACCGCACTGCTGCCCTGGCTGGCCTGGGCACTGTCGGTGGATGAGTGGAAGGCCTATTGGCCCGAAGCGGTGAAGCGCGCCCGGGTGCGCACGGCCATCGCCATCCAGCGCCGCAAGGGCACCGCCGGCAGTGTGCGCGATGTGGTCGCTGCATTCGGTGGCTCGGTGCTGATCCGCGAATGGTGGCAGCTGCAGCCCAAGGGACCGCCGCACACCTTCGAAGCGGTGATGACCATCGCCAACCAGGGCGGCCAGGCCGCCACGGCGATGTTCGTCGAAGACGTCATCGGCGAGATCAGCCGGACCAAGCCGGTGCGATCGCACTTCACCTTCACCCAGGGCATGCAGGCCGACGCCGCCGTCGGCGCCCTTGCAGCCGCCCACGCCACGGCCTTCCGCCGCCTTCAACTGATCGGAGAGTAACCCCCGCATGCGCTTGAAAATCACCGATGCCGGCTTCGCCAGGCTGGTCAACCCGCCGAATACCGGCACCAACGCCGTCCTGATCACGCAGATTGGTTTGACGTCCACTGCCTTCACTCCATCGGCAGGGCTTACCGCGCTGCCAGGCGAAATCAAACGCGTCGCCAGCTTCGGCGGCCAGGCGGTGGGCGATGACACCGTGCACGTCACCATCCGCGACGACAGCGCAACGGCCTATACGCTGCGGGGGTTCGGCCTGTACCTGGCCGACGGCACGTTGTTCGCCACGTATGGCCAAGCCGATCCGATCATGGAAAAGTCGGCCGCCTCGATGCTACTGCTGGCCACCGATACGCGCTTCGCCGAGGTGGACACCGCACTGATCCAGTTCGGTGACGCCGGCTTCATCTATCCGCCCGCCACCACCGAGGTCGTGGGTGTGGTCGAACTGGCCACCGCCACCGAGGCGGAAGACGCTGCGGACACACAACGCGCGGTCACCCCGCGAGGCCTGCGCGCGTATACCGACAAGCGCTTCGGCGCCAGCGCCCCCACCGCACTGGCAAAGACGCTGTTGTCGGCTGCGAGCACCACGGCAGCCCGCACCGCGCTGGAGCTGAAGAGTGCCGCACTGAAGGACATCGGGCATGGCAACGGCCTGGACGCCGACACCCTGGACGGCAAGCATGCCTCCGAGTTCGCCCTGGCCGGCGACTTCGCCACGGTGGGCCACAAGCATGTAATTGCTGACGTGACCGGGCTGCAGTCGGCCCTGGATGGCAAGGCATCCAGGGGGGGCAACACATTCACCGACCAGCAGTTCATCAGCGGCAGCTATCCGCTGGTGGGTTTCGGCGCCGCAGGTGCTGAGCAATCGTTCATCGGCGGCTGGAGCAACTCCAGCCTGTGGCGCGTATGGAGCGCTGACCGCAGCGCCAGCAGCGAGATCACCATCAAGCATGGCGACTCGCCGCGTTGGAACGGTTCGGCAATGTGGCATGCCGGCAACTTCGCGCCGGAATCGAAGATGGACAAGACCGGCGGGACGTTCACCGGACACGTCGGCGTGAATGGAAACTCGCTTCGCTCCTATGGCTGGAATGGTGTGGCCAACGATGGCGTACTCGTGTTGGGCGACGCCAACTCGTACATCTTCAAGAACGGTACGAGCTTCACCTTTGCGAATTCTGCAGGCGGCTATACCACCACGCTCAGTGCTGGCGGCCAGATCTGGACCAGTGGAAACTTTGATCCGGCAAGCAAGATAAACAAGGCCGGCGACACTGTGTCCGGTGCACTGCGCATCAATGCCTATCTGTATGCCCAGGCAGCTGCAGGACACAATCTGATCCGATTCATCAGCAATGGGGCGGGGAACACCGTGCTCCAATCAGTGAATCCGGCAGAAAATGCCTTTGCACCACTGGAGCTGACCGGTTCCAGCGTGTCCATAGCCGGACCCGCCTCGTTCAACGAAACCGTCACCGCAGCTGGCTCGGTCATCAGTGCTGGCGGCTGCGTTCGAACCAACGCGGGTACCGGTGCACTTGCCGGCTACGTCGCGTTCCATCGCACTGACGGAACACGCATGGGGTACGTAGGCTGGGGTGATGGCAATCGGATTCAGTACTCAGCGGAGAATGGGTTCACTGGCCATGCCTTCATCGGCAGCGTATCTGCCACGGGAGGATACGACGTTGGCTCTTCGCGCAAGCTGAAGAACATCGAAGGCACGCTCCCCTACGGCCTGGCGGCTGTCGAGCGGATGGAACTGGCAGCCGGCCACTACAAGCCCGAGTACAACGATGACGGCCGTCGTCGCCTGTTCTTCGTGGCCGAGCAGCTCGCCGAACTGGTGCCGGAAGCGGTCGACCTGGAAGGCGTCGAGTTCCAGGGCGAGCGCGTGGCATCGGTCAAGCTCGACCAGCTGCTGCCGGTCCTGGCCAAGGCCATCCAGGAGCTGTCGGCCGAGGTTCGCGCCCTGAAGGCGGAGCGTTGATATGGCCAGTGGCTATCGCTCCGGCGGCACGGATTTCGATGACCTGTTCGATCCCTATGTAGAGGGTCCGCTGGCACAGGATTCGGGCCGCCGCGTCGGCGGCACCGACCTGAGCCGCCGCTACGCCCACATCCAGTACGGCAGCAAGCGTGCGGACGTCGGGCATCGCATCGGCGGCATGGACGTGTCGAACCTGTGGGCGGCCCGGGGCACCGCGCAGTACGACGCGGTCACCATCCCCAACCCGAGCATCGGCGGCTCGTCCTATGCCGGCGCTGCGCCCAATGGACACGCGGCCTTCAGCTTCAAGTCCAACGGCATGGTGCAGACGTGGACGAACAACCCCAACGGCGTCACCCGCACCTTCGGTCCATGGCTCATCCGTGGTATCGCGAGCAACTTCGAGATCCGCTACACCAAGGTCGAAGGCAATGCGAATCCTTCCGGAACGGGTGCCTGGTTGAATCTCGGTACCGATCGCTACTGCGGATTCGACGTTGTCTACGGCAGCGCGGGCTGCAGCCTCATCGTCGAGATTCGCCGGGCCAGCACCGGCGTCGTCCTGGCGCGCGAAGACCAGGTCTACATGAGCGCATCGCACTCGCGTGGTGACACCGGACCCATCATGGAATGACGCCGCGGCCACGATTGCAATTATCGCCAGCGCCGCCTTCTCCGAACATTACCCCGTCGCCTGCACACGCCGGCACACACCCACACCGAGGAAGAACCCCGAATGACCGAATTTCTCCATGGCGTACAGGTCGTCAACATCGATACCGGTGCCCGCTCGATTGCCATCGCCTCCAGCAGCGTGATCGGCATCGTCGGCACCGCACCGCTGGCTGACACCGAAGCGTTCCCCATCAACACCCCCGTCCTGGTGACCTCGCCTTCGCAGGCGGCCAAGCTGTCGGCCAAGACCGGCGCCGAAGCCGGCACGCTGCCCGGCGCACTCGATGCGATCTTCGATCAGTCCAGTGCTGTCGTCGTCGTCATCCGCGTCGAGAACGGTGCCAACGAAAGTGCCACCCTGGCCAACGTGCTGGGCGGTGTGAACGCACAGACCGGCGCCTATGAAGGCGTGCACGCCTTGCTGGCGGCCAAGTCCATCGTCGGCGTCAAGCCGCGCATCCTGGTCGCACCGGGTTTCACCCATGTGCATCCCACCGATCCGGCCAAGCCCGAGGCGGTACTGGCCAACCCGGTCGTGGCCGAGCTGCTCGGCATCGCCGACAAGCTGCGCGCGGTCATCATCAAGGACGGCCCGAACAGCAACGATGACGCCGCCAAGAGCACCACCGCCCTGACCGGCTCCAAGCGCGTCTACGTGGTCGACCCGGCGCTGCTGGTGCAGTCCGGTGATGCCATCGTTACCCGCTACGCCTCCGGTGCCGTGGCCGGCGCCATCGCCCGCAGCGACAACGAACGCGGCTGGTGGGCATCGCCGTCGAACCTGGAACTGAACGGCGTGGTCGGTACCGCGCGTGCCATCGACTTCGGCCTGTCCGACGCGACCAGCCGCGCCAACCTGCTGAACCAGTCGAACGTGGCAACCGTCATCCGCGAAGGTGGCTTCCGCCTGTGGGGCAACCGCACCACCAGCATCGACCCGAAGTGGCAGTTCCTGTGCGTGGTACGCACTGCCGACATCATCGCCGACAGCCTCGAGGCTGCCCATCTGTGGGCCGTCGACCGCGGCATCAGCAAGACCTACGTCGATGACGTGCGCGAGGGCGTCAATGCCTTCCTGCGCGGCCTGAAGACCCAGGGCGCGATCCTCGGCGGCAACTGCTGGATCGACCCGGAACTGAACGCAGCGGACAGCGTGGCCCAGGGCCGCTTCTACTGGGACTTCGACTTCACCCCGACCTACCCGGGTGAGCAGCTGACCTTCCGCATGCACATGAACAACAACTACGTCTCGGAGATCTTCTAAGCATGGCACGCAAGATCCGCAAGAACTTCAACTTCTACGTCGACGGCAAGGGCTATGCCGGCAGCGTGATGTCCTTCACCGCCCCCAAGCTGTCGCTGAAGACCGAGGACTTCCAGGCCGGCGGCATGCTGGCCCCGACCGAGATCGTGCTCGGCCATGACAAGCTGACCGCCGATGTCGAGTTCGCCTCCGACGACGCGGAGATCATGAGCAAGTTCCACGTCATCGAAAACAAGGAGTACGGCTTCACCGCCCGCGAAGCGCTGGAAGGCGATGACGGCGAAGTGACCCAGGTCGTGCACAACATGCGCGGCAAGGTGAAGCTGCTGGACCGCGGCGAAACCAAGGTCGGCGAGAAGGGCACGATCAAGGTCAACCTGGCCCTGAGCTACTACAAGCTGACCCATGGCGCCCAGGTCGTGCAGGAGATCGACGTGGTCAACATGATCGCCCGCCAGGGGGGCGTGGACGTCCTGGCCGGCATCCGCGGCGCGCTGGGCATCTGAGCCCACGCCGCCTTGAAGAAACCGGGGGCGCACCGCGCCCCCGCATCCATCGCACTGCATCGAATTCCAGGAACGCATCCATGTCCAGCAAGACCAAGACCCCTACCGACACCGTCATCGAGCGCGATGGCTTTGCCGAGATCACCCTCACCCGCCCGCGCCAGGTCAACGGCATGGAAACCGCCGTGCTGCGCATGCGCGAACCGACCGTGGAAGACATGGAACGCTACCAGGACGACAAGGGCAGCGATGCACAGCGCGAAGTGCGGATGATCGCCAACCTGTGCGAGATCTCGCCGGACGACGTGCGCAAGATGCCGCTGCGCGACTACGCACGACTGCAGGCAGGCGTCGCGCTTTTTACCACCTGACCCTGCCGCAGATCAGGCAGGGAGTGCTCGCCCTGGCCGGTCATACCGGCTGGGGCCGGCGCGAGATCATGACACTGCGGGTGTCGAAGTTCATCTGGTGGATTCAGGGATTGCCGGTACATGGCCAATAACGTTCAAACGACAACGATCACGATCGGCGGCTCGGTATCCACGTCGCTGAAGGACGCATTGTCCTTCGCCAACGATGGCATCAAGCACATCGGCACCGAGTTGACACAGCTGGACCGTAGGCTTGCCCGCCTCAGTACGACGAGCAAGGAATACGCTCGCATGCGTACCCAGGTCGACGCGTTGCGTGCCTCGCAGCAGGCACTGGAGAGCATCGAGGCAAAGCGCACCGCCAATCTGGAGAAGCGCGAGAAGCTCGGCGCGGCATTCGGCGAGGCTCGCGGCGCGCTTGGCACCACCGTCACCGCACTGGCCAAGCCGGTCGAGAACGCCTCCGGCTTCGCGCGGCAGAACCAGCAGATCGGCGTGGCGGCCAACCTCAGCCGCGCCCAGGTCAGTGCGCTCGGCCAGGCCATCCTGGAGCAGTCGCGCGCAACCAACCAGGGCGCCGACGCGCTGCAGCGCTCGATCACGCTGATGATCGCGGCCGGCATGGATGCGCAGTCCGCACAGGCCAGCCTCGGCGCTGTCGGGCGGACCACCACGGTGACCGGCGCCAGCATCGATGATGTGGCGCAGGCTGCGGCCGCCCTGCAGCAATCGTTCGATATCGATCCCTCGCGCATGCAGAACGCGCTGGATGTACTGGTCGTCAACAGCCGGCAGGGCGGCCTGGGCCTGAAGGACATGGCCGAAGTGCTGCCTACGCTGGGCGCGTCGTTCGAAGCGATGAAGCTGCAGGGCACCTCGGCGGCCGCCACCCTTGGCGCCGCCCTGCAGGCCACGCTGGATTCGGCCGGTGGCGCCGACAAGGCCGCCAGCAACATGAAGCGCTTCATGTCCGAGGTGCTCTCGCCGGACATCCAGGCAAAGGCGAAGAAGAGCCTGAACCTGGATCTGCACAGGATCATCGGCGATGCGCAGACCAACGGCGGCAATCCCTTCGATGCCGCGATGCAGGGCATCATCCAGGCAACCGCGGGCGACCAGAAGAAGATCGGCAGCCTGTTCAACGATGCGCAGGCGAAGAACTTCGTCCAGCCGATGATCGAGAACTGGGAGACTTACATCCGTGTGCGCGACACCGCACTGAACGGATCGGCGGGCACCACCGATGCGGCCTATGCCGATGCGATGCAGACCGATCCGCAGAAGATCGAAGGCGCCAAGATCGCCGTGGACAATCTGTCCAAAGCCTTTGGTGCCGCGTTGCTGCCTGCGGTGGGCGACGCCGCGGTCAAGCTGACCGAGCTGCTGAACGGAGTCACCTCGTTCGTGCAGGAGAATCCAAAGCTGATCGCCAACACCACGCAGATCGTGGTCGGCATGCTGGGCATGCGTACCGCGGTACTCGGTGCACGCTACGCCTGGACCTTCCTGCAGGGCCCGATCCTCGCGGTGCAGAAGGCCTTCGAGCTGTTCCGGGGCGGCAGCCTGCTGGCCCAGCTGGGGCGCTTCGGGCCGATGGCCATGCGCCTGGCCTCGGGCTTCCGCATCGTCGCCACCGCCGTCGGTGCCATCGGCGGTGGCCCCATCGCCCTTGCGGTCGCCGCCATCACCGCCGGCGCCCTGCTGGTGCGCAAGTACTGGGAACCGATCAAGGCGTTCCTCGGCGGCGTCTGGGAAGGCCTCAGCGGTGCAGGCACCGCGGCGATGGGGGAACTGATGCGCGCGGTTGAACCCCTGCGTCCGGCCTGGGAGGTCATGAGCGGGCTGCTCGGCCAGGCCTGGGACTGGCTGTCGAAGATGCTGGAACCGGCGCAGTACACCGGCAATGAACTGTCACGCGTCGGACAGATCGGTTCACTGGTGGGTGAGGCGCTGCTGATCAACTTCCGGCTGGTCATCCAGGTCATCGGCGGCGTGGTGGGGGCGGTGGTGTGGCTGGGCGAGATGCTCGGCACCGTCGCCGGCTTCATCAACGAAACCCTCGGCAACATCTGGGAGTCGATCAGCCAGAAGGCGACCGCAGCGTTCGACCGCATCCTGGAAAAGCTCAAGCCGGTCATCGAAGGCGTCGGCTGGTTCATGGACAAGCTGGGCGGTGGCGTGGGGGCGGCCAAGGACAAGGCGCTGGAGGTCGCCGAAGGCGGGCTGCAGACCGCAGTGGGCGCCGCCAATCTCTACAGCGGCATCAAGGCGCGCGGCGGCGGCGGCATCGGCGACATGGCGCGCGTGGCGTACGCGGTCGGCACCGACAACAACGACGGCCTGAACCGGCGCATGGCCGAACTGAGCGGCACGCAGGGCCGCCTGGCACCGGACATGCCCTCGCCTGCGATGCGCGCACCGACCACCGTGCAGCAGCAACAGACCAACAACATCACCATCCACCAGCAGCCGGGCGAATCCAGCGAGTCCATCGCGCGCCGCACCGCCGATGAACTGCAGCGCCGCAGCGCGATCGCCGCACGCGGTGGCCTGGCCGACAGGAACTGAACATGAAGCGTGAATTCGTAACCGCATCCATCGACAAGCTGCTGTCGCAGTTCAAGGGCAACGACTCCGGCAACGCCCCCGTGCTGCTGATGCTCGGCACCTTCAAGTTCAGCCTCAACACCGCCGTGTTCGATGAGATCCAGCAGAGCAGCGAGTATCGCTGGGCAGCGCAGGAACGCGTGGGCCAGGTGGCGGCGCTGCAGTACACCGGGCCCGGCAACGCCAGCATCACGCTGCCGGGCGTGCTGAACCCGGAGTTCCGTGGCCAGGGCAACGAGATCTCGCAACTGCGCAGGCTCGCCGCGCAAGGCCGGCCGCAACGCCTGTTGACCGGCCATGGCGGCAATCTCGGGCTGTGGGTGATCGACAAGATCGATGCCACCTCCAAGCATTTCACGCCCGAGGGCGGCGCACGCCAGCAGACCTTCTCCCTTACCCTGCGGAAGCACAGCGATGGCACGAACGTATAACACCCGCGACGGCGACGTCGTCGACCGCATCGCCCATGCACACTATGGCGAACAGTCACCGGCCATCCTGCGCGCGGTATTCGACGCCAACCCGGGCCTGGCCGCGCGCTGCGCAGTGCTGCCGGCCGGCATGGCAATCATCCTGCCGGAGGTGCAGCGCCCCACCGGCGAACGCAAGGGAGTGGCCCTGTGGGATTGAACATCGCACCGGCCTTCCGCGTGGTGGCCAACAGCCAGGACATCACCGACAAGATCATCTCGCGCTTCAAGTCGCTGCGCATCACCGACGAGACCGACAACAGCGCGGACACGCTGGAACTGCAGCTGGCCGACCATGATCCGTCCGACCCGATCCAGCTGCCGCCGGCAGGCGCAGAGCTGGAGGCCTTCATCGGCTACGACGGTGAAGTGCGGCGCATGGGCCTGTACATCTGCAACGAAGTGGAGATTGCCGGCTACCCGGGCAGCATGACCCTGCGCGCCCACGCGGCGCCGTTCGAGGCCAGCAAGGGCGGCAAGAACGATCTGCAGACGCAGAAGACGCGCACCTGGAAGAAGGGCACCACGATCGGCGGCATGGTGCAGCGCATGGCCGGCGAGCACGGCATGGACGCGGCCGTGAGCGCATCGCTGGCGTCGATCGCGCTACCGCTGACGGTGCAGTCGCAGGAATCGGACATGAACCTGCTGCTGCGCCTGGCCAAGCAGCACGACGCCATCGCCAAGCCCGGCGGCGGCCGCCTGATGTTCGTCAAACGGGGCGACTCCACCAGTGCCAGCGGCGAGCGCATTCCCGACGTCACCCTCACCCCTGCCGATGGCAGCGCCTACAAGGTGACCGTCACCGCACGCGAGAAGACCGGCACCACCATCGCCTATTACCGCGATGTGCGCGGTGCCAAGCGCCACGAAGTGAAAGTGGGCAGCGGTGAACCGATCGTTCGCCTGCGCATGGCCTACGCAGACCGCGAAACCGCCGAAGCCGCAGCGCGCGCCAAGCACCAGGAGCAGGCTCGGCAGACACGTACGCTCAGCTACACCCTGCCCGGCCGCGAAACGCTGATGGCCGAAGCCACGGTGGTGATGCAGGGCTTCCGCGAAGGCGTGGATGGGCAATGGCTGGTCAAGCGTGCCGAGCACAACATCAGCGCCGCCGGCTACGTGACCAGCATCACCTGCGAACAACCCAACAGTGCCGATGCAGTGAAGGCCGCCAGCAGTGCCGCGGCCAGCGAAGGCGAGCAGGTCGGCAGCGAGGTGTAGATCCACGCGGAGCGCGGATCTACATCAGCGTCCTCGCCCAGGCTCAGTAGATCCACGCCATGCGCGGATGCTTTTCGCACATCAACTCACGTACTGCGCCACGCCGTTGCCGAAGGACCAGTTCTCCTTCTTCACTTCCACCAGGTTGATGAACACATCCTCGCGGCGGATCCCCACCGCCGCGTGCAGGCCCTCGGCGATGCCGGCATACAGCGCCTTCTTCTGCTCCAGCGTGCGCCCTTCGTTCCAGGTGATCTGGATGCAGATGAAGTCGTCGGTGCGGTCCACGCCCAGGTAGCCGGGGTCGTAAACGAGCGTGCCGGGGTCGTGCTGCTGGAAGATCTGGAAGCGGTCGTTCTCCGGCACGCCCACCGCACGCATGGCCTGGTAGATGGCTTCACCCACGCGTTGCAGGTAGTCGGCGGATTTACCTTTGCGAAGATCGATGCGGGCGAGCGGCATGGCGGGGCTCCAGGGCCAGGTGGGACGGCAGTGAGCCGAGACTACGCCCGTCGAAAGCGGCGGCACAGCGCATGGATGGAACGTCTGCTTTCACGGATGGCACATTCGACGACATCTGCGCGGGGTGACGTGATTGCCATCTACCTGGGCCGTACAGCGGCGCTGCTTCGTTCAGGCAAGGCGCGGTTTGCCCCATGGGGGGTGGAATCCCGTCATGGCTGGCGTTGTTGCAACTTTCCTCAATGACTTCCGTCTTTACGCGGATCGATGATCGCCTCGCCAAGGCAGCACGCCTTGGTCGGGATTGGCGTCTCGAATAAACGAACAGGCTCACAGGAAGTTGCGGTCTTGATCGCAGCAAAGAGAATGCACCGACTGCCTTCTATGGCGGGCGGTGCGTGGGGATCGCAAGATCCGCCGGGCCTTTTCTCCCTGTGAGCCTTTCTGCCTTGGTACGCCAACCCGCACCGTCCGCCACCTTCATTCCCGAGGGTGGCCATACGCCACTGAGGGTTTCGCCATGACCAAACGAGCCGCATCGCTTCCACGCCTGTACGCATTGATTGCCGACATCGCCAACCAGGTTCCCGACGACATCGCACGCGAGATCGAGTGCGCATTGGACGAACAGAACCTGCCCATGCAGTCACCCGCGTTTTTCGCCTGCCTCAATGCCATCAACAACGCCGAGGGCGAGGATGGGCAACCGTGCAGCAGCCTCACCCTTGCCGCCAGCAATCACGCGTCGCTGCGCCGGTCGATGGCAGGGCTCACCGCAGTGCTCGATCTGCTGCAGGCCGCCGACCGCGCGCGTAGCGAGGCCGGTCCGGATGAACAGCTGGGCGCCTTCCACACCGACGGGTTGATCGTGGCCGCGCGGCAGCTGGTGCGCGAAGCCAACCATTGCCTGGAAGGTGGCGCCGCCTGAGCGCTCGGTCGCGACGTAGCTACAATCACGCCGGGAATCGCAGGAGACCGCAATGGATGCCGAACACCTGGAGTACTTCAAGGCCGCCCTGGAAGGCCGCGCAACGGTCGGCTGGAATGTCTGGTTTGCCGCCAACCAGCAGGCGCTCGCCCAGCAGGTGAGCCGCCCTGCCCTGCTGCGGTTGAAGTTCAATCACCTGCATGAAGCCGAGCGAAACCGTTGCAGCGCAAGCCTTTCGATCACGACCACGCCGCTAGTCACTAGGACGCACCCCATGAGAAACACAATCCTCGGCCCGGCCCGCATCGACCTAGAAGCTTGAGGGTCGTAGTATCCGGTCAAGCCTTACTAGAGGGCGCATTCAGGGATGGGAAGGATGTGTACGTCCAGGGGAGATGCAGGCGGTCTATCTGTCTGCTACAGGAGATTTGAAGGCCGTTTTCGAAAGCTGGTTGCCATACGTCCCGGGCGGTTGTGCCTTGCGATGTTGATTGGTATTGGTCTATCACCATCCGCTATCGCCGCAGGCCAGGGGACAGTCACCTACATCCACACCGATGCGCTCGGCTCGGTCGTGGCCGAGACCGATGCCAGCGGCAACGTGATCAAACGCTATGACTATGAACCGTATGGGGCCGTGTTGGGCGGGCAGGTCACGGACGGACCTGGATATACGGGTCATGTAAGCGACTCAGCCACCGGCCTGAGCTACATGCAGCAACGGTACATGGATCCGCAGTTGGGTGTGTTCCTGTCGGTGGACCCGGTGACGGCATATGAGCAGCCCGTAGGTCAGTTCAATCGCTACCGGTATGCGAACGGGAATCCGTACAAATTCACGGATCCAGATGGACGGCTTCCAATCATGCCATTCATCTATGGCGCAATTGCAGGAGGCCTGGCCAATATTGCCATTCAGAAAGTGATGAACCCAGATAAACCCATCGATCAGACGCAAGCGTGGGTAGCAGCAGGCGTGGGCTCGGTCTCAGGCGGAGTGGGCGGAGTAGCTGTTGCGGCAGTGGAGTCTGGGGTAATTTCTGTTGGCCGAGCAGTTGCCATCCAAGCCGCAACGAATTTCGTAGCCGGCGGCGCCGGTGCTGCCACCGAAAGCGCCATCAAAGGAGAACCAATTTCCACTGGGAGCGTCCTAACCGCAGCGACCGGAGGCGCCGTGGGTGGTCTAGCCGGCTCCGGCGTTGCAGCTGCAGCAGGCGACTTTGCGGGACCAGCAGCCAAAGGCGCTCTGAATAGGCTGAGCAACTCGACATCGCCAGGCGCCCAAAACATCGCATCGACTACCGCATCAACAGGTGTCGCGATCCCCCGCCAGTCGATCACTCAAGCTGGTGCATCTCAGCTAGGGCAGAGCACCGTCGGAGCTGCTGTAGATGCGGCACAAAAGACGATGGAGAAAAAGAAGTGAATCCGGTACTGCGAGGCTTTCTTGCGTACCAAGCTGGGGGCATTCTCGTCCTGGGCGCCCTCTACTTCATTGCAACTCAGTCAGGAAATCCACATCCCTTGCGCTCATCCGTCAAGGCGTGGGCAGCTTACGCAGTTGTATTCGCCACCATATCCGCCTTCGATTTCATCAAGCGAAGACGGCATCGCAACAAACGGTGATTGGCCATGGGTAAACAACATACCGACTTGACGTCACGCCTCGACTGGAACGGCAGGTCCTTTTAAATCACCGGAAAGAGTGGGGATTTAAGCCCCAACTCGGGGGCTAAGCTCACATATGTTCGTGCAGCCAATTTGCACCAGCTTGGGTGATACCGAAGGAGGCCCAATCGCCGCTTGCGAGCAAGGCAACCAAGCGCTCGTCGTCTCCGTCGAGGAAGGGCATCAGCGCATCTCGGATTACCTCCGAAGTACCGTTATGACCAATCAACCAAGTCGAATCGAGATGGTGCCAGTAACCATTGCTGATCTCTTTGATTTTAGCAATAAGGTCCGCGTAGTTCTTACCTGACTTGTTCAAGTCGTAACCCACCATATAGACAGCCATCCTCGCCCCATCAAACCTGCCTTAGCGCCTCATTGCGCGAGCTGATTGAAGCAAGGAATTGGAGAGGTTGCCACTGGTTAGAAGCGGTCGCCCGAATGCCGGCCACTGACTATGCGGCCTTACGGTCCATCGGCCTGAAATCGTCAATCCAGTCGGACGAGGACCCGTAAATGACCTTGACCAACCAGGTCGTTTCGATAAGCGGTGGCGCTCGCTTCCCAAGCTGCCCTAGCAACTTCGGGACCGCTGGCAATCACATTACCGGCGTCATCTACGACAGTCAGAGAGACAGGATTCCCAGCTGCATCCGTAACGGTGATTCCTTCGAAAACGACGGCAGCGATTACCACAGAAGAACTACGCACAGTAGCAACCATGGTGCTGTTACCTTGCAGCTACGAAAAAACCGGCTCTAGGCCGGTTTCGTCGCAACACTTTAATTGTATTGGTGGGCGGTACAGGGATCGAACCTGTGACCCTTGCCGTGTGAAGGCAATGCTCTACCGCTGAGCTAACCGCCCGGTGTGTTGCTGAGCCGCTCATTATAGGGGCTTTTCAGAGGCCGTCAACACTTTTTCACATAGGTGTTCACGGGCGTTTTCCGGCGCACGCAGCCGAGCATGGCTCGGCTCTACAGAAACGCCCGACGCTACCGGAATCACATCGTATGGGTCGGCTTGTCCGAGCTGGTCAGGCCGGCCAGCATCGTCTCGATCTTGTGGCGCACGCCCTCGCCTTCGGCGCCATCGGCCAGCTGCACGCCAATGCCGGCGGTGCGGTTGCCCTGCGCGCCGGCCGGGGTCACCCAGATCACCTTGCCGGCCACCGGCAGGCGCTCGCTGGAATCGGGCAGGGTCAGCAGCAGGAACACCTCGTCGCCCAGGAAGTAGCGCTTGGGCGTGGGCACGAAGATGCCGCCGTTCTTCACGAACGGCATGTACGCGCTGTACAGCGCGGCTTTGTCCTTCACGGCCAGGGACAGGATGCCCTGGCGGGCGTTGCTGGCACTCATCGATTTCCCCTTGCGGCAGGCCGCTCGTTCACCTTGTTCCAGGCCAGCAGCAACTCGACCACCGCAAGGTCTGCACGCACCGTGGTACGCAGCAGGTCGCGGGTGCGGTTGGCCGCATCGAACCAGGCTGCAAGCTTGTGCAATCGCTCCGGCGTGGTCAAGGCATCGGTGCTGGCCTGGGCCAGTGCCAGGTCGGCAGCGAAGCGCAGGCGCAGCGCCGCGTTGTCATCACCGCACCACTTCTGCGCCAGCTCCACCGCGCCGGTCTTGCCGGCGGCCAGCTGCTCCAGCTCGCGGCCCACTTCGCGGCGCAGGCTCAGGCCATCTTCGCGCAGCCAGTTGTCGGCCTGGCCGGGATGGCCGCGCGCGGCATCCAGCGCTTCGCGCGCCGATGCTTCGCTATGGCCCTGCTGCTGCAGCCAGGCCAGTGCTTCCTCGCGTGGCGGCAGCTTGAACTCCAGGCGCTGGCAGCGGCTGCGCACGGTCTGCGGCAGGCGTGCCGGGTCGCTGCTGATCAGCCACAGGTAGCGGCCGGGCTGCGGTTCTTCCAGCGTCTTCAGCAGCGCATTGGCCGCCGAGCGGTTGATCGCATCGGCCGGGTCGACGATCACCACCTGCGCCACGCCGTACTGCGGGGTCAGCGCCAGCTTGTTGGTGATCTCGCGCACCTGCTCGATGACGATCTCGGTGCGCAGCTTGTCGCCGCTCTTGTTCGGAATGAAGCTGACCAGCTGCAGGTCCGGATGCGTGCCGGCGGCGATCAGCTGGCGCGTGCGCGTGGCATGTGCAGCGTCGCCACGTGCCAGCACATGGTCAGCCAGCGCCAGCGCCACCTCATGCTTGCCCAGCCCGGCGGGGCCGCAGATCAGCAGGCCGTGGCCGAGACGATCGGCATCCAACGCGGCCACGGTCTGCTCGAACGCGCGCTGCTGCCATGGCGAGAACGTGCTCATGCGCCCTCCCCGTCCTGCAGCCAGCGCTCGACACACGCGACCACGTCGGCCGCCACGCGCGCCTGCACCTGGCCGGCGTCGATCAGCGCGAAGCGCTGCGGGTCCTGCTGCGCGCGGCTGCGGAACACGGCGCGCACGCGCTGGAAGAAATCATCCTGCTCGCTCTCGATGCGGTCCGGCCACAAATCGCGGCTGTTGGCACGTGCGCGGCCCACCGCAACATCCACGTCCAGCAGCAGGGTCAGGCCGGGCAACAGGCCGACCGCGCGTCGTTCCAGATCGGCAATCCACTGCGGATCAAGCCCGCGGCCACCGCCCTGGTAGGCATAGCTGGAATCGGTGAAGCGATCGCTCAGCACGTAGGCGCCGCGCTGCAGCGCCGGCTGGATCACCTGCCGCACATGCTGCGCACGTGCAGCGAACACCAGCAGCAGCTCGGCCTCGGCGCTGAGCGGCTCGGCGGCGATCTCGGCATCGGGCTTCAGCACCAGGCCGCGGATGCGCTCGGCCAGCGGCGTACCGCCCGGCTCGCGGGTCAGCACCACCTCGTGGCCATGGCTGCGCAGGCAGTCACGGATGGCGTTGATGGCGGTGGTCTTGCCCGCGCCCTCGCCGCCTTCCAGGCTGACGAAACGCGGGTGGCGAAGCAGCGCGGGACTCATTGCGCCGGGGTCTCCTGGGTACGTTGCCGGCGCAGCTGCTGCAGGTAGCGGGCTACTGCGGCGTTGTGCTGGTCCAGGCTGGACGAGAACACGTGCGCGCCACTGCCGTCGCCGACGGCGACGAAGTACAGCGCATCGCCCGACAGCGGCTGCGCGGCCGCCATCAGCGCATCGCGGCTGGGCATGGCGATCGGGGTCGGGGTCAGGCCGGCACGGGTATAGGTGTTGTAGGGCGTATCGGTGGTCAGGTCACGACGACGGATGTTGCCGTCATACGCGGCGCCGATGCCATAGATCACGGTCGGATCGGTCTGCAGGCGCATGCCGATCTTCAGGCGGCGCATGAACACGCCGGCAATCTGCGGGCGCTCGCTGGCCAGCGCGGTTTCCTTCTCGATGATCGAGGCCATCGTCAGCAGTTCGTACGGCGTGTTGATCGGCAGGTCCGGCGCACGGCTTTCCCACGCTTCGTCCAGCGCCTTTTCCATCGCGGCGTGGGCGCGCTTGAGCACGTCCAGGTCGCTGTCGCCACGCTGGTAGACGTAGGTCTCCGGCAGGAAGCGGCCTTCCGGATGCTGGCCGCCAAAACCGAGGCGCTGCATCAGGGCCGCATCGTCGAGCGTATCGGTGGTGTGCAGCAGCGGTTCGGCGCGCTTCAGCGCGGCACGCAGCTGGCGGATGTTCCAGCCCTCGACGATGGTGACGCGGTGCTGCAGTACCTTGCCGGCGCGCATGCGCAGCAGCAGTTCGCGCGGTGTCAGGTCGGCACTGAGCGCGTACTCGCCCACCTTCAGCTTGCCAGCGGCATCGAGCTGGCGCGCCAGCAGCTGCCACTGCGCATCCTGGCCCTCGTTCACGCCGGCCTCGCGCAGCTTGCGCAGCACGCTGTTCATGCCATCGCCGCTGGCGATGACCACGCTTTCGGCGGTCGGGGTGATCCGGGCGTCGGCGAACTGGGTCTGCTGGTAGAAGAACCACGCGCCCGCACCGGCCACGACGGCGGCCAGCACCACCACCAGCGTTACCACGAACAGACACCCGCGCTTGGCTCCCGCCATGGACTACCTCTGAACTCGATTCCGTCGTGCAGGATACCGTGCCGGTGGATTGGGGTCATGACCGGGGTGGCAGACACCCGCATCCGTGCCGACCAAGGTCGGCACCCACCACAAGTTCTGTCTGGCGCAGCCATCAGTAGATCCACGCCATGCGTGGATGAACGGCCATGGAGGCATCCGTGCCGACCAAGGCCGGCACCCACCACACGCCCTGTCAGGCGCGGCCATCAGCAGATCCACGCCACGCGTGGATGAACAGCCATGGCGACATCCGTGCCGACCAAGGTCGGCACCCACCACACGCCCTGTCAGGCGCGGCCATCAGTAGATCCACGCCACGCGTGGATGAACGGCCATGGCGGCATCCGTGCCGACCAAGGTCGGCACCCACCACACGCCCTGTCAGGCGCGGCCATCAGTAGATCCACGCCACGCGTGGATGAACGGCCATGGCGGCATCCGCGCCGACCAAGGTCGGCACCCACCACACGCCCTGTCAGCCACGGCCATCAGTAGATCCACGCCATGCGTGGATGAACGGCCATGGAGGCATCCATGCCGGCCAGCGGCCGGCACTACCGGAGTACGCCTATCCCTGCTGGCCCAGCGCACGCAGCAGGCCGCGCGCCTTGGCCCGGGTCTCGTCCAGTTCCTTGTCCGGGTCCGAATCGACCACGATGCCGGCGCCGGTGCGGAAGCTGACCTCATCGCCCTCCACTTCGGCGGTGCGGATCAGGATGTTCAGGTCCAGGTCGCCATCACGGTTCAGCCAGCCGAACGCACCGGTGTAGGCGCCGCGCGGCACCTGCTCCAGCTCGCTGATGATCTGCATGCAGCGCACCTTCGGGCAGCCGGTGATGGTGCCGCCCGGGAAGGTCGCGGCGATCACCTCGCCGGGGGTGACTTCCGGGCGCAGATGGCCACTGACGTTGCTGACGATGTGGTGCACGTGGGCGTAACTCTCCACGGTCATCAGCTCATCGACCACCACGGTGCCGGGCAGGCAGATGCGGCCCAGGTCGTTACGCTCCAGGTCGATCAGCATCACGTGCTCGGCACGCTCCTTCGGGTGGCCGACCAGCTCCTGGATGCGTGCGGCATCGTCATCGCCTTCAAACCGCGGACGGGTACCGGCGATCGGCCGGGTCTGCGCGTGGCCGGCGTGCACCGACACCAGCCGTTCCGGCGAGGAACTGACCACGTGGCGGCCGTGCGCGCTGAACAGGCCGGCGAACGGTGCCGGGTTGGCGCGGCGCAGCTGTGCATACAGCGCCTGCGGGCTGACCGGCGCAGCGAACCGGGCGCTCCAGCGCCGCGACAGGTTCACCTGGAACACGTCGCCGGCACGCAGGTACTCGATCACCCGGCGCACGCCGTCGGTGAAGCGCTGCGGCGCATCCTCGCCCACCGACTGCGGCGGCTGCCAGCCCTGCCCGGCCTCGGGCAGCGCGGCCGAGGCCTGTGCCACCAGTGCATCCAGCAGCGCCTGCTGGCCCGCTTCGGCGATCACGAAGCTGGCATCGTTGTGGTGGTCGTGCAGCACCGCCGCCGGGCAACGCAATGCCAGCGCGCTCGGGCGGCCGTCATCACGCGCACGCGCCGGCAGCACCGGTTCGATCTGGCTGGCCACTTCATAGTCCAGCATCAGCGCCCAGCCACCGCGGAACGGCAGGCTGTGGCTGCCGTCATGCGGCAGGCGTTCGGCCTGCCAGGCGCGGTCCAGTGCCTGCAGGAAGCTGCCCGCGTGTACGGCGTCGTGCTGGTCACGCACCTGGCCATCGGCATCCAAGCGCAGGACATCGCCCTGTGCGGCCAGCAGCAGGCTCCAGCGGCCCTGGGCGGTACCCGAGGCGGTGGATTCCATCAGCAGCGGGAAGCGCGCCGGATCGTGCTGCTGCAGGGCCAGCAGGTCGATCGGGTGCGGCAGCGGGTGGATCAGCGGTGCGAGGGTCATGGCGGCCAGTTCAGGGAATCAGATGCACGGAAGCCGCCTTGCGGCGGCCTCCTGCTGCGTAGAGTCGAGCTTGCTCGACTGGGTTGCAGGTCCAGTCGAGCAAGCTCGACTCTACATGACGGCGGAGTCGAGCAAGCTCGACTCTACCAAGGCGGTGCCGGGCAATTGCCCGCCGCCACGCACCGGTCAGATGCGCTTGAAGATCAGCGTGCCGTTGGTGCCGCCGAAGCCGAAGCCATTGGACATCACCACGTCGACCTTGGCCTGGCGTGCTTCGTTGGGCACGTAGTCCAGGTCGCAGCCTTCGCCCGGCTGCTGCAGGTTGATGGTCGGCGGGATCACGTTGTCCTGCAGCGCCATCACCGAGAAGATCGCTTCCACGCCGCCGGCAGCGCCGAGCAGGTGGCCGGTCATCGACTTGGTGGAGCTGACCATCATCTTGTAGGCGTGGTCGCCGAAGGCGGTCTTCATCGCCATGGTCTCGCCCAGGTCGCCCAGCGGCGTGGAGGTGCCGTGTGCGTTGAGGTAGCCCACCTGTTCCGGGGTCACGCCGGCGTCCTTCATCGCCATCACCATGCAGCGCGCGGCGCCTTCGCCGTTCTCGCTCGGTGCGGTCATGTGGTACGCGTCGGAGCTGGCGCCGAAACCGGCCAGTTCGCAGTAGATCTTCGCGCCACGTGCCTTGGCGTGCTCGTACTCCTCCAGGATCAGGATGCCGGCGCCGTCGCCCAGCACGAAGCCGTCACGGTCCTTGTCCCACGGGCGCGAGGCCTGTTCCGGGGCGTCGTTGCGGGTGCTCATGGCCTTCATCGCGCAGAAGCCGCCCACGGCGGTCGGCGAGGAGCCACGCTCGGCACCGCCCACCACCATCACGTCGGCGTCGCCGTACTGGATCATGCGCATCGCGGTACCGATCGAATGGTTCGAGGTCGCGCACGCCGACACCGCCGAGAACGACGGGCCCTTCAGGCCGGTGATGATGCTCAGCTGGCCCGGCAGCATGTTGATGATGGTCTTGGGCACGTAGAAGGGCGAGATCTTCTTGCCCTCGTGGAACTCGATGGTCTGCTCTTCGATGCCGAGCAGGCCGCCGATGCCGGCGCCGACGATGGCGCCCATGCGATCGGCATTGGCCTCGGTGATCTCCAGGCCCGAATCATGCAGGGCCATGAACGAGGCGCCGAGGCCGTAATGGATGAACGGGTCCATCTTCTTGGCATCCTTGCCACTGACCCGGAACTTGCCGAACAGCTCGTTGTCGGCGGTGATGTCGAATCCCTTGACCTCACCTGCAATCTTGGTGGTGAACCGGTCCAGATAGGCATCAGCAACGTTGGTCAGCGGACCGATGCCCGAACGACCGTGGGTGATGCCTTCCCAGCTGCTGGCCAGATCATTGCCCAACGGCGAGACGATACCCAGGCCGGTTACGACGACGCGACGCTTCATTGCTGTTTCTCCTGACCCGGATGGTTTCTACGGGTAACTCGGTTTGCTTCGATGTGATGCCCAAACACACGGGGCCGCAACAGCGGCCCCATGGGGTGCGGTGCGCGGCGAGGATCAACCCGCGCGCGCACTGCCGTCTGACATCAGGCCTTGACGTGGGCCTTGACGTAGTCGATGGCGGCCTGCACGGTGCTGATCTTCTCGGCTTCTTCGTCCGGGATCTCGCACTCGAATTCTTCTTCCAGGGCCATCACCAGCTCGACGGTGTCCAGCGAGTCAGCGCCCAGGTCATCGACGAACGATGCGCTGTTGGTGACTTCTTCTTCCTTGACGCCAAGCTGTTCGACGACGATTTTCTTGACGCGTTCTTCGATGGTGCTCATGGGATCTCGCTCCAGATGGAGTTGTGGTTCAAAAGTGGTCGCCATCAAAGGCGATGGCCGTGGGATAGTGTAGTGGAAACCGGCGCGGCCTTGCATCGCAGCAAAAAACCCGGCAGATCAACCACTTGCGGCGCAATCCCTGCGCCCCTTGCTTACGGCATGTACATGCCACCGTTCACATGGAGGGTTTCGCCGGTGATGTAACCGGCAGCCGGGCCGGCCAGGAAGGCCACCGCATGGGCGATGTCTTCCGGCGAACCCAGGCGTTCGAGGGCGATGTCGTTGATCAGCGCGGTACGCGCTTCTTCCGGCAACGCCTTGGTCATGTCGGTGTCGATGAAGCCGGGAGCGACCACATTGACGGTGACACCGCGCGAACCGATCTCCTTGGCCAGCGACTTGCTGAAGCCGATGATGCCGGCCTTGGCGGCCGCGTAGTTGGCCTGGCCGGCATTGCCGGTCACGCCCACCACCGATGCGATGTTGATGATGCGGCCCTTGCGCGCCTTCATCATGCCGCGCATGACCGCCTTGCTGGTGCGGAACACGCTGGTCAGGTTGGTGTCGATGATCGACGCCCAGTCCTCGTCCTTCATGCGCATCAGCAGGTTGTCGCGGGTGATGCCGGCGTTGTTGACCAGGATCGAGATCGGGCCGAATTCCTTGGCGATGCCGTCCAGCACGCTGTCCAGCGCAGCCGCGTCGGTGACGTTCAGCGCGCGGCCGTGGCCACCGTGGGCAGCCAGGCGCTCGCCGATCGCCGCAGCGCCGGATTCGGTGGTGGCGGTGCCGATGACGGTGGCGCCCTGGGCGGCCAGCAGATCGGCGATGGCGGCACCAATGCCACGGCTGGCGCCGGTGACCAGTGCGATTTCACCCTGCAGGGGCTTGCTCATGATGTTTTCCTCAGACGGGGGCGGCCGCCGTACCCGCGCCGCGTGCAGCGGCCACCGGTACGATCGGCAGGAACAGGGAGGTCAGGCCGACCATGCCTCGCGGGCGGCTTCGAAATCGCCCGGAGTGGCCAGCGAACGGCCATCGATGGCCTTGTCGATGCGCTTGACCAGGCCGGTCAGCACCTTGCCCGGGCCGCACTCGGCGATCTGGGTGATGCCGCGCGCGGCCAGCGCCTGCACGCAGCCGGTCCACTGCACCGGCTGGTACAGCTGCTGCACCAGCGCGGTACGGATGGCGTCCACGCCGTCATGCACCTTGGCATCGACGTTCTGCACCACCGGCAGCTGCGGTGCCTGCCAGGACAGGCCGGCCATCACTTCGGCCAGGCGGTTGGCGGCTTCGCGCATCAGCGGGGTGTGCGAGGGCACGCTGACCGCCAGCTTGACCGCCTTGCGCACGCCCTTCTCGGCCAGCAGCGCCAACGCGCGGTCGACGGCATCAGCGTCGCCACCAATCACGATCTGGCCCGGCGAATTGAAGTTGGCCGGCACCACCACCTGGCTGCCTGCGGCTTCAGCGCAGACATCCAGCACCAGCTGGTCTTCGGCGCCCAGCACGGCGGCCATGGCACCGACACCGGCCGGCGCGGCTTCCTGCATCAGCTGGCCGCGCAGGCGCACCAGGTGCGCACCGTCATGCAGGCTCAGTGCGCCGGCAGCGACCAGCGCGGTGTATTCGCCCAGGCTATGGCCGGCCAGCACCGACGGGCGCGGACCGCCCACGGCGTTCCAGGCGCGCCACACGCCGATGCTTGCGGCCAGCAGGGCCGGCTGGGTGTATTCGGTACGGTTGAGCATTTCCTCCGGGCCACCCTGGGACAGCGCCCACAGGTCGACGCCGGCACCATCGGATGCCTCGGTGAAGGCCTCACGCACCTGCGGGTGCAGTTCGGCCAGCTCGGCCACCATGCCCACAGACTGCGAGCCCTGGCCGGGGAAGACAAAAGCGAGGGTGGATACGGTCACGCGGTCATCCGCTTGTTGCAATCGAAGCGGGCCATGATAAGGGCGAATCCGCTGTGTCGTCTGTACGTGCGCGTATGCAGGCGTATGGAGCTACCCGGCCAGCAGTCCGCCGGGCATGGCCCGGCGGACGCATCATTCAGCACAACAGCTGCAGCACGTCCAGGTCGCCGTCGGCGAGGAAGTCCACGCACAGGCCCACCAGCATCAGCACGCCGGCGGTACTGGCGCCATGGGCGATGAAGATCGAATGGGCCAGCGCGCGTGCGGACCGGCCCAGCTTCATGCACACCCGGGCCAGGCTGCGCAGGCGGCCACTGACCGCATGCACGTGCTCGCGCACCGGCGCCTGGGCGTCGCCCATCGCCTCGGCCATCATCGCCTGCAGCTGCTCGGGGCGGTCGGCGTAGTACTTGGCCACGCCATAGCCGAACATCAGCCAGTCGCGGGCCTGCGCCTCGGCCAGATCCATCACTTCCAGCGGATCTTCCTCGAAGTCGATGAAGCCCACCTTCTGGCCATCCCAGGTGAGGTTGCGTGGCAGCGGCTGGCCGAAATAGGCCCCGCGCGCATGCGCCTCGGCGATGGCCCGCATCGCCGCCATCACCAGCCGGTCGCGACCGGCCTCATCGGCCTCGCGCAGGCAGGTATTGAACGAATTTCCGTTGTCGCCGATCACCAGCGCCGCATGGCCGGTTCCCAGCACGTCAGGCACGTTCACGCCCTGCGCCTGCAGCTCTGCCAGGCGACGGGCTTCGGTTTCGCGTGCGGCATCACCGCCGCGGTGCGGTGGCGGGCGCAAGGCGTCCAGATGGAAACGACGGGCAACAAAATTGAGCAGGCCCAGGGCCAGTGCGCGGCTTCCCTTGCCGTACTGCTTCAGCCAGGCGCGCTGCCCTTCGATGACGATGGGCTCAACCATGACAGGTCCTCCTTAAAACGCGTTACGGCCCCAGAGGGGCCGTAACGACAGACTTCACGTTGTCGTAACTTGCACTATCAATAGCGCAGCAGGGCCGAACCCCACGTGAAGCCGCCACCAAAGGCTTCCAGCAGCAGCAGCTGGCCGCGCTCGACCTTGCCCGAACGCACCGCGGCATCCAGCGCCAGCGGCACCGAGCCGGAGGAGGTGTTGCCGTGCTTGTCGACGGTGACCACCACCTGGTCCATCGACATCTCCAGGCGCTTGGCCGTGGCTTCGATGATGCGCAGGTTGGCCTGGTGCGGAATCAGCCAATCCAGGTCGGACTTGTCCAGGCCATTGGCGGCCAGGGTTTCGTCCACGACCGAGTCCAGCGCCTTGACGGCGTACTTGAACACGTCGTTGCCCTTCATGTTGATCGTGCCACCCCCGTTGGCGCCGTCCTTGAAGCCGGTCGAGACACCCACCGGGTTCCACAGCAGCTCCTTCTTGCTGCCGTCGGCATGCAGGTGGGTGCTGAGGATACCGGTCTCTTCGTCGGCCTTGAGCACGACGGCACCGGCGCCATCACCGAACAGCACGCAGGTGGTGCGATCGTTCCAGTCGACCATGCGGGTCAGCGTTTCGGTGCCGATCACCAGCACGTGCTTGCAGTCGCCGGAACGGATGAACTTGTCGGCCACGCCCAACGCGAACACGAAGCCCGAACAGGCGGCGTTGACGTCAAAGGCAGGGCACCCTGCAACACCAAGCTTGGCCTGGATCAGGCATGCGGTGGAGGGGAAAATGAGGTCAGGCGTGGTCGTGCCGACCACGATCATGTCGAGCTGCGAAGCGTCGATACCGGCCGCTTCAAGTGCGCGCAACGCGGCCTGATAGCCGAGGTCGCTGGTGGTTTCGCCTTCGGCCGCGATGTGCCGTTCACGAATTCCGGTGCGCGACTGGATCCACTCATCCGAGGTTTCGACCATTTTTTCCAGGTCGGCGTTGGTCAGGACTTTTTCCGGCAAATAGCTACCGGTGCCCGCGATCCTCGAATAGATCCGCTTGCTCATCATGTTTCCTGTTGCGCGGGCCGCCGATCACCGGCACGCCCGGGAAAGAAGGCAAAGGCCGCTGCCCGCAGGCAGCGGCCTTCCCGGCACATCAATCTTCTTCGACGGCCGAGGTCTTGGTCTGGATGACCTTCTTGCCGCGGTAGAAACCGTCAGCAGTGATGTGGTGACGCAGGTGCACTTCGCCGGTGGTCGGGTCGGTCGACAGCTGCTTGGCGCTCAGGGCGTCATGGGCACGACGCATGCCGCGGCGGGACGGGGTGACACGGGATTTCTGGACAGCCATGGGATTGCTCCAAACTCGGTTCGTTTTGCTTCGTCGTATCGTCGCGCAGGACGCCAGCGCCCAGCACACTTTCGCTTTCGCCGCAGCCGCCGACGACAATCCGGCTGCTATTGTTTCTTCAGTGCTGCCAACGCCGCAAACGGGTTGGCCTGCTTCGTTTCTTCTTCGCTCGGCGCCCAGTCCTTGTCGACTGCTTCGCCATCGGGCGACAGCGGTACAACCGGCACTGCCAGCACCAACTCGTCCTCGACCAGGTCCAACGGACGCAGCTGGCCGTCTTCCGGCACCAGCAACGCCTCGTACTCCTCCGGCAGGGACGATTCCTCGTCCTCGTCGCGGATCAGGCCAAGCCTCTGGGTCATCTTCACCGGCAACAGGAATCGCTGCATGCTGCGCTGACAGGTCAGCGGCAACGCGGTGTCGATGGTCAGTTCCACATAGGATACCCGCAGGACGTCGTCGCGACCGAATTCAAGCGAGTAGGCACACTCGCCGTCGGTATCTGCGACCAGCCCCTGCAGGCGGGTCAATTCAGCCAGGGACACCTGACCGTCGAAGCGCCTTCGCGCTACAACCATCCGCCAGGCATCCAGCGTTTCGGGCACGTTCGCGGACATAAGCCGCTGAATACTAAGGATCGGGGCGTCTGCTGTCAAATGCCCGCCATACAGGACTTGCCGCTGGCGCTGCGGACGGGCCAGACTGCCTCGCCCTGCCCCGGTATTGTCGCATGTCACTGGTCCTGGCCTCCACCTCCCGCTACCGCCGCGAACTGCTGCAACGGCTGGGCCTGCCCTTCGACTGCGCGCGCCCGGAGGTGGATGAGACCCCGTTGAACGGTGAAGCGCCGCTGGCCCTGGCCACACGCCTGGCGGCCGCCAAGGCCGCCGAGGTCGCCACCCGGCATCCCGGTGCCTGGGTGATCGGTTCGGACCAGGTGGCCGACCTGAACGGGCAGCCGCTGGGCAAGCCGGGCACGGTCGAGGCGGCCTGCGCGCAGCTGGCGGCGATGTCCGGGCAGACCGTGCGCTTCCATACCGCCATCTGTCTCAGCCACGCCGGAGAATCATTCACGGCCGTCGACCTGACCGAAGTGCGCTTGCGCGCGCTGGAACAGGATGAGATCGCCCGTTACGTGGCTACCGAACAGCCGCTGGACTGCGCTGGCAGCTTCAAATGTGAAGGCCTGGGTATCAGCCTGTTCGAGGCGATCGACAACCGCGACCCGACCGCCCTGGTCGGCCTGCCGCTGATCGCACTGTGCGGGTTATTGCGCCGGGCCGGGTTCGCGGTGCCGTGATATGTAGAGTCGAGCCATGCTCGACTGCTTCTGCTGTAGATGACAGGAGGCCAGGTAATAGCAGTCGAGCATGGCTCGACTCTACAAAGGCAGGTTCAACGAACCTCGAACGGCTGCTCCTGCCACTGCTCCACGCTGCCGTCGCGGCCATGCAGGCGCAGGCCCATCCAGTGCCGCCCCGGTGACAGCGTGGTCGTGTCCAGCGTGGCATCGAAGCCTACCGCCGGATGCTGCGGATCAGTGCTGTCCGGCCAGGTCTGGCGAACATCGAAGACACGGCCATAGCGTGCGTCGCCGATCGAGCGTCCATCAACCAGCACCTCGACACCTGCCAGGCCGACGCCGTCCTTGAAGGCCCATCCGCGGATGGCGAGCGTGCCGGACACTTTCTCGCCATTGGCAGGGGCATCCAGCCAGGCCATCGCCGGGGTCACGCATGCCCCGGGCGCACGCTGCGGCGGCAGCCGGAACAGCAGGAACCGCTGGAATCCATGGTCACTGCTGACCACCCGCGGCGCAGGCAAGGGCCCCACCTGCTCGCAGATGGCGTGATAGCGCGCCAGCAGATCACGGTAGCGCTGATCGCTGGGCGACAGCACCAGCAGCGTCGGCGCCGAACGTGTGCCCGCGTGCAGCAATTGCCACTGCACCAGCTGCGCGGTTCGTCCGTGCTTGTCATTGAGCGGGTGCGGCAGCACTTCGATGTCACCATCGCCCAGCTGGAAGCCCAGCTCGGCCCCCACCTTGAAGTTGCCGGCCAGCACGCGCGTACCCGCCGGCATCTGCTGCAGCTCTTCGCGCACGGCGGCGGCCAGCGGCTGCCAGCCTGCGAAATTCCGCGGGTAGTACTTGCTGCCCGCCATCTGCTCTCGCAGCGATGGCGTGGAGGCCATCAGGTAATAGCCAAAGGCCAGCACCATGCCCGCGCCCGCCAGCCACCAACCGGTGCGGCGCAACCAGCGCGGCCAGCCATTGAGCACCACCGGCACCGCCACCAGCAGCGCCAGGTACCCGGGCAACGGCCAATGGAAACTGATGCGTTCGACGTCGGTGAAGAAGCCCAGCAGGAAAATACCCAGCGTGGACACGCCGCCCACCAGGCCGAAGTAACGCCATTGCACGCGCGTGCCGCCACCGCTGCGGGTACCGGCCAGCGCCACCTTCCACATCGCCATGCACAGGATCGGAGTGACCAGCATCGGCTGGATCACCAGGAACCACAGCCCGTCCCATTCGAAGGCCCACGGATGGCGCTCGACCACCTGGAACTTCAGGCCTGCATCATGGTTGTCGGCATTCCACGCCAGCAGCGGCAGCCAGGCCAATACACCCACGGCCAACGCAACCCATACGCGCGGATCGGCGAGCATGCGCCGGCCCTTTGGCAGCGCCAGCAGGGCAATGAAGCCGACACCGATGACCCCGATGAAGCGATAGTGGCTGAGGGCACCGATCATCAGGCCCAGCGCCAGCTTCATCGCCGAAGAGGCATCCACGTTGTGCAGCAGGCGTGCACCGGCATGCAGGCAGATCACCGCCGCCAGTGCCATCGGCACATCCGGCACCGCCAGCAGGCCCAGCGTCGCCGACAGCGGCATCAACAGCGTGAGGCTGCCCGCCTGCCAGCCCGCCACGTTGCCGAACCAGCGCGTGGCCGTGCGCACCACCAGCAATGGCAGCAGTGCACCAATGGCCAGGAACGGCAGTCGCAACGCCAGCACATGATGGCCGCCGATTTCCACCCCCAGCCGCGCCAGCCATGCGGTCAGCCCGGGCAGATCGGAATAGGCCGCAGCCAGATGCTGCCCTTCCTGCCAATAGAACGCCTCGTCGACGAACAATGGCAGGCGCGCAGCCACCACCAGCTTGGCCGCTGTGACCAGCGTCCACAACCAGAGAAAAATCGCCCGCGCGCGCTGTTCGCCTTGCATTGCTCTATGGATAATCAAGTGGAATTCAGAACTGAGACGATCATGCCAGCTTCGTCCCCCAATCCCAGCATGCTAACCGATCAATTGCGTCAGGCCCTGCGGGAAGCACAGGATCAGGTGAACGCACTGGTGCTTGGCAAGGTGCCGGAAGTCAGGCTGGCGTTTGTCGCCCTGCTTTCCGGCGGTCACCTGCTCATCGAAGATCTGCCCGGACTGGGCAAGACCACATTGGCACATGCACTGGCCAGCAGCCTCGGCCTCACCTTCCAGCGCGTGCAGTTCACCTCCGACCTGTTGCCGGCCGATGTGCTGGGCGTGTCGGTGTACGAGGCCGGCAGCCGTCAGTTCCAGTTTCACGCCGGACCGGTGTTCACCCATGTACTGCTGGCCGACGAGATCAACCGCGCGCCACCGCGCACACAGAGCGCGCTGCTGGAGGCCATGGCCGAACAGCAGGTCACCCTGGATGGGCAGACCCATCCGCTGCCCGATCCCTTCTTCGTGATCGCCACGCAGAACCCGGTGGACCTGTCCGGCACGTTCCCGCTGCCGGATTCGCAGCTGGATCGATTCCTGCTGCGCCTGGCGATGGGCTACCCCAACGCCCAGGCGGAGCGCGAGCTGCTGCGCGGAACCGATCGTCGTGACCTGATCGCACGCGCCGTGCCGAAGCTGGATGACACACAGGTCCGCGCGCTGCGTGAGGCGGTCGGTGCGATTCATGCCAGTGATGCGCTGGTCGACTATGTGCAGGCCTTGCTGACCCGCAGCCGCCAGCACGCGGGCGTACGGGTGGGTTTGTCACCGCGTGCCGGCCTGGCGCTGCTGCGCGCGGCCAAGGCGCATGCGCTGCTGCTGGGCCGCAGCCATGTGGTGCCCGAGGATGTGCAGACGCTGTTCGTGGCGGTGGCCGGGCATCGCCTGGTGGCCGAGGCAGAGTCCAGTTCGGGACCGGCACTGGCGCGGGCGATCCTGCAGACCGTCGCGGTGGACTGAAGGTGACCACACGCTGGGCTCGACTACGGCTGCTGGCACGTCCGCGCCGGCCCGAATCGCTGCCGCAGCGGCTCGACCGCCATCGCATCTATGTGCTGCCTACCCGCTTCGGAGTGTTCGTTGCCACCCTGCTGGCCGCGATGCTGCTGGGTGCGTTGAACTACAACAACAACCCGGCCCTGCTGCTGGCCCTGCTGCTGGCCGCCGCGGCAATCGCCAGTGCCATCGCCGCGCACCTGCAGCTCTCCGGTGTGCAGGTGGATGCGATCTCGGCCGAACCGGTTGCAGCGGGGCAGCCACTGCGCCTGCGCGTGGACCTGTCGCTGCGTGATCCGCGTGCGCGGCATGGGCTGCACCTGCAACTGGGTGACAGCGAAGCCTGGACCTCGCTGCCGGCACAGGGGCGTGGCGAGGTCGAGCTGGAGGTCCCCAGCGAGCGCCGCGGATGGCTGGAACTGCCACGCATCCGCCTGTCCACCACCCAGCCACTGGGGTTGGTGCGGGCCTGGTCGTGGGTGTGGCCGGAACAGCCACTGCTGGTCTATCCGTTGGCCGAGGCGCTTGCCCCGGCGTTGCCGGAGAGCGGCAACGATCCACTGCACACGCGTGCCCATGCCAGTGGCGAAGAACTGCACCAGCTGCGCCCCTATCGCGCGGGCGACGCGCCACGCAGCATTTCATGGAAGCACTCCGCGCGCCGCGACAGCCTGCTGGTGCGCGAGTATGAAAAGCCGATCGGCATCGAAGTGATTCTCGACTGGCGCACACTGGCGCCGCTGGGGCACGAAGCCCGCATCGCGCGATTGGCGCGCTGGGTCGATGTGGCCGAGCGCGAAGGCCGGCGCTACACCCTGCTGCTGCCGGCACATCCTGCGATCGGCCCTGGCCAGGGAGCGGGCCACCACCACCTGTGCCTGCGCACGCTGGCGTTGCTGCCGCATGGCTGAGACCTCTGCCCTGATCGATCGCACTGCCCGCAGCTGGACCCTGGCCAGCGCGGCGCTGGCGCTGTTGCCGTTGCTGCTGCAGCTGCCGCCGCTGTTGGCCGGGGTGATCGCAGCCACAGCGGTGGTGACCGCGATCCTGTCATGGCGGAAGGTGCTGCCGATGCCGGTGCGCCTGCTGCTGGTGCTCGGCATGCTCGCCGCCATCGTCTGGCAGATGGGCATGGTGCGCCCCGGGCGCGATACCGGTTGCGCTCTGCTGGCCGCGATGCTGGCGATCAAGTCCAGCGAGCTGCGCAGCCTTCGCGATGCCCGCAGCCTGCTCGGCTTCGCGCTGTTCTCCCCGTTTGCGGCGTTCCTGCTCGACCAGGGCCCGCTGACAACCGTGCTGGCGGCGCTGGCAGGCATCAGCGCGCTGCTCGCCCTGCAACGCCTGGCCCAGGATGAAGGCCATGCAGGCCGAGTGCCGTTGTTCGGGCAGCTGCGCGGCGTGGGTCGCCTGCTGGCAATCGGGCTGCCGCTGGCCCTGGCCTGCTTCTGGCTGTTCCCGCGCCTGGCGACGCCACTGTGGGGGGTGCCCGAGCGCGCCGTCGGCACCCCGGGGCTGTCCGACAGCATGGAACCGGGCCAGTGGCTGGACCTGATGGCCGACGACACGCCCGCACTGCGGGTGCAGTTCTTCGGTGCCGTACCCGAAGCCGCGCAACGCTATTGGCGTGGGCCGGTGCTGACCGCGTTCGATGGACGACGCTGGATGCGCGACCCCGCCAGCGCGCGACGGACGCCCGCGGTGGTCGAGGCTGGCACGCAACGCTGGGACTACCAGATCGATTACGAGCCGACCGACCGTCGCCAGCTGGTCGCGCTGGATCTGCCGGGCCAGGCGCCCGCCGGCAGCACGCTGGATGCGGACATGAGCCTGAGCAGTGACCGGGCGCTGGCCTCGCTCAGCCGCTGGCGGCTGCAATCGGCGCCACCACGGCGCTTCGACAGCACCTTGTCGCCGTATCTGCGGCGCGCGGCACTGCAGTTGCCTGATGGCTTCAATCCACGCACCGCCACCCTGGCACGCCAATGGCGGCATGACGCAGGCAACGATGACGCGGCCATCGTCCGTCGCGCGCTGCAATGGATCACCACCGATTTTTCCTACACGCTGGAAACGCCCCAGGCCGGGCGCGACCCGGTCGACGAGTTCCTGTTCGGCTACAAGGCCGGCTTCTGCGAGCACTTCAGTTCCGCCTTCGTGGTGCTGATGCGCAATGCCGGCATTCCGGCACGGGTGGTCACCGGATTCGCCGGCGGCACCCGCAATCGCCTTGGCGATTACTGGGTCGTGCGACGGATGGATGCCCATGCGTGGGCCGAGGTGTGGCTGCCGCAGCGCGGCTGGGTGCGGGTCGATCCCACCGCTGCGGTGGCGCCCGAACGCATCCTCGATACCCTCGACGACCGCCTCCAGGCTGGCACCGACAACCCGATGCAGCAGCGCTTGCTGGAACTGGGGCAGATGGGCGACTGGCTGCGCCGCGGGTGGAACGATCTGGTGTTGTCCTTCGACGCACGCCGCCAGCAGCAGCTGCTCAAGCCGTTCGGGCTGGACGAGCTGGGCCCCGGTCAGCTGGCCGCCGGCTTCGTGATCGCCGCGTTGCTGGCCTTGGCCTGGATGGCCTGGCTGCTGGCCCGCGGCGAACGCGAACGTGATCCGCTGCTGCGCGCCTGGCACCGGCTGGGGCGACGCTATGCACGCCTCGGCCTGGCCCGGGAGCCGCATGAAACCGCGCGGGACTGGGCGCATCGGGTACACGCCCAGCGGCCCGACCCTGCCCTCCTCACACTCAGCCAGCGTTTCGCCGACGCGCGTTACGCTGGAACTTGCACCGACCTCGCTTCATTATTGCGGGACCTGCGCAGGCATCGCCCGACTTCCGGAGCCTCCCCATGAACACCAAGTTCCTCCTCACCGCTGTGGCCACGCTGGCCCTGTCGGCCTGCGCCACGGCTCCCAAGCCGCTGCAGGGACAGTTCAGCCTGGTCTCTCCCCGCGACTCGGTCGCCACCCAGCAGGTCGGCACGCCGGTCCGTTGGGGCGGTCGCATCATCGAAACCAAGCCTGGCCAGGGCGAGACCTGCTTCCAGATGATCTCGCGCCCGCTCAACGCCAGTGGCCGCCCGAACACCACCTCGTCCGACGCCAGCGACGGCCGCTTCATCGCCTGCCGCGCCGGCTTCTACGACCCGGCCGTGTTTGAAGCCGGCCGCGACGTGACCTTCATCGGCAAGATCGACGGTTACCAGAACACCCGCATCGGCGACTACGACTATCGCCTGCCGAAGCTGTCGGCCGACGTGATCTACCTGTGGCCGGAACAGCGCCAGGTCGATGTGGTGCCCTACCCCTATGGTCCGTGGGGCCCGGGTCCGTATGGCCCGTACTGGGGCGGCTACGGCCGTTGGGGCTGGTGGTGATCGCCAGCCGGCATGCATGACGGAAAAGGCCGCCCTCGGGCGGCCTTTTTTTTCCACGCAGGGCGTGGACAGGGGATTCAGCGCCCGGGCGAACCGAAATGGCCCAGCGGCCCACCGGCCAGCAGATGCATGTGGATGTGGAACACGGTCTGCCCGGCATGCTCGCGGCAGTTCATCACGATGCGGTAGCCGTCCTGCGCAAAACCTTCACGGCGCGCGTACTCGGCCGCGGCCAGTGCCAGCTTGCCGATCAGGTGCGCCTGCGACGGCTGCAGGTCGTCCAGGGTCGGGATGATCTCGTTCTTCGGAATGAACAGCACATGCACCGGCGCCTGCGGTGCGATGTCCTTGAAGCCCAGCACCTCGTCATCCTCGTAGACGATGGTGGCCGGGATCTCGCGACGGATGATCTTGCTGAAGAGGGTTTCGGTGCTCATGGTCGGCCTCGGCGGGGATGTCTCCCGCATTGTAGGCCGGCCGCGCTGGAGCGTGCCCCGCGCGTGCTCAATCGCGGAATTCGCTGCGCGTTCCGAACGCGTGCGAGAGCGTGCCGCGGTCGACATACTCAAGTTCGCCGCCGAGCGGCAGCCCTTGCGCCAGGCGGCTGGGCTGCACCTTGCGCGCGCGCGCCAGCTGCGCCAGGTAGTGCGCGGTGGCCTCTCCCTCGACAGTCGCGCTGGTGGCAATGATCAACTCCTGCACCTCACCTTCGGCCAGGCGGTTCTCCAGCTGCTCCAGCCCCAGTTCGCGCGGGCCGATGCCATCGAGCGGCGACAACCGGCCCTGCAGCACGAAGTAGACCCCGCGGAACCCCGTTGCGTTCTCGATGGCCAAGCGGTCGGCCGGCGATTCGACCACGCACAGCTGGCTGCGTTCGCGGCTGCTGTTGGCACAGGTCGGGCACAGCTCGGATTCGCTGAAGTCGCGGCACTGCACGCAGTGGCCGATGCGCTCCACCGCCAGCGCCAGGGTCTCGGCCAGGCGCTGGCCACCTTCGCGCTCTCGCTCGAGCAGATGGTAGGCCATGCGCTGCGCGGTCTTCTGGCCCACGCCAGGCAGCACCCGCAGTGCGTCGATCAATTGTTCAAGCAGGGGTGCGGACACGGCGACAGGCTTTGTAGAGTCGAGCGAGCTCGACGGCTATGTGTAGAGTCGAGCTTGCTCGACTGAAGCGCCCGGTGGCGTCGAGCAAGCTCGACTCTACGCGGTCGATGGCACCCGACAACCGGGTGCCATATCAAGCATCAGAACGGCAGCTTCATGCCCGGCGGCAGCTGCATGCCCGCAGTGGCCGAACCCATCTTCGACTTCGACTCGGCATCGATCTTGTTCGACGCGTCGTTGAAGGCGGCCGCGATCAGGTCTTCCAGCATTTCCGGGTCGCTGGCCAGCGACGGGTCGATGCGCACCTTGCGGCACTCCTTGGCGCCGGTCAGGGTCACGCTGACCATGCCGCCACCGGCACTGCCGGTCACTTCGATCTTGGCGATTTCTTCCTGGGCCTTCTGCAGGTTCTCCTGCATCTTCTGGGCCTGCTGCATCAGTTGGGCGATGTTTCCGCGCATGGTGTCTTACTCGTCAAAAGTACGGATGGAATCGGAAACAACCCGCGCGCCGTGCTGCTGGATCAGCACCTGCACTTCCGGGTCGTCCATGAAAACGGCCTCTGCCACCTGCTGCCGCTCGCCACGCTGGCGGTCGGCCCGCTGGTGCAGGGTTTCGGCCGGAACGTGTTCGGTTTCCACGGTCTCGACCACGATCTTCGGCGCCTGGCCAAGGGCCTTCTGCAGCATCTCGCCCAGGGCAGCCAGCGCGCGTTCGGAGCGCAGGTATTCAAATCCGGGCGAAAGGCCCAGTTTCAAGGTCCCGTGCTGGCAACTGATGAACGCCGCGTTGGCCGCCAGCTGCCGCGAGGGGCCGCTGAGGCCGCTGTTGGCGACCAGATCCAGCCAGTCCTCGGCGCTGGCCAGTTCGCTGACACCTTCCAGCGGCACGGCATCATGCCCTGCAGCCGGATCAGCCGGCGCAATGGCGATGCCTTCGGTGCGGAACGGGCGCTCCCGCTCGACAGGTTCCGCATCAGCAGGTACTGCCACCGGGCTCGGCGGTTCCTGCCAGGGCGCCACCATGGCCGCGTCCGGGCTGGCCATCTCGACCGCCAGCGCCTCGTCGCGCGCCTCGGTCTCATCGGTAGCCCACGGCGGCAGGTCGTCGCCCGCTGCTGGCTCAGCCGGCGGCATCTGCGCTTCCACCTCGGCCTTCATCGGCGGCGGCTGCACGGGCTCTTCCACCGGCACCGGCTCGGATTCCGGTGTCGGGTCCGGCTTCGGTTGCGGGGCCGGCTCAGGTTCGGGATCGGGTTCGCGCGGTGCGGCCTGCATTGGGGCAGCCACCTGTGCCGTCGCGGCCGGGCCTGCCGAAGCGGCGGCAGCGGCCGGCGTCGCCTCGTGGGTCCCGGCGCTGCTGCCACCACCGGCAACGTTGCCTCCTGCTGCACCTTCCACCGACTTCGGTACTGGCGGTACCGCGGCGGCCGGACGGAACGCCAGCATGCGCAGCACCGCCATCTCGAAGCCGGCACGCGGGCTCGGCGCCAGCGGCAGGTCACGACGACCGTTCAAGGCCATCTGGTACCAGAGCTGCACCACTTCCGGGCGCAGGCGCTCGGCAAAGGCGGTGGCATCCAGGCCTTCGGCAACGGCCGCACCCGGCACCAGCTGCTGCACCTGGATACGGTGCAGGCCTTCGGCCAGCGCTTCCAGCACGCCACTCCAGTCCGGCGAGAACTCGGCCAGCGCCGCCACCACCTGCAACAGGCGCGGGCCATCGCCCTCGGCCAGCGCATCCAGCATCGCCGCCACCTGGGTACGGTCGACGGTGCCCAGCATGGTGCGCACCACATCCTCGCGCAGCGCGCCGCCGGCATAGGCGATCGCCTGGTCCAGCAGCGACAGGCCGTCGCGCAGGCTGCCGTCAGCGGCCTTGGCCAGCTGCACGATCGCGCTGTCGTCGGCCTCGATGTCTTCCGCCGCCAGGATGCGGGTCATCTGGCCCTGGATCTGATCCTCGTCCAGGCGCTTGAGATTGAACTGCAGGCAGCGGCTGAGCACGGTCACCGGCAGCTTCTGCGGATCGGTGGTGGCCAGCAGGAACTTCACGTGTTCCGGCGGCTCTTCCAGCGTCTTCAGCAGCGCGTTGAACGCCGCCTTGGACAGCATGTGCACTTCGTCGATCAGGTAGACCTTGAACTTGCCGCGCGACGGCATGTACTGCGCGTTCTCGATCACCTCGCGCACGTCATCCACGCCGGTGTTGGACGCGGCGTCGATCTCCAGCAGGTCGATGTAACGGCCGGCGTCGATGTCCAGGCAGGCCGCGCACTGGCCACACGGGTCGGCGCTGGTGCCCTGCTCGCAGTTCAGCGACTTGGCGAAGATGCGCGCGATGGTGGTCTTGCCCACGCCACGCGTACCGGTGAACAGGAACGCATGGTGGACCCGGCCACTGTCCAGCGCATTGCTGAGCGCGCGGACCACGTGTTCCTGGCCCACCAGCTCGGCAAAACGCTTCGGACGCCACTTGCGGGCAAGGACGAGATAGGACATCAGGCCACCGTCTTCCATCGGATGTTCCATTGTGCCATGCCTGTCCAGCCCCCTCGCCCCCGGCACGCCCTTCGCCGGTTCCTGACCAGGGTGCTTGTGAAGTGCCGCGCGGCCCGCTAGAATCTGCGCCCCTGCTGAGGCGTTTGCCGATCGCAGGGATCCGGAGAGGTGTCCGAGTGGTTGAAGGAGCACGCCTGGAAAGTGTGTAAGCGTCTAAACCGCGCTTCGGGGGTTCGAATCCCCCTCTCTCCGCCAGATAACTGAAAAGGGCTGCCCGAAAGGGCAGCCCTTTTCAGTTATCTGGCGCGGGATGCGAAGTGCGCTGCGCGCGCTTCGCCCCAAACGTTGCTGCGCAACCTTTGGGCCCCTCCCTTTGCCTGCCTCTCCCCGCCCCTGTCGGGGCAGCCCCTCAACAGAGGGGCTTGTTCCTCCAGATGCGTGACATGCACCGGCGGAGGCACGGCGATACCCGCCACGGCTGTCCCGAGGCGCCACGCGAAGTTCACTGCGTGGATACCCTCTCGCTCCACCCATCAGTAGATCCACGCCATGCGTGGATGCGCTTGATCGCCTTCCGCACACCATCCAGCGCCCCCCAAACAAAACTGAACGAAACCTGAAAATTCGCTATCGTAGGCGCCTTCATCCCATGCCGCCCCATCGCCCATGAGCTCGACCGACACCGCTCACGCCGCCTGCGAGAACTGCGACACCGCCCTGCATGGCCACTACTGCCATCGCTGCGGGCAATCGGCGCACAACCCGCTCAAGCATGTCGGCCACGCCATCGAGGAAGTGTTCGAATCCTTCTGGCACCTGGACGGGCGCATCTTCCGCACGCTGCGCGACCTCTGGGTGCCCGGCCGCATCGCGCTGAACTACCTCAAGGGCCGCAGGGTGGGATACGTACAGCCCCTGCGGCTGTTCGTCATCCTCACGCTGTTCACCTTCTTCGTCGGCAAGCTGTTCGTACACGTCGACGATTTCGGTGTGGGCGGCGGGCGCGACTCGGTGTACGCCAAGGCCACCACCGTGGAACAGGTCGAAGCCGCACGCGCACAACAGCTGGCGCTGATCGACCAGCAGCAGGCCAGCTCCCCCGCCACCGGCAACGCCGGCTTCGCCATGGCGAAAGCCGCAGTGAACGCCGCCGCCACACAGCGCAGGGCAGAGCTCGAGGGCACCCGCACCGTCGCTACTGCTGAAACCACCACGGGCGGATACGGCACCTTCTTCGATCACTCCGTCAACGGCAAACCCTGGGATGCGGACAGCAATCCCATCGTCCTCGATGGTTGGCCGCAGTTCGCCAACCGATGGCTCAACAAGCGCCTGCAGAACGGCAACGCCAACATCAAGCGCATGGGCGGCAAGGCCGACCTCTACATGCAGGCGATCCTCACTGCGCTGCCCGGTGCGTTGTTCTTCCTGATGCCGGTGTTCGCACTGGTACTGCGCATCGCCTACCTCCGTCGACCGATGGGTTATCTCGAGCACCTGGTGGTCGCCCTCTACAGCCACTGCTGGCTGATGATGGTGCTGCTGGCAACGTTCCTCGTCGCCGGCATCGGCAACGCCTTCGCATCGCCGGCGATCGCCACGCTCAGCCAATGGCTGTATGCCCTGCTGTGGCTGGCGGTTCCGGTGTACCTGCTGTGGATGCAGCAGCGCGTGTATGGCGGCAACAAGGCGTTCACCGTGCTGCGCTACCTCGCCATCGGCGGCGTGTACCTGTTCCTGGTGACCTTCGTGGTGATGTACGCGGCACTGGCGGGCATTTCGGCCTGAGGGAGAACACGGACGGCGTGTCACTCGTGAATCCGCGCGTGGCATGGATCTACCGTTGATCGTCTATCGTGGGCACATGAAACTCCGCCTCTACCGCCCCACGGATGCCAGCGCCTGCCTGTCGATCTTCGACAGCAACGTGCCCATGTACTTCGCCGCCGAAGAGCGCGGCGATTTCGAACGCTTCCTGCTCGTGCAGGCGGTGGACTGCGCCTTCCAGGTCATCGAGCGCGATGGCACCATCGTGGCCTGTGGCGGCCTGTCGCGCCGTGGCGATGGCAGCGCCGGTTTCTGCTGGGGCATGGTCGAGCGCGCGCTGCACCGGCAGGGCATCGGCCGCGAACTGACGCTGGCACGCCTGCGCCAGGCCGAAGCGGATTCGTCAGTCACGCACATCACGCTCAGCACCAGCCAGCACACGCAAGGATTCTATGCCGGCCTCGGCTTCCACGTGACACGGGTGGTGCCCAATGGTCACGGCGCCGGAATCGACGCCGTGGAGATGGAGCGGAGGGTATAGCCCTCCGCCCCTCCCCGGATCCACGGCGTGCGTGGGTCCGCTGCCGGCCTACTCCCCTCAGAAGCCCACGCGCAGGTTGATCTGCCCGCCGACATCGCGGCGGCCATCGCCGTGCTGGCCCTGCACGAACATCGACAGCTGGCTGTTGCGGCCCAACCCGACCGCCACGCCGACCTGGCTGACCAGCGCATTGCGTGCCATCACCGCGCTGTAGACGTCGAAGGCATCGCCACCCACCGCGAAGCGATTGCGGCTGGCCACGTCGGTGTCGCCGGAGGCGTGTTGCCACCCCAGGCCGACGGTCAGCTGCGCCGGGAAGCGCTCGCCGCTGCCCACGTCCCAGCGGCCCCGTACGCCCACCGTGCTGACATTGAGCGTGTCCTTGCCGCCTTCCAGCACCAGCGCAGCGCTGCCGCCCTGCTCCGTCGCACGATCGCTGTCGACCCAGTGCCTGGTGAACTGCACATACGGCTGCAGCTGGGTCCTGCCGTGGGTCCAGGTCCAGCTGCCTTCCACCTGGGCGATGGTCACATCCGAATCCTGGCGGCTGTGCAGGGTCTGCCCAAGCAGCGGCACTTCACGCGTGGTGCGCGTGCGGTAATCACCGCGCGACACGCTGCCGCCCACCGCGAAGCCGTTGTTCCACTCGCCCTGTGCATACAGGCCGAAGGTGGTACCGCGCAGGCGGGCCCGCGAGCTGCGATCGTACAGGCGTGTATCCAACCGCTCGCTGCCCGCGGCCGCGCCCAGCACCACGTGCTCACCCAGCTGCCAATCCACGCCGGCCATCACTGCATTGCGGTTGGAACGGATCTCGTCGCCGTTGCCATCGCCATCCTGCTTGAACACCTTGCCGCTGCCGGCCAGCCACGCCGAAGCGCGCTCACCTCGCACGGTGGGCAACTCGCTGCCCAGGCGCTGGCGGATGCCTTCTTCCAGGTAGTTGTCATACAGCAGCACCGCACGGCTGGCCGCATGCACTTCGCCGGACAGCTGGTCGAATGCGCTGCGCGCAGTGCCGGCGTCATACATCAGCAGCGTGTTGTACAGGCCCAGCGCCGGACCGCTCTGCGGCAGGCTGTCCAGCGCCGCAGCGGTGTTGTACTGGTTGCGCGTCTTCGCCACGGTGGTGAACGCTGCGGTCTGCGCCACATCGATCTTCAGGTTCGCGGTGTTCGCGGTGTAGACCGGGGTGATGGTCAGGAAGGCCGACGGCGTGGTCGATGCGGCGAACTGGCCGCTGACCCCACCACCCGCATTGACCACCGTGTACTGCTGGCCCTGCTGGTAGCTGGTGCTCGGCGAAATGGTGTTCACCTGCACGGTGCTGCCGCCCACGTTGGCGCTGCCTCCCACCTGCACTGTGTCACTGCCGGTGGCGCCCAGATCGATGCCCAGCGTACTGCCCGGCGACAGGGTCAGGTTGCCACCGATGGTGATGGTACCGACGCCATTGCCGGTGCCACTGCCGTTGCCGGGGCCATTGCCCGGCGACAGCACGCCGCCGTTGGATACGGTCACGCCACCACCGGTACCGCCAATGGTGCCGGTGCCGGACAGTCCGGTGCCGCTGCCGATGGTCCACTGGCCACCGATGGTGCCGGTGACATTGAGGCCACCGCCGGTGACCTGGCCGGTGCCGCTGAAGCCACCGCTGTTGCCACCAAGGTTCAGGCCGCCCGGGCCGGCCTGCACGATGCTGCCACCGCCACTGATGCTGCCGCCCAGTGTCGTGGTGCCCCCCGTGTTGATGACCAGGCCGCCGTTGTTGGTGATGTTGCCGGTGATCGAACCACTGGCGCCGCCATTGCCAACCTGCACGGTGCCACCGGCATTGATGGTGGTGCCACCGGTATAGGTGTTGTTGCCGGTGAGGGTGACGGTGCCGCTGCCGGCCTGGGTCAGGCCGCCGCTGCCGCTGATGGTGCCGCCGACGGTGGTGTTGCCGCCGACGTTGAGCACCAGGCTGCCATTGTTGGCGACGTTGCCGGTGATCGCGCCGCTGGCGCCCCCATTGCCGACCTGCAGCGTGCCGCCCGCGTTGATGGTGGTCCCGCCGGTATAGCTGTTGTTGCCGGTCAGGGTCACCGTGCCGCTGCCGGCCTGGGTCAGGCCGCCGCTGCCGCTGATGGCACCGCCAACGGTGGTGTTTCCACCCACGTTGAATACCAGGCTGCCGTTGTTGGTGACGCTGCCGCCGATCGCGCCGGTAGCGCCACCATTGCCCACCTGCAGCGTGCCACCGGCGTTGATGGTGGTCGGGCCGGTATAGGTGTTGTTGCCGGTCAGGGTCAGCGTGCCGCTGCCCGCCTGGGTCAGGCCACCGCTGCCGGTGATGGTTCCGCCCAGCGTGGTGTTGCCGGCCACGCCGGACACCAGCGAGCCGTTGTTGGTGATGTCACCGACGATGGAACCCGTTGCTCCGCCGTTACCCAGCTGCAGCGTGCCACCGGTATTGATGGTGGTGCCGCCGGTGTAGGTATTGGTACCGGTCAGTACCAGCGTGCCGCTGCCCGCCTGGGTCAGGCCACCGCTGCCGCTGATAATGCCGCCCAGCAGGGTGTTGCCTGCAACGTTGGAGATCAGTGCGCCATTGTTGGTGATATCACCGGTGATCGCACCGCTGGCACCGCCGTTGCCCACCTGCAGCGTACCGCCCGCATTGATGGTGGTACCGCCTGTGTAGGTATTGTTGCCGACCAGGGTCAGCACGCCACTGCCGGCCTGGGTCAGGCCGCCACTGCCACTGATCGCACCGCCGACGGTGGTATTGCCCGCCACGTCGAACACCAGGCTGCCGTTGTTGGCGACGTTGCCGGTGATCGCACCGGTCGCACCGCCGTTGCCCACCTGCAGCGTGCCACCGGTATTGATGGTGGTACCGCCGGTGTAGGTATTGTTGCCGGTCAGGGTCAGCGTGCCGCTGCCAGCCTGGGTCAGGCCGCCACTGCCACTGATGGTGCCGCCCAGGGTGGTGTTGCCGGCGACGTTGGACACCAGTGCGCCGTTGTTGCTGATGTCACCGACGATCGCGCCGGTTGCACCGCCATTGCCGACCTGCAGCGTACCGCCTGCATTGATGGTGGTGCCGCCGGTGTAGGTGTTGTTGCCGGTCAGCACCAGCGTGCCGCTGCCGGCCTGGGTCAGGCCGCCGCTGCCGCTGACCACGCCACCCACGGTTGCGGTGGTGCCGAGGTTGTAGACCAGGCTGCCATTGTTGGTGATGTCACCCAGTACCGACCCGGTGCTGCCGCCATTGCCGATCTGCAGCGTGCTGCCACCATTGATGGTGGTGCCACCGGTGTAGGTATTGCTGCCGGTCAGGGTAAGCGTGCCGGTACCGCCCTGCACCAGGCCGCCGGTACCACTGAGCACACCGCCGAACGTGGTGTTGCCGTTGTTGCCGCCGGTGCTCAGGGTTGCGCCACCCAGCAGCACGCTGGACCCGGTCACGCCGGCCAGGCCACCGATGCTCTGGTTGCCGCCGGCGCTGATATCCAGTGTCCCGGTACCGGCCAGGTTGACCGTGCTGGCACCGGACAGGCTGCCACCGGCCGCCACCGCCAGCGTTCCGCTGTTGATGGTGGTGGTGCCGGTATAGGTGCTGGCACCACCCAGGGTGACCGTCGAGGCACCGTCCTTCAGCAGGCCGCCGGCACCGCCGATCGCACCATTCAAGGTCAGCGCGTTGCTGCCAGGCAAGGTCAGCGTGCCGCTGGCCAGCTGTATGCCATTGGCCAGGGTCAATGCCGTGGTGCCGTCCAGCGTGGCGTTTCCGCCCACCGTCAGCGTGCCGGTTCCCAGCGCGTTGTTGTTGCCCAGGGCAAGGCCACCGGCGTTGAGCGCCACGCCACCGCTGAAGGTATTGCTGCCGCTCAGCGTCTGCACGCCGGCACCGTTCTTGACCAGGCCGCCGGTACCGGTGATGTCACCAGCGAACGTGGTGTTGCCCACGCCACCGAGGGTCAGCGTGCTGCCACCCAGCGACACCGTGCTGCCGGCCACGCCGGCCAGCGAGCCGATGGTCTGCGCGCCCCCTGCACTGATGTCGAAGGCGGTACCGGCATTGGCCAGGGTCACCGCGCCGGTTGCGGCCAGGCTGCCGCCCGCGCCGATCGCCAGCGTGCCGGCATTGATGGTGGTGCCACCGGTGAAGGTGTTGGTGCCGGTCAGGGTCTCGGTGCCGCTGCCTTCCTTGACCAGGCCACCGGTGCCGCCGATCGAACCACTGAACGTGCCGTTGCTGGCATCACCGATCGTCAGCGTATTGGCGCCCAGGTTCACCGTGCCGTTGCCGATCAGGGTGCCGAAGGTCTGCGTGCCGTTGCCGGCCGACAGATCGAAGGTCGCGCCCGAGGCCAGGTTGACGATCCCACCGGCATGCAGGCTGGCGCCTGCGCCCAGCGCCAGCGTACCGGCATTGATGAAGGTACCGCCGGTGTAGCTGTTGGTGCCGTTCAAGGTCAGCGTCGCGGCACCTTCCTTGGTCAGCGAGCCGGCGCCACTCAGGTTGCCGTTGAAGGTGAGGTTGTTGCTGCCCAGTACGGTCAGCCCGCTGTTGAGGATGACGTTGTTGGCCAGCGTCACTGCGGTGTTCGAATCGAGCGTGGCATTGCCACCCACCGTTACCGCGCCGGTGCCCAGCGCAGCGTTGTTGCCAAGCACCAGGCCACCGGCATTGAGCGTTACGCCACCACTGAAGGTGCTCGCGCCATTGAGCGTCTGCACGCCGGCACCGTTCTTGATCAGGCCACCGTTGCCGCTGATCGCGCCGTTGAAGGTGCTGTCCACCGTGCCGCCCAGGCTCAGCGTGCTGCCACCGAGTGCCACCGTGCTGCCTGCCACGCCGGCCAGCGAACCGATGGTCTGGTTGCCCGCAGAGATATCGAGGGTACCGGTACCTGCCAGGTTCACCGCGCCGGTCGACGCCAGGCTGCCACCAGTACCGATGGCCAGCGTGCCGCTGTTGATCGTGGTGCCTCCGGTGTAGGTATTCGCACCGGTCAGGGTCACGGTCGCCGCACCGTTCTTGATCAGGCCGCCGCTACCGGAAATCACACCACCCAGCGTCAGCGCGTTGCTGCCCAGCAGATCCAGAGTGGCACCCGCGGCGAGCCCGATGTTGTTGGCCAGGTTGACGCCTGTCGATGCATCCAGCGTCGCGTTGCCGCCAACGGTCAGCGCGCCGCTGCCGAGCGCAGCGTTGTTGCCCACTACCAGACCACCGCCGTTGAGTGCGACGCCCCCACTGAACAGATTGGCGCCGCCCAGGGTCAGGACGCCGGCTCCGTTCTTGACCAGGCCGCCGGTGCCTGAAATCGCACCGTCGAACACGCTGTTTGCAACCCCGCCGAGGATCAGCGACTGCGCGCCCAGGCTCACGTTGGAGCCAGCTACTCCGGCCAGCGAACCAATGGTCTGGTCGGCGCCGGATGCCGAGATGTCGAAGCCGGTCCCCGCAGCTGCAAGCGTCACCGCACCGGTTGCCGCCAGGCTGCCACCCGCCCCGATCGCCAGCGTGCCGGCATTGATCAGCGTGCCGCCGGTGTAGGTGTTGGTTCCGGTCAGGGTTTCAGTACCTGCACCGACCTTGGTGAGGCCACCGGTACCGGTGATCGAGCCGCTGAAGGTGCCATTGGTCGCCCCACCCACCTCGATCGCATTGGCGCCGAGGTTGATCGTGCCGTTGCCGATCAGGGTGCCGAACTGCTGCGTGCCGTTGCCCGCAGACAGATCCAGCGTGGCGCCGGTAGCGAGGTTGACCGTGCCGGTCGCCGACAGGCTGGCATTGGCACCCAGCGCCAGCGTACCGGCGTTGATGTTGGTGCCGCCGGTGTAGGTGTTGGCGCCGTTCAAGGTCAGCGTCGCGCCGCCCTCCTTGGTCAGGCTGCCCGCACCGGACAGAACGCCATTGAGGGTCAACGCGTTGGTACCGAGCACGGTCAGCCCGGCATTGAGCGCGATGTTGTTGGCCAGCGTGGCCAGCCCGGTGGTGTCCAGCGTCGATGCACCGCCGACAGTGAGCGTACCGGTACCCAGCGCGGCGTCGTTGCCCAGCACCAGGCCACCGGCATTGAGTGTCACGCCGCCACCGAAGGTGTTGGCGCCGGACAGGGTCTGTACGCCCGCACCCACCTTCACCAGGCCGCCGCTGCCACTGATCACGCCACCGAAGGCGGCGTTGCTGGCGGTGCCGAAGGTCAGCGAATTACCCCCCAGCGCCAGCGTGGTTCCGCCCACGCCATTGAGCGCGCCGATGGTCTGGCTACCGCCCGCACCGGAGATATCGAAAGCGGCACCGGCGTTGCCCAGGGTGACATCCCCCGCCGCGGCAAGGCTGCCGCCCAGGCCCAGTGCCAGCGTGCCGTCATTGATGGTGGTCCCGCCGGTATAGGTGTTGGCGGCGGACAGCGTCAGCGTGGTGGCACCGTTCTTGACCAGGCTGCCGTCGCCATCGATCACCCCCGCCAGCGTCAGCGTGTTGCTGCCCGGCAGGGTCAGCGCAACACCCGAGGCCAGGTTGATCGCATTGCCCAGGCTGACGCCGGCACCTGCATCCAGCGTGGTGCTGGCATTCACCGCCAGCGCGCCACCGCCCAGTGCGCCGTTGGCGCCGACCACCAGCCCACCACCGTTCAAGGTCAGGCCACCGCCGAAGGTATTGGTGTTGTTGAGGGTAAGCAGGCCGGTACCGTTCTTGACCAGGCTGCCGTTGCCCGCCACGACGCCGCCCAGGGTGACGTCATTGCTGCCGCCCAGCGTCAGCTGCGTGCCGTTGCCGAAGTTCACTGCATTGGCCAGGTTCACCGCCACCGTGTTGTCCAGCGTGGTGGTGCCTCCGATCGCCAGCGCCCCGGTTCCCAGCGCCCCCGTGTTGCCAAGAACCAGGCCACCTGCATTCAGTGCGACACCGCCGCCGAAGGTATTCGCGCCGGACAGCGTCTGTACGCCGGTGCCGGTCTTGACCAGCCCGCCACTGCCATCGATGACGCCGGCAAAGCTGCCATTGCTGGCGCCGCCGAAGGTGAGTGACTGCGTACCCAGCGCAACCTGGCTGCCGGCCACACCGTTCAACGCGCCGATGGTCTGGTTGGCGCCCGCCGCGGAGATATCCAGGGTTGCACCCGCACCGGCAAGATCCACGGCGCCGCCTGCGGCGAGGCTGCCGCCGGCACCGAGTGCCAGCGTACCGGCGTTGACCGTGGCGCCGCCCACGAAGGTGTTGGCTCCGGACAGCGTCAGCGTCGAGGCACCGTTCTTGATCAGGCCACCGGTCCCGCCCACCACACCGGTCAGTGTCAGATTGTTGCTGCCCGGCAGGGTCAGCGTGTTGGCGCCCAGGTTCACTGCATTGGCCAACGTCACCGCAGCGCCGGCATCCAGCGAAACGTTGCCGCCGATGTTCAACGCCCCCGTACCGAGCGCGCCGTTGGCGCCGACCGACAGGCCACCTGCATTCAACGCAAGGCCGCCGCTGAAGAGATTGCTGCTGTTCAACGAGAGCACGCCGGTACCGGTCTTGATCAGGCCGCCGGTGCCCGTGATCAGGCCGCCCAGGACAGTGTTCTGGTTGCTGGTCAGGCTCAACTGTGCGCCGGCATCGAGATCGATCGCATTGGCCAGGTTCAAGGCCACCGAGCTGTCCAGGGTCGCATTTGCGCCCACGCCGAGCAGGCCGCTCCCGAGCGCGCCGGCATTGCCCAGCATCAGGCCGCCGCCATTGAGCGTCAGGCCACCGGCGAAGGTGTTGGCACCGTTGAGGGTGAGCGTGCTGGCACCGTTCTTGACCATGCCGCCCGCACCGGACACCACCCCGCCGAGCGTGATCGCCTGCGAACCCGGCAGCGACAACACCGCCCCGCTGCCGAGGGCCACGTCGTTGGCCAGGTTCAGCGCCGCGCTGCCGTCCAGCGACGCGCTGCCTCCCACATTCAACACGCCACTGCCAAGTGCGCCACTGTTGCCGAGCAGCAGGCTGCCGGCGTTGAGCGTCAGGCCACCGCTGAAGGTGTTGGTGCCATTCAAGGTCAGCAGCGAGGCGCCGTTCTTGGTCAGGTTGCCGGTGCCGGTGATGTTGCCGCCCAACGTGAGGTTCTGGCTGCCCGGCAGGGTCAGCGCCGCACCCAGGTTGATGGCGTTGCCGAGGTTCAGTGCGGCCGAGCCATCGAGCGTACCGTTTCCGCTGACGGTCAACGCGCCACTGCCGATTGCACTGTTGTTGCCCAGCAGCAGGCCGCCCGCGGCCAGGTTCAGGCCACCGCTGAACGTATTGGCGCCGCTCAGCGTCTGCGTGCCGGTTCCCTGCTTGACCAGTCCACCGGTGCCACCGATCACCCCGGCGAACGTCTGGTTGGTGGCATCACCGAAGGTGAGCGTGCTGCCGCCCAGCGTCACAGTGCTGCCGGCAATGCCGGACAAGGCACCGATGGTCTGGTTGCCTCCGGCCGAGATATCCAGGTCCGCGCCGGCACCGGCCAGGCTGACCGCACCGCCGGCGGCCAGGCTTCCGCCGCTGCCCACCGCCACCTTGCCCGCGTTGATCGCCAGGCCACCGGTGAAGGTATTGGCACCACCCAGCGTCAGCGTGGCCGCTCCGTTCTTGACCAGGCTGCCGGTACCACCGATACCACCGCCCAGGGTCAGCGCATTGCTGCCCAGCACATTCAGCAGCCCGCCCACGCCAAGGTTGATGCCATTGCCCACGCTCAGCGCAGACCCAGCATCCAGCGTCACCGCACCGCCGACGTTCAGGGCGCCGGTTCCGAGCGCACCGGCATTGCCGAGCACCAGGCCACCGGCAGCCAGTGACAGCCCCCCACTGAAGGTGTTGGCACTGTTGAGGGTCAGGGTGGTCGCACCGTTCTTGACCAGGCTGCCGGTCCCACCGATCACGCCGTTGAACGTCAGCGCCTGGTTGCCGGTCAGGTTGAGGATGCTGCCCGCCCCCAGATTGACCGTGTTGGCCAGCGCAAGCGCGCCCGTGGTGCCATCCAGCGTCACGTTGCCGCCGACGCTGAGCGCACCGCTGCCCAGCGCAGCCGCGTTGCCCAGCAGCAGGCCACCGGCGTTGAGCGCCACGCCGCCACTGAGGTTGTTGACACCAGACAGGGTCTGCACGCCGGAGCCGAGCTTGACCAGGCCACCCGTGCCTGCGGCGAACGTGCCGCTGTAGCTGGTATTGCCCAGCCCGCCGAGCGTGAGCGTGCGGCTGCCAAGGCTGACCGAACCGCCGAGCCCGGCCAGCGAACCGATGGTCTGGTTGCCCGCTGCGGACAGGTCAAGGCTGGTGCCGACGCCGACCGTGATCGCACCGGTGGGCGACAGGCTGCCACCCGCACCCAGTGCCAACGCGCCTCCGGCCAGGTTGAAATTGCCGGTCAGCGAATTGGCCCCGTTCAGGGTCAGGGTGCCGGCACCGTTCTTGGTCAGATTGCCGGCACCGGAGATCGAGCCGTTCAATGACAACGCACTGCTGCCCAGCAGGTTCAGCGCGCCGCCACCATCGATCACCAGATTGTTGGCCAGGTTGAAGCCGGCCGTCGTATCCAGCGAGGCGCTGCCACCGACGGTCAGGTTGCCGCTGCCGAGCGCCCCGGCATTGCCCAGCACCAGGCCGCCGGCATTGAGGTTGACGCCACCGCTGAACAGGTTCGCGCCGCCCAGGGTGACGATGCCGGTGTTGTTGACCGTCAGCCCGCCGGTACCGGACAACAGGCCCCCTAGGCCGAAGCCCTGGGCACCAGCCAGGGTCAACCCGCCATTAAGGGTGAAATTGTTGCCCAGCGACAGCCCCACACCGCTGGCCGCAATCGAACCACCAGTGACGGTGAACAGGCCGGTACCGAATGAGGTGTTGCTGTTGAAGTTCACCACGCCACCGCCGAGGGTGATCGCGCCCGTGCCCGACCACGGTCCCTGCAGGTTCCAAGTGCCGCTGTTGACGGTCAGCTTCTGGAAGCCGATGTAGTTGGTCCAGCCGATGCTCGACGCAGGCCCGTTGTTGCTGGCGTTGTCCTGCAGCACCAGGGTGTTGTTGGCGGCACCGGTGCCGATGCCTGCGTCAACCGTGCCCGCCGCTGCGACCTTCACCCCGGTTACGCCAGCGAGCACGCCGGCAGGCGCGCTGCCGCCACCGGTAACCACGCTGGACCCTGCCACGGCAGTGAAGGTATTGCCGCCGGTGGAATCGCCCAGATGCACACTGCCGGTGATCGTGCCCGCATTGGTGAACGTATTGCCTGTCGAAGCACCGAGGCCGACACGGCCGGTGATGCTGCCACGGTTGGTCACGTTGGCCTGTGCCCCGCCATAGGTCACCACCGACGTCGCATCCGCAAGCTGCCCTACCCCCAGCAGCGACATTCCAATCGCACCATCATTGACCAGCGTGGTGGTCCCACCTGCGGCATTCTGCGCGGTTATCGCCTGGCCGCCGAAGCCCAGCAAAGTACCGATGTTGAAGATGCCCTTGATCTGGCCGCCGGTCTGGTTGTTGACCGTGATCGCGCTGCCACCGGCGGTGTTGTTGCCGACCACCAGGCCGGCCGCGGCCAGGCTGAGCCCACCGGTCAGGAACGGATCGATCGTGCCGGCGTTGTTGACCGTGGTGTTGCTGCCGCTCAACGTCACCGCATTGCCGCCCAACAGCAGAGGCACGCTGAACACCGCGCCGCTGGCGATGTTCAACGTCAGGCCGCTGCTCGGGTTGGCGTAGTTGTTGATGTTGGTGGAGCTGTCGCAGTTGACGATCGTGGTGCCTGTGCACGCTGCGAACGCCGAACCGCTGGCCAGGGTGGCCGCCAGTGCGACCGCCAGCTGATGCGCCCGCAATCGCGGTGGCCGCTTCGCGGTAACCGCACTTCCGCCAGGATTCTGGGCGACCTCCGATGCAACCTGCATTACGCCGAGGGCGCGATTGAAAACCAGACGGTAAATGCGGTTCATCGGTAAATCTCCATGAAAAGACCAGATGGCACTGCGGGCAGGTTTTTTGAAGACGATGCGGCCCATCCCGGCTCCCGATGGGGGAACAAGGCCTGGCGGCATTAACTTCTGAAAATCTTCACATCTTCACGCGGGCGCGCAGCGAAGACGACGCGTCAGCGTATCCGCCGGAGCGAAAACTCCCCGATTCCGCTCGACGAATGGCGGCACTGTGCGACGGGCGCCGACAGTGCCGCGTGAATCACCCACATAATTTTCATGACGTGCGTCAAATAAAATACGTGAATTAATTTATTTTGCCGAAAATGCACATTCCCTATTCACGGCAAACAGCCCGAGCGCACTTATAACTGCCCGGATAAACTCTCAGCTGCTGGAGAGTTTCATCAAAACCAGGCCAGAAACGATAAGCACCGCTGCGCCGATCCGCATCGGGCTGACCTGCTCACCAAGGAACACGATGCCGACCACGAACGCACCGACCGCACCGATGCCGGTCCAGATCGTATAAGCGGTGCCCAGCGGCAGACTGCGCATGGCGATCGCCAGCAGCCAGAAACTGGCGATCATGCCGACGATCGTGACCACGGTAGGGGTGAGCCGGGTGAAGCCTTCGGACTGCTTCATGGACACGGCCCAGACGATTTCCAGCAGGCCGGCGAACAACAGATAGATCCAGGCCATGACGGCCCTCCTCTTGGTAGGGCCAGGCCGTCCTGGTCATTGGTTCCCGATGCGGGGGAGGTCGTTCCTCCAGGCCGGCATTCTAGCAACGGGGAAGCGCCCCGGCCGCCGTAGGCGGGAACGGGTTACAGCCGATTCAGTGCGTGAAGCTGGCGTCGATGGACCTGCCTGCGCTAGAATGCGCCTCTGCCATCGGCCAGCCGATGTGCAGTCCGGCTGTGGTCTCTGGCGCATCGCGCGCTGCTTCCCCTGATCCGTGAACTGGCCGCCCACTGGGCGGCCAACGTCTCTATGGTGGCCCCGTCGGCCCCTCGCGACGCTAGGTCGAAAATCCCGCCAGGGCCGGAAGGCAGCAACGGTATCGATCGACGCGGGCGCCGAGGTTAGCCGGCGGGGCCATCGCCTTTTTGGCCACGCCCCCGCTCTGGTAGCTGCCAACCTTGGTTGGCGCCCTTCGCCAGGCATGCCCCGGCACTACCTCGCTTCCGGCGTGCCCTGGTGGAACAGCATCCGCCACCGTTGCCCATGCCGGCGCCACAGCGAACTACGCAGCACCCAGCGTTGCGCCTGGCCATCCACGTGATAGCGGCTGCGGTAACGCACCTGGGCCAGGCCATCGGCCAACAGCCGCACCGCGAACTGTTCCGACTCGATCAACAGCTGCGCCCGCTCCAGCGGAATTTCCGCCAGCGCGGCCGCACGGCCGTAGCATTGGCCGGAACTGCCGATCTCGCTGAAATCCTCGTCCAGCAATGCAGCCAGGCGCACACGATCACTCCGCACCTGCGGGGTGTGCAGCGCGCGCTCCAGCGCCTCCAGTTCGGCAGCCAGCGCCGCATCAGCGGGCTGGCCGGTATCGTTCACGGCGGATCCTGGGCCAGGACGTGCGGTGCGGTCGGGCTGGCCAGCGGCACGCACTGCCCCGGCTGCGCCACGCGGTGCCCGCGCGCGACCAGCGCCTGGCCGTCGGCCGCGCTGGCGTAGTGGTACAGCATCATCCGCGCCTGCAGTTCGGCACTGTACTCGCGCTCCAGATCGGCCACGCCGGTATGCGACGGATTGCCGTGCAGGCCGCAGTCGTGGGCGATCAGTTCATTGTCATTGGCGTAGCGGGCCAGCATCTCCGGAATCGGCCGGGTATCGCCGCTCCAGGTCAGCGCGCCCTGCAGGCGCAAGCCATAGGCCGTCTCCGGCCAGTGGTGGCGCACCGGGAAGACCTCCAGGCGCATACCCTCGTGCCAGAACGCCTCACCCACCACGATCAGCTGGAAGGCGTCCCAGAAGTTGGCACCGCCCTCGGCCAGCACGTTCGGGTAATCGCCGATGCGCTTGTGCAGCAGCGGCACCACCGTGGCGGGCACATACAGGCGCACCTTGCCGCGCCGGTGCGCGTTGAAGAAAGTGTCCACGAACAACCGTTCGAAGCCGGCCACATGGTCCAGATGCACATGGGTGACGAACAACGCCTGCGGCAGATGCCCGTAGTGCGCCTTGAACGCGGTCAGGCCTTCGCCGCCACAGTCGATGGTCAGCCACGGCCGACCGTCCCGCTCGATCACCGACATCGGCGACCCCAGCTCGACCGCCGACGCATTGCCGACGCCGAGGAAACGCAACGACCAGTCCATCAGGTGCCCCGGTTCCAGGCCATGTCATAGGCGCGGCGCAGCCGCACGTAGTCCTTCTGCACGTCTTCCACGCTGCGCTCGCCGCGCAGCTTGATCAGCGAGCGCAGCAGGCGCTTGAGATTGCGTTCGCGCCAGGCGGTGGCGGGGATGCGGATGACCCCGCGGTCGAAGTCGATCAGCCAGCCATGGCCATTGCCATCGAACAGGATGTTGTGCGCATTGAGGTCGGCATGGTCCAGGCCGGCACGGTGAAAGCGGGCGATCAGCCGGCCGGTCTCCTCCCACGGCGCGCCCCGGCCAGCGACCAGCGCCCGGTCGGCCAGCGAGCGCACACCCTCGATCCGTTCCATCAGGATCGCCGCCCGGTAGCACAGGCCCTCACGCATGTAGAACGCCGCGATCGGTCGCGGCACCGGCAGTTTCTTCTCGCGCAAGGCACGCATCAGCCGGAACTCGGCGAAGCTGCGGGTCCGGTCCGAGCCGCGCCAGAGGTACTGGTCATGGCTGATCTTCGCCGCCAGACCACCGCGCAGATAGTGGCGCAGCACGCTGGCGCCGAACGGCGCATCGATGAACCAGGCGCTGCCGCGGCCGCCCTCACCCACCGGCCGGGCCCTGCTGCCCCAGTGCTGGGGCGAGAATAGGCCGATCTCGGCTTGCCGCAGCCGCTCGCGGTCGAACAGAATGGCCCCGATGCCGCGACCCTCGCGGCATGGCGTCAGCGCTTCATTGGCGTCGAATGCGACCATTTCATTGAGTCTAACAACACATGGCATCAGCGTCCTCATCCTTGTGCCTCCTGCGCCTGTCCGCACTCGGCGACGTCACCCACGTGGTGCCCCTGGTGCGCACCCTGCAGGCTGCGCGCCCGGACACGCCGATCCACTGGATCATCGACAAGGCCGGGCACAAGCTGCTTGATGGCCTGCCGGGCGTCACCTTCCATGCCTACGACAAGAAGAGCGGCATGGCCGGCGTCAAGGAACTGCGCAGGCAACTGCCGCCGGGGCGCTTCGAAGCGCTGCTGCAGATGCAGGTGGCGTTCCGGGCCAACCTGCTGTCGGCCTTCATCCCGGCCGAGCGCCGCATCGGCTACGACCGCAGCCGCTCCAAAGACCTGCACGGACTGTTCATCAACGAACGCATCCCCGACCGCCCCGGCATCCATGTACTGGATGCCATCGGCAGCTTCTGCGAACCGCTGGGCCTGCGCCAGACCGGGGTCAGCTGGGATCTGGCCGTGCCGCCGTCCGCCTTCGAGTGGGCCGCCGCACAATGGCAGGACGATGGCCGCCCGGTGCTGATGATCTCTCCGTGTTCGAGCCACGTGCGCCGCAACTGGTACGCCGATCGCTACGCTGCGGTGGCCAACCATGCGACGCAGCGCGGCTGGCAGGTGGTGCTGTGCGGAGGCCGCAGCGAGCTGGAACGCAGCATGGCCGACGCGATCCAGGCGCAGCTGCACACACCGGCACTGGACCTGGTCGGCAAGGACACGCTCAAGCAGTTGCCCGCCCTGCTTGCCCGCGCCAACCTGGTGATGACGCCGGATTCCGGCCCGATGCACATCGCCAACGCGATGGGCGCGAAAGTCCTGGGCCTGCATGCGGCCAGCAATCCGAACCGCAGTGGCCCGTACTCGGACCGCCGCTACTGCGTGGACCGCTACGACGACGCTGCGCGCAAGTACCTCGCCAAGCAGGCCGCTGATCTGAAGTGGGGCACCAAGATCGAATTCGACGATGTGATGGAACTGATCACCGTCGAAGACGGCATCGCCGCCTTCGAGCGTTACGTCGCCGACCACCTGGGGTGAGCGGCAGGCCCCATCCACGCATGGCGTGGATCTACCGCTTGGACGGGATTACGCGCGCTGCGTGTAATCCTGGTAGGACTTCTCTTCCACGTAGGCCGAACCGAGCGCCAGGTTGATCGCCTTCTTGATGCGCGCGCGCTCGTCGTTGCGCAGGTAGACGCTGCGCGCCAGATCGATGAAGCCCTGGTCAAACGCCTGCGCCTTCTCCTTGAGCCGGATGTCATCCTCGATGTCCCACAGCTGCTCGTTGACCTCCTTCAGGTCGGCGCGCAGCTTGGCGATGTCCTTCACCGCCGCCGGGTGTGCCATCCAGGTCTTTTCCAGCGCCGACAACTCTTTGCGCACGTTGGTCAGCTTGCCCTCGTCGCTGATGCGCTCGGACTTGATCTGCAGGATCGAGATCTTGTCCAGCAGCTCGCCGAAAGAAACGGGCACGAGAATTTCAGCGGTCATTGGAAAAGCTCCAGCAGGTGATGCAGGCAGTTTAACCCGCAGCTCGCGATGGAACGGGTAGATCCACGCCATGCGTGGATGGTTCAGCTCGACAGGAACAGCATCCGCGCATGGCGTGGATCTACTGAGGGATGGCCGGGGAGAGGCCGGCAAAGGCAGGGGCCCACAGGTTGCGCAGCAACGTGCGGGGCGACGCGCAGAGCGCGGCGCATCCCCAGCCAGATAAAGAAAAAAGCCGCCCATTGGGCGGCTTTTTTCTTTATCTGGCGGAGAGGGGGGGATTCGAACCCCCGAGGCGCTATAAACGCCTGCCTGATTTCGAGTCAGGTACATTCAACCACTCTGCCACCTCTCCGGGTGGTCCCCGGCGGACCGGGGACGCGCATCATACGAGGAAGTGAGGCCGACGACAAGTCATTGCGGCCAATGAAGTGAAAAATTCCTGAGCGCACGCCTTGCCGGATGCCTGCAGCCGCCCGATGATGCCTGTCTCCCCAGCATTACCCCGCCCCCGCCCACCATGATCGAATTCGGACACCTCACCCACCCCGGCATGCGCCGCGAGCTCAACGAGGACACCTACTACGGTGACAGTGAGCTGGCCCTGTGGCTGGTGGCTGATGGCATGGGCGGGCACGCCTGCGGCGAAGTGGCCAGTGCGCTGGCGCGCGAGACCATCGTGCGCGAGATCCGCCGCGGCGCGCCGCTGGTGCAGGCCATCCGCACCGCCGACGAAGAGATCATCCGCGCCTCGCGGCGGCGCAACGACACCCTGCCGATGGGTACCACCGTCGTCGCCGCGCGCGTGCAGGGCAACCGCTATGAAGTGGCGTGGGTGGGCGACAGCCGTGCCTACCTGTGGCGCGATGGCCAGCTGGCCCAGCTCAGCCAGGATCACAGCGTGGTGCAGGAACTGGTCGCGCAGGGCAACCTGACCGCCGAGCAGGCACGCGCGCATCCGCATCGCAACGTGGTCACCCAGGCCCTGGGCGTGACCGATCCGGCGCATCTGAACGTGGCTACCACCAGCGGAGAGCTGCGCCCGGGCATGCAGCTGCTGCTGTGCAGTGACGGCCTCACCGAGGAAGTGGACGACCGCGGCATCGCCCGCACCCTGGCGTTCGAGGACGCCAGCGCGCAGGAATGCGTGGATACGCTGGTCGCCGCCGCGCTCGATGGCGGCGGCCGCGACAACATCAGCGTGATCCTGGTGCGCTGCCACTGACAATCAGTAGATCCACGCCATGCGTGGATGTGGCGATGCCGGCCAGCGGCCGGCACCACCGCCACGCATTACGCGCTGGCGGGCTCTTCCACCTTCGGGCCATCCCACAGCGCGTGGCCGGCCTTCTTGCGCAGCCGCTCCAACCGCGCAGCGTGCGCTTCCAGTTCCGATGGCGTTGCCATCACCCGCGGGCGCGGCAGTAGTTTGCTGGTATCGAACGCCTGCAGCGCTGCACCCGCGCCACCGCCGTCCTCGTCTCCCAGGCCGAAGCCGATCTCTTCCTGGCCCGAGGTCAGCGCAATGTAGACATCGCCCAGAATCTGCGCATCGAGCAGGCCCCCGTGCAATGCACGGTGCGAGTTGTCCACGCCCAGCCGCTTGCACAGTGCATCCAGCGAGTTGCGCTGGCCGGGGAAGCGCTCACGCGCCATCACCAGGGTATCGATGACCGTGCAGCGGTCGGTGATCTTCCCGTACTGCGGCCCCAGCAGCGACAGCTCGTTGTCCAGGAAGCCCAGGTCGAATGCCGCGTTGTGGATGATCAGCTCGGCGCCATCGATGAACGCCAGGAACTCGTCGGCGATCTGCGCGAAATCAGGCTTGTCGTCGAGGAACTCCAGGGTCAGGCCGGTGACTTCCTGTGCGCCCTGTTCGAACTCGCAGTCCGGTTTGATGTACTGGTGGTAGTTGTTGCCGGTCGGGCGCCGCTTGAACAGCTCCACGCAGCCGATTTCAACGATGCGGTTGCCCTTCTTCCATTCCAGGCCGGTGGTTTCGGTATCGAGGATGATCTGACGCATGGGCTCAGTTTACCGGGCTCGAGTCGCGGACCTGGATGGCCGCGTTGCGTGCCAGGGTATCCACCCGCTCATTGTCCGGATCGCCGGAGTGGCCTTTCACCCAGCGCCAGTCAATCTGGTGCCGCAGCGTCGCGGCATGCAGGCGCTCCCAAAGCTCGCGGTTCTTCACCGGGTCGCCGCCGGCGGTCTTCCAGTTCTTGCGGATCCAGCCGGGCATCCACTGGGTCAGGCCCTGCCGCACATACTGCGAATCGGTATAGAGCACGATGTTGCACGGCTCGGTCAGCGTCTCCAACCCGGAAATGGCCGCCATCAGCTCCATCCGGTTGTTGGTGGTATGCGCTTCGCCACCGCTCAGTTCGCGCTCATGGCCCTTGTAGCGCAGCAGCGCGGCCCAGCCGCCGGGGCCGGGATTGCCGAGGCAGGATCCGTCGGTGTGGATTTCGATGGTTTTCAATACAACTCCAGATCAGGTAGCAACGGTGCCATGCCAACGCACCGGCAAGGGTTTCGGCCCGGGCAGGGCCAGCGTGCGTTTTTCCGCATGGAACAGGCAGGCCGCGCGCAAGGGCGCCCAGCCGCCGGGACGACGGCTGCCGGCACCACGCCAGAGCGGGCCGAGATAGCGCATATCGTCGCACTCCAGGCCATGGCGGCCGAGCAGCAGGCGGATCCGCTGCGGCGTACGCACCACCAGCCCGTGCTGGCGCCAGCGCGTGCGGTACGGACTGAACGGATTGAGGCTGCTCAGCCACAGGTGGCCGCCCGGCATCAGCACGCGCTCGCACTCGTCGAGCAGCAGGTCGGCATCGGCGGCGGTGACATGCTGCAGCACGATCGCATTGACGCTCTCGTTGGCCAGCGGCAGCGGCAACGCGCAGCGGGTATCACCGGCATAGCCGTGTCCCTGCCGGTGCAGTCGCAGGCCGCGCCCGCCCAGCTGTGCGTCGTCCAGCCAGGCCGCACTCGGCGCGATCCACAACCAGGGCTGGGCCGGCAACACCGACAGCTGCGGCAGCAGCAATTGCCGCTCCAGCACGCGCAACGCCGCCGCCGGTTCACTGTCGAACCACGGGGCCTGGCTCGCTTGACGGGTGCTCTGCAGCGCGGGCATGGTCCAATTCTATGCGACTGACTGCCCTGCCCGCATTTGCGGATAACTACATCTGGACGCTGATCGACGACGATGGCGCCGCCGTGGTCGTCGACCCCGGCGATGCTGCGCCGGTGCTCACGCTGGCCGATCAGGGCCTGCGCGTGGACACGATCCTGCTCACCCACCACCACGACGACCACATCGGTGGCGTGCCGGCGCTGCAGGCCCGTTTTCCCGGCGTGCGGGTCATCGCGCCGATTGAGGAACGCATTTCCACGGCCACCGAACGGGTCGGCGAAGGTGAACGCGTTCAGGCACTGGGCCGGACGTTCCACGTACTATCCGTGCCCGGGCATACCCGCAGCCACATCGCGTTTCACACTGCTGAACATCTTTTCAGCGGAGATTCGTTGTTCAGCCTGGGCTGTGGACGTCTGTTCGAAGGTACGCCGTCCCAGCTTCTGGCATCGATGCGCAAGCTGGGTACCTTGCCCGCGCAACTGCTGCTTTGTTGCGCCCACGAGTACACCGTGTCAAATGCCGTCTTCGCGCGGCATGTCGACCCCGCCAACGCTGCCCTGTGGCAGCGCCAAGAGGAGGCTTTGGCCATGCGCCGCGATGACCGTTCCACCCTGCCGGTAACCCTGGCCAACGAATTCGACTGCAATCCCTTCCTGCGTGTGCACACGGCGCCGATTCGTGCGTCGGTATCGGCACATCTGGGCCGTGACGTCGTGGACGACGTCGACGTGATGGCCGGCCTCCGGCACTGGAAAGACGGCTTCCGCGCATGATGCGCCGAAGTCTGCCGCTGGCCCTGGGCCTTGCCCTGGGGCTGGCCGGAACCGCAGGCGCTCAGTCGCTGGGCGCCGGCATCAGCCAGAACCTGACGGCTGCCGCAGCCCTGCCGCTGGACCCGTCCACGCTGCCGGCCGCTTCGGTACGCAATGGCCAGGAGATCTTCACCAGCTTCCGCGACGGCCTGGCCGAGCCGCGCTGTGACGCCGAGGCCACCAGCCCGCGCTGGCAGAAGCAGTTCGCCCATGCCCCGTCGCGCCTGGCCAACCAGGATGACGATGCACTGGTGCTGTTCGGCTACGTGGTCGAAGAGCTGCGCAAGGCCAACCTGCCCACCGAATTCGCGCTGATTCCCTTCGTCGAAAGCGGCTACCGGCCCAATGCCCGCAACGGCAGCGGTCCGACCGGCCTGTGGCAGTTCATCGCCACCACCGCGCGCAACCACCGCGTGCCGATGGCCAACGGCTACGACGGCCGCCTGTCGGCGGTCGATTCGACCCAGGCTGCGGTGCGCTACCTGAAGACCCTGCACGGCATGTTCGGCGGCGACTGGCGCCTGGCCACCATGGCCTACAACGCCGGCGAGTACCGCGTGCTGCAGTCCATGCGCAAGGCCGGCATGAATGCGCAGAACGCCACGCCTTCGGCCCTGCCCGGCCTGTCCCCGGTCACCCATGCCTACGTCGAGAAGCTGCATGCCCTGGCCTGCGTGCTGGAAGACGTGGAAGACCAGCCCGGCGTGATGGCCTCGCTGGACCGCACCGTGCCGGTGCTGAAGGACCACACCCTGCCGGCCGGCACCAGCGTCCAGCAGTGGGCCGCACAGCGCGCCCTGGACCCGGCGAAGATCGCCCGGCTCAACCCCGCGCTGGCATCGGGCGGCCGTGCTTCCGGCACCACCCGCGTGCTGGCTCCTGTCTCGGCCGCCAATGCGACGGTTACGGAGGCGGCGAGCGCCCTGGTCGCCAGCGCGGCCCCGGCGGCCACTGCTGTGCCCACGCCGACGGTCGCCAGGACCGTTGCCGCAATCGCCGACCGCCCGCGCAGCCGCCGCCACACCGTGCGTGATGGCGAGTCGGCCTGGACCATTGCCCGCCGCTACGGCATGCCGGTGAAGGCCCTGCTCTCGCTGAACGGCCTGAGCGGCAGCAGCGTACTGAAGCCAGGTGCGGTGCTGCGCGTCGAAGACTGACGCGCGCCAACCCGGCAGAAGGCGGTCGAGCAAGCTCGACCACTACCAAAGTCCTGACGCGCCAAAGACGACGCGCAGCCACAAAAAAGGCCCGGCAATGCCGGGCCTTTTCGTTCCTGTCCGCCGCGGGGCTTACAGGTTGGCTTCGGTGGTCTGGACCACGAACTTCTTGCGCATCGCCTCGACGTAGGCCTTGGCCGCGGCCATGCCATCGATCTGGCTCAGCTGGTCCTTCAGCTGCTTCTGCTGCTCGGCGGTCACTTCCTTGATGTCGCCCGGGTTGATCTTGTTCACCGCGAACAGCAGCGCGTGCCCGTTCACGTCAACCTTGCCGTAGCTCGGCTTGCCGTTGACCGGTGCCGGCGCGCTGAAGATCGCGCGATGGATCTCCGGGGTCGGCACGGGCTGGCTGCGCGGCAGGCCCGGCATCGGGCTCAGCTGCAGCTTCTCGCTGGCCGCCAGCGACTGCAGGGTGGCGCCGCCCTTCAGCTTGGCCAGCACCGCGTCAGCAGCCTTGTCGCTGGCCTGGCGCTGGCGATCGGCGCGGATTGCGGCAATCACCTGCTCGCGGGCCTTGTCCAGCGGCATCGCCTGTTCCGGCGTATGCGCGGAGACGCGGATGACCACGCTGTGGTTGGTGGCACCGCCCAGAGCGATCGGGTCGCTGGCGGTGCCGTCCTGTACCAGCACGTCGGAGAACGCAGCGCGCAGCACTGCCGGATCAGCGGCGATGCCGCTGGCCGTAGCGCGGGTGATCGGGCCCAGGGTCTGCAGCGGCAGCTTCACTTCCTTGGCTGCAGCCGCCAGATCGCTCGGGCTCTTGTTGATGGCGTCAACCAGGCGGCCAGCCAGCTCGTTGAAACCGCGCTCGCCGTCGGCCTTCAGCTGCTCGGCGGCCAGCGTGTCACGCACTTCCTCGAACGACTTGCCTTCGCCACCGCGCACGGCGGCCACCTTGATGATGTGGTAACCGAAGTCGGTCTTCACCGGGCCGATCACGTCGCCAGCCTTGGCGGCGAACAGGGCATCTTCGAACGGCTTGACCATCGCGCCGCGCTCGACCCAACCCAGGTCACCGCCCTGCGCCTTCGAGCCCGGATCTTCCGAATTAGCCTTGGCAAGCGCGGCGAAGTCGGCGCCGGCGGCCTTGGCTTCGGCGGCGATCTTGTTGGCCTTGGCTTCGGCACCGTCGCCAGTGATCAGGATGTGGGCAGCCTGGCGCTGCTCCGGCGAGGTGAACTTCGCCTTCTCGTCTTCATAGCGCTTGCGCAGGGTCGCTTCGTCGGCCGCAGCCGGTGCCGGCAGGTTGGCGCCGTTGATCTCGACATACTCCAGCGAGACGGTCTCGGCCTGGCGGAAATCCTTGCCGTGGCTGTCATACCACTGCTTGATCTGCGCATCAGTGACCGGCGCGGTATCGGCCGGCACTTCCGGCAGCGCGGCCAGCTCGACGTCGCGGGTCTCGCCCAGCAGCTTCAGCAGGCGCTCGGTCTCGGACTGGGTGACAAAGCCCGAGTTCTGCAGGCCCGACGGAATCACCGACTGCTGCAGGCTCTCACGCACCAGTTCCTGGAACTGGGTCGGGGTGCGCGGCGGATTGCCACCGGCCAGCGCCAGGCGGTAGTTGTTCTCGTTGAACTTGCCGTTCGAATCGAGGAAGGCCGGAATGGTGGCGATGTACTCGCGCACCGCACCATCGCCGATCACGACGCCGGCCTGCTCGCCGACCAGACGCACGACCTGCTCGTCGATCAGCTGGTCGAGCACGGCCAGTTTGTTTTCGGTGCTTTCGAACGCGCGCGGGTCGAAGTTCTCGCCCTGCTGCTGGCGCTCGCGCATGCGCTCCTGTTCGAAACGGGTGCGGAAATCCTGCGCGCTGATCTCGTGGTGCTGCCACATCATGCGCACCGGCCACCACGACGGCGCCGAACGCCACCAGGTCGGAGGTGCGGAAACCTTGGCCACGTTCTGAGCGCCAACGCCACCAAGGTAGCTGTTGTCGATCACGAACAGGAACGGAATCATCAGCAGCCCCAGGATCACGGTGACGATCCAGCCTGAGGTCTTGTCGCGGAGTTTCTGCAGCATGGTGAGGAATCACAAGGCCTGATTGGCGAGCCCGGCAGTGTAACCCGCTTCGCCGCAGGGACCAAAAGCAGCACCGGTGCGGGCTGCGCGCCTCTTCGCGAGCGCACAAAGAAAAAGCCCCCGGCGTGTGCCGAGGGCTTTTAGAGTTGGCGGAGCGGACGGGACTCGAACCCGCGACCTCCGGCGTGACAGGCCAGCATTCTAACCAGCTGAACTACCGCTCCGCGCTGAAACTTTGCAGGCGCCCAGTATATCCGAAGACTTCCTGGAAACCCAGCCCGATGAACACTTTTTTCAAAGTTTTTTCACAGGGACTTAAGAATTCTGCAATGGCGGAGCGGACGGGACTCGAACCCGCGACCTCCGGCGTGACAGGCCAGCATTCTAACCAGCTGAACTACCGCTCCGTTCTTGCAAAAACCTTTTCGCCTTCTTCCCCAACCTTCCGGGGAGAAGACAAGGCCCCCGGCTTCAGACCGGGGGCCTCGATGTAATGGCGGAGCGGACGGGACTCGAACCCGCGACCTCCGGCGTGACAGGCCAGCATTCTAACCAGCTGAACTACCGCTCCGCGTTGTTACCCTTCTTGTTTTCCGCCGGCCTGGACCGGGAAGAAAACAAAGCCTCCAGCTTTTGGCCGGAGGCCTCGTTGAATGGCGGAGCGGACGGGACTCGAACCCGCGACCTCCGGCGTGACAGGCCAGCATTCTAACCAGCTGAACTACCGCTCCGCGTTGTTACCCTTCTTGTTTTCCGCCGGCCTGGACCGGGAAGAAAACAAAGCCTCCAGCTTTTGGCCGGAGGCCTCGTTGAATGGCGGAGCGGACGGGACTCGAACCCGCGACCTCCGGCGTGACAGGCCAGCATTCTAACCAGCTGAACTACCGCTCC
>NZ_SOCO01000001.1:0-463533 GCF_004365115.1 Stenotrophomonas sp. CC22-02 | reverse complement strand
AATGGCGGAGCGGACGGGACTCGAACCCGCGACCTCCGGCGTGACAGGCCAGCATTCTAACCAGCTGAACTACCGCTCCACACTCAAACTTTTACCGCGGTGCTGTGGTGGGTGCTGAGGGTTTCGAACCCCCGACCCTCTCCGTGTAAAGGAGACGCTCTACCGCTGAGCTAAGCACCCTAGCGAGCCGCTTAGTTTACAGCATCCTTCAGGGCCTTGCCAGCCTTGAACGACGGATTCTTCGAAGCAGCGATCTTGATGGTGTCGCCGGTCTTCGGGTTGCGGCCGGTGCGGGCAGCACGGTCGCGGACCTGGAAGGTACCGAAGCCAACCAGGGTGACCGCATCGCCGTCCTTCAGCGCCTTGGTGACGGCAGCAACGACGGCATCGACAGCGCGGCTGGACTCGGCCTTGGTCAGGTCGGCAGCTTCAGCAACGGCATCGATCAATTCGGTCTTGTTCATTCTCTACAACTCCTTTGGCGGTGGGTTCCGCTTATTCGACAGGGAAGCAACCGCACGCCTTCTGCATGCGGCCGCCATGTGGAAACGGTTCGCCGATTCAGTCATCGCTGACAGCGATCACTCATTCGCGAGTGCTGCTTTTATACCAGTGGCCCTACCCCCACGCAAGCTGGAAAGCCAGCAACGACGCGGGTTTCGGGCCATCGGACAGCGCGCGTCAATGCTTGACGCGCGCGCTTCCACTCGGTTTGGCCTTGCCGCGCACCGTGACACGCTGCGCACTCTTGCGTGCCTTCTTGGGTGCCAACGGACGTTCAAGCGCCAGGTCCAGGACTTCTTCGATGTACTTCACCGGCACGATCTTCAGATCGCGGGTGACGTTGGCCGGGATGTCGGCCAGGTCCTTGCGGTTCTCTTCCGGAATGATGACCGTGCGGATGCCGCCGCGCAGCGCAGCCAGCAGCTTTTCCTTCAGGCCACCGATGGCGGTGACGCGGCCACGCAGGGTGATCTCGCCGGTCATCGCCACATCGGCACGCACCGGCACCTTGGTCAGCATCGACACCAGCGAGGTGACCATCGCCGCACCGGCACTGGGGCCGTCCTTCGGCGTGGCACCGTCCGGCACGTGCAGGTGCACGTCATGCTTCTGCAGGAAGTCGCTGTCGATGCCGAAGCCGACCGCGCGCGAACGCACCACCGACAGCGCCGCCGACGCCGATTCCTTCATCACGTTGCCGAGCTGGCCGGTCAGGATCAGCTGGCCCTTGCCCGGCACGAGCGTCGATTCGATCTGCAGCAGATCGCCACCGACTTCGGTCCAGGCCAGGCCGGTGACCAGGCCGATCTCGTTTTCTTCCTCGGCACGGCCGAAGTCGAAGCGACGCACGCCCAGGTACTTGTCCAGGTTCTTGCTGGACACGCTCACCAGCGCCTTCTTCTTCGCACCCTTCTTCGCCTTCACCGGCTGCGGGCCGGCCAGCGCGATCTCCTTCACCACCTTGCGGCAGATCTTGGCGATCTCGCGTTCCAGGTTACGCACGCCCGATTCGCGCGTGTAGTAGCGCACGATGTCCTGGATCGCATCGCTGCCGATCTCCAGTTCTTCCGGCTGCAGGCCGTTGGCCTTGATCTGCTTCGGCACCAGGTAACGCGTGGCGATGTTGAGCTTCTCATCCTCGGTGTAGCCGGGGATGCGGATCACTTCCATGCGGTCCAGCAGCGGGCCCGGGATGTTCAGCGAGTTCGACGTCGCTACGAACATCACTTCGGACAGGTCCAGGTCCACTTCCAGGTAGTGGTCGTTGAACGCGTTGTTCTGCTCCGGGTCGAGCACTTCCAGCAGCGCCGATGACGGGTCGCCGCGGAAATCCATCGACATCTTGTCGATCTCGTCGAGCACGAACAGCGGGTTCTTGCTGCCGACCTTGTTGAGGTTCTGCACGATGCGGCCCGGCATCGAACCCACATAGGTACGGCGATGGCCACGGATCTCGGCTTCATCGCGCACGCCGCCCAGCGACATGCGCACGAACTTGCGGTTGGTGGCCTTGGCGATGGACTGGCCCAGCGAGGTCTTGCCCACGCCCGGCGGCCCGACCAGGCACAGGATCGGGCCCTTCATCTGCTTCACGCGCGACTGCACCGCCAGGTATTCAAGGATGCGTTCCTTGACCTTCTCCAGGCCGTAGTGATCGGCATCGAGGGTGTCCTGCGCAGCCTTCAGGTCCTTGCGCACCTTGCTGCGCCTCTTCCACGGCACGCCCAGCAGCCACTCCAGGTAGTTGCGCACGACCGCCGCTTCGGCCGACATCGGCGACATCTGCTTGAGCTTGTTCAGTTCGTTGCGCGCCTTGGCTTCAACGGCCTTCGGCATGCCGGCTTCGGCAATCTTGCGGGCCAGTTCTTCCAGCTCGCCCGGCGCGTCGTCCAGGTCACCCAGTTCCTTCTGGATGGCCTTCATCTGTTCGTTGAGATAGTACTCGCGCTGGCTCTTCTCCATCTGCGACTTCACGCGGCCGCGGATGCGCTTCTCCATCTGCTGCACATCGATCTCGCCATCGACCAGACCGACCAGCATCTCCAGGCGGTCGCTCACGGCCAGCGTTTCCAGCAGGCGCTGCTTGTCGGCCAGGCGCACGCTGATGTGCGCGGCGATGGTGTCAGCCAGGCGGGCCGGCTCATCGATGCCCGACAGCGTCTGCAGCAGTTCCGGCGGCAGCTTGCGGTTGGTCTTGACGTACTGCTCGAACAGCGACATCAGCGAGCGGGCGATCGCCTCGACCTCGCGGGCTTCGCGTTCATCGGTGGCATCGATCTCAACGGCCTGGCCGTGCAGCGAGCCGTTGCGCTCGTCGACGTGGCTGACCTGCACGCGCGACAGGCCTTCGACCAGCACCTTGATGGTGCCGTCGGGCAGCTTCAGCAGCTGCAGCACCTGCGCCAGCGTACCGACCTGGTAGAGGTCGGCCGCATGCGGGTCGTCGGTCTCGGCCGACTTCTGCGCCAGCAGCAGGATGCGCTTGTCCGCTTCCATTGCCTGTTCGAGCGCGTGCATGGACTTGTCACGGCCGACGAACAGCGGGATGACCATGTGCGGGAACACCACTACGTCGCGCAGCGGCAGGACCGGCAGGTCGAGGGTTTCACTTGGGGAACGGGCCATGGGGGCTCCAGGGAAGGGGAAAACCGCCTCCGGGAGGGCATCTTCCGGAGACAAAAAAAGCCGATGGCCCCGTTATGGGGCCATCGGCTTTCAGATGCAAGGCATTCCTTGAAAATCCTTTCCAATCAACAACCTGGAAGGATCACTCGGCGCCTGCGGCCTTCTGTTCAGGGGCCGCCGGGGTCTGGTAGATCAGGTACGGCTCGGACTTGTGCTCGATCACCGACTCGTCCACCACCACCTTGCTGACGTTTTCCTGCGACGGCAGGTCGTACATGGTGTCCAGCAGAACCGATTCGACGATGGTGCGCAGGCCGCGGGCGCCGGTCTTGCGCTTGAGCGCCTTCCTGGCGATGGCCGACAGCGCGTCCGGACGGAACTCCAGCTCGACATTCTCCATCTCGAACAGCTTCTTGAACTGCTTGGTGATGGCGTTCTTCGGCTCGGTCAGGATCTTGATCAGGGCCGGCTCGTCCAGCTCTTCCAGGGTCGCCACCACCGGCAGGCGGCCGACGAACTCGGGAATCAGGCCAAACTTGATCAGGTCTTCCGGCTCGACTTCGGCCAGCACCTTGCCCACTTCCTGCTTGCGCTCGCTGCTCTTGACCTTGGCGCCGAAGCCGATGCTGCCGACGTCGGTGGAACGGGCCTGGATCACCTTGTCCAGCCCGGCGAACGCGCCGCCGCAGATGAACAGGATGTTCTTGGTGTCCACCTGCAGGAATTCCTGCTGCGGATGCTTGCGGCCGCCCTGCGGCGGAACGCTGGCCACGGTGCCTTCGATCAGCTTCAGCAGGGCCTGCTGTACGCCTTCGCCGGACACATCGCGGGTGATCGACGGGTTCTCGCTCTTGCGCGAGATCTTGTCGATCTCATCGATGTAGACGATGCCCTGCTGCGCCTTCTCGACGTCGTAGTCGCACTTCTGCAGCAGCTTCTGGATGATGTTCTCCACGTCCTCGCCCACGTAACCGGCTTCGGTCAGCGTGGTGGCGTCGGCCATGGTGAACGGCACGTTGAGCAGGCGGGCCAGGGTCTCGGCCAGCAGCGTCTTGCCCGAACCGGTCGGGCCGACCAGCAGGATGTTCGACTTCGCCAGTTCGACGTCGTCGTTCTTCTGCCGGCTCTCGATGCGCTTGTAGTGGTTGTACACGGCCACGGCCAGGGTGCGCTTGGCGCGGTTCTGGCCGATCACGTACTGGTCGAGAACCTCGAGGATCTCGCGCGGCTTGGGCAGCGAACTGCGCGCCGACTGCGCCTTTTCCTCGAGTTCCTCACGGATGATGTCGTTGCACAGCTCCACGCACTCATCGCAGATGAATACGCTCGGACCCGCAATCAGCTTGCGCACTTCATGCTGGCTCTTGCCGCAGAAAGAGCAGTAGAGGATCTTGCCGGTGTCCGTGGAACGACCTTGGCGGTCTTCGCTCATGCTTCGCTTACCCAGTTACCCCACCCGCTGAACGGGGGTTCGATTCGAGAATAGCACAGGGCCGGAGGGACACCAGTCCCGCCCGACCCTGCAGGAACGGGGCCTGCCGGGCCCCGTGAAGGCCGGTCAACCGGCCTGGATCGACTCATCCGGACGACGCTCCAGGACCTGGTCGACCAGACCATAGGCCTGTGCTTCGAAGGCGCTCTTGAAGTTGTCGCGCTCGGTGTCGCGGGCGATCGTCTCCAGCGACTGGCCGGTGTGCTTGGCCAGCACCTCGTTCAGGCGCGAACGCAGGGTCAGGATCTCACGCGCATGGATGTCGATGTCGGTGGCCTGGCCCTGGTAGCCGCCCAGCGGCTGGTGGATCATCACGCGCGAATTCGGCAGCGCGTAGCGCTTGCCGGCTTCACCGGCGGCCAGCAGCAGGGCGCCCATCGAGGCCGCCTGGCCGATGCAGGTGGTGCTCACATTCGGCTTGATGTACTGCATGGTGTCGTAGATCGCCATGCCGGCGGTGACCACGCCACCCGGCGAGTTGATGTAGATGTTGATGTCCTTTTCCGGGTTTTCCGATTCCAGGAACAGCAACTGCGCCACCACCACGTTGGCCATGTGATCGTCGATCGGGCCCACGAGGAAGATCAGGCGCTCCTTCAACAGGCGCGAATAGATGTCGTAGGCACGCTCGCCGCGGCTGGTCTGCTCGACCACCATCGGAACCAGGTTCAGGGCTTTGGTTCGGTTGTCCATTACGTGAGGTACCTATCTTGGGGGGAAACAACCCCGCGCCGGCAAAGGCGCGGGGCATTCGGTGATCCGCCCGGGCTTACTGGCGGATCGCGTCCTGGAACGACAGCTTTTCTTCGGTGTGCTGGGCACGCTCGGCGATCCAGTCGATCACCTGCTCTTCCATCACGCGGTTCTGCAGGCCAGACATCAGCTGGGGGTCGTTGCGGTACATCTCAATGACCTGCTCCGGCTCTTCGTAGGTCGAAGCGATCAGGCGCATCGTTTCGTTCAGGCGCTTGGCTTCCAGGCGCAGGTCGTTGGTGCGGGCCACTTCACCGACCAGCAGGCCGACCAGCACGCGCTTGGCGGCGGCGTCCTTGAAGCCTTCATGGGCATCGGCCGGGATCTCACCGACGTTCTGGCCGTTGCGGCGGATCTGCTCGACCTGCTGGGCCAGCATGGCGCGGGCTTCGTTCTCGACCAGGCGCGGCGGCATTTCCACCGAAGCGTAGGCGGCGATCAGCTGCTCGCCCACTTCGCGGCGCAGGCGGTTCATCAGCGCACCCTTCAGCTCGCGCTCCAGGTTGGCACGGATGTCGCTGCGGAACTGCTCAACGTCACCGCCCTTCACGCCGAAGCTCTTGATGAAGGCTTCGTCGACCGCCGGCACGACCGGCTCGGACACTTCGGCAACCTTGACGGTGACCTGCACGGTCTTGCCGGCCAGCACCGGCACGCGCCAGTCAGCCGGGAACTCGACGTCCAGGGTCTTTTCTTCACCCTTGGCCAGGCCGACCAGGCCCTTCTCGATGGTATCGAACATCATGCCCTGGCCGAGCACGATCGAACCCTTCTCGGTGCCTTCTGCCGGCAGGCGCTCTTCGCCGGCCTGCGACCAGGTTTCCACGGCGACCAGGTCGCCGTCCTGCGCACCACGGCTGACCGGGGCCCAGGTACGACGCTGGTTCTGCAGGTTCTCGATCATCTGGTCGATGTCGGCGTCGGTGATTTCGGCGCTGTGGCGCACCACGGTCAGCTTGCTGACGTCGATGTCGCCGAAGTCCGGCACCACTTCCACGGTGGCCACGAACGAGAACTCACCCTCGTCGCCCTTGTCGATGCGCGGGCTGCCGACGATGCGCAGGTCGTGCTCACGCACGGCGGCATCGAAGGTTTCGCGCAGCAGGCCGTCCAGCGCCTCGCCACGGACCTGCGCGCCGAAGCGCTGCTCGATCACCTTGGCCGGCACCTTGCCCGGGCGGAAACCCTTGATGCGGGTGGTACGGGCGATTTCGCCCAGGCGGCCGACGATGTGGCTCTGCAGACGGTCTTCCGGCAGCGAGAAGCTCAGGCGGCGTTCCAGGTTGCCGGTGGATTCGATCGAAGCTTGCATGTTGACTCCTGCCACCGGTGGCCCAGGCCCCCGGCTCGATGATTGGGATGAAACGGTTGTAAGGACACGGCGTCTGGGACGCGCCTGCTTGCCGCAGCCCTTTAGTTTCGCCCAATTCGGCCTGCACTGCCAGCGCGCGCCGGTCAAGGGGGCCCGAACCAGGGTCGAGGCCCCCTCATCATCCGTACCGGGCAGGTCTGTCCCCCCCCGTTCAGGAGGACCGGACGACCCGATGCGGGCGCCATCCCACCCGGCAATGCCCAAAGAAAAGGGCGCCAACGGCGCCCTTTTCCTCATTGCGCAACGGCGTCGCCGTCAGAGCACCTGGCAGTCCTTGGACATCGGCGTCTTGGCGACATCACCGCGACCGGTGCAGACCAGATTCACCGCCTGGCCCTTCTTCAGGCCGCCGATTACGTCCAGCTGGGCCTGGCTGAACGAGAACTGCGGATCCAGGAACAGGCCCGCGCGCAGGGTCACGTACGGATTGCCCATCAGATCGGTGTTGATCGAGTCCACCGTGCCCGAAACACGGAAACGCTTGCCCTTGAACTGCTGGTCGGCGGCAACCGTGTTTTCTTCGTAGGCCTTGGCCAGCTCTGCAGCAGTCACCTGCGGCAACGCATCGAGCGCCGCGCGCTCTTCATCGAGCTTCTTCTGCTCGGCTTCGGCCTTGGCGCGCTCCTTGGAAGCCTCGGCGTCGGCCTTGGCCTGCTCCTTGGCGGCGGCAGCTTCAGTACGCTGCTGTTCACGCGCAGCGGCCTCGGCTTCACGCTGCTCCGGCGACTTGTTGGCATTGATCACCATGCCAAGCACCATCAGAGCGACGAACAGACCGACGATCGCAATGATCGCCCACTTCAGGAACTTCTTCATCAATCCCCCCTTCCTTGTTGTAAGCGCAGCAATTCCGGCCACGCAATGCGGTCAGCAAGTATAACGCTCATGTGAAGATGGTCGAGCAACAATTGCCGCACCCGCCCCTCGCAGGCCGTGTTGCTGGGGGATCACTGGCCGGCCTTGATACACCGATGCTGGTGCGAAAGGGGGGACTCGAACCCCCACGCCTTGCGGCACTGGAACCTAAATCCAGGGCGTCTACCAATTCCGCCACTTTCGCGTGGCCGGCACAGGCGTTCATTGTCGCAGGCGATGACGGGAAGCGGAAGGCCTGCACAAAACTGAATATGAAGACTTGCGTACAACCCGCACGTCCGGACCGCCCCGGCGAGCGCCAGCTCATCCGGGACGGCGGGGTTCAGGGCTGCGACCCGGCCTTGGCCGGCGCCGAATCGGCACCCTGCTCGGCCGCAGCATCCACCCTGCGGATCTCCACGCCCCCGTCGTCGGTGCGCCGCAGGGCCACCGACTCCGGCGTGGCCTTGCGCACATCCACCGAACCATCCGCATTGCGCTGCACGTCCACCGCGTCGGGCAGGGCCTCCCCTTCCGCAGGCTGAGCCGGCTGCATCTGCATGGCCTCACCGACCGGGTGCGCCGGAGTGCTGTCCGTGCCAGCATCGCGTTCGACGGTCTGCGCGGGATCATTGGCCGGCGCGCAGGCAGCCAGCGCCATCAACGCGAAGGGAGCCCACAGCGTGCGGTGCAATCGATCGATATCAGCCATCAACATCTTCCTTCGTGCATGCGCCATCGGCGCGGAAGATGCATTGGGTGCGATACAGGGCGCGATGCGGTGAGAAGCAGCGCACAGCATTGATAACACTGATGACGCGTATGCCCCTGATTTCAGCATCGCTTCAGTGGATCCACGCCATGCGTGGATGACGTGCGGCCGGGCGTGCAGGCATCCGCATGCTCAACCCGGCGCACAGGCAAGAAAAAAGCCACTTGGCGAACCAAGTGGCTTTCGTCTGGTGGGCTGTCAAGGATTCGAACCTTGGACCTATTGATTAAGAGTCAACTGCTCTACCAACTGAGCTAACAGCCCGAAATCGGGGCGCGAATTATGACCCGATCCGCTCGGAGGGCGCAAGCACTTTTTTCAACATCGTTGAAACCAGCACCGCGATCCCGCTTCTGCCGCACGCCCCTGAAAAGAAGGGCTCTGCTGCACGTGATCCATCAAAACGAAGGAGTCACACTAATAAGAAAAAAGCCACCTGGCGTACCAGGTGGCTTCTGTCTTGGTGGGCCGTCAAGGATTCGAACCTTGGACCTATTGATTAAGAGTCAACTGCTCTACCAACTGAGCTAACGGCCCGTGAAACTCAGACGCACATTGTAGCGTGCTTTCTGTTTATTGCAATACCGTTTCGGCCATGCCGATGCGGTTGAATCAGTGGGGTGGCTGAGGGGATTCGAACCCCCGACCACCGGAATCACAATCCGGTACTCTAACCAACTGAGCTACAGCCACCACTGAAACTTTTGCCCCCTCGCCGATACCACCGGCACGGGAACTTCAAACCTTTGCCTGGAGACTGTCACCGAAGTTCCGGTCCGCCGAAGCGAGTCCGATATTCTGGTGGAGTCCGTGGGCTTTTGCAAGCACTTCTTCACATCTGCCGATACGACCCCGGTGCCTCGCCAATGGCGCGCCCGACAGGAATCGAACCTGTAACCGCCGGCTTAGAAGGCCGGTGCTCTATCCAGTTGAGCTACGGGCGCCCGAACCGGAACGATGTCCAATCCGACGTGGCGTGGGATTGGTCGGGGTAGAGGGATTCGAACCCCCGACATCCTGCTCCCAAAGCAGGCGCGCTACCAGACTGCGCTATACCCCGGTCTTGCAATCCCCTCGGGCCAGGCCCGGGGAGTCGTTCATTGTCGCCAAGCGCATCGCGAACTGTCAACGCAGGCGCGACCGATCATGAATCCGCCACGGCGCCCTGCATGGTCATCGGCTATGCTCGCGGACATCGGCCGGATGGCCGTCCCGACCCTCATTCGCACGGAGAACACGCATGCGCAGCGGCAACCCGGCTCTTTCCGAGTCGACCTTCCTCGACCTCGCCAGCGGCTCGGTGGTGACCAGCCCGGACCAGGTCATGACCCTCAACGGCACTGCCAACAAGACCGGCATCCTGCTGCTGTTGACCGTGCTGACCGCAGCCTTTGCCTGGAACCAGTCCGTCAACGAGTACGGCGAGGTCATGGGCGCAGCCAAGCTGTATGCCATGGGCGGCGCGATCAGCGGGCTGGTGCTGGCGCTGATCACCATCTTCAAGAAGGAATGGTCGCCGGTCACCGCACCGATGTACGCGCTGGTCGAGGGCCTGTTCCTGGGCGCCGTGTCTGCGCTGTTCAACATGAAGTACCCGGGCATCGTGTTCCAGGCCGTGCTGCTGACCTTCGGCACGCTGGCCGCGCTGCTGTTCGCGTACCGCAGCGGCGTGATCAAGGCCACCGAGAACTTCAAGATGGGCGTGGTCGCTGCCACCGGCGGCATCGCCCTGCTCTATCTGGCCTCGTTCGTGCTGGGCTTCTTCAACATCAACGTCCCGGTGATCCACGACTCCAGCTGGCTGGGCATCGCCTTCAGCCTGTTCGTGGTGGTGGTGGCGGCGCTGAACCTGGTGCTGGACTTCGACTTCATCGAGACTGGCGTGGCCCAGCGCGCGCCGAAGTACATGGAGTGGTATGGCGCATTCGGCCTGATGGTGACCCTGGTCTGGCTGTACATCGAATTCCTGCGCCTGCTGTCGAAGATCCAGCAGCGCTGAGCCCCACCATGCCGTAAACGACAAAGGGCGCCCCGGTGGCGCCCTTTTCCTTTCACGCTTCAGCGCGCCAGCAGCGCTGGAAGCGACGAGGCCAGCAGCGCAATACCCGACGCGGTCAGCAGGCTCAGCACGACCTGGCGGAAGCGCGCCTCGCTGATGCCGATGTACACCCGCGCGCCCAGCAGGGCCGGCACCAGCATGGCCGGTGCCACGATGGCGAAGTACGGCAGCATCTGCCGGTTCACCAGACCACTGCCGACATAGGTGGCCATGGTCACCGCCAGCATCGCCAGGTTGAAGTTCTGGATCACCGCGCGCTGCTCATCCTTGCCGAAACCACGCAGCGTGCTCCACAAGGTCGGCACGGGCCCGGCGAAGCCTCCGATGCCGCTGAGCACCCCACCGGCCATGCCGGCGATCGCATCACCCAAGCGACCGCCGACGCGGATCGGCGGCAACGACCGCGCCATCAGCATCACCGGGCACCACAGCGCCAGGAAGCCCCCCAGCAGCGCCTTGAACCACTCCATGTCCAGCTGCGGCAGCACCATCACGCCCAGCGGAATGCCCGCAAGACCGCCCAGCACGAACGGCAGCAGCAGACGCAGGTTGAATCCGCGGCGCACGGTGAACACCGCGACCAGCTGGCCGACCAGTGCGCCGAACACCGACAGCGTCGCCGCCAGCCGTGGCTCCAGCCCCCACGCCCAGAACGACATCGCCACCATGCCGAACGCGAATCCCGACAGGCCCTGCACGAATCCGGCGACGATCGCGCCGAGCGCGACCAGCAGATAGACCGACTCCATCACCACCTCGGTTGCAGTTGCACGGCTACCCTGCCGCACCACTCTGCGCAGCGTAGTGCGCTGCGAGATGCTCGACCAGCGCACGCACCTTCGGCGCCAGTGCACGCGCATGCGGATACAGCGCGAAGTAGCGGCGCTGTCCGGCATGCCAGGCCGGCAGCACACGAATCAGCCGGCCGCTACGCAGGTCTTCCTGCACGGTCAGCGCAGTGAACAGACTGATACCCATGCCGGCCAGCGCGGCGGCGTACAGTGCCGGCGTGGCATCCACACGCAGGCGCTGCCCGGCCTCGATGCTCGCGGTGGCACCGCGCGGCCCGTGCAGCTGCCAGGGCGGCATCGCCGGTGTGGGACTGAAACCCAGCAGCAGGTGCTGCGCGAGATCCGACGCCTGCCGGGGCAGGCCGTGGCGCGCCAGGTAGCCAGGTGCGGCCACCAGGATGCGTGGGCAGCTGGCCAGCTCGCGCGCAACCAGCTGGCTGTCAGGCAATGACGGTGCGATGCGCAGTGCAAGATCGAACCCTCCGCCCACCACATCGACCAGCTGATCGTCGGCGGAAAGATCCAGCGCCACCTGCGGGTAGCGCTGCAGGAACGTCGGCAGCCAATGCGGCAGCTCCTGGCTGGCCACCACCTGCGGCACGCTGATCCGCACGGTGCCGCTGGGTTGGGCCTGTCCGGCACGCGCCTGCTCATCCGCTTCCTGCAGGCGATCGAGCAAGGATGCCGCCTCGCGGTAGTAGCCACGCCCGGCCTCGGTCAATGACAGGCGGCGGCTGTTGCGGTCCAGCAGGCGTACCTGCAGGTGTTCTTCCAGCTGCCGCAGTTGCCGCGACATGGCCGAATGGGTCGTCCCCAATCGCTCGGCGGCAGCGGTGAAGCTGCCCGCATCGACGATGGCACGCAGCGCGCGCAGGGCGGCGAATTGATCCATCGGCGGGCGGCTCCGGTTGGCAGGACCCGCGATGTGCGGGCCCTGCCAGCTTATCAAGCGCCGTCGCCGGCCTTGCGCACCGGCAGCGCCAGGATCGCGTCAGTGGTCATGACATCGCCGAAGGTGTCCTCGATCTGGGCAAGCGCGGCCTCATGCAGCGCGCGATGGCCGATGCGCTGGCCACCGGCCAGGTCCAGGTCGCGACTGGCCGTTGCATCGGACGACACGATCACCCGGTAGCCACGCGGTGCCGCTGCGGCATCGCGGGCGGCGCCGGCCACGCAGGCGTGGGTCTGCAGGCCGGTGACGATCAGGGTGTCGATGCCCGACTGCTTCAGCATCGTGTCGAGCACTGCAGCGGAGCCACCAGCGAACACGCTGACGTTGTCCTTCTGCACCACGGTCTCGCCGGCCCGCGGCTGCATGTCGCGATGGAAGGCGGCATTGACACTGCCCTGCGCGAACAGCGGCGCACCCGCCGGCAGCACATGCTGCACGTGGATGACGCGGATGCCATTGGCATCGGCGAAGTCGATCAGGCGGCGCGTCTGGCGCAGCGCGGCCACGCCCTCAGGGATGACCATGCGGCCACCGGCAAAGCCCGGCGCAGCCTTGGCATCGAAATATTCGTTCTGGAAGTCGATCACCAGCACGGCGGTCTTGGCCGCATCCAGTGAAGCGGCGACCGGGGCGCCAGCCATGTGGCGGATGGTGGGATGGGCCGGCTCGGCGGCAGCGACCGGGACGGTGCCGGCCATGCCGATCAGGCTGGCCAAGCCAAAGGCGGTGAGGTTCATGGTCGAATTCCTGTGCAGTGGATGTGGGGCACAGGATGCGGAGCCGATGGCGCACGAACCAGCCATGCAGAAGCACATGATCTGTGCAGATAACGCACAGACCGATGGCTCGACGCTACAGAAGCGCATAAACGCAACGGGGCGCCCGAAGGCGCCCCGCTGTGGGTCCAACCGAGGCTTGCCGGTCGCTTACAGGCGGCTGGCGATGGCCTGGGCGAAGCTCATGGTGGTACCGGTGCCACCCAGGTCGCCGGTCAGCGAGTCCTTGGCTTCCATGGTGGCCACGATGGCCTTGCGCAGGCGCTCGGCATTTTCCGGCTGGCCGACGTGGTCCAGCATCTGCGCGGCTGCCAGCAGCAGTGCGCACGGATTGGCCTTGCCCTGGCCGGCGATGTCCGGTGCAGTACCGTGCACGGCTTCGAAGATCGCCGCGTCCTTGCCGATGTTGGCACCCGGGGCCAGGCCCAGGCCGCCGACCAGGCCAGCGCACAGGTCGGAGATGATGTCGCCGAACAGGTTGGTGGTGACGATCACGTCGAACTGTTCCGGACGCATCACCAGCTGCATGCAGCAGTTGTCGACGATCATTTCCTGGAACTCGATCTCCGGATACTGCGCGGCCACTTCGCGGGCGACGTTCAGGAACAGGCCCGAGGTCGACTTGATGATATTGGCCTTGTGCACGGCGGTGACCTTCTTGCGGCCGGTGCTCTTGGCCAGCTCGAAGGCGTAGCGCACGATGCGCTCGGATCCCTTGCGGGTGATGCGGGTGCCGGAGAAGGCGGTCTCGCCATCGGCCGACACTTCCTGGCCTTCGGCCAGGTAGGCACCTTCGGTGTTCTCGCGAACGGTGATCAGGTCAACGTTGTCGAAACGCGACTTGGTGTTCGGGAAGGTGTGGGCCGGACGCACGTTGGCGTACAGGTCGAAGTGGCGGCGCAGGCTGACGTTGATCGAGGTGAAGCCACCACCGACCGGGGTGGTCAGCGGGCTCTTCAGCGCCACCTTGTTGCGCGCGATCGATTCCAGGGTCACCGCCGGCATCAGGTCACCGTGCTTTTCCAGGGCCACCAGGCCGGCATCGGCGTCTTCGTACTCCAGGCCAGTCTTGAGCTGGTCGAGCACGAACAGGGTGGCGTCCATGATTTCCGGGCCAATGCCGTCGCCGCGGATGACCGTAATTTTCTGCGTCATTGATCGATGTTCCGAACAGGGGGAAAAACGCCGTCCGGACGTGCCCGGAAACGCCGGCGCAAAGGAAGTTTCACCGGCAATTATGCCTGAGCCGGGGCCGAGGTCCCAAATAGACCATGGTCCCAGTGCCCGGCTCAGGCAGAATTGCCCGCGCATCCCACCTTATCCCCGCGCCTGTCGGCGCGCCCCCTTGAACAACAAGGGGGCTCCTGGGTTGTTGGATCGCGGGGAAGGCCCTTCGCGGGTGCGGTAGTGCCGGCCGCTGGCCGGCAACCCCGGCCATGTCGGGTTCAGGCGATGCCGGCCAGGGCCGGCACTTCCTCAGTGCTCGTGCGCTGCCGGGGCGGCGGCGCCGCCTTCGAGCTGGTCGAGGAAATCGACCGCGCGGCGCAGGTGCGGGATCACGATCGAGCCGCCCACCACCAGGCCGACCGAGAAGGTCTCGAAGAACTCCTCGCGGGTCACCCCGGCGTCCTTGCACTGGGCCACGTGGTAGCTGATGCAGTCGTCGCAGCGCAGCACCATCGAGGCCACCAGGCCCAGCAGCTCCTTGGTCTTCACGTCCAGCGCGCCGGCCTGGTAGGTCTGCGTGTCCAGCGCGAAGAAGCGGCGCACCACCTGGTTCGGTTCGCCCAGGATGCGCTCGTTCATGCGCTTGCGGAAGTCGGTGAACTCGGCGATGCGGTCCTTGCTGCCGTCGTCGGCCGCGCTCATGCCTGGCCCTGCCCGGCCAGCAGCGGCTCGAGCTTGCCTTCACGGTGCAGGGCCATCATGTCGTCGTAGCCGCCGACATGGACGTCGCCGACGAAGATCTGCGGCACGCTGGTGCGGCGGGTCAGCGCCACCATCTTCTCGCGCTCGGCCGGGTCCAGGTCGATGCGGACCTCGGTCCACTGCTGGCCCTTGCTCTTCAGGAAGTTCTTGGCGGCCACGCAGTACGGGCAGACGGCGGTGGAATAGATGGTGATGGCGGGGGCACCGCCGGCGGTCTGGGCTGTCACGGGAAACTCCACGATGGATCGACGGTCCATATATGGTACCGGTGCGCTGGAATTTCCACGCCACGGCCGCAACACTGTGGATTAACGAATGGTTGCCCCCTGCCCTGCCACGCTGGGCGCGCCCTGCCCGAGGACCACCTGCTTGCGAGCCCTGCTGCTGACTACCGCCATCACCCTGGCCCTGGCCATGCCGCTGGCCCAGGCCCAGGAGAAGCTGCCCGACATCGGCTCCTCGGCCGGCGAGCTGCTGACCCCGGCGCGCCAGGCCGAGTACGGCGCGATGATGCTGCGCGAGCTGCGCAACTACGGCTATCTGCTGGACGACCCGCTGGTCAACGACTGGCTGCAGACCATGGGCACCCGGCTCGGCTCGAACAGCGACCAGCCACGCCAGCCGTACACGTTCTTCGTGATGAAGGACCGCCAGATCAACGCCTTCGCCACGCTGGGCGGCTACATCGGGGTCAATGCCGGCCTGGTGCTGACCGCCGAGCGCGAAGACGAAGTGGCCGCGGTGCTGTCGCACGAAATCGCCCATGTCACCCAGCAGCACGTTCTGCGCGGGGTCGAGCGCGCCCAGCGCGACCAGATCCCGATCCTGCTGGGCATGCTGGCGGCGGTGGTGGCCGCCCAGGCCAGCAACAGCACGTCGTCGGGCAACGCGACCATGGCCGCGATCAGCTCGGGCATGGGCCTGATGCAGCAGCGGCAGATCAACTACACCCGGTCCAATGAATCCGAGGCCGACCGCCTTGGCATCCGCACCCTGGCCCGCAGCGGCTACGACGTGGACGCCATGGCCGGCTTCTTCGAGCGGATGGCGGCGGCGATGCGTGGCAACGAAGGCGGCTACAGCGTGCCGGAGTTCCTGCGTACCCACCCGGTCAACATCACCCGCATCAGCGAGGCCAAGGCCCGCGCCGAACAGATGAAGAAGGACACCGTACTTCTCACCACCAGCACCCCCAGCGGCGAACGCAGGGAGCGGGTGGACCCGGCCGACCCCAGCCTGGCCGAGCCGCTGCTGCGCGGCAACAACCCGCTGCTGCCCAGCAGCGTGCTGCGCATCCCGATGGGCCAGCTCAGCCGCGGTGCCAGCGGCGACTTCGACTGGGCACGCGAACGCCTGCGGGTGCTCAGCGCCGACTCCACCGCTGAGCTGGAGCGCGAATACGCCGACATGGCCAAGCGCCAGAAGGATGGCCTGAACGACGCCCAGCGCTATGGCCAGGCCCTGGCCGTCATGCGCGGTGGCCGCGCCGGTGCCGGGCAGGCCCGGCAGACCCTGGCCGCCCTGCTGCAGACCCGCCCGGACAACCTGTGGCTGGCGCTGGGGCTGGGCGAGGCCGAATCGCGCGCCGGCCAGGCCGCCCAGGCCAACAGCCGTTTCGAACAGTTGCTGCGCGAGCACCCCAACAGCCGCCCGGTGGCCCTGACCTATGCCGAGATCCTGAACGAACAGGGCAGCCGCGAGGCCGGCCAGCGCGCGCAGGCCATGCTGCGGCCGCTGCTGTCGCAAAGCGGTAACGATCCGGTCTTCCAGCAGCGATACGCCCGCGCCAGCGAGCTGGCCGGTGACAGCGTGCGCGCCAGTGAGGCCTATGCCGAGGCCGCCTTCCTCAGTGGCCGCCCCGAGCAGTCGCTGATGCAGCTGCAGGCCCTCAAGCGCAACCCGGCGCTGGACTATGTCGGCCGGGCACGGGTGGATGCGCGTATCGAGGCGATCACCCCCACCGTGCTGGAACTGCGCCGCCAGGGCGTGCAGGACCCGGACCTGGACCGCCGCTGAGCGCTGCATGACCGGCCGATGGCAATCCAGGCCGGTTCCGGCCAGGTAGTCACAAACATGTCATCAAACCGTAGTCTACTGGCACCACTCCAGTAACCGAGCCCTACGGTGTTCTCGTGCAGAAACGCATCCTGATCGTCGATGACGAGCCCGCGATCCGTGAAATGGTCGCCTTCGCCCTGCGCAAGGGCGATTACGAACCGGTCCACGCCGGCGATGCCCGCGAGGCGCAGACGGCCATCGCCGACCGCGTGCCGGACCTGATCCTGCTGGACTGGATGCTGCCCGGCACCAGCGGCCTGGATCTGGCCCGCCGCTGGCGCAAGGAAACGCTGACCCGCGAGGTGCCGATCATCATGCTGACCGCCCGCGGCGAAGAGAATGACCGCGTCGGTGGCCTTGAAGCCGGTGTCGACGACTACGTGGTCAAGCCGTTCTCGGCGCGCGAGCTGCTGGCCCGCATCCGTGCGGTGATGCGCCGCGCCCGCGAGGACGACGAGGACGGCAGCGTGGCGGTCGGCCCGATCCGCATCGATGGCGCCGCCCATCGCGTGTTCGCCAACGACCAGCCGGTGCCGATCGGCCCGACCGAATACCGCCTGCTGCACTTCTTCATGACCCACCCCGAGCGCGTCTACACCCGCGCCCAGCTGCTGGACCATGTCTGGGGCGGCAGCGTGTACGTGGAGGAGCGCACCATCGACGTGCACATCCGCCGCCTGCGCAAGACGCTGGAACCGTTCAACGCCGAGAACATGGTGCAGACCGTGCGCGGCGCCGGCTACCGCTTCTCTACCGCAACCTGAGTCTCGTCGTGCCGGCGCCGCGCACCCGCGGGTGCCGGTGCCGGCAACTCTGCTATAACCCTCGGTTCACCCCAGTGAACCGCCGCACCTCAACGACGAGATCGCAATGCCCCGCCACATCCGCTCTGCCTGGTTGAAGACCCTGGCCACCGTCGCCGCGGTACTGCTGTTCGCCGGATTGGTGGGGTGGTTCTCGGGCCATCTGTGGCTGTGCATCGCACTGGGCGCGCTGGCTACCCTGGCCTGGCATTACTGGCGCCTGCGCAGCGTGCTGCGCCGCCTGACCGCACGCCAGCGCTGGGACACCGCCGACGAAGGCACCGGCGTCTGGAACGAACTGGACCGCCTGCTGTACCGCAACCAGGTGGAAATGCGCGTACGCAAGCGCCGCCTGCTGGACATGCTGCGCAGTTACCGCGCTGCGGCCGCCGCACTGCCCGATGCGGTGGTGGTGCTGGACCGCAACAGCCAGCGCGTGCAGTGGTTCAACGAAGCCGCCACCGCCCTGCTTGGCCTGCACCACCCGGGTGACCTCGGCGAGGCGCTGGTCGAACGGCTGCAGCCGATGCCGCTGGCCCACTGGCTGGCCGGTGGCCGCAATGCCGAGCCGATCCTCGACGTACCTTCGCCGGTCGACCCGGCAATCCGCCTCAACCTGCGCCTGATTCCCTATTCGTCGGACTACTGGCTGCTGATCGCCCGCGACGTCAGCAAGCTGCTGCGCCTGGAACAGGTCCGCCGCGACTTCGTGGCCAACGTTTCACACGAACTGCGCACGCCGCTCACCGTGGTCCACGGCTATCTGGACATGATGGACCCGGACGATTTCCCCGGCACCGGGCCGATGCTGGAGGAAATGCGCAAGCAGAGCCAGCGCATGGCCCAGCTGGTGGAAGACCTGCTGACCCTGTCGCGGCTGGAATCGCAGGAACACAGCGAGGACGAGACCGTGGCCATGCAGCCGATGCTGGCCACCCTGCGCCGCGAAGCCGAAGCACACAGCCAGGGCCGCCACCAGATCAGTATCGATGACCTGGCTGGCGTGGACCTGCAGGGCTCGACCAAGGAACTGCACAGCGCGTTTTCCAACCTGGTCACCAATGCGGTGCGCTACACCCCGGCCGGTGGCCGCATCGCCGTCGAGTTCCGCCGCGAAGGCGATGGCGCGGTGCTGGCGGTGCGCGATTCCGGCTACGGCATCCCGGCCACGCATCTGCCGCGCCTGACCGAACGTTTCTACCGCGTCTCCAGCAGCCGCTCCCGCGAAAGCGGCGGCACCGGCCTGGGCCTGTCCATCGTCAAGCACATCCTCGGCCTGCACCACGCACGGCTGGAGATTGAAAGCGAGGTCGGCAAGGGCTCGGTGTTCTCCTGCCATTTCGATGCAGACCACGTGCGCCCGCGTGAGTCCGCCCCCCTGACTTCCATCGAAGAATGACGCCATGAGCAGCCTCGGATCCCTCCCCCTCCCCGTGAGCCCGGACAACGATCCGCTGCGTGATCCGGCGCTCTACATCAACCGCGAACTGTCGCAGCTGGATTTCAATTTCCGCGTGCTGGCGCAGGCCATGGACCCGCAGGTACCGCTGCTGGAGCGCCTGCGCTTCATGTGCATCTCCTGCACCAACCTCGATGAATTCTTCGAGATCCGCGCCGCTGCCGTGCGCCATGCGCAGGAGTTCGGCCTGCCGCCGGCGCCGGATGGCATGAGCCCGCAGACCATCCTCACCGCCATCCATGACCGCGCCGCCGAACTGGTGGACCAGCAGTACCGCTGCTGGAACCAGACCCTGCGCCCGGCGCTGGCGGAAGCCGGCATCGGCGTGCTCGGCCGCCACTCCTGGAACCACCGCCAGAAGCGCTGGCTGCGCGCGTACTTCCGCAACGAGATCATGCCGGTGCTGTCGCCGCTGGGCCTGGACCCGGTGCATCCGTTCCCGAAGATCCTCAACAAATCGCTGAACATCGTGGTGGTGCTGAAGGGCACCGATGCGTTCGGCCGCGCCGGCCACCTGGCCATCGTGCGCGCGCCGCGCTCGCTGCCGCGCATCATCCAGCTGCCCGAAAAGCTTGGCGGCCCGCAGAACTTCGTGTTCCTGTCCTCGGTGCTGTCGACCTTCGTCGATGAACTGTTCCCGGGCATGGAAGTGCTGGGTGCCTACCAGTTCCGCGTCACCCGCAATTCCGAGCTGGTGGTGGACGAGGAAGAGGTGGAGAACCTGGCGCTGGCACTGCGTGACGAGCTGGTCGACCGCGGCTACCGGCCGGCGGTGCGGCTGGAGATCGCCCATGACATGCCGCGCGACATCGTGCGCACCCTGCTGCAGAATTTCGGCTTGACCGAAAATGCCGTGTACCGCATTGATGGTCCGGTCAATCTGAACCGCATCATCCAGCTGTACGACCTGATCGCGCAGCCGGACCTGAAGTACCCGTCGATGACCCCGCGCACGCTGCGCGACAGCGATGGCATCTTCGAGACCGTCGCACGCCAGGACCTGCTGCTGCATCACCCCTTCGATGCCTTCACCGCGGTGCTGGACCTGATCCGGCAGGCGGCGGTGGATCCGAACGTGCTGGCGATCAAGCAGACCCTGTACCGCACCGGCAAGGATTCGCTGATCGTCGACGCACTGATCCAGGCCGCGCGCAACGGCAAGGATGTGACCGTGGTGGTCGAGCTGCGTGCGCGCTTCGACGAAGAGGCCAACCTGGGCCTGGCTGATCGCCTGCAGGAAGCCGGCGTGCAGGTGGTGTACGGCGTGGTCGGCTACAAGACCCACGCCAAGATGCTGCTGATCGTTCGCCGCGAGGGCCGCAAGCTGCGCCGCTATGTGCACCTGGGCACCGGCAACTACCACAGCGGCACCGCCCGTGCTTACACCGACATCAGCCTGATCACCGCCGATGCGGACATCGGCAACGATGTGCACCTGTTGTTCCAGCAGCTGTCCGGCCTGGCGTCGAAGATGAAGCTCAAGCGCCTGCTGCAGTCGCCCTTCACCCTGCACACCGGCATCCTCGGCCGTATCGAGCGCGAAACCCGCATCGCCGCCGCGGGCCGTCCGGCGCGGATCATCGCCAAGATGAACGCACTGAACGAACCGCAGGTGGTGCGCACGCTGTACGCCGCCTCGCAGGCCGGCGTGCAGATCGACCTGATCATCCGTGGCGCCTGCACCCTGCGCCCGGGCGTGCCGGGTGTCTCGGACAACATCCGCGTGCGCTCGATCGTCGGTCGATTCCTTGAACACAGCCGCGTCTACTGGTTCGGCAACGATGGTGCGCCGGAGATGTACTGCGCCAGCGCGGACTGGCTGGAACGCAACCTGCTGCGCCGGGTCGAGACCTGCTTCCCGATCCTCGATCCGGAACTGGCCAAGCGGGTGTACCGCGAAGTGCTGCAGAACTACCTGGATGACAACCTCAATGCCTGGGAACTGGACGCCGAGGGCATCTACCACAAGCGTGCACCGGCCCACGACGAAACCCCGCATTCTGCGCAGATGGCATTGATGCAGGGGCTGTAACCCGGTGTGTCGACCCAGGTCGACACCCACCAACAGCCGCAGAAATCTGTCGAAGGCGGGGTGGGTCCGGTTGAGGGGGTGTGAGCGGCATGGATGCCGCGACCAAGCCCCCAAGGACGGGTTTACGGCGTCCCCCTCAACCGGACCCACCCCGCCATCCCACGGATAGCCCGCTTTTGCTTTTGCTTTTGCTTTTGCTTTTGCCGTTAATTCGGCAGGTGAAGGGCCCAGCCCTGCCGCACTCCCCCCTACAAAATGTGAAGGCCGCGCGGTGACGAGCACACCGCCCCTTCGGCTAACATTCGTCCATGCCGCATACCACCACGACTCCGCCCGCATTGCAGGATGGCGACCTGCTGGCCGCCATCGACCTTGGCTCCAATAGTTTCCACATGGTCATCGCGCGCTACACGCTCGGCCAGCTGCGGGTGATCGACCGCCTGCGCGAGACGGTGCGGATGGCCGACGGGCTGGATGGCAAGGGCGGACTCTCCGCAGCGGCCCGCCAGCGTGCGCTGGAGTGCCTGGCCCGCTTCGGCCAGCGCATCCGCAACGTGCCACCGCACCGGGTGCGCGCACTGGCCACCAACACCGTGCGCCAGCTGCGCTCGCCGCAGTCGTTCCTGGTCCCGGCCGAGACCGCTTTGGGGCACGCCATCGAAGTGGTCAGCGGTCGCGAAGAAGCGCGCCTGATCTACCTCGGTGTCGCCCATGCACAACCGCCCAAGCCGGGCGAGCGCCGGCTGGTGATCGACATCGGCGGCGGTTCCACCGAGTTCATCATCGGCATGGGCATGCAGACCCTGGAGCGCGAAAGCCTGCAGGCCGGCTGCATCGCCAGCACCCGCCGATTTTTCCCCGGCGGCAAGCTGAGCAAGAAGCGCTGGAAGGACGCGCTGGCCGAGATCGGCCGCGAGTTCCAGCCCTTCGCCAGCAAGTACCGCGCGCTGGGCTGGCAGGAAGCATTGGGTTCTTCAGGCACGCACAAGGCGATCAGCGAGATCTGCGCGACGATGAAGCTGAGCAAGGGCGCGATCACCGCCGAAGCCCTGCCACAGCTGCGCGACGAACTGCTGAAAGCCAAGAAGATCGACGACATCCAGTTGCCGGGCCTGTCCAGCGACCGGCGCCCGATCATCGCCGGCGGCATCCTGGTGCTGGAAGCGGCCTTCCAGGCCCTGGGCCTGCAGAAGCTGCTGGTCAGCAAGGCGGCGATGCGCGAAGGCATCCTGTATGACATCGTCGGCCGTGCCGGCGAGAACGATCTGCGTGACGAGTCGGTGGCTGCGCTCAGCCAGCGCTATGGCATCGACATGGCGCAGGCCGACCGCGTGCAGGAGACCGCACTGTCACTGCTGGAGCAGGTGCAGGAGCAGTGGAAACTGGATGCCGACGATGCCCGCATGCTGGGCTGGGCCGCACGCCTGCACGAGCTGGGCCTGATGATCGCGCACAGCGGTTACCACGTGCACGGCAGCTACGTGCTGGAACACTCGGACATCGCTGGTTTCTCGCGGCAGGAACAGCAGATGCTGGCCGCGCTGGTGCGCAGCCACCGCCGCAGCATCACCAAGACCGCCTTCGATGCCCTGCCCGAGCGCCTGCTGCTGACCGCACGCCGGCTGGCCGCCCTGTTGCGCCTGGCGGTGCTGCTCAACCGCGCGCACGAGGACGCCCCGCTGCCAGCGCTGGAACTGACTGCCGACGACAACCGGCTGTCGCTGATCGTGCCGCAGGCATTCATCGATGCCCGCCCGTTGCTGCGCGCCGACCTGATCGGCGAGACCGACGGCATCGCCGGGCTGGGCATCCAGTTCCGTCCGTTCGTGGCCTGATCCCCCCGGGACGACGCTCGTCCCGCGCGCCAATTCGCGCTGCGTCGCAACATCGCATCCCCTGGATGCGACGGGTATTGCCGTCGCAAGTCCCGGTTTTTCCTCACATATCCGTCACGCCGATGACATGGGAGGAAATATTTCGACATAGACCCTTTACAACCTCTTAACTATCGAGACTAGTATCGGAACACCGGCGCAGTTCGGCTGGGCCATTGGATGCCTTCCTTGGGTATCTCCGTACGTCTTTGAGAGAGAGAGAACGTAATGACTTCACGTACCGTGTTGGGCAAGGCGATTGCCCACGCCCTGGTGACGACCACCGCTCTGGCCGCCGTGCCGGCGTTCGCCCAGGATGCCGGCAGCGCCTCGCCGACCAATCTGGATCGCATCGAGATCACCGGTTCGCGCATCCGCCAGGTCGATGTGGAAACCGCCCAGCCGGTGCTGGCGCTGACCCGCGTCGAGATCGAACGCCAGGGCTTCAGCTCGGTGGCCGACATCCTGCAGAACGTCACCGCGATGGGCAGCCCGGCCATCAGCCGCGCCAATGCGCTGAGCGCGGGCGAAAACACCGGCGGCACCTACATCGACATGCGCAACCTGGGCGCGCAGCGCACCCTGGTGCTGGTCAACGGCAAGCGTCTGGGCATCAGCACCTCGGGCCTGCAGGACGTGTCCTCGCTGCCGGTGTCGGCGGTGGAGCGCATCGAAGTGCTGAAGGATGGCGCTTCGGCCATCTACGGTTCCGACGCGATGGCCGGCGTGGTCAACATCATCACCCGTTCCAACGTCAACGGCGTGACCGCCAACGTCTACCACGGCCAGTACAGCGAAGGCGACGGCGCCCGTGACCGCTTCGACGTGGTCGGCGGCTGGAGCAATGATCGCGTGTCGCTGACCCTGGCACTGGAACACTCCGAGGAAAAGAGCGTCTGGGCCAAGGACCGCTGGTTCAGCAAGTACGGCGTGAGCGACCGCCACCCGAACGATCCCTCCAACTGGACCACGCTGAGCCAGTGGGGCCAGTTCACCGGCCTGAAGGGTGGCCCGGGCTGCACCAACACCAGCCAGGGTTGCGGCTACTCGCTCAACCGCGGCGCTGACCCGACCAACCCGGCCAACTACCACCTGACCGACGCGACCCCGTTCACCGGCGACGTCAGCAACGCCAACGAGCAGATGCACGTGATGTATCCGCTCAAGCGTGATTCGGTGTACTTCGACGGCCGCTTCAAGATTACCGACCAGGTCAACCTGCGCACCGAATTCGGCTACAACAAGCGTTCGGCCGAGCGCCAGATCGCAGGCTACCCCCTGCAGTCCAGCTCGGTGTCGATCTCGGGTGACCCGACCGCCACCGGCCTGATGTCCAAGGACAGCTATTTCAATCCGTTCGGCAACCAGCACGGTTATGCCAAGCCAACCGACGTGGCCTGGAACCGCCGTACCTGGGAAATCCCGCGTGTAAGCACCAGCGAACTGAAGACCTACCGTGCGGTCGTGTCGCTGGATGGCACCTTCGAGATCGGTCAGCGCTACTTCGACTGGGATGTGGGCTACCAGTACAACCGCAACGAGCTGACCGCCACCGCTACCGGCAACCTGCACAAGAAGCGCGTGCGTGACGCCGTGGGTCCGTCGTTCCTGGATCCGGCCACCGGCAAGGTGGTCTGTGGCCGTCCGGGTGCGGTGATCGACGGCTGCATGCCGTGGAACCCGCTGGTGCCGTACGGCAAGACCGATCCCAACGGACTGACCGGCAATGAAGCCCTGATGGCCTGGCTGTTCCCGGCCGAGCGGACCACCGGCCGGACCACCACCAAGAACGCATTCGCCAACCTGTCCGGCAGCATCATGACCCTGCCGGCCGGCGACCTGGGCTTCGCCTTCGGCGTGGAAAGCCGCAAGGAAGACGGGCGCTACACCCCCGACGCCCTGGCCCAGACCGGCGCCACCACCAACCTGGCCGCAGGCCCGACCGGTGGCAGCTACAACGTGAAGGAAGCCTACCTGGAACTCAGCGTGCCGGTGCTGGCCGATCTGCCCGGTGCGCGTGAGCTGAGCTTCAGTGCCGCCACCCGCTATTCCAAGTACAACACCTTCGGCAACACGCTCAACAGCAAGTTCGGCTTCAAGTGGAAGCCGATCGACCAGCTGCTGGTCCGCGGTACCTGGGCCGAAGGCTTCCGCGCACCGACCATCAACGACCTGTACGGTGGCGGTTCGGAAACCTTCGCGCAGTTCAGCGACCCGTGCGACACCGTGTTCGGCTCGGCCAAGGGCAGTGCTGAAGTCCGCTCGCGCTGTGCACGTGACATCGCCAATGCTGCCAACTTCCGCCAGCTGAAGCAGGGCAATGTCCCGGTGACCACGGCGCAGGATGCAACCCCGACGCCGTTCGTGTCCGGTTCCAATCCGCTGCTGGTTCCGGAAACCTCGACCAGCAAGACGCTGGGCCTGGTGTGGAGCCCGACCTTCATCAGCAACTTCAACGTCGCGCTGGACTGGTGGAAGATCCGCATCGACAACACCATCGTCGGTGACAGCCCGAACCAGATCCTGAAGGATTGCTACGAGCAGGGCATCGAAGCACGCTGCAGCCGCTTCACCCGCGACCCGTCCAACGGCATCGTCACCGGCCTGAAGTTCGGCAACCGCAACGCCGGCTTCGCCGAGACCGAAGGTTACGACCTGGATGTCAGCTACCGCGTCGACACCGGCTACGGCAAGCTGAGCGCTGGCTGGACCAGCACCTATGTAAGCAAGAACGTCTATCGCTCCACCAACGATGTCCGCGATGCGATCACGCCGATCAACGGCGTTGCAAACACCATCGGCACCGCCACCAGCCTCGCCTTCCGCGTGCGCTCGAACCTGGTGCTGGGCTGGGATGTGGGCGACTTCGGCGTCAGCTGGACGGCGCGCTACTACTCCGGGGTGAAGGAGCGCTGCGCCAATGCCAGCCTGTATCCGGACGAATGCTCGGATCCGACCTTCCTGGCGCCGTGGCTGAAGGCGCCGACCGCCTACAACGAGCGCGGTGCAGTGACCTTCCACGATGTGCAGTTCCGCTACAACCTGCCGTGGGACGCCACCGTGTCGGTGGGCGCCAACAACGTGTTCGGCAAGGAAGCCCCGGTGATGTACAGCAAGCCGAACTCGTCGTTCTCCTACTACGGTGGCTACGACATCGGACGCTTCATGTACATGAAGTACCAGCAGCGCTTCTGATCCATCGCGCTGTCATCTGCAACAGGAACCACGGCCCCTCGGGGCCGTGGTTTTTTCTTGCCCACGGGGGCCGGCACCGGCGTCATCTGGCGGTCGCAAAGCCGTCATGTCCACTACATCGCCATGGCCGAGCATGCCGGAAACCCGGAGGCCCGCCATGCGCTATGCCATCGTCACCGAGACCTATCCGCCGGAAGTGAACGGCGTTGCCCTCACCGTGCAGGGCCTGGAGCAGGGACTGCGTGATTCCGGGCATGAAATCGACCTGGTCCGGCCACGCCAGGCCAGCGAAGCACTGGACTCGGCACCGGGCACCCTGCTGGTGCCGGGCGCCGCGCTGCCCCGCTACCCCGGCCTGCGCTTTGGCCTGCCGGCGCCGATCCGGCTGGGCCGCCATTGGCAGCAACAGCGTCCAGACGCCGTCTACGTCGCTACCGAAGGCCCGCTGGGCTGGTCTGCACTGCGTACCGCACGCCGTCTCGGCATCCCGGTCGCCAGTGGCTTCCACACGCGCTTCGACGAGTACCTGCCCGACTACGGCGTGGCCTGGCTGCAGGCCGCCGCGATGCGCTGGATGCGTCGCTTCCACAATCAGGCCGATGCCACCCTGGTGCCCACCCGCGAGCTTCAGCAGTTCCTTGGCGAACAGGGTTTCGAGCGCGTGCGCCTGCTGGCGCGCGCGGTCGACAGCCAGCAGTTCGATCCAGGCAGGCGCGACCCGGCACTGCGCGAGGAATGGGGCGTGGACGGCAACGGCCTGGTGGCGATCTACGTTGGCCGCATCGCCGCGGAAAAGAACCTTGGCCTGGCTGTAAAAGCGTTCCGCAAGCTGCAGCAGATCCGGCCGAAGGCACGCTTCGTGTGGGTGGGCGATGGCCCTGCACGCGAGAAGCTGGCGCACGAGAATCCCGACTTCATCTTCTGCGGCATCCAGCGAGGCGAAGCGCTTGCACGGCATTTCGCCAGCGGTGACCTGTTCCTGTTCCCCAGCCGCAGCGAGACCTTCGGCAACGTGACTCTGGAAAGCATGGCCAGTGGTGTAGCCACCGTGGCCTTCGATTATGGCGCCGCGCGCGAGTACCTGCGCAACGGCGAGAATGGCGCTGCAGTGGACAATGACGAGCAGTTCATCGAGGCTGCCGTGCGGATGGCGGCCGATGATGCACAACGCCAGATGCTGGGCAGCACAGCCGCGCGCGCGATGAAGCGCCTGCATCCACAGCAGGTGGTCGCGGAATTCGATGCGCTGCTGGCCGAACTGGCCCACTCGCGGAGGAGCGGCCATGCGCACCACGCGGCTTGAACTGCTGGCCGACCGCGAAGCGCGCCTGTGCCGGCGCGCCAACCACTACTGCCGGCGCCGCCGCGTGCGTCGCCTGTTCTCGGTCATCAGCCGCCTCGGCGATGGCGTGTTCTGGTACGTGCTGATGGGCGCGCTGGTGCTGCTGGATGGCTTCGATGGCCTGCGCGCGTCGGTGCACATGGCGGCCACCGGGCTGGCCGCGCTGCTGCTGTACAAGGGCCTCAAGCGCTGGACCCGGCGCCCGCGCCCGTATGCGGCCGACCTGCGCATCCGCGCCTGGGTGGCGCCGCTGGACGAGTTCAGCTTCCCCTCCGGCCACACCCTGCACGCGGTGTCGTTCACCATTGTGGCGCTGGCCTACTACCCGTGGCTGGCGCCGCTGCTGGTGCCGTTCACCGCTGGCGTTGCGCTGTCGCGGGTGGTGCTCGGCCTGCATTACCCCAGCGACGTGCTGGCCGCGACGGGCATCGCAGTGCTGCTGGCGTCGGCCAGCCTGGCCTGGCTGCCGCTGCCGGTGTGACGGCCGCCGCCGGGCATGGCCCGGCGCTACCGTCATCGTGGATGGCCTAGAATGCAGGCATGACCACGCTGTTCATTTCCGACCTGCACCTGGACCCCAGCCGTCCGGAGATCACCGACCTGTTCCTGCGCTTCCTGCGCGAGCAGGCGCCCGGCGCTGATGCCCTGTACATCCTCGGCGACCTGTTCGAAGCCTGGATCGGCGACGACACGCCCTCGCCTGCCGCCGACGCGGTGGCCGATGCGCTGAAGGTGCTGTCCGACAGCGGCGTGCCGGTGTACTTCATCCGCGGCAACCGTGATTTCCTGCTCGGCGAGGACTACGCACGCCGTGCCGGCCTGCGCATCCTGCCCGACCCGTGCATGATCGAGCTGTACGGCCGCCCGGTGCTGCTGCAGCACGGTGATCTGCTGTGCACCGATGACATCCCCTACCAGCAATTCCGTGCGCAGACGCGCGACCCTGCCTTTCAGGCGCAGTTCCTGTCACAGCCGCTGGCGGCACGCATCGCTTTCGCGCAGAAGGCCCGCGACGCCAGCCAGGCGCGCCAGTCCGAGATGAAGCAGGACGACCGTGCGCAGTTCGAGTCGGTGACCGACGTGGCCCCTGCCGAAGTCGAGGCCACCTTCGTCCGCCACGGGGTGGACACCATGATCCATGGCCATACCCACCGCCCGGCAATCCACACGCTGCAGGCCGGTGGACGCGGCTGTACCCGCATCGTTCTGGGTGACTGGTACGAACAGGGTTCGGTGCTGCGCGTGGATGCCGACGGCTGGTCGCTGGATACCCTGGCGCGCGGCTGATAACCACGGCGCGGGAATCCGCGGCCGCGCAAGGCGACCGCGGACAGTACGGACTCAGCGGAAGGCCGCGATGGTGGCCTTGGTGTTGACCAGCACGCGCTGGTTGTCGGCGGTGCTGGCATTGCCCATCGGGATGCCGTTGTAGCTGATGTTGGGGTTGGACCAGTAGTTCAGGCGCGGGCAGCTGCGGGTGCAGTTGTAGGCCATGATCGTGCGCCAGCCGGTGCCGGTGGCCGGCTCGTAGCGGTAGCCGTGGCCATAGGCATAGGGCGAGGTGCTCGAGTCGGTGGCGATGTCATGCCGCGCACTCTGCAGATGGCCGATCTCGTGTGCGAACGAGTAGTAGCCGGTCGCGCAATCCCAGTACACCGCCGCGAACGCGGTCGATGCCGTCGAGCCGATACCCGAGGCCAGGCCGCAGTAGGCGGTGTTGTTGATCAGCAGCACGCCCACATCGGCGGCGGTGGTGTTGCGACTGGTGTGGATGCTGTCCATGTAGCCATCGCTGGTGCCACGGAAGCGCGCCAGGTCGGTATCAAAGCTGCCCGACTCGGTGTAGCTGGTGGTCTCGTAACCGGCCAGCTGCATGGTGATGCCGACGTTGCTGTTGACGTAGCCCTGGTTGGATTCGGCCACCGCCAGCTGCACCAGCGACTGCATGTTGCCGCCGTAGGCCGCCACCGCGGCATTGGTCGCCACCACCAGGACACGGATCGTCGCGGGACTACCGGACGAGGCCTGCGCGATGCCGATGCGATCGTTGTCGCCCATCGGGATCTTCGGCAGCTGATTGTAGTCAGCCGGATGATCGGCCGGCATCCGCGACTCATCCACCTCCACCAGCACATGGCGGTTGCCCAGCGGGCGCAACCGGTACAGCTTGCCGTCCTTGCGGATCGAACCGGTGATGGTGTTGCCCGAGCGCACCAGGATCAGCGAGTTGCCAGGATCGTCCTGTCCGTTGGAGGTCGCCGCGGTCAGCTTGTCCGAAGGCGAGCGGAACTGGCCGTACCAGATGCTGCCACCATCGGGCAGCGCCTCGAGCTTGCTGCGCACGGCCTGCACGCGCTGGCCAAGCAGCTCGAACTCCAGTTGCGGCTGCGCAGTGGCCGCTGCGTCGACACGGACTTCCTGCACCGTCGCAGTGGACGGGGTGGCCAGCAGCTTGCCCAGCGCGGGCTCACTGTTTGCCGATGCGCGGCTGATGACCGTCACCGGCTCGAACAACGGTGCCGCATGCGCGGCCGCTGCCACCGACAAACCCAACACCAGGCCACCTGCCGCTTTGCCAATCGATCTGGACAACATTGCGTCGCTCCTTGAATGATGTGAACAGCGTTGATGCAGCACGCCCGGGTTTGCCGGGTCTGGCCATATGGCCTGCGCGGGTCGTGTGAATTCAATAGTTGATGCGAATGAAAATCAGGAATTGTGATCAACCGCATCTGCGTTCAGTCAGGTCAAAAGCGTCACTGCACATCGTAAACACACTCTTTTCGCGCTACTTTGACGCAGCCACGACGGGGAATGCACATGGCACGATCGCAGGACACGGACGAAGATGTCGGCTTGCTGCGGATCGGCCTGTTCTTCGATGGCACCCGTAACAATGCTCACAACCTGGCCCGCGGCCGGCCGCAGCAACCGCATCCACGCCCGGTGCAGCTGCGCGCGGATGATGATTCGACCTACCAGAGCCGGCTGACCAGCAGCTACGACAACGGTGAGACCAACATCGCCCGGCTGCAGCAGCTGTATCCGGACAGCCGCCGCGATGCCGTGGCCATGCCCTCGCTGTCGATCTATGTGGAAGGGGTCGGCACCCGCGATGATGCCGATGACGATCTGATCGGGCTGGCCTTCGGCATCGGTGCCAGCGGCGTGCGTGCGAAGGTGCAGCGCGCGCTGCAGGTGCTGCTGCCGGCTGCGCTTGCCGGGCTGGCCGCGCGCTGGCGACAGCCGCTGCGCCGCGTGCAGCTGGATCTGTTCGGCTTTTCGCGGGGCGCTGCCGCGGCGCGTGATATCGCCAACCAGCTGCAGGGCTGGGACGGTTCACGCTGGCGCCAGCTGCTGCAGGGGGCGGGCCTGGCCTGTGCCGCCGACTTCGCCCCCGCGGTGCCGGTCGTGCGCTTCATCGGCCTGTTCGACACCGTGGTTGCGGTCAGTGGCGGCCGCGCCGATGAACAGCCACGCCTCGCTCTGCACAGTGGCATCGCCGCGCACGTCGTGCAGCTCACCGCGCGCGACGAACATCGCCAGCACTACCCGCTGACCAGCGTGGCACCGCCGTTCACCGAGATCGCCCTGCCCGGGGTGCATGCCAACATCGGTGGCGGTTACAACCAGCTCGAGGAAGGCCCCAAGCTGCTCAGCCGACCACGGCGGCAGCAGCTGCGTCGTCCCGCCGTTGCTGACTACCAGATACCGCCGCTGGCGATGCTGCAGGCCACCACCGCCTACGCTGAAACGCAGGCCGATGCCGAGCGCTGGCGACAGCAGCTCGGCGTCGGCGACAAGGAAATCTGGGTGGATGTCTGGCACCAATGGCAGCAGCAGCGCCGGGCCGGCAGCCGCAGCGTGCTGCTGTCCCCGGTGCTGTACGTCACCGCCGCCGTAGTGCTGCGCAGGCGCATCGACTGGCGCTACCAGCTGATCGCCCTGCAGGTGATGCAGCAGCATGCGATCGATGCCGGCGTGCAATGGCGTGCGCAGGCCGCTGCGGTCCAGGGCTGGGAACTTCCCTCCGCCCTGCAGCCGATCGCGCGTCGTCTGGTGGCCGGGCAGGCACTGACCCAGACCCAGGAAGCGCTGCTGCGCCGTCGCTACCTGATGCAGTCGGCACACTGGAATTTCGATGCCCTGGGCGATACCGCACTGACCTACGCCGCCGACGCCGGCGTCAGCGAACTGCCGTATCGACCGGGCCCCGGACTGTTCTACATCAACCGGCCGACCGTGGATGGCAAGCGCGTGGTGCTGCCGAACGCATGAAAAAGGGGACGGAGGGAATTAAGTCGCTTGTGCCATAAGCGACTTAATTCCCTCCGTCCCCTTTTTCTCAGCCGGCCTGCTCGACCAGGTTGGCGAGCTCGTCGGCATCGAAGCCGGCCAGCAGGCGTGCTTCGATGTTGAACGGCCCATGCAGGTAGCCGCCCGCGTACTCCAGCAGCAGCTCCTTGAAACGCGCGCGGCTCGACACCGGCGCGTTCGCAGTGCCAGCGATACCAGCGCGATCCGGCTGCGACATGCGCGACTTCCTCGCGCAGGATCACTTCCAGCACATCGGCGGTTTCGCCATCGCCGACATTACGCAGCTTTTCGATCATGCCCGGGGTCACGTCCAGGCCGCGCGCTTCCAGCACGCGCGGCACCAGCGCCATGCGTGCCAGGCCGTCATGCGCGGTCTTCTCGCACATTTCCCACAGGCCGTTGTGCGCAGGGAAGTCAGCGTAGTCATGACCGTGCACCTGCAGACGCCCACGCAGCAGCATGAAGTGCCGCGATTCGTCGTCGGCACAACTGACCCAGTCGGCGTGGAACGCCGGCGGCAGGCCGCGGAAGCGGTACACCGCATCCCAGGCCAGGTCGATCGCGTTGAGTTCGATGTGGGCAATGGCGTGGATGAAGGCGGCACGCCCCTCCACGCCGCCCAGTCCGCGCCGCGGCACTTCACGCGGATGCACCAGCCGCAGCTGCGCTGGCCGGCCCGGCATGCGGATCGGCTCCGGCGGCGGTGCATCAGCGGCCACCTTCAGGCGGCCGGCACGGAACGCGGCGGCACATGCCTGGGTCAGCGCGACCTTGCGCAGCGGATCGGCTTCGGCCAGGCACCGCTGCGCGGCGCGCAGCAGGTCGCCTCCAACGTCGGGCACGTCCATCACGCCTGGACCTCAGGCGCGGCGCTTGTGCTTGGCGTCGTCCGAACGCAGTTGCTGGATGCGCTCGAAATAGCCCGGTTCGATGCCGGTCGGGTAATGACCGTTGAAGCAGGACGAATCGAAGTTGCGCAGCGCCGGGTTGCCTTCGCTCACCGCCGCTTCCATGTCTTCCAGATCCTGGTAGATCAGCCAGTCACAGCCCAGGTGGGCTTCGATTTCTTCCACCGTGCGGTTGTGCGCGACCAGTTCTTCGGCGGCCGGCATGTCGATGCCGTAGATGTTCGGGAAACGCACCGGCGGCGCGGCGCTGGCCAGGTAGACCTTGCGTGCACCCGCATCGCGGGCCATCTGCACGATCTGCTGGCTGGTGGTGCCGCGCACGATCGAGTCGTCCACCAGCAGCACCACGCGGTTGCGGAACTCCAGGTGGATCGGGTTGAGCTTGCGGCGCACCGACTTCACCCGCTCGCCCTGCCCCGGCATGATGAAGGTACGGCCGATGTAGCGGTTCTTGATGAAGCCTTCGCGGTACTTCACCCCGAGCACGTTGGAGATCTCCAGCGCGGCATCGCGCGAGGTATCCGGGATCGGGATGATGGTGTCGATGTCGTGGTCCGGGCGCAGTCGCAGGATCTTCTCGCCCAGCTTGATGCCCATGCGCATGCGCGCCTTGTGCACCGAGACGTTGTCGATCATCGAATCCGGTCGCGCGAAGTACACGTATTCGAAGATGCACGGGGTGTGCTCGGCCGGCTCGGCACAGATTTCCGAGAACAGCTCGCCGCGCGCGGTAATCACCAGCGCCTCGCCCGGCTGCACGTCACGCACGCGCTGGAAGCCCAGCACGTCCAGCGCCGCGGACTCGGAAGCGACGATGTACTCATCGCCCTCGGCGTGGCTGCGCTTGCCCAGCACCAGCGGACGGATGCCATGCGGATCGCGGAAGGCGACCAGGCCCAGGCCGAGCACCACGCTGACCACCGCGTAGCCGCCCTTGCAGCGGCGGTGCACGCCGGCCACCGCGCGGATCGCGGCTTCCGGGCTGAGCTGGCGCTGCGCGTCCAGTTCGAACGCGAACACGTTCAGCAGTACTTCGCTGTCCGAATCGGTGTTGACGTTGCGGCGGTCCTGCTCGAACACCTGCTGGCGCAGCGCCTCGGTATTGATCAGGTTGCCGTTGTGGGCCAGCGCGATGCCGTAGGGCGAGTTGACGTAGAACGGCTGTGCCTCGTCCATGCCTTCCGAACCGGCAGTGGGGTAGCGCACATGCGCAATGCCAACACTGCCTTCCAGGGTCGACATGGTGCGCGCATCGAACACATCGCGGACCAGGCCGGTGGCCTTCTGCACGCGCAGGCGGCTGCCGCTGGCGGTGGCGATACCCGCCGCGTCCTGGCCACGGTGCTGGAGGACGGTCAACCCGTCATACAACTGCCCGGCGACGTTCTGGTTGCCGACGATTCCGACGATGCCACACATGGTGCGAGGTCTCCGCTGGGCTGTGCCCAGTTACAAGGAAGGTGGCCGTACCTGGCCGCGGTGGTCGCCGCGCCCGCGGTCGACATTGGCCGGATCGCCCGGCTCGATACTGTCCGGCAGTGCAGGAGCGTCCGGGCGCACTTCGGCCGGATCGTGGGAATCGCCCTGTTCCGCTTTCGCAGGCCGCAGCCATCCGCTGCCTGCCACTACCTGGTTGAGGATGCCATTATCGCCTGCCTCGCCCGGCTTTCCCAACCCGGCGCCGGCGTTCTTCCCCAACTCCATCAATGCAGATGGGGACAGCGCCTCGGTCGGCAAGGCCCTGGGCAGCAGATCGGCGCCCGGAACCTGCCAGTGCGGCAGCTTGCTGTTCATCCAGGCCACGGTCGGGTTCAGCAGCGGCCGGACCGCCGAGCGCTGCCAGGAGGGTTCGGCGGTCAGCGGGGTGAAGCCGCCCAGTAGCAGAAGGATCGCAGCGATCAGGCCGCCACGCACCACGCCCAGTACCCCACCCAGCAGGCGGTCCAGGCTGGTCAGCATGCTGCGCTGGACCAGGGCCTTGATGATCATGCCGATCACCGCCACCACGATCATCACGCCGATGCCGACCCCCAGGTAGCCGCCGACGAAGTGTTCGCCGCCCGGGGCGGCCGGCGCCGCCCACCAGTGGGCCGCGTCATTGCCGAAGGCAAAGGCGGCCCATGCGGCCAGCAGCCACGACAGGGTACCGATGACGATCCCGACGAAGCCGCGCAGCATCCCCAGCAGGGTCGAGGCGGCGATCACGATCAGCAGGACCACGTCGATCATGGCGCCCCGCTCCTTCGGCGGCGCTGGCAACGGGCCTGCGCGGGGGTCATGGGTGCGGTCGGACCATGCCCGCCACACCCACCTTGGCAGCGACCTGCGCCTTCAGCTGCTCGGCATCGGCGCGGTTGGCCACCGGCCCGACGCGGACGCGATGCAGGGTGCCCTTTTCGGTGCGCACCTGCTCGACGAAGGCACTGAAGCCGGCGGCGCGGACCTTGTCGCGCAGCGCGTTGGCATCGTTGGCCTGGCCGAACGCACCCAGCTGCACGGCAAAGCCGACGCCGCTGGCAGCAGGTGCCGCCGGTGTGGCCGGGGCTGTCGCCGGCTTGCTGGTCGTCGCCTCGGGCTTCGGCTCGGGTTTGGCTTCCGGCTTCGCCGCCTCGGGCTTCGGCGCCGGCTTCGGCGGTTCCGGCTTGGCTGCCGGAGTCGTGGTGGCGGTCGGCGTGCTCGGCGGCAGGCTCTCGCTGCGCACCGGGTTGCCATTGGCCGACGGCGCAGTGGCTGCGGCCGGTGTGCTGGCACTCGGTGCAACCGGGGCCGGGGTCGCGGCGATCGCGGCACTGTTGGCTGCAGGCGCATCCAGGGCAATGACTTCGGCCTTGACGTCGGCGCGGATCTTCACCGCCTGCAGGCGTGCCGCCTCGGCCTGGGCGCGGTCCGCATACGGCCCGACGCGCACGCGCCACGCCTGACGGCCGTTGATGGTGGCCGTCTCGGCGAAGCCCGGCAGCTGCGAGCGCTTCAGGTAGGCAATCACCGCATCGGCGTCGGCCTTGCTGCCGTAGGCGCCGAAGGTGACCGCATAGTTGCCGGCGGCAACCGTCGGCGAGGTGTCCACGGTCGGCGGTGACGCGGGCGTTGCAGCGTCCTGCAACGGCCTGGCCTGGCCGGTCTGCAGCCCGGTGGCGCCGCCTGCCGGAGCGACCAGCGGCAGCTCGCGGGTTTCGAACTGGCCATCGGCCGGCGCATTGGGCGCGGCGATCGGCACATTGGCGACACCGCTGTCAGGTGCCGGCCCCTTGACCAGCATCGGCAGGAAAATCACGGCCAGCGCCACCAGCACGATGGCACCAATCAGACGCTGTTTCAGGGGCGTATCCACGTGAGGCAGGCAACTGTCCGGAGATTGCCATGGATTATACGGGTGCCGGACCGGACGGCGTCGGCGTTGGCTGAACGCAGATCAGGCGTCGCTGTTCAACCAGTGCAGGGCGGCCGCAGCGGTATGGAAGGAGCCGAACACCAGCACGCGGTCGCCACGTCCGGCCTGCGCCAGCACCTGTGCCAGCGCCTGCTCGACGCTGCCGGCCCGTGCTGCCGTGGCGGCCACGGTACCGGCAAGGCGCGCCTGCAGCTGGGCAGCATCCTGCCCACGCGGGCCATCCAGCCCGGCCAGGGTCCACTCGCCCACCACGTCCTGCAGGGCCTGCACCACGCCCACTGCGTCCTTGTCCTGCAGCGCGGCGTATACCGCCAGGGTGCGCCCGGGGGATACCTCGGCCTTCAATGCGCGCGCCAACTGGCCCGCGGCCTGCGGGTTGTGGCCGACATCGACCCGGATCTGCACGCCATTCCGCTCGAAGGCCTGCATCCGGCCCGCGATGCGCGCCGCAGCGATACCGGCTGCCCAGGCGGCACGCGGCACCGGCTTGTCCAGCGCGCGCAGCGCGGCGATGGCGGCGCCGGCGTTGGCCAGCTGGATCGGGCCGGCCAGGGCCGGGGTCGGCAGTTCCATGCGCATGCCGACATCACGCCAGCGCCAGCGCTGGGCATCGATCGGTTCGTAGAAGTAGTCGCTGCCGCCGCGGATCGCATTGGCACCCACCAGATAGGCACGTGCGAGCACGCTCGACGGCGGGTCGGTCTCGCCCAGGATCACCGGCTTCCAGCCGCGGATGATGCCGGCCTTCTCTGCGCCGATCGCTTCGCGATCCTCGCCCAGCCACTCGGCATGGTCGATGTCCACGGTGGTGATCACCGCGACGTCGGCATCGACGATGTTGACCGCATCGAGACGGCCACCCAGGCCCACTTCCAGCACCGCCAGATCCAGCCCGGCAGCGGCGAACAGCCACAGTGCAGCCAGCGTGCCGTACTCGAAATAGGTCAGCGTGATGTCGCCGCGCGCCGCTTCAATGGCGTTGAACGCGGCGACCAGCGCCGCATCGTCCACGTCCTGGCCGTCGATGCGCACGCGCTCGTTGTAGCGCAGCAGGTGCGGCGAGGTGTACGCGCCGACCTTCCAGCCGGCGGCACGCGCGATGGCTTCGATGAAGGCCACGGTGGAACCCTTGCCATTGGTGCCACCGACCACGATGGTGCGCTTGGCCGGCGCGTCCAGTCCCATCGCCGTGGCCACGGCGCGCACGCGCTCCAGGCCCATGTCGATGGTCGCCGGATGCTGGCGTTCAATGTAGTCCAGCCAGTCGGCCAGGGTGGTCGGGGTGTTCGTCACGGCAGCAGTTCCAGCAGAAGCAGTTGATGCGAAAGGGTGGATCAGAGGGCGCGGTGCTTGGCTTCGCCGAAGAACGGCGTGTGATGGGCGCAGTCGTTCAGGCGCACCACTTCCAGGCTGTCCAGGTCGGCGCCTTCAAGCAGGTTGAGCGTGGTCGGGGCCTGGCGGAAGGTCCACAGGCGGGAGATCGGCAGGCCCAGCACCTTGCACAGGATCACGCGGTTGACTGCGTCATGGGCGACCACCAGCAGGGTGTCGTGCTCGCCGAGCCCTTCGGTGGCGCGGGCCAGGCCGCGCCAGCTGCGTTCCAGCACCAGCCGCAGCGATTCGCCGCCGGGCATCAGCACGGTATCCGGCTCCTCGCGCCAGGCCTGCAGGCGCGACGGGTCCTTTTCGTGGATCTCGCTGGCCAGCAGCCCTTCCCATTCGCCATGGGCGATTTCCTGCAGCTCCGGCTCGGTCAGCAGCATGTCGGCGCGGGCTGCGCCAAGCGCCAGCTGCGCGGTGCGCTGCGCGCGCGACAGCGGCGAGGCGACGGCACGGGTGATGTCCACCGAGGCCAGGCGGGCACCGAGTGCCTGGGCCTGGGCTTCACCGATCGGCGAAAGCGGAATGTCGATCTGGCCCTGGTAGCGGCCTTCGGCGTTCCACGGCGTTTCGCCGTGGCGGGCAAGCAGGATGCGCATGCGTGCAAGGGGTCCTGGGGGGAGGAGGTTCCCGCGCTTCGTTCACATCCTGTGAAGTACGCGGAACACGGATGATACCCGTTCGGCGCACCGGGCCGGGCCGGGCATGAAAAAACCCCGCGACGTGGGTCGCGGGGTTTCGATGTCTCCTGGCCATTCCCGCCGAGCATGGCTCGGCGCTACAACCGGCGGTCCCCGCTCGCGCGGGGACGGCGGATCTTATTTGGCCAGGTTCAGTTCCTTCAGCAGCTCCGGTGCCGGTGCCACTTCCTGCATGATCCACTGCATGTAGCGGCTGTCGACCGCGATCATGCGGGTCATCACCGGATCGAACACCCAGTTGGAGCTGACCGATTCCCAGTTGCCGTCGAAGGCCAGGCCGACCAGCTTGCCGTTCGCATCCAGCACCGGCGAGCCGGAGTTGCCGCCGGTGATGTCCAGGTTGGACAGGAAGTTCACCGGTACCGAGCCGACGCGCTTGTCTTCCAGGCCGCCGTAGCGCTTGGCCTTGACCGCGTCGAGCAGGGCCTTGGGCGCATCGAACGGATCCACGCCGGTGTCCTTGGCGACGATGCCTTCCAGTGTGGTGAACGGGGTGTAGGCCACGCCGTCCTTGGGCGCATAGCCCATCACGTTGCCGAAGGTGATGCGCAGCGACAGGTTGGCATCCGGGTAGACGAACTCGCCCTGGCTCTTCTTGTAGTCGGCCAGTGCCTGCAGGTACAACGGACGCGCGGTCAGCGATTCGCCTTCGCGGATCTTCTTCTGCTCTTCCTGCTTCAGCAGCGATGGCATGATCGCCACCGCGTACTGGATGGCCGGATCGGTGCTGGCTTCGAACGCGGCGCGGTCGGCCTTGAACCACTTCAGGCGCGCGTCCAGGCTGCCCAGCTCGGTGCCCGACAGCTTGCTCACCAGCGCCTTCACTGCGTTGGCATCGCTGCCGCCGAGCCAGGTGTTCAGCACGTCGTTGTTGCGCTGCGCGGCCGGCAGGGCGACGTACTGGTCCAGCCAGTAGGTCTGCAGCTGCTGGTCCATCTTCGCCACATAGCGGCGATCCATCTGCTTCAGGCCACCTTCCAGGGTCGGCAGGTCGCGCTGCTGGTAGCCGACTTCACGCTCGGCATCCGGCTTGGTGCGCTCGATCGACAGGCGGTACAGGCCGATGGCGGCGCTGACCGCCGAGGTGTTGTTGAACTGGCCGACGAACAGGTCACGCTCGCGGGTCGCCTTGCTGGCGTCCAGGTGCTTGATCAGCTGCGCGTGTGCGGCCAGGGCCGGCTTGCCGGCGGCGCCCTGCTTCTTCAGCCAGGCCAGCACGGCGGCTTCTTCAGCCTGCTTCTGGCCAGCGGCGTCGATGCGCTTGAAGCCTTCCAGCTGGCCGGCATAGTTCTTGGCCACGTTGTTCATGCTGGCCGCGGTGGCGGCGTACTTCACCTTGACGTCGGCGTCGGCCTTGCCGGCCTCGTCGATCATCTTCAGCACCGCGTTGTAGTGCCTGGCGATGGTCGGGTAGGTCCAGCTGGCGGTTTCGTTGAACTCACCGGCCAGCGCGTAGCGATTGGTGCGGCCCGGATAGCCGGCCACCATCACGAAGTCGCCGGCGCCCAGCGGCTGGTCGGTGAACTTCAGGAAGTGCTTGGGCTGGTACGGCACGTTGTCGGCCGAGAACGCGGCCGGCTTGCCGTCCTTGCCAACGTAGGCGCGGTAGAACGAGAAGTCGCCGGTGTGGCGCGGCCACATCCAGTTGTCGACGTCGCCGCCGTACTTGCCGACGCTGCCCGGGGGCGCGTAGACCAGGCGCACGTCCTTGATTTCCATGTTGCGGAACAGGCGGTAGGTGTTGCCACCGGAGAAGGTGTACAGGCGGCAGCGGAAGCCTTCCTCGGCTTCACAGGCGGCGACCTGGGCCTTGTCGAAGGCGTCCAGCGCGCGGCTGCGGGCCAGCGGATCGTTGCCGGCAGCGGCAATGGCGGCCTTGGCCTGGGCGGTGACGTCGGTGATCTGGTCGAGCACGTAGACACGCGCGTTCGGGCCGGCACTCAGCTCATCGCTGTGCTTCGGGGCGTTGAAGCCGTCCTTGATCAGGTTCTTCTGCGCGGTCGAGTTCAGCTGGATCGCGCCGTAGGCACAGTGGTGGTTGGTGACCACCAGGCCCTGCGGCGAAACGAAGCTGGCGGTGCAGCCGCCAAGCGCGACCACGGCGCCCATCGGGTCGCCGGTGAGATTGGACAGCTGCTCCGGGGACAGCTTCAGGCCGGCCTTCTGCAGCGGGCCGGCGATTTCCGGCAGCTGCTGCGGCACCCACATGCCTTCAGCGGCATGGGCGACCTGGACCAGCCCAAGGCTGGCGACGATGGAGAATGCAAGCAGGTTCGAGCGCATGGAGCGGCCCCTGGTAGTGGAACCCTCGATTGTAGCCCGCCCCCCTGCCCCGCCCCGAACCCCGGAAGTCATGGGCCGGGCGCACCGGCGCCCCGGCAGCAGCCAACCCTGGTTGGCACTCACGCATCCGCCGGGCCATATGCCCGGCGAGCACAGCGGCCACGTTCGAAATACCCCCCGGCGTACGCCTTTCGTTCCGCCATTGCACCCGCAGCGCAACATGGGAAATCCGCGCGGCGCCCTATAATCCGCGCTTTCCCCCTGACGAGTTCCACCCCGATGGCGCAGCAAACGATGAAGGCCCTGGTCAAGCGCGAAGCGGCCAAGGGCATCTGGCTGGAAGAGGTTCCGGTGCCGACCCCGGGCCCGAACGAGGTGCTGATCAAGCTGGAGAAGACCGCGATCTGCGGTACCGACCTGCACATCTACCTGTGGGACGAGTGGAGCCAGCGCACCATCAAGCCGGGCCTGACCATCGGCCACGAGTTCGTCGGCCGCATCGCCGCGCTCGGCTCGGCGGTGACCGGCTATGAAATCGGCCAGCGCGTCTCGGCCGAAGGCCACATTGTCTGCGGCCACTGCCGCAACTGCCGTGGCGGTCGCCCGCACCTGTGCCCGAACACCGTCGGCATCGGCGTCAACGTCAACGGCGCCTTCGCCGAATACATGGTGATGCCGGCCAGCAACCTGTGGCCGATCCCCGACCAGATCCCGTCGGAACTGGCCGCGTTCTTCGACCCGTATGGCAACGCCGCGCACTGCGCACTGGAATTCAACGTGATCGGTGAGGACGTGCTGATCACCGGCGCGGGCCCGATCGGCATCATCGCCGCCGGCATCTGCAAGCACATCGGTGCACGCAACGTGGTGGTGACCGACGTCAACGACTTCCGCCTGAAGCTGGCCGCCGACATGGGCGCGACGCGCGTGGTCAACGTCGCCAACCAGTCGCTGAAGGACGTGATGAAGGAACTGCACATGGAGGGCTTCGACGTGGGCCTGGAAATGAGCGGCAACCCGCGTGCGTTCAACGACATGCTCGACTGCATGTACCACGGCGGCAAGATCGCCATGCTCGGCATCATGCCCAAGGGCGCCGGCTGCGACTGGGACAAGATCATCTTCAAGGGCCTGACCGTGCAGGGCATCTACGGCCGCAAGATGTACGAGACCTGGTACAAGATGACCCAGCTGGTGCTGTCCGGCTTCCCGCTCGGCAAGGTGATGACCCACCAGCTGCCGATCGACGACTTCCAGAAGGGCTTCGACCTGATGGAGCAAGGCAAGGCCGGCAAGGTGGTATTGAGCTGGAACTGATCCATCGTGCCTTCGGCACGTTGAATCAGTCCGCGCATGTTTCCTTATCCCCGCGCCGTTGGCGCGCCCCCTTGAACAACAAGGGGGCTCTCCCCCAGCCGGGATCAGGAACACTGCGGAACTGAAAAAGGCGCCCGATGGGCGCCTTTTTCGCAAAGCGTGCCAGGCAAGCCTGGCACCTACCGTAACGCCTGCGGCGTTACTTGCCGACCGCCACGGTCAGCAGCACGCGGCTGTGTGCGAGCTTGCCGGAGTTGTCGCGGCCATTGCCGTCGGTGCCGTAGTAGCCCAGGCCGACATTGAACAGGCCGAACTGGCGGCTGACGCCGACGTTCCAGTCGGTGTAGTCCTTGGCCAGGCCCTTCTCGAAGCTGCTGCGGCCGACATTGGCGTTCAGCGTGAAGTCCTGCGGCAGGCCCCACTGGCCACCGACACCGTAGTACCAGCCGTCGGTGCCGCTGTTCCACTGGTCGTTGGTGTAGGCCACGGTCAGCTTGTAGGTCTCGTCCAGCGTGGTGGTGGTGACCAGCTCGTTGTAGTTCTGGCTGCTGGCGCCGAGGTAGGTGTAGCGGTTCAGCAGCACGTCGAAGTTGACGCGCGGGGTGACGTCCACGCCGTAGCCGATCTGGTAGTCGATCTCGGTGTTCGGGTCGCCCGGTCCGAAGTCCACGCCCGAACCCCAGACACCGGCGTACAGGCCGACCGGCGAGGTGTAGGTGAAGCCCGCCTGCAGGGTCGGCTTTTCGTCGGTCTGCGACACGCCGCGGAACAGGTAGTCCGACACCGCCGTGACATTCCAGCTGTAGGGCGATTCGTTGTCCTGGGCGCTGGCGGCGAACGGCGCGAGGGTCAGGGCGGCGGCAATGGCGAGGCAGGCACGGGCGTGCTTCATGGGCGTCTCCGAGGGTGGCGGGGGCGGGAAGGGGGAGGAGGCAACCGGCGCCAGACAGGCGTGGTTCACGAATTTTTAACCCGTTTGCTATTGCGATGCAACATGTGCCGGCCGTGGCGGTGCCCTGCCCGGCCCGGTCGATGGCCATCGTTGCCCGGTAGAATCGGCGGTTTCCCCGTGCTGAGCCGTGCCCACGCCATGACCGACGCCTCCTCCGCCCTGACCCGCCACTACGCCGAGGAACTGGACGCCATCCGCGCCCAGGGCCTGTTCAAGTCCGAGCGGATCATCACCAGCCCGCAGTCGGCCGAGATCACCCTCGACGACGGCCGCAAGGTGCTGAACTTCTGCGCCAACAACTACCTGGGCCTGGCCGACCATCCGGACCTGATCCAGGCCGCCAAGGATGCACTGGATACCCACGGCTTCGGCATGGCCTCGGTGCGCTTCATCTGTGGCACCCAGGACCTGCACAAGCAGCTGGAGAAGCAGATCGCCGACTTCTTCGGCAAGCAGGACACCATCCTGTATGCGGCCTGCTTCGACGCCAACGGTGGCCTGTTCGAGCCGCTGCTCGGCGAGAACGACGCGATCATCTCCGACTCGCTGAACCATGCTTCGATCATCGACGGCGTGCGCCTGTGCAAGGCCAAGCGCTTCCGCTACGCCAACTGTGACATGGCCGACCTGGAAGCCCAGCTGCAGGCCGCCGATGCCGCCGGCTGCAAGACCAAGCTGATCACCACCGATGGTGTGTTCTCGATGGACGGCTTCATCGCGCCGCTGGACGAGATCACCGCGCTGGCGAAGAAGTACAACGCACTGGTGCACATCGACGAATGCCATGCCACCGGCTTCCTCGGCGCCACCGGCCGTGGCTCGGCCGAGGTCAAGGGCGTGCTGGAGAAGATCGACATCATCACCGGCACCCTGGGCAAGGCCATGGGCGGTGCACTGGGCGGCTTCACCTGCGCCAGCGCCGAGGTGATCGAACTGCTGCGCCAGCGCTCGCGCCCGTACCTGTTCTCCAATTCGCTGCCACCGCACGTGGTCGCCGCCGGCATCAAGGCGTTCGAGATGCTGGCCGCCGCTGACGACCTGCGCGGCACGCTGGCCGAGAACACCGCCTACTTCCGCGAGAAGATGACCGCCGCCGGCTTCGACGTGAAGCCGGGCGTGCATCCGATCAGCCCGGTGATGCTGTACGACGCGCCACTGGCACAGAAGTTCGCCGAGCGCCTGCTCGAAGAAGGCATCTATGCGATCGGCTTCTTCTTCCCGGTAGTGCCCAAGGGCCAGGCCCGCATCCGCACCCAGATCAGTGCGGCACACAGCCGCGAGCACCTGGACCGCGCGATCGATGCCTTCACCCGCATCGGCGTCGAGCTGGGCGTGATCAGGGGCTGATCATGGCCGGGGTCGGATCCCTTTCCTGCGGAAAGGGTTCCGCCCCAATCAGAGCGTGCCGACCAAGGTCGGCACCCACCGGGGCTTGAGGGCGTGCCGACCAGGGTCGGCACCCGCAGGCGTTATTTCTTTTTCTTCTTGTCCTTGGGCTGATCCTTGCTGGCCACCACCACCGGCTTGGCGGCGGCGTCCTGGCCATTGCCCTTGGCAACACGGATGCCGTTGGCCTTCATCCAAGCATCGAACTCGTCGGCGGTCATCTTCCTGTCGCCGTCGCTCATCAGGAAGCGGTAGCTGCCGCGGCCATCCAGCTCCGGGGTCTTCACTTCCACCACCGGGGTCTCGGCCGGCGTTTCCGCCTTGGCCACCTTCTTGTGGCCGCCACAGGCGGTCAGCAGCACCATCGGCAGCAGCAGGCCTGCACAGCGCAGGGTTTGGTTGAGGGTCAGGTGGTACATGGGCAGGCTCCGTTCGGGAAATTCAACAACCAGGCGCCCCCTACGCCTGGAACGGTGGCCGGCAACCGCCGGCCGCGGGCGATGGTCAGCCCGGCGCAGCGGCCCCCAGCCGCTGCTGGTCGCTGACCTCCAGAAGCCGCCATTGGCCCTTGCCGAGATCGCCGAGCACCAGCCCACCGATCGCGACCCGGACCAGGCGCAGCACCTGCAGGTCGAAGGCCGCCAACAGGCGGCGGATATGGCGGTTGCGGCCCTCGTCGAGGACCACCTCCAGCCATGCGGTCTTGTCGCCACTGCGCAGCACACGCACGGCCTGGGCGGCGAGGAACTCGCCTTCGTCCTCCACGCCTGCCTGCAGTGCCGCCAGGGTGGCGTGATCGGGCATGCCATCCACCTGCACGTGGTAGGTCTTGTCCGGCCCGCTCTGCGGGTCGGTCAGGCGCGCAGCCCACTGCGGATCATTGCTGAACAGCAGCAGCCCTTCGCTGGCCTTGTCCAACCGCCCGACCGGTGCGATCCATGGCAGGCCGGCACCATCAAAGCAGCGATACACGGTGTCGCGGCCGCGCTCATCCTGCACGGTGGTCACCACCCCGCGCGGCTTGTTGAGCATCAGGTACAGGCGTTGCGGCGCTGCCAGCGGCTGGCCGTCGACCTCGATCGGTGGCGCCGGCTGGCCAATCGGAAATTCCGGATCGCGGACGATGCGGCCGGACACCCGAACGCGGCCTTCGGCGATCCAGCGCGCGGCCTCGCTGCGCGAGCACACGCCGGCCTTGGACAGCACGCGCGCCAGGCCATGGCGCACGCCACTGGAGACATTCGGAACCGCACGCCCACGCGGTGCGTGGGAGCGGGCGGCGGGGGCGGCAGGTGGGCGGCGCGTGCGCAAGCCTCTGCTCCCCGCGGCGCTTACTTCTTGTCGACCGGCTTGGTCTCAGCCGGTGCTTCGGCCGCAGCCGGGGTGGCGGCCGGAGCCGGACGCGCCTTGACCACGCGAACACCACGCGCCTTCATCCAGGCGTCGAATTCTTCGGCGGTCATGCGCTTGCCGTTCTGGCTCATGTCGAAGCGCCACGGCGTGTTGTCGAACTCGGTCTGCGGCTTGTAGGCCGCCGGATCGTTCGGCTTCACCGCCGGCGCGCTCGGAATGGCCTTGGCGATGTTCTGGCAGCCATCGATGCGCAGACGCTGCAGCACCTGGTCCAGCGACTGCGACGGGTCGTAATTGCCGCTGAGCACGCCAGCCGGCATGCCCAGCTGGTTGCCACGGATGTACAGCTCGTCGGCCACCGGTGCGATGGTCGTGGCCGGCAGCGGCAGCGGCGAGGCGCTGGTGTTGACCGAGCAATCGACCGCAGCGTGGGCGGCGGGAACCAGGGCCAGTGCCAGGACGGCGGCCGATGCAGAGCGCAGCATGAGGGACATCCACGGAAGGAAGTGACGCGGCGAGTTTAGCAATGCCGCGTCATCTTTCAAGCGCCACTTTCAATGAATACGGCAACTCATTGGTTTTACGAACAAAATACCGACGAACGGTCGTCATCGCGGAGGAAAAGCCGGATTCCGGGCCGCAGAAACAACAAGACCCGGCCGAAGCCGGGTCCTGCTGTGTCCTACTTGCAGAGCGTCAGAACTTAGTTCTGGACGTTCAGCTCGGTACGACGGTTCTTGGCGCGACCTTCCGGGTTGTCCGAACCATCCGGGTTGGTGTTCGGAGCAATCGGACGGCTCTCGCCGTAGCCGATCGGGCCGACCAGGCGACCGGCGTCAACGCCGTTCTTGGTCAGGTAGTTGTACACGGCGGTGGCGCGACGCTCCGACAGCTTCTGGTTGTAGGCGTCGGTACCCTTCGAGTCGGTGTGACCGGCAACTTCAACGCGCAGATCCGGGTAACGCTTCAGGATCTCGGTGGCTTCGCTCAGGATCGCCACGGCGTCCGGACGCAGGTTCGACTTGTCGAAGTCGAAGTTGACGCCCTTCAGGTCGATGGAGACCGGCACCGGGCAACCGTCCGGACCGATGGTCTGACCCGGCTGCGAGTTCGGGCACTTGTCGTCGCAGTTGTTGACGCCGTCACCGTCGTCATCCAGGTCGGCGCAGCTCGGGGCAACCGGAGCCGGAGCCGGAGCAGCCGCGACCGGAGCCGGGCCCAGCGGGATCACGACGCCGACCGAAGCCAGCACGTCGCCGAACCAGCTTTCGTCGCGTGCGGCGATGCTCTGGTCGTCGAAGTCAGCGCGGTAGGCAACTTCGGCGCGGACAGCAACGCGCTTCTCGAAGGTGGTCTGCAGACCAACGCCGACCTTGGCGGCGAAGTTGCCGTCCTTACGCTTGCGCGGGCCGTTGTTGTCCAGGGCCGGGTACTGCTCTTCCGACTTCTGGTAGCCCAGGCCACCCAGGATGTACGGGTTCCAGCCGCGGCCTTCCTTGATGAAGTGGCGACGCAGGTCCAGCGAGGCGCCGTACTGCGACCAGTTCAGGTCCTTGTTCGAATCGAAGTTCGGGTTCTGATAGTTCAGCTCACCGTCCAGCGACCAGTTCGGGCTGATGAACTTACCCAGGCCCAGGGTCACGAACGGAGCGTCATTGGTCAGACGGTCGTTGTCCTGGAAGTTGAAGCCGGCCGAACCGGTCAGGTACCAGCGGTCATCGAACTCCTGCGCCGATGCAGCCTGGGCGAAAGCCAGACCACCCAGCAGCGCGGCAGTAAGGATCTTCTTGTTCATTGAGTACAGCTCCTATTTCGGGGGTATGAAACCGGTAGAGGCATGGGCCAGCACTAGTGCGTCGATGTACGACAGCCGATTCAGCACGCCACCGCCGCGAACATTATGCTCAGGCGGGTGAAGGTCATGTTAACAGTCCCGTAACATGTGAAGTATCGCGCCCGACCCTCCACCGGTCCGACGTTGAAACCCTATACAGGATGATGAAAATCCGCAAGACCCGCACGCTGCAAGGGTTTGACGGGGTTTAAGTGGCAAAAACGACATACTGTGCAAGCGGACGCGCCGCGTGGTTCAGCGCACTTGCTGAAAGGTGAGGAACCTTATGATGGGACCACGAACCCAGCCGGAGCCGAGATGAAAGCCGTCGCCCTGAGTCGTGAATCCGCCCCTTCGCTGTGCGATGTCCGCCTGCCACCACCGCTGCCTCCGCGTGGCCGCGATCTGCTGGTCCGGGTCGAAGCGGTCTCGGTCAACCCTGTCGACGGCAAGCAGCGTGCCGCCACCGATCCGGCCACGCTCGCAACGCCCCGCGTACTGGGCTGGGATGCCGCCGGCGTGGTCGAGGCGATCGGTGACGAGGCCAGCCTGTTCGCCTCCGGTGACGAGGTCTACTACGCCGGTGATGTCACTCGCCCGGGCTGCAACGCCCAGTACCAGTGGGTGGATGAACGCCTGGTCGCACGCAAACCGACCACGCTGGATTTCGCCGAAGCCGCGGCCCTGCCACTGACCACGCTCACCGCCTGGGAGTTGCTGTTCCAGCGCATGCCATTGCAGTTGGATGACCGCCGTCATGCCGGCCAGCACCTGCTGGTGATCGGCGGCGCAGGCGGCGTCGGCTCGATGGCGATCCAGCTGGCCCGCCACGCAGGCTTCGAGGTGATCGCCACAGCGTCCCGCGAAAGCTCGGTTGACTGGTGCCGGCAGATGGGCGCCCGGCATGTGATCGACCACCGGCAGGCGCTGCTCCCGCAGCTGCAGGCCTTGGGCATCGATGCGGTACAGGTCGCGCTCAACCTGGCCGACACCGACCACTACTGGGATGAGCTGGGCCAGCTGCTGGCACCGCAGGGCCACGTCGGCCTGATCGTCGAACCGCGCGGCGCGCTGCGCATCGGCGATCCCTACAAGGCCAAGTGCATCGGCATCCACTGGGAGTTCATGTTCGCGCGCGCGCGCTTCGCCACCTCCGACCGCATCGAACAGCATCGGATACTCAGCCGTGCGGCCAGCATGATCGACGCCGGTCAGCTGCGCGGCACCCTCAGCGAAACGCTGGGCAGGATAAATGCAGCCAACCTGGACAGCGCGCATCAACGCCTGGCCAGCGGGCGCACGGTGGGCAAGCTGGCGCTGGCAGGCTGGGACGACTGACGCAGGCGCGACGCATCCACCTGTGCGGTCGGATTGGCCGCCATCTGTATCTATGGAAGCGACTGAATCGAGCTTACGGTGGAGACAGATCCTCCTCCCCGAGCCCCGTCATGCCCTCCGCCCTGCCCCTGCGCCTGCTGCAACTGATCGTCGGCCTGTTCCTGTACGGCTTTGGCGCCTCGTTGATGATCCGTGCCGCGATCGGAGTCGCCCCCTGGGATGTGTTGTCACAGGGCATCGCCGCACAGACTCCGCTTTCGTTCGGCCTCGCCACCAACGTGATCGGTGCTCTGGTGCTGCTGCTGTGGTGGCCGCTGCGGCAGAAGCCGGGCGTCGGCACGGTGCTCAATGTGCTGCTGATCGGCCCGTCCGCGCAGTTCGGGCTGTGGCTGCTGCCGCCGGCCGTCGGCCTTGGCTGGCAGCTGGCGATGTTCTGCGCCGGCATGCTGCTGGTCGCGCTGGCCACCGGCCTGTACATCGGCGCCAAGCTGGGCCCGGGCCCACGCGATGGCCTGATGACCGGCCTGCATGCCCGCACCGGCTGGCCGATCTGGAAGGTGCGCAGCCTGATCGAGGGCAGCGTGTTGTTGCTGGGCTGGTGGCTGGGCGGCAACGTCGGCCTCGGCACCCTGGCCTTCGCGCTGCTGATCGGCCCGCTGTGCGGAGTGACGCTGGGCTGGTTCGGCATTGGCCGGCCGTCGCCGGTCGTGCCGGCCGCTGGCCGGCAACCGCAATCGCCCTGAGCCGATCGGGATGCCGGCCAGCGGCCTGCACTACCGCCCCCGGAGTTCGGGGGCAGCGCCGCAGGCGCGGGGGCGTGGAGGCCGGTAAGTGGGGCCCGCGGTTCGCGCAGCGAATTGCGGGAGCGACAGCACGCATGTGCCGAGCGTACCCGGCCAGCGGCCGGCACTACCGCCCCCGGAGTTCGGGGGCAGCGCCGCAGGCGCGGCGGCGTGGAGGCCGGTAAGTGGGGCCCGCGGTTCGCGCAGCGAATTGCGGGAGCGACAGCACGCATGTGCCGAGCGTACCCGGCCAGCGGCCGGCACTACCGCCCCCGGAGTTCGGGGGCAGCGCCGCAGGCGCGGGGGCGTGGAGGCCCGTAAGTGGGGCCCGCGGTTCGCGCAGCGAATTGCGGGAGCGACAGCACGCATGTGCCGAGCGTACCCGGCCAGCGGCCGGCACTACCAGACCGTCAGACAGCGGCCGGCACTATCCAGCGAAGCAACCCTTGCCCCAGCCGCCGTTTCACGGCACGCTGCGCGCTTCCGTACGCAAGCGTATCGACCATGTCGCCAGCCAACGAAAGCGCCTATCCCCACCTGTTCGCCCCGCTGGACCTGGGCTTTACCCAGCTGCGCAACCGCGTACTGATGGGTTCGATGCACACCGGCCTGGAGGATCGCGCGCGCGACTTCCCGCGGCTGGCGGCCTACTTCGCCGAACGCGCCGAAGGCGGGGTCGGCCTGATCGTCACCGGTGGCTTCGCACCAAACGTGGTCGGCTGGCTGAAACCGTTCGGCGGCAAGCTGTCCTGGCCCTGGGAGGTGCGCCCGCACCGGCAGCTCACCGCCGCGGCGCACCAGCACGGCGCGAAGATCTGCCTGCAGCTGCTGCATGCCGGCCGTTACGCCTACCACCCGTTGTCGGTGGCACCGTCGAAGCTGAAGGCACCGATCAACCCGTTCACGCCGCGCGCGCTGTCGGCCAACGGCGTCGAACGGCATATCGCCGACTACGCGCGCAGCGCGAAGCTGGCCCGCGAGGCCGGCTACGACGGCGTGGAAGTGATGGGCTCGGAGGGCTACCTCATCAACGAGTTCATCGCGCCGCGCACCAACACGCGCAGCGACCACTGGGGCGGCGACGCCAGCCAGCGCATGCGCTTCGCGGTGGAGATCGTGCGCCGCATCCGTGAAGCCTGCGGTCCGGACTTCATCATCATCTACCGCCTGTCGCTGGTGGACCTGGTCGAGGACGGCAGCAACTGGCAGGAGATCGTGCAGCAGGCACAGGCCATCGAGGCCGCAGGCGCGACGATCATCAATTCCGGCATCGGCTGGCATGAAGCGCGCATTCCAACCATTGCCACTTCCGTGCCGCGTGCGGCCTTTGCCGGCGTCACCGCCAAGCTCAAGCCGCACGTGACGCTGCCGCTGGTAGCCACCAACCGCATCAACATGCCCGACGTTGCCGAACGCATCCTGGCCGATGGCGGCGCCGACATGGTGTCGCTGGCGCGCCCGCTGCTGGCCGACCCGCAATGGGCCAACAAGGCCCGCGCCGGCCGTGCCGAGGCGATCAACACCTGCATCGCCTGCAACCAGGCCTGCCTGGACCACGTGTTCGAGAACAAGCTGGCCAGCTGCCTGGTCAACCCGCGTGCGGCCCACGAGACCGAGCTGGTCTACCGCCCGACCACCACGCCGAAGAAGGTGGCCGTGGTCGGTGCTGGCCCGGCCGGGCTGGCCTGTGCCACCGTCGCCGCCGAGCGCGGCCATCAGGTCACCCTGTTCGATGCCAATGAGGAGATCGGCGGCCAGTTCAACGTGGCCAAGCGTATTCCGGGCAAGGAAGAGTTCTACGAGACCCTGCGCTACTTCCGGCACAAACTGGCCGAAACCGGCGTGCAGCTGCGCCTGGGCACCCGTGCCGACGCCGCGCAGCTGGCCGGCTTCGACGAGGTGGTGCTGGCCACCGGCATCACCCCACGCAAGGTCGATTTCCCCGGTGCCGACCACGCCAAGGTGGTCAGCTACCTGGACGTGCTGCTGGGCCGGGTCGAGGTCGGCGCCAATGCGGCCATCATCGGTGCCGGTGGCATTGGCTTCGATGTCGGCGAGTTCCTCAGCCATGCCGGTGAATCGCCGTCGCTGGACCCGCAGCGCTGGATGGCCGAGTGGGGCGTGGATGCCACCTTCGAGGCCCGCGGCGCGTTGGCCACGCCACAGGTGGAAGCGTCGCCACGTCGCCTCTGGCTGCTGCAGCGGAGCGCCGGCAAACCGGGGGCGAGGCTGGGCAAGACCACCGGCTGGATCCACCGCGCCACGTTGAAGGCCAAGGGCGTACGCATGCTGGGGGGAGTCGAGTACCTCGGCGTGGACGACGAGGGCCTGCACATCCGCGTCGAAGGCAGCGAGCAGCTGCTGCCAGTCGATCATGTCGTGATCTGCGCCGGGCAGGAACCGAACCGCGCACTGCAGGCCGAACTGCAGGCCGCCGGCATCAGCGCACAGCTGATTGGCGGCGCCGACGTGGCCGCCGAACTGGACGCGAAGCGGGCCATCGACCAGGGCAGCCGGGTCGCCGCCGCGCTTTGATGCGCGCCTGAATGGGGGGCGGAATGTGATTTCTGTCACCCCGGCCGAACCTGAATGTCAAGCCGGGCGATTCATGATGCGTTCGGCTATGCCCCCCTACCTTGCGCCATCTTTCCGCTCACCAGCCAGTTTCCGGTGAGCCGGCGCGGCCCCCTCGATCGGTATTGATCGTTTCTTTTGGGGCCGCCCACGGGGCGGCCCCGATGGCCGCCTCCCCATGACGCCAAGTCGTACCCCGGCCCGCAGCCCCCGCTGCGGGAACCGGGAGGTGCGGCCCATACGGAGCAAGGAGTTATATGAAACTGGCCTGGATTCTCTGGCTGTCGCAGTTGTTGCCGCAGCCGGCCGCTGATTCATTGTGTTTGAGCACCACCGTGTACCTGGAAGCCCGCGACCAGACCCTGCGCGGCCAGCAGGCCGTCGCCGAGGTTGCCCTGCGCCGCCTCGACAGTGGCCTGTGGGGTGACTCGATGTGCCAGGTGGTCACCGCACGCAAGCAGTTCGCACCGACCATCGTTTCCCCCGGCACCCAGCTGGGCAATGACGCCGCATGGAGCGAGGCGATGAACGTCGCCTTCGACGCCGAGCGCAACTGGGCGCTGCCGGCCGGCGAGCGCCGCGAGATCGTGCCGGGTGCCAGCCACTTCGCCGCGCTGTCGATCGCCAGCCCGAACTGGCGCAATGCCTACCAGGTGGCCACGATCGGCGATCACACCTTCTATAAGGTGCAGAACCTCAAGCCACGGCAGTCGTAACGATCCGTGCTGGCGGCAGCGTTGCCGCCCGCCGGCAGGCTCTGGGATAGTGGGCGCTTCCCGCCCGCATCACCTGGAGTTCCCATGAAGCTGTACAGCAAGCCCGGTGCCTGTTCCACCGCCGACCACATCGCCCTGCAGTGGACCGGCCAGCCGTTCGAGGTTGAACTGCTGAACAAGGACACCCTCAAGGGTCCGGAATTCCTCAAGATCAATCCGGCCGGTGCGGTACCCGCGCTGGTCGACGGCGACTTCGTGCTGCTGCAGAACGCCGCCATCATGGGCTATATCGCCGACAGCTACCCGCAGGCCGGCCTTGGCGGTGACGGCAGCCCGCGCCAGCGCGCCGAAGCCACCCGCTGGCTGGCCTTCGTCAATTCGGACGTGCATCCGGCCTTCTCGCCGCTGTTCGCACCGGGCAAGTTCATCGCCGACGAAAGCCAGTTCGACGCCATCCGCGCCGCTGCGCACAAGCGCCTGCGTGGCCTGTTCGAGACCGCTGACAAGCAGCTGGCCGACAAGCCGTGGCTGGCCGGTTTCCGCAGTTACGCCGATCCGTACTTCTACATCACCCTGCGCTGGGCCGCTGGCACCAAGGTCGATCTGTCCGGCCTGGACAACCTGGCCGCCTACAAGGCGCGCATGGACGCCGACGCCGGCGTGCAGGCCGCACTGAAGGCCGAGGGCCTGGCCTGACCCTGCATGAGGGGGGAGCCGCTCGCGATGCGAGCGGCTCCGAACTGACTCGGGGGGGGAACGGGATCTCAGCCGATCTGGCGGATCACCTCACCCTTGGCGTCGCGCAGATAGGTCGGCACGACTTCAATGCGCAGCACGCCTGTCAGCGGATAGATCCCGCGTTCGGCACGCACGCTCGCCAACGCCTGCAATCCGGTCGCATCCAGCGCCCAGCGCGCGCTGTCGGCAGACACCTCGCCGGCTTCACCGCCCCCGGCCGCAATGAACTCCCACTGCCGTTCGCGGCTGACCAGTTCCAGCGATTTGCCATGGCGCAGGCGCAGCGGCAGCAGTTCGCACACGCTGGCGACCTGGCCGGCGCCCAGCACCAGGGTGGTGATGCCAGCCTCCTGCCGCCAATCAAGGGTTTCGATGAACAGCATGCCGGTGCTGGAGCCCTCGCGCTCGCTGCCGGCCTGCACCTGCGCGGCCAGCGCCGGATCGTCCAGCAGATTGCCGCGCTGCAGGTCACTGATCCACAGCGGCATCGCCGGCTGCAGCGCCTGCAGCACGCCACGCGTGGACCAGCGCTTGACGGCCTCCATCTCTTCATCGGTCAACCCGACCAGCTGCAGGAACTGCAGGTTCCCGTTGGCAGTCGCGCGCGCCGGCAACTGTGGATCGGCAATGAAGGCCAGGTGACACAGCCGGGTGCCGGTCTCCAGCGCGATCGGACCGTTGGCGTTGAGGTGGTGACCATCCTCGAATACGTTGCCGCTACCGAACACATAGCGCGCCAGGTTCTGCAGCAGGTTCATCGGCCACGCCGGCGGCGTGCTGCCTGCGCTCTCACCGTCTACGGCCGCCAGGCGGAAGGTGAGCTCGAAACCGTAGCCACTGGCGTCGGCATCGCTGCTCTCCTTGGCGTACAACTCGGAAAAGCCATAGGTGATGTAGTGCCAGTGCGGCACCGGCGCATCCGCCCAGTACACACTGATGCCATCCAGCGGATCCTGCCCACCCAGCGTGTACGGCAGCGCAGTGCCGTAATGACGCGGTTCCTGGCCTGCATACAACGGCGCCAGCGCGGCGTTGATCGCGTCCCAGCCAGGGGTGTCGGTGTCATCGTGGTCGTCCTGCACGCGGGACTCCTTGTGGGGTAAGTGAACCGATCACTTTACGCGGTGGCTCAGGCCTGCACGACCTCATTGCCACCATTCATCAACGCCGCCTGGGTTTCCTGCCACCAGCGCTGTGCCAGCGCCGGGCTGCGCGCCTTGCCCACCGCAGCCAGCAGTTCCGGGCACAGGCGTTCCAGCGCCAGCGCATCGGTGCAGCGTTCGATCTTCAACTGGATGAAGTAACCCTTCAGGCCCAGATGCCGACGCACTGCTTCGCTCATCGCGTCGTACAGCTGCTGGTACAACGCCGGGTCCTGCTCGCGGCCGCTGCTGATGCCGCGCGTCGGTGTTGCCTCGGCACTGCCACCGATGGCTTCGATCAGGCCCTGCGCGACCAGCTGTTCCAGTGCATCCGGTGGTGCGCGCAGGCCTTCGAACAAGCCACGCAGTTCGCTGTCATCGCGATGGCCATCGACCATCAACAGGATCGAACGCAGTGCCGCCGGCAGGCGCCGGCCGCGGTCTTCGATTTCCTGACGGCCAGCGGCCGTCTTGGCGTGCAGCAATGCCATGCATCCCCCCAATCCTCGATGCGCAATGCCAGCGCGCCCGTGCCGGGCACGCCCCCTGGTTGCCACCGTCGAAGCCTGCGCAGCTTCCCCGAAGCGCAGGCTCTGTTGCAGACCGATGACACAGCGAGCTTAGCGCAAGTCCTGGCAGGCTTGGGTAGTGCCGGCCGCTGGCCGGCAACCTCGAGGCAGATGGCGCTGCCGGCCAGCGGCCGGCACTACCCGGTCAGCGTCCCAGCGCCCGGCGGATCTCCTCCAGCGCACCGGGGTCGTCCAGCGTCGACAGGTCACCCGGGTCGCGCTGCTCGGCCAGCGCCTGCAACGAGCGCCGCAGCAGCTTGCCGGAGCGGGTCTTGGGCAATGCGTTGACCACGTGCACGTGCGCCGGGCGCGCCACCGCACCCAGTGATGTGGTCACCGTCGCCATCATCTCGGCCACCACCGGCGCCGGATCCTCGCCATCGAGCCCCTGCTTGAGGGTGACGAACACCAGCGGCACCTGCCCCTTCAGTTCATCCTTGACCCCGATCACGGCCGCCTCGGCCACCCGCGGATGACTGGAGATGGCCTCCTCGATCTCGCGCGTGCCCAAGCGATGCCCGGCCACGTTGATCACATCGTCGGTGCGCCCGAGGATGAAGGTGTAACCATCGTCATCACGGATCGCCCAGTCCAGCGAGCTGTACAGCAGCTCCCTGAAGTGGCTGAAGTAGCTCTGCAGGAAACGACCGTCGTCGTTCCACACCGTGCTCATGCAGCCTGGCGGCAATGGCGGGGTCATCACCAGTACGCCTTTCTGCCCCGGCGCCACTTCCTCGCCGGTGTTCTCGTCGATCACCTTCATGCGGTAGCCGAGATTGGGGAAGCCCGGCGAGCCGAAGCGCACCGGTTTCATCTCCAGCCCCGGCAGCAGGGTCAGCGCCGGCCAACCGGTTTCGGTCTGCCAGTAGTTATCGATGATCGGCTTGCCCAGCGCTTCGCTGATCCAGTGCGCAGTCGGCTCGTCCAGCGGCTCACCGGCCAGGAACAGGTACTTCAGTGCGCGCAGATCGTGGCGATGGATGAAGTCTGCATTGTGCTTCTTCAGCACGCGGATGGCGGTGGGCGAGGAGAACATCGTGCGCACGTTGTACTGCTCGCACAGCGCCCACCAGATGCCCGGGTCCGGGTTGGTCGGCAATCCTTCGTACAACAGCGAGGTGCAGCCGCCGATCAGCGGGCCGTACACGTTGTAGGAATGGCCGACCGCCCAACCGACATCGGAGGTGGAAAACATCACCTGGCCCGGCTTGCAGTCGAACACGGTCTCCATCGACTGTGCCATCGCCACCGCGTAACCACCCACGTCGCGCTGCACGCCTTTCGGCTTGCCGGTGGTGCCGGAGGTGTACAGCAGATAGCTCGGCTCGCTCGCCTCCAGCCACTGCACCGGCACGTCAACCTCGCCGATCTGCGCGCGTAGGGTGGCGTATTCCACATCGCGGCCCGGTACCCGCGGTTCGGCGGCATCCAGCCCGCGCGACACGATCAGCACATGCGGTGGCGGTGCACTGGCCTCGGCGCAGGCCGCATCGACCATCGCCTTGTACGGAATCAGCTTGCCGCCGCGCATGCCGGCATCGGCGGCAATCAGCAGTTTCGGTTTCGCATCGTCGATGCGCAGCGCCAGGTTGTGCGCTGCAAAGCCGCCGAACACCACCGAGTGCACCGCACCGATGCGCGCGCAGGCCAGCATCGCGAACACGGCTTCGGCCATGTTCGGCATGTAGATCACCACGCGGTCACCATGACCGACGCCGAGGTGCCTGAGCACGGCAGCGAAGTCATTTACCTCGCGATACAGCTGGCGATAGGTGATCTCGCGGGTGCTGTTGGTTTCGGTGGAAATGGCCACCAGTGCGAGCTGGTCGGCGCGCTCGGCCAGGTGCCGATCAACGGCGTTGTAGCAGAGATTGGTTTCGCCGCCGACGAACCAGCGCCGGAACGGCGGGTTGCTGTAATCGAGCACCTGCTGCGGCGGTTTGTGCCAATGGATGCGTTTGGCTTCTTCGCCCCAGAAGGCCTCCGGCTCGTCGATCGAGCGACGGTAGGTTTCCTCGTAGTTCATGACGCAGCCCTCCCAGACAAAGTCATGGGTTCGAGGATAGTCCGGCGCTGCCGCGCGGGCCGCCCTACCTTGGTAGGGGGTGGGGTTTTGTCCTGCAGGGCTTGCAGCCCTGCACCCGCAGAATCAACGTCAACGTCAACGTCAAAAGCCGGGCTACTGGGGGATGGCGGAGTGGGTCCGGTTGCGGGAGACGCCGTAAACCCGTCCTTGGGGGCTTGGCCGCGGCATCCATGCCGCGGACACTCCCGCAACCGGACCCACCCCGCCTTCGACAGTTTCCTGCGATCTGTCGGAACGGCAAACTGCTCTGGTGGGTGTCGACCTTGGTCGACACAGTAGATCCACGCCATGCGTGGATGAATCATTCGATATCTGACAGATGTGTCGACCAAGGTCGACACCTACCAACAGCCGCGCGGAACAACGGCCACCGCTACCAACAGCCGAGTGAACCTGTCAAAGGTGGGGCGGTGTCGGAGTGCGGGGTGTCAGCCGCATGGATGCGGCTGCCAAGCCTACACGGACGTACTTGCGGCGTCCCCGTACTCCGACACCGTCCCGCCAACCCACGGATAGCCCGCTTTTGACGTTGACGTTGATTCTGCAGGTGCAGGGCTGCAAGCCCTGCCGCCCCACTTAGAACGGAGTCGCGGACTCGAACGCGAGCGCCTCGCCTGTCACCGGATGGATCAACCGCAGGCTGCACGCATGCAGATGCACCCGCTGCGCCGGCGCGGCGTCATACAGCACGTCACCGACGATGGGATGGCCAAGACTGGCCATGTGCAACCGCAACTGATGGCTGCGACCGGTGATCGGCTCCAACACCACGCGCGTGCGCTGCGCTTCAACATCACGCGTCATTACGCGCCAGCGCGTCAGCGCCGGCTTGCCGCGTTCGTGATCGACCATCTGCTTCGGCCGGTTCGGCCAGTCCACGATCAACGGCAGGTCCACTTCGCCGGCCTCGCCTTCGAGCAGCCCCTGGACCACCGCTTCATACCGCTTGCCGATCTGGCGCTGCTCGAACTGCCTCGACAACACCGCCTGCATGTCCTTGCCGCGCGCATGCAGCAGCAGGCCGGAGGTCACCTGGTCCAGCCGATGCACGGTCAGCGCATCCGGGTACAGCGCCTGCAGCCGCGCGACCACGCAGTCCTGGTTCTCGGCGCTGCGGCCGGGCACGGACAGCAGGCCGGCCGGCTTCTCGGCCACCAGCAGCGCGTCATCGATGTAGTGCAGGTGGATCATGGGGTTCCGTATCCGTCCAAACAAAAACGGGGAAGCCGAAGCTTCCCCGTCTTCTGCGTACCGACCGGAGCCGGTACCGCCTGCATCAGCCCAGCAGGTGGGCGACGCCGGCGCGCTCTTCTTCCAGCTCGGCCAGGGTCTTGTCGATGTACTTCTGGCTGAAGTCGTCGATCGGCAGATCCTTCACCAGGGTGTACTTGCCGTTCTCGGTGGTCACCGCGAAGCCGAAGATCACGCCTTCCGGAATGCCATAGGAACCGTCGGACGGCACGCCCATGGTGACCCACTTGCCGTTGCTGCCCAGCACCCAGTCACGCACGTGGTCGATGGCAGCGTTGGCGGCCGAAGCAGCCGAGGACGAGCCGCGGGCTTCGATGATCGCCGCGCCGCGCTTGCCGACGGTCGGGATGAAGGTGTTGGCGTTCCACTCCTGGTCGTTGATCGCATCGGCGATCGACGCACCATCGGCGGTGGCGAAGCGGTAGTCCGGGTACATGGTCGGGCTGTGGTTGCCCCACACGACCAGCTTCTCCATGCCACCGACCGGCTTGCCGAGCTTGGTCGACAGCTGGCTCAGCGCGCGGTTGTGGTCCAGGCGCAGCATGGCGGTGAAGTTCTCCGGCTTCAGGTCCGGGGCCGACTTCATGGCGATGTAGGCATTGGTGTTGGCCGGGTTGCCGACCACCAGCACCTTCACGTCACGGCTGGCCACCTTGTTCAGCGCCGCGCCCTGGGCGGTGAAGATCTTGGCGTTTTCCAGCAGCAGGTCCTTGCGCTCCATGCCCGGGCCGCGCGGACGCGCGCCGACCAGCAGGGCGATGTCGGCGTCCTTGAACGCGACTTCGGCGTCGTCGGTGCCGACCATGCCGGCCAGCAGCGGGAACGCGCAGTCTTCCAGTTCCATCATCACGCCCTTCAGGGCGGCCTGGGCCTTGTCGACCGGCAGTTCCAGCAGCTGCAGGATGACCGGCTGGTCCTTGCCCAGCATCTCGCCGGAGGCGATGCGGAACAGCAGGGCATAACCGATCTGGCCGGCGGCGCCGGTCACGGCAACACGAACGGGTGCTTTCATGGGGGTTTCCTCTTGCTTGCAAGCGTTTGATGGGACGCCGCGGGCGTGGCCACGCAGGCCTGGCGGGCGGCGGGGAACAGGGAAACGGCCACCCGAGGGTGGCCGTTTCGAAGGGGGATCAGGCGGCGAAGTGCTTGTTCCACTCCGCGACGCGCTCGGCCTGGGCGGCCAGCACGGCGTCGACGTCGCCTTCCAGGGTGATCGAATGGATCACGTCGCCCTGCTTGACCGAATCGACGATGGCCTGGCCTTCCAGGACCTTGCCGAACACGGTGTGGCGGCCGTCCAGCCAATCGGTCTTGATGTGGGTGATGAAGAACTGGCTGCCGTTGGTATTCGGGCCGGCGTTGGCCATCGACAGCGAGCCGACCTCGTGCTTCACGCCGTTCTTCTCGTCTTCGAACTTGTAGCCCGGGCCACCGGTGCCACGCCCCTGCGGGCAGCCGCCCTGGATCATGAAGTCGGCGATCACGCGGTGGAAGATCAGGCCGTCATAGAAACCGTGCTTGACCAGGTTCACGAAGTTGGCGACGGTCAGCGGCGCCTTGTCGGCGAACAGCTCGACCTTGATCGGGCCCTGGGTGGTGTCGAAAGTGGCGATGAGGGACATGAAGATCCTTGATGCAGAGGGGAACGCGTCTAGCCACCTAGTTTACACCTGCCTCGTGGCGGCGGCGGCTTCGACCATCGGCGGAGAGCCCCGCTTCAGCCGCCGGATGGGCAGCCCAGCCACCGGCGCCAGGCAGCCTCGTCCCGGCGGCCGGGACCCAGCTGAATGGGCCCCATGACGGGCGTGAAATCCACCTTTTCGCGAATCGTCAAGTTCGACGTATAATGTTGGACTTCTTTTTCCAAATCCGGCGCCGACTGGCCCCCTTTCGTATGTCCATCGAAAATCTTCGCAACATCGCCATCGTCGCCCACGTCGACCATGGCAAGACCACCCTGGTCGACCAGCTGCTGAAGCAGTCCGGCACCCTGTCCGAGCGCACCGTCCTCGCCGAGCGCGTGATGGACAGCAACGACCAGGAAAAGGAACGCGGCATCACCATCCTGGCCAAGAACACCGCCATCACCTGGGAAGACAAGAAGACCGGCATCAAGAACCGGATCAACATCGTCGACACCCCCGGCCACGCCGACTTCGGTGGTGAGGTCGAGCGCGTGCTGTCGATGGTCGACACCGTGCTGATCCTGGTCGACGCGATGGACGGCCCGATGCCGCAGACCCGCTTCGTGACCCAGAAGGCCTTCGCGATGGGCTTCAAGCCGATCGTCGTGGTCAACAAGGTCGACCGCCCGGGCTCGCGTCCGGAGTGGGTGATCGACCAGGTCTTCGACCTGTTCGACAAGCTCGGCGCCACCAATGAGCAGCTGGACTTCCCGATCGTCTACGCCTCTGCCCTGAACGGCTATGCCGGCCTGGAAGACACCGTGCGCGACGGCGACATGACCCCGCTGTACGAAGCCATCATGCAGCACGCGCCGAAGCCGGAAGTCGATCCGGAAGGCGCCTTCCAGATGCGCATCAGCCAGCTGGACTACAACAACTTCGTGGGCGTGATCGGCATCGGCCGCATCCAGCGCGGCACCCTGAAGAAGAACATGCAGGTCGCGGTGATCGACCGCGAAGGCAAGAAGCGCAACGGCAAGGTCGCGCAGGTGCTGGGCTTCCTGGGCCTGGAGCGCATCGAGCAGGACACCGCCGAAGCCGGTGACATCGTCGCCATCTCCGGTATTCCGGAACTGACCATCTCCGACACCCTGTGCCATCCGGACACCCCGGAAGCGCTGCCGGCACTGACCGTCGACGAGCCGACCATCTCGATGACCTTCCAGGTCAACAACTCGCCGTTCGCCGGCAACAAGGACCTGTCCGGTGGCAAGTTCCTGACCAGCCGCCAGATCAAGGACCGCCTGGACCGTGAAAAGGTCCACAACGTGGCCCTGAAGGTCGAACAGCTGGAAGATGCCGACAAGTTCCTGGTCTCCGGCCGTGGCGAACTGCACCTGTCGGTGCTGATCGAGAACATGCGTCGCGAAGGCTACGAGCTGGCCGTGTCGCGCCCGGAAGTGATCATCAAGGAAATCGACGGCCAGATGATGGAGCCGATCGAGCAGCTGGTGGTGGACATCGAAGAAATCCACCAGGGCGGCGTGATGGAAAAGCTGGGCACCCGCAAGGGCCAGCTGAAGAACATGGAGCCGGACGGCAAGGGCCGCGTGCGCCTGGAATACTCGATCCCGGCCCGTGGCCTGATCGGTTTCCAGAACGAGTTCAAGACCCTCACCCAGGGTTCGGGCCTGCTGTTCCACGTGTTCGACCATTACGGTCCGAAGGAACAGGGCGCGATTGCCAAGCGCATCAACGGCGTGATGATCGCCAATGCGCCGGGCACCACGCCGGCCTACTCGCTGGGCCCGCTGCAGGAACGCGGCAAGCTGTTCGCTGCTGAAGGCGACAACGTGTATGAAGGTCAGCTGGTCGGCATCCACTCCAAGGACAACGACCTGACCGTCAACGCGATCAAGACCAAGCCGCTGACCAACATGCGCGCTTCGGGCAAGGACGATGCGATCCAGCTGACCCCGGCGATCAAGTACTCGCTGGAGCAGGCCCTGGACTTCATCGAGGACGACGAGCTGGTCGAGATCACCCCGAAGGAGATCCGTCTGCGCAAGAAGTTCCTGACCGAAAGCGACCGCAAGAAGGCTTCGCGCGGCGGCTGAGCCAGCACCCCGTGAACCAGAGCGGCTACAACCCGGATCCACACCGGCATCCGGGCCTCCACGTCATCGCCCTGCTCGAAGCGAGCAAGGCGATGCTGGCGCTGTTGGCCGCCACCGGGCTGGAAGTGCTCGGACCGCAGCCGCTGCGGCACGGCATCATGGTCCTGATCCGGCGTTTCAGCCTGGATCCGGACCATGGCACCCTGCCCTCGCTGCTGCACATGATCAGCCCCGACGCGGTGCACCTGGCCGCGGCGGGGATGATCGGCTACGGCCTGCTGCACCTGGTCGAAGCCTGGGGACTGTGGCGGGCCAAGGCCTGGGCCTCCTGGCTGGGCTGCCTGACCGCCTCCCTGTACCTGCCCTTCGACATCTTCGCGATCATCCGGCACCCGGGCTGGCCGTCGTGGACGATCCTGGCGATCAACCTGATCGTGGTCTACGTCCTCGCCCGCGACCTGCGCAAGCGCCATCGCTGAGCAGCGGCTACACTGGGGATTGGAGCCGACCAAGCCGCCCCATGCGCCCGTCCTTGCCGCCTCTGCTGACCTGCCTGCTTGCCGCGCTGCCTGCGCTGCTTTCGGCTGGCTGCAGCCCGGCCACGTCCAGCGCGCATGCGGCCGAACCTGCGAGCCGCAACGTGCCGTTCCCGTACGCCGAAACCGATGTCGCCGATCTGCAGGCGCGGATGACCGCCGGTGAGCTGGACAGCACCACCCTGACCCAGGCCTACCTGCAGCGCATTGCGGCCCTGGATCGCACCGGGCCGCGCCTGCGCGCGGTGATCGAGCTCAACCCGGATGCACTGAAGGAAGCCGCAGCGCGCGACCGCGAGCGCCGCGAGGGCCGCCTGCGCGGGCCCCTGCATGGCATTCCGCTGCTGCTGAAGGACAACATCAACGCCGCGCCGATGGCCACCAGTGCCGGCTCGCTGGCCCTGCAGGGCTTCCGCCCGGACGACGCCTACCTGGTGCGCCGGCTGCGCGACGCCGGCGCGGTGGTGCTGGGCAAGACCAACCTCAGCGAATGGGCCAACTTCCGTGGCAACGACTCGATCTCGGGCTGGAGCGCGCGCGGTGGCCAGACCCGCAATCCCTATCGGCTCAGCCACTCGCCCTGCGGCTCCAGCAGCGGCAGTGCGGTGGCCGTGGCCGCCAACCTGGCCAGCGTGGCCATCGGCACCGAGACCGACGGCAGCATCGTCTGCCCGGCGGCGATCAACGGTGTGGTCGGCCTGAAGCCGACGGTTGGACTGGTCAGCCGCGATGGCATCATCCCGATCTCGTTCAGCCAGGACACCGCCGGGCCGATGGCACGCAGTGTCGCCGATGCGGCGGCCGTGCTGACCGCGATCGCCGGCCGCGACGACGCCGACCCGGCCACTGCGACCATGCCCGGCCGCGCGGTCTATGACTACACCGCGCGGCTGGACCCGCAGGGCCTGCGCGGCAAGCGCATCGGCCTGCTGCAGACGCCCCTGCTGAAATACCGCGGCATGCCGCCGCTGATCGACCAGGCAGCGACCGAGCTGCGTCGCGCCGGTGCCGTTGTGGTGCCGGTGGAGCTGCCCAACCAGGGCGCCTGGGCCGAGGCCGAACGCCTCGTGCTGCTGTACGAATTCAAGGCAGGGCTGGAGCGCTACTTCAGCACCCACCGCGCGCCGCTGCGCAGCCTTGCCGAACTGATCGCCTTCAACCAGGCGCATGCCAGTCAGGAACTGGGCCTGTTCGGCCAGGAGCTGCTGGTGGAAGCCGACGCTACCGCCGGGCTGGCCGACCCGGCCTATATCCGTGCACGCAGCGATGCGCGCCGGCTGGCCGGCCCGGAGGGCATCGATGCCGCCCTCGCCGCCCAGCAACTCGATGCCCTGGTAGCACCGACCACCGGCGTGGCCTGGCCGATCCGCAGTGAGGGGGACGACTTCCCCGGCGAGAGCTACAGTGCTGCGGCCGTAGCCGGCTATCCCAGCCTCAGCGTACCGATGGGACAGATCGACGGCCTGCCGGTCGGCCTGCTGTTCATGGGCACCGCCTGGAGCGAGCCCAAGCTGATCGAGATGGCCTACGCCTACGAACAGCGCACCCGCGCGCGGCGGCCACCACACTTCGATACCGACGCGCTGATCGACGCCGGCGAGCCGTGATCCGGTCGTGCCGGCCGCTGGCCGGCAATCCATCATCCCGCAGATGCCGGCCGGCGGCCGGCACTACCGGTCCTCGGATTCCATCGGCACGATCGCCGCCTCGCCATCTTCCGCACCCGGCGAACGCACATCCGCAGTGCGCGTACGCGGTGCTCGTGGCATGTCCAACTCATCATCGTGCTGTACACGTGCGCGCACCTGCGGCAACGACTGCGGGTGTTCGCGCGCGAGGAAATCGAGCATGCGTTCGCGCACCAGGCAGCGCAGGTCGAAGGCATCGCCGGAGCTGCGCGCGCTGACCAGCAGCCGCACCTGGATCGCACGCTCGCTGGTCTCGGTCACCTGGGTCACGCAGACACGGCCATCCCACAGTGCTTCACCGCGGCAGATGCGCTCCAGCTCGGCGCGGATCGCAGCGATCGGCGCCCGGTAGTCCAGCCACAGGAAGGCCGTGCCAAGCAGGTCGGCGCTGCGCCGTGTCCAGTTCTGGAACGGGTTCTCGATGAACCAGGTCAGCGGCACCACCATCCGTCGCTCATCCCAGATGCGCACCACCACATAGCTGCTGCCGATCTCCTCGATGCGGCCCCATTCGCCTTCAACGATCACCACGTCGTCCAGCCGGATCGGCTGCGTCACCGCGATCTGCAGGCCGGCAATCAGGTTGCCGAACACCGGCTTGGCGGCGATACCCGCAACCAGGCCGATCAGGCCGGCCGAGGCCAGCAAAGCAGTGCCGATCTTCTGCACCATCGGGAACGTGAGCAGCACCAGCGATGCCCCCAGCACGATGATGCCGCCCATCAGCACGCGGCTGAGCACCCGCGTCTGGGTCTGGATGCGGCGCGCCTCGAGGTTGTCGGAAACATCGATGGGGTGACTGCGCAGGATCGCGCGCTCGCCCGCGGCCACCGCCCGCACCAGCAACCAGATGAAGCACGCGGTCAGCGCGATATGCAGCACATGCTGCAGGTTGCCCAGCAGCGGGTCCTGCAGCGGCGTGGCCTGCAGCGCGGGAATCAACAGCAGCAGCGGCCAGGCGGTGGCCATCGGCAGCCCGAGCACGCGACCGATGCGTGCACGCCGCCGATCGCGCCCTTTCAGCCGGTGATGGATCCACAGGATCAACCACGCGCCAATGCCACCCACCAGCACCGCCGCCCCCAACGGCCATGCATAGGCCTGTGCGCTTTCCCAGTGCACGGTTGCCACCTCCACTCGAACAGCAAGCGGACAGCCTCGCGCATGGCGCATGAGCGTCACGTCAGTCGTTCGTAAGGAGGGTGTTGATCGGCAGGGCTTGCAGCCCTGCACCTGCTACAAGCCGAAGCAACAGCAACAGCCGAAGCAGAAGCGGGTTTCCTGTGGGATGGCGGGATGGATCCGGTTGCGGGGGGCGCCGTAAATCCGTCCATGGAGGCTCGGTCGCCGCATCCATGCGGCTCACGCCCCCGCAACCGGCCCCACCCCGCCTTCGACAGATTTCCGCGATCTGCTGGAACAGATCTGACCGCATTTGTGTGTATCGATATCTGACAGATGTGCCGACCAACGGTCGGCACCCACCGACAGATCGCAGCAATCTGTCAGAGGTGGGGCGGTGTCGGAGTGCGGGGTGTCAGCCGCATGGATGCGGCTGCCAAGCCCCCAGGGATGGGTTCACGGCGTCCCCGCACTCCGACACCGCCCCACCAAACCACGGAATGCCCGCTTTTGACGTTGACGTTGATTGCAGCAGGTGCAGGGCTGCAAGCCCTGCCGCAACCCCCTTACCGCACCTGCTCCTGCTTGCGCACGATCGCCATCGCGATCTCCAGCGACTGCTCGTAGTTCAACCGCGGGTCCACCGTCGAACGATACGCACGCTCCAGATCGCGCTCGGTCAACTCGCGCGCGCCACCGGTGCACTCGGTTACATCCTCGCCGGTCAGCTCCAGATGCACGCCGCCCAGGCGCGTGCCTGCAGCCGCATGCAGGTCGAACGACATCTCCACTTCGCCGCGCACGTTGTCGAAGCGACGCGTCTTGAAACCATTGGCCGTGCTCTCGGTATTGCCATGCATCGCATCGCATACCCACAGCACACGGCGACCGTCACGCTTGACCGCGTCCAGCAGCGGCGGCAGCTTCTCGGCAATCTGCGCCGCACCCATCCGATGGATGAAGCTCAGGCGGCCGGGTTCATCATGCGGGTTCAGCACATCGATCAGGCGCAGCAGCTGGTCCGGCGTCACCGACGGGCCCACCTTGATCGCGATCGGGTTGCGCACGCCGCGCAGGTACTCCACGTGCGCGCCATCGAGCGCAGCGGTGCGCATGCCGATCCACGGGTAATGCGTGCTCAGGTTCAACCAGCCCTGCTGGCGCGGCACCTGGCGCGTCAGCGCCTGTTCGTAGGGCAGCAGCAGCGCTTCGTGCGAGGTGTAGAAATCGATGCGATTGAGGTTGTGCACGCGGGCCCCGGCCAGGGTCTCCATGAAGTGCACCGCATCGCCAATCGAGGCCACCATTTTCTGGTACTCGGCGGCCAGCGGCGAGTGGCTTACCCACTCCAGGTTCCAGTACTCGGGGTGATGCAGGTCGGCGAAACCACCGTCAATCAGCGCCCGCACGAAGTTCATCGTCATCGCCGAATGCGCGTGGGCCTGCAGCATCCGCTTCGGGTCCGGCAGGCGCGCCGCTTCGGTGAACGCCGGCGCATTGATCACGTCGCCACGGTAGCTGGGCAGCGTCACGCCATCGCGGGTTTCGGTGTCGGCCGAACGCGGCTTGGCGTACTGGCCGGCGAAGCGGCCGACGCGGATCACCGGCTGGCGCAGGCCGTGTACCAGCACCAGGCTCATCTGCAGCAGCACCTTCAACCGGTTGGAAATGGTGCCCGATTCGCAGTCGCTGAAATTCTCGGCGCAGTCGCCCCCCTGCAACAGGAAGCGCTTGCCCTCCTGCGCCTCGGCCAGCTGCTGCTTCAACGCCAGGATTTCCCACGAGGTGACCAGCGGCGGCAGTCGCTTCAGCTCATGCAGGGCCGCATCCAGCGCCACCGGGTCCGGGTAGGTCGGCATCTGCAGCGCGGTCTTGCCACGCCAGCTCTCCGGCGACCAGGCAGCGCCAGCGGCGGTCGCGGCAGGATCGGGAACGGGCGAAACGGCGGACAGGCTCATTGCAGACTTCCGGAGGTGGGGGACGTTCATGGTCGCAGAGCCGACCGCTGTCGCAAAGGGCCGGGCGCTCTCTGCACATGTCTGAACGCCGGGGAAAGGGCATCGCGATCGGCCAAATACCGCATGGCCGCGGCCACCCGGACAGGCGCATGATTCGCCACGAACTGTTACGAAATAACACTCCACAGACCCCGACCGGCCCCTTCCACAGCCCATCGCCATGAAGCCCTCCCTGCTCGCTACCGGCATCACCCTCGCCCTGGCTCTGGCCAGCCTGCCTGCCTTCGCCGCTGCTGCCGACGACACCTCCGCGTCGGTCAAGGATCTGGACGCGGTGACCGTCCACGCCCAGCTCGACCAGGCCCGCAACATGCTGTCGCCGGACATCGGCAGCAGCCAGTACCAGATCACCGCCGAGGACATCCAGAAGCAGCCGCTGGGTGCCTCCGCGCCACTCAGCCAGGTGCTGCTGCAGGCCCCGGGCGTGGTCCAGGATTCCTATGGCGGCGTGCATGTGCGCGGCGACCACGCCAACCTGCAGTACCGCATCAATGGCGTGCTGCTGCCGGAGTCGATCTCCGGCTTCGGCCAGACCCTGGATGCGCGCACCATCAAGAGCATCCGCCTGATGGACGGGGCGCTGCCGGCGCAGTTCGGCGAACGTACCGCTGCGGTGGTCGACATCACTACGCGCAATGGCGCCGAACTTGGCAATGGAGGCAGCGCGGGCCTCACTGCCGGCTCGTTTGGCAAGGTCAATCCGAATGCCTCGTGGTGGGGCAACCAGGGCCGCTGGAGCTGGTTCCTGACCGGCAACTACGACCAGAACGAGGTCGGCCTGGAGAATCCGACCCCCTCGCGCAAGCCGCTGCACGACGACACCCACCAGGGCAAGGCCTTCGCCGACCTGACCTATCTGGTCAACGACAACACCCGGCTGAGCGTGTTCGCCGGCTTCGCCAACAACCGCTTCCAGATCCCGGTCAATCCAGGCCAGACACCGCAGTTCGGCTACCTCGACACCACCACCTTCGACTCCAGCCAGCTGGATGAGACCCAGCGCGAGACCACCCGCTTCGGCATGCTGGTGCTGCAGGGCACGCTGGGTAGCACCGCCTACCAGCTCTCGGCCGGGCAGCGTTACAGCGATGTCGGATTCAACCCGGACGTGGTCGGCGACCTGGTGTTCAGCGGCGTCGCCTCGCAGGTCCAGCGCAGCAACCGCGCGAACACCCTGCAGGCCGACTTCTCCACGCCGCTCGGCAACGACCACACGCTGCGCTACGGCCTGTACGGCAACTACGAGAGCGCGCGGGCCAGCAACAACAGCTGGGTGTTCCCGGTCGACGACGCCGGCCAGCAGTCCAGCACCACGCCGCGGCTGATACCCGATCGCAGCGCCTTCCACGCCAGCACGCTGGCGTTGTACGTGCAGGACGAATGGAAGATCGGCGACGACTGGACCGTCAACTACGGCCTGCGCGGTGATCGCTACAAGGCGTTTGGGCGCACCGAGGGCCAGCTCAGCCCGCGCGTGGGCGTGGTCTGGAATGCCAGCGACAGCACCACCGTGCACGCCGGTTATTCGCGCTACTTCACCCCGCCGGCCAGCGAGCTGATCGCCAGCAGCGACATCGCCCTCTACGACGGCACCACCAACCAGCAGCCCAGTGGCGGCAACACCATTCCGCTGGCCGAACGCAGCGACTACTACGACATCGGTGTCTCGCAGCAGCTGGGTGAACACCTCACGCTGGGCCTGGATGCGTACGACCGACGCGTCGCACGCCTGCAGGACGAAGGCCAGTTCGGCGCCGCCTACATCTATTCCACGTTCAACTATCGTCGCGGCCACATCCGCGGCCTGGAGTTCAGTGCCGATTACAGCAACGGGCCGTTCAGCGCCTACTTCAATGCTGCCCTGAACAAGGCCATCGGTACCGACGTCATCACCGGGCAGTACAACCTGGATCCGGAGGCCCTGGCTTACGTGGCCGACCACTGGATCCACCTCGATCACGACCAGAAGCTGACCTCGTCGGGCGGCTTCAGTTACGCCTTCGCGGGCCACAACCGGATCGGTGCCAACTACGTGTTCGGCAGCGGCCTGCGTTCGGATACCGAAGGCGTGCCCAACGGTGGTGAGCTGCCGTCGTACCTGCAGGTCAATCTCAGCGCAGGCCACGACTTCAACGCCGACAGCGGCCATCCGCTGCATGTGCAGCTGGCGCTGATCAACGCACTGGATCGCAGCTACCAGCTGCGCGATGGTGGCGGCGTCGGCGTGTTCGCCCCGCAATGGGGCCCGCGCCGCGGCGCCTACCTGAGCCTGCAGCAGGACTTCTGAGGACGGACCGTGGTAGTGCCGGCCGCTGGCCGGCATTACCTTGCCTCAGCGCTTGACCTTGCGCAGCGACACCAGCAGCGCCCACAGCGCCAGCAGCACGAACCACACGCCCGACCACATCGGCATGGTCAGGCCCAGGAAGGTCCAGTCGATGTTGCCGCAGTTGCCGGTACCGGTCAGCACGGTGCGGAACACTTCCAGCGGCCCCATGGTCTCGCGCAGGAAGCTCAGCGGCGGGCCGCAGGTCGCGCCCATCTCCGGCGGCAGCATCTGCACGTAGACGTGGCGCGCGGCGATGCCGACACCCACCGCGGCGGCGATGAAGGCCAGTACGCCATAGGTCGCCCGGCCGGGGCGGTTGGACGGCCCGTGCAGCGCGCCGATCAGGAACAGCAGGCCCAGCGCGGCGAATGCCAGGCGCTGGAAGATGCACAGCGGGCACGGTTCCAGGCCCATCTTCAACTGCAGGAAGATCGCGTAGCCCAGCAGGCCCGCACAGATCAGGAAGCCCAGGAAGAACTGGGCGCGGAAGGGCCAGCGCAGTGGATTCATCGTCAACGCTCGAATGGATCAGGCGCCAAGCGTAACCGAGAGTGCGCGCCATTCGAACCGCCACAGGTGACGCCTGTCGGAACGGTGTGGCTTGCGCGGCTCGCCGTGCAGCGTCCGGCAAGCCCGGAAACGCAAAAGCCCGGCAGAGGCCGGGCTTTCGCTGTGTCGCGTTGGAGCGGTCCGATTACTCGGCCACTTCCTCGGCCACGACCGGACGGTCAACCAGCTCGACGTAGGCCATCGGCGCGTTGTCGCCGGCGCGGAAGCCGCACTTCAGCAGGCGCAGGTAGCCGCCCGGACGGTTCGCGTAGCGCGGGCCCAGGATGGTGAACAGGTTGCCCACGGCTTCGTTGTCGCGCAGGCGGGCGAAGGCCAGACGGCGGTTGGCGACGGAGTCGACCTTGGCCAGGGTGATCAGCGGCTCGGCAACGCGGCGCAGTTCCTTGGCCTTCGGCAGGGTGGTCTTGATCAGCTCGTGCTTGAACAGCGAGGCGGCCATGTTCTTGAACATCGCTTCGCGGTGCGCGCTGGTACGGCTGAACTTACGGCCAGACTTCTGGTGACGCATGGTGATATTCCTTGGTTAATGATGAGGCTGTGCGGATCGTTGTCGCCATCCTGGCGTTGCTGCGCGGACTGCGGATGGTCCTGGCCGCCCATCCTGGACGACCTGCCGCGCGAACCTGGGGTTCGTCGTGGCATGTTGTGTTGCGTTGAAGGCTCCACCGTTGCCGGTGGAGCCTCCAGGCATTACCGATATCAGCCCAGCATGCCGTGGCTGGCGACGCCGGCCGGCGGCCAGTTCTCCAGCTTCATGCCGAGGGACAGGCCGCGCTGAGCCAGCACTTCCTTGATCTCGGTGAGCGACTTCTTGCCCAGGTTCGGGGTCTTCAGCAGCTCCACTTCGGTCTTCTGGATCAGATCGCCGATGTAGTAGATGCTTTCGGCCTTCAGGCAGTTGGCCGAACGCACGGTCAGCTCCAGATCGTCGATCGGGCGCAGCAGCACCGGATCCACGCCGTTGTTGGCCGGCTTGGCCGCACCGCGGTCGCGGTGGGTGAAGTCACCGAACACCGACAGCTGGTCGCTGAGGATGTCGGCGGCGGTGCGCACGGCTTCCTCGGCGTCGATGGTGCCGTTGGTCTCGATATCGATGACCAGCTTGTCCAGGTCGGTACGCTGTTCGACGCGGGCCGCTTCCACGGCATAGGCGACGCGGCGGACCGGCGAGAACGAGGCATCCAGGACCAGGCGGCCGATGGCACGGGTTTCTTCGTCCGGACGACGACGCGCGGCAGCCGGCTGGTAGCCGAAACCACGTTCGATCTTCAGACGCATGTTCACTGCCGTGTCCTTGGTCAGGTGGCAGATCACGTGGTCGCCGTTCAAGATTTCCACATTGTGGTCAACCTTGATGTCGGCAGCGGTGACAACGCCCGGGCCCTGCTTGGACAGGGACAGGGTGGCGCTGTCGCCGGAGTGCATACGGATGGCCACGTCCTTCAGGTTCAGCAGGACTTCGAGCACGTCCTCCTGCAGACCTTCGACCGTGGTGTACTCATGCAACACGCCGTCGATTTCGACTTCCGTGATGGCGAAGCCCGGGATGGACGACAGCAGCACGCGACGCAGGGCATTGCCCAGCGTATGCCCGTAACCCCGCTCCAAAGGTTCGATAACGACCTTTGCACGGGTGTCGGTAAGGCGTTCGATCTGCGGACCGCGAGGACGCAGAACCTGGTTGGCGGTAACCGTCATGTTGCGGGTTCTCCTAGTGAACCCCCGGCCGTCGCCGGGGGCTCTCCAATGATGAATTACTTCGAATACAGCTCGACGATCAGCGCTTCGTTGATGTCCGCAGGCAGATCCGAACGATCCGGAACAGCCTTGAAGATGCCGGTGAACTTACCGGAATCCACTTCAACCCACGACGGGCTCAGGTCATGCTGGGCGGCGACGGTCAGGGCTTCCTGGACGCGCAGCTGCTTGGCAGCCTTTTCAGACAGAGCGATGGCGTCGCCAGCCTTGACCTGGTACGAAGCCAGGTTGACCGACTTGCCATTCACGGTGACGCCGCGGTGCGACACCAGCTGACGGGCAGCCGGACGGGTCACGGCGAAGCCCATGCGGTAGACGACGTTGTCCAGGCGGGTTTCCAGCAGCTGCAGCAGGTTCTCGCCGGTGTTGCCCTTCTTGGTCGAGGCCTTCTTGTAGTAGTTGCGGAACTGACGCTCCAGCAGACCGTAGATACGCTTGACCTTCTGCTTTTCACGCAGCTGGGTGGCGTAGTCGGACAGCTTGCCCTTGCGGGCAGTGGCGCCGTGCTGGCCGGGCTTCTGCTCCAGCTTGCACTTCGAGTCCAGCGCACGCGCCGGGCTCTTCAGGGACAGGTCGGCGCCTTCGCGACGGGCGAGCTTACAGGTAGGACCGATATAACGAGCCATTTCTTATCGCTCCCTTTAGACGCGACGCTTCTTCGGCGGACGGCACCCGTTGTGCGGGATAGGCGTCACGTCGATGATGTTGGTGATCTTGTAGCCGACGTTGTTCAACGAACGCACGGCCGACTCACGGCCCGGACCCGGGCCCTTGATGCGGACTTCCAGCGACTTCACGCCGTAGTCCAGCGCAGCACGACCGGCCTTTTCAGCAGCCACCTGGGCAGCGAACGGGGTCGACTTGCGCGAACCGCGGAAGCCAGCGCCACCGGAGGTCGCCCACGACAGAGCGTTGCCCTGGCGGTCGGTGATGGTGACGATGGTGTTGTTGAACGAAGCGTGGACGTGGGCAACGCCGTCGGTGACGACGCGCTTGATCTTCTTCTTGGTCTTAGCAGCGGGCTTAGCCATTTCTCAGTCCCTTACTTCTTGATCGCCTTGCGCGGACCCTTGCGGGTGCGGGCGTTGGTACGGGTGCGCTGGCCACGCAGCGGGAGGCCACGACGGTGACGCAGGCCGCGGTAGCAGCCCAGGTCCATCAGGCGCTTGATCGCGATACCGATTTCACGGCGCAGATCGCCTTCCACGATGTACTTGCCGACTTCGGCGCGCAGGCGCTCGATTTCCGGCTCCGACAGATCGCGGATCTTGGTGGTCGAAGCAACGCCTGCGACTTCGCAGACCTTCTTCGAACGGGTACGGCCGATGCCGTAAATGCTTTGCAACCCGACCCAGACGTGCTTCTGGGCTGGCAGGTTGACGCCTGCAATACGCGCCATGACGCGGTTCTCCAGCTGAGTGATGGCCGACAGCGCGCCTCGGGCACGCCAATCCGGCAGGATGGATCAAAAAAGTGAACTAGCGATACTAACAAGGTTCCGGTTTACATGGAAGCCCGTGAAACCATTGGTTTCATGAACCCGGCCTGGGGAGTGTGCCCAGGCTCCGGCGCCGGATGGGGTTGGACCTGGGGTTTCCCCCGGAGCCGCCCGCGCTACTCCAGCGCGGGACCACCTCATCACACCCCCACCCGGAACCGCTGCGGGGGCCGCCCTTCGTTTGTGTGGCCGGAGTCCGCGAAGCGGAGGGACCATCACGTCAGGAAGACGAAAGTATAACAGGCCAATCAGCCGCGGGCAAAACCGCCGCGGTTGCCGCCCTTCAGGTTGGCCTTCTTCAGCAGGCTCTCGTACTGGTGCGACATCAGGTGCGCCTGCACCTGGGCGATGAAGTCCATCACCACCACCACCACGATCAGCAGCGAAGTACCGCCGAAGTAGAACGAGGCGTTCAGCTGCGTGCGCATCAGTTCCGGCAGCAGGCAGACGATCACCAGGTACGCCGAGCCGGCCGCGGTCAGGCGGGTCAGCACGCCGTCGATGTAGTCGGCGGTCGCCTTGCCCGGACGAATGCCCGGAATCAGCGCGCCCGACTTCTTCAGGTTGTCGGCGGTTTCCTGCGAGTTGAACACCAGCGCGGTATAGAAGAACGCGAAACCGGTGATCAGCGCAGCGAACACGATCATGTGCAGCGGCTCGCCCGGACCCAGGGCATTGGCGACCTTCTGCAGGATCTGGCCGAAGCTGCTCTGGTTGGCGGCCTGGCCGGACCACATGGCCAGGGTGGCCGGGAAGGCCAGCAGGCTGGAGGCGAAGATCGCCGGGATGACGCCGGCCATGTTGAGCTTCAGCGGCAGGAACGAGGTCTGGTTCATGTACGCGTTGCGACCACCCTGGCGGCGCGCGTAGTTGACCGTGATCCGGCGCTGGCCACGCTCGACGAACACCACGAAGAAGGTGAAGGCGAGCACGACGATGGCGATCAGCAGCAGCTGGATGAACTGGATGTTGCCGTCGCGGTAGGCGTCGAAGGTGTGGATGACCGCACCCGGCAGGCCGGCCACGATACCGGCGAAGATGATCAGCGACACGCCGTTGCCGATGCCGCGCTCGGTGACCTGTTCACCGACCCACATCAGGAACATGGTGCCGGCGGTCAGCGCGACCACGGCGGTGAGCACGAAGCCCATGCCCGGTGCGTACACGACCGGAGCGCCCGACGGCGAGACCTGGCCCTGCAGGGCCAGCGCGATCGAGCCGCCCTGCACCACTGCCAGCAGCACGGCGCCGATGCGCGAATACTGGGTGATCTTGCGGCGACCGGACTCACCTTCCTTCTGCATCGCCTTCAGGGCGGGGAAGATGTGCACGGCCAGCTGCATCACGATCGATGCCGAGATGTACGGCATCACGTTCAGCGCAAAAATGCTGAAACGGTGCAGGGCGCCGCCCGAGAACATGTTGAACATGTCCACGATGCCGCCGCCCTGCTGTTGCATCATGGCAAGCATGGCATCGGGATTGACGCCCGGCACCGGCACGTAGCAGCCAATGCGATAGACGATCAAAGCCCCGACGACGAACAGCAAACGTTGGCGAAGTTCAGTGAACTTGCCCATTCCGCCCGCGAGGTTACCGATGCCAGCTTGCGCCATGATTTTCTTACTCCGTCACGCTGCCGCCGGCAGCTTCGATTGCGGCCTTGGCACCAGCCGTGGCAGCAATACCCTTCAGGGTGAACGCCTTGGTCACTTCGCCCTTGACGACGACCTTGGCCTTCTTTGCGGTGCTCGGGACCAGCTTGGCAGCACGCAGGGCGGCGAAGTCGATCTCACCGGCCGGCAGCTTGTCCAGCGCGTACAGCAGCACTTCAGCGGTGTCCTTGGCGATCGGCGAACGGAAGCCGATCTTCGGCAGACGACGCTGCATGGGGGTCTGGCCGCCTTCGAAGCCAGCCTTGATCTTGCCGCCACCCTTACGGGCGAACGAACCCTTGTGGCCGCGGCCAGCGGTCTTGCCCAGGCCCGAGCCGATACCGCGACCGACGCGGGTGCGCTCGGTGCGGGCGCCCGGTGCCGGGCTCAGTTCATTGAGACGCAGAGTCATGATCGATTACTCCTCAACCTTGACGAGGTAGTGAACGGTGTTGATCAGACCGCGAACCTGCGGGCTGTCCTTCAGTTCACGCACATCGTTGAGCTTGTTCAGGCCCAGGGCACGCACCGACAGGCGGTGACGCGACTGGGTACCACGCAGGCCGCGCACCAGGCGCACCTTCACAGTCTTGTTGGACTCATTAGCCATGGTTGAGTTCCTCCACCTTCTTGCCGCGCTTGGCCGCGATGCGAGCCGGCGACTGCGCAGCAGCCAGGCCCTTCACGGTGGCACGCACCAGGTTGATCGGGTTGCGCGAACCGGTGGCCTTGGCCAGCACGTTCTTCACGCCAACGGCTTCCAGCACGGCGCGCATGGCACCGCCGGCGATGACACCGGTACCTTCCGAAGCCGGCTGCATGAACACGCGGGCTGCGCCGTGACCATCCTTGATGGTGTGCCACAGGGTGCCGTTGTTCAGGTCAACGCTGACCAGGTTCTTGCGAGCCTGTTCCATCGACTTCTGGATGGCGACCGGCACTTCGCGGGCCTTGCCATAACCGAAACCGACCTTGCCTTCGCCGTCGCCGACGACGGTCAAGGCGGTGAAGGTGAACTGGCGGCCACCCTTGACGGTCTTGCTGACGCGGTTGACCGCGACCAGCTTTTCGATCATGCCGTCGTCGATCTTCTCTTCGCGGTTACGGTCGCGATCGCGACCCCGCTGCTGACGCTCTTCTGCCATGTTGATTCCTTGGTTGTTTGGGTATGTACGGCTCGAGGCCGCTTATGGTTGTGAAGTGACGCGTCGTTCCGGTGGGCCACTGCAGAAGAGCGGCGCCGTCCAGCCTCGCTCAGGCTGGCGAGCAGGCGGGCAGGAGGCCATCGGCCCCCTGCCCTGATCCCTTAGAACTGCAGGCCGGCTTCGCGGGCCGCTTCTGCCAGGGCCTTGATGCGGCCGTGGTAGCGGTAGCCCGAACGATCGAAGGCAACCTTCTCGACGCCGGCGGCCTTGGCGCGCTCAGCGACGATGCGGCCAACCTTGGCAGCGGCATCGGCGTTCTTGCCGTTCTTCAGGCCTTCCATGACGTCGGTCTGGGTGGTGTTGGCGGCAGCCAGCACCTTGGAACCGTCGGCGGTGAAGACCTGGGCGTACAGGTGCTGGCCGGTGCGCAGCACCGACAGGCGGGCGACGCCGAGCTCACGGATGTGGGCGCGGGTCGACTTGGCGCGACGCAGGCGGGCGATGTTCTTGTTCATTTTGATTATTCCTTGAAAGCTGAAGGTTGGGCTTTTCCCTGAGGAGTCCGCACAAGGATGTGCGAGCTCTTCCGAGGGACTCGCGCTTACGCCTTCTTGGCTTCCTTACGGATGATGACTTCGTCGGAGTACTTCACGCCCTTGCCCTTGTACGGTTCCGGCTTGCGGAACGCACGGATCTTGGCGGCGACTTCACCGACGACCTGCTTGTCAGCGCCCTGGACCAGGATCTCGGTCTGGGTCGGGGTGGTGATGGTGATGCCTTCCGGCGCCACGAACACGACCGGGTGCGAGAAACCGAGCGACAGGCTCAGATCCTTGCCCTGCATGGCAGCACGGTAACCCACGCCGACCAGCTCCAGCTTGCGCTCGAAGCCTTCGGACACGCCCTTGACCATGTTGGCCAGGATCGCGCGGACGGTACCGGTCAGCGCGACCAGCTCGGCGTTCTCGGCGCTCAGGGTGGCAACGCCGTTGTCGACGTTGATGGCAATGCCAGCCGGCTTCGGCAGCGACAGGGTGCCCTTCGGGCCCTTGACGGTGACGCTTTCCGGCTGGACGTTCAGTTCAACCTTGCCCAGGGTGACGGGCTTCTTGGCTACGCGGGACATAGTTCTACTCCTCTCGCCTTAGGCCACGAAGCACAGGACTTCGCCGCCGACGCCCAGCTGGCGCGCCTGCGCATCAGTCATGATGCCCTTGGAGGTGGAAATGATGGAGATACCCAGGCCGTTCATGACCTTCGGCAGCTCGCTCTTGCCGCGGTACTGGCGCAGGCCCGAACGCGAGAAGCGCTTCAGGGTCGCGATGACCGGCTTGCCTTCGAAATACTTCAGCACGATTTCCAGCTCGGACTTGTTGTTTTCCAGCTGGGTCACGCGCAGGTCGGTGATGTAACCCTCGTCCTTCAGGACCTGGGCGATCGCAACCTTGATCTTGGACGACGGGGCTTTCACCGTCTGCTTGCCAACCGCGGCCGCATTCTTGATGCGGACCAGCAGGTCGGCGATGGGATCAGTCATGCTCATATGAGTACCTTTGAGTGCACCGATATCCGCTTTCGCGAAAATCTGTTGTCTCCTGGAAACGGGCCAGGTCCCTTGATGCAGCGGGCCAGAGACCCGCTCCTGCAACCCCGTTTGCACAGGGCAAGACGCGGGAGTATACGCCAAAAGAGCCCGGCTTGCGCCGGGCTCTTCGGTTTTTTTGCTCAGGGAAGGCTGAACGCCTCCCCTGCCCCGGTTCAGGAACCCCCGAGGGGGCTCCTGATCGCAGGGCCGGCTGGGATTACCAGCTGGCCTTGCGCAGACCCGGGACGTCGCCGCGCATGGTGGCTTCGCGCAGCTTGTTGCGGCCGAGGCCGAACTTGCTGTACACGCCACGCGGACGACCCGACAGCTCGCAACGGTTGCGCTGGCGGCTCGGCGACGAATCGCGCGGCAGCTTGGCCAGCTTGGTTGCGGCGTCGATCTTCTCTTCGTAGGTCGCGTCCACGGAGGACACGATCTTCTTCAGAGCCGCACGCTTTTCAGCGTACTTCTTTGCCAGCTTTTCCCGCTTGATGTCGCGGTTGACCATGGAGGTCTTTGCCATTTCGGTTTCCTCGACGGATCAGTTACGGAACGGGAACTTGAACGCTGCCAGCAGCGCCTTCGCTTCCGCATCGGTCTTCGCAGTGGTGGTGATGGCGATATCCATACCGCGGATCGCGTCGACGGCGTCGAAGTCGATTTCCGGGAAGATGATCTGCTCCTTCACACCCATGTTGAAGTTGCCGCGGCCGTCGAAGGAACGACCGGAAACACCACGGAAGTCGCGCACGCGCGGCAGCGAGATGTTGATCAGGCGATCCAGGAACTCGTACATCTTGTGGCGACGCAGCGTGGTCTTGCAGCCGATCGGCCAACCATCGCGGATCTTGAACGACGCAACCGACACACGCGACTTGGTGACAACCGGCTTCTGGCCGGAAATCTTGGTCATGTCGCCGACGGCGTTTTCCAGGATCTTCTTGTTGGTGGCCGCTTCGCCGACACCCATGTTCAGGGTGACCTTGACCAGCTTCGGCACTTCCATCGGATTGGTGTAGCCGAACTGCTTCATCAGCGCCGGCACCACTTCGTCCTTGTAGAACTTTTCGAGACGGGAACTCATCTTCTCATTCCTCAGGCGTCGAGCGCCTCACCGCTGGAGCGGAACACACGCAGTTTGCGTCCATCCTCCAGCACCTTGAAGCCAACGCGTTCGCCCTTGCCCGAAGCCGGGTTCAGAACATTCACGTTGGAGATATGGATCGAAGCTTCGCGCTCGACCACGCCGCCGGCAACACCTGCCTGCGGGTTCGGCTTGGTGTGGCGCTTGACGATGTTCACGTTGGCGACGACCACACGGTCGCCGTCGACGCGGACGACTTCGCCCTGCTTGCCCTTGTCCTTGCCAGCGTTGACGACAACCTGGTCGCCCTTCTTGATACGGTTAGCCATGATTATCTCCTGTCGCTCACAGCACTTCGGGAGCGAGCGAGACGATCTTCATGAACTTCTCCGAACGAAGTTCACGGGTCACCGGCCCGAAGATACGGGTACCGATCGGCTCCTGCTTGCTGTTCAGCAGAACGGCAGCGTTGCCGTCGAAGCGGATCAGCGAGCCATCGGCGCGACGCACACCCTTGCGGGTACGCACCACGACGGCGTCATACACTTCACCCTTCTTGACCTTGCCGCGCGGAATCGCATCCTTCACGGTGACCTTGATGATGTCGCCGATGCCGGCGTAACGGCGCTTGGAACCACCCAGCACCTTGAAGCACATCACCTGCTTGGCACCCGAATTGTCCGCGACGTCAAGGTAGCTCTGCATCTGGATCATGATTCAGACTCCTTATTCAGCCGCACGCGTGATGACTTCCACCACGCGCCAGTTCTTGGTCTTGGACATCGGAGCAATCTCGGTCACGCGGACGACATCGCCTTCCTTGCAGGCGTTGTCGGCATCGTGGGCGTGCAGCTTGGTCGAGCGCTTGATGTACTTGCCGTACAGCGCGTGCTTGACCTGACGCTCAACCAGGACGGTAACCGTCTTGTCCATCTTGTTGCTGACGACACGGCCTTCGACCGTGCGCAGCGTCTTCTTTTCAGTATTGTCGCTCATAGCGGCCATCCTTACTTCGTGCTGCCGAGCAGGGTCTTGACGCGAGCAATCTCGCGACGGACCCGGCGAATGTCGTGGGTCTTCGGCAGCTGGCCGGTGACCTGCTGCATACGGACAGAGAACTGTTCCTTACGCAGGTCGATCAGGTGGGCCTTGAGTTCGTCAGCCGACTTTTCACGGAGAGTTTTGATATCCATCAGCGCACCGTACGGGTCACGAAAGTGGTGGTGACCGAGAGCTTGGCGGCGGCCAGGCGGAACGCCTCGCGAGCCACTTCCTCGGAAACACCCTCGATTTCATAGATCATGCGGCCGGGCTGGATCTGGGCCACCCAGTATTCCACGTTACCCTTACCAGAACCCATTCGGACTTCGATGGGCTTCTTGGTGATGGGCTTGTCGGGGAACACGCGGATCCACATCTTGCCGCCGCGCTTGACGTAGCGGCTGATCGAGCGGCGGGCCGCTTCGATCTGACGCGCGGTCAGCTGACCGTGTGCGGTTGCCTTCAGGCCGTACTCGCCGAAGCTGACAGCGTTGGCGCTCCAGCTCAGGCCATCGTTACGGCCCTTGTGTACCTTGCGGTACTTGGTTCGCTTGGGTTGCAACATTGTCGTTACCTCGCTTCACGGGCCGGGCGCTGACGGTCACCGCGGTCGCCGCGATCGTGACGATCGTTGCGCGACGGGGTGTCGTCCTGCTTTTCCTGGCCAACCTGGGAGAAATCGAAGACCTCGCCCTTGTAGATCCAGACCTTGATGCCGATGATGCCGTAGGTCGTCTTGGCTTCAGCGAAGCCATAGTCGATGTCGGCACGCAGGGTGTGCAGCGGCACGCGGCCTTCGCGGTACCACTCCGAACGGGCGATTTCTGCACCGTTGAGGCGGCCACCGACGTTGACCTTGATGCCCAGGGCACCCAGGCGCATCGCGTTGCCGACCGAGCGCTTCATCGCGCGGCGGAACATGATGCGACGCTCCAGCTGCTGGGCGATCGACTCGGCAACGAGCTGCGCGTCCAGTTCCGGCTTGCGCACTTCGGTGACGTTGATGTGCGCCGGGACGCCCATCATCTCGCTCACTTCCTTGCGCAGCTTCTCGATGTCCTCACCGCGCTTGCCGATCACCACGCCCGGACGGGCGGTGTGGATCGTCACGCGAGCGGTCTTGGCCGGACGCTCGATCAGGATCTTGCTGATGCCGGCCTGAGCCAGCTTCTTGCGCAGCATTTCGCGCACTTTCAGGTCGGCTGCCAGGTAACCAGCGAACTCGGCCTTGTTGGCGTACCACTTGGAGTTCCAGTCCTTGGAAATGCCGAGGCGGATACCAATCGGATGAACTTTATGACCCATGGTCTTTTCCTTATCCGCTTACTTGGCGGCGCCCACAACCACAGTGATGTGGCTGGTGCGCTTGAGGATGCGGGTACCGCGGCCTTTCGCCCGCGCCATGAAACGCTTCAGGGTCGGACCTTCATCAACCATGATGGTCTGAACCTTCAGCTCGTCGACGTCGGCGCCCTGGTTGTTCTCGGCGTTGGCAATTGCCGACTCCACCACCTTCTTGATCAGGTGGGCAGCCTTCTTGTCCGAGAACTTCAGCAGGTTGACCGCACGCTCGGCCGGCAGACCGCGCACCTGGTCAGCGACCAGACGAGCCTTCTGCGGGGAGATGCGCGCAGTGCGCAGGATGGCTTTCGCTTCCATTGTCATCTCTCCTTACTTGCCCGACTTCTTGTCACCACCGTGACCCTTGAAGGTCCGGGTGATGGCAAATTCGCCGAGCTTGTGGCCGACCATGTTCTCGTTGACGAGAACCGGGATGTGGTTCTTGCCGTTATGCACGGCAATGGTGACGCCTACCATGTCAGGCAGGATCATCGAACGGCGCGACCAGGTCTTGATCGGCTTCTTGCTGCCCGCAGCGGCCTCCACCTTCTTGACGAGGTGGTGATCGACGAACGGGCCCTTCTTGAGTGAACGTGCCATGGTCGATTAGCCCCTACGATCGCGGACGATGAACTGCTGAGTGCGCTTGTTATGGCGCGTCTTGTAACCCTTGGTCGGGACACCCCACGGGGTGACCGGATGCGGGTTACCCTGGCCGGCCTTGGCCTCACCACCACCGTGCGGGTGGTCAACCGGGTTCATGGCAGCACCACGAACGGTCGGGCGGACGCCGCGCCAACGCTTGGCACCGGCCTTGCCCAGCTTTTCCAGGCTGTGCTCGTCGTTGCCGACTTCGCCGATGGTGGCGCAGCACTCGACCGGAACCTTGCGCATTTCACCCGAGCGCAGGCGCAGGGTGGCGTAGATGCCTTCGCGAGCCACCAGCTGCACGGCCGCACCAGCGGCGCGAGCGATCTGAGCGCCCTTGCCCGGCTTCAGCTCGATGCAGTGGATGGTGGTGCCGACCGGGATGTTGCGCAGCGGCAGGGTGTTGCCAGCCTTGATCGGGGCGTCCGAACCAGCGATCACCTGATCACCAGCCTTCAGGCCCTTCGGGGCGATGATGTAGCGACGCTCACCGTCGACGTAGCACAGCAGGGCGATGTGGGCGGTGCGGTTCGGATCGTATTCGATGCGTTCCACGCGCGCCGGGATGCCCAGCTTGTTGCGCTTGAAGTCGATGATGCGGTAGTGCTGCTTGGCACCACCACCGACGTGACGCACGGTGATGCGGCCATGGTGGTTACGACCACCCGAGCGGCTCTGCGACTCGACCAGCGCGGCGTGCGGAGCACCCTTGTGCAGGTCGGGGGTGACCACGCGCACGGCCGAACGGCGGCCGGGGGAGGTGGGCTTGAATTTCATCAATGGCATGGGATGTACCTCAGGCCTTGGCCGTTACATCGATCGACTGGCCGTCGGCCAGGCGAACGTACGCCTTGCGCCAATCGCCGCGGCGGCCAGCACGGTTACGGAAGGACTTGTTCTTGCCCTTGACGTTGACCACGTTGACGGCTTCGACCTTGACGTCGAACAGCTGCTCAACCGCGGCCTTTACATCGGCCTTGGTGGCTTCGTTCGAAACTTCGAAGACATACTGGTTGGAGAGTTCCTGCAGGCGCGCGGTCTTTTCGGAGACACGCGGGGCACGCAGCACGCTGAAGATTTTTTCGTTGCTGTTCATGCCAGCCACTCCTCGACCTTCTTGACCGCGTCAGCGGTGATGACGACCGTGTCGGCACCGACCAGCGACACCGGGTCCAGACCCTGCACATCACGCACCTGCACGTACGGCAGATTGCGGGCGGACAGGTACAGGTGCTCGGAGGCTTCTTCAGTGACGATCAGCGGGCGCTTGCCCACTTCCAGGCCGGCCAGCTTGGCGATCAGACCCTTCGTGTTGGTCACTTCGACATCGAAGGACTCCACGATGGTCAGACGGCCCTGACGGTTCAGCTCGGACAGGATCGCGCACATGGCGGCACGGTACTGCTTACGATTGACCTTCTGCTCGAAGCTGCGCGGCTTGGCCGCGAAGGTGACACCGCCGCCGACGAAGATCGGAGCCGTCAGTGCGCCATGACGCGCGCCGCCGCCCTTCTGCTTCTTCGACTTCTTGGTGGTACCAGCCACTTCAGAGCGAGTCTTCTGTGCCTTGGTGCCGGCGCGACCGGCGTTGCGGTAGGCAACGACGACCTGGTGGACCAGATCTTCGCTGAAATCGCGACCGAACACGGCGTCGGAGACCGAGACCTTGTTGTTGCTACCCGTGATAACGAGTTCCATCGTCATCTCTCCTTATGCCTTGCTCGCCGGACGGACGATCACGTCGCCACCCGCCGCGCCCGGAACGGCGCCGCGAACCGCGATCAGACCGCGCTCGACGTCGACCTTGACCACTTCCAGGTTCTGGGTGCTCTGCTGCACCGCGCCCATGTGGCCCGACATCTTCTTGCCCGGGAAAACACGACCCGGGGTCTGGCGCTGACCCAGCGAACCCGGCGCGCGATGCGACAGCGAGTTACCGTGGGTTGCATCGCCCATACGGAAGTTGTGGCGCTTGATGGTGCCCTGGAAGCCCTTACCCTTGGTGACACCCTGGACGTCGACGATCTGGCCGACTTCGAAGATGTCCGCCTTGACTTCGCCGCCAACGGCGAAATCGCCGAGCTGCGCGTCTTCAACGCGGAATTCCCACAGGCCACGACCCGCTTCCACCTTCGCCTTGGCGAAGTGGCCGGCTTCCGGCTTGTTGACCAGGGCAGCGCGACGCGCGCCGACGGTCACCTGCACGGCGCTGTAGCCGTCGGTTTCGACGGTCTTGATCTGCGCGATGCGGTTCGGGGTTGCTTCGATCAGGGTCACCGGGATGGAGCGGCCATCTTCAGTGAACACGCGGCTCATGCCAGCCTTGCGGCCCACGAAGCCCAACGAATACTTCTTCGTCATGGTCGTAGTCCTCAGGTCAGCTTGATCTGAACGTCGACGCCGGCAGCCAGTTCGAGCTTCATCAGCGCGTCCACGGTCTTGTCATTCGGGTCAACGATATCGAGCACGCGCTTGTGCGTGCGGGTCTCGTACTGGTCACGCGCGTCCTTGTCGACGTGCGGGGAGACGAGAACGGTGTAACGCTCGATCTTGGTCGGCAGCGGGATCGGGCCACGCACTTGCGCGCCGGTCCGCTTTGCCGTTTCAACGATCTCGCTGGCCGAACGGTCGATCAGACGATGATCGAACGCTTTCAGCCGGATCCGGATCTTTTGGTCCGCCATGGCGGTAGGTTCCTTCGTTAAAAGAGCGACAGACAAAGCCTCTGGGTTGCTTTGCCCCATGAAATTCCTGAATACAGACGGCCCACACTCCTGCAGGCCGACAAGGTCAATCCGTAGACCTCAAAAACGTAGGCAGACCCGTTCCCAGGCCTGCCCAGACGTAGAAGCATAATGGCACGCAAGGCAGCTGTCAACAGTCGCCTGTTGACGCCGCCTGAATGGCATTGACCCTTCCTGGTCCGGGGAACACAAGGCACATCCTGTGCCTGCTTTCCCATTTGATACGCCCCGATGCCCTACCCAGGCAACATCGGGGCGCAGATACTACCAGATTACTCGATGATCTTCGAGACCACGCCGGCGCCGACGGTACGGCCGCCTTCGCGGATGGCGAAGCGCAGGCCTTCGTCCATTGCCACCGGGTTGATCAGGGTGACGACCATCTTGACGTTGTCACCCGGCATCACCATCTCGACGCCTTCCGGCAGTGCAGCTGCGCCGGTGATGTCGGTGGTGCGGAAGTAGAACTGCGGGCGGTAGCCGTTGAAGAACGGGGTGTGGCGGCCGCCTTCGTCCTTCGACAGGACGTACACTTCGCCTTCGAACTTGGTGTGCGGCTTGATCGAACCCGGCTTGGCCAGGACCTGGCCACGCTCGACGTCGTCACGCTTGGTGCCGCGCAGCAGCAGGCCAGCGTTGTCGCCTGCCTGACCCTGGTCCAGCAGCTTGCGGAACATTTCAACGCCGGTCACGGTGGTCTTCTGCACCGGACGGATGCCGACGATTTCGATTTCGTCGCCAACCTTGATCACGCCGCGCTCGATACGACCGGTCACCACGGTGCCGCGGCCCGAGATCGAGAACACGTCTTCCACCGGCATCAGGAACGGCTTGTCGATTGCGCGCTCCGGCTCCGGGATCCAGCTGTCCAGGGCGTCGACCAGCTTCAGGATGGCCGGCACGCCGATGTCGCTCTGGTCGCCTTCCAGCGCCAGACGGGCCGAACCGGCGATGATCGGGGTGTCGTCGCCCGGGAAGTCGTACTTGCTCAGCAGCTCGCGCACTTCCATCTCGACCAGCTCGAGCAGCTCGGCGTCGTCAACCATGTCGGCCTTGTTCAGGAACACGACGATGTACGGCACGCCGACCTGACGCGACAGCAGGATGTGCTCGCGGGTCTGCGGCATCGGGCCGTCAGCGGCCGAGCAGACCAGGATCGCGCCGTCCATCTGGGCGGCACCGGTGATCATGTTCTTGACGTAGTCAGCGTGGCCCGGGCAATCGACGTGGGCGTAGTGACGGACCGGGGATTCGTATTCGACGTGCGCGGTCGAGATCGTGATACCACGAGCCTTTTCTTCCGGCGCGGCGTCGATCGAGGAGTAGTCCTTGAACTCGCCACCGAAGCGCTCGGCACCGATCTTGGTCAGTGCGGCGGTCAGCGTGGTCTTGCCGTGGTCGACGTGACCGATGGTGCCGACGTTGACGTGCGGCTTGGTGCGCTCGAACTTACCCTTGGCCATGGCTGCTTATCTCGAATTCGTCTGAGAGGTGATGCTTAAGATGGTGCTCACGAAAGGAATCGAACCTTCGACCTCTTCCTTACCAAGGAAGTGCTCTACCGACTGAGCTACGTGAGCCGAGTTTTGCATTATGACATGAACTCGATAATATTCAAAGTTCATTCAATGGAGCGGGAGACGGGAATCGAACCCGCACCATCAGCTTGGAAGGCTGAGGTTCTACCATTGAACTACTCCCGCGCCGGGAATGTCACAACGTGAAACTGGTGGAGGGAGGTGGATTCGAACCACCGAAGGCGTAAGCCAGCAGATTTACAGTCTGCCCCCGTTGGCCGCTTGGGTATCCCTCCTTACCACCCCATTCCGTTGCCGCCGAAGCGTTGCGGTGTGTGGTGGTGAGCCGCTTATTCTGCTGATGGGACGGGGGCCTGTCAACGCTTTTTTCCATCTTTTTCACACGTTGTCGCAAACCCATTGATACGCAAGGTTATTGCCCCGGGACCGGCAGGGTCTCGCTGGCGAAAATTGCGACATGGGGTACGCCGTCGGCGCCGATCCAGCCCCGATACATGCCCTGCGTGTTGAACGGCGTGGCCATTTTTCCATCGGCGGCCAGTACGATCGCACCACCGTCGCCACCCATCTGCGGAATCGTCTCGTTGATCACGCCCTTTCCGGCCTGCTCCGGTGTCTGGCCCTGGTAGCGCATGCGTGCGCAGATCTCGTGCGCGGCGGCGGTGCGGATGTAGTACTCGCCCCAGCCGGTGCCCGACACCGCGCAACGGGCATCAGCCCAGGTGCCGGCGCCGATGATCGGCGAGTCGCCCACGCGCCCGTAGCGCTTGTTGGTCATGCCGCCCGTGGAGGTGCCGGCGGCCAGGTGCCCCTGCGCGTCGAGCGCGACCGCGCCCACGGTTCCAAAGTGCTTTGCGGTCTCCAAGTCGGCATGCGCCTGGCCGCTGGCCTCTTCCTTCAACGCCCGCTGCAGCTGCTGCCAACGCTTGTCGGTGCGGAAGTACGACGGATCGACCAGGGTCATGCCCTGCTCCACCGCAAAGGCTTCGGCGCCCTGCCCGACCATCATCACGTGCCTGGACTTCTGCATCACGGTCTGCGCCAGCAGGATCGGGTTGCGCACCCGCTGCACACCGGCCACTGCACCGGCAGCCTGGCTCGCACCATCCATCAGCGCCGCGTCCAGTTCGTTGTGGCCATCGTGGGTGAACACGGCACCCTTGCCGGCGTTGAAGGTGGGATCATCCTCCAGCACGGTGATCGCCGCGGTGACCGCGGCCAGGGCCGGGCGCCCGGCCGCCAGTTCGGCGTGCCCCTTCAGCAGCGCGGCCCGCAGCGCTTCGCGTGCGGCCTTCTCCTCGGCCGGCGACAGATCCTTGCGCTCGACACCGGCGCCGCCATGGATGACCAGCAGCGGCGAAGTGGCCGGTGCAGCCTGGGCAAGCAGGGGCATGGACAGCAGCGCGGACAGCGCCAAACGCAGTTTCATCGGGTACGTCTCCAGCAGGACGAATGAATGGATTGCGGGGGTCATGGCCAGCGGCCGGCACGAGCGGAAAGGAGCATCATTGGCGCACGACGTCGATCTCTCCATCGCTGACGTCGGCGACGGCCTGGTAGTCGGCCTCGGCCTCGAAGTCATCCAGCCGCATGCGGCTGCCACTGCCGACCACCGTCACCGGCACGGCATGGAACCGCAGCGGCTCGCCTTCGACCAGGCGGTCGGCATCACGCCCGGGGCTGACCACCCACACCTTGCCCTCGCCGTCGGCGCTGTAGACCTGGGCCTGGCCATCCGGCTCCACGCACAGCGCGGTGTCCTCGTCGACGCCGATACCGACGATGTCGGGGTCGCCACTGTCCTGCGCGGCACGGGCCACGAACACGATGAGGCGGCCAAGGCGGTCGCGCTTGTCGAAGTGGGTGTCGGTGACCACCCGCTGCAGGTAGGGCATCTGCAGGAAACCGCTGTCCATGGTGACCGCGCTGCCCATCGGGTCGGCCAGCGCACCGGCGGAGGTGACACTGCCTCCGTCCATCGCGCCATAGGCATAACCACCGAGGATGGCCAGACCTGCGCTGGTACCGGCGATCGGCTTGCCGGCGCGTACGTGGGCGTTGAGCGCGCGGTTGAGCGCGGTGCCCTTCCAGAAGCGGATGTAGCGCGACTGGTCACCGCCGGCGATGAAGATGGCATCGGCTGCTGCAACCACCCGCAGCACGGCCGGATCGTCAGCGCCGCGGCGGCTGTCGAAGACCAGGGTCTGCACCGCGGTGGTACCGCCAATCTCCCGGTACAGGCGGTCCTGCAGTTCGTCGCGACCGGAGGCACGCAGAATCAGCACGCGGCCGTTGCCGGCCTGCCTGAGCCACCACTGGAATGCCTCCGGCACCCATTCGCCGCCGCCCATCAGCATCATCGCCGGCGCGCGCGGGCCGGGCCTCGGCGCCTCCAGGTCCCCCACTTCGTAGTAGGCGAAACCGGGGCTCTGCAGATCCTGCGCCGGGGTGGCGAGCGGCCAGGCCAGAACCAGGCAGGCCAGCCAGAAGGAGGGCCCTCGCAGGGCGCTGAGGAGGCGTCGCATCTTGATCTCCCTGAACAAAATCGACTTGCAAGCGTTTTCACTCTTTGCCAGATAGAAAGCCAGTAGTCAAGGACATAAAAAAGGCGTTAAATGCGCGCGCCCATTCCGGAAATCTGAATGGGGGACAGGGCCCCTCCTCTGCGGGCCGGCTTCATTTTCGAGAATTCCTCATGCGTAGAAAGGCGATGGCGTGGTCGATCCAGCTGGCGTTGATGGGCGTGGCTGCTTCCGCGGCGGCCCAGGCACCGGCTTCCTCTTCGGTTCAACAACTGGATGCGGTGCAGGTCACCGGTTCGCGCATTCCGCGCGCCCAGGTGGAAGGTCCCGCCCCGATCACGGTGATCAGCGCCGAGCAGATCCGTTCCAGCGGCTTCACCACCGTGCCGGACGTGCTGCGTTCGATGACCCAGAACGGCGGTGAGACCCAGAGCCAGCAATCGTCCAGCGGCGCCGACTTCTCGCCGGGCGCCCAGCAGGTGGACCTGCGCGGCCTTGGCCCGAACCACACGCTGGTGCTGGTCAATGGCCGCCGCATCGCCGACTTCCCGATGCCGTTCAAGGGCCGCAGCAACTTCACCGACGTCTCCAACATTCCGCTTGGCATGATCGAGCGCATCGAAGTGCTGACCGGCAGCGCCTCGGCCATCTACGGTTCCGACGCGATCGCCGGCGTGGTCAACTTCATCCTGAAGAAGAAGGCCGACGGCACCACGATCGACATGCGCATGGGCACTACCAGCGAGGGCGGTGGCGAGTCGTTCGACATGAGCCTGGCCAGCGGCTTCAGCCGCGGCAACTTCAACGCCGTGTACAGCGTTGAGCTGCAATCGCAGACCCCATTGTGGGCCTATGAGCGCGACATCCAGGATTCAACCCAGGACGGCCCCACCGAGGGCTCGCGCATCGCGCGCCGCGCCTACCTGCGCACCGACTACAACGATGACTATCTGGACCCGGGCGCCGCCACCTGCGAGGCGTTGGCCGGGCAGAACCAGGGCAGCACCTACCGCGCCTTCCGCCCGAAGTACGGCTACTACTGTGGCAGCGACGCGTCGATCGGCTACGGCACCATCCTCAGCAAGCGCCGCGGCGCCAATGGCTATGCGTCGCTGAGCTACGACTTCGACAACGGCCAGCAGTGGTTCGCCGACGTGCAGCTGGGTTACCACACGATGTCGCTGATGCGCGACGTCACCAAGTGGGGCCGGATGGATGCCAACGGTGACGAGTCGGGCTACTTCAACAACCAGGCCACCGGCGAAATCGAATTCTGGCAGCGCCAGTTCTCGCCCGAGGAAATGGGCGGCCTGCGCAATGCGATGGTGCGCAGCACGCAGAAGACCTTCAGCGTGACCACCGGCTTCAAGGGCAACCTGGCCGGCAACTGGGACTACGAGGCGGCGCTGAGCCACTCCCAGTACCAGTCGCGGATCAGCTGGGCGCAGATCATCGCCGCCAAGGCCAATGACCTGTTCCTCGGCCCGCAGCTGGGGGTGGACGATGACGGCTTCCCGATCTACAACGCCGACCCGTCGCGCCTGTACCGGCCGCTGACCCGCGCCGAGTACGATTCGATCGCCGCACGCACCACGTATTCGCCGAAGTCGCGCACCGAGACGGCCGCGTTCACCGTAACCAACTCGGCACTGTTCGGCCTGCCGGGCGGCGATGCCGGCTTTGCCGCGACCGTGGAAGTGGGCCAGCAGGCCTACGCGCTGAATCCCGATCCGCTGGCCACCCAGTACTACTACTACAGCTGGAAGGACTCGGACGGCCAGGGCTCGCGCAACCGCTGGGCCACGGCGGCCGAGCTGCGCATGCCGCTGCACGAGACGGTCAACCTGAGCGTGGCTGGTCGCTACGACCAGTACCGCTATTCGGGTCACACCATCGGCAAGGCCACCTGGAGCGGCGGCCTGGAATGGCGCCCGATCGACACCCTGCTGCTGCGTGGTTCGTATGGCACCGCGTTCCGTGCACCGGACCTGCATTACGTGTTCGCCGGCCCGGGCAACGACGAGACCAGCGCCGAAGACCTGTACAGCTGCCGCCTCGAAGGCGCCAGCGACTGTTCCGACTACGAGCGCAACCTGATCCGCAGCCGCACCGGCAACCGCCAGCTCGCCCCGGAAACCAGCACATCGTGGAGTGCCGGCTTCGTCTGGTCGCCGGCCATCGGCCTGGACCTGTCGGTGGACTGGTTCGACATCGACATGCGCAAGCAGGTGCAGGACATGGACGTGCGCACGATCCTGGCCAATGAAGCGAACTGCCGCCTGGTCAGCGCCGACATCAATTCGCCGACCTGCGTGGATGCGCTCGACCGCATCACCCGTACCAGCGATGGCCGCCTGTACGGCGTGCGCGTGGCCCCGATCAACGTTGCCCGCGAGTCCACCTCCGGCATCGACGTGGGCCTGCGCTACCGCCTCCAGACCGGGATCGGCGACTTCATCCTCAACGGTACCCACACCTGGGTGAAGAAGCACGATTTCCAGCGCTACCCGGGCGACCCGACCCTGGACCAGTTCGCGGTCAACAGCGGCTTCGACATCCCGCGTACCAAGACCAGCCTGAGCGTGACCTGGGAGAAGGACGCCTGGTCGGCCACGGTCTACGGCTCGCGCCTGGGCAAGCTGCCGACCTCGGACAACTACGACCAGGTGTTCAAGTGGGACAGCGGTGACAGCCCGTACGTGAAGGCGACCTACCGCTACAACGCGTCGCTGCAGTACCGCTTCGACGACCATTCGCGCCTGTCGCTGTCGGTGGTCAACGTGTTCAACAAGATGCCGCCGAAGGACGCCACGTACACCGCGTACCCCTACTACGACGTGTCCTGGTTCGACAGCGTCGGCCGCACCATCAACCTGCAGTACACCCACAAGTTTGGTGGCAGCGCGCTGTAAGCGCGGGCTGCTGTACTGGATGCAGGAAGGACGGAGGCGCAAGCCTCCGTCTTTTTTTACAGAGTCGCCTCAGGCCCCGACTGCGCCGGCGCTGCAAAGCGCCAGAAAACGCGCACCACGCCCAGCATCTGCCCATGCAACTCGTCATACCGGGCGATGACCTCCGGCGGGAACGATACTCTGCCGCTTGCATCCAGCGGAACCGGCTCCCCCAGCGCGCGGGCCACGTCGATGTAGAAGTGCGACATATCCCCGTACGGGCGCTTGCTGTCCATGAGCATCACCGCCCGACCCAGCACCCGGGTGTTCATGCTTCGCAGCAGCAAAAGATGCTCCGATGACACGGTGATCACTTCGCCGCCGCCGGAGCCACCTGCGGCCTCGGCCAGCACATAGCTGCCAGGCTCAAGCATGCCCTCCAGCATGAAACTGGATGCGATCCGGGAGAGCCGTTCGGCAAAGGCCCTTTCCTCGATGGCGCCTCGCCCAGATGACCCAGGGCAGATGCGAGCCAACGCTGCGTAGGCGATCAGCGCTTCCTCATCTGCAGCATCGACGGCGTCCAGGTAGATACCCTGGCTCTCGCTGAAGTCCGCTTCGGGCCGCAGCCATTTGCGCATTGCACTCAGCATGATGACCTCACTGCACTCCAGTGCTGCCGCGCTTCCTCCGACCTTCTCGGATCGCGCGACCATGGATCGATATCCATAAGCCAGAAGGAGGCCGACGAGAAGGATCGCAACTACCCACCAGTACGCTCGGGGTGCCATGGAGATTCTCCGGATAGCGCGCAGGCATGACATCGCGCCCCCGTATGAGTGGAAGGGTCAGCCGGTAGTCTGAAGCAATACCATCCAGTACTACATGCAATGAATCCGAAATTGATGGCTGCCATGGCATGTGGGTTTTCCACACCACGCGTGGAAAGCGATGGGAACTTGGTGTGGACAAGTGGCCGCGAGGCTTGCAGTGCAGGCGTTTCCGGGTGTGGTGATTTTTTATCCATCACCGTGATTGTTTTCCACACGGGACGTGGAGAGCGATGGGCACTTGATGTGGACAAGTGGGTGCGAGCATTGCGCCGCAGGCGTTTTGAGGCGTGGCGAATTTTTGTCCACGATTCGAAAGCACTGATCGGGGTCGGAGCCCTTTCCTGCGGAAAGGGCTCCGACCCCACGGTTTTCCACATTGGGCGTGGAAAGCGGTGGGGGTTTGGTGTGGACAAGTGCGTGCGAGCCTTGCACCGCAGCCATTCCGGAGCATGGTCAATTTTTGTCCATGCCCGAAACCGATACCGGAAACGCAAACGCCCCGCACAAGGCGGGGCGTCCGGCGTCGATCCGATGCCGCTGGATCAGACGTTGAAGCGGAAGTGCAGCACGTCGCCTTCCTGCACGCGGTATTCCTTGCCTTCCAGGCGCAGGCGACCGGCTTCCTTGGCGCCGGCTTCGCCCTTGTACTTGATGAAGTCGTCATACGCGATGGTTTCAGCGCGGATGAAGCCCTTCTCGAAGTCGGTATGGATGACCGCGGCAGCCTGCGGGGCGGTGGCGCCCTTGCGCACAGTCCACGCGCGCACTTCCTTCACGCCGGCAGTGAAGTAGGTCTGCAGGCCGAGCAGGCTGTAGGCCGCGTTGATCACGCGGTTCAGGCCCGGCTCGCTCAGGCCGAGGTCGGCCAGGAAGGTATCGCGGTCTTCGTCGTCGAGCTGGGACAGCTCTTCTTCGATCGCGGCCGACACCGGCACCACCTGCGCGCCTTCGGCGGCGGCGTGGGCACGCACGGCGTCCAGGTGCGGGTTGTTCTCGAAGCCGTCTTCCAGCACGTTGGCGATGTACATCACCGGCTTCAGGGTCAACAGGAACAGGTCACGCACCAGCGCCTTCTCTTCCTCGTCCAGGCCGACCGAACGACCGGACTTGCCGTCCGACAACGCCGCCTGCAGCTTGGCCAGCACCGGCTTGCGCGCGGCCGCTTCCTTGTCGCCACCCTTGGCGGCGCGCTCGGCGCGGTTCAGGGCCTTCTCGACGCTGTCCAGGTCAGCCAGCGCCAGCTCGGTATCGATGGTTTCGATGTCCGAGATCGGGTCGACCTTGTTGTTGACGTGGATGACGTCGGCGTTCTCGAAGCAGCGCACCACGTGGGTGATCGCATCGACTTCGCGGATATGGGCCAGGAACTTGTTGCCCAGGCCTTCACCGCTGGCGGCGCCGGCCACCAGGCCGGCGATGTCAACGAACTCGACCGCGGTCGGAATGACCTTCTGCGGGTTGATGATGCCCGCCAGTTCGTTCAGGCGCGGGTCCGGCACCGGCACGATGCCGACGTTCGGCTCGATGGTGCAGAACGGGAAGTTCGCCGCGGCGATGCCCGCCTTGGTCAGCGCGTTGAACAGGGTCGACTTGCCGACGTTGGGCAGGCCGACGATGCCGCATTTGATACCCATGGGTGACAGCTCTCTGGGGTGAAAGTGATTGGGAAAGCAGCGGCATGGGTGCTGCTTTTCCAATCATTCTCCGTACCGACCAACGGTCGGTACCTACCGGCGGCCTGTTTCCGTACCGACCAACGGTCGGTACCTACCGGCCGCCTGTTTCCGTACCGACCAACGGTCGGTACCTACCGTTTATTTCGGGGTGTGCAGCCGCTTCATCGCTTCGCTGAAATCACCCTGGACCGCCAGCGGCATCACGTCGATGGCATCGTCGATGGCGCGTGCGATCAGCAGGTCGTCATCCTTGGACGGGCGGCCCAGCACCCAACCCACCACGCGGTCCTTGTGGCCGGGGTGGCCGATGCCCACGCGCAGGCGATGGAACTTGCCGTGGCCGAGCAACCGGATGGTGTCGCGCAGGCCGTTCTGGCCACCGTGGCCGCCGTCGAACTTCAGCCGCGCCACACCGGGCGCCAGGTCCAGTTCGTCGTGAGCCAGCAGGGTTTCCTCCGGCTCGATCTTCCAGAACCGCTGGGCGGCGGTGACCGACTTGCCGCTGAGGTTCATGAAGGTAGCGGGCTTGAGCAGCCACACCGTCTGCCCGGCGATCTCGACCTTGGCGGTCTCACCGAACAGCTTGCTGTCCACATTCCATCGCGCACCGGCCTTTTCAGCCAGGGCCTCAACGAAATGAAACCCGGCATTGTGCCGGGTCCGGGCGTGTTCCGATCCGGGGTTGCCCAGACCGACGATCAGTCGCAGTCCTGCCATGGTTCCTTCCAGAACGGTGCCTGCCCGGAGGCAGGCACCGTCACTGCATTACTCGGCAGCCGGAGCTTCAGCGTCGGCAGCGTCTTCCTTGCCGTGCTTGGCGGTGACGATCGCGTCGTCGTGGTCCTTGCCCAGCGCCAGAGCCGGGATTTCCACGCCCTTCGGCAGCTTGATGTTGGACAGGTACACCACGTCGCCAGCAGCCAGGTCGGCCAGGTCGACTTCGATCGACTCCGGCAGGTCCTTCGGCAGGCAGCTGATGGTCACTTCCTTCAGTTCGTGGGTGACCACGACGTCGGCAGCCTTGCCGGCCGGCGAGGTGTCTTCGTTGATGAAGTGCAGCGGGACCGAAGCGGTCAGGGCTTCGTTCTCGTTCACGCGCTGGAAGTCCAGGTGCATGATCAGCTGCTTGTACGGGTGGCGCTGCATGTCACGCAGCAGGACCTTCTGCACCTGGCCGTCCAGGTTCAGGTCCAGGATCGAGGCATAGAACCACTCGTTCTGCTGGGCCAGCCAGATTTCGTTGTGGTCCAGGCTGATGGCGACCGGCTCGGCGTTGCCGCCGTACACGATGGCCGGGATCACACCGGCGTGACGCAGGCGGCGGCTCGCACCCTTACGCTGCAGTTCACGCTTGGTGACCTTGATTTCATGGGTCTTCGACATTTTCGACTACTCAGGTTGTTGCCGCGCCTTGCGGCGTGGCGGTTGAAGATGCTTCCGCGACCAGAAGCATCCGGGGCATGCCCCCACCGTTGCCGGCGGGGGCGAAAACTCAATCGACGTACAGCGAGCTGACCGACTCGCCGAAGGCGATGCGGCGCATCGTTTCGGCCAGCATTTCCGCCACGCTCAGCTGGCGGATCTTGCTGCACACCCGCGCGGCGTCCTTCAGCGGGATGGTGTCGGTCACCACCAGCTCGTCGAGCTGGGAATTGGTGATGTTGTCCACCGCCGGGCCGGACAGCACCGCGTGGGTGCAGTAGGCGGCAACCTTGAGCGCACCGCGCGCCTTGAGGGCAGCGGCAGCGGCGCACAGGGTGCCGGCGGTATCGACGATGTCATCGACCATCACGCAGGTCTTGCCTTCGACGTCACCGATGATGTTCATCACGGTGGAGACGTTGGCGCGCGGGCGGCGCTTGTCGATGATCGCCAGGTCGGCGTCATCCAGGCGCTTGGCCACCGCACGGGCGCGGACCACGCCACCCACGTCCGGCGAGACGACGATCAGGTTCTCGGTGCCGTAGGCGCGCCAGATGTCGGCCAGCAGCAGCGGAGAGGCGTACACGTTGTCGACCGGAATATCGAAGAAACCCTGGATCTGGTCGGCGTGCAGGTCGACGGTCAGCACGCGATCAGCGCCAGCGGTGCTGAACATCTTGGCCGCCAGCTTGGCGGTGATCGGCACGCGCGAGGAACGCATGCGGCGATCCTGGCGCGAGTAACCGAAGTACGGCACCACGGCGGTCACGCTGGCCACCGATGCGCGCTTGAGCGCGTCGATCAGCACCAGCAGTTCCATCAGGTTTTCCGCGCTCGGCGCGCAGGTCGGCTGGATCACGAACACGTCCTGCTTGCGGACGTTCTCTTCGATTTCCACCTGCACTTCACCATCGGAGAAGTGCGAGACCAGCGCCTTGCCCGGGCGAACCCCCAGTTCCTTGCAGATGTTCTGCGCCAGACGTTTGTTGGCGTTGCCGGAAAAGACCAGCAGGTTCGGGGACTCTTGCATCATGATTGTCTCGGGCGGGGACGAGTGGCGGGGATCCGGAGTCGGCAAGGACCCTCATGGACCCTTGCTGCTGACAACACCGCGGTTGTTTCCACGTCCCGCGCAGGCGATGCGCTGGAAGGCGCGGACACAGCCGCTATTGGCAGGGGCGGTAGGATTCGAACCTACGAATGCCAGGATCAAAACCTGGTGCCTTGGGCCTCTTGGCGACGCCCCTGCATTGATAAATCAGTGTTGCTCGAGTGCATCCAGCAGTGGCGAACGCGCAACGCCCGCTGCCACCCTTGCCCGCAACTCCTTCGGCAACTTCGACCGTCCCTGCTCTGCGGCAGCCTGCGATGCGAACTCGACGAAACAACCACTTCCCGAACCGGTCAGCCGCGCGGAGCCGATGCCGCTCAACGCTGCGAGCGCGGCCTCGACGGCAGGCTCACGGCGGCGCAGCACCGGTTCGAACGCGTTCCCGACCAGGGTCCCGGAAGCGAAGTCCTCTATTTTCGCCACTGGGCTGTCGCGCGTCAAATCCGGGTCTGCGAACAGGGCCGGCGTGGGAACATGAACGCCCGGCTCGACCACCACATACCAGGCCGGCGCCAGCGTGATCGGCTGCAGCCGCTCGCCTACCCCCTCGGCCCAGGCGTTGCGGCCACGTACGAACACCGGCACGTCGGCCCCCAGGCGCAGGCCGAGCGCGGCCAGCGCGTCTTCGTCCAGGCCGGCCTGCCAGAGCCGGTTCAACACGACCAGTACGGTGGCCGCATCCGAGGAGCCACCGCCGAAACCGCCACCGGCGGAAACATGCTTTTCGACGATGATGTCCGCGCCTTGCGCGACATTGGCTGCCTCTTTCAGCAACCTGGCGGCACGCACCGCCAGGTCATCGGCCTCGGCCACGCCCGCCAGGCCGTCGCCCTGCCGGCGCACCTGGCCGTCTTCACGCAGGCGCAGGCCGATGCGATCACCCCAGTCCAGCAGGCGGAACACGGTCTGCAGCTCGTGGTAGCCATCAGCCCGGCGGCCGGTGATGTGCAGGAACAGGTTCAGCTTGGCCGGGGCCGGCCACCAGGACCAGCCCGCGTCGTCGGCTGCAGCCTTCATGGCGCGCCCGGCCCCCACTGGTCCACCAGCAGGCGCACCTTGGCGTCGCCATTGCTGGCCTCGATCCGGCGCGGCAGCGCCGGGCGCGCGGCCTCGGCCGGGTACCAGTCCAGGTACTGCACCTGCCAGCCCATCTGCTGCATGCGGCGCGGGCGGCCTTCACCGTCACGCTCGACCTTCTCCGGACCGGCGGCATCGCCGGCCACCAGGCCACGGATCCAGTCCGGCAACTGGTTGACCGGGATGTCCCAGCCAGTCGCTTCCAGCAACAGCTGCTGGGCATCCTCGCCATCACGCGGCCCCCCGGCCAGTCCTTCCAGGCGGCCGGCCTCGGAATGGGTATCGCCGGTCAGCTTCCAGCTCTGCCGGGTCACCGGCGCGCTCAGCTCAACCACGTAGCGGCGCCCGTCCTGCTTCCAGTCGATGCGACCGCTGCCACCGTCCTTGCCCTTGCTGACCGCGACCCGGCCCTGGAAAGCCCAGTCCGGCTGTGCCTGCAGCGCCGCCACGCGCGCGGCCTCGGCCTGCGCGGCCTCGGCCGACACCGTCTCGACCACGGCCGGGGCCGGCGTCTTCTGCGTGCCCACCGTCGTGCACGCGCTGACCGCCAGGGTCACGGCCGCCAACAGCAGCGGCCGGATAAGGGAAACACTCATGGATTGAATTTCTCGCGGGCGCGCAGCAGCGCGCGGTTCTCGGGATCGAGCTTGGCCGCTTCCTCGAAGAAGTGGCGGGCCTCGTCATGCTTGCCCAGCACCCACAGCACCTCACCGACATGGGCGGCGATCTCCGGGTCCTTGGCCAGGGTCCAGGCACGGCGCAGCTGCACCAGGGCCTCTTCCTTGCGGCCCAGGCGGTACAACACCCAGCCGTAGCTGTCGACGATGGCCGCGTTGTCCGGCTCGGCCACGCGGGCACGGTCGATCAGCTCCAGCGCCTCCTGCAGACGGCCGGTACGGTCGGCCAGGGTGTAGCCCAGCGCGTTCAGTGCCGGCACGTTCTCGGGGTCGGTCACCAGGATCTTGCGCAGGTCAGCCTCGGCTCGCGGAATGTCGTCACGACGCTCCCAGGTGAGCGCACGGGCGTACAGCAGCCCGTTGTCATCCGGGTAGGCCGCCAGGCCGCGGGCCAGCGCGTCCAGTTCCCCAGCACTGTCGTCGGCGCGCTGGCGCAGCTCGGCCTCCAGCAGGTAGGCATCGCGGCGCACATCGTCGTCGACCACGGCGTCGGACTGGATCGCGTGCACTTCATCCAGCGCCAGCGGCAGGCGCCCGGCCAACGCCTGCGCATTGGCCGCACGCAGGCGCGCCTCGCTCAGCTCATCGCCACCGGGCACGCTGTGGTACCACTGCACCGCCTCGGGATAGCGCTTCAGGTATTCGGCGATCTTTCCGAGCAGCAGGCGCTGCGCCGGGTCCGGCTTGGCCGCCTGCCGTGACAGTTCGTTGTACAGGTTGGACAGCGCCGCCTTGTCGCCCTGCTTGGCCAGCAGCGAGGCGCGCATGCCCCAGGTCTGCACGTCCTGCGGGCCGAACGCCAGCACCCGCTCGGCCGCGGACGGCTGGCCGAGGCTGTCATAGGCGATGGCGACCGCGTTGCGCAGTTCCGGGTCCTGGCGGGTCTTCGGCTCGACGTCGTGCAGCAGCGACAACGCCTTGTCGGTCTCGCCCGCCTGCTGCAGCTGGCTGGCACGCAGCAGCGCCACGCGCGGCTCCTCGGGGAAGCGCTTGACCACTTCGTCGATCATGCGCCGCGCCAGCTCGGGCTTGTCCATGCGCAGGGCCAGGCGGCCGAACTCCTGCCAAGCCTCGATCTTCGGCGGAATGGCGTTGGCATCGACCAGCTCACCCAGCACCTGCGCCGGCACCGCCGGATCGCGGCCTCCGCCGATCAGCGCGGCCAGCGCGAACTTCCATCCGCGTTCATCAGGGTCGACCAGCAACGCCTGCAGGTCGCCACGCGCGGCCTTCACATCGCCCTGGCGCATGGCCAGCGCAGCGGCGGCACTGCGCATGGTCAGCGAGCTGGGCGCGCGCTGCTGCCACAGGGCCAGGCCCTTGGCGGCGCTGTCATCGTCGTTGGCGAGCATGGAAATGCGGGTCGCGCGCTCGGCCAGGCCTGCGTCGCCGTCGGTCTGCTGGGCCGCCTGCAGGTACCCGCGTGCGGCCTCGGCCAGCTTGCCGGCCTGCAGCGCGAACTCACCGGCCATCACCGGTTCCAGCGCCAGTTCCTCAGTGGCCGCGGCCCGTACGGGCGCCTTGGGCGGCACTGCTGCCAGGGCCTGGCCGCAGGCCAAGGACAGCAGCAGAACACTGGGGATGCGAATCAATGCGGGCATCGTCGGCATCGGGGCCTTAAAATGTCGTCCAATGGCCAGCAGCTTATCGCAAGCAACTGAACAATGACCCTGTGGGTGCTCGGACTGAATCACCAGACCGCACCGGTAGAGCTGCGCGAGCGCGCGGCCTTCGCCGGTGAGGCGTTGCCGCGCGCGCTCGGTTCGCTGCGCGATACCCCGCAGATCGCCGAGGCAGTGCTGCTGTCCACCTGCAACCGCACCGAGCTGTACGCCGTGGCCGATTCGGCGCAGGCGCTGGACCAGTGGCTGCATGCCCAGGCCGGCGACCTGCAGGGCTATCTGTACCAGCACGCCGACGCCGATGCGGTGCGCCACCTGTTCCGGGTCGCCACCGGGCTGGATTCGATGGTGCTGGGCGAACCACAGATCCTGGGCCAGGTGAAGGATGCCTGGTCGATCGCGCGTGAACACGGCCTGCTCGGCCAGCGCCTGGACCGCCTGTTCCAGCAGACCTTCTCGGTGGCCAAGCGCGCCCGCACCGATACCCAGGTTGGCGCCAATCCCGTCTCGGTGGCGTCGGCTGCGGTGCGCCTGGCGCAGAACGCGTTCGCGCGCCTGGACGATTCCACCGTGCTGCTGGTCGGTGCCGGCGAGACCATCGAACTGGCCGCGCGGCACCTGAGCGAGGGCAAGGTCCGGCGGCTGCTGATCGCCAACCGCACCCTCGCCCACGCGCAGGAACTGGCCACCCGCCATGGCGGGGTGGCCCTGCCGCTGACCGAACTGGACCGCCATCTGGGCGAGGCCGATGTGGTGTTCTCGGCCACCGCCGCACGCGAACCGGTGATCCATCGCGAGATGGTGGCCAAGGCGCTGCGTGCGCGCCGGCACAAGCCGATGCTGCTGTTCGACCTGGCCGTGCCGCGCGACATCGAGGCCGAGGTCGGCACGCTCAATGACGCCTTCCTCTACACCGTCGACGACCTCGAACGCGCGGTGGAAGACAACCGCCGTGGCCGCCGCGAGGCAGCCGCCGAGGCCGAAGCCATCATCGACCTGCAGGTGTCGCGCTTCATCGAGACCCAGCAGGCCAGCGCCCACCAGGCACCGCTGCGGCAGCTGCGCGCATTCGGCGAGGCCACCCGCACCGAGCTGCTGGAGCGCGCCCGCCAGCAGCTGGCCAACGGCAAGCCGGCCGACGAAGTACTGGAACTGCTGGCCCACGGCCTGACCAACCGATTGCTGCATCCACCGACCGCTGCCCTGCGCGCCGCCGCGCTGAGCGGCGATGCCGACCTGACCCGCGCCGCCGAGCGCCTGTTCCCGGCCACGCCGGGTTACCGCCACCCACCCGTGAGACCCGATGACGCCGACCCTGCGCCGTAAGCTGGAAGCGCTGGCCGAGCGCCGCGAAGAACTGGAACGCCTGCTCGCCGAACCCGATGTGGTCGCCGACAACACCCGTTTCCGCGACCTTTCGCGCGAATTCGCCCAACTTGAACCGGTCGCTGCTGCACTCGCCGATGAAGCCCGCGCCAAGGCCGACCTGGCCGCCGCCGAAGGCATGCGTGCCGACCCCGACCTGCGCGAGCTGGCCGACGAGGAAATCTCCGCCGCGCAGACGCGCCTGCAGCAACTGGAACAGGAGCTGGCGCTGCTGCTGGTGCCGCGCGACCCACGTGACGAAGGCAACCTGTTCCTGGAAGTGCGCGCTGGCACCGGCGGCGACGAAGCAGCGATCTTTGCCGGCGACCTGTTCCGCATGTACGCCCGCTACGCCGAGCGCCAGGGCTGGAAGGTCGAGATCGAGTCGGACAACCCGGGCGAACACGGCGGCTACAAGGAAGTGGTGGCGCGCGTGGTCGGCCGTGGTGCGTTCTCGCGCCTGAAATTCGAATCGGGCACGCACCGCGTGCAGCGCGTGCCGGCCACCGAATCGCAGGGCCGCATCCACACATCGGCGGCCACTGTGGCGATCATTCCCGAGGCCGACGAGGTCGATGACATCGTCATCAACCCGGCCGACCTGAAGGTGGATACGTTCCGCTCGTCCGGTGCCGGCGGCCAGCACGTCAACAAGACCGAGTCGGCGATCCGCATCACCCACGTGCCGACCGGCGTGGTGGTGGAGTGCCAGACCGAGCGCAGCCAGCACGCCAACCGTGACAAGGCGATGAAGCGACTGAAAGCGCAGCTGCTCGATGCCGAGCGCCAGCGACAGGACGCCGCGCAGGCCGAGTCGCGGCGCCTGCAGGTCGGCAGCGGCGATCGCAGCCAGCGCATCCGCACCTACAACTTCCCGCAGGGCCGGATCACCGACCACCGTGTGGAAGGCTTGACCCTGTACGACCTGCCCAACATCCTGGCCGGCGACCTCGACCCGCTGCTGCAGCGGCTCAGCCACGAACACCAGGTCGACGCCCTGGCCCAGCTGTCGGCGGGCTGAGCACGATGTCGGCCTGGCAGCAGCGACAGCACCTGCAGCAGGCGATCGCACGCCAGCCCGGCGATTTCGTCGCCTGGGTGATGCTGGCCGACGTGGAACTGGAAGCCGGCGACATCGCCGCCGGCGAACAGGCCGCACGACGCGCGCTGCAGCTGCGCCCGAACCATCCCGAAGCGCTGGCGCGCCTGGGCCGCGTGGCATGGATGGCCGGCGCGCATGCCGACGCCGCGACGCTGCTTGGCCAGGCGGCCGCTCTGGCACCGCAGCACCCGGGCATCGCGCTGTGGCTGGGCCACGCGCTGGAAGATGCCGATGATGCCGAGGGCGCGGCGGCGGCGTATCGACGCGCGCACGCACTGATGCCGTCCGAGCCGTACATCGCCGCACAACGTCTGGCCTGGCAGCGTCGCCTGTGCGACTGGCAGGACGTGGACGCGCTGGCCGCGCAGGTGCGCAGTGCACTCGCCTCCGGACAAGGTGTGGTCGAACCATTCGCCTTCCTCAGCGAAGACGCCTCCGCCGCCGAGCAGCTGGCCTGTGCCCGCACCCGTGCATCTGCCGTAGCCGCTTCGGCGCGACCGTTGCCAGCGGTAACGGTGCGCACCCGGGGCCCGTTGCGGGTGGGTTTCCTCTCCAACGGATTCGGCGCCCATCCCACCGGGCTGCTGACCGTAGCCCTGCTCGAGCAGCTGCGCGACGACCCTGCGCTGCAGCTGCATCTGTTCGCACTGAACCGCGACGATGGCAGCCGCATCCGCCAACGACTGCAGGCGGCGACGCAGCTGCACGACGTGGCCGGCCTGCGTCATGCCGACACGGCCACCCGCATCCGCGGGCAAGGCATCGACCTGTTGTTCGACCTGCGCGGCTGGGGCGGCGGCGGCACGCCGGAAGTGCTGGCCATGCGCCCTGCCCCGCTGCAGCTGAACTGGCTGGCCTACCCGGGCACGTCTGGAGCGCCGTGGATGGATGCAGTGATCGGTGATGACTTCACCCTTCCGCCATCACTGGAACCGCACTACAGCGAACGCGTGCTGCGCCTGCCGCGCGCCTTCCAGCCTTCGGACAACACCCGTGTGCTGGAGTCCGCACCGACGCGTGCCGAGTGCGGCCTGCCCGAACGCGGCGTGGTGTTCTGCTGCTTCAACAACAGCTACAAGCTCAACCCGCGCAGCATGGGCCGCGCCTTCGCCGTACTGCAGGCGGTGCCTGGCAGCGTGCTGTGGCTGCTGTCCGGCCCAGGCCAGGCCGATGCACGCCTGCGGGCGGCTGCGCAGAACGCGGGCCTGGACCCGGCACGCCTGGTGTTCATGGCCAAGCTGCCGCATCCGCAGTACCTGGCCCGCTATCAGCTGGCCGATCTGTTCCTCGACACGCATCCGTACAACGCGCACACCACTGCGTCCGACGCGCTGTGGGCCGGCTGTCCGGTGTTGACCTGTCCTGGCGATACCTTCGCCGCGCGCGTAGCCGGCAGCCTCAACCACCATCTCGGCCTGGCCCAGATGAACGTCGCCGATGATGCAGCGTTCATCGCCACCGCCAGTGCGTTGGGCAACGACCCAGCGGCACTGGCCACGCTGCGTGCCGAGCTGGCGCAGGCACGCGGCCACAGCGGCCTGTTCGACATGGGCGGGTTCGCCCGCGACCTGTCAGCGCTGCTGCAGAGGCTGGCCAGTGAGCACGGCTGGCGCGGCGTCGACAGAACCTGAGCGCCACCTGCGCTACGCTCGGGCTACCTTCCCGCGTGGTGTGACGATGGCAAAGCTCAAGCGCAAGGAGTACGACGAACTGCTGCTGCCGCTGCAGCTGGAACTGACCGCGATGGCGCGTTGGGTGCAGCACAGCGGCCAGCGCCTGCTGGTGCTGTTCGAAGGCAGGGATACGGCCGGCAAGGGTGGCGCGATCCAGGCCATCAGCCAGCATCTCAACCCCCGCCAGTGCCGGGTGGTGGCCTTGCCCAAGCCTACCGACCGTGAAGCCACGCAGTGGTACTTCCAACGTTATGCATCGCACCTTCCCGCCGCCGGCGAGATCGTGCTGATGGACCGCAGCTGGTACAACCGCGCCGGCGTCGAGCGGGTGATGGGGTACTGCAGCGAGACCGAGTACCAGCAGTTCCTGCGCCAGGCGCCGGTGTTTGAACAGCTGCTGGTGGACGACGGCATCCTGTTGTTCAAGTACTGGCTGTGCGTGGACCAGGCGCAGCAGGAAAAGCGCTTTGCCGAGCGCCACATCGATCCACTGAAGGGCTGGAAGCTGTCGCCGGTCGACCTGAAGTCGCGTAGCAAGTACAGCGCCTATACCGAAGCGCGCGAGGCGATGCTGCGTGCGACCCATCGCGAAGGTGCACCGTGGACGCTGGTGGATTTCAACGACCAGCGGCTGGGCCGGCTGACCCTGGTGCGCAACCTGCTGGACCGGTTGCCGGACACCCGGGTGGATGCGCCGTTGCCGGACCTGCCGAAGCTGAAGGGCAAGCTGCATCGCGAGCACTACGATGTGCTGAAGCCGATCGAGGATTTCCCGGTCGAGGAATAAGGTGGTTCGGCAGGGCTGCGCCCTGCACCTGCAGAAGCCTTAAAGCAACGGCCGAAGCAACAGCAGAAGCAGGCATTACGTGGGATGGCGGGGCGGTGCCGGAGTGCGGGGACGCCGTGAACCCATCCCTGGGGGCTTGGCCGCGGCATCCATGCCGCGGACACCCCGCACTCCGGCACCGCCCCACCTCTGACAGATTTCTGCGATCTGATGGATCCACTCTGTGTGTGGATGAATCCCAATCAAAATCGAATATTTCGACAGTTGAATGAAGAGCATCCACGCATGGCGTGGATCTACTGCAGGTCGCGAGAAACTGTCGAAGGCGGGGTGGGTCCGGTTGCGGGAGTGTCCGCGGCATGGATGCCGCGGCCAAGCCCCCATGGATGGGTTTACGGCGTCTCCCGCAACCGGACCCACCCCGCCATCCCAAGGAATGCGCGCTTTTGACGTTGACGTTGACGTTGATCCAGCGGGTGCAGGGCCGCAGGCCCTGCCGATCCACCCGCTACCTGGCAGCGGCGATCTGCTTTTCGATGTCGGCGGCCGTCACCGGGCCGAGGAAGCTGTGCGCCAGCTTGCCCTGCGGATCGATGAGATGCGTCAGCGGCAGGCCACGCGGTGTGGCGAAATCGGCCGGCGGATCGAACGGATCGACGATCACGATCGGATAGGTCACCGGATGCTTGGTCAGGAACGCCCGCATCTCCGGCGCTTCGATGTCCTCATACGCCAGGCCGACCACTTCGATGTTGCTGCGCATCGCATGCAGCGCCGACAGCTCCGGCATCTCCTTGCGGCACGGCGCGCACCAGGTCGCCCAGAAATTCACCACCACCCACTTGCCGCGGTGCGCGGCCAGGTCGTAGTCGCTGCCATCCACCGCCTTCATCTTCAGCGTCGGGAACTCGGCGGTGGTGCGTTCGGCCGGGGTCTCTTCGACCGGTGCAGGCGTGCTCGGTGCCGGTGCCTGCGCCGGCGGCTGGCTGCTGGACGGGGTCGGTTCCTGCGCCGGCTTGCAGGCGGCAAGGGCCAGCGCCAGGGCCAGCGGGAGCAGCAGCAACGGGGTCTTGCGGGTCATGGCGTGTCTCCGGAATCAGTATAGATATCGCTGACCTTGCGCTTGAGGCGTTCGCGCAGGGGCAGTCGCAGGTCGTCCAGTGCCGCCAGGGCGGCCCGGCCCAGGCTGTCGTCGCGGTACGGCAGGTGCTGCTCGGCTACCGGGATGCGCAGCTGGGTGCATTCGTACAGGTCGGCCAGGCTGACCTGGTCCAGGTCTCGCGACAGCAGCCACTCGCCTTGCTCGTCGCGGCGCAGCAGGCCGATCTCCTGCAGGTTGCAGGCCAGGTCATGCAGCAGGGAGTCCGTCAGCATCGGCTCCAGCCGCAGGATTTCATCATCGGCCAGGCCCCTGCCCTTCAAGCGTGCATGGTGGAAGCGGCCGAGCAGGCGCAGCAGGCCGTAGAACTCGTAGCCCTGCGGCAGGCGCAGCTCCACCGGCTGGTAGCGGAAGGCGGCCATCGACGAGGACAACGACGCGCCCAGCAGCACGGCCACCCAGCACAGGTAGATCCACAGCAGCAGGATCGGCACGAAGGCGACCGTGCCATACAGCTTCTGGTAGGACTGGAAGCTGCCCAGGTAGGCGCCGATGCCCCACTTCACCAGTTCCAGGATCACCGCGGCCAGGATCGCGCCGGGCACCGCGTGCCGCCATTTCACGGTGTGGTGCGGCACCACCCGGAACATCAGCGTGATGCACACGAACTCGATCAGGATCGGTGCCAGCCGTAGTGCCAGTTCGGCCAGCCAGCGGCCCTCCTGTGTGCCGAACAGCGGCATCGCGAACACCCGCGCCGATACCGCCAGCGAGGCGGCCGCCAGCATCGCGCCCAGGGTCAGTACGGTCCAGTAGACCAGGAAGCGGGTCAGCTTGGGCCGGGTCGAACCGACCCGCCAGATCTGGTTGAAGGTCTCTTCAACACTGTTGAGGGTGATCAGCAGCGACACCACCAGCGCGATGAAGCCGGCCGCGGTCAGCTGGCCGGCACTGGCCGAGAACTGCCGCAGGTAGCCCTCGGCCGCACGTGCGGCGTTGGGTACGAAGTTGGAGAAGACGTAATCGCTGAGCTGGTCGCTCCAGCGGTCGAAGACAGGGAAGGCCGAGAGCACGCCGAACACCACGATCGCCAGCGGCACCAGCGCGAACACCGTGGTGTACGCCAGCGCCGCCGCTGCCTGGAACAGGCGGTCGTCGAGGAAGCGATGCCACAGGAAGCGGCCGAAACTGATGGCCCGTGCGCGATCCCGCGCGCGCTCCATCCACAGGTTGAGCGTATCCAAAGGTTCCATCGGCGAAAGGGTACCCGATGCGGAATGCTCGCAGGATAGCCATACTGGTGGCCAGACGACGAGGAGAAGCGGGCACGATGGGCGAGATTCTGGTGCTGTACTACAGCCGGGGCGGTTCGGTGGCACGGCTGGCGCGCCAGATCGCGCGGGGCATCGGCGAGGTGCCGGGGATGACCGCGCGCCTGCGCACGGTGCCGCCGGTGGCCGCGGTAACCCAGACCGCGCAGCCGCCGGTACCCGACGATGGCGCCCCCTACGTGAGCGTGCAGGATCTGGTCGAGTGCCAGGGCCTGCTGCTCGGCAGCCCGACCCGATTCGGCAACATGGCCGCGCCGGTGAAGCACTTCCTCGATGGTCTGGGCGCCGAATGGGTCAATGGCACGCTGTCGGGCAAGCCGGCCGGGGTATTCACCTCGACCGCCTCGATGCATGGCGGCCAGGAGTCGACCCTGCTGTCGATGCAGGTCCCGCTGCTGCACCACGGCTGCGTGATTGTCGGCATCCCGTTCACCGAGCCGGCGCTGAGCCATACCACCAGTGGCGGCACGCCGTACGGTGCAAGCCATGTGGCCGGTGCCGCCGACGACCCGCAACCGACCGACGACGAGGCCGTGCTGGCCCGCGCGCTGGGCCGCCGGGTGGCCGACATCGCGCAGCGGTTGGCCCGATGAACCGGCCGCCGCGCACGGTCCTGCTGTTGGCCCTGATGGGGCTGGCTGCGCTGTTCGCAGGCTGGTTCATCAATGACAAGCACTGGCTGGCCACCCAGCTGGTGTTCACCGCGCCGCCGCTGGCGCTGGCCTTTGCGCTGCGGCTGGGCTGGCGCAAAGCCGGCTTCTGGGCCTCGGTATTGGCCCTGGGCTGGTTCAGCCACGGCGTGATGAGTGCATGGAGCCACCCGGAAACACGCTGGCTGGCGCTGATCGAGATCGGCCTGGCCCTGCTGGTGATCTTCAGCGCCAGCCTGCCGGGGCTGCGCGCCCGCTTCGGCAAGCGACGCTGACGCTGCGGCCGCCGGGCCGTATCATCTGTGTTCCTGGCCCCGCGCCGCTGTACCTGTCCTGGTTTCGCGCATGCACATGATGGAAGAGCTCCTGGTCGTCACCACCGGCGGCACGATCGACAAGATCTACTTCGACGACAAGTCGGACTACCAGATCGGCGATCCGCAGATCGGCATGATCCTGCGCGAGCTGGGCGTGACCTTCCGTTTCAACGTGATTCCGATCCTGCGCAAGGACTCGCTGCACATCAACGATGAGGACCGCGAGCTGATCCGCGCCACCATCGCCGCGCAGCCAACCCGCCACGTGCTGGTGACCCACGGTACCGATTCGATGGTGCAGACCGGCAAGGTGCTGGCGACGATCCCGGACAAGACCATCGTGATGACCGGCGCACTGAGCCCGGCCCGTTTCCGCGGCTCGGATGCGGAGTTCAACATCGGCTGTGCGATCGGCGCGGTGCAGTCGCTGCCGACCGGCGTGTACATCGCGATGAACGGGCGGATCTTTGATCCGCAGCACGTGCGCAAGAACGTGGCGGCGAACCGCTTCGAGGCGGTCTGAGGAACGGCGTGCCGACCAAGGTCGGCACCCACCAAAGCCCTGCCCTTGTAGTGCCGAGCGATGCTCGGCAACCGAAGGTCGGCACCCACCCAAAGAGAAAACGCCCCGGCCGAAGCCGGGGCGTGCCCATGGAGAGGGACTTGGGCTCAGTACTGCGCGTTCAGGGTCAGGCCCGAGAAGGTGCTGTACGCCTTCACCCGCACATACCAGGTGCCGGCAGCCGGGCTGTTGATGGTGCAGGTCTCACTGTTGCCACTCAGGTACGGGCGGCAGGTGTAGGTGGTATCGGTCGGGGCACTGCCCTGGCGCACATACAGGTCGGCATCGCCGCTGCCGCCACTGATCGCCACGCGCAGCTGCGTGCTGCCAGCCGGAACCGCGACGGTGTAGTTCAGCTCGGCACCGGTCGCAGCACCCAGGCCGGTCACCGGCACATTGTTCTGCAGCACGTTGCCACCCGGGTTCGGGGTGCCACCGTTGATGGCCGCAGCGACCGCAGCATTGGCGTCGATGATGCCGGCACCGCAACCACCCGAGCATGCACCCGGCAACGGACGTGCGGTGCTCTTGATGATGCTTTCAACCTGCGCGGGGCTCAGCGGGCTCGGCGCGACCGCCTGCATCAGCGCAACCACGCCGGCCACGTGCGGCGCCGCCATCGAGGTGCCGTTGTAGGACGCATAGGTGGCGCTGCCCGGGGTGGTGGTGCCGGTGTTGAGGGTGGACAGGATGCTCTGGCCCGGGGCCGAGATGTCGATGCCGGCGCCGTAGTTGGAGAAGCTGGCACGCGCACCGGCCGAGGTGGTGGCCGCCACCGCGATCACGTTCGGGCAGTTGGCCGGCACCGACGAGGACACGTTGGTGTTGCTGTTGCCGGCGGCCACCACCACGGTGGTACCGCGGCCAACCGCACCATTGATCGCATTCTGGTAGGTGGTCGAGCAGCTGCCGCCGCCGCCTAGCGAGAGGTTGATGACCTCGGCCGGATTGGCGTTGGCCGGCACGCCACTGACAGTGCCGCCGGAGGCCCACACGATCGCATCGGCGATGTCGGAGGTGTAGCCGCCGCACTTGCCGAGCACGCGTACCGGCACGACCTTGGCGTTGAACGCGGTGCCGGCCACGCCGGTGCTGTTGTTGGTCACCGCCGCCACCGTGCCGGCGACGTGGGTGCCGTGCCAGCTGGAGTTGGAGGCCGGAATGCCCGAGCCGCACTCGTTGGCGCCGTACCAGTCGCCTTCGTCATTCGGATTGCTGTCGCGGCCACCGCCATCGCGCGCCATCGCGGCGTCGCTGATGAAGTCGTAGCCGGGCAGGATGTTGGCATTCAGATCCGGATGATTGGTGATGCCGGTGTCGATCACCGCCACCACCACACCGGTGCCAGTGGACTTGTCCCAGGCCGGCTGGATGTTGATGCCGGCATTGGAGGTGCCAAAGCCCCACTGCTCGCTGAAGCGGGTGTCGTTCGGCGTCAGCGTGGCGCGCATGATCTGGTCGACCTCGACGTACTCCACGTTCGGGTCGGCGGCCAGCTTGCGCATCAGCAGCTCGGATTCGGCCTGGTCGAGCGGACGATCGGTCCTGACCACGGTCGGGCCGACGGCCAGCTTGCGCACTTCCTGCAGGCCCAGCGCGCGGCCCTGGCTGCTGGCGAGGCCGGCGGCAGCCGTCTTCAGCGAGGAAGCCAGTGCGGTGGTATTGGCCACCGGCGCACTGCCGTCACGGTACTTCACGATGAAGCGCTGGTGCGTCGGCGCGGACTGCAGGCCGCTGAGCTGGACGTCACCGGCCAGCGCAGGCGTGGCCAGCAGCAGCGATGACAGAACGGACGCACCAAGGACCACCCACACTCGACGCACACGCGGTTGCGTTACCTGGGACATCGTATTTCCCTTTCTAGTGGTGTGAATGCCGGAATCGGCAGAAGCACCGGCCCGAACCATGGGCTGGCTTGCGTTGGCGAGGTTCGAAGTCCGGCGAGTCAGCGGATCCCCCTTTTGATCCGCCGTGCAGATGACGCTAATGACCAAAACCGGACACCACAAGATTTTCAGCGTCTTTTCAGCAAGATGAAATGTCTGATCTGAGACTTTCCGGGTCGAGGGTTTGTGAAGGTGAAGGAACTTTCGCGCGCCCTGCACAGCCCTGACTGGGGGATGTCATGTCCACGCATGACTTTGCCGACATCGGCGTCCGCTCACCAACGACGACGGCCGCCCGGCATCGGAACGGCCGTCACGCGTGCGCTTCGGGGAACAGCGCTACTGCGCCTGCGCAGCACCGGCAGGACGGATCTGCTGCCCTTTGACCGGCTCACCGCGCGCGACGGGCTGGCCATCGGCCAGGTAATCGGAGAACTGCGCAGGCAGCGCCGCGCCAACACCGAATGCAGGCCCTGCCTGCAGCTGGTAATGCAGGTGCGGCTCGGAGGAATTGCCGCTGTTGCCACAGTCGGCCAGATGCGCTCCGCTGCGGACCCTCTGCCCCCGTGCGACGCGCACGCTGCCCTGCCGCAGGTGCGCCAGCACCGAGTACTCGTCATTGCCGTGGTCGAGGATGACCCGGTTGCCGGTGAGCTGCGCCGCATTCATCTGGCCGGGCACGTTGTCGGCAACATTGTCGAGCGCCTCCACCACGGTGCCGTCGGCAGGCGCGAGGATCGGGCGACCGAAGCAGAAGTAGTCTTCATTGCGCAGCCCGTCGCCGCGGTGCGACCGCCCCTCGCGGACCATCAGCAGGTCCAGCGCGAAGCGCTGGCCTGCGTGGGCTGCATGGTAGTTCTGCTCGATGCTGCGCCCACCCCAGAACACGAAGAACTCGTCGGCGAACGGCAGTTGCAGCCGCGTGCGGGTGGTGTAGTCAAGGTACCGGCTGGCCGCGGCCTGTGGGGGCGAGGACTGTTCGGGGCGGATATAAAAGCCGCTGATCCGCCCCTCGGCGTCGAGTGCCCACAGCATCTGGACGATGCCCGGACGCTTCTCGAAACGAGCCTGGCGCAGATAGGTGTCGTTTCCGTCAGCGCTGCCAACCTTCTCGCTGACCACTTCCGTTTCCGCACCCCAGCCGGAGATCACCTGCTCGCGCAGGGCCACCAGGTTCTGCCTGGACTGCAGCGCCGCCTGCATCTGCGGCGTCATCCGCTCCCACAGGGCGTCGATGTGTCCCTCGTAGAACTGCGTGGTCAACGCCGCCCCCTGCTGGCGCGGATCGCTCGTCGCGGCGCTGCCGCCGAAGGCTGGAAGGGCGAGAACCAGAACTGCAATCAGGCGTGGAAGCAATGTCATGTCAGGGCTCCTTGCGATCTGGAACGGGAATACCGGCGACGATCGCCGCCAGCTGCGTGCGGTACTCGGTAAGGGCCTGGCGCCCAACCGGAGTCAGCTGCAGGGTGGTCAGGGGACGCTTGCCCCGGAACGTCTTGTCGATGGCAACCAGCCCGGCCGCTTCGAGCTTGCTCAGATGGCTGGACAGGTTGCCCTTGCTCAGTCCACTGAGATGCTCGACGAAACCGAACTCGGCAGATTCGGCGCCGGCCAGGATCGACAGGATCAGCAGGCGTGCCGGTTCGTGGATCAGGCGATCAAGCTGCAGCAGCGTGCGGGCATCAGGCAATCTGCTCATTCGGGGTGTGCCCGCCCCGCCATGAACATGCGCATCTCGGCCTGCAGCCGGAGGAAGCGCTGGTGATCATGCCAGCCGACGACGATCAGCGCGATGGACGCCAGCGGGAACACGGCGGTGCTCGGCCCGAACCCATAGGTCTGCCCGGTGAAGGCCAGCGCGGCCTGGCACATCAGGAACACGCCCACGATGAACTCCAGGGGAGTACGCAGCCAACGCCACACCACCCAGGGCAGCATCGCCACCACCCCGAGGTAGCCGAGTGCGCGCAGGTCCCAGGGCCGCTCCCCCATCGGGGCCAGGCGGGTCAGCACGCTGCCGACCACCAGCACGCTCACCAGCGCGGTGAAGGCGATGAAGAATCGCTGGAAATTGCGCTCGACCGGCGTGACCTGCTCCTCGACCTGGCCCAGCCGCTGGTAATAGCGGCGCGCAAGCCACTGCTTGCCGACGATCCACAGCACGGGCATGGCGATCAGCACGATGCGCAACGCCAGGGTGGTCGGCAACAGGGCGCCGGCCAGGAAAGAGGCCAGGCAGGCAACGCCACCGGCCATCGCCGACAGGCCGCCGGCGCTTCGCGAGTACCGCGAGTATTCACGGGTCAGCGCCTGCAGGCGCGAGGAAGGGTCGATGACGGACGGCTGCTGCATGACATGCTCCATCGGGGGCGCGTGGATTAAGTTTGCAATGCAAACCTATTTGCGTCAACCACTTCCGGCGGCGATCCGGTGGCCCCATAACGCAGAAAGCCCGTCACGGGGACGGGCTTTCCGGAAACGCGGTCGAGCCTGGCTCGACGCTATCGTTCGGTGCGGGCAATCAACCCAGCTTGACCAGCCAGTTGTGGCGGTCCGGCAGACGGCCGTACTGGATGTCGGTCAGTTCCTTGCGAAGCGACATGGTCACTTCGCCGGCCGGGGCGTTGATGTCGCCGACCGAGAAGCCCTCGCCCTTCAGCTGGCCGATCGGGGTAACCACCGCCGCCGTGCCGCAGGCGAACACTTCGCTGATCGCACCGGACGCCACGCCGTCCTTCCACTCGTCGATGCTGACCTTGCGCTCTTCGACCTTCATGCCGCGGTCGCGCGCCAGCTGCAGGATGCTCTCGCGGGTGATGCCCTCGAGGATGCTGCCGGACAGTTCCGGGGTGACCAGCGTGCCGTCCTTGTAGACCAGGAACACGTTCATGCCGCCCAGTTCTTCCAGGTACTTGCCTTCGACCGGGTCGAGGAACAGCACCTGCGAGCAACCCTGGGCCTGCGCCTTCTGCTGCGGCAGCAGCGAGGCGGCGTAGTTGCCACCGCACTTGGCGGCACCGGTGCCACCCTTGGCCGCACGGGCATACTCGGTGGACAGCCAGATCGACACCGGGGCGACGCCCTTGGCGAAGTACGGGCCGGCCGGGCTGGCGATGACGTAGTAGCCGGCCTTGTGCGCGCCACGCACGCCGAGGAAGGCTTCGTCGCCGATCATGAACGGACGGAAGTACAGGCTGGACTCGTCGGCCGACGGCACCCAGGCGCTGTCCACCGCGATCAGCTGCTTCAGCGATTCGACGAAGATCTCCACCGGCAGTTCCGGCAGCGCCAGGCGCTGCGCCGAACGCTGCAGGCGACGGCCGTTGGCATCCGGGCGGAAGGTCCAGATCGAACCGTCGGCGTGGCGGTAGGCCTTGATGCCTTCGAAGATTTCCTGGCCGTAGTGCAGCACGGCTGCAGCCGGGTCCAGCTGCAGCGGGCCGTAGGCGCGCACGTTGGCGTTGTGCCAGCCGGCGTCCTTGTCCCAGCGCACTTCCACCATGTGATCGGTGAAGTGCAGGCCGAAGCCCGGCTTCTCCAGGATCTGGGCGCGCTCTTCAGCGCTGCGCGGGTGGTCCGAACGGGTGACGGCGAAGCTGGGAATGGACTGGGACACCGGAGATTTCCTGTTCTGGTTGCGGGTAGTGCCGGGCCCGCGTCGCTGCGGGCCGTGGGTCAAAGCATGCCGGTCTCGAGCCGCGCCGCTTCGGACATCATGTGCTGGTTCCACGGCGGGTCGAACACCAGCTCGACGTCGGCCTCGGCCACCGTCGGGATCATTTCAAGCTTGCTGCGCACATCATCGACCAGGATGTCACCCATGCCGCAGGCCGGTGCGGTCAGGGTCATCTTCACGTCGATCTCGCGCTGGCCTTCGTCCAGGTGCTTGATCTCGACTTCGTAGACCAGGCCCAGTTCGACGATGTTCACCGGAATTTCCGGGTCGAAGCAGGTGCGAAGCTGCTGCCACACCAGCTGTTCCACCTGTTCATCGGTGGCATCGGCGGGCAGCTCCAGCGGTGCCGGGGCCTCCTTGCCGATGGCGTCGCCGTCCTTGCCGGCGATGCGGAACAGGTTGCCCTCGACGAACACCGAGTAACTGCCGCCCAACGCCTGGGTGATGTACCCATAGCTGCCGGCGGGCAGGGTCACGGTATCGCCCTGCGGGACCATCACGGCCTCGCAATCGCGTTCGAAGTGGACAGGTTCGCTGCTACGGGAATACATGGGGACCGATATGGGGCCGCGGCCGAGGCCACGCAAGACGGCATTCTAGCCCAGCCGTCCTGCCACCGCCGGTGCACTGCGGCAAACCACAGTATCCTGTGGGCGACCTTCTGGGAGCTTCGATGTCCTCCAATGCCGCGCGTGCCAGGACCGTGACCTGGCTCTGGCCCTTCATGCTGTTGCTGGGTCTGGTTGTTGCTCCCCTTGCCTGGATGGTGCTGGCGCTGATGACCGGTCGGCAGGTCGGCTGGATGGCGGTACTGACCGCGCTGGAACTGGTGTTCATGCTGCGCATGGGCACGCTGGGGCCGGGTCGCCTGCGCATCGCGCTGGTCGTGCTGGGCACGCTGCTGGTCGCCGCCGTGGCCAACTGGACCATCGCCAGTGCCTGGATGGGCGGTTCGATCGGGCTGGGCCTGTGGGACGCCAGCCTGCGCATGGGCCCGCACCTGGCCTGGACCCTGATCACCCTGGCCAATGGCGCGATGGAATGGCTGTGGCTGGCCGTGGCCGTGGTCGTCGGCGGCTGGCTGGCGCGCTGATCCCACCCACAGGTAGTGCCGGCCGCTGGCCCGCAGAAACGTGCGGACCAAGGTCCGCACCTACCGCCCCCCGCGGATCCGCCCCCGGCCTTCAATGCCCGCCGTCGAGCGCCTTCAGTTCACTTACCAGTGAGGCCGCCGCTTCAGCACCATCGCCGTACAGCATGCGGGTGTTGTCGGCGTAGAACAGCGCATTCTCGATGCCGGCAAAGCCCGTACCCTTGCCGCGCTTGATCACCACCACATTGCGCGCGTTGACCACGTCCAGCACCGGCATGCCGTAGATCGGGCTGGCCGGATCGGTACGCGCGACCGGATTGACCACGTCGTTGGCACCGATCACCAGCACCACGTCGGTGTTGGCGAACTCCGGGTTGATGTCATCCATGTCGGCGATCATGTCGTAGGGCACGCCGGCCTCGGCCAGCAGCACGTTCATGTGCCCGGGCATGCGCCCCGCCACCGGGTGGATGGCGAACTTCACCTTCACCCCGCGCTGGCCCAGCCGCTGCGCCAGTTCCCAGATCTTGTGCTGCGCCTGCGCGACCGCCATGCCGTAGCCGGGCACGATCACCACGCGCTCGGCGAAGGCCATCATCGCGGCCACGTCGGCCGCATCGATCGGCTTCTGCGAACCGGAGATCGCCTGTGCTTCACCGCCGGCACCACCACCGAAGTTGGAGAACAGCACATTGCGGATCGGCCGGTTCATCGCCTTGGCCATCAACCGCGTCAGCAGGATGCCTGCCGCACCGACCATCATGCCGGCAATGATCAGCGCCTCGTTGCCCAGCACATAGCCTTCGAACGACACCGCCAGGCCGGTGAACGCGTTGTACAGCGAGATCACCACCGGCATGTCGGCGCCACCGATCGGCAGCGTCATCAACACGCCCAGCGCCAGCGCCAGCACGAAGAAGGCGACGATCGCCCAGGTGCTGAGCGTGCTGGCGGCGATGATCGCCAGCACCACCACCGCCAGTGCCACCACCAGGTTCATCACTTGCTGGCCCGGCCAGGTCACCCGCTTGTCGAGGCGGCCATCCAGCTTGGCCCAGGCGATCACCGAGCCGGACAGTGACACCGCGCCGATCGCTGCGCCGACCACCGCCAGCAGCAACACCGTGCCCGACGGCTGGCGCGCGGCCAGGTCGGCCAGTGCCTGCTCGCTCCAGTGGCTGGTATCGCGATGTGCCAGGAAGGCATAGCGCAGCAGCTCCACCGCACCGATGGCCGCCGCCGAACCGCCACCCATGCCGTTGTACAGCGCGACCATCTGCGGCATGTCGGTGATGGCGACCTTGCCGGCCGACCACCAGGCCAGGCCCGCGCCGAGCAGCAGCGCCACCAGGATCAACGGCACGTTGTGCAGTTCGGGCAGGAAGAAGGTCGCCACCGTGGCCAGCAGCATGCCCAGCCCGGCCCAGCGGATGCCGCTGCGTGCGGTCAGCGGCGAGGCCATGCGCTGCAGGCCCAGCAGGAACAGCGTAGCGGCGACGAGGTAGCTGGCCTTGACCAGCCAGTCGAGCAGTTCGACGGTGCTGATGTTCAAGCCTGTGGCTCCTTCGGTTGGTCCTTGCCACCCTTGGGCGCGCTCGGCTTGAACATCTCAAGCATACGCGCGGTGACCACGTAGCCACCGGCGGCGTTGCCGGCACCGAGCACCACGGCGAGGAAGCCCAGCGCTTTTTCCAGCGGCGTCTGCGCATGCCCCAGCACCACCATCGCACCGATCAGCACGATGCCGTGGATGAAGTTGGAACCCGACATCAGCGGGGTATGCAGGATCACCGGCACCCGCGAAATGATCACGTGGCCGGCAATGGCCGCCAGCATGAAGATGTACAGCGCTACGAACCCGTCACTCACTGGCAACGCTCCCGCTCTGTCTTCGTCGGCCCATCATAACCACGGGCTGAACCCGGCGCGTACTCCGGGTCAACCGAAGCTGCGCTCACGCGTTGTCGATGGTGACCCCGAGCGAGGAACCGTACCCTGTGCTGGTGAGCAGCCCCGTCCCCCCGAGCGCCGAGACCGATGCCCTGCCGGCGTCGCTGGAAGCGTTCCTGGCCAGCGTCGGCCCGCGTGCATTCCGCTTCGCCGAGGCCGGCCTGCGCCAGCGCGAAGACGCCATGGATGCGGTGCAGGACGCACTGATGCGCATGCTGGACTATGCCGACAAGCCGGTCGCCGAGTGGGCGCCGCTGTTCTGGAGCATCCTGCGCCGGCGCGTGATCGACCTGCAGCGCCGGCGCCGCTTCCGCCTGCCGTTCTGGCGCGACAACCAGGACGCCGACGGTGGCGAGATCGACTGGGCCGACCCCGGCCCGGACCCGGCGCAGGCGCACGAGCAGCGCCAGCAGTACCAGCAGCTGGTGCAGGCACTGCGCACGCTGCCTGCGCGCCAGCGCGAGGCTTTCACCCTGCGCGTGCTGCAGGATCTGGACGGGGCCACCACCGCCCGCGCCATGGGCTGCAGCGAAGGCGCGGTAAAAACCCATCTGGCACGCGCCCGGCAGGCGCTGCAGGACTACCTGGAGACCCACCCGTGAACCGCTCCCTGCCCTCCGATGACACCCTGCGCAGCCTGCACGCGCAGTCGCTGCAGGCGCTGTCGCCGGCCACGCTGGCCCGGTTGCGCCTGGCCCGCTACGGCGCCACGGCGGCCCATCGCGGGCGCTGGCGCTGGTGGCTGGCCAGTGCCTGTTCGCTGGTGGTGGCCCTGGGTATCGGCCTGCAGTTCAGCGGCCACGGCCCCGTGACGGGCCCCGCGCCGGCTCCGGTGCTGACCTCGGTGGAAGACAACAGCGCGCTGTACGACGAAAATCCCGATCTGTACCTGTGGCTGGGCGATACCGACCTGGCGATGGAGTGAAACCATGCCCCGATTGAACATCCTGCCGCTGTTGCTGACCCTGTCGCTGCTGCCGGCCGTCCCGGCGCTGGCGCAGAGCGCCGCGCACACGCCTGCCGCGCGCCCCCTGCCGGCCACGCCCCTGCCAGCGTGGGAACAGCTGAGTGAAGCCCAGCGCGAATCCCTGCTGGCACCGCTGCGCGACCGCTGGAACGGCGCCGATGCCGGCCAGCGCCAGCGCATGCTCTCGCACGGCCAGCGCTGGCAGTCGATGAGCCCGGAGGAGCGCGACAAGGCCCGCCGCGGCCTGCGCCGCTTCGAGCACATGAGCCCGGAACAGCGCGAGCAGGCGCGTGCCCTGTTCGGGCAGATGCGCGACATGCCACCTGAGCAGCGCGAAGCCCTGCGTGAGCGCTGGTCGCAGATGACGCCGGAACAACGCAAGGACTGGGTCCGCGACAACCCGCCGCCGGCGAAGCCGCGGTAAAGGCAGCGTTCAACCCTTTGTAGAGCCGAGCCCACGCTCGGCTGCTTTATAGCGCCTGCGCAAGCCGAGCATGGGCTCGGCTCTACAGGAGGCATATCAGGTTCACACCTGCCAGCGCGTCTTGGCCAGCAACTCGTCGTCCCAGTCGAACGCCAGCTCGCCCTCGCGCACGAACAGCGCGACGAAGTTGAGCAGGTTGCGCGCATACATTTCGCTGGCCTGGGTCGCACCACGACTGGCCAGGCCCAGCGGGCCATCGATGGTCACCCCTTGATGCTCGATGCACTGGCCCGGCTGAGTCAGCGCGCAGTTGCCGCCGCTTTCCGCCGCCAGGTCCACGATCACGCTGCCAGTGGCCATGCCCTCCACCATCCCCGCGGTCACGATCGTCGGTGCCGGGCGCCCCGGCACTGCCGCCGTGCAGATCACCACATCGACGCCGCGCAGATGGTCGGCCAGGCGGCGCTGCTGTTCGGCGCGCTCCTCATCGGTGAGCGCGCGCGCATAACCGCCCTCGCCGGCCGCGCTCACGCCCAGGTCGAGGAAGCGCGCGCCCAGCGACTGGATCTGCTCGCGGGTTTCCGGGCGCACGTCGAAGCCCTCCACCTGCGCGCCGAGCCGACGCGCGGTGGCAATCGCCTGCAACCCGGCCACGCCGGCACCGATCACCAGCACCTTGGCCGGCCGCACGGTACCGGCGGCGGTGGTCAGCATCGGGAAGAAGCGCGGCGCGCGTTCGGCGGCGATCAGCGCGGCCTTGTAGCCGGCCATGCCGGCCTGCGAACTGAGCACGTCCATCGCCTGCGCGCGGGTGGTCCGCGGCAGCTGCTGCAGCGGGAACAGGTGCAGACGATCGTCGGCAGCGAGTGCAGCCAGGGCCGGATCGCTGGCCGGGGTCAGCAACCCGACCACGCTGGCACCCGGCTTGAGCTTTTCCAGCACCCCCGCAGGCGGTGCCTGCACGCACAGCAGGATGTCGATCTCGCCCCAGCGCTGTGCATCGAACGCACGGGCACCGGCATCGTCATAGGCGGCATCGGTGAAACCCGCCGCCAGGCCGGCACCGCTTTCGTACCAGACGGTGATGCCCAGGGCACCGAGCTTGCGCGCGGTCTCCGGTGTCAGCGCCACACGCCGTTCGCCCGGCGCGGTCTCCTTGATCCCCAGCAACGCCACGGCCATGCAGGTCCCCGCTGATCGGTGAGTTTTCCCGATCCTAGCAGGCGGCCCCGCTCAATGCAGGGTGGCGCTGCCCGGGTCCAATCGATCGATCACACCCTGCATCGCGCTGTCGAAGGCGCCATCGTCAACGTGGGCACGCAGCCGGCCCAGCCGCACCATGACTGCCAGCTCTTCCGGCGAGGCCACGCAGAAACGCACACCGCGGCGGTTCACGAACAGCAGGCGCGAGGAAATCGGGCTGACCCAGGACAGCTTGCCGGCCTGGACCTTGCCATCCTTGTCGACGAAGTCCAGCCAGTTGCCGATTTCCATGCGACGGAAGCGATCGGCGTCGGCATTGTCGAAGTCATCGGCATCGATCTGGCCCCCCAGTTCCACTGCCGGCGATTCGGCCACCGGCGGTGCCGGCAGTGCGACCTGCGGCAGCTCCGGCAGCGCGCGCTGCAGCTCCGGCCGGGACTCGGCGATGCCCTGCAGGGTGTCATGCAATGCGTCGATGGCGCCGGTCGCCGCGTCGCCATGCACGCCGACACTGGCAAACACCTTGGCCAGCGCCGGCTGCCAGGCCTGCAGCCACGGCTTGCCGACGATCTGGCGGCGGGCCTCGGCCACTTCCTCCAGCAGGCCGTCGCCCAGGCCCAGGGCCTCGGCCACCGACGCGCCCTCCTCGCCCTCGCGCAGCAGCGCCAGGGTCAGGTGGTGCTGCCACGGCTGGCGCAGGAACTCGGCGATGGCCGGCGGCAAAGTGGCGTCACCGATACGGCGATCCAGCTCCGCCCCGGCACGGCTGCGGGCCATCTCCAGCTTTTCCTGGCCGCGCTGGGTCTCGGCGGCGCGACGCTCGGCGATTTCCACGCGGCGGCGATGCTGCACCAGGAACTCGCGGAATTCTTCTTCCAGGGTCAGGAAGATCGCCAGGTTCTCGTTGAACTCGGCCACCAGGCGCTCGATGATTTCCTCGACCTTGGCCATCAGCATGCGCTCGGCCTGGCTCTCGCCGGTGTTGCCTTCGCAGGCCTCGGCCAGCGAGTTGAGCAGCTTGCGGGCCGGGTGGGTCTTCTGCACGAACATGCGGCGGTCGAGCATCGCGACCTTGACGAACGGCACCACCAGGCGGCCGATCAGCTCGCGCGAGCGGCCTTCCAGTTCGCGCTCGTCCAGCATCACGTCGAACAGCATGCCGACCAGGTCGATCGCATCTTCGTCCTGCGGGTCCAGCCGGGTCTGGCCGGGGTCGACGCCGAGGCGGGTGGCGCTGGACAGCACTTCACTCTTCAACCGCTGCGCCAGTGATTCACCATCCTCGCCGATCGCTGCACGCAGCGTCGCACTGGGCGTGGCCTGCAGCAGCGACAACACCGACATCATCTCGCGCTGGCTGAGCGGACGCTGCTGGCCGATCGCCACCTGCGCGGCCGACGTCGCATCCTCGCGTACGTGGCGGGTCTGCTGCAGCAGTTCGTGCAGCGCTTCCAGCAGCATGCCCTGCTGGCCGGCGTAGGCCTCGCCAGTACCGCTGTCTTCGCCCGGCAGGTGCTGCTGCATGTGACCACGCCGCTCGGACCAGCGCGCGGCAAAGCGCTGTGCCCAGGCCGGCGCGGCCTGCTCATCTTCACTGAAGTCGGCATCGAAGCCCGCGCCCTGGCGCTGTTCCACCAGGTCATCCAGGGCCGAGGCCATGCGCGGGTCGGGCGCGGCCGACGGCGGACGCCGTGGCGCCCCCATCTGCGACATCACGCCGGCCGCAGCCAGTTGTTCGTCAAGTTTCTCGTAGATGCGGCCGACCGGTGCGCGCAGGTCGCGCTCGCACAGCTTGATCAGCACCAGGTGCACTTCCGGGGCCAGTTCACAGCCGGCAAAGGCTTCGTGGATGGCAACACCCAGATGCTCGGGACTGATCGGGTTGTGATCGGCATCCAGCTCGCTGCCACCGATCAGCCGGCCCAGGCGGCGGTCGAGCCGCGCCAGCACCGGTTTGAAGTCACGCAGCAGCACGGTGGCGAAGTTGCGCACCGCCAGCCGCGATTCCAGTACATGTTCCGCCAACAGGCTCAGGCCGTCCTCGGCCGGGCCGGACAGGGTCGTTTCGGCCGACAGCGGTTCACCGCTGGCCAGCGCCTCCCAGGCCCGCTGCAGATGGCCGGCAAAGGCGGCCGCGATATCCTCGCGGCGGCGGCGCAGTTCGCGCATCGCATCCAGGAACAGCAGCTGCGACGAACCGGCATTGCCGGCCCGGTCGAACAGGGCATCGTCGAACCGCGCCAGTGCAGCCCCGAAGGCCTGGCACAGCGCCGGCAGGACCATGTCCCGGGCACGCTGGAGCTGGGCCGGGTCACGCCCCGGCGATCCCATCGGTGTGGGCACGCTCATCATTCGGGAAGGCTCCCCACCTTCTCTGGTACGACAGACAGCATGGACATCGCGACGGCCGGCACACCCCATGCACCGGTACGTCGATGGTAGGCCGGCCAGCCCGTCACGGACAGTGAAACAGTCCTCACTTCAAACCTCATGACCGGCGGCCCGGCAAGATAGATATCGTAAGCCGTGCAAGGCCTGCGAGGCGAGGGGAAGCGGCCGTCCGTTTCCCGCCAGTGGCATGACGTTCATCACAGTTTGATATTCAAAGGCCGGACGCGACACAAACGGCGTCGTTGACCACCCCGACTATAATCAAACACCCGTGATGACCGGTTCAGACTCCATGCCCGACCCCGCCGCCCTGCTTGCCCTGGATGCCCGCCGCTCAGTGCCCTCGCGGCAGCTCGGCGAGCCCGGACCGGACCCGGCCACCCTGCAGCGGATGCTGGCCTCGGCGGTGCGCGTGCCCGACCACGGCAAGCGCGTGCCGTTCCGCTTCCTGAAGATCGCCGGCGATGCACGTCACACTCTGGGCGACTTCCTGGTCGAGCGCAGCCGGCAGCGCGACCCGCATGCCGGCGAGGCGGTGTTCGAGAAGGACCGCCAGCGCTTCAGCCACGCGCCGCTGGTGATCGTGGTGGTGGCCAGCCCACGCCCGGACCCGAAGGTGCCCGAGCAGGAACAGCTGATGACCGCCGGCTGCGTCTGCTTCGCCCTGCTGCAGGCGGCACAGGCGCTGGGCTTCGGCGCCCAGTGGCTGACCGCCTGGATGGCGTTCGACCCCGCAGTGCAGGCCCACCTGGGCCTGGCCGCGGGCGAAAGCATCGCGGGTTTCATCCACATCGGTACGCCGAAGGCCGAGGTTCCCGAGCGCGAGCGCCCCGACCCTGCGGCGCTGCTGCGCGACTGGACGCCGCCGGCATGACCCTGCCGGCACCGGCGCCTTCGCTGTACCTGGTTGATGCCAGCATCTACGTGTTCCGCGCCTGGCACTCATTGCCGGACCAGTTCCAGGATGCACAGGGGTGGCCGACCAACGCCGTGCACGGCTTCGCCCGCTTCCTGCTGGACCTGCTTGAGCGCGAGCGCCCGCGGCACATCGCCATCGCCTTCGACGAAGCGCTGGACAGCGGCTTCCGCCACCGCCTGTACGCGGCCTACAAGGCCAACCGCGACCCGGCGCCGGAAGCACTCAAGCGCCAGTTCGTGCACTGCAAGGCACTGTGCGCCGCGCTGGGCCTGGTGGTTCTGGCCCATCATGACTACGAGGCCGATGACCTGATCGGCAGCGCCCTGCACCAGCACCGGCACAGCCATCGTGGCGTGATCATTTCCGCCGACAAGGACCTGTCGCAGCTGCTGCTCGATCACGACGAGCAGTGGGACTACGCGCGCAACCAGCGCTGGGACGTGGCCGGCGTCAAGGCACGTCATGGCGTGCATGCACACCAGATCGCCGATTACCTGGCGCTGTGCGGCGATGCGGTGGACAACATCCCCGGCGTCAGTGGTGTCGGCAGCAAGTCCGCCGCCGTGCTGCTGGCCCACTTCGGCAGCATGGACGCGCTGTACGAACGCCTGGACGAAGTGCCGTTCCTGCGCCTGCGCGGCGCCGCACAGATGGCGGTGCGCCTGCGCGAGCAGCGCGAGCACGCCCTGCTGTGGCGCCAGCTGACCACCATCGCGCTGGATGCGCCGCTGGAAGGCAGCCAGCCCGGACTGCTGCGCCAGGCCGCCGACCCGGAGCTGCTCGGTGGCCTGTGCCAGACCCTGCGCTTCGGCCCGATGACCCGCCGCCGGCTGTTCGATGCCGCCGGCGTGGCCGACCCTCTTCCCATCCACAGCGAGCCCGCATGAGCCAGCGCAATACCGAAGCCCCGCGTGTCGTCTATGAAGGCAAGTACCAGCGCATGCTGGTGCGCGGCACCTGGGAATACAGCGAACGTACCCATGCCGGTGGCCTGGCGGCAATCATCATCGCCGTTACCCCCGAGGACAAGGTGCTGTTCGTCGAACAGTTCCGCGTGCCACTGCAGGCACCCACCATCGAGATGCCAGCCGGCCTGGTCGGCGACATCCATGCCGGCGAGTCGATCGAAGTCTCGGCCGTGCGCGAGCTGGAAGAAGAAACCGGCTGGACCGCCGATCACGCCGAAGTGCTGATGATCGGCCCGACCTCCTCCGGTGCCAGCAGCGAGAAGATCGCCTTCGTACGCGCCACCGGCCTGCGCCGGATCGGCGAAGGCGGCGGCGATGACAGCGAGGACATCACCGTGCACGAGATTCCGCGCGCGCAGGCCGCAGCGTGGCTGGTGCAGAAAATGGGCGAAGGCTACGAGCTGGATGCCAAGCTGTGGGCCGGCCTTTGGATGATCGAGCACCACCTGGACGGGCGCGCGCGTGGCTGACGCCGATCTGCACGCGCTGCCAGCGTTGCTGGGCGCCGATGACCCGGCGCTCTACACGATCCACCAGCCGCAGGGCGCCTCGCCGTTCCTGCTGCTGGCCGACCACGCCGGCCAGCAGGTGCCGCGTGCCCTCGCCGGCCTCGGCTTGCCGCAGGCCGAACTGAACCGCCACATCGGCTGGGACATCGGCATTGCCGGCACCACCCGCGCATTGGCCGAACGGCTCGATGCCTGGGCGATCGAACAGACCTATTCGCGGCTGCTGATCGACTGCAACCGCCCGCTGGCCTCGCCCACGCTGATTCCGGAAGTGAGCGACCACACTGTGGTGCCAGCCAATGCCGGGCTGTCGGCAGCGCAGCGGCAGCAGCGCATCGATGCGATCCACGCGCCCTACCACGCACGCATCGACGCCGAACTGGATGCACGCCACGATGCCGGCCGACCGACCCTGCTGGTGATGATGCACAGCTTCACCCCGGTGATGAACGGCATGCAGCGGCCGTGGCAGGCCGGCGTGCTGTACCACCAGGACACGCGATTTGCACATGCACTGCTGCAGGCGCTGCGCGACGAAGGCGACCTGGTGGTGGGCGACAACGAGCCGTATTCGGTGAGCAGCACCAGCGACTACGCGGTGCCGGTGCATGGCGAAGGCCGCGGCCTGGTGCACGTGGAACTGGAAATCCGCCAGGACCTGATTGCCGACGCCGCCGGGCAACAGGCCTGGGCCGAGCGGCTGGCGCGGATCTTCGGCGCCTTGCAGCCGCAGTTGCTGGCCCTGGCATGACCCTATCCACGCATGGCGTGGATCTACCCGGCGGCGGGTAGTGCCGGCCGCTGGCCGGCAACCTCAGGACAGTTGGATCATTGCGTTTGCCGGCCAGCGGCCGGCACGACCGCTACCGCTACCGGGCGCAGGCCCAGCGCGATCACCACGCCGAGCGCGGCGAACAGCGCGGCGCCGTACTGTGCGTTGACCATGCCCTGCAGGGCATCGGGACTGGTTGCTGCCTGCGTGCCGCGCGCGGCGTTGGCGACCATCACCAGTACCGCCAATCCCAAGGCGCCGCCGATCTGCTGGGCGGTGGCCGCCATGCCGGACGCGACACCTTGCTGCGGCCCCGGCACGCCCTGCCCGGCCACGATCCACATCGCCGTCCAGCTCATGCCCTGGCCGATGCTGAGCACCACGACGCCCGGCAGCAGCGGCCAGTAACCGGCGCCATGCGGCATCGCCAGCGCTACCGCGGCGATGCCGATGGCACCGGCGGCGAATCCCCAGGCCAGTACCTGCCGTGGCGAACGGCACCGCAGCATGCGTTCGGCAATACGGATGCCGAAGGTGCACACCAGTGTCGGCAGCAGGAACGCCATCCCGGCCTGCAGCGGGCTCCAGCCATAGCCATCCTGGAAGTACAGCGCCAGGAAGTAGTACTGCACGCCGTAGCTGCTCATGAAGGCGAAGGTCAGGCCGAGGGCCGCACGCAGGCCAGGCAGGCGCAACAGCGAAAACTGCATCAGCGGGTCACGGCTGCGCTTCTCGATCTGTACGAACACCGTCAACAGTACGGCTGAAAGCAGCAGGCAGATGAGCGTGGCCGGCGCCGTCCAGCCCCACTCCGGCCCTTGCACCAGGGTGGTGACCAGCAGGCTGCCGCCGGCCGTGACGGTGAGGCAACCGGCCAGATCGAATGAACGGCCCTGTACCCGTGGGCCATCGGCCGGCAGCCACGCGCCGGCCGCGACTGCACACGCCGTGGCCAGGGGAACGATCACCGCCAGCACCGCCGGCCAGCCGAACGCCTGGGTCAGCACCCCGCCCAGCAACGTGCCCAACGCCAACCCGACCGCGCTGGCCATGCTCCAGATCGCCAGCGCGCGGTTGCGTACCGGGCCTTCCGCGTACAGCGTGTTGATCAGCGCCAGCGTGGCCGGGAACAACAATGCAGCACCGATGCCCTGCGCCGCGCGCGCGATGATCAACAGCGTGGCATTGGGCGCCAGTGCCCCCAGCAACGAGGCCAGCGCGAACAGCAGCATGCCCAGCCGGTAGAAGCGGCGGCGGCCGATCAGGTCGGCGGCGCGCCCACCCAGCAGCAGGCTGCCGCCGAAGGCCACGGTGTAGGCACTGACCACCCATTGCAGCTGCTGCGCGTTGATCTGCAACGCGCGCCCCATGTCATGTAGGGCGACGAAGATGATGGTGGCATCCAGGGCGATGATCAGCTGGGCGGTGGCCAGCAGGGTCAGCGCCCAGCGCGGGTATTTGAGGGGAGGCATCGGCGGTCTGGCGTGGCGGGGGAACGCAGTCTCATTGATGCAGCCGAATCAATAAACCCCCGATTCACCATATCTGTCATGATTTTCGGCATGAATGAAGCCCCGATGGACCTCAATGCCGTGCGCATGCTGGTGCAGGTGGCCGAGGCACGCAGCTTCACCATTGCCGCCGGCCAGCTCGGCCTGAGCCAGTCCGGGCTGTCGCGCGCGATCAGCCGGCTGGAAGCCACGCTGGGGGTGAAGCTGCTGCAGCGGAACACCCGCAACGTGGCACTGACCCCGGATGGCCGCCAGTTCGTCGATCAGGTGTCGCCCCTGCTCGCCGGCCTCGACGACGCCGAACGGCAGCTCGCCGATCGCCCGTGCACACCCTCGGGCACGTTGAAGATCAGCGCGCCGTCGATGTTCGGGCGCAAGGTGCTGGTGCCGCTGCTGGCGCCGCTGCTGCAGCAGCATCCGCAGCTGCAGGTGGAAGCCGTGCTCAGCGATCGCCTGGTCGACCTGGTTGAAGAAGGGTTCGATGCCGCGCTACGCACCGGCGTCATTGCCGACCAGCGCATCGTCGCGCGTCCCCTGCGTCCGCTGCGCTGGGTGACTGTGGCCAGCCCGCAGTACCTGGAGCGCTGCGGCTCGCCGGCCGATGTGGCCGCGCTGCAGGATCACGCCTGCCTGGCGGTGCGCAACCTGCGCAGCGGCCGCCTGGTGGACTGGCAGTTCCTGCAGGACGGGCAGCTGCGTGAGTTCACCCCGCCGACGCGGATGGTGTTCGACAGCGGTGATCCGCTGGTGGAAGCGGCGATCGCCGGCATCGGCATCGTGCAGGTGATGGATTTCGCGGTGGCCGACGCGCTGGCCGATGGCCGCCTGCAACGCGTGCTGCAGCCGTTCGAAGGCCGCAGCCGTGCGTTGTCGTTGATCTACCCGCCTTCGCGCCAGCACTCTCCGAAGCTGCAGGTACTGGCCGACGCGCTGCTGGCGGGGGAGTGGTAGCGCCGGCCGCTGGCCGGCGCCTCCAGGAATTCAACCGTCCCAGGTTTGCCGGCCAGCGGCCGGCACTACCGATCAGGCAAAACCATCGGTGGCGCGCACCAGCGCGTCCACATTCTCCGCTTCGAACGCCGAGTGCCCCGAGGCCGGGGTGATTTCCAGCTTCGCCTTCGGCCACACCTTGGTCAGGTCCCAGGCGTTGGCCAGCGGGCAGACCACGTCGTAGCGGCCGTGCACGATCACACCCGGAATGTCGGCGATGCGGTGCGCGTCGCGCAGCAGCTGGTCTTCCACCTCGAAGAAGCCGCCGTTGACGAAGTAGTGGTTCTCGATGCGGGCGAAGGCCAGGGCGAAATGCGGGTCTTCATGGCTGTTGATGAAGTCATCATCCACGTGCAGGAAGCTGGTCGCGCCTTCCCACACCGCCCACGCCTTGGCCGCTTCCAGCCGCGTGGTTTCGTCGTCGCTGGTCAGGCGGCGGTGGAAGGCCGAGATCAGGTCGTGGCGCTCGACGGCCGGAATCGGCTTCAGGTAATGCTCCCACGCATCCGGGAACAGGCGGTTGGCGCCTTCCTGGTAGAACCATTCCAGCTCCCAGCGGCGCAGCATGAAGATGCCGCGCAGCACCAGTTCGGTCACGCGCTGCGGGTGGGTTTCGGCGTAGGCCAGGGCCAGGGTCGAGCCCCAGCTGCCGCCGAACACCTGCCAGCGATCGATCTTCAGGTGCTCGCGCAGTTTTTCGATATCGGCAACGAGGTCCCAGGTGGTGTTGTCCACCAGGTCGGCGTGCGGGGTGGATCGGCCGGCGCCGCGCTGGTCGAACAGGATGATGCGGTACTTGGCCGGGTCGTGGAACTGGCGCATCTTGTCGCTGCAGCCGCCGCCCGGACCACCGTGCAGCATCACCACCGGCTTGCCGTCCGGGTTGCCGCACTGTTCGAAGTACAGCGTGTGGCGGTCGTCGACCTTCAGGGTGCCGACGTCGTAAGGGGTGATGGCGGGGTACAGCGTACGCATGCTTGCAGCTCCAGGGTGATGCCCTGCCGGGGCAGGAGAACCCCCATTCTAGGCCGGTCGCCGGCCCAGGGTGATGCGATCGCGCTGCTCCAGGTCCTGCACGGTCTGCACGTCGGCGAAACGCGCCGCCTCGAACAGCGCGCGGATCGCTTCGCCCTGGTCCCAGCCATGTTCGATCAGCAGCCAGCCGCCGGGCAGCAGATGCGCCTGGCCGCCGTCGACGATGCGGCGGATGTCGTCCAGGCCATCCACGCCGGAGGCCAGCGCGGTAGCCGGTTCGAAGCGCAGGTCGCCCTGCTGCAGATGCGGATCGTCGCTGGCGATGTACGGCGGGTTGCTGGCGATCAGGTCGAAGCGCGCGCCCTGCAGCGGCGCGTACCAGTCATGCCCGCCCTCGGCGAAGCGCACGTTGCGCAGTTCGTGGCGCGCGGCGTTGCGCGCGGCTACCGCCAGTGCACCCGTGCTGGCATCGGTGGCCAGCACCTGCGCCTGCGGCCGTTCGCTGGCCAGCGCCAGCGCGATCGCGCCGCTGCCGGTACCGAGGTCGGCCAGCTGCAGCGGGCCGTCCAGTGGCAGGCGATCCAGCGCCAGTTCCACCAGCAGTTCGGTTTCCGGGCGCGGAATCAGCGTGGCCGGATCGACCTCCAGGTCCAGCGTCCAGAAACCGCGGCGGCCGGTCAGGTAGGCCACAGGCTCGCCGGCCACGCGACGCGCCAGCAGCGCTTCGAAGGTGGCGAGTTCAGCGGCGGCCAGCGGGTCGGTGGCGTGTGCGAACAGCCAGCTGCGTGGGCGCTCCAGCACGTGCAGCAGCAGCAGTTCGGCCTCATGGCGGGCCTCGATGCCGCCCAGGCGGGCACTGGCCTCGGCCACGACCTGGCGCAGGGAGGGTTCGGTTTTGACGGACATGCCGCAATTGTAGAGTCGAGCTTGCTCGACTGCTCCCTGCCAATGGTCGAGCAGGCTCGACGCTACAAAAGGCGGGAATCCGTTCAGGTTCTGGCGGACGGGATAAGGAAGGGCTATCGGCCGTCTTCACCCGCCAGGGAAGATTTTCCTTGTCACACAGGCAGTTGCAGGATGGAGGCAGCCGGGTTCAGTGCCTGCTCAGTGCATTTTGATAGACTCCATCTATCAAATAGATGCAATCAATGGATTGTTCTTATCGCCAGCGAGTCGGTAACCTAGCTCCTGTCGATTCACCCACCCCCCTTCACCCAGAGGAATAACGATGTCCCTGATCAACACCCAGATCCAGCCGTTCGAAGCCAACGCTTACCTGAATGGCGAGTTCATCAAGGTTTCCGACAGCACCCTGAAGGGCCAGTGGTCGGTCCTGATCTTCATGCCGGCCGCCTTCACCTTCAACTGCCCGACCGAGATCGAAGACGCCGCTGACCATTACGCCGAATTCAAGAAGGCCGGCGCCGAGGTCTACATCGTCACCACCGACACCCACTTCTCGCACAAGGTGTGGCACGAAACCTCGCCGGCCGTCGGCAAGGCCCAGTTCCCGCTGGTTGGCGACCCGACCCATCAGCTGACCAACGCCTTCGGCGTGCACATTCCGGAAGAAGGCCTGGCCCTGCGCGGCACCTTCATCATCAACCCGGAAGGCGTGATCAAGACCCTGGAGATCCACTCCAACGAGATCGCCCGTGACGTCTCCGAGACCCTGCGCAAGCTGAAGGCTGCCCAGTTCACCGCCGCCAACCCGAACCAGGTGTGCCCGGCCAAGTGGAAGGAAGGCGAGAAGACCCTGACCCCGTCGCTGGACCTGGTCGGCAAGATCTAAGGCAGTACCGGCCTGCCGTGGCCCCACGCCACGGCGCGCCCTTCATCCCCGTGCCGGTCCCCCCGCCGGCGTGGGGGTGAACCCAAGACAGCCAACGCTCGCCCGCCTTGGCCAGCCAGCCCCTTCCACGGTCGCTGTCTTGGGTTCACCCCTACCCCCTGCTGGTCCGCTAACTTCTACAGCGGTGCCACGCCCCCTGTTTGCCTGAAGCCAGGAGATGACCCGATGTTGGACGCCAACCTGCAGTCGCAGCTGAAGACCTATCTGGAGCGCGTGACCCGCCCGATCCAGATCACCGCGCACGCCGACGACGGCGCCAAGTCGCAGGAGATGCTGGAACTGCTGCAGACCCTGGAAAGCCTGTCGGACAAGATCTCGCTGCAGGTGCTGCGCGACGGCCAGGGCCGGGTGCCGTCCTTCGACCTGGGCACCCCGGGCCAGGACATCCACCTGACCTTCGCCGGCCTGCCGATGGGCCACGAGTTCACCTCGCTGGTGCTGGCCCTGCTGCAGGTCGGCGGCCACCCGTCCAAGGCCACCGCCGAGCTGATCGAGCAGGTGCAGAACCTGGAGGGCGACTTCAAGTTCGAAACCTACTTCTCGCTGTCCTGCCAGAACTGCCCGGACGTGGTGCAGGCGCTGAACCTGGCCGCCGTGCTCAACCCGCGTATCCAGCACGTGGCCATCGACGGCGCCCTGTTCCAGGACGAAGTGGAGAAGCGCGAGATCATGTCGGTACCGACCGTGTACCTCAACGGTGAAGTGTTCGACCAGGGCCGCATGACCCTCGAGCAGATCGTGGCCAAGCTGGACACCAATGCCAGCAAGCGCGATGCCGAGAAGATCGCCGCCAAGGATGCCTTCGACGTGCTGGTGGTCGGTGGTGGCCCGGCCGGCGCCGCTGCGGCGATCTACGCCGCGCGCAAGGGCATCCGCACTGGTATCGCCGCCGAGCGTTTCGGTGGCCAGGTGCTGGACACCATGGCGATCGAGAACTTCATCTCGGTGAAGGAGACCGAAGGCCCGAAGCTGGCCACGGCGCTGGAGCAGCACGTGCGCGAGTACGACGTGGACATCATGAACCTGCAGCGCGCCAGCGCCCTGGTGCCGGCCGGCGAAGATGGCCTGGTGCAGGTGCAGCTGGAGAACGGCGCGGTGCTGAAGTCGCGTTCGGTGATCCTGTCCACCGGCGCGCGCTGGCGGCAGATGAACGTGCCGGGCGAAGACCAGTACCGCAACAAGGGCGTGGCCTACTGCCCGCATTGCGATGGCCCGTTGTTCAAGGGCAAGCGCGTGGCGGTGATCGGCGGCGGCAACTCCGGCGTCGAGGCGGCCATCGATCTGGCCGGCATCGTGTCGCATGTAACCCTGCTGGAATTCGATTCCAGCCTGCGCGCCGATGAAGTGCTGCAGAAGAAGCTCCGCAGCCTGGCCAACGTGACCGTGCTGACCAGTGCGCAGACCACCGAAGTGCTGGGTGACGGCAGCCGGGTCACCGGCCTGGTCTACAAGGACCGCGTTGGCGGCGATGCCCACCGCGTCGAGCTGGAAGGCATCTTCGTGCAGATCGGCCTGCTGCCCAACACCGAGTGGCTGAAGGACACCGTGGCGCTTTCGCCGCGTGGCGAGATCGTCATCGATGACCGTGGCCAAACCAACCTGCCGGGCGTGTTCGCCGCAGGCGATTGCACCACGGTACCCTACAAGCAGATCATCATCGCCATGGGCGCTGGCTCGACCGCCGCACTGAGCGCGTTCGACCACCTGATCCGCTCGTCGGTGAGCAACAGCAGCGGTGCCGTTGCTGAAGCGGCCTGATCCACCGTTCCCAGATCACCGGGAACATTGTCTGCCTGCCGGGTAACCAAGCCGTCAGCCGGTCCGTTACCCCTGGGGTGTAAGGATGAACCTACGTGATCTGAAGTACCTGGTAGCCCTGGCCGACCACAAGCATTTCGGCCGGGCTGCCGCCTCCTGCTTCGTCAGCCAGCCCACGCTGTCCACGCAGATCCGCAAGCTGGAAGAAGAGCTGGGCCTGCCGCTGGTGGAACGCGCGCCGCGCAAGGTGATGCTGACCCCGGCCGGGCAGGAAGCCGCCGCGAGGGCACGGGTGATCGTGTCCGAAGTGGAGCAACTGAAGGAAGCGGCGCGACGCAGCCGCGATCCGGAAGCCGGTACGGTGCGCCTGGGGATCTTCCCGACCCTGGGCCCGTACCTGCTTCCGCATGTGATCCCGCGCATCCGCGAACGTTTCCCGGAGCTGGAACTGCTGCTGGTCGAGGAAAAGAGCGACGTGCTGCTCGACCGCCTGCGCGAAGGCAAGCTCGATGCCGCGCTGCTGGCGCTGCCGGTGATCGACGACCAGCTGCATGCCGAGTTCCTGTTCGAGGAGCCGTTCCTGCTGGCTGTGTCCGGGCGCCATCCGCTGGCCCGCCGCGAACACCTGGACGTGCAGGAGCTGGCCACGCAGAAGCTGCTGCTGCTGGAAGACGGCCATTGCCTGCGCGATCAGGCGCTGGAAGTGTGTCGACTGTTCGGCGCCAACGAGAAGTCCGAGTTCCGCGCCACCAGCCTGGAAACCCTGCGGCAGATGGTCGCCGCCGACGTCGGCATCACCCTGCTTCCCAGCCTGTCGGTACAACCGCCGGTGCCGCGCTCGAACAACATCCGCCTGCTCGACTTCACCGGCGAAGGTCGTCCGAGCCGCCGCATCGCCATGATCTGGCGCCGCAGCTCGGCGATGAATGGCTTCCTGATGGAGCTGGCCGACCAGTTCAAGCGGCTGCCGCATGCACTGTTCACCCTCGACGCGGTGAACGCCGTCGGCGACGACGCCAATGCACTGCCCGGCCCCGCGCTGAACGGCTGAGCCCCCACAGCCTCGGCCCGGAATCGGCAGGAGTCGATTCCGGTCGCATTTGTCCCCACAATACAGACAGGCGGCGCCAGCGGGTGCCGCCTTTTGCATGGCTTTCAACCAAGGAGCGTCACCATGAACACCGCCAGCGGCCTGCCGCCGTCGATCACTGTTTCCACCTTCGACATGGACCGCCTGGAGGCCATGCTCGACTCCCCTGCGCTGAGCCAGACGCCTGCCGCGCTCGCGCTTGCTGAAGAACTCAACCGGGCCACCGTGCTGGCGCCGGACCAGATTCCCGAAGGCATCGTCATGATGCATTCGCGCGTGGAGTGCGAAGATGAAGTGTCGGGCGAAAAACACGTCCTGACCCTGGTCTTCCCCCGCGAAGCCAACGTCGATGAAGGCAAGGTTTCCGTGCTGGCCCCGGTCGGCAGTGCCCTGCTCGGCCTGGCCATCGGCCAGAGCATCGACTGGAATGCGCCCGGCGGCCGCAAGCTGCGCCTGCGCGTGACCGCGGTCCACAACGACCGTCCCTGATTACCGCTGCGCACCGCGCGCGATTCGATCCCCCTGCACCAGGAGCCATAATGAGTACCCCGTCCAAACTGTCCCAGCTGCGCGAACTGTCCGTGGTCGTTGCCGATACCGGTGACTACGACGCGATCAAGCGCCTGCAGCCGGTGGATTGCACCACCAACCCGACCCTGGTGAAGAAGGCGCTGGACCTGCCGGTCTACGCCGAACTGATCGAACGTGAACTGGCCTGGGGCCGCCAGCAGAGCGGTGACCGCGAAGCGGTGGTGCACGCCGTGGCCGACCGCCTGACCATCGGCGTCGGCGCGTTGCTGAGCACGCTGGTGCCGGGCCGCGTGTCCACCGAAGTGGACGCCGACCAGGCCCACGACACCGCCGCGACCGTGGCCAAGGCCCGCCAGTTCATCCAGATGTACGCCGATGCCGGCGTGCCGCGCGAGAAGATCCTGATCAAGATCGCTGCGACCTGGGAAGGCGTGGAAGCCGCGCGCATCCTGCAGGCCGAGGGCATCGACTGCAACCTGACCCTGATCTTCAACCCGACCCAGGCGCTGGCCTGCAGCGAAGCCGGCGCATTCCTGATCTCGCCGTTCGTGGGTCGCATCCTGGACTGGTACGTGGCCAACGGCCAGGCCCCGGCCAGCATCGATGAAGACCCGGGCGTTAAGTTCGTGCGCGGCGTGTATGCCGAGTTCAAGCGCCGCGGTTCGCCGACGGTGGTGATGGGCGCCTCGTTCCGTTCGACCGCGCAGATCGAAGCGCTGGCCGGCTGCGACCGCCTGACCATTTCGCCGGACCTGCTGGAGAAGCTCGATGCCGACCACGGCGAGCTGCCGCGCAAGCTGGTGGCCGGTGCCGCCGATGGCGTGGCGGTGACCCCGATCGATGCGGCGAAGTTCGCTGCGGACCTGGCGGCGGACCCGATGGCGACCGAGAAGCTGGCGACCGGCATCGATGCGTTTGCCAAGGATCTGCAGGCGCTGCGCGAGCGGATTCGTTCGGAACTGTGAGGATTTCGGCCAACGGCTGAGCCCCTCGTGGCGGGGGGCTCAGAGCAAAAGCCGTGCTGGGTCGGGCGGGTTGGGTTCGCGGGGGACGCCGTGAACCCGTCCCTGGGGGCTTGGCCGCGGCATCCATGCCGCGGACACCCCCGCGAACCCAACCCGCCCGCCCTCTGACAGTTTCCGGCGGCCGCCCGCCACGTAAGAAAGAAAGAAGAGCAACAGCGGGTCGCGCGCTGCGCTTGCTCGCAGTCGAGCAAGCTCGACTCTACGGAGCACTGCATACAAACAAAAGGACGCGGCGAAGGCCGCGTCCTTTTGTTTTCCTTCAGTTCGTCAGTAACCCATGCTCTTGCCCACCGTCACCGGGAAATGATCGGAGGCGGGACGGGTGCAGATGGCGGGACCGTCCACGGCATGGATGCCGTGGCCGAGCCCCCAAGGACGGGTTTACGGCGTGTCCCGCCATCTGCACCCGTCCCGCCCAACTCACAACCACCCAGAGCCGCTTTGGCTTTGGCTTCTGCAGTAGATTCTGCCCGCCGCAGGCGGACCACCGCGCGTCAGCGCGGCCCCTCCACATCCAGCCCGATCGGGCAGCTCACCCCCGTGCCACCAATGCCGCAGTAACCGTTCGGATTCTTCGCCAGGTACTGCTGGTGATAATCCTCGGCGTAGTAGTACGTTGGTGCCGGGTACACGATCTCGGTGGTGATCGCGCCGTAGCCGGCCGCATCCAGCTGCGCCTGGTAGGCCTCGCGACTGGCCAGCGCGGCGGCGTATTGGGCCTCGTCGGTGGCGTGGATCGCCGAGCGGTACTGGGTGCCGGTGTCGTTGCCCTGGCGCATGCCCTGGGTCGGGTCGTGGCTTTCCCAGAACAGCTGCAGCAGCCGCTCCAGGCTCACCACCGCCGGATCGAACACCACCTGCACCACTTCGGTGTGGCCGGTCAGGCCCGAACACACCTCTTCATAGGTCGGGTTCGGGGTGATGCCACCGGCGTAACCCACGGACGTGCTGTACACGCCCGGCTCGTTCCAGAACTTGCGTTCGGCGCCCCAGAAGCAGCCCAGCGCGAAGCGGATCTGCTGCAGGCCGGCGAAACGGTCCTTCAGCGGATGACTGTTCACGAAGTGCTGGTTGCTGTGCAGCGGCAGCGGCTGCTCGCGCCCCGGCAGCGCTTCTTCCGGGCGCGGCAGGCGCTGCTTGAAGGCCCCGATGCCGAGGATGCCCTGGCCAATTCCCAACATGATGCGCTCCTACGCCGGAAGGCCGGCAATGTCGTCTGCATCTGAAATGGGGTCGTCCGGCGCGTGGCCCAAGTCCAGCGAGGCCACGATGTCCTCGGCCTGCGGCCGCGCCGCATCCGGGATGCCGACCCGCAGTACGCCGAACAATGGCAGCTCGCCCATGCCACCCAGCAGCTGCTCGCCAAACACGAAGGCGGGGATGCCGGCGTCTTCCAGCGCGTGCTTGACCAGGTGGGCGTCGAACAGGTTGTCGGCCTTGTACACGATGTGCATGCGGCGGCTCCTTGGGGCAGGGGTCCAGCATACGCCCGGGCGCTGAATGGTGGCGGTGGCGGCGGATGACCATTGCGCCGGAAGGTGGGGTGGTCGTGCCGGCCGCTGGCCGGCAACCCCGGACGGCGCCGGGCAGCCCTGCGCCGTACGCGCTAGACTGTTGGTCTTTCTGCCCTTTTTCGCCCCAGACTCATGTCCGAGCACACCCCCGCCAGCCCCGAGACCCCCGCCGACAGCCACGAAAAGCGCGATTTCATCCGCCAGATCGTGCGCGAGGACCTGGCCAGCGGAAAGCACCAGGCGATCAAGACCCGCTTCCCGCCCGAGCCGAACGGCTACCTGCACATCGGCCATGCCAAGTCGATCTGCCTGAACTTCGGCATCGCCGGTGAGTTCAGCGGTGTCTGCAACCTGCGTTTCGACGACACCAACCCGGCCAAGGAAGACCCGGAGTACGTGGCCGCGATCCAGGACGACGTGCGCTGGCTGGGCTTCGAGTGGAACGAGCTGCGCCACGCCTCGGACTACTTCCAGACCTACTACCTGGCCGCCGAAAAGCTGATCGAGCAGGGCAAGGCCTATGTCTGCGACCTGTCGGCCGAGGAAGTGCGCGCCTACCGTGGCACCCTGACCGAGCCGGGCCGCCCGTCGCCGTGGCGCGACCGCAGCGTCGAGGAGAACCTGGACCTGTTCCGCCGCATGCGCGCCGGTGAATTCCCGGATGGTGCGCGCACCCTGCGCGCCAGAATCGACATGGCCAGCGGCAACATCAACCTGCGCGATCCGGCGCTGTACCGCATCAAGCATGTCGAACACCAGAACACCGGCAATGCGTGGCCGATCTACCCGATGTACGACTTCGCGCACGCGCTGGGCGATTCGATCGAGGGCATCACCCACTCGTTGTGCACGCTGGAATTCGAAGACCACCGCCCGCTGTACGACTGGTGCGTGGACAACGTTGATTTCGCCCACGACGACGCGCTGACCCAGCCACTGGTCGACGCCGGCCTGCCGCGCGAAGCCGCCAAGCCGCGCCAGATCGAGTTCTCGCGCCTGAACATCAACTACACGGTGATGAGCAAGCGCAAGCTGATGGCGCTGGTCACCGAACAGCTGGTGGACGGCTGGGAAGACCCGCGCATGCCGACCCTGCAGGGCCTGCGCCGCCGTGGCTATACCCCGGCGGCGATGCGCCTGTTCGCCGAGCGCGTGGGCATCAGCAAGCAGAATTCGCTGATCGACTTCAGCGTGCTGGAAGGCGCGCTGCGCGAAGACCTGGACAGCGCCGCGCCGCGCCGCATGGCCGTGGTCGACCCGGTCAAGCTGGTGCTGACCAACCTGCCCGAAGGCCACGAAGAGCAGCTGACCTTCAGCAACCATCCGAAGGACGAGCGCTTCGGCAGCCGCCAGGTGCCGTTCGCACGCGAAGTGTGGATCGACCGCGAGGATTTCGCCGAAGTGCCGCCGAAGGGCTGGAAGCGCCTGGTCCCGGGTGGCGAAGTGCGCCTGCGCGGCGCCGGCATCATCCGCTGCGACGAAGTGATCAAGGATGCCGATGGCACCATCACCGAGCTGCGCGGCTGGCTGGATCCGGAATCGCGTCCGGGCATGGAAGGCGCCAACCGCAAGGTCAAGGGCACCATCCATTGGGTCAGCGCCGTGCATGGCGTGCCGGCCGAGATCCGCCTGTACGACCGCCTGTTCTCGGTGCCGAACCCGGACGACGAATCGGAAGGCAAGACCTACCGCGATTACCTCAACCCGGAATCGCGCCGCACAGTCACCGGCTATGTCGAGCCGGCCGCGGCCAGCGCCGCCCCGGAGCAGTCGTTCCAGTTCGAACGTACCGGCTACTTCGTTGCCGACCGCCGCGACCACACCGAGGCCAAGCCGGTGTTCAACCGCAGCGTGACCCTGCGCGACACCTGGTCGGCCTGAGGACCTGCGCGGGCGCCAGCACGGCGCCCGCTCGCCCGCGACGATGATCACCGCCCTGTCCGCCCTGCTCTGGTTCATCTCGCAGCATCCGCTGCTGACGTTCTTTGCAGCGATGGTGCTGGCCGGGCTGGTCTCGTGGTGGCGCCGCTTTCCGGGCTACGCCATCGTGGTGTTCCCGCTGGCGATGCTCAACATCTTCCTCGGCCACTTCCTCAACGCCGCCTTCCTCAACGTGGTGGGCGAGCGTGGTGAAGCGGTGATCGTCAAGGCCGAGGAAACCAACTCCACCCTCAACGAACAGTACATCTGGCGCTACGAAGCGGTGCTGCGTACCGCCGAGGGCCGTGACGTGGAGGTGGTGTTCCACACCAACACTGCCTCGCTGTGGCCGCTGGAGAACGCGATCCGTATTCCCGCGCGCGACCAGCCCTTCGTGGTGAAGTACACCCCGGGCTTCCCGCGCAACTTCGTCATCCTTACCAACGAATCACCGCACGGCATCGCGCAGGCCCGGGCCAGCGCGCGCGAACGGGTGGAAGTGGCCGCACGCAAGCTGCATTTCAGCCCGGGCAACGCCAATTTCCGCGAAGACTATCGCCGCGAGCTGGACACCTGGCTGCGCGAGCATGGCAATGATCCGCAGCAGCAGCCCGACGCGCAGCGCTATCGCGCCGAACTCGAAGCGCTCGACGCGATCGATCGCTAGACCCCAGGCACGGCCTGGATGTTCCACCCCATCCATCCACAGGCCTGACATGACCACGACTTCCACCGCCCTCCTCCCGCTGCTGCAGCAGGTCCTGCAGGGCGCCGGCATCGCCAGCCGCGTCGACGATGGCGCACTGCTGCTGGACAGCGGCCTGCGCCTGACCCCGCATGCAGTGGCCGCGAATGAACGCGACAACGGTGGCTGGCAGACCTCTACCGTCATCGAGACCCAGCACCCCGTGCTCTTCGCCGACGGCCTGTTCGAGTACCAGCACGCCAACGGTGCCGACGAACAGGCCTCGCTGCTGTCCGGCTTCCAGACCTGGATCCGGGTGGACCTGGCGACACTGCAGACCGCCATCGGCGCCGCAGACGCACAGGGCCTGCCGATGTTGGGCCTGAGCTATCCGGGCGCCGAGGAAGGCGAAGAACTGCAGCGCACCGTGGTGCTGGGGCCGCTGGCGCACTACCGCGCACAGGAGGTGGATGCCTCCAGCTGCAGCGAGGACGACCACGGTTCCTGCCCGTGCTGCCTGTTCACCCGCAGCATGGACGCCTTCGATGAGCTGCTGAGGGCGCGCCCGTTCCTGGCCATCCGCCTGTTCGCCTCGCGCGACGCCGAAGGCCTGTGCGAAGCCGATTGCCGGGTCAACGGCCACGATTTCGCCGCTGCCCTGCCCCTGCTGCGCGCCTATGCCGCCAGCTGGCCACAGGCCGGCCTGGAGTTCCGCAAGCAGTACGTGGTGATCCGCACCGGCTCGCCGGGCTGACCCGTCGCCACACCCGGTACAGGCCGGTGCGGCTACACTGCGCGCCGGTTTCCCAAGCAACCGCACCTTCTTCCATCCCACACGAGGCACCCCCGCGATGCTGTACGCGCAAGTCCACCTGACCCTTCCCGCCTGGATCCACGACCAGATCGACCTGGATCGTCGATATCCCGGCGATGAGGCCAAGGTCGCGCTGGCGATCGAGCTGTCGCGGCTGAACGTCGAGCACGCCAGTGGCGGCCCGTTCGGCGCGGTGGTGTTCGGCCCGGATGACAAGGTGATCGCTGCCGGCGTGAACCGGGTGATGCCGCACGCGACCTCGCTGGCGCACGCCGAGAACATGGCCTACATGCTGGCCCAGCAGCGCCTGCAGACCCCGCGCCTGAACGCGGTGCTGTCGCCGGTCACCCTGGCCACCAGCTCGCAGCCGTGCTGCCAGTGCTACGGCGCCACGGTGTGGGCCGGCATCGACCGCCTGCTGATCGGCGCCAACTCGGCCGACGTCGAGGAACTGACCCCGTTCGACGAAGGCCCGCTGCCGGCTGACTGGGTGGGCGAGCTCAACAAGCGCGGCATCGAAGTGGTGCAGGGCCTGAACCGCGACGCCGCACGCAGCGTGCTGCGCGCCTATGGGGAAAGCGATGGCGCCCGTTACTGAGGCCGGCATCGGCCTGCTGTGCCTGTGCCGGCAGGGCTTCGAGCCCGAGCTGGCCGGCGAGCTGCAGTTCCGCGCGGGCGAAGCCGGTTTCGCCGGGTATGCGCGCACCCAGCGCAACGACGGCTATGTGCTTTTCATGTGCGACGAAGCCGCTGCATTGGCACCGCGCCTGCGCTGGCGCGAGCTGATCTTCGCGCGGCAGAAACTGCTGGTACTGGCCGAGCTGCCGCAGCTGGATCCGGCCGACCGCATCACGCCGATGCTGGAGGTGCTGGCCGATGCGCCGCGCTTCGGCGACCTGTGGGTGGAGCATCCCGACTCGGATGCGGGCAAGCCGCTGTCCGGTCTGGCGCGCGCCTTCGGCAACGCGCTGCGCCCGGCGCTGCGCAAGGCCGGCAAGCTGACCGACAAGCCGAACAACCGCCTGCCACGCCTGCACGTGGTGTTCGTCGATGGCACCCACGCCTTCGTCTGCATCGCCGACCCGGCCGACAGCGCACCGTGGGCGCTGGGCATTCCGCGCCTGAAGCTGCTGCCCGAAGCCCCCTCGCGTTCGGCGCTGAAGCTGGACGAAGCGCTGTTGACCCTGCTGACGCCGGAAGAACGCGAGGCTCTGGCCAGACCCGGCATGCGTGCGGCCGACCTCGGTGCTGCACCGGGCGGCTGGACCTGGGTGCTGACCCGCCAGCACATGCACGTGCTGAGCATCGACAACGGGCCGCTGCGCCAGCATGTGCTGGATACCGGCCTGGTCGAGCACCTGCGCGCCGATGGCTTCCACTGGCATCCGGAACAGCCACTGGACTGGATGGTCTGCGATATGGTCGAGCAGCCGCGCCGCGTGGCCGAGCGCATGGCCACCTGGTTCCGCGAAGGCTGGTGCCGGCACGCGATCTTCAACCTGAAGCTGCCGATGAAGAAGCGCTGGGACGAGACCCGGCTGTGCCTGGACCTGTTCCAGGACCAGGCCGGCAAGCCGCTGGTGGTGCGCGCCAAGCAGCTGTACCACGACCGCGAAGAGATCACCGTACTGGCTTCGCCGCTGCGCTGAGGCCATCGTGCCCGCCGGGCATGGCCCGGCGCTACCGAGGGATGCAACCATGCGATACCACTCGACTCCGATACTGATCGCCCTGCTGGCGGCGGCGCCTGCCCTTGCCCAGCAGTTGCCGCATACGCCCGCGCAGAGCCAACCGCTCGGCCCGACCGGTGGCGCGATCCGCCAGCAACCGCTGGGCGCTGGCCGGGTCACCGGCAGCGTGGAGATTGCACAGCCGGCCGGCGAAGCGCAGGTGACGGTACGTTCGCTGGAACCGAGCAGCGTGGTCGGCCAGTACCGCATCCGCTTCAGCGACCTGGACGTGAACGGCGATGGCTTCATCAGCCGCGAGGAAGCACAGGCCAACCCGGCGTTGGCCGACGAGTTCAACGCGCTGGACCGTAAGCACCGCGGCAAGCTCGACCGCACCGACCTGGCCGGTTGGCTGGTGGATTGATCCGCCGTCGCGATCGTCATCCACGCATGGCGTGGTTCTACTGACTCCGGGCACACGACCCGTTCCCGGTGGGTGCCAACCTTGGTTGGCACACTGTCGAAGGCGTGCCAACCAAGGTTGGCACCTACCAGAGGGGCCGGTACTCCGGTCAGACGCCGGCGGCGCGTTTCCAGAATGCCTGCACCAGCGGCGGCCATTTGCCGACGCAGCCCAGCGCGCGGCCGCGGGCCAGGGTCAGGTGCATCTCGTCATTGGAGAACAGACGGTTGATCGCATCGAAGCTGTAGGCGGCGATGTGATTGTCACTGCGGCGTTCGCGGGCCCAGCGCTGCAGCCGCTGCGGTGAAAGGCGTGGCTGGCCGCGTCGTTCGCTCGAGGGCGCCAGCCACTGCTGCAGGGCGGCGACATCGCGCAGGCCCAGGTTCACGCCCTGCCCAGCCAGCGGATGCACGACATGCGCGGCATCGCCCAGCGCCAGCACGCGACCGGCGACATAGTGGCGAGCGAGCTGACGGCGCAGCGGGAATGCCGCCCGTGCCGAGGCCAGCCGCAGTTCGCCCAGGCGGGCGGCAAAGGCACGGGTCAGTTCGCGATTGAACGCGGCTTCGTCCAGTGCCAGCACGCGCGCGGCTTCCTCCTCCGGAAGGGTCCAGACGATCGAACTGCGGCGCTCGGCCACCGGCAGCAGCGCCAGCGGCCCGGTCGGCAGGAAGCGCTGCCAGGCCGTGGCCTGGTTCGGCAGCTCGCTGTCCACATAGGCCACCACGCCACGCTGGTGGTAGTCATGCCGCTCGACCTCGATCCCGGCCAGCTGGCGCAGGGTCGATTCGGCGCCGTCAGCAGCCACCGCCAGCGCCGCTTCCAAACGACGGCCATCATCCAGGCGCAGGCGCACGCCGGCCTCGTCCTGCTCCAGCGCTTCCACCCGCGCCGGGCAATGCAGCTGCACGCCCGCGGCCGGCAGCGCCGCCCACAGGCGATCCTGCAGCAGCCCGTTTTCGACGATGTAGCCGAGCTCGCGCCGACCGAAGCGGTCCGCGTCGAACAACAGATCCTCGCCACCCGCCGCATCCCACACCTGCATGCGCCGGTAGGGCCAGGCGCGGGCCTGGGCAATCGCCGGCCACACCCCCAGCCGGTTCAACAGCTGCACATTGTCAGCGGCGAAGGCAAACACCCGCAGGTCCGGCTGCGCGGCCTGCCAGGGCGCCGGTTCGCGCCCTTCCACCAGTGCGACCGAGAGCCCGGCATCGGCCAGTGCCAACGCGCAGGCCGCGCCCACCACGCCGCCGCCGACGATCGCCACGTCCAGTCGCGCGCGCCGGTTCATGCGGCTTCTCCACGGCACAGGCGCGGCACCTCGCCGCGGAAGCCCATCGCGCCACCGACCAGCATCGACTGCACCGAGGCACGTTGCGCGGCGACCAGGCCGAGGCTGCGCAGCGGTCGCATCAGCGGTGCCGGATTGCTGGTCAGCCGCGCCAGGCCACCGGAGAACGCCACCGTCTGCCGGCGGTCCTCCTCACGACGCGCGACATAGGCCTGCAGCAACGCGTCACTGCCGGCGTCCTCGTTCGCATCCTCCAGCAGTTCAGCCAGGGTCAGCGCATCGCGCAGGCCCAGGTTGAAGCCCTGTGCGCCCAACGGGTGGATGGTCTGTGCGGCGTTGCCGAGCAGCACGCTGCGCTCACCGGCCAGCGCGCGCGCCAGCACCTGGATCAGCGGATACGCACTGCGCGGGCCGGAGTCGAGCAGGCGCCCAGCACGCCAGCCGATCGCATGCTGCAGCCGCTGCAGCCAGGCGGCATCATCCAGCGCCATCACCGCGTCGGCCTGGTCGCGCGCAACACCGTGCACGGTGCCGAAGTGGCGGTCGCCGCGCGGCAACAGCGCGGTCGGGCCGGTATCGGTGAAGCGCTCCCACGCCGTGCCATCCGGCGCGCGCTGGCTGCGCACGCGGGCGACAAACAGCGTCTGCTGGAAATCATGGCGGTCGACCTCGATCCCCAGCGCGTCGCGCACGCCACTGGTGGTGCCATCGGCACCGACCACCAGCCGGGCCAGCAGCACGCGTTCGCCCGCCTCGTCGGCCACCCGCACCTGGCGGTAACCATCGAGCACCCCGCCCAGCCCGAGGAAACGCATCGGCCGGTAACGGCGCAGTCGCGGCAGCTCCTGCAGCCGTGCCTCCAAGGCCTGGCCGAAGTCGCGCGCAACCACCACCTGGCCGAACCAGGGCCGGTCATAGTCACTGGCGTCAAGCTGCACACGGCCGAAATCACCGGCGCGGCTGACATGGATGCGGCGGATCGGGCCCGGAGCCATCGCCAGCTTCTGCATCACGCCCAGTGCGGTCAGCGCGTTGACCGTGGCCGCAGCGAAACTGAGGTTGCGCTGGTCGAACACCGCCGGCAGTTCACCGGCGGGACTGGCCTCGAGCAGGCCCACATCGCGGCCCAGGCGCTCCAGGGCAATGGCCAGGCTGGCGCCGACCAGGCCGCCTCCGACGATCAGCACGTCATGTCGTTCACTCATGCGTTCATGATACGCGCTCGTCCCGACTGTACGTCGAACGGGACTACGCCAGCGCCATCCCGTGCGGCGGGCTAGAATGAAACCTGAATCCGCCCCGGGCCCCCACCATGTCCGACACTGCCAACCGCGCCTTCGTCCTGTCCGTGCTTGTACTGCTGCTGGCGGCGACCCGGGTCAATCACTTCGCGGCCATTCCCGATGCGTCCTGGGCCGTGTTCTTCATCGGCGGCTTCTATCTGGCGCGCTGGACGCGCTGGGCGTTCCCGCTGCTGATGGTGTTCGCGGTGCTGGTCGACTGGATCGTGATCCGCAGCAGCGGCCTGGATTTCTGGCAGCACTACTGCGTGTCGCCGGGCTACTGGCTGCTGCTGCCTGCGTATTTCTCGCTGTGGGCCGGCGGCATGCTGCTGGGCCGCAACTATCAGGGCGCGCGCTGGCCTGTGCTGGCCAAGGGCGCGCTGCTGCTGGTCGCCTCGGTGGCGGTCTGCCATCTGCTGGCGCAGGGCGGCTTCTACTGGACCAGCCGCAACGTGGCCGAACCGACCCTGACCGGCTGGGCGCAGAACTACGCGCAGTGGTTCGGGCCGTACCTGCGCACCACCGCAATCTACGTGGCGCTGGCCGCCGCCCTGCAACTGGCCGTGGAGCAGGTCCTGAAGCTCCAGCAGGCCCGCCGCGACATCCGCCACTGAGCCGCGCCATGGGCCATCGCCTCTCGCGCATCTACACCCGCACCGGCGACGACGGCAGCACCGGCCTCGGCGACGGCCAGCGCGTGGCCAAGGATGACGCGCGCGTTGCCTCCTTCGGCACGGTCGACGAGGCCAATGCGGCGCTCGGCCTGCTGCTGGCGGCGCCGCTGCCGGAGGACGTGCGAGCGCTGGTCGTGCACCTGCAGCACCAGTTGTTCGACCTGGGTGCCGAGCTGTGCATCCCCGGCCACGCCGCGATCCATGCCGCCGATGTCTCGGCGCTGGAACAGCAGCTGGACCACTACAACGCCGGCCTGCCGATGCTGAAGGAATTCATCCTGCCGGCCGGGGGCGAAGCCGCCGCGCGCTGCCACCTGGCGCGCACCATCGTCCGCCGTGCCGAGCGCGAGACCGTCGCGCTGGCCCGCCGCGAGGCGGTGCGCAGCGAGGCGCTGCAGTACCTCAACCGGCTGTCGGACCTGCTGTTCGTGCTGGCCCGGGTGCTGGCCCGTGCCGATGGCCACGGCGAGGCGCTGTGGCAGCCACAGCAGCGCCAGCGCTGAGTCGGCACGATGCTGGTCTATACCCATCCGTCCTGCCTGCTGCATGACCCCGGCCCCGGGCACCCCGAATGCCCGCAGCGCCTGCAGCATGTGCTCGATGCCCTGCATGCGGCCTTCCCCGGCCAGCTGCAGTGGCGCGAAGCCCCTCCGGCCAAGTTCGGCGAACTGACCCGCGTGCACGACAGCGCCCTGCTCGACGTCGTGCTGCAGCCCCAGACCGCCCCGCTGCGCCAGCTGGACATGGACACCTGGACCTCGCCGGGATCGGCCAGCGCCGCCGTGCATGCCGCTGGCGCCGGTGTGGCCGCGGTCGATGCGGTGATGCTCGGCGAGGATCCGCTGGCCTTCTGCGCGGTGCGGCCCCCGGGCCACCACGCCACCAGCAGTACCGCGATGGGCTTCTGCCTGCTCAACAACATCGCCATTGCCGCTGCCTACGCCCGCGACCGCCACGGCCTGGAACGGATCGCCGTGGTCGACTTCGACGTGCACCACGGCAACGGCACCCAGGACATCTTCCAGCACGATGCCCGGGTTTCGTACTACAGCACCCACCAGGCCGGGCTGTTTCCCAACTCGGGGCTGCGCCGCGACCGCGGTGCCGGCAACCTGATGAACATCCTGCTGCCGCCCGGAAGTGGCGGATTCCGCTTCCGCAATGTCTGGGCCGACGAAATGCTGCCGGCCATCGATGACTTCCGCCCGCAGCTGCTGTTGATCTCGGCCGGCTTCGATGCGCACCTGCGTGACCCGCAGGCCGATCTGATGCTGGAGACCGACGATTTCGCCTGGATCACCGGCGAGCTGCATGCGTTGGCACGCCGTCACGCGGCCGGCCGGGTGGTCTCGATGCTGGAGGGTGGCTACGACCTGCAGGCACTGGCCGAGTGCAGCGTGGCGCATGTCCGGACCCTGATTTCAGGCGCCGGTGGTACCGTTGCCGGATGAACCCGAACCGGCAGTCTCCACCGCCCTTCATTGCCCCTATGCAAGGGATGGGGCAAGCTACCGTCCGTTTTCGCCCGAATCCGAACCGCGTGCGCCGAGCCCTCCGACTGCTTCCCCTGCCTCTGAGCATCGCCATCAGCCTGCCGGCGATGGCCGACGACAAGCCGCTCAACTGGGGCCTGTGCCCGGCTACCGACGTGATTCCCGCGTTCACCGACGCCCCCACCCCGGTCCCCGGCCAGGACAAGGCCGCCGCCGCGGCCGCCCGCGAGCAGCAGTCGACCGACATCGAGGGCGACCAGCTGCTGGGCACCACCACCGTGCCGCAGTACGAGGGCAACGTGGCGCTGCGCCGCGGTGATCAGTTCGTCGGCACCGACAAGCTCAGCTTCGATACCGAGACCGGCAACTACATCGCCGACGGCAATGTCCGTTACCAGGACGGGTCGATCCGGATGATCGCCAAGCGTGCCGAAGGCAACCAGGAAAGCGACACCCACAAGATTTCCGACATCAAGTACCAGCTGGTGTCGCGCCGTGGCAACGGCGATGCCGAGTCGGTCGACCTGCAGGGCGCGGTCGGCCAGATGCACCGCTCGACCTACACCACCTGTGATCCTTCGCAGCCGGTCTGGAAGCTGTCCGCGCCGCAGATCGAGGTGGACAACGACGAGGGCTTCGGCACGGCCCGCAACGCCGTACTGCGTATCGGCAACGTGCCGGTCCTGTGGGCGCCGTACTTCAAGTTCCCGATCGATGACCGCCGCAAGACCGGCCTGCTGTTCCCGCAGCTGGGCATGTCCGGCCGCAACGGCTTCGACTACGCGCAGCCGATCTATTTCAATCTGGCGCCGAACTACGACGATACGTTGACGCCGCGCTACATGAGCCGGCGCGGGCTGCTGCTCGACAACGAGTTCCGCTACCTCTACAACGGCGGCCGTGGCGAGCTGCTGACCGCGTTCATCCCGAACGACAAGCTGCGCGACCGCGACCGCGGCCGGGTGATGTTCACCGGATATCACAACCTGGATGAGCACTGGCAGGCCCGCGCCAACCTGGCCTGGGTCAGCGACGAGCGCTATGTCGAGGACTTCGCCAACCGCCTTGTCGGCGTGACGGCCTCGAACCTGCAGAGCACCGTGGGCCTGTATGGCACCGGCCAGAACTGGACGGCCGGGATCATGGCCGACCGCTGGCAGCTGACCGACTACACCCTCAACGAAAGCGCCCTGGCCTACAACCGTCAGCCGCGCCTGTTCCTCAACTGGGACAAGCCGGTGCTGCCGTGGCTGGACGCGGGCGTCTACGCCGAAGCGGTGCGTTTCACCCACGACGACATCAACTACAAGTACGACGCCAGTGCCGGCCCGGACCTGCAGTACACGCGCAATGGCCTCCAGCAGCGATCCGGCGTGGGCGTCAGCGGTGGCTCGCGCCTGGACGTGAAGCCGTACGTGTCGTTCCCGATCAGCGGCGCGGCCTGGTACGTCACCCCCACCCTGGCCTATCGCTACACCGCCTACCAGCTGGACCGCAGCCTGGTGGACGGCGTCAATGGCATCCGTGGGCAGATCCTGCGTTCGCAGGGCATCGATCCGACCACCGCCACGCCGGAACAGCTGCGTGGCAATACCTCGCCCAGCCGCAGCCTGCCGATCGCCAGCCTCGATGCCGGCCTGTTCTTCGATCGCGAGACCAGGATCGGTGGCAAGTCGTTCCTGCAGACCCTGGAACCGCGCCTGTTCTACCTGCGCACGCCGTACCGCAACCAGGACGAGCTGCCGATCTTCGATACCCGTGATTTCACCTTCAGCTGGGGCCAGCTGTTCCGCGATTCGCGCTATACCGGCGCCGATCGCCAGAACGATGCCAACCAGCTGACCCTGGCCCTGGGCACCCGCTTCATCGACCAGACCACCGGCAAGGAACGGTTCTCGGCGGCCATCGGCCAGATCCAGTACTTCGACGAGTCGCGGGTGACGCTCCCGGGCGGCGCGCCGGTGGAAAAGGGCAAGTCGGCCTGGATCGCCGACGGCAACTACATGATCAACGACCGCTGGACCCTGGGCGCCACCTACCAGTGGGACCCGAAGTACAAGCGCGAGGATCTGGCCAGCGTCCGTGCCCGCTACCTGATGCCCAACGATGGCGTGGTCAACCTCAGTTACCGCTATCGCATCAATGCCGGTGCCCCGGCCAGCGCCAACAAGCATGACCGGACCCTGCTGGAGCAGGCCGACCTGTCGTTCCTGTACCCGCTGAATGCGCGCTGGAGCCTGGTGGGCCGCTACTACTACTCCCTGCAGGACAAGGAACCGCTGGAAATCATCGCCGGCGTGCAGTGGGACAGCTGCTGCCTGGCCGTGCGCGCCGTGGCCCGCCGCTACGTGCGCAACCGCGAAGGCGACATGAACAATGCCATCCAGCTTGAGTTCGTGCTCAAGGGCCTGAGCTCCATCGGCCAGGATACGGACCGTACTCTGCGCCGTGCTATCCTCGGCTACAACCGCGACGACCTCTATCTCGTGCCGCCCAGCAACACCGGGGCGACCCGGGATGACTACGATCCGAATCTGATCCCATGACCAAGCGCTTCCCCGTTCTTCTCGCCTCGCTGCTGGCGGTGTCCAGCGTGTCCGCCCCCCTGCAGGTGCTTGCCCAGGAGGCGCAGCCGCTTGACCGCATCGCCGCCGTCGTCGATGAGGACGTGATCCTGCAGAGCGAGCTCCAGCGTGCGATCGCCAACATCAAGGCGCAGTACGCCGGCCGCGAAAACCAGCTGCCGCCGGAAGACGTGCTCAGCCGCCAGGTGCTCGAGCGCCTGGTGCTGGTCAAGCTGCAGGTCGCCCGCGCCCAGAGCAGCGGCATCCGGGTCGGCGACCAGGAGCTGAACCAGGCGATGAATGCCATCGCCCAGCAGAACGGCTCGACGCTGGACGCCCTGCGCCAGCGCCTGGCCCATGACGGTATCGACTTCAACGACTTCCGGGCGTCGGTGCGCGACGAGATCACCGTGCAGCGCCTGCGCCAGAGCTTCGCGCAGAGCCGCATCAGCGTCAGCGAGGGTGAAGTCGATGCCGCGCTGAAACAGCAGGCCACGGTGGGCAACCAGTACCACCTGGCGCACATCCTGGTGGCCCTGCCCGACGGCGCCAACGCCGACCAGATCGCCACCGGCCAGAAGAAGGCCGACGGTGTGAAGGCCCTGCTGGACAAGGGCGAGCTGGACTTCAACGCCGCCGCCGTCCGCTATTCGGACAGCCCCAACGCGCTGGAAGGCGGCGACCTGGGCTGGCGCAGCCTGGATGAAATTCCGCAGGCGTTCGCGCAGATGATGGAAAAGATGAAGCCCGGTGAAGTGGTCGGCCCGATCCGCGGCCCGAGCGGCTTCCAGCTGCTGAAGCTGGTGGACGTGCGTGATGCCAGTGCCACGGCCGGTGCGAATACGGTCACCGAGTACCACGGCCGCCACATCCTGGTACGCGTGGACGACCACCAGACCGACGCGGCCGCCAAAGCCAAGATCGATACCCTGCGTGCCCGCATCGCCGGTGGCGCGGACTTCGAGACCGTGGCCAAGGAGTCTTCCGAGGACAACAACAGCAAGGGCCAGGGCGGCGATCTGGGCTGGTTCCCGGCCGATGCGTTCGGTCCGGCGTTCGGCCAGCAGGTCTCCGGCCTCCAGGACGGTGGCGTCAGCCAGCCGTTCCGTACCGATGCCGGCTGGCACATCGTGCAGCGCGTGGCCACCCGCCAGACCGACGTGACCAACGACAACCAGCGTGCCCAGGTCCGCGAGACCATCGGCCGCCGCAAGCTGGAAGACGAGTACAACCGCTTCCTGCAGGAACTGCGTGGCGAAGCCTACGTCAGCTTCCGCAGCGGCGACCGCGCGGAAAACACCGCCACGCCGCCGCAGTCCTGACCGATGCGCCCCGAGCTCGCTCTGGTACCGGGCGAGCCCGCCGGGATCGGCCCGGAACTGTGCGTCCGACTTGCCCAGCAGCCGCGTGAAGACAGCCGGCTGCTGGCCTTCGCCGACCCGGACACCCTGCGCGCGGCTGCAGCCGCGCTGAACCTGCCCCTGCAACTGCTGCCCGAGGACGCCGAAGCGTGCGTCCCGGGTGATCTGCGCCTGCGCGTGGTTGCCAATGCCGTGCCCAGCCGGTTTGGCCAGGCTGATCCGGCCAACGCGGGGGCGGTCATCGACGCGCTTCTCGGCGCCGGCCAGGCCTGCCTCAGCGGCGAGCTGCACGGCGTGGTCACCGGCCCGGTGCACAAGGCGGTCATCAACGAAGGCGGCATCGCCTACAGCGGCACCACCGAACTGCTGGCCGACCAGGCCGGGGTGAAGGTGGTGATGATGCTGGCCAACCACATCGTGCGCGTGGCCCTGGCCACCACCCACCTGCCGCTGCGCGAGGTGGCCGATGCGATCACCACGCCCGGCCTGGAACACACCCTGCGCACCGTGCATGCCGCGCTGCGGCGCGAGTTCGCCGTGCCTGCACCGCGCATTGCCGTGCTCGGCCTGAACCCGCACGCCGGTGAAGACGGCCATCTGGGCCGCGAGGAACTGGACCTGGTGATCCCGCTGCTGCAGCGCCTGCGCGCCGAAGGCATGGACCTGGTCGGGCCGCTGCCGGCCGACACCGCTTTCCTGCCGGCCAAGCTGGCCGGCTTCGACACCGTACTGGCCATGTATCACGACCAGGGCCTGCCGGTGCTGAAGTACTCGGGCTTCGAACAGGCCGTGAACCTGACCCTGGGCCTGCCCTATCCGCGCGTGGCGGTGGACCATGGCACCGCGCTGGATCTGGCCGGCCGCGGCATCGCCGATCCCTCCAGCCTGCAGGCGGCAACGACGCTGTGTGCGCAGCTGGCGCGGCAACGTACACTGAGCGCATGAATTCCCCGCATTCCCCCTCCGGCCCGGTGTTCACCGCCCCGGCCAAGAAGCAGCTTGGCCAGCATTTCCTGGCCGATCGCCACTACATCGACAAGATCGTGATGGCGGTCAATCCGAAAGACGGCGACCGCCTGGTCGAGATCGGTCCCGGCCAGGGCGCGATCACGCTGCCGCTGCTGCGCGTGCATCCGAAGCTGACGGTGATCGAGTTCGACCGCGACCTGATCGCGCCGCTGACCGCCGCCGCCGAGCCGCTGGGCGAGCTGACCATCGTCCATCGCGACGTGCTGCGCGTGGACTTCACCGAGCTGGCCGCCGGCCAGCCGATCCGCCTGGTCGGCAACCTGCCCTACAACATCTCCTCGCCCATCCTGTTCCATGCGCTGGAACATGCCGCAGTGGTCCGCGACATGCACTTCATGCTGCAGAAGGAAGTGGTCGACCGCATGGCCGCCGGCCCCGGCAGCAAGGTCTATGGCCGCCTCAGCGTGATGCTGCAGGCGTACTGCCAGGTGACCTCGCTGTTCGTGGTGCCGCCGGGCGCCTTCCGGCCGCCGCCGAAGGTTGATTCCGCCGTGGTGCGGCTGGTGCCGCGCGATCCGGCCAGCATCGGCATCAACGATCACAGGCGCTTTGCCGAGGTGGTCAAGGCCGCCTTCGGGCAGCGCCGCAAGACCCTGCGCAATGCGCTCAACAACGTGGTGTCCGCCGAGCAGTTCATCGCCGCCGGCGTGCGTCCCGATGCCCGCGCCGAACAGCTGGACGTGGCCGAATTCGTCGCTCTGGCCAATGCCTCCTGATTACACTGCCGGTATGGAAGACGCTGACGTTTATGCCATCTCCGTCGAAGTCGCGCCGCGCTTCCTCGACGATCAGTCCGCACCGGAAGACGGTCGCTTTGCGTTCGCCTATACGATCCGCATCCACAACCAGGGACGGGTGGCCGCACGCCTGGTCGCACGCCATTGGCGTATCACCGATGCCAATGGCCGCGTCGAGCATGTCGATGGCGACGGGGTGATCGGCGAGCAGCCGCGGCTGCGCCCCGGTGAAGACTTCCGTTACACCTCCGGTGTCATGCTGGGGACCGATCACGGCACCATGCAGGGACACTACGACATGGTTGCCGACGATGGCACCGAATTCGCCGCGCCGGTCGCACCGTTCGTGCTGGCCATCCCGCGTACCCTGCACTGACAAGGAGGCCGAACGATGAGTGTGTGGGCGATCGGCGACCTGCAGGGCTGCTATGACGTCACCCAGCGACTGCTGGAGAAGATCCGCTTCGACCCGGCGCAGGACACCCTGTGGTTCTGCGGCGATCTGGTCAACCGCGGTGGCCAGTCACTGGAAACGCTGCGGCTGGTGCACTCGCTGCGCGAGCACAGCGTGGTGGTGCTGGGCAACCATGATCTTTCGCTGCTGGCCGTCGGTGCGCGTACCGAAGAGGAGCAGCGCAAGGTCAACCCGGACCTGCTGCGCATCGTGCAGGCCGAGGACCGCGACGAACTGCTGGACTGGCTGCGCCTGCAGAAGCTGGTGCACGTGGACCGCGAGCTGGGCTGGATGATGGTGCATGCCGGCCTGGCGCCGAAGTGGACCACGCAGATGGCCGAGAAACATGCGGCCGAAGTCGAGGCGCAGTTGCACGGCGCCGGCTACCGCAAGCTGTTCCGCAACATGTACGGCGACAAGCCGAGCTGGGCACCCAACCTGTCCGGCTATGACCGCTCGCGCGCGATCATCAATGTGCTGACCCGCATGCGCTACTGCACCCCGCGTGGGCGCATCGGCATCGAGGACAAGGGCACGCCGGGCACCCAGGAACAGGGGTTGTACCCCTGGTTCGAAGTGCCGGGCCGGGTCGAGCGCGACCTGAAGGTCGTCTGCGGCCACTGGTCCGCGCTGGGCCTGACCATCACCCAGGGCGTGCACGCCATCGACACCGGTGCGGTGTGGGGCGGGAAGCTGACCGCGCTGCAGCTCGATACCGATGAGCTGCGCGTGGTGCAGGTGCCGGGCCGCGATGTGCCGGCCCCCGTTGCCAACGCCCGTCCGCCGGCGCGACCGGCACACGAGCGTCCTGCCGCTTCGGCACAGGGCAAGGAACAGGGCAGCAGCACACCTGCTGCCAACCCGGGCACCCGCGGCCCGCGTCGTCGTCGCCGTCGGGGCGGTGGTGGTGGCTCCGCAGGCCCCGGCAACAACGGCGCACCGCCGCAGGCATGATGCGACCGGGCCGGGCACCAGGGACGGTGCTGCTGCTGACGCTGGCGCTGGCCAGCGGCTGCCAGCCCGGTTCGCCCCCTGCTCCCACGGCCGCGCAGGACGCCGCAGCCACGCCGGCACCACCGCAGCCGCCCTCGCCGCCGCTGGTGGCCGCCGCACGTGCACAGATCGACGTCACCGTCCGCTACGATCCGGCTTATCAGGTGCTCGCCTATCCCGGTGGTGACGTCGCGCGCGATCGCGGTGTCTGCACCGACGTGGTGGTGCGCGCCCTGCGCGATCTGGGACTGGACCTGCAGGCACGCGTGCATGAGGACATGCGCGGGAATTTCAGTGCCTATCCGGCGATCTGGGGCCTGTCACGGCCGGACCGCAACATCGATCATCGTCGCGTACCCAACCTGATGCGCTGGTTCGAGCGGCAGGGCTGGCAGCAACCGGTCACCGCCCTCGCCATCGACTATGCAGCCGGCGACATCGTCGCGTGGAAGCTCAACGGCAATGGCCTGCTGCACGTCGGCATCGTCTCCGACCGGCGGCTGGCCGATGGCACGCCACTGGTACTGCACAACATCGCGCGCGGCACCCGCGAAGAGAACCTGCTGTTCCAGCACGCGATCATCGGGCATTACCGGATGCCGGCTCCGTAGAGTCGAGCTTGCTCGACTATGCCCTGTGTATCCACCAAGAGCAGTCGAGCAAGCTCGACTCTACAGGTGCGTTGCGGTCAGCGGCGAACGTAGTGAACGAAGCGGAACGCGTAGGCGTGGCGTTCGTCAGCCGGGTGCGGTTCGCCGCTCACTTCCTGCCAGTCGTGCGCATCCACCTCGGGGAAATGGGTGTCGGCCGGCACTTCGGCATCCACCCAGGTCAGGTACAGGTCACTGGCCTGGTCGAGCAGCTGCCGGAAGATCTCGCCCCCCCCGATGATGCACAGCTCGCTCGCGCCCTCGCCTTCGGCAACCGCCTTGGCCTCGTCCAGCGACGCCACCGCGCGCATGCCTTCAAATGGCACCTGCCCGCTACGGGTCAGCACCAGGTTGGTCCGCCCCGGCAGCACGCGGCCGATCGATTCGGCGGTCTTGCGCCCCATCAGGATCGGCTTGCCGAGGGTCAGCGCCTTGAAGTGCTTGAAGTCATCCGGCAGGTGCCAGGGCATGGCATTGCCCTGGCCGATGCCGCGGTTGCGGTCCAGCGCGACGATCATCGACAGCTTCATCGCACTCACACCGCCACCGGTGCCTTGATCGCCGGATGCGGGTCGTAGCCGTCGATGCGGATGTCGTCGAACTGGAAACCGAACAGGTCGGTCACGTCCGGGTTCAACCACAGCGTCGGCAGCGCGCGCGGTTCACGCGACAGCTGCTCGCGGGCCTGCTCGAAATGGTTCGAGTACAGGTGCGCGTCACCCAGCGTATGCACGAAATCGCCCACGCCCAGGCCGGTGGCCTGCGCCACCATGTGGGTCAGCAGCGCATAGCTGGCAATGTTGAACGGCACGCCGAGGAAGATGTCGCCGCTGCGCTGGTACAGCTGGCAGCTGAGCTTGCCGTCCACCACGTAGAACTGGAACAGGTTGTGGCACGGCATCAGCGCCATCTGCGAAAGCTCGCCCACGTTCCAGGCGCTGACCACCAGCCGGCGCGAATCGGGGTTGCGCTTGATCTCGTCCACCAGCCACTGCATCTGGTCGATCGCACCGCCATCGGCGGTCGCCCAGCTGCGCCACTGCTTGCCGTAGACCGGGCCGAGATCGCCGTTCTCGTCGGCCCACTCGTCCCAGATGCGCACCTGGTTGTCCTTCAGGTAGCCGATGTTGGTATCGCCCTTCAGGAACCACAGCAGCTCGTGGATGATCGAGCGCAGGTGCAGCTTCTTGGTGGTAACCAGCGGGAAACCTTCGTTGAGGTTGAAGCGCATCTGCCAGCCGAACACGCTGCGGGTGCCGGTACCGGTGCGATCGCTCTTTTCGGCGCCGTGCTCAAGCACATGCGAGAGCAGGTCCAGGTAGGGCTTCATGCCTTGCCCTCGGCGGTCACCATCGGCTGCGGCTGCAGCACCGGCGCGCGGCGCGACATCGCCAGCAGCACCAGGCCGAAGGCGATCAGCGGCAGGCTGAGGATCTGGCCACGGGTCAGCCAGTCGAAGGCCACGTAGACGCCGTTGTCGGGCATGCGCACGAACTCGACGGCGAAGCGGAACAGGCCGTACATCAGCGCGAACAGGCCGCCCACCAGGTAGCGGTGGCGCGGTTTGGCCGACACCACCCACAGCACCACGAACATCACCAGCCCTTCCAGGAACGCTTCATACAGCTGCGAAGGATGGCGTGCGAACTGGTTCAGCGCGCCGCTGGCGAACTGCGCCTGCAGGGTCGCGTGGTCGAGCTGGTTCAGCGGCGCCGGCAGGCCGGACGGGAACACCACGCCCCAGCTGCCGTCGGTGTACTTGCCCCACAGTTCGGCACCGATGAAGTTGCCGATGCGGCCGAAGCCCAGCCCCAGCGGCACCAGCGGCGCCATGAAATCCATGGTGTCGAAGAAGTGCAGCGCGTGCTTGCGCGACCACCACCAGCAAGCGCCGAGCACGCCCAGCAGGCCGCCGTGGAAACTCATGCCGCCGTCCCACACCTTGAACAGCAGCAGCGGGTTGTGCAGGAAATCGCCCAGCGCGTAGAACAGCATGTAGCCGATGCGCCCGCCCAGCACCACGCCGAGCATGGCGTAGAACAGCAGGTCGGAGAAGCCGTTGGCATCAACGCCCGGCAGGCGCCCGTCGGCGATGCGCTTGCGGCCCAGCAGCCACGCCGCGGTGAAGCCGAGCAGGTACATGATGCCGTACCAATGCACCTTGATCGGCCCCAGCGAGAGGGCGATGGGGTCGATGTCGTGGAAATAGATCATGGAAGGTGCCTTGCGGTTGAACGCCTATTCTCGGGCCAGTGCCGCCCCGGCTCAACCAAGGAGCTGCGGGGTGTTGGGCAGGCCGTCATCGTCTGACCGCGTCGCGGCCGGAAAGTGCCCTTCCACCAGGGTCGAGACCTCTTCGATGGCGCCGCGCAGCGCCTCGACCGGGTTCGGGCCGCGCAGGCCCTCGCGCAGGTGGGTGCAGACCCGCTGCCATTGCGCCGGGCTGACCCGGCCGTGCAGGCCACGGTCAGCGACGATCTCGATCGCGTGATCGGCCAGCAGCAGGTAGATCAGCACGCCGTTGTTGTGGGTGGTATCCCAGGTGCGCAGGCGGGCGAAGGCGTGTTCGGCGGCCTGGCGTGGGGTGACCTTGCGCCACAGCGCGTCCAGCGGCAGGTCCGCCTCCACCGCGAACATCACCTGGCCGCCGTGGCGCTGCTCACCGGCGGCGATGGCCTCGGTGATCGCCTGCAGCGTGGCCGGCGGGAAAGCGCGTCGTACCGACGGCGAGAACAGATGGCGGCACAGACGTTGGATCATCACCAGCCCCCCGATGCGCCGCCGCCGCCGGAACGGCCACCGCCGCCGCCCCAGCCACCACCACCGAATCCACCACCGCCGCCGAAGCCGCCTCCGCCGCCCCAGCTGCCACCGCCCCAGCCACCGCCGCCGGCAAAACGCCCAGGGTGCCCGGACAACATCGCCACGATCAGGCCCACGATGCCGGCCAGGCCACTGGCCAGCAGCGTGGAGGTGAACAGGAACGCCGCCAGTGCAGCTCCCCCGCCGCCGAGCAGCCCACGCAGCGGGCGCGGCACGCGCGAGAACACACCGCGCAGGATGCTGCCGGCAAACACGCCGATGAACAGGGCCAGGAACCAGGTGTCGCCACCGCCGTCGGGCTCGCCGCCCCGCTGGCCACTGACCGGCGCCGGCAGGTCTTCGCCGTCGATCAGCTTCACCAGCACTGCAGTAGCATCGGTGATGCCACCGGCATAGTCGCCGCTGCGGAATCGCGGCACCAGGTATTCCTGGATGACGCGGTTGGCGATGGCATCGGGAATCGCGCCCTCCAGGCCGTAGCCCGGCTCGATGCGCACCCGTCTGTCATCCTTGGCCACCACCAGCAGCACGCCGTCATCCACGCCCTTGCGGCCGATCTGCCATTGGTCGAAGACCCGCGTGGTGTACTGCGCGATGTCCTCCGGCTGGGTAGTGGGCACCACCAGCACCTGCAGCTGGCTGCCCTTGCGCTGCTGCAGGTCAGTCGCCTGCTGCACCAACGCCTGCTGCTGCGTGGCGTCCAGCGTGCCAGTGGTATCGACCACCGGCGAATCCAGCGCCGGAATCGGCGCCAACTGCTGCGCCTGCGACGCCAGCGGCAGCCACAGCAGCAGGGCCAGCAGCGCAGTGGCCAGGCGCATCGGTCAGTGGCCCGGCTGCGGTGCCGGCTGCTGCTGCGGCGCGTTGCCGAAATCGACCGCCGGCGCGCTGGAGATCTGCGCTTCATTGTCCACCGTGAAATTCGGCTTGGTCTTGTAGCCGAAGATCTTGGCGGTGATCACCTGCGGGAATGAGCGGATGTAGGTGTTGTAGTCCTGCACCTGCTGGATGTAACGGCCACGGGCGACGGTGACCCGGTTCTCGGTACCTTCGAGCTGCGCCTGCAGGTCGCGGAAGTTCTGGTCGGACTTCAGCTGCGGATAGTTCTCGGTGACCACCAGCAGCCGCGACAGCGCGCTGCCGAGTTCGCCCTGGGCCTGCTGGAACTGCTTGAGCGAGGCTTCGTCATCGGCGTTGACGTTGATCTGGCCGACCCGCGAACGGGCGTTGGTGACTTCGGTCAGCACGCGTTCTTCCTGGCTGGCGAAGCCCTTCACGGTCTGCACCAGGTTGGGCACCAGATCGGCGCGGCGCTTGTACTGGTTGATGACCTCCGACCAGCTGGCCTTGACCGCTTCATCCTTCTGCTGGATGGCGTTGTAGCCGCAGCCGGAGAGCAGGGAGGCCAGCAGCATCAGGGGCAGGATACGAGTGAACAGGCGCATGGCGGAGGTTCCGGGTGGACGTGGCGCCGAGGATGCCATGGTTCGGGTGAAGGTCGGCCATCGGGCGCCGCCCCCTCCGCGGTGGTTGTGCTCATGGATCGCCTGAGTAGTCCGGGCGGGTGGGCATGGCGGGGGACGCCGTGAATCCGTCCCTGGAGCCTTAGCCGCGCCATCCATGGCGCGGATACCCCCGCCACGCCCACCCGCCCGGCCTCATACGGTTTCCTGCGCACCGCGGGAAGATCAAAAGAAAAAATCAAAAGCAAAAGCCGGTTCTTCAGGCATTCGTGCCGACCAACGGTCGGCACCCACCATCAGCAGCAGGTTCCAACAGATCACAGGAAACTGTCGAAGGCGGGGTGGGTCCGGTTGAGGGGGTGTGAGCGGCATGGATGCCGCGACCAAGCCCCCATGGATGGGTTTACGGCGTCCCCCTCAACCGGACCCGCCCCGCCAACCCACGGAATGCAGGCTTTTGCCGTTGACGTTGACGTTGATTGCAGCGGGTGCAGGGCTGCAAGCCCTGCCGGACCCCACAGCCCTCAGCACGCCTCGACCACCGCAGCGCGCGGACGCCCCAGCCACGCCAGCAGCAACCCCGATGCCGCCAGCAACCCACCGGCCACCGGCACCGCCGCATACCCCAGCCCCGAGCTGATCACCGCACCGCCCAGCGCGGCACCCACCGCATTGCCGAGGTTGAACGCACCGACATTGATCGACGATGCCAGGCCGGGGGCCTCGCTCGCAGCCTCCATCACCCGGATCTGCAGCGGCGGCACGATCGCGAAGGTCGCCGCACCAAACAGCAGTACACCCAGCGCCGCCGTGGCGTGGCTCATGAAGGCCAGCGGCAGCACGAACATCAGCACGGCAAGGACCGCCAGCAGGATCCGGGTGGCGCCATCCAGCGACCAGTCGGCCATGCGCCCGCCGATGCCGTTGCCGAAGGTGAAGCCGATGCCGATCAGCGCCAGCGACATCGCAATGAAGGCGTTGGAAGCACCGGTCAACTCGGTCAGCACCGGCGCCACGTAGGTGTACAGCGTGAACATCGCACCGGCACCGAGCACCGTGGTGCCCATCGCCAGCAGCACCTGCGGCTGCAGGATCGCCTTCAGTTCCCGGCGCACATCCGGACGGGGCCCGGGGGCCGACGCCGGCAGCGCGAAGCCCAGCGCGGTGATCGCGACCAGGCCCAGCACCGCAGTGCCGGCAAAGGACAGCCGCCAGCCCAGCTGCTGGCCGACCCAGGTCGCCAGTGGCACGCCGCCGATGTTGGCGATGGTCAGGCCCATGAACATGGTGGCCACGGCGGCAGCCTGCTTTTCCTTCGGCACCAGGCTCGCGGCAACCACCGCGCCGATGCCGAAGAAGGCGCCGTGGTTGAGGCTGGTGACCAGCCGCGACAGCAACAGCAGGCCGTAGTTCGGGGCCAGCGCCGACAGCAGGTTGCCGACCACGAAGATCGACATCAGCAGCATCAGCGCGGTGCGCCTGCCGAAGCGCCCCATCAGCAGGGTCATCACCGGCGCGCCCAGCATCACGCCCACCGCGTAGGCCGTGATCAGCATGCCGGCGGTGGGGATGTTCACGCCGACGCCGTCGGCAATGACCGGGAGCAGGCCCATCGGGGCGAACTCGGTGGTACCGATGGCGAAGGCGCCGACGGCAAGGGCCAGCAGGGCGGCTCGGGAATTCATGGCGGGTTCCTGCGTGGGGCAGGCCTTGGGAAGAGAGCGCGTAGCCTGCGCGCATCGTCCTGCCGGATTAAGCCCCGCGGCGGGGAAACACTGTTGCCTCCACTTCACAGATGAGGCGTGGCGCTCCGCCGGGCATGCCCCGACAAGCCCTGCAACGCAGAACCCCCGGCAGTGCCGGGGGTTCTGGATCACGCGCTTACCAGTTGCCGGCGCCCGGCACGTTGTGTTCGCGTGCGCGGCGGCGCATCAGCAGGTTCAGCCACTCCACCAGCACCGAGAAACCCATCGCTGCATAGATGTAGGGCTTGGGCACGTGCACGTCCAGGCCGTCCAGGATCAGCACCGCGCCGATCAGCAGGATGAAGGCCAGCGCCAGCATCTTCACGGTCGGGTTGGCATCGATGAAGCGGCCCAGCGGGTTGGCGGCCAGCAGCATCACCATCACCGACAGCAGGATGGCGGCGACCATCACCGGGATGTGGTCGGCAATGCCGACGGCGGTGATCACCGAGTCCAGCGAGAACACGATGTCGATCACCGCGATCTGCGCGATGACGTAGCCGAACACGGCCGAGGCCTTGGTCGTGCTGGGATCTTCATCCTCGCCGCCGCTGATCAGTTCCTTGATCTCCATGAAGCCCTTGATGATCAGGAACAGGCCACCGACGATCAGCACCAGGTCGCGGATGGAGATGCCCATGCCGGCCACGGTGAACAGGTTGGCCGCCATGTGCGCCAGATAGGCCAGCGACACCAGCAACGCGATACGCGTGATGCACGCCACGGCGATGCCGAGCTTGCGTGCGAACGGGCGGCGCTCTTCCGGCAGCTTGCTGACCGCGATGGAAATGAACACCAGGTTGTCGATGCCGAGCACGATTTCCAGCGCACTCAGGGTGAACAGGGTCACCCAGGCATTGGGGTCGGCGAGGAACTCAAAGGACATGGAAACTCTTCAAGGCAGTGGGGGAATGGGGTTTCAGCCGTAGCTGCCGGCCAGCACGTGCGGAACCACGACCAGCGCCCAGCACAGCAGTACGTTCATCATCAGCACGAACACCGCCGCCGAGCCCATGTCCTTGGCGCGGCCGGCCAGTTCGTGGATTTCGCTGCCGTAGCGTTCGATCACCGCCTCGATGGCCGAGTTGGCCAGCTCCATCGCCAGCACCAGCAGCATCGAGCCGATCATCAGCGCGCGTTCGACCGGGGTCTGGCCCAGCCAGATCGCGACCGGGGTCAGCACGATCAGCAGGTAGACCTCCAGCCGGAACGAGGACTCGTGCAGCCAGGCGGCGCGAAGGCCCTGCCAGGACCAGCGGGCGGCCTGGAAGATGCGGCGCGGGCCGCGGGGCAGGTGGCCGAACTGATCAGCCACGGGAGGAAGATCCAGCAACAGGAGCGCGGCGCAGCGACCGCTCAGACGCACGGCAGGGAATCATGGGTGCACAGGAATAGGCAGATGGCGGCCATTTTGCCACAAGGCCGCCAGCCATACCCCCGGCGGCCCGGCCGAATGGCCTGCCAACGGCAAGCACCCGGCCGGCCCCTGCTCCTATGATGGAGGCTTCCTTCCTCGCTGGAGCGCCTGATGTCCCGTCGCCGTACCTGCCTGCTGATGCTGGGCCTGCTGACCGCCGCACCGCTGGCCCAGGCCCTGAGCCCGGCCAGGCCGCCCCAGGTGCCCGAACAGGTCTCGAACGTGGCCTGGGCGGGTGACATGGCCCGCTTCGCCAGCGCCGACCAGGCCAACCCGCCGCCGCGCGGTGGCATCGAGTTCATCGGCAGCTCCTCGATCCGCTTCTGGGAGAGCCTGGCCACCGACTTCCCCGGCCAGCCAGTGTTCAACCGCGGCTTCGGCGGCTCGGAAGTGCGCGACAGCACCTGGTACGCCGACCGCATCGTGGTGCCGTATGCGCCATGCAAGGTGTTCTTCTATGCCGGCGACAACGACCTCAACAGCGGCCGTAGTGCCGTGCAGGTGCGTGACGATGTGGTCGCCTTCGTGCAGCGCGTGCATCGCGACCTGCCGAAGACGAAGGTGGAATACCTGTCGATCAAGCCGAGTCCGTCGCGCGCGCACCTGCTGCCGGCGATCAACGAAGCCAACACGCTGATCAAGGCTGCCCTGGCAAAGCTGCCCAACACCGGCTTCACCGATATCTACACGCCGATGCTCGGCGCCGACGGCCAGCCGGATGCGACGCTGTTCCGCGAAGACATGCTGCACATGACCCCGGCCGGCTACGCGATCTGGACCAAGGCGGTGGCGCCGAAGGTGAAGTGCGATTGAGGCAGGCGTGTGCCGGGCATGGCCCGGCGCTACCGCAACTTCATCCACGCATGGCATGGATCTACTGCGGATCGCGGGAAACTGTCGAAGGCGGGGCGGTGTGGGTGTGCAGGACCGTTGGCGCCATGGATGACGCCATAGAGCCCCCATGGGTGAGGGCGCTTTGCTTGCGAAGCACTGCTTCGCAAGCGCCCGAACGCACAGCCGCCAGCGGCTGGGCCGGACCCCGGAGGGGGGTTTACGGCGTGTCCTGCACACCCACACCGCCCCGCCACTCCCCGGAATGCCCGCTTTTGAAGTTGATGTTGCCTCGGCGGGTGCCGGGCGCAGCCCGGCCAAAGCCCTCTACCGGAAGATCACAGTCGCCTCGGTGCCCTGCCCCGGCTCGCTGGCCAGGCTGACCTTCCAGCCGAAGCGGTCGCACAACCGGCGCACGATCGACAGGCCCAGCCCGGTGCCCTGCGGGCGGCTGGGCTCGGCGCGGTAGAACGGCTCGAACGCCCGCGACAGCGCCTCGGCGGACATGCCGATGCCGGTGTCGCGCACCACCACCCGGTCGCTGAGCACATGCACGTCGATGCGCCCTTCGTCGGTGTAACTGCAGGCGTTGCGCACCAGGTTGCTGACCACCACCTGCAGCACCCGTGGCGGCGCGTGCAGCTGCACCGGACCATCGCTGTGCAGGTGTACGGCTACCGGGCGCGTTCCCAACAGTTCGTTGGCGTTGTCCACTTCATAGCGGACGATGTCGTTGACATCGAACAGCTCGATCTGCGGCTCGACATCGGCCTCGCGGGCCAGGATCAGGAACGCATCGATCACCGCTTCCATGTCACGGCCGGCGCGCTGGATGCGCTGCAGGCTGCGGCGCAGGCGCGGCTGCAGCGTTTCATCGCCCAGCGCCATGTCACTGGCCACGCGGATCACGGTCAGCGGTGTGCGCAGTTCGTGGCTGGCATCGCGGGTGAAATTGCGCTCGCGCGCCACATGTGCGCTGACCCGGTTGGCCAGCGAATGCAGTGCTGCGGCCAGCTGCCGGGTCTCGCCCTGCATGTCGGCCGGCAGCTTGTTCGGCTCCAGATCGGCCGCCTCGGGGTGCCCAGGGTCCCAGCGCGACACGCGCCGCGCCAGCCAGTTCACCGGCGATACCAGGCGCTTGGAGGCACGATAGGTCACCCAGCTGGCGCCATACACTGCCAGCAGGGTCAGCAGCACCGGCACGATGCCGAACCAGAACGCCAGCATTTCCGCACGCGAGCGCAGGAACACCAGGTACAGGCGGCCGGCCGGGCGCACATCGACCAGCACCAGCTGGTCGTCCTTGGGCAGTTCGTGGAAACCAGGTTCCAGGTTGCGCAGGTTGGCCGGCAGCGACAACGCCGACTGCCCGCTTTCCAGCAGGTAGCCACGGATGTTCTGGGTGTTGGGTGGCGGCTGCACGGGCGAGGCCTCGTGCAACGTCCAGTAGTACGCCGCTTCCTCGCGCAGGGCGGCGCCGACCAGGCTGTGCTTGATCACCAGCGAGACCAGCCAGGCACCGAGCAGGATGCCCAGGCTGGCCAGCACTGCCTGCAGGATGAAGGCGATACGGATCTTGCGCGGCAGGCCGTGCGGCATTGCGGGGTCCCGGTCAGAGCGCTGCGATTATAGGCAGCGCGCCGCGCCGTGCGGGTGCACGGGCGATGACCGGCGGCAATGCCAGCCGGTCATCCCCTGCCCTCGTTCATGGCCATACCCCGGCCGGGCCTGCTGCTGCACCGGCACGGGCCCCGATCAGGCCATCGGCTGGGCGATATCGGCAATGCGGTAGCCGGCACTCTGCACGGTGTGCAGCAGCGGACGGTCGAACGGCTTGTCGATGATCTTGCGCAGGTTGTACAGGTGGCTGCGCAGGGTGTCCGAATCCGGCAGGCCATTGCCCCAGATCTCGCGTTCGATCTCCTGGCGGGTGACCACGCGCGGCGATTCGCGCATCAGGATGGTCAGCAGGCGCAGGCCGATCGGCGACAGCTGCAGCTCGGTGCCGGCACGGGTGGCACGCATGCTGACCGGATCGAGCACCAGGTCGGCGACCTTGAGCACTTCCGAACCGACCTGGCGACGCTCGCGGCGGATCAGCGCGCGCAGGCGGGCCTCCAGCTCCTGGATCGCGAACGGCTTGGTCAGGTAGTCATCGGCGCCGAACCCGAGGCCGGTGAGCTTGTCGTCCAGCGTGTCGCGTGCCGTGAGCATCAGCACCGGGGTGGACTTGCGCGCATCGTTGCGCAGGCGACGGCACACTTCGATGCCATCCAGGCGCGGCAACATCAAGTCGAGCACCACGACGTCATAGCTGTTTTCCGCCGCGAGGCGGTAGCCATCCAGGCCGTCCTGTGCATAGTCGACTTCGAAGCCGCGACCTTCCAGGTATTCCCCGATCATCTCGGAGATGTTGCGGTTGTCTTCGACCACCAGCACCAAGCCGGAGGTCTCCTTCGTCTGACGCATGTGATTCCCTCTAACTTCAGCTTTGTGAAACATGCCGGATCGACGGTGGACGCGATGTGAAGTTCCGTCAAGAGGGATGTAAATCGTTCAGAGCAGCGGACGCAGCAGTGGCCAGACGTTGTCCAGCACCTTCGGCTGCGCCTGCGCCGTAGGGTGCAGGCCATCGGCCTGCATCATGCCGGGCTGCAGGGCCACGCCCTCCAGCAGGAACGGCAGCAGCGGCACCTTGTACTGCGTGGCCAGTGCTTTGTAGGCCGCCGCCAGGCGTTGGCGATAGGCCGGCCCGTAGTTGGGCGGCACGTCGATGCCCAGCAGCAGCACCCTGGCGCCCGCCTTCTGGCTGGCCTGCACCATCTTCTCCAGGTTGCCCTGTACCTGCGCCGGGGTCAGCCCACGCAGCGCGTCGTTGCCGCCCAGCGCAATCACCACCACGGTCGGCTTCTCCTTCGCCAGCAGGCCAGGCAGGCGGGTCAGCGCGCCGGCGGTGGTCTCCCCGCTCATGCTGGCGTTGACGATGCGTGCCGGGGTTTTCGACTGCTGCCTGACCCGCTGCTGCAGCAGGCTGACCCAGCCGGCGTCGGCGGGGATATTGTGGGCAGCACTGAGGCTGTCGCCGAGTACCAGCACGGTACCCGCCGGACCTTTGGCACAGGCCAGCCCCGGCAACAGCAGGAACCCTAGCAGCAGCACCATCATCACGCCGGCTCGCCGGCTCCATTCCGTCTTGCGCATCTGGAGTCTCCTCATCGACAGCCTGTCCCCCCGCAGCGCGCCCGTCGCCATCGCCATCGCCGTCGACCAGGTCGGCAAGTCCGTGCAGGGCCCGGAGGGTGAAGTCCACATACTGGACAACATCACCCTGACCGTCCATGAAGGCACCAGCGTGGCCATCGTCGGCGCCTCCGGTTCCGGCAAGACCACCCTGCTCGGCCTGCTGGCCGGGCTGGACCTGCCCAGCCGCGGCAGCATCGCGCTGGCCGGCCAGGATCTGGGCGGTCTCGACGAGGAAGCCCGCGCCCAGCTGCGCGCACGCGAAGTCGGCTTCGTGTTCCAGAGCTTCCACCTGCTGCCGGCGCTGACCGCCGCCGAGAACGTCGCGCTGCCGCTGGAGCTGGCCGGCCGCGAAGACCGGGTGCGGGTGGACGAAGTGCTGGCGCAGGTCGGCCTGGGCCATCGCGCCCGTCACTACCCGCGCCAGTTGTCGGGCGGCGAGCAGCAACGCGTGGCCCTGGCACGTGCCTTCGTCACCCGCCCGCGCATCCTGTTCGCCGACGAACCGACCGGCTCGCTGGACCACGCCACCGGCCAGCACATCAGCGACCTGCTGTTCGAACTCAACGCCGGCAGCGGCACCACACTGGTGCTGGTCACCCACGACCTGCGCCTGGCCCAGCGCTGCCAGTACATCCATCGCATCGACGACGGCCGCCTGCTGCCGGTCGAGCGCGGAGCCGCAGCATGAACCTGCTGCGCCATGCGTGGCGCGCGCTGCGCCGCGAGGCGCTGGCCGGCGACCTGCTGACCGTGTTCGCGGCCTTGGTGCTGGGCGTGGCGGTGATGACCGCGGTCGGCACCCTGGTCAACCGGGTCAACCTGGCCCTGACCGGCAGTGCGGCGGAAATGCTCGGCGGTGACCTCGGCATCGCCGGGCGCGACGACCCGGCGCAGGCCTTCGCCGAAGAAGCGCAGCGGCGCGGACTGGCCTACACCCGCATCGCCAGCTTCGGCAGCGTGCTGTTCCACGGCGAGGCCAGCCAGATGGCCAGCATCAAGGCGGTGCAGGCCGGTTATCCGCTGCGCGGCGCGCTGCGGGTGCGGGCCACGCCCGGCGGTGCGCTGATCGCCGACGCCGGCATGCCCGCCAAGGGCCAGGCCTATGCCGATCCGCGCCTGCTGCAGGGGCTGGGGCTGAAGGCCGGCGATGACCTCGAGTTCGGCGCCGGCACGCTGCGCATTGCCGGCATCATCGAGGCCGAACCGGATGCCGGCGGTGACCTGCTCACCCTCTCGCCCACCCTGCTGGTCAACCGCGCCGATGTGGAGGGCACTGGCCTGCTCGGCCCGGGCAGCCGCATCAACTACCGGCTGATGTTCGCCGGAGCGGCCGATCAGGTGGCCGGGCTGCGCCAATGGCTGCTGCCGCAGGTCAAGGGCCTGCGCCTGCTGAGCGTGGACGACACCCAGCGTGGCGTGCGCCAGGCGTTCGACCTGGCCGGGCGCTTCCTCGGCCTGAGCGCGCTGCTGGCGGTGCTGCTGGCCGGCGTGGCAACCGCGCTGGCGGCCAACCGCTTTGCCCTGCGCCGCATCGACCAGGTAGCGATCCTGCGCTGCCTTGGCGCGCGCCAGCGCGACATCCTGTTCGGCCTGGCACTGCAGCTGCTGATGCTGGCGGTGCCGGCCTGTGCGCTCGGCATCGGCCTGGGCATGGCCGCGCAGGAAGGCCTGGTGCAGGTGCTGGGCAGCCTGGTACCGCAGCGCTTGCCGCTGCCGGAAGCGATGCCGGCGCTGACCGGTGCCGGCATCGGCCTGTTGCTGCTGTTCGGCTTCGGCCTGCCCCCACTGCTGCGCCTGCGCGGAGTGCCGCCGATGCGCGTGCTCAACCGTTCCTTCGCCGCGCTGCCACCAGCATCGCTGCTGGCCTATGTCGCGGCGCTGGCGGCGAGCCTGCTGCTGGCGGTGCAGGTCACCGGCGACCTGAAGCTGGCCCTGTGGGTGCTGGGTGGGCTGGCCGCACTGGCCGTGGCCGCCGGTGTGGTCGGCTTCGTGCTGCTGCAGCTGCTGCGCGGCCTGCAGCACCGCCTGCATGGCAACTGGCGACTGGGCCTGGCCGCGCTGACCCGGCGCCGCATGCTGGCGGTGATGCAGCTGGTCGGGCTGTCGCTGTCGCTGTGCGCACTGTTGCTGCTGGCGGTGACCGGTCCTGGCCTGCTGCAGCAGTGGCGCGAGCGGCTGCCTGCGGATACGCCGAACTACTTCCTGATCAACATCCAGCCCGAACAGCGCGACAGCGTGCTGACCGCGCTGCGCGGATTGGGCGCCAACGATGCCAGCATCGAACCGATGGCCACCGGCCGCCTGATCGCGATCAACGGCAAGCCGCCGCTGCGCGTGGACCGCACGCCGGAACAGAATGGGCAGCCCGCATCCGGCGAAGCCCAGCGCGACGACGATGACGAGAACCGGCCGTTGAACTTCAGCTGGCGCAGCAGCTTCCCGCCCGCCAACACGCGGGTCGACGGCACGTTCTGGACGGCCGACAGCACGGCGCCGGAAGCGTCGGTGGAGATCGGCTGGGCCAAGCGTTACGGGGTGGCCATCGGCGACCGAATCAGCATCGCCGTCGGCGAACAGGAGCGCGAATTCACCGTCACCAGCGTGCGCAAGGCGGACTGGAACACGTTCCGACCGAACTTCTTCGTGCTGCTGAACCCCAACGCGGTGGGCGACACCCCGCACAACCTGCTGTCGGCGTTCCATCTGCCGGCCGGCAGGGCCGCCGGGCTGGGTGAACTGGTGCGCGCGCAGCCGAACCTGTCACTGCTGGACGTGGATGCGGTGATCTCGCAGGTGCGCGATGTGATGGAGCGGGTGGCGCAGGCGGTGCAGCTGGTGATGGTGTTCAGCCTGCTGGCCGGCGTGCTGGTGCTGCTGGCCGCACTGCAGGCCACGGCCGGCGAGCACCGCTACGACAGCGCGGTGCTGCGCACGCTGGGCGCGACCCGGCGCCAGCTGCGCGGTGCGGTGCTGGTGGAGTTCGGCGCACTGGGCACGCTGGCGGCGCTGCTGGCGGTGGGCGCGGCCGCCGCCATCGGCGTGGCGGTCTCGCAGAAGGTGTTCGAGCTGCCGCTGCTGCCGCCGTGGCCGGGCCTGCTGCTGGGCGGGCTGGTTGGCATCGGGCTGAGCCTGCTGGCCGGCTGGTGGGGTACGCGGCGCATCCTGCATGCGCCGCCGGCCCTTGCCTTGCGCGAAGCTTGACGCGGCGTCGGACCGGAGAGCGTGCCGAGCAAGCTCGGCACCTACCAATGCGAAGGACCGGTAGATCCACGCCATGCGTGGATGCACGGAGGAGCGTGCCGAGCAAGCTCGGCACCCACCAAAGCGGCGGATCGGCACCTACCAATGCGAAGGACCGGTAGATCCACGCCGTGCGTGGATGCGGTGCCGGGCGCGCCCGGCACCTCACCGGATCCGCGGCGGCGATCAACCTTCCTTCGGCGCCTTTTCCACGTACTTGGCGAAGACTTCGTCGATCTGCTTGTCCTTCACCTTCTTGCCTGCCTGGATCTCTTCGGCCTGGGTGAACAGCGGGATGATCATCGCCATGCCGTCGATCTTGGTCTTCAGGCGCACGCCCGGGGCCTGGCCGAGGAAGCCGTCCCAGCGCTGGCGCACCTTGGCCCAGTAACCGGCGGTGGCCTTCCAGTAGTTGCGGGCCGGGGTGAAGTCGATCTCGGTGGTCTTCACGTAGTCGTTGAAGCCGAACTCGCGCGCGATCTCCACCTGGCTGCCATCGGCATTGCGCTGCACCTTGGTGTTGAACTGCTCGTGGGTCCAGCCGTTCGGGGTCAGCGTGTGGCGGTTGATCACGGCCAGCGCGTTGTAGTCGCTGCGCTTGGTGTACTCGCGACGCGGCAGCGGGCGCCAGCTCAGGTCGCTGGTCCAGCTCGGCACGTTGTTGGTGTAGGTCCACTTGCCGGTGCCGCAGTAACGCGGTGCATCGCTCACTTCATACACGCACTGGGTCCACGCCCCCTGGTTGGTCGCCGCCGGAATGGTGCGCACCTGCCAGGTCTGGTCGGCACTGAACTCGAAGCGGTTCGGCGCTTCGTACACCCAGTCCTGGCGCCAGTGCTTGGTGATGTGGCCGCTCTTTTCGTCCAGCAGCAGGTGCTGCAGCACGATGCGCTTCGGCGTGTCTTCCACCACGATGACCACTTCGTTGCCGCCGCTGCGCATCGCCGGCGCGCGTTCGTAACCGGGCTTCAGCAGCACGGTCTCGTCGAAGGCGAAATCCACGGTGTACTCGCCCTGCATGGCGAGGATGCTGTCGTGGTCGCGGGCGATGTCGGAGGGCTGCGCGCTGGCCACGCCGCTGGCGGCGAGCAACAGCAGGGCGCTGGCTGTCTGGAACTTCATCGGGGTCTTCCTTCAGGGTTGCAGGTTTGTTGAGAGGCCATCCGTGGCCGACAGGCGTTCCATCAGGTTCAAAGACGGATCAGCGGCAGGTCGCCGGGAATCCGCGGTGCCGGTCGCCGCGCGGCGTCGGCGCAGCAGCAGTCGTCGATCGCCAGCTCGCCTTCGGCGCCTTCCAGGCGTGCGATGCGGCGCGCGGTGGCGGCGCCCAGCGAGGACAGGGTCGACAGGCTGGCGGCCAGGGTGCGGCCATCGTCGGCCGCATGCAGGCGCAGCGCGCACAACCGCCAGCGCTGGCCACCGAGGTGGCCGGCCAGGCGTCGCCACAGCCGCTCGCCGACGCTGCCGTCGCTGTCGTGTTCCGGGCCGGGCGGCAACGCGGCCACCAGCCGGTCCCAGGCCAGGAAATCGCTGTCCGGCAGCAGGTACAACCGCCACACGCAGCGGCCGCGGCCATCGAGGAAGCACAGGCTTTCGCGCAGGCCCTCGCTGTCCACACCCTGGCAGGCATGCACGCGCACCGCCTGGCGCCAACCGCCCAGTTCGTTGCCGTCGGCGTGGTACAGGCACAACACGGTGCCGAGCGTGGCCAGCTGTGCCGGGGTCGGCCAGGCCGCACCGTTCGGTGCGGCGATGGAGTCGTTCCTGCGTGCGGACAATGCTCGGCTCATGAGGTCACCAGGAAACGGCAAGGCTGGCGGAGAAGGTGCGGCCCGGGCTGGTATAGCGGTCCAGCACACGGCTGGTCGGCAGCAGCGTCGAGCCGACATTGGACCAATCGATGTAGCGCTTGTCGGCCAGGTTGAACACGCCGACGTTGAAGGTCGCGCCCGGCGCGAAGTTCCAGTGCGCCATCAGGTCGGTCACGCCGTAGCCCGCCGGGCGATAGGCCGTGCTGCTGGCCAGGCGGTCCTTGCGCTTGACGAACGTGCCAGCCAGTTCAACACCCCAGGTCTCGGTGTCGTACATCAGGCCGACGGTGCCGCGCAGCGGGTCGACCGAGTCCAGCGGCGTGTCTTCGGTCTTGTTGTCGCCACGCGACCAGGCCACCGCACTGCGCAGCGCCCAACCCTGCAGGGTCGGGCTGATCTGCCCGAAGTCGACACCGGCCTTCAGTTCGGCGCCGTAGATGCGCGCATCGGCGATGTTGCGCGACTGGAACACCATCAGGCCCTGTGCGTTGGTACCGACCAGCGACTGCGACTCGATGAAGTCCTTGTATTCGTTGTAGTAGCCACTGACGCTGACGTAGGCGGCCGGCGACAGGAAACGCAGGCCCAGCTCCATGCCATCACTGGTTTCCGGCTTCAGGTCCGGATTGGGGATGGCGGTGTAGCCGAAGGCGAAGTTGGTGAAGCCAAGGTTGACGTCGTTGTACGGCGGCGAGCGGAAGCCATGCGAGTAGCCGGCGAACAGCGACCATTCGTCGGTGAAGCGATAGACCATGCCCAGCTTCGGCGAAACGCTGGTCTTGGTCAGCTTGGCCACCGGCACGCCGGGATTGTCTTCGGCGAAGATGCTGTCCACCTCCGGCTTCAGCTCGTAGCGGTCAACGCGCACGCCCGGCACCAGCGACAGCTTGCCGCCGGCCATGCGCATCTCATCCTGCGCGTAGAGGCCCAGCTCGGTGGTCTTGCTGATCGGGAAATCGCGCACCGGGAATGCATCGGGCAGGATGGTGGTGCTGGTCTGGCCGTTGGCCAGCACCTGGAAACCATCGCGTTTCTGGCGGATTTCGGTGCGTGCGCCCTCGAAGCCATAGGTCAACGCGTGTTCGACGCTGCCGGTGCTGAAGGCCTTGTTGAACTGCGCCTGCAGGCCGTACACGCGCTGGTCGAAATTGAACTCGCGGTGGCGACGGCTGCGGTTGGCGCGGTCCTCGTCGGTGACCTGGGTGGTCTCGCTGTGCTGGGTGTAAACCTGCCAGTGCAGGCTGTCGGCGAAGCCCTTGTCCAGCGCATCCATTTCATGGGCGAACGACACGCGGGTGCGGTTCTGCTTGTCGCGCGCCTTCATGCCGGTGGTGGTGGTGCGGTCGATCGACGACAGCACGTTGGTCTCGGTCTTGTCTTCGTTGCCTTCCACGGTCAGGCGGAAGCGCTGGTCCTCGCTCGGCGCGTAGACCAGCTTGGCCAGGCCGCTGCGACCATCGCGGTCCTGCGGGTTGGGCGCAGTGCGGGTGTTGTCGAGGCTTCGCACGTCACCCTTGTTGTCGGTTTCCTGGCCCTGGCGATGGTTGATGTTGACCATGCCGCTCCAGTGCTCGCCACCGAAGGCGGTGGTGACGCCGCCGAGCAGCCCCTTCCACTCGCCGTCATAGCCGAATTTCAGGCCGACGTAGCTGTCCTTGCCATCCTTCAGGTAGTCGGCCGGATCCTTGGTGACGAACGCGACCACGCCGCCGAGCGCGTCCGAGCCATACAACGAGCTGGCCGGACCGCGCACGATCTCCACGCGCTTGAGCGTGTCCAGGTCGGTGAAGTTGCGGTTGGCATTGGAGAACGAGCCAATGTTGAAGCTGGTCGGCATCGCGATGCCGTCGGTCTGCACGCGCACGCGGTTGCCGTCCAGGCCACGGATGCGGATGCTGCCGAGGCCGAAGCGGGCCGCGCTGCGGTTGACCGACAGGCCCGGCTCGTAGCGCAGCAGGTCCTTGATGTCCTGCACCAGGTGCCGGTCCATCTGCTCGCGGTCGATCACATCGACCGTGGCGGCCACATCACTCACCGCACGCTCGGTGCGGGTGGCGGTGACCTGCACGCGATCAAATTCGCGCGCGTCGGGCGCGGCGGTGGCAGCGGCGGCAGCATGGGCGGACAGCGGCAGGGCCATCCAGACAGCAAGGCAAAGGGCGGTATGGCGGGTCATCGGTTTCGTTCGGTCAGGCAAGGGAACCCCCGGTTACCGGCACACCCGGAGGGTGCGCGCGATAGACCGAGGGGGAGAGAGCGGGCGCGGACGGGTCGCCCACCCTGTCGGCGTCGCCGGCAGGAGGGAGGGAGGCGGGCGACCAGGCCGCGGTTACTTGGTCAGGATCAGCTTGTCGTTGCTGGTGTGCCGCAGGCGATAGAAGCGGTCGCCGTGCTGGATCAGGATTTCACGACGGCCCTTGAGCAGGGCTTCGCTGTCGATGACCTCTTCCGGCGGAACGACGCGGACCGGACGATCGCGGAGGGTCAGCGTTTCGGGGCGCAGCAGTACAGGTTGAGCATTCATGAGCATCTGGACTCGTGCGAGGGACGAGTTAAATGATAATGATTCTCAGTTGACAATCAACAACCATTCTCAATTTGATTGATGAGATTAATGATCGAATCCGGAAATTCGATAGTTTTCATCAATCAAAATGGCGTGGCGCTTTTGTAGAGTCGAGCCCTGCTCGACTGCTCTCACAGGGCCGGAGTCGAGCACGGCTCGACGCTACAAAGGGCAGTCAGGCGAACGCGGCTTCGACCTGGGCCCAACCGGCGGCATCGACCTGCTCCAGCACCTCCAGCGCCTGCAGGTTCTGCAGCAGCTGGCTGACCCGGCTGGCGCCGAGGATCACGCTGGAGACGTTCGGGTTGCGCAGGCACCAGGCGATGGCCAGGGTGGCCGGGGACAGGCCCAGCGCACGCGCCACCTCGCTGAAGCGGCGCACCTGGCCCAGGCGGGCCTCGGCGTCCGCCCCCAGCACCATGTCCTGCAACCACTCCATGCCCGGGCGGCCCAGCCGCGCATCGGCCGGGATGCCCTGGTCGTACTTGCCGGTCAACAGGCCCGAGGCCAGCGGCGAGAAGATGGTGGTGCCCAGGCCGGCACGCGCATACAGCGGTGCGTACTCCAGCTCTACCCGCTCGCGGTGCAGCAGGTTGTACTGCGGCTGCTCCATCGACGGTCCCTGCAGGTTGTGCGCCTCGGCGATGTCCAGCGCCTGCTGGATCTGCGCGGCCGACCACTCCGAGGTGCCCCAGTAGAGGATCTTGCCCTGCCGCACCAGCGTGTCCATGGCGTGCACGGTCTCGGCGATCGGGGCGTCCGGATCCGGGCGGTGGCAGTAATAAAGGTCCAGGTACTCCACCCGCAGGCGCTTGAGCGCGGCATGGCAGGCATCGGTCACATGCTTGCGCGACAGGCCGCGCTGGGTCGGCCGCGGGTCCTTGGCGCTGCCGAAGAACACCTTGCTGGACACGCAGAAACCGTCGCGCGGCAGGCGCAGGTCGATGATCACGTCACCCATCACCTGTTCGGCGCGGCCGTTGGCGTAGCCCTCGGCGTTGTCGAAGAAGTTGACACCGTGGTCCCAGGCGGCCGCCACCAGGTTGCGCGCCTCGTCGCGCGGAATCTGGTCACCGAAGGTCACCCAGGCACCGAAGGACAGGGCGGAAATCGGCAGGCCGGTGGAGCCCAGGCGACGGTATTGCATGCGAATCTCCTGCTGCGGGCCCGCATCCGGGCCGGGATCGAGCCTCATTCTACCTGCCGCTGCCGGCCGCAACCCCTTGCCGTTGCTGGCCTGATCGGTACCGATGGACGCCTGCACGTTGCTTTTCCTTGCCCCGGCCCCGGCCCTGCACTAGGCTTCCCGTTTTTCGCGACGCCCCAGGGGAGTCACTCACATGGTCGAAGGTTTGGGCAGGATCGGCTTCGGCCTGTTCGGGTTGGCGGTGCTGATCGGCATCACCTGGTTGTTTTCCAACAACAAGCGCGCGGTTGACTGGAAGCTGGTTGCCACCGGTATCACCCTGCAGATCGCCTTTGCGGCGCTGGTGATCCTGGTGCCGGGCGGGCGCGACGTGTTCGATGCGCTGGGCCACGGCTTCGTCAAGGTGCTGAGCTTCGTCAACGAAGGCTCGGGTTTCATCTTCGGCTCGTTGATGGACACCAAGAACTACGGCTTCATCTTCGCCTTCCAGGTGCTGCCGACCATCATCTTCTTCTCGGCGCTGATGGGCGTGATGTACCACCTGAACATCATGCAGGCGATCGTGCGCGTGATGGCATGGGCAATCACCAAGGTGATGCGCGTGTCCGGTGCGGAAACCACCAGCGTCTGCGCCAGCGTCTTCATCGGCCAGACCGAGGCGCCGCTGACCGTGCGCCCGTACATCGCCAAGATGACCCAGTCCGAACTGCTGACCATGATGATCGGCGGCATGGCCCACATTGCCGGCGGCGTGCTGGCGGCCTACGTGGGCATGCTCGGCGGCGGCGACCCGGTGCAGCAGGCGTTCTACGCCAAGCACCTGCTGGCGGCCAGCATCATGGCCGCACCGGCCACCCTGGTCGTGGCCAAGCTGCTGATTCCGGAAACCGGCACCCCGCTGACCCGCGGCACGGTGAAGATGGAAGTGGAGAAGACTTCCAGCAACATCATCGATGCGGCCGCAGCCGGCGCCGGTGACGGCCTGAAGCTGGCGCTGAACATCGGCGCGATGCTGCTGGCCTTCATCGCCCTGATCGCGCTGCTGAACGCCCCGCTGACCTGGCTCGGCGATGTGACCGGCCTGGCGGCCGCGATCGGCAAGCCGACCAACCTGTCGACCATCTTCGGTTACGTGCTGGCCCCGATCGCCTGGGTGATCGGCACGCCGTGGGCCGATGCCACCACCGTCGGTTCGCTGATCGGCCAGAAGGTCGTGATCAACGAATTCGTCGCCTATACCGAGCTGTCGCAGATCGTGAACGGCCAGGTGGCCGGCGTGAGCCTGTCCGACGAGGGCCGCCTGATCGCCACCTACGCGCTGTGCGGCTTCGCCAACTTCAGCTCGATCGCGATCCAGATCGGCGGCATCGGTGGCCTGGCTCCGGAACGTCGCCACGACCTGGCCAAGTTCGGCCTGCGCGCGGTGCTGGGCGGTACCATTGCCACCTTCATGACGGCGACCATCGCCGGCGTGCTGACGCACTTCAGTTGAACCCTTGGTTGAGAAAAGATTCCCTATGAGCAGCAGTGTCGTTGTCGTCGGTTCCTTCAATGTCGATCACGTGTGGCGGTGCGAGTCGCTGCCGGCACCGGGTGCGACCATTGCCGGCCGCTACAGCACCGGCCCCGGTGGCAAGGGCTTCAACCAGGCCGTGGCGGCCTGCCGCGCCGGCGCCGACACGCACTTCGTGTGCGCGCTGGGCGATGACGCCGGTGGCGCCACGGCACGCGAACTGGCCGCGCACGATGGTTTCGGGCTGATCGCCGAAGCCAGCAGCGAGCCGACCGGCACTGCCGGCATCTACGTCGACGCCCGCGGCCGCAACACCATCGTGATCGGCCCGGGCGCCAATGCCGCGCTCAGCACCGACTTCCTGCACCAGCAGCAGGCGCTGCTGACCGGCGCCAAGGTGGTGCTGGTGCAGCTGGAGTCGCCGGTGCCGACCATCGAAGCGGCGCTGGCCACCGCGCGCGAGGCCGGTGTCACCACCGTGCTCAACACCGCGCCGGCCGATGCCCCCTCGACCATCGGCCTGCTCAAGCTGGCCGATGTGATCACCCCGAACGAGACCGAATTCGCCGCCCTGCTCGGCCGCCACGTCGGTGAGCGCGTGGACGCCAACGACGTTGCCGCGCTGGACGGTGCCAGCCTGCACGCGCTGTGCCGCAAGCTGGTCGGCAACGGTACGGTGGTGGTGACCCTGGGCTCGGTGGGCGTATTCGTCTCGCATGCCGAAGAAAACCTGCGCGGCGATACCCAGCCGTACTACCGCGTGGGTGCCGAACAGGTGCAGGCGATCGACACCACCGGTGCCGGCGATGCCTTCAACGGTGCGCTGGCCGCCTCGCTGGCGCAGGTGGCCGATGCCCCGTTCGCACGCCATGTGCGCTTCGCCAACCAGTTCGCTGGCCGTTCGACCGAGAAGGAAGGCGCCGCTGCGGCGATGCCGCGCTTCACCCCGGCCGACGCAGAAGTGAAGTAGATCCACGCCCTGCGTGGATGAACGAGCCCGGGCATGCAGATGCCCGGGCTTTTTTGTTGGCCACCCATCGCGGCGCGGCGTGGTCGCCGGCCGATCCGCGGCCCCCTGCGGCCACCTGTCGCATTGCCCATGCAGCGCCCCTCGCCCACCATCCGCCCAGCGTCGTTTCTCGGGAAGGACATGGACGGATTCCCCTGGTTGCTGGCTGCCGCCGCCGGCAGCGCCCTCGCGGCCCTGTTGCATATCGGCTGTATCGCCTTCGGCGCCCCCTCGTACAGATGCTTCGGTGCTGGCCCGCGCATGGTCCGGCTGGCCCAGGCCGGGCACTGGTGGCCGCCGCTGATGACCGCCGGCATCACTGCCATGCTGGTGGCCTGGACGCTGTATGCCCTGGCCGCCGCCGGCTGGCATTCACCGTTGCCGGCCAGCCGCTGGGTGCTGCCCGGCATCGCTGCAGTATTGCTGCTGCGCGCGGCGATGGGCCTCGGCCTGGCGCTGTTCCGCCCCGGCTACAACGGCGCGCGCTTCTGGGCGATCAGCTCGCTGGTCTGCCTGGGCCTGGGGCTGGCCTTCGCCGTGGGTACCGGCCAGGCCTGGCAGAGCCTGGGTTAGCCGGCCACGATCACCCGCCCCTGGGGGCGGCGGAAGCAACCGTCAAGCATCTGCTGATGCCGGTACGGCATGAGGTCGGTGCCGATCGGCCTGAACCGGACCGCGCCCGACACGGCCGTACCGCCGCCCGCACCCTACAATGGGCGCATGCAGATCGGCCCGTACACCATTGCCCCCAACGTCGTGCTGGCGCCCATGGCCGGCGTCACCGACAAGCCCTTCCGCCTGCTGTGCAAACGGCTGGGTGCGGGCCTGGCCGCCTCGGAAATGACCATCAGCGACCCGCGCTTCTGGAACACGCGCAAGTCGATCCACCGCATGGACCATGACGGCGAACCGGCACCGATCAGCGTGCAGATCGCCGGCACCGAGCCGCAGCAGCTGGCCGAGGCCGCGCGCTACAACGTCGATCATGGTGCGCAGATCATCGACATCAACATGGGCTGCCCTGCCAAGAAGGTGTGCAACGCCTGGGCCGGCTCGGCGCTGATGCGCGACGAGCAGCTGGTGGCGCGCATCCTCGAAGCGGTGGTCAACGCGGTGGACGTGCCGGTCACCCTGAAGATCCGCACCGGCTGGGACTGCGACCACCGCAATGGCCCGCTGATCGCGCGCATTGCCGAGGACAGCGGCATCGCCGCGCTGGCCGTGCATGGCCGCACCCGCGACCAGCATTACACCGGCCAGGCCGAGTACGCCACGATCGGCGAGATCAAGGCCGCGCTGCGCATCCCGGTCATTGCCAACGGCGATATCGATTCGCCGCAGAAGGCCGCCTTCGTGCTGAAGCAGACCGGCGTGGATGCAGTGATGATCGGCCGCTCCGCACAGGGCCGGCCGTGGATCTTCCGCGAGGTGGCGCACTACCTGGCCACCGGCGAGGAACTGCCACCGCCGTCGCTGGCCGAGGTGCGCGACATCCTGCTCGGCCATATGCATGCGCTGCATGCGTTCTATGGCGAACCGCAGGGCGTGCGCATCGCGCGCAAGCACCTGGGCTGGTACGCCAAGGACCGGCCGGAGAACGCCGCCTTCCGCGCAGTGGTCAACCGCGCCGAAGACCCGCAGAGCCAGATCGCGCTGACCACCGAGTACTTTGATCGCCTGATCGCCGGGGAACCGGCGTTGTCATCTGCTGCCTGACTGCGCCAGCCGCCTCGTAACCTGCCCGCCTGCCTTGATCCGTAGAGTCGAGCTTGCTCGACTGGCTTTCCCGAACAGTCGAGCAAGCTCGACTCTACAAGAGCACACAATGACCCCGCCGATTTCCTCCCCGACCTACCTGCACGGATTTTCCGGCACCGAACAGCAGCGCCTGATGACCCAGGCGCGCCTGCTGGAATCGAGCATCTTCGGCCAGATCGACTACGGCGGTGCGCGTCGCCTGCTGGAAGTGGGCAGCGGCGTCGGTGCGCAGACCGAGATCCTGCTGCGCCGCTTCCCCGAGCTGCACGTGACCGGCGTGGACCTGAGTGAAACGCAGCTGGCCACCGCACGCGAGAATCTGGCGCGCACGCCGTGGTGCAGCGACCGCTACACCCTGCAGCAGGCCGATGCCGGCGAACTGCCGTTCGACGCCCGCACCTTCGATTCGGCGTTCCTGTGCTGGGTGCTGGAGCACGTGCCTTCACCGGCGCGCGTGCTGAGCGAGGTGCGCCGCGTGCTGGCGCCGGGGTCCCCGGTGTACATCACCGAGGTGATGAATGCCTCGTTCCTGCTCGATCCGTATTCGCCCCACATCTGGCGCTACTGGATGGCCTTCAATGACTTCCAGTACGACCACGGCGGCGACCCGTTCGTCGGTGCCAAGCTGGGCAACCTGCTGCTGGCCGGCGGTTTCCGCGACGTGCATACCGAGATCAAGACCATCCACCTGGACAACCGTGAGCCGGCCCGTCGCAAGACCATGATCGCGTTCTGGGAGCAGCTGCTGCTGTCGGCGGCCGACCAGCTGCTGCAGGCCGGGCTGGTGGACGAGGAGACCGTGGAGGGCATGCGCCGCGAGTTCCGGCTGGTGCAGAACGACCCGAACGCGGTGTTCTTCTATTCGTTCGTGCAGGGCCGCGCGACGGTGTATTGAGCCGCGTTCTACTGCCGATTGAGGCAGTAGAGCCACGCCATGCGTGGCTGCCTTCGCCGATGCACCGCCATCCACGCATGGCGTGGATCTACGAATCAATGCACGGCGGCGTGGTCGACCGCACCCGGCGGTGTCGCCGGCTCCTGCCAGATCCGCTGCCACATCGCGGCCAGCCGGCGACCGACGTCAGCGCGCGCGGCAGGGCTGCTGTAATCCACCCGCACCTGCTCGGGCGTGATCGCCCGCCACTGCCCATCAGCCTGCTCGGCCACCGCGAAGTTGAAGGTGTAATCCGGCTCCAGGCCCATGCGCAGATCGCTCAGCACCAGGCGGCCGTCCACCACCTGCGCGCGCATGAAACCACGGTTGAACCACTGCAGCTGCTGCACCGCCAGCACCGATTGCGCCTCCCGCAACGCCTGCACGTTGGACGCATGGCCTTCGAACCGCATCGGCCCGTGGTCGGCCACCAGCGAGCGGTCGCCGACCACGTAGCCATTCGGCGTCATCGCCACCACCCGCCACAGCAGGGTGTTGAACGGCATCGGCACCGAGAAGCGCGGTGCGTCCCCCAGGCCCATCGCGGCCAGGCTTTGTTCGGCGGCACGATCGACCTGCGCCTTGGCCAGCAGGCCCCAACCCAGGTAACCGCTGCTGACCAGCAGTGCTACGCCCAGCGCCTTGCCCACCCAGGCGCGCGCGCGGCCGAACCAGGCCAGCACGCAGCCCAGCAGCAGCCACACCGTGTAACCGGGATCGATGATGAAGACGCTGGAGCCCATCGTCGGGTGCGGCCGCAACGGCCACCACAGCTGCGTGCCGTAGACGGTGAACGCATCCAGCAGCGGGTGGGTGACCAGCGCCAGCTGCATCGCCCAGAACCAGCGCACCGGAGACTGCGCGACCCGGCCGTTGCCGAAGCGCTTGAACAGCCACCAGAGCAGCGCCGCCACCCACGGCAGCACCAGCAGCGAATGGCTGAAGCTGCGGTGCTCGATCATGTTGGCCACCGGGTCGGCCGCAGTGAAGCCCAGCCACAGGGCATCAAGGTCCGGCAGGGTGCCGAGCGCGGCACCGGCCAGCAGGGCCGCGCGGCGATGGCCGGGCGGTGCGATGGCAGCGGCGACGGCGCCACCGAGCACGATCTGGGTCAGGGAGTCCATTGGCCGATGCTAGCGCGATGGCCGCGCGTTTGTAGAGTCGAGCTTGCTCGACTGCGGATAGAGCAGTCGAGCAAGCTCGACTCTACAAGAGCAGGTTCAGGCCGCCTGCGACAGGCGCGCGCCCGGCAGTTCCACCAGGGTCTGGCCGTTGTGGTCGAGCAGGCGCAAGGCGCCGTCGTGATCCTCGACCAGCGCGGTCAGGCTCTCCACCCAATCGCCATCATTGGCGTAGACCAGGCCATCGCGTTCAACCAGCGCGGCGCGATGGATGTGGCCGCAGACGATGCCATCCAGGCCACGCCGGCGCACGTCATCCAGCCCGGCCTGCACGAAGCGCTCGATGTAGCGCTCGGCCGCACCACTGCGCTTCTTCAGGAATTCCGACAGCGACCAGTAGCGCATGCCCAGCCGGCGCCGCACGGCGTTCAACGCCTGGTTGCCGGTCAGGATGCGGTAGTACAGCCAGTCGCCGAACTTCTCCTGCAGCCCGCCGAAGTGGGTCACGCCGTCGTAGTCGTCGCCATGCGCCACCAGCAGCCGGCGACCATCGGCGGTCACGTGGATGGCGCGTCGGCGCACCTGCATTGCCGGCAGCATCAGCCCGCACACCTGGCGCAGCGAAGCATCGTGGTTGCCGGGAATGTAGATGATCTCGGTGCCGGCCCGGCGCAGCGCATGCAGGGCCTGGATGACTTCGCTGTGCGACTGCCGCCAGTTGGCGCGGCGATGGGCCATCCACCACAGATCGATGATGTCGCCGACCAGGTACAGGCGTTCGCAGCGCAGCTGCGAGAGGAACCGCGCCAGCTCGCTGGCATGGCAATGACGAGAACCCAGGTGCACGTCGGAGACGAACACTGCGCGCCGGTGCGGCGACAGGTTCGCCAGCGTGCTCATGCCGGCGTCCCCGCGTCGCGCAGGTAGCGTTTGCGCTTGTTGGGCCGGATCGCGCACAGGTCCACTTCGATCAGGCCGTCGATCGAGTCGCTGAAATCCGGGTCGACACCGAAGGCAAGGAAGCGTGCACCGCCGGGTTCGCACAGATCGGTGTACTGCCGGTACAGCGTCGGCACGCCGGTGCCGAGTGCGGCCAGGTTGGCCTTCAGTACATCGAATGCAGCGCCCGCATCCAGTTCGCCGAAACTCGGTGGCGCGGCGAAGTACTGGAACGGCCGGTTGGATTCGGCCAGGCCGGCGGTACCGCTGTAATAGCGCTGGTAGTACGCCACCAGCTGTTCGCGCGCATCACGCGGCAGCGCGGCGCTGATCGATACGGCGCCGAACAGGTAGCGGATGCCCGGCCGGCACTGCAGGTAGGCACCAATGCCCTGCCACAGGTAGTCCAGGCTGCGGCTGCCCCAGTAGTCGGGCACCACGAAGCTGCGGCCCAGTTCCAGGCCCTCGGCGATGTGGGTGATGGCGTCGTCGGAGTAGCGGAACAGCGACGCGCTGTAGAGCCCGGACAGGCCGTGCCGGGCCAGTGCCTGCGCACCGCGCATGATCCGGTAGGCGCCGGCGATGCGCTGCGCGGCGGCGTCCCAGATCACGATGTGCTCGTACTGCGGATCGTAGTCGTCCAGGTCGCGGCTGCGCCCGGTGCCCTCGCCCACCTGGCGGAAGGTCAGCTCACGCAGGCGGCCCAGCTCCAGCAGCAACGGTGAATCGGCGGTGCAGGTCGCCAGCAGGATCTGCTTGCCATCGGCGGTCTGGCCCAGCTGGGTCGCCGCGGCGATGCCGGCGGCCACCTGCGAAGGCGGCACCGGCGCTGCCAGCGGCTCGGGGCCGGCGCAGGCAACAGCCCCGCCGGTCGCGCCATTGCGGCCCAGCGCATACAGCGCGCGACGCACCGCCAACAGCTGCGCCCCGGGATCGCCCGCCTTGCCCAGCTGCATCGGCTCGCCGATGCTCAGCCGCAGCGGACGGCCACGGCGGGTGAACATCTCGCGTGCCAGCAGCGCGGTGCCAGCCGGCTTGAACAGGGTCGAAGCGCCGTAGAACAGCGCCGAGTTGCGCGCCTCCACCCGTACCGGCAGCACCGGCGCGCCCGCAGCGCGGGCGAAACGGACGAAACCGCGCTGCCAGCGGCCATCGCGGATGCCGCGCAGCGACAGCCGCGAGACTTCGCCGGCCGGGAACACGATCACGCACTGCTCGGCGGCCAGCGCCTCTTCAACCGCATGCAGGCTGCCACGCTGCGCCTTGCCACCGAGGATGCGCACCGGCAGCAGCAGATCCTGCAGCGGCGCGATCGCGCCCAGCAGATCGTTGGCCACGATCCGCACGTCGCGGCGGATGCGGCCGACCGCGTCCAGCAGGGCCAGCGCGTCCAGGGCACCGGAGGGATGGTTGGCGACGATCAGCAGGCGGCCGGTGGCCGGGATCTTCGCCAGCGCGGCCGGGTCCACCTGGTACTGGCCGTCGATGAATTCCAGGCCGGCGGCGACGAAGCCGAATCCGCGCAGGCCTGCGCTGCGCTGCAGGAAGGCTTCGATCTGGTCCAGCCGCGACCAGCGGCCAACGCTGCGCAGCAATGGCCGCGCCAGCTGGCCACGACGGCCATGGAACCAATCGGGGAAGCGTTGCTGAAGGCGCTGTTCGAGTTCCTGCATGGCGGTTCCATTCATGCCCGGCGGCCGGTTTGGCCGACAGCCTGCGCCCGGCAGGCGGCAGCCATATGGCGGTTTCGGGGCAGAACGATGACCGCATGCCGGATGTCGCAGGCAGCGCGGGCGGGGCCGTCAGGCCCCCGGCCCGTTGTCACGCTGGTGGAACACTGGGCACCGAGGCTGGGACCCAATCCCCGCCGGACGGCCCTTGCCGGGCCTACGCGGACTTAACCACCGCCAACCGGTACAGGTTCACAATGCACAGGCGGCGCGCCCCGTGTATCATGCGCGCCCATCTTTCCATCCGAATCAAGGGATATACCGCCTGATGTCCAGCTATCTCTTCACCTCCGAGTCGGTCTCTGAAGGCCATCCGGACAAGGTTGCCGACCAGATCTCCGATGCGGTGCTGGACGCGATCCTGACCCAGGACCAGCGCGCCCGCGTGGCCTGCGAGACCATGGTCAAGACCGGTGTTGCCATTGTCGCCGGTGAGATCACCACCAGCGCCTGGATCGACCTGGAAGCGCTGACCCGCAAGGTCATCACGGACATCGGCTATGACAGCTCCGAGGTCGGCTTCGACGGCGCCACCTGCGGCGTGCTGAACCTGATCGGCAAGCAGTCGCCGCACATCGCCCAGGGCGTGGACCGCAAGAAGCCGGAAGAAATGGGCGCGGGCGACCAGGGCCTGATGTTCGGCTACGCCACCAACGAGACCGACAGCTACATGCCGGCCGCGATCCACCTGTCGCACCGCCTGGTCGAGCAGCAGGCCAAGATCCGCAAGAAGCGCAACTCGCCGCTGTCGTGGCTGCGCCCGGACGCCAAGAGCCAGGTCACCCTGCGCTACGAAAACGGCGTGGTCTCGGCCATCGACGCCGTGGTGCTGTCGACCCAGCACGCCCCGGGCATCAAGCAGAAGGACCTCATCGAGGCCGTCCGCGAAGAGATCATCAAGCCGGTGCTGCCGGCCAAGTGGCTGCACAAGGGCACCAAGTTCCACATCAACCCGACCGGCAAGTTCGAGATCGGCGGCCCGGTGGGCGACTGCGGCCTGACCGGCCGCAAGATCATCGTCGACACCTACGGCGGCTGGGCCCGTCACGGCGGTGGTGCGTTCTCCGGCAAGGACCCGTCCAAGGTCGACCGTTCGGCAGCCTACGCGGCCCGCTACGTCGCCAAGAACGTGGTTGCCGCCGGCCTGGCCGACCGTTGCGAAGTGCAGGTTTCCTACGCCATCGGCGTGGCTGAGCCGACCTCGATCTCGGTCACCACCTTCGGCACCGGCAAGATCAGCGACGACAAGATCGAGAAGCTGATCCGCAAGCACTTCGACCTGCGCCCGTACGGCATCATCAAGATGCTGGACCTGGTGCACCCGATGTACCAGCAGACCGCCGCCTACGGCCACTTCGGCCGCAAGCCGAAGGAGTTCAGCTACCTCAACGGCGAAGGCGAGACCGTCAACGCCACGGCCTTCTCCTGGGAGAAGACCGACCGCGCCGCCGCCCTGCGCGCCGATGCGAAGCTGAAGTAAGAAACACGAAGGGCCGCTCACGCGGCCCTTCTGCTTTCTGTAGAGTCGAGCTTGCTCGACTTTCTTTTTGCCTGCGCCACAGGCCAATGCAGTCGAGCATGGCTCGACTCTACAAGGGCGACCATGTCGACCGAACTGAAAACCCACCAGCTGTCCATGACCGTGCTGATGTCGCCGGAGATGGCCAATTTCTCCGGCAAGGTCCACGGCGGTGCCATCCTGCGCCTGCTCGACCAGGTCGCCTACGCCTGCGCCAGCCGCTACGCCGGCAGCTACGTGGTCACCCTGTCGGTGGACCAGGTGATGTTCCGCCAGCCCATCGCGGTGGGCGAGCTGGTCACCTTCCTGGCCTCGGTGAACTACACCGGCACCTCATCGATGGAGATCGGCATCAAGGTGGTGGCCGAGGACATCCTCAAGCGCAGCGTGCGCCACGCCAACAGCTGCTTCTTCACGATGGTGGCGGTGGACGAGGAAGGTCGGCCGACACCGGTGCCGACCCTGCAGCCATCCACCTCGGACGAGAAGCGCCGCCTGGCCGCCGCGCAGATCCGCCGCCAGCTGCGCCAGGAAATGGAACAGCGCCATCTGGAACTGCTGGCGTCGAACCCGCCTTCGCCTGAAGAGTGATCGAGTGGCAGCGGTGGTCAATGCACGCCGCTACTCCTCTTCCTCCCGCAGATAGGGCGAACGGTAGCGCTGGATGTTCAACAGCGGATCGGCCTCCGACAGCGCAGACTCAGCATCCACCGACGACACCAGGTACATGTAGTAGTCGTAACCGAAGTGAACTTCGGCGGTGTCGCTCACCAGCTTGCACCAGATGACGTTGCGCAACGCATCGCGCGCCACCCGCTCGATGCCGACCAGATCCAGCGGCTGGCTCTCGTGGTAGTCGCGTGACTCACGCCGTTCAAGTGAATGGATACGCAGCGAATCCACGCCAGCTGCCACGCAGAATCGCCGGATGGCATCGAGATAGGCGTTCTCCACGATCTGGTAATCCTTGAGGGTTACCAACCTGCCCACGTCGCAGAATTCGGTCCATTCAGAGGGATGGGAGGACAGGTACCCCTCCGGCGTGTACTGCCAGTATTTTGTAATGCGCCAGGAATGAACGAGTTCCACTCAGTGCTCCATTGTCACCGGCCGCAACCAGGACTGCGGACTCCAGCCGAGCAGTACCTGCGCCGGCTGCCCGCCCTGGGACGCCACCACCAGGCCATCCATCGCGGGCGCGAAACGCCGCTGGAAACCGGAGGGTTGTGCGGCGAACAGTGACCTCAGCGTCGCCATGGATTGCGCCAGGCCAGCGTCATCGAGGCGCGAGAGGAAGAACACCATCTGCCGCCACGCATAGGCACCACGCTTGCGGGCCGTCAGCCATACATGCCAATGCGGAGCAACCTGCTGCAGGTCGGTACAGACCGCAGAAAAGCCACGCTGGATCATGTCCGGCAGTTCCTCGGCCAGCACCGCGTCGAGCTGGAAACGGTCGAACAGGACCGCCAGGTTGTGGGTGGTCAGGATCTGCACCTGTTCGAGCACTGCACCATTCGCAGCGGGCCCTGCCTGGCCCGGCGCAAGGTCTGCCCGAGCCAGGCACAGGCCCGCCAGATCGTCTACCCGATGCTGCGACCGTCGGCCCGTTCGGGGCCTCGGTTCGCCAAGCCGCTCGAGCATCATGCTGTCGATACCGTAGTAACGGGCGTACAGACTGCCTGCGGTGAACCGTCCGGCATGCCGTGCCGCTGCCGCGAACCCGGGGGCGAACGCGCCCATGAAGATATCTGCGGCCAGCTCTTCCACCAGGGGCAGATCAGCACCAGCACTGTCCGCCAGGCTACGCAGCTGCCGCAGCAGGGGGTTTGGCAAGGGGGTTTCCGGGTAGTGGCGCAAGGCAAGCGCCACGACGTCGCCCAGCATCCGCTGGGCGGCAGGCGTCCCGCGCTGCCGTTCGCTTTCCAGTCCAGCAGCCCATGGCAACTCCGCCATGCGCACCTGCGACTGCAGGTTCAACAGCAACAGTGAACGACGTGCATCGAAAGCGGTCCGGCAGGCGGCATAGAGACGACCATGCGCCGGATCGGTGAAGCCGCGCTCGGCAACCCGCGCACCCAGCTGCGGAAGCAGCAGCGCGAGCGACTCGAGCGAAGGAACCAGGCCGGCTTCGATAAGCTGTTCAACGGTGCCCTGCTGGCACCGGGCCACATGCTGTCGCAGCGTGCGGGGCAGAACGCTACCCACCGCAACCAGGGAAGTCGCTTCATCCGGCTGCACGTCCCGCTGCAGGGAAGCAACATCCACGACACCGGCATCGGCAGGGAACAGGCGCAGACGATTGGCGGCGATGCGTGCGAGCGCAGCATGCGGAGGTGCAGCAACACTCTCCTGCTCGAAGCGCATGCGTGCCGCGTAGATGTCCGAGTCAGGCACACCATGCTTGCCTGCGTGATCGTTCACGATCTGGCCCACGCGTGACCTCTGGTGTGGCGTCAGCACCGCACCATCTACGCACAACGCCAGGTACTCCAGCAGTTCAACATCACGATGCCGGCTCGCCTTGCGCGCGGGTGATTGCCTGCGCAACGTGCGGAACGTGGCCACGGCCTGCTTCGCATCCGGCAACCAGTCCTGCGGGAACTGCATGCAGGGCTGGCCATCGCGCCAGGTCTGCAGGAACAACCCGACAGCGGTCGCGTACAACGGGCGCCATTGCATCAGCACGTGATGCTGCGTCTTCACCCGTGCCGAACTCGTACGCCGCTGCAACTGCGCAACGACGGCGCCGGCGGTCTCCACGAAGAGGGTGAAGTCTCCCCCCGCCGGCAGCTTTTCAGTCCCGGCCGCCAACGGTACCGGCTCCGGATAGAAGCGAAGGCTCGGGAACCAGCCGACGATGGCGACCAGAATCGCTTCCACCTGCGCATGCGCCCCCTGCTGCAGGAGCCAGGCCACGGTGAGCAGCGCCGACTCTTCCGGTACGCCGACGCGATAGTCGCCCTGCTGCAACCGCGCGTGCAGCCAGGCCATGCCCTCATCGCCCAGGCACCATGCGTTCAGGCGCTGCCGCTCATTGCCGGTGCCCGTGTCCAGCACCTGGGCCGCAAGGTGCCTTTCCCAATCCAGCAGGGGCCCACCGGCCAACAGCGCACCGGTGGCGAAGCCGCCGGTAACCACTTCCGGCGTTGCCCATGCGGGCGCCCCCTCGATGGGCGTTCGTGAGCCGTGCAGCAGCAGGTCAAGCGCCTTGCCGTCGAGCAGCCGGCTCCAGCGATCGACACGTGCCTGTGCGGACTGGCGCTGCTGTCGATTGGCAGCCTCCTGCAACGCGCGCAAAGCCCGCGTCATCTGGGCGCCAATGTAGCCGCTCCCTATCGTAGGCGGAGCATCGCGTTCGTCGTCCTTGGCCATCGCTGCTGGAATCCGTGTGGTCCGGGGGCTGGAATCGAACCAGCGCCCACCCGGTTAAGAGCCAGGTGTTCTACCACTGAACTACCCCGGAGTAGAGCCCGCATGCTGCCCAATCGTAGACCGCAGGGCAAGCGATGAAGGGCAGACGGGGATTCCCCGCCCCAGGAACGTGGATCAACCGGTGTTCTGCACGCCCTGCGAAACACCGTTCACGCAGGCCACCAGCGCGCGCAGCAGGTCGTCATCCTCGCGCCCGCTGGCCCGCCAGCGCTGCAGCAGGTCTACCTGCAGCACGCTGATCGGATCGACATAGGGATTGCGCAGGCGGATCGACAGCGCCAACCGCGCGTCGTGGTCCAACAGTGTCTGCTGATCCATCAACGCCAGCAGCCAGTGCCGGGTGAGTTCCAGTTCGCGCTGCACCTGCGGGAAGAAACGCCCGTGCAGCTCACCGGACAGCTTCGAGAACTGCTCGGCAATGGTGATATCGCCCTTGGACAGCACCATCGCGATGTCATCCAGGAAGGTGCGGAAGAACGGCCAGTCGCGTGCCATCACGCGCAGGGTCTGCTCGTGGCCGGCATCGACCGCGGCCTGCAGGCCGCTACCCACGCCGTACCAGCCGGGAATCACCGCACGCGCCTGGCTCCAGGCGAACACCCACGGAATCGCACGCAGGTTGCCCAGCGCCGCGTCCTGGCCGAGCCGGCGCGATGGCCGCGAGCCCAGCGTCATGCGCTCGATCACGTCGATCGGCGTGGCAGTGCGGAAGTAGTCCATGAAACCGGGCTGGGCAACGAAGGCGCGATACACCTCGCTGCTGGCCGAGGCCACCGCGTCCATCACCGGCCGCCAGTCGTCCTCGCGCGGCTCAGGTGCGCGTGGCCGCAGGCTGGCACGCAATACCGCGCCGGTGGCCTGTTCCAGCGAACGCAGGGCCAGTGCACGGATGCCGTACTTGCGGTGGATCACCTCGCCCTGCTCGGTCACCCGCAGGCGGCCATCGATGCTGCCGCGCGGCGAGGCATCGACCGCGTGCGTGGTCTTGCCGCCACCGCGGCTGATCGAGCCGCCACGGCCATGGAAGAAGGTCAGGCGGATGCCGGCCTCGGCCGCCACCTCCAGCAGCTCCACCTGCGCGCGCTGCAGGCCCCAGCGCGAGGCGGCGATGCCACCGTCCTTGCTGCTGTCCGAATAGCCCAGCATCACCATCTGCACGTCGTCGCGCGCTTGCAGGTGTGTGCGATAGATCGGGTCAGCCAGCAGGTCGCGCAGGGTCGCGGTGCCACGCTTGAGATCGTCCACGGTCTCGAACAACGGCGCGATATCCAGCGGCACCGCCCCGCCCTCTTCCACCAGCCCGCCGCGGCGCGCCAATGCGAGCACCGCCAGCACGTCACTGCGGTCATGCGCCATCGAAATGATGTAGCTGCCCAGCGCATCGCCGCCATGGCGCGCGCGTGCATCGGCCAGTGCGGCGAATACTGCATCCAGGCGCTGGTTGCCTTCGTCGTCACTCTTGGGCAGCGCGGCTTCACCACTGGCATGCGGTGCCAGCAGGCGCGCGCGACCCACGGCATCCAGGCCGTCCCAAGCAGTTTCCCCGCCCAGCACCGCCGCCAGCGCGCGCGCATGCACGCTCGACTCCTGGCGCACGTCCAGCCGTGCCAGATGGAAGCCGAAGGTCTTGACCCGCCACAGCAGGCGCTGCACGGCAAAGCCACCGGCATGCTCGCCGCGGTGGGCGCGCAGGCTGTCGAGGATCAGCTGCAGGTCGTCGATCAGTTCGTCGGGGCCGGTATAGGCACCCTCGCCGTCGTCCAGCGTGGCCTGCAGGCGCGCGCGCATGCGGTCGTTGAGCAGGCGGTACGGCATGTCGGCATGGCGCGGCCGTGACTGCACCTGCGGCAGCAGCTGCTGGTAGTGCGCCACGCGCGCCTGCAATGCATCACTGACGCCCACCCGCTCGGTGGACTGGCTGAGCAGGCTGGCCAGTTGCAGCAGTTCCTTCTGGTAGCGCCCCAGTACCGCCTGGCGCTGCGCATCCAGCGTGTTGCGGATGGTGCTGGCATCCACGTTCGGATTGCCATCCATGTCGCCGCCCACCCAGGTACCGAAGCGCAGCAGTCGCGGCAATGGCAGTTCTTCGCCATAGGTATCGCGCAGCGCCTGCTGCAGCGATTCGTACAGCACCGGAATCACCCGGTACAGCACCTGCACCAGATAGAAGCCGACGTGCTCGCGTTCGTCATCGACGGTGGGTCGCACCGGCGAGGAATCGGTGGTCTGCCATGACGCGGTCAGTGCCATGCGGAAGCGCGCGGCATCTGCGGCGGCCTCACCCGGCGTGCGCTGGCCATCGAGGTTGTCGACCAGGCTGGCTACCATCAACTGCTCTTTTTCCAGCAGCGCGCGGCGCACGGCTTCGGTGGGATGCGCAGTGAACACCGGTTCGATATCGATGCGCGGCAGCCACTGCGCCAGCTCGTCCAGGCCCACGCCCTGCGCCTTCAGGTGCTGCAGCGCGTCCTGCAGGCCATCGGGCTGCGGCGCAGCAGTGCCGGCCCGCTGGTAGTCACGGCGACGGCGGATGCGATGCACGCGCTCGGCGATGTTGACCACCTGGAAGTAGGTGCTGAAGGCCCGCACCATGGTCTCGGCCTGCTGCGGCGTGCGCCCGGCCAGTCCTTCGGCCAGCTCCGACAGTGGCGCCTGGTTCTCGCGGCGGGCGATGGCGCGGGTGCGCACGTCTTCGACATCGTCGAGGAAGGCGGCGGAGACCTGCTCGACCAGCAGGTCGCCAACCAGCGCGCCGAGCCGGCGCACGTCATCGCGAAGCGGAAGATCGGGGGAAGCAAACTCGATGCTGCTGCGGTACTCGTTCATCGGCGACGCACAGGCCTCGGTCAACGGATCCAGACCCCAAGCCTATCCCAGATCGGGCGTCGTGCTGCGATGCAAAAATGGTTTCATCTGGTAGTGCCGGCCAGCGGCCGGCACTACCGGGTCCGGTCAGCGCTTCTTCTTCGCCTTGGCCTGCTCGGCCGGGCCGATGGTCTGCTCCAGCCAGCGCTCGCTCTCGGCCAGCATGGTCATGATCGATTCGCGTGCGCGGTAGGCATGCGATTCGTTCGGCAGCATCACCAACCGCGCGCTGCCACCCAGGCCCTTCACCGCAGCGAACATGCGCTCGCTCTGGATCGGGAACGTGCCGGAGTTGTTGTCGTCCACGCCGTGGATGAAGAGGATCGGATCCTTGATCCTGTCGGCGTAATTGAACGGTGCCATCTTCTGGTACACGTCCTGCGCCTGCCAGTAGTTGCGCTCCTCGGCCTGGAAGCCGAACGGCGTCAGCGTGCGGTTGTAGGCACCGCTGCGCGCGATGCCGGCCTTGAACAGGCGCGTGTGCGCCAACAGGTTGGCGGTCATGAACGCGCCGTAGGAATGGCCACCGATGGCGATGTGATCGCGGTCGGTCACGCCACGCCGCACCACTTCATCCACCGCGGCCTGCGCGTTGGCCACCAGCTGTTCGATGTAGGTGTCGTTGGGTTCCTTGTCGCCCTCGCCGATGATCGGCATCGACGGGCTGGCCAGCACTACGTAGCCCTTGGCCAGGAACGCCTGCGGTCCCCAGTAGCTGACCGCATTGAAGCGGTACGGCGAATCGGTCACCTGGCTGGCCGCAGCCGCACTCTTGAACTCGCCCGGGTAGGCCCACATCAGCAGCGGCCGCGGGCCGTCGCGCTTGGGGTCGTAGCCCGGCGGCAGCAGCAGGGTCGCGGTCAGGTCGACGCCGTCCTTGCGCTTGTAGCGGATCTGCTCCTTCTGCACGCCCTTCAGTTGCGGCAGCGGATGGGCAAAGTGGGTCAGCGCGCGCGGCGCGGCGCCAGCGTCGGCCAGCGACTGCACGTAGAAGTTGGCCGGCTCGTCCGGGCTTTCACGGCTCAGCAGCAGCGAACTGCCCTGTTCGTCCAGCAGCGCAACCGGCAACGAATAGCTCGGTGCCTGCGAGTGGAACAGGCGCGTTGCCTTGCCCGTGGCGATGTCGAAGCGATCGACGAACGGGCGGTCGCCTTCCGGCGAGGCACCGGCACCGGCCAGGTACAGGCTGCTGCCATCGGTGCTGGTCTGCAGCAGCGAGCGGCCACGGTCGTCGCTGGACATCAGCGGCCGGCCCGGATCGGCGTAGCGGTCCTGCGCATCGCGATCCCACAGCAGGCGCGGCTCGGCACCGGCGTTGTCCGGGGCGATCAGCCAGGTCCTGGTCTTGCGGGTCTTCCACCACGATTCGGTCAGCAGGGCCAGGTCGCCACGGCCCCAGCTGATGCCGGCCAGGCGGCTGCCGAGCTGGGCCAGGGTCACCGGCGGTTTGTCGAACGGTGCGGCCTGCATCAGCACCGCATCGCGCACCTTGGCCTCCCTGTTCGGGTCGCCGCCGTCCTGCGCCTCCGCCCACACCAGGGTCGCATCGGCATCACCGCGCCAGCGGATGTCACGCACGCCGGTCACCTCGGCATCGTTGCCGGTCGGCAGGCCTTCCACCAGCGGGCGTACCGCCACGGTGTGCACCAGCGTGCCGCTGGCACGGTCGATCACTTCGATGCGGCGCGGGAAGCTGTCCACCGGCACCACGTACGAGTACGGGCGCTGCACAGGCTGGCGCAGCACATAGCGGCCATCCGGCGAAACCGAGAAGCCCATGAAGATGCCGGGCGCGCCGATCGCGCGGGTGTTGCCATCCAGGCTGACTTCCACTGGCTGCGCGGTGGCGTAGTAATCGAACTGGCGCGCGTCGGCCTCGTTCTTCAGCAGGTCCTGGTAGGTACGGATCGAGACGACGCCGCCGCCCTGGCTGGTCTGCTGCACGGCCGGGCCGGTCGGGATGCCGTCGGCGGCGGGGGCGGCGCCCAGGTTGGCCGGGCGGGTGAACACCACCAGCCCACGGCTGTCCGGCAGCCACTGGTAGCCACTGCCCATCACCGTGTTCAGGCCGGCGACCAGGCGGCGGGCGCTGCCGGCTGCCACATCCACCAGCCACAATTCATTGGCACCGCTGGCGGCGTCCACCTGGTTGAAAGCCAACCACTTCTGGTCCGGCGACCACATCAGGCTGGCGATCGACAGCGTGCCCGGCAGGCCGCTGATCGGCCGTTCCTTGCCGTCGGCCACGTTCATCAGCCACAGCTTCTGGCCGAAGCTGAAGCGGCTGTCGGAGAACGTGCGCGGGTTGATGCGCTGGCCGGCCAGCTTCAGTTCCGGCTGCGCCACCACCTGGATCGACGGCAGCGACGGCATCTGCATCAGCGCGGCCACGTCGCGGCGCGGCGACAGGAACAGCGAGGGCGCGCGCGGCGCGTCGACCACCGCCTGCAGCGCGGCCGAGGGCAGTTCGTACGCCGTAACGCCCTGCGCCTGCGCCGCCGCCGGCTGCGGGGTGGCCGAGAAGGCCAGCGGGGCCACTGCCAGCAGACCCATCGACAGGACCAGGCCGGTCCAGCGCCGTGCGCGGCGCGTGTGCATGCTCATCGTTCCACCTGTGTGATGCGTGAAAACACCGACCTTAACAGGCCGTGCATGCCTGCCCATCTGCCGATGGTTGGGTCATCCCTGTGTCATGACGGGGCCGCGATATAATGGGGGTTCTCCCCTGCCGAGGGGCGCTGCGACCGGATCCCACGAGGCCCGGCCAGGCTCGGTAAGGTGGCTATGCAACAACGGCGCCCGGCCAGATGCGAGCACCCGCTCGCCCACAACCGGAGCACACGAATGAACGCTGTTGCCAAGACCTTCTCCACCGAAGGTGATTACAAGATCCGCGACATCACCCTGGCCGACTGGGGCCGCAAGGAACTGGACATCGCCGAGCACGAGATGCCGGGCCTGATGTCGATCCGCCGCAAGTACCAGGCCGAGCTGCCGCTGAAGGGCGTGCGCGTGACCGGCTCGCTGCACATGACCATCCAGACCGCGGTGCTGATCGAGACCCTGAAGGACATCGGCGCCGACGTGCGCTGGGCCTCGTGCAACATCTTCTCGACCCAGGACCACGCCGCTGCCGCCATCGCCGCCACCGGCACCCCGGTGTTCGCCTGGAAGGGCGAAACCCTGGAAGAGTACTGGGACTGCACCCTGGACGCGCTGACCTTCACCCTGGCCGACGGCACCCTGACCGGCCCGGAGCTGGTGGTCGACGACGGCGGTGACGTGACCCTGCTGATCCACAAGGGCTACGAGCTGGAAAACGGCAGCGACTGGGTCAACACCGCGTCCTCCTCGCACGAAGAACAGGTCATCAAGAACCTGCTCAAGCGCGTGGCCAAGGAGCGCCCGGGTTACTGGGGCCGCGTGGTCAAGGACTGGAAGGGCGTCTCCGAAGAGACCACCACCGGCGTGCATCGCCTGTACCAGCTGGCCCAGGCCGGCACCCTGCTGATCCCGGCGATCAACGTCAACGACTCGGTCACCAAGAGCAAGTTCGACAACCTGTACGGCTGCCGCGAGTCGCTGGCCGATGGCCTGAAGCGCGCGATGGACGTGATGCTGGCCGGCAAGGTCGCCGTGGTCTGCGGCTACGGCGACGTCGGCAAGGGCTGCGCCGCGTCGCTGCGTGCCTATGGCGCGCGCGTGATCGTCACCGAGATCGACCCGATCTGCGCCCTGCAGGCGGCGATGGAAGGCTATGAAGTCAACACCATCGAATCGACCCTGGGCCGTGCCGACCTGTACGTCACCACCACCGGCAACAAGGACATCATCCGCATCGAGCACCTGAGCGCGATGAAGGACCAGGCCATCGTCTGCAACATCGGCCACTTCGACAACGAGATCCAGGTCGATGCGCTGGTCTCGTTCGCCGGCATCAAGCACGTCAACATCAAGCCGCAGGTGGACAAGTACATCTTCCCGAACGGCAACGCGATCTTCCTGCTGGCCGAAGGCCGCCTGGTGAACCTGGGCTGCGCCACCGGCCACCCGAGCTTCGTGATGTCCAACAGCTTCGCCAACCAGACCCTGGCACAGATCGACCTGTGGGCGAACAAGGACAGCTACGAGAAGAAGGTCTACCTGCTGCCGAAGAAGCTGGACGAGGAAGTGGCCCGCCTGCACCTGGAAAAGATCGGCGTGAAGCTGACCACCCTGAGCCAGGAACAGGCCGACTACATCGGCGTGCCGGTGGAAGGCCCGTTCAAGCCGGACCACTACCGCTACTGATGCCTGTGGTGCGCCGGCCCACGGCCAGCGCACCCGGTGCATGCAACACACGGAACGGGCGCCTTCGGGCGCCCGTTCTGCGTCTGCATGCAGCCATGCGTGGATGCTCCACCCGCAATAGCCTCGGTCAAGGCAACGCCTCCGCCCCGCGCTACGATGCCTCCATGACACCGGCCATCAACCTGCTCAAGCGCGAGAAGATCGCCCACACCGTGCGCAGCTATGTGCACGACGCCCATGCCGAATCCTATGGCGGCGAAGCCGTCGACAAGCTCGGCCTGGATCCGGCCCAGGTGTTCAAGACCCTGCTGGCCAGCACCGAAACCCACGAACTGCTGGTGGCGATCGTGCCGGTGGCCGGCCAGCTGGACCTGAAGGCGCTGGCCGAAGCTGCGCGCTGCAAGAAGTGCGAAATGGCCGCGGCCGATGCCGCGCAGCGTGCGACCGGCTACCTGGTCGGCGGCATCAGCCCGCTCGGCCAGAAGAAGCGCCTGCGCACCTTCCTCGATGCAAGCGCGCAGGCGCTGCCCACGCTGCATGTCAGCGCAGGCCGCCGTGGCCTGGAAGTGGAACTGGCGCCGGACGACCTGCTGCGCCTGACCGCTGGCCACTACGCGGCAATCGGCAAGGCACGCTGATGCGCTGGCCGTGGTCCGCCGCACCGTCACCCCGGCTTGAAGATCCCCAGGCCGACGTGCTGCTGCAGGACCTGCTGTCGCGCGACGGTGCACGCATCACCGCTGCCGCACGCACGGTTGCCAGGTTGTTCAGCCCCCCGTCGCTGGAAGCACTGGCACCACACGCAGACCTGATAGAGCAGCGCTGCACAGGCCTCCAGCTGGGCGGCATGCTGATCAGCAACCAGGCGCACCTGAAAGCGGCCCTGCAGCGGCTGCGCTACTGGCAGGCGCGCCAGGGCTGCCTGTGCGCACTCAATCCCGGCTATCCGTTCTTCGATCCCCGTCGCCTGCTTGAACAGGGGCAGATGCAGCTGCTCTCGGTGCAGGACGCCGAGGATGGATGGGGCGACTGCCACACCGTTGCCTGCGTGCAGTGCGGACAGCACTGGCAGGCGATCGACCGCGAATACCATTACCCCTGGTGGGAGTGGAACGCCATCTGACAGGGACGGGAACCACGCATGGCGTGGCTCTACTGCAACCACATCGCCCGTGGATGGCATCACCACGCCCCCAGGCGAACGGCCTCACCACAGGTAGATCCACGCCATGCGTGGATGGCCGAGGTCGCTTACGGGCGCCAGTTGGCGTTGCTCTCCCAGAACGCCACCGAGCGCTGGTAGGCCTCGCGGTCCAGCGGCACGCCGGAACCGCCCTCCTCCACGCCCAGCGCATTGCGCATCATGGTGATCGGCGCCATCGGCACTTCTTCCGGTTCGGCGGTGTAGATGCAGCCGACGATGCCCCAGTCGGCCTCGATCGGCGAACCTTCCCTGGCGAGCTGCTCGGCGCTGTACAGGATCACCACCAGGTAGTTCGCGCGCGGCGACTCTACGCCTTCAAACCAGCGCACCAGCACCGGCAGCTCATCGCGGTTGCGCGCTTCATAGCCGCTGCGCAGCTGGTGGCGGTTGGCCTCGGTCACCGGCACCGTCAGGCAACGCGTGCGGGTCCAGTTCTCGTAGACGAACAGCTTGCAGAACGGCGCATAGCCGTCGAGCACCTTCAGCGGTGCGTGCGCATTGAGGTGCGCCTGGAACTGCTCGGCGGTGCAATCCTGGATGGTGTTGCCGCGCGGCACGCGCGGGAACAGGCGGGGACGGGCGAAATCGGTGAGGACGATGGACATGGCGCGATGTGATCAGGAGTTCTGCCGCACAGGGTAACCGCCCCGCAGGCGGCAGGGGCGGATACCGATGCCCACTGGCATCCCATCCAGGTTTGCCGCACCCTGCGCAGGACCCACCGCAAGGATCGCCGGCTCATGGAAGCAGCACGCGCGTTGCCCCGTCCCACTCCCCGTCGTCGCTGGCTGAAGGTGCTGGCCGCACTCCTGCTGGTGCCGCCGTTGCTGTTCGCTGCCGCCCTGTTCTGGCCGCTGTCGGCACCGCCGTTGCCCGATCCCGGGAACAGCCGCGTGATCGTCAATGCCCGGGTGGTAGACGTCGTACGCGGCCAGGTCAGCGAACCGACCACGGTGACGCTACGCGACGGCATGATCACTGCCATCGGCGAAAGCGTTGCCGATGCAGCGTTGCCGGTCTTCGACGCCGGCGGTCGCTGGCTGCTGCCCGGTTTCTGGGACATGCACACCCATGCGCTGCAGTTGTCGCCGCAGCTGCAGTTCCCGCTGATGCTGGCCAACGGCATCACCAGCACGCGCGACATGATGGACTGCCCGCAGGCCACCGATCCGCTGATCGCCTGCGTGGCCGACAAGCGCCGCTGGACCGCACAGGCCATTGCCGGGCAGCAGGTCGCACCACGCTTCATGCAGGTCGCCAGCTTCTACTTCGAAGATCCTGCGCTTGCGCCGGAAGCCGCCGCTGAGCGTGCACGCACCTACAGCGCGCGTGGCGTCGACGCATTGAAGGTCTACAACCGGCTGCGTGCCGATACCTACCAGCGGCTGGCCACCGAGGCGCAGCAGCTGCGTCGCCCGCTGGTCGGCCACCTGCCCAAGTCCGTGCCACTGGAAACCGCGTTGCAGGCCGGCCAGCGCAGCTTCGACCACGCCCATCTGTTCGTACGCCACTGCTTCGACAACGCAGCGGCGTGGCGCGGCGGCACGCTCGATGGTGAAGACCCGACCGCGCTGGCCGAACGGATGGTCGGCGGCTACCAGCCGGCCCTCTGCAGCGAAGCGTTCGGATTGATGCAGGCCAGCGGTGCAGCGTTCGTGCCGACCCACGTCACCCGCGAGGAAGACGCACGCGCACGCGATCCCGCCTTCATCAACGATCCACGCCTGGCTTATCTGGATCCGCTTTCCCGCTGGGCATGGCGCGACGATCTGCAGGCCACGGTGGAGCGCTACCCTGGCCTGCGCGGCGAAGACGTGCTGAAGGCCTACTTCGCGCATGGACTGGCGCTGACCGGCGCCGCGCATCGTGCGGGCGTCACCGTGCTGGTCGGCACCGATACAGGCCTGGGCGGGTTCCGCTACCACGATGAACTGCAGTGGCTGCGACGGGCGGGCCTGAGCCAGGCCGACGTACTGCGTGCCGCCACGCTGCAGGCCGCGCGTCATCTGGAGCTGCAGGCATCGCACGGCAGCGTCGAGGTCGGCAAGGCCGCCGATCTGGTCCTGCTCGATGGCAACCCGCTGCACGACACCGCCAACACCCGCCGCGTGCACGCCGTGCTGCTGGCCGGGCACCTCTACGACCGCCCGCGACTGGATACCCTGCAGGCCTACGCCCGTGCGCAGGCACGATCGCCCGCGGTGATGGCGCGCCTGCTGTGGGGCTTCGTCACCAGCCCGGTCAGTGCCGAACTGTAGCGGCGGCTACAACGCCATCCGTTCGCGCAGCTCGCGTGCCTGCCGCCGCGATACTTCCACTTCGCTGCCGTCATCCAGCGCCAGGTCGTAGCCATCGCCGATGCTCGGCGTCACCGCGCGGATACGGCGCAGATTGACCAGCGTGTTGCGATTTGCCCGGAAGAACAGCTCCTGCGGCAGGCGTGCTTCCAATGCGCTCAGGCTGCGGGTCAGCAGCGCGTTCTGGTCGCGGAACCACAGCCGCGTGTAGTTGCCGTCCACCACCAGCCGCCGGATCTCGGCGACCGCCACGAACCAGCAGCGCTCGCCTTCGCGCACGAACACCTGGTCCTGTGCGCCCAACGTGCCACGCAACGCCGGCGCTTCGGTCGTCTCCACCGCGCGCTGGCGCGCCCGCTGCAGCGCCTCCAGCAGCCGTGGCGCTTCCACCGGCTTGACCAGGTAGTCCAGCGCGTTGGCCTGGAAGGCGCGTACCGCATAGCCGTCGAAGGCCGTGACGAACACCACCGCCGGCACGGATTCCAGCCCCTCCAGCACGTCAAAGCCACTGCCGGAGGGCATCTGCACGTCCAGCAGCACCAGGTCCGGTGCCAGCGTTGCAATCGCCTCGCGCGCAGCCGGCACGTCGTCGGCCTCGCCCACGCACTGCACCCATGGCAACGCCGACAGCAGCGTGCGCAGCTCCTGCCGCGCAAGCCGCGCGTCATCGACAATCAACACACGCAGCATGCCGCTCATTGCGCAATCTCCAGCACGGCCTGCATGCGCTCGCCGACCGGCTGCAGGATGAAACAACCACGCGTGCCCAGCTGTGCACGCAGATAGGCCAGGCCAACGCCATGGCCCGGGCTGGGCTCGCCGGCGCCCCCCAGCGGGTTGTCCACCTGCAGCCGCAGCACGTTGTTGTCGAGCGTGGCACTTATCTGCACCACACCGCCGCCCGGGCGGCTGGCGATGCCGTGCTTGATCGCATTCTCGACCAGCAGCTGCAGCGCCATCGCCGGCAACTGTGCCTGCGTGGCAGCGGCATCGATCTGCTGCCGCACCTGCAGGCGCTGTTCGAAGTGGATCGCCTCGATGGCCAGATAGTCATCGACCACCGCCAGTTCCTCGGCCAGCGTGACCTGCTCGCTGCGGTTGTGCGCCAGCGCCTGGCGCAGGGTACGCGACAGGCGGGTGACCATGTCGCGTGCGCGCTCGGGATCTTCCAGGATCAACGCACGCAGGTTGTTCAGCGCATTGAACATGAAATGCGGATTGAGCCGCGCGCGCAGTGCATCGCGCTCCAGCGCGCTGCGCTCGGCTTCCGCGCGCAGCCGGGCCAGCTCCGCACCCCGTATCCGGCGCAGGCTGTGCAGGCCTGCCCAGAGCGCGGTCCACAGCGCCAGCATCACCGCCGTGGTGTACCAGTAGAGCAGCAGCGCCTTGGGGCTGAAGTCGGCCACCTGGCGACCGGCATCCACCCATCCCAGTGCCAGCGCCGTGTGCAGGGCGATGTTCACCAGCGCCTGCGCCAGCGCCGCGCCGAGCGCCACCGACACGGCCAGCCGCAACAACAGCCCGGCGGTACCGCGCGACCACCAGCCGCCGCGCAGGGCCAACGCGCGGATGCCACCGCTGCAGCCGAACAGGCTGACCGCCAGGCCGACCGTGATCAGCACGCCCGCGCTTCCGGCGTCGGCCAGATAGGCATGCCGCAGCGCGAGGCCGGCGACCGCGTAGAGTGCCCACACCAACGCATTGAGCAGCCAGAAGCGTACCGACGAAGAGGAGTCCGGCATGTCCATTCCGAGGCGTGTTGAATCTCAGGGGTGACGGTCGAGGAAGGCCTGCACCTGCCCGCGCAGCCAGCTCGGATCATCCCACATCAGGAAGTGGAAACCCTGCGCGCTCATCGCAACCTGCACATCGTGCAGCTTCGCGTACTGCGCCTGGAACACCGCCCGGGTGCTCGCTTCGGTGCCGCCCATCGGCTGGTAGCCGGCCCAGCTGCCCAGCACCAGCGTCGGCGCGCTGATCGAGGCGATGCTGTCACGCAGGTCGGTGGTCATCACCGCGTGCATCGCATCGGCCGTGGTCTGGCGATCACTGCTTTCGCCCCAGCGGCCCAGTTCGGCCTGCCGCTGCGGGTCACGGGTCATGCCCGGCAGGCCGGCCTTCAGCTGCGCCTGCCATTGCGCAGCGTCGGCGGCGAGCATGCCCTTGCGCAGCTGCTCGGCCATCGGCCGCACGCTGTCCGCGGTGGCATTCGGGTCGCGTGCCGCCGGCAGGAACGGCAGCGCGTCCACCACCACCAGCGCGCTGACCGCCTTCGGCTCGGCCTGTGCCATCTGCAGACCCAGCAGGCCGCCGAGACTGTGGCCAACCACCACTACCGGCCCCAGATGCTGGTCATGCAGGTAGGCCAGCAGCTGCGCGCGCATCGCCGGCAGGAACCCGGCCGGGCGTGGATCGGCCGGCGCGGCGCCGGCAAAACCCGGCAACTGCACCAGATGGCATTGCACGTCCTTCAAGGCCAGGCAGGTCTCGCGCCAGACCTCGGCGCTGCTGTTCAGGCCGGGGATCATCAACAGCGGGCGACCCTTGCCGACCACCTCGACCTGCACCCTGCCGGGGGCCGTGGCGCGGGTCGGGGCCGCATGCGCCGATCCGGAACCCAGCACGGCCATCGCCATGCCGATCATCGCCAGCCGTGCCAGCGCCTTCATTGCGTACCAGAGTGCCAGGAAGATCTTCATCGTCTGCTCCTTCATCGGGTGGATGTTGCCGGGTCGGGCTCAGCGTGCCGCCAGCCACGGCGCCCCTGTTGCGAATCCGGAGCAACGGCCGGACACCCGGGCGAACGGTCGCCGGCGACGGATGGCGCCCGTCACGCCATGCGTACACATCCATCTTGATGAAGCGATATACTTGTCCGCACCTGCCGCCGCCGCCCGCGCCATGACCGCCATCAGCTTCGAGTTCTATCCACCCAAGACCGACGAACAGCGCAGCCAGCTCGACCGCGCCGCGGACAAGCTGAAGGACTACGGACCCGAGTACGTGTCATGCACCTTCGGCGCCGGTGGATCGACCCTGAGCTACACCTCCGAAACCGTGCGCCACCTCAACCAGCACCATGGCTTCGAAGCGGCCCCCCACCTGTCGTGCGTTGGCGGCACCCGCCAGGAAATCCGCGAACTGCTCAAGCTGTACCGCGCCATCGGCTGCAACCGCCTGGTCGCGTTGCGCGGCGACCTGCCCTCCGGCATGGGTTTCCCCGGCGACATGCGCTATGCCGCCGAACTGATCGCCTTCATCCGCGCCGAGCACGGCGACGCCTTCCGCATCGAGGTTGGCGCCTACCCGGAAACCCATCCGCAGGCCTCCGATGCATTGGCCGACCTGAAGCACTTCAAGGCCAAGATCGATGCCGGTGCCGATGCGGCGATCACCCAGTATTTCTACAACCCGGATGCGTACTTCCATTTCGTCGACGCGGTGCAGCGGCTCGGTGTGCAGGTACCGATCACGCCCGGCATCATGCCGATCGCCAACTTCAGCCAGTTGCGCCGCTTTTCCGAGCAGTGCGGCGCGGAGATCCCGCGCTGGATCAGCCGCAGGATGCAGGCCTATGGCGATGACGTGGATTCGGTGCGTGCATTCGGCACCGAGGTGGTGGCCAGGCTGTGCCAGCGCCTGATCGAGGGCGGCGCACCCGGCCTGCACTTCTACACCTTGAACCTGGCCAAGCCGACCACGTCGGTGTTGAAACTGCTGCAGCTGTGAAAGCACGCCGCGCGAAGCGGAACGGCGTTACCCTGCGCGGATGATCCGGCTCTCCTTCCTGCTGTTGCTGCTGTGGTCTGTCACCAGCGGCGCCCACGCGCAATCCACGCGCCTGAACCGCTGCACCGATGCACAGGGCCAGAGCGTGTATACCGACCGCCCCTGCGACAGTCTGGGTGCACAGTCACGGCTGCCGCCGCCTGCGCCCAGCGGCAGCACCCTGCAGCGCGACACCCTGGGTGCACGCTGCCCACGGCGATTGAGCGAGCTGGTGGAAGCGCTGCGTACCGGCATCCTCAACAACGACGTGAACCGGCTGTCCTCGCTGTACCTGTGGGGCGCGGTCTCCGACACTGGCGCGCAGCGCATCCTCGGCCAGCTGGAATCATTGGCGCGGCGGCCGCTGGTGGACGTGGTGCCGGTGTATCCGCGGCAGGAACAGGACGCTTCGCAGGCGCTGGAGCAGGGTGATCCAGTGCCAGGCTCCGAGACCGAACCGGCTGCCGCGCGGCATCCGGTCGGCCTGCGCCTGGAGCAGACGTTGCCCGGCAGCGTTGCACGGGCCTCCACGGTGCTGGGGCTTCGGCGACAGTACGGGTGTTTCTGGATCACGCTGTGATCGCAGGGGGTCATCCACGCAGGGCGTGGATCTGCTGCATCCGGTGAAGGGTCAGCGCCGCACGTTGCGGGAAACCGACCCTGTTCGCATCACGCCGGCCACAGCCCGCGGATGGCGGCGATGCCCTGCCCACCATGGCGGCGCGCTTCGGTGATGTGGCCGCTGCCCATGCCCCCCAGCGCGTAGATCGGCAGTGACACCTGCGCACGCAGCTCGGCGAAAGCATCCCAACCCAGCGGTGCGGCGTCGGGGTGGCTGGCGGTGGCCTGCACCGGGCCCAGCACCGCGAAGTCGCAGCCCAGCTGTTGTGCCGCCTGCAACTGCTGCAGGTCGTGGCAGGACGCCGCCACCAGCTGCCCCTCGGGCAACGGGCGCTGCGACAGCTGCTGCAGCTGTTCGCTGCCCAGATGCACGCCCACGCTCAGCGCGCGTGCCAGTTCGATATCGCGGTTGAGCAGCCACTGCACGCCGCTGCGACGATGCGCACGCATCACTTGCTCGACCATTGCCTGCCGCTGCGGGTGCGCCGGTGGCAGGCGCAGCTGGATGCGCTGCTGGCCCGCCGCCACCGCGCGCTGCAGCTGGTCATGCCACTGCTGCACGCTGCCGGCATCATCGGCCGGGGCCGGGGTGATCAGGTAGCTGTCAGGCTGGCGCAGGGCCGCCACCACCGGCAGGTCGGCCGGCGGCATCGAATAGCGGCCCAGCTTGTCCGGCGCCACCCAGGTGATCGCCTGGCCCTCGCGCCCGCGCGGCGTGCCCTTCCAGCTGCGCACATGGCGTACTTCCAGGGTCAGATGCTTGTCCGGATAGCGCTGCGGAACATCCATCAGCCACTCACCAACATCGGCCTCGATGCCCAGTTCCTCGCGCAGCTCGCGTACCAGCGCCTGTTCGGAGGTCTCGCCGGATTCGCGCTTGCCGCCGGGGAATTCCCACAGGCCGGCCATGTCACGGTTCTCGGTACGACGGTTGAGCAGCACGCGGCCACGGGCGTCGGTGATGACGGCGGCCACGACGTGGATCGATCGGGTGGGAGGAGCCATGCGCAGAGCATGCCCAGAACAGGGGGACCGGCGCAATCGCGGATCCACCCTGGATCACCCGCCGGAAATGAAAAGCCCCGCTTTCGCGGGGCTCTCCGGAGGTCAGCTCAGCTGGCCGTGGCAGTGCTTGTACTTCTTGCCACTGCCGCAGGGGCACGGGTCGTTGCGGCCGATCTTCGGCTCATCGCGCTGCAGCTGCGCGACGCCCTGGCGTTCGGCCTCCACCTGCGCCGCTTCCTCGTCGGCGCTGTAGCCGCCCGCGTCCTGGTGCTGGAACTGCGACTGGCTCAGGCGTGCCTGGGCCTGCTGGCGTTCTGCCGCTTCCAGCGCCTGCACTTCCTCGTCGCTGCGGATGCGCACGCGCGACAGCAGGGTCACCACTTCGCGCTTCACGTTCTCCAGCATGTCGGAGAACAGTTCGAAGGCTTCCTTCTTGTACTCCTGCTTCGGCTGCTTCTGCGCGTAACCACGCAGGTAGATGCCCTGGCGCAGGTAATCCATGCGTGCCAGGTGCTCCTTCCAGCTCTGGTCCAGCACGGTCAGCATCACGTGCTTCTCCAGCGCGCGCATGGTCTCTTCGCCCACGCCGGCTTCCTTCTCGGCGAAGTGCTGGTTGACGCGCTCCTGCACCTTGGCGGCGATGGCCTCGGCGTCCAGTTCCTCGTGATCCTTGACCAGGTCGGTCAGCGACATCTGCAGGCCGAAGTCCGACTCCAGGGTCGCTTCCAGGCCACGCAGGTCCCACTGCTCGTCGATCGAGTTCGGTGGCACGAAGCGGGCCACCACGTCGAAGATCACGTCGTCGCGGATGCCGTCGACGTTGGCCTTCACCGACTCGGCGTCCAGCAGCTCGTCGCGCTGCGCGTAGATCACCTTGCGCTGGTCGTTGTTGACGTCGTCGAAGTCCAGCAGGTTCTTGCGGATGTCGAAGTTGTGGGCCTCGACCTTGCGCTGCGCCTTCTCGATCTGGCGGCTGACCAGGCGGTCCTCGATGACGTCGTCTTCCTTCATGCCCATCATGCGCATGGCCTTCTGCACCCAGTCGGAGGCGAAGATGCGCATCAGGTTGTCTTCCAGCGACAGGTAGAAGCGGGACGAACCCGGGTCACCCTGTCGGCCCGAACGGCCACGCAGCTGGTTGTCGATACGGCGCGACTCATGGCGCTCGGTGCCGACGATGTGCAGGCCGCCGGCCGCCTTGACCGCCTCGTGGCGCTTCTGCCATTCGGCCTTGACCGCGGCCTTCTGCGCGTCGGTCGCGTCCTCGCCCAGCTCGTGGATTTCCGCTTCCAGCGAACCGCCCAGCACGATGTCGGTACCACGGCCGGCCATGTTGGTGGCGATGGTCACCGCCGCCGGACGACCGGCGTTGGCGACGATGGTCGCTTCGCGGTCATGCTGCTTGGCATTGAGCACTTCGTGCTGCACGCCGGCCTTGCGCAGGTGCTCGGACAGCATTTCCGAGGTTTCGATCGAGGTGGTACCCACCAGCACCGGCTGGCCACGCTTGGCGCACTCTTCGATGTCGGCCAGCACCGCGTTGAACTTGCCCTTGCGGTTGAGGAACACCTGGTCCGGGCTGTCCTTGCGGATGGTCGGGCGGTTGGTCGGGATCACCACCACTTCCAGGCCATAGATGCTCTGGAACTCGAACGCTTCGGTATCGGCCGTACCGGTCATGCCGGACAGCTTCTTGTACATGCGGAACAGGTTCTGGAAGGTGATGCTGGCCAGCGTCTGGTTCTCGCGCTGGACCGGCACGCCTTCCTTCGCTTCCACGGCCTGGTGCAGGCCATCGGACCAGCGGCGGCCGGACAGGGTACGCCCGGTGAATTCGTCGACGATGACCACTTCGCCATCGCGCACGATGTAGTCCACGTCACGCTGGTAGATCGCGTGCGCGCGCAGCGCGGCGTTGAGGTGGTGGACCACGGTCAGGTTCTGCGGGGCGTACAGGCCTTCGGTCTCGGCATTGAGGATGCCGGCGTCGACCAGCAGCTGCTCGGCGTGCTCCATGCCCGCTTCGGACAGGTGCACCTGCTTGCCCTTCTCGTCGACCCAGAAGTCGCCTTCGCCGTCTTCCACTTCCTGCTTGACCAGGTTGGGCACGACGCGGTTGACCCGGATGTACAGCTCCGGGGAATCGTCGGCCGGGCCGGAGATGATCAGCGGGGTACGTGCTTCGTCGATCAGGATCGAGTCGACTTCGTCGACGATGGCGTAGTGCAGGCCGCGCTGGTAGCGGTCGGCCTTGGACAGCGCCATGTTGTCGCGCAGGTAGTCGAAACCGAATTCGTTGTTGGTGCCGTAGGTGATGTCCGAGGCATAGGCTTCGCGCTTGTCGCTGTGCGGCATGCCCGGGTACACCACGCCCACGCTCAGGCCCAGCCAGTTGTACAGCTTGCCCATCTGCGCGGCATCGCGGCGGGCCAGGTAGTCGTTCACGGTGACCACGTGCACGCCCTTGCCTTCCAGCGCGTTGAGGTACACCGGCAGGGTCGCCACCAGGGTCTTGCCTTCACCGGTGCGCATTTCTGCGATCTTGCCCAGGTGAAGCACCATGCCGCCGATCAGCTGCACGTCGTAGTGGCGCATGCCCAGCACGCGGCGGCCGGCTTCGCGGCAGACCGCGAACGCTTCCGGCAGCACCTTGTCCAGGGCTTCGCCGCCGGCGATGCGCTGCTTGAACTCCGGCGTCTTGGCCTGAAGCTGCTCGTCGGAAAGCTTCTCGATCTCCGGCTCCAGCGCATTGATCTTGGCGACGATGCGGTTGAGCTGGCGCAGCTGTCGTTCGTTACGACTGCCAAATACGCGGGTAAGCAGGCTGTTGATCATTGAAGGAACCGGGTTGGATGGACACGACGCCCGGCCTCCCCCTTGGGATCCGTCCGCCGCAAACGAAACAGGGCGCCTGGCGCCCTGTCGATGGCAACACCCATTGTAGCTTGGGACGGCCGGCTGAGGTTTCAAGCGCCGATCCGGTCGTGATCGCCCCGGATTCGGCAAAGAATCACGGATGCGGGGTCGAATCCCTGTCGCCGTGGCGGAAGGGATCCGGCCCCATACCGGGGATCAGCCGCGGCTGATGCGGCCGACCGGCGTGTTGCCGCCGTCGCCCAGGAACTTGCGCGGGTTGACCACGTTGCCGTTCTCCCACACTTCGAAGTGCACATGGGCACCGGTCGAACGGCCGGTGGAACCGGCCTTGGCCACTTCCTGGCCGGCACGGACCAGGTCACCGGCCTTCACCACCAGGCGCGAATTGTGCGCGTAGCGGGTGACATAACCGTTGCCGTGATCGACGTCGACCACGTTGCCGTAGCCACCCTTCACGCCGGCAAAGCTGACCACGCCTTCGGCCACGGCCATCACCGGGTCGCCGACCCTGGCGTGGAAGTCCATGCCCTTGTGGGTGGCGGCACCGCGGCCGAACGGGTCGGCGCGGGTACCGAAGCCGGAGGTCACGTAGCTGTTGCGGATCGGCATGCGCGAGGGCACGGCGTTCTGCTGCAGCTGGTGATCGAACATCAGCGATTCCATCACCGACAACTGGCGGCCTGAAGCAGCGAAGCGCTGCTCCAGCACCTGTAAGTCGGCGTTGACGTCCTTGACCGGGATGTCGCTGGTCGGGCCGCCGGCATCGCCGTCACCGAGACCCGGGGTCTCGTTGAAGTCGAACTCGCCGTCTTCCAGCTTGCCCATCTGGGTCAGCCGTTCGCCAAGCGCGTTGAGGCGGGTGGCCTGCGCCTGCAGCTCGCCCAGGCGTGCCGCCAGCGCGTTGACCTGGGTCTGCGCATCGCGCTTGACCTTGGCCAGCTCCGCATCCTGGCGCTCGACCTTGGCCTGCAGCCGGGAATCATTCAGCGCGCTGGCGCCAATGCCGCCAGCAAGGCCGATAATGCAGCCTACCCCGAGCACGCTGCCCAGCAGGGCGCGGGGGCGGTCCTCGAAATAGAACCGCAAACGCGTGATCGGCGACGCCTTGGCCTGTCCTTCACGCGTTTTGATTACGATCTTTTTGAATGCCATCAGTGAGTTTTCATGTCTGAGCCGAAATCCAGCGTTCGCCCCGCGTCAGTGCCGAAACCGGCGCTGGATGCGGTGATGGCGGACAAAAGCGGGAACCCGCTGCGGCGTGCCTTGTGGCTCGACGCGCTGGACCGTCAGTTGCGCCCCCAGTTGCCGCCACCTCTGCGCAGCCGTTGCCGGCTGGCCAATGTGGACGGGGAACACCTCGTTTTTCTCGTCGAGTCCCCGGTCTGGCATGCCAAGGTGCGGCTTGCCGAAGCCCAGTTGCTCGACGCGGCCCGTTCCATCGGGCTGAAGGCCACCAGGGTGACCATCAAGACTGCGTCTCCCACTCCCACGCGCTCCCCAGCGCTCGACAACCGGAATGGACCCCACGCAGTTTCAGCCGCCACGCATAAAGGGCTACGCGACGCCTTGGCTTGCCTGCAGGACGTTCCTTCGAAGCCGAAGAAGCGGTCCTGACGACAACGGAGCATCCGGCTCCGCTCCCCGTCGCACGTGTCACCACGGCGTGAAACATTTCGGGGGCCGGGTCGCATCCTAGCTGCCATCCGGGGGGCTGTCGTTAGATTGTTGTTAAAACTACGTTAAATTCAGGCTTCCGATCCAACAGGTTCACAAAACCGTGACCTCGAACCGCGCTTGACGCACCGCAAGCACGCTGAATGCGCCGCAGCCGCCACGAACGACAACGCCGCCCTCTCAGGCGGCGTTTTTGTCTTCCAATTCAACAACCTGCGGCAATCAGGCGTAGGCCGGAGTGGCGTATTCCACCGGATCCGGGGTCGCCGGCGAGTCGAAGCTGACCCATTCCCAGGCCGTGGCGTCGGCCATCAGTGCGCGCACCAGCTTGTTGTTGAGTGCGTGGCCGGACTTGAAGCCCTCGTAGGCCCCCAGCACCTGGCCACCGGCCAGATAGAGGTCGCCGATCGCGTCGAGGATCTTGTGGCGCACGAACTCGTCGGCGTAGCGCAGGCCGTCTTCGTTGAGCACGCGGAACTCGTCCAGCACGATGGCGTTGTCCATCGAACCGCCCAGGCCCAGGTTGCGCTCGCGCATGTATTCCAGGTCGCGCATGAAGCCGAAGGTGCGCGCGCGGGAGATTTCCTTGGTGTAGGCCAGCGTCGAGAACTCGATTTCCTGGCGCGACTGCTTGGCCGGGATCATCGGGTGGTCGAACTGAATGGTGAAGCCCAGCTTGTACCCCTCGTACGGGGTGAAGCGGGCCACCTTGTCGCCCTCGGTCACTTCCACGGTCTTCAGTACGCGGATGAAGCGCTTGGGCGCATCCTGTTCCACGATGCCCGCCGACTGCAGCAGGAACACGAACGGGCCGGCCGAACCGTCCATGATCGGCAGCTCGGCCGAGGACAGTTCGACGATGATGTTGTCCACACCCAGCCCGGCCAATGCCGACATCAGGTGTTCGACGGTCTGGATCTTGGCGTCGTTGCAGGTCAGGCCGGTGCACAGGGTCACTTCGGTGACCAGTTCGGCCTTGGCCGGCACTTCCACCACCGGGTCCAGGTCCACGCGGCGGAACACGATGCCATGGTTGACCGGTGCCGGGCGCAGGGTCATGTAGACCTTGTCACCGCTGTGCAGGCCAACGCCAGTGGCGCGGATCGTGTTCTTGAGGGTGCGTTGCTGGATCATGGGGGATGGACCGGAAGTGACACATTAGATTAACACGCACGCTCCCCTACCCTGGCTGAAAGGCCGGCAGGACACACCGGCACGCCAGTAGGACGGGCGTGAAGCAGGGCGGCCGGGCCCATCCTGGCCCGGCGCCCGCGTTTTCAGGACATGGTGGCGCAACCCGGGGAGGACAAGCCCCGGGCTACCCCGCTCAGTCCGCCTGGCGGCGCAGGAAGGCCGGGATGTCCAGGTAATCGTTCGGCAGTTCCGCCGCTGCCGGGGCCGAAGCGGCCGGCGCCGACGGGGTGGAGGCCGCTGCGGTATCGCTGCTGGCACGACGCAGGCCCAGGCCCATGCCGCCGACGGCCTTGGACACGGCGTCGCCGCCGTTGTCGAAGTCGCCGAACTCCGGCTGGCCGGTGGTCGCGTTGCGCACCAGCTTGATCGGCGCACGCTCGCCCGGACGCTGGGTCTTGCTGGCCGAGACGCGGTTCAGGCCGGTGGCGACCACGGTCACGCGCACTTCGTCCTGCATGTCCGGATCGAGCACGGTGCCGACCACCACGGTGGCGTCTTCGGAAGCGAAGCCATCGATGGTGCGGCCGATCTCGTCGAACTCGGCCATGGTGAAGTCGGCGCCGGCGGTGATGTTGACCAGGATGCCGTTGGCACCGGCCAGGTTCACGTCGTCCAGCAGCGGGTTCTGGATCGCCGATTCGGCAGCGGCCTGCGCGCGGTCATCGCCGCGGGCGGTGCCGGTACCCATCATCGCCAGGCCCATTTCGGACATGACGGTGCGCACGTCGGCGAAGTCGACGTTGATCAGGCCCGGACGCACGATCAGGTCGGCGATGCCCTGCACGGCGCCCTGCAGCACGTCGTTGGCGGCACGGAAGGCCTGGATCATGGTCGCGTTGCGACCCAGCACGGTGATCAGCTTTTCGTTGGGGATGGTGATCAGCGAGTCGCAGTGCTGGCTCAGCTCTTCGATGCCCTTCAGCGCCACCTGCATGCGGCGACGGCCTTCGAACGGGAACGGCTTGGTGACCACGGCTACGGTCAGGATGCCCATTTCCTTGGCCAGCTGTGCCACCACCGGCGCAGCGCCGGTGCCGGTGCCGCCGCCCATGCCGGCGGTGATGAACACCATGTCCGCACCCTGCAGCGCGTCCATGATGCGCTCACGGTCTTCCAGCGCGGCCTGGCGGCCGACTTCCGGGTTCGCGCCTGCGCCCAGGCCCTTGGTCACGTTGGTACCCAGCTGCAGCTGCAGCTTGGCACCGCAATTCTTGATGGCCTGCGAGTCGGTGTTGGCGGTGATGAATTCCACGCCATCCACTGCCGAGTTGACCATGTGCGCCACGGCATTGCCGCCGCCGCCGCCCACGCCAACCACCTTGATCACCGCATTGGGTGCCATCTTTTCGATCAGTTCAAAATGCGCCATGTCCGTGTCCTCGTTGTATCCGCTTCGGCTGGCATGGGCATTCGGGCGTCCTGCCCTCCTGCTGCATGCCGGCGTTGCGGCTGTGTGGGTTGTGTGTTGCCGGTGTTGCCGTCTATTGCAGGTGCTGCGACCGGGCGATGCCCGGGTATTGCAGGTTCCGCGTCAGAACTCGCCGCGGAACCAGGTCTTGAGTTTCTTGAACATGCTTCCGGCGCGGCCGGTCGGCAGCGACGGACGCCGCGGATGCTCGATCTGGCTGCCCATCAGCAGCAGGCCCACGCCGGTGGCATGCACCGGGTTGCCGACCACTTCGCCAAGCCCGGTGACGTGCTGCGGAATGCCCACGCGCACCGGCATCTGCAGCATTTCCTCGGCCAGCTCGACCACGCCTTCCATCTTCGAAGCACCGCCGGTCAGCACCATGCCGGCGCGCACCAGTTCCTCGAAGCCGGAGCGGCGCAGTTCGGCCTGCACCATCTCGAAGATTTCCTCGTAGCGGCCCTGCACCGCCTGCGCCAGCGAATGGCGGGGCATGCGGCGCGGCGGGCGGTCGCCCACCGACGGCACCTGGATGCTTTCCTCGGCGGTGGCCAGCTGGGCCAGGGCGCAGGCGTAGCGCACCTTGATCTGCTCGGCTTCCGGGGTCGGCGTGCGCAGCATGTGCGCGATGTCGTTGGTCACGTGGTCGCCGGCGATCGGCAGCGAGGCGGTGTGGCAGATCGCGCCCTGCACGAACACTGCGATGTCGGTGGTGCCGGCGCCCATGTCGACCAGCACCACGCCGAGCTCGCGCTCATCGGCGGTCAGCACCGCCACGCTGGAGGCCAGCGAGGACAGCACCAGGTCGTCCACCTGCAGGCCGCAGCGCTGCACGCACTTGCTGATGTTGGCCGCGGCCGACTGCGCGCACACCACCAGGTGGGCGTGCACTTCCAGGCGCACGCCGGTCATGCCGACCGGGTTGCGGATCCCTTCCTGCGAATCGTCCAGCACGTACTCGCGCGGAATCGCATGCAGGATCTTCTGGTCGGCCGGGATCGCCACCGCCTTGGCCGCGTCCAGCACGCGATCCAGGTCGCCCCAGGTCACTTCACCGTCGCGGATCGGCACGATGCCGGGCGAGTTCTTGCACTGCACGTGGTTGCCGGAGATCGAGGCGTACACCGAGCGGATCTCGCAGCCGGCCATCAGCTCGGCTTCTTCCACCGCGCGCTGGATCGACTGCACGGTCGATTCGATATCCACCACCACGCCGCGCTTGAGCCCGCGCGACTCGTGCGAGCCGATGCCGATCACTTCGATCGGGTTGCCCGGCGAATACTCGCCCACCAGCGCCACCACCTTGGAGGTGCCGATGTCCAGGCCAACGATCAGCGATTTGTCACCCTTGCGATTCATGTCCTTTCCTGCGTCCTGCTGGCCGGGGTCGCCGGCGTTTTCGCCGGCGTGGCCGGGGTACCCCAGCTCAGCGTGAAACCATTGGTGTAACGGAGGTCGGCGCGCTCGATCGGCGCGTCCTGGCGGTTCAACTGCGGCAGCACCTTGACGAAGCGCTGCATGCGCGAGCGCGCGTCGTCACGGCCGACCACCACTTCGGTGCCGTTGCTCAGCACCAGCGACCAGCTGCCACGCGCATCCATCGTCACCCGGCGCACATCGACGCCGGCCGGTGCGAACAATGCACGCGAGTCGCTGTACAGCTTCATCACTTCTTCGGTCTGGCTGTCCGGGCCGTCCAGTTCGGGCAGCGCCAGGTCGGCCAGCTTCTTCGGCGTGGGGAACAACTTGCCCTGCTCGGAGACCAGGCGGTCGTTGCCCCAGCGCGCGAACGGCTTGTGCTCGACCAGGGTCACTTCCAGCACATCCGGCCACTGCTTGCGCACCTGCGCGCTTTCCACCCACGGCAGTTTTTCCAGGGCGTCCTGCGCGTCCTGCAGCTTGACCGCGAAGAAACCGGCGTGCGCATACGGCAGCAGCACCTGCTGCAGCTGTTCGGCCGGCACCCGCTTGAACTCACCGTGCACGCGCAGCTTCGCCAGCGGCCAGCGCTCGGCGCCGACCCAGCCATTGACCACGGCCACCACCGGCAGTGCAACCACCGACAGCGCCAACAGCCAGACGAAGATGCGCAGCACCGCGTTCATGCGTGCGGGGCCTCCAGGGTCTGTTCCAGCACGCGCCACACCAGTTCCTCGAAACCGATGCCGGCCTGTGCGGCCGCCTTGGGCACCAGCGAGTGGCTGGTCATGCCCGGTGCGGTGTTCACTTCCAGCAGGAAGAAGCGGCCGCTGGTGCGGTCGCGCATCACGTCCACGCGACCCCAGCCGCGGCAGCCCGCGGCACGGAATGCAGCCAGCGCGATGCGGCGGATCTCGTCTTCGTCAGCACCATCCAGGCCCGGGCACAGGTACTGGGTGTCCTCGGCGATGTACTTGGCGTTGTAGTCGTACCACTGGCCCTTGGGCACGATGCGGATCGACGGCAGCGCCACGTCGCCGAGGATGGCCACGGTCAGCTCGTCGCCAACCACCATCTGTTCCATCAGCAGCTGGCCGTCATAGCGCGCGGCCAGGGCCACCGCCTCGTCCAGGCCGGCGTCGTCGGTGACCCGGCTGATGCCCACGCTGGAGCCTTCGTTGGCCGGCTTGACCACCACCGGCAGGCCCAGTTCGGCGGCATTGGCATGCACGTCCTCGGCCGTGACCTTGCGGTACCGCGGGGTCGGCAGGCCCAGCGACAGCCACACCTGCTTGGTGCGGATCTTGTCCATGCTCAGCGCCGAACCCAGCACGTTCGAGCCGGTGTACGGCACGCCGAAGGCGTCCATCAGGCCCTGCACGATGCCATCCTCACCGCCACCGTTGTGGCCGTGCAGGATGTTGAACACGCGGTCGACACCGCCGGCGGCCAGCACCTTGGCCAGCGCCGGGATGCCGTCCACGGCGAACGCATCGATGCCGCGCGCCTGCAGCGCTTCCAGCACGTTGCGGCCGGAGTCCAGCGACACCTCGCGTTCGCTGGAACTGCCGCCGAGCAGCACGGCGACGCGGCCGAACACGGCCGGGTCGGTCACGCGCAGCGGCGGGAATGTCAGCGTGCTCACGCCTCGCCCTCCGCCTTGAACCCTTCCACCGCGATGTGGCTGGCCACGGCGCCGATGTCGCCGGCCCCCATCATCAGCAGCAGGTCACCGTCCTGCAGCACGTCCGGCAGCACGCTGGCCAGTTCGGCCGCCTTGCCCACCACCACCGGCTCGCTGCGGCCGCGCGCACGGATGGCACGCGCCAGCGCATGCGAATCCGCGCCAGCAATCGGCTCTTCGCCAGCCGGGTACACCTCGCTCAGTACCAGCGCGTCGACGCTGGACAGCACCGCGGCGAACTTGTCGAACTGGTCGCGGGTACGGCTGTAGCGGTGCGGCTGGAAGGCCACCACCAGGCGCTTGTCGGCCCAGCCACCGCGGGCGGCGGCGAACACCGCTTCCAGCTCGCTCGGGTGATGGCCGTAGTCGTCGATGATGCGCACCTTGGCACCGCTGGCGGTGGTCACTTCGCCCAGATCGTTGAAGCGACGGCCGACACCGGCGAAGCCTTCCAGCGCGCGTGCGATGGCGTCCGGCGCCACGCCCAGCTGCCAGCCCACTGCCGCGGCGGCCAGTGCGTTCAGCACGTTGTGCCTGCCCGGCAGCGCCAGCACCACTTCCTGGCTGGTGCCCTGCGGCAGGCGCAGGGTGAAGCGCATGCGCGACCCTTCCTGCACCACGTTCTCGGCGCGCACGTCGGCCTGCGGGCTCATGCCGTAGCTCATCACGTGGCGCGGGGTCTTGGCGGCCAGTGCAGCCACTTCCGGGTCATCGATGCACAGCACCGCCAGGCCGTAGAACGGCAGGCGCTGCAGGAACTCGGCGAACGCCGCCTGCACGCGGGCGAAATCGTTGCCGTAGTTCTCCAGATGATCGGCATCAATGTTGGTGATGATCGACATCAGCGGGTTCAGGCGCAGGAAGCTGCCATCGCTTTCGTCGGCCTCGGCCACCAGCCACTGGCCACCACCCAGCTTGGCGTTGGCACCGGCGGCCAGCAACTGGCCACCGATCACGAAGGTCGGGTCCAGGCCACCTTCGCTCAATACTGCAGCGGTCAGGCTGGTGGTGGTGGTCTTGCCATGGGTACCGGCCACCGCGATGCCGCGGCGGAAGCGCATCAGCTCGGCCAGCATCGCCGCACGCGGCATGATCGGAATGCGCTGGCTGCGCGCTTCCATCAGTTCCGGGTTGTCCTCGCGGATCGCGCTGGACACCACCACGCAGTCGGTGCCCAGCACGTTGGCCGCCGAGTGGCCGCGCATGATGCGCGCACCCAGGCCGGCCAGGCGGCGGGTCGCGCCGTTGTCGGCGTTGTCCGAGCCGGACACTTCATAGCCCAGCGTCAGCATCACTTCGGCGATACCGCTCATGCCGGTGCCGCCGATGCCGACGAAATGCACGCGCGGGAACGCGCGCACCAGGTCGTTGGTGTCGTGCAGGCGACGGATCATGCGCGGCCTCGCGCAGGGCAGGCGCGGTGGCATGCCTTCTTCATACAGCTTCCTCAAGAATGATATCGGCGATGCGCTCGGCGGCATCGACCTTGGCCAGGGCACGCGCGGCTTGCGCCATCTGCATGCGGCGGGCGGGATTTTCGGACAGATCGCGCAGCAGTGCGGCAATGCCGTCGGCCAGCGTTCCGTCCTGCTTCAGCAAAACCGCCGCGCCGCGCTCGACCAGGTACTCCGCATTGCGGGTCTGGTGATCGTCGACGGCGGCGGGGAATGGCACCAGCACGCTGCCGACACCGACCGCGCACAGCTCGGCCAGGGTCGACGCGCCGGCGCGGCACACGACCAGATCGGCCCAGGCGAACGCTTCGGCCATGTCGGCGATGAACGGGGTGATTTCAGCCTGCACGCCGGCCTTGGCATACGCCTCGACCGCCTCGGCATGCATCTTCTCGCCACTCTGGTGGCGCACCTGCACCGGCAGGTCCGCGTCCAGCGCGGCAATCGCCTGCGGCACACCGGTGTTGAGTGCACGTGCGCCCTGGCTGCCACCGACCACCAGCACGCGCAGCGGACCGTGGCGGTCGGCGAAGCGCTGTTCGGGCGGTGCGATGGCGGCAATCTCCGCACGCACCGGGTTGCCGACGAACTCCTCGCGCCGGGCGAAGGTGCCCGGGAAGCCGGTCAGCAGGCGGCGCGCATAGCGCGACAGGATGCGGTTGGTCAGGCCCGGTGCGCGGTTCTGCTCATGCACGATCAGCGGCAGGCCGTGCAGGCGCGTGGCCATGCCGCCGGGGCCGGAGGCGAAGCCACCGAAGGCCACCACCGCGCGCGGCTGGCGCTTGCGGATGATCATGCCGGCCGCGCGCAGCGCGCGCATCAGCCGCCACGGCGCGGCCAGCAGGGCCAGCTTGCCCTTGCCGCGCAGGCCAGTGATCGCCAGCGTGTCGATCGCGATGTCGTGCTGCGGCACCAGGCGGGTTTCCATCGCACCGTCGGCGCCCATCCAGGTGACCGGCACGCCGCGCTCGTGCAGCACGCGTGCCACGGCCAGGCCGGGGAAGATGTGACCGCCGGTACCGCCGGCCAGGATCATCACCGGGCGTGCAGCGTCGTGGGCTGCGCTCATGACAGCCTCCCGAAGGTCGGTTCGACGCGCGACTGCAGGCGGCTGGTGCCACGCGCGGCGTTCGGCGCAGCGGCAGCCACCGGCTCGGCGCTCATCGGCACGCCGGCAGCCACCGGTGCAGCCGGCTCGTCCATCGGCTCGGCAGCGGCGTCTTCGGCGCCACCGATACGCACCGCCTGGCGGCGCTCGGCGCGCTTGAGTTCATAGGACACGCGCAGCAGCAGGCCCATCGCCACGCAGGTCATCAGCACCGACGAACCGCCGGAAGAGATCAGCGGCAGGGTCAGGCCCTTGGTCGGCAGGATGCCCAGGTTCACGCCGATCGAGACGAAGGTCTGCATGCTGATCCACAGGCCGATGCCGAAGGCGATGTAGCCGGAGAAGTGGCGCTTCATTTCCACGCAGCGCATGCCCAGCCAGAAGGTGCGGCCGACCAGCAGCGCGTACAGGGCCACGATCACGCAGGTGCCCAGGAAGCCGAATTCCTCGGCGGTGACCGAGAAGATGAAGTCGGTGTGCGCTTCGGGCAGGTAGTACAGCTTCTGCACCGAATTGCCCAGGCCGACGCCGGTCCACTCGCCACGGCCGACCGCCATCAGCGCGTTGGACAGCTGATAGCCGTCACCCTGCTGGTCGGCCCACGGGTCCAGGAAGGAGGTGATGCGGCGCATGCGGTACGGCTCGATGATCGCCAGCGCGCTCATGCCGACCAGGCCGATGATCACCGGCATCGACATGCGCGGCATGTTGACCCCGCCCAGCACCAGCATGCCGGCGGTGATCGCCAGCAGCAGGGTCGAGGAACCGAAGTCCGGCTGCAGCAGCAGCAGCACCACCAGCGCACCGGCCACGCCCAGCGGCTTGAGCATCGCCGGCCAGGTCGCGTTGACCTCGTCGCGGAAGCGCACCAGGTAGCTGGACAGCCAGACGATGTAGAGGACCTTCACCGCTTCCACTGTCTGGAACTTGGAGATGCCCAGGTTGATCCAGCGGCGCGCGCCGTTGACCGTGCTGCCCAGGCCCGGCGTGAACACCGCCAGCAGCAGCACGAAGCAACCCAGCAGCAGCATCTGGTTGTACTGCTCGATCGACTTCAGCTCGGTGCGCGCGGCAATCACCGCCAGCACGATGCCGACCGCCAGGAAGATCAGGTGGCGGTTGAGGTAGTAGAACGGGCTGCTCATCAAGGCGATCGAGCTGGACGCCACCATCACCACGCCCACACCGGTGAGCGCGATGATCGCGCCCAGCAGCCACTTGTCGTAGCTGCCTTCGATGGCTTCAAGGCGTGTTGCCTGGCGGGACAGGTCGTTCATCTCAGCGCACCTTCAACGTGGCCAGGCCGATCAGTACGAGCACAACGGAGATGATCCAGAAACGCACGATCACGCGCGGCTCGGGCCAGCCCTTCAGTTCGAAGTGGTGGTGGATCGGCGCCATGCGGAACACGCGCTTGCCGGTCAGCTTGAACGAGGCGACCTGGATCATCACCGACAGCGTTTCGATCACGAACACGCCGCCCATGATCACCAGCACCAGTTCCTGGCGGGTGATCACTGCGATCGTGCCCAGCACCGCGCCCAGCGCCAGCGCGCCGATGTCGCCCATGAAGACCATGGCCGGATAGGTGTTGAACCACAGGAAGCCCAGGCCCGCGCCAGCGATGGCCGCGCAGATGATGACCAGCTCACCGGCGCCCGGAATCTGCGGGATCTGCAGGTAGTTGGCGAACACCACGTTGCCCGAGGCATAGGCGAACACACCCAGCGCGCAGGCCACCAGCACGGTCGGCATGATCGCCAGGCCGTCCAGGCCATCGGTCAGGTTCACCGCGTTGGAGAAGCCGACGATCCAGAAGTAGGCGATGGCCACGAAGCCGATGCCGGCCAGCGGCAGCGCCACCGACTTGAACATCGGGATGTAGAAGGTCAGCGCGGCCGGCACGTCGGCCGTATAGAACAGGAACAGGCCCGCAGCCAGGCCGAAGATCGACTGCAGCAGGTACTTCCAGCGCGACTTCAGGCCGTTCGGGTCGCGACGGACGATCTTGATCCAGTCGTCATACCAGCCGATGGCGCCGAAGCACAGCATCACTGCCAGCACCAGCCACACGTAGCGGTTGCGCAGATCGGCCCACATCAGCACCGACAGGGTGATGGTGAGCAGGATCAGCGAACCGCCCATGGTCGGCGTGCCGGCCTTGGAGAAATGGGTCTGCGGACCGTCCTTGCGGATCGGCTGGCCGCCCTTGAACTGGGCAAGCTTGCGGATCATCGCCGGGCCGAGCCACAGCGACAGGAACAGGGCCGTCAGCGCGGCAAGGATGGCGCGGAACGTCTGGTAGTTGAACAGCCCGAACAGGCTCTCCAACTGCTGCAACCATCGAGCCAGTTCATACAACATGCGGGGATTCCTCTCCTTGCGCCAGCAGCGCTTTGACAATCGTGTCCATGGCGCTGCCACGGGAACCCTTGACCAGGCAGCGCACGCCCGCGTGCAGCTCGTCCTTCAGCGCCTGCGACAGCGCGTCATGGGTGGTGAAATGACGGCCACCGTCGCCGAAGGCGGCGGCAGCGGCGGCGCTGAGCGGACCCAGCGCGTACAGGCGCTTGAGGCCGGAGGCACGTGCGCGCAGGCCGGCCTGCGCATGCAGCGCCTCGGCATCCGGACCCAGCTCGCGCATGTCGCCCAGCACCAGCCAGCCCTCTTCCGGGGCTGCGGCCAGCGCATCGATGGCGGCGGCCAGAGAACCGGGGTTGGCGTTGTAGCTGTCGTCCACCAGCACCGCGCCATTGCGCAGCTGATGGGCGATCTGGCGGCCCGGCACCGGCTGCGCCTCGGCCAGTCCGGCAGCGATCAGCGCCAGATCCACACCGGCAGCCAGCGCCAGGCTGGCCGCGGCCAGCGCGTTGCTGACGTTGTGGCGGCCCGGCAGGCCCAGCACCACGCGGGCTTCGCCCATCGGCGAAACCAGGGTGAACTGGCTGCCCTGGGCACCGGCACGGATGTCGCGCGCGGTGATGTCGGCGGTGTGCTCCAGGCCGTAGCGCAGCACGCGGCAGCGCGCCGGCGTGCCGACGAAATGCTGTTCGAACCAGCGGCCGTAGGCATCGTCGACGTTGATCACCGCTACGCCATCGGCCGGCAGCGCCGCGTAGATCGCGCCCTTGGTGACGGCTACGCCGAGCAGGCTGCCCATCCTTTCCAGATGGGCCGGTGCGATGTTGTTGACCAGAGCGTAGCGCGGGCGGGCGATATCGGTCAGGTAGGCGATGTCGCCCGGCTTGCCGGCGCCCATCTCGTAGACGGCGTAGTCGGCATCTTCCGGCGCGTCGATCACCGCCAGCGGCAGGCCGATCTCGTTGTTGCGGTTGCCCGGGTTGGCGTAGACCACTTTATGCGCGTGCTGCGCCACCTGCTGCAGGATCGACAGCAGCAGGCTCTTCACGCTGGTCTTGCCATTGCTGCCGGTAATCGCGAACACCTCGGTCTCGCGGTCCCGCTGCATGCCGGTGGCGATCTTCGCCAGCGCCAGCTCGCTGTCGGCCACCAGCACCTGCGGCAGCTCGATCGGCAGCAGCCGCTCGACCAGCAGGGCACTGGCGCCGCGCGCCTGCGCATCGGTGGCGAAATCATGACCATCGAAACGCTCGCCGCGCAGTGCCACGTACAGGCTGCCCGGGCCGAGGCTGCGGGTGTCATTGCTGACCGCATCGATGGCCACGTCGTCGCCGTGGATCTCGCCGCCGGCCCAGTGTGCGATCAGCGAAAGCAGGGTGCGCTTCATGCGATGCCCTCCCCGGCCTGCGCGGCCAACACGCCGGCCTTGGCAGCCAATGCAGCCGCAGCCACTTCGGTGTCGTCGAAGTCATGGCGTACGCCATTGACCTCCTGGTAGGGCTCGTGGCCCTTGCCGGCGATCAGGATGATGTCGCCGGCACCGGCACGCTTCACCGCCAGGCCGATCGCACGCGCGCGGCTGCGCTGCACGGTCACGGCATCGGCATTCTGGAAGCCGGCCAGGATGTCGGCCACGATCACGTCGCCGTCCTCGCCACGCGGGTTGTCGTCGGTGACGATGACCTGGTTGGCCAGGCGCTCGGCAATGGCGGCCATCTGCGGGCGCTTGCCGGTATCGCGCTCGCCACCGCAGCCGAACACGCAGAACAGCGCGCCATGCAGGTGGCCGTGCAGGCTGTCCAGCGCCTGTTCCAGTGCGTCCGGCGTGTGCGCGTAATCGACCACCACGGTCGGCAGGCCGTCTTCGCCGCCGAGGCGGTTCATGCGGCCACGGATCGGCTGCAGCGCCGACAGCACCTCGGCGATGCGCGGCAGCGGCTGGCCCTGCGCATGCAGGGTGCCGGCCACGGCCAGCAGGTTGTCCACGTTGAAGCGGCCCAGCAGCGGCGACTGCACGGCGGCACGCTGGCCGTCGATGACCAGTTCGAAGGCGATGCCACGGCCGTCCAGCTGCAGCGCTTCGGCGCGCACGCTGGCGTCGGTGGCACCGCGCGAGCTCAGGCCGATCGGCTGCACGCCCGCCGGCAGACCAGCGAACAGCTGGCGACCGAACGCATCATCCAGGTTGACCACCGCGGCCTTCAGGCCCGGGCGATGGAACAGCCGCGCCTTGGCCGCGCCATAGCTGGCCATGTCGCCGTGGTAGTCCAGATGGTCACGGGTGAGGTTGGTGAACACCGCCACGTCATAGTGCACGGCATCCACGCGGCCCTGGTCCAGCGCATGCGAGCTGACTTCCATCGCCACCGCACGTGCACCGGCATCGCGCAGCTGCGCCAGCAGCGCATGCATCTGCAGCACCAGCGGCGTGGTGAAGCCGGTCGGTTCGACCGCACCATAAAGTCCGGCCCCCAGCGTGCCGATACTGCCACTGGGTGTACCGAGCAGGTGCCAGGCCTGGGCCAGCAGCTGCACGGTGGAGGTCTTGCCGTTGGTGCCGGTCACGCCGACCATCGCCATCGCCCGCGACGGCGCGCCATGGAACTGGTCGGCCATCGCACCCATGCGCGCGCGCAGGCCCGGCACGGCGATCGCATCGGCCGGGGCCGGCAGCTCGGCAGGCGCCGGCGGTTCAAACAGGATGGCGCTGGCACCGGCCGCGCGGGCCTGCTCGACAAAGCCCAGGCCATGCGCGCCGAACCCGGCGATGGCAACGAAGGCATTACCGGGGCGCACGGCGCGGCTGTCCAGCACCAGGCCGGTCAGAACGGGGTCATGGCCCGCCAGGGCCACGTCCGGAAGCAACTGCGAAAGCAACATCGAAGGACTCATTGCGTGCCTCCCGTAGCGGGCGGCGTCTGGGCATGCGCGCTCGGCAGCGCAGCATCGAATTCAGCGGCGGCATCCACCGGCAGTGCGGCTTCGGCCGGCGGCGCAGGCAGGATCGAAGCCGAATGGCCGACCTTGCCGGACTGCTGGGCCGCCAGCCACGACTGCAGGTCGTCCAGCGGCACGTCCATCAGGCGCAGGGTGCCTTCCATCACGTTGTGATAGACCGGTGCCGACACCAGGCCGCCGTAGAACTTGCCGGCCTGCGGGTCGTTGATGACGATGACGGTGGCGAAACGCGGGTTGGTGGCCGGCACCACGCCGGCGAACAGCGCGTTGTAGTGACCGCGCTCGTAGCCGCCGGGGCCGGCCTTGCGCGCGGTACCGGTCTTGCCGGCCACGCGGTAGCCCAGCACCGCCGCCTGCTTGGCGCCGCCCTGGGTCACCACCGTTTCCATCATCGCCACCACCTGCTTGGCGACGTTCTCGTCGATGATCTGCTGGCCTTCGTTGCGCTGGCCCTTGACGAAGGTCGGCGCGATCAGGCGACCGCCGTTGGCCAGCGCCGAGTAGGCCGTGGCGATCTGCAGCGGGGTGACGTTCAGGCCGTAGCCGTAGGACATGGTGGTCTTGGTGGTGCCCGACCAGCGCGCCGGGCGCAGCACCACGCCGCCGGATTCACCCGGGAAACCGCTGTGCGGCACCGAGCCGTAACCGAAGCGGCGCACGCCGTCGTAGAACACCTGGTCCGGCATCTTCGCCGCGACCTTGGCCGCACCCACGTTCGAACTGCGGGTGATCACGCCGGTCACGTTCAGCACGCCGTTGTTGCGCGGCACGTCGCGGATGGTGAAGCGGCCCAGGGTCATGTAACCCGGGTTGGTATCAATGATGGTGTCCTTGGTCACCGCACCGGCCTGCAGCGCGGTGGCGATGGTCAGCGGCTTCATCGTCGAACCCGGCTCGACCAGGTCGGTCACCGCACGGTTGCGGCGCGCATCGGGCAGCGCGCCGGTCAGCGAATTCGGGTTGTAGGTCGGCAGGTTGACCATGGCCAGGATCTCGCCGGTGGTCACGTCCATGATCACCATCGAACCGCCGGCCGCCTTGTTGGCCACCAGCGCGTTGCGCAGTTCCTTGAAGGCCAGGTACTGGATGCGGCGGTCGATGCTGAGGGTCAGGTCCTTGCCCGGTTCGGCGGCGCGCAGCAGATCGCTTTCGACGGTCTCGCCCTTGCGGTTGCGGATCACCCGCTTGGCGCCGGCCTTGCCGCGCAGCCATTCGTCGAACGCCAGCTCCAGGCCTTCCTGGCCGCGGTCGTCGATGTTGGTGAAGCCCAGCACGTGCGCCATCGCCTCACCCTGCGGGTAGAAGCGGCGGAACTCGCGCTGCGCGGCCACACCCGGAATCTTCAGCGCGACCACCTTCTCTGCCTCGTCCGGATTGATCCGGCGGCGCAGGTACATGAATTCCTTGTCCGACTTCTGCGACAGGCGGCTGCTCAGCTCATCCACCGACATGCCGACCGCCTGGGCCAGCTCGGGGATGCGCTCGGGCGAACGCAGCAGGTCCTGCGGGTTGACCCAGATCGAGGCAACCGGCGTGGACACTGCCAGCGGCTCGCCGTTGCGGTCAGTGATCATGCCGCGCGAGGTCTTGATCGGCAGCTCGCGCAGGTAACGGGCCTCGCCCTGGCGCTGGTAGAAGTCGCTGTTGATGATCTGCACGTAGGCGGCACGACCGACCAGCGACACCGAGCACAGGCCCAGCGCCAGCGCGACCCAGCGCAGGCGCTGGCGCAGGTTGAAGGCGTTGCGCGGGCGGTTGCGGCCGGTCTTGCTCATGGCCGCACCACCACGATGTCGGCAGCCTCGGGGAACTTCATGCCGAGCTTTTCGCGGGCGATGCGATCGACACGGTTGGCTTCGGCCAGCGTGGCCTGTTCCAGCTGCAGGCGGCCGAACTCCAGGTTGATGTCATCGCGCTTGCGCTCGGCGCGCGACAGCTCGATGAACGTCTGCCGGTGACGGTGACGCACGAACACGACGCCGATCGCCGAGGCCACGGTCGAGGCCAACAGGATGATCAGCAGCAGCCGGCTCATGCATCGGCCTCCCGCTTCTGGGCCACGCGCAGCACGGCGCTGCGGGCACGCGGGTTGGCCGCCAGCTCTTCGTCGGTGGCCTTGATGGCGCCGCCGATCAGATCCAGGGTGGGCACGAACACCTCCGCCTCGGGCAGGCGGCGGTTGGCCGGCGGCGCCTTGGCCAGGCGGTTCATGTACTGCTTGACGATGCGGTCTTCCAGCGAATGGAAGCTGATGATCGCCAGGCGACCACCGGGCTTGAGCCGTTCCACTGCCGCATCGAGCCCGGCTTCCAGATCGGCCAGCTCGCGGTTGATGTGGATGCGGATGGCCTGGAAGCTGCGCGTGGCCGGGTGGATCTTGTCCTTGCCACGCGGCATCACCGAGGCGATCAGCTCGGCCAGTTCGGCGGTGCGGGTGAACGGCTGCTTCTCGCGGCGGGCCACGATGGCACGCGCGATGCGGCGGCTCTGGCGCTCTTCGCCGTAGGTCCACAGCACATCGGCGATCTCGCGGTCTTCGACGCGGTTGATCCACTGCGCGGCGCTTTCGCCGCTGTCCGGGTCCATGCGCATGTCCAGCGGGCCGTCCTTGCCGAAGCTGAAACCACGCTCGGCCACGTCCAGCTGCGGCGACGACACGCCCAGGTCGAACAGCACGCCGTCCAGGCCGTCGGCCGTCGCATCCCACTGCAGCAGCTGGGCGAAGCTGCCGCGGAAGATGGACACGCGCGGGTCCGGCGCGAAATCGCGCTCGGCAACGGCGATGGCTTCCGGATCCTTGTCCATGACCAGCAGGCGCCCCTCGGGACCCAACTGGGTAAGCACGCCACGTGCATGACCGCCACGACCGAACGTGCCATCCAGATAACGTCCGTTTTCGATCACCCTCAGGCCTTCAAGGACCTGGGTGTACAGGACCGGCAGGTGCACCGCCGGCGACTGCGACACCGGAAGGTGACCGGTCTGCGCTTCTGGGCGCATCCGGGCACCCCGGCTCACAACTTCAGGTCGAGCAACCCATCACCCAGATCCTCGTCAGACAACGTCTGCTGGATCAGGGCCCGATGCGCCTGCTCGCTCCACAATTCGAACTTGTCGCCCATACCGAGCAATACCGCCTTCTTCTCAATGCCCACCGCACCGCGGTGGCTGGCGGGGATGCTGATGCGACCGTTGCCGTCCAGCTCCAGATGGGCGGCCGAGCCGACCAGCTTCTGCTGCAACAGGCGCACGACGCGCTGGGTGTTGGGCTTGGACATCACATCGTCGCGGACCCGCTCCCATTCCGACTCTGCGTACAGCCACAGGCAGCCGGCTTCGAACGGGTTGTAGGTCAGTACGAGACGGTTGTTGCTGGCGCGCGCGACAAGGTCGCGGTAAGCGGTGGGAACCGCCATGCGCCCTTTATCGTCAACTGTGATGGCCGTCTCGCCCTGGAACACGACGCGTGCACCTATCCTTCGCCCGGTGAAACATTGAACCACGAAAACCCACAAAACACCCGGATTTCCCTCTGATGCCCACCTTAGCAGCGAGCCAAGGGTTGTCAACAACTTTTCAGCAGGGAAATCGCCAGCCGCATCAATGGCTTGCAACAACCTTTAGAGAATTGTTCAAGGCTTATCCACAAGTTGCTGATCCGTCTCAATTTTTGAGATTGAACGGAAGTTCAGGGGTGTGGACAGGGCGTGAAACATCGGCTGCGCATTCATCCAGAGCGGGCCAAAAACGGCGCCGGACTGCGCAAACCGTGCACAATGACGCCATGTGCCTGCTCGCTCTTGGCTGGATGCACCACCCGCGCTGGCGGCTGGTGATGACCGGCAACCGTGATGAGTTCCACGCCCGCCCGACGGCGGCGCTGGCCCCCTGGCAGGATGAGACCTCCGTCATCGGCGGACGCGACCTGCGCTCCGGTGGTGGCTGGGCCGGGGTGGGTGCTGCGGGCCGGACGGCGGTGGTCACCAATGTCCGCGATCCGCTGGCCGCCCAGACCGGCCCGTCGCGCGGCGCGCTGGTGGCTGACTTCCTTCGCGGCCGCGACCCGGCCGCCGTGCACATCGATCGCCTGGCGGCCGTGGCCGGCGCCTACGCCCCGTTCAACCTGCTGCTGGCCGACGGCAACAGCCTGGAGTACCTGGGCAACCACCCGGCCGAGCGCCAGACCCTCGGGCCCGGCGTACACGGCATGTCCAACGGCGCGCTGGACGCCCCCTGGCCCAAGACCCGGCGGCTGATGGCGGCACTGTCGGCCTGGCTGCAGTCCGGCAATGGCGGGCTGGCCCCGCTGTGGACCGCGCTGGCCGACGAACACCGCCCCGCCGACGGCGAGCTGCCCGATACCGGCATCGGCCTGGAACGCGAACGCTGGCTGAGCCCGGCCTTCATCCGTGGCGACGACTACGGCACCCGCGCCAGCACCGTGCTGTTGATCGATGCCGACGGCCACGGTGAGATCCACGAGCGCCGTTTCGGCCCGCAGGGCGTCGCACTCGGCCAGAGCCGCGTCGCCTTCTGACCCTGTACCTGTTTTCTGTGTCTATAAATGTCTACCTGCACGCCACACGATGACTGGGCGCGGTCCTGCCGCGCACCCGACCGATCCACAGGGAGTCATCGATGCGCCGCGTTCTCTTGCTTGTCGCCACCCACCTGCTCACCCTCGGCCTCGGCTTTGGCCTGGGCGTCTACCTGCTGCCGATCCTGATCGCCCCCGACGATCCGCCCGCCGCGCAGGTGCAGGACGCCATGGGCAAGGCCGCCTACCACACCACCTTCCGGCGCGACCTCGAGGGCAGCGATGCCGTGCACTGGGCCGAAGGCAAGGTCAGCGTCAGCGCCACCCAGGTAGCCTTCGACGGAAAGATGGGGCCGGGGCCGGACTACAAGGTCTACCTGGTGCACGGCTTCGTCGACAACAAGGCCGACTTCCTGAAGGTCAAGGCACAGTCCCGGCGGATCGGCGAGGTGAAAACCTTCAACCGTTTCCTGGTCGATGTCCCTGATGACGTCAACGTGGACGACTACACCACGGTCGTGGTGTGGTGCGAGCGCTTCTCGCAGTTCATTTCCGCCGGGCAGTACCGCACGCCGGGCTGAGGCCGGACATCATCCCGGTAGTGCCGGCCGCTGGCCGGCAACAGCACGATGCGTCTGCTGGTGAGGAGGTTGCCGGCCAGCGGCCGGCACTACCGATGCGCGGTTCATGCATATAGAAGAAGGAGGCGGAGCCGGCCGATAAGCCGGGTTCTGTCGTGGACAGTCATTCCTCTAGGCGTTACGTCACCGCAACGCTCAAGCAACCTACCCGGATCCAACGCGGGCCGCGCCAAAGGATCCCTATTTGGTCTTGCTCCAGGTGGGGTTTGCCGTGCCGGTCTGTTGCCAGACTCGCGGTGCGCTCTTACCGCACCATTTCACCCTTACCGGCCTTCCGAAGAAGACGTAGGCGGTATCTTTCTGTTGCACTTTCCGTCGGCTTTCGCCGCCCAGGCGTTACCTGGCACCTTGCCCTATGGAGCCCGGACTTTCCTCGGCACCCCCGAAGGGATGACGCGACTGTCTGGCCGGCTCCGCCAACGCGCATTCTAGCGCAAATGCCAACACCACCGCGCGCCACCCTTCCGATTCAGCTGCCTGCGCACTTCGGTCCATACGATCCACCCGCAACAGACGGTGATGTTCCATTTTGTCGGTCGATATTCAAAACAACCGACATTATGGAACAATGCCAACATGGCGGACGTCGAGGCCAAGGCCCGAAAACTACTGCAGCGTGCAGGCAGCCTGCGCGCCCGCGAGCTGGTGGCCGCAGGCATCGCCCGCGTCCAGCTGTCCCGTCTGGTCGAGGCCGGCGCGCTGATCCGGTTGTCGCGCGGCGTCTACGCGCTGCCGGGCAGCAACAACGGCGAGGCCGATGAAGGGCTGCGGATCATTGCAGAGCGCATGCCGAAGGTCCGCCTCTGCCTGTTGAGCGCCCTGCGTCTGCATGGCCTGACCACCCAGGCACCGTTTGAACTGTGGGTGGCCATCGGCAACAGCGACCGCCCGCCCCGGATCGACTGGCCGCCACTACGCGTGGTGCGCATGTCGGCAACGACCCTCCAGGCGGGGCTGGAAGAGCGCCGCGTAGGCGCACGCCGCGTATACGTCAGCAACGTTGCGAAAACCGTCGCCGACTGCTTCAAATTCCGCAATCTCGTGGGTCTCGATGTCGCAATCGAGGCCCTGCGTGACGCGCTTGGCAACCGCGTTACCACCCCGGATGCGTTGATGAAATATGCACGGCTCTCCCGCGTTGCCAGACTGATGAGACCGTATATCGATGCCCTGACGTGACCCCCTCTTCCCTGCTTCCTCTTCCCCACCGCGTGGCCTCGATCCGGCAGCGACTGCTCGATCACGCGCGCACTCGCGGCGACGACTTCCAGTTCGTGCTGGACAGGTTTGCCGTTGAGCGCCTGCTCTACCGGCTCTCCACCTCCACGTTCCGCGACCAGTTCCTGCTGAAAGGCGCCATGCTGTTCGCGGCGTGGTTCGATGCGCCGCACCGGCCCACACGGGATGCCGATTTCCTGGGATTCGGAAGCACTGAGCCACGTCACCTGCTGCACATCACGCGCTCGCTCTGCGCAATGCCGGGTAATGACGGGCTCCGCTTCGATCCAGAGACCATCACCCTCGACACCACCCGCGAAGAGGCGGCATACGAGGGCCTGCGCATGCGCCTGGTGGCCTATCTGGGGCATGCACGCTGCCATGTGCAATGGGACGTAGGGTTCGGCGACGCGGTGATCACCCCACCGCCGGAGATCATCTATCCGGTGATGCTGGACGAACTTCCCGCCCCCTGCCTGCGCGTCTATCCGCGCGAAACGGTGTTCGCCGAGAAGCTGGAGGCCATTAGCGCGCTGGGTATTGCCAACAGCAGGATGAAGGACTTTTTCGACCTGCTGGCTCTGGTACGTGAGGACGCCATGGATCGCGCCAGCCTCGCAGCCGCCATAGACGCGACGTTTGATCGACGCGGCACCCCTGCGCCGCCACCTCCACCCTATGGGCTGACCCAGGCATTCGCCGCAGATACCCAGAAGCAGGCTCAGTGGCGCGCGTTCCTGCGCAGGAACCGCCTGCCCGCACCAGACCTTTCCACGGTGCTGACCGAGATTGCCGACTATCTGGACACCCTCGACACAGCCGTACAGTCCTGACGCCGCAAGGCCCGGCGCTATCGGTTCCGCTCGGGTGGGTGCGGATTCCGCTCTGGTGGGTGCGGACCTTGGTCCGCATGATCCCTCAACTGCCGTACAACGCCTTGCGCGGTGCGCCGGTCAATTCGGCGGCCAGCTTGGCGGCCGTCGACGGCGGCAGGTGTTCGCTCAGCTTGGCGTAGACACGGCGGCCGTGCGCCAGCTGCGCTTCCTCATCATCGCCAGCACCCTGCACCATCACCACAAACTCGCCCTTGCGCTGGTTCTCGTCGCCTTCCACCTTCGCCAGCAGACCGGCCAGGTCGCCATCCAGCACGGTCTCGAACAGCTTGGTCAGCTCGCGCGCCAGCACCGCCGGGCGCTCGCCGCCGAAGATCGCGGCCATGTCGGCCAGGGACTCGGCGATGCGGTGCGAGGATTCGTAGAACACCATCGTGCGCACTTCGCCGGCCAGCAGCTGCAGGCGGTCACGGCGTCCGCTGGCCTTGGCCGGCAGGAAGCCCTCGAAGCTGAAGCGGTCACTGGGCAACCCGGCCACGCTGAGCGCGGCGATGGCCGCGCAGGCGCCGGGAATCGGGCTGACCTTGATGCCGGCCGCGCGCGCGGCACGCACCAGGCGGAAACCGGGGTCGCTGACCAGCGGCGTACCGGCATCGCTGACCAGCGCCAGCGATTCACCGGCCTGCAACCGCGACACCAGGCGCTGCGACAGCGCTTCCTCGTTGTGCTCGTGCAGGGCCACCAGCGGCTGCTGGATGCCGAAATGGGACAGCAGCTGGCCGCTGCGGCGGGTGTCCTCGGCACAGATGGCGGCCACCGAACGCAGCACCTCCTGCGCGCGCGGGCTCAGATCGGCCAGGTTGCCGATCGGGGTGGCGACGACGTACAGGGTTGGGACACTCATTTCAGCGGTACTCACGGGGCAAGGGTAGAATCGTAGCGTGTACCCGGCCAAGGCCGCTGCCCTCATCGCATGGACCCGATCATGAACAAGCCCGCCGCACGGATCTCCGCCCTGTCGTTGTCGCTGATGCTGCTGGCCGGCTGTGCCACCACCAGCCTAACCAGCACGCCCGATTCGCCGGCCCAGAGCCAGGCGCTGGCGCTGATCGAACAGGGCAAGCCGCGCGACGCCGCATTGCAGCTGGAAGGCCTGGCCGCCACCCTGCGCGGGGGCGCGCGCAGCAACGCGCTGGCCGACGCGGCCTGGGCCTGGCACCTGGCCGGCGACAGCGCCCGCGCGCGCAGCCTGCTCGGGCAGCTCACCGCCCGCCAGCTGACCGGCGCCAGCCTGCAGCGTTACCAGCTGACCGGTGCCGAGCTGGCGCTGGCCGACAAGCAGCCGGCGCAGGCGCTGGCGCTGCTGAAGGACTCCGCCGACAGCGTTGCGGTCGGCCTGCGCACCCGCTGGTTGCTGGCCCGTGCGCAGGCACTGCAGGGCACCGGTGATGCCTTCGGTGCCGCCACCGAGCGCGCCCGCGCCCATGCCAGCCTCACCGGCAGCGCCCGCAGCGACAACCAGGCCGCCATCGCCGGCCTGCTGGGCACCCTGGACGACGCCACCCTGCGCAGCCGTGCCGCCGCGTTGCCGGCCAACGACCCGCTGTACAACTTCGCCGGCCGTGCGCTGATCGCGCGCGGCCTGCCGCTGCCGCGCCCGTTCGACCGCGATGGCGCGGCCCAGTTCGATACCAGCAAGCGCCCGCCGGCACTGAGCGATGGCTACCGCCCGCCGGCCAAGCTGGCCGTACTGCTGCCGCTCAGCGGCCGCCTGGCCACTGCCGCGCAGCCGGTGCGTGATGGCCTGCTGGCCGCTTACTACGGCGAGACCCGCCGCCGCCCGGACATCAACTTCATCGACACCGCCGGCACCCCGGCCGGCGCACTGGCCGCGTATGACAAGGCCGTCGCCTCCGGTGCCGACTTCGTGGTCGGCCCGCTGGGCCGCGACGAAGTGGACGCGGTGTACGGCCGCCAGCAGCTGCAGGTGCCGGTGCTGGCGCTGAACCGCGGCAAGGATGCACCGCCGGCCGGTAGCGCCGGCTTCTCGCTGGCCCCGGAAGACGACGGCATCGTCGCCGCCGAATACCTGCGTGGCCGCGAGCGTGGCAAGGCACTGGTGATCAACAGCGCTGACGACACCGGCCGCCGTGCCGCCGCCGCTTTCGCGCAGCGCTTCGCCCAGCGTGGCGGCCAGGTGGTGGCCACGATCGGCGTAACCGATGCGGTGGGTGATGTGGGCGCGCAGGTGCGCAATGCCGGCCAGGTCGATGCGGTGTTCCTCGCCGTGCGTGCCCCGCAGGCGCGCCTGCTGGCACCGCAGCTGGCACTGGCCGGTGCCGGTGGCGCGACCCGCGTCGGCACCTCGCAGCTGACTGTCGGCAGCGGCAAGGTGGAAGAAGACGTGGCGCTGGACGGCATCGTCTACCCGAACGAAGCCTGGAACGTGCGCAGCGTGTCCGGCCTGCCGTCGGCCAGCCAGGTGGCCAGCACCCTGCCCAGCGCACGCGGTGCGGCTGGCCGCCTGTTCGCCTTCGGCGCCGATGCCTGGAAGATCACCGCCTACCTGGACAAGCTGTCCAACGAAGGCGGCCTGGACGGCGCCACCGGCACCCTGTTCCTGGACAGCAACGGCAATATCCTGCGCCAGCCGGCGTGGTCCACCTTCAATGGCGGCCGGCCGATGCCGATCGTCGGTGGTCGCTGAGCGCAGCCAACGAGGCTCGGCGGTGGAAGCCGCCGCCGAGCAGCATCTGCAACAGGCCGGGCTGCGCCCACGTGCACGCAACGTGCGCTATCGCGGCGGTGAACTGGACCTGGTGATGGACGATGCCGGCACCGTGGTGTTCGTGGAAGTGCGCTACCGCGCGCGTTCGGACTTCGGTGGCGGCGCCGCGTCGGTGGATGCCCGCAAGTGCCGGCGCCTGGCGCATGCTGCGCAGCTGTTCCTGCAGGACAACCCTGCGCTGGCCAATGCCCCCTGCCGCTTCGATGTGGTCGAAGCCAGTGGCGAACCGCCGCAGCTGCACTGGCTGCGTGATGCGTTCCGGCTGGATGACTGCTGATGGCAACCCTTCGTTTCGGTAGAAGCCGACCTTGGTCGGCGCTTCTGTGCCAACCAAGGTTGGCACCTACCAAAAGCGGACAGCCCGATAGCGGCCGACCTTGGTCGGCGCTTCTGTGCCAACCAAGGTTGGCACCTACCAAGAGCGCGCAGCCCGGCGGAGGCCGACGTTGGTCGGTGCCCACCAGGGCGCGCTTCCCCGTTGATACCCCTGCTTCCCCGCGAGATCCGTCATGAGTACCGCACTGCCCGCCGCACTGGTTGCCGAACTGTCTGCCCTGCTGGGCGCGGAGGGTTGGCGCATGGACGACAGCGCGCTGGAAGCGAACGCGCAGGACAACTCATGGCGCCACCAGCGCCCGGCGGCAGTGGCGCTGCCAGCCAACATCGAACAGGTGCAGGCGCTGGTGCGTGCCTGCCGCGCGCATGGCATCGCGTTGGTCGCACGCGGCGCAGGCACCGGCACCACCGGTGCGGCGGTACCGCTGCCGGGCAGCATCGTGCTGTCGTTCACCCGCATGGACCGCATTCTTGAAATCCGCGCGGGCGACCGCTGCGCGGTGGTGCAGCCCGGCGTGTTGAACGGCACGCTGCAGCAGGCATTGGCACCGCACGGCCTGTTCTGGGCGCCGGACCCGTCCAGCGCGGACATCTGCAGCGTGGGCGGCAACCTGGCCTGCAATGCCGGCGGCCCGCGCGCGGTGAAGTACGGCACCAGCCGCGACAACGTGCTGGGCCTGGTGGCGGTCACCGGCACCGGCGAGGTGATCCGCTGCGGCGGCGCCTACACCAAGGATTCCACCGGCTATGACCTCACCCACCTGCTTGTGGGCAGCGAAGGCACGTTGGCACTGATCGTGGAAGCCACCCTGAAGCTGACCCCGCTGCCGGTCAGCCAGGCCGGCCTGCGCGTGCTGTACCGCGATGCCGACGCCGCCGCCGCCGCCGTATCGCGGCTGATGTCGCAGCCGGTGGTGCCCACGCGCCTGGAATTCATGGATGCACGCAGCCTTGAATTGCTGCGGCTCAACGGCGCCGACGTGCCCGAGGCCGGCGCGATGCTGCTGGTCGAAGCCGATGGCGACCACGACACCCTGCCCTACCTGCTGCAGGCACTGGCCAGCGCCGCTGAAGGCGACGGCATGATCGCGCTTGACGTGGCGATGGAAGGCCGCGCGCGCGACCAGCTTTGGGCCGCGCGCAAGGCGCTGTCGCCCGCGCTGCGCAGCGTCGCCCCAGGCAAGATCAACGAAGACGTGGTGGTGCCGGTATCGCGCATTCCCGATCTGGTAGCGGGCGTGCAGGCACTGGCACGCGACTACACGCTCACCATCGTCACCTTCGGCCATGCCGGCAACGGCAACCTGCACGTCAACATCCTGTACCACCCGGACGACGCCGCCGAGAACGCCCGTGCGCATGCTGCGCTGCCGAAGATCTTCGAACTGACGCTGGCACTGGGTGGCACGCTCTCCGGCGAGCATGGCATCGGCCTGGCCAAGCGCGATTTCATGGCCAGGGCCTTCAGCGCGGAAACACTGGCGACGATGCGCGCGATCAAGGCCGCGCTGGACCCGGATGGCATCCTCAACCCCGGCAAGGTGCTGCCGCCGGCCTGAGGACGTACAACGCTTATGTAGAGTCGAGCTTGCTCGACTGTTGTCGGCCGCAGTCGAGCAAGCTCGACTCTACGAAGCGCAGCCGAGCGCACGTGCTGGGGTCAGACCCCATTGCCGTGGCAATGGGCTCTGACCCCGATCCTGCATTACCAGGTCAGGCGCACACCCACCTGCCCGCCCACATCGCGGAAGCCGTGGTCACCGCGCTGCATGCTCAGGCCACCCCATGCCCCCAGGCGCTGGCTGATCTTCAACTCGGCACCGGCCTGCACCTCATAGCGGTTGCGCGGCAGATCGGCCCGCAGCGTTTCACCCCGGAAGTCGATGGCATTGCGGCCACTGCTGCGCAACCAGTTCACGCCCAGGTACGGCTGCACCAGCGTGCCCATGCCTGCGCGCTGGCCGAACGCGCGCACACCCACGCGTCCGGCCAGCCCGCCTGCCTCTGCGCCATCAACCACCGTGCCGTTGCTTTCCACGTGTCGGTCGGCGCTGTAGTCGGCATAGGTCAGCTGCATCTGCGGCTGCACATACACGTTGCTGGACGCGCCCTGCCAAACGTTGAGGGTGTAACCCGCTTCCAGCGAGCCGCTGCGCATGCGCGAATCGTAACTTTCCTGGTCCAGCGCAGCGCCGTGCACGCGGTTGCTGAAACGCCCGTACTGCAGCTGCGCATCCACATACGCGCCTTCGCTGCCATCGGCCTGCTGAAGCCAGGTGCCGTACACCCCCACCGCCGTGCCGCGTACGCGGCCCTTGGCGCTGTAACCGGTAAGGTTGGAGACCACTGTGTTGTCGGCGCGGCCACTACCCAGCATCACACCCAGCACGGCATTGCCGCGCCGCCACACCTCCGTGCCGATCTGCAACACAGACGTATTTCCGTCCACCGACAGCTGCCCGCCCACCGCAGTGAAATCAGCATTGCTGCGGGCCACGCGCGCCCATGCGGCACGATCCTCGCTCATTGCCACCGCGCCCATGCGGTCGCTCAGACGGTGCGCGAACATGTTCACTGCCGCCGACTGGTTGGCCAGATAGGCACCCGCTTCCGGGCGCAGCACCGGCGGCGGGGTGACCGGATCGACCGGATCAACCGGATCAACCGGGTCTACCGGATCAACCGGGTCGATGGGATCGATCGGATCGATCGGATCCACCGGGTCCGGGTCCGGGCCGGGGTCCACTGCGCAGCCCGGTGCATTCGGATCCTCTTCGCAGATATCGAACCACTGCGAACGCAGGTACCAGTTGCCATCATTCGGGTCCAGCAGGCCACCCTTGAACAGGAAGTACTCGTAGGCACCGCCCACGGCGCGGCCGGCCAGTGCGTAGTCCGCAAGCGAATTGCCGTCGATGCGGATCAACTGAATACCATCGAAGGTGGGTGCGCCCACGCCGCCGATGTTGTTCACCACGATGGACGCATTGCCACTGGCGTCGCCGCGCACGTGCAGGCGATCGATGTCCGAGGTGTCACCGGCCAGCGTGCCATTGAACAGGAAGGTAGAGCCTTCGCTGTGCAGATCACCGTCCACCGTCAGCACGTTGAAGCGACCGCTGCCATCCGACAGTGCCAGCGTGCTGTCGCGCAGTGCAAGTTCCTGCACGGTGGCATTGCCATTGAGTATCCACTGGCTGCCGCCATCCAGTGCCATGCCCTGCACAAGATGGGACGCACCATACCAACCCGAGTTGTTGGTCAACTGCACATGCACTTCAGACTGCGGCACCAGGCCGGCATCTTCGTCCTCGGGGGTGATCACAATGTCGCCGATCATCACCGCGCCACTGTCCAGCTTCACATCGAAGCGCCCGGCCACAGCCGCATCCAGCGCCAGTGCAATGCCATTGCCGCCGGAGACCACTGCGCCATTGGCCAGGGTCAAACCGGGGTCGCGGCTGCTGCGCATCCAGATGCCACCGTGCTGTTCACTCATCAGTGAACCGCCATCGATGGAGAGCTTGCCATCGTTGTTCACCACCGCCGCCCACGCCCCCTCGCCTTCGGTGCGCACGTAGGTGTTGGTCAGGCTCATCTCTCCCGTACCACTGGCTAGAACGCCATAGGAACTGGCACCGTGCGTCGTTACCCAGCTGTCTGCCAGATTGACGGTTGCGCCTTCCCGCGAGATGACACCAATACCGCCCTCGCCGTGGGTCGTGATGACCGCATCCTGCGCGTCCACCACCGGGCGCAGCAGGAGCGATCCCTCAGCGAACAAACCATGGCTGTTGTAGCCGCGAGCAGTCAGCTGGCTTGACTGCAATAGAACGCGGCCACCACGGGCGTACAGCGCATTCTTCTGCGTACCGTCACTCACCACGGAGGAGCCACCACGAAGCGTGAGCGTTCCATCGTCCAACATGCGGATGCCGTCGCCCGCAGAGGCCTCGATGTGCGAGCCCTCTACCAACGCGGTGGCGCCGCGATTATTCAGATCCAGCCCCACGGCGGCGCCGCTGACGGTGCTTCCATACAGGAAGAGCTGGGAGTTCTCCTGCATGAAAATCCCGTGATGCCCGCTCACCTGCGTGCCATCCAGGGTAACCTTGCCACCGCGCGAGGCAAAGCTGATGGCCGTGCTGTTGCTGCCAGCGGTGTGGATGCTGCCGCCTCGCATGTCCACCTCACCGGCTACGTTCATTCCCGGCCCGGAGCGCGCATGGTTCAGCTGGATATCGACATTGTCCAGGCTGACACTGCTGCCCGCCGCAACGCCCACGCCGCTCGATCCCGCACCCGTACCGTTGATCTGCGAATCGGCCACGCTGACCTTGCTGCCGTTGCTGGCCGAAATGCCCTCACCGGCGGCGGCCATTTCAATGCGCACGCGCTCGGCCACGATCTCACCACCCGAAGCATCCAGCCCCTTGCTGGACGTGCCCTGCATTTCCACCACGCTGTCGCGCAGTTCGATGCGGCCGGACTGTGCGCTGACACCCTTTCCCAGTGCGCCATGCATAGTGACGTGGACGTTGGATGCGTCGATCACGCCGCCGTCGGTCAGCAGGCCTGCGCCTTCGCCGGCATGAATGTTGATGCGTGTGCCGTCCAGCTGCGCCTTGCCCCCCGTGCCCACTGAAACGCCGGCAGCACCGTAGCCCTGGGTGGTGATGCTGCCGCCACTCAACCTCAGGACACTGCCCCTGCCTTCAACGCGCGCAGCGGTGGCCCTCATGCCCTCGGTATGCAGGTTCACCTCACCCAGCGGAATGATCGAGCCGCCGTTGAGCACATGGAACGCGTGGCCAGCCGGGTTGCCCGGTTCAACCGGATCGGTGGTGCGGTAGTCGCCTGCGGCGGGTGTCTGCTCGTCACCATCGGCCACAACCTGCTGTGCATGGGCGGGTGCGGCCAGCGCGACTGCCAGGGCGAAGGCCAGCGCGCAGCGGCGGGGGTGCATCGGGTGGGTCATTGCATGTCTCCAGAAAACTGCGAAACATGCTGAATATGTGCATCTACGAGATGAATCGAATAGGTTGCAACAGCAGGTGCGACCCGTTGTCGCAGTGCTGTCCGCGCCCTGAACTTCGCTCCAGGGCAAAGCACGCTTTGCAACTAATTGCATGGGATGTGGGCGGCCGCAGGCGGACACTGCAGGCCGAAAGAGACATTCCACATCGCCATCAAACAGATGTAATCACATCTGCTTCACATAACAGGCACGTATACACCACCTGCCTGAACAGCTTGGCGATGGCAGTTTCCATTTCAATCGAGAGGAACTTCCGATGATCCGCCGTATGCCCTGCCGTACCCCTTCCCCTTCGCTGCGCCCGCTTGCACGCAGCCTGCTACTCGCCCTGGCCACCCTGCCGGCTGGCGCTGCCCTGGCCGGAGACCTGGACGGGACCAACCACACCGTCGTTGCCGGTGACCCGGCTGAAGACTGGCGGGTACGTAACGGCGGCGAGCTGACGCTGGCTACCGGTGCGCAGGCCGGTTACATCCAGGCCGATGAGGATTCCCGTCTGGTGATGGATGGCGCCACCGTCACACGCCCGCTCAGCGGCTCGAACGCCGGCTCAAACCACGCCGTACGGGTATTGGAAGACGCCCAGCTCGAAGCCCGCAACACCACTTTCCTGGGCGGCGGAGTCTTTGTAGGCGGTGCCAGCGCGTCGGCCCATCTGGTGGACAGCCGCATCTTCGTGTCTACCGCCGCTGGTGATGCGAGGATCACCACTGGTATCGACATCACCAGCCTGGGCGGCACGTTGTCTACCGACCCGTCAATCACGATCGAGGGCACGCAGGTGCTGGTGGAGGATGCCAGCGCCCCCCTTCGACCGCTGACCAGCGGTATCGGCGCGCGAATGTCGTATGGCCGAATGAACATTCTCAACGGCTCCTACGTCGAGGGCGCCAACGTGGGCGCGTTGATCCTGGGGCTGAATACTGGTGAAGGCGCAGGCGCCACGCCCCCGCAGCTGCGGATAGATGGTTCCACCGTGAAATCCGGCCGGGGCGCGGCCATTCGCGTGGCACCGTTCAGGGATGATTCGAACATGCAGATCACCGTTGCCAACGGCTCCAACCTGATCAGCGGCGATGGCAACCTGCTGCTGGTGGAGTCCTACGATGGAAGCCAGGCCGCCGGCGCGGCCAACGTCAACTTCACCGTGGACGATTCGCGCCTGGCTGGCAACATCACCCTCGATCAAGCCACCGCCGCCAACAGCAGCCTGGACGTCATCCTGCGCAACAAGGCACAGATCGATGGCCGCTTCACCAACGTCACCTCGGCCGACATCGGCAGCGACAGCACCTGGCTGATGACCGGCGACAGCACCGTCGGCGCACTCACCCTGGGCGCCACCGGCACTGTCGCACTCGGCAACGGCAGCACGTTCAACACCCTCAACGTCGATAGCTTCACCGGCAGCGGCGGCACCCTGCTGTTCAACACCCAGCTGGGCGATGACACCTCGGCCACCGACAAGCTGATCGTGGCTGGCGATACCAGCGGCCAGGCCAACGTGCGCGTAGTCAATGCCGGTGGCGCCGGTGCGAAGACCGACAAGGGCATCGAACTGATCCGCGTGGGCGGTGCGTCCAACGGCCAGTTCGATCTGCAGGGCCGCGCGGTGGGCGGAAAGTACGAGTACTTCCTGTTCAAGGATGCCACCAACGGTGGCTGGTACCTGCGCTCGGAACTTGCCACCGTGCCCGACCCGTGCGTGGTCGACCCGACCCTGCCGGAGTGCGGGCCGATCATTGACCCGGTGGACCCGGTTGATCCGGTGGACCCCACCCCGGTGCTGCGCCCGGAAACCGGCGCCTACCTGGCCAACCAGTTCGCGGTGGACCAGCTGCTGCGCCACGGCTGGCGTGACCGCCAGGGCGGCAGCTTCAGCGACGACGGCGTGCGCGGCTGGGCGCGCGTGGATGCCAACCAGAGCAAGCTGGGCGCCGTGAATGACCAGCTGGACCTGCGCGTGGACCGCTCGCGCGTGCAGCTGGGTGCCGACATGGGCGTGTTCGACAGCGGCCGTGGCCGCGTGGGCGTGATGGGTACGCTGGCGCAATCCAGCGCGACCTCGCGTTCCGAGCTGACCGGCTACAGCGCCAGGGGCAAGGTGGAAGGCGGCGCACTGGGCGTGTACGGCAGCTGGAACAACGATGCCCTGTACGTGGATGCCAGTGTGCAGCGCGGCCAGTTCCGCAACCGCGTGCAGGGCGAAGGCCTGGCCGAGGAGCGCTACGATTCGGATATCTGGCAGAGCGCGCTGGAAGCTGGCTACCGCATCGGCATCGGCCAGATCGGCAGCACCGCCGTGAGCCTGCAGCCGGAACTGCAGCTGATCTACACCAACACCAGCACCGACCGCCACGAAGAAACCAACGGTACCGTGGTGCGTGCGCTGGACAACAACGGCCTGTCCGGCCGCCTGGGCCTGCGCCTGCAGGGCGAAGGCCACAGCACCGCCGGTGCCTCGGTCAGCCCGTATGTGGTGGCCAACTGGTACCGCGATGGCGCCAACAACGGCATCGCCTTCGATGATGAAGTGCTGAAGGCCGGCATCCCGCGCAATCGCTATGAACTGAGTGCCGGTGCACGCGTGCAGTTCCGCCGCGGCCTGAGTGCCTGGGGTGGCTTCGGTGTGATGCGTGGTGACCACGGCTACCGCGAAGCCACGGGCAACCTGAGCGTTGCGTACAAGTGGTAAGGCAGAACTGAAACGGCGCCGGAGCAATCCGGCGCCGTTTTTCTTTCTGTAGAGTCGAGCTTGCTCGACTGTTGTCGGCCGCAGTCGAGCATGGCTCGACTCTACACAAAGCAGTCGAGCAAGCTCGACTCTACAAGGGGCCATCGACGTCGGCACGGGTGCGGTTACCACGTGCATTTGCCGGCGATCACGCGTAACAAGTCACCTTCAGCGAACGACCTCGTATGTCGTGCGAACCAGTCCATCGTCTGTCGCATGACTCCCACGCACCACAAGCTGCACTTCGGCATCCAACACACCGAACAACGAACGCCCCGCCCCAAGCACGACGGGAGCGACCGAGATCGTGATCTCGTCAACCAGATCCGCGCGCAGAAACGCTTGAATGGTTCGGCCTCCATCGATGTACACATCGTGGACACCCAAAGCCTCAAGAAGCCGGCTCGCCTCCTCGACAGATCCTGCCACTCGCACACGCGAGTCATCGATCTGGCCACGCGTCGTCAGCACGACCACCTGCATGCCCTCAAACGGCCACTGGTCAAACCCGATGACCGTCTCGTAGGTGGCCCGCCCCATGACGATGGCGTCGATCTTCTCAATGAACGTGTCCCAGATCAGCGCTGGATGCTCGATCGCCGCGTTGACGTTGTGGCGACGTGCTGGCAAGTCGGTCAGCCAATCAAGCGTACCGTCTTCGCGGGCGATCTTGCCGTCGACACTTGTACCGATGAATACCCGTCCGCGCCAGGTTCGAGCCGTAGTCATTTCCATCTCCATCAATCGGTCGGGGGTGAGAGGGTACAGGCTCAAGCCGACGCGACAACACCCCGCTGTCGCTTTTGACCTTGAGCGTCGTATATCGACACTCCTAGACTCACGCCCCGCTGGATTCCCGAGCACCGAATCGAGCAACGCAGCACCACTTGGTCCATCTGACCACGCCAGGCTAAAGCCATCCTCCCCAGCCATCGGTAACTCACATGAAACGCGCTACCCGTCTTCTTCTGCTCCTGTCCATTGGCCTTCTTGCGGCATGTGATGCCATCCCGGATACGCGCGGCTACATCTATCCAAATGACCGCTATCTGGAGGAAAACGTAGCAAAATGGAACAGCATGGTCGACGCGGTGAACACCTGGAACGACGGCCCATGGGCAGAGGAGTTCCATGAGGCAGTTGATAGCGGAGATGACTTATCCAAGTTTCGCTTTCGACTGCAGAATGCACACAAGGACGCCGTCGAGCGGCGAGTATCTGCAGCACGCATGACACATCGCTCTGAGGCAGATGATCTGCACCAGCATCTGCTTGCATCGCTGCAGAGCACTGAAGACATGTTCTCCATCATGGTGTCCCTCGCAGAGCTGCCGGCCGGCTACACCACAGAGCAATCTGCATCGATTCTGGCGCGTTTGGAACCTGCCATTGAGCGTATGGATGCAGATCTCCAAAGGCTGAGTGATGCCCAGGACGCCTTTGCCAAGTCGGAGAAAATCCGGCTCACGACCAGTGACCCCACCCGTCACTAGAACCGACTCATGGGTCGACGCGACCGCATTGAAGACGGATCAACCTGCAACTTGTTGTATCGCATACGCCAAGCACGGTCGATACGATCACTGCCCCGTACATCATCCATCTTCAACATGATCAATCTTGCACTGCGCCCCTATCGCCTGTTCGCCTGTTTCAAAGGACGATCATCGAGGCGAGAGTTCTGGCTCTTCTTCCTTCTTCAACTCCTGGTGAACATTCTGATCGTTGGGACAATTGCATACGCCTCCCGACACGTGCCGCCCACCGCGCCCGCAGAAGGCGTGCGATTGAACGATCTGCTTGCATACGTTTGGTTTGGCTACATGCTGTTGAACGTCGTTCCGTTCTATGCGCTTGTCGCGCGCCGATTCCGCGATCTCGGCCAATCCGGGTGGATGTGCCTTACGTTCATGATCCCCGCACTTGGACCCGCCTTTGTGCTGTGGCAGATGCTTCTCCCCGGCCAAGAGGGCGATAACCTCTATGGACCTGCGCCACGATAAGCCCGTCCTCATATCTTGTAGAGCCGAGCGCACGCTCGGCTGCAGAGAATGTCGCGATCTGCACGCATTGACGGCTTTCGCCACGTCGCTGTAAACATTCGTACTTTTTCTACTTTCCAACTTTTCTCATTGGCAGCACGGGCGCTGCATGCAAATCATGTGCGGCCACCGACAACGGGTGGCACGGGCTTGCAATCCCGTTTGGTAACACCAGTTACGCTTGTCTGCCGGCGTCGCCCATACCCTGTGGGTGACGTCGGCAGGCATTCTGCCCCCATCTATGGCGGGCGGTGCGTGGGGGCCTCGTGCCCGCCGGCGTTTTGACTGGAGTTACCACCGGTATTGCAACCACGCATCGTCCGCCGCCCTTGCTGTTAAGCAGGGCGGCTCCTTCGCGTAACGCATAAGGAAGCCATCATGAGCGCCAATCGCTACCCGTTCCTGTTCGCCACCCTGGGCGATCTTGCCAACCAGCTACCCGCCGAGATTGCCGAGCCGCTGGAAACCACCCTCGCCGCCAACCCCGCCGCCAACGGCATCACCCTGCTCGATTGCCTGCAACGCATCCGCGATGTGGAGGCGGCCGATGGCCAGCCTTTGCTGCGGAAAGGCCGCGCGCCTGGCCAGTGCGTGGCGCTGGCGCGCATCAACCGCGCCAATGCCGGGCTGACGGTGCTGCTGGAACTGCTGCACGCCAGCGAACGGGTGCGCGTGGATGGCGAAGAAGCGCAGCAGGTGGGCAACGACGTGCGCGAGGGCCTGCTGCTGGCCTGCCGTGGGTTGTCTGAATATGTGGATGAGCAGGTGCAGGCCGCCTGAGGTGTGGCGCCGGGCATGGCCCGGCGCTACCAGCGGGGCTACAGGCGCATCATTGCCGCCGGGGCGCCCGACCGCCAAACGTCCGCTGCACGATGACAAAGAACAGCGGCACGAACACCAGGCCCAGCAGCGTGCCCACGAACATCCCACCCAGCACGCCCGTGCCGATCGCCCGCTGTGCGCCCGAACCTGCGCCGCTCGCCAGGGCGAGGGGCAGCACGCCTAGACCAAACGCCAACGAGGTCATGATGATCGGCCGCAGGCGGTCCCGCACAGCATGCAGCGTGGCATCAACCAGTTCGGCACCGTTGTGCATGTGCTCCCTCGCGAACGCGACAATCAGGATCGCATTCTTGCTGGTCAGGCCCACGGTGGTCAGCATGGCCACCTGGAAGTAGATGTCCCGTTCCAGCCCGACAAGCGTGTTGGCCAGTACCGCGCCGAGGATGCCCAGCGGGGCCGCCAGCAGCACCGCCGTGGGGATCGTCCAGCTCTCATACAGGGCGGCCAGACACAGGAACACCACCAGCAGTGACAGAACAAACAGCAGCAGCGCCTGTGCCTGTGACGCCCGCTCCTGCACGGCACTGCCCGTCCATTCCACGCTGAAGCCCGCAGGCAGCTGCTTGGCCAACCGCTCGATCTCCGCGATCGCCTGGCCCGACGCCACACCCATCGCCGGCTCGCCCTGGATCTCCATCGCAGACACTCCGTTCTGCCGCTCCAGCCGTGGGGAGGCGTGCGACCAGTCCGCACTGGCGAAGGAGGCGAAGGGCACCATGCTGCCGTCTTCATTCTTCACGGACCAGCGGTTCAGGTCGTCCTTTTTCATCCGGAAGGGAGCATCTGCCTGTACGTACACGCGCTTGGTGCGCCCGCGATCCACGAAGTCGGCCACGTAGCGCCCGCCCCAGGCAGCACTCAGGGTGCCGAGGGCAACCGCCGGGTCCAGGCCATGCGAACGTGCGCGGGCAGCGTCCACGTCCATCTTGAGGACGGGCATGTCGACCATGCCGTTGGCCCGCATTCGAGCCAGTCTGGAGCTTTCTGCGGCGAGGGCGAGCAACTGATCGCGCGCCGCAGCCAGGACAGCATGTCCTTGCCCCGCATCGTCCTTCAGGAAGAAGCTGAACCCGGAAACCGTACCCAGGCCGGGCACAGGCGGGGGCGAGAGCACATGCATGCTGGCATCCCCGTGCAGGGCAAGCGCGTTGGATGCGCGCGCCACGATGGCGTCTGCCGAATCCGCGCCGGACCGCACAGACCAGTCCTTCAATCGCAGGAAGGCCAGCCCCGCGTTCTGGCCCATGCCTGCGTAGTTGTAGCCGGCAACGGTGAACATCGATTCGACAACCGGATCCTGCTCGAGGAAGTAGGTTTCGACGAACCTGAGCGCCTCCTGCGTTCGCGCAAGCGTAGCCCCGGGCGGCGTCTGCACCATCACCACCAGCGTTCCCTGGTCTTCATTGGGAAGGAACGAGCTCGGCAGGCGCACGAAGAGCACTGCCATCAGTGCCGTCAGCGCGACAAACAGCAGCAGGAAACGCCATGGGCGATGCAGTACGCCATTCACCCCACGCTGGTAGAGGGCGCTGGTGCGATCAAAGCGCTCGTTGAACCTGCCAAACCATCGCCCGATCCATCGCATCTTGCCTGTGTCGGCATGGCCGTGCGCTGCCGGCTTCAGCAGCGTGGCGCACAACGCCGGCGTCAGTATGATCGCCACGATGACCGAGAGCGCCATGGCCGAAACCAAGGTGGCGGTGAACTGGCGGTAGATGACGCCGGTTGCCCCGTCCATGAAGGCCATCGGCACGAACACGGCGGAGAGCACCACGCCAATGCCAACCAGTGCGCCGGTAATCTGCCCCATCGACTTCCGCGTGGCATCGCGCGCCGAAAGCCCCTCCTCCACCATGATCCGCTCGACATTCTCGACAACCACGATCGCATCGTCCACGAGCAGGCCGATGGCCAGCACCATGGCAAACATCGTCAGCATGTTCACCGAGAAGCCCATGACCGCCAGGATGCCAAACGTGCCCAGCAGCACGACCGGCACTGCAATGGTCGGAATCAGGGTTGCCCGCAGGTTCTGCAGGAACAGGTACATCACCACGAAAACCAGGAGGATGGCCTCCAGCAGGGTCTTGATCACGCCCTGGATGGACAGCCGGACGAAGGGCGTCGTGTCGTAGGGAACCACGGCCCGGACACCTGCGGGCATACCGGGACCGAGCGCCGCCACGGCGTCATCAACGGCCGCGCGGGTCTCCAGTGCATTGGCCCCGGGCGCCAGTGAGATGCCGATACCGGCCGCCGGTTTTCCGTTCAGGCGGTTGCCGAAGTCATAGCTCTCCGCCCCCAGCTCGACCCGGGCAACCTCGCCCAGGCGCAGTACGCCGCCATGCGCTTTGCTGCGGATGACCACCTGGGCGAACTCGGCAGCGGTGCGCATGGGCGACGCCCCCTCGATGAAGGCGCCCAGCTGCTGGCCCTCGACGGCGGGTGCGCCGCCCAACTCCCCCAGCGGTACCTGCAGGTTCTGCGCACCGATTGCGCTGACCAGCTCATCCACCGACAGGTTGTAGCGATCCATCCTGACCGGATCGAGCCAGATACGCATCGCATACTTGCCACCAAACTCCCGTACCTGGCCCACGCCAGGCACCCGCCTGATGGCATCCACCACCGTCGTCCCGACATAGTCGGCAACGTCGGCCTCGCTCAACCGCCCGTCTTCAGAGACGAATGCGAGCATCTGCAGATAGTCGCCACTCGACTTGGTCACCGCCAGCCCGCGGCGCTGCAGGGCCTCGGGCAGCGATGGCATCGCCAGCTGGACGCGGCTCTGCACCTGGGTCTGCGCCTGGTCCAGATCGATGCCGTTGCGGAACACAAGGGTGATCATCGCGTAGCCACCGTAGGAGTAGCTCTGCGAGGAGAAGTGCAGCATGCCTTCAAGGCCACCCAGCTGCTGTTCCACCACCTGCACCACCGTCTCCTGGATGACACTGGCCGACGCACCCGGGTAGATGCCGGTGATGGTGATGGTCGGTGGCGCAACATCCGGGTACATGGCCACCGGCATGCGGGCCAGCGCCAGGCCACCGGCCAGCATGATCAGCAGTGAGATGACCCACGCAAGCACGGGGCGGTCGATGAAGAACCGCGACATCAGCTCTCCCCAACTGCAGCAGCCGCTTCCAACGGCGCAACGCGGATGCCCGGCTGCAGCTTGTGCAGGCCCTGCACGGCAATGCGCTCACCCGCGCTCAGGCCATCTTCCACCAACCAGCGTTCACCCAGCGCCCGCCCCAGCAGCACGGTCCGGCGCGACACCTGGCCGCTGCTGTCGACCACCATGACATGGGTTTCCCCGTTGGCCTCCCGCGTCACGGCCTTCATGGGCACCAGCACTGCCTCGCGGCGCACCCCGGCACCGAGGGTGGCCGAAACATACATGCCGGGCAGCAACATGCCGTCGGGGTTGGCGACCCGCACCCGCAGGCCATAGGTGCCCGTTGCAGGGTCCACGCTTACATCAGAGAACTGCAGCGTGCCGGTACGATGGAGGGCACTGCCGTCCTCCAGGCGGATAGCCACGGGCAGCGCTCGATTGTCATGCAGGCGGCCATCGGCGAGATCACGACGGAGTTGCAACCATTCCGCTGCGGATTGGGACAGGTCCACATACATCGGATCCAGCCCGCGCACCGTCGCCATGGCAGTGGGCTGGTGCGAGGTGACCAACGCGCCTTCCTTAACATGGGACCGCCCGATCCAGCCATTGATGGGGGCAACGATGCGCGCGTGGCCCAAGGCAACCTTCGCGCGCTGCAGGGACGCCATGGCCATCTTGATGTCTGCCTCTGCGCGCTCATATGCGGCAGTCGAGCGTTCCGCCTCCTGATGGCTGACCATCTGGATGCCGGCCAACTGCTTCAGCCGCACGGCCTCCTTGCGCGCAGCAGCGCACGTGGCATGGGCATACTCCAGGCGCGCCCTTGCATCGTCACGGGCTGCACGCAGGGTGGCGTCATCAAGCTGGTAGAGCGGCTGCCCCGAGACGACCTGGCTGCCCTCTTCGAACAGACGCCGGGCGACGATGCCATCGGCCTGGGGGCGGACTTCCGCCTCGTGGGCAGCGGCCACTCTGCCGGGAAGCACGACGTGCAGTTCAGCGTCTTCAGCGGTCAGGGTCTGAACCTCCACGGTAACAGGTGCATCCTCTTTCTCCGGGCCAGAGGGCGTGCATGCGGTGAGGAAGGTGATCAGCGCGAGCAGAGGCGCGCGCTTGAGTGGCAACTGCATGGGTGATGCTCCATGAGGTAATGGAACTCCGCGTGGACGAGCGCAGCGGAGGGCGGCGCGTCATTCAACTTTTTTGAGTTCTCACTTCCTATGAAGAAACTTGCAAAACGCCCGCCCGATGCCACCGTGATTCAGCCGCCGGCATGCATGCCGCGCCGCAAGCACGGAAGTGGTGAGGTAGATAAAGCAACGGCGCCGGAGAAATCCGGCGCCGTTCTGCTTTCTGTAGCGTCGAGCTTGCTCGACTGCTCTTCGTCCGGACTACGGCAGTTCCCACGCTGCGCGTGGCGAGCCGAGCATGGCTCGACTCTACAACGGCAACCGCAACACCACCATGGCACCACCCATGCCCGAATCAGCAATATCCACCGTGCCGTTGTGGCGTTCGACGATGGTCTTGACCATCGCCAGGCCCAACCCGAACCCTCCGCTGCTTTCGCCCAACCGCACATACGGCATGAACACGCGCGCGCGGAATGCAACAGGAATGCCGGGGCCATCATCCTCCACGCGGATGCACACGCGGTCGCCTTCAACCTGCGCGTGAACGCTCACCCGTTCACGTGCATGCCGCGTCGCATTGGCCAGCACATTGCGCAGTGCCAGTTCCATTGCCATGGCATGCGCCTTCACCACCACGCCCGGTGCACAGCGGCAGCGAATCACCACCTCTGTGCGAGCCTGCACATGCGCCACCACCGCGTCCATCAATGCCGGCAATGCCACCTCGCTGCGGTCGACCAGCGGCATGCGGCCGAACCGGATGTACTCGATACCCGCGGTACTCAATCCATCCAGGTGCTGGATATCGGTCTCGACCTCGCGCAGCAGCGCGTCATGCTCCACCACATCCTTGCGCGCGGCCTGCAAAAGGCTGGCGGTGAATCGGATGCGTGCCAGCGGCGTGCGCAGCTCATGCGCCATCGCCTGGCCCATCAGCCGCTGTCCGTCCAGCAGCAGGCGCATCTGTTCGGCCATGTCCTGCAACGCCAGCGCCAGTGGCTTCAGCAGCGCGGTGCGCATGGGTGGCACCGGATGGTCGAAGCAATTGGCACGCAGGTGCCCCACCGCCCGCTGCAACGTGCGGATGTCATGCCACAGCCGGTGGATGAGGAAGTAGAGCGGCACGGCCACGGCAGTGGCCAGGGCCAACCACAATCCAATCCACGTGATCTGCCCTTCCACCTCCACCGGGGCGTCGGTCCAATCGCCCACCGCCAGCACGCAATCCCCTGTGCCCAGCCGACGGTAGCTTCTGCCTTCTTCCAGCACCACCGCGCCCGGCACCCGCTGCAGACGACGGCGATCGTCCGGCGCCAGCGTGTCGGGTAGCTCATTCAAGGCCAGCAACTGCAGTGGGTAGCCGGTCTCATGCTCTATGGCGCGAAGCAGCGCACGCCGATCACCCTGCGGCTGGGCCAACAGACGCTCACCCAGCATGGCGTGTACCCGCCTGGCTTCGGCATGCTCGGCCTTTTCATGTGTGGTCTGCACCCAGCGCATCCACAGTTCGGTGCCTGCATACAGCAATGCCACCTGTGCCAGCAGGAACACCGCGCAATAGCGTGCATAGAGCCGAAGCGGCCCAGGGTTGCGCCGTTTCATTGCCAGCCGGACTGGCTGAAAAGATAGCCCTGCCCGCGTACCGTCTTGATCCGCGTGGCCTCCAGATCGGTATCGCCCAGCTTGCGGCGCAGGCGGGAAATGCGCGCATCGATGGAGCGGTCCATGCCGTCGAAACCGATGCCACGCAACTGCTTGAACAGGTGGTCGCGGCTGAGGACGCGGCCTGCATTGCTGGCCAGAACGGACAGCAGGTCGAACTCGGATGTGGTCAGCTGCACCGGTTCCTGGCCCAGCAGGACATCGCGCGAGGCCAGATCGATACGCAACTGGCCAAACAGCAGCACGTCACCTTCACCACTGCTCTGCGAGCGCCGCAGATGCGCGCGCAGCCGTGCCAGCAGCAGCCGCGGTTCCACGGGCTTGGAAATGTAGTCGTCGGCGCCCAGTTCCAGCCCCAGCACCTGATGGATGTCGTCGGCGCGGGCGCTGAGAATGCACAGCAGCCCTTTGTAGCCGGGGCGGATGGCACGGCACAGATCCAGGCCGTCGATGTCGGGCAGGCCCAGGTCCAGCAGCACGATATCCGGTGGATCGGCGGTGATGGCATCCAGCGCACTGGCACCGTCGCTGACGCGTTGCAGTTCGAAGCCGTGCCCCTGCAGGTAGCGCATCACCAGGCTGGCAAGCCGATCATCATCTTCGACCAGAAGTAGTCGGGTCATGTCGCTTTCTCACATCAACTGCCGGCATGCTAGTCAGTGCGAACGGCACCGGTCAGTGGCAATTGCGACAAACCTATCCATCGTTCCTGCACGGTTAACCGTTGCAGCCAGGGCCAGGTTACACACCGTCGCACACCGTCTTTTCCGCTACACACAGGCACCTGCAATGCGCTGAGGAACCCCCACTGCCGGGGCGGCAGGATGGCGGCTCCCAACCAACGGAGTTTCTCCATGCGTATGTCAGTTGCCTCCCTCGCCCTCGTGCCCTGCCTGCTGCTGGCCGGCCACGCCAGTGCACAGTCCGCCGACCGCTCCGGTCTCTACGGCTTCGCCGGTGCCAGCAAGAGTGATGTATTCACGCCTGGCACGAACCAGCAGGGCCAGAAGAGCGACCGCAAGTGGAGCGATGGCAAGCTGGGCTATACGGTGGGCGTGGGCTATCGCATCACCCCGAGCCTGGCGCTGGAAGCGGCCTACCACCGGCAGGCATCCGAATCGCGCTCCAGCAGCCGCAGCAAGAACACTGATACGCCTATCGCTGGCGGCTACACCGGCAGCCATGCGTCGGCATCGGCGCTGGGCATCCTGCCGATCGGTGATCGATTCGAGATTTTCAGCCGTCTCGGTGTGGCATCGATGCAGACGTCGTTCAAGGCGGACCGCGACAGCTCACTGGACAACCGTAGTTCGCGGCAGTGGGCCATGCAGTACGGCTTTGGCGCCACGATGAATCTTGGCGAGAACAGCTTCCTGCGCACTGAATGGAGTGCGCTGGTACCCCGCGGCAAGAGCGGAGCCGCACAGGCTGTCGGGCGTGACCGCATTCGCCATTCGCAGATCGGCGTCGCCTTCGGCCATCGCTTCTAAGCGCGTGGCCTGAGCACGCCACTGTGCGGGTTGGCATCCACGCTGAGGCGTGAGAAGGGAGTGCTCTCTGTAGAGTCGAGCCATGCTCGACTGCTCTTCTGCGCGTGGCAAGTCAAGCATGGCTCGACGCTACAGAGTTTGTCGCATTCGGCACGAAGCGCGCTCTACCGCCTGCCAACGACCAGATTCCAATTCTTTCGAACTTTACGATTTTTCTCATTGGCAGCACTGGCGCTGCATGCAAATGATGTGCGGCCACCGACAACGGGTGGCACGGGCTTCCAATCCCGTTTGAAGCATCTGGTGGTTACGCTTGTCTGCCGGCGCCGCTCATTCCCTGTGGGTGGCGCCGGCAGGCATTCTGCTCGCACATCCATGGCGGGCGGTGCGTGGGGGCCTCGTGCCCGCCGGCTTCTTCACCAGATGCTTCACCGGTATTGGAACCACGCATCGTCCGCCGCCCTTGCTGTTAAGCAGGGCGGCTCCTTCGCGTAACGCACAAGGAAGCCACCATGAGCGCCAATCGCTACCCGTTCCTGTTCGCCACTCTGGGCGATCTTGCCAACCAGCTGCCTGCCGAGATTGCCGAGCCGCTGGAAACCACCCTCGCCGCCAACCCTGCCGCCAACGGCATCACCTTGCTGGATTGCCTGCAACGCATCCGCGAGGTGGAGGCGGCCGATGGCCAGCCCCTGCAGCGGAAAGGGCGTTCGTCGGGCCAATGCATGGCACTGGCGCGCATCAACCGCGCCAACGCCGGGCTGACGGTGTTGCTGGAACTGCTGCATGCCAGCGAGCGCGTGCGCGTGGATGGCGAGGAAGCGCAGCAAGTGGGCAACGACGTACGCCAGGGCCTGCTGTTGGCGTGCCGGGGCTTGTCGGAGTACGTGGATACGCAGGTCTACGTGGCCTGAGCGATGCTGCCGGGTCTTCTGTAGAGTCGAGCTTGCTCGACTGCCTTTCGTAGAGTCGAGCTTGCTCGACTGCGTCCGCCAAGAGCAGTCGAGCAAGCTCGACTCTACAGAAGCGGGCTTCAGCGGTAGGTGGCCGTCAGGATCGCCTGCCCTTCCACCAGGCCTGCGCCAAAGTCGCCCGCAATGCGGTGGTAGCGCGCGGCCAGTGGAATCATCTGCGGCCCCACTTGGGTGCGCGCGATGGACCAGGCCTTGCCCAGTTCTACCGGGCTGCCTTCGCGCAGCAATTGCACCCGCACACCATCGGCCGTGGCATTGCTGGTTGGACTCAGCAGGCTGCCTGCATTGCCGGGCGCGTGCGCGTCGGTCAGGGTGAGATCCAGGGCAAAATTGCCGTTGCAGTCCATCGCCACCTCGAATGCCTCCAATCCAGCATCGCTGCCTGCGGCGGGAAGATCGGCCGCACGGATGTCCTGCAGGGAAACTGCCTTGTCGGTGAACGTGCAGGTCGGCATGTCCAACGTGGCTGAAAAGCTGAAGGTGTCGGTCTTCACAAAGGCGGGATAGAGCGGCGAGATGTGCGTGACCGGCCCCAGCACGGTGGACGGTATCGATTCCATCAGCCCACCCCGTGCCATTGCGGCCATCCGCACGATCGAGCCACGCTGGTTGGTCGCGTGCGCCTGCGAAGGAACGTGCATGGGCATGCGCACGTCCAACGGCCCATAGTGGTCTGGGGTAATGGGATCACCATCCCAGTCGACGTACCTGAAAATCAACAAGGGCGAGCGCGGGTAGCTCCGCAGCCCGAAGGCCGGATAGCTCAGGCCTTCAAAGGTGATGTTCTCCACATAGACCAGCTCTGGCAGCAGAGCAGTGAGATCGCGGGGCACCACCTCGCCCGGCGTGCAACCGGTCAGGAACTGGTTGGCCCCCATGTTGGTCCAGTTGCCTATGCGCGTGTGCCTGGGCGCATTGGCCCAGCCGGTGATGTTGAGGCTGATGGCCGAGCCGGCGTTGTGCTGGCCGGTGCAGGCAACGGCACTTGCCGAGAACAGCAAGCCCAATGCCGCGCAGATACCGCCATCACGCAAGCGGCGCCGCTGGCGGTGCGGGAGGGCAGTAAGGGTTGCCATTGCGATGTCTCCATGTACGCCGTGGGTGCTATCGGTACGTTGCGGTGATCACCGCCTGCCCCTCAACCACGCCGCCATGCAACGTCCCCGTCTCGCGGTAGTAGCGAGCGCCCAACGTCACATCCTGCGCCCCGTTCTGGCTCATCGGCACTGGCCAGCGTCGGGCCAGCACCACTGGGTCGCCCTCAAGCAGCAACTGCACGCTCACGGCACCGGCCGTTGCGTTGCCGGTGGGTGTCAATCGGCTGCCGTTGTTGCCCGGCGCATTGGCGTCTGTCAATTCCAGGAACATCGGGAACGCGCCGTTGCAGTTCATCGGCACATTGAACTCCCGCTCACGGGCAGTGCTGCCTTCCGTGGGCAGATCGGCAATGTCCACATCCTGCAGCGTGACCGCGGTCGCGGTGAGCGTGCAGGTCTTGGTCTTCAGGGTGGCGGTGACGCTGTAGTTGTCCTTCTTTACAAGTGCGGGATAGCTCGGCGTCGAATAGGTGATCTCTCCCACAATGGTGGTCGGCAACGCCTCCATTTCGCCACCGCGCGACACCGCGGCCATGCGCACCCACGACCAGCGACTGCTGCCGCTCCAGCCAGCGCCGGATAGCTGCAGGCCGGTCAGCGGGTTGAAGGGAAAAAGCTGAGCTCCTCCGCTGCCGTTGCCGATCGCCAATTGAAAGATCAGCAGCGGCGCTCTGGGCTTGCCGTGGATTCCGAACGCCGGAAAGGTCTCCCCCCCCACAAAAACGTTCCGTACAAACTCCAGGTCGGGCATTGCCGCTGAGACATCAACGGGTATCAGTTCACTGTTGCTGCAACCCCTCAGGTAGACGGCGTTGCCATCATGCATCCAGGGACTGACGATGACACCTTCATCGATATCGTCCCAGGCATCGATCCTGATGCTGGTGTTGGCCCCACCCTGCACGCTGGTGCAGGCCTCTGCCGCGCCTTGCATCAGCAAGCCGCAGCCGAGCAGCATCATTGCCGCGCGGCAGCGGCCAGTGCCACCGAATAATTGAATTTTCATTCTGAGCTACCTCACCCTTTCTGTTTTTGTGCGGGCTATCTGTAAGTGGCGGTAATCACCGCCTGCCCTTCCACCACACCGCCATGGAACGTGCCCGCCTCGCGGTAGTAGCGCGCAGCCAGGGTGATGTTCTGCTTTCCGTTCTGGGTGAGCGGAATCGTCCAGCTCTTGCCCAGCTCCACCGGCGCGCCTTCGCGCAACAGTTCTACGCGCACCGCGCCGGCAGTGCTGTTTGCTGTGGGTGTCAGGCGGCTGCCAGTATTGCCCGGCAGGTTGGCGTCGGTCAGTACCACCTCAATGGGGAACGCGCCATTGCAGTCCATCGCCACGTTGAAATCGCGCTCGCCTGCATGGCTGCCGCTGGCGGGAAGATCAGCTGCTGCCACTTCCACCAAAGCAACTGGCGTGTCGGACAGCTTGCAGGTGGGTATACGCAGATTGGCCGTCATCGTGATGGTGTCGGTCTTGACGAAGGCGGGGTACAGCGGCGACTGCCGGCTTACAGTGCCCAGCAGCGTGGAGGGGACCCGCTCCATGATGCCGCCGCGAGACACAGCCGCCATCATCACCTGCGAGCCTCGACCACTCGAGTCCAGTGGCTTTGATGGAAAATTGACCGTGCCGCGGATATCCAGCGGCTGGGGCTCTTCGCGAATGACGCCCGAACCGGTCCAGATCAGGTGCTGAAAGATGAGCAAGGGTGAGCGCGGGTAAGCAATCAAACCGAAGGCTGGATAGGTCTTACCATTCACCGTGACATTGCGGATGAATTCCAGGCCCGGAAGCGCCGAGGTGACATCCATGGAAACTGCCTGGCTGTACGAACACCCGGTCAGGAACTGGGCATTGCCACTACCTGTCGTGAAATTGGCGATCAACTTATCCTGCTCTACGTCATCCCAGGCGTCGATCACCATCGTTACCGCGCCGCCCGCATTGTGCTGCCCGGTGCAGGCAGCTGCCGTGGCCGAAGCCAGCAAACCCAGTACCGTCCACGCACAACGGCTACGCACAATGCGTCGCGTCAGCTCAAGCTGGAATGTAGGAGTTGCCATCGTGTTGCGTCCTGTCAGATAGAGAGAAACTGCTACCGATACGTAGCGGTGATGACCGCCTGGCCTTCCACGTCACCGATCTTCAACGCACCCGGCACACGGGTGTAGCGCGCCTGCAGATCGATGTTCTGTTCACCATTGCCGGAAGCACCGTGGTCCCATTGCTGGCCGAGTTTCACCGGCACGCCGTTGTGCAGCAGTTCTACCTGCACACCCTCCGCTGTCGCATGGGCAGTCGGCTTCAGCAGGCTGCCGGTGGCGGTGGGGTCATTCGCATCGGTCAGCGTCAGCTTTACCGGAATGCCTGCCGCTTCGCACTGCATCTTCACCGGGAAGGTCTGCTCAGGGCTGCTGTCGCCTACCGTACGCACTACGTCGGCACTTATCCCGGTAAGCGTGAACGCCGTGTTGCTGAGGCTGCACGTGGGTTGCCGGATGTTTACCGTGACAGACACGGTGTGACGGATCGCCTGCGGCAACTCTGTGTGCTGCGCCACCTCGACACCCAGCCGTGTGTTTGGCACCGGCTGCATGCCCGCGCGTGCCACTACGCCAACGTGGGCTCTGCTGGGTATCAGGCCGCCACCGTCCGTGTAGAGAGTGGCCTTGGTCCCCGTGCCTTCGTTCGCGGGAATCAGCTCCATTCCACCTCCGCCCCCCTGGTTGGATGTCTTCAGGTCAAGCGGGAAGAAGAACAATGGAGAAGTCGCGCTTAACTGATAGGTCACATAGGTCTTTCCGCCGTAAACGACAGTCGATACCCGAGTCAGTCCACTTCCCTCCAGGGAAACCTCCACGGGGTGCGCGCGGCTGTTATCGCATTTGGTGAACCAGCCCAAGGGCCCCTGCAGGACGGTGATCTTACCGGGTGGATCAGACTCATTGAGGTCAAACGTGGGGGCAAAGTTCCCCCCCCAACCTGAGCAGGCAATTGCGCCACCGCTTGCCAGACACAGCAGTGGACCCGCCAGGATGCTGAGGAGCTTGCGCGACCCAGGTGATCGCTGGAAGGGCAGCTGCATTCTGGCTCTCCGTGTTACTTGTAGTCGGCTGTCACGGTGATTTCGGCCCTGACTGCACCGGCCACCAGCGGCGTTCCGGTTTTGCGGAAGTAGCCCACGCCCATGTCCAGCTTTGCCGTTGCCGCACCGTTGACGGCAACGTTCTCCGTGTCGCCATTCTTGAAGTAGTTCGGGCCAGTCGGGCCTTTCAGCAGCGCTACCGCAACGCCCGTAGCGCCACCGGTCGTCTCAAGGTTCTTCCAGTGCCCATCCTGCGCGGCATCACTGGTCCCGTCGAACTTCAGGTCGATGCTGCCCACGCCCACGCAGCCGGTGAAGTTGAGCGTGGCCGGCTTCAGGCCGTTGTCATGCCCAGCCTTCAGATCAGTGGCGTCGATGTCATCCAGCGTCAATGTCACATCGTCCATGGTGCAGGTACCCGGCAATACTTTGCCGGTGACGGTGATGTTGGCCGTATCGGCATGGGCCAGCGGCGCGGCGCCGAACAGCAATGCAGCGAAGATCAGGTGCGAAGGTTTCATTGAGAAGCTCCAGTAGTTGAAGAGGAAACATCGTCGGCCAGCCCTTCCTCGGCCGGCGCCAGACAGCGCGCCTGTGCCCAGTACTGGCCGCGTGCATCGGGGGCATCGGGCATGCTGTAGTGCAGCCGGCAGGCGATGCCGTCTTCGGTCTGCACGTGCACCAGCCCGGTGTTTTCAAGGCCACGCAGGGCCACCACGCCGCCCTGCCCCACCTGGCCCAGCACGCGGCCATCGGGGTGGGCAATCTGCGCGCCGTAGGGCAGCGGCTGCCCGTCGGCATCGCTGGCATCGATCAGCCACAGGCGATCATTGCGGGTCTGGAAGCTGACCTTGACGATGCTGCCGGCGCTGGGTGCCACGCGCTGCGAGCTGGCCTGCACTTCCACGTCCAGCGGCAATGCGGCGGTGTCCAGCTGCACCTGGTTCCAGCGGTAGGGGCTGGTGTAAGGCAGCACGGCATAGCCGTTGCCGGCCACGGTAACGGTGCGGCCACTGCCTACCTTTGCGCCCTGCGCGCCCTGCGCTTCCACCAGCGCGAAGCTTTCGCCCAGCGACGGGCCGAAGTTGATGCCGCCCTGGTGCAGCACCACGCTACCGGTGGCCCCGGCATTGAAGCTGCTGCTGCCGTTGGCATGGCTGTAACCGGCGCTGAGGTCGGCATGGCTGCCCTGGTAGCTGGCATAGGCGTTGTAGCCGCTTCCGCCCTGGCCGCGGTTGCCGGACAGGCTGTAGGACAGCGCGCGGTCTTCGCCCAGGTTGCCGTTGACGCCCAGCTGCTGCTGGCTGCCCAGGCGGCTGTCGCTGTAGGTGGCGGTGGCACGCGGCGCGCTGCCACTGCGGCCCAGCGGCACGCTCAGCATGAATGACAGGCGCGTATCGGGTGCGCCATTGGCCATGCGGTAGCGCGTGGCGGACAGGGTGTAGTTGGCGCTGCGATGGCTGCTATGGAAACCCAGCTGCAGATCGTTCTGCTTGCCGGGGCGGTTCCAGTAGGCCACATGGCCGCCGCTGACATACAGCTGGCTGCGCTGGCCGACTCGCTGCGAGAAGTTCACCTGGAAGCGCTGGCGGGTGCGCATGACGAACGCATCGGCCGCCTGCGGGCGGTCGAACGACAGCTGCGACACATCGGTGAGGGTAAGGAAGCCTTCGGTGCTGTAGCGGTACGCGGCCAGGCCCAGGTTGGTGCCGGTACGCGCCACGCTGCGCTGGTAGTTCACGCGATAGCTGCGGCCGCTCTGCGCCGGCAAGCCCGGCACGTTGGCGCGGGCATGGGTGATATCGGCACCGATGGCGCCGAACGGCGTGTTGAACGCCGCACCAGCCAGGCCTGCCTGATAGTGCTCGGCTACCTGCACGCCGCCCAGCAGGGTCACGCGGTTGCTGACGCCACGTGCGTAGGTACCCTCGGTGAAGCGCAACGCGTTCTGTGCCAGGCCGGTATTGCGCAGCTCGCCGGCCGTGACGCTGAAGCGCTGGCTGCCTTCGCGCAGTGCCTGCGGCACGGCCGAGAACGCCACGGTGAAGCGCTCTTCGCGGCCGTCAGCCTCGGTGACGGCCACTTCCAGATCACCGCTGCCGGCGTTGGGATAAAGATCGTCGATGGCGAACGGACCCGGCGCCACCGTGGTTTCGTACAGCACCGCGCCGTTCTGGCGGATGGTGACGCGTGCATTGCTCTGTGCCACGCCACGCACCACCGGCGCGTAGCCACGCAGTGAATCGGGCAGCATGCGTTCGTCGGTGCTGATGCGCACGCCGGTGAAGCCAACGCTGTCGAACAGTTCACCACCGGTATTGGCCTGGCCCAGCGTGAGCTGGCTGTTCCAGCGCGGCAGATCGCGCTGCAGCGTGCTGTTGAGCGTGCTGAAGTGCGTGCCCTGCGGGCTGTGGCTGAGCGAACTGCGGTGGCGCAGCCGCCATGCCCCCAGGTTCAGCCCGGTGGTGATGCCCGCGTAGGTGTTCTGCTGGCCCTGGTTGCGGTAGTGGTTGACGCTGTAGCCGAGGAAGGCGGCGGTGATGCCGTGGTCGCGCAGTTCTGGAGCGACGAAGCCGCGCGCCTGGCGTTGCAGTGCGACCTGCGGCAGAGAGATATCCAAACGCAGCTGGCTGTCGTCGTAGCGCACGCGTGCGCCTTCAATCGCGGCCTCTACATCGACGCAGTCTGGGGTGGCAGTCGCTTCCACGGCCTGTCGGGCGGCATCGCTGAGGCCCAACGCCAGCAGCAGGTGCGCCGGTACGCAGGGCTGCGCAACGTGCGGTGTATCTGATGCCACCAGATCGATGTCATCGCGGCGGATGAACTCGCCGTTGAGATGGATATCAACGTTGTATCGCCCCGGCTCCACCGGGTTGCCCATGCTGAAGCGTGCCAGGTCTTCGCCGACGAAGCCGCTGGCGAAGCCTTCGCTGAATTCCACTTCGCCGCCGGGGCGAGCGTGTGCCGGCAGCGCGGCCGCAAACACCAGCGTAGCGCTGATGGCTGCGGCCAGTGCGGTATGGCGCAGGGAATACTGCATGGCACTTTGAGGGGGAGAGGAAGACAGGCGCATGGCGTCGACGCGGCCGCAGTGCAGCCCCGGTAGTAATGGGAGGCGTGCAGACTAGGGCGCGGCCTTGCTGGCGAACATGCAACTAATTGCAGTTTTTGCGGTATGGGGGCCTTTGCAACAAGTTGTATGGCCTGCCGCGGGCATCAGCCCGAACATGCGCCGGGCAGAAAAACGGGCGTGCCTCGCCTGTTGTCGGCAAGCCATCTACCGACGGGCATCTCGCCCCCTGCCCCGGCCACCCTTCGCACAGATGACGGGTGGCGTTCCCGATTCCTTTACTTGTTGAAGAGCACACCCATGAAGAACCTGAAGACCCCGATGGCACTGGCCATCCTGCTGGCTGCTGCCCCGGCCGTGAATGCTGCTGATCTGACCATCAGCGGTGAAATCAAGGACACCTCCTGCGCTGTCTCCATCAAGGGCGGCCTGACCGTTGTGATGGACAAAGTAGACATCGAGGACCTGAAGGGCAGCGACCGCGTTGGCCGTCGTGCACTGGACGTGGAGGTGGATTGCAACGGTGCCAGTGGCGCGAACGATGTCGCGGTGAAGTTCACCGGCGTGACGACTGCTGACGGTGCACTGGCCCTGGACGGTACTGGCGATGCCGAAGGCGTGGCCTTCAAGATCTTCGATGTCAATGACGATCAGCTGGCCATCAATGCTACGCCGACTGTGTTCGTCAACGTCCCCGCATCGGCCCCGCAGACCATCCAGCACAGTGTCTGGTACACCAAGACCGGCGCTGGCGCTGACGTGGTGGCCGGCGAGGCCTACGCCAAGGCTCAGATGGACATCGTCTACAAGTAAGCGCACACCGCCCGGCGGCACGCTGCCGGGCGGCTCTTCCCGAGGAAACTTCCATGAACCTTCGCGCATGCGCGGTGATGCTGGCACTGGCCGGCGCTTCCGCAGTACTTCCGGCCTCTGCTGCAGTGACCCTGCAGGGCACGCGGGTGATCTACGACGGCAGCAAGGGCGCGGTAACGGTGAACGCCAACAACCGCGGCGAAAGCGTTGCCCTGGCCCAGGTGTGGCTGGACGATGGTGATGCCAGCGCCAAGGCTGGCAGCCAGAAACTGCCGTTCGTGCTGACCCCGACCACGCGCCGCATTGATGCCGGGCATGCGCAGGCATTCCGGCTGACGTATGCACCGATGGCCGGTGCGGCGCTGCCAGCGGACCGCGAATCGCTGCTGTACTTCAACCTGCTGGATATTCCGCCCAAGCCGGAGAATGTGGAAGGCAGGAACCTGCTGCAGTTTGCCGTGCGCACGCGGGTGAAGCTGTTCTACCGGCCTGCTGGCCTGCAGGGCCATGCGCGTGACGCGGCGGCGGCGCTGGAATGGCGCGTTGAAGGTGGGTCATTGCAGCTGCACAACCCCACTGCTTACCACGTGACACTGGCCAACCTTGTGCTGCCCGATGGCAAGACCATCGAAGTGGACATGGTGCCGCCGGGCGAGCGCATCAGCTTGGCCGTGCCGGCTGGTGCAACGGTGCCGGCCACGCTGAAATTCCAGTGGCTGGATGACTACGGTACGGCGCGCGATGCCGAGGCGAAGATCGCCCGTTGAAGATGTAGAGCCGAGCCTATGCTCGGCTTTCTCTTTATACGAAGCAGCCGAGCGTGAGCTCTGCTCTAGAGAAATTCTCGTTGCGATTGCAATAAGTTGCATGGAGTACCTTCCTGCCAGCAGCGATAGTGCGCGCTTCCTTTTTTGAGAGAGTGCCGATGCACAAGATGATGACTCCGCTGACCCGCTATGCGCAGTTCAGCGGGCGTGCCAGCCGCAGTGAATTCTGGTGGTTCCAGTTGTTCATCGTGATCATTTCGATCCCGCTGTACGTGCTGAGTTTCTACGCGGGCTACACCGGTTCAAGCACGCTTGCGCTGGTAGTCAGCGGGTTGAGCGTGGTGCTGTGGCTGGTGTTTGTGCTGCCATGCCTGGCTGCGACGGTTCGCCGCTTGCACGACACCGACCGTTCGGGCTGGTGGGTATTTCTGGCGTTCGTGCCGTTCGTGAGCCTGGCGGCACTTGTATTCCTGGTGCTGCCCAGCTCGCCGGGTGACAACCGTTTCGGCGCGCCGGTTCCGCACGTGTAATTGCCTCGCTTTGGTGGGTGTCGGCCTTGGTCGACACGGTGTGGGTACGGATGCCTGACACATTCGTGCCAACCAAGGTTGGCACCTACCAGAGCAATTCCGGCACGCCCCGCGTGGGTGGGTGTCGACCTTGGTCGACACGGTGTGGGTACGGATGCCTGACACATTCGTGCCAACCAAGGTTGGCACCCACCAGAGCAATTCCGGCACGCCCCGCGTGGGTGGGTGTCGACCTTGGTCGACACGGTGTTGGTACGGATGCCGGACACATTCGTGCCAACCAAGGTTGGCACCCACCAAAGCAGTACGCAGGCAGCCCATGGTCTTGGCCTGACACCTTCGTGCCACCCAAGGTTGGCACCCACCAGGGCAAGCAGTGCTGCTTCTACGCGAAGTGCTGGTAACCGCCGCTGGCGGCTTCGCCGTCCACGTGTACGCCCTGCCCTTCGGCAATGCGGCCGATGCGGGTAAGCGGCAGGTCCAGCGTCTGCGAGAGGTACATCAGTGCATCGCGCTGATCGGCGGCAGCGGTGAAGCACAGTTCGTAGTCGTCGCCGCCGCGCAGTGCGCACTCACGTGCTTCCTCGCGACCGAGCAGTTCGCGCAGCTCCGGCGAGATCGGCAGCATGTCGGCATCCACATGCACGGCCACGCCACTGCGTGCGGCGATATGGCCGGCGTCGGCCAGCAGGCCGTCCGATACATCCACGGCCGCGTGCGCGAAGGCACGCAGGCGCAGGCCCAGTGTCACCCGCGGCGTGGGCCGCAGCAGGCGCAGGCGCAGGTGCTCGTAGTCGGCCAGCAACGTGGCGGCCGCAACGTTCAGCGCGCCCTGCTGCCAGAGCTTCAATGCGCCGGCGGCATCGCCCAGGGTGCCACTCACCCAGAGGTCGTCGCCCTCCTGCGCGCGATCACGACGCAGCGCCTGGCCTCGGCCCACCTGCCCCATCGCAGTCACCGACAGCGACAACGGGCCGCGCGTGGTGTCACCGCCAATCAGCGCGATGTCGTGCTGGTCGGCCAATGCGAAGAAGCCATCGGCAAAGGCTTCGATCCAGTCTTCAGAGGTTTCCGGCAGCGACAGCGCCAGCGTGCACCAGGCCGGGCGTGCGCCCATCGAGGCCAGGTCGGACAGATTGACCGCCAGCGTCTTCCAGCCGATGTCGAACGCCGGGGTTTCCACCGGGAAGTGCACGCCGCTGTTGAGCGTATCGGCGGTGACCACCAGCTGTTCGTTGGCACGCGGCTGCAGCAGCGCGGCGTCGTCGCCGATGCCGAGCAGGATGTCGTCGCGCTCGAGGGTGCGGGCGCGGATGCGGTCGATGAGGGCGAATTCGGCCAGGGACATGGGGCGGTCTGCTGTTATGTAGAGCCGAGCCATGCTCGGCTGCAGTTCGATCACGCGCCGCAATGCCGGACGCAACCGTGCGCTGCACGGTGAGCCGAGCATGGCTCGGCTCTACAGAAACCGGGTCAGTGACCCGATTCGACCTTGCGCCATTCCACGGCGGCACGATCCAGCACGCCGTTGACGTAAGTGTGGCCATGCTCGGAACCGAAGCGCTTGGCCGATTCGATGGCTTCGTTGATGACCACGCGGTACGGCACGTCCAGGCGGTAGCGCAGCTCGTAGCCGGCCAGGCGCAGCACGGCGCGTTCGATGGCGTCCACTTCTTCAATGCCACGGTCCAGGTACGGGCCGAGCGCTTCGTCGATGTCGCGGCGGTTGTCCAGCACGCCATGCACCAGCGCTTCGAAATAGGCCAGATCGGCGATTTCGCGGGCCTGCTCGTGAGCGAACTGGGCGATCAGCGATTGTGCGTTGCCGCCGGAGATCTGCCAGGCATACAGCGCCTGCACGGCACGACGGCGGGCGCGCGAGCGCAGCACAGGGTCGACGCCATCACGGCGGACAGGTTTACCGGAGGGCTTGCCCTGGGTGTTCTTGTTCATGGCAGTTGCTCCAGCAGGTTGACCATTTCCAATGCGGCGAGTGCGACTTCCTCGCCCTTGTTGCCGTGGCTGCCGCCGGCACGTGCCTCGGCATCCTCAGCGCGTTCCACCGCCAGCACGCCGTTCAGCACCGGCACGCCGAAATCCAGCTGCACGCGCATCAGGCCTTCGGCGCAGCGGTCGGCCACGTGTTCGTAGTGGCGGGTGTCGCCACGGATGACGCAGCCCAGGGTGAGGATGGCGGCGTGTTCATGCGCGGCAGCCAGGCGTGCGGCCACCAGCGGCAGTTCCCAGGCACCCGGCACGCGGATCACGTCGATGTTGGCTTCGCTGACGCCGTTGCCGGCCAGGCTCAGGCGGGCGCCCGCGACCAGCGCGTCGGTGATGCGGGCATTCCAGCGGCTGGCCAGGATGGCGAAGCGCGCCGACTCGGGAGTGCGAAGATCGCCTTCGTAGTGGCTCATATGCGGCTTGGGGGACTCGATAAGGGGGTGATTCTACCGTGGATGGGCCCCGGCCGTGGCTGGCGGGGGCCTTGGGGGTGTGCCGACCCACGGTCGGCACCCACCGGTAGTGCCGGCCGCTGGCCGGCACCATCCATTACAGGGTGACCGTCTCCACCACTTCCAGGCCGTACCCGGCCAGGCCGACCTGGCGGCGCGGCGTGCCCAGCACGCGCAGCTTGCCCAGCCCCAGGTCGGACAGGATCTGCGCGCCGGCACCGTTGCGGCGCCACTGGCCCACATCCTTGTCCTTGCCCGGCACCACCGGCGCCGGCTGCTGGCGCAGGCGGGCCAGCAGGGCCTCGCCATCGCGCGGGGCCGACAGCACCACCATCACACCCGCGCCTTCGGCATCGATCGCCCGCAGGGCATCGGTAGCGGCCACGCCGAAATCGTCGCGGCGCCAGTGCAGCAGGTCGGCCAGCGGGTTTTCCACCTGCACGCGCACCAGCGTCGGCGTTTCGGCATCCGGGGTGCCACGGACCAGGGCGAAATGCAGGTCGTGGGCGATGCGGTCGCGGTAGGTGACCAGCTTGAACGGGCCGAATTCGGTGTCGATGTCGCGCTCGTCGACGCGCTCGACGGTCTTTTCGGTGGCCAGCCGGTAGGCGATCAGATCGGCGATGGAACCCATCTTCAGGCCGTGCTCGCGGGCGAACACTTCCAGCTCCGGGCGGCGCGCCATGCTGCCATCCGGGTTCAGGATCTCCACGAGTACGCCGGCCGGCTCCAGCCCGGCCAGCATGGCCAGGTCGACGCCCGCTTCGGTGTGGCCGGCACGGGTCAGCACGCCACCCGGCTGGGCGATCAGCGGGAAGATGTGGCCCGGCTGGTGCAGGTCGGCCGGCTTGGCATTCGGCTTCACCGCAGTGCGGATGGTGTGCGCGCGGTCGTGTGCCGAGATGCCGGTGGTGACACCCTCGGCGGCCTCGATGCTGACCGTGAAGTTGGTCTGGAACTGCGCGGTATTGGCCTGCACCATCGGCGCCAGGCCGAGGTCTGCGGCGCGGGTACGGGTAAGCGGCAGGCACACCAGGCCACGGCCGTGGGTGACCATGAAGTTGATGTCCGACGGCTTGACCAGCTCGGCGGCCATGATCAGGTCGCCTTCGTTCTCGCGGTCTTCGTCATCGACGATGACCACCATGCGGCCCAGGCGGATCTCTTCCAGGATTTCCGGAATCGGGGCGAAATTCATGCGGCATCTCCCTCTTCAGACGATAGCTGCCGGCCGCTGGCCGGCAGGCTGACAAGCCTTTCCACATATCGAGCCACCAGGTCGATTTCCAGGTTGACCGCGCTGCCCACGCCCGAGGCGGAGAAGGCGGTATTGGCCACGGTGTGCGGGATCAGGGCGACTTCAAAACCTTCGTCATCCACTTCGTTGACGGTGAGGCTGACGCCGTCCACGCAGATCGAGCCCTTCTTGGCGATGTAGCGGCGCAGCGAGGCCGGTGCGGCAAAGCGCCAGCGCTGGGCGCGCGCGTCTTCGTGGATGGACAACACCTGGCCGAGGCCATCGACGTGGCCGCTGACCAGATGGCCGCCGAGGCGGTCGGTCGGGCGCATGGCGCGCTCCAGGTTGATGACCGCGCCCTCGCCCAGCTGGCCCAGCGTGGTCAGGCCCAGGGTCTCGGTGGAGGCATCGGCCTGGAAGCTGCTGGCGTCGAATGCGATGACGGTGAGGCAGACGCCGTTGATGGCGATGCTCTCGCCCATCTGCACGTTGTCGAACGGCAGATTCCCGATATTGAAGGTGAAGCGGACATCGCCGCCGATGGATTCGCGTGCGGCCAGACGGCCGACGCCTTCGATGATTCCAGTAAACAAGTAACGTTCTCCGCGGAATGTGAGCGAAAAACGCCGCAAGGCAAACAGGCGCACACAGGGCATGAGCCCTGTGGCACCGTCTTCTTTCATCCGGACTATGACCGTCGGCTCCGGCATTGGACCGGATCTGCTGACCCCCGGCGGTGGGCCGGGGCGCTCGCGGGCTCGTGCTTGCGCACCTACCGCCGGTGGGGAATTGCACCCCGCCCTGAAGACGTTTGTGTACCGGCGAACCGGCGCGGGTAGTGTACCAGCCGCCTTGCCGGGGTCGCGCAGGGCCGGGCCATCCCACGTTCAGCTGTGACCGACGTCGCGTTGCTGGCCACGGCTTCGCCCCACGGCTCGCATTTTGTAAAACTTTCATTAAAATCCGTCGCCGGACGACATGAGGTCGCCACGGGCCGCCCGCAGGGCCGGCTCGCCAATGGACTGAAATTCACAGGAATTCCCATGCGCAAGATCCTGATCGTGGCCGCTCTGCTGGCCGCCGCCCCCTTCTCGGCTTCGGCCGACGCCCTGAGCTACACCTACGTGGAAGGCGGCTGGACGCAGGTCAAGGTTGACGACAACGCACTGGACGACCCCAAGGTCGACGGCGCCTATCTGCGCGGTTCGTTCGCACTCTCCGAACAGGTGCACGTGTTCGGCGGCTGGTCGCGTACCCGCAAGACCTATCACTACAGCGATGGCTCGCTGAAGCTGGAGCTGGACCAGCCGGAGCTGGGCATCGGCTATCACATGCCGTGGACCGACCGCGTCGACTTCACCGCCGACGCCGCCTGGGTGCGCCAGAACGTTGAGCTGACCGATCATTACTACGGCTATTCCGAGCGCCTGAAGGACCACACCAACCTGGGCCGCGTCACCGTGGGCCTGCGCGGCAAGCCGTCGCGCATGACCGAAGCCTGGGTCAAGACCGGCTACATGGATGGCGGCAACAACTTCAAGGGCACCTGGGTGGGCACCCTGGGCGGCCAGATCAACTTCACCAGGACCTGGGGTCTGGTGGGCGAGATCTCCGGCTACCGTGACGTCACCCAGTACTCGGCCGGCGTGCGCGCCAGCTTCTGATCCAACGATCGCTCCTCGTCGTGCGATCGAACGGGCCCCGCAAGGGGCCCGTTTTTTTGGCCCACGCGCACCCGCGCGTGACCCCCTGGCGCCATCGAACCTGCGCGAAGATGCGCTAGGCTTGCGCGCCTCTGGAACAGGAAACTCCGTCATGAAGACCCCAATCCGCACGCTGCTGGCCAGCGCCCTGCTGTGCGCCCCGCTGTTCGCCAGCGCTGCCCCGGCCACGCTGTCGCCCGAGCAGGCCTTCGACCTGTATGCACGCGTGCTGCTGGAAGACGACACCGCCGCCACCCGCAGGCTCAACGATGCGTTGAAGCCCGCGTTCGAAGGCCAGGATGCCGTGACCCCGACGCCGGGTGCGCTGGCCAAGGCACTGGCCGAGCCCTGGCAGACCGTGCTCGCCAGCACCGGCGCCAAGGTAGACGCCGCCACCACCGAAGCGCTGTACGCCAAGGCACTGCGCGATTCGAAGTGCCGCGCCACCAAAAGCGTGATTGAAGACAACGAATACGTGGAAGACCAGAAGCTGGCGCGGATCAGCTACAGCTGCCAGCTGCCCGACCTGGGCAAGGTACGCCCGCTGTTCGCCGCCAGCCTGGCCGCCGATGCCAGCCCGGCCGTGCGCAAGCAGTTCACCGATGCCTACACCCAGGCACTGCAGACGGGCGCGCGCTTGCCGGTCAGTGGCACCTTCACCCTGTACCCGGCCAAGGACAACGGCTACTGGTACAGCGGCAATTTCGATGATCTGGTCGGCACCGTGGCCGGCGCGCTGGCGCCGTTCGAGGACTGGATGCAGGACGCGCAGGCGGCCAGTGCACCCAAGGTGACCGGCGTGCCGGGCTGCGACCTGCTGCTGCAGCAGCACCGCGCGTGCGTGGCGAAGATCGCGCCGGAACAGATCAGCGGCGTGGATGCGATGGCCGAGGAACTGAAGGCCAAGGCGCAGGTGCAGTCGGCCGAGGAAATGACCCAGGAGTGCAAGGCACTGCGCCCGATCGCCGAGATGATGTGGACCGACGCGTGCGCGTGAGCGCGTGACGCTTGGACACTTTTCAGGGCGTGGCAACCGACTACCGTTCTACTTCAAACAAATCTGATAGATAGCACCTGACGCCCACTGCACTCTCGCGAGCCATTCGCCCCAAGGCTCTATTTGTGCGCCTTCTACTTCTCTCCCTGCTGCTGGCGACGGTGCCAGCAGCAGCTCGGCCAGCGCCGCTCTCGCCGGAATCCACCTTCGACTTGTACATGCGGGCGCTGGTCGAGAACGATCGCCAAGCGTGGCGGGAGTTCCACGCAACCGTGGGGTCTGCAATGGGCGACTTCCGTGGATGGGAAGACGAAACATCACCGTTGGCCAAGGGCTTTCCAGACGCTGCTCTAGGACGCTGCTCTAGAATGGCTGGCCGATGACGCTGGGGCGGGCGATGCCACTCGCGCCCAGCAGACGTGGATTACTGCGGTTACCCGCAGCTCGCACTGCCGCGCTTTAAGCAGCGATACCTGGCACCGGCCAAGCGACGGCTATCGCGTCGCCACCGTTCGCTTCACCTGCCAGGTGGGCGATATCGAGCGACTGCGCCCCCTGTTTGAGGCATCGCTGTTTGACGATCAGGATGATAGAAACGCTCCCCTGTGGTCTTCCTATGTCACGCTGTTGCGCGATGGCCCGTTCCGGTCACTCTACGGCACGACCCAGCTGGTGATGGACCCCGATAGCGAGATTTGGCATAGCGAGGGGCTCGACCAGCTCTCGATCCATGGCCGGATGGAGAAAGATATCAGCAGGGTGCTGATGGAGGCATGGATGCCGATGCTCCACTGGTGGAGTCAGACGCATAGAGCGCGCGAAGAACACATGATACTGGTTGCCGATTGTTACGGCATGATCCAGCAGTATCAGCGCTGTGCGGCCCGCTTCGCACCGAATGAACTTCTGGGCGCCCACGAACTTGCAAGACATATCAGCGCACAGCACAAGACGTTAGCGGGCAGAAAACTGACGCAGCAATGCCTGGCAATGCGACCCAAGATTGACGCCCTGCGGCCAGAACCCTGCGATTGACGCGTAGATGCTCCGCAGAATGCGCCTGTATTCGCCAATGCCGAGTCCACCGTGAATGATGCCATTTCGGAATAGTTGCATGGACGGCCATAGGCGGTCGGGCAATGCTTCCCGCTCCTTCGCCAAGGTCGATCCTTGATGCGTACGCTTCTCTACCTCCTGGCCCTTGCCGCCTTCCCGGCTGCAGGCAGCCCCCCTTCCCTCACACCTGAAGCGACGTTCGATCTATACGCACGCACCATGCTGCAGAACGATGCCGACTCCCAGCACGAGTTCGATGCACGCATTGGACCCGAACTGGGCGAGTTCCGCGGGAGGCATCCCGATGTCCCTGCGATCGCATGGGCCCTGTCCCGACAATCGCACAGGGTTCTTTTTCAGGGTGCCAGCCCGGATGAGGTGAAGACCGCAAGACGGCACTGGGCTATCGAGGTGCAGCGTAGGACGCACTGTCGCGCTGTCCACAGCGAAGTCAGGGATCGTCTTGAGGAGGGCTTTCGCGTGGCAGATGTCCATTTTTCCTGTGACGTGGCCGATGTGGATGCACTTAGCTTGCTCTACGATGCTTCGTTGTTTGACCGGGGCGATACTAGCGACATCCGCTTCTGGTCGGCCTATCGCACGCTGTTGAGCGATGGGCCTTTCCGTGTGGTCGACGGAAACACCCGATTGATTTCGGCACCGGGGAGCAGCACATGGCACAGCGAAGGGCCAGGCGTTAACACCATCTACGGCCAGGTCGAAAAGGATGTGGGCGAGGTCCTGATGCGCGCATGGTTGCCAATGCAAAGGTGGCTGTTCGAGACAATGCGCCGCGCTGAAATGCAGAAGACCCGCGTAGCCGAATGCGATGAGCTGATCCAACGGTATCGCCGCTGCGCCGCGCATCTTGAACCACAGAAACTAGCTGATGCCGATGCTCTGGCACAGAGACTGAGTATCGAACGCAAGGACATGGCGGACGCCGAGCTCGCACAGCAGTGTGTGGCGCTGCGCCCGAAGATCGATGCAATGTGGCCGGAGCCATGCAAATGACGATCCAGACGGCACGATACCTGACAGGTCGCGCGGCGCTGTTGATTGCCTGCGCGGCGTTGCCAGCCTTCGCAATGGGCGCACCGGACAGGCCTGATCAGAGCCATCTTGACGCAAGCACGCCCGAGCGGAGCTTCAGTCTGTATGTACGGTTCACGGAAGGTGACCCGCATGCCATCGAAAAATTCGCGGCACTGAACGAGGTGCCAGCGCATGATCTTGAAGAAATGCGCAGTCTGATGATTCACACGATCATGTTCGGTGATACACCGCATATTGGCGAGGAGGCACAGCTGCGCGAGGAATACGTCCGTGAACTGAAGGCGCGGCTGCGCAGCATGCAGTGTCGAACCATTGGATCGAAACAGGAAGTGCATGAGGATGTGCACTGGGCCACAGTGGACTACACCTGCCGGTTGCCGGACATTGCTGCGGTGACACCAAGGCTGACGCGGGCGGAGTTTCAAGTGCAGCTGGATGAAGATCCGCTCACAAGGCTGCGCATCAACCTCGATAGGTTGCGAAAAGCACCCAGCATCGCGAGGACCGGCAGCGTGAAATTTTCACAGGACGCGGGTACGAAGGAGTGGGTGCCGAAGGACTTACCGTCGCTGCGTACGTGGGTTTTGATGATGGCTCCGCTGTCGGGCTTACCGGGCGAACCAAGCGAACCAAGCGAAGTCAATGTCTGGGATGCCATAAATTGGTAGTGAACTGATGAGCATGCATGCGTCCCGCAGGACCTGCCGCCCACGTACGAGTGGATACAGATGCTGCTGACGTCACCGGAATAGGCCCGCGCTGCGCCTCGCATCCTCGCATCCTCGCATCATGCATGTTCCCGTTCGCCATCCCCGGGGCTCGGATTTCGGACAAGTTGCATGGACGTGGGCAGTGCAGGCGATGATCCTCGGGTGTTATTCCGCCTGCCCACGCCCTGCCATGTTGAAACCGTTGCTCGCCCTGCTGCTTGGTACCCCCCTTTCCGCGATCGCTGCCGAACCTTCCCCCCTTTCGCTGGAAGAGACCTTTGATGCCTACGTACGGGTGCTCACTCAGGGAGACGAGCAGGCCAAGGCAACGCTGCGGAACAGCCTTCTGTCCGCAAAGGACCTGGAGCCGGCAGACGTGGACAGCATCATCGACAGTGTCTCCTCCATAGGAAACTTCTCCGCAAGCTTCAGCGGGACGTCGCTGGAGTCTATCGCCGATGCCCTGAGCGCACGTCAAAGCGCGGTGTCCTGCGTAACGACGGCGATAGCACGTAGCGACGTCGATGGCGCCGGTCAGGCCACGGTGAACTACCGCTGCGATCTACCGGATGTGTCTGGATACTTTCCGGTCTACCGCAGGATATACATGGAGCGTAAGGCGGAAGCAGATGATCCTTCCCGCGCATCGAGGTTCATCAACGACTATGCACGCGCGTTGATGGAAGCACCTACCGTTCCGTATGACGGCGAGGCCATTTTTCTTCAGGCTGGGGACGATGGTCCTTGGACCAGCCCTACGCTACCCCTCCTTGGCGTCATGCTCACCAAAAGCCTTCTGCCGCTCTCCGAGTGGAGAGAACGGATCGAAGCGGAGGCGGCCGCTGCGTACTCGGGCATCCCGGCCTGCGACCTGATGTTGGACGCGCAACTGAAGTTCGTCGAGCGCTATGACCGGGATAGCACCCTGCTACGTGGCACGGCGCTGCAGGATGCCGTGGACGAAAAAGTGAGAACGCTGGGGCCGGAGCTGGCCGCTGCATACTGCCGGGGAATCCTGGAACGGTTCCGCGAACGGTGACCCAGTGAGTCTGCGCAGCGCGATGTTGTTGTATGCGATGGTCGGGCTCGGCGGATGCGCCCTCCCGCCGGGTTACGAGATCGCGCCCGAACAGGCCCGGAGTCGCCTGCAGACTGAGAGTCCGGGTTGCAGGGAAGAAGACGATCCCGTCACATGCCTGCGGCGCTTCACATCCACGCCGCCCCGAACCTTCACGGCACGCGCCGACTGCAGCGTATTCACCGAGCGCAGCGACAGCGTTACGATCGAGCCCACCACGCGTGCGGCACGGCCGGCCCGATTCCCCGCAACAGCGCGCGAAGGCGGCAAGGTACACCTGCAGATGCAGGTGGATGCCACTGGCCGACTGGCCGGAATCCGTGTGCTGGAATCCAGCGGCCATCCCCAGCTTGCCGAGGCGGCGATGGCCGCCGCCAGGGACTGGTGCTATCTGCCCGCACACCGCAATGGCCGCGACACCGGCGGCGAGGTGGAAGCGTGGTTCCACTTCAACGTCGTGAGCTGGCCGCGGAACGGCAATGCACCACAGGAAGAAGCGTAAGGGCCCCAGCACCGACCCGGCTCGGTCCCTACCAGAGCATTACACGCGCAGCAGCAACCGCAGGTCCTCACCCACCTGGCGCTGATCGACCACGCGCAGGCGGCGCTGCTGGTCCATCGCGTCGATGCCGAGGCCAGCCAGCAGCGGGCGGCCGCTGTCACCCAGCAACGTGGGCGCCAGGTACAGCAGCAGTTCGTCTACCCAGCCACCGCGCAGCAGCGCGCCAGCCAGGGTCGCACCCGCTTCGGTGTGCACTTCGTTGATGCCGCGCTCGGCCAGCAGCGCCAGTACCGCGCCCAGATCGAGATGCCCATGGCGAAGCGCCACGCTGGCGAATGCGGCGTCGGCTGCATCAGGGGGGCTGACAACCGCGTTGTGCAGGTACAGCGTGGGTGCCCCGCCCTCGCGCACGCGGCTGCATTCCAGCGACCGCAGGCGCGAATCGAGTACGACGCGCAGCGGCGGCATCACTTCGGTATCGGCCAGGCGCACGGTCAGCATCGGGTCGTCGGCCAGTACGGTGTCGGCGCCAGTGAGGATGGCGCCCGCACGCGCGCGCCAGTGCTGCACGTCTTCGCGCGCCGCCGCGCCGGTGATCCACTTCGACGTGCCGTCGGCCATCGCGGTACGGCCATCCAGGCTGGCGGCCAGCTTCACCCGCAGCCACGGACGGTTGCGCTCCACGCGCGACAGGAAGCCCTTGTTGAGCTCGCGCGCCTGCGCGGCCATCAAGCCTTCAGACACGTCGATGCCGGCCTCGCGCAGCAGATCGAAGCCACCGCCATCGACCTTCGGGAACGGATCGCGCATCGCCGCGACCACGCGCGATACGCCGGCTTCGATCAGGGCCAGCGCGCAGGGCGGTGTACGCCCGTAGTGCGCGCAGGGTTCCAGCGTGACGTAGGCGGTGGCACCGCGCGCTTCGCTGCCGGCCTCGCGCAGCGCGAACACTTCGGCATGCGGCCCACCGGCACGCTGGTGCCAGCCCTGCCCGACCACGCGTTCGCCGTGGGCGATGACGCAGCCGACCATCGGGTTGGGACGGGTGGTGTAGGCACCGCGCTCGGCCAGACGCAACGCGTTGGCCATGTGCAGGTGGTCAAGGACGGAGAACGGTGTGGTCATGCCGCCATGGTAACGCCGTCGGTGTGGATCCATGCCACGCGGTCTCTGTGCCAACCAAGGTTGGCACCCACCGAGGCAGATATCTGTGCCAACCAACGGTTGGCACCCACCAGGGCGTCAGCCCTTCTTCTTCTTGGTCAGGGCGATCACATCGCCCAGCAGCTGCAGCTGTTCGGTACTGGAGGGCAGTTCGCGTTCCAGCTTCTCGATCTCCTCGCGGAAATCGGCCACATCCTCGAAGCTGCGGTACACCGAGGCGAAACGCACGTAACCCACATGGTCGAGCTTGCGCAGTTCGTTCATCACGAACTCGCCGACCTTGATGGAAGGCACTTCGCGTTCGCCACTGATGCGCAGCTGGTGGACCACGGCGCGCACCGCTGCTTCGATTTTCTCTTCGGGCACGGCGCGCTTCTGCAGCGCGCGGTCGAAGCCGGCGCGCACCTTGCGCTGGTCGAAGGCCTCGCGGGTGCCGTCACTTTTGACGATGGCCGGCAGCTTAAGCTCGACCGTTTCCAAGGTGCTGAAGCGTTCGTTGCAGGCCTCGCACTCACGCCGACGACGGATCGTCGCGCCGTCTTCGGAGACGCGCGAGTCGATGACCCGGGTATCGGCATGCTGGCAGAAGGGGCAATACATGGAACGCCTGGCTCGCGAGAAGACCTGCGGCCACGGTCGTGGCAGCGTCGCAAAGGTACCTGAGAAGGGGCGCAGCAGCAAATGCTGTCTGCGCGGAAGTACCTGCACAAAACGCCAACACTGCTTGCAGTTGGCGCCTCAGCCGCCCTGGCCGGACGCAGCGCCGCCCCGGCCCCAGCGCAGCCACGCCAGATGTGCGGCCGGCAGCAGGAACGGCGGCCCTAATCCCAGGTAGCTCAACAGCGCGAACTCGCCGTCCTTGAACGCCAGATGCAGCGTGACGGCGACCACAGCCAGCGCGGCCAGGACGCCCAGCAACAATCCCACCCACGCCACAGGCGACGATTGCCGCAGGCCATCAAGGCCGCGCCGCAGGAATACGCCGCTCAGCCACAGCCATGACAGCAGGCCGATGATCCCGCCCAGCGACCACAGCAGCAGCAACGTGGGTTCGTTGCCGGACAGATACTTGCCGTCCATCGCGACCATCAGCCCCAGCGCCGCGACGGTTCCGCCGGCAGCAAGTGCAGGCAGGCCGAGCACGAGACCGCCCACCGCAACCATCCGTTTGTGCAGATGCTCATCCATGCATCCGGTTTCCTTCCATGGGCCTCATCATGCGCGGCGTTTGAGCCACAGCAGCATCGCGGCCGGCACCAGCAGCGGCGGGCCGAACAGCAACAGGCCAAAGCCCTCCGCGCGTTCGGTCAACCCGACCACCACGCCCAGTACAGCGATGGGCACGGCAACCAGCGCACCCAGCAGCAGCCCCCACCAGCCGATGCGGCTCACGGCCCGCAGGCCCGGCCGGCCGTGCAGCAGAAAATCGACGCTGATACGCAGCCAGACAACGATGCCCACGGTGCCGGCAGCGCCCAGCAGCACCATCAGCAACCGGCTCGGCAGCCGGGTTTCCTGCATCAGGCCGGCGTACACGCCCACCAGGGCGACAATGCCGCCCAGCAGCGCTCCCGGCAGGCCAAACACCACTGCCAGGGCGGCATACAGATATCTGAGGCGGCGCTCGTCCATGCGCGGGTGCTCCGATGCCGGGGTCAGAGCCCTTCCCGCGGGAAGGGTTCCGACCCCACAGGACCGATCAGCCGTAGACCGGGTACTTGCGGCACTGCGCGCTGACCGCATCGCGCACGCGGGCGATGACCGCTTCATCGGCCGGTGCATCAAGCACGTCGGCGATCCAGTTGGCCAGGTCCACGCAGTCCTGTTCGACGTAACCGCGGGTGGTCACCGCCGGGGTGCCCAGGCGCAGGCCCGAGGTCACGAACGGCGAACGCGGATCGTTCGGCACCGAGTTCTTGTTGACGGTGATGTGGGCCTTGCCCAGCGCGGCTTCCGCGTCCTTGCCGGACACGTCCTTGCCGATCATGTCGACCAGCATCAGGTGGTTCTGGGTGCCGCCGGAAACGATCTTGTAGCCACGTGCGATGAGCGTGTTGGCCATCGCCTGGGCATTCTTCACCACCTGCTGCTGGTAGGCCTTGAAGCCCGGCTCCAGCGCTTCCTTGAAGGCCACGGCCTTGCCGGCGATGACGTGCATCAGCGGACCGCCCTGGATGCCCGGGAACACGATCGACTGCAGCTTCTTGACCAGGTCTTCGTCGGCGCCCTTGGCGACGATGATGCCGCCGCGTGGGCCGCGCAGGGTCTTGTGGGTGGTCGAGGTGACCACGTGGGCGTGTTCCAGCGGGCTCGGGTAGACGCCAGCGGCGACCAGGCCGGCCACGTGCGCCATGTCGACGAACAGGTAGGCACCGACCTTGTCGGCGATGGCGCGGAAGCGCGCCCAGTCGATCACCTGCGAGTAGGCCGAGAAGCCGGCCACGACCATCTTCGGCTTGTGCTCCAGGGCCAGGCGCTCGACTTCGTCGTAATCGATCAGGCCCTGGTCGTTCACGCCGTACTGCACGGCGTTGAACAGCTTGCCGGAAGCATTCACCTTGGCACCGTGGGTGAGGTGGCCACCGTGGGCCAGGCTCATGCCGAGGATGGTGTCGCCCGGCTGCAGCAGGGCGAAGTACACGGCCTGGTTGGCCTGCGAGCCGCTGTGCGGCTGCACGTTGGCGTAGTCGGCACCGAACAGCTGCTTGAGGCGGTCGATGGCCAGCTGCTCGGCGATGTCCACGTATTCGCAGCCACCGTAGTAGCGCTTGCCCGGGTAGCCTTCGGCGTACTTGTTGGTCAGCTGGCTGCCCTGGGCTTCCATCACCGCCGGGCTGGTGTAGTTCTCGCTGGCGATCAGCTCGACGTGGTCTTCCTGGCGCTGGGTCTCAGCGGCAATGGCCTTGGCCAGTTCGGGATCGTAGGATTCGATGCGGACGTCACGCGGGAACATCGGGTACTCCAGCAGGCAGGGAAAGGGGGTACGACTCAGCCCTCGATTGTAGCCCCGCACCGGCCTGCTGGGGCCGAAACGGACGGGGCCGGCATCCCCGAAGGAATCCGGCCCCGTATGGTTTCGCCTGCCGTATCAGTAGACCCACGCTATGCGTGGATGTGACCGCCGACTCAGCGTCCGCTGAGCACGTACTGGGCGATCACGCCGGTGGCGATGGCCACCAGCAGCATGTTGCCGCGGTCATCGCGGATCCACTGGTGCCCGTACGGCGGGCGGCGCAGGTGGTAGCGCGGGTAGTCGTTCACCACGTAGACCGGGCCGGAGTAGTAGTTGCGGTAGGGGGAGCCGACCCGCCAGCCGTAGCTGCCATAGCGCGGCGGCGGCGGTGCCGGCCGATAGACCACCCGCGGCGGTGCCGGGCGGTAGTAGCGGTCGTGGTCGCGGTGCCAGTCGCGGCGGTCACGCTCCCAGTCACGCCGGGCCTCGCGGCGGTCGCGTTCCCAGTCACGGCGATCCTGGCGCCACTCGCGGCGGTCTTCGCGCCACTCACGGCGGTCGCGGTGGTCGTTGTCGGCGAAGGCCGGGGCGACGGCGCCAAGCGCCAGCACAGAGGCCACGGCGCCGGCCATTACTCGATTGATGCGCATGTCAGACCTCTGCTTGGGTGGGTGGTGAGCCCATATTGCGCACTTGATCTGAACCGTTTCCAGCTGGAAACGCTTCCCGTTTCAGGACTGTGATCAGGTATTCAGGCGATAGCCAGCCCAGCGCCCCCTGCCCGGCGCGGCCCGGAACCGGTTCCGGCTATAATTGGCGGTACACCTTTTCAGTCTGTGCCCGCTGCCGCAACGGGATGTTCCCGTGGCGGACCGGGCGCAGGGCCGCGCCTACGGAGACCTCATGTCCTCGCAATACATCTACACCATGAACCGCGTGTCCAAGGTGGTCCCGCCCAAGCGGCAGATCATCAAGGACATCTCGCTGTCCTTCTTCCCGGGCGCGAAGATCGGCCTGCTGGGCCTGAACGGCGCCGGCAAGTCCACCGTGCTGAAGATCATGGCCGGCGTGGACACCGATTTCGAGGGCGAAGCCCGCCCGCAGCCCGGCATCAAGGTCGGCTACCTGGCCCAGGAACCGGAACTGGACCCGACCAAGACCGTGCGTGAAGCGGTCGAGGAAGGCGTGGGCGAAGTGCTGCAGGCCCAGGCCGCGCTGGACGCGGTGTACCTGGCCTATGCCGAGGAAGGCGCCGACTTCGACGCGCTGGCCAAGGAACAGGAGCGCCTGGAGGCGATCCTGGCCGCCGGCGACGCGCACACCCTGGAAAACCAGCTGGACGTGGCCGCCGATGCGCTGCGCCTGCCGCCGTGGGATGCCGTGGTCGGCAAGCTGTCCGGTGGTGAGAAGCGCCGCGTGGCGCTGTGCCGCCTGCTGCTGCAGAAGCCGGACATGCTGCTGCTCGACGAACCGACCAACCACCTCGACGCCGAGTCGGTGGAGTGGCTGGAACAGTTCCTGGCGCGCTACACCGGCACTGTCGTGGCGGTCACCCATGATCGCTACTTCCTGGACAACGCCGCCGAGTGGATCCTGGAACTGGACCGCGGCCGCGGCATTCCGTGGAAGGGCAACTACACCGACTGGCTGACCCAGAAGGACGAGCGCCTGAAGCAGGAAGACAACCAGGAAAAGGCTCGCCAGAAGGCGATCCAGAAGGAACTGGAGTGGTCGCGCCAGAACGCCAAGGGCGGCCGCACCAAGGGCAAGGCCCGTCTGGCCCGCCTGGAAGAGCTGCAGTCGGTCGATTACCAGAAGCGCAACGAGACCAATGAAATCTTCATCCCGCCGGGCGAGCGCCTGGGCAATGCGGTGATGGAGTTCAAGAACGTCTCCAAGAAGTTCGGCGACCGCCTGCTGTTCGACAACCTGAGCTTCCTGGTGCCGGCCGGCGCCATCGTCGGCATCATCGGCCCCAACGGTGCCGGTAAGTCGACCCTGTTCAAGATGATCACCGGCCAGGAAAAGCCGGATACCGGCGAGATCGTGGTCGGCCCGACCGTGAAGCTGTCCTACGTGGACCAGAGCCGCGACGCGCTGGAAGGCAACCACAACGTCTTCCAGGAAATCGCGGGTGGCCTGGACATCCTCAACATCAACGGCATCGAGATCCAGTCGCGCGCCTACATCGGCCGCTTCAACTTCAAGGGCCAGGACCAGCAGAAGATGGTTGGTTCGCTGTCCGGTGGTGAGCGTGGCCGCCTGCACATGGCCAAGACCCTGCTGCAGGGTGGCAACGTGCTGCTGCTCGACGAACCGTCCAACGACCTGGACATCGAAACCCTGCGTGCGCTGGAAGATGCGCTGCTGGAGTTCCCGGGCAACACCTTCGTCATTTCGCATGACCGCTGGTTCCTGGATCGCATCGCGACCCACATCCTGGCGTTCGAAGGCGACTCGCACGTGGAGTTCTTCCAGGGCAACTACCGCGAGTACGAAGAAGACAAGCGCCGCCGCATGGGCGACGACGCTGCGCCGAAGCGCCTGCGCTTCAAGGCGCTGAAGTAACGGTTCCTGCAGGAAACGAAAGGCCGCGCTCGCGCGGCCTTTCGTCATTCAAGAGGACCTATCGCCACGCATTGTCGTTTTCAGCCGCTCTGGCCCACGGACTCCAGCCACGCTGGACCGCCACGCCCTCAACCGGCCTTGCTGCACCCGGCACCCACCGCACTTTGCAACTCGTTGTATGTTTCCGCCCGCGCTCATCGGCTTTCCTACGTCCCGCTTCATCCCCCAACGTAGGAAACCGCAATGAAAACTCTGATCATCACCACGGCCGCCCTGCTGCTGTCGGGCACTGCCACGGCCGCCACCCCTGACTGGGACGTCTTCTACCTGGGTGCGCAGGCCTCGCATGGCGAGGGGCACAGCAAGGACCGCAGCAATGCCAGCGCCTCGGAAAAGAGCGTGCGCGGCTTCAGTGGCGGCGTGCAGGGTGGGCGTCGCTGGCAGTTCGACAACAACATCGTGGTCGGCGTTGAAGGCGCGCTGTCGTTCGGCAACATCACGCGTGACTGGAAGGATCGCGAGCAGCACCGGTACAGCCCGTACTACGGCAAGGATGCGGTGACCCGTTCGGGCACCTTCGATGTGACGCTGGGCCGAGCGATGGGTCGCTGGCTGCCCTACCTCGGCGCCGGCGTGACAGTGGCCCAGCAGGCATTCACGCTGGGCTGCGACAAATCGCTGGTGGAAGCCACCAACGGCTGCCGCGTGGCCGAGTTCGAGACCCGTGCCTCGCACCTGTCCACCGGCGCCAACGCCACGGCAGGCGTGCTGTACCGCTTCAACGACCGTCTTTCCGCCGGTGCCGAGTACCGTTACACCCACCTGGGTTCCAGCCCGGTGACGCTCGACGATCCCAACTACCCGGCCGCGGCCCGCCGCAGCTTCCATACCGACTACAGCAGCGCTACGCTGAAGTTGAACTACCACTTCTAACCGCCTGACGACGCACCTGCGGCACCTTCGGGCGGCAGGGCGCGCAGGCATGAGAGATCTGCGATGCCCCTGTTCGAACGCCTGTTCCAGCTGCAGCAGCACGGCACCACCGTGCGCACCGAGCTGCTGGCCGGTGTCACCACCTTCCTGACGATGTCCTACATCGTCTTCGTGAACCCCGAGATCCTCGGCACCACCGGCATGGATGCCGGTGCGGTGTTCGTGGCGACCTGCCTGGCCGCCGCGCTGGGTTCGGCGGTGATGGCGCTGGCCGCCAACTTCCCGGTCGGCATGGCGCCGGGCATGGGCCTGAACGCGTTCTTTGCCTTCACCGTGGTCGGCGCCGCCGGCCTGCCGTGGCAGCAGGCGCTGGGTGCGGTGTTCATCTCCGGCCTGGTGTTCCTGGTGCTGTCACTGACCGGCGTGCGCGCGTGGCTGGTATCGGGCATTCCGGCATCGCTGCGTTCGGCCATCGTGGCCGGCATCGGCCTGTTCCTGGCGATCATCGCGCTGCAGAAATCCGGCGTGATTGTCGGCAATGAAGACACGCTGGTGGCGCTGGGCCCGTTGAACACGGCACCGCCGCTGCTGGCACTGGCCGGCTTCCTGCTGATCGCGGTGCTGGAAGCACGCCGCATCCGCGGCGCGATCCTGATCGGCATCCTGGCAGTGACAGCTGCAGGCTGGGCCCTGGGTGATGTGCAGTACCAGGGCCTGGTGTCGTTGCCGCCGAGCCTGGCCCCGACCTTCCTGCAGCTGGACCTGCCGGGCCTGCTGCACCACGACGGCGGCGCGCCGATCGCGGTGCTGCTGCAGGTGGTGCTGGTGTTCGTGCTGGTGGAAGTGTTCGATGCCACCGGCACGCTGTATGGCGTGGTCGGCCGCGCCGGCCTGCTGAAGCTGCCGGGCGCGCAGAAGCGTTTCGGCCGCGCACTGCTGGCCGACAGCACCGCGATCGTCGCCGGTTCGTTGCTCGGCACCAGCAGCACCACCGCCTTCGCCGAAAGCGCCTCGGGCGTGCAGGTGGGCGGCCGCACCGGGCTGACCGCGCTGGTGGTGTCGGCGTTGTTCCTGGCCGCGCTGCTGTTCTCGCCGCTGGCGGCGATGGTGCCCAGCTATGCCACTGCGCCGGCGCTGCTGTTCGTGGCCGGATTGATGCTGCGCGAACTGGTGGAAGTGGACTGGAGCGACCTGACCGAATCGGTTCCCGCCGCGCTGTGTGCGCTGGCGATGCCGTTCACCTACTCGATTGCCAACGGCCTGGCGTTCGGTTTCATCGCCTACGCCGCGCTGAAGGCGGGCACCGGCCGCTGGCGCGAGGTGCACCCGGCGGTGTGGCTGGTGGCGGTGCTGTTCACCCTGCGCTACGCGCTGGAGTAGGCGGCGCCGGCATGCACCCGACCCTGCAGCGCGCGCGGCTCACCAGCGCGGCTGCAGCCTGCCGTCGGCGTTGAAGCGCCAGCGTCCTTCGGCCCAGCCCAGCCCGAACAGGCTGAGCATCTGCGAGTAGTACGCCGGGGCATCGGCGCGCTGCTGCTCGGCGCTGGGCAGGCTGGCCTGCAGTGCACGGGCGCGCTCGTTTTCTCCCTGGGCCAGCAGATATGGCAGCAACGCCGCGCGGAAGCCGTAGTTGCCTTCGCCCTGCCCCTGCCCGCTGCGGGTGTCGATCTTTTCCCACATGGCGGCGCCGCTGCGCAGGCGCTGCAGCGGGCCGGACAACGCAGCCAGCTGCGGCCGGAACAGCGGATCGCGCGGCGCGGTCATGCCGGCCCAGGCGTAGCAGCGGATCGCATCGTAGCTGCCGACCGCCCCCTTCACCGGGTCGTCCACGAAACCGCCGGCCTGCCACGCCGTCCAGTCCGGCACGAATCCGTGCGGACTGCTCTGCTGCAGCATCCGCACCGTGTTTGCCGCCAATGCCGGCCACGGTCCCTTGCGGTCAACCGATGCAAACCGTCGCAGCAGCGGCAACGGCAGATAGCTGGGGTTGATCCGGGTCGCATCGCCTTCGACGAAGCCCTGCGGGCCGGGCAGCAGCATCGGCCCCAGCGCCGGCAGCTGCACGATCTCGCGCTCGCGCACCTGCTGCAGCATGCCTTCGGCGATGGCCTGCAATGCCGGACGCCGCCACAGGCGCGCACCTTCCAGCAGCGCATAGGCCAGCCACAGATCCGAGTCAGAGGCGGGGTTGCTGTCCAGTACCTGCCAGCCTCCTTTGGCATCCCGCCCCCACAGCCAGGCCGGCAGGTGCTGGCGCATGTCACCGCCCGCCAGGTTGTCCTGCGTCCAGGCCAGGATGCGATCAAACAGGGTCTGGTCATTGGCGACCAGCGCAAAGAACAGTGCATACGACTGCCCTTCGGAGGTGCTGCGCTGATCATCCTGGCTGCGATCGATCATGCGCCCGTCGCGGCTCAGGCTGCTGTCGAGCAGCACCTGCCACGCCGGCCAGCGCGATGCCGGTGGCGCCGGTTGCGCCTGCACGGCACCCCAGCCGAGCAGCGGCACGGCCGCGGCCGCCTGCAGCAGGCGCCGGCGCTGCAGGTCAGCGGAATTCGCCATAGGGCACCAACGGAGAGACCGGCAACGGCAGGTTGCCCTGCCAGGGTTTGAAGGTATAGCGCAGGTAGAGCTGGAACGAGTTCGGCGAGAAGTCGCGGCTGCGCTGCAGGGTACCGGCGGCGCCGAGCACGAAGTGGTCACCCAACCGGCGCTCCACCGCACCGTACAGGCGGTAGCCGGTGCCGGTGCTCTTGCTGTCGCCGGTGTACAGACCCGCCTGATCCAGTGTCAGCGGGCCGTACTGCGGTTCCAGCTGCGCGATCACGCGTTCGATCAGCGCCTGATCCGGGTAACGGCTGATCGAGGACGTCCGCGCGCTGGACACGCTGACCGATCCATCCAGGCGTACCGACCAGTTGTCGTTGCGCCAGGCGAAGCTCACCGGCAGGCTCAGCGATGCGTAGCGCTGCGGGCTGTAATAGCCGCCCTGGCCCAGCGAGTATCCGCCCAGATCCTTCTGGTAACGCCAGTACATCGCGGTGGTACCGACATCCAGGCGCATGTCGGTGCGCTGGATCAGCTTGTGGTACCAGCCAACCATCGCACGGGCACGCGTGTTGTCCACCACGTTCTCGCCGGTCAGGCGATGCCAGCTCCAGTTCGACCAGACGCCATTGCGGCCGCCCTGGTCGTAGCCCAGGCTGAAGGTCAGGCCATTGGCGGTGACACCCCCCCAGCGGATGCCGCTGCGCGGGTCGTATGCACCGGCCTGCGACAGCAGCGAATTGGTCATCGGCCGCCGCGACACGGTAGCTCCCCAGCCGAAACGGCCCAGGTCTCCATTGACGGTAAGGCCGCCGAGCCAGTTGCCGACCGCATAGTTGGACGGGGTATGGCCGATATCGAAATTCCAGCGATCGTCGAGCGTGCGCCAGCCGACGGCGAAACCGGCACCGGACGTGCGTTGCTGATGCACGAACCGGGTGCAGCCCGGTGCACGCAGGCGCGTGCCGTCGGCCTGGACCAGGTCCAGATCGCAGCTGCCGAAGTCTTCGTCGTAGGCGCCGTTGGCATCGGTCTGGAAGCGCCCGGCATCGAACTGCACCTGCTCGATGCGCGCCCAGCCCAGCCCGCCGGCGAACGGCGCGTCGAGGTGCGCGATGCGGGTATCACGCGACAGCCGCGAGATGCCCGGCGTGCCATCGCTGCGGCGACCCGTATCCTGCATCACGGTCAGGGTGGGATTCTCCTGCTGGTACAGGGTTTCGACATCACTGCGCAGGCTGCGACGCAGCCAGTCGTCGCCTGCGGTTTCGCGGCTGGCCAGCGTCAGCGCGCGGTTGTCGCGCGGTGCTGCCTGTGCCGGTGCCAGCAGCCCGTTGTCGGCCATGGCCTGCGCGTACATGTCCAACGCCTGCTGTGGATCGTCACGGCGGACCAGCCGTGCCGCGTCGCGCCAGGACTGTGCATCGGGCGCGGTCCTGCGTGCCAGCAGCGCACGCAGGATCGCAAGCGCCTTCGCGTCCTCGCGCAGGTCGGTCCAGATGGTGGCGAGCTGGCGCTGCTGCCCCGTCGCCTCATCGGCAACCTGGGGCGGTGCATCCTGCATCTGGCGGCGTGCGCTGGCCAGGTCGCCGCTGCCGATCCAGGCCAGGATCCGGCCCAGCTGCGCATCGACGTTGTCCGGCTGTGCGGCCAGCACGCGCTGGTAATAGTGCAGTGCCTGCGCGTGGTCACCGCGCAGGCGGGCCCACTCGGCCAGCAGCATGTCGTTGTCGGTGCTGGGCGGTTGCTGCAGCAGCAGGGCGATGGCCTCGGCCTCCCTGCCCTGCGCGCGCAGCTCCCACAGATGGTCGGTCAGCTGCTGCCGGTGCAGGCGCGCCGACAGCGCGCGGATGTCATCGTCCCACTGCGCCTGGGGCAGTGCATCGAGCACGGCCAGCGCCTGCGGCAGGCGATCGGAGCCGGACAGGTACAGTGCCTGCGCATAGCGCGCCTCTGCACTGCCGTTGCGCCGGGCCATGTCGGCCACCACGGCATCGGCATCCTGCTCCCGGCCTGCCGCACGCAGCTCGTTGCCGAGGGCATAGGCCAGCCAGGCATCATCGGGCAGTTCCACACGCAGCTGCGTTCCCAGTTCGATGGCCGTGGCGGCATCACCGGCCGCCAGTGCCTGCTCGCGGCGTTCACGCAGCCGCGTGATCTGCAGCTGGCGCAGGTCTTCGGCATACAGCTTGCGCTGTGCGGCAGGCAACGCGTTGATGAAGGCCTCCAGCCGCTGCGGATCGGTGCGGCCATACAGCTGCACCAGCTTGCGCACCACGTTGGCATCGGTGGGCGCGATCCGCCGCGCACTCTGCAGCTGGCGTTCGGCGGCCGCATCGTCACCGCGCGCGACGGCGACGTCGACCAGCCCCAGCGCAGCATTGACGTCGCGCGGCTGCTGCCGCCGTGCCTGCGCGTACAGGCGCTCGGCCTCGTCCAGGCGGCCCGCCTTCAGCGCGGCATCGGCCTGGTCCAGCTGCAGCCAGTAGCGGGTGCTGGCGATCAGGTCACGCCACTTGTCATTGCTGTCGCCGGCCGGTGTCGCCTGCACCGCGCGCTGGAAGTAGGTGATGGCCTGCTCGCGGCGGCCCTGGCGCATCAACGCCATGCCCAACCCGCCAAGCAGGCCTGGCTCGCGTGGATAGCCTCTCAGCGCCTGCAGGAAGGCGCGCTCGGCGTCTTCATTGCGGCCCGCGTCCAGCAGTTGCTGGCCGCGCAGCCCGGCACGCCAGGCCGGATCACTGACCCGCTTGTGCTGGTCCGCGTAGCGCTCGCGCACCAGTGCGATGTCGGCAAATGTGGGATTGCGGGTGATGAAGTCCTGCAGGCGGCGCACGCTGCGCTCGTCGGCAGCCTGATCCTTCAGGTAGGCCCATTCGGCGTCGGCGGCCATGCCGCGTGCTTCCGGATTGCGCCCCATGCGCTGCAGCGCCGCCAGTGCCTCGCTGTCGCGGCCCGCAGCGAACAGCAGCTGCGACAGTGCCTGCAGCAGGGTGACATTGCCCGGGTAGCTGCGATCCAGCTCGGTGAGCGCACGGATCGCCGGTGCACGGCCTTCGGCCTGGGTACCGCGAAGCCGCCAGTATTCCAGGCCCAGCTGCAGGCCCGGCGGGTCGTCGTTGAACAGGCGCCGGTAGATCGCCAGTGCTTCCTCGCTGCGACCACCGGCGGCGAACAGGCGGGCCTGCTGCAGTTCCTGCTGAAGGTCGCCGCGATAGGCCTGCCACAGGCGTTCGCCGGCCGCCAGCTCGCGGCTGCCTGCGCCGATCTGGCGCAGCCGTGCCAGCGTGGCTTCGGCATCGTCCAGCTTCTGCTGCGACAACTGCACTTCCAGGATCGCCACCAGCGTGCCGCGATCATCCGGTGCCAGCATCCGCAGCCGCGCCAACGCGTCTTCGATCAGGCTCTGGCGGCCGGTGGCCTCGCCGATGCGCACCTGCTGCAGCAGCCACTGGCGTTGCTCGGCCACCGTGCCTCCCGGTGTGGCCGGCAACGCTTGCGCCGCGCACGGGCCGGCACCGGCCAGTCCCAGCAGGACCAGCCCCGACGCCGTCACCAGCGGGTGCCGCGTGCGCGCCATCAGTTCCCCGGATCCAGGCGCTTGGCGGCCACCCAGCGCAGCGCGCGCCACAGCAGGAAGGCGAACATCAGCACCACCAGCGTGGCCAGCACCGCCAGCAATGCGGGATGGTCGGCCAGGTGGTACCACAGCAGCAGCCACCACGGCAGCGCGCCAACGTAGTAGTGCTCACCCACGAACTGGCTGTGGATGCCGGATGTGCGCAGGATCGCCACCGAGCCGGCAATTGCCTCGCGCTTGCCGGTATCGCTGAGCGCGTCATCGAGCAGGCCATAGTCCGCGGCATTGCTGGCGGCCAGCGAGACGATGCTGCGCTGGGCATGATGCGGCGACTGCATGCCGATGATCGCGGCAAACGGTGCCTGCGCGGTCACCGCAACCTCGGTCACCGCCGGGTCGCCATCACGGCTGCCACGCCGTGCCTGCTCCATCGCCTGCTGCGGCGAAGGCGACTGGCCGTTCAGCAGCCGCGTGCGCTGGTCATCGATCAGCAGCGAAAGCTGCTGGCTGCCGCGCAGCTCGGCCGGCAACGCGCCCAGCATCAGCAGGTCCGCATCCAGTGCGCTGGCCTGCTTCCAGTCATCGGACAGGCGCAGGCCGTAGGCGGGGTAGCCGGTCTGCACGCCCAGGCCACCCACCAGGTTCAACAGCAGGCTGACCTGCGCCTCGCTGGCAGCGGGCGGCACCAGCACGACGGTCTCGGACAGGTCGGCCATGCGGGTGAACGGGAAACCGCTCAGGGCGAATGCAGACAGGTCCGGCAGGCCCATGTAGTGATGGAAGCCGGAGAAGTCGATGGTTGAATCTTCCTCGATCGCCGCCTGCAGGTTCGGTGGCAGCACGGTCTGGCAATGATCGCGCTGCGCGCTGCCCATCACGCTGGCGAAGTTGAAGTCGAAGCGCAGCTGGTTGCGGTCACCCAGCTTGAGTGCAGGAATCAACAGGCGTCCATCGTCGGCACCGGCATCACCGGCCAGTACCGGCAGACGGATCTCTTCCAGGCCCTGCTTGCCGGTGCGCCGCACCAGCGGGAAGCTGGAAATGAACTGATCGTTGATCGCAACGCCCAGCCGCGACTCGTCGCTGCCGAAGGGCGGCGTGTAGCGGTAGCGCAGGTTCAGCGGAATGCCCTGGTTGCGCCAGATGAACAGATCCGGCGGCAGGTTGAGGTTGACCGTGATCGGCTGCGGCGACACGCCGTTGGCATGCAGCTGCTGCGGATAGTCCAGCAGTTCGGCCAGGCGCACGGCGCGGTCGGTGCGCACCCAGTTCGGGGCGTCGTACGGCTTGCGCGGGGCCAGCGGCTTGATCTCATCAATGCTGACCTGGCGGCCACGGAACAGCACGTTGCCGGCCGCCATCGCGGCCACTGCCTTCTGCAGGTCGTCATCGTTGCGGCCCAGCACCAGCAGCAGCTTGCGCTGCGGGTCGTCCGGCAGTGCCATCAACTCGATCACCGGGCCCTTCACCGGCGCGTGGTTGCCGATCACCGCGGGGAATTTCCCGTTCACGGCCAGCACCACCGCGTGGCCCTTCTCGGGCAGCGCGCCGAAGCTCACCGGGAACCGCGCCTGCCGCCACCAGCCGGCGAGGCTGCCGAAGTACGACGACATCACCGCCGCCGCGCGCTGCTGTGCCAGGCTCGGGGTGCCGGCGAACACCACCGGCAGTTCGAGCCGCGCGGTGTCGCGCGGATCGAAGAACGGCAGCGGGAAGTTCGCCAGGTCGTCCTGCATCGCCAGCGGCTGCCCGCCCAGGCGCAGGGTGCTGTTGCTGGACAGGTTGACCCACAGCGAACTGTGCGTGGGTTCTTCGCAGATGTCGGTGTAGTGGCCGACGAACTCCAGCCGCACCTGGTTGAAGTCGGCGATCAGCCGCGCATCCAGCGGCAGCTTGGCCTGCACCGGGCGACCCAGCTGATCGTTGCTGATCGGCACCACGCCCATCATCGCGTCGTTGAGGTAGACCCGCAGATGCGACAGGGTCGGCAGCAACGACGGCGAAGGCGTGAAGCTCAGGTCCAGTTCCGCATCGCGCACCAGGCGGTCGCGGCGGACCTGGAACTCGAACGTAGTGGCGTTGCGCACGCCGGACAACAGGGTGTCCTGGCGGCGCCCCAGCTGGGCGAACGTGCTCTGCCGCTGCCAGGGCCAGGCGCTGCCGGCCCAGGTCTGCGTCAGCGCCGCGGCCTCGGCCGGAGCCGCGGGGGTGGCCGAGGTCGCGGGCAGCGCAGGCGGCGCTGCCACCGGTGCGGCATTCGCCGGTGCGGGCGGCGGCACCGCGACCGGAGCAGGAGCGCTGTTGCCGGATGCCACCGGCAGGGCCAGCAGGGGCAACAGCAGCCAGCGCAGAGAAGACGGAATGCTCATGGACGAAGCCCTGGATCAGCGGCTGGGTCAGCCGGGTGGGAAGGAAGCGGACGTTGCGGGGCAAAGCTGGCGAGCCATCGCAGCAGGCGACGATTCCAGTGTGCCGGGCGGTCGAGGTCGAACGGAGTGAAATCGCCCATCCGGCGGTAACCGCGCCAGCCCAGAACCAGCACGCTCCACAGGCTGCGCGGCAGGCTCTTGGGTTGATAGCCGGCATGCCAGTCGAGCCACGCGTCCGCGCGCGCGAACGTGCACTGGGCGAACTCCACGCGCTGGCGCTCGTCCTCGAACAGCAGCAGCAGGCCCAAGCGGTGGCCGACGGTGCGCTGCACGCGTGCCGGGAAAGCGAATTCACGCCGGCCGCGACCCAGCAGCACCTGTACCTGCTGGCCTTCGGCAAGCTGGGCATCTTCGCCCAGTTCGACGCCAACGCCATCGTTGGAGTAATCCTGCAGCACGCCACGCAGGCGCCGGCCATCGGGAATCTCCAGCGCCATCGGCAGGCGGGTGGTGACGCGATGGGTGCGCCGCACCTGCTGCACTTCGGCGGCCACGGCCAGCGCTCCGCCGATGATCAGCAGGTTGTACAGCACCCACAGCGAGCTGACGACCACCGTGCCGCGTTCGTCGGCCGGCCCGTGCATGAACCGCCACACCGCAAAGCACAGGCCCAGCACGTTCAGCAGTGCCAGCACCAGATAGGGCCGCGCCACCCGCCAGTCGAAGCGGTCACCGGCCTGGGTGCCGCCCTTGTCGGTGACGTTGAACTTGCCGCGCCCCGGGCTGAACAGTGCCACCGTGGTGGGCCGCGCGATGTACCAGGCCAGCACGGTCTCATACACCTCGCCCCAGAACGGGCGGCGGTACTTGCCCTGGATGCGGGCATTGGTGAGGCTGGCATGGGCCATGTGCGGCACCACGAACAGCAGGATGGCCAGCGCCGGGGCGTAGATGATGTAGACGTGCAGCAGCAGGAACGCCAGCGGCGCGGTCAGGAACACCAGCCGCGGGATGCCGGCAAGGAAATGCAGCATGGCGTTGGCATAGCAGAAGCGCTGGAACAGGCTCAGCCCCTTGCCCAGCAATGGGTTGTCGATGCGGAAGATCTGCACCATGCCGCGCGCCCAGCGGATGCGCTGGTTGACGTGCGCGCCGAGGCTGTCGGTGGCCAGCCCGGCCGCCTGCGGGATGCGCAGGTAAGCCGAGTTCCAGCCCTTGCGGTGCAGGCGCAGGGCGGTATGCGCATCTTCGGTGACGGTCTCGGTGGCGAAGCCACCAATCGCATCGATGGCCTCGCGCCGCAGCACCGCGCAGGAGCCACAGAAGAACGCCGCGTTCCACAGATCGTTGCCGTCCTGCACCAGCCCGTAGAACAGCTCGCCCTCGTTGGGATCGCTGCGGAACACCTGCAGGTTGCGCTCGAACGGGTCGGCGGAGAAGAAGTGATGCGGGGTCTGCACCAGCGCCAGCTTCGGGTCACGCAGGAACCAGCCACAGGTGATCTGCAGGAACGAGCGCACCGGCAGATGGTCACTGTCGAAGATCGCCACCAGCTCGCCATCGATCAGGGTAAGCGCATGGTTGAGATTGCCGGCCTTGGCGTGGCGGTTGTCGGTGCGGGTGATGTAGTTCACCCCGGCGCGCTCGGCGAAGGCACGGAACTCTTCGCGCTTGCCGTCATCCAGGATGTGGATGCGCAGTTTGTCCGCAGGCCAGTCCAGGCCCATCGCGGCGTATACGGTATGCCGTACCAGCGCCAGGTCTTCGTTGTAGGTGGGAATCAGCACGTCTACCGTCGGCCATTGCCGCACGTCGGCCGGCAGCGGCGCGGGTCGCCTGCGCAACGGCCAGGCGACCTGCACGTAGCCCAGCATCAGCACCAGCCAGGAGTAGGTTTCCGCAGCTAGCAGGATCACGCCGCAGACCAGGTCGAAGGTGCTGTTCCAGTTCAGGGTGGCGGTATAGCGCCACCACAGGTAGCGGCAGGACACGGTGATCGACAGCACCACCAGCACCAGCGTGGCGTAGCGGCCCTGCATGCGCCGCACCAGCAGGGCGATGATCCACAGCAGCAGCACGAACACGAACTGCGCGACGTAGGTGAACGGCTGGGTGATGCACAGCGCCGCCAGGCCCAGGGTGATCAAGCCGATCAGCAGCGTCAGCAGATGCCGCGAGCGCGGCGACAGGGCGCGGACGCGCTGCCCGAACCAGCCCGCGAAACGGCTGTTCCAGAATTCGCTGGGTGCATCGCTCATCGCCCGCAGATAGCGCAGGCGGCCACGGCCTGCGGCGCCGCGAAGCTCGGCAATCCGCTGGCGGTTGGCGTCGGCCAGGCGCTGCCGCCGCTTCGACGCCTTCGGCACCAGCCGCACCAGTGACAGCCAGGCGGCCTGGATCAGCAGGCGCAGGGGATCGCCCGGACGCCAGCGACGGTCACCCTGGATCTGCGGGAAGGCGTTGCGCAGGCGCGGCGCGATCGACTGCCAGGCCGGTCCCTCCAGGCGCAGGAAGGCCCACCCGGTCCATTGCAGCAACCACAACAGGGCCCGCGTCGGCCAAGAGGCATGCACCCGCTCGCGCAGGCGCCCCCAGCCTAGGTAGTAGACCCGGGCGCCCATCAAGGGCCGCCTTCGCGGTGCTGCCGCCGCGCCGCTTCAGCCAGGCACCACAGCACCAGGCCGTCGACGTCGGCCGCGGCCAGCGAGTTCGCTGCATGACGCCCCAGCGGTTGCTTGCTGGCGAGTGCGGCCGGCACCCGCGCATCCTCATGCAACGGCTGCGGCACCAGCCGCCTGGCATGGGTGTGCAGCCACAGCTGCATCAGATCGCGCTGCACCGGAACGGCCGGGTCGTAGCGGTTGGCCAGCACCCGGCGCTCGTCGTCCGGCTGCCGTTGCAGGACCACATGACTGACCGGATCGACGCAGGCCAGGCGCAACGGCAGGGTGCAGCGCGCGTGCTGGTTGATGGCCGCCGCATGTGCCGGCAGTCGCTGTGGCAGATCGAACAGCATCCAGTCGAACTGGGCCTGCAGCAGCGGGAGACGATCAGCCCAGGTGGCGGGCGCCTGGCGCAGCTGCTGCTCGATCTGCATCGCACCCTCGGCATCCACCCGCCCGTAGGGCAGCACGGCCAAGCCGGGCGCGATGGCATAGGCCGCATCGCGCCAGTCGCTGCCGTCCAGCTGTGCACGCGCCCAGCCACCTTCGACATCGGCGGGCAGGCCCAGATGCAGGCCGAGCATCTGGTCGGGACTGCATTCCACCAGCAGCACGCGCTGGCCCTGGGCATGCAGGCCCTGTCCCAGCGCGGCCAGCACCGTGGTCACGCCGGTGCCGCCGTGGACGCCCTGCAGGGACAACACGTTGCTCATCCGCGCCGCTCCAGTTCCGCCAGCAGCGGCCAGCGCGCCAGCGCCTGGGCACGTTCATGCTGGGCCGAGAAATCCACGTAGGGCAGCTCCGGCATGTCCAGGCTGCGGCGCAGCAGATCGATGTCGTCCTCTTCCACAGACAGGGTGGCGGGCACGGCAAGAATGTCGGCAGGCATCAGCGCGCATCCTCCGGGTAGGGGCTCCAGGTCTGGCTGCCCTGCAACTGCAGCCAGGGTTTGCCGCCGTAGTCGATGACCTTGGCGCCTTCGTTCTCCGACACCGACGGCGTCTGCGGCAGGCCCTTGAGCAGGCTGTCCCAGTTGCGTTCGCTCGGCGGCGACTGCGCGTTGAGTGCGTAGACGCGCGAGACCAGCTCGGACACGGCCAGGTAGCTGCTCGGCTCGGGGATGTGGCGCGGGCCACCGGCCGCCGGTGCACCCATTCCGACCAGCTTGACGCCCACCGGCACGTGGGTGATCGACGGGCTGGGAATCTCGCGCATGCCCGGAATCTGCATGCGGTCCCCGTGCAGCGCGGCGCCATGTTCGGGTACCACCACGATCATCGCGCGCCGGCCGCTCTTTTCCACCGCATCGACAAAACCGGCCATGTCACCCAGCACCATTTCCGCGCGCGCCTTGTAGTCGGCGGCATTGGAACGGCCATCGGCACCGACGATGCGATTGCCGTCATGCAGCGAGATCGTGTTGTAGAACAGCGCCACCTGCTGCGGGGCTTCGGCCAGCCGCTGCTTCCACCACGCCATCAGCACGTCGCCATCGCGGCGCAGTGGCGACTTGTCGAACGCCACCAGCGCCTTCGGGAAGGCGCTGATATCCATCGGCTGTGCCTGCAGCCCACCGTACTGGTGCAGCTCGCCGATGAAGTCGTCGAAGTGGCCATCGTGGTTCATCGCCAGCTCGCTCTGGAAGCCCAGCCGCTGCAGGTTCGAGAACAGCTGGCACTCGGCAGGCACCGGGTCGAACAGCTTGGTATGCGAGGTCTGGCCACAGCTGGCGCGCAGCAGCCGGATCGCCGCCGGGCCGCTGTAGGCGGTGGCCGAATTGAAATCGTCGAACACCACGTCCATGTGGTCGAGCAGGTTGTTCTGGCGCAGCCCGACTTCATCCAGGTCGCTCCACGCCAGCGAGCAGATGTTGAGGATGATGACGTCGAACGGAGCACCGCTGGCCGGCGCCGGGAAGCTGGTCTTCAGGCTGGCCTGCTGCTGGTAGAAACTGCTCAGCCACGCATTGAGCGTGTCGTTGTTGGCGGGCGGCAGTCCCCCTGTCGTCGCCCCAGCGGTTCCTGTGCTGGCCGCCGTGGCGGTGCCCTGCCCCCAGTTCCAGCCCGCCGGCATCGGTATCGCCATGACGGCCAGGCCAAGCATGCCCAGCACGCTCAGGGTGGTGATGCGCAGCCACGGCTTGAGCAGGAAGTAGGCCACCAGCAGCAGCGCGAGCACCGCCACCATCTGCCAGTTGATGAAGCGCTGGGCCAGTTCGAGCCAGTAGTCGGCCGAGAAATCCAGCACGCCCGGTTGCACCAGCAGGCGCTGGAACGGTGGCCACCAGGTGTCCTGGTAATAGAGCGCCACGCCCACCGGCACGGCCACGACAGTGCGTGCGATGCGTGCCCAGCGCCAACGCAGCGGCACCAGCAGCGCGCCCAGGAACAACAGGTTGGGCAGGATCTTCAGGTCCAGCGCGCCCATCCAGGCCAGCACCACCTTGGACAGGAAATACAGGTTCCAGCCACGCAGGTCGGCCCATGCGAACGGAGATGCGGGAACGTTCTGCGGACTCATGCAGCGCTCCGCGGCGCACGCTGGCGCACGCCGGCGCGGCGCAGATGGCGGGGCGGCAACCAGCGCGTGGCACGGCGGCGCAGCCCGCGCCACAGGGTGCCCAGCATGGCCCCGAAGGGAATCATCACGACCGCGCAGGCGACGATCAGGGTCCAGAGTTGCTGGTCGGTGGTCATGCGGTATCTCCCAGCCGCAGCGGCTTCGGGGCAACGACGGCCGACGCTTCCCGCACCGGAGCCACCGCGGGCAATGCAACCGGCGCCTCGGGCAGCAGCTCGGCGTCCGGATCGCTGCCGCTCGGGTTCATGGCGGCGATGTCGTATTCGGCAAGACGCTGATAGCCGTCAAACAGTTCGCGCCAAGGCAGGCGGAACAGATTGCCCAGCGCCTGCTCGACCGCATCGCGGCGGCAGCCGAACAGGAACAGGCGGACCTGCCCACGATAGACACAGGCAAGATCACCCTGGCGGCGGATGCGCAGCTGCTGCAGGGTCTGTTCGGCGCGCAGGCCGGCAACCGGCTGCAGGGCCAGCACCGCGCTTTCCACCGCACTGCCGTCCTGGTCGATGCGTTCTGCGGCGATCTGGCGGAAACGTGCGGCATTGACCAGGCCGCTCAACGACGGCGGCCGATGGGCGCGGATCAGCGGCTCCGGGTCATCGGCCAGCTGGCCCTGCCAGCGCTGCCGCTGCACGGTTTCCAGCAGCGTCAGCAGGCGTGGCAGCGGCGTGTCGGCCGGCACCACCAGGCTGCACCCGCACTGCATCAGCAGGCGTTCGTCGGCGTAACGCAGGCAGGGCTGAAGCTCGCGCACGACCAGCTTCAGGGCGGTGCCGCGCTCGCGGCGCAGGCGGTGCAGCAGCCGCGCCAGCGCGTCCACCTGGGCGTTCTCGTTGATGGCCAGCACCACCGTGGCCTCGCGCGCCTGCAATGCGGCCGGCAGCAGGCCGGCCCAACCCTCGTAGAGGCGCCATGCGGCAGACAGCGGCGGCGCGCCCTCCAGCACGTCGGCCTGGGCCAGGAAGACGTCGCGATCACTTCCGCTGGCAAGGCTGGCAGCCTCGTCAGCAGTATCGGCCTCGGCCACGTGGCGCAGGCCCGTGCCCTCCTGCAGCACGCCAAAGGAACGCTGCGCGACCACCCCATGGCTGTTCGACCAGTAATGCAGCAGCAGCTGCAGGGCGCCGCGATGCGGGTGCAGCTGGGCCACGCCGGCGCAGGCGCGGTTCAAGGGCAGCAGGCGCGGTGCCAGGGTGGCGACTTCGCCATGGCAGAGCAGCAGCACGATCTGGCCGGCCTGCCCTGCCCAGCGCTGCAGCCGTTCGCACCAGCGCGCCAGGCGCGTGTCATCCCAGCCATCCAGCGCGGCAACCGGAAACTGCACCAGGCTGAGCCCGGTGGCGGCGGACGCCACACGCGGCAGGTCCGCCGGCAGGCCACGCAGCGCCTGCTGCATGCCGTGGTGGGAACGCTGGAACAGGCGCAGGCGTGCCGGCCCTTGATCGTCCGCAAGCAGCGACAGCATCGGCTCGGCGCCACGGCCCAGCGTCACCAGAACGGCGTCCTGCAGCGCAGCGGCGGTGGACAGCACACCGGCGCCAAGCAGATCGGTCGGCGCACTGCCGGCGGCGACGACCCAGTACAGGCCGCCCCCGCGCATTTCAACGAACTCCGAAGGCAATCCGGCAATGGCAAGGTGGGCTGCTGTCACGCCGGGTCCTTTCAACGCCCCTCAACCGGGTGGAAGGCCCGATGGCGGAGACGCTGCGGTGAAGGGAAGGTCATTTCCATGACGCACATCACATTCATGTTTCTGTACGGTCATGATAGCTCCGATCTTCACGTTTGCGGCATCAAGACGCAGTCAACGCCGCCTGCGGAACAGGCGACGTGCGGGGCAGTGCTCAGCGATGGAAAAGCGCTGTTACTCGTACTGGATCGTGAACGTTGCCTGCCCGTTGGCGACACCGGCACCGACGGTCCCGGCCTGGGTCTGCACATAGCGGGCCCGCAGCGGCAGGCTCATGACACTGGTACCCGGCGCGGTGGTGCCGACATTGATGGCCTGGCCGAAGCGGACTTCGCGTTCGGTGCTGCCGTCACGCTGCACCATCTGGATGCCGATGCGGGTCGCGCTGTTGGTGGCCGCGCTCAGCTTCAGCACGCCGGGCATGTTCGAACTGTCCTGGTCGGCGTCGAGGCGGATGCCGATCTTGCTCTGGTAAGACGCAACGTTGCTGCCCTGGCAGTTCAAGCGGATCTCGAAGTCACGATCAACCGCACGCGAGCCGACGCCGGTGAAGCTGGTGTTGGGCACGCTGCCGAAATCAACGGCGATGTTGCGGCTGCCGGCCTCCACTTCGCAGGTCGGGCTGACCACGGTGGTGCCCGAACCGCGGAAGGTCGAGGTCAGCACCGGGCGGCTGGGGCCGTCGCCATCGAAGTAGTAGGTGGTGAAGCGGCCATTCGGCGCGATCACGCCCGAACCGGTCTGTGCGGCGGTCTTGATCAGCTGGATGCGGAACTGGCCACCGATCAGCGAGATGGTGGAATTGGCGCCGAAGTTGATGGAATGCGGGTAGTAGGTCTGGATCGCGCCGGAGTCGCGGAACAGGCGGATGCCCACACCGGCAACGCCGGTCTCGTAGACGTTGGCGAAGCCGGCCACCGGCCGCTTCTGCGGCGCATTGACGTACTCACCGGTCGAGCTGCCGCCATACCAGTAGTCACAACGGGCGACGTTGTTCTGCTGGTTGATCGGCACGCTGAGTTCCTTGATCACACCACCGACCGGCGTGCTCGGCAGGATCACGATCTGGCCCATGTCCATCTGCACATCCTGGGCGACGAAACCGTTGATCTGGATGCGGCAGGCGGCGCTGGCCTGCTGCGCCAGCAGCGCGCCACCGAGCAGGGCCAGCGTGGCCAGCAGCCTGCGGCCACGGAAAGGAATCATCGGCATGCTGCCTCCAGCGGAATGAAGCCGGTCTTGGACGCGTCGGCGCCCGCCGGAACCTGGTAATCAATCGTGCAGCGCTGATCGGCACCGGCGCCCCACTCCACCAGCAGGCGGCCCTGGTTCTGTTCGCTGCGCACGTACAGGCGGCCACCCTGGCTGACCATGCCCACCGGCTGGCCCTGCTCATCCTTGACCTGCGCGCCGAACGGCATGCTGCGGCCGTCGGCATTGCGCACCTGGATCAGCAGTGCGTTGCCCTTGCGGGTGTCGAAGCGCAGGTAGCTGATGGCACCGGCGAACGGCGCGACCGACTGGCTGGTGCTTTCCAGTTCGACATCGTGGGCCATGCCCTGCGGGTCGAGGGTGACGGTGTTGAGGCGGTACGGCGACACGTACGGCACCACCGCGTAGCCGCGGCCGTCCACGCGCAGGCCCGGGGCGTTGCTGACGATGGCATCGCGCGCGCCCGGTGCTTCGACCAGCACCATGGTGTCGCCGCGCTGCGGGGTGAAGGTGAAGCCACCCGGGTGCACGACCACGCTGCCGTTGGCACCGACCGAGGCCTGGCGGAAATCACGCGAATGGCTGTAGGTCGCGTTCAGTGCCGAATAGCGGCTGCGGTACTCGACATTGCCGACCGCGGTGGTGCCACCCTCGCGCGAATCGGACAGGGCCGCGCCATAGCTGAAGTTGTTGTCGACACCGGCAGAACCGGTGATGCCGACGCGGCTGTTGTCGTAGCCGCCACGGTCGCGCATGCCGAGGTCGGCACTGAACGACACCGGGTGGGTGCCACGGCCCAACGGCACGCTCATCGACAGCAGGTACTGGGTGTCGGAACGACCGAGCACGCCTTCTTCGGTACGCAGTGCGGAGAAACCGAAGTTCACCGAACGCCAGGCGTTGTTGTAGCCCACCTGGTACTGCTTGGAGGTACCGGCACGGTCGTAGAAGTCACGCACCGAGCCGGTCACGTACAGCGCGCCGCCGCGACGGCCCAGCGGCTGGTTCAGCGTTACCTGGAACTGGCTGCGCTGGCGGCCGCGGGTGGTCGGATCGATGCCGCGCTTGTCCGAGTCGCGGCCATACAGCGCGTCCTGCAGGCTGTAGAAGCCTTCGGTCGAATAGCGGTACGCGGCCAGGGTCAGGTTGGTCCCGGTCTCGCCGATCATGTTGCTGTAGCTCAGGCGCACGCTGGCACCGGTGTGGTTGCCGTAATGGTCGAACGAGGTGCGCGCATGGGTGACGTCGGCCGCGAACGCACCGACCGGCGTGGACAGGCCGACGCCGTACAGCAGCGACAGGTAGCCATCGCTCAGCGCACTGCCGCCGTACAGGGTCAGCTGGTTGCCGATGCCACGCTGGTAGGTACCCTGCACCAGCCACGGCTCATCGGCCAGCAGCTTGTTGCGTACCTGGCCGGCGGTCAGCGCGTAGCGCGACACGCCTTCGCGCAGCATCTGCGGTACCGAACCGAACGGCACCTTGAATTCGCGGCGGCGGCCATCGGCCTCGATCACGCTCACTTCCAGGTCGCCGCCGTAGCCGGTCGGGTACAGGTCGTCGATGACGAAGCTGCCCGGCGACACGGTGGAGGAATAGATCAGCTGCTGGTTCTGGCGCACTTCAACGCGCGCGTTGGTTTCGGCGATGCCGCGCACGACCGGCGCGTAGCCGCGCAGCGAGTCGGGCAGCATGCGGTCGTCGCTGGCCAGGCTGGCGCCGCGGTAACCGATCGAATCGAACAGTTCGCCGGTGGTGTAGGCCTCACCGATGGTGAGCATGCCGCGCACCTGCGGGATGCCGCGCTGCGCGTAGGTGGCGATGCTCTGCCAGTGGCGGCCATCGCCTTCGGACCAGGTCAGGTTCGAGTCGTGGCGGAACTGCCAGCCGCCCAGGTTCAGGCCGGCATTGAGGCCGAGGTAGGCGCTGCGGTTGCGCTGGCCACCTTCGACGCGGCTGTCGCTGTCGATGGCATTGAAGCTGTAGCCGACGAAGCCGGCGTTGATGCCACGGTCCCACAGTGCCGGGTTGACGTAGCCACGCGCTTCGCGGCGCAGGAACACCTGCGGGATGCTGAGGTCGTAGCGCAGGTTGCCGCTGTCATAGATGCCGTAGGCATTGGCCATGCGCTGCTGCACTGGCACGCAGCTGGTCTTGTCGGTCGGCAGCGTCGGGTCCTGCTGCAGCAGCACGGCCTCGCTGTCCACGCCCATTTCTTCCAGCATCGGCAGCGGCAGGCACGCATCGACGTGGCCCTGCGCATCGGCCTTGAACTGCAGGTCGCGACGGCCCTGCCAGCCGCCGTTGACGTAGACGTCGACGCGGTAGGTGCCGGCCACCATCGGGTTGCCATTGCTGAAGGCCGCCAGGTCGACCTGCTTGGCCTGGCCAGACAGGAAGCTGGAATTGAACTGGGCCGATTCCGGGGCACGCGCATTGGCTGCGCCGCTCTGCGCCATCAGCGCCTGCTCGCCCAGATTGGCCGGCGCTGCCAATGCCCATCCTGGGCAGGCCACGCCAGCTGCCAACAGGCAGATCGCCTGGTGGATCGACAATGTCAATCTGTTTCCGATCACACTGACATTCCTTCAATTCGCCGCGCGGCGGCGGTGGCGGGATGCGCAGGCCCTGGGCCAGCGCGGCGCGTTCAGCCCCCGGTGCTGCCGAGGCGGATCGTGTGTTCCACCCGACCGCCGTAATCGTTGATGGTGATGAAGCGCACCTGGTCGGTGCCCGCCGGCGCGGCGAACTCCAGGCTCTGCTTCGGCGCGACCATTGCGCCCTTGTCCTCGACGGCCTTTTCGCTGCTGCCGGTCACGGCATGCACTTCGGCCAGCGTGACGTGGAACGGACTGGGGTTTTCCACCCGCAGGCGGTCGCCGGTGCGGGTCCAGCGCAGCGCTGCCGGTGCGTCGTTGGCAACGCCCTTCAGGCCCTGTGGCCGGTAAAAAAGCTTCAGGCGCGAACGGAACGCGACCTGCAGGTAATTCTGTTCGCCCGTGTTGTCGGCGTTGTCCGGCGACGGCGGCACATCCAGCACGTTCAGCCAGAACACCGACTCACGGTCGGCCGGCAGTTGCGCACCGGAGAAGATCACGCGCAGCGCCTGGCTGCGGCCCGGCTCGACGCGGGCGATCGGCGGCGTCAGCACGAACGGGGCATCGCTGGTATCGGCGGTCTGGTTGGCATCGCCACTGTCGATCCAGGCCTGCACCAGGGCCGGCGAGTCGCCCACGTTGTCGACCTGCACGGTGACTTCGCGCGCCTGCGCCGGGTAGATCACCCGCGTGCCATTGACCACCACGCCGGCCAGTGCGTCCTGGCAGAAGGGCAGCGTGAACGCTGCCAGCAGCAGCGCCCGGGGAAAGAATGCTTTCATCGGAAGTACTACGCTCGAGAGGTGTGGCCAGGGGCCGCGGAGCACTGGCCGGCGCGTACGCCGGCCAATGCGGGTACGGCGACGATCAGTTGTAGATGATCGTGTACTTGACGCTGCTGGTGACGTCGCCCGGGGTGGCGGCGGCCGTGGCGTAGTACTCAGCGTAGTAGCTCAGGTCGGCCGAGCCGTCGGTGCCGACGGTGACCCACTGCGAGTTGGTCTGGGCCAGGCCAGCGCCGGCAGCCTTGATCGGCAGGAACTGGTTGTTGGAGCCCAGCAGCTGCAGCTGCACGTTGGTGGCAGCGTTGGCCGAGGCCTGGTTGACCAGGCGGCCGCTGTTGAAGTCGACGGTCGAACCCGGCTCGAAGTAGGTGGCGACGTTGCCGGCGCTGCACTTGGTCAGGTTGATGGCGAACGGGGTACGGCCCGCAACGGCACCGGCGGTGGCCAGGGTGTTCTTGGACACGGTCGGCAGGTTGACGGCGAAGTCCTTGCCGCCCGGGGTCGAGATGGTGCAGGTCTTGTCGGTGACCTTGCCATTGAAGGTGATGGTGCCGTCGGCGGCGTTGGCGGCCAGCGGAGCGGCGGCCAGCATCAGAGCGGCGATGAGAGTGTTCTTGTGCATTCGCTTTTACCTAACCCTACTGAAGAGATGAGAAGTAGAGGAGGAAGCAAGGAGCACTGCCGGGCTAACAAGACCCATCCTTGCGTCTCACCTGTGGCCGGACTCGGACATACCTTCCCCTGAATCCGTGACGCAAGTATAGGCACAAGTGTGATGAAAGTCTCATTATTTTTATGAACGCCAATTTATTGACGACTCAAATGTGACGTGCTAAGCGGAATGGCGTCCAGTAGGGCGTGGGGGATTTGACGCAAGCCCAAACGGGCCACAAACGACGTTCGATGACGTATTGAGTGATGCACCCGGCCTGCACGGAATCCGACCTTTTTCAGGCGGAAATCAGCTTCTTTGATGTGCATCACTCTTTTTTGGTGATGGCCCTAGCAGATTCGAACTCGTCCTATTAAAGGCTGATCGAAGCTGTCGCTAACTAGGACACACCGAACCAGAGAACGTGTCATGAGGAACTCCATTCTGCTGTGCGTGGCCCTGATGTCCGTCAGTGCGCTGGCCCAGGCCAGCAGCGGCAGCATCCGTTTCAGCGGTCGCATCGCCGAGCCGGGCTGCACGACGAACCTGTCCCAGGGCGAACTGAGCCTGGCCGCCTGCCCGCCGTCGGCCAAGGGCGCGACGGTGGAAGTGACGGCGCTGGCCGATGGCCAGGCCGCGACGCTGCGCGACGGCAAGCGCCAGGGCCAGAAGCTGTCGGTGTCGGCCAGCGCGATGCGCGCCGGCGATATCGCCTTCTCCGAACGCTACCGCGTCCAGGCCTCGCAGCAGCAGCCGCTGCAGGGCGCCTATCTGGTGGTCGTCGACTACCTGTAAGCGCCCGCCCTCACCGGCGCGGTCATTCCGGCTGCGGCAGCTCGAAGACCTGGCGCAGGTAGGCCAGGTAACCCGGGTCGTCGCACATGCTCTTGCCCGGCGAATCGCTGAGCTTGGCCACCGGCTGGCCATTGCAGCGGACCATCTTGATGACGATGTTGAGCGGCGTCGGGCCCAGATCATTGGTCAGGTGGGTGCCGACGCCGAATGCGACCTGGCAGCGACCGCGGAAGTAGTCGTAAAGGCGCATCACCTTGGGAATGTCGAGCCCATCGCTGAACACCAGCACCTTGCTGCGCGGATCGACGCGGCGCTGCTGGAAATGCGCCAGCATGCGGTCGCCCCAGTCGAACGGATCGCCCGAATCGTGGCGGACGCCGTCGAACAGTTTGCAGAAGTACATGTCGAAGTCGCGCAGGAACGCGTCCAGGCCGACCACGTCGGACAGCGCGATGCCGAGGTCGCCGCGGTACTCGCGCGCCCACGATTCCAGTGCCGCCACCTGTGAGTCGCGCAGGCGCGGGCCCAGCGCCTGGAACGCCTGCAGGTACTCATGGGCCATGGTGCCGTGCGGGGTCATACCGTACAGCCGGGCGAAGTGCACGTTGCTGGTGCCGACCAGCTGCGGGCCGAGGGCATCGCGCAGCAACGGCAGCAGGCGCGCGTGCCAGTCACGCGAATAGCGGCGGCGGCTGCCGTAGTCGGCAATGCGGCATTGTTCGAAGCCGGGGGTATCGCGCAGCAGCGCGGCCTTGGCCTGCAGCCGGCGCTCGCCCTCGGCGAAGTCGGCCGTGGTGGTGTTGCGGAACCAGACTTCGTTGATGATCGCCAGCAGCGGCACTTCGAACAGGATGGTGTGCAGCCACGGGCCGGTGATGTCCAGCTCGATCTCGCCAGGCACCGCCTTCGACGCGCGCAGCTGGATGTACTTGCGATCGAGATGGAACAGGCCGAGGAAATCGGCGAAGTCCGGCTTTACGAATCGGAGGCCCCGCATGTAGTCCAGCTCTGCGTCACTGAAGCGCAGGGTGCACAGATGGTCGATTTCTTCGTCGATCTGGTCGATGTAACGGGCCAGGTCGATGCCGGGGGTGCGGCACTTGAACCGGTACTGCACCTGGGCGCCGGGATGCTGATGGAGCACCGCCTGCATCATGGTGAACTTGTACAGGTCGGTGTCGAGCAGGGACTGGATGATAGGCATGGGGCGGATTATGCGCCCGCCGGGGTGAACCGGGGGGCCGCCCCCCCTCTGCTACAGCGACCTGCGCAGCAGGCGCGGTACCAGCATCAGCGCATGCGCCCAGATCGCCGCCCATACCGCAGCGCGTACCGGCAGCGGGCGCTGCTTCGCCTCGAACTTCTGGAAGTAGCGCCACAGACCCTTGTGCTTGTGCCACTCGACGAAGAACGGCCGCGAGCGGCTGGAGACACCTCGCACATGGGTCACCTGCAGATCGTTGGCGATCGCCACCACCGCGCCGGCCTCGCGCGCACGGCGGCACAGGTCCAGGTCTTCGGCATGCAGGCGGTAGCCCGCATCCCAACCGCCGATGCGGTCGAACAGGACGCGCGGCATCATCAGCAACGCACCGGACAGCGCCGGCACCCGCTGCAGGGCCTGGTGCGGATCGCGCGGCACCGCCAGTTTCGAGCCCTGGCCGGGCGACCGCAGCATCAACAGGAAATCGGGATCGCGGCGGCGTACCGCCTCGTCGGCCTGGCCATGCTCGTCCAGCTGCTCGACGCCGAGCAGGCAATCGCCCAGCGCCTCGGCACGGCGGCGCAGCTCGGCCAGGGTATCCGCTTCGACCATCAGGTCCGGGTTGATGAAGGCCAGCCATGGGCTGGCCGAGTCGGCCACGCCCTGGTTGTTGGCGGCGGCAAAACCGGGATTGTCCGGATTGCCGACGAAGCGCACGCGGGCATCATGGCTGGCATGCCGCTGCACGATGTCCAGCGTGCCATCCAGCGAACCATTGTCGATCACCCGGATCTCGGCCACATCCTGCGCCTGGCGCAGGCGCGAGAGGCAGGCGTCGATGGTGCTGCCACTCTGGTAGGTGACGACGATGGCGGCAATGGCAACATTCAAACGGGTGGCTCCGGCGCGGGCGGGACGAACAGGTCGCCCTGTTCGCGCGGCATTATCGCCTGCTGCATGCGCTGTTGCAGATCGGCACGCAGTCCATGCAGCGGATCATGCATCAGGAAGTCGGCCAGCCGTGGCACCCAGCCCGGCCAGCGCGCGGCCAGCGCTTCAAGATCACCGTCGCGGCTGATCGCCTCCCCTGCCCGGCTGACAAAGGCGGTCTCGCACAGCACGTTGCGCCATCCCAGCCCGGCCATGCGCAGGCTGAGATCGACCAGTGCGGCGTTCCAGCCGGCGTAGCTGTCCACGTCCAGGCCACCGGCGCGACGGCGCGCATTGCCGCGTACCAGCACCGCATGGGTGACCGCTGAAGGCAGTTCCGGATGCAGTGTCGGCAGCGTGGCACAGGTGTGCGCCAGCACGGCCGGGTCCTGGGGTTCGGGATTGATCTCGCCCAGTCGTGGCCAGGCCGCCGTTTCCCCGGCATTGCACCATGGCGTCGCGGTGGCGATGGCGGCATCGCGGGCGAAGGCGTCCTGCAGCTGCTGCAACCAGCCCGGCGCCGGCACGCTGTCCGGTGCCAGCACCGCCACGTCCAGGCCATCGCAGGCCCGCAGCATTTCATCAAGGTGGGCGACTTCGCCCAGCGGCCGTGCGCGCCGGGTGTATTCGGCCTGCAGCGGCGTATGTGCCAACCAGTGTTCCACCACCGCCTGCGCACGCGGACCGGTCTGCGCATCGTCGGCCAGCCAGACCGCAGTACCCGCTGCGGTGCCGGCATCCAGCGCCGCCAGGCAGCGGTCGAGCGCAGCGTCGTCCACGCACAGCGGCAACAACACGATCGCCCCCATCCCGCCTCCGTGGTTGTCGGTGCCCACAGCCTAGCACTGGGAGGGTATCGGCCGGGTTGCACCCGGCACCCGCTTCAGGCCAGGGCAACAGCAACAGCCGGAGCAGAAGCTGGGTTCCTGGAGTTGGCGGGGTGGGTCCGGTGGCGGGGGACGCCGTAAACCCCCCTCCGGGGTCCGGCCCAGCCGCTGGCGGCTGTGCGTTCGGGCGCTTGCGAAGCAGTGCTTCGCAAGCAAAGCGCCCTCACCCATGTAGGCTCGGTCGCCGCATCCATGCGGCTCACGCCCCCGCAACCGGACCCACCCCGCCTTCGACAGATTTCTGCGACCTGTCGGGCCTTGCTTTCTGTAGAGCCGAGCCATGCTCGGCTCAGATCTCATAGATATCGAAATATTCGATTTCGATGGAGAGTCATCCACGCATCGCGTGGATCTGCGTGTCGACCAAGGTCGACACCCACCAACAGTCGCAGGAATCTGTCAGAGGTGGGGCGGTGTGGGTTGGCAGGACCGTTGGCGCCATGGATGGCGCCATCGAGCCCCCAGGGACGGGTTTACGGCGTGTCCTGCCAACCCACACCGCCCCGCCATCCCGCAGAAACCCGCTGTTGCTGTTGCTGTTGCTGTTGCTCCGGCTCTGGCCTCTGCGGGTGCCGGGCGCCGCCCGGCCGTAAACCCCTTACTTCTTTGCGCGCGGCTGGTTCAGCGGCTCCATCGCACGGAAGCGCTGGCTGTACTCGTCGGTCAGGTTGCGCGATTCCTGGGCGTTGCGGACGATGGTCGGGGTCAGCAGCACGATCACTTCCGAACGACGGCTGGTGCGGCTCTTCTGCCCGAACAACGCACCGACCACCGGGATCTTGCTCAGGCCGGGGATGCCATTGCTGCCATCGGTGGCCGAATCGGTGATCAGGCCGGCCAGCATGATGGTGTCGCCGCTCTGCACCGCCGCTTCGGTGGACAGCTTCTTGGTCGAGATGCGCGGGTTGCAGTTGCGCTCGGTCGGGTTGCAGGTCTCCGGCACGTCCGAGGCACTGCTGACTTCCTGCACGATGTCCAGGAACACCGTGCCATCACGGGTCACCCGCGGGCGCACCTTGAGGATCACGCCGGTGTCGATGTACTGCACCGAACTGTAGCTGCTGGTGCCCACGCCGGTGTTGACCGTGGTGGTGTTGATCGGCACCTTGTCGCCGACGTTGAGCGTGGCCTCGGCGTTGTTGCGCACGAACACCGAAGGCGTCTGCAGCAGGCGCACGTCGGTGACCTTGTCCAGCGCACTCACCACCGCCGCGCCGTTGTGGCCGGTGAACGCCCAGCCGAGACCATCGGCGCCGGTCACCGCGCCTGCGAAACTGCTCCAGGAACCGCCCGCGGCGGCCGGCAGGGTCACGCCGCCCAGCGCGCCGGTCAGTTTCTGCCCGAGCACCGCATTGTCGAAGAACCAGTTGACGCCGTACTTGAGGTCGCCGGTCAGCGCGACCTCGGCGACCTGCGCTTCGATGTGCACCTGCAGCGGCATCACGTCCAGCTTCTCGATCACCTCGCGGATCGAGCGCCACGCCTGCGGGGTCGAGCGCACCAGCAGGGTGTTGGTTTCCTCCACCGCCGACACGCCCACGCGGTCGCCTTCCACTTCCAGGCTGACGCTGACATTGCCGGACTGGCGCTGCGGCAGGTTCATGCTGCCGTTGTTGCTGCCCCCGGTGCTGCTGCCGGAGGTCGAGCCGAAGTTGCTGCTGCCGTTGCTGCTGTCCATGCCACGGTCGCCGTCGCTGCCCAGCTGCGACGGAATCGCGCCGGGTGCCAGCGATGCCGGGCTGGAGCCGCCGCGGTTGCCGCTGCTGGCGAAGGCTTCACCGAGACGTTCGGCCAGGTCGCGCGCCTTGATGTAGCGCAGTTCATAGGAGAACAGGCGGGCGCTGCCACCGGCGGTGTCGATGCGGTCCAGCCACTGCTGGATCTGGTCCAGGTAGCGCACCTGCGGGGTGATCACCAGCACGGCGTTGGCATTTTCCAGCGGCAGGAAGCGGAACATGCCCGCGCTGGGGGTCTTGCTCTCCTCGCCGAACACCTTCTCCAGGTCGGCGGCGACCTGCTCGGCCTTGCCCGACTGGATCGGGAACACGCCCACCGACATGCCCGACAGCCAGTCGACGTCGAAGATCTCGACGGTGCGCATGTAGTTTTCCAGCTCGGCGCGGGTACCGCCGAGCGTGATCACGTTGCGACCGCTGTCGACGTTGACGATGGCATTGGGCCGCGCATACGGCTCCAGCACCTTCTTCATCTCGCTGGCGGAGATGAACTGCAGCGGGATCACCCGCACTTCGAAGCCGCGCGCGCTGGCGGCCGGCGCGGTGCTGGGCGCAACGGTTCCGGCCAGCGCCTGGTCGGCGGCGACGATGTTGTAGCGGCCGCCGCTGTACACCATGCGCGCATTGTTCCAGCCCAGCACCATTTCCAGCAGGTTCAACGCCTGTGCCGGCGACACCGGCTTGGGCGTGGCCAGGGTGACCGTGCCCTGCACCCCCGGTGCGATCACGTAGTTCTGGCCCAGCATGTCACCCAGGATGGCCTTGACCACCGCATGCACCGACTCGCCTTCGAAGTTGAAGGTCGCCTCGCCGGTACTGGCCCCGTGCAGTGCCGGTGCGGGTGCGCGTGCCGCTTCGCGGTTGATCATGGTGCCGGTGCCGCGACGGATCACCGCCTGCGGGGCCCCCTGGGCATCACGGGCAGCATCGGCGGCGACCTCCGCGGCCTGTCCGGCCTCGGTGGTGGATGTCAGGTTGCCTTTGCGCTGCACATGCGGCGCGGACACGGTGCTGCAGCCGACCAGCAGCGCGAGGGCAAAGGACCAGGGAAGAAAACGCAGGCTCATGCATTCACTCTATCGGTTGGTGCCATCGCCTGGGGGCGGCGACGGTTGTTGCTGCTGTTGTTGCTGCAGCTGGCGGCGACGGGCCTGGATGCGTTCGCGGATGGCCTGCATCTGCGCTTCGCTGGGGCCGTTGTTGTTGGCAGGCGGTGTAGCGGCCGCTGGCGGCACGCTGCCGGCCGGCTGCGGCTGTGGCTGCGCACTTGCCGCAGCCGGGGGCGGCGCGGGCGGGGCACCGGCCGGCGGCGGTACCACGATGGCACCGGCCGGCGGTGCACCGTTGGCGCCACGCAGTACGGTTGGTGGTTCACCGCCCTGGCCATTGAACACGGCCAGTTCCAGCACCTGGCTGCCACCGGGGCCGATCACCGTGGCCCGGCGCGGTTCCAGCGCCACCAGCTGCCAGCCATCCACCGCGTCGCCGTTGAGGCGCAGCCGCACCGAGCGGTTCTGTTCGGTGGTGAAGGTGGCCATGCTGAAATTGCCGGTCATCAGCACGCCGGTCAGGCGCAGGGCCGCGCTGGCGGCCGGCTCGCTGCCGCCCAGCAGGTAGGGCCGCGGCCTGCGGTCTTCGGCGAACAGCGGGCGTTCGCCGATGGCGCTGTAGCTGTCTGCGCTGGCCATGCGCTCGGCGGCAAGGGCCGGCAGCGCCGGCAACGAGGGCGCTGCATCCGCATCGCCGTCGGCGCCGGGCAACTGGCTGCCGAGGCCGAAGCCGGTGGCCAGCCAGACCGCCGCCGCCCAACCCGCCAACGCCAGCAGGAAGCCGGTGCGCAGGCTGATCTGCTCAAGCTTCATCGGCCACCTCCTGCCCCTCTGCCGGCGCCGCCGGGGTGGGCGCCGCGGCCGCCGGGGGTGGCTGTGGCTGCGGCTGCACGGCCGGTTCGGCCGCCGGAGCCGGCGTGGCCGTGTCGGTCGCCGCACCCGGCAACAGATAGCCAGCCAGTTCGAATGACACATCCAGACCCAGGCCGGATTCATTCGGTGACTGCTGGAAGCGCTGCGCGATCAGGTTGAGGTTGTCGACGAACAGGCGCGGGCTGCCGGTCTCCAGGCTGTGCAGCACCGTGGCCAGTTCGGCGACGCCACAGCGCAGGCGCACCTGCATGGCGACGCGCACGAACTCGGCGTCGCGCCGGTTGTCGGTCAACGGTGTACGGTTGCTGATGGTGCAGCTGCGGTTGCCCGGGCTGGCCATCGCCACCGCATCCTGCAGCTTCGCGCCCAGCGCGGCAGCGGCGGCTTCGGCGGTGGCTTCGCGCAGGAAACCGGGGCGCTGCTGCAACGCTTCGCGGGTCGCGCGCAGGCGCTGTTCGATCTGCGGCTGCTGCTGCAGCTGCGCCTGCACGCGTGCCTCGCGCTCGCGCAGCGCCGCCACATCGGCATCGATCTCGCGCAGAGGCTGGGTGAACCACGGGTGCACCAGCAACAGGTAGGCCAGGCCCAGCACTGCCAGCAGCAGTGCCAGTGCCAGCCAGCGGTCACGGCGTGCGCTTGGCATCGGCATCGGCCGCCTCCCGGGTCGGGGCAGCCGCCGGCAACGGCTGCAGTTCCGCGGTCATGGTGAAACGATCACGGCCACTGGCAGCGCCGTCGGCCTGCAGTACACCGGTCAGATTGACCTTGCGCCACTGCGGTGCGTCCTGCAGCAGCTGCACCAGCTGCGAGGCCTCGCGGCTGAGCCCGATCAGCTGCAGGTTGTTGTTCTCGATGGCGAGCTTTTCCAGATAGGTGCCCTCCGGCAGGCGCCGGGTCAACTCGGTCCAGATGTCCACCGTGCCTGCGCGCTGGCTGCGCTGCTTTTCCAGGAACGCAGCACCGTCGATCAGCGCCTGCAGCTGCGCACGTTCACTGGCTACGCTGCGCGCGCCGCGCGCGCTGCGTTCCACCTCGGCACGCAGTTCGTCGGCCGCTGCGCGGCGGTTGTCCAGCAGTTGCAGGCCGGCAAGCACCAGCATCACCGCGGCAGCCACGCCCAGCAGCAGGTTCCAGCGCCGCATCGGATCGGCCTGCAGCTGTCGCTGCGCGGGCGGCAGCAGGTTCACCTGCAGCGTGTTGCCCTGCGCGTCGATCGCATCGACACCCGCCAACGCATCGGCCCAGGGGCCCACGCTGCCGCGCCAGGCGTCCAGCTGGCGCAGCGGCCAGGCCACCAGTTCGACCTGCAGCTGGCCCTCGCCGGCCGCTCCGAGCTCGCGCACGTCATAGCTGACCTGGCTGGATTCGAATGGCGTCTGGCGGTCGATCTCGAAGCCGACCACCGCACGCAGGCGGTCGGCGGCGGCGGCCGGCAACCGCAGATGGCGACGCAGCACCTCGCTGGCCGGCAGCAGCCACACGCGCGGCAGGCTGCGCAGGCGTGCTTCCAGGACCCGGTCCAGCTCGGCCGGCGACAGTGGCCACGGCAGCCGCGCTACGGACTCACGGCGCTCACCGGCCTCACGCCAGACCTGCAGCTGGTCGCCCTCACGCTGCAGCAGCAGGCGTGCCTGCGCCCAACCCAGCGCCCACTGCCAACGGACCGGCACCCAGGCCAGCAATGACTGCCGCCACCAGCGCAGGAAACGGCCGGCGCCAGGACCGATCCGGCCCTGCACCTGTCGCAGACTGTCCTGCCACGCCGTCATCTTGCTGTCATTCCCTGCTCCCAGCGAAGCACTGTGTAGGTCCGCCCGGGAACCCCGCCCGAGCCATTGCGTACTACTGCCTGCAGCACTGACCGGCGTCCACTGCCGTCGGTGACACGGGACTCGATACTATAGGTGCCACTGCTGCTGGCAAGCGTTGACGCACCCGCAGCGGAATCGGCGTCACGCTCCTGCTGGGCGCGCTGGGCCAGCAAGGTGTCCGCATCCAGGCCCAATGCCGTCAGCACCGGTGCGCTGGCAAACTGCGGATCCGGCCGCGACTGGCGGCTGTACAGGGTCAGGTGCGGGAGCATGGCCCGGTACAGCGGGCCACGCATGCCCAGCACCCGCTGCAGCTCGCCCAGGGTCTCGAAACGCTTGTTGCGCGGGCCGTACGGCAGACCCGCTGCGGCGTAGTCGGGCGCCTCGGCGCCGCCGCCGGGCTGCAGCAGGCTGTCTTCGTCACGCCAGTCGACGATGGCGCCAGCCAGCTGCCGGGCACTGCCGTCTTCCTCGCCCAGCGCCTTCAGGAAGGCCTCCAGCAGCGCCACGTCGGCCAGATTCAGATTGATCTTGCCGTTCTCGTCGAGCACCGTGATCTCGATGTTGGCGTCATCGAACTGCCAGCGATAGGTGCGGCCGTCGGCGCGCCAGGGTGCCCGCTGCGGGTCGGCGGACAGGCGCATCAGCGCATATTCCATGCCCGCGCGTGCGCGCTCCTGGCCCCGCGCGTCGCCATCGAGCACCTGCTGCTGCAGATGCTCGACGCGCGCGCTCAGCGCGAACGCCCCCACCAGCGCCGTCATCAGCGCGATCAGCCACAGCACCAACACCAGCGCCGCTCCCCGTGCCCGGTTCATCGCGCACCTCCGCTGCCACCGGCGCGCGGCGCCACCACCAGCGGCGGCCAGGGCGTGCCCTTGGCCGGCACGATCTGGATCTCCACCAGCATCGGCAGGCGCCGCGTATCGTCCCAGCGTGGCATCCAGTCGGTCACCTGGCCGGTACTGGCATCGATGCCGCGGTAGCGCAGCTGCACCGATTTCAGGTTGTCCACCAGCACTTCCGGCGGACGCGGCGGGTTTTCGGCGATGTGCTCGCCTTCCTGCAGCAGCACCAGGTCCAGCAGCAGGCGCTGCTGGCCGCTGCGGCCTTCCACCTGCAACGCGTGCAGGTAGGCACCGCCGCGGCCGAGGTAGCCCGGCAGATCGGCCGCGAACAGCATGCGCTGCTCTTCGCCCTGGAAGAAGATCGGCTCGCGGGTAGGGTCCGGCGCTTCCAGCGGTGTGCGCAGCGCCGCGGACAGCTGCCGCCGCAACAGCGCTTCCACCGCACGCATGCGCTCGCTCTCGGCGGCGATCTGCTCGCCGCGCTGGCTGACCGCCATCGCCGAGCGCACGCTGGCGAACGCCAGCGCCAGGCCCCCGGCCAGCAGCACCGTAGCCAGCATCACTTCCACCAGGGTGAAGCCTGCGGCGCCGCGCTTCATCGCGCGTTCTCCAGGTCCGGCGGCAACAGGCGCAGGCTGCGCCAGCGAAGCTGCTCGCGTTCGCTGTCGCCCCAGCGCACCTGCAGCTGCAGTTCCGCCAGCCACGGCATTCCCGGCGCCTGCGTTTGCGCCTGGTTGCCGGCTCGCGGCTCCACCCACGGCTGCACCTGCAGTTCCCAGTGATAGCGCCCCTGTTCCCAGTCACCCTGCTGGCTGCCGACCTGCAACGGCGAGGCCACGCCGGCTTCGGCCAGCAGCGACTGCGCATGCAGCACCGCACGCGTACGCACCTCGGCTTCGCGCACCTGCTTCGCACCACCGGAGAGACTTCCCAGCAGCAGGGTCAGCGCCAACCCGAGCAGGGCGAAGGCGATGATCACTTCCAGCAGGGTGAAGCCACGTGCGCTGCGCTTCATTGTTCCCGCCAGGGGCCGGAACGGACTTCGCCGGTCAACCAGCCGACATCGATGCGCCATTCGGCGTCGTCGCGTTGCAGGCGGATGCGGCCGCCGCTGGAACCGCCATCCGGATGAAACTCGATCACGCCCTGCCCCGGTGCCGTGGCCAGCTGCGCGGCGCCTTCGAACTGCACCTGCAGCTGTGGCGGCACTTCACCCACGCGCTGGTTGGCGCCTTCCCAGCGACGTCGCGCCGGTTCGATGACGAAGCGCTGCGGCTCGCCGCGGGCGATGGCCTGCGCGCGCACCATGCGCAGCTGGTTGGCGATGTCCTTGCCGGCGCTGCGCAGCTGCATGCCGGAGAACCCCCGCGACAGCCCGGCTGCGGTAATCAGCCCGATCGCCGCGATCAGCGCGATCACCAGCAGCATTTCCAGCAGCGACAGTCCCGCTGCGCGCCTGCCGTGCAGGCGCGGGCGTGGCAGCCGGCGCGGCAGGAAATACGTCATGCAGGATCAGGGCTGGTAGCGGATGTCAGCGTCGACGCTGCTGCCGCCGGCCTTGCCGTCCTTGCCCAGGCTGACCAGTTCGTAGGGCTGGCCTTCGCCCGGCGCACGGTATTCCAGCGCATGGCCCCACGGGTCGTTCAGGTCGGCCGGCTTGGCATACGGCCCCAGCCAGCCGCCGATGCCGGCCGGTGCGGTCACCAGGTCGTTGAGCGATCCCGGCAGCTTGCCGGTGTCGATCTGGTAATTGTCGATCTTGGACGCGACGGTCTGTACCTGGGCCTTGGCGATGTTGGCCTTGCCGCGATCGGCGCCGCCCAGCACGCGGCTGGCGACCAGGGTCAGCACCGCGCCGATCAGCACGATGACGATGATGATTTCCAGCAGGCTCATGCCCGACTGGTTGCGCGCGGCGGTGAAGGAAAGGCGGATCGGTCGACGGGAAGCAATCATGGTCGGTCCTTTCGGTTGCGGAGTGTCGGGGTTGCGTAGGGATCCATCGTCAACCGATGGCATTGGTCAGGTCATACAGCGGCACCAGCACCGCCACGATCACCGCACCGACCACCGAGGCCAGCACCAGGGTGATCGCTGGCACCATCGCCGCCAGCAGGCGGTCGATGCGTCGGGCGCTGTCCTGTTCAAACGTGTCGGCGGCCTTCAGCAGCATGGTATCGAGCGCACCGGATTCCTCGCCGACCTGGATCATCTGCAGGGCCAGGCGCGGGAAGCGCTTGCCGCGTGACAGCGCCAGCGACAGGCCGGTACCGTTCTTCACTTCATCGGCAGCCGCCTCGACATCGGCGGCCAGCGCACGGTTGCCCAGTACGTTGCGGGCGATGCCCAGCGCACCCAGCAGCGGCACGCCATTGCGCAGCAGCGTACCCAGCGTGCGCGCAAGCCGTGCGGTTTCCAGTTCACCCAGCAGGCGGCCGATGCCACGCCGTTGCAGCAGCCAGCCATCCAGGGCCAAGCGGAAGGCCGGTTGCCGCGCCTTGCGTTCGAAGAACAGCGCCAGCACGGCCGGCACCACCAGCAGCAGCACCCACCAGTCGCGCACGAACAAGCCCAGCTGCAGCACCGCGTTGGTGAACCACGGCAGCGCCACGTCCAGGCTTTCGTACATCTGCGCGAACTGCGGCACCACGTAACCAAGCAGGAACAGCAGCGCGCCGCCCACCACCACCAGCAGGATCGCCGGATAGACCAGTGCGTTGATCACCTTGCCCTGCAGCGCGCGGCTGCGTTCCAGGTAATCGGCCAGGCGCTGCAGGGTTTCATGCAGGCTGCCGCCGGCTTCGCCGGCACGCACCATGTTCACGTACAGGCGCGAAAACAGGCCGTGCTGGCGTTCCAGCGCGGTGGACAGCGGCGCACCGCCACGCACCACGTCGCGGATGTCGGTGATGGCACGGCGTGAACGCTCGTCTTCCGGAAGACCCAGCAGAATCGACAGCGCGCGGTCCAGCGGCTGGCCGGCACCGAGCAGGGTCGCCAGCTGCTGGGTGAACTGCAGCAGCGCGGCGCCCTGCAGCGGGCGCTGGCGCAGCAGGCTGCGCCAGCTGCTGCCGCCGATCGCGCCACCATCGGCCAACTGCGTTTCCATCGGCAGGTGGCCCTGGTCCTGCAGACGCGCGACCAGTTCGGCCTCGCTGGCCGCTTCCATCTGCCCGTCGAAGATCTCGCCGTGCGGATTGAGTGCCCTGTAGCGATAGTTCGGCATGTCAGCCCCGGCGTCCTGCGCGCATCAGCTTTCCTCGGTCACGCGCAGCACTTCCTCGATGGTGGTCTGCCCGCTCAGCGCCTTGGACAGGCCATCTTCGTACATGGTGCGCATGCCGGCTTCGCGCGCGATGCGCTCGATCTCGCCCATGCCGTCACGGCGCATCACTGCGCGCCGCAGCGCATCGTTCATCACCAGGAATTCCATGATGGTGGTGCGGCCGAGGTAACCGGTCGGTGCCAGCGCCGAGGGCCTGGGGCGGAACAGGTGGATCGGGCCTTCGGGCTGCAGGCGGCGCAGCTCGAAGCGTTCGATCTCTTCCGGCGAGGCTGGGTAGCGCTCGGCGTGGGTCGGCTCCAGCCGGCGCACCAGGCGCTGGGCCAGGATGCCGTTGATGGTGGAGGTGAGCAGGTAGTCTTCCACGCCCATGTCGAGCAGGCGGGTGATGCCGCCGGCCGCATTGTTGGTGTGCAGGGTGGACAGCACCAGGTGGCCGGTCAGCGCCGACTGGATGGCGATGCGCGCGGTTTCCAGATCGCGCATTTCGCCGATCATGATGATGTCCGGGTCCTGGCGCACGATGCTGCGCAGGGCGTTGGCGAAATCCAGCCCGATCTGCGGCTTGGCCTGGATCTGGTTGATGCCCTCGATCTGGTACTCGACCGGATCTTCAACGGTGATGATCTTGACGTCGGCGGTGTTGAGCTGGCTGAGCGCGGTGTACAGCGTGGTGGTCTTGCCCGAACCGGTCGGGCCGGTGACCAGCAGGATGCCATGCGGTTGTTCCAGCACCTTGCGGAACTGCGGCAGGAAGGCGTCGGTAAAGCCGAGCCGATGGAAATCGAATACCACCGTTTCACGGTCGAGCAGGCGCATCACCACGCTTTCGCCATGCGCGGTCGGTACGGTGCTCACGCGCAGGTCCAGCTCCTTGCCCTGCACGCGCAGCATGATGCGGCCGTCCTGCGGCAGGCGGCGCTCGGCGATGTTGAGCCGGGCCATGATCTTGATGCGGCTGATCACCGCGGCGGTCAGGTTGGCCGGCGGGCTTTCGCCCTCCACCAGCACGCCATCGACGCGGTAACGCACCTTGAGCCGGCTTTCGAAGGGTTCGACGTGGATGTCCGAAGCACGCAGTTCCACCGCACGCTGGATCACCAGGTTGACCAGGCGGATCACCGGCGCTTCCGAGGCAAGATCGCGCAGGTGCTCGATGTCGTCGACCGCACCGCCCTCGCCGTCGGCGGTTTCCACGATCGCACCCATCGCACTGCGGCCCTGGCCGAACCAGCGTTCGACCAGATCATCGATCTCCGCGCGCATGCCCAGCACCGGCGTCACCGGAACCCCCAGCGCCAGCTGCACGGCCTGCTGCGGGTAGGCGTCGTGGGCGTCGGCCAGCCACAGCCGGACGCCCTGTTCATTCAATTCCAGCGGGCATACGTGGAACTGCTTGAGGAAACGCAGCGACAGCGGCAGGCCTTCGGCCAGCGCCTGCGGAGGGGCTTCGGGTACCTGCTTGCCCTCCAGCAGCGGCAGGCCCAGTACCTCGGCGCTGGCCTGCGCCTGGTCGCGCTCGGAAACCAGCCCCAACCGCACCAGCAGGCCGAGCAGGCTGCCGCCGGCCTCGGCGTGCAGCGGCCGCGCGCGCGCCAGGTCTCCTTCCTTGAGCCGGCCACGCGCCAGCAGCGCATCCAGGATGCGGCCTTCGGCGTCGTCGGTAACGGTTGCGGCGAGCGCGTTCACGTGACTCTCCTGTCAATCGCTCCGACTTTAGCAGTTAAGCCGTGATTTCCGCCGCCCCTCGGCCACCTTTCGTAAAAAGACGAAGCCCGTCACACAGGGTGACGGGCCTCGGCCATTCAACTACGTCGGCAGGTGTTTACTGCGTGGCAAGGATGCTCACGCCGTTGTAGGCCGCCTCGCCTACCACCTTGATGTAATAGGTGCCGGCGGTCGGTGCCGTCACCCGCACCGTTTCCGAGGTGCCCGGGCGGGTCGAACGCGCATCGTTGTCGGTGGCACTCGGCTCGCGGCCCTGCGCCAGGTAGACCGAGACGTTGCCGGTACCGCCGTAGGTGATCACGCTGAGCTGCTTGCCGGCCACGGCCTCGAAGCTGTACAGCCTGCTGCTGGCGGCAGCGCCGTTCAGGCCCCCCACCGCCGCCTTGTTGGTCAAAGGCGTCGCCACCGGCCCGCAGTTTTCGGTGCACGGTTCTTCCAGTGCCTTGGCCAGCGCAGCCTTGGCGTCAAGGATACCGGTACCGATCGGGGTCGCTGCCGGAATGGCGACCGGGAACGGACGCGCGGTTTCCTTCAGCAGGGTGCGCATCGCGGCCGGGGTCAGCGGATCCTTGCCCTTGGCGATCAGCGCGCTCTGCACCAGTGCGGCAACGGCTGCCACATGCGGCGAGGCCATCGAGGTACCGCCCATCCCCATGTAGCCCGGCGTGCCCGACTCCGGCGTGGTCGCTGCATTGGAACCGGTCTGCCAGATGTAGCCCCCCGGGTTGCCGTCGACACTGCCGCCGCCACCCGGACCGGACAGGTCCACGCGGGTGCCGTAGTTCGAGTAATAGGTGATGCCGCCGGTGATGCGGGTCGCGCCCACGGTCACCACGCCTTCGCAGCTGGCCGGCCGGTACTTGGATGCGTTGTCGGTCTCGTTGCCGGCGGCCACCACCACCGTGGTACCGCGCGAGATGGCGCCGTTGATCGCGTCCTGGTAGGTGCTGCCGCAGGCGCCGCTGCCGCCCAGGCTCATGTTGATGATCTCGGCCGGGTTGGTGTTGGCCGGGATGCCCGATACGGTGCCGCCGGATGCCCACACCACGGCGTCGGCGATGTCGGACAGGTAACCGCCACACTTGCCCAGCACGCGCACCGGCAGCACCTTGGCCTTGTAGGCGACACCGGCCATGCCGACGCCGTTGTTGGTCTGCTCGGCCACGGTGCCGGCGACGTGCGTGCCGTGCCAGGAACTGTCTTCGGCCAGCGAGCCGTCGTAACACTCGTTATCGTTTTCGACCCAGTCGCCGTAGTCCTGCGCACCGGGTACGCGATCATTGGTCGGGCGGCGCGAGGTCTCCGCGTCGCTGATGAAGTCGTAGCCTTCCAGCAGGTTGCCGACCAGGTCCGGATGCTGCGGCAGGATGCCGGTGTCGATCACCGCCACCACGATGCCCTCGCCCTGCGAAACGTCCCACGCCGCCGGTGCGTTGATGCCGCCGACCGCGTTGTGCAGGTGCCACTGGTTCTGCTGGTAGAAGGGATCGTTCGGCACCAGTGCCGGCTGAACGTCGCCGGCACGCAGCTCGGTGCGGCGCAGCTTCACGTCCGCTTCGGCGTACTGCACCGACGGATCGGCCTGCAGTTCCTTCAGCACGCGCTGCAGTTCGGCCGGGGCCAGGCGGCCCTGCACGCGGATCAGGTCCGCGCCGGTGGCGAGCCTGCGCACCACCTGCGGGCCGAGCGTGCTGGCGCGGGAGGTGCCGCCGGACAGGCTGGCACGGGTCAGCGCCGACTGCACGGTGGACAACTTGGCCGAGCGGTCGCTGGCGGCGGCAGCCCCGGCCCGGTACTTGACGATGATGCGCTCGGCCCCCGGCTGGGCGGTGCTGGCCTGTCGCACCGGCTCACGGGTCGGCAACCCGGCGGCGTGGACGGCACCGACGGCCGTCATCGACAGCACGGCGGCGGCAAGCACATTGATGCGAAGGTTCTGCTTCTTGATCACGTCGAAATTCCTCTTCTGGGTCATGGATCGAACCAACACTGCGGCCATCATTCCTTGACGACTCCCGGCCGGCCCAGCCGGGATTGCCGTGACCTCCCCCCAGGCCCTCACTGCAGGTGCTGCGCCGGCGTGGGTGGCCGCCGGCGCAATGGAGCGGGCTACCAGCCGAAGCCGGCACCGACGCCGACCGAGCTGTCATCGCTGCTGAAGGCACCGCCGAAGGTGACCGTGGCGCGATCGCTGATCGCACGCTGGTAACCCAGCGACAATGCCGATTCGCCACCCTGGAAGCCGATGCCGACGCCGACCCGGTTCTGGGTGCGGATACCGGCCGCGCTGGTGGCCATGTTGAGCATCGCGGCGCTCATCGCGCCCTGACGGTCGATGCGGCGGTCCATGTGACGCAGGCGCCCATCGATCTCGCCCTTGAACACATCGAAGCTGTCGGCGACAGCCTGGACGCGGCTGTCGGTATAGCTGTTGGCGGTGGCCATGCCACGGTCGAGCTGGCCCTTGTTGACCGCGTCGGTGGCCGTGGTACCGGCCGCCACGTTGGTCACCTGGCGCTCGTTGCCTTCGCTGCCCACCGACACCGTGTTGGCGCGGTCGGCGACCGAGCCCTGGCCCAGCGCCACCGCGTTCGCTGCGCTGGCATTGGCCCCCTGGCCGATGGCGGTGGACGAGGCACCACTGGCAACGGCGCCGTCTCCCATGGCAACTGCATTGAAGCCGCTCGCCGGGGTGCCCACCGGAATGCCGGCACCCGCCGCAGCCGCGGTCGGCGTACCCTGCACACGCGCGGTGCTGGCCGGTGCTGCGTCCGCCGTCACCCGTGCGTCGGCGACACTGGCCTGCGCACCGTCCTCCAGCGGCGCACTCATCGCGCGCAGGCTGGCGGTCCCGGCGCGCGTGCCACCGGCGGTACGACGGTCGATTTCGCTGACCTTGCGATCCAGCGCGCCCAGCGCATCGCCGACATTGCTGTAGGTGGCGCCCTGGATCACGTAGTTCGGCGCCACGAACACCCCCTGCATGCCCACGCTGGCACCGCCACCGAGGAAGCTGGCGGCGTCGCTGAGCGACTGGAACAGCTGGCCACCATTGATGGCCTGGCGGCTGCCGGCAGCGATGCTGCCCGCGCCGACGTTGTCGAGGGTGGTGCCCTGGAAGCCGGACAGGGTCAGGCGGTCACGGCTGGCATCGTCGTAGCTGACCGCGCTGGCTGCGGTGGTTTCGACCGTGGCGATGCGCGAATCGAAATCGCCCACGCGGGTCTCCACCGCACCGACACGCTGGTTGGTGACGTTGAGCTGCGAGCCGGTGATCGCGTCGGTGCTGCCTGCACCGATGCGGCCATCAGCCACGTTGACGATGCGGCGCGTCGCCGGGCCATCGGTGCCATTGCCGCCGCCGACCGAGACCACGTTGGCATCAAGCGCACGTGACCCTGCGCCCAGCGCAACCGAGTTGGCACCGGATGCACCGGCGCTGTTACCCAGTGCCAGCGCGCCATTGCCGATCGCCATCGCGTTGGCGCCCACGGCGTTGCTGCGTGCGCCACTGGCACTGGCCGCCGACCCGATGGCCGCGGCATCGCTACCGCTGGCACTGGCGGTACCACTGCCGGTGGCCTTGAGGTAGCGCGCGGTGCCGTCGGCGGTCGCCGCCACTGCATCGAGCTGGCCGCGGTTGACCGCATCGGTACGCTCGGTACCCGCAGCAACCCGGGTGATCTGGCGGTCGGTGCTGACGCTGCCGACCGACACGGTGTTGGCACGATCGGCCACCGAGCCGGCACCCAGTGCGATGCTGCCGGCCGCCGTGGCGTTGGCACTGACACCCACCGCAGTGGCGTTCGCGCCAGTGGCCTTGCTGCCGTAGCCGACTGCCGTACCGAGACGACCGCTGGCTTCGGCATAGCTGCCCAGTGCCGAGGCGCCATCGGCCGACGCATTGGCGCGGAAGCCGCTGGCCTGCGACTGCGTGCCACTGGCCGTGGCCTGCGCACCGCTGGCGGTGCTGTAGGCGCCCTTGGCCTGGGCTCCGGCACCGCTGGCACTGGCGCCGAGTTCGCTGGCGCTGGCACCGCTGCCCACCGCCACGCTGTCGACGCCACTGGCCTGTGCCGCATTGCCCAGCGCCGCGGCGTTGTTGCCGGTGGCCAGTGCATCGAAGCCGACTGCGGTGGCATTGGCGGCCATCGCGTTGGCACCACTGCCCAGCGCCGTAGCGCCGTTGCCGATGGCGTTGGCCGCGTTGCCGGCCGCCAGGGCGTTGTCACCGTCGACCAGTGCACCGGCCTCGCCATCGGCATTGCCACTGGCCTGGAACTGGCGGCTGGTCTTGTCGGCAACCGTGGCCACTGCATCCAGCTGGCCCTTGTTCACCGCGTCGGTGGCTTCGGTGCCGGCGGCAACATGGGTCACCTGGCGTTCGCTACCGGCCTTGCCGACGGCAACGGTGTTGTCGCGGTCCGCCTTGGAGCCCGCACCGAGAGCGACGCTGTTGCTGCCGTTGGCGGTGGCGTTGGCACCGAGTGCGGTGGCGCTGCTGCCCGCCGCCCACGAATTCCAGCCGATGGCGGTGGCGTAGTCTTCGGTGGCCCACGCACCTGCGCCGAATGCCGCGGCGCCAGTACCGCTGGCACGCGACGGGATCAGGCCGAAGAAGGTGCTGCCGCCAATGGCGACGCTCTCTTCGCCACTGGCTTCGCTGGACTGGCCCACGGCCACCGCGCCGGTACCGGCCGCGGCCGCGCCGAAGCCGACCGCCGTGGTGTTGGCACCGCTGGCCGCCGATCCATAGCCGAGGGCGGTACCGAGGCGGCCGCTGGCTTCGGCGTAGCCGCCGACAGCGGTGGTGCCATCGGCGGAGGCAGCGCTGCGGAAGCCACTGGCCAATGCCTGCGTGCCACTGGCATTGGACTCGGTGCCGGTTGCAGTGCTGTACGCACCACTGGCCTGAGCGCGTGCGCCGGTGGCGCTGGCACCCAGCTCGCTGGCGCTGGCGCCACTGCCCAGGGCCAGGCTGTCTTCACCGGTGGCCTGCGCGGTACTGCCCAGCGCCGCTGCGTTGTTGCCGGTGGCCAGCGCATCGATACCGACGGCCGTGGCATTGGCAGCCAGCGCATTGGCACCGCTGCCGAGTGCGGTGGCACCGTTGCCGATGGCATTGGCCGCATCACCGGCCGCCAGCGCGTTGTCGCCCTCGACCAGTGCGCCGGTTTCGCCATCGGCATTGCCGCTGGCCTGGAACTGCCTGCTGGTTTTTTCCGCTGCAGCGGCGACCGCATCGAGCTGGTTCTTGTTGACCGCGTCGTTGCCCTGCGTGCCGTCGGCTACGTTGGTGATCTGGCGGGTGTTGCCGCCCCCGCCCACCGAAACGGTGTTGTCACGGTCTGCAATCGAGTCCGCACCCAGCGCCACGCTGTTGGCGCCGCGCGATTCGGCGGCGTTGCCCAGCGCGGTGCTGTTGATGCCACCCGACCAGGCGCCGCCGCCCACGGCGGTGGAGTAGTTGCCCGAGGCCTCGGTGGCCAGCACACCGAACAACGAGCCACCGACGGCAACGCTGTTGGTGCCGGTGGCCAGGCTGCCCTGGCCGGTTGCCGTGCTGTAGGCACCGGACGCTTCCGAATCGCCGCCCAGGGCCACGCTGTTGGAGCCGGAAGCATTGGCGAAATTGCCGAACGCGGTGGCATTGAAGGCCGAAGCCTGCGCGTAGCCACCGATGGCGGTGCTGTAGCCACCGGTGGCTTCGGCGCCGATGCCGAATGCCGCCGATGCGGTACCGCTGGCCACGCTTTCGCTGCCCACGGCGGTCGCCGCATCGCCACTGGCATTGCTGAAGTAGCCCACGGCCACGGCTTCTTCGCCGGACGCTTCGGACAGCACACCACTCGCCGTGCTGCCGGCGCCGCTGGCGATGCTGGCGGCACCGAAAGCAGCGCTCTGCTCGCCGCTGGCCTCGCTTTCCGCACCGTGCGCGGTGGCGTACTCGCCGGTGGCCTGTGCATTGGCACCCACCGCGCTGGCGTTGGCCGCGGTCGCCAGTGCATTGAAGCCCAGTGCCTGTGCATTGTTGGCCAGTGCGTTGGCGCCGCTGCCCAGCGCGGTGGCGCCATTGCCGATGGCGTTGGCCGCGTCTCCCGCCGCCAGCGCGTTGTCCCCCTCCACCAGCGCACCGGCCACATCGTCGCCGTTGCCGCTGGCCTGGAAGAAGCGGCTGGTGGTGGTGGCGGTGCTTGCCACCGCATCCAGCTGCGCCTTGTTCACTGCATCGGTGGCCTGCGTGCCAGCAGCCACGTTGGTGACCTGGCGTTCGTTGCCGGCGCTGCCGACCGACACCGTGCGTGCACGGTTGGCGACCGAACCGGCGCCCAGCGCGACGGCATTGCTGGCGCTGGCATTGCTGCCGGCGCCGAGCGCGATCGCGCTTTCACCACCGGCCACCGTGTTGGTGCCGATGGCGATGCTGTTGAGGCTGTTGCCCAGCGCCTGGAAGCCCAGCGCTACGCTGTTGTCACCATAGCCGAAGGCGCCGCGACCTATCGCGGTGGAACTGGCGCCGTTGGCCCAGCTGTTGTAACCGATGGAGGTTGCACCGTTGCCGCTGGCCCAGGCCGCGTTGCCGAAGGCCGAGGCGTTGGTGGCGGTGGCCCACGCGCCGGAACCGAAGGCGCTGGCGCCGCTGGCCGTGGCCCAGCTGTAGCCACCGACAGCGGTGCTGTCATCGCTGCTGGCGAACGCACTGTCACCCACCGCCACCGCATAGGCGCCGGTCGCGCGCGACTTGCCGCCCGCGGCGAAACTGTTGTCACCACTGGCCCTGGCAGCGTTGCCAAACGCGCTGCTGGCGGCTCCGGTGGCCTGTGCACCGCTGCCGACCGCCGTACCGTCGGCAACGGCGGTGGTACCCACCTGCTGCGCCGTGCCGTCGGCACCGATGATCGGCTGGTTGTACTCGTCGTAGGCCTGGCCGAGGCCACCGATCGCCACGCCGCCCTTGCCGGTGGCGTTGCTGTTGCGGCCGACCGCCACACTGTCATCACCGATCGCCGAGGCTGCAGCGCCCTGTGCAACCGCGCCGGCACCGATCGCATTGCTGGACGAACCGGCCGCAACCGCGCCTTCACCCTCGGCCAGTGCGCCGGCATCGCTGCCCGCTTCCGGCTGGGCCTGGAAGAAGCGCGCCGTGCTGTCGGCGGTGCTGGCCACGGCGTCCAGCTGTGCCTTGTTCACCGCATCGGTGGCTTCGCTGCCGGCAGCAACGCTGGTGATCTGCCGTTCGTTGCCAGCACTCCCCACCGCCACGCTGTTGGCGCGCACTGCTTCGGAATTCGCGCCGAGTGCGACACTGTTGGCGCCGCGTGCAGTGGCGTAGTAGCCCACCGCCGTGCTCTGCGCGCCGCTGGCCCAGGTCTGCGCGCCGAGCGCGCTGGCGTTCTCGCCCGGTGCGTAGGCGAAGTAGCCGACCGCAGTCGCTTCGGCGCCGGAGGCTTCGGTCAGGCTGCCGTTGGCCACCGCACGATCGCCGCTGGCGATGGCGCCGGCACCGACCGCGGTTGCGGCTTCGCCACTGGCCTGGGTCTGCACGAAGAAGCCCAGGCCGGGAATCAGGTCGGCCGGGCCACCGATGGCCACGCTGCTGGTGCCGGTGGCGTTGCTCTGCGTGCCCAGCGCGGTGGAGTAGTCACCGATGGCATTGGCGACTGCGCCGAACGCGGACGACTGCGCACCGGCGGCATAGGCGCCCACGCCATAGGCCGACGCGGCGAAACCACCGGCATCGGCACTGGCGCCTACGGCGGTGCCACCGACACCGGCACTGGTGGCGCCGGTTTCCACCGGCACACCGCCACTGGTGATCAGTGGATTGCCATCGGCATCGACCGCTGCACCGCCGACGGCAACGCTGCCCGGGCCATTGGCCTGCGCGTTGTTGCCGAACGCTGCGCTGTTCTGGCCCGAGGCCAGTGCGTTGTTGCCGACGGCGGTGGCGTTCTGCGCGACGGCCGTGGCTCCGGCACCCACGGCGGTGGCGCCCTTGCCGATCGCGTTGGCCGCTTCGCCTGCGGCCAGCGCCTCGTCACCCTCGGCCAGCGCACCGGCATCGCTGTTGCTGCTGCCGTTGGCCTGGAAGCGCTTGGCGGTGGCATCGGCCACGGCGGCCACGTCCTTCAGCTGGCCCACGTTGACAGCATCAGTGTCTTCGGTACCGGCAGCCACGCTGGTGATCTGCCGGGTCAGGCCGTATTCGGCGGCACCAACGGACACCGTATCGACACGGTCGGCCAGCGAGCCGGCGCCCAGCGCCACGCTGCCGGTGGCCACCGCCGCCGAATTGGAACCCAGCGCGGTGCTGTATTCACCGACGGCGGTGCTGAACGCACCGACTGCAATCGATGCTTCGTTGGCGGCCGTCGCGCCACGGCCCAGCGCGGTGCTGCCCGGGCCCATCGCCACGGCACCGCCACCGACGGCGGTGGCACCATCAGCGGTTGCTTCGGACAACGCGCCGAGCGCGGTGGCCGCGCCGTTCTCGCTGGCCGCATAGGCACTGGCACCCACGGCGGTGTCGCCCAGGCCGAAGGCTGCAGCACTCTGCCCGACCACGACGCTGGCATCGCCGATGGCCAATGCGCCCTGGCCGAACGCGCTGGCGCCGATGCCGGCGGCGATGGCCTGGGTACCAATGGCAGTGGTGGCATTGGCCAGCGACTGCGCACCGGCACCGGCCGCCAATGCGCCCTGCCCGTCGATCTTCGCCGCGTCGCTGTCATCACCTGCGCCGTCGGCCTTGAAATAGCGGCTGCCGTCTGCTGCAACGTCGGCAATCGCGGCCTGCGTGGCCCGTGCCTGCGCATCGAGCTGCGCCTTGTTCACCGCGTCGGTCGCCTGGGCGCCCGCCGCGACATGGGTGATCTGCCGTTCCTTGCCGGCATCACCGACGGACACGGTGTTGGCTCGCGTGGCCTTGGAGCCAGCGCCCAGCGCCACGCTGTTGGCGGCACTGGCATTGCTGTTGCTGCCGATCGCCACCGCGTTGCTGCCCTTGGCCGTGGCCGAGCCTTCGATCAGGCACTTTTCCAGCAGCTTGCCGCTGAATGCGACGCAGGTGGCGCTACCGCCGATCTGCACTGATTGTGCGGCGGCGGTGCCGCTCATGCCCAACCCCAATACCAGGCCCAGCGCCACTGCCAGCAAGGCCGGCGTGGCCTGTGTCGCATCGCGGCGCTGGTCGACGACCCCACCACCGCTGCTGCCGGAGGAGGCCAGTTCCGAAGCCACCACCAACTGACCCAATGCTTTGTTCCAGACCTTGCGATAAATCCGATTCATCGGTACGGCTCCTGATTGGACTGGTTTTGGGCAAAGCAACGCCACCGCTGGGCTTTCCGGCCCAACGTCCCCTGGGGGCGTTTATTCGCGTGATTTACTGCGGGGTATTGCCGAACGGCGCGCAGCGACAGAAAACCGAGCGCGTGCGCCAACCGGTTACTGCGAAATGAATGATTCTGTAACGGGGTTCAAGTGTTAACGGCAACTTTCCAGATCGTCAAGACTTTGACACGGCAAATCCTATTGCCGTGAAGCAGTTCACTATTTCACCTGTTTATAAAGCGATTTTGTTAGATTCGGGTGACGAACCACCGGCGCCCTGTAAACGCATGTAACTGATGGTTGCGGCAGGTATTTCTGCCCGACCAAAGAAAAACCCGACAGTCGCCTGCCGGGTTTTCCGTACCTCATCGCATTGTGGCGTGCGCGACGGTTGCGCCGTCAGCCGCACCACACCCGCGCGTTGCGGAACATGCGCATCCACGGCGAATCACCCTGCCATTCGGCCGGCGCCCAGCTCAGGTTGAGCGCGCGCGGGGTGCGCTCCGGGTGCGGCATCATGATGGTGACGCGGCCGTCGCTGCTGGTCAGGCCGGTGATGCCGTCCGGCGAGCCGTTCGGGTTCAGCGGGTACTGGCTGGCAACGTTGCCGTGGCCATCGATGTAGCGCAGCGAAACACGGGCCGCGGCCTGGTCGACGGCGTTGTCGAACACCGCCTGGCCTTCGCCATGCGCCACCGCCACCTGCAGGCGCGAACCGGCCATGCCGCGCAGCAGGATCGACGGCGACTCCACCACTTCCAGCAGCGCGGTGCGGGCTTCGAACTGCTCGCTGGCATTGCGGCGGAACTGCGGCCAGTGTTCGGCACCGGGGATGATGTTCTTCAGCTGGCTCATCATCTGGCAGCCGTTGCACACACCCAGCGCGAAGCTGTCTTCGCGGGCGAAGAACGCGGCGAAGGCATCACGCAGCGCGCTGCGCTCCAGGATCGAGGTGGCCCAGCCACGGCCGGCACCGAGCACGTCGCCATAGCTGAAGCCGCCGCAGGCGACCAGGCCGGTGAAGTCCTGCAGCGCCACGCGGCCTTCGATCAGGTCGCTCATGTGCACGTCAAAGGCGCGGAAGCCGGCACGTTCGAAGGCGTTGGCCATTTCAATCTGGCCGTTGACGCCCTGCTCGCGCAGCACTGCCACGCGCGGACGTGCGCCGGTGCTGATGAACGGTGCGGCCACGTCTTCGTTGAGGTCGAAGCTGAGCTTCGGCTTCAGGCCCGGTGCGTTGAAGGCGCGGGCGATTTCACGCTCGGCATCGGCGTTGGCCGGGTTGTCGCGGCGCTTCTGCATCGCGTGGGTGACCGACCACCAGGCATCGAACAGCGCATCCCAGCGCCATTCGGCCAGGTTCTCGCCGCCCAGCGACACGCGCACCACCGGTGCGGTGGTCGGCTTGGCGATGCGCTGCGCGCACTCGGTCAGTGCGTGGCGCTCGACCAGATCGGCGAACGCGGCGCGGTCCTCGCGCGCGATCTGCACCACTGCGCCCAGTTCTTCATTGAACAGGCTGCGGAACGGATCATCGCCCCAGGCATCGAGGGTGATGTCCAGGCCCAGGCGCGAGGTGAAGGCCATTTCGCACAGTGCGGCGAAGGCACCACCGTCGCTGCGGTCGTGGTAGGCCAGCAGCAGTCCGGACTGGCGCGCATCGCGGATCAGTTCGAAGAAGCCACGCAGGCGCTGCGGATCGTCCAGGTCCGGGGCGGCACCGGCGAAGGCCGGCAGATCACCGTGCTCGGCATGCACCTGGGCCAGGATCGAACCGCCCAGGCGCTGCTTGCCGGCACCGAGGCCGATCAGCCACAGCTCGCTCTCCACCTCACGGTCGAGCAGCGGGGTCAGTTGCTGGCGCACGTCGGCGACCGGCGCGAACGCCGAGATCACCAGCGACACCGGCGACACGCTCTTGTGTGCTTCGCCCTGGTCGTGCCACTGCGCCTGCATCGACAGCGAATCCTTGCCCACCGGAATGCTGATATCCAGCTGCGGGCACAGCTCCATGCCCACCGCCTTGACCGCGTCGTACAGCAGCGCGTCCTCGCCCGGGTGGCCGGCAGCGGCCATCCAGTTCGCCGACAGCTTGATTTCATCCAGTGCGTCGACCGGGGCCGCGCACAGGTTGGTCAGTGCTTCACCCACCGCCATGCGTGCCGAAGCGGCCGCATCGAGCAGGGCCAGCGGGGTGCGCTCACCGATCGACATCGCTTCGCCGGACACGCCATCGAAGTCGGCCAGGGTGATCGCCACGTCGGCCACCGGCAGCTGCCACGGGCCAACCATCTGTTCGCGGGCGGTCAGGCCGCCGACGCTGCGGTCACCGATGGTGACCAGGAAGTTCTTCGACGCCACCGTCGGGTGCGCCAGCACGCGCAGGCCAGCCTCGTGCAGGTCCAGGCCACCGGTCTTCAGCGCCGGCCAGCGCGGCGCCGGCGGGTGCGCGGTGTCGCGATGCATCTTCGGCGGCTTGCCGAACAGCACGTCCATCGGCAGGTCGATCGGCGCATCGGCCGGGGTGTGGCCCGGCACCGCACCGTAGGCCACCACCAGGTGTTCCTCGGCGGTGGCCACGCCGACCGCAGCGAACGGGCAGCGCTCGCGCGCGCACAGCGCGGCGAACTCGGCCAGGCGCTCCTGCGCGACACCGAGCACATAGCGCTCCTGCGACTCGTTGCACCACAGCTGCATCGGCGACAGCGACGGATCATCGGTGGGCACCTTGCCCAGATCGATGACACCGCCGACCTTGGAGTCGTGCAGCAGTTCGGGGATGGCATTGGACAGGCCACCGGCACCGACGTCGTGGAAGAACTTGATCGGGTTGTTGGCACCCATCGCCACGCAGCGGTCGATGACCTCCTGGCAGCGGCGCTCCATTTCCGGGTTGTCGCGCTGCACGCTGGCGAAGTCCAGGTCCTCGGCGCTCTCGCCGGAAGCCACCGAACTGGCGGCGCCGCCGCCCAGGCCGATCAGCATCGCCGGGCCGCCGAGCACGATGACCGCATCACCCGCCTGCAGCGGGATCTTCTCGACCTGGATGCGGTCGATCGCACCGAGGCCACCGGCCAGCATGATCGGCTTGTCGTACGCACGCACCAGATCGGCGCCTTCCGGCAGCTCGAAGCTGCGGAAGTAGCCGAGCAGGTTCGGGCGGCCGAATTCGTTGTTGAACGCGGCGCCGCCGAGCGGGCCGTCGGTCATGATTTCCAGTGCCGGTGCCATGCGCGGGTTCAGCGCGCGCGGCGCTTCCCAGGGCTGCGGCAGCTCGGGAATGCGCAGGTGCGAGACCGAGAAACCGGACAGGCCGGCCTTCGGCTTGCCGCCGCGACCGGTCGCACCTTCGTCGCGGATCTCGCCACCGTTACCGGTCGATGCGCCCGGGAACGGCGCGATCGCGGTCGGATGGTTGTGCGTTTCCACCTTGATCTGGAACGCGCTGGGCACCTGCGGCTCGCGTCGGTATTCGCCGCTGGCCGGATCCGGGCGATAGCGCGAGGCCGGGTGGCCTTCGATCACCGCCGCATTGTCGCTGTACGCGCTGAGCGTGTGCTGCGGGGTCTGCTGGTGGGTGTTCTTGATCATCCGGAACAGCGAGCGGTCCTGTTCCTGGCCGTCGATGGTCCAGCTGGCGTTGAAGATCTTGTGGCGGCAGTGCTCGGAATTGGCCTGCGCGAACATCATCAGTTCGACGTCCGACGGCGAGCGGCCCAGCGCGGTGAAGCGTTCGCGCAGGTAGTCGATCTCGTCCTGGGCCATGGCCAGGCCGAGGCGCTGGTTGGCGGCCTCCAGCTGGTCCACCGGCACGCGTTCCAGCTCACCGCGGGCCGGTGCCGAGAACAGCGCCTGGCCCTCTGCCACGGTCTCCAGCACCGACTGCGTCATCGGGTCGTGCAGTGCCTTGACCAGCGCCTGCTGGGCGGCGGCATCGGCCGGCCAGCCCAGCACATCGATACGCAGGCCACGCTCGACCCGACTGACCGGCTGGCCCGCACCGCGGACCAGTTCGGTGGCCTTGCTCGACCACGGCGACAGCGTGCCCAGGCGCGGCACCACGATGCGGCTGACCGCGCCGTCGGCCACGGCCTCGGCCTGCGGCGCAGCTTCGAGGATGCGGCACAGGGTGGTCAGGTCGGGGGCGGCGCTGCCTTCGGGCTGCACGAAGTAGACGTGCCAGGCGCCGCTGATGCGCAGGGAGGGAGCGATGGACTGCAGGCGGGATTCAAGACGTTCGCGGCGGAACGGCGACAGGGCGGGCGCGCCCTCGAGGACCATCATGTCCGGGGAACCGTAGTTGGGAAACGGGCCCGACATTGTACCGGAAGCGGGGGGTGGGCTCTGGCCGGGCGGCGCCCGGCACCCGCCGAAGCCAGGGCAACAGCAACGGCAACGGCCAAGGCAACAGCAGGCATTCCGTGGGCTGGCGGGGTGGTGGGGGCCAGCAGGACACGCCGTAAACCCATCCATGGGGGCTCGATGGCGCCATCCATGGCGCCAACGGTCCTGCTGGCCCCCACCACCCCGCCTTCGACAGATTTCCGCGATCTGCGGTAGATCCACGCCATGCGTGGATGCTCTGCGGCAATGCCGGCCGCTGGCCGGCAACCAGGAAACATCAGAAATCGGGCGTTGAAGAGCGAAGCGACCGGCTTCTGCTTTTGATTTTTTGTTCTGCCTTTCGTGGCTGACCGCGCAGGAACCCGTCAGGGGCCGGGTGGGTGGGCTGCGCAGGGGCGTGAGCCGCATGGATGCGGCGATCGAGCTTACATGGACGTACTTGCAGCGTCCCCTGCGCAGCCCACCCACCCGGCCAACCCTCAGAAACCCGCTTTCAGCGACCCACCCCAGCCACAAGGGGGCTCCGCCGATGGCCGCCGACCGCGCGCAGCGCCGCTCTCCCCCGGATCCCCGAACCATGCACTCGCTCACGGATTGACCACACGATTGATGACAACGTTGTCCCTACCTGGCGCCGGACTCTCTCCCCGGCCTCCCAGGTACCCCGTCCGCCCCCTCCGTCGCCTTCCCGGGCGACGCCCGGACCTGCGTCACGCGCGGCGCCATCGGGGCCCGCGCGCCCTTTGATCGGAGACTTACCCATGTACGACCCGATTGTGCGCAGTGCCGAACGTTCGACCCGTAGCTGTCGTCCCCGCCGCCTGGCCTGGCTGCTTGCCCTGGCCGCCGGCAGCGTCGCCCTGCCCGGCCTGGCGCAGGCCGCCAGCTGTGCCGGGGTGGCCCAGTGGGACCAGGCCAAGATCTACCGGGCCGGCGATACCCTGCAGAAAGGAGGCGTCCTCTATCGGGCGAACCAGGACATCTGGAACGCGCCGCCGGATCATCCGGCCGGTGCGCCCTACTACACCAACCTGGGTGCCTGCGATGGCAGTGGCAGCAACCAGCCGCCGGTGGTCAGCCTGACCTCGCCGGCCAACGGTGCCACCTTCAGCGCCGGCAGCACGGTGAACGTGACCGCCAACGCCAGTGATCCGGACGGCAGCGTCGCCAAGGTCGAGTTCTTCCGCGATGGCAGCTCGCTGGGCATCGCCACCAGCGCGCCGTATGCGGCCAGCTGGGCCAATGCCAGCGCCGGCAGCCACACGCTGCGTGCGGTGGCCACCGACAACAACAACGCCACCACCAGCACGCCGACCATCACCATCACCGTCAACGCCGCCGGTGGCGATACCACCGCGCCGAGCGTGCCGGGCGGGCTGGCCGTGGGTACCCGTACCGCCAGCAGCATCGCGCTCAGCTGGAGCCCGTCCACCGACAACACCGGTGGCAGCGGCATGGCTGGCTATGACGTGTACCGCAACGGCAGCCTGGTCGGTTCGCCGTCCAGTGCCAGCTATGTCGACGGCGGGCTGACCGCATCGACCACCTACCGCTACCGCGTGCGCGCCCGCGACAACGCTGGCAATGCGTCGGCACAGGGTACCGAGATCAGCGCCACCACGCTGGCCGGCGACGGCGGCAGCACCGGCAAGCGGGTCATCGGTTACTTCACCCAGTGGGGCATCTACGGCCGCAACTACCGGGTCAAGAACATCGACAGCAGCGGTTCGGCCGCGCGCCTGACCCACATCAACTATGCGTTCGGCAACGTGCGCAACAACCGCTGCGAAGTGGGCATCACCCAGCCGTCGGATCCGAACAGCGGTGCCGGTGGCGATGCCTTTGCCGATTACACCAAGGCGTTCAGTGCCGCCGAGAGCGTCAGCGGCAGCGCCGATACCTGGGACCAGCCGCTGCGCGGCAACTGGAACCAGCTCAAGCAGCTCAAGGCCAAGTACCCGGGCATGAAGGTGCTGATCTCGCTGGGTGGCTGGACCTGGTCGCGCGGCTTCTCCAGCGCGGCGCGCCCGGAAAACCGCCAGGCCTTCGTCGCCTCGTGCATCGACGCCTACATCAAGGGCAATCTGCCGGTGACCGACGGTGCCGGTGGCGCCGGTGCCGCACTGGGCGTGTTCGACGGCATCGACATCGACTGGGAATACCCGGTGGCCTGTGGCATCGAATGCGGCAAGCCGGAGGACAACGCCAACTTCACCGCGCTGATGGCCGAGTTCCGCCGCCAACTCGATGCGGTGCGTCCGGGCCTGTTGCTGACGGTGGCGGTGGGTGCGGGCATCGACAAGATCCGCGTCACCGATCCGGCCGCGTACCATCCGTACCTGGACTACATCAACGTGATGACCTACGACTTCCACGGCGCGTGGGATGCGAAGACCAATCACCAGTCGGCGCTGTTCGATTCGCCGAATGATCCGTCCACCGGCGACCAGAAGCTGTACAACAGCAACGATGCCATCGAGGCCTTCATCAGCCGTGGCGTGCCGGCCGCAAAGCTCAACCTGGGCATCGGCTACTACGGGCGTGGCTGGACCGGCGTCGCCAACGCCAACAACGGCCTGTACCAGACCGCCAGCGGCGCTGCGCCGGGCACGTATGAAGCCGGCATCGAAGACTGGAAGGTGCTGAAGAACCTGGCGTGGCCGGGCTACACCGACAACACCGCCGGTGCCACCTGGATCTACAACGGCAGCACGCTGTGGAGCTTCGACACCCCGGCCAACATCACCCGCAAGATGGGCTACGTGAAGACCCAGGGCCTGGGCGGCGCGTTCGTCTGGGAGTTCAGTGGTGACGATGCGCAGGGCACGCTGACCAAGGCGGTCAGTGATGGTCTGAAGTAAGAAAAAAGCCGGGGGTGCATTGTGCGCCCCCGGCCTCTGATCTGTAGCGCCGAGCCAGGCTCGGATGTCACATGTGGAACCGCAGTCGAGCATGGCTCGACGCTGCAGTTCCGCGTCAGCGCTTGGCCGACAGCTTTTCCAGCGCCGCGCGCAGCTGCGCCGGCGGCAGGTAGCCGCCCAACTGGGTGCCATCGGGGGCGAAGATGGCCGGCGTACCGTTCACGCCCAGCTGCTGGCCCAGCGCGTACTGCATGGCCACCGGGTTGGTGCAGTTCTTGGCCGGCACGCTGCCACCGCGCTTGGCATTGGTCAGCGCCTGGCGACGGTCGGCCGCACACCAGACCGAGATCATGTCGGTGTAATCCTTGCTGCCCAGGCCCATGCGCGGGAACGCCAGGTACTCGACGCTGATGCCGTTGCGGTTGAGCTCGGCAATGTCCTGGTGCAGCTTGCGGCAGTAGCCGCACTCGATGTCGGTGAACACGCTGATGGTGTACTTGGCGTTCGGCGCGGCAAACACGATGCGGTCACCGTGGTTGGCCTTGGCCAGCAGGTCGCGGCGGTAGCCGAGCAGGCCTTCGCTGTTGGCCGGGCCCTTGGCACGGGTGTCGTAGGGCTGCGACTGGAACAGGTAGCGGCCATCATCGGACACGTACAGCAGCTGGCCGGAAACGACGACCTCGCGGAAACCGGGGAACGGCGCGGCGCCGATGTAGTCCACCTGGAAGCCGGGATTGAGCGCGGTCAACGCCGCACGCACGGCCTGGTCGGCCGACGCGTTGCTGGCCGGGCTGGCCTTGGCCGCAGCAGGTGCAGGTGCCTTGGCGGCCGGCGGGGCCGGCTGTGCACAGGCGGTCAGGCTGAGCGCACCGAGCACGGCGGCGATGGCAAATCGAAGCATGGAGCGGTCCGCGGCAGAAGAAGACCCCGGATTCTGACACAGCCGCCCGCAGCGGGCCGCGATGCCGCGCACGGCCCGAAGCCGGGATTCAGGCCCCTGCTCAGCCGCGCGGGTGATGGCGGGCGTGCAGTTTCTGCAGGTGTTCGCGGGCCACCAGGGTGTAGATCTGGGTGGTCGACAGCGAACTGTGGCCCAGCAGCATCTGCAGCGCGCGCAGGTCGGCGCCGCGATTGAGCAGATGGGTGGCGAAGCTGTGGCGCAGGCCGTGCGGGCTGATCCGCGCCGGGTCGATGCCGGCCACCTGCGCGTGGCGCTTGACCAGGTGCCAGAACGCCTGGCGGGTCAACGCATGCAGCGTCGACTCGACGAACAACGGGGTCTGCCCATCCGCCAGCGCCTGCACCCTGCCCTTGCCGACCAGCTGTGGCCGCGACTGCTGCAGGTAGCGCTCCAGCCAATGCTGGGATTCCTCACCCAGCGGCACCAGGCGTTCCTTGCTGCCCTTGCCGGTGACCCGTATCACGCCCTGGCGCAGGTTGACCGCGGTGGCCGGCAGCAACACCAGTTCGCTCACGCGCAGGCCGGCGGCATACATCAGTTCGAGCATGGCACGGTCGCGCAGGCCCAGCGGGCTGTCGATGTCCGGCGCCGCCAGCAGTGCATCGATCTGGCTTTCGGTCAGCGCCTTGGGCAACAAGCGTGGCAGCTTCGGGGGGTCCAGCAACGCGCTGGGGTCTTCGCTGCGTTCGCCACGGCGCACGCCATCGGCGAAGAACGCCCGCAGCGCCGACAGCAGGCGTGCGTTGCTGCGTGGCGACCAGCCATGGCGGGTGCGCCAGGCCAGGTAGTCGAACAGCCCGGGACGCTCGATGCCGGCCAGGCCACCGTCGCGCCCATCCATCCAGCGCGCCAGCCCTTCCAGATCGCGCCGGTAGCTGTCGAGCGTGGCGCGGGCCAGGCCATTCTCGGCCCAGATCGCATCGAGGAAACGCTGGATGCGCGCACTGTCGTCAGCGCGCAGTTCGGGCAGCTGCTGGACCAGCTGGCGGCGTTCCGCAGGAGTGGAAACAAGAGCCATGGGTGAAGGATACGAGGGCGCCAGCGGATGCGGCCAGCATTGCGTATGCTCGGCGCATGTCCCGCCCTGCCACCGACACGGCCCCTGCGGCCGCTACTGGAATGCCGCGCCCGCGTGCCCTGCTGGTCTGGCGCGTGCTGGCCATGGTCTACGACGCGCTGCCGGTGCTGGCACTGTGGATGCTGGCCGGCACGCTGTTCACCCTGGCCTACACCCTCAGCGGCCACGCGCAGCGCGAGAACATCGCCCCGTTCAGTGCCTGGCAGTGGCTGCTGTGGGCGGTGTGCTGGGGTGTTACAGGTGGGTATGCAACGGCCAGCTGGCGCCGCGGCGGCCAGACGCTGGGCATGCGGCCATGGCGGTTGAAGCTCGAATCGAGCGATGGCACGCCGCTGCGGCGCGCGCAGCTGTGGCTGCGCTTCGCGGTGGGCACGCTGTCACTGCTGCTGGGCGGGCTGGGCTTCTGGTGGGCATGGGTCGACCGCCAGCGCCTGACCTGGCACGACCGCGCCAGTGGCACCCGCGTGGTGCGGTTGCCCAAGCGCTGACCCGCATTCTGTAGCGTCGAGCCATGCTCGACTCACGCCACGCGCGGGCCGCGGAAAACCGCCGGGCCGCGCCCGGCGCTGCAGCATTCAGCCGGATTTGCGCCGGAACAGCAAACCGGACACCGCCAGCATCACGATCGGCGGCAGCGCATAGGCGATGCGGTAATCGAACTTCAGCGCGCCGGCCATGCGGCCGAAGAACAGCTGCAGCAGCCAGAAGCCCAGCGCGAACAGGATGCCCAGGAACAGGCGCTTGCCCATGCCGCCGCTGCGCAGCGAACCGAACGCGAACGGCACCGCGGCCAGGCACAGCGCCAGCACGTTCAACGGGTAGAACCAGCGGCTCCAGTAGATATCCTCGAAATCACGGGCGTCCAGGCCATTGCGCTCGCGGTATTCGATACTGGCCCGCAACTCGGCGATTCTCAGGTTGCGCGGCTTGGCAATACCCGCGGCCAGCGCGCCGGCATCCAGGCGGGAATTCCACGGCTCCCGTGCCACTTCCTGGCGCGTGGCCGAGCGCTCGCCGAACGTATCGCGGCGGACGCCGGTCATCACCCAGCCGTCGCGGTCATGTTCGGCAGTGGCAGCATGGGTGATCGAGGCGATCTGTCCATCTTCGGCGATGCGATACAGGCGCACGTCACGCAGGATCAGCCGCGTGCCCTTGTCGCCGACCAGCTGTTCCTCGCCGCCGGCAGCGCTGAGGAAGGTATCGCCCTCGCGCGCCCACAGGCCCGAGTAACGGGTGGTGGCAATGTCCCGGCCCCACTTGGCGCTGGCCTTCAGCGCATCGGCGCGGTCCTGGCCCCACGGTCCCAGTGTCTCCGCGCTGAACACCATCACGGCGGTCAGCAATGACAGCGCGATCGCCACCGACACGCTCAATCGCCTGCGCGACAGGCCCAGTGCGCGCAGCGCGGTCAGTTCCGACGTCGCGGCCAGCTGGCCCAATCCCATCAGCGCGCCGATCACCGCAGCCGTGGGGAACATCGTGTAGGCCCGGCGCGGCACGGTGTACAGCACCCAGGCCGCCGCGTGCCCCAGCGTATAGCCGTTCTTGCCGATGTCCTTGAACTCGCCGGAGAAGGCCATCACCACGTCCAGGCCCACCAGCACCGCCCAGGTCAGCAGCACCGTGGTGAACACCGTCCGGCCCAGGTACAGGTCGAAACGCATCGGGCGCAGCCTCATGCGCGGGCTCCCTTCGGTCGGCCCAGGCGGCCATCACGTGCATACATCCAGATCGACAGCGCCAGCAGTGGCAGGGTCAACCACCACAGGCCGATCGCGGGCGGTATCTTGCCGGTGGCGATCCAGCCACTGCCGATGAACATCAGGTTGGTCCCCACCATGTAGGCCATCAGGGCCAGCATCATCCGCCCGTAGCGCTGCTGGCGCGGCGAACTGCGGCCCAGCGGTACGGTCAGCAGGGCAAAGGCCAGTGCGATCAGCGGTGGCGCCAGGCGCCGGTGCAGCTGGGCCTGCGCCTGCGGGCGCCCATCGCCGATCAGCTGCAGGGTCGGCATCAGTTCCGGATCATCCTCGGTACGGGTCTGGGCGCCATCGGGAAGGGCAACGTCGTTGCGGGCGAAGGTCGCCAGGCGGTAATCCAGCCCGCCTGCGGCCGGCCCTTCCACCTGGTGCCCATCGTCCAGCTCGAGGAAGCGCTGGCGGGCGCCTTCAAAGAACATCCGGCCACCTGCGGCGGACACCACCTCGATGCGGTCATCCTTCTGCCGCTGCATGAACACCTTGCCCAGCTGGGTGCCATCGGGCGAGATCGACGACAGGTAGACCACGCCGCCATTGGGCAGCGGGGTGAACCGGCCCGGCTCCAGGCCGGCCATCAGTACGCTGCGGTTGGCTTCAATGATCATCTGCTCGGCCACCCGGCCGGCCCACGGGCCCAGCCACAGCGAGCAGGCACCGACCACCAGCACCACCGGCACCACCAGCATCAGCAGCGGCCGCAGCAGGCGCCTGGGGCCGACGCCGATGGCGGTGATCACCGCCATTTCCGAGTCGCGGTACAGGCGGGCGATGGCCAGCAGCAGGCCCAGCATCAGTGCCAGCGGGAGGATCAGCGGCAGGTAGGCGATGAACTGCAGGCCCAGCTGGGAGAACAGCAGCTTGGCCGGCAGGCGTCCGTCGGCAATGTTGCCGAGGATGTCCACCAGGACGCCGCCCACGCTGACCACGAGCAGGACGATCAGGGTGGCGAGGAAACTCTGGACGAAATCGCCCAGCAGGTATCGGTCGAGCTTCAACATGGGGCGGTGGTTTAAACTCTGGGGTTCGTTCGCGGTGCCGCCCAGTCTACTGTCTGGGCGTAAACGGTCCGCGATTGTACGGACTTGCCAATGGAATCTGCTCAATGGCCCTCGAATTCACCCTGAACCATGTTGCTCCGGCCGCCGCCACTGTTGATTGCCTGGTGGTCGGCGCGTATGCCGACCATACCCTGACTCCGGCCGCAAAGGCACTGGACGCCGCCAGCGGCGGTCGCCTGGCCGCCCTGGCCCAGCGCGGCGACCTGTCGGGAAAGACCGGCGCCACCACCCTGCTGCACGACCTGCCGGGGGTGACCGCCCCGCGCGTGCTGGTGGTCGGCCTCGGTGAGGCCGCCCGCTTCGGCGTGCCCCAGTACCTGAAGGCCGTCGGCGACGCCGTTCGCGCGCTGAAGGCCGGTGCCACCCGCAGTGCGCTGTTCACCCTGTCCGAAGTGGCGGTGAAGGACCGCGACGCCGCCTGGGCGATCCGCCAGGCCGTGATCGCCGCCGATCACGCTGCTTACCGCTATACCGCCACCCTGGGCAAGAAGAAGGCCGACGATGCCGGCCTGGCGCAGCTGGCCATTGCCGGTGACGACGCCCAGGCCCTGGCCCAGGGCCAGGCCATCGCCGCCGGTGTCGAGTTCGCCCGCGAACTGGGCAACCTGCCGCCGAACTACTGCACCCCGGCCTACCTGGCCGAAGTGGGCGTGAAGTTTGCCGGCGAGCACGACGGCGCCGAGGCCGAGATCCTGGATGAGACCCAGATGGAAGCGCTGGGCATGGGCTCGCTGCTGGCCGTGGCCCGTGGTTCGGCCAACCGCCCGCGCCTGGTCGTGCTGAAGTGGACCGGCGCCGGCGACGCCAAGCCCTACGTGCTGGTCGGCAAGGGCATCACCTTCGATACCGGTGGCGTCAACCTGAAGACCCAGGGCGGCATCGAGGAGATGAAGTACGACATGTGCGGTGGCGCCAACGTCATCGGCACCTTCGTCGCCGCGGTCACGGCCAAGCTGCCGCTGAACCTGGTGGTGGTGGTCCCGGCGGTGGAAAACGCCATCGACGGCAACGCATACCGTCCGTCCGACGTGATCACCTCGATGTCGGGCAAGACCATCGAAGTCGGCAACACCGACGCCGAAGGCCGCCTGATCCTGTGCGACGCGCTGACCTACGCGCAGCGTTTCGAGCCGGCCGCGCTGGTCGACGTCGCCACCCTGACCGGTGCCTGCATGGTCGCCCTGGGCCACCAGACCGCCGGCCTGATGAGCAAGCACGACGACCTGGCCAACGAGCTGCTGGCCGCCGGCGAACACGTGTTCGACCGCGCCTGGCGCCTGCCGCTGTGGGACGAGTACCAGCCGATGCTGGATTCGACCTTCGCCGACGTCTACAACATCGGCGGCCGCTGGGCCGGTGCGATCACCGCCGGCTGCTTCCTGTCGCGCTTCGCCGAAGGCCAGCGCTGGGCACACCTGGACATCGCCGGCGTGGCCAGCGATGAAGGCAAGCGTGGCATGGCCACCGGCCGCCCGGTCGGCCTGCTGAGCCAGTGGCTGCTGGACCAGGTCGCCCGCGCCTGATGCCGTACCCGACCCTGGCCGGCCACCGCCGGCCAGGGCCTCGCCCGGCAACGCCGGGCCCCTGCCTGACCCGGACCCTGCCATGCCCCGCGCCGACTTCTACCTGATCGCCAAGCCCCGCTTCCTGACCGAGCCGCTGCGCCTGGTCTGCGAGCTGGCGCGCAAGGCCAACGACGCCGGGTTGTTCACCCTGGTGCTGGCCCGCGACCAGGCCCAGGCCGAGGAACTGGACGAGCTGCTGTGGGCGTTCGATGACGAGGCCTACATCCCGCACCAGATCGCCGGCGAGGACATGGACGAGGAAGAAGCCCTGGTGCTGATCGCGGTGCCCGGCACCGAGGCCCCGGCCCGCCCGCTGGTGATCAACCTGCGCGACGATCCCTGGCTGGGCCAGTGCGAGCGCGTGCTGGAAGTGGTCCCGGCCGACCCGGAAGCGCGCGAACCGCTGCGCGAACGCTGGCGCCAGTACAAGGCCGCCGGTTACGACCTGAACAAGCACGACATGTAAGCACGCCCCGGCCCCCTTGATGGGCCGCCGCCGTGCCCTGATCCTTCAACGATTGCCTCCTGGTTCCCCCGCATGACCCAACTCGCCTCCAGCTACGACCCGAAGTCCTTCGAGACCGACCTCTACGAGGCCTGGGAGAAGGCCGGCCACTTCAAGCCGTCCGGCACGGGCGAGCCGTACACCATCCTGCTGCCGCCGCCGAACGTGACCGGCACCCTGCACATGGGCCATGCCTTCCAGCAGACCCTGATGGACGCGCTGGTGCGCTACCACCGCATGCGCGGCTACGACACGCTGTGGCAGGTGGGTACCGACCATGCCGGCATCGCCACCGAAATGGTGGTCAGCCGCAACCTGGCGCTGGAAGGCAAGGGCGAGACCCGCGATTCGCTGGGCCGCGAAGGCTTCATCGGCAAGGTCTGGGAGTGGAAGCAGCAGTCCGGTGACACCATCGAGCGCCAGATGCGCCGGCTCGGCACCTCCGCCGACTGGTCGCGCAGCACCTTCACCATGGACCCGCAGCCGTCGGCCGCGGTCAACGAAGCCTTCGTGCGCTGGTACGAGCAGGGCCTGATCTACCGTGGCCAGCGCCTGGTCAACTGGGACCCGGTGCTGAAGACCGCCATTTCCGACCTGGAAGTGGAGAGCGCCGAGGAAGACGGCTTCCTGTGGTCGATCGCCTACACGCTGGATGAAGGCCTGAGCTACGAGCACGTCGAGCGCGATGCCGACGGCGTGGAAACCCTGCGCGAGACCCGCGACTACCTGGTGGTCGCCACCACCCGCCCGGAAACCCTGCTGGGTGATACCGCGGTGATGGTGCACCCGGAAGACGAGCGCTATGCGCACCTGATCGGCAAGAGCGTGGTGCTGCCGCTGACCGGCCGCCGCGTGCCGGTGATCGCCGACGACTACGTCGACCGTGCGTTCGGCACCGGCGTGGTCAAGGTCACCCCGGCGCACGACTTCAACGATTACGAAGTGGGCGTGCGCCACAGCCTGCCGATGATCAACCTGTTCACCCCGGTGGCGGCGCTGAATGAGAATGCGCCGGAACGCTTGCAGGGCCTGGACCGCTACGAAGCGCGCAAGGCCGTGCTGGCCGAACTGGAAGACCTGGGCATCCTGGTCGAGACCAAGGCGCACAAACTGCAGGTGCCACGCGGCGACCGTACCGGCCAGGTGATCGAGCCGTACCTGACCGACCAGTGGTTCGTGAAGATGGACGACCTGGCCAAGCGTGGCCTGGAACTGGTCGAGGACGGCAGCATTTCCTTCGTGCCGCCGAACTGGATCAACACCTACCGCCACTGGATGAACAACATCCAGGACTGGTGCATCAGCCGCCAGCTGTGGTGGGGCCACCGCATCCCGGCCTGGTTCGATGCCGCCACCGGCAGCTGCTACGTCGGCCGCAGCGAAGCGGAAGTGCGCGCGAAGCACCACCTCGGCAGCAATGTGGTGCTGGACCAGGAAAGCGACGTGCTGGAGACCTGGTTCTCCTCGCAGCTGTGGCCGTTCTCCACCCTGGGCTGGCCGAACGAACAGGCCATGGCCGAGCGTGGCTTCGACCGCTACCTGCCGTCGTCGGTGCTGATCACCGGCTTCGACATCATCTTCTTCTGGGTGGCGCGCATGATCATGGCCACCGACAACCTGGTCGGGAAGATCCCGTTCAAGGACGTCTACTTCACCGGCCTGATCCGCGACGGCCAGGGCCAGAAGATGTCCAAGAGCAAGGGCAACGTGCTCGATCCGCTGGACATCATCGACGGCATCACCATCGACGACCTGGTCGCCAAGCGTACCGGCGGCCTGATGCAGCCGAAGATGGTGGAGAAGATCGAGAAGGCCACCCGCAAGGAATTCCCGGACGGCATCGCCGCCCACGGTGCCGATGCGCTGCGCTTCACCATCGCTGCGCTGGCCACCCACGGCCGCGACATCAAGTTCGACATGAACCGCGCCGAGGGCTACAAGAACTTCTGCAACAAGCTGTGGAACGCCAGCCGCTTCGCCCTGATGAACACCGAGGGCGCGGCGTTCAGCGGCGCGCCCAAGCCGCGCACCGATGCCGAGCGCTGGATCCTGGCGCGCCTGGCCGCCACCACCGCCGAAGCGCAGGGCCATTTCGCCGCCTACCGTTTCGACCTGCTGGCACAGTGCCTGTACGAGTTCGCCTGGAACGCGTTCTGCGACTGGTTCCTGGAGCTGAGCAAGCCGGCACTGAACGGTGGTGACGCCGCCGACGCCGAGAGCACCCGCCACACCCTGCTGTACGTGCTGGAAGCCCTGCTGCGCCTGCTGCACCCGCTGACCCCGTTCATCACCGAACAGCTGTGGCAGCAGCTGGCCCCGCGCCTGGGCCTGGCCGAGACCACGCTGTCGCTGCGCCCGTACCCGACGGCGGCCGAGTTCGAAGGCGATTTCGCCCAGGCCGAGGCCGACGTGGAATGGCTGAAGGCAGTGATCAGTGCGGTGCGTCGCGTGCGCAGTGAACTGAATGTCGCGCCGTCCAAGCTGGTGCCGCTGCGCCTGCAGGCCGGGCTGGAGCAGGACCGCGTGCGCATCGAACGTTTCAGTGCCTCGCTGTCGTTCCTGCTGAAGCTGGACAGCATCCAGTGGCTGGCCGAAGGCGAAAGCGCACCGGCTGCCGCCGCCGCGATCATCGGTGAGCTGAAGCTGCTGGTGCCGCTGGAAGGCCTGGTCGATCTTGATGCCGAGCGCGTGCGCCTGGACAAGGAAATCGCCCGCGTCGAAGCCGAGAAGGAGAAGAGCGAGACCAAGCTGGCCAAGTTCACCGACAAGGTGCCGGCGGCCGTGGTCGAGCAGGAGCGCGTGCGCCTGGTGGACTGGAACACCCAGCTGGCCGGCCTGCGCGAACAGCGCGCGAAGCTGTAACCGCGGCGCTCTGGTGCGTGCCAACCAAGGTTGGCACCTGCCACGGCGGGAGAGGTTGGCACCCACCGAAGTGGAATCGGAAACGCCGGGCGATGCCCGGCGTTTCCATTTGCCCCGCATGGCATCATCGGCGGATGCCGCTTTCCATCTTCCTGCTCGTCCTCGCTGCCGCAGCACTGCATGCCAGCTGGAATGCGATCGTCAAGCGCGGCCCGGACAAGTTCCTCGGCACCGTGCTGGTCACCGGCAGCGCCGCGCTGCTGTCGGCCGCCGCGTTGCCGTTCCTGCCCTTCCCTGCCGCGCACAGCTGGCCGTGGCTGGGTGCCTCGGTGTTGCTGCAGGTGACCTACTACGGCCTGGTGGCACGCTGTTATCAGCAGGTCGACATGAGCCTGGCCTATCCGCTGATGCGTGGCAGTGCGCCAATCCTGGTTGCATTGGCCGGCACCCTGCTGGGTGAACGGCTGCCGCCTGTGGCCTGGCTGGGTGTGGTGCTGGTCAGCACCGGCATCCTGTGCATGGCACTGGGTGCACGAGGCGGCCAGCTTCGGCTGCCACTGCTGACTGCCGCGATGATCGCCACTTACACCCTGGTCGATGCGCAGGGCGCGCGCCAGTCCGGCAGCGCGCTCAGTTACACGCTGTGGTTGTTCCTGCTGTCGGGCATTCCATTGCCGCTGTGGGCGCTGTATACCCGGCGGGGCACGGTGCTGACCTATGCGCGCCAGCACTGGCCGCTGGGCATGGCCGGCGGCGTCGGCACCACCGCCTCGTATGCGATGGCGCTGTGGGCGATGACCCAGGCACCGGTGGCGATGGTTTCGGCGCTGCGCGAATCTTCGATCCTGTTCGCGTTGCTGATCTCGGTATTCCTGCTGCGCGAGCGGATACCGCGCGCGCGCTGGCTCGCGGCGTCGCTCATCGTCGGTGGCGTGCTGGCGTTGCGGCTGGCGTGAGCAGAGCGTGCCAACCAAGGTTGGCACCTACCGATTCATCGGTAGTGCCGGCCGCTGGCCGGCAACCCTTCTCCGCTACAGCGGCGGCATCGCCTGCAGGTCGCCGTCGACCAGCTCGATCGCCATCACCAGCGCGTCTTCGCGGCCCTGCGCGGCGGGGTAGTAGCGCGGGCGACGGCCGATCTCGTTGAAGCCTTCGCTGTGGTACAGCGCCAGCGCGGGCGCATTGGACGGCCGCACTTCCAGGAACACGCGCTGCGCGCCGCGGTCTCCGGCCAGCTGCACCAGCGCACGCAGCAACTGGCGGCCGAGCCCCCGCGACTGCGTCGACGGATCGATGCAGACGTTCAGGACATGCGCCTCGTCGGCGGCGATGCTGAGCACGCCGTAGCCGATCAGCTGGCCATCGCGCTCCATCGCCAGGCCCGGGTAACCGGCACGCAGGCAGTCAACGAAGATGCCGCGGGTCCATGGGAACGGATAACCGCGCACTTCAATCGCCATCACCGCATTGAGATCGCTCTCGCGCAACGCGCGCAGGCTGACCGGGCCGGGCTGGCTGACCGCACTCATGGCGCGCCCCGCTTGCGCAGGGCGCGCAGCTGCGGCCACAGCGCGCGCTTGGCGGCCGGGTCGTGGCGCAGCCGGTCCAGGGGCCAACTGTCCATCAGCGCCTGCGTCGCCGGATCATTGGGATTGCAGCCGGACGCACGCAGCAGCGCGATCTGCAGGCGATCCGGCAAGCGCACCACGGGCTGCCGGGCATTGCCGGCCGGCAGCGGACGCGCCGATGCCGGCGCGGTATCGGGTGCGTTGACCGGGGTTTCGCGGCGTGGCGGCGCCGGGCGTGGCAGACCGGGCGACGGCACAGCTTCGGCGCGGCGTTCGCCCGACGAAGATGCGGCGCTTGCCCGCGCCGGCTGCGTCGGCGGCACGGCGGCCGCCTCGGCTTCGGCCACGCTCAGCTGCAGCGCGGCATCCAGCTCGGCGGCCAGCTGGCCGTCGTGGTAGACGGTGTAGCCCATGGCCTGCAGCCAGGCCTGCTGGGCCGGAGACCACAGCACGGGCAGGTCCTGACTCACGCTGCCTCGGGCTTCTTGCGCAGGCGCTGCACGGCCCACATCACCGGGCCGGACAAGGCGTACAGGATGCCCACCGCGAACAGTACGCGCGGCAGATCGATGACCGCGATGGCGATCGCCACCGGCACCAGTGCCAGCACCAGGAACGGGACGCGATCGGAACGGGTGCCCTTGGCGGCACCGCCCTTGAAACTCCAGAAACGGATGCGGCTGACCATCAGCAGCGCCGCGATGATCGTCACGGCCAGCGCCACATAGCGCAGCTGGTTGCCATCCCAGCCCAGGTTGCCATCGGCGAAGGCCCAGACGAAGGACATCATCAGGCCAGCCGCCGCCGGGCTGGCCAGGCCGACGAACCAGCGCTTGTCGACCACCGCCACCTGGGTGTTGAAGCGGGCCAGGCGCAGCGCCGCGCAGGCGGCATACAGGAAGGCCACGGCCCAGCCGACCCGGCCGAGCAGCGGGTCATCGAACTTCAGCCACGACAGCGACCAGTGGTACATCACCAGCGCCGGGGCCATGCCGAAGCTGACCAGGTCGGCCAGTGAGTCGTACTGCACGCCGAACTCGCTGCTGGTGCCGGTCAGGCGCGCCACGCGCCCGTCCAGGCCATCCATCACCGCCGCCACGAACACGGCGATGCTGGCGTTGACGAAATCCCCGTTGGCCGCGGCGATGATCGCGTAGAAGCCAGCGAACAGCCCGGCGGTGGTGAACAGGTTGGGCAGCAGGTAAATCGTGCGCGAACGCGGCGGCGGTGTGATCGGGTCCATGGAATCCAGTTTAATCGACTTGCCAGTGCTCGGTGCCAATGCTGCAATCGGCGTTCTACGCCCATTCTGCGGAGTCTGCCATGCGTGCCCTGTCCTGCCTTGGATGCCTGCTGTTGTTGGCCAGTGCCCACGCCGTGGCCGGTCCGGTCTACAAGTGGAAGGACGCCAACGGCGTGACCCAGTACTCGGAGACCCCGCCGGCGGGCAAGAAATTCGAGACCCGCGAGCAGGCCCGCAGCCCACAGGCCGCGGCCGGTGCCGAGACCCCGGCCACGCCGGTGCCGGAGCAGTGCAGCACCGCCCGCGCCAACCTGGCCCTGCTGGAAGGGTCCGGCCAGGTGATGCAGGACACCAATGGCGACGGCAAGCCCGATACCGCGCTGACCCCGGAGCAGCGCGCGGCGCAGAAAGGGCTGGCCGACGCGGCCGTCAAGGCCTACTGCCCGGCGGAGTGAGGGGTACTGGCAGGGCTTGCAGCCCTGCACCTGCTTCAAGCAAAGGCAACGTCAACGGCAACAGCCGGCTCTGGGCTTTCTGTGGGTTTGGCGGGGCGGTGTCGGATTGCGGGGACGCCGTAAACCCGTCCCTGGGGGCTTGGCCGCGGCATCCATGCCGCGGACACCCCGCAATCCGACACCGCCCCACCTTCGACAGGTTCCTGGTGACGGCGGGCCATCCACGCCATGTGTGGATGAATCTCCATGGAAATCGAATATTCCGGGAATTGAACGACAGCGGCCGAGCATGGCTCGGCTACAGAATTGCGGACAGATCGCGGGAAACTGTCGAAGGCGGGGTGGGTCCGGTTGCGGGGGCGTGAGCCGCATGGATGCGGCGACCGAGCCTACATGGACGTATTTACGGCGCCCCCCGCAACCGGACCCACCCCGCCATCCCCCGGAAAACCCGCTGTTGCTCTTGCAGTTGACGTTGCCTGAGGCGGGTGCAGGGCGCAGCCCTGCCAGTACCCCCCACCCCGGCCGGGCTGGCAGAATAGGCGTCTCTGCCGTTATCCGAAGCCGACGATGCGCCTCTCCCAGTTCCACCTGCACACCACCAAGGAAACCCCCAGCGACGCCGAGCTGACCAGCCACCGGCTGATGCTGCGTGCGGGCATGATCCGCAAGCTGGCATCGGGCCTGTACACCTGGTCGCCGCTGGGCCTGCGCGTGCTGCGCAAGGTTGAACGCATCGTCCGCGAGGAAATGGACCGCGCCGGCGCCGTGGAATTCCAGATCCCGACCATCCAGCCGAAGGAACTGTGGGAGCAGACCGGGCGCTGGCAGAAGTTCGGCCCGCAGCTGCTGAAGATCAAGGATCGCAAGGACCAGGTGTTCTGCTACAGCCCGACCGCCGAAGAAGCCGCCTGTGACTTCGCGCGCAGCGAGCTGTCCAGCTACAAGCAGCTGCCGGTCAACTTCTACCAGGTGCAGACCAAGTTCCGCGACGAAATCCGTCCGCGCTTCGGCGTGATGCGTTCGCGCGAGTTCCTGATGAAGGACGCCTACTCGTTCCATCTGCACGATGAGTGCCTGGTGCGCGAGTACGAGAACATGAAGTCGGCCTACAGCCGCATCTTCACCCGCCTCGGCCTGGATTTCCGCATGGTGCAGGCCGACTCCGGCGCCATCGGCGGTGATGCCTCGCAGGAATTCCACGTGATCGCCGATTCCGGCGAGGACGCGCTGGTGTTCTCCACCGGTTCGGACTACGCGGCCAACATGGAAGCGGCGATCGCTGCCGATCCGGCGCCGCGCGCGGCCGCCGGCGAAGCCATGCGCAAGGTCGATACGCCCACCCAGAAGACCTGCGAGGACGTTGCAGCCCTGCTTGGCATCGACCTGCAGCGCACCGTGAAGTCGGTGGCGCTGATCGCCGGCGAAGGCGAAGCACAGCAGTTCGTGCTGGCGCTGGTGCGCGGCGATCATGAGGTCAACGAGATCAAGCTGGCCAAGGTTGCCGGCCTGGCTGAGCAGCGTTTCGCCAGCGAGGCGGAAATCGCCGAGCACCTCGGCAGCGTGCCGGGCTTCCTCGGCCCGGTCGCGCCGGCCAAGGCCATCCGCGTGGTGGCCGATCGCGAAGTGGCGGCGATGTCCGACTTCGTCGTCGGTGCCAACGAAGCCGGCTTCCACCTGGCCGGCGTCAACTGGGGCCGTGACCTGGTGGAGCCGGAAGTGGCCGACATCCGCAACGTGCGTGCCGGTGACCGTGCGCTGGACGGCGGCGAACTGAAGATCGCCCGTGGCATCGAAGTCGGCCACGTGTTCCAGCTTGGCCGCACGTATGCCAAGGCGCTGGATGCCACGGTGCTGGACGAGAACGGCAAGGCGGCCGTGATGGCGATGGGCTGCTATGGCATCGGCATCTCGCGCGTGGTCGCTGCCGCGATCGAACAGAACCATGACGAGGCCGGCATCATCTGGCCGGACGCGATGGCGCCGTGGCAGGTGGTGGTGTGCGTGATCAACCCGAAGGGCGACGCCGCCGTGGCCGACGCTGCTGCCAGCCTGCTGCAGGAGCTGCGCGATGCGGGCCTGGATGCCGCGCTCGACGACCGCGGCCTGCGCCCGGGCGCGATGTTCGCCGACATGGAACTGATCGGTATCCCGCACCGCGTGGTGGTGAGCGAACGCGGCCTGGCTGCCGGTACCTACGAGTATCGCTCGCGTCGCGCCAGCGAAGCGGAAAGCCTCGACAAGGCCACCCTGCTGCAGCGCCTGCAGGGCTGATCAGGGAAGGACCGGGGCATGCCCCGGTCTTTTTTTGCCACCCGAACCGCTGCCCGATACTGCAGCAGACATAATCCGGTCAAAATCGACACGCTGCAGTCGGCATGCCGCCAAGCCCTGGCCGACCTGCATTTGTGCTTGGATTAATTCATCTTTATTCTGTCCCGCGACGCCATGGACTGGCTCGTCCCGTCCACACATTAGTTTCCGGAGTAACCGTAAATGAGCATTGACCTGACCGGCCTGTCGGCACGAGAGCTGGGCGCCCTGATCCGCACCGCGAAGAAGCAGCAGACCATCGTCGCCAAGCGCCGGCCGATCACCAAGGTCCGGGCCCAGCTGAGCAAGCTGGCCAAGACCGAGGGTTACACCATCGAGGAACTGTTCGGCGGCGCCCCCGCTCCGCGCGCCCGCAAGGTCGCCACTGCGACCAAGGCTCCGTCCAAGACGGCAGGCCGCAAGCTGGGCAAGGTCGCCCCGAAGTACCGCAACCCGGCCAACCCGAAGGAAACCTGGACCGGCCGTGGCAAGCAGCCGCGCTGGATGGCCGAGCTGACCGCCAAGGGCAGCAAGAAGCCGGAAGATTTCCTGATCAAGAAGGCCTGAGGCCAGATCGGGATGCAATGAAGAACGCCGGCGAACGCCGGCGTTTTTTCATTTCCCGGGAGGTGTGTGGAGCAACGGTCCACACCCACCGACATCATCACAGGGTTTTGCGCGCGGGCATCAGCAGATTGCCGAACAACAGGCCGGCGACCAGTGCCATCACCACGTTGAGCACGGTGAGGAACACGCTCTGGCCGGCACCCACGTCCTGTTGCTGGACCAGGGTCAGCACGCCACGCAGGCTGGTGCTGCCGGGCACCATCATGATGATGCCCGGCAGGCGGATGATCGCGCCGGGGCGACCGACCAGGCGGCCGAACAGATTGCCGCCGGCGGTCAACAGCATCGCCGACAGGAAGATGCCCGCCGGTGCACCCCAGGCATGGCCACCGAACTTGGAAATGGCATAACCGGCCACCGAGGCGGCGATCACCCACGGGTAATCGCGGCGGTTGGCCTTGAACAGCATCGCGAACGCGAACGCGGCGGTCAGCAGCGAACCCCACTCCACCCACGGCCCCTGGGGCCGCGCCGCACGGATCACCGGGTCCAGCCCGAGCACGTCTGCCAGGGTCACCGCGATCATCGCGCCGACGCTGAGCTTCATGATGGTGGTGAGTGCACCGGCGAAACGCGCGGTGCCCGACACCCAGTGCTGGCTGGCCAGTTCATTGACCGCATTGGTCAGCGACATGCCCGGCAGCAGCACCACCAGCGAGGCGATGATCACCGTGTTGAGGTTGAGCGCGCCGATGAACGACGCGACCAGAGTGGCAACCAGGCCCGCCAGCAGCGCGGCCAATGCTTCGGCCGCCTCGCGGGTGGCCGGGCGGCGGTCGGTGACCATGCCGAGCAGGCCGATCATCAGGCCGATGACACCGGCGGTGGCGATGTCCAGCCACGGCAGCTTCCACATGCCGGCGACGCCGGCCGCGCCGAGGCTGAACGACAGGATGGTGCGCAGCTTGCCGCGTCGGCCCGGATCCTTGTCCAGCTGCCGCAGCGCGGTGTGGCCCTGGGCGATGCTCATCCGCCCGTTGGACACTTCCTCGGCGATATGGTCGGCAACGCTGAGCTTGTGCAGGTCGTTCTCGCCGGGCGCCAGCCGGATCACACGGGTGATGTCGCTGGAGCCGATGGCCTGCGCCGGGTCGCTGAAGCTGAGGATGATACCGGTGGGATTCGACCACGGTTCACAATCCAGATCGAGCTGGCGGGCCAGTGCCACCACCGCCGTTTCCAGGCGCTGGGCCGTGGTGCCGTAGCTGTGCAGCCGTCCGGCGATCTCGGAAACGAAGGCCACGCGCTGCGCGTAGGTGGCCTGGGGCGTGGGGATCGTGTGAGCATCTGCGGACATGCGCCGTAGTATTACCTAGGCCGGGCCTTACCGGAGAAATTCATCCGAGTTCGACGCGATGCCCAAGACAGACCGGTTATGCTGCGACCCGAATGGCCCAAGTGACCCCGAACCTCGCCCCCCAGCTCGAACAGGACGCCCATGACCCGGGCCTGATCCGCCTGTCCGGCACCTGGACCCTGAAAACCGCGCTGGCCGCGGCCGAAGTCCTGCGCGGCGTTCCCGAAAAACTGACCGGCATCGATGCCACCGGCATCGAGCAGATGGATTCGGCCGGCGTGCTGCAGGTGCTGCGCGTGGCGCATCGCGCCGATCTCGGCGAAGACGCGCTGCAGTTCCGTCAGGACCACCAGGCGCTGGTCTGCACCATCGAAGAGGTCGCCGACGACCGGCCCAAGCCCAAGCGCGACTTCGGCGTGCTGGCGGCACTGGAGCGTCTGGGTGTCAGCGTCCATGCCACCGGCCACAACATCAAGGCGCTATGCAGCTTCCTCGGCGAGAACCTGGTCAAGGCCGCGCGCCTGGTCAAGGAACCCCGCCGCTTCCGGCTGACCGCCACCGTGCACCAGATGGAGCAGGTCGGGCTGGATGCGGTACCGCTGGTGGCGTTGTTGTCCTATCTGGTCGGCGCGGTGATCGCCTTCCTCGGCTCGACCATCCTTCGCGATTTCGGCGCCGAGATCTACGTCGTCGAGCTGGTCAACATCGCCTTCCTGCGCGAGTTCGCCGTGCTGCTGACCGCCATCGTGCTGGCCGGCCGCACCGCCAGCGCCTTTACCGCGCAGATTGGCGCGATGAAGGCCCGCGAAGAGATCGATGCGATGCGCACCCTCGGCCTGGACCCGGTCGACCTGCTGGTGCTGCCACGCTTGCTGGCGCTGCTGGTGACCCTGCCGCTGCTGACCTTCATCGCCATGGTCGCCGGCCTCGCCGGCGGTATCACCGTCGGCGCATTCGACCTGGACATCCCGCCACAGATGTACATCGCGCGCATGCACGAGACGATGGAAGTGCGGCACATGCTGGTCGGCCTCTCGAAGGCACCGGTGTTCGCGCTGGTCATCGGCCTGATCGGTTGCCTGGAAGGACTGAAGGTGGAAGGCACCGCGCAGTCGGTCGGCGAACGCACCACCTCCAGCGTGGTGCAGACGATCTCGCTGGTGATCATCATCGACGCCTTCGCGGCGTTGTGGTTCATGCACATGGACTGGTGACATGAGCACATCCGCCCGCCCCGAAATCCTCGACATGCGTGACGACCAGGGCCATGAACTGGCGATCCGCGTGCGCGGCCTGGTCAACCGCTTCGGCAGCCAGACCGTGCATGAGGACCTGGACCTGGACGTGCGCCGCGGCGAGATCCTGGGCGTGGTCGGCGGCTCCGGTACCGGCAAGTCGGTGCTGATGCGCTCGATCCTCGGCCTGCGTACGCCCGACGAAGGCCAGATCGAAGTGCTGGGCCGCGACGCGCGTGCCGACGATGCCGAGAGCCGCCTGCACATCGAGCGCAACACCGGCGTGCTGTTCCAGGACGGTGCCCTGTTCTCCTCGCTGACCGTGGGCGAGAACGTGCAGGTGCCGCTGAAGGAGCACCACCGCGAGCTGCCCGAGCGCTGGCACTACGAACTGGCGCTGCTGAAGGTGAAGCTGGCCGGCCTGCCCGCCGACGCGATCAACAAGCTGCCGTCGCAGCTGTCCGGCGGCATGCGCAAGCGCGCCGGCCTCGCCCGCGCATTGGCGCTGGATCCGCCGCTGCTGTTCCTGGACGAGCCCACCGCCGGCCTCGACCCGATCGGCGCGGCCGCGTTCGACCGTCTGATCAAGACCCTGCAGGAAGCGCTGGGACTGACCGTGTTCCTGATCACCCACGACCTGGACACGCTGTACGCCATCTGCGACCGCGTTGCCGTGCTGGCCGACCGCAAGGTGGTGGCCAATGCACCGTTGCCGGAAATCGAGAAACTGGATCATCCGTGGATCCAGGAATACTTCCACGGACCGCGCGCGCGTGCTGCGCGCGGCGAACAGATCGAGAGTGCCTGAGCCATGGAAACCAAAGCCAATTACGTGCTGATCGGCGCGTTCACCCTGATCACCGGCCTGGCCCTGCTGGCCTTCGGCCTGTGGGCCGCCAAGTACTCCTCCGACCGTACCTGGCAGGAATACCGCGTGGTGTTCCGCGAAGCGGTGACCGGCCTGTCGGTGGGCAGCCCGGTGCAGTACAACGGCATCGCAGTCGGTTCGATCACCGAGCTGAACCTGGTGCCGGACGATCCGCGCCAGGTGGTCGCACGCATCCGCCTGAACTCGACCACGCCGGTCAAGACCGATACCCGCGCCAAGCTGGCGATCACCAGCCTCACCGGCCCGTCGATCATCCAGCTCAGCGGCGGCACGCCGCAGTCGCCGGCGTTGACCACGGTCAACAAGGACCCGGCACCGATCATCCCGACCACGCCCTCGGCGCTGCAGAACATCACTGACGTGGCCAACCGCATCGTCGAGCGCATGGACCAGATCCTCAGCGACCGCAACGTGGCTTCGATCAACGCAACGCTGGCCAATCTTGAAACCATCAGTGGTGGCCTTGCCGACCGTGACCAGGGCACCCAGGCACTGCTGCTCAGCGCGCGCGATGCCGCACGCAGCCTGGACACCACCCTGAAGACCACCAACGGCACCATCGAGCGCCTGGACAAGAACCTGGTGCAGCAGCTGCCGGGCATCATCGACAAGCTCGACGCCACGCTGGGCAAGCTCGACTCGGCCGCCGGCAATGCCGATTCGATCCTGGGCGAGAACCGCGCGGCGATCAACAGCTTCGCCAACGACGGCCTCGGCCAGCTTGGCCCGACGCTGACCGAGCTGCGTGGCCTGATCCGCGACCTGCGCCGGGTCAGCGACCGCCTCGAGAACAACCCCGCGCGCTACCTGCTGGGCCGCGACGCACCGAAGGAGTTCGAACCCAAATGAGCACGACCACCCTTCCGCGCCTGCTGCTGGCCGCCTCGATGGTCACCCTGCTGGGCGGCTGCTCCATCCTTGGCAGCAGCGAGAAAACCGCAGTGACCCTGTACTCGCCTGCGGTGCAGGTGAAGGCGGATCCGACATGGCCACAGGCCAGCTGGCAGCTGGTACTGGCCAAGCCCAGCGCCGCGCGCATGGTCGACAGCCCGCGCATCAACGTGCGCCCGACGCCGTCGCAGATGGAGATCTACAAGGGCGCCAGCTGGGCACAGCCGGCCACCGACATGATCGAGGACACCCTGCTGCGCGGTTTCGAGGACTCCGGCCGCATCCGCGGCGTGGCGCGCAGCAGCGCGGGCATCCGGGCCGACTACAAGCTGTCCACCGACGTGCGCCGCTTCGAATCGGATTACCAGGGCCAGGCCACGCCGACCGTGGTCATCGAGGTCAACGCCAAGCTGATCCACGTCGCTGACCAGCGCGTGGTCGCCGACCGCACCTTCCGCCAGGCGCAGCCGGTCGGCAGCACCGACGTCCCGGCGGTCACTGCCGCGTTCGAACGCGGCCTGCAGCAGCTGGCACAGGACGTGGTCGGCTGGACGCTGGTGAGCGGGCAGGCCGACCAGCCGGGCGTCACGCGCTGACCCCAAGCCCCGGTAGCGCCGGGCGATGCCCGGCGGCCGCCCATCAGCGCGGCGCAATCCAGCGGAACGTCAGGTTGATGCGCTCTCCCAGCACCCGCGCCATCTTCGGTAGCGCGTGCTGGTAGAACCGCTGGGTCTGTCCGGCCATCAACAACAGATCGCCATGGCCAAGCAGGAACTCTGCCTTGCGCGTCGTGTCGTCTCGCCGCCGCAGCAGGAAACGCCGGGCCGCCCCCAGGCTCAGCGACGCAATCACCGGCGCCGGGCCCAGTTCGGGCTCGTCATCGCTGTGCCAGCCCATATGGTCAGTGCCGGCGCGATAGCGGTTCAGCAACACGCTGTTGAAGCGACCGATGCCCGCGGCCTGCAGGCGCTCACGCAGGGCCTGCAACACAGGTGGCCAGGGGTGTGGCACGAACTCGGCACCGGAGTAACGGTAGCGGGCCTGTGGGTCGCCGATCCAGCAGCTCAGCCGCGGCGAATCCACCCAGTTGCCGAACATGCGGATGCGATGGACTTCCCATGGCACTTCGGCCTGCAGCGCGGCCATCAGCCGGTCGGCGTCAGCCGAAGCCAGCCAGCCCGGCAGGTGCTGGACATGGGCATCGGGCAGGTCGTGGGGGAACAACATGGCTACACGCTAGCATGCTGGCGTTTGCCGTCGCGGCCGCCAGCACCGAAAATGAACCCATGACCGTCGCCCTTATGCTGATTCACTCCGCTTGCCCTCCTCCGCGGGGCCTCGCCCGATGAGCGTGCGCCAGTCGCTGTTCCCGTTGCTGCGCGCCGTGTTCCGGGCCATGCCACTGTCCCAGGCGCAGCGTGACCGGATACGTACCCGCCTGCTGGCGCGGCATGGCGACTGGGTTCCGCCCCCACCAAAGGGTCAACAGGATTCCGCTGGCCCGCGTGCAAGCGCACAGCTGCGCTGGCGTGCCGACGAGCCCGCGATCGGCCATCGCACATGGCAGCAGCAGGCGTTACCCACCTCGATGCCGGCAACCCTGGTCGCGTTCTACCTGCCGCAGTTCCACACGTTCCCGGAGAACGATGCCTGGTGGGGAAAGGGCTTTACCGAGTGGCGCAATGTGACCCGCGCCCTGCCGCAGTTCGAGGGCCACATCCAGCCGCGTCTGCCTGCAGACTTGGGTTTCTACGACCTGCGCAACCCGCAGGTGATGCGTGACCAGGCGCGCCTCGCCGCTGAGTACGGCATCGGCGCGTTCTGCTTCTACTACTACTGGTTCAGCGGCCGTACCCTGATGGAGGACCCGCTGCGTCAGTGGCTGGCCGACGACAGCATCGATCTGCCGTTCTGCCTGTGCTGGGCCAACGAAAACTGGGCACGACGCTGGGATGGCCGCGATGAGGACATCCTGATCGGCCAGCAGCACAGCGCAGAGGACGATCTGGCCTTCATCGCCCATGTCGCGCCTTACCTGCGCGACCGGCGCGCGTTGAAGGTGGAGGGGCGGCCGATGCTGCTCGTCTATCGCCCGCACCTGCTGCCCGACGCCCATGCGACCGCCGGGCGCTGGCGTAGCTGGTGCCGCGACAACGGTGTCGGTGAGATCCACCTGGCCTACGTACAGGGCTTTGAACGGCCGGATCCCCGCGACATCGGCTTCGATGCCGCCGTGGAATTCCCGCCGAACATGAGCAACCCGCGTTCCCTGTCGGCACAGCAATGGCTGCTCAATCCGGCGTTCAACGGCGATGTCCGCGACTGGCGCGAACTGGCCGCAGAGATCGCAGCCCGGCCGCTACCGGACTATCCGCTCTATCCCGGGGTGAATCCGGGCTGGGACAACGAGGCACGGCGCTCCGGCCGCGGCCGCGTGTATCTGCACGCGTCACCGCGTGGCTACCGCGATTGGCTGCGCACCACGATCCATGAACGCCTGTCCGCAGTACCGCAGACGCAGCGAATGGTCTTCATCAATGCCTGGAACGAGTGGGCCGAAGGCGCCGTACTGGAACCGGACGCACGCCTCGGGCATGCCTGGCTGCACGCTACGCGCAATGCGTTGATATCGGCTCCGGCACTGCGTCAGCAACCGGCAGTGCACGTTCACGCCTGGTATCTGGAAACCCTGCCGGAGGTACTGTCCGCGCTGCGCGATGCCGCCCTGGACTGGACCATCGTGGTGACCACCCCGGAGCACCAGCTGGACCAGGTCCGGCGCGCCCTGCTGGATCACGGGTTGCAAGGTGACGTCATTGCCGTGGACAACCATGGCCGCGACATTCTTCCCTTCCTGCAGGTCGCCGAGCGGCTGATGCAGGCGGATCATGATGTTGTGCTGAAGCTGCACACCAAGCGCTCGACCCATCGCAACAATGGGGACCAGTGGCGGCAGGAACTGCTGCAGCGCCTGATACAGGATGGACGTGCCGCGCGCATCCACGCCGTGTTCCAGGCCGACCCCGGCCTGGGCATGGTGGTGGCGGAAGGGCATCTGCTGCCCGTTGCCGATTTCGTAGGTGGTAACGGTCCTGCGCTGACACGACTGCAGACGCGGCTCGGGCTGAGGAAACCCATAGACGCCAGCCAATTTGGTGCGGGCAGCATGGGCTGGTGGCGGCTTCAGGCACTTCGCCCGCTGCTGGACGCGCACCTGTATCGCAGCGACTTCGATTCCGAACAGGGCCAGGTCGACGGGACGCTGGCGCATGCCATTGAACGCGCGTTCGGCGCCTGCTGCGAACACGCCGGACTGCGCATCGCAACGGCGGCAGCGTGCCTTGGTGAGGCCGACAACAACGACGGCGAATATGCCTACGCGCGGCGCAGTTGAGGGCAAACGAGGGGGGCGCAAGCGCCCCCTGTTCACATCAATCAGGCGCGCTGGAACGGCACGCCGGTCTTTTCCGCCAACTCGTCATCACTGACGCCCGGTGCCGCTTCCACCAGCAGCAGGCCCTTGTCGGTCACGTCGAACACGGCCAGGTCGGTGATGATGCGATCGACCACACCGACGCCGGTCAACGGCAGCGTGCATTCGGACAGGATCTTGTGCTCGCCGTTCTTGGCGGTGTGCTCCATCAGCACCACCACGCGCTGCACGCCGGCCACCAGGTCCATCGCACCGCCCATGCCCTTGACCATCTTGCCGGGCACCATCCAGTTGGCCAGGTCGCCCTTCGCCGTCACCTGCATGGCGCCGAGGATGGCCAGGTTGACGTGACCACCGCGGATCATCGCGAAGCTGTCGTGGCTGCCGAAGTAGCTGGCACCGGCACGCGCGGTGACGGTCTGCTTGCCGGCATTGATCAGATCGGCGTCGACTTCAGCGTCGGTGGGGAACGGGCCAATGCCAAGCAGGCCGTTTTCCGACTGCAGCCACACATCCACGCCTTCGGGAATGTGGTTGGCCACCAGCGTCGGCAGGCCGATGCCCAGGTTCACGTAGGCGCCATCGGTCAATTCCTGGGCAGCGCGGGCCGCCATCTCATCACGGGTCCACGCCATGTCAGTTGCCCTCCGCGCGGATGGTGCGCTGTTCGATGCGTTTTTCAGGGTGTGCGTTGTGCACGATGCGGTGCACGTAGATGCCCGGCAGGTGCACCTGGTCCGGATCAATGGCACCGACCGGCACCACCTCTTCCACTTCCACGATGCAGACCTTGCCGGCCATCGCACAGGCCGGGTTGAAGTTGCGCGCGGTCTTGCGGAACACCAGGTTGCCGGCCTCATCGGCCTTCCAGGCCTTGACCAGCGCCACGTCAGCGCGCAGCGCGGTCTCCATCACGTAGTGCTTGCCGTCGAACTCGCGGGTTTCCTTGCCTTCGGCCACCACCGTGCCAAAACCGGTGGCAGTGAAGAACGCCGGAATACCCGCGCCACCGGCACGCAGGCGCTCGGCCAGGGTGCCCTGCGGGTTGAACTCCAGCTCCAGTTCGCCGGCCAGGAACTGCCGCTCGAATTCCTTGTTCTCGCCCACGTAGGACGAAATCATCTTCTTGATCTGGCGGGTTTCCAGCAGCTGGCCCAGGCCGAAGCCATCGACACCGGCATTGTTGGAGATCACGGTCAGGCCCTTGGCACCGCTGTCGCGCAGGGCGGCAATCAGCGCCTCGGGAATGCCACACAGACCGAAGCCGCCCACGGCCAGGGTCTGGCCATCGGCGACCACCCCCTGCAGGGCCTCCGCCGCGCTGGCGAAGCGCTTGCTGCGCTTTCCGCCGGTCGTTGCCGGGTTGCTCATCTACGCCCTCACCTCGTTGATGTAATCCGCCCATTCTAGGCCAGCACTGCCACCGGTCACGTGGCGTTGCGGCATGGAAACGATTCCCATACAGGACTGGGACTACAATCGCAGGCTGAGCTCCCCAAGGATCCGATCGATGCCCCTGCCCGCCTTCAAGGCCTATGACATCCGCGGCCGCGTGCCGGAAGAACTGAACGAAGCGCTGGCCCGCCGCATCGGCGTGGCGCTGGCGGCGCAGCTTGCGCCGGGCCCGGTGGTACTGGGCCACGACGTGCGCCTGACCAGCCCTGCGCTGCAGGACGCGCTGGCTGCAGGCCTGCGGGGTACCGGGCGCGAAGTGATCGATATCGGCCTGTGCGGCACCGAGGAAGTCTATTTCCAGACCGACCACCTGGGTGCGGCCGGCGGCGTGATGGTCACCGCCAGCCACAACCCGATGGACTACAACGGGATGAAGCTGGTCAAGGAAAACGCGCGTCCGATCAGCTCCGATACCGGCCTGTTCGCGATTTCCGATGCGGTTGCCGCCGATACCTCCGAGGCGCAGGCGCCGCGCGCCGGGCAGAGCGCCCAGCACGACAAGAGTGCGTACATCCAGCACCTGCTGAGCTACGTCGATGCCGGCAAGCTGCGCCCGCTGAAGCTGGTGGTCAACGCCGGCAACGGCGGCGCCGGTGCCATCGTCGATCTTCTGGCACCGCACCTGCCGTTCGAATTCATCCGCATCTGCCATGAGCCGGACGGCAGCTTCCCCAATGGCATTCCCAACCCGCTGTTGCCGGAAAACCGCGCCGCCACCGCCGATGCAGTCCGCGAACACGGTGCTGATTTCGGCATTGCGTGGGACGGGGACTTCGATCGCTGCTTCTTCTTCGACCATACCGGCCGCTTCATCGAGGGCTACTACCTGGTCGGCCTGCTGGCCAAGGCAATCCTGGCGCGCAACCCGGGCGGCAAGATCGTGCATGACCCGCGCCTGGTCTGGAACACCGTGGACATGGTCGAGCAGGCCGGCGGCGTGCCCGTACAGTGCAAGAGCGGCCACGCCTTCATCAAGGAGAAGATGCGCGCCGAAGACGCGGTGTACGGCGGCGAGATGAGTGCCCACCACTATTTCCGCGAGTTTGCCTATGCGGACTCCGGAATGATTCCGTGGCTGCTGATCGCCCAGCTGGTCTCCGAAAGCGGCCGCTCGCTGGCCGACTGGGTCGAAGACCGCATGGCTGCCTACCCGTGCAGCGGCGAAATCAATTTCAAGGTGGTCGATGCCAAGGCCGCCGTCGCCCGCGTGATGGAACACTTCGCGGCGCAGTCGCCCGTGCTGGACCACACCGATGGCATCAGCGCAGATTTCGGTGACTGGCGCTTCAACCTGCGCAGCTCCAACACCGAGCCATTGCTGCGCCTGAACGTTGAAGCCCGAGGCGATGCTGCGCTGATGCAGGCGCGCACCGACGATATTTCCCGCCTCATCCAGCAGTAACCGAGGAACACATGAGCAGCATCCAGCCCGTCATCCTGTCCGGTGGATCCGGTACCCGCCTGTGGCCGCTTTCGCGCGAGGCGTACCCGAAGCAGTTCCTGCCTTTGGCGGGCGAGCTGACGATGCTGCAGGCCACCTGGAAGCGCGTGGCGCCGATCGCCGCGCGTGGGCCACTGGTGATCGCCAACGAAGAACACCGTTTCGTCGCCGCCGAGCAACTGCAGCAGGTCGGCGCCGAGCCGGCCGCGATCATCCTTGAACCGGTCGGCCGCAACACTGCCCCGGCCATCGCCGTTGCCGCGCTGGAAGCCACCCGCGACGGTGGCGACGCACTGCTGCTGGTGCTGCCGTCCGACCATGTGATCACCAACGAGGCCGCCTTCCGCAGCGCGGTGCAGGCCGCAGCCGGTGCCGCCGAGGCCGGCAAGCTGGTGACCTTCGGCATCGTGCCGACCGGACCGGAAACCGGCTACGGCTATATCAAGGCCGCCGAAGGGCGGGGCCTGCGCGCGGTCGAGCGATTCGTCGAAAAGCCTGACCTGCAGACCGCCTCCGGTTACGTCAGCAGCGGCCAGTACTACTGGAACAGTGGCATGTTCCTGTTCAAGGCCTCGCGCTACCTGCAGGAGCTTGAGCGCTTCCATCCCGCCATGCTGGCCGGCAGCCGCCAGGCCTGGCAGCAGGCGCGCCGCGATGCCGACTTCACCCGCCTGGACAAGGACGCCTTCACTGCGGTTGCGTCCGATTCGATCGACTATGCAGTGATGGAGAAGACCGCCGATGCGGTGGTGATTCCACTGGATGCCGGCTGGAACGATGTCGGCTCATGGACCGCGCTGCGCGATGTCTCGCAGCAGGACGGCGATGGCAACGCCCACCAGGGCGACGTTATCGCCATCGACTGCCGCAACACCTACGCCTACGCCCAGCGGTTGGTGGCCCTGGTCGGTCTGGACGATGTGATCGTGGTCGAGACCGATGACGCGGTGCTGGTCGGCAAGGCCGACCGCATGCAGGAGGTCAAGACCGTAGTGGCACAGCTGAAGGCCGAGGGTCGCAGCGAGGCCACCTGGCATCGCAAGGTCTATCGCCCGTGGGGCGCCTACGACTCGATCGACAACGGCGAGCGGTTCCAGGTCAAGCGGATCACGGTCAAGCCGGGCGGCACGCTCAGCCTGCAGATGCATCACCACCGCGCCGAGCACTGGATCGTGGTCAGCGGCACCGCCGAGGTGACCCGAGGCAACGAGGTCATCCTGCTCAGCGAGAACCAGAGCACCTACATTCCGCTGGGTGTGACCCATCGCCTGCGCAATCCCGGCAAGCTGCCGCTGGAACTGATCGAAGTGCAGTCCGGCAGCTACCTCGGCGAAGACGACATCGTGCGTTTCGAGGATACCTACGGGCGCAGTTGACCCGGCGCCCGCTGGTGGCTGCCGACCGTTGGTCGGGGTGGGTGCCGACCGTTGGTCGGCACGTCGCCTACCGGGTCAGGCAATCTCCGCCATCACCCGCTTCAGGCCGTCCTGCCATGCAGGCAACGCGATGCCGAAGTCCTGCTGCAGCTTGCGGTTGTCCAGCACCGACCAGGCCGGGCGCTTGGCCGGGGTCGGGTACTCGGAACTGGCAATCGCCTCGACCGTCGGCACCTTGGCCAACACGCCAGCCGCCAACGCTTCGGCGAAGATCGCCTCGGCGAACCCATGCCAGCTGGTCTGGCCGCTGGCGGTCAGGTGCCAGGTCCCGGACAGCTGCCCCGGATGCTGCAGCGCCTGCACGGTGACATCGGCGATCAACGCGGCAGGCGTCGGCGTACCGATCTGGTCGGCCACCACCCGCAACGCATCGCGCTCGGCGCCCACCCGCAACATGGTGCGCAGGAAATTCGCGCCGTGCGAGGCATACACCCACGCCGTGCGGAAGATCAGATGACGGCCGCCGGCCGCGCGCACCGCATCCTCGCCATCGCGCTTGCTGGTGCCGTACACGCCCAAGGGCGCGGTCGGCTCGTCCTCGCGGTAGGCCGCGCTGCCCTGGCCATCGAACACATAGTCGGTGGAGTAATGCACGAACGGCACATCATGTGCCGCGCACCAGCGCGCAATCACGCCCGGCGCCTGCGCATTGGCAGCGAAGGCAGCTTCGGCCTCCTGCTCGGCACGATCAACGGCGGTATACGCGGCGGCATTGACCACCACTGTCGGCTGCAGGCGGTCCAGCAGTGCCGTCAGGCTGTCAGGCTGCACAAAATCCGCCACTTCGCAGGGGCTGCCGTCGGGCAACTGGCCGCTGCGGGTGGTAGCCATCACCGCACCCAGCGGCGCCAGCGCGCGCAGCAGTTCCTGGCCAACCTGGCCGTTGCCACCGAACACCAGCACCGTCATGCGGCGTATACCGGCAGTCGGTCTTCGGCGATGTCCTTCAGGAACGGCGCGTTCTCGTCCTTGGCCGACAGCGTTGGTGCGCTCACCGGCCAGTCCACCGCGATGTCGGCGTCGTTCCAGCGGACACCGGCATCGAAGTCCTTCAGATAGACCTCGGTGCACAGGTAACTGAACACCGCACGCTCGGACAACACGGCAAAGCCATGGGCAAAGCCCTCCGGGATCCAGAACTGCTTCTTGTTCTCCGCGCTCAACACCACCGCTTCCCACTGCCCGAAGGTTGGCGAGCCGCGACGGATGTCCACGGCGACGTCGTAGACCTCACCTTCCAGGACGCTGACCAGCTTGCCCTGCGGGCGCGGCCATTGGTAATGCAGGCCACGTAATACGCCCTGCGCCGAGGTCGACACGTTGCTCTGCACGAAGCGGTCCGGCAGGCCCAGAGCAGCAAAGCGCTCGGCATTCCAGGTTTCGAAGAAATAGCCGCGTGCATCGCCGAACACGGCCGGTTCGATCACCACGCAGCCCGGCAACTTGGTTTCAATCACTTTCACGGAACGACTCCACGCAATGCGAGTTTGTGCAGGTACTGGCCGTAGCTGTTCTTGATCAACGGCGCGGCCAATGCTTCCAGCTGTTCCGCGCTGATCCAGCCCTTGCCGAAAGCAATTTCTTCGGGGCAACACACCTGCAGGCCCTGGCGGGTCTGGATGGTCTCGATGAAGTTGGATGCCTCCAGCAGCGACTGGTGGGTGCCGGTATCGAGCCAGGCGTACCCTCGACCGAGCGCTTCCAGGTGCAGGCTTCCCTCGTGCAGGTAACGCTGGTTAAGGTCGGTGATCTCCAGCTCGCCGCGCGGCGACGGCTTGAGCTCGGCCGCGTAGTCGCTGGCATTGCCGTCATAGAAATACAGGCCGGTGACCGCATAGTTCGACCGCGGATTCTCCGGCTTTTCGACCAGATCGATGACCTTGCCGTTCTTATCGAACTCGGCCACGCCGTAGCGTTCCGGGTCGTTCACCCAATAGCCGAACACGGTGGCCCCATGGCTACGCTGATCGGCACTACCCAGCACTTCGCGCAGACCGTGGCCGTGGAAGATGTTGTCGCCCAGCACCAGGCAGCTGGGCTTGCCGGCCACGAAGTCGCGGCCGATCAGATAGGCCTGGGCCAGCCCATCGGGGCTCGGCTGCACCGCGTACTGGATGTCCATGCCCCACTGTGAGCCGTCGCCCAGCAGCTGCTGGAACAGCGCCTGCTCGTGCGGGGTGTTGATGATCAGCACCTCGCGGATGCCCGCCAGCATCAGTACGCTCAGCGGGTAGTAGATCATCGGCTTGTCGTACACCGGCAGCAGCTGCTTGCTGACGCCCTTGGTGATCGGATACAGCCGGGTGCCGGAGCCGCCGGCCAGGATGATGCCTTTACGCTGCGTCATTTTCTCTTCCGGATTCAGGCCGCAGTGCCGATGCGCTGCAGGCGGTAGCTGCCGTCGAGCACGCCGTTGACCCATTCCTGGTTGTCAAGGTACCAGTCGACAGTGAAGGCAATGCCCTGCTCGAAGGTATAGGCCGGCTCCCAGCCCAGGTCGTTCTTCAGCTTGGACGCGTCGATCGCGTAGCGGCGGTCGTGGCCCGGGCGATCGGCCACGTAGGTGATCTGGCTGCTGCGCGGCTGGCCGTCCTCGCGCGGGCGGCGCTGGTCCAGCAATGCACAGATGGCCTGCACCACCTCGATGTTCTGCTTCTCCGAGTTCCCGCCCACATTGTAGGTTTCGCCGACCTGGCCCTTGGCCAGCACGGTGCGGATCGCTTCGCAGTGGTCGGACACGAACAGCCAGTCGCGTACCTGCTTGCCATCGCCGTACACCGGCAGCGGCTCGCCGGCCAGCGCCTTGGCGATCACCAGCGGGATGAGCTTCTCCGGGAAGTGGTACGGACCATAGTTGTTCGAGCAGTTGGTGGTCAGCACCGGCAGCCCGTAGGTATGGTGGAACGCACGCACCAGGTGGTCCGAGGCCGCCTTGGACGCCGAGTACGGAGAGTTCGGGGCATACGGCGTGGTTTCGCTGAACTTGCCGGTTTCACCCAGCGTGCCATACACCTCGTCGGTGGACACATGCAGGAAGCGGAACGCCGAGGCCTGTTCTGCCGGCAGCGCCTTCCAGTAGTCACGGACCGCTTCCAGCAGGCCCAGCGTGCCCACCACGTTGGTCTGGATGAAGGCGCCCGGGCCGTCGATGGAACGGTCGACATGGCTTTCGGCGGCGAAGTTCAGCACCGCGTCCGGCGTGTGATCGGCCAGCAGCCGGGTCACCAGCGCGGTGTCACCGATATCGCCCTGCACGAACACATGGTTGGGATTGCCGTCCAGGCTGGCCAAGGTCTTCAGGTTGCCCGCGTAGGTCAGTACGTCGAGATTGATGACCTTGATGCCGCGAGCAACCGCCTCGAGAACGAAATTTCCGCCAATGAACCCGGCGCCGCCGGTGACAAGCCATGTGGGCACTACCCATTCTCCTGTTCGATATTCCATTACCGGAGCGCACACTGCGCCCGATAGAGCGACACAGGATACATCGCAGGCTTGCTCCAGACTGCCCGGATGACGTGAACGTGACAGGTTCAGGAACGCCTCCTCCCGAGCAGCATGCTGCGCCGCAGCACACCATACGCATTCGCATGGTCGCGCCGGGCCAGCTAGAATCGGGATCCCACCCCCGAACCGGTTGCTGTTGCAGGACCGGATGTTCCCCCAGCAAATGTGAGCCGGCCGGCGGCCGGCACTACAAGGACCCCGTACCAGATGAAAATCCTCGTCGCGTACAAGCGCGTGGTGGACTACAACGTCCGCATTCAGGTCAAGCCGGACGGTTCCGGCGTGGTCACCGACGGCGTCAAGCTGTCCCCCAATCCCTTCGATGAAATCGCCCTGGAAGAAGCCCTGCGCCTGCGCGACAAGGGCATCGCCAGCGAAGTCGTGGTTGCGACCATCGCACCGGCCGACGCCCAGGCGCACCTGCGCAACGGCCTGGCCATGGGCGCGAACCGTGCCATCCATGTGGTCACCGACCAGGCCATCCAGCCGCTGACCGCCGCCCGCACCCTGCTCAAGCTGATCGAGAAGGAACAGCCGGACCTGGTGATCCTGGGCAAGCAGGCGATCGACGACGACGCCAACCAGACCGGGCAGATGCTGGCCACGCTGTGGGGCCGTCCGCAGGCGACCTTCGCCAGCAAGCTGGACATCGCCGACGGCAAGGCCACGGTCACCCGCGAGGTCGATGCCGGCCTGGAAACGCTCGAAGTGGACCTGCCGGCGGTGGTCACCACCGACCTGCGCCTGAACGAACCGCGCTTCATCAAGCTGCCGGACATCATGAAGGCCAAGGCCAAGCCGCTGGAGACCCTGCAGCTGGCCGACCTCGGCGTTGAAGCCGCCGATACCTTCAAGACCACCCACTACGCCGCGCCGTCCAAGCGCAGCAAGGGTGTGATGGTCAAGGACGCAGCCGAACTGGTTGCCGCACTCAAGCAGAAGGGGCTGCTGTAATGAGCAAGATTCTCGTCATCGCCGAGCACCACGACGGCAAGCTCAATGCCGCCACCGCCAAGACCGTCAGCGCCGCCGCCGCCATCAGCGGTGCCAGCATCGACGTGCTGGTGCTGGCCGCCGATCCGGCCGCCGTCGCTGCGGAAGCGGCGAAGATCGCCGGCGTCGCCAAGGTCCTGACCGTGGCCAACGCCGCCAATGCGCAGGCCATCGCCCAGGTGCTGGCACCGCAGATCGCGCAGCTGGCCAAGGGCTACACCCACGTGTTCGGCCCGTCGACCACCTTCGGCAAGGACCTGATGCCGTGCGTGGCGGCCCTGCTCGGCGTCAACCAGGTCTCCGACCTGATGAGCGTCGAAGGCAGCCACACCTTCAAGCGCCCGATCTACGCCGGCAACGCGATCATCACCGTCGAGGCCCCGGCCGACCAGATTGTGGTCGCCACCGTGCGCGCCGCATCGTGGCCGGAGGCCGCCCAGGGCGGCAGTGCCGCCATTGAAGCGGCCAGCGTCGATGCCGCGCTGCCGACCCACACCCGCTTCATCGGCCTGGCCGCCGGTGCCAGCGACCGCCCGGACCTGCAGAGCGCCAAGCGCGTGGTTTCCGGTGGACGCGGCGTCGGTTCGGAAGAGAACTTCAAGGTCATCTTCCAGCTGGCCGACAAGCTCGGCGCCGCCGTCGGTGCCTCGCGCGCCGCCGTCGATGCCGGCTATGTTCCCAGTGACCTGCAGGTCGGCCAGACCGGCAAGATCATCGCGCCGGAGTTGTACGTGGCCGTCGGCATCAGCGGTGCGATCCAGCACCTGACCGGCATCAAGGACGCCGGTACCATCGTCGCCATCAACAGGGACGGCGATGCGCCGATCTTCGAGATCGCGGATATCGGCCTGGTCGGGGATCTGTTTGCGATCCTGCCGGAACTGGAAGCAGCCCTTTAAGTTGGGCGAAGGCGCCTCCACCACTGCGCCCGCCCCGTCACGACGGGGCCGGGCACTGGGATGGTTGGCAGGCGTTGCCGTCGTGTACCTGGTGGCCTTGTGGTACCTGGATCGCGACAAGAATGTGCTTTCACGACTGGGCGACCTGGCCGCGCCTCTCATGTTGTGCGCAACTGCGCAGCTGGTCAGCTACGGGGTCCGATACCAGCGCTGGCGCATGCTGCTGCACGTGCAGGGCCACTCCAAGTTCGCATGGTGGCCAGGCCTGGCGGCCTATCTGGCGGGATTCGCCTTCACCGCGTCACCCGGCAAGGCCGGTGAGCTGCTCCGGATACGCTATTTTTCCCGATGGGGCGTACCGCCGCAGACCACGCTTGCAACGTTCATCCATGAGCGCGCATTGGATCTGCTGGTCATCACCCTGCTGGCGACCGGCGCTGCCGGCCTGGTGCCCCTGTTTGGCGTCCTGACCGCAGTGGTGCTGACCGTCATTCTGGGGGTGTGGCTGGCTGCGGGGTGCTCCGCACTCCAGCAGCTTGCACGGGGTGTGGTCGCGCGACTGCCCAGCCGGAGGCTACGCCAGCTATGCATGTTCCTGCTCGGCGGAATCCATGCACTGCGTCCCCTGCTTCGCCCCGGCCTGACCCTGAAAGCTGCGGCCCATGGCACCGCAGCATGGCTGCTGACTGCCGCTGCTTTCGCCTGGCTGTGCCACGCGCTGGGCATCACGCTCGCCTGGCAGCACGCTGTAGCCATCTACCCCCTGGCGATGCTGGTAGGCGCCCTGTCTTTCATCCCCGGTGGCGTGGGCACTACCGAAGCGGCGATCGTCCTGATGCTCACCCATACCGGTGCCAACCTGGATGTGGCACTGACGGCGGCGATCGGTATCCGGCTCGCCAGCCTCTGGCTGGCGATCCTGGTGGGAATGACCGCCATGGCTGGCCTGGAAGCGCGGCGATCGGGTTGAAACAGGTCCCCTCCTTCGCATGATCTTGCAACATGTATCCGTATACTGATTGGTCGAATCCCACGCGCGAGGCGCCCATCGCCATGTATTGCCCCGGCACGTTTGCAGGAGTTGCTTCGTCTTGAACGCTCAGAATCGCCGCGCGCTCTGTGTTGATCTGGACGGCACTCTGCTCCGTTCCGACATTCTGTATGAATCACTGCTTGCACTACTGGCGCGCAATCCGCTCTATGTGTTCCTGCTGCCGTTCTGGCTGCTGGGCGGAAAGGCTTCGGTCAAGCGCCAGCTGGCCCTGCGCGTTCAACTGCCCGCCGAGACACTGCCCTATGACGAAAGGGTGCTGGACATGCTGCGCAATACCACGCAGCGGCCACGCGTGCTTTGCACGGCCTCGGACCAGCTTCTGGTCCAACCCATCGCCGACTACCTGGGTCTGTTCGATGAGGTCATCGCCAGCGATGGCCATACCAACCTCTCCGGCCACAACAAGGGCAGGACTCTGGCGGCAAGGTTCGGCGAGCGCGGATTCGATTACATGGGCAATGGCCGCGTCGACCTGCAGGTGTGGGCGCATGCCGGCGGCGCCATCGTGGTCAACAACGGTGCAGGGCTGGCCAACGCCGCAGCCAGGCACACCGAAGTACTGGCTCACCTGCCCTCGCAGAACGGTGGCCTGATCACGTGGATCAAGGCGCTTCGCATTTACCAGTGGCTGAAGAACCTGTTGGTGCTGGTCCCGCTGCTGACCGCGCACCGCTTCTTCGATCTCGATTCAATCATCGATGCAGGCGCGGCGTTCCTCGCCTTCAGCCTGTGTGCGTCCGGCGTGTACCTGCTCAACGATCTGCTCGACCTGACCCCGGATCGCATGCATCCACGCAAGCGCAAGCGGCCCTTCGCGGCCGGCACGTTGCCACTGCTGCATGGCCTGATGGTGGCTCCGCTGATCACCCTGGCGGGCTTCGCCCTCGCCCTGGCCTGCAGCCCGGCCTTCGCGGGCGTGCTGCTGTGCTACTACGTGATGACGCTGAGTTATTCGCTCAAACTCAAGCGCATCGTGATGATCGACGTCGTGCTGCTGGCTGCGCTCTACACCGTACGCATCATCGGTGGCGCGGTGGCCATCAACTCCGAACTGTCGTTCTGGCTGCTGGCGTTCTCGATGTTCGTGTTCCTGAGCCTGGCCATGCTCAAGCGCTATACCGAACTGGCGTCGGCGCTGGCCAGCGGCAAGGAAATGGCGATCGGCCGTGGCTACTCGGTCGCCGACCTGCCGCTGGTGCAGTCGCTGGGTGCGGCCGCCGGTTACATCGGCGTGCTGGTGTTTGCTCTGTATATCAACAGCCCGGAAAGCCTGGCGCTGTACGGCAACCCCAAGCTGCTGTGGCTGCTGTGCCCGATTCTGCTGTATTGGATCAGCCGCATGTGGATTGTCTCCCACCGTGGCGACATGCATGACGATCCAATCGTGTTCGCTGCCACGGACCGTGTCAGCCAGATCGTCATCGGGCTGTGCGTACTGATCGTGCTGATTGCAATATGAGTGCAGCGTCCGGCCAATCCTGGGGCCGCTACCCGCGCGTCGAGCAGCAGATCATTCCGGTGCTCGACCGCGCGTCGGTGCTGCCGTTGCCGCCGGAAGGCGGCACGGTGCTTCCGCATGGCAATGGCCGCAGCTATGGCGACAGCTGCCTCAATCCGGATGCCTCGCTGCTGATCAGCCGCGCACTGGACCGGTTCATCGGCTTCGATCCGGCCACCGGCATCGTGCGCTGCGAGGCCGGTGTGACCCTGGCCGACATCCTCGACATCGCCCTGCCCCGCGGCTGGTTCCTGCCGGTCACGCCCGGTACCCGATATGCCACCGTTGGCGGGGCCATCGGCAACGACGTACACGGCAAGAACCACCATCGCGCAGGCACCTTTGGTCATCACGTGCGCTGCCTGGAGCTGCTGCGCAGCGACGGTTCACGCCAGCAGCTCACGCCTGCCGATGACAGCGGACTGTTCGCCGCAACGCTGGGGGGGCTCGGCCTGACCGGGTTCATTACCTGGGTTGAGCTGCAGCTGCGGCGTGTGCCAGGGCCCTGGATCGAAACCGAATCGATCCGCTTCGACAACCTGGATGCCTTTTTCGAGCTGTCACGCGAATCTGCCAGCGACTTTGAATACACCGTTGCCTGGATCGACTGCCTGGCCACTGGAGCAAGACTCGGCCGCGGTCACTTCCTGCGTGGCGACCACGCACCAGGCGACGCACGGGCGGCCGCGCCCGGCTCGTCCCCTCGCCGCAGCATGCCCTTCGTGCCGCCGGTGTCACTGGTCAATCAGCTCACCCTGCGTCCGTTCAATACCCTGTACTACTGGCGCCAGCCAGCACGTCGCGCCCGCCACCTGTCGCACTACCAGAGTTATTTCTATCCTCTGGACGGCATCAATCACTGGAACCGCATGTATGGCCCACACGGCTTCCTGCAGCACCAGTGCGTCCTGCCGCCCGATGTCGCCCGCGACGCCACCGCCGCCCTGCTGGCGGAGATCGCGCGCAGCGGACGCGGCTCGTTCCTGGCGGTGCTGAAGGAGTTCGGCGAACGCCCTTCGCCGGGGCTGCTGTCGTTCCCGCGACCCGGTACCACGCTGGCCCTGGATTTCCCCAATGACGGACCGGATCTGCTGAAGATGCTCGACCGCCTGGACCGCATCGTCAGCGAGGCCGGCGGCGCGGTCTATCCGGCCAAGGACGCGCGCATGTCCGGTGCATTGTTCCGCCAGGCCTACCCGGCCTGGGAAGCATTCTCCCGCTTCATCGACCCCCGATTCTCATCCGGCTTCTGGCGCCGGGTGATGGAGTAAGCATGCAGAAGATCCTGATCATCGGCGCGACCTCGGCCATCGCCGAATCCGTCGCGCGCCTGTACGCCACGCGTGCCGCCGCGCTCTACCTGGTCGGCCGCAGTGCCGGGAAGCTGGACGCCATCGCCGCCGACCTGCGCGTGCGTGGCGCCCAGCACGTGCATACCGGCGTGCTGGACGTGAATGACCTGTCCGCACACGGCACGCTGCTGGACGAGGCCTGGTCGGCGCTGGGCGGCGTGGATACGGTGCTCATCGCCCACGGCACGCTGCCTGACCAGGCAGCCTGTGATGCATCGGTAGAACTGTCACTGCGCGAGTTCGCCACCAACGGCACCTCCACCATCGCTCTGGCAGCGGCCTTGGCCCAGCGCCTGCGGTCCGGCGCCACCCTGGCCGTCATTTCCTCGGTCGCCGGTGACCGCGGCCGCGCCAGCAACTACCTGTACGGCAGTGCCAAGGCGGCAGTCACTGCCTACCTCAGCGGCTTGGGCCAGCGTCTGCGTCCGGCCGGTATCAACGTTCTGGTGATCAAGCCAGGCTTCGTCGATACCCCGATGACCGCAGCGTTCAAGAAGGGAGCGCTGTGGGCGACCCCGGACAAGGTGGGCGCCGGTATTCTCAAGGCCATCGGCAAACGCCAGGCCGTCGCCTACCTGCCCGGCTTCTGGTGGGCGATCATGATGATCATCAAGAACATTCCCGAATTCGTCTTCCGCAGGATCAAGCTCTGACATGACCGACAAGCACGCCAAGATCGTCATCACCGGGGCTGCCGGGCTGGTCGGGCAGAACCTGATTGTCGAACTCAAGCAGCAGGGCTATACCCGGCTGGTGGCCATCGACAAGCACGCGCACAACCTGGACATCCTGCAGAAACTGCACCCGGATGTCCGCGTGGTGCTGGCCGACCTGGCCGAGCCGGGTGCCTGGGCCCATGAGTTCAACGGCGCTGCCTGCGTGGTGCAGCTGCATGCACAGATCACCGGCAAGACCACCGACCTGTTCGTGCGCAACAACATCACCGCCACCAGCCACGTACTGAAGGCAACCCAGGACGCTGCCGTGCCCTACATGGTCCACATCAGTTCGTCGGTGGTGAACTCGGTGGCCAAGGATGACTACACCAACACCAAGCGCGAGCAGGAGGAGATGGTGGTCGCAAGCGGCCAACGCCACTGCGTGCTGCGCCCGACGCTGATGTTCGGCTGGTTCGACCCCAAGCACCTCGGTTGGCTGTCCCGCTTCATGGCACGTACGCCGGTATTCCCGATCCCCGGCGACGGCAGGTTCATGCGCCAACCGCTGTATGAACGCGACTTCTGCCGCTGCATCGCCAAGTGCATCGAGACCGAACCGGATGGCAATGTCTTCGATATCGTCGGCGATACCCGCGTCGATTATGTGGACATCATCCGCACCATCAAGCGGGTCAAGAAGCTGCATACGGTGATCGTGCACATCCCGATCGGCTTCTTCGGCTTCCTGCTGAAGGTCTACAGCCTGTTCAGCAGCAAACCGCCTTTTACTGCCGACCAGCTCAAGGCTCTGAGTGCCGGCGATGACTTCAAGGGCATCGACACGGAGGCCGTGTTCGGCGTCAAGCAGACACCGTTTGAAGAAGCCATCCGCGAAAGCTATACCGACCCGCGCTATTGCAGGATCGTTCTGCAGCGCTGATTCCCTGGAACTGAAGAAGACTTCTCACATGCGAAACTTTGCGATCATCGGCAGCGGCCCCATGGGCCTCATGGCAGCCATGGAACTGCTCAAGCAGGGGCATAAGGTCGACATCTACGAGCGCGATGATCGCATTGGCGGGATGTCGGCGGATTTCGATTTCGACGGCCTGCGCATCGAGCGCTACTACCACTTCATCTGCAAGACCGACTATCCCCTCTTCAAGCTGCTCGAACAGTTGAAGATGTCCGATCGCCTGCACTGGACGGATACCAAGATGGGTTACTACTACCAGGGCAAACTGCACAAGTGGGGCACGCCATTTGCGCTGCTGGGGTTCCCTCACCTGGGGATCATCGACAAGATCCGCTACGCCCTGCATGTCATGCACACCAAGGGCATCCAGGACTGGACTGCCCTGGACAGGGAGAATGCGCGCGATTGGATCACCCGCTGGATCGGCCCCAAGGCGTACAAGGTGATGTGGGAGAAGGCGTTCGCGCTGAAGTTCTTCGAGTACCAGGACAAGCTGTCGGCTTCCTGGATCGGCACCCGCATCAAGCGCGTGGCGCTGTCCCGCCGCAACCTGTTCAATGAAAGCATGGGCTACCTGGAAGGCGGCTCGGCTGTACTGCTGCAGAAGATGGCCACCGAGGTCGAGCGCCTGGGCGGGCGCATCCTGCTGTCCCAGCCGATCGAGGAGGTGGTGTCGGTGAACGGCAAGGTGACCGGCATCCGCACCGCCGATGGCCATCAGGCGTATGACGCAGTGGTATCCACCGCTCCGATCCAGTATGTGCCGAAGATGGTCCCGGGGCTTCCGAAGGCCTTTGCTGATCAGGTGGGCGCGATCGAGAACATACCCGTCGCCTGCGTGATCCTGAAGCTGTCGAAGCCGGTCAGCGAGAACTTCTGGATGAACATCAGCGATGAACGCATCTCCATTCCCGGTCTTATCGAGTACAGCAATCTCAATCCGGGCAAGGGCCCCGGCGAGCATATCGTGTATGCGCCGTACTACATGCCCAAGACGCATCCCAAGTGGCAGTGGAGCAATCAACAGTTGATCGACGAAGTCATCAGCTACCTGCCGATGATCAACCCTGCATTCAAGCCTGAGTGGATCCGGGCTACACATTGCCATCGCTATGAATTTGCCCAGACCATCTGCCCTCCGGGCTTCCAGGACATGCTGCCGCCGATGAAGTCGCCGGTCGAGGGCTTCTACATGGCCGATACGGCGTACTACTACCCGGAAGATCGATCGATCAACGAGAGCATCGATGTTGGTGCCAAGCTTGCCCACCTTGCGTCAGGCGTGAAGGCGTCGGCGTGATCACACGTCAGTTCCTGATGTTTCTTGTTGCCGGTGGTGTTGCCGCCGCCGTCAACTTTGGTTCGCGCATCATGCTCAGCGAATGGCTGCACTACGTGCCTGCCATCGTGATCGCCTACTGCCTGGGCATGGTCACAGCGTTTGTGCTCAACAGGGTGCTGGTGTTCCAGCAAGCCGCCAATGCACTGAAGCACCAGATCACCTGGTTCGTGATAGTCAACCTGGCCGCAGTGCTCCAGACCATTGCGATCAGCCTGCTCCTGGCCAGATGGCTTTTACCTGCCATCGGCGTGGATTTCCACAACGAGACCATTGCTCACGGCATCGGCGTTGCGATTCCGGTGGTGACCAGCTACTTCGGCCACAAATACCTTTCTTTTTCATCCTCCTCCGGCAAGCGCTAACGGAGCATGCAATTCATGCGGCGTCGGTGAAGAACTCATGGGGAAATGCTTGAACAGTCCATCCAGCTCCAGAAATGCGACGCTCCTCCTGTGCGCGCTCACCCTGGCGGCGGTATTCGTCGCACTCAGCTTCAGGTCGACCCAAGCGGTCGGCATCGATCTGTTCCATCCCGGCCTCTGGGGCGAGGATGGCAGCATCTTCGTCAATGAAGCGCGTGATGCCGGATTGGGCTTCCTGTTCAAGCCTTATGCCGGGTACATGCACCTGATACCGCGAGCCATCTCGTACCCCGCCTCATTCCTGCCGCTGGAGTATGTGCCGCTCGCTTTCCACCTTGCATGGATTGCTGCGTTCTTCACGACGATCTACATCCTGCAATCGCGGCTGTCTTCCATTGGCGTACCCGCCGCACTCTGTGTCTGGGCATTGGTGCTGGTAACGCTGCAACCGCAGGCCGGCGAGGTTTTCTTCACCCTGACCAACATCCAGTGGTTCACGGGGCTGGCGTTGATCACGTATCTGGCCTTCCCGATCACATCGCGCGTGAGCATCGGACAGCTGGCATTGCTGACCATTGCAGGCCTCACCGGGCCGTTCAGCGTACTCGCACTTCCGGTCCTCGCGCTGCGGGCCGTTCTGTTCCGGGACCTGCTCACCAATCGCCGGGTCTACGTTACGGTCGCGATCTGTGCCGCCATTCAAATCGGCTTCATCGTGTTTTCTCCGCGACCGATTGCGTCCAACCCGTCCAGCTTCGATCCGGCGCACCTCCTCGCCGCCATGGTCAAGTTCGTCAGCTTCGGCGGCGTATATCCACTGGCGACCCTGTTTGCGTTCGTGTTCTGGGCGAGCCTGCCCTGGCGACGCATCTTCAATGCAACCGTGTCCCATGCCAGGAACCGGTCTGCACTGGATACCCATGCGGTGGCGCAGTTGACCGCCTTGATCCTGATCCTGACTGCGTTCGGGCTGATACTGGTCGGTTTCCTGCGCGATGATCCCGCCACCATGGGGCCGGTGATCCTGCCGACGGGTGCTGCAGGAGGCAGTCGCTACTATCTCATTCCCTACAGCCTGTTGATCCTGGCTGCGGCAGTATCGAACCATCGGGATTACCCGCGCGCGATCGTCGCACTGGCGGCCTTCTCGATCATCTGTGCCGCCAACCTTGTAAGGCCTGATCGCATCGACCACCAATGGCATGCTTACGCCCAACTCGCACGGGTGATGCCCGGTTCGATCATTCCCATCGCTCCCCGTACCGAGAGCATTCCCGGCTGGTCGGTAGACGCAAGCCAGGCCTATCAGCAGGGCGCCAAGCCAAAGGGCGAGGCCATCATCCCGCTGACGGCCATGGAGGTCAGCAATGGCGAGGTAGCCAGTACCGACGGAAAGCTGGTCATCAGATCAACGTCCGACAGTCTTCTACTCACACTGTCTGCCCGCCCCTGCCCCAGCAGCACCAGCATTGCACTGGAAGTCAAGGGTCGACGCGAGGCTGGCGGATGGATCCAGATCCTTTGGGCCGCAGGTGAGGGGTTCAGCGATCGGGATGGCGTACTGCGGTACTACCCTGCAGGAGACTTCACGGGCATGTTCGCCTTCGACCGTACGCTGGACCAGGACAAGGTCAGGATTCGCCCGGTATTCGCCCCTGGAAAGGCCGAGATCCATCAGGTCAGAATGATCTGTCTCTGATTTCCACCTGGCTGCAGGCAGGAGCTGAACCGCCCGGCCCGCAGCCCGCCTTCGGCCGGAGTCGCCGGGCCAGGGCCTGGGTCAGTTGACGTAGAATGTTGGGGATATACCAACTGAATCTACCAGCTCGCCAGCAGTCGTCCGTCTGACCACTGGCCGAGCGCAGACATGGGATCGAAGGCAAAATGACGCGTCGCAAGAAGGTAATGATGGTTTTCGGCACCCGCCCGGAGGCCATCAAAATGGCTCCGCTGGTCGCCGCCCTGAAGAAGCGTCCGGACCTGGACACCATTGTTGCCGTGACTGCGCAGCACCGCCAGATGCTTGACCAGGTCCTGGAACTGTTTGAGATCACCCCGGATGAGGATCTCAACGTCATGCGGCATGGCCAGACCCTGCCCGATCTGACCTCGCGTATCCTGCAGGACATGGGGAGCGTGATCGCAAAGCACGCCCCGGACATCGTGATGGTGCACGGCGATACAACGACGACCTTCGCTACGTCCCTGGCCGCCTTCTACCAGCGGACTGCCATTGGCCACGTCGAGGCCGGGCTGCGCACCGGCAACCTCTATTCGCCTTGGCCCGAGGAGGCCAACCGCAAGCTGACCGGCGTGCTGGCCAATCTGCATTTCTCGCCCACTCAGACATCTGCCGACAACCTGCTGGCAGAACAGGTGCCCGCTGCGAGCATCCACATCACCGGCAATACCGTGATCGACGCGCTGTTGACGGTTGTGGACAAGATCCGGGACACGGCCAGCCTGCAGTCGGAGCTGGCCGCCCGCTTCCCGTTCCTGGATTCGTCCAAGCGCCTGATTCTGGTCACAGGCCATCGGCGCGAGAACTTCGGCGATGGCTTTGAGCAGATCTGCCACGCCCTGAAGAACGTTGCCTCGCGGGGCGACACCCAGGTGGTGTATCCGGTACACCTCAATCCCAACGTCCAGGAGCCCGTCAACCGCATTCTTCGGGATGCGCCTTCGGTACACCTGATTGAACCGCAGGAGTACCTGCCGTTCGTCTACCTGATGAGTCGCGCGCATATCATCGTCACGGACTCGGGCGGCATCCAGGAAGAAGCCCCTTCGCTTGGCAAACCCGTCCTGGTCATGCGCGACACTACGGAGCGTCCGGAAGCCGTGGCCGCCGGTACCGTGCGCCTGGTTGGCACCGACAGCACCCGTATTACGGCCGAGGTCTCGCGACTGCTCGATGACCCGGACGCTTACGAAACGATGAGCAAGGCCCATAACCCCTATGGTGACGGCAAGGCTTCGGAACGAATCGCGGCAATCATCGCCAACAGCTGAATCCGCGCAATGAAAAGGCCAGCCCGGTCAAGGGCTGGCCTCTTCGTCATCAGCAACGGGATCGTTCTGCCGATGCTCCGTTGGCTTACTTGGCCTCCAGGGCCTTCAGCTTCTCGGCGGCCTGCGCGTTACCCGCATCTGCCGCCTTCTGGTACCACGAACGCGCCTCACCGGCGTTGGCAGGCACGCCCTTGCCTTCCTGGTAGATCTCGCCCAGCTTCAGGGCTGCATCGCCGTTGCCGGCCTGACCCGCCTTGAGATACAGGTTCAGCGCCTCACCTTCGTTCTTCTCGATGCCTTCGCCCTCACCGTACATCGTCGCCAGCTTGTACGCGGCGTCAGCGTTTCCGGCGCCGGCCGATGCCAGCAGCAGGTTGACGGCCTCACCCGAGTTCTGCGCGACGCCCTTGCCTGCCTGATACAGCTTGGCCAGTTCGAACTTTGCCGCGGCGTTGCCGTCTGCTGATGCCTTCAGCAGCAGGTTGGCGGCATTCTCAGCGCTGCCCGGGGCATTGGATGCGATCAGGGCAAGGGCTTCCTGGTAGTTCTTGTCCGCTTCGCTGACCGGGGCAGGTGCAGTGGCGGCTGCACCTGCAGCGTCAGCGCCCTGCGATTCCGGAGCCGCCGCAGCGCCTTCCGGGGACGGCTTGGAGCAGCCAGCGACCACGGAAACCAGCAACAGCGAAGCAGCGGCAATAGTTACTTTCTTCATGACGGAGTACCGACTCGTTGGATTATTGGAGAGCGACGGGATGTTCTTTCAGCGCCGACAGCAGGCGCGCATACTTCATGTAGGCAGAATCCTTCTGCAGCGATGCAAGCTGCTTGCGATCAAAGCCTGGACGGACAGGATTACACCACACCTCGATCATTTTTTCCGTCAGATCGGACACGAAGCCGGCACGGGAAACCAGCCCATCTATTGAGCCCTGGTAATCCAGGATATCAACAGCTGGCTCGACCAGATGCACACCGGGCAGGCCGTCGTACTCACTGGCAACTCCCACCCTCGGGAAGATCACAGGCAGATCACTGGCCAAGGCTTCGAGGAACGTCAATGGCCCACCTTCGAAGAAGCTGGCACCAACAAATGCATCTGCCATCGCATACAGCTCCCATGGCGCACTGGTCGGCTCAATGAGCAACACCCTTGATCCGAGCCCGGCCTGCTTCACCAGCGCCTGCAGCTCAGCATGCAGGCCCTTTTCGTAGACCGGGCCCACTACAACCAGCTTCGCATTGTCACAGCCGTGCACGGCGTGACTGAAAGCCCGGACAACATCAATGTGGTTCTTCTGATGATTGACTGCCGCCATATCAAGGAAGATGAAGTCATTGACTCCGATGTTGTGCTGGCGACGCAGCCGGTTGCGGACCGCCATGCGGTCGATGGAGGTGAAGCGGTCAACGTCGATGCCGTTGTTGATCACGCTGCAGCGATCTGCCTCGACACCAATACGGCGCACCGAGTATTCCTTGACCGTCTCCGACACTGCAACGAACCGGGTAGTGAGCGCAGCCGCCTCCTGGAAGCGCCGCAGCTCTTCGCCCGCCAGCCACATGTAGATGTTGTGGATGACCTGGACGACAGGCACATCCAGCTCACGGCAAACGTCGATCCCCTCGATCGAGTAGTGCGAGAGCAGCACTTTCGGCTTGAGCCTCTGCAGCACCTCGCGATAGGCCGACGCCGAGTACTCGATGGCAACCAGTTGCTGGCCGAGACGGCGCGCGCGCTCAGCAGCCGGCCCCTGCGTTCCCAGCACCAGCAGGGTCAAGCGCATTCCGCAGCCACGGAGGAACTCGTTGAGTTCAACCACAACGTTTTCCAGGCCCCCGGCTTCAAAGTTGCCCACCTGCACCAGCACGTCCACCTCGGAGTGCTCCGGCACATCCTGGCCCATCGGCCTACCGGAATCGCCCAGCAGATAATCCGCCAGCTCCAGTGCTCCACGATCCCGCGCCGACTTGATCCGCTGGTAGACGCCGAAATTGAACTGAGCCATCTCGGAGATCCTGGCGCGTTCGGGAACGCGGCCGGCGTTGAACTCGTCAACCGGAATCGACAGCATGCCCAGATCGGAGAAGTCACCGATCTGGTCCGAGTCGATGATGGGCACGATGCCGTTGGCAAGATATTCAACAATCTTGGTCGGGCACGCGACGTTGTTGACGACTGAATCCTCACGAAGGATGAAGCCAAAGTCGCACTTGCGATAGAAGCGCATCAGTGCGTCGTGACTCATCGAGTCGAACACGACCTTGTTGTCCGGGTCGATATCCGCAGCGATCTCACTTGCGGTTTCCGGATCGGGGGAAAGGAAGTAGCTCGTGCAGTGCTCCTGTACAGCAATCATGCTGCGCAGGGTCTTCTCCGGCTGCTGCCACTTGTGCAGACCGCCGGCATAGACCGCAATCGGCTTCGCGTTGTTCTTCTCGCCGAGGAAGGGCACGAAGCTGGGGAACATCGGGAAATGCACGAATTCCGGAGACGGGTGATTCCGGTATTTTCCCTGCAGGTACTTCTGCATCACACCGGAAACGACCACAACCCGACCGGCGTGGGCAAACGCGTACTCTTCCAGACGCTCGTACTTGACCGCATTGAAATAGTCGTGATGCATCCGGAACTCTTCCGGAACCACGCCATGGATATCGACCACCGATTTAACGAACGGCAGCCGCAGCAGCCTGGAAACGCCCAGGCCACTCATCCGCAGCACGCTATGGAAATAGATCTTGCGGGAACGGAGCACGAATGCCAGCACGGTTGCCCAGAGCACCGCCTTCTTCAGGCGGCTGCCGATCGGACGAATAACGATGACCCTGGGTTGCGGACGATCGATTACCGACGTACGGCCCACCAGGTCTGCGGTCTCGACATACAAGCGCCACTGGTCCGACACCAGCCGGTCCACCATCTGAATCCGCTGGAAGTAGCCGTCCTTCTCCCGCTCGGGATAGAAGTAGCCCCCGAAGAACACGGTGCCCCGGAAGTTCAGCAGTGTCTGCAGCCCTTTCCTGACTCCCCAGAGCAGCTTGCCAATTCCGGAGCGCTGGGCCCACTCCTGCTTCACCCATTCGGTACTGGCCGCGGCGGCTTGTGCGCCACCAGCCGCGCCCCCACGCAGCGAGGCATTGATGCTGAAGTTCGCATCCACCACAGACCAGATATGTTCCAGCAAACGCTCGCCACGGGTGACAAGTTCGGCGGGGTCAACGGCCGCATGGCCAGGTGACGACAGCCATTGCTTCACGTCAGCATTGAAGCCATTCCACTCAACGGCAAGAGGAGCGAACGCATCCGCACGTTCAATCGCCGTACGCACCCGCGTGGAACGCTTGGCGGAATGGAGGAATTCACCCTTCAGATTGACGTATTCGACGGCATGGTGGGCAACCAGCCTATCGACCGTGCCAAGGTGCAGCTGCAGCAGATGCACCTGATCCGCGCTGGCGTCATTGGCTTCGCGAACCACATGCCTGAAGTCCGCCAGGAAAGAGGCCAGCGGCTTCTCAGGTCGGCGTCGCCATGAAACCCCATGCTTCGATTCCAGATAACGCAGATTCTCCTTCGCGCGGCCTGCGAAATAGCTGTAATCAAGCTTCCCGAATGATGCAGATCCAAAATGATGGATGTACACGTCGCGGGCAAGTGCAATGGCGTAGCCCTTCTCGCTCAGGCGCAGGCAGTAGTCGTCGTCCTCGAATCCACCGGGGAAGAATGTCTCATCGAGCAGGCCAACATCCTCAAGCGCTCCGCGTTCAATGAAAACGCAGAAGAACGTGACGTCACATTCCTGTACGCAACCACGGAACTCCCTGTAACGCTGCTCCGCCTGGTCGGCTACCTGCTGGTACGCCTTGTCGAAGGCCTTTGCAGATGCGGCAACCTGCTGCAGGTCCAGCGCATTGAGATCTGGAACGCATTGTTCGCTGTCGGCCCGATTGGTAACCGCGCTTACCACCGGATACCCATGCGCCAGCTGGCGGTCCATCCAGCCATTGGTGACGATGACATCGCTGTTCAGCAGACAGATCTGGCTGATCGTCGAGTCCTCGAGCAGCGCTTTGATCCCGACGTTGTTACCGCCACTGAACCCCAGATTCTGCTCGTTCTGAATGTAGGTCCACTGTCCGCTGGCGAACTCCGGAGCTGACGTGACGTACGCCTGGATCCTCTGGCGCTCTTCGGCGGAAGAGGCATTGTCGACAATGATCAACTTGTAGGTTGCATCATTCTTCGCCCTTGAAACACTCCGCAACGTAACAATCGCAGCATCCGCAGCGTTGTACGTCACCATCACGATCCCTATCACTTCACTGCCCCTGATTCCATTGCGCTCATTACGGCACCACATCCATTTCTGTGAATTTGATCACACATACCGCCCCACTGGCTACCTGCCACCGAGAGCAGCGTCATCGCTTCCGCAACTGCGTCTCAAGCATCGCGATAATCCTGTCGCGGGATGCAATTTCCGACTGCATCTCCCGGGCCAGATTCTGCGAGTGCGAATCGAGCTCAACGATCTTTCCAGCAAGCTCCTCGACCCGGCTGTGCTCCCTGATTACTTCACCAGCCAGTTCTTCGGCGCGGGCATTCTGGCGCATTATCTCGGCAGCCAGCTCGTCATTACGCTGGTTGCGCTCGATCACCTGCGAAGCGAGGGCATCGGCATGGGCCTGGAGCCTCTGCATGCCCGCGTTCAGATCCATGGCCTCGAGCGTCTTGGCGCTGTTGCCGGAATGGACCGCTCTCAATTCAGCCTTGAGGTGATCAATCTGACGTTCGAGGAATCCGCGGGACTCCCGCGCGAACGCGCCAGGACGTTCGGCAGCCGTTCCCACCACAGCCAGCATGTAGGCGGCACGCGCACTCTTGTCGAACAGCAAGGCCATTTCGGCGAGTCCGAAAGGCAGCGGCGCGTGCTCGGCACCTATGACGTTCAGCCATGCAGCCAGCCAACTGTTCTTCGGGCCGCCTGTTGAAAGGCGCCGGACCAGACTGATGGATCGGTACAGCAGACCACGGACCTGATCGAATTCATTGCGCCCGGCATGGATCACCGCGCGCAGGAACAGCGCATCCAGCGTTTTGTTGCCGAGGATGGGGCTATAGGGAACGGGGTCAATTTCCGAGCAGACGGTGAGATAGTGCTCAGCCTCGGCCATATTGCTCTGGAGAAACTCCGAGAAGCCCCATGCATAGGCAATCGACACTCTCCAGCGACGCTGGTGAGGATTGGTCAACTTGCCTTCAAGATAGCGGTCAACCGCCCGCTTCAGCGCCTCGCGCTCATCATGCCTGCCACTTTCAATCTGCTCATAGACCAACCCGCACAGCGCGGCACCAGAATCAACGGACTGCGGCGGAGCGCTGGCGAACACCTTGCGACGGAAACGGGCAAGCAGGTTCGGATTGGTCGAACGCTGGCCAATAGCCACCATCGCCTTGACCAGCCACGGATTGAGATAGTCACGCGCGAACGCAGACACATTGAAGCGCGACGAACTCGGTATCTCCCATGCGGTTTCCTTGAAAACCGCCCCACCCGGCTCGGTAGGATCCTTCATCCCGAGAAACACCACCCATTCGGCCTCTTCATACTCCGGCTCGTTGACATCCACCTCTCGCCACGACCGGGGCGAGAAATGGCATTTCATCGCACCGCCAGCTACCTGGATGAAGGCCTTCTCCAGAAGGAACGTCGAAGAAACTTCAGCCCTCAGCTTGTCCCAGGTATAGACATGCAGATGGAAGGGATTCGGGTCACGCCCCGTCTCATCGGTCCAATCGTTGGGAGCGCAGAGCATGACCCTGCCGCCGGGTGCCAACACACGCTTCAGCTCGCGGAGATAGCGATCAGGATGAGGGACGTGTTCGATGGTTTCGAACGCTGCAATGAAATCAATGCTCGCATCAGCGATGCCGGTCAGCGATTCCGCATCTCCGACCGCATACTGGACCTTGCCTGGAAGCGCATAATGGGCACGAGCATACTCGATACCAAAATCGCTCAGATCCACACCAAGAACCGAACCGGCCAGCGTGGTTTCGAACAGCATGCGGGAGCCATAACCCAGGCCACAGGCGACGTCGAGCACGCGATCACCGGGCCGGATGTACTCGGCGGCGTATCGATACCGGACACAGTGCGCATCACTGCGCCGGCCCGTCTCGCGAAGCATATCGGTGTGCAGCAGGCGCTCTTCGTCCAGAACCTCGAGGTTGAAGCTCTTCAACGCATCATCGGGTACACGCTCGAAGGGCGCCACGAAGCAGCCCTGGGCGACATTGAGCGATGCATATGGATTGACATCGTAGTAGGCCGCCGCTTTACGGTAACCGACAGTGATCACCCGTCGTTCCAGCGCCTCCCGCTCTCGCAGTGCGGCCTCAGCCTGCTCCTGGATATCGTGGATGACCAGAATGTAGCGGACGCGATCGGCATAAAGCTCTGGAAGGTTCGCAAGAACCTCATCCACTGCCCCCCGAAGATCGAGAACTACAGCATGTGGCACCTTCCCTTCGACAGGCTCATCGATCGCATCCAGCAGGTTCCCGCGCAGGGCTGCGGCGATTTCCTTTGCATCCCTACCGATGCAGAGGTAGTAGCCAAATCCAAACGCATCGCGCACGTCATTGGAGAACCTGCCGATGTCAAAGGTACGCTCGGTCACCATGTAGCACTCATCCTCAGGTCGAAACTTCCGCCAAAATGGTAGGCCTTCTGGTCCAGGAACACCTGGAAAAATGCCGCTTCATCCTTCCAGTGAAGGATGGTCTGATCAGAGTAATCCGGCTGTCCTTCATGCGAAATGATGGCCTGGATCTCGTAGAACCCTGGACCCAGCGGGCACACGAAGTCGAACAAGGCCGAGGCTTCTTCGCCCTTGTCGAATTTCCGCTCCCAGAACACAGGCGCCTGACTCATCCCGGCCGCGACCTGCATGTCCTGGTTGAGTGTTCCCCACGAGTAGATCTTCAGGCCTTCGCGATTGCGGATCCGTAGCGATACGTTCAGGTTCTTGAGGTCGACCTGCGCCTTGAACTGAATCTGGATCCTGACCTTCTCGCCCGGATAGAACACGGCACACGGCTCACCCGTTTCATCAAGGGTGACCACTCGCTGCACCAGTGCGTGCCCGGTTCCGGTCGACGTTTCATCGATCTCCGGAACCTCCAATGCGGTGACATCTTCAGTCGCCGGGTCAGGGGCCACGGGCGCATCCTCGGACGGCATGACGCTTGCCGGCAGCGCCACCTCGTTGCCGTCAGCCGATGGGTCGATACCTTCAACCACGATATGCCGCTCCGCCAACGAGGCGAAGTACTTGGACTCTTCGTTGTTGATCAGGCGCCGGTACGCACGCAGCGTCTCCGAAGACGTGCCCATCGCAATGGCGCGCCCCTGGTGCAGAAGCAGCGAGCGCCGGGTAACCGTCCGCACTGTTTCCTGATCATGGGACACGAACAGGATGGTCACCCCATCATCGGCCAGCCGGTTGATACGGGCAAAGCAGCGCTTCTGGAACAGCGCATCACCTACCGCCAGAGCTTCATCGATGATGAGAATATCCGGATCGATCTGCACCTGCACTGCGAAGGCCAGGCGTACCAGCATGCCACTGGAGTAGGTTTTGATCGGCCGCTCGAGATGCTCACCGATATCGGCGAAAGCAGCAATTCCGTCGAAGCGCGCATCGATCTCCGCGCGCGACAGACCCAACAGCATGCCGTTGAGATAGACATTCTCGCGACCGGAGAATTCGGGATTGAACCCCGACCCCAGCTCGAGCAGCGCCGCAATGCGTCCACGCGTCTGCACCGAGCCCTGCGTAGGCGTCAGAACGCCGGTGATCAGCTGCAGAAGTGTGCTCTTGCCGCTGCCGTTGCGGCCAATGACGCCAAAGGCCTCACCGCGGGGCACTTCAAAACCGATGTCCCTGAGAGCCCAGAACTCGGAGAAATACTTGGGTGGCGTCCTTCCCAGTGCGCCATGGACGCGGTTGGCGAGCGCCTGCTTCATTCGCGTGGCGGGATTGGGATAGATCTGGTAGCACTTGCCCAGATCCTCGACTCGAATGGAAATATTGGTATCAGAGGACATCGGCAAACCCGGCTCGTGAACGCTGGAAGACCCAAAGTCCGAAAGATGCCACCACAACGGACACACCCAGGTAGATGAACCACTGTTTCCAGTCGATCATCACGCCGTGGTAAAGCAGTGCACGCACCTGCTCAACGGCAACGCTGATGGGGTTGAGCATGATGGCCCCGCGGTACTTTTCGGGCAGGGCGGTGATGGGATAGAAAATGGGAGCAAGGAACATCAATGCAGCCAGAAGCCCCGTTACGATGTGGGTGATATCGCGGACGTAGGTGCCGAGGGCTGCAAGGCTCCAGCAGATCCCGAGGGTGAGAATGCCAAGCGGAATCAGCGGCAGAACCACCAGAGGTACAGTCGCGTGCAATCCGCCCTTGATGACGAGATAGAACACAACCCAGATCACAAAGCCGATCAATGCGTGGAACAGGGCACTGATCAGATTGATGATCGGCAGCAGCTCCAGAGGGAACACGATCTTCTTGACGTAGCTCTGATTGGTGAGGATCAGGGTTGGCGCCTTGGCCACGCATTCGGAAAAGAACGTGAACACCAGCAGGCCCGGGAACAGCACCAGTGAGAAATCGATGCTCGACTGCTGCGCGATACCCTGCCACTTCGAACGAAGTACTTCAGTGAAGAAGAAGGTGTACACGCCCAGCATGATCATGGGATTGAACAGCGCCCAGAGGACGCCCATGGTCGCGCCTCTATAGCGGATTTCGATCTCGCGCCGTGACAGGCCGACAATCAGATCGCGATTGTCAACCAGGGTCCGGCCGAGCTTCAGCAGAGACCCACTAAATTGTTGTGCCATCAAGCCAACTCCAAAGTTCCAATCAATTGCAGACAGGCATCGGTGCCTGGATGCAGCACCCTGTCCATGCGGGGCGCATGAAGCAAAGCGCATTCGCCCTCTCTGCGCCGGCAGTACTAGTGCGCTGCAACCAGTGCCCGTTCCAGATCCACCTGCAGATCCCCCAGCTCTTCAACACCCACGCTCAACCGCACCAGCGCGTCACTGATGCCCAGCTGTTCGCGGCGTGCGACCGGGATCGAGGCATGCGTCATCACCGCCGGGTGGTTGACCAGGCTCTCCACGCCGCCCAGCGACTCGGCCAGGGTGAACAGCTCGGTCTTCTCGCAGAAACGCTTGGCCGCCTCGAAACCGCCCTTGAGCACGATCGAGACGATACCGCCGTAGCCGGCCATCTGCTTGCCGGCGAGTTCGTGCTGCGGATGCGACGGCAGGCCCGGGTAGATCACCTTCTCCACCGCCGGGTGCTTTTCCAGCCACTGCGCCAGCGCCAGCGCGTTGGCACAGTGCGCCTTCATGCGCAGCGGCAGGGTTTTCAGGCCACGCAGGGCCAGGAAGCTGTCGAACGGACCCTGCACGCCCCCCACCGAGTTCTGCAGGAAGGCCATCTGCTCGGCCAGTTCGGCGTTGTCGCCCACCACGACCATGCCACCGACCATGTCCGAGTGGCCATTGAGGTACTTGGTGGCCGAATGCAGGACCAGATCGGCACCCAGTTCCAGCGGCCGCTGCAGCATCGGCGAAGCAAAGGTGTTGTCCACCACCACGATCAGGCCATGGCGCTTGGCGATGGCGGCGACCGCGGCGATGTCGACGATCTTCAGCATCGGGTTGGTCGGGGTCTCGATCCAGACCATCTTCGTCTTCGGCGTGATCGATGCCTCGAACGCATCCAGATCGGTCAGGTCGACAAAGCTGAAATCCAGCCCGGCGGTGCGTCGACGCACGCGCTCGAACAGGCGGAAGCTGCCCCCGTAGATGTCATCCATCGCCACCACATGACTGCCGGCATCCAGCAGTTCGATCACGGTGGAGCTGGCCGCCATGCCCGAGGCGAAGGCGAAGCCGCGGGTGCCGCCCTCCAGCGATGCCACGCAACGCTCGTAGGCGAATCGGGTCGGGTTGTGGGTACGCGAGTACTCGAAGCCCTGGTGCTCGCCCGGGCTGGACTGGGCATAGGTCGAGGTGGCGTAGATCGGCGGCATTACCGCACCGGTGCTCGGGTCCGGCGACTGGCCGCCGTGGATGGCCAGAGTGGCCAGGGCCAGTGCCCGGTCGGGCGAAGAGGAGTGGGACATGTCGTTTCCTGAATGGCGCCGACCTGCGGCGCCGTCAAAGGATCGGGAGTCTACCAGCGAGGCCTTAACGACCTTTGACGCAGATAAACCGGAATTCAGTGGCGATCTGTGACGATCTACAGGGATCTTCGGCTTACTGCACGCGACGGCGCAGATAGTTCAGCAGGTCGATGCGGGTGATCAGGCCCAGGAAGCTGTTTCCATCCATCACGATCGCCACCTGGCCGCGGTCGAACACTGGCAGCAGGGCCTCGATCGGCGACTTCACGTCCAGCCGGTCCAGCTTGCTGACCATCGCGGTGGCGACGGTGTCGCGGAAGCGCGCTTCATCGCCATAGACGTGCAGCAGCACGTCGCTTTCGTCGACGATGCCGACCAGCTGATCGCCGTCCATCACCGGCAGCTGGGAGACGTCGTACAGCTTCATGCGCTGGTAGGCAGTGGTCAGCAGGTCGTTCGGGCCGATCACCACGGTGTCGCGCTGGCCGTACGGGCGCAGGATCAGGTCACGCAGGTCGCCGTGCTGCGGGCGCTGCAGGAAGCCGTTGTCCAGCATCCAGTAGTCGTTGTACATCTTCGACAGGTACTTGTTGCCGGTGTCCGGCACCAGCACCAGCACCTTCTTCGGCGTGGTCTGCTCGCGGCAGTACTTCAGGCCGGCGGCCAGCAGGGTGCCGGTGGACGAGCCACCCAGGATGCCTTCCTTGCCCAGCAGCTCGCGCGCGGTGTGGAAGCTCTCGGCGTCGCTGATGGCATAGGCCTTGGTGACACGGCTGAAATCGGAGATCGACGGCAGGAAGTCCTCGCCGATGCCTTCGACCAGCCAGCTGCCCGACTTGTCGTTGAGGTTGCCCTCATTGATGTACTCGGCCAGGATCGAGCCGACCGGATCGGCCAGCACCAGTTCGGTCTTCGGCGACAGTTTGGCGAACGCGCGCGACAGGCCGGTCATGGTGCCGGAGCTGCCGCAGCCGAACACGATGGCGTCCAGATCGCCGCCCATCTGCTCGAGGATCTCCGGGCCGGTGCCGAACTCGTGCGCGGCCGGGTTGTCCGGGTTGCCGAACTGGTTGATGAAGTACGCGCCCGGGGTCTGCTCGGCGATGGTCTTGGCCAGGTCCTGGTAGTACTCGGGGTGGCCCTTGGCGACGTCCGAGCGGGTCAGACGCACTTCGGCACCCATCGCCTTCAGGTTGAAGATCTTCTCGCGGCTCATCTTGTCGGGAACGACCAGGATCAGCTTATAGCCCTTCTGCTGGGCGACCAGCGCCAGGCCCAGGCCGGTGTTGCCGGCGGTGCCCTCGACCAGGGTCGCGCCCGGCTTCAGATCTCCCCGCTGCTCCGCCGCCTCGATCATCGACAGGCCGATGCGATCCTTGATCGATCCGCCCGGGTTGGCGCTCTCGAGCTTCAGATAGAGCTCGCAGACGCCGGTGTCCAGGCGCTGGGCCTTGACGATCGGGGTCTGGCCGATGAGTTCGAGGACGGAAGAATGGATGGGCATTCGGGGACTGTCGGTTCGCGCCGCACTGGGCAGGACCGATGATTATCCGCCGGATGGCGTTGAATGTCAGGTCGGAATCGGCCTACCCGGACGCCCGCCCTGAAAGAGATGCGGGCGGCCCCGGATCGACGAGGAGACCGGTACCGCCCGCATCGGTGAGTTGTGCCTGCAGGCCAAGGCACCACCGCCTGTGGTGCCTTGGCGCGGCCGCCTCATCGGCGGTGCCGCGATGCCGGGGCAGGAGCGCCCGGCGGGGCCATCACTGGCCGGGGTCACGCCGTTCCGGGCGCGACGGGGTGCGTCAAAGCGTGGGGGACGTCATCGGGAGCGGTGTTTCGTACATTCGCAGAAGTCGTTGCTTGGCCAGCAGCTTCTCGCGCTTCATGCGACCCAGGGTGACATCATCGATCGGGAGTACGCCCAACTCCGCGTCCATGCACTTCTTGTTCAACTTGCGGTGCTGGTCATGGAGTGCCCTGAACTCCGGATCACGCGCGCGACGTGCGTCGATCTCGCTCTGGGGCTGATCTTCAAACATGATGGACCTCCTTCGACAGATACACGAACGCCCCGGCCGCAAGGCACGGGGCGTTGTTCATGGAGGAGCGCCGGTCGATGGCCACCTGGACGCCTGCAACGACCTGCGGCACTGGCCTGCGCACGTCGATCTGCTGCGGTTCGCGCCCTGCTTGCATCGGCCCGGCCCTCCCATCGTCCGGTCCGCGGCATTGCGTCCCGGACGATTGACCCTACGCCTGCTCCGGGCGGGGTTCAAGCCCCTGCGTCAAAAAGACCGAACCCCGCCGGGGCGGGGTTCAGGCTGAATGCTCATCGCAACGAAAAACAAACAATATCAATCAATTACGGGGCGATGATGACCTCGGCCGAGCGCGCCCGGGTGGAGGCTGCCTTCTTGCCGCTGACCTGGATCCGGTTGCTGGCGACACCGGCCGCGACCAGGGCGTCACGCAGCGCTTCGGCCCGCTTCTGGCCCACGCCATTGGCGCTGTCGTAGGCCTCGATGCGCAGGCGGCCCTTCTTGCCGATGTTCAGGTATTCGGCCAGTGCCTTGGCCTGGTTGCGGGCGCCGCCGGACAGGCTGGAGGCGCCGGCGGCGAACGCGTCACCATTGAAGGTGAAGACCTCGCCGCGGCCATCGAACTTCGAGCCCGGCAGTTTCTGTCCGGACACCAGCTCGGCTTCCTCGCGGGCCAGCTTGGCGGCGTTCTGCTGGGCGGCGCTGAGGCGCTGCTGCTGCTTGCCGGCCACGCTGGTCAGGGCGTTCTCGGCGTCCTGACGGGCCAGGGTCTCGGCCTCGGCCGCCTGGCGCAGGCGCTCGGCCTCCTCGGCCTGCATCTGCGCCTGCATGCGCAGCTGCTCCGCTTCCTGGCGGGCGCGGGCCGCATCGCGGCGGCTGGCCTCGATCAGCAGATCGCTGCGGGTACGTTCCAGGCGGTCGACCTCACGCGCAGCCATCGCGGTACGCACGGCGGTCTCGGCGATCTCCACCCGGCGCTCGGCCAGATAGGTGGCCAGTTCCTGGTCGCGGCGCTTGGCCTTGTCCAGGGTAGCGATCGCCTGCTGGGCCTGCATGCGCTCGAAGGCGCCCAGCTCAGCGGTGTCGGGGTTGGCCTGGATGGCCATCAGGCGCTGGCTCAGCTGCGCGACCATCGGGTTGTCGGCGGCCACGGCCAGGGTCGGCAGCGCCAGCAGCGCGGCCAGGGTTGCGGCAGTCATCGGCTTCACCGGCGGTCCTCCCCGGTCGACAGCTGGCGTTGCAGCTGGTTGACCTCGTTGCGGCGCAGCTGCAGCTGCGCCGTGACGGTGGCTTCCTCGCTGCGGACGCGGGCCAGGTCGGCGTCGGCGGCGGCTCGCAGGGCCATCGCCGGGGCGTTCTTGCGCTCGCGGCGGTCGCCGGCGGCACGCTGGGCCTGCTCCAGCCCCTGGCGGGCCAGCCCGATCAGGTCCGGGGCGTACTGGTCGGCATCGGCCTGGGTGGCCTTGTCCACCGCCTGCCGGGCCTGCGCCAGTTCCAGCGCGGCGTCCTGCGCCCAGGCGGGGGCAGACAGTGCGAATGCAAACGCCATCACATACAGGCCATGGCGCATTCGTGCGAAGCTAAGTCGTTTCATTGGGGAGGCCGTACCGGTTGTCGGTTCACGGCCATTGTCGTCAAGCCGACACCGTGCTGGCAACGGGCGTCGGCCGTTTCGTTGGGGAAAATTCGCAATGGATATCGGCTACTTCCTGAAGCTGATGACCGAAAAGAACGCTTCGGACATGTTTCTGACCACCGGGGCACCGGTCTACATCAAGATCGAGGGGAAGCTCTATCCGCTGGGCAATACCGGCCTGCCGCCGGGCATGGTCAAGAAGATCGCCTACTCGCTGATGGATGAAGGCCAGGTGCCGCAGTTCGAACGCGAGCTGGAGCTCAACATGGCCATCGCCCTGCCCGATGCCGGGCGCTTTCGCGTCAACGTGTTCAAGCAGCGGGGCGAGGTCGGCATGGTCATCCGCGCCATCCGCAGCCGGATTCCGAGCATCGAGGAGCTGAACCTGCCGCAGGTGCTGAAGGACGTCATCATGACCCCGCGCGGGCTGGTGCTGGTGGTGGGGTCCACCGGCTCGGGCAAGTCCACTTCGCTGGCGTCGATGATCGACCACCGCAACAGCACCACCACCGGGCACATCCTCACCATCGAGGACCCGATCGAGTACCTGCACAAGCACAAGATGTCGATCGTCAACCAGCGCGAGGTCGGGCTGGACACCCATGCCTTCCACAACGCGTTGAAGAACGCGATGCGTGAAGCGCCGGACGTGATCCTGATCGGCGAGATCCTGGACGCGGAAACCATGGAGGCGGCGATCGCCTTCGCCGAGACCGGGCACCTGTGCCTGGCTACCCTGCACTCCAACAACGCCGACCAGACCATCGAGCGCATCCTCAACTTCTTCCCGGAAAGCGCGCACAAGAATGTGCTGATGAACCTGGCGCTGAACCTGCGCGCGGTGATCAGCCAGCGCCTGGTGAAGAACAAGGAGGGCCGTCGCCTGCCGGCCACCGAGGTGCTGATCAACACGCCGATGATCCGCGACCTGCTGCGCCGCGGCCAGGTGCACGAGATCAAGGCGGCGATGGAAGGGTCGCTGGAGGAAGGCATGGAGAGCTTCGACCAGTGCCTGTTCCGGCTGGCCAAGGCCGGCGTCATCGATCAGGAGGAAGCGCTGCGCGCGGCCGACTCACGCGATGGCCTTGCGCTGAAGTTCCGCCTGTCCGAAGGCAGCACCGGCGAGCACGACCCGTACGCGGATTTCTCGGCCGGCGCACCCAGCATCACCCACGGCTTCTAGAAAAAAGGGGACGGAGGGAATTAAGTCGTAAATGCACTTACGACTTAATTCCCTCCGTCCCCTTTTTCTGAAGAGTTCAGGAGGTGTCTCATCCGATGAGACCTCCTGTCCGTAGGTTTCCTCAATGGAAACCATCCGCAAGCTGGCCATCCTGGCCGATGCCGCCAAGTACGATGCGTCCTGCGCCTCCAGCGGCTCGGGAAAGCGCGATTCGCGTGCCAGCGGCGGCATCGGCAGCACCGAGGGCATGGGCATCTGCCACAGCTATACGCCGGATGGCCGCTGCGTATCGCTGCTGAAGATCCTGCTGACCAACTTCTGCGTCTACGACTGTGCCTATTGCGTGAACCGCGTTTCCAGCAACGTGGCCCGCGCGCGTTTCAGTGTGGACGAGGTGGTCACGCTCACCCTGGACTTCTACAAGCGCAACTACATCGAAGGGCTGTTCCTCTCCAGCGGCATCATCCGCAATGCCGACTACACGATGGAACAGATGGTGGAGGTCGCCCGGCGGTTGCGCGAGGAGCACCGCTTTGCCGGCTACATCCACCTCAAGACCATTCCCGAAGCGTCGCCCGAGCTGCTGGCCAGTGCCGGGCGCCACGCCGACCGCCTGTCCATCAACGTGGAGCTGCCCACCGAAGCCGGGCTGAGTGCACTTGCGCCGGAGAAGACCGTGCACTCGATCCGCGGCGCGATGGGCGAGCTGCGCTGGCGCATCGAGGAAGCCAGGGAGGCGCGCAGGACACCGGCCGTACTGGCACCGGCAGTCACCCGCAGCGCGCGCCCGAAGCCGCCGCGTTTCGCACCGGCAGGCCAGAGCACACAGATGATCGTGGGTGCCGATGGCGCCAGTGACCGGCAGATCCTGACCAGTGCCGACAGCCTGTACGGCAACTACCGCATGCGCCGGGTCTACTACTCCGCGTTCAGTCCGATTCCCGATGCCAGCCGCCAGCTGCCATTGCAGCCCCCGCCGCTGCAGCGCGAGCACCGGCTGTACCAGGCCGACTGGCTGTTGCGCTTCTATGGCTATGGCGTGGAGGAGATCACCGACACCACGCAAGGCGGGATGCTCGATCTGGATATCGATCCGAAGATGGCCTGGGCGATCCGCCATCCCGAACGCTTTCCGGTCGATCTGAACCGTGCGCCGAAGGAAATGCTGCTGCGGGTGCCCGGCCTGGGCGTGCGCAATGCAAAGCGCGTGCTGATGGCGCGCCGTCATGGGCGCCTGCGCGTAGCCGACATCGCCCGCCTGAAGGCTCCGATGAGCAAGCTGCTGCCGTTCGTGCTGCTGGCCGACCATCATCCGCGCAAGGCGCTGGATGACCCGGCCGCCCTGCGCGCGCAGCTGGCCCCGCCTCCGCGCCAGGGATCGCTGTTCGATGCACCGCCGGCAGCCTGACGCGCAGCGCTGGTCGCAGCGCGTGGACCCGGCCTGGTCACTGCAGGCCTGGCGCGACGGCGCGCGTGATGCGTTGCTGCGCGGCGTGCCACCCGAGCAGCTGGACTGGCTCGAAGGCAGCGAAGCGTCGCTGCTGGATGCGCCGCCGGTGCAGCAGGCAGTGGCGCCGGCAGGTGCAACCGCTCCCAACGTCCCACGCGAATTCCTCGACCTGGCCGCCACCTGCCTGTGCCATAGCGAGCCGCAGCGCCTGTCACTGCTGTATCGGCTGCTATGGCGGATCACCCATGGCGAGCGTGCGGTACTGACCAACCCCGCCGATGCCGATGTGCTGCGTGCGATGGCACTGGCCCAGGCCGTCCGCCGCGACACGCACAAGATGAAAGCGTTCGTCCGTTTCCGCGAGGTGCCCGGCCAGCCCGAGGCGTTCATCGCGTGGTTCGAACCCCAGCACCACATCGTCGATCGGGTGGCACCGTTCTTCGCGCGTCGCTTCACCGGCATGCGCTGGGCCATCCTGACGCCCTCGCGCAGCGTCGCATGGGATGGGCAGGCGCTTGCGTTTGGCCGAGGGGCACGGCGTGAGGACGCCCCGGCCGAGGACGCCCGGGAGGCCCTGTGGCAGACCTACTACGCCAGCATCTTCAATCCGGCCCGGCTCAATACGCGGATGATGATGCAGGAGATGCCGGCCAAGTACTGGCGGCACCTGCCGGAGGCGCAGTTGCTGCCGCGCCTGGTGCGCGATGCGGGCGACCGCGTGCAGGAAATGCATGACAGACCTGCGCAGGCACCCCAGCGCAGGATTCCCGTGCGTGGGGAGGCCGCGATATCGTCCCCCGATACCCGCAGCCTGCAGAATCTGCGGCAACAGGCCAGCGCCTGCCGCCAGTGCCCACTGTGGGAGACCGCTACACAGACGGTATTTGGCCAGGGGCCGGCCGATGCAAGGGTGATGGTGATCGGCGAACAGCCGGGTGATACCGAGGATCTGCGTGGCCTGCCGTTCGCCGGTCCGGCCGGGCAGCTGCTGGACCGCGCCCTGGCCGAGCTGGGCATCGATCGCGCCACGTTGTACCTCACCAACGCGGTGAAGCACTTCCACCATGAGCGCCGCGGCAGGACCCGGCTGCACAAGCCTCCGGAAAGTCGCCACATCCAGGCCTGCCGGCCGTGGCTGATGGGCGAGATCGCGCGGGTGCGGCCACGGGTCATCGTCTGCCTGGGCGCAACCGCGGCAGCCTCGGTATTTGGCCGTGACTTCAATCTGTCGCGCGACCGTGGACGCTGGCACACACTGGAGGACGGCACCCACGGCTACGCCACCGTGCACCCGGCGTGGGTGCTGCGGCAAGTCGATGACGTACGCCGCGAGAAGGCCTACCGCCTGTTCCGCGATGACCTGGCCCGGCTGCTGCAGAAAGGGGACGGAGGGGATTGAGACGTTTGTGCCACAAACGACTTAATCCCCTCCGTCCCCTCTACTTTCAGGCGGCGTCGGGCTGGTTTTCCGGACGGGCGCGGTCGAAGGCGTCCAGCGCCTGGCAGGCGGCTTCGATGCGGCGCAGGGTCGGGTACGGCGTCAGGTCCAGGCCGAAGCGGTGGGCGTTGTACAGCTGCGGCAGCAGGCAGAGGTCGGCCAGGCCGGGGCGGTCGCCGTGGCAGAAGGTGCCGGTGTCGCGACTGCTGGCCAGCATCGCTTCCATGGCGGCCAGGCCCTCGGCGATCCAGTGCAGGGTCCATTGCGTGCGGGCGTCGGCCGGAAGCTGCAGCTTGCGTTCCAGGTACTGCATCACCCGCAGGTTGTTGATCGGATGGATGTCGCAGGCCACCAGCTGGGCCAGCGCACGCACCCGCGCGCGGCCGGCGGCGTCGGCCGGCAGCAGCGGCACCTGCGGAAAGCGCTCGTCCAGATATTCGACGATCGCCAACGACTGGGTCAGCGTGTGCCCGTCATGCAACAGGGTGGGCACCAGCTGCTGCGGATTGAGCGCGCGATAGGCGTCGAGGTGCTGCTCGCCGCCCTCGCGCACCAGGTGCACCGGCCGTGCGTCCCAGGCCAGGCCCTTCAGCTCGAGCGCGATGCGGACGCGGTAGGCGGCGCTGGATCGCCAGTAGGTGTACAGCACGATGCCGTCGTCGACCGGGATCTCCATTGCCGCCTCCATGCTCAGGGCTTGGCCGCCTGCTCGATGCGCTGCTCGATCGCACCGAAGATGCTGTTGCCAGCGGCATCAAGCATCTCGATACGGACCACGTCACCGAAGGACATGAACGGCGTGCTCGGCTTGCCGTCGCGCAGCGTTTCCACCACGCGCTGCTCGGCGAAGCACGAGGCGCCCTTGCTGGTGTCCTCGTTGGCGATGGTGCCCGAGCCGACGATGGTGCCGGCGCCGAGCGGACGGGTCTTGGCCGCATGCGCGACCAGCTGGGCGAAGTTGAACTGCATGTCCACGCCTGCTTCCGGCGCGCCGAACCACTTCCCGTTGATATGGGTCAGCAGCGGCAGGTGCACCTTGCTGTCCTGCCAGGCGGCGCCCAGCTCATCGGGGGTGACGAACACCGGCGACAGCGCCGAGCGCGGCTTGGACTGCAGGAAGCCGAAGCCCTTGGCCAGCTCGCCCGGAATCAGGTTGCGCAGCGAGACGTCGTTGACCAGACCGACCAGCTGGATGTGGCCCGCCGCCTGTTCCGTCGTTGCCGCCATCGGCACGTCGTCGGTGATCACCACGATCTCCGCTTCCAGGTCGATGCCGTAGTCCTCGCTGACCACCTTGACCGCATCACGCGGGCCGTAGAAGCCGGCGCTGGTGGCCTGGTACATCAGCGGATCGGTGTAGAAACTCTCCGGCACCTCGGCGCCACGGGCACGGCGCACGCGCTCGACATGCGGCAGGTAGGCGCTGCCGTCGACGAATTCATAGGCGCGCGGCATCGGCGCGGCCAGCGCCTGCGGATCGAGGTCGAACACGCCATCGGCGTCGCCGGCGTTGAGCGATTCGTACAGGGCATTCAGGCGCGGCGCAATGTGGCTCCAGTCTTCCAGGGCCTGCTGCAGGGTGGCGGCAATGCCGGTGGCGCGCACGCCGTGGCGCAGGTCACGCGAGACGACGATCAGGGTGCCGTCGCGGCCGCCTTCCTTCAAAGAACCAAGCTTCATGGGTGGGTGTCCGGAGTCGTGGGCAAACAAGTTTCAAGTGTAATCAAATATGCGGTGACGCCAAGCTGCAGCGCGGCATCGGCCCACCCTACCGCAGTGGGGGGTTCGGCAGGGCTTGCAGCCCTGCACCTGCTTTGCAAGCCAAAGCAACGTCAAATGCCAGAGCGGCTCTCGGTTGTCCGTGGGTTGGGCGGGGCGGTGTCGGATTGCGGGGACGCCGTAAACCCATCCATGGGGGCTTGGCCGCGGCATCCATGCCGCGGACACCCCGCAATCCGACACCGCCCCACCCCCGACAGTTTCCCGATGACGGATCGAACATCCACGTCATTCATCGTCGAAATCCATCAGATATCGAGACAAATCGAATGAGATCTGACAGATCGCGGAAAACTGTCGGAGGCGGGGTGGGTCCGGTGGCAGGGGCGTGAGCGGCATGGATGCCGCGACCGAGCCTACATGGACGTATTTACGGCGTCCCCTGCCACCGGACCCACCCCGCCATCCCACGGGAAGCCAGCTTTTGACGTTGACGTTGTTCTGGCTTGAGGCTTCGGCGGGTGCAGGGCTGCAAGCCCTGCAGGCAGAACCCCTACCTGAACAGGCCTTTTTGCGTGAAGTCTCAAACATCGTTTAGACTTGCGGGGTCTGCAGCGGCCGTCCGTTTCCCTCCGGGATCGCCGGCGACCTGGGTCCGCCCTCTTCGCCCGCCCCCACTCCGACGCCGTTCGTCACGCATTCCAGCCTGCGCTTCGTGCCGGCTGCACCCAATTCTCGCAGCGCGGTTCACGGGAACGCTCCGAGTCAGCCGATCAGTTTGATCTGCCCCCGTCTGTCCAGTCGGACAGGCGTTTCTTGTACTTGGAGCAAACTCAATGTCTTTTGAATCGCTGGGCCTGGCGCCCTTCCTGCTGCGTGCGCTCGCCGAGCAGGGCTACGAAAACCCCACCCCGATCCAGCAGCAGGCGATCCCGCTGGCGCTGGCCGGGCGCGACCTGCTGGCCGGCGCTCAGACCGGCACCGGCAAGACCGCCGCCTTCGGCCTGCCGCTGCTGCAGCACCTGGGCACCGCCTCGCAGGAAGTGCGCAGCGGGCCGCGCAAGCCGCGCGCGCTGATCCTGGCCCCGACCCGCGAACTGGCCACCCAGGTGCATGACAGCCTGCGCGGCTACAGCAAGTACCTGCGCATCCCCAGCGCCTGCATCTACGGCGGCGTCGGCATGGGCAACCAGCTGGACATCCTGCGCCGCGGCGTGGACCTGCTGGTGGCCTGCCCGGGCCGCCTGATCGACCACTTGGAGCGCCGCAGCATCGACCTGTCCGGCATTGAACTGCTGGTGCTGGACGAAGCCGACCGCATGCTCGACATGGGCTTCCTGCCGTCGATCAAGCGCATCCTGGCCAAGCTGCCGAAGCAGAACCGCCAGACCCTGCTGTTCTCGGCCACCTTCGAGGACAACATCCGCCAGCTGGCGCTGGAGTTCATGCGCAACCCGGAACAGATCCAGGTGACGCCGAAGAACACCGTGGCCGAAACCATCACCCACCGCGTGCACCCGGTCGATGCCGGCCGCAAGCGCGACCTGCTGCTGCACCTGCTGGCGCAGGACAGCCGCGAGCAGACCCTGGTGTTCGCACGCACCAAGCATGGCAGCGACAAGCTGGCCACGTTCCTGGAGAAGTCGGGCATCAAGACCGCGGCGATCCACGGCAACAAGAGCCAGGGCCAGCGCCTGCGTGCGCTGGGCGACTTCAAGGCGGGCCGCGTGACCGTGCTGGTGGCCACCGACATCGCCGCGCGTGGCATCGACATCAACGAACTGCCGAAGGTCATCAACTTCGACCTGCCGATGGTGGCCGAGGATTACGTGCACCGCATCGGCCGTACCGGCCGCAACGGTGCCACCGGCCAGGCGATTTCGCTGGTGGCGCAGGATGAAGTGAAGCTGCTGCGCGCGATCGTGCGCCTGCTGGGCCGCGACATGGACATCCGCGATGTGCCGGGCTTCGAGCTGCAGACGCCGATCCGCTGGGGCAACAGTGCACCGGGCAAGGCCGAGCACGATACCGGCGAGCGCGCACCGCGCAAGAACCACGCGCGCCGTCCGCACGGTGATGCGCCGCGCCATGCGCATGCCGGCCCGAAGAAGTCCGGCGGCGGCCGTCGTGAGGGCGGTGGCAATGGCCAGCAGCGTGCGGGTGCAGGCGCCGGTCAGGGCCAGCGTCGTGGCGGTGGCGGCAATGGGGGCGGCCGTGGCCGCGGCCAGGGTGGTAACGGCGGCGGTCGCGCCGGCTGATCCCAGCTGACAGCTGTTGTGCTTCCCGCTGCGCGGGGGGCTATCGAGGGACGGCGCTGAGGCGCCGTCCTTTTTTTTGCTGGCTACCGTGAGTAGAAGCAGGCGGTGCGTTGTGCTGCGGGCGGATGGGCGTGGGGCCAGCGCAAAACACGCCGTAAACCCATCCATGGGGGCTCGGTCGGCGCATCCATGCGCCTCACGGTTTTGCGCTGGCCCCACGCCCATCCGCTTCAAGCATTGCCTGCGCCTGCTTGTCCCGCCGGGTAGCCGGGAGAAGAAAGATCAAATTCAAATTCAAGAGCAAATGCCGATGCTTTTGCTCTTGCTTTTGCCCTTGCTGCCGCCTTGGGGTTCGATGCGTCCGCGCCCGCAGGAAACTGTCGGGGGGAGGCCCGGAGGCCCAGGCAGGACCGTTGGCGCCATGGATGGCGCCATCGAGCCCCCATGGATGGGTTTACGGCGTGTCCTGACTGGGCCTCCGGGCCTCCCCCAGCCAGGTAAAAATCAAGGCGCCAAACGCCTCAACCCCGCGCTTTACTCGGATTCACCAGATTCCCGAAGAAGATCGCGTTGATCAGCAGTCGATCCGTCCCGTGCCAGTACTTGCGATGCGCTGGATCATCGGCAAACAGCACCACGTTGCCCTGCCCCTGCGCCGACACCAGCAGCCACGCGCTGCCCGCCACCCGCGTGCGGTTGCGCTCTGACAGGTAACCATTCACCCGCGGCGGCGTGTCGATGCGCACCACTGTCGAGAACGGATTCGTGCTCGGCTGCAACGTCACCGTGTTTTCCTTGTTGATCGACAGCTGCCGGCGCGGCACCCCGAACGCCAGCGGATGACTGGTATCGACGTCGGCGCTGAGGATGTTGCCGCTGACCCGCTCGATCGCGGCGATGTCACGCTGGTCGCCGAACGCGCGGCGACTCTCGCCAGCGGCCTCTTCGTCCTTGCCGAACGTCTCGCCGTCGGCCAGCTTCTGTTCGATCGCCCACTTCGAAGCGCTGCCGTAGGTCACCAGTGAGCCACCGGCCTGCACCCAGCGCTTCAATGCTGCCACCGCGGTGGCATCGACGCCGGTATAGGTACCGCCGGACAGCACGATGGTGGTGTAACGATCCAGCGGAACTTTGCCCAGCTGCTGGGGGTCCAGCTTGCTGGCCGGAAGCTGCAGCTGCTGGTCGAGCAGGAACCAGGCGGAGCCAATCTCGGTGGCCGCCACACCCTCGCCCATCACCAGTGCCACGGTCGGCTTGCGCAGCGCCTTGATGCCATCGCTGCCGAGGTCAACGCCCTCGCGGCTGCGACCAGTGGACAGCGCATGCACCTGCACGCCCGCATCGCGGGCTGCAGCACGTACCGCGTCCAGCAGCGCCACGCCCTGCAGCGGTTGCCCGGCCACCGGAATGACGATGCTGCCGGCGGCGAAGCCCGCCTCGCCCTGTGCGGTGGTGGCAGTGAACGGCTGGAAGGTTGCGCGTGTACTCAGGCCCTTGCCCTGCAGCACTGCCAGCGCTCGGCCCGCGTTGTAGTCGCGCCAGTCGATGACATAGGCAAAGCCGGCCTGGCCGCCAAGCACCTCGCCCTGTACCGGCGGAAGCGCCGCGATGCGGGCGCCACCGTCGATGCGGCTGCGACTACCGGCGAACGCCACACCGTAGGCCGGTGCGATCGCGTAGCTGGTGCTGCCATAGAACACGTCGCCCTTGATCGGCGGCGTCTCGGCGAAGATCGAATGCACCAGCCGGAACTGCGCCTGCTGCACCGGTACCACGTAGGCGTTGCCCGGCGCGAAGTGCTGCCCATCCACGGTGACCGCACGATCCAGCGTGCGCACCTCGATGCGATGCAGCAGCAAGAGCTCCAGCAGTCGACGGGTCAGTGCCGGGTCATGCGCATCGCCGAACACGAAGCTCTTCACCGGCTGCTGCGCGGCCTGCTTCAGTGCACTCTGGAAGAACTGCTTCTGCAGGTCGAACAGACCACTGCGCTCGGCAACCGCGCCACGCACCGTGCCGAGCCCGGTGGCGACCTGATTGCGGATGGTGAACGGGAACGTCAACACGCCATTCACCGATTCCTGTACACGGCCCCGTGAACTGGCCTGCTCGACGGTCACGCCGACCGCGCCGTGGAAGTCCGGATAGGTGGAGCCATATACCGGCGAGAAGTTGTCGAAGTTTTCACCGGTGTAGTACAGCGAACCCAGCGCATCCAGCGCCTGCGCATGGTACTTGGCCAGGGTCTTGTTGAATTCGTACGATGCCGCCGGGATCAACGGGCTGTGCATGCTCTTCGGCGACGGCTCGAAGTAGTAGGTGCTGTCCTTGCCCATCTCGTGGAAGTCGATCTGCACGTTCGGGTACCACTGGTGGAACACCTCCACCTTCGGCCGCGACTCCTGCTGGGTCAGCGCAAGCCAGTCGCGGTTGAGGTCGGTGAAGTAGTGGTTGGTGCGGCCCTGCGGGAACGGCTCGACGTGTTCCTTGTCGGCCGGATCGGCCGAAGCCGGGTCCGAGGCCCATGCGTTGTGCCAGTTGGCCGCGCGATCACGGCCGTCCGGATTCTGCGCCGGGTCGAACAGCACCACTGCCTGCTGCAGCCAGCGCTGGGTTTCTGCACTCTGGTTGGCCACCAGGTAGTACGCGCTCAGCATCGCGGCTTCGGCACTGGAGGTCTCGTTGCCGTGCACGCTGTAGCCCAGCCACACCACCACCGGGCTGTCACCGGCGGCGCTGCGTGGCTGCGCCGGATCGACCAGGGTCGCGTGCTGCTGGCGGATCTGTTCCAGTCGCGCGTGGTTGCCGGCGGCGGTGACGCTGGCGATCAGCAGCGGGCGTCCCTCGTAGCTGCGGCCGATCTCGCGCACGCTGATCTTGTCCGAGCGTTTCGCCAGTTCCTGGAAGTACGCCACCAGCTGGTCGTGCCGGGTGTAGCGACTACCAATCGGGTAGCCGAGGAACTGTTCCGGCGTGGGAATGGACGTATCGAATGCGGCCGCGTCGGTGGCCTGCGGGAAGAAATACGCACTCTGTGCCTGCGCCGGCTGCGGCGAGGACAGGGCGATGACGGCGGCGATCAGCAACGGAAGAACGGCACGGCGATGCAAGGACACGGTGGCTCCCCTGGAACACAACGGCAGGTAGTCGCGCGGCCGGCTCCCTTGGGTGGCCGGCCGCGGTGGGTGGATCAGAAGCGGTAGTCGAAGCCCAGCGTGAAGTAGCGGCCGCGCAGGTCGTACTGGCTGAAGTCGTACGGCGCGCGGATGCCCGGGAATGAGGCGTCGTACGGCGGCGTCTTGTCTGCCAGGTTCTGCACCTTGGCGTACACGGTGAGCTTGTCGACACCGGTGTAGGCCAGGTACAGGTCGTACTGGCTGTAGCTGCCGACGCGCTGCTGCACGGCCTTGGCCGCGGTGCTGGCTTCCTGGCGGTAGCTGCTGGTGTAGTACCAGGTCACCGCCGCGTTGAAGTCGCCATGCTTCCAGTCCAGCGTGGTGGTGGCCTTGTCCTTGGGCAGGGTCGCGCCGAGGTTGCTGCCGGCGTAGTCGACCAGCGGGCCGCCGACCACGGTCGGGCGACGGTAGTCTCGCACGTGGGTGTAGGCCGAGGACACGGTGAAGTCGCCGAGCGTGGCGGTCGGAATGCGCTGGCGCAGTTCGACGTCGATGCCCGAGGTCTTCAGTTCGCTGAGGTTCTGGTAGCGGTTGTAGACCGCCTGCAGCTTGCCGCGCTCGTCGCGCTGCACGGCGCCGGCCACGTTGTCGTTGACCAGGGTCTGGGTGTTGTTGGTGCCGACCAGGTTGTCCAGCTGGATGCGGTAGTAATCCACGCTCAGGTTGGTGTTGGCCCACGGCGACAGCACCACGCCGAAGTTCACGCTCTTGGTACGCTCCGGCTTCAGTGCATTGTTGCCGAGGGTGAAGAAGGTCGGGTTCTGGCGCGAACCGGGCACGTCCGGGTCACGCGGATCCACCACACTGCCGTAGGCGATGCTGGTGCTGTTGGAGTTCTCAGACAGCGACGGCGCGCGGAAGCCCTTCGAGGCCGAAGCACGCACCAGCAGGAAGTCCAGCGGCTGCCAGCGCAGGCCGAGCTTCGGCGAGAAGGCGTCGCCGAAATCATCGTAATGATCGGCACGCGCCGCCGCCGACAATTCCAGGGTCGAGGCCAGCGGCACATTCACTTCGGCGTAGGCGGCACTGACCTGGCGCTGGCCATGCACTTCGGCGATCGCCGGGCGCACCTGCAGGCCGGCATCGATCTGCCATGGATTGTTGGAATCCAGCTTCTCACGGCGCCACTCGGCACCGGCGGCGAAGCCGATCTCACCGGCCCAGGTGTGGCCCAGGCTGCCGGAAATCTTCGCGTCGATGCCCTGCAACTTGGACTCGGCCGGGCGCAGGGTGGCGATGTTGATCGCATCACGCACCGACTGCGGCGTGGCTGCCGGGTTGAGCAGGTTGTAGCTGCCGGTGGCCAGTGCATCGGCCAGCGCCCAGCGGTTGGCGAAGCCACCGGACACGCTCTCGCGCTCGCTGCTGCGCGCACCGAACGCGGCCACTTCCCAGTCCCACTTCGCGGTAGTGCCACGCAGGCCGAACACGCCGCGATAGGCGGTGGAACGGTTGGTCTTGAGGGTGCCGCCAAGGTCGAAGAAGGTGTACTCGATCGGGATCGCGCGGCCGTACGGGTTGTACGGATTGTTGGCCGGCAGCAGCGACGACACCGGCTCGGCCAGGCCACTGTTCGCGTTCAATGCGAAGCGCCCGCTTTCCAGGGTGAAGAACGGGCTGCTGCCGAACCACGCGGTGCTCTTGATCTGGCTGTACAGCACTTCGCCGAATGCTTCGACGTTGTCGTTCAGGCGGAAGGTACCGTTGGCGTAGGCCTGGTAGCGCCTGGTCGACGGAATCAGGGTGGTGAACGGCGCCTGGTTGAAGCCGCAGGTGTCACCAGCCAGGCCGTCGATCGGTGCGCTGGCAACGCGGGTGGTACCGGTCGGGCAGTTGCCGTTGGCATCGAGCATCGGCACCGACACGCCGTTCACCAGGTAGCGCGCGCCCTTGGCCGACCAGCCGTTCCAGCGGCCGCCCGGCTTGTCGGTGTAGATGCCGCTCTTGGTCAGGTTGCGTTCGTCCTGGTCGAGGCGCTCGCGGTTGTAGCCCTGCAGGCTGAACAGGATGTTGTAGCCATCGGTGTCGAGATCACCGAGGCCGCCGACGAACTTCAGGTTCTGCTCGTGCAGGCCGCCCTGGTCGGCGCCGCCGAAGCTGCCGCCGATCTCGGCGCCTTCGAAGTTCTGCCGGGTGATGATGTTGACCACGCCGGCTACCGCATCGGAGCCGTAGACGGCCGAGGCGCCGTCCTTGAGCACTTCGATGCGTTCGACTGCGACCAGCGGCAGCGCGTTGAGATCGACGAAGGTGTCGGACAGGCCGCCGGCCGGGAAGCCGTAGTTGGCCAGGCGGCGACCGTTGAGCAGCACCAGCGTGTTCTTCTGCGACAGGCCACGCAGGCCGATGCCGGCCGAGCCGGAGGCCCAGCCGTTGTTGGTGGTTTCGTTGCTGGCGTTGCCGGTATTGGCCGAGATCGAGCGCAGCACATCGGCCACGGTGGCCTTGCCGGTCTGTTCCAGCTGCTGGCGGCCGATCACCTGCACCGGGTTGGAGGCCTCGGTATCGGTGCGCTTGATGTTGGAGCCGGTGACGCGCACGGCGGCCAGCGTGCTGGCTTCGCCACTGGCATCGGCGGAGGATTCGGCGGCGGCGGGCAAAGGCGCGGCCAGAGCGACGGCCAGAGCCGCCACGAGCAGGGTGTGCTTGGGCATGACGATGTGGGGGAGGTGGTAAGGACGACGAAGTTCCGCAGTAGTCCATGCCTGGCCGGGGTCCGACCAATAACATCTCTTCATACGGATATAAGAGAAACTATCATCTCTTCATCCGGATGAAAAGAGTTTCTTCACGAACAACCAACATCCACCCGGCCAGAGGCGACAGCCGCGGCGTACAATCGCCGCCATGGAAATCTTCAAAGTCTTCATGCTCGAGGCGGCGCACCGCCTCCCCAACGTGCCGCCGGGGCACAAGTGCGCGCGCCTGCACGGCCACTCGTTCCGGGTGGAACTGAAGGTCGAGGGCGAGCCTGGCGCGCAGACGGGCTGGATCATGGATTTCGGTGACGTGAAGGCGGCTTTCCAGCCGATCTACGAGCGCCTGGACCATCACTACCTCAACGACATCCCCGGCCTGGAGAACCCGACCAGCGAGAATCTGGCGGTGTGGATCTGGAACGAGCTCAAGCCCAGCCTGCCGGCGCTGAGCGAGATCACCGTGCACGAAACCTGCACCTCCGGCTGCCGCTACCGCGGCCCAGCCATCTGATCAAATCATTGATCTGAAAGGTTTTCTGAAGGCGCCATGGGCGCCTTCGTTATTTTTGTTGCAATGCGGCATCAAGGGCGTATGCTGCAATGCATCAAGACGCTTCCTGATACCCCATGGCCGCCGCCTTCAGCGATCGCTTCAGTGATGCCACCCGCCAGCTCGCCGCCGCGGCAACGCGCGCGAACCGGTTGGCGTTGGAGAACGCCGAAAGCATGTTCGGCGTGCAGCTGAAGGTAATGGAGCGCAACCTGACTGCGACCGGTGGCTGGCTGGGTGAACTGGCCCGCAGCGATGACGCGGCCGGAATGCTCAGCAAGGGCACGCAGCTGTGGCAGGACAACCTGCAGCGGCTCGGCCAGGCCCAGCAGGACGTGGTCGGCCTCGGCCTGCAGGCCGGCAAGGCCTGGTCCGAACTGGTGCAGGGCTACAACGAATCAACGGCGGACGCGAACAACCACTGACGCGACGCAACGCTCATTGCATGGGTCCCTCCCCCCATGCAATCCGGACCCGGCAGATCCCTCCCTCTGCCGGGTCTTTTTTTGCCCGACGTTTGGATGGAAGAGCGCTTCTTCGTCTGGCCTCTCTGCGAACTGAATGGCCCCGCGGGGGCAGGGGGGGGCGTGGGCAAATGTCCCCCGGCGCCGGCCGTTGGCCGCCCCCTCCTCCTTTCCTTTGCCCAGCCCCCTGCCCGCCCCGACGAGGCTCGGCTTGCGGCAGGTAAAGCGCAATGCTCGCAGCAGCCTTTCAAGGAGGCGCCGATAAACTCCGAACGCAGGGCGGAGGCCCTTGTGTACGAAGTAAAGGGGGAGGTGACGGCCAACGGCCGGCGCCGGAGGACATTCGTACGCAAGGGCCTCCGCCCTGCGCCATGCAGAACAATCCGCGAAGGAACCTCAGCGCCCGCGACCACCGTGCCAGTGCTGGTACCACGCCTGGAACATCAGCACGTTCCACAGGTGCGTGTGCCACTTGCGCTCACCGCGCAGGAACGCCTCCCAGATGCCGCGCACGCGCACCGCATCGAAGCATCCCTGGTTGCGCAGCAGCTGCGGATCCAGCAGCGCCTCCGCCCAGTCGCGCAGCGGACCCGCCAGCCAGCGCGCCATCGGCGGGCCGAAGCCGCGCTTGGGGCGGTACACCAGCGGCTCGGGCAGGTAGCGCGCCAACAGGTGTTTCAGGATCAGCTTGTGCTCGCCATCGTGGTATTTCAGATGCTGCGGCAGGCGCCAGGCCAACCGCACCACCTCCATGTCCAGCAGCGGCGCACGGGTTTCAACGCCCGCCGCCATGCCCGCGCGATCGACCTTGGCGAGAATGCCCTCAGCCAGATCCATGCGGAAATCGAGCAGCTGGATGCGCGCCTCGGCTGGCAGCGCCGTGTCCTGCTGCTGGAAGATCGTCACCGGCTCGCGCGCACCCAGCACCACCTGCGCCGGCTGCCGCCAGCGGGTGACCCGCTGCAGGTAGTGGCCTTCCACATCATTGGCAGCGACCTCGGCCACCAGCGCGCGCCAGCCACCGAGGCGACCCCGCTCGACGTTCATGCGGTTGCCGCTGCGCCGCGCCAGGTCACGTACCCAGTCCGGCAGGCCGCCACACAGCCGTGCATTGCGCAGCGCGCGGCCATAACTGGGATGTCCGAAGAACAGTTCGTCGCCACCGTCACCGGTCAACGCCACCGGCTTGCGCGCGCCCAGCAATTCACTGGCCAGCAGCGTCGGCAGCTGCGAGGCGTCGGCGAACGGCTCGCACCAGACCTGCGGCAGCCGCTGCAGCAGGTCCAGGCCCTGGCGCGCGTCCATCCGATGCAGGTGGTGCTGCACGCCGAGGTGGCGCGCCACCTGCGAAGCCCAGTCGCTCTCGTCGTGGCCCGGATCGTCGAAGCCGACCGTCCACGCTTCGATCGGCAGAGTGGATTGCGCCTGCATCATCGCCGTCACCAGCGAGGAATCGGTGCCGCCGGACAGGAACGCACCACAGGCCAGCGGCGAGTGCATGCGTGCAGCGATGGCCTTCTGCAGCACCGCCTCAAGCTGGTCGGTAGCCTGCTCCAGGCTCGGCGCCGGCTGCAGGGGTTCCTGCAGTGCGCTGTGCATCGCATCGCGTGCGCACCAGTAGCGCGAACCGCCCTGCGCGGCCATGCCGGAGTGACCCGCAGCATGGTCGTTGAGGTCGATGCGCAGCATCGCGCCGGCCACCAGCTTGTGAATGCCACGGTAGATGGTGTGCGGCGCCGGCACGTAGTCATGGCGCAGCAGCAGGCTCAGGGCATCCTGGTCGATGCTCGGCGAGAAACCCTCAAAGGCCTGCAGCGCCTTCAGCTCCGAGGCGAACAGGAACCTGCCCTGGTACCAGCCGTAGTACAGCGGGCGCTCGCCCACCGGGTCACGGGCCAGCCACAGCGCGCGCGACTCGCGGTCCCACACGCTGAAACCAAAGGCGCCCTCGATGCGCGACAGCGCCCGCTCCACGCCCCACTCGACGATCGCCTGCAGCAGCAGCCGCGCATCGCTGCAGCTGCGGGGCAGATCGCGCAGTTGTGCCTGCAGGTCGGCGCGGTTGTACAGGCGGCCGTCCAGGCACAGCACATAGCGGCCGCAGTCCGAGCTCAGCGGTTGCAGGGGAGTATCGGTCGGCGCCCGGCAATGGCCCAGTGCCAGGCCAGCTTCGGCATCGGTCCAGTAGCCGATACGCCCTCGGCCTCGCTGCTGCAACGCGCGCAGCATCGGCGCCAGCTGCTGCAGCAGGTGTTCGTCTTCGGCGGGCGGCAGCCAGGCCCCGACCACGCCGCTCATCGGGCACCTCCGCAGTGGCGGCAGGACAGGTTCGGCAGGCGGAGGTTGGCGGGCGACATGGGAACGGCACGCGGGACGGAGGAGACTCCATGCTCGGCCTGCCGCCCGCCCCGCGTCAGTCGCATTGCTGTCAGCGATCGTCACCACGCGTGTGACGAAGGTAACGTTTTGTAACGGCAACCGGCTATGCTGGGCGCCAAGTGGTTGCCGGGGCTGAGACCCGGCCCGTGCGCCAGCAACCCCGGCTGAATGGCGCCCGCCCCCTGCACCCGGGCGGCCCGATGGCTGGGATAGCATCGCCGCGCTCGTGCCGTGGCGGTACGTTTGCGTCCACGGAGGCCTTGAAAATGCTGGATATCGTACTGGTCGAAGACGATGCCCGCCTGGGAACGATGGTCAGTGACTATCTGCAGCGGCATGGTTACCAGGTCGCCCACGAGCGCAGCGGCGAGCGCGCCGTGACCCGGATCCTGGCCGAAAAGCCGGCCCTGGTCCTGCTCGATGTCGGCCTGCCCGACCAGGATGGTTTCGAAGTGTGTCGGCAGATACGTCCCCACTATGACGGCATCATCTGTGTCCTGACCGCCCGCACCGACAACATCGACCAGGTCCTGGGGCTGGAGCTGGGCGCCGACGACTACATCGGCAAGCCGATCGAACCGCGGGTGCTGCTGGCCCGCCTGCGCGCCCACCTGCGCCGCCACCGCCGGGTCGAGCCGCGCGACGGCAGCCTGCGCTTCGGCGAGCTGAACATCGACCCGTCCACCCGCAATGTGCACCTGCAGGGTGCGCTGCTGGAACTGACCACCGCCGAGTTCGACCTGCTGTTCCTGCTGGCCAGCAACGCCGGCCAGATCCTCGACCGCGACGCACTGCTGCGCGGCCTGCGCGGGATCGCCTTCGATGGCCTGGACCGCTCGATTGATGCCCGCATCTCGCGCCTGCGCCGCAAGCTGGGCGACAACCCGGAACAACCGGAACGGATCAAGACGGTGCGCGGACGCGGCTACCTGTTCAGCCGATCGGCATGGGGATGAAGCGCACGCCCTCGGCGATGCGCGGCCACGCCTTCCACTTCCTGCGCTATGGCATCGGCTTCCTGGTCGCCCACCTGTTGCTGATCGTGCTCGGTCTGTGGGCGTGGGATGCGCTGCTGGAAGACCGCACCGAGGCCGGCCTTCAGGCCGAGATGCGCGGCACCCATGCGTTGCTGCAGCATCGCTTCGCCGAAACCCCGCGCGAGCAGTGGCCGGCGCTGGCGCGCGAACTCGACGCCGATTTCGCCTACGCGCTGCGCATGGTGCCGCTGGCCGAGGCGGTGAAGGAGCTGCCTGCCAGCCAGCGCCCGGCGTTCAACAACGGCCGTGTGCAGATCGACCTGGAGCACATGCGCAGCCTGCAGCGGATCGGCGACAGCGACTACGCGGTGATGCTGGGGCCGCTGGACGAAGCATTGCCTGAGGAGGGATGGCAGGACAGCGAAGTGTCCGGCGTGGCGATCCTGCTGCTGATCCTGATGGTGGCGGTGGCGTTGCCGATGTACGTGATGGTCTACCGCCTGTGGCGCGACGTCTCGCAGCTGGCCCAGGCGGCCCGGCAGATGCGCGATGGCCAGCTGGACACGCGTGCGCCGCGCGCCGGTACCGCGCTGGTGCGGCCGCTGGCCAACGCCTTCAACCACATGGCCGAGCAGCTGCAGCAGCTGCTGGAAAGCCAGCGCGTGCTGGCCCAGGCCGTAGCGCACGAGGTACGTACCCCGCTGGCGCGCATGCGTTTCGGCCTGGCCGACCTCGAGGACACCGCGCTGGATGAGCTCCAGCGCGATGCATTGGGCGGCCTGCGCACCGATGTCGATCGGCTGCAGCACCTCACCGATGCCGGCGTCGAGTACGCCGCTCTTGGCCGTTGCCACCAGTTGACCCGCCAACGACTGCAGCTGGCGGCGCTGGTGCGCGGCGTGATGGCCCAGTTCGCCCCGCTGCCGATGCCGGTGCCGGTGCAGCAGGTGCTGTCGCCGGTGAGCCTGGTCAACGTCAACCGGCACATGCTGGAACTGGCGTTGCGCAACCTGCTCGGCAATGCGCTGCGCTATGCGCGCCGGCAGATCCGCATCGCCAGCACGGTGGACGACGGCTGGCTGTGCCTGCAGGTGGAGGATGACGGCCCTGGCATCGCGCCCGAACTGCGCGGCCAGGTGCTGCAGCCTTACGTGCGGCTGGACCCGGGCAGCCCCGGCTTCGGGCTTGGCCTGGCATTGGTGCAGGTAGTGGCCGACAAGCATGGCGGCCATGTCGAGGTGACCGATTCAGACCTGGGCGGGGCCTGCATCCGCCTGCACCTGCCACTGGAAACCGGCGGCGTCGTCGAAGGCGATACGGTCTGCTAGACCGCCGGTTCCGCGCGTGGCAGGGCAAACACGAACAACGCACCGCGCTCGCTGTCACGCAGTTCGATGCGACGACCGTGCAGCTGCACGATGCGCTGCACGATCAACAGACCGAGACCACCGTTCTCGCCGCGGCGCGCGCCCAGCGCGGCCGGCGCCTGGAACAGCTGGCTGCGCAGCGCCGGTGCGACGCCGGGACCATCGTCGGACACGCTGACCTCCACGCTGTCGGGCGTTGCGCGCAGGCGTACTTCGATCCGGCCTCCCTCGGGCGCATGCCGCAACGCGTTGTCGAGCAGATTGGTCAGCACACGCTCGACCAGGCCCAGGTCGGCACGCACCAGCGGCAGGCCGGGCGGGAAGTCGGCATGCAGGCGCTGGTTGCGCGCCTGCGCGGCCAGCTCGAACTTCTGCAGCACGTCCTGCAGCAGCTCCGGCAACGCGAAGACCTCCCACTCCAGGCGTACCTCGCCATGCTCCAGCCGCGCCAGCTCGAACAGCGCGCGCGCCAGCCGACCGACCTTGGCGCTCTGCGCCAGGGCGATGCCGAGGTAGCGGCGGCGTTCGTCCGGTGACAGCGTGGCGTCCTTCAACGCCAGCGTTTCCAGATAGCCATGCAGCGACGACAACGGCGTACGCAGGTCATGCGAGATGTTGGCCACCAGTTCGCGCCGCTGCAGGTCCTGCTGGCGCAGCTGCTGCCATTGTTCGCCCAATCGCTGCGCCATCTGCGCGTGTGCGTGCTCAAGGATCACCAGCTCGTCGCGCTCGCCGGGGCGCAGCGGCTCCGGTGGCGGCAGTGGCGTCGGTGCGTCGATGTCGAAGGCCTGGATACGCCGGGTCAGCCGCCGCAGCGGGCGGGTCACCCAGTAGAACGCCACCAGCCCGGCCAGCAGGCCGAGGCTGCCAACCAGCATCACCGACCACCAGGTGGTGTTCCACTGGCTGCCGGCCGCGAGGTCGTCGGCCAGCATCTGCCGGTGCTCGCCGACCAGCACCACGTACACGTAACCCGCTTGGCGGCCCTGCACGATCAACGGCGCGGCACTGAACACCTTGCGGCCATCGGCGCTGCGCGGATCGTCGCCGAGGATCGGCAGCGGCGCGCCGGCCAGCAGCCGGCGCAACGGTGCCACGTCCACCCGGTTGCGTACCAGATGGCCGCTGGGCGCATCGTGGCCGAGGATGCGGCCCTGGTCGTCCAGCAGGTAGACCTCGACGCTGGGGTTGACCGCCATCAACTGGCCGAACAAGGCGCGCACCGCGGCGTCGCGCATGCCGCTGGTGTCCATCAGCTCGCTGCGTTGGGCGATGTGCTCGGCCAGGCCCAGCGACAACCGCTGCACCACTTCCTGTTCGTGGCGGGTGTTGGCACGCATCTGCAGCGCCAGCAGCGCCATGCAGCACATCAGCATCAGTGCGGCGATCACCGCCGCCAGCTTCTGCCACAGGTTCGGCCTGATCATGCCGCCGCCCCGGCCGGATCGACCAGCTTGTAGCCGCGTCCCCACACTGTCAGCAGCCGCCGCGGATTGGCCGGGTCGGTTTCGATCTTGCTGCGCAGTCGGTTGATATGGGTGTTGACCGTGTGCTCGTACCCATCGTGCTGATAGCCCCAGACCTGGTTGAGCAGTTCCATGCGCGCGAACACCTGGTCCGGATGACGGGCGAAGAACAGCAGCAGGTCGAACTCGCGCGGAGTCAGTTCCAGCACAGTGCCCTCCACCGACGCGGTGCGTGCAACCGGGTCCAGCTGCAGCCCGCCCAGCTCGATCGCGCCGGCATCGATGCGGGCGCTCTGCGCCATCGCCTCGGCCCGGCGCAGCAGCGCGCGCACCCGTGCCACCAGTTCCGGCATCGAGAAGGGTTTGGCCAGGTAGTCGTCCGCGCCCAGCTCGAGGCCGACGATACGCTGGGTTTCGCTGCCGCGCGCGCTGATGATGATGATCGGTACGTAGCGCGCCATCGCGCGTGCGCGCTGGCACACCTGCAGGCCATCCACGCCGGGCAACATCACGTCCAGCACCAATGCATCCCACGGGCCGTCCTGTTCGAGCAGGCGCAGACCGGCGTCACCGCTGGCGGCATGGGCCACGTCATAACCTTCATCGCCCAGATGCATGCGCAGCAGGTCGGCGATGTGGGCATCGTCTTCAACGATCAGCACGCGTTTGGCGGACATCGGCAGCTCGGAACCAGTGGGGGCTGCCCGCATTGTGGCGCGGGATGGCCGTCGATACCTCACGAAAAATTGAATCCTGCGTGAGGATTCGTTGACCCGGGCGGGCGCAGCATGACCCCGTCGCCCCTTCCCGGAGTCCGCCATGACCCTCACCCGCCGCCATCTGCTGGGCCTGGGCGGTGTTGCCACCGCCGCCGGCCTGCTCGGTCTCGGCGCGTGCAGCCGCGCCGCGCCGGCCGCTGCTGAAGCACGTCCGGCGCGACAGTTCGAGGTCATGCACAGCGACGCCGACTGGCGCCAGCGCCTGACCCCGGCCCAGTACGCGGTGCTGCGCCAGCAGGCCACCGAACGGCCATGGAGCAGTCCGCTCAACAAGGAGCACCGGCAGGGCACGTTCGCCTGTGCCGGCTGTGCGCTGCCACTGTTCTCATCCTCCACCAAGTTCGAGAGCGGTACTGGCTGGCCGAGCTTCTGGGCACCACTGCACAACGCCATCGGCGAGGACCGCGACGTCACCTTCGGCATGCTGCGGGTGGAGGTGCACTGCCGCCGCTGCGGCGGCCATCTCGGCCATGTGTTCAATGACGGCCCGCGCCCGACCGGACTGCGCTACTGCATGAACGGTGCAGCGCTGGTGTTCGTTCCCGGTGCGGCCGATGGCGGCACCGCCGACGGCTGGCGGGTGCCGGTCGGTTCTTCCCCCACGTCCGGAGCCTGACCATGCTGCTGTTGCTGCTTGCCTACCTCGGGGGTGCGTTGTCCCTGCTCAGCCCCTGCATCCTGCCGGTGCTGCCGTTCGTGTTCGCGCGCGCCGACCGCCCCTTCGTGCGCAGCACGCTGCCGCTGCTGCTGGGCATGGCGCTCACCTTCACCGTGGTCGCCAGCCTGGCGGCGGTGGGCAGCCAATGGGTGGCGCAGGCCAACCAGGTCGGCCGTTGGATCGCCCTGGTGCTGATGGCGCTGTTCGCGCTGGCACTGTTGTGGCCGCGACTGGCCGACCATCTGCTGGCCCCGTTCCAGCGCGTGGGTGCACGCTTGAGCGCACGCGCCGATGCCGCTGACGCCGCAGGACGCGGTGGCGCAGGGACCTCGCTGCTGATCGGCATCGCCACCGGCCTGCTGTGGGCCCCATGCGCCGGGCCGATTCTGGGCCTGGTGCTGACCGGCGCCGCCCTGCACGGCGCCAGCGTCGGCACCACTGCGCTGCTGCTGGCCTATGCACTGGGCGCGATCACCGCGCTGGCGCTGGCGGTGTGGATCGGCGGCCGGGTGTTCCGCGCGATGCAGGCGCGGCTCGGCCTCGGCGATGTCCTGCGCAAGGTGCTGGGTGTGGCCGCGCTGCTGGCGGTGGTGGCGATCGGCCTCGGTTGGGACACTGGCCTGCTGACGCGCCTGTCCACGGTCAGCACCGCGCGTATCGAGCAGGGCCTGCTGGACGCCGTACCCGGCGCACAACCGGCGGCACCGCCGATGATGATGATGGCCGGTGCCAACACCGGTGCAGATGCGCCGCTGCCGGTGGAGGGCACCCTGCCCGCGCTGGACGGCGCCACCGGCTGGCTCAACAGCCCGCCGCTGACCGCCCAGCAGCTGCGCGGCAAGGTGGTGCTGGTCGACTTCTGGACGTACTCCTGCATCAACTGCCTGCGCGCGATGCCGTTCGTGCACGAATGGGAGCGCCGTTACCGCGACCACGGCCTGGTGGTGATCGGCGTGCACACGCCGGAGTTCGCCTTCGAGCGGGACCCACGCAACGTGATGAAGGCGGTGCAGCAGCTGAAGGTCGAGTACCCGGTGGCGCTCGACAACCAGTACACGATCTGGCGTGCGTTCAACAACCGCTACTGGCCGGCGCAGTACTTCGTCGATGCGCAGGGCAACATCCGCGGCCACCAGTTCGGCGAGGGCAACTACGCGCGCTCGGAACAGGTGATCCGCCAGCTGCTGACCGAAGCCGGCCAGACCCGCCTGCCGCCGCCAGCCGATCCCGCCGCAGCCGACCTGCAGGGCGTTGCAGCGCAGGCCGACATGGGCAACCTGCGCTCGCCGGAAACCTATCTGGGCCACGCCCGTGCCGAACAGTTCGCCTCGCCCGGCGGGCAACGCAGCGACACCGCGTTCGACTACACGCTGCCCACCACCCTGGCGCTGAACCGGTGGGGCCTGTCAGGGCGGTGGACGATCACCGACGAAGCCGCGCAACTGCAGCGCGCCGGCGGCCGCATCGCCTTCCAGTTCCATGCGCGCGACCTGCACCTGGTGCTGGCACCGGGCCAGGACGGCAAGCCGGTGCGCTTCCGCGTGTGGCTGGACGGCAAACCGCTGCCCGCCACCGATGCCGGCAGTGACGTCGGCGCCGATGGCAGTGGCGTGGTCAACGAACACCGCCTGTTCCAGCTGGTGCGCCAGCGCGGCACGGTCGGCCCGCATCGCTTCGAGATCGAATTCCTCGATGCGGGCGTGCAGGCCTACGCCTTCACCTTTGGTTGAACCGGGAGGACACGATGAAACTCTCCTTTGAACAGGGTATTGCTGCCGGTGTCGCCGGTCTCGTGGCCACCGCATTGATCGCCGGCGTGCTGCTGGTCGACCACGGCGCGATCGCCGCACCGGTCGAAGCCGGCACGCAGGCCAAGGCGCTGCCGGCACCCACCGGCGATGCGGCGTTCCGCGATGACGCCACCCACGCCAGCGTGGTGTTTGCCGGTGGTTGCTTCTGGGGCGTGCAGGGCGTGTTCCAGCACGTCAAGGGCGTGAGCAATGCGGTATCCGGCTACATCGGTGGCAGCGCCGCCAACGCGCACTATGAGCGGGTCAGCAGCGGCCAGACCGGTCACGCCGAAGCGGTGAAGATCGACTACGACCCGCGCCAGGTCAGCTACGGGCAGCTGATGCAGGTGTTCTTCTCGGTGGTGCACGACCCGACCCAGCTCGATCGACAGGGCCCGGACCACGGCAGCCAGTACCGCTCGGCGATCTTCAGTGACGACGCACGCCAGCAGGCTGCCAGCCGCGCCTACATCGCCCAGCTCGGCCAGGCCGGCAGCTACCGCGCACCGATCGTCACCCAGCTGGGCAGCGGCCAGCGCTTCTACCCGGCCGAGAGCTATCACCAGAACTACATGACCAACTACCCGCAGGCGGCCTACATCCGCTACTACGACGCACCGAAGCTGGCGGCGCTCGGCAAGCAGTTCCCGGCGCTGTACCGGCGCGATGCGGTGCTGGTGCCGATGCGGTAGCCGCCGGCCGGCAATCCCACGCAGAAAAAGACGCACGGCGATCCCGCCGTGCGCTTGGGAAGTATCGGTCGTGCCCCGATCAGGCCCGGCCGACAACGACATGCTAGGCTCGCCATCACCATGGGTACAGCTCCAGATGGCGGGAACTTCGATGGATACAGATGACCAGAACACGATGATCCCTCCCCGCTACCAGCGGCTGTCCGATGAACTGGCCGAGGCCATCCATGGCGGTCGCCTTCCGGTTGGCAGCCGCCTGCCCTCGCTGCGGCAGATGGCGCTGCAGCGCAGGCTCAGCCTGAACACCGTGATCGCGGCCTATCGCCAGCTGGAAGATGCCGGCCTGGTGATTCCACGACCCAAGGCCGGCTTCGAGGTCGCACCGCGCCTGTCGGTGCCCGAACGTTCGCTGCGCGATACGCCGTCGGCGCCCACCGCGCCGCTGCAGCAGGCGCTGATGGCCCGCGTGTTGGAGGCACAACGCCGACCCGGCGTCATCGACCTGGCCTTTGCCGGCCCCCGTGGTCGCCAGTTCTATCCCGGGGCGCAGCTGGCCCGGCACACCGCACAGGTGCTGCGTCATGGCCAGCAGACGGTGGAAACCTATGCACGCCCGAATGGCTCGCCGCGGCTGCTGGCGCAGATCGTGCGCCGCGGTCCGCGCATGGGCCTGCACACCCACAGCGACCGCCTGCTGCTGACCCATGGTGCGATGGAAGCGCTGCAGCTGGCGCTGCGCGCCGTCACCCAACCCGGCGATGCGGTCGGCATCGAAGCGCCCTCCTACTTCAACCTGTATCCCCTGCTGGCCACTCTCGGCCTGCAAGCCATCGAATTGCCCACCCACCCGCAGCAGGGACTGGATGTCGATGCCCTGGAGGCCCTGCTCGAACACACATCGCTGGCCGCGCTGGTGGTAATGCCGACCGTGCACAACCCGCTGGGCTGCACCATGCCCACATCCGCCAAGCAGCGACTGGCCGAACTGGTCAATACACGCCAGCTGCCGCTGATCGAAGATGCGGTATATGCCGAGCTGCAGTTCTGCGAACCACCTGCGCCCTTGCTCAAGGCCTTCGATCGCGACGGATGGGTGATGGTGGTCGGTGGTTTCTCCAAGACCCTGGCGCCGGACTATCGCATCGGCTGGCTGGACGGCGGCCGCTTCGCCGAGCGCATCGCGCTGCTGAAATTCCAGTCCACCGGCGGCGAACCGCAACTGCTTGGCGATGCCGTGGCGGCCTACCTGGAGGCGGGCAGCTACGAGCACCACCTGCACCGCATGCGTCGCCTGTATCGCGAGCAGGTGGGGCGGCTGCGCCAGCTGGTGGCCGAGCACTTCCCGGCTGGCACCCGCGCCACCGAGCCGCAGGGCGGGTTCCTGCTGTGGCTGGAACTGCCGGGCGTGGATACGCGCGAACTGTTCGAGCGTGCGCTGCAGGAGGACATCGTGTTCATGCCCGGCCAGGTCTATTCGCGCGGCGCCCGCTACCGTCATTGCCTGCGACTGTCGTGCTGCCAGACCCTGGATGCGCGCTTCATCGGTGCGGTGGAACGGCTGGGCGGGATGGCGCGGGAGCTGGCGGCTGCAGCACGGTAGCGCCGGCCGCTGGCCGGCAATCTCGTGATCGCCGGGTGGATGCAGGTGCCGGCCAGCGGCCGGCACTACCCAGGATCAATCGAGCAGATGCGCCGCCAGCGCTTCGCCATTTGCCCCCGGCAGATGCGGCAGCCGGCCCCAGCACGGCATCGGCAGGCGCTGCCGCAGCGTGGCGAAGTTCTCGTCCTGGCGCTGCATGGCCGGATCGATGTGATTGCCGACCCAGCCCAGGCACGCCACGCCGCTGGCGCGCAGCGACTGCGCGGTCAGCCGCGCATGGTTGACGCAGCCCAGCCGCATGCCCACCGCCAGCAGCACCGGCAGCTGCAGCGCGCGCACCAGGTCCAGCTGGTCCAGCGTGGCCGAGACCGGCGCCAACCAGCCGCCAACGCCCTCCACCACCACGATATCGGCCTGCGCACGCAGGCGTGCGAACGCGGCCACGATCGGCGCCAGCTCCACCTGCACGCCATCTTCGGCAGCGGCCAGCTCCGGTGCCAGCGGCTGCCGCAGCGCATACGGGTTCAGGTCGGCATAGTCCGGTACCGGCCAGCTGGCCGCCTGCAGGGCCAGCGCGTCCTCGTTGCGCAGGCCCTGCCCCAGATCCTCGCTGCCGCTGGCCACCGGCTTCATGCCGACCGCACGCAGGCCACGACGGCGCAGTGCGTGCAGCAGCGCGGTGCTGACCGCGGTCTTGCCGATCTCGGTATCGGTGCCGGTCACGAACAGGGCAGGTGGCAGCGTGGCGGGCAATGGCATCGATGGGCTCCAGCAGGGCAACAGAGCGTGCATTATCGCCGGCCCCGCACGCTTGCTAGACTGCGGGCATGTTCGCCAATGCCTCGCTCACCGGCAGCAAGCCGGAACAATACGCCCAGCTGCTGGAACAGGCCCGAGGCCTGGTCTACGCCGAGTCCGACCGCATCGCCAACGCGGCCAACCTCTCCGCGCTGGTCTACCACGCCCTGCCCGATCTGAACTGGGTCGGCTTCTACCTGTACGACGGCAAGGAACTGGTGGTCGGCCCGTTCCAGGGCCTGCCGGCCTGCGTGCGCATCCCGCTGGACAAGGGCGTGTGCGGCGCGGCCGCCAGCCAGCGCGTGACCCAGCGCGTGGACGACGTCGATGCCTTCCCCGGCCATATCGCCTGCGACTCGGCCTCGCGTTCGGAACTGGTGGTGCCGCTGCTGCGCGGTGATGAGCTGATCGGCGTGTTCGACATCGACAGCCCCAAGGTTGGCCGCTTCGATGCCGAGGACCAGGCCGGGCTGGAAGCCATCGCCCGCGTGTTCGTCGAGGCCCTGGGATGAGCGCACCGAAACTGCGCAACATCGGCCCGAAGAGTGCAGCATGGCTGCGCCAGGTCGGCCTGCGCAGCCGCGAGGACCTGGTCGCGATCGGTGCGGTCGGCGCCTTCGTCAAGGTCAAGCGCGCGGGCTTCAAGCCCAGCCTGAACCTGCTGTACTCGCTGGAAGGCGCGTTGCTGGACTGCCACTGGCAGGAACTGAGCGAGCCACAGCGCGAAGCACTGGTGCAGGACTACGAAGCACGCATCGCCGCGCACCCGCTGAAAGCGGCCGGCCCGGCCTCCGGCCCGGTGCATGAGCAGCGCTTCGATGCCGACGATGACGCTGAAGACAGCGTCGCCGAGAGCGCCGACGAGGATTGAGGCCTCAGCGTTCCTGGGGATGCCGGCCAGCGGCCGGCACTACCACTGTGATGCGGGATCAGTAGCGCCAGGCCATGCCCGGCGGGTGCGCTCAGGGCTGCTGCAGTTCCAGCAGTTCGCCTACCAGACCTGCTTCACCGCGTTCCAGCCGTACCCGCAGGCGCGTGCCATGGTCGATGCGCAACGCCCAGCACAGCGACATCGGCAGGCCGCACACCTGCGACAGCACCATGCGCAGCGGGCCACCGTGGCTGACCACCAGTGTCGGCAGCGGGTCATCGTCATCAAGCAGGCGATCCAGCGCGCGCGCAATGCGCCGCTCGAAGTGGCCCCAGCTCTCACCATTCGGTGGCGGATACGCATGCGGGTCGGCATGGAACGCCGCCAACGCGTCTTCCGGCAGATCGAACAGGGACTGGCCGTCCCAATCACCGAAATCCAGTTCCTCCCACTCTTCGTCCGCCTCCACATCCAGGCCGCGCGCCGTGGCCAGCGCCATCGCCGTGTGCAGCGAGCGCAGCCGCGGCGAGCTGATCACCCGCTCCCACGGCTGTGCGGCATAGGCGTCGACCAGTTCCTGTGGCAGCGGGGCCAGCTGCGGTGGATCGGTGCGGCCATCGAGGAACTCATCGCGACCGTTGCCGGCATGGCGGACCAGGTCGAGGATCACGGTAGTGCAACCGTATATGAAGCGCTGGCCAACGACTGCATCGCGCACGGCGCAGGTAAAATCGACGATTGAAGCAACATCATGAACACCACTTCCGGACAGCGTCCCCGTAGCGGGGCGCGCCATTCTAGCGTGGGCCGCCCTCTGCCTGCCTGGACGAGGCCCCTGCACCTGATGCGGACAGCGATGCCATCACGCGTTTGCCCAGCCTGATCATCGGTGCTTCGATGCAGCGATGCCCCAGCGCGGCCAACGGCAGTGCGACTGCCAGTACCAGCGCAGCGCACAGCAGATAGCCGGCTGTCCCGCCACCGGTAACCGCCAGCAGCCTGCCAAACACCGGCCCCAGCAAGGCGATCACAATGGGATGCCCCAGGTAGAGCGAGTAGCTCACCGTACCCAGCCAGGCCGTCGCCCGGTTGATCAACCAGCGTGGCGGGCATTGCGAACAACCCACCAGCAATGCCAGGTAGCCAAGGCCCGCCAGCTGCCATTGGCTCGCTCCGCTCCAGCCGCCCACTGTTCCCGTCATGACCAGCAGCAGCACCAGGCCACCGGCGATGTTCAGAGCCATTCCCCACCCGCGCGCCTGCGCGGACGGCAGCCGCGAGAGAGCGTTGTATGCGTGATACGCCACCAGCCCCATCGCGAACACAGGCGCGTGCGTCAGCCAGCCGTAGCTGCCCAGCGAAGCCTCCACGCGTGCTCCCAGCGAGCCAGTTCCGGCCAATGCCGCCAGGCCCAACAGCGCCAGGAGGAGCATCCAGGCCCGGCGCCCGTCATTCACCCACAGGTACAACACAGGGAAGATCGCATAGAACAGCATCTCGACCCCGACTGCCCAGCTGGCCCAGACAATTCCCTGGTCCCAACCGGGGAAGAGGTTGAATGTGAATGTGGCATTGGCAATGATCTCGGCCCACGGGTGGCCGGCATGGCTACCCCGGCCATCGCGGAAAATCGAGAACGCCAGCAGCAGATAGAACAGCGGCGCGATGCGCAGGAAGCGGTGCAGGTAGAAGCTCAGCAACGGCCGGCCGCTGGCTCTGTGGCGAGGCTGGGTATAGCACAGGGAAAATGCGCTGATCACGAAGAACAGTGCGACACCCGTGGCCCCCAGCTGCAGCACCGGCAACAACCAGCCCGCGACAGACAACGTGGGCGTCGGCATCGACTGGACGTGATACAACACAACATAGACGGCAGCCAGGCCCCGAAGCGAGTCGAGGAACTGCAGGCGATCCTTTGCAATCATGTTCCAGGTTCCAACCAGAAGCGCGTGCGACACCTCTCACTTTACCAGCTGGCGATGCCGTAGACTGCGCGCACTTCCAGGTGACCTGCGGCCTTGGCCGGCAGGTTGAAACGGGAAGCCGGTGACGCGTGATTCCACGCCAGGCCGGCGCTGCCCCCGCAACGGTAAGCACGTCAGTTCCAGGCAACAACGCCACTGTGCCACGCGCATGGGAAGGCGCCTGGACGGTGGCCTCGCGCCACCCGGCGGCAAGCCCGGAGACCGGCCCGGAAGCCTCAGGTCGCGATGCGGTGGGCATGGCGCTGGATGAGCACGGCGTCGGCCGTGGCATCGGCGCGTGCCTGGCTTCGCGGCTCCTCCCCTTCGCTGCGCGGGCGTGCGTGGCACCTGGAGTCCCCCGATGAAGCTGCAGACCCGAATGCTCACCCTGGCCGCGCTGGCCACACTGCCGGCGCTGGCGCAGGCCACCAATGACACCATCGCGCTCGACCAGGTGCTGGTTACTGCCACCCGCACGCCGATCGCCCTGCAGGACAGCATCGCACCGGCCCAGGTCATCGACCGCGCACAGATCGAATCCAGCCAGGCCACCTCGCTGCAGGAACTGCTGCGCGGCCGCGCCGGCATCAACCTGACCAACGCCGGCGGCCTCGGCAAGCAGAGCTCGCTGTTCCTGCGCGGTACCAACTCCGGCCACACCGTGGTGCTGATCGATGGCGTGCGCATCAACAGCGCCGACCTCGGCCTGGCCATGTACCAGGATCTGCCGCTGGCGCAGATCGAGCGCGTGGAGATCGTGCGTGGCCCGCAGTCCAGCCTGTACGGCGCCGACGCCATCGGTGGCGTCATCCAGATCTTCACCCGCCGCAACCAGGGCGATTTTGCTCCGCACTTCCAGCTCGGTGGCGGCAGCAACGGCCTGCGCGAAGCCAGCGGCGGCATCGGGGGTGGCACCGAACGCGGCTGGTTCGGCGCCGACATCGCCTACCAGCATTCCGATGGCATCGACGCCTGCCGCGGCTCTTCCTCGGTATTCACTGCCGGCTGCTTTGCCGACGAACCCGACCGCGACGGCTACCGCAACCTGTCCAAGAGCCTGCGCGGCGGCTACACCTTCAACGACCAGTGGAACGTGGAAGGCAGCGCGCTGCGCGCCGATGGCAGGAACCACTACGACGGCTATTACAACTACTCTGAAACCCGCCAGCAGGTGCTGGCCGGCAAGGTGCGCTACACCCCGTCCGAACGCGCGGCATTCACCGCCAACGTCGGCCGCAGCGACAACGAATCGGACAACTATGGTGCGCCGGGTGTATTCGGTAGTGCGCAGACCCACCGCAACAGCGCCTCGCTGCAGGGTGATTTCGGCCTGGCCGAAGGCCAGCTGCTGAGCGCCGGCGTGGACTGGAGTGAAGACAACCTGGATGGCAGCAGCGCGGGCTACCTCGTTGACAGCCGCCGCAACACCGGCGTGTTCGTGCAGTACCAGGGCCGCTTCGGCCGCCACCAGCTGCAGGCCAGCGCGCGTAACGACGACAACCAGCAGTTCGGCAACCATGCCACCGGCAGCCTTGGCTGGGCGATGCAGCTGGAGCACGGCCTGCGCGTCAACGCCAGCTACGGCACCGCCTTCAAGGCACCCACCTTCAGCGACCTGTACGACCTGTGGAGCGGCGTGCCGACGTTGAAGCCGGAGAAGTCCAAGAGCGCCAACCTTGGCGTTTCACAGCAGGGCCAGGGCTGGCACTGGGGCCTGGACGTGTACGAAACCCGCATCGATGACCTGATCACCTATGACGCGCTCACGATGAAGATGCAGCAGGTGGAGAAGGCGCGTATCCGTGGCGCCGAGCTGACCGGTGGCGCGCTGTTGGCCGGCTTCGATATCAACGCGCAGCTGAGCTACACCGCCCCCCGCAACCGCACCCGCGGCAGCACCCAGTTCGACAACTGGCTGCCGCGCCGCGCGCAGCAGACCGCGCGCCTGGACATCGATCGCCGCTTCGGCGATTTCCGCGCCGGACTGACCGTGCAGGGCGCGGGCAAGCGCTATGACAACGCCGGCAACTCGGTGAAGGTCGGCGGCTACGGCACGCTGGACCTGCGTGCCGAGTACGCGCTGACGCCGTCGTGGTCGCTGCTGGCGCGTGCGGCCAACGTGTTCGACCGCAGGTACGAGACCGTGGCGTGGTACAACCAGCCCGGCCGCGAGTACCAGCTGAGCGTGCGTTACCAGCCGAAATGACCGCAACGGTCATGGTAGTGCCGGCCGCTGGCCGGCAGCATCATGACCTTCGGCAAAGCGTTCCGGGTTGCCGGCCAGCGGCCGGCACTACCCGTTGCGTCGGCCCGGGTGACCGGCCGGCGACCAGGGATGTCCGTTGCATCAGCGCTGCAACCCCGGCAACTCACGCAGGTCGTCGATCACCGCCACCGCATGTGCGGTGGCCAGATCCAGGCCACGCGGATAGCCGTAGCGCACCAGCGCGATCGGCATGCCGACCTCTTCGGCGGCGCGATAGTCGGTGAGCGAATCACCGACCATCAGGCAGGCGTCTACCGGCAACCCGAAGTGCGCAGCAATGTGGCGCAGCGGTTCACCACTGGGCTTGCGCTGTGGCAGCGAGTCGCCGCCCAGTATCAGCGCGAACGCGTCGCCGATGCCCAGGTGCTGCAGTAGCGGAGGCACCAGCGCTTCTGGCTTGTTGGTGCAGATCGCCAGCGCCACGTTGCGCGCACGCAGCTGTGCCAGCGCCTCGGCCACGCCATCGAACAGGCATGGGCTGCGCAGCAGGCATTCCCGGTAGTGCACCATGAACACCGGCATCACCGCGGCCAGATCGACCTCGCGGCCGGCGGCATGCACGGCCTGCTCCACCAGGCGACGCACACCATCGCCGATCCAGCCCAGCACCGTGGTTTCCGGCACGCGCGCCACACCGATGTCTTCCAGCGTGCGGTTCAGTGCTTCGGCGATATCGGCCGCGCTGTCGACCAGCGTGCCATCGAGGTCGAACACGACCAGCGGATAGGGATACGACAAGGGACGGCACCTGTGCGACGTGGGGCCGTCCATTGTACGTCGGCCTGCTTTTTTGCAGGCCCGCCTCAGCCGATCCTGCGCGCGCGGGTGGCCAGGAACGTGGGCAGATAGCGGTCGATCAGGAAGCGCGGCTGCGGCTGCCAGTCTTCCATGAAGCGATCGATGACGAAGCCGGCGTCAAGCTGGCCACCGATCAGTTCGGTCAGGCTGTGGCCGAAGGTGAGCGCATCGCCGCGCGCCAGCTTCGCCTCGCGCTCGGCCGGCGCCAGGTCTTCCAGGTCCGAATAGGGAATGGAGTACTGCGGCCGGATCAAGCCCTGCGCATCCAGCTGAGGATCACGTGCGCCGACGAACAGCACCGGGTTGTAGAAGCTGGCCATCAGCATGCCGTCGCGTGCCAGCACGCGGCGGCATTCGGTCCATACCGGGCGCACGTCGGGTACGTACAGGTTGGAGATCGGATGGAACACCACGTCGAAGCTGTCGTTGGCGAACACGTGCAGATCGCGCATGTCACCCTGCACCGTGCGCAGCTGCAGGCCATCACGCGCCGCGACCTGGCGGTCCTGCTCCAGCTGCCCGTCGGACAGGTCGAACACGGTGACATCAGCGCCGGCCGCGGCCAGCACCGGCGCCTGCTGTCCACCGCCCGAAGCCAGGCACAGGATGCGGCGGCCGCGCACATCGCCCAGCCAGTCCAGCGGCAGTGCACGCGGCGTCAGATGCACCTGCCAGCGCCCTTCGCGCGCGGCGGCGATGGTTGAGCTTTCAACCGGGCGTGACCATTCGCGCACCTCGCTGGCCTGGCGGTCCCAGGCAGCACGGTTGTGGTCGATCAAGGCCTGTCCATGGTTCATGTGTTCTCCTTGCCCGGTGGGCGCCAATCCAGATCCTGGAAGGCCGGGCTGGCGAAACACTCGGCCAGGTAGTCCAGGAATCGCCGCATGATAGCGGGCTGCTGGCGCCGTGATGCGTACACGGCATGAATGCCGAGTTCGTCCAGGCTGAATTCCGGCAGCAGTTCGATCAGCTCGCCAGTGCGCAGCAGCGGCGCCACCTGGTAGGTCGGCAGCATCGCGATGCCGGCGCCGGCACGCACCGCCTCCAGCAGCAGCGAGGCCTCATTGGCGCTGATGTTGCCCCCCACCGCCACCGACAGCGAACGTCCGTCGCGGTGCAGCTGCCACAGGCTCTTGCCGACGTAGTGGTGGGTCAGGCAGTTGTGCGCGGCCAGGTGCTCGGGGGCGGTCGGCGTGCCGTGTGCCTGCAGGTAGGAGGGCGTCGCGCACAGCACCGAGCGGCAGGTGGCCAGCCGCCGCGCGATCAGGCTGGGGTCGATCTGGCGCGCGATGCGCACCGCCAGGTCCACCCGCTCCTCCACCAGGTTCACCGTGCGGTCGACCAGCAGCAGCTCGATGCGCGCCGCCGGGTGACGCGCGACGAAACCGGCCACTGCGCGCGCCAGATGGCTCTGCCCGAACGACACGCTGGCGGTCACGCGCAGCGTGCCGTGCGGCTCGGGATCATCGCTGGCCAGCTCGCCCTGCAGCGCCTCACCGATCTCCAGCATCTGCCGGAAGCGCGCCAGCGCCGCTTCGCCGGGACCGGTCAGGCTGACCCGGCGGGTGGTCCGGTGCAGCAGGCGCGCACCCAGCCAGCCTTCGACCTCGGCCAGGTAGCGGCTGACCATCGCCCGCGACATGTCCAGTACCTCGGCGGCCGCGGTCAGGCTGCCGCGCTCGGCCACCTCGACGAACACGGTCATGGCGGTCAATCGGTCCATATGCTCGATCCATGCAACAAACAAGCGCGTTATACGCTGTTTTTCGAGCGACTGCAGCGGCCTAGAGTGGCCCCATTCCCACCCCACACCGCCCCACGGAGTCCTGCCATGAAGATCGCCCTCGTTGGTTCCACCGGCAACATCGGCCGCCAGATCGCCCGCCACGCACTGGCCCACGGTCACGAACTCACCGTCATCGTGCGCAGCGCGCAGGATCTGCCGGCCGAGCTGGCCGGCGCGCATCCGGTGATCGCTTCGCTGGATGACCCGGATGCGCTGGTTGCCGCTATCGCCGGCCACGACGTGCTGGCCAGCGCCTACGGTCCGCGCCCGGGCGATGACATCGGCCGCGTCGGCGAGGTCGCCGCACAGCTGGCCGCCGCCGCGCGCAAGGCCGGCGTGCCACGCCTGGTAGTGGTCGGCGGTGCCGGCAGCCTGGAAGTCGCCCCCGGCGTGCAGCTGGTGGATACGCCGGACTTCCCCGAGGCCTACAAGCCGTACGCGCTGGCCCACCGCGAAGCCTTCAAGCGCCTGCAGGCGGTGGAGGACCTGGACTGGACCTTCTTCTCGCCGGCCGCCGAAATCGGCCCGGGCGAAGAGCGTGGCCAGTACCGCGTGCAGCCCAAGGCGTTCCTCGCCGATGCCAGCGGTCACAGCCGCATCAGCTACGCCGACTATGGCGCAGCCTTCGTCGCCGAACTGGAAGCACACAAGTACCCGAAGCAGATCATCACTGCGGCGTACTGATCATGGCATGCGCGGGCCTGCCCGTTCGCCGGGCATGGCCTGGCGCTACCCACCTGTAGCGCCGAGCCGATGCTCGGCCCGATATCCCCACAAGGACATCCCCATGCGTACCGCTGCCCTGCTGCTCCCCCTCGCCCTGGCCGCCAGTTTCACCAGTGCCCCGCTGCTGGCCGCACCGGCCGCCGCGTCGCCGTCCACGGCGACGAAAACCCAGCTGCACCTGCAGACCTTCCATCCCGGCCCGCAGGCGATGTTCTCGGTGTCCTCGGTGCTGATCGAAGGCCGCCATGACGCGATCCTGGTCGATGCGCAGTTCGGCGCCAGCGACGCGCGCAGGCTGGTGGACCTGATCCGCGCCAGCGGCAAGCAGCTGACCACGATCTACATCAGCCACGGCGACCCGGACTATTACTTCGGCCTGGCCACGCTGCAGGATGCGTTCCCGCAGGCGCGCATCGTCGCCACCGCGCAGACCGTTTCCCACATCCAGCAGACCCAGGCCGGCAAGCTGGCCTACTGGGGGCCGAAGATGGGGGCCGATGTCCCCGCGCGCATCGTGGTGCCACAGGTGCTGGAGGGAGACACGCTGCAGCTGGAAGGCCAGCGCCTGCCGCTGATCGGCCTGGATGGCCCGACCCCGGACCGCAGTGTGCTGTGGGTACCGTCGCTGCGCGCGATCGTCGGCGGCATTCCGGTGGTGGCGGGCGAGCATGTGTGGATGGCCGATACGCAGACGCCCAGGTCACACGCCGACTGGCTGCAGACGCTGCGGCGGCTGCAGGCCCTGAAGCCGACGGTGGTGGTGCCGGGGCACTACGCACCGGGTGCGGCGCTGGATGCCAGTGCACTGCGCTTCACCGCAGATTACATCCGCGCCTTCGATGCCGAGACGGCAAAGGCCAGGGACAGTGCGGCGCTGGTGAAGGCGATGCAGGCGCGCTATCCGAAGCTGGCCGGGGTGGAGTCGCTGGAGCTGAGTGCGAAGGTGGCCAAGGGCGAGATGCAGTGGCCGTGAGGTAGGGGTTTTCTTTTGCAGGGCTGCGCCCTGCACCTGCTCAATGCAACGGCAACAGCTTGGTATCCGTGGGATGGCGGGGTGGCATGACCCGCTCCTGGTGGGTGTCGACCTTGGTCGACACGAAGATCAGCCAGGTGTGGAATCGTTCGGTCCGTGCTCGAACAATTCGCCCTGCACCACTGGCTCCTTCTCGCGGAAGCCACCGAGGCCGACACCCACCAGGCGGTAGCGGGTCTCAGCCGGCAGGTCGACGCGGGCGCGCAGGGCCAGGGCGATGTCGCGCAGTTCTTCCATCGAGTCCGGGGGCCGGTCGGGGGTGAAGCTGCGGGTAAGGATGCGGAACTGCGCGGTCTTCAGTTTCAGCACCACCGTATGACCAACGCGCTCGGTCTTGCGGGTGGCGTTCCACGTCTTCTCCGCCAGCTGCACGATCGCCTCGGCCAGGTCCTCCAGCAGCAGGTCCTCGGCAAAGGTGTCCTCCGAAGAAATCGACTGCACCTGCTGGTCCGGTTCCACCGGCCGCTCGTCCACACCGCGTGCGCGGTTGTACAGGCTGCGGCCGAAGCTGCCGAATGCCTCCTCCAGATCGATCAGTGCCCACTGCCGCAGGTCGCCGCAGGTGACGATGCCGCGCGCGGCCAGCTTGCCTTCCATCACCTTGCCCACGCCCGGCACCCGGTTCACCGGCAGCGGCGTCAGGAACGCGTCCACACGCTGCGGTGGAATCACGAACTGGCCGTCGGGCTTGCGCCAGTCCGAGGCGATCTTGGCCAGGAACTTGTTCGGCGCAATCCCGGCTGAAGCGGTCAGCTGGGTTTCTTCACGGATCTGCGTACGGATGGTGCGGGCAATGTCGGTGGCCAGTTCGATGCCGCTCTTCGGCTCGGTCACATCCAGATAGGCCTCGTCCAATGACAGCGGCTCGACCAGATCGGTATGCCGCAGGAAGATCTCGCGCACCTGGCGTGACACCGCTTTGTAACGTGCGAAGTCCGGCGGCACGAAGATCGCATCCGGACACAGGCGTTCGGCACGCAGCGCCGGCATCGCCGAGCGCACGCCGAACACGCGGGCCTCGTACGAGGCCGCGCACACCACCGAGCGGGCGCCGCGCCATGCCACGACCACCGGCTTGCCACGCAGTGACGGATCGTCGCGCTGCTCCACCGACGCGTAGAAGGCGTCCATGTCGACGTGGATGATCTTGCGCAGTGCGTTCATGGTTGGCCGACATCATACCCGCACCGTACCGGTCCAGACGGGGAAGTATGGTCGTTGTGCATCAACGGGATGCGCGATCTGAAGGGAAAACACTACGCACGCGTACGGTGCGGCGGTTTGATTCCCGTTGCAACCGTCGTGCATCCTCGGCGGATTGTTGCCTCGTTTTCGCTTCCAGGATTGCGCTTTCCATGACTCGTCTCCACGCGTTCAACCGCGACCAGCTGCTGGCCAGCGCACGCGGTGAACTGTTCGGCGCCGCCGCCGGCCGTCTGCCCAACGATCCGATGCTGATGTTCGACCGCATCACCGAAATCCGCGAGGACGGCGGACCGCATGGCAAAGGCATGGTACGCGCCGAACTGGATATCCGCCCGGACCTGTGGTTCTTCGGCTGCCATTTCATCGGCGACCCGGTGATGCCCGGCTGCCTGGGCCTGGATGCCATGTGGCAGCTGACCGGCTTCTTCCTGACCTGGCTGGGCGCCCCCGGCAAGGGCCGCGCGCTGGGCTGCGGTGAAGTGAAGTTCACCGGCCAGGTGCTGCCCGACGCCAAGCTCGTGCGCTACGAGATCGACATCAGCCGGGTCATCAACCGCAAGCTGGTGATGGCCCAGTCGGACGCCCGCATGTACGTGGATGACCGCGAAATCTACAGCGCGCGCGACCTGCGCGTCGGCCTGTTCACTGAAACCGGGAGCTTCTGATGCGTCGCGTCGTCATCACCGGCATGGGCATCACGTCCTGCCTCGGCAATGATCTGGATACCGTTTCGGCTGCGCTGCGCGAAGGCCGCTCGGGCATCACCACGCTGGCCGACCACGCCGAAGCCGGGCTGCGCAGCCAGGTCGGCGGCCGTGTCGACCTCGACCTGGACGCCCTGATCGACCGCAAGCAGAAGCGCTTCATGAGTGACGCGGCGGCCTTTGCCTACCTGTCCATGCGCGATGCGATCGCCGATGCCGGGCTCAGCCCCGAGCAGGTCAGCAACCTGCGTACCGGCCTGATCGCCGGTTCCGGTGGCGGCTCCAGCGAATGGCAGATCGGCGCGGTCGACCTGCTGCGCGAACGTGGCGTGCGCAAGGTCGGCCCGTACATGGTGCCGCGCACGATGTGCTCGACGGTCTCGGCCTGCCTGGCCACCGCCTACCAGATCAAAGGCGTCAGCTACTCGCTGTCGGCCGCCTGCGCGACGTCAGCGCACTGCATCGGCGCGGCCGCGGACATGATCCGCCACGGCGCGCAGGACATCATGTTCGCCGGTGGCGGCGAAGACCTGCACTGGTCGATGAGCGTGATGTTCGATGCGATGGGAGCGCTGTCGACCAGCTTCAACGAAACCCCCGCCAGCGCCTCGCGCCCCTACGACAAGGACCGCGACGGCTTCGTCATCGCCGGTGGCGGCGGCATGCTGGTGCTGGAGGATTACGACCACGCCGTCGCACGCGGTGCGCACATCCATGCCGAACTGATCGGCTACGGCGTGACCTCGGACGGTGCCGACATGGTGGCGCCGTCCGGCGAAGGCGCCGTGCGCTGCATGAAGATGGCGCTGCAGGGCATCGATCGCCCGCTGGACTACCTCAACACCCACGGCACCTCGACCCCGCTGGGCGACGTCACCGAGCTCAACGCGATCCGCGAAGTGTTCGGCGATGCGGTACCGCCGCTGTCCTCGACCAAGGCACTGTCCGGCCATTCGCTGGGCGCGGCCAGCGTGCACGAGGCGATCTACTGCCTGCTGATGATGCGCGACGGCTTCGTTGCCGGTTCGGCCAACATCGCCGAGCTGGACCCGAAGGTGGAGAGCTTCCCGATCCTGCGCGAAAGCCGCGAGCAGAGGCTGGATACGGTGATGTCCAACAGCTTCGGCTTCGGTGGCACCAACGCCGCGCTGGTGTTCGGGCGGGTGTGATGGGGCAGGTGTGCCGACCAACGGTCGGCACCCACCCACAAATGTAGAGCCGAGCCATGCTCGGCTCAGTGCCAACCAAGGTTGGCACCCACCAGAGCAGTGAAGTGTCCCAACCAAGCTTGGCACCCACCGTCAGGGGCGGTTGGCACCCACCTTATTTCGGCAGCAGCGGCAGCAGCAGTGCGTGCGCGTCCACCAGCGAGCCGACGATGCGGTGGCCCAGTGCGCGCAGTTCTTCGTCAGGATGCACCAGGTCCGGCACCTGGATCACGGTCATGCCGGCCGCCAATGCGGCGCGCGTACCGGCCGGTGAATCCTCCAGCGCCAGGCAGCGCTCCGGTGCCTGGCCCAGCCGCTGCGCGGCCAACAGATAGATATCCGGCGCAGGCTTCGGCCGCGCCACGTCGCCACTGGTGATCACCGCATCGAAGTACGGCAGCAGGCCGGCCGCGGCCAGCTTGCGGTTGGCGCGCGGCTGCCGCGTGGTGGTCGCCACCGCGCGCGGAATCGCGTGCGCCTTCAGCAGTTCCAGCAGCTCCAGGATGCCCGGCCGCAGCGGCAGCCCGGTCTGCGTGCGTGCTTCGTACAGGTCATGGCAGCGTACCGCGACCGCTTCGATCACGCTGTCCTCGATGCCCTGCGCGCGCAGCAGTGCGTGCGTATCGCGGTCACCGAGGCCGACCATGCGCAGGAAAACCGCTTCGTCCAGGCCCAGCCCGAATTCGTCGGCGGCCTCGCTCCAGCAGGCCAGTGCGACCCGCTCGCTGTCGATCATCAGGCCGTCCATGTCGAAGATGACGGCGTCGGGCAGGAACGGCAGCGCAGCGATGGTGGTCATGGAGCGAACAACGTATCCAGGTCAGTTGAAGTGAGCTGCCGCCATTGCCCTTCGGCCAACCCCTGCAGGTCCAGCCCGCCAACGCGGCTGCGGTGCAGGGCCTGCACGTGGTTGCCGGTGGCGGCGAACATGCGGCGCACCTGATGGTAGCGGCCTTCGTGCAGTACCAGGCGCGCGCGGCGCGCGTCCAGCACCTCGAGTTCAGCCGGCAGCAGGGGCGTCTTCTCGGACTCCAGCATCAGCGTGCCGCTGGCGAACAGGGCCACTTCATCGCCGCGCAGGTCGTCGCTCAGTTCCACTTCGTAGACCTTGGGCAGCTTCGACTTCGGCGAGATGATCCGGTGCAGCAGGCCACCATCGTCGGTCAGCAGCAGCAGGCCACTGGTCTCGCGATCGAGGCGGCCGACCGTGGACAGCACCGGGTCACGGTCGCGGAAGCGCGGCGGCAGCAGGTCGTAGATCAGGCGGCCGGTGTCCTTGGTCGAACAGGTGTAGCCGGCCGGCTTGTGCAGCGCGATCGACAGCCCCACCGGCGGGTCCAGCGGCTCGCCGTCAACGCGGATCGCCTCGTGCGGCACCTGATCATCGGCGTACAGCACTTCGCCGTCGGCGTCGGTGACGCGGCCTTCGCGGAACATCCACTGCACCTGCTTGCGGCTGCCATAGCCCAGGTTGGCGATGTGCTTGACCAGTTTCATCGGCCCTTCCCCTTCACCGCTTCAACCAGCTTGAAACCGTCACGCTCGGCAACCACGCGCACCGCGCCGAAGCTGTCGTTGAGGGTGTGCTCGTACGGCAGGTGGCGGTTGGCCACCACGTACAGCCGCCCGCCCGGGCGCAGCGCCTGCGCGGCCACGGCGATGAAGCGCTGGCCGATGTCCGGGCGGTCGGCCCGCGACGGCGTGTGGAACGGCGGGTTGCTGATGATCACGTCGTAGCCCGGCTCGATGCCGGCGGTGACGTCACGCCACAGGAAACGCAGCGGCAGCGGGCGTGGCGGCGGCGCCAGGTTCAGTTCGGCCAGGGCCAGCGCGCGCTGCTCGGCCTCGTACAGGTCCAGCGCGGTGATCTTCGGGCAGCGCTCCAGCAGCTCGCGCGACAGGTAGCCATAACCGGCTCCGAGGTCGGCGGCACGCCCGGCCAGGTCGGCCGGCAGGTGCTCGGCCAGCAATGCCGAGGCCGGATCGATGCGGTCCCAGGCGAACACGCCCGGGCGGCTGAGGAAACGGCCGCCGACGATCGGGCGCACCGCATCCAGCGCCGACCAGCGCTTGGCCAGGTCGGCATCGTGCTGGCCCTGCATCGGCGCGGTCCAGTACACGCGGCAATGGTTCTTGGTCAGGCTGCCGCCGAGGCCGGTCAGCTGCTTGAGGTCGCCTTCGCCGGAGCGCGCGCCTTCGTTGTTGGACTGGCAGGCCACGATGCGACCGCCGTCGGCCACCAGCGCCAGCGCGCGGGCGAACAGCGCACGGGCCTCTTCGCGCTGGCGCGGCGGCAGCACCAGCACCAGCGGGTAGCGGCCCTTGCCGGCCACATCATCCAGCTGGCCACTGACGGTCCAGCCGGCGGCCTGCTGCAGCGGCTGTGCGAACGGGGCGAAGCTCTGCTCGCAGTGCACCTCGCGGTTGCCCGCCGCTTCGCGCAACGGCCAGCCGTCGCGGGCACGCAGGAAGGCCGCCGGGCCCTCCGGCCAGCGCAGGGCGCCTTGGGAGAACGGCAGGAACAGGGTCTGCAGGGGAGCGTCGTCGCTGGAGGCCATCGGCGCGGGTACTTCAAGCGTGAGGGCCGTCCATTGTACCGGCTTGGCCGGTCCGGCCCCGGCGGACCACTTTGCGAAACCCGAACGGGGCCTTGATGTGCCAGCAACATTGAAACGTTCAGGGTAGAGGCTCCCCCGCAAACCCAGGAGAACCTGCATGCGAGCCTTGTTCGTCGGTGGCGTGGTCGACAACAATGAAATGGACCTGGAAGGCAGCCATCCGCCCGTGCACTACCCCGAGGACACCGGCGGCGGCCACTCGCGCTACCGGCTGCACCAGGTCGGCCATGGCGCCGACGGCAGTGTGGCCTATGCGGTGTACGGCGCGCCCGACCTGGCCGATGAAGAAGTGGCCCGGGTGGCGGAAGAACGCGCCTATGCGCGCCGGTTCGAGGCGACGCCGACACTGTTCGAGCATTGACATCCGTGTAGCGCCCGGGCCCATGCTCGGGCGGTAGCGCCGAGCGAGGGCTCGGCGCTGCACCGGATCAGGGCGCCCTGGGTGGCAGACGGTCGACGCTGGCGATCTCATCCAGCCAGACGTGGTGCTGCTGCACCGGCGTGTCGTAGTCATCCAGGCGCAGCTGGCCATTGCTGCCTTCATCGCCAGCATCGTTGCGGTACTGCTGGAGCGTGGGTTTCACCGCCACGGTACCCAGCAGGCGGCGACCGTCATGCAGGGTCAGCTGCACCTGCGTCTCACCTTCCAGCTGTGGCAACAGGGCTTCCAGGCGCGCGATCTGCGCCGGATCGGTATGGATGCGGGGAGCTATGCGGGACATCGGCGACCTCCTGCATGCAGGGTCGCCGATCGGCCGTGAATGCTCAGTGCAGCGCGCTGTCTGCGCGTGGCACCTGCACCTTGCGCACGGCAGCCACCAGCTGCGCCACCGAATAGGGCTTGGCCACGTGTTCCTGGAAGCCTGACGCCAGGGCACGGCGGCGGTCATCGGCGCGCGCCAGCGCGGTCACCGCCACCGCCGGCAGGGTCGCCGCATCCACGCCCATGTCCTCGCGCAGCGTGCGCACCAGGCCATAGCCATCCATGCCCGGCATGCCGATGTCGGTCAGCATCACGTGGTATTGCAGGTGGCCGGTATCGGCCAGCAGCGCCAGCGCCTCGCCGGCCGAGCTGGCCGCGGAGACACTGGCGCCCTGCTCTTCCAGCATGCGCCGCAGGTACTCCAGCACTTCCGGCTGGTCTTCCACCGCCAGCACGTGCATGCCGCGCAGCGGATACGGCTCGACGATCACCGGCTCCAGGATCGGCCCGCTGATCACTTCGCGCAGGGGACGGCGCTCGGCATCGGGAATGTGCTGCGGCAACCGCACGGTGAAGGTGGCGCCGTGGCCGTGGCCTTCGCTGGCAGCGGTCACGGTGCCGCCATGCAGCTCGACCAGCTGCTGCACGATCGCCAGGCCCAGGCCCAGGCCACCGTAGCGGCGCGTGGTGGTGCCATCGGCCTGGCGGAAACGGCTGAACAGGTGATGGAGGAACTCAGGCGCAATGCCGTCGCCGGTGTCATGCACGGTGATCACCCAGTGGTTGCCGTCGGCCTGCAGCTGCAGATCGATGCGGCCTTCGGCCGGGGTGAACTTGATGGCGTTGGAGAGCAGGTTCCACAGCACCTGCTGCAGGCGGGTGGCATCGCCCAGCACCAGGCTGGGCTGCTCGGGCAGCTGCAGGTGGACGTCCAGCGCCTTGCCTTCGGCCACCAGTTCCTGTGCGCCGATGGCTTCGCCCAGCAGCAGATTGAGGTCCAGCACTTCCACTTCCAGCTGCACCTTGCCCAGCAGCATGCTGCTGAGGTCGAGCATGTCCGAGATCAGCCGCTTCTGCGCACCGGCGCTGTTGGCGATCACGTTCAGGCCCTTGTACAGCGGGCTGGTGTTGTCCACGCGCTGCAGCAGCAACTCGCTCCAGCCCAGGATGGTGGTCAGCGGCGTGCGCAGCTCGTGCGACAGCGTGGCCAGGAATTCGTCCTTCAGCCGCGCCATGTTTTCCGCGGCACTGCGCGCGGCGCGCTCGGACTGCAGCAGTTCCTCGCGGGCCAGCTCGATCTCGCGGCGTTCGGTCACGTCCGGGCTGCTGCCGGCCAGGCCGATGAAACGGCCCATCCGCGAAAAGCGCGGCCGGGCGTTCATCTCCAGCCAGCGCCACTGGCCATCGGCGCGACGCGCACGTACCAGGGCATGCATGGAACGCTGCGCCTTCAGCGCCTCCTGCAGTTCGTACTCGAACACCGAGGCGTCATCCGGATGGACCAGGCCACGCCACACGTCTTCCGGCACGCGCGTCTCGTCACCACCGAAGAACTCACTGAAGGCACTGTTGACGAAACGGGCGTGGCCGCGCTCGTCCAGCACCCACACCGGCATCGGCAGGCCATCGGCCAGCGCGCTGAAGCGGGCTTCGCTCTCGCCCAGTTCCACTTCCATCTGCTTGCGCGCGGTGATGTCGAAGAACAGGATGCCGACCTTGTCTTCGCCCGGCCGGCCCACGCGCACCGCATCAACGGCGAACGAACGGCCCAGCGCGCGAGCCTCCATCTCGAACTGCGCCGGGCGGCCGCTGCGGGCGACCTCGCCGTAGATGCGGAACCAGTCTTCCTCGTGGTTCGGCTCCAGCAGGCTCATGCGCTGGCCGCGTACGTCTTTCAGCCCGGTATGGCGCTCGAAGGCGTCGTTGACCTCGATGAAGCGATAGTCGACCGCACGATCGCCCTCGAACAGCACCTGGATCACGCAGAAGCCGGCGTTGATGCGCTCAAGCACGCCATGATGCAGGTCGGGTTCGGGCGCCGGCACCATCAACGGTGGGCGCTCCACTAGGGGCGGCAGTGTGGACAAGGGCGTCTGGACGGGCCTGATTGGAGACACAGCATCTTCCAGAGAGCGTATTCACAGCGTCAAGCGCCGTCAGTCAGGGTTGACGACGATGAATTGGCGGCAACCGCTCTTGCGCATAACGCGATCGGCCGTTGCGGTGGCCCGGAAGCGGGATCACACTCGATCCATAGACAGAACCGTCCCCATCGAAGGGGCGCAGGAGACCGTCATGAACCGCACATTGGCCACCGCCCTGCTGCTGGCAGGCGCCCTCATGGCCGGCGCCGCGAACGCCGCGCCGCGTACCGTCACCGATCCGCAGGCCCCGCGCGCACTGCAGGCCGATGGCCCGGTCAGCGTGAAGTGGGACGATCCGGCCGGTTTCACCGAACTCCGCCGCAGCACCAACCGCTTCGAAGCCGAACGTGGCGACTGGGTGCAGCAGCTGGCCCGATACGTACAGACCACGGCGGCCAAGCCGCTGCAGTCCGGGCAGACCCTGGACGTGACCCTGGTCGACATCAAGCGTGCTGGCGACTATGAGCCCTGGCACGGCCCGCGCGGCAGCGACATCCGGATCATGCGCGACATCTATCCGCCGCGGATCACCCTGCAGTACACGCTGAAGGATGCCAGCGGCCGCATCGTCGACGAGGGCGAAGCCAAGCTGAGCGACAGCGGCTACCTGCACAACCTGGGGCTGAGGAGCGAAAGCGATCCGCTGCGTTACGAGAAGCGCCTGATCGATGATTGGGTGAAGCGTCAGCTGACCAGCCAGGCGACCGCAGCGCGGTAATACCGCGCCGCGCTTGGCTCTGGCAGGTGTCGACCCTGGTCGACACGCATTCACCGCGCCAGGCATCCAGATAGTGCCGGCCGCTGGCCGGCATCACCTCAGTCCTGATATACGCGCGCCACGCGCTTGACCGCACACGGCAGCTGATAGGCACTTACGCCACATCGTGGTGCCAGTTCGGACAACGTCGGCGCGGTACCCCACAGTTCCACGACACTGCCGATCCCTGCCTGCGGATGCGCGGTCAGGTCCACGGTCAACATGTCCATCGACACGCGCCCGATCAGGCCACCGGGCTGGCCGTCGATCAGCACCGGGGTACCGTTCGGGGCGAACTGCGGATACCCGTCGGCGTAACCCAGCGCGACCACACCCACGCGGGTGCGCGACTTCGCCACGAAGCGGGCGCCATAGCCCACCGGTTCACCGGCCTCTATCCAGCGCTCGGCGATCACCTTCGACTGCATGGTCATCACCGGGCGCAGCCGCGCAGTGATCTCCGAGGCCTCCGGCAGCGGGTTGGCGCCGTACAGCATCAGGCCCGGGCGCACCCAGTCGCTGCGCACATCCGGCCAGCCCAGCAGCGCCGGCGAATTGCACACGCTGGTCTCGCCGGACAGGCCGTCGATGGCGCGGGCGAAGGTCGCGGCCTGTTCGTGGGTGCGCTCGCTGTCCAGCTCGTCGGCACGCGCCAGATGGGTCATCAGCACGATGTGCTCGACCTGCGGCAGCGCCGACAGGCGTGCATGCGCGGCGCGGAAGCTGTCCACATCCAGGCCGAGGCGATGCATGCCGCTGTCCAGCTTCAGCCACACCGTCAACGGGCGCGGGCTGTCGAAGGCAACCAATGCCTCCAGCTGCCACGATGAGCCCACCGCGAACCAGAAATCATGCTCGGCCACCAGCGCCATGTCGCTGGGTTCGAAGATGCCTTCCAGCAGCAGGATCGGCGCGCGGATGCCGGCCTGGCGCAGTTCCAGCGCCTCTTCGATGGTGGCCACGCCGAAGCCATCGGCCTCGCCTTCCAGCGCCTGGGCACAGCGCACCGCGCCATGGCCATACGCATCGGCCTTGATGATCGCCAGGGCCTTGCCACCGCCCAGTTCACGGGCGAGACGGTAGTTGCTGCGCAGAGCGCCCAGATCGATCAGCGCGCGGGCAGGACGCATGTGCGGTTCTCGTGTTGCGGCGCGTGACCGTACTGGCCATAGCGGAAAATATCCAGGCCTTCAGTGCTGATCTGCGGCTGGCGCGCGCTCATCAGGTCGGCCAGGTAGCGGCCCGAGCCGCAGGCCATGGTCCAGCCCAGGGTGCCGTGGCCGGTATTGAGGTACAGGTTACGGAACGGGGTGGCGCCGATCACCGGCGTACCGTCCGGCGTGGCCGGGCGCAGGCCGGTCCAGAACTGCGCACGCGACAGGTCGCCGCCCTTCGGGTACAGGTCGCTGACCACCAGCTCCAGGGTTTCGCGACGGCGCTGCGACAGCGACAGGTCGAAGCCTGCAACCTCGGCCATGCCACCAACGCGGATGCGGTCGTCGAAACGGGTCACCGCCACCTTGTAGCTCTCATCAAGGATGGTCGAGGTGGGCGCCATCGCCGGATCGGTGATCGGCAGGGTCAGCGAGTAGCCCTTCAGCGGGTACACCGGCAGGCGCATGCCCAGCGGTGCCACCAGCGCGGGCGAGTAGCTGCCCAGCGCGACCACGAAGCGGTCGGCGGTTTCCAGCGTGCCGCCGATGCGCACGCCGCTGATGCGGTCGCCCTCCAACGCCAGTCCGGTGATGTCCTGGTCGAAACGGAACTCGACGCCGGCATCCACGCACATCTGCGCCAGGCGGCGGGTGAACAGCTGGCAGTCGCCGGTCTGGTCACGCGGCAGGCGCAGCGCGCCGACCAGGCCATCGACATGGGCCAGGGCCGGTTCGGCCTGGATGATGCCGGCGCGGTCCAGCACTTCGTACGGCACGCCGTACTGGGCGAGGATCTCGATATCCTGCGCCGAGGCATCCAGCTGCTGCTGGGTGCGGAACAGCTGGGTGGTGCCCAGGTCACGCCCCTCGAACTCGATGCCGATCTGCGCGCGCAGCTCGTTCAGGCAGTCGCGGCTGTACTCGGACATGCGCACCATGCGCGCCTTGTTGATCGCGTAGCGCTCATGGGTGCAGTTGCGCAGCATCTGCCACAGCCAGCGGTACTGGGCCAGGTCCATGCCCGGCTTGATCGCCAGCGGCGCGTGCTTCTCGAACAGCCAGCCGATCGCCTTCTTCGGCACGCCCGGCGCTGCCCACGGCGAGGTGTAGCCGAACGACAGCTGCCCGGCATTGGCGAAGCTGGTTTCCAGCGCCGGACCGGGTTGGCGGTCGATGACCGTGACTTCAAACCCGGCCTGTCGCAGGTACCAGGCACTGGTGGTGCCGATCACGCCGCTGCCGAGAACTAGGACTCGCATGGGACTTCTCCAACCCGATCATTCCCTGCACTGGAGCGTGCCGGGACCATAATTGGGGAAGTATAGACAGCCAATACCAGTTGATTTGCCTGATTTGAAATCAACCGGCAGGATGTTCTCCTGCAATTCATTCCCCAAGGTTGACGGCCATGGCCACCCGTACCCGCGAACTGGACAAGATCGACCGCAAGATCCTGCGCATCCTGCAGGCCGAGGGCCGCATTTCCTTCACCGAACTGGGTGAGCGGGTCGGCCTGTCCACCACCCCGTGCACCGAGCGCGTGCGCCGGCTGGAACGCGAAGCGGTGATCACCGGCTACCACGCCCACCTCGACCCGGCGGCGGTGAAGGCCAGCCTGCTGGTGTTCGTGGAGATCAGCCTGGCCTACAAGTCCGGTGACATCTTCGAGGAATTCCGGCGTGCGGCGCTGAAGCTGCCCAACGTGCTGGAGTGCCACCTGGTGTCGGGCGACTTCGATTACCTGCTGAAGGCGCGGATCAGCGAGATGGCCTCCTACCGCAAGCTGCTTGGCAGCACGTTGCTGACCCTGCCGCATGTGCGCGAATCGAAGAGCTACATCGTGATGGAAGAAGTGAAGGAGACGCTGAGCCTGCCGATTCCGGACTGAGGGCTCAACGCGGTTGGGGCCAGAGCCCGCAATGCGGGATCCGACCCCGGGCCCGTCAGCGCTGCTGAGGGTGCTTCTGCGAGCGCTGCTCCTGCTGCTTGCCGCCCTTGTGCGGCTGCTGCTGATCCATCTGCTGCTGTTGTTGTTGCTGTTGCTGCTGCGGGTTGCGGCCCTGCGGTTCCTTGCCGGGATGACGGTTCTGCTGGTTTTTCATGATCGCGATCCAATGACGAAGGACATGCGACGACGGGATGCCGGCGCACCGCCAAAGTGGTCCCGCAACGGTTAATCGCAGGCGAAAAAGCAGTGATCCGCACGCGGTTGTTTTCGTGCGTTCAGCCACTCCGCCGTGCAGCGCGGCGCTAGCGGATCTGCTGGCCGTCGCCCTGCGGCACGCTGTCGTAATAGCGGCCGGTACGCGAATCGAAGACACGATTGGGACCGGCCGGGCGCACACCGGGGACGATGCGGCCGTTGCGGTCGTAGACCTTGTCGGCCGGCTTCGGCGCCGGTGCCGGGGCAACCTGGGCCGGGCCGGTGGACCGGATCGGCTGCGCCGGCTGCGGTGACGGCAGCACCTGGGGCTGCGGGCGGGCCGCTTGCGGCGGCGGCACCACCGGCGCAGGTGCCACGGTGGTGGTGCTGCGGGTAGCGGTCGGATCGGCGGTCGGTACCTGGGCCAGCGCCAGCGCGGGCAGCAGGGCGATCAGCAGCAGGGAAGAGTTCGGTTTCATGGCACGCTCCGGCGTGGATCGTGTTCACCTTGCGCCTGCCCCTGTGTGCCGGCCATGAACGGCCATCACACTTGCAAGGCCTCGCCGCCACCCCCATTTCCGCAGGCATCCCCAGGCCATCACCCACGGAGAGCCGGCATGACTGCCTTCGACCTGACGCCCCCCACCGCCACCCAGACCGAGGCGCTGATTGCCGGCCTCAGCAGCGAGGAGCGCCGCGTGCTGCTGCAGCACGGCACCGAAGCGCCGTTCTGCGGGGTCTTCCTCGACAACAAGCGCGAGGGCGTCTACTGCTGCCGGCTGTGCGCGCTGCCGCTGTTCCGCTCCAGCACCAAGTTCGATTCCGGCACCGGCTGGCCCAGTTTCTTCGCCCCGTTCGACCCGGCGCATGTGCGCGAGATCCGCGATACCAGCCACGGCATGGTCCGCACCGAGATCACCTGCGCCCGCTGTGGCAGCCATCTGGGCCATGTGTTCCCGGACGGCCCGCCGCCCACCTACGAGCGCCACTGCCTGAACTCGGTCTCACTTTCGTTCACCGGCAATGGCGAGCCGTGGCCTGATCCGCTGCGGCGTGGCGGTGCGGAGGCCGGTGTGGCGGGCTGAAACACCCCGCCGACCGATTTCACAGAATTCCCTCTTCAGAAAACCAGGTGATGGGCCGACAAGGAGATATCCCCGCTCCTTGCGTCGCGCCATGCTCATCATCGTTGGATTCCTGGTCGTCATCATCAGCGTGCTGGGCGGCTACCTCGGCGCACACGGTCGGCTGGGGGCGCTGTGGCAACCCTACGAGCTGGTCATCATCGGCGGTGCCGCACTGGGCGCGTTCCTGGTCGGCACCCCGGCCAAGACGGTCAAGCAGACCCTGCAGGCCATGGTCGGCGTGTTCAAGGGCCCGCGTTACAAGCAGCAGGACTACATCGATGTGCTCAGCCTGCTGTACGAACTGCTCAACAAGGCGCGCCGCGAAGGCTTCATGGCGCTGGAAGACCATGTCGAGCGTCCGGCCGAAAGCGCGCTGTTCGGCAACTACCCCAAGGTGCAGGCCGACCACCACCTGATCGACTTCATCACCGACTGCCTGCGCCTGATGATCGGCAGCAACATCGAGCCACACGAGCTGGAGCCGCTGCTGGAACTGGAGCTGGAAAAGCACCATGCCGAGGCCATGGCGCCGTCGCAGGTGCTGACCAAGGTCGCCGACGGACTGCCCGGTTTCGGCATCGTCGCCGCGGTGCTGGGCATCGTCATCACCATGGGCTCGATCGGTGGTGACATCGTCGAGGTCGGCGGCCACGTGGCCGGCGCACTGGTCGGCACCTTCCTTGGCATCCTGCTGGGCTACGGCTTCGTCGGCCCGATGGCGGCGGCGATGGAAGCCCGTGCCGAGCAGGACAGCCGCATCTACGAGTCGGTGAAGACGGCCCTGCTGGCCTGCCTGCGCGGCTACAACCCGAAGATCGCGCTGGAATTCGCCCGCAAGACGCTGCCGTCGAACGTGCGCCCGGCCTTCTCCGATTTCGAGCAGCACCTGAAGACGGTCAAGTAAGCCATGGCCGAGACCAAGCCCACCGTCATCGTCCGCCGGGTCAAGAAGGGCGGCCACGCCGCCCACCACGGCGGCTCGTGGAAGGTGGCCTATGCCGACTTCGTGACCGCGATGATGGCCTTCTTCCTGGTGCTGTGGCTGATGGCCAGCACCAGCAAGCCCGAGCGCGCGGCCATTTCCGAGTACTTCCGCAACCCCAGCCCGCTCAGCGGCAAGAGCGCCACCCCCGCCCCCGGCATGGCCGGCCCGGGCGGTGCCAGCACCTCGATGATCAAGCTGGGCGGCGCCACCGACGTCTCCCGCGGCAACAGCAACGACCCCTTCCAGAACCAGAAGGAGGCGGTGCCGCAGCCGGTGGACCAGCAGCAGCGGGACAAGCAGCAGCTCGAGCAGCTGATGAAGGAACTGCAGGAGGCGATCAGCAGGAGCCAGGCGCTGGAGCCGTTCAAGGACCAGCTGCTGCTGGACCTGACCCCGGAAGGCCTGCGCATCCAGATCGTGGACAAGCAGAACCGGCCGATGTTCGACCTCGGCAGCGCCACGCTGAAACCGTACACGCAGCAGATCCTGCACGAGCTGGCCGAGTACCTGAACCACGTGCCGAACCGGATCAGCCTGACCGGGCATACCGACATCACCGCCTATTCGGCCGCACGCGGCTACGGCAACTGGGAACTGAGCGCCGACCGCGCCAACGCCGCGCGGCGTGCGCTGATCGATGGTGGCCTGGAGGACAGCAAGATCACCCGTGTGGTTGGCCTGTCCTCGTCGGTGCTGTTCGACAAGGCCGACCCGCAGAACCCGATCAACCGCCGCATCAGCATCGTGGTGATGACCCAGGCGGCCGAAGCCGCCGCGCTGGCCGGGGCCGGCCCACAGGTGGGGCTGTCGGCGCCCAGCGCCGACCCGGACGTGCAGGCCGCGCAGGGGCCGGCAGAACAATCTGTGCAGGGGCAAGCAGAATAAACTGTGGGTGCGGACCTTGGTCCGCACATCGGGCACAAAGCGTGCGGACCAAGGTCCGCACCCACCAGGAGCATCACCCGGCGCACCCGCTACAATGGCGGTCTTTCCGTATCCAGGTGACCCCACCTCATGTCCCAGAACTCCAAGGCCAAGCGCGACAAGCGCAAGAAGCAGCAGGGCAAGCGCCCGTTCCTCCGCCTGAACGCCCAGCAGCAGGTGCAGAACCACGCCGTGCTGACCAGCGAAGACGGCCAGGTGGTCGCCGCCATCGGCCTGCAGGGCCGCGAGTGGCTGCTGGCCATCGGCGGCCAGACCATGGGCAACGCCGAGAACCCGGTGCCGATGCTGGCCATGCTCAAGCACCTGGCCAACGTGCAGGAGAAGGAAGGCCGCAAGGTCAGCCTGGAATACTCCGAGCTGCTGCAGAAGCTGCTGGACACCCTGGCCGAAGAGTCCGGCCAGACTGCTGACGAGTACCTGGCCACGCTGGTTGCCGAGTTCGAAGGCGTCGAAGCCGCCGAGGGCGAGGAAGAGGCAGCCGTCGAGGGCGAGGTGACCGAAGAAGCCGCTGCCGAAGCGACCCCGGCCGCTGACAGCGACAGCAAGCCGCAGGCCTGAACCGGCCGCGGCGGTGACGGTCTACGTCGATGACGCGGTGCATCCCTGGCGCGGTCAGCGCTGGGCGCACCTGATGGCCGACACCCTGGCCGAGCTGCACGCGATGGCGGCGCAGCTCGGCATTCCGCCGCGGGCCTTCCAGAACAAGGCCAGCGGCGCCCACTACGATGTCACCGCCGAGCTGCGCGCACAGGCGATCGCGCTCGGTGCACGGGCCATTTCCCGGCATGCCGACCGCGAGCTGGTCAAGGCAGTGATCGCCAACGCCAGGGCGCAGTACCGGCCGTAGGCTGCGTTGGTGGCTACCACTTGCTGTGGTGGGTGCGGACCTTGGTCCGCACATCAGGCACAGGGCATGCCAACCAAGGTTGGCATCCACCCACAGGCGGGCTCCGCACCCACCTTCCCCGCTCAGAACGGGTCGCTGCCCAGCCGGATTTCCACGTTCAGCAGCGAGCACAGCGCCAGCATCGCGTCATCGTCACGGGTCAGCGCCATCACGCCGCTGAAGCCGTCGCTGCCGGCATCCACGCTCCACAGCGTGTAGTTGTGCTCGCGCAGGCGGTCGAAGGCGGTGGACATCAGCTGCACGCCGTCCAGGCCCTCGGCGAAGTCTTCATCGTCCAGGTCGCCGCCCCAGTCCAGCTGCAGGTTGAAGCGCGCCGACAGCTCGCTCACTGCCGACTGCAGCGATTCCAGATCGTCCCGCTCGACCTCGAAGCCGGACTGCCAGGCGATGGCCGTGAACAGCGCCGGCAGCCAGTCGCTGTCCGCTTCCAGCGGCTGGCCTTCCTCGGCCAGGTGCTCGCGCCAGCGGTTGAACTGCTGCAGCGCCAGCTCCTCATCGCCCGGGTTGATCAGCACCAGCAGGTTCCAGACCCGCGCCTCAAAATCGTCCTCATCGAAATCGTGGGCGTCTTCCTCGAAGTCGAAATAGTCGCTGTTGTCGGGCATGGCGGAACGTCCTCTGGGGCAGGCCGGCATTCTACGGTTTATCCTGTGCCGCTGAAGCCGGCCTTGGTGGCCGTCACTGTGAATGAAGCGATGAGCGATACCCCTCCCGACCACCTGGCGATCAATCCGGCCAGCCCCTTCCATGATGCGCAGGCGCTGGAGCGCGGCGTCGGCGTGCGTTTCAACGACGTCGAGCGCGACAACGTCGAGGAGTACTCGGTCAGCGAAGGCTGGATCCGCGTGCAGGCCGGCAAGGCCCGCGACCGCCGCGGCAACCCGATGACCATCAAGGTCAAGGGCAAGGTCGAGGCATATTTCCTGGAAACGAAGCCGGAATAAGACTGAAAGGTGTGCGGACCAAGGTCCGCACCCACCCGAGGTACACGGTCATTCGCGCTTGCGCGATTCCAGCAGGTCCAGGTTGCGGATCAGGCGCCGTGAGATCTCGTCGGAGATCACCCCGCGCCGGGTCAGCCGGAACAGTTCCTCGCGCTCGGCATTGAGGCCGGCGCTGCGCAGCTGGCGGTAGCCCAGTTCCATGCGCCGCACCTTGTCCGGGTCCACGTCGGGCCCGTCGGTGTCCTTTTCCAGGTGCCGCTGGTACAGCAGGCTCACCCGCGAGGCGGCGTCGTTGTACAGCTGCACGTTCTCGGTGTTCTGGTTCATCACCATCTGCTGGCGCATGCGTTCGACCCCGGCCAGCGCCGCTTTCGACGACAACCGGCGCGCCAGATCCTCTTCCTTGCGTTCGCCCGAATCGGCCGGCAGCTGCAGGCCCTTCAACAGCTGCGGCAGCGCGATGCTGGCGCCGAGCAGCGAGAACAGGATCACCGACGCGGCCAGGAAGATCACCAGGTCGCGGGCCGGGAACGCGCTGCCATCGGGCAGGAACAGCGGCAGGGTCAGCACACCGGCCAGGGTGATCGCACCGCGCACGCCGGCCACCGAGGTCGCGACCACGATGCGCCAGTTCGGCGCCTCGCCCCGCTCCAGGCCACGGCGGCGTGCGCGCAGCAGGTTCCAGCGCAGCGACAGCCACACCCACAGCAGGCGCAGCGTGATCAGCGCCAGGTTGATCACCACCACGTACACCAGCAGCCACCACGCACTCTGGTGGCCGCTCTCGTTCATGGTGGTGGTGGCGCGCTCGACGATGCCCGGCAGCTGCTCGCCCAGCAGCACGAACATGATGCCGTTGAAGCTGAACTGCAGCATGTTCCAGACCCCGGCACGCTGCACGCGCATGCTGCCGGAGACGCGGCCGGTCAGCTCCACGTAGCTCATCGCGATACCGGCGGCGACCGCGGCGAGGATGCCCGACGCATGGATCTCTTCGGCCAGCAGGTAGGCGGCGAAGGGGATCAGCAGGTTGACCAGCATCGCCGCGCCTGGCTCCTCGCCGAAACGGCGCCACAGCCAGCGCTGGAAGGTGGAGACGCCCAGGGTGACCGCCACGCCCACCGCCAGGCCGGCCACCGCCACCCACACGAAGGTCAGCGAAGCAGTGGCCAGCGAGAAGGTGCCGGTCATCACCGCCGCCACCGCGAAGCGGAAGCAGACCAGGCCGGACGCATCGTTGAGCAGCGACTCGCCTTCCAGGATGTGCATCAGGCGCTTGGGAATCGGCGCCTTGGAGGCGATCGCACCGACCGCCACCGGATCGGTGGGCGACACGATCGCCGCCAGCGCGAAGCACACCGCCAGCGGCATCACCGGGATCAGCCAGTGGATCAGGAACCCGGCGCCGATGACGGTGAACACCACCAGGCCGAACGCCAGTTCGAGGATCGCGCCCTTGTCGCGGAACAGGCCCTGCTTGGGAATGCGCCAACCATCGAGGAACAGCAGCGGCGGCAGGAACAGCAGGAAGAACACTTCCGGCTCCAGCGCGTGGCCGCGGTTGAACACCCCGGCGATCACCGCGCCCAGGCCGATCTGCACCAGTGGCAGCGGCAACGAGAACGGCAGGACGCGAACCAGGTAGCCGCTGGCGACAACGGCCACCAGCATCGCCAGAACGACTTCGATGGTATGCATGCTTCTTCCAGGAAGCGGCGCGCGGGGAGGCTCGGGAGCCAGCGCCGGAAACCCGGGAAAAACTACCACACGCCGCCGCGGCCGCGACCAACGGCGGCGCCGCGCGTCAGCCCCGGCTCATGCCCCGTCGAAGCGGTACAGGTCCATGGCCAGGAATCCGGCATCGATACCGGCATCGATGCGCTGGGCACCGAAGCCGCCCTCGCCTGCCGCGCCCATCGCGAAGAACAGCGGCAACAGGTGCTCGTCGGTCGGGTGCGCGCGTTCGGCGAACGGCGCCTGCCGGCGGTAGTCGAACAGGGCTTGGCGATCATCGGCGGCCAGGCGCTGCTCGACCCACTCGATGAAAGGCCGCACGTACGGCGCTTCCTTGCCGTCCTGGTAGTCGCCCCAGTCGTGCAGGTTGTGGGTGATGCTGCCCGAGCCGACCAGCAGCACGCCCTGCTCGCGCAGCGGCGCCAGCGCGCGGCCCAGCGCGAACTGGTGCTCGGGGCCGAGCAGCGGCTGGATCGACACCGGCACCACCGGGATATCGGCCTGCGGGCGCAGCAAGCGCAGCGGCACCCACGCGCCGTGATCGAGGCCGCGCTGCGGGTCGAGGGCCACCGGCAGCCCGGCAGCGGCGATGCGGCCGGCCACCTCTTCGGCCAGCGCCGGATCACCCGGCGCCGGGTACTGCAGTTCAAACAACGCGCGCGGGAAACCACCGAAGTCGTGGATCGTAGGCGGCTGCGGATGCGCACCGACCAGCGACTGCCGGCCCAGCCAGTGCGCCGAGGCCATCACGATGGCGCGCGGCGTCGGCAGGTCCTGCGCCAGCTCGGCCAGGCGCACGCCGACCTGGCCCGGATGCAGGGCGGTCATCGGCGAACCATGCGAGATGTACAACGAAGGCAGGCGGGACATGGAATTCTCCAGTTGCAGGGTCAGGCGGCGATCAGCGCGAGCGCAGGGTCCACTTGCCATCGCCGACCAGGAACAGCACCACCAGCGCCAGCGCCCAGAACGCCGGGTATTCCCAGCCGCCGCCGGCATTGGCGAAACCGAAGCCGTTGGCGCCGTGCACGGTGACGATGGTGCCCAGCAGCAGCGGCACGCCGATCAGGCCGACCCAGCGTGCGTAGATGCCCAGCAGCAGCGCGGCGGTGATCACCAGCTCGACGGTGATGGTGAGATAGCCGAGCACGCCGGGCAGGCCCAGCGACTCGAAGAACGCCGCCGTACCGGCCGGAGTGAATACCAGCAGCTTGGTCAGTGCGTGGACCAGGAACAGCACGCCCAGGGCCAGGCGCAGCAGGGTGGCGCCGTACGGGGCCAGCGGCGAAACAGAAGCAGTGGGGGTGTGCATGGCAAAGCACCTTGAAGGGAGTGGACACAGGTTATTGCGCCTTCACGGGCCGATAAATACGATCGTTTGACCGTATTTATTTCAAAAGGCGCAACAATGGACACCCTCGAGGCGATGCGCGTGTTCGTGGCCGTGGTCGAGCGCAACGGCTTCAGCGCCGCCGCGCAGGCGCTGGACCTGTCCACGGCCGGGGTCACCCGCCAGGTCGCCGCGCTGGAAAAACGCCTGTCCACCCGCCTGCTCCACCGCACCACGCGCCGGGTCAGCCCGACCAGTGCCGGTGCGGCCTATTACGCCCAGTGCGTGCGCCTGCTGGCCGAGTTCGACGCGCTGGAGGCCAGCATCGGCGCGCAGGCGCTGGAGCCCTCCGGCACGCTGCGCATCAACGCACCGGTCAGCTGGGGCATCGCCCGCCTCGGCCCCTTGTTGGCCAGCTACCGTGAGCGCTTCCCGCAGGTGGAGCTGGACCTGGCCCTGTCCGACCGGCTGGTGGACATGGTCGAGGAAGGCTACGACGTGGCCATCCGCATCACCCGCGAGCCCGGCCCGACGCTGATCGCGCGCCGCCTCGGCCAATCGCGGGTGAGCCTGTGCGCCGCGCCCTCGTACCTGGCGGCGCGTGGCACGCCGCAGACCCCGCAGGACCTGGCGGCACACGCGTGCCTGAGCTACAGCTACTGGGCCGCCGGCAACAACTGGCCGCTGCAGGGGCCCGGCGGCGAAGTGAAGGTGGCGGTGAGCAGCCTGCTGCACGCCAACAACGGCGATGTGCTGCGCGAAGCGGCGATCGCCGGCATGGGCGTGATCCTGCAGCCGGATTTCCTGCTGGAAGACGCGCTGGCCGATGGCCGCCTGGTGCGCGTGCTGCCGGAGTGGGAGGCCTCGCCGATCGGCATTTTCGCGGTCTATACCAGCCGCAGCCATCTGGCACCGAAGGTGCGCAGCTTCATCGACCACCTGGTGGAGGCCGGGGTGTAGCCGAGTCTGGCGTTTGCCGGCCGCTGGCCGGCAGATACGAAACCCGCTCAGGCCGCCACTTCATCCAGCGCATCGATGATCTGCTCCAGCGGCGCCGGCCGACCCAGCAGGTAGCCCTGCACCTGGTCGCAGCCGTGTGCGGCCAGCCAGTCCAGCTGCCCCGGCGTCTCCACGCCTTCGGCGATGATGGTCAAGCCCATGCTGTGGCCCAGTGACAGCAGCGCGCGGCAGATCGACGCATTGCGCGGGTTGGTTTCCACGTCCGCCACGAAGCTGCGGTCGATCTTCAGGATGTCCAGCGGCAGGTGCTGCAGGTAGGACATGCTGGAGTAACCGGTGCCGAAGTCATCCAGCGACACGCTGATGCCTTCCTCGTGCAGGCGCTGCATGGTCTGCATCGCCTGCGCCGGCTTGCGCATCAGGCTGCTCTCGGTCAGCTCAACGTGCAGCGCGCCGCGGGCCAGCCCGAACTCCTGCTGGGCGCGGGTGAACTCGGCCACCAGGTCACTGTTGAAGAACTGCACCGCCGAGACATTCACCGCGATCGGCAACTCGCCCCAGCCGGCCTCGACCAGCCGGCGCTGCGCCTTCGCCGCCGCGCGGATCACCCAGCGGCCCAGCGCCAGGATCAGGCCGGTCTCCTCGCACAGCTGGATGAACTCGTTGGGCGGAATGAAGCTGCCATCGGCCTGCGGCCAGCGCAGCAGGGCCTCCAGCGCGGCCGGGCTGCCATCGCCGGCATGCCGGATCGGCTGGAAGTACAGCTGGAATTCGTTGTCGATAGCGGCATGGATGCGCCCGGCCAGGCGCAGGCGGTCGGCCAGCCGCGTGGTCACCGCCGCATCGAACCACACCACCACGTTGCCTTCCGCACGCGCTGCGTGGGCGGCCTGCGCGGCCATGCCGATGACCTGCTCGGCGGAGTGGCCGTCACCCGGCACATGCACCGCCACGCCCACCCGCGGCTCGAACTGGTGCAGCGAATCCTTGCCCCGCATCGGCGCCGACACGATCTGCAGCAGATCATCCAGCACGCGCTGGGTATCGTGGCCGGTACCGATGGCGAACACGAAGTCCTCCGCCGGCTGGAATGCCAGCGTGCCGCAGCGCGCGCCCAGCCCACCGAGGCGGGTCGCCATCGACTGCAGCACCGCATCGCCGATCTCGCGCCCCAGCGTATCGGCCACCAGCTGCAGGCCGCGCAGCTGCACGAAGGCGATGGTGTAGCCCTCCTGCTGCTCGTCCAGCTGCCCGGTCAACGCACGCACGTTGAGCAGGCCAGTGGCCGGGTTGTGCCGCGCCTGGTAAGCCAGATCGCGCTCATAGGCCAGCCGTTCGCTGACATCCTCGGCCAGCACCAGGCACGCCGGCTGGCCATCGAAATCGAGCTTGGACAGGTGCGCGCGCACTTCGAACACACTGCCGTCCTTGCGCCGGTGCAGGCGCACGGTGGCGTCCTGCAGTTCGCCCACGCGGGCCTTGGCAATCGCCCCCTTCACCTCGTCCCAGCCTTCGCGCGGGCGGATGTCGAGGATGCTCATCGCCAGGAATTCCTCGCGGCTGTAGCCGTACTGGCGCACCGCGGCGTCGTTGACCTCGATGAAGCGCAGTGTGTCCGGGTCGAACACCCAGAACGGCGCCGGGTTGCGGTCGAACAACAGGCGGAAGCGGCGTTCCACTTCGCTCATCTGTTCGCGCGCCTGGTAGCGCTCGCTCAGGTCGGTCAGCGCACCGATCATGCGCCGTTCGCTATCGTCCACTTCCACCCGCTGCCCGCGCGCGCCGACCCAGCGCACCTCGCCACCGGGCAGTACCAGGCGGAACACCTGGTCGAGCACGGCGCCACCGGCGAACGCCTGGTCGAAGGCCTGCTGCAGGCGCGCGGCATCATCGCGATGCACGCGCGCGAAGAAGTCGGCGACCGGCAGGGCATCGGTCTGCACGCCGAAGATCTCGCGCGCCAGCGGCGACCAGCGCAGCAGTGCGGCGTCCTCGTCCACGTACCACGTGCAGACGCGCCCGACCTGGTGGGCCAGGCGCAGTTCGGCATGACCGGCCTTCAGTTCCTCGGCCATCGATTGCTGGCGGCGGGTAGTGCGACGCACCGCGTACAGCAGCACCAGCAGCACCGCGATGTAGGCCAGCACGATGGCGATCGACGCCTGCAGGTAGGGCCACCATGGCGCCAGTACGTCTTCGTCCGCCAATCCAATCTGTACCGCCAGCGGGCTGCGGTCGAGCGTGCTGATGGTGGTGATGCGCGGCACGCCATCGACCGCGCCGGCCAGGCTGCCCAGTTCGACCACGGCCTGGGTACCGAGCAGGTCGCGGCGCGGCAGGTTGTAGCGGCGCCCCACCGTGCCATGCGGATCCGGCACGCGGGCCAGCATGTAGCCCTCGGCATCGCTGATCGAGACCAGGCCATTGGGGCCGACATCCAGGCCACCGGCAATGCGTTGCAGTTCGGCACAGCGCAGCCGCGCCAACAACCAGCGATCACCGGCCATCGGCAGTGCCAGCGGCACCACCCAGCTGCCATCGCCGACCCGCAACGGCGGCCCGATGTACAGCGCACTGCCCTGCCCGCGTCGCTGCGGGTCGGTCCACAGCGGCAGCTGCAGGTCGCCCTGGCCGGCGGTCAGTGCTCGGCCGTAACTGTCGAGCACGACGATGCTGTGCAGTTCGGCATGGCGCCTCAGCACGCCGCCGATGGCAGCGTCCAGCAACGCCGGTGCCTGCACCGGCACGCTGCGGAACAGCTCGCCGGCATCGGCGGCAATGCCCGACATCGCCCGCTCCAGGTTGCGCAGCTCCAGCGCCAGCAGGCGTTCACTGCCCACCGCCAGCGCGCGGCTCTGGCGCTGCGCGGCCTCCAGCCGGCGCTGGTGGTCGTTGACCAGCATGGTGGCCAGGCCCGTCACCAGCAGTACACCCAGCAGCACGCCGCCCCAGGTGATGGCGCGCAGCGGCCGGGCCAACGCCCGTTTCAGCGCCGGCATCGGTCGATCTTCCTTGTGCAGTCGGCTGGCTTCATGCGCGAACGAATCCTCCACGTCCCCGACCTCAACGGCCGGCGGACGCCATTCTTGACGCCTGACCCGACCCCGCATGGCCACCTCCCCGTGACCACGCAGGGCTCCTGGCACCAGCATGCACCACCCCGGTTACGGCGTGAAGATCGCTTCGGCGCGTTCAGCCAGATCCTGCACAGGACAAGCGGCACAACGGGTCGGCCAGGCGGGCCCGGGCGGATTAGACTTGGAGTTTTCCGCTGCAAGAGAACTCCATGTCCAAGCTGCGCCGCCCCACCCTGGCACTGGCCATCATGGCCAGCCTGTCCCTGGCCGCCTGCGACCGCCCGGCCGATCCGGCCGCCGGCACCGCCGCGCCGGCCGATGCCGCGCCCGCTGCCGCCAAGCCGATGCTGGGCAGCTTCGGCTTCGATGCCAGCGGCATGGACCGCAGCATCGCCGCCGGCGACGATTTCTTCGGCTTCGCCAACGGCACCTGGGTGAAAAACACCGAGATTCCGGCCGACCGTTCGCGCTTCGGCAGCTTCAATGTGATCGCCGAGAAGACCCTGGCCGACACCCGCGCCATTCTCGAAGGCGCGGCCGGCAACGCCCAGGCCAGCGGCGATGACAAGCTGATCGGCGATTACTACGCCGCCTACATGGACGAGGCCGGCATCGAGCAGCACGGCATCGCGCCAGTGCAGCCGCAGCTGAAGGCCATCGATGCGATCGCCGACAAGGCCGGGTTGGCGCGCGCGCTGGGCGGCGACATGCGCGCCGACGTCGACCTGCTCAACGCCACCAACTTCTATACCGACCGCCTGTTCGGCCTGTGGGTGTCGGTGGACATGCTGCAGCCGGACCGCACCGCCCCCTATCTGGTGCAGGGCGGCCTGGGCATGCCCGACCGTGACTTCTACCTGGGCGGCGGCCGCATGGCCGAGCTGCGCAAGCAGTACCAGGCCTACATCGCGCAGATGCTGCAGCTGGCCGGCGCCGCCGACCCGGCCGGCAAGGCGCAGCGCATCCTCGCGCTGGAGACCAAGATCGCGCAGGCGCATGCCACGCAGGAAGAAACCAACGACGTGACCAAGGGCGCCAACCCCTGGACCCAGGCCGACTTCAACGCCAAGGCCCCGGGCATGGACTGGAGCGCCTTCCTCGATGCGGCGGCACTCGGCAACCAGCAGGACTTCATCGTGTGGCAGCCCAAGGCCGTCGCCGGCCTGTCAAAGCTGGTGGCCACCGAACCGCTGGACGCCTGGAAGGACTACCTCGCCTTCCACGCGCTGGACCGCGCCGCCGCCTATCTGCCGAAGAAGTTCGCCGACGCCCGCTTCGCTTTCCATGGCACCGCGCTGAGCGGCACGCCGCAGCAGAGCGACCGCTGGAAGCGTGCGGTGGATGACGCCAACCATGCGGTCGGCGAAGCCATCGGCAAGCGCTACGTCGAAAAGCACTTCGATGCCAAGACCAAGGAACGTGCGGACGAGATGGCCAAGAACATCATCGCCGCCTTCGCCAAGCGCATCGACGCACTGTCGTGGATGTCGCCGCAGACCAAGGCACATGCCAAGGCCAAGGTCGCCGGCCTGACCGTGGGCATGGGCTATCCGGAGAAGTGGCGCGACTACACCGGGCTGGAGATTCGCCGCGATGATGCGCTGGGCAATGCACAGCGCGCCGAGCTGTTCGAGTACCAGCGCAACATCGCCAAGCTGGGCAAGGCGGTCGACCACAGCGAGTGGGCGATGCTGCCGCAGACCATCAACGCGATGAACGTGCCGCTGGAAAACCGCCTGGTGTTCCCGGCCGCCATCCTGCAGCCGCCGTTCTTCGACGGGGCCGCCGACGACGCGGTGAACTACGGTGCGATCGGCGCGGTGATCGGCCACGAGATCAGCCATGGCTTCGACAACGCCGGCGCGCTGTTCGATGAAACCGGCAAGCTGCACAACTGGTGGACCGCCGAAGACCTCAAGCAGTTCAATGCCGCCGGTGACGCGCTGGCCGCGCAGTTCAGCAGCTACGAACCGTTCCCGGGCGTGCACGTGAATGGCAAGCTGACCCTGGGCGAGAACATCGCCGACGTGGCCGGCCTGGGCACGGCCTACGACGCCTACCAGCTGTCACTGCAGGGCAAGCCGGGCCAGACCCTGGAAGGCTTCAGCCCGGACCAGCGCTTCTTCCTCGGCTTCGCCCAGGCGTGGCGCAGCAAGAGCCGCGAGCAGGCGCTGCGCAACTCGCTGCTGACCGACGTGCACGCACCGGGCCAGTTCCGCGCACTGACCGTGCGCAACATCGACGCCTGGTACCCGGCGTTCGAAGTGAAGGAAGGCCAGAAGCTGTACCTGGCCCCGGACAAGCGGGTCAAGGTGTGGTGATGTAACCGGAACGGGCGCCGCAGGGCGCCCGTTTCATTTTCCGGCCTTGCTCTGGTGGGTGCCGACCCTGGTCGGCACGGGGCAGGAATCCACGCATGGTGTGGCTCTACCTGCGGGTGGTGGCAACCATCAGCAGAGCGCTCGCAGCCAACGCCGCCGCGACCCACAGATTGGCGTGCAGCCCGATGCTGTCCAGCAGCCTGCCACCGCCCCACGCCCCGGCTGCAATCCCGATGTTGAACGCACCGACATACAACGCGGTGGCGATTTCCAGGCCATGCGGCACCGCTTTCATCATCCAGCTCATCAGGCCGACCGAGACACCGCCGTAGGCCAGCCCCCACAGCAGCAGCACCGCGATGCCTCCGGCCGGCGTACCGCCGATCCACAGCAACAGCAGCGGCGTCAGCAGCAGGCCCGAGGCGATCGCCAGCAGCGTGCCGCGCGGATGGCGTGCGGCCAGTGGCCCGGCAACGAAGTTGCCGACGATGCCGGCCAGGCCATAGGCAAACAGCAGTCCGCCAATCCACGACGCATCCACACCCGATACGGCCGTCAACAACGGACGCACGTAGGTGAAGGCGATGAAGTGCCCGGCCACCAGCAGCAGGGTCAGCCACAGGCCCTGGCGCAGGCCGCGATGGCCGAGGTGCTGCACGAACTGCTTCGGCCGCACCGAGCTGGCAACCGGCAGCGCGGGAACCACCCGCAGCTGCAGCAGCATCACCGCCGCACTGAACAGTGCCATCGCCGCGAACGCACAACGCCAACCCAGCGCGTCGCCGATCAGTGCACCGAGCGGCACGCCCAGCACCGACGCCGCGGCCACGCCGCCGAAGATGATCGAGGTGGCCAGGCCGATGCGGTGCGTGGGCACCAGGCGTGCCGCCAGGCCGCCGGCGATGGCCCAGATGCCGCCCATGCAGAACCCGACCAGTACGCGCGCGGCCAGCAGCCAGCCGATGCCGGGCGCCAGCGCGGAGGCGATGTTGGCCACTGTCAGCAGGCCGAGCAGTGCACACAGGATGCGGCGACGATCGATGCCCCCGGCAGCGATCACCACCAGCGGTGCGAACAGCGCCGCCAGCAGGGCCGGCAGCGAGATCATCAGGCCGGCGGTACCGGTGGACGCGCCGAGCGCCTCGGCGATCGGGGTCAGCAGGCCGACCGGCAGCATCTCGGTGGTGACCACCGAGAACGTGGCCAGTCCGATCGCAGAGACGGCCCACCACGGATGGCGGACACGGGGCGCGGCATGCGCAGGCGAAGCAGCACTCACGGGATGCTTCCTTCAGCGCAGAGAGAGGGAACAGGCCTGCGCAGCGCACGCCAGGCAAGCAGCGCGACCGTCAGCACCGCGCCGCCCGCCACCAGCGCGACCACGAAGCCGCTGCGCACGCCACCGGCATCGACGCTGTACCCGGACAGCGCCGCGCCCAGCGCAACGCCGATGTTCAATCCGGCCAGCAGCCAGGTCATGCCTTCGGTAAGCCGCGATGCGGGCACGCGCTGTTCGACCAGCGACATCGCCACGATCATGGTGGGCGCGAAGAACAGACCGGCCAGCAGCACTGCCGCCGCCAGCGCCGGCAGCGTGCCGGCCCATGGCAGCGGCACCGTGGTCAGGGCGGTCGCCGCCGCACCCAGCAGCAACAGGCGCGACATCGGCACCTGCAGCTTCAGCGCACCGAACAGCAGGCCGGCGGCGCAGCTGCCCAGGGCATAGGCCGACAGTACCGCGCTCGCTGCCAGCGGCTGCCCGCGCTGCTCGGCGAACGCCACGCTGGTGATGTCGACGGTGCCGACGATCATGCCCATTGCCAGCATCAGCAATGCCAGCAGGCGGATCTCCGCGTGCCGCAGCAGCGAGCGCGAAGGCAACGCGGCTTCTTCGTGGGGCTGCGGCGGCGGCTCGGTACCCCGTTGCAGCACCAGTGCAGCCACGCCCACCACCAGCAGCAGGGCCGCCGCCAGGACCCCGGCCTGCGGCCACACCGCCACCGACAGCCCCACCGACAACGGTGGCCCGGCAATGAAGGTGACCTCATCGAATACCGTCTCCAGCGAGTACGCGGTCTGCAACGCCGGGCGGCCGCGATGGATCGCGGTCCAGCGCGCGCGCACCATCGCCGACACGCTGGGCATGCAGCCGGCCAGCATCGCCGCACCGAACAGCATCGCGTCCGGCGCCGCCATCACGGTGCAGGCCAGCAGCAACAGCAGGCCGGTCGCGCTGGCCGCGGCGGCCCACGGCAGCACCCGCGCCTGGCCGTACCGGTCGACCCAGCGCGACACCTGCGGCGACAGCAACGCGTAGGTCAGCACGAAGGTGGCCGACACCGCACCGGCCAGCGCATAGCTGCCGCGCAGCTGCGACAGCAGGGTGATGATGCCGATGCCGGTCATCGGCAGCGGCAGGCGGGCCAGCAACCCGGCCAGGGCAAGCCCGGCCGTGCCGGGCGCAGCGAACAGGTCGCGATAAGGGGTGGCCATCAGGATCTCCAGAGCGGCGACTTGCCTGGCGCACGGGACGCCACGACAATACATACAGAGCGTATGAATAAGAGGCTACATTCATACGCGCCGTATGTAAATAATCATGCACTGCGTATGTAAGGAGCTCTGGATGGTCCGCCGCACCCGCGCCGAGATGGAAGAAACCCGCGCCAGCCTGCTGGCCACCGCCCGCCGTGTGTTCAGCGAGCACGGCTATGCCGCCACCTCGATGGATGACCTGACCGCGCAGGCCGGGCTGACCCGTGGCGCGCTGTACCACCACTTCGGCGACAAGAAGGGCTTGCTGGCGGCGGTGGTCGCCCAGCTCGACGCCGAGACCGACCTGCGCCTGCAGGCGATCAGCGAGCGTGCCGACGACGCTTGGGACGGCTTCGTGCAGCGCTGCCGCGCCTACCTGCAGATGGCGCTGGAACCGGAGATCCAGCGCCTTGTGCTGCGTGATGCGCGTGCAGTGCTGGGGGACGCCTCGCCGGAATCGCAGCAGCACTGCGTGCAGTCGATGCAGCGCCTGATCGAACAGTTGATCGCACAGGGCGTGGTGACGCCGGTGGATGCGCAGGCGCTGGCGTCGCTGATCTACGGCAGCCTGGCCGAGGCGGCGTTCTGGATCGCCGAAGGCGAGGATGGCAATGCGCGCCTGGCGCAGGCGACGGCCGCGCTGGCGTTGCTGTTGCGTGGGTTGAGGTCGGCCGGGTAACGCCCTTCCTCGCAGGGCGTGGATCTACGGTGCATACCTGCGCTGCTGGCAGCGCGCGCGGGTCGGCATCCACCCGCCGGGTTGCGCGGTCGGGCCCGATTCCGGGCGATCACCGCCCCCATGGCCGCTCTGCGTGCTCAGCCGCGGTTTCATGTGCGGCCGCAGCACGTTTCACCCTGCGACATCCTGTCGCAGGCTGCGGCTGCGATGCTGCAATGCAGCAACATTCACCCATTCAGACAAAACCCTTACCGCGCTTGGCATTTCGCCCATTGCACGGCTCGCTGGAAGTGCTAGAACTGAACCCGCCACACCGTCCAATGCTGATCGACGCACGTTCCACAAGGAGCCAGCCATGATTGCTTTGTTCAAGGGTTTGGGACTACTGCTTCGCGACAACGAGCTCTACAGCAGCCCGTTCGAAAAACAGGTTGCGCACTGGCGCAGCCTCAGCGAGCAGCAGATCCGCGATGAAGTGGCTGTGCTGGCCCAGGCCAAGTGCCAGTGGCTGATCGCCTCGATCGTCGGCTGGCAGGCGGCCTCGCTGCTGATCCTCGGCCTGATCACCAACTACCTGTGGCGCGACGATTACCACATCACCTTCACCCGCGTGGTCGTGGTGTTCGGCTCGTGGATCTCGATCCTGTTCGTGATCTGGTTCATGGCCAACATGTTCGACCGCACGGCCGGCTTCGAGCGCTGGATGAAGGCCTTCAACAGCCGCGCCCGCATCAGTTCCAAGGCCGACAGCGTCGAGCATGTGGCCGAGGCGCTGGACCTGGCCGAACACTATCCGGAAGTGCTGGACTACAAGCAGGCGGTCACCGCCAGGCGCGAGCTGCGCCATGAGGACATCCGCATCATGACCGAGATCGGGCGCATGAAGCAGCACTCCGAACTGGTCGGACGCCTCAACCATGTGGGCGAGAACGAGCATCACCACGACCTGACGCTGCAGCCAGCCTACTGACCCTTCGGGAAAGCGGGGGGACCCACAATGCCACCGTGATCACTCACGGTGGCATTGTTCTATCGGGTCCTGGCTGACGCACTGGCGGAAGCCCTTGGGCAGGTCACGCATCGCTTCGGTCTTGCCCACCGCCACCGCGAACCGGCGCAGCGGCGGCCTGGCGCAGGCCGCATCGGTGCTGCAGGCCGGGTCCAGCACCACATAGTGGCACTGGCCGCTGCGGCTGGCGATGCACTGGAACCGCGCTTGACCTTCGACCACGGTGCCCTTGCTGTGCAGCGTATCCACGCCGTTGGCCTGGGTACGGGTGATCGAGGTAGTGCTGGATTTCTCGCAGCCGCCCAGTGACAGCGCAGCGACGCAGGCAAGCAGGAACAGGCGCATGGTGCCTCCAGGGTGGGGTTACATGCCGCGGAACAGGCTCATGAACGGTTGGCTGACCACCAGGGTTTCCGCACGCTGGCGCAAGCGCAGCACGCCGCGCCCGGTATCGTCGCGGCTCACCGCTGCCACCGCTTTCATGTTGACGATGGTGGAGCGGTGGATCTGGCGGAAATGCTGTGGATCGAGCACTTCCAGCAGCTCGCGCAACGGCGTGCGCAGCAGGCTTTCGCCAGCGGCGGTGACCACGGTGGTGTACTTGTTGTCGGCGCGGAAGTAGGCCACGTCCTCGAGCATGATCAGCTGCGTCTCGCGGCCGTTGCTGGCGGTGATCCAGGCCAGCGGCGGACGTTCCGCGCCTGCCTGCGATGGGCCCAATCGCTGCAACAGGCGCTCCAGCACGGCATCGTCCTGTCGCGTCGATGGCAGCCGCGAGAGGATGCGCTCACGGGTCGCCAGCAGCCGCTCGTCGCTGACCGGCTTCAGCAGGTAATCCATCGCGCCCTGCTCGAAGGCGTCGATGGCGTACTGATCGTAGGCGGTGACGAACACCACCTGGGTACGCGGGCTGAGTTCGGACAACGCACGCGCCACTTCGATGCCACTGATGCCGGGCATGCGGATGTCGAGGAAGGCGATGTCCGGCTGCTTCTCGGCCAGCTGCTCCAGCGCCGTGGCGCCGTCTTCGCACTCGGCCACCAGCCTCAGCTCCGGCCACAGGCGGCCCAGCTGCTCCACCAGGGATTGCCGCAGCAGTTCCTCGTCTTCGGCGATCAGCGCTTCAAGCGGCATGGCTGCGCTCCCTGCCCGACTGCGGCAGGGTCATGGTCGCGGCGACGCCGCTGGGGAAATTGGCGACGATCGCCACGCCGGCCTGCTCACCGCAGGTCAGGCGCAGGCGCTCGCGCAGGTTCTTCAGGCCGATGCCGGTACCGCTGGTGCCCTGGCCGAAGCCAAGGCCATCGTCGGCCACGGTCACGGTGACATGGTCATCGAAGCCGCGCGCCAGGATCCAGATCGTGCCACCGCCGGGCTTCGGTTCCAGACCGTGCTTGATGGCGTTCTCCACCAGCGTCTGCAGCGCCATCGCCGGCAGGTGCACGCCATGCAGTTCATTGGGCACCTGCACTTCCACCGACAAGCGTGCCCCCATGCGGATGCGCAGGATTTCCAGATAGGCGCGGGTGCGTTCCAGCTCCACGCCCAGCGTGGACACCGATTCGTCCACTTGCGGCAGCGAACTGCGCAGGTACTGGATCAGGTGACCGAGCATCTGTTCGGCACGCGCCGGGTCGGTGCGGGTCAGCACCTGGGCATTGGCCAGCGAGTTGTAGAGGAAATGCGGTTCGACCTGCGCATGCAGCAGGTTCAAGCGTGCCACCGACAGTTCCTTCTCGACCTGGGTCTGTTCAGCCGCGGCCTGCTCGTCGCGGCGCTGGTCGGCAACCCGCCGGCTGATCGCGCGGGTGACCGCTTCTGCATTCTCGTAGTTGCTGCCCTCGTCCAGTGCCAGCAGGTCGGCCCACCAACCGGCATCGGGCTCGAACAGCAGGGTGACGGTGCTGGTGCCCTGGCCCGGGGTGACCGTGGCCAGCACGCTGTTGCGCTTGATCGCCAGCCGCGCCGGCAGGTTCCAGCGCGACGGCTGGCGGCCGTTCCACAGATCGACGCGGCGTACATAGGCACGCACCTGCAGGCTGCCTGCCGAGCTTTCCACCTCTTCCACCCGCGGCAACTCGCCCACGGCCGCCTCGACCACCGCGAACGCATGGCCGGCATCCATCGGCAGTTCGATCTGCCGGCGCTGGCGCCCTGACAGGGTGGCGCCATCGAGGCGGCCGGCCACCAGCCAGACCCGCCGCACATGGGTCACCGCACTGCCCAGCGCGGAGATCATCAGGAACATCACCAGCAGCCCGAATACCCAGCCGGGGCCGTCGTTCATGCCGCTGAAAATGCCGCTCCAGACCATGCCGGCCACGAACAGTGCCGCAGCCCAGGCGAGCAGGTGACGAAGGATGAGGGAGAGGCTGGCGAACACGGCGGCGCCTTGGAGGAAGGGGGTGAGCCGAGCATAGGGCGGCCCGCCGGGCAAACAAGCGGGCTGCGACGAAGGGCCTGAAAGCGGGGATGGAAGCCGTTACGGAAATGCCGGGGACGGCCCGGCGCTACCGGGGACGGCAATGCCGGCCAGCGGCCGGCACTACCCGGGAGGCGCCGGGCGGACCCGGCGCCCTCCGTTACTTGCGCTGGTCGGCGCTGGCGTCACGCACGGCGCGGAACGACTCGTCCTTGCTCCAGTTCGGCCAGCTGCGCGAGTTGGCCAGCTGGTCGCCCAGTGTGTACAGCACTTCCAGGTCGCGGGCCGCGCCGGCAAACACCCAGTCCGGCTGCCATTCGTCACCCTGCTGGTGGTAGCGCTTGGCGGTGTAGTCTTCCGAGGCCTTCTTGCCCGCGGCTACGCCCCCGTCCACCCAGTCCTGGCCAGCCGACCAGGACAGCGCCGGCACGCCACGCTTGGCGAACGGGAAGTGATCGGAACGGAAGAACAGGCCCGCTTCCGGCTTCGGGTCCGGGGTGTAGCGGATGTCCCAACCCTTGGCCACATCCTTCAGCTGGTCCAGCAGCTCGAAGCGCGCCGCACCGTAGATGCCGAAATCGCGCGACGGGCCGAACGGCGCCATGCCGTCCATGTTGATCACCGCCACGGTCTTTTCCAGCGGGTACAGCGGATGGGTGGCGTAGTACTCCGAGCCCAGCAGGCCCTTCTCCTCGGCGGTGACCGCCAGGAACAGCACCGAACGCTGCGGGCGCTTGGCCTTGGCGAAGCCGCGCGCCAGCTCGATCAGCGAGGCGGTACCACTGGCATTGTCCAGCGCACCGTTGAAGATGCGGTCGCCGCGTGCATCCGGCTCGCCCACGCCGATGTGGTCCCAGTGTGCGCTGTAGATGATCGTCTCGTCCGGATGGCGGCTGCCTTCCAGGCGCGCGGCCACGTTGTGCGAGGTGATCACTTCGGTCTTCACCGCGTACTTCGCATCCAGGCTGGCGCCGGTCAGCGGCACCGGGGTGAAGTCGCGCTGCTGCGCCTTCTTCTTCAGCGCATCGAAGTCCTGCCCGGCCGAGCGGAACAGCTCCACGGCCAGGTCGCGCTGGATCCAGCCTTCCAGCAGCGGATGGCTCTCGGCCGGGTTGTCGCGCACCACGTCGAACATGGTGTTGGTGTTGGAACCGGCCACCGTAGCCCAGCCGTAAGAGGCCGGTGCGGTCTCGTGCACGATCAGCACGCCCAGCGCGCCCTGGCGTGCGCCTTCCTCGTACTTGTAGGTCCAACGGCCGTAATAGGTCATGCCCTTGCCGTCGAAATCACCCTGCCCGGTCTCGAAGTCCGGGTCGTTGATCAGCACCACGGCGATCTTGCCCTTCAGGTCGACGCCCTTGAAGTCGTCCCAGTTGCGCTCCGGGGCCTTCACGCCATAGCCGAGGAACACCAGTGGCGCCTTGCTGATATCAACGTCGCTGGCGCCATTCATGGCCGCACGCACGGCGATCTGCTTGCCCTGTTCCAGCGGCAGGGTCTTGCTGCCCTGGTGCAGGGCCAGCTGCGGTGCGCCGACGATGTCGCCCTTGCGCAGCGGCACGGCCTGGGTCCACAGGCGCTTGCCGTCCTTGAGGTCGCCGCCGGGCTGCAGGCCGGCATCGGCGAACTGCTTGCTGAGGTAGGCGATGGTCTTCTCTTCGCCGGCGGTGGCCGGCGAGCGCCCTTCGTAGGCGTCGGAGGCCAGTTCCTTGACGTCGGCGGAGATCCGCGCGCCGTCGAATTTCGGGGTGGCCGCCATCAATGCGCTCGACACTGACAGGGCCAGCACGCCCAGTACCACTCGTTTCATTGCTCTCTCCAGCAGGGAAATCCTTCTGGAGTGTAATGGGATTCGGCAGGGCTGCGCCCTGCACCTGCCGAAGCCAGGGCAACAGCAACAGCCCAAGCAACAGCGGTACTCCGTGGGATGGCGGGGTGGGTCCGG